>NZ_JBGORX010000049.1:0-202 GCF_044626755.1 Legionella lytica | reverse complement strand
AACTACTGTCACGCTCGTTGCAGCAAGCCCCCCAATGGTTAAGGTCGTGGTTGGGGTAAAGTTGGTACCGCTCACAGTAACCGCAGTACCTCCCGCCATAGAACCACTATTAGGACTAATGCTGACAAGGGTTGGTGCTGCAGGCTGATAGGTGAAGCCGCCACTTAATACCGCATTAGAGACACCATTATTGACCACCACA
>NZ_JBGORX010000048.1:0-208 GCF_044626755.1 Legionella lytica | reverse complement strand
GGCTCTTTCCCATTTAAGGGGGCAGCTATAATCACCCACAGAGCACCTTAACACGCACTCTGTAATTTTCAAAATTCCTAAAACCATAAGCTCTACATTGAATCAATTTCATTTTTCTATGAAACCCTTCTGTTATCCCATTAGATTTACTAAACCGCCACATTCTAGCTACTTCATCTTTCCAAGAAGTTAGTGTTTTACCTAATGA
>NZ_JBGORX010000047.1:0-223 GCF_044626755.1 Legionella lytica | reverse complement strand
GGCAGGTGGTTTCACTTATCAAGCCAGTAGCCCAACATTAATCAGTATTACGCCAAATCAAGGTTCACTCGCAGGCGGCACTTCGGTGACGGTAGTGGGTACCAACTTTACCCCGACCACGACCTTAACCATAGGAGGGGTTGCGGCGACGAGCGTGGTGATGGTGAACGCTACCACCTTAACTGCGACCACACCGGTTTATGTCAGTGGGGCTTTGGTGAAA
>NZ_JBGORX010000046.1:0-223 GCF_044626755.1 Legionella lytica | reverse complement strand
TTATTTGCAAACTGATAGAGCTCATGTAATCAGAGAAGCTATTCAATGTTGTGGAAAATCGGGAACGATTTCTATACCGGGAGTATATATTGATAAAATCGATAATATTCCCTGGGGAATGGCGATGAATAAGGGATTAACTTTTAGGATGGGGCAAACCCACGTCCAACGATATTTACCTTTATTATTAGATAAAATTTTAAAAGATGAGATTGATCCCTCA
>NZ_JBGORX010000045.1:0-223 GCF_044626755.1 Legionella lytica | reverse complement strand
AGAGCGTGGAATTACAATTTCTACAGCTCACGTAGAATATGAATCATCTGCAAGACACTACGCGCACGTAGACTGCCCAGGACACGCTGACTATGTTAAAAACATGATCACCGGTGCTGCGCAAATGGACGGAGCGATCTTGGTAGTATCAGCAGCTGATGGCCCAATGCCACAAACTAGAGAACACATTCTATTGTCACGCCAAGTTGGTGTACCATACATT
>NZ_JBGORX010000044.1:0-223 GCF_044626755.1 Legionella lytica | reverse complement strand
ATCAACCAGTTTCTCAATTGCTTTAACACCAATATCACTTTCATCGCCTTCCAGTGCTTTCAGCGCTGAACCAACAATAATAGGAATGTCATCGCCAGGGAAATCGTAGCTGCTTAGCAGATCACGTACTTCCATCTCAACTAACTCTAACAGCTCAGGATCATCAACCATATCTGCTTTGTTCATGAACACAACAATGTATGGTACACCAACTTGGCGTGAC
>NZ_JBGORX010000043.1:0-223 GCF_044626755.1 Legionella lytica | reverse complement strand
AATGTTGGGCTACTGGCTTGATAAGTGAAACCACCTGCCAGGGTCGTACTGCCAACTTCATTACTGACTACAACATTAGCCGCTAAAGGACCACTTACATACGCTGGGGTAATCGCAGTTAAACTGGTGGCACTATTAACCGTAATACTGGTTGCGGCAAGGCCATCCACGGTCACGGTGGTCGTGGGCGTAAAACCCGTGCCGCTGATCGTAATCGTGGTAC
>NZ_JBGORX010000042.1:0-223 GCF_044626755.1 Legionella lytica | reverse complement strand
ATTATTTAAAAATGGATCATGACAAAGTTGCACATTTATTTAAGTTATTTGAGCAATCAACTTTGGAGTCGCGAAAGCGAGAGATTGTTGCTTTGATTAATAAGGAGTTACGAGTTCATGCTCATGCGGAGCAAGAAATTTTTTATAAGACGCTCGAAAAATTCCCTGAAACACAGGATATTGCACAGCATGGAGAAAAGGAGCATGGTGAGCTTGAAGCGCA
>NZ_JBGORX010000041.1:0-223 GCF_044626755.1 Legionella lytica | reverse complement strand
GATAGGCAGGTTGAGGTCGTGCGCCGTTTGGAAGGGGAGGCGCTGGAATTAAATAGACAGAACGACTCCTTACAAGAGCAATTGCACAGCTCTCATCAAACCAGTGAAGAGGTGCGCCTGCGTTTAATTGAGGAGTTGAAGCAGCAGCAACAGGCCACCGAGACAGCGCAATTGGCTGCCCACGACACGTTAACTCGTTTGGAGTCTTTGCAAGACGAGCACA
>NZ_JBGORX010000040.1:0-223 GCF_044626755.1 Legionella lytica | reverse complement strand
AGATTAAAGTGCCTGGATCCAATCTTATCCTAAATTTACCTGGATTTTCTATAGTAAAAGTGAGTGGATATCAACCATTGTTATTAGATGTAACTTATAAGCGCTTAGCTCGTTGTGGTCATTGCCAAAGTAAGAGAGTACGCAAGAAATCATCGCATATAAGGATGGTGCATCATGAGTTAATAGGGCATCGTCGCAGTATATTAAGGTTTAAAGCCTATAA
>NZ_JBGORX010000039.1:0-273 GCF_044626755.1 Legionella lytica | reverse complement strand
GTACTCTCAAGTAGGGTCTTTAGAAACCCAAGTAGAAGAATTAAATAAAGAGCAAACTCGTTTACAGGACTTAGTCCGCAATGAGCAGCGCACCGTCAATGAAGCGCAAGCCACCCTGATTAAGAAAGCTCAGGAGTTGGATGCGGCCACCGATAAAATTCAGCAATTACAGCATGAGGCTGAAGCAACCGCTCGGGAGTATGCGCGCCAAGTTGATGAGCTGCAATTAATAATTGCCCAGAAAGATGAGCATTCCGAGGGAGCCACGGTTGA
>NZ_JBGORX010000038.1:0-308 GCF_044626755.1 Legionella lytica | reverse complement strand
ATGCGACTTTAGCGCAAGCCTTTACTTATCAAGCCATTGCTCCGACGTTGGCTAGCATTACCCCTAATAGTGATTCAGTTGTGGGGGGAGCAACGATTACGGTGAGTGGTAATGGATTTGTCAGCGGAACTACCTTAACCATTGGTGGTATTGCTGCAACTAATATTCAGATTACAAACGACAGCACGTTAACGGCTACAGTTCCCGCCTATGTTAGTGGTTCCCTAATTAAAGATGTAGTGGTGAATAATGGCGCGGGCAGTGCGACGCTAACTGCGGGCTTTACGTACATTGAGAATGCGCCTAGC
>NZ_JBGORX010000037.1:0-337 GCF_044626755.1 Legionella lytica | reverse complement strand
GGTACATTAAAACACAAAGCCAATTAAAAATACTTCGTAAATTCCTCTAGCTCCTCAGGCAAGTTCGTATTTTGTTCGAGGAGTTCTTTATGATGGACAAAAAAAGCCGCCACATTACTTTTAAGGCTCGGAGGTATTTTGGTTAATCCAAGCTTACTGGCAAAATAGTGACAGGCCTCCAAATCATTTCCTCCTCTAATTGCTCCATAATTATCTAATAAGATAATGGTTTTAATATTAGGAAAAATCGCTTTTAATGCGGCACGGCTCATTGGTTCCATTTGCGCAATCTCGGACTCACTTAAAGTAATTGTTTCTATATTAGGAAGAGAGTTTC
>NZ_JBGORX010000036.1:0-367 GCF_044626755.1 Legionella lytica | reverse complement strand
GTTGGTGAATAATGGCGTGGGTAGTGCCAGCTTAATGGGTGGCTTCACCTACACGGCAGTTGCCCCTACGTTAAGTAGTGTTTTACCAAGCAGTGGTTCCATTGCCGGGGGCACTACGATCACTTTAACTGGTTCCGGTTTTATTCCCGGCATGAGTGTCACTTTGGGTGGAACTGCGGCGACTAATGTCACGGTAGTTAATAGCACCACCTTAACCGCAGTGACCCCAGCCCATGCCAGTGGCGCGGTGAATGTGGTTGCTACCAACACTGTGGGTAGTGCCACGTTAACTGGTGGATTTACCTATGTGACTCTAGCGCCGACCTTAGTTGGTTTGACGCCAATTACTGGCAGTGTTGCGGGGGGA
>NZ_JBGORX010000035.1:0-378 GCF_044626755.1 Legionella lytica | reverse complement strand
TGTGGTGGTCAATAATGGTGTCTCTAATGCGGTATTAAGTGGCGGCTTCACCTATCAGCCTGCAGCACCAACCCTTGTCAGCATTAGTCCTAATAGTGGTTCTATGGCGGGGGGAGCAGCGGTGACTGTGAGTGGTACCAACTTTACGCCAAGTACTAGCTTAACGATTGATGGTATTGCGGCAACCAGTATAACGGTGGTTAATGCTACGACGTTGACTGCAGTAACTCCCGCATATGTTAGTGGTTCTTTAGTGAAGAACGTGGTGGTGAATAATGGGGTAGGGAGTGCCACGTTAATCAATGGTTATACTTACGTTGCGACTACGCCAAGCATCAGTGGTGTTACTCCGAATACTGGACCTGTTGCTGGTGGTAC
>NZ_JBGORX010000034.1:0-381 GCF_044626755.1 Legionella lytica | reverse complement strand
GTTCATGACTGGGGTGAAGTCGTAACAAGGTAGCCGTAGGGGAACCTGCGGCTGGATCACCTCCTTAATATACGAGCACCAAGCTTCAAAGTGCCCACACAGTTTGTTTTCAATGATGAAGAATAGTCAGAGTGTTAGCGATTCTTGGTTAACTATTGAATCGCGTCGAAATGGGTCTGTAGATCAGTTGGTTAGATCGCACCCCTGATAAGGGTGAGGTCGGTGGTTCGAGTCCACCCAGACCCACCATTTCAAACACTTGGGATTGTTGTTCAGATTAAAGCGTTTTATGTTAATAGAATGTTTTAATCTGAATAAATCAGACGTTCATTAAAAATATGGTAAATAAAGAGGTAACACAAGCGTCTTGTATAGACAAAA
>NZ_JBGORX010000033.1:0-398 GCF_044626755.1 Legionella lytica | reverse complement strand
GTGCAAGGTGAACTGGATAGGCAGGTTGAGGTCGTGCGCCGCTTGGAAGGGAAGGCGCTGGAATTAAATAGACAGAACGACTCCTTACAAGAGCAATTGCACAGCTCTCATCAAACCAGTGAAGAGGTGCGCCTGCGTTTAATTGAGGAGTTAAAGCAGCAGCAACAGGCCACCGAGACAGCGCAATTGGCTGCCCACGAGACGTTAACTCGTTTGGAGTCTTTGCAAGACGAGCACACGCAGTTGACTGAGAAAGCCCAGCTTCTGGGGCAGCGCAACGAGGAGTTGTACTCTCAAGTAGGGTCTTTAGAAACCCAAGTAGAAGAATTAAATAAAGAGCAAACTCGTTTACAGGACTTAGTCCGCAATGAGCAGCGCACCGTCAATGAAGCGCAAGC
>NZ_JBGORX010000032.1:0-488 GCF_044626755.1 Legionella lytica | reverse complement strand
CCGACCACGACCTTAACCATAGGAGGGGTTGCGGCGACGAGCGTGGTGATGGTGAACGCTACCACCTTAACTGCGACCACACCGGTTTATGTCAGTGGGGCTTTGGTGAAAGATGTGGTGGTGACCAATAGCGTGGGGAGTGCGACTTTAACTGGAGGCTTTACTTATACTGCGATTGCGCCCACCTTAACGGGGCTTTCGCCAACGACAGGACCGGTGAGCGGCAATACAACCATTACACTAAGCGGTAGTGGCTTTATTCCTGGCGCGACGGTCACGGTTGGTGGTATTGCTGCAACGAATGTTACAGTAGTGAATGCCACAACCATTACGGCATCAACCCCGGCTTATGTCAGTGGCTCGTTAACGGTTGATGTGTTGGTGAATAATGGCGTGGGTAGTGCCAGCTTAATGGGTGGCTTCACCTACACGGCAGTTGCCCCTACGTTAAGTAGTGTTTTACCAAGCAGTGGTTCCATTGCCGGGGG
>NZ_JBGORX010000031.1:0-535 GCF_044626755.1 Legionella lytica | reverse complement strand
TTTTGTCTATACAAGACGCTTGTGTTACCTCTTTATTTACCATATTTTTAATGAACGTCTGATTTATTCAGATTAAAACATTCTATTAACATAAAACGCTTTAATCTGAACCATCATCGAAGAACTCTGTTATTGGTGGAGCCGAGGAGGATCGAACTCCTGACCCCCTGCGTGCAAGGCAGGTGCTCTCCCAGCTGAGCTACGACCCCTTTTTTGGCTTCGATCTTTCGTTTTACTCTGCGTTGCATGCGGTTGCTCGTTCGGTCACATACTAGTGTATGCCTCCTCACTCTCTCGCGCTTGCGCCTTGATTAAAACAAAATCTCTCGCAAAAATTTCAATTGGCTTTCTTTTTCCTGCTCGTGCGCTGAGCGCTCTTGCAGTCAATCGGTTGCCAATCAACCTTTGAGGTTCTTCTTCATTCGAAAACAAACTGTGTGGGCACTTTGAAGCTTGGTGCTCGTATATTAAGGAGGTGATCCAGCCGCAGGTTCCCCTACGGCTACCTTGTTACGACTTCACCCCAGTCATGAAC
>NZ_JBGORX010000030.1:0-542 GCF_044626755.1 Legionella lytica | reverse complement strand
GGACTAATGCTGACAAGGGTTGGTGCTGCAGGCTGATAGGTGAAGCCGCCACTTAATACCGCATTAGAGACACCATTATTGACCACCACATTCACCGCCAAAGCCCCACTGACATAAGCTGGAGTCACCGCCGTAATACTGGTCGCGCTATTCACCGTGATTCCAGTCGCAGCAATACCACCAAGGGTTACTGTCGTGTTGGGTGTAAAGCCGGTGCCGGTTAAGGTGACCGTCGTGCCGCCAGCCACAGGACCTGTGCTCGGGCTAATACTTACTAAGGTCGGGGCAATCGCCGTATAGGTAAAGCCGCCGGTTATGGTCGCGCTCCCTGCAGTATTGGTTACTACCACATCCTTCACCAAGGAACCACTGACATAAGCTGGAGTACTCAAGGTAATCGTCGTCGCGGTCACCGCAGTCACGCTTGCTGAAATGCCGCCAATGGTGACCGTAGTTCCAGGTACAAAACCGGTACCCGTAATCGTGGCCGTTGTACCACCAGCAATGGAACCGCTATTGGGAACAATCGAACTTAAGGTAGG
>NZ_JBGORX010000029.1:0-647 GCF_044626755.1 Legionella lytica | reverse complement strand
AAACCTTCATCCATCGCAATAGGAGCATGTAGGTTAATTACTAATTGTACGTTATCGCCTGGCATTACCATTTCAACACCTTCCGGCAAGTCGCAAGTACCTGTTACGTCGGTTGTTCTGAAATAGAATTGAGGTCTGTAACCATTGAAGAATGGAGTATGACGTCCGCCTTCTTCTTTTGATAACACGTACACTTCTGCTTCAAATTTAGTGTGTGGCTTAATTGTGCCTGGCTTAGCTAATACTTGACCACGCTCAACTTCATCACGCTTAGTTCCACGTAATAACACACCAACGTTGTCTCCAGCGCGTCCTTCGTCCAACAACTTGCGGAACATTTCAACTCCAGTACAAGTCGTCTTAGTCGTATCGTGGATACCAACAATTTCAATCTCTTCACCAACTTTAACAATTCCACTCTCAACACGGCCAGTTACTACTGTACCACGTCCAGAAATTGAGAATACGTCTTCGATTGGTAACAAGAATGCTTTATCAATGTTACGAACTGGCTCAGGAATATATGAATCCATTGTATCAACCAGTTTCTCAATTGCTTTAACACCAATATCACTTTCATCGCCTTCCAGTGCTTTCAGCGCTGAACCAACAATAATAGGAATGTCATCGCCAGGGAAATCGTAGCT
>NZ_JBGORX010000028.1:0-691 GCF_044626755.1 Legionella lytica | reverse complement strand
AATGCCGCCAATGGTGACCGTAGTTCCAGGTACAAAACCGGTACCCGTAATCGTGGCCGTTGTACCACCAGCAATGGAACCGCTATTGGGAACAATCGAACTTAAGGTAGGGGCTACGGCCAGATACGTAAAGGCCCCAGCTAAGGTTGCATTAGCCGTAGCATTACCAACCGTCACATCAACTACTAATGAACCACTCACATACGCAGGTACTGTTGCGGTAACACTGGTGTCGCTCACTACCACAATGTTCGATGCGGCAACACCTCCAAAAGTAACCGAGGTAGTACCGGTAAGGTTAGTTCCGGTTAAGGTCACATTGGTCCCCCCCGCAACACTGCCAGTAATTGGCGTCAAACCAACTAAGGTCGGCGCTAGAGTCACATAGGTAAATCCACCAGTTAACGTGGCACTACCCACAGTGTTGGTAACAACCACATTCACCGCGCCACTGGCATGGGCTGGGGTCACTGCGGTTAAGGTGGTGCTATTAACTACCGTGACATTAGTCGCCGCAGTTCCACCCAAAGTGACACTCATACCCGGAATAAAGCCAGTACCGGTTAAGGTGATCGCCGTTCCCCCGGCAATGGAACCACTGCTTGGTAAAACACTACTTAACGTAGGGGCAACTGCCGTGTAGGTGAAGCCACCCATTAAGCTGGCACTACCCACGCCATTATTCACCAAC
>NZ_JBGORX010000027.1:0-844 GCF_044626755.1 Legionella lytica | reverse complement strand
TTGTGGTCATTGCCAAAGTAAGAGAGTACGCAAGAAATCATCGCATATAAGGATGGTGCATCATGAGTTAATAGGGCATCGTCGCAGTATATTAAGGTTTAAAGCCTATAAGCTGTATTGTCACGATTGTTGCCGTTATGGTAACCAACAATTTCCAGGTATTAATAAACATCAACGCACTACGTGGCGGGCTCAGGCTGCAGTGTTTCATGAGCATAGCCGAGGGGTTTCTCAAAAAGATTTATCAATGCGCTATAAGAAAGGTAAAGCGACCATAGAACGTTGGTATCAGCGCCATTATGAGGAGCAGCATCGAGAATTAAGCAATAAACCTTGTCCGGTAGTGCTGGGTATTGATGAGCATTTTTTCAGTAAGAAAGAAGGATTTGCGACCACCTTTTGTGACCTAAGAACGCATAAAATATTCGATGTGGTGAAGGGAAGAAGCGAAGGGGGCTTGAAAGACTATCTACAGCAGTTGCAGGGAAAGGAACGTGTCAAAGTTATTTGTATGGACTTAAGCAGCACCTATCGTTCTATTGTAAAGAAATACTTTCCTAACGCGATGATCGTAGCCGATAGATTCCATGTAATTCGCTTAATACAGCATCAGTGTATGATGACGTGCAGAGAGCTTTCCAACGACATAAAAAACAATAGAGGCATCTTGGCTTTATTAAGAACAAGACCGGATAACCTCACTGCAGAAAAGAAGGCAAAAAGAGATGCTTTTTTAAAGCAAAACCCAGCAGTAGATGCTATTTATCAATTTCAACAACGACTGCATTCCCTATTAATGAAAAGAGCTTTAACTCAACGAGCTTGTCGAAAAATAATCCCAACT
>NZ_JBGORX010000026.1:0-915 GCF_044626755.1 Legionella lytica | reverse complement strand
TTTCACCAAAGCCCCACTGACATAAACCGGTGTGGTCGCAGTTAAGGTGGTAGCGTTCACCATCACCACGCTCGTCGCCGCAACCCCTCCTATGGTTAAGGTCGTGGTCGGAGTAAAGTTGGTACCCACTACCGTCACCGAAGTGCCGCCTGCGAGTGAACCTTGATTTGGCGTAATACTGATTAATGTTGGGCTACTGGCTTGATAAGTGAAACCACCTGCCAGGGTCGTACTGCCAACTTCATTACTGACTACAACATTAGCCGCTAAAGGACCACTTACATACGCTGGGGTACTCGCAGTTAAACTGGTGGCACTATTAACCGTAATACTGGTTGCGGCAAGGCCATCCACGGTCACGGTGGTCGTGGGCGTAAAACCCGTGCCGCTGATCGTAATCGTGGTACCACCAGCAACAGGTCCAGTATTCGGAGTAACACCACTGATGCTTGGCGTAGTCGCAACGTAAGTATAACCATTGATTAACGTGGCACTCCCTACCCCATTATTCACCGCCACGCTCTTCACTAAAGAACCATTAACATATGCAGGAGCGATTGCGGTCAGGGTTGTGGAGTTAATTACAGTTACACTGGTTGCTGCAATACCCCCAATCGTTAAGCTACTGCTTGGCGTAAAGTAGGTTCCGGTCAATGTAATTAAAGTTCCACCACTCATAGGGCCACTATTAGGACTAATACTGACTAATGTGGGTGAGGCCGCAAGGTAGGTAAAACCATTAGTGAGCGTCGCTCCACCAACGCTATTATTAATCACCACATCCTTCACTAAAGAACCACTGATATACGCTGGAGTGACTGCCGTTAAGGTGGTGGCATTAACTACTGTCACGCTCGTTGCAGCAAGCCCCCCAATGGTTAAGGTCGTGGTTGGGGTAAAGTTGGTACCGCTCAC
>NZ_JBGORX010000025.1:0-1211 GCF_044626755.1 Legionella lytica | reverse complement strand
ACAGTTCCCGCCTATGTTAGTGGTTCCCTAATTAAAGATGTAGTGGTGAATAATGGCGCGGGCAGTGCGACGCTAACTGCGGGCTTTACGTACATTGAGAATGCGCCTAGCTTAACTGCGTTAACTCCAGGAACGGGTTCAATTTTAGGCGGCACTACGGTCACGTTAACTGGGAGTGGTTTTGCCCCCGGCACCACGGTTACTTTTGGTGGTGTGGCAGCCACGTCTGTAACGGTGATGAACTCTACGACGCTTACTGCGGTAACTCCGGCCTACAGCAGTGGTTCCTTATCCGTGAGTGTGGTGGTAAATAACGGTGTAGCGAATGCTACGTTAATTAATGCGTTTACCTATCAAGCCGAAGCACCCACCATCAGTAGTGTTAGTCCCAATACGGGTCCTGCTGCGGGAGGCACGTCGATTACCATTGCGGGAAGTAATTTTGTCCCTGGTACTACGGTAACGATTGGTGGTATCCCTGCCAGTTCGGTCACGATTTCAAGCACGGGTTCGCTGACTGCGGAAGTACCTGCTTATGTCAGTGGTCCTTTGGCAGCGGATGTGACAGTAACTAATGCTGAGGGCAGTACTACTCTTGCGGGAGGTTTTACTTATACTGCAGCAACTCCAACCTTAACGAGCATTGCTCCCAACAGCGGTACTACCGCGGGTGGTACAACCATTACCTTAACCGGAACGGGTTTTGTTCCTGGAGCTACGGTGCAATTGGATGGCATCAATGCGGTGAATGTGCAAGTACTTAATAACACGACGCTAACGGCGGTGACTCCGGCGCATGCGAGTGGGGCAGTTGATGTTGTGGTCAATAATGGAGCCGGCAGTGTAACGCTAAGTGCAGCCTTTACTTATGTAGGTGGTGGTTTAAGCCTTAGTGGAATTAGTCCTTCTACCGGCAGTGTAGCGGGTGGTACGGTAATCACCTTAAGTGGGGCTAATTTATCGGGCACTACTTCTGTCACCGTAAGTGGTGTTGCCGCAAGCGGGGTAACGGTAGTGAATGCCACGACAGTAACGGCAATTGTGCCAGCCTATGTAAGTGGCGCTTTGGCAGCGGATGTAACCGTTAGTGATGGCAGCAGCAATGCAACGTTAGTTGGTGGGTTTACCTACCAGGCAATTGCGCCAAGTATTACGAGTATTAGTCCCAATACCAGTACCGTGGCTGGAGGTGTTATGGCAACCGTAACCGG
>NZ_JBGORX010000024.1:0-1236 GCF_044626755.1 Legionella lytica | reverse complement strand
GGTCTGGAACCACCTGAATCCATCTCGAACTCAGAAGTGAAACAGACATGCGCCAATGATAGTGTGAGGTCTCCTCATGTGAAAGTAGGTCATCGCCAGGGTTTTATTAAAGTGACTGGTTTTAAATGTCACAAAAGTACTTGCCTAGTGTAAGTGAGCGATACATGCCGGCGTAGCTCAGTTGGTAGAGCAACTGACTTGTAATCAGTAGGTCCCGGGTTCGATTCCTGGTGCCGGCACCATCTAAATTAAGTTGGCCTGTCAATCAAATTGGTTGACAATCAAAGCGTCTTAAAAGACAATAGCGTTCTTTTTGGAGGGGTTCCCGAGCGGTCAAAGGGATCAGACTGTAAATCTGACGGCTCTGCCTTCGAAGGTTCGAATCCTTCCCCCTCCACCAGTATAAAGAAGAAAAATAGCGGGTGTAGTTCAATGGTAGAACTTCAGCCTTCCAAGCTGATAGCGTGGGTTCGATTCCCACCACCCGCTCCAATACAGTGAAGATGTTTGCTTATAGAATAGTTTAAGCATATATAAGCCCACATAGCTCAGGCGGTAGAGCACTTCCTTGGTAAGGAAGAGGTCGTTGGTTCGAGTCCAGTTGTGGGCACCATGAAATATTAATTTAGCATATGGGGAGACTTTCCAATGGCGAAGGAAAAATTTGAGCGTAAAAAGCCACACGTTAACGTGGGTACTATTGGTCACGTTGACCATGGTAAAACTACTTTAACTGCTGCTATTACGACAATTATGGCGAAAAAATTCGGTGGTACAGCTAAGGCGTACGACCAAATCGATGCTGCGCCAGAAGAAAGAGAGCGTGGAATTACAATTTCTACAGCTCACGTAGAATATGAATCATCTGCAAGACACTACGCGCACGTAGACTGCCCAGGACACGCTGACTATGTTAAAAACATGATCACTGGTGCTGCGCAAATGGACGGAGCGATCTTGGTAGTATCAGCAGCTGATGGCCCAATGCCACAAACTAGAGAACACATTCTATTGTCACGCCAAGTTGGTGTACCATACATTGTTGTGTTCATGAACAAAGCAGATATGGTTGATGATCCTGAGCTGTTAGAGTTAGTTGAGATGGAAGTACGTGATCTGCTAAGTAGCTACGATTTCCCTGGCGATGACATTCCTATTATTGTTGGTTCAGCGCTGAAAGCACTGGAAGGCGATGAAAGTGATATTGGTGTTAAAGCAATTGAGAAACTGGTTGAT
>NZ_JBGORX010000022.1:0-2349 GCF_044626755.1 Legionella lytica | reverse complement strand
GCATTGGAAACGCCGTTATTCACCATCACATCAACGGTCAAAGAACCACTGACATAGGCAGGAGTAACTGCTGTTAAGCTGGTAGCGCTATTAACGTTTACATTCGTTGCCGCTACGCCGCCAAAACTTACGGTTGTACCTGGCGCAAAACCAGTTCCGGTTACTGTGACTAAGGTACCGCCTTCAATAGATCCTGTCGATGGACTAAGACCAGTTAGTGTAGGAGTACCTACCACATAAGTAAATCCTCCCGCTAAAGTCGCACTGCCAGTGCCATTATTGACGACCACATCTGCGATTAAAGCACCACTTACGTAAGCAGGGACAGTTAGGGTTAAGGTTGTAGAGTTCACTACCGTAATCGCACTGGCCGTTACCCCACCAATGGTTACTGTCGTTCCAGGAACAAAACCAGAACCACTTATGGTTGCCGTGACTCCTCCCGCAATCGAGCTACTACTAGGACTAATCGTGGCAATGCTTGGAGCAACAGACTGATAGTTAAAACCTGCAACCAAAGTAGCATTGGTACTGCCATTACTGACCAGTACATCAACCACTAATGGACCACTTATGTAGGCAGGAACTATTGCCGTCATCGTAGTATCATTTGCAACCACCACGTTGGTAGCTGAAACACCCCCGAAACTCACTGCCGTCATTCCCGTTAAACCCGTTCCGGTTAAGGTCACTGAGATCCCGCCATTAAGACTCCCAGTTGCAGGACTAATCGCGGATAATACTGGAGCATTAGCAACATAAGTATATGCTCCTGTCGAGGTAGTACTGCCCACGCCATTATTCACTACTACATCCACCGCCCCTGCAGCATGGGCTGGGGTGACGGTGGTAAGCGTCGTGGGATTAATAACTTGCACGTCCGTTGCTGCAACGCCCCCAAACGACACCGTCGTTCCAGGTATAAACCCTGTACCAGTAATCGTTACTGTAGTTCCCCCCGTAACTGAACCTGATGTGGGATTAATGCTTGAGAGAACAGGAGCAACACCTATATAGGTAAAACCACTGTGGAGGATGTAATTACCCGCACTATTAGTTACCGTTACATCTTTAATTAATGAACCACTTACATAAGCAGGAGTCACCACCGTCAAGGTAGTTGCGTTAAGTACTATCACTGAAGAGGCAGCCACATCCCCAAGCATAACCGTGGTGCCAGGAACAAAACCACTACCACTAATCGTAAGTAGGGTTCCACCCTGAACGGAACCTGTATTTGGCGTTACGCTGCTAATCACCGGGGTTGTAGCCAGATAGGTAAAACCATCTGCCAAAGTTGCATTCGATGTCCCATTATTCACGACGACATCCACATCCAGTGAACCACTGATGTAGGCAGGAACGGTTGCAGTCATGGAGGTCGGACTAATAAAACTGACACTGGTTGCGGCAATACCACCAAAACTTGCTGTTGAATTTAGAGTAAAACCAGTACCGGTTAGAGTCACGACTGTTCCACCGTTAACGGAACCAGTGTTTGGCGTAATACTGCTTAAGGTTGGTGCATTGGGTATATAGGTGTAGCCTCCTGATAACGTAGCACTACCTATTCCATTATTTAAAGTCACATCCTTCACTAAGGAGCCACTTACATAGGCCGGTATAGTCGCACTTAATGTGGTTACATTCGTTATATTAATATTCGTTGCCGCAACCCCACCGATACTTAGAGTGGTCCCTGGAACAAAACCACTACCCGTTACGTTTACAGTAGTCCCCCCTGCAGCAGAGCCGCTATTGGGAGTAATGCTTTCTAATGTAGGCGCTAAAGCTTGATAGGTAAACGCGTTACTTAAGGTGGCGTTTGATACGCTATTACTCACGACCAGATCAACCGTTAATGAGCCACTGACATAAGCGGGAGTGACGGCAGTAAGCACCTGAGAATTATTTACCATAACACTGGTTGCAGGAATTCCGCCCACAGAAACAGTGGTATCTGGCGTAAATCCTGAACCTGAAATCGAAATCAAGGTGCCTCCGGCTAAAGGACCCACTTGGGGTAGGACCGAGGTAACCGTAGGTCCTACTGCAGTATAGGTAAAGGCTGCCGCTAAAGTCGCAATAGCCACCCCATTATTCACGACCACATTTTTAACTAACGAACCGCTCACATAAGCAGGCACTACCAAGGTAATTGTGGTGGCATTTACTACCGTGATATTACTCGCAGTGACCCCACCGATCATGACTAAAGTCCCGGGAACAAAATTGGTACCGGTTACGGTTGCCATAACACCTCCAGCCACGGTACTGGTATTGGGACTAATACTCGTAATACTTGGCGCAATTGCCTGGTAGGTAAACCCACCAACTAACGTTGCATTG
>NZ_JBGORX010000021.1:0-3301 GCF_044626755.1 Legionella lytica | reverse complement strand
GTTCAGATTAAAGCGTTTTATGTTAATAGAATGTTTTAATCTGAATAAATCAGACGTTCATTAAAAATATGGTAAATAAAGAGGTAACACAAGCGTCTTGTATAGACAAAAAACATATAATTTAAGGCAACTGAGATTATATGGTCAAGAAGAGAAGCGCAAACGGTGGATGCCTTGGCAGTAAGAGGCGATGAAGGACGTGGAATCCTGCGAAAAGCTTCGATGAGCTGGAAACGAGCGATTAATCGAAGATGTCCGAATGGGGGAACCCGGCTGTACGTGAGTATAGTCATCGTTAACTGAATACATAGGTTAACGAAGCGAACTCGGGGAACTGAAACATCTAAGTACCCGAAGGAAAAGAAATCAAAAGAGATTCTCCTAGTAGCGGCGAGCGAACGGGGAAGAGCCTGGCGTGATTTATAGTGCATTGAAATAGAACAGTTTGGGAAGGCTGGCGAGACAGGGTGAAAGCCCCGTATATGAAAGATGCATTAGGAACTAAGTACGCGAACAAGTAGGCCGGGACACGTGAAATCCTGGTTGAATATGGGTGGACCATCATCCAAGGCTAAATACTACTTACTGACCGATAGTGAACCAGTACCGTGAGGGAAAGGCGAAAAGAACCCCGGAGAGGGGAGTGAAATAGAACCTGAAACCGTTTGCGTACAAGCAGTGGGAGCATGGCTTAGGCTGTGTGACTGCGTACCTTTTGTATAATGGGTCAGCGAGTTACTTTCAGTGGCGAGGTTAACTGAATAAGGAAGCCGTAGAGAAATCGAGTCTGAATAGGGCGCGAGTCGCTGTGAGTAGACCCGAAACCGGGCGATCTAGCCATGTGCAGGATGAAGGTTGGGTAACACCAACTGGAGGTCCGAACCGGGTAATGTTGAAAAATTATCGGATGACGTGTGGCTAGGAGTGAAAGGCTAATCAAGCCCGGAGATAGCTGGTTCTCCCCGAAAGCTATTTAGGTAGCGCCTCGTGAATGATTGTTGGGGGTAGAGCACTGTTTCGGCTAGGGGGCTGTCATGGCTTACCAAACCGATGCAAACTCCGAATACCGGCTAATTGAATCACGGGAGACACACGGCGGGTGCTAACGTCCGTCGTGAAGAGGGAAACAACCCAGACCGCCAGCTAAGGTCCCAAAGTACTAGTTAAGTGGGAAACGATGTGGGAAGGCACAGACAGCCAGGAGGTTGGCTTAGAAGCAGCCACCCTTTAAAGAAAGCGTAATAGCTCACTGGTCGAGTCGGCCTGCGCGGAAGATGTAACGGGGCTAAAACTAGTCACCGAAGCTGCGGATGTGCACTAAGTGCACGTGGTAGGGGAGCGTTCTGTAGGCTGATGAAGGTGGATTGAGAAGTCTGCTGGAGGTATCAGAAGTGCGAATGCTGACATGAGTAACGATAATGAGGGTGAAAAGCCCTCACGCCGGAAGTCCCAGGTTTCCTGCACGACGTTAATCGGAGCAGGGTGAGTCGGCCCCTAAGGCGAGGCTGAAGAGCGTAGTCGATGGGAACCAGGTTAATATTCCTGGACTTTTTGTAAGTGGTGATGTGGGGACGGAGAAGGCTAAATGAGCCAGGCGTTGGTTGTCCTGGTACGTGCATGTAGGGGGGTAGACTTGGCAAATCCGGTTTACTATTAACCCTGAGGTGTGATGTGGTGCTGACACTTCGGTGTACAGCGAAGTCATTGATGCCCGGCTTCCAGGAAAAGCTGCTAGCCATAACTTACAGAGAACCGTACCGCAAACCGACACAGGTGGACAGGTAGAGAATACTAAGGCGCTTGAGAGAACTCGGGTGAAGGAACTAGGCAAAATGGTACCGTAACTTCGGGAGAAGGTACGCCCTTGCTGGTTAGTTTACTTGCTAAACGAAGCTGGTGAGGGCCGCAGAGACCAGGTGGCTGCGACTGTTTATTAAAAACACAGCACTCTGCAAATTCGTAAGAAGACGTATAGGGTGTGACGCCTGCCCGGTGCTGGAAGGTTAATTGATGGGGTTATCCGTAAGGAGAAGCTCTTGATCGAAGCCCCAGTAAACGGCGGCCGTAACTATAACGGTCCTAAGGTAGCGAAATTCCTTGTCGGGTAAGTTCCGACCTGCACGAATGGCGTAACGATGGCCACACTGTCTCCACCCGAGACTCAGTGAAATTGAAATCGCTGTGAAGATGCAGTGTACCCGCGGCTAGACGGAAAGACCCCGTGAACCTTTACTATAGTTTTGCACTGGACTTTGATGATAACTGTGTAGGATAGGTGGGAGGCTTTGAAGTATGAACGCTAGTTCATATGGAGCCGACCTTGAAATACCACCCTGTTATTATTGAGGTTCTAACTTGGTCCCCTAATCGGGGATGAGGACAGTGTATGATGGGTAGTTTGACTGGGGCGGTCTCCTCCCAAAGAGTAACGGAGGAGCACAAAGGTACCCTCGGTACGGTCGGACATCGTACCAAGAGCGCAAAGGCATAAGGGTGCTTGACTGCGAGAGCGACGGCTCGAGCAGGTACGAAAGTAGGTCTTAGTGATCCGGTGGTTCTGTATGGAAGGGCCATCGCTCAACGGATAAAAGGTACTCCGGGGATAACAGGCTGATACCGCCCAAGAGTTCATATCGACGGCGGTGTTTGGCACCTCGATGTCGGCTCATCACATCCTGGGGCTGAAGCAGGTCCCAAGGGTATGGCTGTTCGCCATTTAAAGTGGTACGCGAGCTGGGTTTAGAACGTCGTGAGACAGTTCGGTCCCTATCTGCCGTGGGCGTAGGAAAATTGAGAGGAGCTGCTCCTAGTACGAGAGGACCGGAGTGGACGAACCTCTGGTGTACCGGTTGTAACGCCAGTTGCATCGCCGGGTAGCTAAGTTCGGACGGGATAACCGCTGAAAGCATCTAAGCGGGAAGCCTCCCTCAAGATGAGTTTTCCCATGAAGCCCGTTGAAGACTACGACGTTGATAGGCAAGGTGTGGAAGCGCAGTAATGTGTGAAGCTAACTTGTACTAATTGGCTGATTGTCTTGACCATATAATCTGAGTTGCTTTGGGTTGATGAGCAACGCGAGATGAGAAGTGTTACGAGCGCAAAAAAAAAGCGCACTCTTTATTTACCTGATGCGAAATTGCGGTATAATGGCTGCAATGAGCGTTAAACGAGTTTTCCTGGCGACCATAGCGGTCTGGAACCACCTGAATCCATCTCGAACTCAGAAGTGAAACAGACATGCGCCAATGATAGTGTGAGGTCTCCTCATGTGAAAGTAGGTCATCGCCAGGGTTTTATTAAA
>NZ_JBGORX010000020.1:0-4318 GCF_044626755.1 Legionella lytica | reverse complement strand
AATGCCGCCAATGGTGACCGTAGTTCCAGGTACAAAACCGGTACCCGTAATCGTGGCCGTTGTACCACCAGCAATGGAACCGCTATTGGGAACAATCGAACTTAAGGTAGGAGCTACTGCCAGATACGTAAAGGCCCCAGCTAAGGTTGCATTAGCCGTAGCATTACCAACCGTCACATCAACTACTAATGAGCCACTCACATACGCAGGTACTGTTGCGGTAACACTGGTGTCGCTCACTACCACAATGTTCGATGCGGAAACACCTCCAAAAGTAACCGAGGTAGTACCGGTAAGGTTAGTTCCAGTTAAGGTCACATTGGTTCCCCCCGCAACACTGCCAGTAATTGGCGTCAAACCAACTAAGGTCGGCGCTAGAGTCACATAGGTAAATCCACCAGTTAACGTGGCACTACCCACAGTGTTGGTAGCAACTACATCCACCGCGCCACTGGCATGGGCTGGGGTCACTGCGGTTAAGGTGGTACCATTAACTACCGTGACATTAGTCGCCGCTGTTCCACCCAAAGTCACGCTCATGCCGGGAATAAAACCGGAACCAGTTAAAGTGATCGTAGTGCCCCCGGCAATGGAACCACTGCCTGGTAAAATACCACTTAAAACAGGAGCAACTGCGGTATAAGTAAAGCCCCCCGCTAATACTGCGGTAGAGCTGCCATTATTTACCACCACATCCGCAATTAAAGTGCCACTTAGATAAGCAGGTGTCGATGCCGTAATGGTTGTAGAATTGACCACAGTAATATTGGTTGCGACAATTCCGCCTACAGTCACTGTAGTGCTGGGAGTAAAATTAGTGCCTGTAATCAGTACGGAAGTACCGCCAGTAACTGGGCCACTATTAGGAGCAATGGAACTTAGGGTGGGCGCTATCGTTTGATAGGTAAAACCACTCGTTAACGTTGCAGTTCCTACTCCATTATTAAGGGAGACATCAACCGTTAAAGTGCCACTAACATAGGCTGGTGTGACTGCAGTCAGCGTAGTTGAACCACTTACAATAACATTGGTCGCAGCAACCCCTCCAAAACTCACGGTAGTTGCTGGTGTAAAATTAGTTCCTGTCAAGGTAACCACAGTGCCACCAGCCATAGATCCTACATTAGGACTGATCCCGGTTAATCCAGGAGCAACTCCAGTATAGGTAAATCCACCCACGAGGGTAACACTACCCGCTTCATTATAAATAACCACATCTTTAGTTAAAGAACCACTCACATAAGCCGGTGTGGTGATCACTAAGGTTGAAGCACTCAGCACATCAATACTGGTAGCAGCAACCCCTCCAATCGTTACAGTAGTGCTCGGCGTAAAATTATCCCCCGATACAGTCACTGAAGTTCCGCCTAACACGGAGCCGGTATTCGGCGAAAGCGAGCTTATTGATGGTAGGGCAGCTTCATAAGTGAATCCACCGGTTAAGGTCGCCGTGGTAACTCCATTATTAACGATTACGTCTGCCGCTAATGAGCCACTAACATAGGCTGGTGTTACAGCCGTCAATGTGGTCGCATTTTCAATGATAATTGATGTCGCAGCCACTCCCCCCACAGTTACCGTAGTTCCAGGAGTAAATCCAGTCCCTGTCAATGTAATCGTTGTACCACCAACCATGGGTCCCGCATTGGGTGTAACCTGAGTAAGTGCTGGAGCAATAGCCACATAAGTATATCCTCCAGTTAAGGTCGCGCTAGCAACACTATTCGTAACCACAACATCACTGGCTAAAGCACCACCGGCATAAGCAGGAGTGACGGCAGTTAAGGTCGTTTCATTAATTACCTCGACGCTAGTTGCCGCTACCCCACCAATATTAAGCGTCGTTGCGGGTGTGAAATTGTTACCACTCACAGTTACGGCAGTACCACCAGCAATGGAACCACTATTTGGTGTAATGCCTGTAATCGTTGGCGCTGCAGCTTGATAAGTAAACCCCCCGTTTAATGCCGCATTCGACACCCCATTATTTACGACTACATCAGCAGCCAAGGCGCCACTAACGTAAGCTGGAGTTATGGCAGTCAGGCTGGTAGCACTAGAAACCACAACCCCGCTTGCCGCAATACCTCCGATACTCACCGTAGTTCCTGGAGTAAATCCAGTTCCCGTTAAAGTAACAGTAGTTCCACCACTAACCGGTCCAGTGGCTGGAGTAATTTGTGTTAAGGTTGGGGTAATTGCCGTGTAAGTAAAGCCTCCGGTTAACGTGACACTACCGGCGCTATTGGTCACTACCACATCAGCCACTAAAGGCCCACTCAGATAAGCAGGTGTGATGAACGTTAAGCTACCCGCATTGTTCAAGCTTACATTCGTTGCAGCAACTCCACCAATGGCAACTGTTGTTCCAGGAGTAAAGCCTGTTCCAGTAATCGTTACGGCAGTTCCTCCCGCAATCGAACCACTATTAGGAGTGACGGCATTGATTGTAGGCAGCTCGGCGACGTAAGTAAAAGCATTCGCTAAAGTCGCATTCGCATTACCATTGTTCACGGTAATATTGACCACTAATGGCCCACTTACATAAGCAGGGACCGTTGCGGTTACACTGGTATCACTGACCACAGTCACATTAGTTGCAGCAATACCCCCCACCATAACCGCATTAACACCAATTAAATTAGCACCGGTCAAGGTAATTACCGCCCCACCATTAATACTGCCTGTTGCAGGAGTAATGCCGGTAAGTGTTGGTGCAACAGCAATATAAGTAAAGGCATTGCTTAAACTTGCTGTACTGATGCCATTATCAACAACGACACTCACAGAACCACTCGCATGCGCAGGAGTTACAGCAGTTAAGCTAGTCGCACTAATTATTTGTACTCCAGTGGCGGCAAGACCCCCAATGGTTACCGTAGTTCCAGGGATAAAACCACTACCGTTTAAAGTAATTGTTGTACCCCCCGAAGTAGAACCACTGGTGGGTATGACACTGGTCAAAGTTGGTGCTATTGCCGTATAAGTGAATGCTGCAGGCAGTACAGCCGTTGCCACGTCATTATCCACTACCACATCAACTGTAAGAGCACCATTTACATAGGCTGGAGTTATTGCAGTTAAGGTATTGGCACTAACCACACTAACGTTGGTTGCCGCAACGCCTCCTAAGCTTACGGTGGTATTTGGAGTAAAATTAGATCCGGTAATAATTATCGCCGTACCGCCATTGATAGAACCGGTACTTGGGCTAATTGATGCAATACTCGGGTTCGCCGCTTCATAAGTGAAGGCTGAAGATAAAACGGCATTGGAAACTCCGTTATTCACTACGATATCAACACTTAGTGGACCATTAACATAGGCGGGTGTCACGGCCGTCATGCTAGTTTCACCAGTTACTGTAACATTCGTTGCGGCAATACCGCCAAAAGTAACAGTTGAGCTTGGGGTGAAATTAGTACCAGTCAAGGTGACCACTGTGCCTCCAGCGGTAGATCCCGTACTGGGGGTACTATTTACTAATGTCGGTGCATTAGAAATGTAGGTATAACCTTGCGGCAGTACCGTCGCCCCAGCCTCATTAGTAATGGTGACGTTTTTAATCAGTGAGCCACTGACATAAGGAGGTGTTGTCACCGTTAAGGTTGTTGCGTTAAGTAGTGTAACATTTAATGCTGCAATGCCGCCAATATCCAAAGTGGTTGCAGGGGTAAAGTTAGTTCCGGTGATGGTTAAAATAGTGCCACCATCAACAGTTCCAGAATTTGGGGTGATACTGGCTATTGTTGGCGATGAAGGCACATAAGTGAATCCACCGGCTAAAGTTGCATTCGATACGCCATTCGTTACCGTCACATCAGCAATCAAGGAACCACTAATATACGCTGGAGTAATTGCGGTTATAGTACTTGAGTTAACCACAACTATCCCCGTAGCGGTAACTCCACCGACTGCCACCATTGAGTTTAGAGTAAATCCAGTTCCAGTTAACGTAATCACCGTACCGCCAGCCAGTGGCCCGGAGGCTGGAGAGGTTGAATTTAAAGTTGGGGCAATGGGCGTATAAACAAAGCCTGCTGCTAAAGTTGCCGTACTCACACCATTATTGACCACTACATCTTTAACTAAGGCACCACTTACATAAGGAGGTACAGTCAAAGTTATTGTATTTGCATTCAGTACCGTAATGTTACTGGCAACAACTCCACCAATAGTCACCGTTGTTCCAGGAACAAAATCGGCTCCGGTTACGGTTGCCATAACACCTCCAGCCACGGTACTGGTATTGGGACTAATACTCGTAATACTTGGCGCAATTGCCTGGTAGGTAAACCCACCAACTAACGTTGCATTG
>NZ_JBGORX010000019.1:0-5320 GCF_044626755.1 Legionella lytica | reverse complement strand
GCCAATGATAGTGTGAGGTCTCCTCATGTGAAAGTAGGTCATCGCCAGGGTTTTATTAAAAGAGAAAAGCGGCCTTGTGCCGCTTTTTTTGTTTCTGTCATTCATGAAATTTACTACAGCAATACAGCATACACCATATACGGCGTAGCTCGTATTAAAGAAACCCCATGCAATCAAGCAACTCTTATAGCTCATAATGGCAACGAAGCAGATGAGAGAACATTGCCAATCAATCTTCAAGCATAAAAAACCTGGCTGCAAGCAACCAGGCAAGATTGGCTCAATAACTAATCAGTAATAATCGATAGTGGTAGTTGTCACATCAATAGGACCTTGCCTATAAGGGAAGACCATCACAGGTTCTACAACAGGAGTAACCGCTACTTGCCGATAGGCAACAACTTGGGTACAACAACATCCAGACATAAATACCACAACCCCCAGCAGAACAATCCATTTCATCGTTAGCCCCTTTTTCTATTATTAATCAAAGTGTAGATTAATTAATCATTTGGTGCCAATAAGGGTAGAAATTTTTTTATCATTGCAACCCGTTCTCCCTGCTTCCGGATTATTTTGAATCCGTATATACTCATCACCTTGATATCGACAGCAATTCAACAGGATGTGAGGATGTTAGATAGAGCTAGTGTAGTTGATGAACAATTTATTAAACGGGTACGGCAAGCAGATTTCCCCATACCCAATAGCTCAATTAGTTTAGAAACAGCGGAGCTGGATAAAAAGACTGCCATCGAGCTGTTTGACTCCCAAATTAAATCACGCTTACTCGATTTAATCGCCAGACAACTAAAAGAAAAAGGCTTATCTTTTTATACCATCGGCAGCAGCGGACACGAAGGAAATGCGGTTTTTGGCCAGGTTTTTAAAGCAGGGGATATGGCCTTTCTACATTACCGCAGTGGTGGCTTCTATATACAACGCGCGAAACAAGTAAAAGGCATCGATGGTGTTAAAGACGTTTTACTATCCCTAGTCGCAGCCTCCAATGATCCAATTTCCGGCGGACGCCACAAAGTATTTGGCTCAGTTCCCTTAAATGTCCCCCCACAAACTTCAACTATAGCCTCACATTTACCCAAAGCTTTAGGTGCTGCATTATCAATTAAACGCGCTAAAGACCTAGGAATAGAAAGTAAGCTTGCGCAAGACTCCATCGTTCTTTGCTCCTTTGGTGATGCCTCAGCAAATCATGCAACTGCGCAAACCACCTTAAATGCTTGCTCATGGCTTGCCCAACAAAACTACCCTTTACCCCTCGTTTTTATTTGCGAAGATAATGGTATCGGCATATCCGTACCCACACCATCGAATTGGATTGAACAATCAATTAATTCCCGGCCTGGCTTAAATTACATCGCTTGCGATGGCTTAAATCTCGCCGATATTTATGCCAAAGCCCAAGAGGCCGAATACCTGGCCCGCTATAAAAAACAACCCGTATTCCTACACATGCGCTGCGTACGCTTGCTCGGGCATGCTGGATCAGATATTGAGTCCCAATACTTATCGCAAGCACAAATAGAATTCACGGAATCTCATGATCCTTTACTACACACCGCCGGCATGCTCTATCGCGAAGGATGGATGACCCTGGAAGGAATCACCAGTCTCTATGAAAGCAATAAGCATTTAATCGAAGCTAAAGCTGCCGAAGCAATTAGCCAGCCCAAAATGGATAGTGCCGAAGCAATCATGGCTTCCATCGTTCCGCAAATTATGGCAAAACCCAAACATACATTACCCAACGAAGTAACCCGGGCAGCAGTATTTGCCAACGCATACCCGCAATTGAAACAAAAGCGTAACCTATGCCAGCACATTAATTTCGCCCTCACCGATTTGATGATGCAGTATCCCAATATGGTTGTTTTTGGTGAAGACGTCGGTAAAAAGGGCGGGGTATACCGTGTTACCGCCGATTTACAATTCCGCTTCGGCAGACGTCGCGTCTTCGACACCATCCTGGATGAAACCACTATTTTAGGTACTGCCATTGGCATGGCCCACAACGGCTTTATCCCCGTGCCGGAAATCCAGTTTTTAGCATACCTGCATAATGCAGAAGATCAGTTACGAGGTGAGGCCTCAACACTATCCTTCTTCTCGAGTGGCCAATATCAAAATCCTATGGTGATTCGTATTGCCTCACTCGCCTACCAAAAAGGATTTGGTGGTCATTTCCATAATGACAACTCCATTGCCGTCTTACGCGATCTACCTGGCGTGATTGTTGCATGTCCATCTAACGGCCCCGATGCCGCGAAAATGCTACGTACCTGCATGCGCTTAGCCCATGAAGAAGGTCGTGTTGTCGTGTTTTTAGAACCCATCGCGCTGTATATGACAAAAGATTTACATCAAACCGGTGATAATGGTTGGTTGTTTGACTATCCTCAACCCAATGAACTGATTGCTCCTGGAGAAGTGGGTACCCAAGGTGAAGGCTCTACGGTGATTTTAACGTACGCCAACGGTTATTATTTATCATGTCAAGCAGCAAAAGTCTTAAAAGACGAACACAACATCAATGTAAAAATTGTTGATATACGCTGGCTTAGTCCTCTACCTGCTGATGCTATTGTCAAAGAAGTGGCTCAGGCTAAACAGGTACTTATTGTTGATGAAGGCCGACAAAGTGGCTCGATTAGTGAAGGCTTAATTACTTTACTAGTAGAAAAAGCATCATCAAGTTTGCAAATCAAACGAATTACCGGTAAAGATTGTTTTATTCCATTAGGGACTGCTTGGCAATATTTGTTACCAAGCAAAGAAAGTATTATTGAAGCGGTAATCGCGTTACAGTCAGAGAAAAGGGAGATAGAAATTGGACGACTTGTTGTTTCTTGATGAACAATTGCGAGATGACGAACGAATGATACGCGACAGCGTGGCTCGTTTTGTTACTCATGATGTAATGCCTTTAATGGCTGAATCCTATGAAGAGGCACATTTTCCACGTGAGCTGATTCGTAAGTCGGCAGAATTAGGTTTATTAGGGCTAACTTTGCCAGCAGAATACGGCGGGGCTGAAGCATCTTATGTTTCTTATGGCTTGGTATGTCAGGAATTAGAAAAGGGTGATAGTGGCTTACGTAGTTTTGTTTCCGTACAAAGCTCCTTATGCATGTACCCCATTTTCCGCTACGGCAGTGAAGACCAACGAGTACGTTATTTACCTGGAATGGCTACTGGTGAAATTATCGGCTGCTTCGGTTTAACCGAACCCGATGCCGGTTCTGATCCATCCAGCATGCGTACCCACGCCAAAAAAGAACATGGCGGCTGGCGTTTAAATGGTGCCAAAATGTGGATCACCAATGCACCGATCGCCGACATTGCTATCGTATGGGCAAAAACTGAGAGCGGAATCCGTGGCTTTATCGTGGATACGAAAGCTGAGGGAGTGAGTTGCCCAGAAATCAAATTGAAGATGTCCTTACGTGCATCCATCACAGGCGAGTTAGTTTTTGATAATGTATTTGTTCCCGATAAAAACTTACTTCCAGGCACAGAGAAAGGATTAGGCGCTGCGTTAAGCTGCTTAAGCCAGGCGCGCTATGGTATCGCTTGGGGTGCAATGGGGGCTGCAATGGCATGCTTTGACATTACTCGCGACTACCTATTAGAGCGCAAGCAATTTAATAAGCCGCTGGCATCGTTCCAAATCATTCAAAAAGACTTAGCAGATATGTATACTGAAATTATCAAAGCACAATGTCTGAATTTACAGATAGGTCGTTTGAAAGAAGAGCAACGCGAAACCCCAGTAATGATTTCATTAGCCAAAGGTAATTCTTGCCGCGAAGCATTGAAAATTGCCAGAAAATGCAGGAATCTATTAGGAGCTAATGGAATTAGTCTTGAGTACCATGTTATACGGCATATGCTGAATTTAGAATCAGTCTTTACCTATGAGGGTACGGATAACGTCCATACCTTAGTGCTAGGGAAGCATATTACGGGAATTAATGCTTTTGGTTAAATGTAACTATGCAGCATTACGACTCAATGATCCCTTCTCCTTGTTTGGGAGAGGGGAGGCATAAGTGAATAGTTTTATTTAATTGTCTAAGCAATTCCTCCATGTTTAATTGCAACTTACAGGGAGTATCACTATGTCAAAAATAATTTTAAAAAAAGCCTTAATTCTAAGTTTATTTTCATTAAGTACGTCATCAGTACAAGCAGATCAAAACAAAGATCTTCTGGTGAATCGATGCCATGATTTGGCAAAGATGGTGAAATCATTGGTGGGAAGCCAACACAATCCCACCTGTGTTGATAAGCTAGCCTTAGCTGCCAACCAAATAAATGTCGCCGCAGTGTTGATTGCAGAGGATTCTGCAGACCAGGCAAAACAAATAATCATCAATGCCGCAAAAGATTTACAATTTGCCCAGTTAACCGGATGCAGTCATTACATTGAAATTTCGCATTCGAAAGTAGAGGCCATCAAGCTAAGACATTTGCTTTAATCGTACAAAAATCCTGTTTGAGGTGTTTAAAGATAAATTTAAACCTTGTCTCTACACCTCAACTACTTGTTATTTTCCCCAGACTTAGTTATCATTTGGTCCAATCGGGGCGTAGCGCAGCCTGGTAGCGTACTAGCATGGGGTGCTAGTGGTCGAAGGTTCAAATCCTTCCGTCCCGACCAGTCTTTATAAGGTTTCTTAAAGTTCAATCATAATTAAAATAATTTTTTGGTACCAATGTTGGTACCAGATTGAAAAGTAATATGTCCCATCCCAAATTCATTTGAGCCGCTTAGGTATTCAAGCCTTACTGTTTTGAAATACCTATTTTCTTGAAATATTTTACTTAGCTTATGCTAACGAGTAATAAAATAGGTTAAGTTACAAGCCTAATCATATATAATTTATAATTCGAACGAGGATATGCTCTTTCAATATATAGACGGAAGAAGGATATGAATTACGAAGGACTACAGCGCAGTTATTGGGAGGCGCAAAGCACTAGAGTTCAAACGCTACGTGACAAAATAAACCAAACTGTTAACTCCATTACGCCAGGTAATATTTTACCTGAAGACGATGATCTAGCTTTAGGAAAAGGGCGTCGTTTAAAAATGGCTGTCTTATTTCTCGATATCTCAAAATTTTCAACAAGGAACATGGAAAGCGAGGCAGAGCAAAATATGATGCTCCGAGCGCTTAATCTTTATGGCTCTTTCCCATTTAAGGGGGCAGCTATAATCACCCACAGAGCACCTTAACACGCACTCTGTAATTTTCAAAATTCCTAAAACCATAAGCTCTACATTGAATCAATTTCA
>NZ_JBGORX010000018.1:0-5903 GCF_044626755.1 Legionella lytica | reverse complement strand
GGGGTTAATTCCATATAGCGCTGGTTTATCAGCATCATCGTCTACACCCCTTATTCAGCAAGGTCTATAGAGCGAGCATTGATAGTTTCATCCTCTAATGGTAATTTTACAACCCATTGAATATCAACAAGATTTTCTGATTTTAAAAATATAAATATTCCAACATATTAAAATGTTGCTAAGCAACAGGTGATAATTGATCAGCTCTGACATTACCAAGACAGCCCAGGCATGCGGAATGAAATAACATCTTAAATTGTATCCCGTCTATGAGACTAATAAAGAAACTTAAGAACTACGTGTTACAAGTGTTTTTGATGAAGGTAGGGAAAAAGGCCATGTTGAGTCAATTCTCTTTAAGAGGTAAGCATGGTTAAGGTGGATTTGCTAAAAAAAGTTAAAATCATTTAATTCTGATTGAATAAAAGTATTTTCTTGCTTTCAATAGTGACAAACTCTAAGGTTAAAGCCTTCAGACATTTTTAATAATGAAATGTAAACAAAGGGTTCAATCTCCAAAGGGTTTAATGAAATATGAATATGAACAGACATCCTACACCGCCTGATTTGCCGCGAGCTCAAGTGTTAGCAGAACGGGCTTTTGCTTCAATAGAACGCTTTCTTCATATAGAGGCCGTTAGCGGTATTGTTCTACTCGTTGCTGCCGCGATAGCGTTAATATGGGCTAATTCACCTTTGGCTGAGAGCTATAATAATGTCTGGCACGCACCTTTTTCTATTGGATTAGGGAACTTTGTGTTTTCCAGGTCGTTACATTTTTGGATTAATGATGCTCTGATGACTTTTTTCTTTCTCGTTGTTGGTATGGAAATTCGTCGTGAAATATTTGAGGGCTCATTAAGTGACATGAGGCAGGCGATGCTTCCAATGATTGCGGCATTAGGTGGCGTTGTTGTTCCTGCATTAATTTTTCTTGGATTCAATTCCCTACCGATTCATCAAAATGGATGGGCGATACCGACAGCTACTGATATTGCATTCGCCGTTGGTGTACTTGCACTGCTGGGACGATCTATCCCGGGAAATATTCGGATATTCTTGCTGACCCTAGCTATCATCGACGACATTATTGCAGTGATCATTATTGCAGTGTTCTATTCGGGTGGTCTTAATTATGGTGGCTTCCTGATTGCTGGTTTGGGTATTATGTTAGTGCTAGGCTTTCAGCGCATCGGGATTGGTTCTGCTTTTAGCTATGTTATTCCGGGAGCCATTATCTGGGTCGGGCTCCTGATGACTGGTGCTCATCCCACTTTAGCAGGAGTGGTGCTTGGTCTAATGACTCCAGTAGTGTCTGTTCGTATGAGTGAGCGTCCTCTAGATATGTTATCTCGCATTGTCAATGAACTTACTGGCCGAGATCCACAAATGGAAGATGAACATAAGTTGGAACGGTCGCTTCGAAAAATTCAGCTTGCTCATAGGGAATTGTTACCCCCTGTTGTTCGAGTCCAAAAAGCATTGCACCCATGGGTTGCTTATGGAGTTATGCCATTATTTGCTTTGGCAAATGCTGGTGTAAGTATGAGCAAGGGCACTTTTTCTGGTGATAATGAGCTGCAAATTATCATTGGTGTTGCTATAGCTTTGGTGATCGGAAAGCCACTTGGTATCTTAAGTTTAAGCTGGTTGTCTGTGCGAATAAGATGGTGTCAATTGCCACCAGATGTGAACTGGCAAGGCGTAGGATTGGTAGGTCTTCTGGCCGGCATTGGGTTTACAATGTCCATTTTTATTGCAATGTTAGCTTTCGATAATGAACATTTGCTCAATGCAGCGAAGCTGGGAGTATTGATTGGTTCCTTTACTGCTGCTGTATTGGGACTTGTATGGGGTAAATTTTACATAAACAGACGATTAAGCTTAGAAAAATGATTAGGAATTTTTAATTACTATTTAAATGACCGTATTAACCACTTCAAATTTCAATACCAATAATAAAAAACCTCTGTATTGTTTGAGTCCAGAGTGAGTTTAATAGTTAGTGAGACTCTTTTATCCCGATGGGTACTCCTCTGAATTTCAGATATTTATAAAGGGTAGGTTTTGAAATACCAAGTTGTTTTGCTATTTGTTCCGATGTTAATTCTCCTTGACGATAAAGTGCTTCTGCAGCACATGCCTTTTCAGTCGCTTGCTTAGTAAGGCCTTGGGGTCGGCCACCGGTTCTACCCCTTGCTCGTGCTGAGGATAACCCAGCCATAGTACGCTCACGAATTAAATCTTTTTCGAACTCCGCTAAGGAGGCAAAAAGATTAAACATTAGTCTTCCCTGTGCTGTAGTAGTGTCAATCGGGTCTTGAATACTAATGATTCCAACCCCTTTGTTTATTAGTTCATTGAATGTAGTAATTAAATGTTGGAGCGATCTACCCATTCGATCCAACTTCCATATAATTAGCGTATCTCCAGATTTTAGTATGGTGAGTAATTCATTCAACTTAGGTCGATCAGTTTTAGCCCCTTTGGCTACTTCTCGAAATATTTTTTGGCAACCTGCTTTTGTAAGTGCATCAATTTGTAAATCCAGATTTTGGTCTCGAGTTGAGACTCGGGCATATCCATATATTACACAATCGTTCATTATAACTTCTCTTTATAAGTTCTTTTAACTTTGATAGAATTAACCAATTTCGTTAACTATAAAGCCTTTGATTTCAGGTTGCTAGTGAAACCTGCAAGGCAGTTAATAATAACCAGCGTTTTTTTGAACTCCTACCTCTGACCAAAAACTCACTGCTCTCAATTTGGAATATTTTTGTGGCCATTAGTGATCACCTCACCATCTTGTCTCAGGAAGAGATAAGCCAACTCTATGATTTGCCTAAAATTGATGAAGAAGACCGCTCCTTATTTTTTGAAATAACAGCTGAGGACGAGGTTTATCTCAGCAAACAGAGTATTGTAAACAATAAAATCAATTATCTGTTGCAAGTGGGATACTTCAGGGCAACCAGGAATTTTTATAAATTTACTTTTCAACAAGTAAAAGACGACACACAGTTTATTATCAAACAACATTTTCCAGGAACTAATTTCCCTAAAAAAGACATAGATATCAATAAGCATTATGCTGCACAAAAAATGATTTGTGATATTTACAGTTATACACGTTCAGGCGCTGAATTTATTGCTAATCTGGGTCGCCATGCAAAAAAACTCACTAGCCGTGATTTGCAACCAAAATTTGTTTTTGATGAACTCTTGGAGTTTTGTGAACAGCATAAAACTATTCGTCCTAAATATTCAACATTACAGAGTATTGTTTCAAAAGCGATTAATCGAGAAGAAAACAGGCTCACTTTAAAATTAGAGCGTTTATTAAATAAAGGTGAAAAGGCTGATCTTGATAGTTTATTAGCAAAGGACGACCTATTTCACAATTTAACTTTGTTGAAAAAAGATCCAAAGAACTTTAAAACCAAAGAAATGCAGAAAGAACTCTCGAAACAAAAAAAAATTGTCGCTTTATTTAATAAATCGAAAATGATAATACCCTTATTGAACATCTCAAGGCAGAACATTCAATACTATACAGGGCTTGCCGAGTTCTATGAGGTCAATATACTTCAAAAATTAAACAGAAAAAAAGCAAGGTTATATTTGATATGCTTTGTTTGGCAGCGTTTTGTTAAATTAAATGATCATCTGACTTCATTTTTTATTCACAAAATGGGTACATATGAAGATTTAGCGAAAGCTTATGCACAAGCCTGTGTATTAGAAGCTAAACTTGGAATAGATCCTGCTCGAAAAACAGCAAGTAAGATTCTAAAAATCATTGCTAATCATGATATTGTTCCAGACAATATTCGTCCAAGTTGTTATGAGATTGTTGATCAAAAAAACTTTAGCGTATTTGCAGAAAAACTGGCAAATCCATCGATTGATGAGAGAGACTATACATGGACATATTATGACAATGAATTCAGCGCTATTAAAACGAATTTACGTTCCATTTTCACAGCTTTAGAATTTAATTCTGAGCAACAAGCAAATTTAGGTAGTGCAATTGAGTTCATGCAGCAGCTACTTGGTAAAGGGAAGGTAGAAGACATCCCTGCACTTGGAGCACCTCTCGCTTTCGCACCATCGGGAATGACAAAATATTTAATTTATAAGAAAATTATAAGCGGTTCTGGCAAACGATTAAAGAAAATTAAATTTATTAATATTAATCGGTATGAAGTGATTCTGTATCAGCAAATTGCTAAAGAACTCAGCTCTGGCAACCTGTTTATTTCAGACACAGTGAATTATCGACGATTGGAGGATGAATTAATTTCCAAGGACTCTTGGTTAAAGGACAAAACAAAAATACTTGATAATTTATCCAACTGCTTAAACTTAAAGCCTATAGCGTCATTGCTTAAAGCTATGGAGAAAGAAATTGATGGACTATATAAGCAAGTTAATCAGCGCATTGTTTCAAAACAAAACAAGAATATAAAAATTGATGAAGATAAATTAACCTGGCGACTACCTTATAAAAAGAAAGAAGATCTGGCTAATAATCCTTTCTATAAAAAAATCGAAACGGTAAGTCTGGCCAGTGGCATTGAGTATACGGCCCAAGCGACGGGTTTTTTTGAGAGTTTCACTCATATTTTAAATAAGGGGGCTAAAACAGCTGTAAAACCAGAACATGTCAAAGCGTACCTTATTGCTCAAGGAGCCTCTATTGGGAAGAAGCGAATGGCTGAGTCTTCTGATGTAAGTATTCACGATTTAAATAATGTTGAAGGTACTTTTATTCGACTGGAATCACTGATTGGCGCAGGCGATCAAATTATTAATCACATTGCGAAACTACCCATCTTTGAATATTATAATTTATCGGACTATGGAATACATGCAAGTCTTGATGGTCAAAAATTAGAAACAAAATATCAAACAATAATGGCACGGTACTCAACAAAATATTTTGGATATGGAAAGGGTGTTGTTTCTTATAGTCTAATTGCTAATCATCTACCCGTTAATACCAAAGTAATTGGTGCAAATGAACATGAAAGCCATCATGTTCTGGATATTGTTTATAACAATACCAGCGATCTGAAGATTACAGCGGTATCTGGAGACATGCATAGCATCAACCGGGTTAATTTTGCAATGATGTATTTGTTTGGTTATGATTTTATGCCAAGGTTCACCCAAATAAATAGAAAAGCCGATAAAAATCTTGTTGCCTTTAAAAAGCCAAGCGAATACAGTAAATTTTTAATAAAGCCTTCTAAAAAAATACCCAAACAATTAATTATTGATGAATGGGATAATATCTTGAGAATTATCGCATCCATTGCGATGAAAGAAACCTCACAGAGTACGGTGATAAGAAAACTATCTTCTTATACACAAGCAAACTCTACTCTAAAGGCATTGATAGAGTTTGATAAGATAATTATGAGCATTTATATGCTTAAGTACATTGATGATGTTGAGATGAGACGTTGTGTCCACCGAGCATTAAATAGAGGAGAGGCATTCCATCAATTACGTTCAGCCATCCTCAAAATCAGTGGTAAGCAATTGTTAGGAAAAACTGACAAAATGTTAGAAATTAATAATCAATGCAATAAAATCTTGGCTTGTTGCATGATTTATTACAATACTGCTTTATTATCAGCTCTTTTAGAGCAGGCTAAACAACGTGGCGATGAGGCATTATGCAACGAAATTAAACGATTATCTCCCGTTGCTTGGCAACATTTTAATATGTTGGGTACATTTACATTTTGCAAATCTGAAAAACTTATTGATATTCAAGAGGTTGCGAAATTGTTGTTAGAGGATGAAACTATTAATGCTCGCTCTATAAGTCTTGCTGTATAAGAGATGTAACGGGTAATGCTGATAAACCAGCGCTATATGGAATTAACCCC
>NZ_JBGORX010000017.1:0-12039 GCF_044626755.1 Legionella lytica | reverse complement strand
TTAACAAAGCGAAATCGGTTATCTCTGAAGAGAATGCTCTGATATTAAAAGAAAAAGTCCATTATTTAAAAGGGGTTTTTTTACAGTGGTTGTCCAAAAAGGAACATGAATTTTTAGAGTGATAAGTATGAGAGGAAACCCTATAGATACTCACCTAGATTTATAATTTTGGGTATCTTGGTAGATAAAGCTCAGGTAATTGTTACAGCAATACAATCAGGTAGTGTAGTTCTTCAAAATATCATCATTATTAAATAATAGGTCATGCCAGTTTCTTAACCCCAGAAACTGGCATATACGCATCAATAGGAACACTAAAGAGAAGAAGATTTCATTAATGAGTCTTCTTGAGCATTCAAATTTATTTTAAGAGTTTTGACACCAGATAACCCACTCCGGCCGCAATAAGAACAGAGGCAATCGGTTTTTCTTTGATGTGCTCCACCAGTTCATCGTAATTGCATTCTATATTTTTTTGAGCATCACAAGCCTGTTTTTTTATTGTGTCACTAATGCCTTCAGTTTTCTCTTTAGCTTTATTAAGCATATCCTCGGCATTATCTTTCACTTTATCTTTCAAATGGTCAAAATTATCCATAATTTCCATCTCCGAAAAAAAGAATTATAAAATATAGAAACGTAGCCCCTGTTTATTCTTTATTTATCGCCAATCAAGGAGAATCCTTCCACCAAACCGGCTACCTAGGAACAGGAGTATTATTGCTATCCTACTCATCCATTGCCTTAATAGGTGGAACGGATTGCTCCTATAGAGCCGTTACCAGAGAGTTATAACTGATAATATTGGGTAATGGGCTCGCTTACGTTACGATCTGCGAAATTAGGCCACTGGTCTTTATCAAAGCCAGGCGCATTTTCTAAACGCTCCTTAGCCACGTTTAAAATAAAACAATCTTCTTCCTTATTGTAGGAAAAGGCCTTCCAGGGGATAGCAAAAAATTTATTTCCAAAACTCAGGAACCCACCAAAATCTAAAACCAAATAATTAGCTTGTCCTGATATTTTATCGAGAACAATTTCGTTAATTTCCCCAATATCCTCTCCAGAAGTATTCTGTACTTTTACACCAGTGATCTCACTGGCTTTTACTACATTATGATTTTCCATTTTAATGCTCCGTGGTAGGAATAATTACAATTAGTCTTGGGCTTCACAGGTGATTTTAGTGCAATCACGGCAGTTTTTAACTGCTAGATCAAAACTAGATGCAGCTGAAGTAGGATTCTTGGCCATTTGTTCATCGGCCTCTTTATCTTTAGCGACGTCACTACTACTTGCGTTGGTAGTACAAACCCAATTTCTTGTGACATCAGTTGCTGATGCGGCGTACAGAGTTGAACTACCTACTACCAATAAAGCGAAGATTAATTTTTTCATTTAATGCTCCTTATGGAATTATTTGTCCTGAAAATCTTTGACTGCTTTCTCTGCCTCTTCTTTGGTATAACCATAATGTTTTTGTAGTTTTCCATAAACCTCTTGATGATTTCCTTCAATTTCTGTGTAGTCATCATCAGTAAGTTTTCCCCATGCTTGTTTCATTTTGCCTTTTACTTCTTCCCACTTTCCTTGAAATATATCTTTATTCATAATAAATACTCCTTTAGTTTGATAAGACAGTACTGTTTGGGCAGAGCAACTAATTTGGTTTACATATTTTAGAACACGCGTGCAAATAGCCATACAAGAAAGAGAATGCTGATAGGAACCCCTAATAACCAAGCTATAAAATATTTCATGATTTCCTCCATGCACATCATAGAAACTAAGTATAGGCTAATTTTTTATTGCGTGATTTATCTTCTTAAGGTAGAGCACTTGTTTTTCACAAGCCCAGAAGTCATTTTAAGAGAAATGTCTCGAATAAGCTTACAAAAAGCTTTTGAAATTAAAAAAGGATGAATTTCCTTTATTTTTCTTATGTTACTCTAGTCATGTGTTTTATTTTCTTGCGAAGTGACTAATTGTGGGCCATATTTAACTGTGCTTCATGCATGAAGGAACACTGATAAGAAACTTATAAGGAGATTTAATAATGCATAATCAAACTAAAAATGGTGGGAAAGGACCTAGTTCAACCCAAGAGTCCCGAATTAAAGGTGGGGAGCATTCCACAAAAGCTACCACCAAGAAACAAACAAATCTTTCCCAAGACGATAAAAAAAGACCAGAAAAACCTCATAAATAAAATAAACTCTTGCCTTCAAAGAAGGCAAGAGGTGGTCCTCTTTATAACGCTATTTACGGATTTTCTTCCAAAAATGCGAGAATCTCAAGGAGAACCTCCTCCACCTACAGCGCGTCTTGACTAGGCAATAGCCAGCTCTTTTTGTAACCCTTTTACAAACTCAATGGCCTCAAAGACGTTTTCTGGCGTATAAAAAATAAAAGTATCGCTCTTTGCTCGCTTTAGTACTGTTTGAACCGCTAGATATTCATTCGAAATAATCTCAACTCGCGGGGTTCTGCCTGAATTGTTTATTCCTGTCATCAGTTCATGAGTGATATTTTCCTTTGTGTTTCCCCGAGTATCTTCTGGATGAGTAATGATAATTTCATCAAATAAGTCGGCTGCACAGAAGCCCACGTTTTGCATATCTATAGGTCTTCTATCCCCAGATACACTTATAATGCCCACACGCTGTTTATTTTTCAGAGTATTTAAGTAAGTTTTTAACTCTAAATACCCCGCTTCATTATGAGCATAATCCAACATCAGTTGAATCGTATCAAATGTAAATAGATTCATTCTCCCGGGTAAATTTTCTGGAGTAGGGTGAAAATTATACAGTCCTTCCTGGATGTCTGCTAAAGAGAATTTAGATACATAAGCCACGAGAACCGAGGGAAGTATGTTTTTAATCATTGCACTTGCATACCCCTTGAATGCAAGCGGTATGTGGGAAAGGGAAGCTATTAGGGTTTTGGTAATTCCTTTTTGAACGACAATGAAGTCATTTTCGATATAACATGCTAATCCATCGTGTACTTTGCAATGATTTTGAATTCGGTGGGTATTTTTTACAGAAAATAATGCAACAGCACACGAAAGCTCTGTGTTTAGAGCATACACTAAATCGTCTTCAGCATTTAAAATGCAGTAGCCATTTTTTTTCGTGCTTCTCGCTACCACGGCTTTAACTTGAGCTAACTCTTCAAGAGTATTAATTTCTTTTAATCCCAAATGATCGCAAGATACATTGGTAATAATGCTGATGTCACATTCATCAAACGCTAAACCTGAGCGTAATATTCCTCCACGGGCGCATTCTAAAACAGCAAAGTTAACGTTCGGCTCTGCCAATATGGCTTTTGCGCTTTTAGGACCACTGCAATCACCGGCAAAAATTAACGTCCCATTAACATAAATGCCTTCTGTGGTTGTATACCCTACACTAAGTTTTGCATTTTGTGCTAAAAAAGCGGTTAATCGAACAACTGTAGTTTTGCCGTTCGTACCTGTCACTGCCACAATAGGAATAGTGCTTTTACTCTCGGGCGGATAGAGCATATCTAAAATGGGTGCTGCTACATTCCTGCTTCGACCTAGTGACGGTTGTAAATGCATACGAAGTCCGGGACCAGCATTTACCTCAATCACAGCGCCATTATATTTTTGAATCGGTTGATTGATTCCTTCCGATATGATATCGATGCCACAGATATCTAAATTTACACTACGTGCAATACGTTGTGCCAAATGCATATTTAAAGGGTGCACCAAATCGGTAACATCAGTCGCTGTACCTCCAGTGCTTAAATTAGCCGTACTTTTTAAGAAAAGTATTTTTGATTCGGGAAGTATTGTGTCTAATGACAGTCCCTTTTCGCTCAAAAGATTAGTTGTTTCTTCATCAATCTCAATATTAGTTAAAACATTTCCATGACCTTTACCGCGGTTAGGGTCTGAATTAACTTTCGCAATAAGTTCTTTAATCGTTTGAACACCATCCCCCTCAATGCAGGCGGGCGTTCGTTTAGCAACTGCAACTACTTTATAATTAACTACTAAAAAGCGGTAATCATTACCTCGAATGTATTCCTCCACGAGCACTTTTCGGGAGATTTTTTTTGCCAATTCATAGCCTAATAACGCTTTTTCCCGCGTAAGAATATTTGTTAATACACCTCTACCATGATTGCCATTAAAAGGTTTGATAACTAAAGGAAATGAAAGTACTTCCAATGCGTTATCTAGCTCTTCTAAAGAGCAAACGGTTGTGCCATGGGGCACGGGAATACACTGATTTTCTAAAACTATTTTTGTTAATTCTTTATCGCTGACCATATCCATTCCAATAGCGCTTGTTTCGGAAGAAACAGCAGCCCATATGGATTTCTGATAACAGCCCTGGCCAAATACCACCAGTGAGCTGTTAGGGAATGTTTTAAATGGAATGTTTCTTAATTTAGCCTCATTAACTAAAGAGGCGGTGCTGGGGCCTAATTGCGCTTGTTGGGCCATGCGTTGAAGAACACCAATATTATCTTCTAATTCCGTGTACTCCTGGCCTGCTGCGAGCTGTTTCACTAGATTAAAGGCTGCTTTACCTGCATAAAGCCCAGCCTCTTCATGCTCATAACTGAATATTACGTGGTATACACCGGGATTAGAGGTACCGTAGGTCCGACCAAACCCACAATCCATTCCTGCAAGTGTTTGTAATTCTAAAGCGACATGCTCTATTATATGACCTAACCAAGTTCCCTCATTTAATCTCAGGATAAATCCCCCAGGAATCCCAGGCGAACAACGATGGGTATTTAAACTTGGAAGTAGCTTAATAAGATTTTCATTAAAATGTTCTATAAGATTACTGGGCAGCTCTTCATATTGTTCAATATCAATAGTGAAAACAATCAGTTTTTTTCTATAGTTAGACCAGTAGTTAGGTCCTTTTAATACTTGGGTATTAATTATAAACAATTAGCTAAGTCCTTTTAAATTATTAAGAGATTCATTTCTCAGGTTACGTTTAGAAAGGTATTTAACTCTTCCTTAATTTTCATTTAGGTATTTTTGGAAAGAGTAAGCGTATGTTTCTATTTTATTTATGTAATGGAATAACCTGACCCTAAGTTACTTGATAGACGGAGGTATGTAAAGCTTCTCGCTTCTTATAAAAGGTATTGGAGGAAGCTATTCTTCAGTGCTCGCTGGAGTTTATAATCTTTAATATAGAGATCAATATTTTTGAGTGAGTTTAAGTTACTTCTAGTAATTTCTTAAAAAGAAGAACCTATACGAATAACTTTCAATTTTAATTAGTATTAGGATAATAAGAGAGTTGAATTTGGCTCAATCCTCAGTGGAATAGGTTATTTGGCACTGAGCCTTTTGGTAGTCATTCTGTGTTAAGCCAGAGATTTTATTTTTTCCATTTAATTTCAATTTCGAGCTCGCATTCCTTATCTGCCTCTTCATATTCAAAGTCTACATGGGGATCTACGGGGACATAAATGCGCTGTTTATTTATTTGTATTTGAAAACCTTTATTTTGTTCAATCGCATCTGCAATTCGTCGTAATTTATGTGCAATTGCTAATGCCCCATATTCTTTTTCAAGTTCAATTTCATCATTTTGTTCCATCAAAACCACCCTTAAGTTATTTCAAGAGATCTTCCCTTATTCATTATAAATGTTGAAACCAGCGCTGTAATCTATAATAAACAGGGCACTTTGTTTAATTATAGTTTATTTAAAAGGAAATCTTCGGAGCAATAGCAAAATTGCCCGCTGCGGGTAAAGCTGATTAAGATGCTTTTGTATGATTGTTTCCAAGTCTCTATCTAGGAGTTACGATTAAGTTAATAGGAGCATAATATGGACATATATAACTATTTGCATAAAGATCATTTGAGCGTTTCAAAACTCTTTAAACAGATTATCGATTCCCAAGATTCCGAAGAAAGAAAGCGATTATTTATAGAGGTGAAGAAAGAACTTGAGTTACATGCCGATCCAGAACGAGATACTTTTTATAAAGCTTTAGAAAAGCGGGCAAAAGGGAAGGAAGATGCTGAGCATGGGGAGGAGGAACACAAAGAAATAAAAAAAGCACTCAAAGCTGTAGATAAATCAGAAACTGAAAGCCAATGGTTAATTAATATAGGAAAACTTATCCACATAGTAGAACATCATGTTGAGGATGAGGAAACAACTTTGTTTGAAGATGGAAGAAAAATTATTTCTGATACTAAAGCAGAATTGTTAGTTGAAGAAATGGAATCCTTAAAAGATAAATTACGCTCTTCAAAAAAATTTATTGAGACTTTTGGGAATTGAGCGCCCCATAGGTGAATGGAATACTAAGGAAAATGCTACCAGCTTAAAAACTGGTAGCATAGCACAGTTAGGAGTTACGATATTTTTCCCAACGTGTAGACAAATCCTTCTCAGGTAATGTTTCGTTGACCCCTAAAATAATACCACCCGATTGAATTTCTGTTTCAATCACCTTCGCCTTATCTTCAGAAATCCCCCAGCCTATTAGAGAGCCTACCAATCCACCGGTAATGCCTCCTGCTCCTGCCCCTGCTAATCCTGCTGCAATAGGGCCTGCCACAACAAGACCTAATCCTGGTATGAGTAAACTAGTGCCTAAGGCGGCTAATGCGCCTACAATTCCTCCTAAAGCAGCACCGGTAGCTCCTCCCACTGCCAGTCCTTCAGAGGCTTTAGACCCCTCCTTAACGAGAACCGAATTATAGTATTTATTTCTAGAGTCCTCTGACATCAGCACAGTGATATCTTGTGGAGCATAACCGGCATCAAGGGCTTCTTGATATGCTTTTTCGGCAGCCTCAGGGGTCTTAAATACTTCGGTGGTTATATGTATGTCTTTTTGTGCGTCCATAACGTACTCCTTTTTTGGTCAATTCCTTGCTTTTAGAATGTAATGAACCAGTTTTCCCACCAGTTCGCATCATAAAACGTTTAAATTTATATCCCTGTTAATCAGAGCTAATCCGCCTTGTAACAATATATTTCCTTATCTCCGGCATTTACGGGTTTTAATACTAAAGGCTCTTCACCACCACCCTCAGTCTTGTTCATAAGACAACGATACCCAGAGAAGGTATAGTAATAATTGCCCTCGGGCATTAAATATCCTTTTGAAGTAGTATAGGTTTTATTATCTTCATCTACGGTAATGGGTACACTTTTCCAGGAATTGGTTTGAGTATTAATGACACTCTCTGCAAACCCAGGAGAACCACATCCAATAAGAACCATGCCTATCATAAGTTTTTTCATTATAATCTTCCTCAAATATTATGAATTTATTAAGCGTTAGGAGAAGAACGAGAAGTCCAATCGCATTGAAGTGAACCTCGTTCTTCAGTTACTAAAATCTAAGACTTAAAAGATATCCTGCTGGCTATTTTCCTCAGATGTTAAGGGCCACCTCGGGTAAGTAAAACAACAATGAGGACGATGAGTATTATTCCTACCCCACCACTGGGGTAATATCCCCATCCACTGCTGTAAGGCCAGGTAGGTAATACTGCAAGTAGAATAATGATTAACAGTAGTAAACTTAAATTCATTATGAGCTCCCTATATTAACCGGCATAGAGACACGCGAGTATCTATACATATACCGATTTTCCTAAAGGTTCGAGGCTAAAAGTAAAGAAAAGTCTCTCACGGTAATTATAGACAACTTGAGAGCCCTTGCTCATATTAGGAAGTTTTCGCTGAGAGATACGCGGTGGGTGTATAATAAAATTGGCCTATACTTAGATTCAATGATAAGTATGGAGATTGTCAGGAAATATTTTATTGCCTAGTTACTGGGTGTCCGTGTTAGCATTCTTCATATTGTGTGATTATTTTCCATAAAGATATCTTTCAAGAAAATGGGAAGAGATAAAGGTAAAATGAAACAAGCTTGGGAAAGCTCACTGATTTGAGGAAACAGGGCTACTGAGGTAGCCCTAAGAAGTCACCAATTAATTTGGCAAAGCTAATGGAGCGGCTCCAGTAGGGAAATTTAATATGACTGATACGCTTTTCTATTGTTCATAACACCTTTATTTCAGATTTTAGAGTTTTTAAAGAAATTGAAATTACTCGGAGTTACTCTTTTCCTCGAGTCAATTATTTAGAGTGTTTGAAATGGATAAGCCTCTACTTTAGCTTCGAGTAAGAAGGGGAGGATTACCCTTTTACTTCAGATAAAAAGTGTTTAAACATTAATAAAATATCTAAAATAGTGGCGAGTTATTCTGAATTAAACATCTAGCCAAAAACAATTGGATTACCTTTCTAACTTTTAATTATTTTTGTTCCGGGGCTGATTCGCCATGTGGATTGGGTTTATCATTATTCTCAGAATTACAACCTGTCAGATTTATCAAAAAAATGAGACAGAAAGAAACTATTAATTTTTTCATTGCTTTCCTTAGATTAATTATATTTAACGTATATTTATATTAAAGAATAGTAAATTATTTTTAATAATACTAATGAGGATTATATATTGAATTCAATGACTGATCTTAAATTTATCAATTTACTGGAAATATAAATAATATTGTCATAAATACCTATGATATATGGATCACCTCTTTACGAGAGCAAAAACTTGTAAAATTAATTGAGTTAACCCACACTAAATTTCCATATTCATTTCAAACTGATAGGGATATTCATGACTAATAAAAGGAAAAATTTTAATAAAATAAAGTTAAAAGATGAAGTATTGGTGCAGGACGTTGGTGGAGATGTTCATCGTGTTGCAGAAAAGGGTACTCCCGTATTGACAACTCAGCAGGGAATGCCGATTTCCGATGATCAAAATACATTAAGACTTGGTGGAAATGGTCCTACATTAATGGAAGATTTTGTTTTTCGGGAAAAAATTTTCCATTTTGATCATGAGCGAATCCCTGAGAGGGTGGTTCATGCTCGAGGCTTTGGCGCTCACGGTTATTTTGAAAACTATAAATCATTAGCAAATTTTACTTCTGCAAATATTTTTCAGAATGAAGGTGAAAAAACACCTGCTTTTGTTCGTTTTTCTACAGTAGCTGGAAATAAAGGTTCAATGGATTTGGCAAGAGATGTGCGAGGATTTGCAGTTAAGCTTTATACTAAAGAAGGGAATTGGGATCTGGTAGGTAATAATATTCCTGTATTCTTTATTCAAGATCCAATTAAATTTCCCGATATTATCCACGCGGCAAAGGAAGAACCAGATAGGGGATTTCCTCAGGCTCAAACAGCGCATGACACTTTTTGGGATTTCATTTCATTAACCCCTGAAAGTATGAATATGGTGATGTGGATTATGTCGGATAGGACTATTCCCCGTTCTTTTCGATTTATGGAGGGATTTGGGGTACATACGTTTCGTTTGATTAATAAAAAAGGGAAGTCCCATTTTGTCAAATTTCATTGGAAACCAAAACTTGGGGTTCAATCTGTGCGTTGGGATGAAGCAGTAAAAATAAACGGTGCTGATCCGGATTATCATCGACGGGATTTATGGAATTCTATAAATAGTGGAAATTTTCCTGAATGGGAACTAGGACTACAAATTTTTGATGAAGAATTTTGCGAACAATTTCCTTTTGATGTACTTGATGCAACCAAAATTATACCCGAAGAAGAAATCCCTGTAATCAAAGTAGGGCGCTTAGTGCTAGATAGATGTGTGGATAATTTTTTTGCTGAAACAGAGCAAGTTGCGTTTTGTACTCAAAATATTGTCCCCGGTATAGACTTCACCAATGATCCCTTGTTACAGGGAAGAAATTTTTCATATTTAGATACGCAATTAAAGCGCCTAGGGAGTCCAAATTTTACTCATCTTCCAATTAATGCTCCTAAATGTCCCTTTGCTAATTTTCAACAAGATGGTCATATGGCCTTTTATAATTCTAAAGGGAGAGTAAATTATAATCCTAACTCCTTTAATGAGGGACCTGCGGAAAATCCTAGTTTAGGTTTTAAATCCTATCCACACCAAATAGAGGATAGCAAATTAAGGGTGAGGCCGGAAAAATTTGCCGATCATTATAGCCAGGCTAGACAATTTTATATAAGCCAAAACCCTGTAGAGCAACAACATCTAATTAATGCCTTAATTTTTGAACTTAGTAAGGTGACGATTGAAGAAATTCGAGCTCGAATGGTCGCTCATTTATTAAATATTGATAAAGAACTTGCAACGAAGGTTGCGCAAGGATTAGGTTTGGAAAAATTACCGGCCGCATGCCAAGCTGCTAAACCAACACTAGAACTTCCGATCTCAGATAAGCTCAGCATATTGAAAAATAATCCCAACACATTAAAAGGAAGACATTTAGGTATAATCGTTGGAGAGCAAGCTGATGCAAAGTTATTTAATAACTTAATCCAAAAGATTGCAAATGAAGAGGCTGTATTCACGGTGATTTGTCCTACTATAGGAGGTGTCACTTTAAATGATGGGAGCCATATACCTGCACAAGAAAAAATTGGTGGAGCTCCATCAGTATTATTTGATGCAATTGTACTTCTCCTGAATGAAGAAGATAAATTATTAACAAGTATAAAAGTCAATGAGTTTATTTTAGACGCCTTCTCTAATTTTAAGTTCGTTGGCTTTAACGTAAGCTTAGAAAAAATATTAATAAAAAATCCTCTTTTAAAGTTGGATAAGGGTTTCCATTCTATTAATTCAATATCTGATATAAATGAGTTCCTCTCTTCTTGTCGAAAAATACGGTTCTGGGAAAGAGATTTACCCATTTAAATCTTATTCAGGGCATCATTTTATTGATGCCTAACCTGCCATAAAAGTTTAGTATCGTTGATAAGTAAATGTTAAAAACAAAAGAAAAAAGTTCTAATGATTATTTCTTTATCCCTTCGGATATTAATCGGGGCGGTAGTGGCATGCGTTTCGGAGTAATGAGGTCTAATAGGGGCCTCACTTGGGGTAAGATTAATGCTATTTTTGTGTATTCCAAAATATTCACGCAAAATCCCTATATATCCGACAATTAATTCTGTTCCGTGCGTCTTGCATTCAATTATCTTCGGACACGTGGTATGTCATTAAAATATATTTCCCTCCAGAGAAATTCCCGAAGAAACAATTAGTAAACGGCATAATCATGACCGCCGTAAACAGTTCACTCCACTGATGGCGCATTATCTAACATTGAGGGAGATCATATGCTCAGAAAAGATTAGCATACCTTAATACCCGGAAAGGGTCTTTGATCGTGGTAGCATCACCAAAATTTCCATTTGGGAATAAATTAATTTCCAAGGGAGAGCATTCCCAAAACCAACACAAAATGGTTATTATTTGCCACTACAGTGTTAAAATTAATCAGAGAATCGCGTGTCAATCACGGGCTCGACTCATAAAAGATTTATAAAGGCTGTGATTAGCCTGCCCACATACTTAATTTCTCATTAGCCCAAGAGCAAAATGAATCATTCTATTTCGATATAAATGGTAATTAATATTAATCATTAGCGTAGGAGCATTTGATGCAGCACACATACAATCTTAATAACCTTGATCTAAAAAATGGTGCGGAAATAGCGCACGCCTTTGCAGCCCTCCCAGCCAGTGTCAGCTCACTTAATTTGAGATTCAATTCCCTTGGCAACAAAAGCGGTGATGAATTAGCACAAGCCTTTGCAGCCCTCCCAGCCAGCGTAAGTTCTCTTGATGTGAGTTACAATTCTCTTGACCTAAAAAGCGGTGCTGAATTAGCGCAAGCCTTTGCAGCCCTCCCGGCCAGTGTGAATTCTCTTGATGTGAGTGAAAACTCTCTTGGCAACAAAAGCGGTGCTGAGTTAGCGCAAGCCTTTGTAGCCCTCCCGGCCAGCGTGAGTTCTCTTCATTTGAGCGGTAATTACCTTGACCAGTTACCTTTAGAGGAGCTAAATAAATTAAGAAACTCTCTTCCTAATATAGAAACAATTACTTTAAGTGAGTCCGAGATTGCGCAAATGGAACCAATGAGCCGTGCCGCATTAAAAGCGATTTTTCCTAATATTAAAACCA
>NZ_JBGORX010000016.1:0-15578 GCF_044626755.1 Legionella lytica | reverse complement strand
CGACGTAACAGGTACTTGCGACTTGCCGGAAGGTGTTGAAATGGTAATGCCAGGCGATAACGTACAATTAGTAATTAACCTACATGCTCCTATTGCGATGGATGAAGGTTTGCGTTTCGCAATTCGTGAAGGTGGCCGTACAGTGGGCGCTGGTGTTGTTGCGAAAATTATAGAGTAAGGGTGAAATGTTGGCATGCGTTTACGATGACGCATGCCAAGTAAATTTAGGCCAGTAGCTCAATTGGCAGAGTGGCGGTCTCCAAAACCGCAGGTTGGGGGTTCGATTCCCTCCTGGCCTGCCAACTACAAGTGAATATGAAAAGTTCAAACGAAAATCCAAATAAGACAAAAGATATTTTATCTTGGCTAGCTGTGGCTTTACTGACGGCTGGCGCATTCTTTTGCACCTACTATTACACTTTTTCAGGGCCAGTTCAGTCTATGGTATGGCTGGGATGGTTCTTACTGTCTATGTTTTTTGCTTACCTAACAACCACAGGCAAACAAGTTTATCAATTTGCGCAAGAGTCAAAAATTGAATTGCTGAAAGTTGTTTGGCCTACACGTCAAGAGACGATACAGACAACAACAATTGTTATTGTTATGGTTACATTAACTGGATTTATTCTTTGGGGAATAGATTCACTAATGATGTGGGCAATTGCTAAAATAACTCATTTAGGGTGAATTCGGTGGAAGAGCAGAAGTCAAAGCAATGGTATGTAGTACATGCCTATTCAGGTTATGAGAATTTTGTTATGCGCGAAATTTTGTCTCGTGCAGTACACCACAATTTACAAGATAAAATTGGTGAAGTTGTAGTTCCTTCTGAAGAAGTTGTTGAAATGCGTTCCGGGCAAAAGCGCAAAAGTACACGCAAGTTCTTCCCTGGCTATGTTTTAGTAAACATGGTTATGGATGATCAAACTTGGCATATGATTCGTGCGATTCCTCGTGTATTAGGCTTTATTGGCGGAACCAGTCAGACTCCTACACCAATTACTGATAAAGAAGCACGTGCAATTATGCAACGTGTTGAAGACGGGGTTACTAAACCTAGACCTAAAATACTCTTTGAGCCTGGTGAAGTTATCAGGGTTAAAGAAGGACCATTTGTTGACTTTAACGGTGTTGTTGAAGAAGTTAACTATGAGAAAAACAGACTAAGAGTGGCGGTTCTTATTTTTGGACGTTCTACTCCTGTTGAGCTTGAATTTAGTCAAGTTGAAAAGACTTAGTTTGTAAGTGCCTAGACCAGCATTTTTTACTGTAGGCTTTAAGTCTACGGTAGGGTGCTGGCCAGGCTTTTTTTGTAAAACTGGGGAGCTAGATATTGAGGTGACAAAGTTAATTTGTTACTGAAACTAGTGTTTGACCCGTAAGGAGTAAAGATGGCAAAAAAAGTAGAAGCATATATTAAGTTACAAATTCCTGCCGGTAAGGCGAACCCAAGTCCACCAGTTGGTCCTGCATTAGGTCAACGTGGTGTGAATATCATGGAATTCTGTAAAGCATTTAACGCTGCAACACAACAGTTGGAACAAGGTTTACCTATTCCTGTTGTCATTACAGTTTATAGTGATCGCAGCTTTACCTTTATCACTAAGACCCCTCCAGCTTCAGTACTATTGAAGAAAGCTGCAGGTATTGCAAGTGGAAGTGGTACACCTAACACTAAGAAAGTGGCTAAACTTCACGTCAGTAAACTTGAAGAAATCGCGAAGCTTAAGGCACCTGATTTAACTGCAGCAGATTTAGCCGCAGCAGTTAGAAGTATTGCAGGTACTGCGCGTAGCATGGGTATTGAAGTTGAAGGTTTAGAATAAGGGGTCACCATGGCAAAAGTAACTAAGAAACAAAAGAATATTGCAACAGTAGTTAAGCCAAATCATTTATATACTGTTAGCGATGCTGTTGCTGTATTAAAGCAATTTGCTTCAGCAAAATTTCGTGAAAGCTTAGATATCAGTGTTAACTTAGGGGTTGATCCTCGTAAATCTGACCAAGTTGTTCGCTCATCTACTAACCTGCCAAAGGGTACTGGTAAAGTAGTTCGTGTTGCTGTATTCGCTCAAGGCGATAATGCAACTAAAGCAAAAGACGCTGGTGCTGATATTGTTGGTTTTGAAGATTTAGCGGAGCAAATTAAAGCGGGTAAAATGGACTTCGACGTTGTTATTGCAACTCCAGATGCAATGCGAATCGTAGGTCAATTAGGTCAAGTTCTTGGTCCAAGAGGTTTGATGCCTAACCCTAAGGTTGGAACTGTTACTACAAACGTAGAAGTAGCAGTTAAAGATGCTAAGTCTGGTCAGGTACGTTATAGAACTGACAAAAATGGTATTATCCATTGTTCAGTTGGTAAAGCAGATTTCGCAGCTGAAGATGTGCTAGAAAACATTGTTGCTTTAATTAGTGACTTGAAAAAAGCAAAACCATCTTCATCTAAAGGTCAATACCTGAAGAAAATTTCTTTATCTACAACTATGGGTCCTGGATTACCTATTGATATTTCATCTTTACCTGTGTAAAATGTCCACCCATTTTTAAGAATTCACGGCATAGATTTGGTTCCATGCCGTCGAAGACCGCAGGAGCCTCGGCTTAATTTCCTGCGCAGACGGTGAACCGGCTCCATTTAAAAGAGGCGGCCACCATAACTGGCAAATCCTTGAGATTTGTTTACATTAGGAGGTCAGTAACGTGACATTAAATTTAGCTGCAAAAAAAGCAGTAGTTGAAGAGGTGGCTGAAGTCGCTTCTAAAGCTATTTCCGCAGTTGTTGCTGATTATCGTGGTTTAACTGTTAATCAAATGACGCAATTACGCACTGAAGCGCGTAAAGCTGGTGTCTATCTTCGAGTTGTACGAAATACTTTAACTCGTAGAGCATTTAAAGACACTGAGTTTGAGTGCTTGAGTGACATGCTTGTTGGTCCGTTGTTCGTTGCTTTATCTATGGACGCGCCCAGCGATGCTGCACGTCTACTTAAAGATTTTGCTAAGACCTTCGACAAACTTGAAGTCAAAGCATTATCAGTAGGCGGAAAAGTATACGCAGCAAGTCAAATTGACGCAGTTGCAAGCTTACCGACTAAGGATGAAGCAATTGCTAAGTTGATGTATGTAATGAAAGCGCCAGTTGAGAAATTTGTTAGAACTCTTGCTGAGCCTCACGCTAAGTTAGTGAGAACTATAGCAGCAGTAAAAGACAAAAAAGCAGGTTAATCCTTTAATCATTAATTAATTTTTTTTAAATCAGGAGCTAGTAATGGCTGTGTCTAAAGACGAAATTTTAAATACCATAGCAAACATGTCTGTTATGGAAGTTGTTGAACTAATCGAAGCAATGGAAGAGAAATTCAATGTTTCTGCTGCCGCTGCTGCTGTTGCAGTTGCTGCTCCAGCTGCTGCTGCTTCTGCTGCTGAAGAGCAAACTGAATTCAACGTAGTTATGACTAGCTTTGGCGCTAACAAAGTTAACGTAATTAAAGCGGTTCGTGAAATTACAGGTTTAGGCTTGAAAGAAGCTAAAGACTTAGTAGAAGGTGCTCCTTCAACAATTAAAGAAGCTGTATCTAAAGATGAAGCTGCTAACCTCAAGAAGTCTCTTGAAGAAGCTGGTGCTACAGTAGAAGTTAAATAATATAGTTGTATCTATGAGATTAAACCCAGCCATGTTTTCATGGCTGGGTTTACGTGTTTGAAAGTCATCAATAATTTACAGAGGAACCACCATGGCCGTTGCAGAAGCTAAACCTCAATATTCGCATGCTGAGAAAAAACGATTTCGCAAGAGCTTTGGTACCCAAGCCGATAAAATGGCGATACCAAATCTGCTTGAAATTCAACTTAAATCCTATAGAGATTTTCTTCAGGCCGATAGCAAATTAAGTCAACACTTTAATACAGGATTACATGCTGCATTTTCTTCTGTATTTCCTATCGAAAGTTTTTCTGGTAATGCACGACTTGAATATGTTGGTTATAAGCTGGGCGAGCCCGCATTCGATGTTCGCGAGTGTAAGTTACGTGGTTTAACCTATTCTGCACCGTTACGGGTTAAGATAAGACTTGTTGTTCTGGATAAAGACGCAAGCGAAGAGCCTAAGCCAATTAAAGATATTAGAGAACAAGATGTATTCATGGGTGAAATCCCTCTAATGACTGATGTAGGTACATTCGTTGTGAATGGTACTGAACGTGTTGTGGTTTCACAGTTACATCGTTCACCTGGTGTTATATTTGAGCATGATAAAGGTAAAACTCATTCATCAGGTAAATTACTTTATTCAGCACGCATTATCCCTTATCGTGGATCGTGGCTTGATTTTGAGTTTGATCCTAAAGATTGCGTTTATGTTCGTATTGATAGACGACGTAAGCTGCCGGTTAGTATCTTACTAAGAGCATTAGGATACGAAACTGAAGACATCCTGAGCGAATTCTTTGAAATAACCAACTGCCATCTCAAAAATGGTGAGTATCATATTGAACTGATACCACAGCGTTTGAGAGGTGAGATTGCTTCATTTGATATTCTTGTACCTGAAACGGGTGAACTAATTGTTGAGCAGGGCAGAAGAATTACAGCTCGTCATATTAAGCAAATGGAAAAAAGCCAAATGCAAGATCTCGTGGTACCTAGAGATTATATGGTTGGCAAAACATTAGCTAAAAACATCATTGACACCCTGACTGGTGAAGTCGTAGCGCAAGCAAATGATGAAGTAACCGATGAGTTGTTAGATAAAATGGCTTCTCATGGTATTCATCAGTTCGATATGATTTATACCAATGATTTAGATCATGGTTCTTATATTTCTGATACGGTCAAAATTGACCCCACTTCAAGTCAATTAGAAGCGCTGGTAGAAATCTACCGCATGATGCGTCCTGGTGAGCCACCAACTAAAGAAGCGGCTGAAGCTTTATTCAAAAACTTATTCTTTGTTGATGAGCGCTATGACCTGTCTGCTGTTGGGCGTATGAAGTTTAATCGCCGTGTAGGCAGAAAAAATGATGATGGTCCTGGAACATTGACCAAAGAAGACATCATGGCAGTAATTAAGACGCTTATTGACATTCGTAATGGTATTGGCATGGTCGACGATATTGACCATCTTGGTAACCGTCGTGTACGAAGTGTTGGTGAAATGACTGAAAACCAATTCCGAGTTGGTTTAGTTCGTGTTGAGCGTGCAGTTAAAGAGCGTCTCAGTTTAGTTGAATCTGAAAACTTAATGCCGCAAGATTTAATTAACGCGAAGCCAGTATCTGCAGCGATCAAAGAGTTCTTTGGTTCAAGCCAGTTGTCTCAGTTCATGGATCAGGTTAACCCATTATCAGGGGTTACGCATAAGCGTCGTGTATCAGCATTAGGCCCAGGTGGTTTAACGCGTGAACGCGCAGGTTTCGAGGTTCGTGACGTACATACCACTCACTATGGCCGCGTATGCCCAATTGAAACACCTGAAGGTCCAAACATTGGATTGATTAACTCTCTATCAGTTTACGCAAGAACCAATGATTACGGTTTCATTGAAACCCCTTGCCGTAAAGTAATTGATGGTCGTGTAACGGATGATATTGAATACTTGTCTGCAATTGAAGAAGTAGACCAATACATTGCACAATCGAGTGTTGCTTTAGATGAGAATGGCAACATCCTTGCGGACTTAGTTCCTTGCCGACATCAGAATGAGTTTTCATTAACTACTCCTGATAAAATTAACTACATGGATATTTCGCCAAAGCAGATCGTTTCTGTAGCTGCTTCGTTAATTCCATTCTTAGAGCATGATGATGCGAACCGTGCGTTAATGGGTTCAAACATGCAACGTCAGGCAGTACCCACTTTGCGCTCGGAGAAACCTTTAGTTGGAACTGGAATGGAGCGCATTGTTGCTTCTGACTCTGGAGTTTCTGTTGTTGCTAAACGTGGTGGAGTAATTGACTTAGTTGATGCATCCCGTATCGTAGTTCGTGTTAATGATGACGAAACAACTGCTGGTGAGACTGGGGTAGATATTTATAACTTAACTAAATACTTCCGCTCAAACCAAGATACATGTATTAACCAAAGACCAATCGTAAATACTGGTGATTTAATTCAACGTGGTGATATCCTCGCTGATGGTCCTTGTACGGATATGGGTGAGTTAGCATTAGGTCAAAACTTGCTTGTAGCATTTATGCCTTGGAACGGATACAACTTCGAGGACTCGATTCTTATTTCTGAGCGTATTGTCCAAGAAGATCGTTTTACTACTATTCATATTGAAGAGTTAACTTGTATTGCTCGTGATACTAAGTTAGGCACAGAAGAGATTACTGCTGATATTCCAAACGTAGGTGAGTCTGCATTATCTAATCTGGACGAGGCTGGGGTTGTATACATCGGTGCTGAAGTTAAAGCAGGTGATATTCTTGTAGGCAAAGTAACACCCAAGGGTGAAACACAACTTACACCTGAAGAGAAATTATTACGTGCAATCTTCGGTGAAAAAGCTTCTGACGTTAAAGATTCATCTTTACGGGTTCCTTCCGGGATGAACGGTACCGTAATTGACGTACAAGTATTTACTCGTGACGGCCTAGATAAAGATGCTCGTGCGAAAAGCATTGAAGAAGAGCATTTAGCTCGTGTGCGGAAAGACTTAGTGGATGAGCGCAGAATCCGCGAAGAAGACATTTACCATCGTGTCGCTAATTTAATTCTTGATAAAGTAGCAACCGGCGGTCCAGCTAGCTTAAAACCAGGTTCAACTGTAACTCAAGAATACTTGGATAAAGTTGAAAGACAAAAATGGTTTGATATTCGTTTAGATAATGATGCGATAAGCCAGCAATTAGAACAGCTTTCAAAGCAACTTGAAATGTTGTCTAAAGAGATGGAAAAACGTTTTAACGACAGCCGTAAGAAAATCATTCAAGGTGATGACTTAGCGCCTGGCGTATTAAAGATCGTTAAAGTATATCTAGCGGTTAAGCGTAGAATTCAACCTGGTGATAAGATGGCAGGTCGACATGGTAACAAAGGGGTTATCTCTATTGTTGTACCTGTTGAAGACATGCCTCATATGGCAGATGGAACGTCTGTTGATATCGTACTAAACCCACTAGGCGTACCTTCGCGTATGAATATTGGTCAGGTACTAGAAACACACCTTGGTTTAGCTGCTAAAGGCTTAGGCCATAAGATTGCAGCGTTGTTAGATACGAAGCAATCAGCGGATGAAATTAAGTCATTCTTAACCAAAATATATAACCATGACGGTGTACAACGCGTTAATCTTGATTGCTTAAATGAAGAAGAGTTATTCCGTTTGGCAGATAATTTACGAGCTGGGGTGCCAATGGCAACACCAGTATTCGATGGCGCTTCTGAAGAAGAAATCAAGAGCATGTTATTACTGGCAGGTTTATCTCCTGATGGTAAGACTACATTGACTGATGGTAGAACTGGAAATAAATTCGATAATCCAGTTACAGTTGGTTACATGTACATGTTAAAACTTAACCACTTAGTTGATGATAAGATGCACGCTCGTTCAACTGGTTCTTATAGCTTGGTAACGCAACAACCACTAGGCGGTAAAGCACAGTTTGGAGGACAGCGTTTCGGAGAGATGGAAGTATGGGCACTTGAAGCATATGGTGCTGCATATACATTACAAGAAATGTTGACTGTAAAATCAGATGACGTTGGTGGTAGGACGAAGATCTATAAGAATATTGTCGATGGTGATCATCGTATGGACCCCGGAATGCCAGAATCATTTAACGTATTGTTAAAAGAGATTCGTGCACTGGGTATTGATATTGAATTAGATCACGATTAACCGTATCAGCGATACATACTGATTAACCAATTTTTGGAGACATAGACTTGAGTACTCTAAACGACGATCCTATGAATGAACCGATGAGAAAAGCTCCAGTGATGAGCGACTTGCTTGGGATTCTCAAGCAACAAGGGCAAAGTGAAGAGTTCGACGCAATTAAAATTGCGTTGGCCTCTCCGGAATTAATCCGCTCTTGGTCTTATGGTGAGGTAAAAAAACCAGAAACGATCAATTACCGTACCTTTAAGCCTGAGCGGGATGGTTTATTCTGTGCTAAAACGTTTGGCCCAGTAAAAGATTATGAATGTTTATGTGGTAAATATAAGCGCTTAAAACACCGTGGTGTTATTTGCGAAAAATGCGGTGTTGAACTGGCATTAGCTAAAGTACGTCGTGAGCGTATGGGACATATCGAACTGGCTAGCCCAGTTGCGCATATTTGGTTCTTAAAATCATTACCCTCCAGAATTGGTTTATTGCTGGATATGACTTTAAGAGACATCGAACGTGTTCTTTACTTCGAAGCATTTGTAGTTGTTGAGCCTGGTATGACTGAGCTTGAGCGTGGTCAATTGCTTAACGATGAAGCTTATCTTGATGCTATGGAACAATACGGCGACGAATTCGATGCGCGTATGGGTGCTGAAGCAATCCGTGATCTATTACGTCAAGTTAGCCTTGAAGATGAAATCAAAAATCTACGCGAAGAGTTACCTACAACTAGCTCTGAAACTAAGATTAAGAAGATTACTAAGCGCTTGAAATTATTAGAAGCGTTTTACGAGTCAGGAAACAAACCTGAGTGGATGATTATGGACGTATTGCCCGTTCTTCCACCAGATTTAAGACCTTTAGTTCCTCTAGATGGCGGTCGTTTTGCGACCTCAGATCTTAACGATCTTTATCGTCGTGTGATTAACCGTAACAACCGTTTGAAGCGTCTACTTGATTTAAATGCTCCGGATATTATCGTACGTAACGAAAAACGTATGTTACAAGAGTCAGTTGATGCCTTATTAGATAACGGTCGTCGTGGTAGAGCAATTACTGGTACTAACAAGCGTCCACTTAAATCATTAGCAGATATGATTAAAGGGAAGCAAGGTCGTTTCCGTCAAAACTTACTCGGTAAGCGTGTTGACTACTCCGGCCGTTCAGTAATTGTGGTAGGTCCTACACTTAAATTACACCAGTGCGGTTTACCGAAGAAAATGGCTTTAGAGCTATTTAAACCATTTATTTTCAGTAAATTAGAATTTAGAGGTTTAGCTACAACAATTAAAGCCGCTAAGAAAATGGTTGAACGCGAAGAGTCTGTAGTATGGGATATTTTAGATGATGTTATTCGTGAACATCCTATCCTGTTAAACCGTGCACCAACCTTACATAGATTGGGGATTCAGGCATTCGAACCGGTATTAATTGAAGGTAAGGCGATTCAATTACACCCATTAGTTTGTACTGCATATAACGCGGACTTCGACGGGGACCAAATGGCGGTTCACGTTCCACTAACTTTAGAAGCACAGTTAGAAGCTCGTTCGTTAATGATGTCTACAAACAATATTTTATCACCAGCAAGTGGCGAACCAATTATTGTTCCTAGCCAGGATGTAGTATTAGGTTTGTATTACTTAACTCGTGAAAAAGTTAATGCTCTAGGCGAAGGCAAAATATTTGTTAGTGCTCAAGAAGCGCAGAACTTCTATGAATCAAACCATCTTGATATTCATGCGAAAATCAAAATTCGTATGGCTAAAGAAAATGATGAAGAGGGCTATCATCTGGTAGAAACAACAGTTGGACGTGCAATTCTTGCTGAAGTATTACCTAAGGGAATGCCTTTTGCCACAATTAACCGTACTATGACTAAGAAAGTAATTACTAAGGTGATCGACGGCTGCTATCGTATATTTGGTTTAAAAGAAACTGTTATGTTCGCGGATAAGCTAATGTATACCGGTTTCAAATATGCGACTCGCTCTGGTGTATCTATTGGTATCGAAGATATGGAGATTCCAGACGATAAAGCCAGCATTATTGAGCATGCAGACAATGAAGTTCGCGAGATTGAATCGCAATTCCGTTCAGGTCTGGTAACTAACGGTGAACGTTATAACAAAGTAATCGATATTTGGTCGCGTACTAACGAATTAGTCGCTAAATCGATGATGACCAAAATTGCGACCGAAGCAGTTACTGATGCTCGAGGCAACGAAACACGCCAAGAATCATTTAACCCAATCTTTATGATGGCAGATTCGGGAGCGAGGGGTTCTGCGGCGCAGATTAGACAGCTAGCAGGTATGCGTGGTCTGATGGCGGCTCCAGATGGCTCGATCATTGAGACCCCAATCACCGCAAACTTCCGTGAAGGTTTGAACGTATTCCAGTACTTCATTTCAACTCACGGTGCGCGTAAAGGTTTGGCAGATACGGCATTGAAAACTGCGAACTCAGGTTATCTGACTCGTCGTTTAGTTGATGTTGCCCAAGACGTTGTTATTACAGAAGATGATTGCGGCATTGATACTGGTATTCTAATGCAACCTCTTATTGAGGGTGGTGATATTGTTGAGCCACTACATGAGCGTGTATTAGGCCGTGTGGTTGCTGCCGATGTTTATATTCCAAACCAAACTGAACCTGTGGTTACTGCAGGTACTTTATTGGATGAGGATTGGGTTGAACAGTTAGAGAAACAAAGTGTGGACCAAGTAATGGTTCGTTCGCCCATCACCTGTCAAACCCGCTTTGGGCTCTGTGCTAAATGTTATGGCAGGGATCTAGCTCGAGGACACTTGGTAAACACGGGAGAAGCTGTAGGTATTATTGCTGCTCAGTCAATCGGTGAACCTGGAACTCAGTTGACCATGCGTACCTTCCATATTGGGGGAGCTGCGTCAAGAGCAACAGCTGCTAACAATATTCAAATTAAGACTAAAGGGGTTATTCGCTTACATAACATTAAGACGGTAACTCATGAGAACAAAAACCTGGTTGCGGTATCGCGTTCAGGGGAAGTAACTATTGTTGATGAGTTCGGACGTGAGCGTGAGCGTTATAAGCTGCCTTATGGTGCGGTGATTTCGGTTCAAGATAACTCTCCTGTTGATGCAGGACAGGTAATTGCAACTTGGGACCCACATACTCACCCAGTTATTTCAGAAGTGAGTGGTTATTTGAAGTTCGTTGACTTAATCGACGGTATGACCATGAACAGACAAACCGATGAATTAACCGGTTTAAGTAATATTGTAATTATCGATGCGAAACAACGTAGTGCAGCAGGTCGTGATTTACGTCCTATGGTTAAATTAGTAACAGTCAACGGTGAGGATATCTTCTTGGCCGGTACTAACGTTCCTGCACAATACTATTTACCTGTAGATGCGATCGTTAACTTTGAAGATGGCGGTCTAGTAGGTATTGGGGATGTCATTGCACGTATTCCTCAAGAACGCTCTAAAACACGCGATATTACCGGGGGTCTTCCACGGGTAGCTGACTTGTTTGAAGCGCGTAAACCAAAAGATTCTGCAGTTATGGCGGAAGTATCTGGATTGGTTAACTTTGGTAAGGAAACTAAGGGTAAACGACGACTAATAATCAATGTGTCCGAAGATCAATGTCATGAAGAGTTGATACCTAAATGGCGTCATATTTCTGTGTTTGAAGGGGAGCATGTAGAGCGTGGCGAAATGATCGCTGAGGGTGCACTCAATCCACACGACATATTACGTTTATTAGGTGTGGGCGCATTGGCAAATTATATTGTTAACGAGGTACAAGATGTATATCGTTTACAAGGTGTGAAAATTAATGACAAGCACATCGAAGTAATTGTTCGACAAATGCTACGTAAGCGAGTTATTACTTTTGCTGGTGATTCTAAATTCCTGGCTGGTGAGCAAATCGAAGAAAGCGCTATGCTGCAAGAAAATGATAGGCTTATTGCGGAAGGAAAACAGCCTGCTCGTGGTACACCAATTTTATTGGGTATTACTAAGGCATCTTTGGCTACGGAATCATTTATTTCAGCTGCATCATTCCAAGAAACAACTCGAGTTCTGACGGAAGCTGCAGTAAGTGGTAAAGTTGATGATTTACGTGGATTAAAAGAAAACGTGATGGTTGGTCGCTTGATTCCTGCGGGAACAGGTTATGCTTATCATCAAAGCCGGAAGGCAAAAAGAGCTAAGGCTGCAGCTGGTGAGCATGTAATGCACACTGTTACTGCGAGTGATGTTGAACATGCGTTAAGCGAAGCATTAAACGCAGATAATCAAGAACACTAGTTCGGATCTAAGATACGGCAGATTAAAACTTGACAAATCTGTCGTATCTATATAGAATCCGGCCTCCTTATGCATTCGAAATAATCACAAGAGAATATCGGAGTGAAGTACAAATGGCTACTATTAATCAGTTAGTAAGAAAGCCTCGTGTGGACGTAAAGAAGAAAAGTAACGTACCTGCACTAGAGTCATGTCCACAGCGACGCGGTGTGTGTACACGCGTTTATACTACTACACCTAAAAAACCTAACTCAGCGATGCGTAAGGTTGCTCGTGTACGTTTAACTAATGGATTTGAAGTTTCATCATACATTGGTGGTGAAGGCCACAACCTCCAGGAGCACTCTGTAGTGTTAATCCGCGGTGGTCGTGTTAAAGACTTACCGGGTGTGCGTTATCACACAGTAAGGGGTAGTTTAGATACGTCAGGTGTTAACGATCGTAAACAAGGTCGTTCTAAGTACGGTACCAAAAAACCTAAAGATAAAAAATAACTGATTGTAGGAAATCGAAATGCCTAGAAGAAGAGAAGTCCCCAAAAGAGAAATTTTGCCAGATCCTAAACATCACAGTGAACTGTTAGCAAAATTCATTAATGTATTAATGGTCAGCGGTAAAAAATCAACTGCTGAGAAAATTATTTACGGTGCACTTTCTGTTATGGAAGAGCGCATCAAGAAAATGAAAAAGTCAGATGAAGACGGTGAATCAGGTTCTACAAGCGCTACTGGTTCTAGCCCTGTTCTTCGTTACTTTGAAGATGCATTAAACAACGTTCGGCCAAGTGTTGAAGTTCGTTCACGTCGTGTTGGTGGTGCTACTTACCAAGTTCCTGTTGAAGTAAGACATGACCGCAGCATCGCTTTAGGCATGCGCTGGATTGTTCAAGCAGCTCGTTCACGCGGTGAAAAGGGTATGATGCTACGTTTGGCTGGTGAATTGTCAGACGCTTTTGAAAGTAAAGGCTCTGCAGTTAAGAAACGTGAAGATACTCATAAGATGGCAAAAGCTAACCAGGCGTTTGCGCATTTTAGATGGAACTAAGAGAGAGGTAATCCGTGTCTACTCCATTACAATTATATAGAAACATAGGTATTGCAGCACACGTTGATGCGGGTAAAACCACAACAACAGAACGCGTGCTGTATTATACCGGTATGTCTCATAAGATTGGTGAAGTACATGACGGTGCTGCAACAACTGACTGGATGGTTCAGGAGCAGGAGCGCGGCATTACCATTACTTCAGCGGCTGTTACATGCTTTTGGTCTGGAATGGATAAACAGTTCCAACCCCATCGCATTAACATCATTGATACTCCAGGACACGTAGACTTCATGATTGAAGTTGAACGTTCCTTGCGTGTTCTTGATGGAGCTGTTGTAGTATTTGACTCCGTATCTGGAGTTGAGCCTCAATCTGAAACTGTATGGCGTCAAGCGAATAAGTATGGTGTTCCACGCATCGTATTCGTTAATAAAATGGATAGAATGGGCGCAAACTTTTTGCGCGTTGTTGACCAAATTCGCCAAAGATTAGGTGCTAACCCCGTAGTTCTTCAATTGCCAATTGGTGCAGAAGAAGAGTTTAAAGGGGTTATTGACTTAATTAAAATGAAAGCAATTGAGTGGGATGACGAAAGCAAAGGCATGACCTTTAAATACGTTGATATCCCTGCAAATATGCAAACTCAATGTGAAGAGTTCCGTGCATTAATCGTAGAAGCTGCAGCAGATGCAAGCGAAGAGTTAATGGAAAAGTATCTTGAAGGCACAGAAATTTCTGAAACAGATCTTAAAGATGCTTTACGCCATTTAACTGTAAGCAACAAAGTTGTACCTGTTTTCTGCGGTTCAGCCTTTAAAAATAAAGGTGTGCAGGCTGTATTGGATGGGGTCATTGAATATCTACCTTCACCAGTAGATGTTCCTGACGTTCAGGGTATTGATGAATTTGGTGACCCAACTACACGTGCAACAAAATATGATGCACCTTTCTCGGCCTTAGCATTCAAAATTGCTACAGACCCTTTTGTTGGGACGTTAACATTTATCCGTGCTTACTCTGGTACACTAAAAAGCGGTGATACGCTGTTTAACTCTGTTAAAGAAAAAAGAGAGCGTATCGGCCGAATAGTACAAATGCACGCTAATGCTCGTGAAGAGATTAAAGAAGTAAGAGCTGGTGATATTGCCGCTGCGGTAGGTTTAAAAACAGTGACAACAGGTGATACTTTATGTGATCCAGATCATGTTGTTATTCTGGAGCGTATGGATTTCCCTGATCCTGTAATTGCAGTAGCTGTTGAGCCAAGAACTAAAGCAGACCAAGAAAAAATGGGTATCGCGCTTGGTAAATTAGCTCAAGAAGATCCTTCCTTCAGAGTTCATACTGACGAAGAGTCAGGGCAAACGATCATTGAAGGTATGGGTGAGTTACATCTTGAAATTATTGTTGACCGCATGAAGCGTGAGTTTAATGTGGAAGCAAATGTTGGTAAACCCCAAGTAGCTTATCGTGAAACGATAAAACAAGCTGTTGAGCAAGAAGGTAAATTCGTACGCCAGTCTGGTGGCCGTGGTCAGTTCGGACATGTATGGATTAAAATTGAGCCTCAAGAGCCTGGCAAGGGTTATGAATTTATCAATGAAATTGTTGGTGGTGTTATTCCTAAAGAATACATTCCAGCAGTTGATAAAGGGATTCAAGAGCAAATGCAAAACGGTGTTATCGCTGGCTATCCTGTAGTGGATGTTAAAGTGTCACTGTTTGATGGCTCATTCCACGAGGTAGACTCTAGTGAAATGGCATTCAAAATTGCGGGCTCTATGGGTTTCAAACAAGGTGCATTGAAGGCAAAGCCTGTTTTACTCGAACCAATAATGAGTGTTGAAGTAGTTACTCCTGAAGATTACATGGGAGATGTTATGGGTGACCTTAACAGACGTCGTGGTTTAGTTCAGGGGATGGAAGACTCACCAGCGGGTAAAATTGTTAGAGCTGAAGTACCACTTGCAGAGATGTTTGGTTATTCGACCGATTTACGTTCTGCTACCCAAGGAAGAGCAACATATACTATGGAATTCTCTAAGTATGCTGAAGCTCCAAATAACATTGCTGAAGCAATTATCAAGAAACAATAAAAGTTAACGAGGTTATTGAAATGGCGAAGGAAAAATTTGAGCGTAAGAAGCCACACGTTAATGTGGGAACAATCGGTCACGTAGACCATGGTAAGACGACTTTAACTGCAGCTATTACTACAATTATGGCGAAAAAATTTGGTGGAACTGCTAAAGCATACGACCAAATTGATGCAGCTCCAGAAGAAAGAGAGCGTGGAATTACAATTTCTACAGCTCACGTAGAATATGAATCATCTGCAAGACACTACGCGCACGTAGACTGCCCAGGACACGCTGACTATGTTAAA
>NZ_JBGORX010000015.1:0-17020 GCF_044626755.1 Legionella lytica | reverse complement strand
TATGGATTCCCAATCAGTTGCAGCATTTGTGTCTCTTATGGATTCCCAATCAGTTGCAGCATTTGTGTCTCTTATGGATTCCCAATCAGTTGCAGCATTTGTGTCTCTTATAGATTCTTTATCAGTTGCGATATTTGTATCTCTTATAGATTCTCTATCAGTTGCAGCATTTGTGTCTCTTATAGATTCTTTATCAGTTGCGATATTTGTATCTCTTATAGATTCTCTATCAGTTGCGATATTTGTGTCTCTTATGGATTCCCCATCAGCTGCAGCATTTGTGTCTCTTATGGATTCCCTATCAGTTGCGATATTTGTGTCTCTTATAGATTCCCCATCAGCTGCAGCATTTGTGTCTCTTATAGATTCTCTATCAGTTGCGATATTTGTGTCTCTTATAGACTCCCCATCAGCTGCAGCATTTGTGTCTCTTATAGATTCCCCATCAGCTGCAGCATTTGTGTCTCTTATAGATTCTCTATCAGTTGCGATATTTGTATCTCTTATAGATTCTCTATCAGTTGCGATATTTGTATCTCTTATAGATTCTCTATCAGTTGCGATATTTGTATCTCTTATAGATTCCCCATCAGCTGCAGCATTTGTGTCTCTTATAGATTCTCTATCAGTTGCGATATTTGTGTCTCTTATAGATTCTCTATCAGTTGCGATATTTGTGTCTCTTATAGATTCTCTATCAGTTGCGATATTTGTGTCTCTTATAGATTCCCCATCAGCTGCAGCATTTGTGTCTCTTATAGATTCTCTATCAGTTGCGATATTTGTGTCTCTTATAGATTCCCCATCAGCTGCAGCATTTGTGTCTCTTATGGATTCACCACCAGCTGCAGCATTTGTGTCTCTTATGGATTCACCACCAGCTGCAGCATTTGTGTCTCTTATAGATTCCCTATCAGTTGCGATATTTGTGTCTCTTATGGATTCTCCATCAGCCGCAGCATTTGCGTCACTTATTGTCTTGCCTTCAGAGGTAGGGGATCTACCTTTTATGGGATCCGCTTCTATTTCCATCGCATTTTTTAAATCTTGATATGGCATGATCTCGTTTAAAGGCTTTTTTGTACTTTGGTACTCAATCTTCAAATCAACAACGTTTGGTGTATTGTAAGGCCGAGGAGATGCATCATCCTTAATATAGTCATCATAAGACTGCATTTTAGCTCTAATTTTCTGCTGCTTCATTCCACGTTTAGCTTGCTGATTCAGCATGTCTTCAAGCTTCATATAAAATTCCTATATTAGATTACAGTCTCTTCAACTTCTTTGACTAAAGAACCTTTTCCTTTTGTTACCCAATTGGAAAGGCCCGTTAGTTCGGAGATTAAAGCGAAGCAATCTTCCTTTGCGGTAGATTTATTTGCATCAAAAATATACTCCCCGTCAGCTTTTGTGTTCTTAAATGCTGTATTTGTTCTAATAACAATAGGTAATAAATTTTCTTTAAGATTTTGTCGCTCACTAATAGATCCCATAATATTAAGGCTTAATTTTTCACGTGCATCATATTTATTAAATATGATTTTATAATTTATCTTCATAAATAAATTTTTAAATGACCGTTCTATTTTTTCAATTTCAGATACCGTCATCACAACACCATCAAAAGAATCAATATCAGCATTGATTGGTATTAAATTTTCTGTAGCAAAACAAGAAGCGCAAACAGTAATTTTGTGAATAGAAGGAGGGCAGTCAATTACGATCAAATCATATTTATTTTTAATCGGCTCTAACATTTCATCGAAATAATTAGTTATATTAATTGTCTGCTTAGAATTTAAAACATGCTCCATCTGGGAATTATCCAAAGAAGATGGAAGTAAATGTAAATTTGGGGTTACAGGAACAATAACCTCAGAAATTTTCTTGTCACCAATAATTGCATGATAAAGAACCGGCTGTCCATGTCTTTTCATATTAAAAGACTGAGTTAAATTGGCTTGCATATCAAGATCGATAGCTAAAACCTTATACCCCAATCTGCTTGCACCCTCTGCAAATGCTGTAGCTATAGATGTCTTTCCGATCCCTCCTTTCATCCCAAAAACATTTATAATAAGTGGTTCATTTATGTGTCTCTTAAACGTATAACCTCTTATCTCAAGAATTCTCCTAACAGTATCAGGAGGTAATGCATTTTTATTTCCAACAGGAACGACAGGAAGAGCATGCTCTTTTATTATTTTGTAAATAAGATGTGGTGAGACATTAATTAAGGATGAAAAATCTTTTGTACTTATTGTTTTCATGTTATTCCATCAATATAAAATATATAGAAACAATATATAAACAATAAATTACATAGTCAACGATTTTAATGGATTTCGTCAATAATCGTTGATAAAAGACAATTCCATCCCTTTACAAAAAAAATATTTTTCGTTTTTTTTATATTATTTTATTAACTATATGTGTCCCTTTGTTTTTTAAAACGTAGCTCTTTTGTGTCTCTTATCTATTTCCGAGCGTTTGTATTTGTGTCTCTTATCGGATGTTAAAAAAACTATCTTCTCGTTAGTTTAAATGAAAATAGCCGAATAATCTTAAAAGATTTGTGTCTCTATTTGAACTTAAAAAAGTAGTTTTTTGTGTCTCTTATAAAAATAAAGGTGAGTTTTTTTGTGTCTCTTATGCAGATAACTTCTGAGTAAATGCAGTAGCTATAAGGGGTTGACATCTTATGGGGGAAATTTTAAATTCAAAAAATATACATAAAAACACCAATAAACTTTTTTAATAGAGTTTAATTAAAATAAATTTAGTATGAGGGCGCAATGAAATAAACAAAAAAAGGGCTATAAAAAGTTGGCAGACTTTCTATAACCCATTAAATCCTAGTGATGAACAAAACTAGAACTAAAATCTTTCTTACTAAATGAAGATTTATTTAATCAATTTCATTCTAGCTTTGTTCCCCAAAAAAAACAATAAGATAAGGATATTTATCAATGGGGAATCTTTGTTCGATTTTTCATTCAAAATATAAAAATCTCATTAAAGTTATTCCGTGTGCCCGCAAAGCTCACTTAATGGATTACATTCTTTTTGGATGGCAATCAAGTACATATAAACTAAAAAACTCAAACAAAAAATGGTTTATGAAATCGCAATCAGAAATAGTTGAGGATACTGGTATCGCTCTTAGTACCCTTCAATCGTATCTAAAACAATTTGAATCCGAGGGATTGATTGAAAGACGCCAAGCCCTTTACTCAAGGACTACTGAAAATAATGTATTTGAAGTAAAAAAAGGAGCCTATATCTCTATAACAGAAAAATTACTTACTCTTCTGACGGGAAACCACAACCATCAGGATAGTAATACATCTCATCATCAACATAAGGTATGTACAGATTCAAAAAACAACCCGCTTAGTGAAGTTTCTAGCAACGACAAAATCAAAGCAAGCTGTGCAAATACTAATAATATCAAGGGGATCGAAAACTTTGATTTAAGGGGATTATATATAAGAGATCTTTATACATCCCATAAAAATAATATTAGATTTAAAAAGCGTATACCTTTTGTGGATAAACCAATTCTTAGTCGGCTCATTAATCAACATGACATCATACAAAAATATGTAGAAACTCAAATCAAAGAAGAAATACCTGTTGAAATTAAGAATTTAATACTAGGTACTTTTTTTAATTTAACGTTTGAGCATAAAAAGCAATTCTCATCACCCGAACAGGTTGTAGCTGAATATCTATTTTCTCTAATTAACACGGATTTTTGTTTACCAGCAGTACAAGATTTTAAACATCGGAATGATATTCTTTCTAAGCTCATCAGGAACAATAATTGGCGCACACCCAAAGGTTTTTACAAGCACTTTTATTTGGGCTCCAATTTTAAAGACAAAAAAGACGTACGTGAAAAACAATGGCTCGAGATAAAAGAGCGTGAAATGAAACAGCAACCTAATGAGTTAGTCTTATCTCAACACGATGCTGCTTTAGATAGGGTAGAAACACAAATAATGGAAAAGGGCAGTTTAATTGAAGAATTAACTCAAAGTATCTATCAACAAAAAACAAAAGAGCAGATTTCCATTATAAGAGCCCAAATCCACAAAATAAGAGTTGAACTCAATGTTTTATATGATGAACAGAGAACCATTGAGCAAGCGATAGAAAAAGAAGAGGGGGACGCAATAAAGTTGTGCGCATAATTAGTAATTATCTATGGTGCATATTGCAGGTTTCGTCATCAACAAAATAGTACAGTGAAAGGTAACTCCATGTTTTTAAATGCGTTTAGGGAAATTAAGAAGTTGAGTGCTCTTGGGTGTTAATGAATGCGCAACCAGCCTTCAATATAGGTGTGTGTTTCTTCAATTACGGTAATTGCTTGCTGATAGAGTGCTGAAAATAAGGTGCGTTCCCCAGCCTTCCAATAGCGCTCTACATACTGGCAGGCATATTTCAGGCGATGAGTCCCTAAATACACCGCCCCACCTTTTATTTTATGGGCTATTTGTTCCACCAGTGGGAAATTCTGCGCTGTAAATGCCTGTTTCATTTGTGCTAAATCATTGGGAAGCTCTTGGTGCAATAATTCCAGCATACTTTTTACCGTATCGATGGTGGCGCAATTGCGCAGGGCTTCTGCCTCATCGAGGAGCGAGAATTGATTTAAATGAAACAGCTCCTCATCATTATCGGGTAAGTCTTGGCGGATCATGGACGCACTATGGATGGGTTTTTCCAGCGGCGATGGAATAAATGAGTGAATCACTTCGGCTGCATTGTTTTGCGTCAGTGGCTTGGTTAATACGGCATCCATTCCTGATTCGATGCAGCGTTGTTTGCTTTCATCAGCCCCATGAGCTGTGAGGGCAATAATCGGGATGTGGTGCTCGGAGTTGATTTGGCTACGAATGTATTGGGTTACTTCATATCCGTCCATGCCTTCGCCTAAACCGATGTCCATAAAAATCAAATCATAATCCATTTCTTTGCACAGGGTTATGGCATCAAGGCCATTGGCTGCAATGTCTACCTGGCACTGTAGCGAACCAAGAAGGCTTTTCGCCACAGTTTGTGCGATGAAATTGTCTTCGACCACGAGTATTTTATGTTTTGTGGAAGCCTCTAAGCGAGGCGCGCTGAGTTCACCGAATACAGGGATGGGGGTAAGTATGGGTTTTGGAGGGGTTAACCGTGCTTTCTCCACCCCTGACTCATCATCAAGCAAGGGTTCTTGCAATGGAATTAAGCAGGTAAATACAGTTCCTTTTCCGGCCTCACTCGTCACATAAATTTCACCCTCCAGCTCTTCTATAAATTGTTTGACGACGTAGAGCCCGAGCCCTGCGCCTTTGTAAATTCCTTGATATGAAGGAGTGAGTCGCTTAAATTGCAGGTATATTTCTTGTTGCTTGTCTTGCGGAATCCCAATGCCTGAATCCGTCACGTTAATACGCAGTACTAAATGGCGATGCTCTTTTTTGGCAAGTTCTACATGAAGAGTCACAAACCCAACATTTGTAAAATTTAAGGCATTCCCGATAAGCTCTAAGACAATACGATGGACTCTAATTTTATCGCCAATAACGTAGCGGGGGACTTTTTTATCCATTGAGAGTGAGAGCTCGAGTTTTCTCTCTTTTGCTTTGGCCTCATAAAGCGAAATAACTTGTTCAAAGGTGTCGATGAGGTCGAATTTGCGTTTTAACCTGGGGATTTCTCCGGAGCCAATTTTAACCGCATCCAGAACTTCATCCATGAGATGTAATAAAGCGTGACTTGATGCCACTAAGTTATCCGCATACTCTTTAATGCGTGGCTCGTTGGATTCTAATTTTAAAATCTCAGAAAATCCCACAATTCCTGACAGGGGAGTACGGATGTCATGGCGCATGTTGGCAAGAAATTCGGTTTTCGCACGATTTGCTGCAAGCGCTTTATCTTTTTCTTTAATTAATTGTTTTTGTTTCTTTTTCAGCAGCAGCTCTGCTTTTTTGCGTTCGGTGATGTCAATGGATATGCCAATGATACCCAGTATGTTTTTGTCTTTGTCATACAAAATTGTTTTTTTGGTATGGAATACCCTTTTGGATGAGGCAGTTAAAGGCGATTCTTCGCCCTCAAAAAGGCCATTTTTTAAAACACTGCGATCGATTGCCTCTAATTTATCTGCGATTTGCCACCAGGGCATTTCGCGGTCGGTTTTCCCGATAATATCTGTTCGATGTTTAAATCCACTCATCTGCACCATGTAGTGATTGCAGCCTAAATATCGCCCATCAAGGTCTTTCCAAAAGATGCTGGCATCAATGGTATCAATAATTAAGTACAGTGCTTCATGATTTAAACTCATCGTTAAACAGTACTCCATCCGTTAGCACATGCTGTTTATGAACTGATAATTCGATAAATCCTTGGTTTTCGGCAATTAATTCACATCCTATAGAATCAGTATAGAGATAATTTATGAATTCTGGAGTCTGGTGGTAGGTAAATAAGGAGGATTCCACACCCAAAATGGAGGGGGTATCCATGAACAACGGCATCTCATCTAAAATGTAGCGCACGGCAATATTTTCATTAGCTTGATGAGGATCTTTAATGCTTTGGCCATTTAAAACCCATCCGGTGCATTGATCGCATTCGTCGCGAAAGGCTTGATGGGTGTGATAAAGCGTATAACAGTGGTCTTTTAATTCAAGGTATCGCGGATTGGTTTCTAAAACCCTCATATCAATCATGAGGTCGGCGGTATCTATTCCTGAGATTTGATGGCGAGCTAAAGCGCGTGCCACCTTATTTTTCAAATAGGCTGCTTGTCTTTTGGTTTTTTGTCGTGCTCGTGCTTCGTCATAGCCCAATGCAAGAAATGTATAAATGGGCAATGTATCTGGAATAAAAATATGAAATGAAGAAAAGGTCGCTTTCGCCCACTCAATCCAAAGACCGATGGCTTCTTCAGAGAAGTGACTATTAAAAGGACTGATTCCTAAGAGCGCATGTTCTTTTTGAGAATACAACTGACTGCTTACCTTTGATACAGGCTGGGGGTTCATCCGTACAGTTCTGTATTCCATTCAGACCTCTTAGTCACTTAAAGGAGGGTAATTATATTAAAATTGCTCTTATTGGTCAAATTAAATTCTCTTTTTGTAAGGAATAGGGCGCGCTTGAATTCCCACTCTTTAGGTTGCTGCGAATCTGAGGTTAGGATACTATCCCTTTCGGGGCTGTAATACCACACGGACTTTTGAACATGTTATTTAAAGGGCGTACGTGTTGCAAAAAAATTGATGAACGTTTCCGCCATATGGAAGCCGAACTTTATAATCTTTGGCCTGAATCGGGTCTTGTCAATCAAGCACGTTCTAATTATCGCTTTGGGATGGTGCCAGGTCAGGAAGATTATTTTGGGTGTTCGATTAAAATTGATAAAGCAACTCGACGAGTTGAGCCTTCAGATGTAGCGAAAGGTGTGGTTGCTCGGGCTTACTTGTTTATGTCGGAACATTACGCGCTGTCATTAAGTAAACAGCAAGAACAACTATTTCGAGCATGGAATAAACAATTTCCACCTACCCCGTGGGAGTATCAATGGGCCAGCCAAGTGGCTCAAATTGAGGGATACCCTAACCCTTATATAACCCAATGGACAAAACAATCTACTTAAGTAACACGATAATAGAGACAGTAATGGCCACCTAGTGGCCTTTACGCTAACATTTCCTGATTAGATGGACTTAGGTCAAGCACTAATCTGCTTTGGTTAATACACAGGGTCCATGGGATGAATAAGCGGTTTCTTGAAGTGTGAGCGTGGTTCCGTCTTTAGTCAGCATACCATGAAAAGATGTTGTGATTAGGCTGCTGTTTTCTTCGGATGTGCCTTGTTGCGCTATGGATTCATAGTTAAATAGAATTGAATTGCTATCCAGAACGTGCACTCGTTGAATTATTGCCTCTCTTTTGTTGAACGTGTTGCTGGTTTGAGAGGACAATTGATTCAAATTCAGTACTAACACTTCCTTTTTCTGGTGATTAAACATGAGGGCTATTTGGTTCGGGTTTTGCGTTATTGTAAGTCGAATCTTTTGGCTTGTCTCACCTTCATTGCCCCTCGTACACGAACCCACCCATTTCCCGGAGAAATCATTCAGTTCAACAGGATGCTCTTGTGAGGCGAGTGCTTGAGGAGTGGGGTATTTTTTATAAATAGGTAGCGCAAAAGTCGGTGAGGCCATCATTGATGCAATGATTAAAAATGTTAATTTTTTCATATATTCTCCATATGTTTCGATTGAATGCTGTGAGCTTTAATGTGATTTTCCTAAACCTAAAACTCAGTTCCTGATGAAATTGCGGGCAAACGTTATCCCTTATCTTAAATGATGGCAATTTCATTCCCCTACCATTAATTCTCCAGCCGTAAGTATTCCGAACTATACTCAATGTATCTTTTCAAAAGGTGAAATGCATGTGTGGTCGATTTGCATACGTTGCTTCTTATGAGAAGTTAAAGTATCAATTTCACTTATCTAATTCCGTTGAAATTACACCTCGGTTTAATATTGCTCCGGGGGCCGAAGTGGTGTGCTTGGTTAAAACCGGTGCGGGTGAATTGCACAGTGTGTTATTACATTGGGGGCTAATTCCCTCATGGACCACCGATAGGAAAAAATAGGAAGCTTGATTAACGCACGCGCTGAAACTCTTTTTGAAAAACCAGCATTTCGTAATGCCATGAAATCAAAGCGTGGGCTCATGCCAATGAGCGGATTTTACGAATGGCATGAGGAGAACGGCATAAAGCAACCCTACTTTTTCCATAAAAAAAATCATGATTTATTGGCAGTAGCCGCTCTTTGGGATACTTGGCAATCTCAAGACGAGGTGATTCATTCCTGTTGCTTAATTACTACAGAGGCCAACTCGTTAATGGAGCCCGTACATCATCGAATGCCCGTAATTTTAGATGAAGAGGCGCAAAACATCTGGATTGATAACTCACAGTGCGACAAAGAGAGCTTACTGGCATTGTTAAAACCCTATCCTTACGATGATTTGGAAGGATATCGTGTCTCGACCTTAATGAATAAAGCGGATTTTAACCATCCTTTAGCTATAGAGCCCTTGCCTCAGTAAAAAAAGTTTTAACCATTTTTTCCAATACTGCCGAGGACTTAACTCCTCTTCTGTCTAAAAGCCGAGTTTGATGGCTTTACAGCGAATATTTTCCTGCCTATGATATCTGTAACCAAAATCAAAAGTAAGAGAAATCATGTCGCGACGTGGTGGAGCAAGAGCGGGGTCTGGCCGCCCAAAAGGTGAGCCAACAAAAACAGTTCGCGTGCCTTTATCTTTGGTTGCTCAAGTGGAGCGATTGAAAGAGGGGTCTAATTATCAACTACCGGTGTTTTCAAGTAAAGTCCAAGCAGGTTTTCCATCACCCGCGGATGATTACATTGAGGGGTATTTGGACTTGAATACCCAGTTTATTCATAATCCGTCGTCTACTTTTGTACTGCAGGCGACTGGGGATTCGATGATTGAGGCGGGAATTTTTTCCGGTGCCTACCTTGTCGTAGACCGCAGTATTCCACCCACGGACGGGCGAATTGTGATTGCTGCAGTCAATGGTGAGCTCACCGTGAAGCGACTCTCAAAACGAGGAGGGCGGGTGCAGTTGTTGCCTGCTAATCCGCAATTTCAACCCATTGATATTACAGAGGACAGTGAGATGGTCATTTGGGGTGTGGTTACCCTAGTTTTGCACGAGCCCTTATAACATGTTTGCCTTAATTGATTGCAATAATTTTTATGCCAGCTGTGAGCGGTTGTTTCGTCCTGACTTGCGGGAAGTGCCTATTGTAGTGCTCTCGAACAACGATGGCTGTTGCATTGCGCGTTCCAATGAAGCGAAAGACCTAGGCATTGCGATGGGGGAACCCTATTTTAAAATTAAGAATTTATGCAAACAACATGGAGTAAAGGCCTTCTCATCGAACTACACTCTTTATGGCAACATCAGCCACCGGGTCATGTGTACAATTGAGGAATTCTGGCCACATCTGGAAGTGTATTCGATTGATGAGGCATTTATTGATTTAAGTAGCTTGCCGGTGGCACAGCATGATACTTTTTGCCAAGAGTTACAAAAAAAAATTCTAAGGCATACCGGAATTCCTACTTCCATTGGTATTGGCCCTACCAAAACTTTGGCGAAAGTGGCCAATCATCTATGCAAAAAAGTATTGAAAGTACCTGTATTTAACATCACCACGCAACGAGAAGCCTGGTTAAAAAAAATTTGCGTGGGTGATGTATGGGGAATAGGACGAAAATGGGAAAATAAATTAATTGCTCGGGGAATGAACACCGCATACGACCTAGCGTGTGCTAATCCTCACCATCTAAAAAAGAGTTTTAATGTGGTGATGATGCGTACTGCTATGGAGTTGCAAGGCATTGCCTGTGGCGGGTTGGAAGAGATTGAGCCCAAGCAAAGCATCATGTCCTCTAAAAGTTTTGGAGCGATGCAAACCGAGTTGTCCGCTATAGCCGAATCGGTGAGCAGTCACTGCGCCCGCGCGGTGGAGAAAATGCGTGGACAAGGATTAGTCGCGCAACGTATGTATGTGTTTGTGCATACGAATCGATTTCGTGAGGATTTAGCCCAGCACTTTCAAGCCATGGAGTTTCGATTAATTAATCCCACAGATGACGTGCGCTTAATCACTAAAATTGCCAAACGCTGCCTGCGTAGAATTTTCAAGCGAGGTTATTTCTATAAAAAAGCAGGGGTATGTCTGGAAGATTTAATTCCCAAAGACCCTCGCCAATTGGACCTGTTTCATCAGCCTTCGGAAGAGCAGCTTGAGCACACCGAGCAGCTCATGAGTGTATTTGACCGCATCAATACCAAGTATGGACGCAGTACCATTCGTCTCGCCGCTGAAGGCTACTCCAAACCCTGGGCGATGCGCGCTGAGCTTAAGTCGCCTGCGTACACCACCCGCTGGACGGATGTGCCGCAAGTTCGTTGTGGCGATGGGATTTAATCTGCATGACCTCTTTGCGCAAAATAATCCACATTGATATGGATTGCTTTTATGCAGCCATTGAGATGCGGGATTTTCCAGAGCTTGCGCATCGACCGATTGCGGTCGGCGGGGAGGCTGACCGACGAGGAGTCATTGCAACGTGTAATTATGCTGCACGCAGCTTTGGGGTTCGCTCGGCCATGCCCACTGCTAAGGCGCGCAAGCTGTGTCGCAACCTCATCTTACGTCCGGTGCGTATGGAGGTGTATCGGCAAGAAAGTGAGTACATTCGGGAACTCTTTGCCGAATACACTGATTTGATTGAGCCCTTATCTTTGGATGAGGCCTATTTGGATGTGACTGAATCAAGCCAGTGCCAAGGGAGTGCCACCTGGATTGCTCAAGAAATCCGGGCGCGAATTTTTAATGCACGGCAATTAACGGCCAGTGCGGGCATCGCACCCAATAAGAGTTTGGCAAAAATTGCGAGCGATTGGCACAAGCCCAATGGGCAGAAGGTCATTAAGCCTGAGGAAGTGGCAGCTTTTATGGTGGATTTGCCGGTGCGTAAGCTCTTTGGTGTGGGGCCTAAATTAGAGGAAAAGCTGCATGCGTTAAACATTCAAACCTGCGGGGATTTACACTATTACTCGCTGGAGAACTTAGTCAGTGCATTCGGTATTATGGGACATCGCTTGTATGAGTTGGCGCGAGGCATTGATGAGCGTCCGGTCAATCCTGAACGCATTCGTAAATCCATTAGTGTGGAAGAGACTTATTTGCAGGACTTGCCCGATGTGAGCACCTGTATTGCCGCACTTCCTGAGTTAATGACTCGCTTGGAGGGGCGTATTGAACGAGCAGGTCCATTAGACATCCATAATGTGTTTGTTAAATTAAAATTTAGTGATTTTCAACAAACAACAGTAGAGATGGTGCATGAGCGACTTGATGTGGCCGTGTTTAGTCAGCTGATTCACGAGGGATTTTTAAGAAAGAATATGCCGGTACGATTGCTGGGGATTGGGATTAAATTAAAGCAGCATCACATTCATGAAGGGATTCAGTTGCCGCTCTTTGAGTTCAATGAGTCCCAGGGTTTGTGATTTGTACTGTGAGAACCTCATTAGGGAGAAATCAATGGTCTCTGTTTTGTTATTTAAAGCGGAGAGTAAAAGAGACAATCGGTCATAATGGTATAGTTTGAAAAGCCGGTTACCCTTTGTTTTCAGATGGCATTGAGTTTGAATTAAGCAGCTTTCTATTTACGACGGTCACTCTTTTTTGGGATGATTGAATCATTAAGTGGAATTATATAAGCGTGAAATCATTTTGCTTTTCCGCCCCGCGTAAAAAAACGCGCTATTTTTCGTGCCATTCGTTCTTCTAGGAACATTATGCCCCTTGCTTACGACTTAATGTGCATCAATAAGACATCTCATTAACTTAACGTCATGCTGTGGAGCTTCTTTAATTAAAAAAGAGAGAGTGCTTTCTTAATTTTATTCTTCTTTATTATTCGCTCAAAGGATGTAGTTAGCTGATGTTACAGATATCTTTTTTTTTATTTAGGAAGGAAAGTACCTATAACATTAAAAAAATTAATAGTTTAAATATCATGTTGGGCTTGTTGATGATAGGACTTTACCCTTGATAAGGCATAAAAGACCGCTTTTTTACAGCGCTCACTTGAAGTTCCCTCAAATAATTGAGTTTCACTAAAAAGAGTCAAATGATTTAAGATTTTAAATCCCCAAGAGAAACAGACCGTACCGGGTTTAATACCATCCATACTTTCATCGCCAGTAATTCCAGTGGTGGCAATGGCAAGATTGACTTCTTCATTTTGAAAGACTCCCCGAGCCATTTCTTTAGCGACTTCTTCACTAGTTAGCGTGTATTTTTTAATAGTTTCTTCCTTTACACCTAAATGCTTTTGTTTCGCTTCGCTGCTATAGACTAAATAGCCCATATAGATACAATCACCGCAATTTCCATGATTTGCAAGGGTGCTTATGATTTCGCCTGCGGTACACGATTCAGCAGTTGCAAGCGTTAATTCATGGTTTTTAATGTAATTAATTAAATCATTTATTTGTTTATCGTCCATATCACACCATAATAATAGAATAGAGTATTAAGAGCGCTGCTATAAAACTCAAAGGACTTATCACTGTCCATAGTATTCGCTAACCATTCATTTGTATACTTTTTGCAGAGATGTTTTGCGCTCACTTTTTTGAATGCATTTAAAACGCTGAGCGAGTTCTCTAATTTGCGTTTCTCAAATTTTTAGAATATTTTATTTTTTAGAGTGGAGCATCCTCAGTAACTCAACCAACCTTTAAGGATTTTTGGTGAAAATAAATAAAATGGAATTGCAAAAAATAATTATTGAGACTTTAAAAGTAAGTTCTTCCTTTAATAGTGAGTATGAGTTAAGAAATCGAATCGATTTTTTAAAAAATTATGTGCGTTCAAATAGTCAAAAAGCATTAGTATTAGGAATTAGTGGTGGTATCGATTCAACTCTTGCCGGTCGTTTGGCCCAAATTGCGGTGGAGGAGTTACGGGCAGAGGCCTATTCGGCCTATTTTTTAGCCGTCAGGCTCCCTTATGGGACGCAGGTCGATGAAGAGGATGCTCGGGCGGCTATAGATTACATTAAGCCGGATCACGTTCTGAATATTAACATTAAAGAAAGTAGTGATGCGGTACTTAATGCGATGCATGATGCCTCTCATCTATTTTCATCCACGGCACAACAAGACTTTATTCTAGGTAATATTAAAGCGAGACAAAGAATGGTTGTTCAATATGCTTTGGCGAGTTCTCATCAAGGTTTGGTCATAGGAACGGATCATGCCTCTGAAGCCATAATGGGATTTTTTACTAAGTTTGGAGACGGTGCCTGTGATCTGGCTCCATTAACTGGCCTAACTAAAGGCCGGGTAAGAGAGCTGGGACGATATATAGGCATTCCGTCGGCGCTGGTGGATAAAAAACCCACTGCAGATTTAGAGAGTCTAGCCCCTCAACGGTTGGATGAAGAGGTTTATGGAATTACATACGCTCAAATAGATGCCTTTTTAGAGGGAAAACCAGTAGCTGACAGTGTTTTTGAGAAAATCATTGCAGCTTACTTTCAAAGTGAACACAAAAGGAACCAACCCATTACACCTTACTCACTTTAATAATTCTTGAGGTAGGGAGAAAGTTTTTGAGGGTGGAAAGAACCTTTATTCTAAATTCTTACGAAGCTATTTACGAGAAATAACGCCAATCACCTAAGGAATCTTATTCTCACCTCCAGGCCCTTCCGCAAGTGGACCCATTAAGGCAGATGGAAATAAATTATGATTGAACGCACTTTACAAAATCGAAGGATATAAAGCGCTCCATTTACTGCAAGTATAAATAAGAGGAAAGATTTTAATAAAATATATTAATACCTTCAGTCCAGAGGGACATAGGCAACTGTTCTCGACTCATTGCACATTAATAATGACTGTTCATAAAAAAAGTCATGGTTGAGCCTCTTATCTTCGGGTGCGCCAGTTGCTCCTGAAAAGAAGGATTGTTACTGAACATTAGCCGAGGACGGCTCAATGGAATAAAAATCCCCTATTCTGTTTTCCTAATTATGAGCCGTTTGATAAGCAAGTAGTAAATCATCTTTAAACGCGCAGCGCATCGCTTTGTCTTGATGGTACATTTTTGCCCTTAAAATAGCGGAGGGATGATAAGTTGCCATGATTTGATAAGAGGACTTATCAATTAAATTGCCCCTTTCTTTTTGTAAATGAAAGGAGGGGCTAATCAGTGATTTTGCGGCGGTCGCGCCAAGGCAAAGTACCACTTTAGGTTGTACTATTTTAAGTTCTGAGATTATCCAAGGATGGCATGCTCGTATCTCTGGAGCGGAGGGTGAGCGATGTTGTCGTCTATTGCCTATTTGCTCGAACTTAAAATGTTTCACACTATTTGTATAATAGATAAGCTCTTCATCCAACTCGAGCTCCTCTACTAATTGGTGCAATAAGCGACCAGCACTTCCTACGAACGGTTTTCCATATAAATCCTCCTTGTTTCCGGGTTGTTCTCCTACTAACATTAAGGGGGCATGAGGATTTCCTTCACCAAACACTGTTTGGGTGGCGTGCTTATATAAATCACAGCCTTTGCACTGTTGAGCGGCATTTTTCAACTTCGCTAAAGAGGTGGTTTGAGGGATGAATTCGGCAGCGGTCTTGTCCATAAAATGCTCCCTTATTGAAAGTCGATCACAAGCAATAACGAGTACCTATAAATCCATCTATTAATTTTAGCAGATACAGAAATAACCCAGTGAATAATCCTACTTCCAGCAACTCTTTAGCATTAGTTAATTCTCAATTGGCTATACTTAAATAAAAGAGATTAGGAGAACACTATGCGTAATGAACATCACGTCTTGCCTCATGCTGCAGGTGGGTGGGATATTAAGAAGGCGGATAATTCTCGTATAATTGCTCACTTGGATACTAAAAAAGAAGCGGTTACCAAAGCACGCGCTTTAAGTGTTCAAGAACAATCTGAGCTCATAATTCATGGTAAAGATGGAACAATTCAATCTAAAGATAGCCATGGTCATGATCCTCGAGCAATTAAAGGCTAAGTATTTTTGGTACTTCAGTAGAGCTGCTAACAGCTTCGTAGAGGTCAAATTGGTAATTGAAATCGCAACTAAGGTCCGACTTTGAATAGCTCTTATGGGACATTGAGAATTATGTGACGAAGGCCACCTAAGTGGCCTTCCAGCGGCCTGTGTCTTAATGAAAAGAACGTGGTCGCATTTTAATTATAGATATTAAGTCAAAATGTGTCAAATTTGATCGATTGGTGTTCGTGTGGGGGCTGTACGAAGTTTATGTGGTTAAATTGCATCACGTGCAGGTGGAGGATTTTACTTGTGAATATGAGGCGCTCTAAAAGTCCGTGGAGGAAACAAGCTCTTTACCGCCAAAGGTGATTGAAACGAAGAATAGATGAGTAGGCACTTGAACTCTTAAATGAGAAATATCTTACATGGAATTAAGCTGTTTAGTTACTGGCTAATCCAAAAAGATTCTCTATAATAAAATCGTTTGGCGCAGCGTCAATTGACAGGATGTCAGCCTTAAGGCCTTATTGGCCTAAGGTGTATTGTCGCTGTGCACAAGCACGACCAAAGAACCAGCATACCCCATTCTTTTTTTATTAGCCCTCTCTATTGCTGTATGTTGATTTTTTATTCCTCTCAAGGGTAACGACAAAAGATTCAATGTTCACGAGCCTTATCTCTCGTTTCTTGATCGCACAGGTATGGAGGCCAGGGTTGGATTAGGTCGTGGAGGGGGCCGTATTTGAACTTAGTTTTTGTATGCAGGGCGCTTACCTGTCTCCATATGGAATTGAGATTTGCTGTTTTGAATGAATGAGATGGCGAGTTGCCCTTTCTAAACTATCTCGTTTCCAAGGAAATTAATTCCGATAAAGCCTTGAAGACGCTCTCTTTGAGGGGCGCTTTGAACGAGGCACTAACTATTTTTCTGAGTGGGATGAATTTCTGATTCAATTAGTTTGGCTGACATCTAGTTCAGCCAGGGAAGACGTGTTGTTAAAAAGAAGTAAAAATTATAGATTTCATCCATTTCCATCTAAGCTTATAGAGGAGCAAGCAATTTAATTGATGTTTGTTAACTCAAGTCCAATGATAAGGAAATCCTATGAAAGCACTCTGTTGGCATGGGGCAAACTCTATTCATGTAGATAATGTGCCAGATCCCCAGATCATTAACGAATACGATGCCATAATTAAAGTAACCGCTACTGCAATTTGTGGTTCGGATTTACACTTACTTGATGGCCTGATGCCTACCATGCAAAAAGGAGATATTTTAGGTCATGAATTTATGGGCGAAGTAGTAGAGCTTGGTTCTGGAAAAAATAAACTTAAAGTAGGTAGT
>NZ_JBGORX010000014.1:0-38712 GCF_044626755.1 Legionella lytica | reverse complement strand
TGCGAAATTGTTGTTAGAGGATGAAACTATTAATGCTCGCTCTATAAGTCTTGCTGTATAAGAGATGTAACGGGTAATGCTGATAAACCAGCGCTATATGGAATTAACCCCATAACGATTATGGTATTTTGAAATCAAACTTTGAAAATAAGCTGAAAATTGTGTTGAATCACTGGCAACAGCTCTAGGCATCTCGCCCCATATTTCTTTTAACCTGATTTTGAATAAAGTATTTGCCACTTTGCTTAGTGCGTTTTTTAAAATTATCAGTGGATAAAAAGTAGTTTTTAATGTGTCGAAGCTGGTACTCACTTACATGAGCATTTCCCGCACACATATGTTTTAACCCAACATTAGTTCCCATTCCATAAATAGACAATAAGATTCTTTCTGAAATTTCATTGAGTTTTAAGTAAATTTTTTGGCCATAGGAAATAATATCATCGTTTTTTGAAAGAAAGACACAGCACATTTGAATAGCTTGACCGAGATTTATTGTCGATGTTTCATGAAGTAAACGATGAACCATTAAGATCGCCAAAAGCTCAAGAGTTTATATGCTTGCATTATTGGGTTATGCTTAACTTGTTGTAATTTTTGAAAATTAATTTATATTAGGAATAATTATAGTGGATAGATACTATTCTCTTATGCGGTTATTTACCATGGCCGTCTTGCTCTTTTTTACGAATGCCTATGCAGGCGTATCTTTATGGACATTTCAACCACTTACAACAACAACCATAACTATTCCTGGGAATAGCAAGGCGACGGTTCAATATAGGGTGACTAATCAATCAAAAGTGCGCCATAGTTTGGTGATGAATCCAATAAAAGGGATTACCCAATTAAAAGGTGCTGAAAATTGTAGCAATCTTTTCACCTTGGACTATCATCAATCCTGTATTTTGAGTTTAAGCATTGATGCGGTCGCGCTCAATAAAAATCATGTTGTAGGTGGTCCAGTCGTATGCCAAAACGGCAACCCCAATCAATGTTATCAACCAGCAGCACAAGATATTTTAAATATCCATAAAGGGCCAGGTGTTTATACTATTGGCGGTAATTTAATCGCTATGGGTAACAATGGCACCATTAAACTACAGCTTAATAATAGTGAAACGTTAACACTCACGACAAATGGTACGTTTACATTTCCCACTTCGCTACAAGATGGCTCATCTTATAATGTAACGATATTAAGCCAACCTAACACGCAGCAGACCTGTAGTTTGGTTCGGGGTACGGGGACTGTTTCTGGTAGTAATGTTAACAACATCGATGTATTGTGCACATTAAATCTGCTTCCTTATTATGAAAGCTTTAGTAGTACAAATACCGCAGATCCTTGGGTATTACCTGCAGGTAATGGGAGTAATACTGTAAATTCGGCTTGTTTAACTGCTTCAATAACGAATACTAGTTATATTCCTGCTTGTGCTGCTGGAGGTGATGGCGGTTATCAGTCGGGTGGTGCAGTTCCAGATGTTACTGGACACGGAGCTTTACGCTTAACCAGTGCGATTCGGAGCGAGGAAGGGGGTATTGTATTCGCTCGTTTATTTAATTTAACTCAAGGTTTTTCTATCCAGTTTACTGCTTATTCCTATGCGGGTGCAGACAATGATGGTACCGATAGTAATCCTGGCGGAGACGGGTTTTCCTTTTTCTTTATTAATGGCGAAAGTGCTATTCCTACCGTGCTCGGCCCAACCGGCGCTGGTTTAGGATACGGTCATGGAGCAGGTGGAATTACCGGAGGATATATTGGAATTGGCTTTGATGAGTGGGGTAATTTTGCTAAAACGGCCTCCTCTGATGCACGCCTTCCTAATCATATTGCGGTCCGGGGAGCAACCATCAATAATAATCCACTGCTTGCAGTATCCGATACATTAATGCCGGCATTATCGTGTCCTGCAGCTACCTGTCCTAATAGTAACGGTAGGATGACGATTACCAACGACACTCAAGGTCGTAATGTTTATCGAGTGAATATCTCTGCTCAAGGAGTAACGGAAGTTTATCGTAATAATGCTCCCACTCCTGTGTTTAGCGCAACAGCAAACAATTTACCGCCCGCACCGGCGTTTTATGTCGGATTTGCTGCCAGTACTGGAAGTGCGATCAATATTCATGAGATAAGCGATTTGCTCGCGACGTCTTATGATGCTTTATATCCGATAAGCGGAACATTGGGTACAAGTTCCACTGCAGTATTAACTTTAACCTATACCGTCTCCAACGGTTCTGGTCAAACCAATAGTGAGGTCACTGAACAGTTGGCGTTGACTGGTCCTGGTTCATTTGTCTTTCCCTCATCTTTGGCTAATGGTTTTACATACATTATAACTGCCTCCAGCGGATGTACGTTTGCCGGTGGTGAAAGCTCTATCAGCGGGACAATGGGGGCTGCGCCTGAAGATATAGGAACGATCTCCTGTTCATAATGGATACATGCTAAAACCCCTTTCTGTTGCCGTATAGGTAAGCGGTACCAGAAAGGAGTTTATTTTTTAACCAATGATGCTTTCTCTTTTCTATTCTTTGTTGCGTATTCATTCACGTAAAAATCAAATTATTTTTGCTTTATTCATTGATGATAAAAAACCGGTTTGACAATAGTCCATGAGACCTATCATTCAGGAGTAAGGATATCTTACGTTGCACGAAAACATGGAATACCACCTAGTCAATTATTTTAATGGGCTAAATTAATGGAGAGCAGCGCATTGACTGGAGTAAAGGCTGAAGAATCTGTTGTACCCCAAAGTGAAGTAAGTGAAGTAAATGAACTCAAAAGCGAATTAAGCAATTAGAACAAGTGTTAGGACAAAAAACTTTAGAGAACGAAATGCTATGTGAAGCGGTAAGCCAGGTCCGGAAAAAACTGATCTCGCGGCAACCTTTACTTGGAATAAGCGATTTCGAATAAGAGCTATAGCCCGTGCTCTAGAAGTATCTCATTCAATCTAACAGAAAGGCTTAAGGGATTTTATCCAGTTGGCCCTGGTTTGCCCTGATTTACCTTTTCATTCCTTATAGAATAAGGATTTTGAGTATCGTATCCACCTTTAAAACTCATTAGCAAAATATTAATGGAAAGCTTCCCTCACGAAATGCTTATGAATTTTTTATTCTATTGTAGGAGAAGATAGCTTAAAGTATAAACTAGTGCTCGTTTTTGCAACGTATATGAACCATCCCTTATTGCAAGCTAATTGTTTGGAAATCTATGTTTCCACCCAGCCTTGATTTTTTAAGTTGAATCACGTTGTCTTTATCTATGAAATATTTCTTCCAAATTTAACCCCATTATTGAAAAAAGTTAAATCGCATACTTAATGGTGACCTTATTCTATTTACGACTATTGCATGAAAAACATGCCTGAAGTCATCAGAAAATATTAATATTACTGTTATAAAATGTGCTCATCCCTATTATGATGGAAACATTAAATGCATTCCCAGAATTATGTAGCTGACAGGTTTTTTAGGAAGTCCTTACGTCAAAAATTTGAAAAAAAACAATTAAAAGAGAATAGTCAGATCACCATACGTGATCTTGTTGTTCTACCTGAAAACTATAAATTATCCTATGGTGAATCAAAGAACATTCAAAAGCTTTCATCAGATAAGGAAAATACCAGTTATACACGATTGGTTGATCATATTGAATGCTTAGCTGAAATTGTAAACCAGACCCACCAAAATGCTTATTGTAAATCCACGGATAACGGTAATTTTTATATAAAAAAAGATTATACGAATCATATTACGAGACTTTCTTTAAACGAGTTCTCTTTATATACTTCAAAACCGTTGAGTTTGGCTGAATTTTGCAAATTTATCGAAAAGCTTAAAGAAGTTGCCGGAAATTGTCATGAAAATGTTCATCTTGTGCTAAGCTCTTTTTCTGTAGTAGATAAGGATTTACTAAACGTCGTTGTCTATTTACAGGGTGGGAAAGAATCAAAAATTAACATAATTACTAAAAGCTCTGCCTCTGCTGGAGATGTTAATTATGATGGAGCTTACGGTCTTTTTTCGCAACAAAAATACCGCTCAAATATGCCTAGTAGGTATATAGCGGGAGAAAGTGAATTTTCAAGTGTAATTTCTAATAATAGTGTGTTTCATGTGCAAACTTATGGTGGCGCCCATTATACACAGGCTATTGATATATGCTCCGATCATGATAATAAGCATTCACGAAAATTACTCTTACAAGACCTGAATGTGAACAAAGCACGTCAATTGATTCCAAAACAATCAGATCAAATTCTTACTGCTAATTCAATTTGGTCATGCGATTCATCAAAAATTACTCCAAACATCGTTCATGTAGATCCTTATCCTTATTTACACCTTATGGGGCCATCAATACCTTTAGATGAGGTTGGACCCTTTCTGTTATCTAGTTCGCTTTTAAAAAGCAAAGAATATCCCTCAATGATACTGATAAAACCAACTGACCAAAATAACGATGAAGCCATAGAAAGACCTTTATCACAAGGACAAATTACAATAAGTAATCCGCCCTTTGGAGCAAATTATAGGATAAGCTTTCATAAAGAAAGAGTTTTAAAAGGCTATGTTCCTGATATAGCAAGCAAGGTAGATAAATTCAATCAAATAATTATTGAGAAACAAATAGAAGATTTCATTGCGACAAGATACAATTTACCCTAAATCTGACTAGGTATGTTTAGGCGAAAGAATCTCGGAAGTTGCATCACGCCGGATTTCTTTGGCTTTATGAAATTGGATTTTCCAATATGAAACTAAATTGGTGGGGGGTCTGATGGCGTCAATTAAACGGCTCTGTCGAAAATACAAAAGTTAAGTTAAGATTCTTTTAAAAAGGCGTAGATATGCTCAGTTTCAAAGGGCGTCATTTCCCCAAGGATTTAATATTAATGGCCGTCCGGTGGAAAGTTTCCCTTCCCTTATGTTATCGTGCGATTGAAGAGCGTGGTGTAGATTTAGATCATTCTACGGTTCAAAAATGGGTCGTACATTATGCGCCTCAGCTAGAACTTAAATTTAGAAAAAGAAAGAGAGCTGTAGGTCGCAGCTGGAAAATGGATGAAACGTATATCAAAGTAAATGGCCAATGGGTTTATCTTTATCGTGCTGTAGATACAGAGGGAAGTATCATTGACTTCATGCTTTCAGAGAAACGAGATCCCAGCAGTATTGAGGTTTTTCAAAAAAGCGATTGGTTCTAGTGGTCTGCCAGAGAAAGTAAATATTGATATATCAGATTCAAATACTGCGGCATTGGAGCGGATAAACACATTCCTTTTTATCCATGGGCTATGGCATTTATTGATTGAAATAAGACGGATTAAATACCTCAATAATCTGATTGAGCAAGATCATCGTGTTATTAAAAACATTACAAAATACACGCTTGGATTTAAGTCATTTAAATCAGCTGAGGCTACTATTTTTGGAATTGAATTGCATCGAATGTTGAAAAAGGACAGATGATAGGGTCCGGTAATGCTCCTGCATGGAAGCAATTTTACGAGCTCGCGGCATAGTTTCGTCCGATATTAGAACCCTTTCAAACTTTTATTTTATTTTCGACAGAGCCAAACAGAGTGGCTTTTGAGAATTTATTCGATAGCTCAATACGATTTAACTGTTTTTCAACAGCCTCTTAATTGGGTTTACTTTTTGATTTCCAAAGAAACATTCAAGGAATCGATTACTATTGTTAATCATCAGGTAAGACCCTTAGATAGCCAGTCTCATAATGAGATGGTTGAACAATATGGGAAATTTCGAAAAAATTTACCGCTGGTTTTCAATGAATAACTTTTATGGTATCACGATCTTCCTACAAATAAAATATAGTCTAGCGCAAAAGTTAAATTGACGCTGTCCACTAAATGCTCGCCACACAAACCACACGGCGGAAGAAGGTGGCTGTTTGGGCGCCCGCATTGCCATCATTCAGGTCCACGTTAACCGGCTTGCCACTCGATGTATCAATCGTGGAAGACCAATAGTAAAGACTCTGCCATCCAGAACCCACGTATACACCTGAACCCATACCAGCCCGACTAGAAGGCCCACCCCACTCACCATATAGATTTCCTATGGACTGATCACCATAAAGACCCTCATCATAATTGATGACACTCGTCAATAAAGACGCAGCGGATAGGTCATAGCCCTTGCCGGTACAATAGTTGGTGGCTTCAGTCTGTGTCTGAATAGTATCCCCATTATTCACAAACCATCTTGTAAGGTTGAATTGGTATATAATAGAAGCTCCTCCTGCTACTGAAGTTTCTGGAGTCGCAGTTATTGTTACACTCCCATTGGTTGGTTTTGATCCGGAATTAAACTTAACTACCCCATTAGATACATTTGCCCAGGAGGATGCACTCGAAGTCCAAGTGTACTTTTCTGGAGCCCCACTTGCTAAATTTATAGTAAACTGAGCCCCAGAAAATCCAGTTGTGGGAAATCCTGCGTCTGAAGCAAAAGTAGTGCCATTAGCAGTAACTCCAGTAATAGCATCATTCGTCAAAGTAAAACTCGCGGGAGTCGTCACGCCAGTCGCTTTTGCCACCACCGTATAGCTACCTAATACTGTATTGGCCTTAGCCATGACTGACGCTTGACCATTGGTAGTTGTACTAAGCGGGTTTGGGGTAGTGAACATCGCACCGGCTGTACTACCCTTTGACGTAAACTGAACCAAAACAGCCGGTACCGCATTTCCATGAGAATCAGTGACTTTAGCGACTAATGCTGCGCTAAATGCTGTATCGACTGCCGCACTTTGTTCTGAACCACTCACCATGCTAATCACAGCCGCCGTTCCCGGATTGTTCGTCAACGTATAACTTGTCGAAATACTCGGTTCATCGGTTAATGTCGCCGTCACCGTATAGGTACCGGATTTCGTATTGGCCTGAGCTGTGACGGACGCTTCACCATTGGTAAGTGTATTGGTCGGGTTTGCGGTGATAAACGTCGCACTGGCAGCAGAAGCATCAGACGTCGATGTAAACTTGACCGACGTATTCGGCACCACATTATGATCTGAATCCTTGACCAGAACCGTTATTTGAGAAAAATCGGTCCCAACTGAGGTCTCCAGTGATGAATTACCCAGTATTTCAATGGACGCCGCAGCCCCAGGATTGTTCGTCAACGTATAGCTTGTCGAAATACTCGGTTCATCGGTTAATGCCGCCGTCACCGTATAAGTACCGGATATCGTATTGGCCTTGGCTGTAACTGACGCTTGACCATTGGTAAGGGTACTGGCCGGGTTTGCGGTGGTGAACGTCGCACTGGCCCCAGAAACATCAGACATCGCCGTAAACTTCACCGACGTATTCGGCACCACATTATTATCTGAATCCTTAACCAGAACCGTTAATTGAGAAAAATCCGTACCGACTGAGGTCTCCAGTGATGAGTCACCTAGTATTTCAATGGACGCCACAGCCCCAGGATTGTTCGTCAACGTATAGCTTGTCGAAATACTCGGTTCATCGGTTAATGCCGCCGTCACTGTATAGGTACCTGGTATGGTATTGGCCTTGGCTATGACGGACGCTTGACCGTTCGCAAGTGTACTGGCCGGGTTTGAGGTGGTGAACGTTGCACTGGCCCCAGAAGCATCAGACATCACCGTAAATTTCACCGACCTGTTCGGCACCACATTATCATCTGAATCTTTAACCAGAACCGTTAATTGAGAAAAATCGGTACCAACTGAGGTCTCCATTGATGAATCACCCAGTATTTCAATGGACGCCCCAGCTCCAGGATTGTTTGTCAAATTAAAAACCACTGAACCCCTCACACCCTCTACTGTGGCCAGCACGGTATAGGAGCCTGGTTTCGCATTAGCCGTAGCAGTGATTGACGCGCGACCATCAGAATCTGTGATGACCATAGGTGGGGATAAACTTGCGCTTGCTTCACTACCTGTCGCCGCAAATGTAACCGTAACTCCCGATACAGGATTCCCATATGAATCAGAGACTTTAGCGATTAATTCCTTGCTAAAGACTGAACCGATCGCAGTACTCTGTCCCGAGCCGCTGACAACCGTAATAGTGTTCGCTGAGGGAGCCAAATAAGTATACCCCTTAGGAAACAACGAACTCTGACTATCAGGGTTGCTTACGGCCACGTAAACCGCCTCATTCGCAGTGTGACCGGCAGGAACCACCGCACTAATCCTGCTCGATGAATGCACTTGAACATTGTTTGCGAGCTGACTGTCAAAAAATACCAACACGCCTGGCACAAAATTACTGCCCAAAATCGTCACCGTATTGCCACCGCTTAAAGGTCCATTATTCGGTGTAATACCGACAATCGTAGCCGCTAAAAACCGGGTTACTTGCTCTGAGACTACTAATACCTGATTCAGTTTGACTGCAGGCGTCATGATAGATTGGGTGAGCTCACTCAATCGTTGGCTTCCCCATTGATATCGCTCATCGTAACGGGTGCGGCCATCAGCTAGGAAACTTACTTGTAGCCCAACACTGTTATTGTCTGGTGTCGCATTATGAGACGCCACGTGTTGCCCGAAAAAAGTCAACTCCATGCCACCCCTCATTTTTTGAAAACTCGGCAACCAACTCAAGCGTGCCTGATAAGTGTCGTAAATCTTACGTACCGAGAACTCAGCATTCAACTTAAGGTGATCACCTAATAATTGATTTAAACGGATACCGCCTCCCATGCCATGACGGTTTTCACTGGAAGCTGAAGAAAAGACGGTACGGTAATGTACTTGGTCGTAATATAATGAGGTACTGATTAAGGTCAATGGGCTGAGCAAAAAGTCAATACCAGCATCCAAACCTTTACTCAGCCCACCCGCAAGATGGCGGTAATTGATGCAATGTAAATCAGACAAAAAACCACCACAATTAGTGCCGTTGCTCATAAACACCAATGGCTTTAAATCTTTGCTGCGAGCATCCGCTGAGTAGCCTCCCCAATTCAATCCCTGGAGCACGGAGCCATTAAATACACGTTGTAAACGAATCCCATAGGCATCTTGATGCACTCTGGAGTCAATCGGTCCGGAATCAAACTGGAAGGGCAATCGCTGGCTCAACCGCTCCGCAGTGAATTTTATTTGCGATATCGGTGAAAAACCGTAGCCCAATGTGCCGTTAATACGGTATTGATTTGCTCCATATTCCCCTAAAGCGCCCAATGCCAGGTGTTCACTCAACGGCAGAATGTACTGCGCGTTGACATACGTACCCGTTAAATCGCTGTATTTAACTCCCCACCTTATGGGGCCTAATAAACCTAACTGCTGACTTGTTAAGGATAAATTATTTAAATTTCCTGTTTGCGCGTAATTCAATAAAGGTGTCCAAGAACCAACAGATACAGGGGTATTAGCCGGACCTGTTCTGTCTTGTTGTGTAATCGAAGTCGCTGCGGATTGATGAGCTGTATTGGGGATTATTGCTGCCGCGAATAAATGATTAGAATGGCTATAAATTAATAGAATGGCTATAAACCGACGCCAATAATTTTTGTTTGCCAACGTGGCCTTTGAAAACCAATGTGCTATTAATCCCTTTCCTTGTTCTTTCATTAATTTATCCACCAACATTCTATCTATACAGCCAATACCTACAAGCAAATAAATCACTATATCGTATACCAACATTCGAACTCAAGGAAATCACCCATGATTCCCGATGGTGCATTAAATTTGGTTTTCGTTTTTTAAGGGCGTAATTAAAAAGCGAGTCCCGAGACGATCGGATAAGGACATCTGGATGACCAGCAATAGCTCATTCGTAGCGCGACTTATTGTGTGCTATGGATGAGGGTTATGAACTAAGAAGCGACTATTAGCTTCCTGTTTCGTCTATCTAAAGTGCTCAGGAGCTACACAAAGCCAATTCGTCAGATGTGCAAAGGAGTCGAACATCGCTCGCATAAGTGGCACAAAGTGCCATGCGCTCATGAGGACAATTAGAACCTCTTTGCTGTGACTGTGGGGCGCTACAGCAATTCATCCTCTCATCGCCAAATATAATTCATAAAGCCAAAGAAATTTGGCACGACGCGATTTTTAAGGTTTTTGCGCTTAAAATTCGACAGGCATTCTTTTCTTAAATTATAAAAAGTATGTGACGATGCCCGTCGCTTAGGCAGAAATAAATCCAGTTAATAACCCTCCATATTCACTGCATGTCTAATAAGTCGCGCTACGAATGAGCTATTGCTGGTCATCCAGATGTCCTTATCCGATCGTCTCGGGCCCGCTTCTTAATTCCGTATTTAAAATGAGAGTTAAATTTGATGCATTGCCGCATCGTATAACTTACGTCAATGCATCGATAATAAGCACGTCGGAGACGTCGTGGTAGCTGTTATTAACCGATGGTAATTTCAACTACAATGTTTATTAGTTCCATTTGGTTTCGGCTTACCAAGCCTCATGATATTCTCCAAATAAATACAATCTAGTTTAAAAGTTTAGTGGACGCTGAGGTTTTTAATGATGCCGGATTTACACCCTTAGAAGAATCAATTTCTTGCATCTCTTCTAAAAAGAACGAATACGGATTTCTCGAAAATTTATTAGCTGAGTTTGAACAATCTATTAATCCGTTTAAGATATCGGCTTTTTCCCCTGATGTATTGGCACGAATAGTTTTCAATACAGTTGGACTTTTTATTATTTTCCGCAAGTATTCTTTATGTATGGTACAAACAGCCTTAATTTGTTCAGAGGTCAAATCCTTAAATACATTAATCAAATCAATTTCATCCTTGATGATTCGAGGCATATTTTTTGTTATTAATTCACAGAAAGACATAATTTGATCTGGCTTAAGAAAAGTAATCACCGCGATAAATTTTTGGCTGTTATTAACAATTTTATGTAAATTTTCTTTTAAAAATTCACCAACAACGGTGATTTGCTGTGGGGATAATGGTTGAAACAGTGAGGTAATATCATTATTTTTATTTACTAGATAAGGAATTGTTCTTCCCAAATCTTTACAAATTAACTTCATTGGTTCCAAGGGAAGTGGTGCAAGTATTATAGCTAAGTCATCACTATTCTTAAGTAGTCCGAGTAAGCTAAATTTTATTTTACTATAAGCATTAATAATTTCTCCTTGAGGAACATGTCTTAGCAATAAAGAAAAATCATCACTAGTTTTAATTATTTCAGGCTGGGAGTATTTTAGGCTGTTGCACATATTAAGAATTTGTTCAGGCGTAAAATAATGAAGCACTGCATGCAACCCGTCCGTAGGATTTACAATCTTATATAGGAAATTTTGCATTCGCTCGCATAGGGCATAATGTTGTTCTGGAGACAAATAATTAAGCATTTTAATAAAATCATCATGGTTTCTAATGCAGTAATATAGATTGTTTCCTATTACTTCAAGCAGTGTTTTTAGCGGCTCCGTTGAAATAAAAGAAAGAGATGCCTGCATTGCCTCAAAATCGTTCATATTTTTAATTAGAAAAGGTAATTTTTCTTTTAAACTATGGAAAAAAGCCAGGCGATTATCGCAAGAAAGCTCCTTAAAAATTTCTGTAAATTCATCGCATGTTTTAATTAGATTTAGATTTCTTAATGACTCTTGCATCATCTCTAAGATGTCCGTATGTTGTTCCGGAAAAAGTCCAATTACTGTATTTAATTGCTTACCATTCTTAATAATATAAGGAAAACTGTTTTTAATACTCGATAAAAATGCCCTACACTTTTCGGAGGGTAATTCAAGAATCCTATTAAAATCCTCTTCGGTTTTAATTATCTGAGACGAAATATCTTTTATAACGGTATCTAATAGCGTAATTTCTTCAGGAGAAAGACCCTTAAGAGCTCGGACTGCTCCCTCAGCGGTAAGAAACTTTGATAGGGTATCTTTCAGAATATGCAACACTTCTACCTGTTGTGCTGGGTTTAAATGTTTGAATACTATAATCAGCCCGTGTTCATCTGTAATAAAGCCGGGGAGTTTGTTTTTTAGTCGGCCCAAAAGCGCAGTGCGTTGGTCCAAAGAGATGGGAGCAAATACTTCATTAAGCTCATACTGATCTTTTATTATTTCAGGAAGATTTTCTTTCGTTAAATTAAAGAGTTCGCACTGTTGTTGCAGAGGTAATAAACTGAATAACTTACAAAAATGAGATGTATTTTTTATTGTGTTAGGGAAGTTGCTTTTCAGAAGGTCAAAAAGCACAACGCGGTTATCCAAAGAAAGGGGAGCAAATAATTCATCAAGCTTATATTTATCCTTTATTATTCCAGGAAGATTTTCTTGCGTTAAATTAAAAAGTTCGCCCTGTTGTTGCAGGGGTAATAAATTAAACAAAGTACAAAAATGAGTTCTATTTTTGATTATATTAGGAAAATTATTTTTTATGGGCTCAAAAATAATCGTATTCTCATGGGGGAGTACACTCAATAACCATTGAATATTGTCAATCTCGTATAGAAAACCTGACGTGCTCAAAATATTAGCGAACATTTCATCAAGCGTCACTTTTTTATCGGTAAGTGATAGCTCTGATAAGGCTTCATAAATAAAGCCTAATAAATTTTTTTTATTTAATAGTAAATAGCTAGTTAACTCCTTTAACACTCTGTTTTCATTAAAAGGAGTATCACTTTTCATTAACTCTTTTATTAAGGACTGTGTTTGATCTTCAAATTTATAGAAAAGAAAAGGCTTATTTACATCTGCTAGAATGCGTTGCCTCCTTGCATCACTGTAACCAACGTAATCAAAAAATTCTTCTGATACAGTCGACTCATCAGTGACTCCCTGACGCTTAGCGATACCTGAACCTGAGCCACAAGCTACTTTATGAGTATGTCCTTCAGCAATCAGTTGCTCAATCAGTTGATTAAAAAAGGGCATGACCGGGAATTGAGACTTGTTTTTAGACATTTCAATTGAATCAAAAACGAGTGCATTATCTTTACTTCGCCATACCCATGATTGAGCGACAATCTCGTCATTAAGCGCTGGATAATCTGGGTTTCCACGGCATACCACGTAAAAACCACTGTGTGGCGAACTAATACCATATTCTGCACAGCTAGAGCCAGCTCCTCCAATGTATTGGCAACAATCGGTTATTTTTCCAAGACAAGCCGCTAAGGCGGCTCCCTCTTTATGAAGAACATCAAGCTTTTTAAGGTAAAGATTTTCATGGTTAGGTATCTTAATAAATACATCAGGAATAAGTACATCATCATTTCCAGGGGTTAACTGACTAAATTTTCTGATACTTGCTTTAGAGATGCCGTATTTAACAAGGATCTGATGATCTTTACATTCTCGCTGATATTCCTTATAAAAGGCATCTAAAATAGTAATATTACAATTTTTCAACGGAATACCTTTACAGAGCTCTGCCAATTCATGACTTAATCGTACGCTCTTAATACTTAAATTAGCCAATTCTTCATCACGTTTTGCTTGTTGCGCTGGCGATGGGTTTGTTTGAAGTTTTTTATAAACTTTAGAGGTACTAGTAATTTCCTTGATTTTATCGTTTATCGCTTTCTGATTTGTTTTGATGTTTTTCTGTTGTTTGTTTTCCGTCATACAAAATACTTCAATCTCAGTTGCATGAGGTAATAACTCTCGGAAATTCGGATTGACTAGATGAGCATGGGCTAATTTTTTCCAAACTTCAAAAGCGCAGCCCTCTGCATCAGGTAACTCAAAGAGACAAGCATCATGAATTAAATGTTCAAAGGTGTTCTGTGTTCTAAATTTTATCAAATAGTCGAATATGTCCTGATACTTTTCAAAAATTTTGGCCAATTTATTAGCATGCTCAGATGGCACACCATTTTTTTCATTTTGATAAGCCATTTCACATAGAGGTAGAATTTTTTCTGATAGCGTGCTTGGAAGATTAAACCCTAACTTTGTCTCACAGGCAATTTGCTTTTGTAATGTTTCAGGAAAATTTAATTCTTGTAACGTTATCTGTAAAAACTGTGCTCCTCTTTCTCCGTATTCGCTTATTAATGATTTTTCTAATTCTATTAGTTTAGTGAACGCTAAAGCGCAATTGGATTTAAATTTTTCTTGATTAATTTGTTGTAATTCTTCAGATAATGATTCAGAACCGTCAGTACAAGTACCTAATTGTTTTCTAATTTTAATTATTGATTCTAATAAATGAGTAACAGACATGGCGTTTCCCTTTATTGGTGGATATAAGGAGTTTAAACCTTGACACTTAAAGGTTAATTAACATGCTATGAACTTTGGGAATGCCGTATTCCTAAATCGCCTACCAGTGAGCCCCTGCAATACTTGAATAAAAATATCTGTACTGAATTACAACAATAAATTTCCACGGGTGTATTATCGTCGTTTAAAATTAGCCAATCTAAAATAATGGAAAATGCTAATTCCTCCAATTTTGGAGACTTGCGATTTATATGGCAGGATTATGTATTAATGAATTTTGTTCTATTCAATTCTTATTTAAGCGTAATGACGACCAATATTGATGTATTTCAAACCCGACCTAGTTTAAAAGTTTATCTTATTATCCAACCCATTTTATGGCCTTATTTTTTTGTTGCCGGAAAAAGTCCCATCGCCAGGCTTTCCTAATTATTTTTTAAACATTATGGAGATGAGGGGTACACGTATTTTGGTGATAGGACTAGCCACAGTTAGTTCCTGAGAATGTCATTGTTAATTTTACTCAGTACGATACGGTAATAGAGAGCCTACCCAAAGCCACAACGGCATACACTATCAGGGATTCAGGAAAATTAAATCCGCTTTACCATTAGACCATTAAAAAAAGAAGGTCGTGCATTGGCTGAAGAAGGCGAACATCTATCTAAATACACTTTTTCTAATTATCTATCCCTCTCTACTCTATTCGAGGGGGCCATTGGCAACAGCATCGTCAACTAAACTTTGAAACACGTTAATGAACGAATAATAGATTTGCTTAAAGATAAATGTTATCTGCCAGACTCCACTATGCGAAAGTGAACTTGAAGATGTCTCTTCAGAAACTCTCAGGATATGGTTCACCAGGGCAGCCCAAATCAGAGGCTAAAGCTGCCCAATGAATCTTTGCTTAACAGATTCGGCATGATGAGCTGTTCTCCTTTTTTGTCATTCTGTGGGATATTGCCTGGGAACTTAAATGCTCGCGCGACAGATTGAGTTCAGCTGTTCTAGCTTTATCAAGTTGGGTCACGGCAGTCAAATTGCCCTTGGCACAGATGCCCAGCAATCCAGCTTCGCACGTTTCGCTCCATTTTTCGTTGCGTACTAATCCGAAATCGAACCCCAACCCTGCATTAGAAGAGGTCAATGGAAACCAACAATCGTACTGATCAGTTGTATCATTGTAAATAGTTAAATCTCTCGGCAATGCAGACTCATTTAAAAATGAAGGGCAAGGGAAAAAAGATCGGTCTGCCCGACAATATTCTTGAGCCACATGTGCGGGAACATTGCGCTGTGCCTTCCCTACCTTCATCCATGCGGCTTTCATTGCAACCCAGTCTTTTTTATCTATTCTGTCCCAACCATTAACATAGTCTTGCAATGCTTTTATAAGCTCTGTCAAATCAAAATGTGCACAGCGATGCGTTGTGCCATTTTGTTGAAAGGTAAGCCCAGAAGCATCTATAGCATCAATTCGTTTTAACATGAGAGCTTTGGTTTCTGAATCCATACAAGCTGCTAACATACCGCACATGTGAGTATCTTTGGCCCAATAAGCATATTCATAAGCGGTGCAGTGGAAGGTTCGTCCGGAATAATCAGTGAATGTACTTGCTGTGCGAAGTAATGTTTGTGTGTCGGCTGATTTAATTGTTAACAAGTCTTTCGCTTCCTTTTGCCGCCCTTTTGCGACATTGTTTAAAAATTGGTAATTCTTTAGCTTTTCTTGTTTTCTTAAATTACTTTCATTAAAAAAAGAAGCAGGATTTGAGGTAAGCTTGATGTTTTCAGTATTGGCACTGACTTGCATTTCGTTGGTCATATTCAATTTATTGCGCTTAACCTGTATAGATTTACCTGTAGATGTGTCTCTATCTTGAGTTGGAGAGGATAGGAGGTTAACCAGAGCAGAATTAGTGCTCTCTTCAGGCTGTTCTTCCGCTTGCCTTAGGAGTGAATTAAAAATCTCTTGAGGAGTTATCGATATGTCCGTGTTAACACTAAATGCTTGGTAATGATTGATGCCATTATAGTAAATAAATATTGGCTCGCCTTCGTACAATGATTGCTCTGTAGGACTGATGCTAGAAGGGTACAGCAACGGTTTATAACCAGGTGATAAGGTTGCAATTGGTCGATTTAATATTCCGGCCAATATCGACAGTTCTATTTCGCCACCCCAAGTGCCTGGAGCAGCCATCAGATGAATGTACTCATCTGCATTTGTTATTCGCACATCCCGGCCAGTACGATCTTTTAATGCGATTCCTGTTCCTGTAAAAAATGGGGTTAAAATGTTACGTTTTGATTCTAATTTCACGCAGGTTAATTGACGAAGTGTTTCATGAGTTGCACCGTGGACTTGACTGGCTACCGAGAGAAATAAACAATTTCCATCCGCTCCGCAATCTACAATTTTTAGTTGTTCAGGAAACCGCCAATTTTGACGCAAAGAGGTTTTCTCCGATGAGGTAATTTCATTAATTGAATGTGCTTGAGTACTTTTAGATAATAATTTTAGAGCCATTACGGTGCGTTGTTTCTGCGAATCGCTTAATAAGTTGGAGTATTCATTATTGGCTAATATTTGTCTAAGTTGCACTAGCTGTTTTTCAGGATTCTCCGCTTTTAGTTTTATTAACTCATCTAAACCCTCTGCCAAAATACACTTTAAACATTCTTGAGCTGCTTTCAGCGCAATTCCATTAAGTTGTTCGGACTCAATAATGTAACCATAATATTCATTGAATTGTTCGGCAAATTTCAATAAACGCTGCTTCGATTGCATCTGTGCTCTTAGTCGTAGCGCGATCACTTCCCAGGCTAAATGCGCCGGAATTTTGTAGGTTGGAGAAATAAAAGATTTGCCCGGTTCAGCCGTTTCTGTATGCCTAATCACCTGATCATATTTCTTTAGAGCAAAATCATTTTGCACCTCCAGTAAGCAATAAGCAATTCGCGCTGCGTTAACTTCTGCTAATTGTGTAGGAGCATAAGCTAATCCGCCAAAAGTATTTTTTAATATCGCTCCGAGGTTTTCCCAGCTGGCTTTAATCCTGGGGTTTGATAAAACCGCAGCGTCTTGCGGGCATATCCCTTGCTTTTGATGATAATCAATATTACCTAACGCTGCCATAAGCGCCTGTCTTGCTGCCTCTTGCACGCTGGTTTCACAACATAAATGATAAAGCCCCAAACCACCGGTAACCAGAGCGGTTATACCTCCCAGCTTGACTCGTGACTCATCTTTCCATTCTAGTCTTTGTGCGGCTTCATCAGCAGCAACAGCCGCACTTACCATACCGGTGAGCACAGCAAACCCTTCCTGCAAGCGATAATACCATGGTGCTTCAATTGAGTTGCCATGAGTGCTTTGATATTGATTCGCGGCAAAAAAACCTAAATTAATCAGGTGGTTAGTTAGATCTAAGGCGCTATGCGGTGACAGCTTATGGGTACGTGTTATTGACCTTAAGAGGGTTGATGATACGTACACGGGCATACCATAATGGAGGGTTGCGCGAGTATAGTCGAGTGTTTTAAATAATAAACTTTGCTCTGCAAGCAATTTTTTCAGCGGGAGATAGTCCAGGGTTGTTGAAAGAACACTCAGCGTGCGGTAGCTTAACCATTTAAAATTATCGGCGAATGGGTTTACTGTTGCCAATGTTTTTTGAATATTCCTGGTAAGTTTCTCTTTATTGACCTCGCCAATTTGAGTCAGAACACCCAGAGCCTGTAACGCTAAGGTTAAAGCCTCAGGGGTTACTCTTTGTATCGTATTTACTGACTCCAGGCAGGCCAGAGCTGTTTTGCGGTATGCTGCACTTTTAATGCCTTGTGCATAGCTCTTTAATGCATGTAGGAATGGTTTAGATAACTCATTAACTATCTGTTCTTGGTGTTTAAAATCAAAATCCTCGAGTATCTCTTTTAACTGGGTCTCATTGACCACACCATTGACGCCAAGTTCCTGCTCCAGTAGGTCTTCCATGTGTTTTATTGCATTGAAGTAATTGCCTATTAGTGCTTCTTCTTGCGCTTCTTTAAATAAGGGCCTTAATCTGATTGTTCGTTTTATCTCTTTGGAAAGGTCTTGATAATTTTTAATAACAGACTTGTGAACCTCACCGGCTTGAACGTTTTTGTATTTTTGTGCATAGTCGACACGATCTTGTTCACAAGATATTTTATTTGCAATAAATGCTAATAAATCTTTTGCCTGTTTTTCCCATTGCGGGGAGTTGGTGAGCAACTCGGATGGCAATTTTTGTAACAAATCAGCCCATGCTCCATTAATCTGTTCTAAATCTGCATTCGTGTGCTCGAATGAGCGTTTTATTTGTTCCGATAGGCGCTTTTTGTGCTTGCCGAGAAAATAAAGTACCGGTATCAATAGACCTGTAAGTACAGAGGCAACTGCCATGGAGCTACCTAAGGCAGCAAAAAAACCTGTGCCAAACGTTGCGGTTGCTTGGACTAAGACACTGTTTGGCGTTGCGGTAAAACCTACTCGACCTTTACCGCCTGCCAAATTGATAATGAACCCAGGTTTTCCGGCCACATTTCCTGATTCTACACGATTCAATACTGGTTTTTTGGGCTTTTCTTGAATGAACGCGGTGACGTGCTTTGTAGGGAAGGTATCCATGGGTTGCTCGTTATGAAGTTGAGCTTCAACACCGTCTTGGCTGTTTTCCTCTGAAGCCTGAGGATTGTATTCATTATGATCGAATAAATCGGCTTCAGCTAAATTAATTGTAGCCTGCTCTGCACCGCCGTCTTGCTGGTTTTCCTCGGCAACCTTATTGTTGTATTCAGTATTCTCCTTATTTTCGGATAAGCCTAGTATGGTTAAATTAACTGTTAGGCTGGGTTCTTGCACTTCGGTAGCCGTTGTTACTCCTGGTTTGTAAACAAACTTATACTTAGAGGACTTGATGTTCTTCAGTGCGTTTTCATCACCGTCCAGAGCGCGCTGAGCGGCATCAATGTATTCCTTTAATTCCTGATACGCATCAACATACAGGAGAACTCCCTCGATTGCTTTTCGTTTTATAGAATGGAATAAGGCAAAGGGTTTGGAAAGAGTTTTTACCTGAGCTGCGCTGTATTCATTAAAGTCTCGTGGCATTTTATCTCCCCTATCAAACTCACCCATAAGTATTTTGGCTGCGCCTGGGGACAAGTCATAACAGTCGATCATTCGTTTTAGAAAGTCGCGGTTATTCCTGAGATCTCGAGGGTCTATATCTTTTATCCCATATGCGATGTCACCCATTATATCAATGAGTATATAAGCAGGTGCGATAGGTCCTAAAGCAGCCATAATACCCTCATCTATGAGCATATTGCTCACCGCTCCAATTTTAGCTGCCTCATCAGAGTATTGAGGGAATTGATGTTTAATATATTCCATACTATTTTTATAATCCCAGATTGCCAATGGCGGATAGGATATTATTTTTAAATATTGAGAGACGTTAGACCAATTGATCCTTCTCAATATAGGTGCTTTTCTTCTTGAGGTTATTGCCGGGCGCCATGGTATTGTGTCTAAGACTTCAATGGGCGGCTTGGCTATTTTTGGAGGCTGAGAGTTCGACGTGCGCACTGAGCTTTCTGCAAATATATTCCCTTTGGATTTATCGGGTAAGGGTATTGGGTGCTGGGAGTTAAGTGTGTGCGTTGAGGTTTTATTCAGTATTTTTTCTTGAGGCTTATAGGATAAGAGTATTGGTAATGGTGAGTCGGGTGCCTGTGCCAGGATTTCAGCTTTAGGTTTATAGGTTATTTGAGGGGAGGTAGGAGGTAGTTGCTGAGGTATTTTGATATTCGGACTATCAATTGAATTTAATAATTGGGAGGTTGAATGAGAAGGCTTAGCCAGACTTTTTGTCTCTGAGACGATTTTTTTCTCGAGCGAGTGTGTTATACGTATGTTTTGCGCATTCTCTTTAGGAGCAAACGTGCTTTTAGGAGAAATTTTGACCTCAGACCAGTTTACGATATCTGGCCCTGCACTTTCGCGGATTAGATAAAAATGATCGCTTCGTGTAGGTAATTGCTCTGAATTAACTGATATATCAATAATATCAGCATGTTGTTGAATAAACGTTAATAGCCCTGGTTCCTTTGTCCAATCCTGTCGGAAAATACCTTTTTCATAATTGCAACGGCTTATTTGCGTTATGATGCTTATTCGAGCCACATAGCAGTTTTTTTTACTTGGTTGAGCATTAAAAAAACCATTTAAAACGGCTCCTTTATTTGAATAATCAAGGGCATACTCATGGGCAACGGCTTGTTTAGGGTCAATATATAATCCGGGTCCGGCGAGCATATTTCCGCTGCTTTTCTCATTTTTTGGACCCTTTATAACGCTGTCAATGTGCCTCTCTTCGGTACCGTGATGCACGGGATAACCACCAAGTTTTGCCTCATCATAAGCAATAATGATGTGTTGCCTCATTTTTTCTTTTCGTGCAGCAAGCATCTCGTCATATTTAGTGCGAAGTGATAAGAACTCTTCAGTATCTTGCCATTGCTCTAAATATTTAGCGCAAGCATTAAAATCAGAAAATACCTCGGCTTTTTCCTCAGGCTTATTAGAAAGAGAGCGGGTTAAGCAGGGTTCAAAATAGTGATCGACACATTCTATGTTTATTTTAATAATTAAATTTTTTTCTTTAAATGTAAATTCATATTTATTTTGCATTGTTATAACCTTATCTATAGGTGGCTTGCACGCGAATTAATTTCAAGAGCAAATATTTTTGGAGTGATGAAAATCCAATTATTCAAATAACATTTAATTTTTGGATTGGGTTTTCTGGGGAGGTATTTGTTTTATTACGCTAAGCCTTTAGACTGTGAATCAAACTTTTTGTATCGGATTATTAGGGTTACCCTAGGAACGATTTTGCTTCTTGAGTACATTTTTTTCCTTTATTAAAATGGAAATATTGATTAATGCAGACAACTCGCCCATTCTATTTCCTAATTATTAAGGATTCATTATAACGAGATGCTTGTTTCTCCTGGGGCATTCCAATTAAGAATGATCTGCGCTGCTGGCTGTCTAAGCCTAATTCTATTTTTGCAACAGAGCCGCGTTTATAATCATCGGCCTGTCAAAAAAGCGGTTCAATATTGGATGTTGCAACAGAACGAAGATTCTTTTTTATCAACTGAGGGTACTAAAGCTTTTTGCCACGGAGCCAGTTTAGGGCTCTGTCGAAAATACAAAAGTTAAGTTAAGATTCTTTTAAAAAGGCGTAGATATACTCAGTTTCAAAAGGCGTCATTTCCCCAAGGATTTAATATTAATGGCCGTCCGGTGGAAAGTTTCCCTTCCCTTGGGTTTTACCGTATATCCAGCCCAAATTGGCAATAAACAAATTATTTCATAACCGTTGTTACTGAACAAAGAGATTCCGACAATATCTCAATAGCGCACAGCCTTATGATAGATAGGAAATTAAAACAAGTACCTCTCATATGATTTAAATTTTAACTTTTGATAGATGACTATCAAAATATCTAGATTTAATTGATATAATCACTCATCAACATACTTATGGCTTGGCACCGTCAAGTTAACTTTTTGGCCTAGACCGTAATTTATTTGCAGTACTTATGTATTGCTAGAAAGAAAACCGAAAAGATATCGTTACCCATTGGGGCTAATCAGCATCGCTGTCTGAAATTATCATCGATTTAAAATGACAGTTACTTGGATGTCTCGGAGCGCTTTCTCTACTGAGGAATTGATGTCTGTTATGAGACGATACGTCAATGGTGCATTAAGTTTGGTTCCCATTTTAAGAACGTCTTGAAGAAACGAGCGTCCAGACCATCGGATAAATGGCACCTGGAGGAGCAGCAACTACGCATTTCTTATGCGACGTATTATTTATGGCGCGCTGTAGATGATAAGGGCTATGAGCAGGATGTATTGCTGCAAAAGCGACGCAATAAAAAGGTGACCATTCGCTCCCTGTCTCGCCTACTGAATACCCATCCAAAACCACGAGTGATTGTGACAGCCAAGCTCAGGAGCTATACCAAGTCCATTCGTCACATGGGCAAAGACGTCGAGCATCGCTCGCATAAGGGGCTCAATAATCGGGTAGAAAATGTCCATCAGCCCAAACGTAGAAAAGAAAAATGCCTCATTCGTTTTAAGTCACCCGAAGGAGCGCAGAACGTCATCGCGCTCATGGGCAACATCAGGAATCTCTTGGCTGTCGCCCTCGGCCGTTACACCAAACCATACCAGCAACGAAGAAGCCAATTCAAAAACTAAAGAAATTTGCCAAAACGCTGCCTTTTAGATTCTTCTAAAATTGGGTAAGTTTTCTTTTCTTCCGTTATAAAAAGTTAAATTGACGGCGCCCATTGGAGCCCTTTTTTGCACCCAAGGACTCTATTTGGTACAATGGTCTTTAATTTTACATACCAAGCAATGAGATCTATCCTTTATATTAAAATATGAGAAATTCAAATCTAACCATATGCGATGCAACGATACACCCAGGGGAAACTGCTAATTTAGCACTACCACTTCCCGAACTCTATTCCTGTACCTCGTTTTACATGCCTATAAAGGTAGTGCATGGAAAAGAAGCTGGCCCCTGCCTCATTCTTTTTTCTGCATTAAAGGGAGATGAGCTTAATGGCTTAGAAATAATCAACCGTCTGTTAGAGCCTGAGAAGCTCAATAACTTAAAGGGAACGATAATCGCCATCCCTGTTCTTAATGTGCTATCGTTAGTTAATCATCCCAAAGCCTCTGCTTATGGAGTTACTTTGGAACATTGTTTCCCCGGATCCGAAAATGGAACTTACGGGGAGCGTATAGCCCATATATTTACCAAAGAAATACTTTCCAAGGCAGATTATTGTATCGAATTACAAAGTGGTTCTCTCAACCATGACATTTTACCACAAGTCTATTGTGATCTTAGCGATAGACAATGTAAAAACCTGGCTCAGCATTTTGCGACACCAGTGATTACTAACATCCCCAAAATAACAAACTCACTACGACAAACCACTGAAAAACTTAATATTCCTTTGCTCATCTATCAAGCTGGTGAAGCCCTGCGTTTTAACGAATCAGCAATATCTGTTGGTCTTAATGGAATACATAAAGTATTGCATGCTTTAAAGATGTTGAATGAGACAGAGGAGATACCCTTAATTCAATTTAAAGGCATATTTTCTGAAGACCAGGACTGGATTTATTCCCATAAAAGTGGAGTACTAACTAGTAAAGTCGAGCTTGGCCAATTAATTTATAAAAATCAGATTATTGGTCATATCAATGATCCTTTTGGTGCTGGTATCTCTGAAGCGATTAAGTCCCCCTCCGATGGCATTATCGTGGGCATTAACCGCCATCCCTTGATTTATGAAGGCCAGTCAATTTTTAAGATAGCCTCATTTGTAGACAATAACCGGGCAGAAACTGTGATTGAAGCCTGGGGTGAACAACAGAACGAAAAATAATCCTGAATCCGGAGGATACTCCATGACAGTTAAAGGCCTTGTTATTTGGCTAATCTGTGCTTTATTTTTTCTTTATGAGTTTTTTTTAAGAACGGTGCTTGGAATATTTCAAGTATCGTTAATGAATGAACTCAACTTATCCGCTGTACAGTTTGCGATGATAAGTTCAACCTCTTATCAAGTAATTTATGGGCTAATGCAAATCCCAGTAGGTATTATCGCAGACCGTTTTCAACTCAAAAGAACCTTGCTTTGCGCAACGTTAATCTGTACTCTGGCAACTCTCGGTTTCGCTTTTTCCTCAGGATACAGTAGCGCTTTGTTTTATCGCTTTCTCATGGGGCTAGGTTCTTCTTTCGGCTTTGTTTGCCTGTTGCTTGCAGTCTATGATTGGTTGCCACGAAAAAATATTGCGTTTTTTATAGGCCTCTCCCAATTTATTGGAACCATAGGACCGATGCTTGCTGCTGGCCCCCTCAATTCACTATTAGCAGATAACTCTCATAATTGGCGTAGCTTATTTCTGGTATTAGCAGGTATTGGGGCAAGTTTGGCCTGTCTAGTTCTGTATTTTGTAGAGCAAAATCGTGGGCGCGAAGGAGATTTTTTTATCTTATCACGTCCTTCTACCCTTCGAAGTAATGTCCAACTCTTACTGCGCCAGAAGCAAGTTTGGTATATTGGTTTTTATTCAGCATTAGTTTACTTCACTCTAGAATACTTATCAGAAAATGAAGGCATTTCTTTTTTAGTTCATAAAGGATATACCAACATTTTTTCTGCATACCTTATTTCCATTTCGTGGTTAGGCTACGCCTTAGGCTGTCCTTTTTTAGGTTATTTATCTGATAAAGTACAACAAAGAAAACCTATTATGGTATTTAGTATTTCTTGTGTTTTAGTGAGCCTTAGCGCAATTCTTTATCTGCCCTTGTCGCAGATTGCATTAATGGGATGCTTCCTTATGCTCGGCATAGGAGCTAGTGGACAAAGTATTGGTTTTGCCATCATCAGCGAATACTGCCAAGCCCGCTATCTTACGATTGGTCTCGCTTTTAATAACTCTCTTATTATGTTTTATAGCGCCTCCAGCGCTCCGTTTATTGGTTACTTACTCGAACATAAGTCAGATTATGTTGACCCCATTTTGCACTATCAAAAAAGTTTTTCTGTACTTATTGTTTTGGTGTTATTGGGTTTCCTATTAAGTTTAGGTTTTATCAAAGAAACATTTTGTAAACAGGTAAATGAAAGTACCTTACTTAAATTAAAGCCATCATGAGGATTGGCATGGTAGCTGGACGCCCCAGTCAAACTCGTTATCTTTTAACCGAGGTATACGAGACACCGTCATACATGGACTCAGTGCTGGATGCAAGAAGCAATATAATAATTATTGGGTTTTACCGAATATCCAGCCCAAACTGGCAATGAACATGCTTTAAAAAATTTTAGTTAAACTCAAATTGAAAACTTGATTCTTGGGCTCCAATGGCACTCGACTGTTCGACAATAAATACCTTCGTGACTTAAGACTTTGGGAGAAAATATCCGCAACGGGATCTACGTGCACACTAGGCCTATAATAAGTTATCATCATATGATAAAATTATGAGCATTATTTAATGGTAATAAATAGGATTGAGCATGTTTAATTCGTTTCATATCGATGGAGTAAAAGCATTTGATGAAATAAATATGGAATAGCTAAAGATTTTTTTCTTCAAGCAATTGATATAAATCCAGAAGTAGCAGAAAGCTATCTTTATTTAGGAAATATGTTTCTTTTTTTGTGATGAAAAACAACAAGCTATTTCTCCTTTAAAAAAATTCATTGAATTAAAACAAAGTAATTCAGATGAAGTAGCCAATGTTTCTTATGTATTCGATTTATTAGGTCAATGTTATGAAGCGGAAAACAAGGACACTGCTGCACTAAGATGTTACGAGACGGCAACCAAAATTGAGGTGTGACAATCATTGGAACGAAAAGATACTCCAAGGTAAAATCTGGGCCTGTATTAATTCATTAAGTATGAATTTAAATCTGTTTTATGCACTTTAAGAGCTCTTACTAATGAAAAACCGTGAAATTAAAATCATTAACTTTCAACAAGTTGATTTATTAGACTATCTTTCAATTCCATTGATTGTCGCACCCCATTTTAGTTTATCTCGACTTAAGAATTAAAAAGCATTACTTTACCTACTAAATCAATCCCTTAATTCCATGTCTTTCTACAATATTCAGTAATTTTAGAATAGCTCCATGAGCATGACGTTTTCCTTGCTCTAAACCGCGAATCATTGCAGGACTCACATTTAAATATTTAGCAAAAACGGCCTGGCTTAAACTTTGCTTTTTACGTAGTTGTTGAATTTCCTCCCCTGTAAACTCGTGCACTACAGGCAAATCCTCATTGGTAAGATTGCGCAAAGTTTTTTTATCAATAATTTCAGCAGCATATAAGCCCTGAGCGAGATCATTAATTGTATCTTGTATGTTAGACATTTTTATTTACCTCAAAAAGTTCACCTAAGCTTGTTAATTTAGTAATTTGTTCTTCTGTAAGCGAGAGCATGATATCTGCCAATTGCTTTAGTTTTTTAAGCTCTGCTGTTGTCACATTTCCCTTCTCATTTTTAGAAAATAAATGTAACCAATAAATTCCATTATCCTTTTTAAACGCAAGGATACTTCTCGAACCTCCACTTTTCCCCCGCCCTTCTTTCGTGGCGACTCTTAATTTGTATAACCCTGCCCCTAATGAAAACTTTAGCTGTTCGTCTCTATCCAATTTGATAAATGAGGTTAAAGTTTCAATTAGAACTTTATCGTTTAAATCAACTTTCTTTGCTTCGTTATAAATTTCTTCGTTTTAAAGTGATTCATAAAAGCACCAGAATGTAATACACTGTATTATAGTACATGGTGATATAGATTTTCAAGATTGATTTGAATGTTCTCTTTGTTTTAGCGTCAATAAAACGGGGAATTTACTTACTACTTTACTCTGCAATACTTTCCCACAGAAATTAAAGCGCAAATATATTAAAAATATATGGTTAAATTATCAAATACTGTCAATTCCACACCTTGACGAGTTAATTAACTATTTTAAGACATAAACTTCGCTAAAACGTCATATAAAATTCCCCACATTAAGCTGCTCAAAAATAGGCTAAACTTAATATATCAGGTGATCTAAGAGCGAAACATGACCATTGATATAGATACATGTGAGAAGTACTGTTCCCAACTAAAATCTAATCATATTTATTCAACCCATTATGGAAGACGTTTCATTTGTAGTGCCCCCCATTTAAACCGGTCCATCTAGCCAATAATTAACGACTAGAAATAGGACTAGTAATATGACTATATCGACACCATTAGAATGTAATGAAATAATCCACTCAAGCAGTAATCGCCGTCGTTGGACGCATTTAGAGAAACAACAAATAGTCCATGAAACCTATCATTCAGGAGCCACGGTATCTTACGTTGCGAGAAAACATGGAATACCGCCCAGCCAATTATTTTATTGGCGTAAATTAATGGAGAACAGTGCATTGACTGGAGTAAAGGCAGAGGAGTCTGTGGTACCTCAAAGTGAAGCAAATGAACTCAAACGGAGAATAAAACAACTAGAACAAGTATTAGGCCAAAAGACGTTAGAGAACGAAATACTACGTGAAGCAGTAAAGCTAGGTCGGGAAAAAAAACTGATCTGGCGGCAACCCTTGCTCGGAATAAGCGATTTCGAATAAGAGCTATAGCCCGTGCTCTGGAAATATCCCGTTCTAATCTAACAGAAAGGCTTAAAAAAATGGAACCACAAAAAAATGATTACATTAAAGCAGAGGACAATGAACTGCTTCCTTATATTCGTGAAATCACCGACAAACGCAGTAGCTATGGCTATCGCAGAGTCACTGCGTTACTCAACCATCGACTGCAGTCTGAAGGTAGATTAAGAGTGAATCACAAGCGTGTATATCGTATTATGAAACTCAATAATTTATTACTTTTGGCCCCTAAGAAAACACCTACACGTTCTCATGATGGCAAAGTGATTACCTTAAAAAGTAATACGCGTTGGTGTTCTGATTGCTTTACCATTCAATGTGCTAATGGAGATCGAGTGCATGTAGCTTTTGCTATGGACACCTGTGACCGAGAAATTATCAGTTACATTTCATCCACTATTGGTATAGACGGTAGAGCTATTAGAGACTTGATACTTGAAAGTATGGAATATCGTTTTGGCACAATCGACTCATTAGCAAAGCCCATACAATGGCTTAGTGACAACGGGCCTTGTTATACAGCTCGCGAAACAGTAGCATCTGCTAGGAAGCTTGGCTTTGATGTGAGAACTACGCCTGCTTATAGTCCTGAAACAATGGCATGGCCGAGGCATTCGTTAAAACGTTTAAGAGAGACTATGTTGCTTTTAGTGATCCATTTGATGCTCAGATGCTCATGAGACAGTTACACGATTGGTTTAATGACTATAATGAACTTGCGCCCCATAAAGGGTTAAATATGATGGCACCAAGACAATTTATCAAAAGGGCTTTGGCTGGCTAAGTGGTCCGGTTTTATAGGGGCAACTCCATCAGATACTGTTACACGAAATAAGGAATAAATTCTATTGAATACAATACGCTCAAATTAATTCTATACTTTATGAATAATACTATATCAAATTAGAAAAGCCATGGATCCTTTTGAGCAAGGACAGCTTAATGAGATTTTTAAAACTTCTCCAATTCAACCGAATCTTTTAACTTCTCGTGAAAGCAGTATTCTTGAGTTCAAAGAATCTTTTGGATTGAAAAGTCTTGCCAGTTATTTAAAATCATGTGCGTCCTTCGCTAATAATCGGGGAGGATATTTAATATTTGGGATAAAAAATAAACCACATCTATTAGAAGGGCTAAATAAAAGTAGCTTGGAAAAATTTGAAAATTTGGATCCTGAATTATTATCGCAACATTTTAATTCGAACTTCTCACCAGAAATTGAATGGGATATAAATTTACACCAAATAGGCGAGCAATTCTTCGGTATACTATATATATATGAATCTAAACAAAAACCGGTGATATGTACAAAAACAACAGGTGATCAATTAAAGGAAGGTGATATATATTATCGATATAGAGGAAGAACTGAAAGAATTAAATTTCCAGAGCTTAGAACCATTCTTGAAGAATCACGAGAAAATGAACAAAAATTATGGATGATGCATTTACAAAAAATTACAAAAATTGGTGTAAATAATGCCGGTATTTTCGATTTAAAATCTGGTGTGGTCTCGGGTAGCTCAGGTTCATTCGTGATTGATAGGTCGCTGTTAAGCCAATTATCTTTTATTAAGGAAGGGGAGTTTTCCGAATGTCAGGGTAAACCAACTCTCAAATTGTTAGGTAAAATAGAGCCCGTAGACCCAAAATTGCTCATAGGAAGAAATAAAATAATTAAAACGAGAGTTATTAGAATCGCGGATATAATCCTAGACTTTTTAGATCACAAAAATATAGATACTCCTGAGGATTATGTTAAACAGATCGGGCATGAAATAACAGCATACCTACCTATTTTTTATTATATGCATAAAGCAGGACTGACTAAAGATTACGTTTTAGAGCTTTTTAGAAATGATTTTGCACGCACAAGAGCAAAAGAAAAATTAATGGAACGCATTGCAAGTAAAAAAACTGAATTTATCATAACAGTAAAAACTGATAGCACAGCGTGTAAAAGTAAGCACGAACTAATCTCCCATATAAAAGAACGGGCAGAGCTTAAATTTTCAAATATAAAGGAGATAACATATTGCCTACAAGCAATTAAAATGCTACCTATCGAAGATATAAGCTCGTTATCGAATTACCTAAGGCTATTGTTAAAGGATATATTTGAAAGTAATTATAATTCAGGTTCATCACCACTTGTAAATGAAATGCGAAAATCAATTTGCTGGATAGATGAGGCTTTATATAAGAATCTGATTTCTTAATAGAGAAATTTTGGCATTCAATAAAATTGAAACTGCTCTAATTGCTATCATTGAGTACATCGGGCTTGGGAGCAATTGAACATCCAAGCGACTTAAAAATTTTCAAGCCCCACCAACGAAAAATAGATATATCTGCTAATTTGCAAATAGTAGACATGATTAGCCAAATTTGGATAGGAGCATCATGTAATTTCTTGGAGGCAAGAGCGCATATAAGAGAATTGCTAATTCAATACGGATATGATTTAGATCGAATTGAAATTAAACAATCAAATCTTCCCATTCGTATCTAAGGTATTCAAATAAAAAATCAGTTAATTCTCTTACTTGCAGAGATATCCAATAATCAAACGAAAGAATTCAATAAAACACTTGATTGCTATAAATCAGACTTTAGCTGGAATGAGAAAATACAATGACTCAAAATATTAAATTAGAATCTCTTTATGGCCACTGGGTGAACTTTAACGATATCTGGACATTAGTATCCTTTTCATATTCAAATGAAGATAAATTGCTTCCAGAAGATCTCTTTACTCTTACTAATCTCAACCAACAATTTTTCCGCTTAGCAGTTTCATATGGGCTACTGTATGTTGTCATTGAGGGCTACCAGTCTATTAAAATAAAAGATGAAGACATAGATTTAGCTTTAAGTAATATTGATTTTGTTGATAAATTGCGTCTCTTAAGAAATGCAATATTCCATTACCAGAATAAACCCTTGCCCGAAAAACTAATGAAATTCATACTAACAGATGGAAGTTCTGAGTGGATTAGTGACTTAAGAAAAAAATTTGAATTATTTTTTATAAGTCATTTACCAATTGAAGAATTGATAACACTTAGTAAAAATAAATAAATGATACCAATTAATTGTACCCAGTAAGCATACAAGCTCAGTTCAATAAAACGCCCGGATGCAATGAATTAAACAATATTTAATTGAAACAGTTATAATGGCTTATAAAACTCACGAAAGTTCATTTTTAACACAGTTAAATGAACACTCTCGTTAAATAGCCTGTATCCGCAATCGAACATCTATTTGATTTCTGATAGATTCCTTATTAAGGTCTAATATACTGATAAAGTGTTTCTCGACTAATACCTAACTCACGAGCCAGCACGGCTTTTTTCTCGCCTTGTTCAATTCGCTCTCTTATCATTTGTATTTGCTCATCATTTAGGATTTTTTTTCGTCCAGGATAAGCCCCTCTTTTTTTTGCTAGCTCGATTCCTTCACGCTGTCTTTCTTTTAATAGTGATCGTTCAAACTCAGCAAAAGCCCCCATTATGGAAAGCATTAAGGTTGCCATTGGAGAGTTTTCATTGGTAAAAATTAAATTTTCTTTGAAGAATTTGATACAAATATCTCTTTTCGTAACTTCATTAACCAAATTTCTTAAATCAACCAAATTACGAGCAAGCCTGTCCATGCTATGAACAATAATAGTATCGCCATCCCGAACATAGTTTAATAATGCTTCTAGCTGAGGACGCTGAACATCTTTTCCAGACGCCTTATCGATAAAAACTTTATCTAATTCCATACCCTCTAATTGGCGTTCAGTATTTTGATCAAAACTACTTACGCGAATATAACCAATATTTTTTCCAGCCATAGTTTCATCTTCATAATAGTGTCAGGTTAAATTCTATGACCTTGCTCTGAAAGTGTCAATATATTAAAAATATGTATTTTTCTGACACCATTGTTGAATACATCACTGACGTCCATTTAGGATATACCCAAAACTGACACAGTGAATGCTCATTAAAAGCCTCCTGAAATTCCTAGATTCATCCAGGGCGCATATTTCTAGGTAGAAGGGTTCACGCCATCTCAGTTAGGGGCCCTTTGTATGAAAAGCTATGCATGACGATAGGGGTTTGCTACTCTGGAGGAGCGAATAAAGCGTATTCAATGGAGAGGATACTGAATGAAAAAGAACAGGATAATATTGGGATTAACGGGCGCTATAGTATGGGGCAGCGTTTCAGCAGGCACGATGGGTACTCCGGCACAGGATACCTCGTGGAGATGGGTAGGCAGTTTTAGCGCCGGTCCGGTATGGGAAGATGGCGGTGCGACACAAACCTTTAATCTCACCCCAGAGATTGAAAAGAGCTATCGAGCGAATAAGGCAACCAAAACCTTAGGTGATTTCGAAGTGTTTTTAGGTGGCCAGCGGGCATTGAGTCCGGTGCTGTTGGGGCAGCTGGGATTGGCTGTGGGTGCGACTACGGATGCTACTTTATTGGGCATAATTTGGGATGATGCTGACCCTGCATTTAATAACTTCAGCTACCGCTATAAAATACAACACACCCATGTTGCCGCGAAGGGCAAACTTTTAGCCGATATGGGCTACTGGGTGATACCTTGGGTGAGTGGGAGCATTGGCGTGGGCTTTAATAACGCATCCAATTTTCACAACACGCCGTTAATTGAGGAAGCACTCGCTACCCCAAACTTTAAATCACATACCGAAACGACCTTTACCTACACCCTAGGTGCTGGGATTCAAAAAGCACTCAATGCGCATTGGCAGGTAGGGGCAGGTTATGAGTTTGCGGACTGGGGTAAAAGCCATTTAAATCGAGCCTCGGACCAAACGATGAATCAGGGATTAAGAGTAAATCATCTATACACCAATGGGGTGATGTTTAACCTGACCTATGTAGCATAAGGACATAAAGAATGAAAAGACGTCGTTTAAGAAATTCACTGATTACGGTGACTACCGGATTGGTACTCATGAATACAGCCTGGGCGGGTGCTCCGGTATGGACGTTTGCGCCGGTATCGGGATACCCTGCTTCGGTGGACCTGAGTCCCTCACAGGCCGCCACCATCAAATACACAGTAACCAATCAATCGCGCAAACCCCATACATTAACAATGAGACCTATTCAGGGCATTACCTCGTCAGGATGCACCTCCACATTGGGTTCTCATCAATCATGCATCTTGACTCTGACCATAACAGGCAGTGGTTTAAAAGGGGATGTATTGGGAGGTCCAATCCTTTGCGAGCGCGGTAATCCCAGCCAATGCTATCAACCCAGCCACGCCAATGCTCTGGCGATTCGTCTTACACAAACACCTCCGGTGCAACAATACACCATTACTTCTTCTGCAGGAACCAATGGGTCGGTCAGCCCTAATGGCCTTCAAACGGTGAATTCAGGAACCAGTTTATCGTTTACGGCAACTCCTGATACAAATTATGGAGTGAATCAATGGCTGGTTGATGGCGCTCTGGCACAAACAGGAGGCGCCACCTACCAATTGACTAATATTACCGCCAATCACACCGTGAAGGTGACCTTTAATACCGCAACACTGACGCCCAGCGTCTCTACGCTGGGGCTGTCGGTAAATTGTCCTACTTTCTCGACATCGTCGTGTACGCCAAAAAATGACGCACTAACTGGAAAGGCACGCCAAATTACAATTACCAACACCGGTTCAGTTAATGCCACCAATGTCGTGGTTAGCTCTTCGGGACTACCCTCTGATGCCTCGGTGTCTTTCCCCTCCAGTTGCACTACTATTGCGGCTAATGGCGGAACCTGTGTGATTACGATCACCCCTGGAGCCACGGCAAGTGCTAATGCAAGCAATGCTGCCTGCACGACAGGAGTGCAGCCCGATGGGCGTGTCCAGGTGACGGCTGATGGTGGATTGTCTACGTCAGTAAATGCTTATGTCTTGAGTTACGGGTGTATTTATCAAGGGGGCTTTATTTATTCTATAAATGACACAACCCTAGATACAGGCAGTATCGGTGGAAAGACGGCCGCAGTCACAGATACCGTTCCAGGCCAAGAAATTCCTCAACCAGAAACTCCTAATTGGGGTGGTTTTGGAACATCTATTGGTTCCTCTTTATACGAAACCAGTACTCAAGGTGCGAATGATGGCAATGCCAATAGTGCGGCTATTATCAGTGCGTTAACTACGAATTACAGCAGCCCTCCATACAACGGCTCATCAGCTGTATCGTTATCTAGTTATGCCGCGGGATTATGCAGCACCTTATCGGTAGATGGTTCGGGCTCATCCGCCTGTACAGCCCCCAATACCTGTTACAGCAACTGGTATTTACCAGCCATTTGTGAGCTGGGGCCCTATAGCCTTATCTGCACCTCGGGAAGTACCAACATTCAACAGCAATTGTTCGAAAATACATTGATTCCAAGCGCTACTCTTGGGCTGGTAGATTCAAGCTATTACTGGAGCTCTACCGAGTACTCGAGCACTCCACAGAATAACGCGTTGGCCGAGCTCTTTCTCCCTGGAGGTTCTCAGACCACCATCAATAAGCTCTATCTTCTGGGTGTTCGGTGTTCTCGGGCTTTAACCTTTTAACCCTTTTCTTTTGACCTTGCTTTGCAATGCCTGCGAAGCAGGTCCTTGTTTTTAGGCATGGGGATCACCAGAAATCTCTTTGCCGTCGTCGTGGGCCGATACACCAAACCAGCCCAATAACGAAGACACTAATTTCAATCGGCAAAAGAAATTTCTGGTGCTGCCGCCATCGAGTTGCTTTGCGCCTAAAATGCGACCAATCTTCTTTTTTGCAGAGTCAAAAGTTAACTTGAGGGTGCCCTCAAAAATATCTTCATCTACTATACTAGTTACTAAGCTGGTAATTTTGGACTCTTATGTTGACGCCTTTTCAAAGTATGCTATTAAAAAAGTTTAACAATTTAAGAGCTAATTCTTTAGAGCAAGGATTTGATCAAAATGGAATAAAAGTTATTTTGCATATGCATAATCTTATACATCCTAATAAAAATCCTATTATGCTAATCGAGCAAGAAGATATGCTGGATGTTATTAAAGCAACGGTGAGTTTTTCTCAAAGCCAGGACATGCGACATCAATTTATAGTTAAATTGGATAATCATTATTTTGCTATTGATATTGAACGAGATAACCAGGGTGGCTTTCAAGCACTAATTTTGGATGCAGGTGGTGATCACAGAACATATAAATTATTAACGACTCTTGCTGACATGGTTGAAGTAAACAAAGTTTATGTAGCAATAGGAAAAACAGCACATGACAATATTCAAAAAGACCTGATTAGCTGTCCTGTATTCTCCCTAGATCATGCTCGAGACATCCAAAGTATGGATATCTATGGGTATATAGAGAAAAGTGAAGTAGAAAAAAGCGATTGGAGCATGATGGGTTTTTCAAACAAACTTAGATTTATACCATGGACTGATATGCACCCTGAAATCAATAAAAATTGCCAATCTTCTGGTTTGTGGGAAAAGTATAAAAACGAATATACAAAAAAATTTAATCCTCCAGAGGGTTATTTTAATCAATATGAGCTAATTAGAAAAAATAAACGTGAGCGTTCTGAAGCGATTGATCAGGCGTGTAAAATGAACCCCGGTAATATTATTCCTGCTGTTTTTGAAGCATTTGCTGACAGTGCCAGGCAATTTATTTCACAGAGTTCTGATCTAGAGATAAAAAGTATTTTCAAAAACTCTACCTTAAATTTTAAAACAATTAGCTGTCTTCAAAAAATTGAAGAACTCATTAATAATATCGACTGGAAGAAAAGAACAGGAACAGATACTCCTAAACATATAGCGTGGGTCAAGAAAGTTTTGGAAGATACAAATATAGATCATTATGATAAAATCGAAAAAATAAGAGAGATTGCCATCTCGGCTTGTGCGCCAGAAAAGAAATTTTTATTCTTTACATCATCATTGAGTAGCAACCCCTTAATTACTCAGGTGTATGGTACACTAAGGACAATAGATATATCCAATGAAAATTCTTTGAGTAAAGCTACTCAAAATCTAGATAAAATTTTAGAGGAATTTTCAATTGGCTCTGAGCAAAAAGCCACGTTTAGGAAATAAAAGATGAAACATTTTACTGAAAGATCCAATCGACATTGTTATTCTTATAATAACCCAACATATATTTTAAGTTTTGGTATGTCGGCTCTGCAGATAAACGAAACAAATTTCAATCGTTTATCACAAAATTCACAACGAGCTTTAGATGATGCCGATGAGAGTACAGCCCTTTCACAAGCAGGAAAAGCAGCTATTGAATATGGAATAGCAGGTCTTATCCTCTACATAGATATCCATACACAAATATTGGAAAACAATTTTCGTCAAGGTGAACTCGTTGAATTAGAAGTGATTAAGCTTCTGGCTTATATCAAATTTTCTATCACTATGTTAGAGAGAGAAGACGCTCATGCTTTAAAGTCCATTGAATTCATATCTGATGACCATCTCCTGGATTGGAAGGCTAAAGAAAAAAAATTGCTTGCTCTTGCAAATGTTGATGCCATTCAATCTGAAGTAAATCAAACTGCTGCCACCTTAGTTGATGAATGCTTTAAAGACAATTCTTCAAATTCATATGGTTTTGCCTCCTAATCTTCGTGTATGGAGCGCTGAACTATCCCGACCTCAGGCCGGGATCTTGGTAAAAAAGGGCCGTGTTCAAATTTTGGTGTGACAATCATTGGAACGAAAAGGTACTCCAAGGTAAAACCTGGGCCTGTATTAATTCATTAAGTATGAATTTAAATCTGTTTTATGCACTTTAAGAGCCCTGACTAATGAAAAACCGTGAAATTAAAATCATTAATTTTCAACAAGTTGATTTATTAGAGTATCTTTCAATTCCATTAATTTTCGCACCCCAATTTCTGTTCAAATGCCCCCGCTAATCCTATTAAAAATATGGTTAAATTATCAAATACAGCCCTAAACATTTACACTTTGTGTGGTAAAGTACAGCCTGAAAACATTTACTTCGAATAGGTCGATAATTATGTATAGCAATAATGAAGAATTTAATTCGGTGGCAATTGAATTTAATAGGAGGCTTAATGAGTTTTTAAGGACCACAAATGCTCATATTTCAAGTCAACAGTTATATTCAGAAATTGGTATAGATGATTATCTCGCCAAAAAAAGAGTGCTCGACTCTATAAAAGATAATGGTACTATTTTTGAGGTAAAGCTCCATGTTTTATTTACTGTAATGAATAAAGCAGAAATTGACTATTTCAAATTGTTATTCGAGGCAGCAAATAAAGCGATTCAGGCCCCTACCTTAGAAAATTGCAACAACTTCCAAGCGGAGTTTAATCGCTTCAAAATGGAAATCAATAAATATAAGGCAGCTCATCCTTTCTCTGCAGGATTAGGGCCTATATTAATAAACGCCTTAATATTAGTTTTATCACTCTCTCTACTCTTAATGGGTGTGATTGCATTAAGTATAGCGACGCCTCCAGTAGGACTAGTAATAGCGGCTCAATTTATCGGAGCAATTGGGAGCTTTATCACATTAGACTTCCTATTTTCGTCTAATAGGAAAACACAATATGGTTTTTTTAATAACGCACATATAAATTCCGCGGAAAAATTTGTTAACGATATGGAATTTACATCATTAGGCCTAGTGTGTACGTAGCCCCTATTTTCAGACAACATTAGTTCCCATTCGCATGATGTAGTTGTCAATATTACCCAGAAAAATTGCTTTTCGCATCGAAACTTATTGCAGATGAAGTTTCCTGAAACTAGGATTATCAATTTGAAATTAATTGAGAATCAGAAACTCAAATATTTAGGCCATTATGTGTTAATTAAGCACTATAATATTGTCCGAAAATAGGGCTACGTACACACTAGGCCAGTCGTAAGCGCAAACGTTGGACAGCTTACGAAAAACAACAAATAGTTCATGAACCCTACCAAACAGGCGTAATGGTATCCTTTATTGCTCGCAAACACGGTATTCCTCCCAGTCAACTATTTTACTGGCGGAAAATAATGGAGAATGGTGCATTGACCAGCGTTAAAACAGAAGAAGAAGTCATCCCTGAAAGCGAAGCCAAGGCGTTGAAAAACGCATAAAAGGGTGTGACAATCATTGGAATGAAAAGATACTCCAAGGTAAAATCTGGACTTAATTAATTCATTAAGCATAAATTTAAATCTGTTTTATGCACTTTAAGAGCTCTTACTAATGAAAAACCGTGAAATAAAAATCATTAATTTTCAACCAGTTGATTTATTAGAGTATCTTTTCATTCCAATGATGTCGCACCCCTATCCCAAATTTTGGCTGGCATTTCAGGATGATAAAACGATCTGAATAATTGGGCAGGTACAAACAAAACCAACCGATACAATTTGATCGCAATGTGGGTTGAACCCGCCTCTCGTGGATTAGGAATTGCAGACTCATTAGTGAATGCAGTCAAGTCTGATTCAGTTCAACGTGGATTCAATCAGGTATTTTTAGATGTTTCACCTAGCAACTTGCAAGCAACACGATTTTATAAGAAACAGGGCTTCGTTTTTTATTGATGAAGAAAAATCTCTTGAGAGCCACCCGAACATTCTTGTTCAAACGATGAAATGGCAATCAATGTAATCAACAATTACAGGGTCAGGCCTTGTCTTTTGCGTATTATCATAAGAGTATCCTTGTTTTACACTCTATCAATACACTATGCCTTACTTATACGAAAATGGGCTCAGTTCAATAAAACGCTTGATTCCAATAAATTGAACAATATTTAATTAGAACCGTTTTTTGAACCCCAAAGCGCATCAAAGTTCTATTTAAATACAGGAAATAAAGAGTTTATTAAAACGGTAGTTTTTCTATACTCATTTAGAACTAACCTAACTCAATTTACAAGCCACCTTTTTTAAAGATAATAATCCCAATAAGGGGTAGTTATGTTTCATAATAAGGCGCAGATAAATCGTATTATGAAACAAGAAGGACTAAACCTAAGGAAGTAAGACGGCTCATGTGGCTTGGTACATTAAAACACAAAGCCAATTAAAAATACTTCGTAAATTCCTCTAGCTCCTCAGGCAAGTTCGTATTTTGTTCGAGGAGTTCTTTATGATGGACAAAAAAAGCCGCC
>NZ_JBGORX010000013.1:0-57747 GCF_044626755.1 Legionella lytica | reverse complement strand
TGTAAAATTACCATTAGAGGATGAAACTATCAATGCTCGCTCTATAGACCTTGCTGAATAAGGGGTGTAGACGATGATGCTGATAAACCAGCGCTATATGGAATTAACCCCGTTATGGGGGAAGAGGCGTAATGATTTACTGGCATGTTGAAAAAAATGCCTGTTGCATCCACTCTCAATTAAAAAGTGTATCAAGCTCAGAGGTTTCTGCCATGGTTGAAGGTGTACTAAAACACTGTACAGAAATGTCGGTTCAAAAGAATTATGTTGATACTCATGGCCAAAGTGAGTTGGGCTTTGCCTTTCCACATCTTCTAGGATTCTCTTTAATGCCACGACTGGCGAATTTGAATAAACAAAAACTGGCACAATGTGTATTTGGAGATTATCAAAAGTATAAAAATCTACAACCGGTACTTACAGACACTATTAATTGGCAATTAATTAAAGAGCAATATAGCCAAATTGTAAAATAGCTCTATACTCCCCTAGTATATACTATGCTTTTAGATATTTCTTGTCCAAGCCTAACTTTTAGCTTGGGCTAATACCATCAAAGATTGGTTATTTTGGATAAATAATACACTATATAAATAGAGAATTTCATATGTTCAGTTAATTACAGTATCTAAATATGAACATGCCCCTTTTTTGGTCGAAGGTCAATATAGGGGGCACTGGTTTGTCCTGACTCACCTGTAAACCCTTGTAGAATAAAGGCCTTAAACATTGGCATCACTTTTAATGTTGCCCTCTATGTAATATTTATATATTTAATATCAATTGATTAACTACATCCTAGGAAAAAAAATTTCAAAAGCATTTTGCGACGGAAGCTTCCTCTCATCTTTAAGTCGACCCAAATAACAAGCCAAATTATGGTTGTACAAATCGTTTCATACCCACTGAATATAATGATTCTGCATGCCCATTGTAAAAGCCTCTGTCCAGTGTAGCCACTTTTGAGAAAACCTATCATTTAAATCATATGTGGTTTTATTTGGACAGGTCTGATATTGGCTGTCATTCGCTAATGAATTCATGATGCCATCAGCAGTTAAGCAAGAGCTCAAGTCTAAATAATTGTTTTTGTAAGAGTCGACAAATAATTGAAACAAGACTGTCTCATATTGAGAAATATGTCCCCCATGAGTTTTAATAGCAATTAGCTGGTTTTTAATCTGATATAAATTATTTTGTGTTGACATGGAGTTATCCAGTAATTAAATATCTATGGCGATGTCGGTTTTGTATTGTTTGTTTACCAAGTATGGCAATTATTTAATGAGGGATAAAGTCATTTGCTTAAAACTTAAACAAATGAATTATTTTTTTTGACTTTTAATGAAATTACGGTTGAAATCGACCTCCAAATACTACGTATATTAAGCGATTAGAGGATCTCTAATGCAAATTCAAGTCTTAATTTTTACGTTTCTTAGTTCTTAAAAATGAGACTTTTATCAGTATATAAATATTTTTAGTTCATTGGGTGATCTAGTTGCTCTAAATTTATATATCCTTAGTTAAAAAGAAAAGGCTAGTTGTTGGGGAGCAATTGGATTTATGCGATGATTTGAGGCAAGCGTGCTGTAAGTTTTTGGATGTACACGGCGTTTGGTCTTGTTAATTGAGTTGTCTTCCAGCAATTGGCTCGAACCTTTTATGGACATTCAATACGCCAACACATGCAGCATTAGATCGCAGTCACACGTCATGGCTTTGAGTAAATACCTGCGCTGAGTTCTTAGTTTCGCCATAGCGCAAAAATGTTCACATCCCTCATCAAAACAGGCAAAAGCCAATCCTCTTATCTGTCCCAGCTTGGATTTAATGCGTCCATTAATCAAGGTAATCACCCAGTCATCCAATAATCCTTGCTTAGACGAATCACATAGTAGCGTGAGTCTTTTTCAAAACGTAGTTCGTAATAGCACTCTTTATTTTTAAACTGAATAAGCAATAAAAAAATGGGATTAAGAAACCAGGGCATCGTTAAAATAATGCCAAAGAGGAGATTCGTTTTAGACGCTCAGGGTTATCTTCTACATAAATGGCAGTGGTGACAATATTGGCATGTCCTGCCAAACGAGATACGGCTTTAATGTCTGCCCCTTGTTCAATGAGGCGAGTAATAAAGGTGCGTCGTCCTGAATGAGAGCTGGCCCCATGTATCCCTGCCTTATCATAAACTGCACGGAACCATTTTTGCAGGGTATTTGCGGTGAATCGGCTTTTACGTTGGGTTTGAAACAGCGGCTTATTAAATGGAGTTCCTTTTAGGGAGTTTATATGGGCTTGCAATGTTTCACGAATTTTCTTATGGGTAAGGTAGACATGGCGTTGTTTATCCCCCTTGGTCATCGAGCGCTTCAAACTGATTTCGTCCAATAATTGATATTGGCTATTGGCCACATCACCCAGAGTAAGTGAAGCGATTTCTTTAGCACGTAAACCCAACCCGAATGAGCAATAAATCATCGCCAGGTTGCGAACACCCAATGTTCCTTCTTTGGCGACTAAAGTGAGCAATTTAAACTCATTTTCGGTTAACACCTTTGCTTTGCCTTCACGTGCCATGCTTTTCTCGACCTACACCCTGATTTATTATGATTTTATATAAATAAGGATGTATTTGCAAAGCCAAAAAATGTAGACCGCTTAGAAACCTTTCTGGTGCTAATGACATCCTCTTTTGTATATTAAAGGATGTATTTAGATTTGGTTAAGTATTGAGCGAGCACGATACACGCAGTTTTATCAATTAAATCTGGATGCTTTGATAGTTAACTATCAAAAATTCGAATTTAAATTATATGAGAGGTGTTTGCTTATTATTCCCTACCTATCATAAGAGTGTGCGCTATTGAGATATTGTCGGAATCTCTTTGTGCAGTAACAACGGTTATGAAATAATTTGTTTATTGCCAGTTTGGGCTGGATATGCGGTAAAACCCGATATTCAAATCTTATTAATCGCGTAAAAATAAAAGTGTTTAAATAAATTGTTTATAAGAAGGAAATTTAACGTCGCATTTTTCTCGAAGTTTTTCGCTAATGATCCCATGAATGATAGAGCATAAGGCTCGACAAGATTGAACTATTATAGGTTTGGTTTCATTTAAGGATTGTAAATCTGGATCAACGTAAATGAGCCATTCATTTTTTACAAATATTTGTAAGTCATTATTGAATATTTTATACATTGAATTATGAGCAAATTTATTACGTATTTTATTGATTGTTTTGATTTCTTTATAAAAGAAGCCTAATCCAGGCTCAGATGCAACACATAGATATAGTTTTTGATCAAAAGTAAAACGTGGTTTATCTGCGATTTTGAGCTGATTTGGTAGTAATATGTTTAGATATTCGTCCATAAAATGTTCAATCGCCATGTGGCATAATAAAATAGATTCTCTGATAGGATTTTTTGCGCCAAAAATTTTATCGAAATTATCTGCAAATTTTTTTACATCAGCTTCTCGTTCGTCTAATTCTCTTAGCATTTTAGCAATGAGATATATCTTTTGATCATCTGAAAGCCCGGCAATATTACAGTCTTGTAGATAACTGCTTTTTGTCTGTTCATCTTTAATTATTTCCAAGATGTATTTTTTAATATCCATTCTATTTCCTATAGATATAGTGGTCTCCTTGCTTTCATACATTATGGTATAGGTCCCAATATTGATCCACTTCCCCGTAAGTATTTTATATTAGACATGCGATGTTTTGCTAAATTCGAATTACTGTCAGGGGAGGCTGGATCTTTTAATCAGATAGAGGAAGTTAATGGTGTATCTTCTATAAACAAATGGAAAGAAATTGAGAATGAATGTATATTTACTCAATTGTTCCAGCACGAAATAATTTTATCGCCTCTTTTCTTTAAATTGAATTAAACATGAACGAATTTTTTTCTAATCCAAGTATCTTTTGGCCTTCAGTAATTTCCGCCGGATCATTGATGGTGTCAATCTGGAGTTATGTAAATGCTAAAAAGGAGTCATTTGTTAGTCAATATTCTTTAAGATTTAATATGTATTCTAAAATATTAGATTATTGTCTATTTTTTATTTATCATGAGATTAATGACGTGGAGATCGGAAAGCTGAGAAAAAAAGCTGTTAATGGCTTTCGAGAATCTCAATTCCTTTTTCCCACAGAATCCGGTGTATATGAAAAAATTAAAGAAATCATCCAGCTGACAGGGGTTATAGAACACTATTATAAAGAAAAGAAGAGATATAATCACGCGGACTTGGAAGTCAATGCTCTTTTAGGTCAGTTAGAGGAATTGCTCATCCCTTATATGAGTTTTAATAAAGTTACTCAACCACAGGTAAAAGAACTTAGATCTAGTCAATCTCTAAGTTGAGCCAGTTGGTATGCGTGCAACCGAATATACCAGGCGTGTATAAAGAATAATCATGATTGATATTCAATCATGACCCTTTTTTACAAAGATTCCTGCCGGAGGTCTTTATTGACTTAATTTTTTGCAAATACCTTAGAGTACCTTTTCGTTCCAATGATTGTCATACCCCTTTTTTACTATAGTTTTGACATAGACCTCAGACTCCGGAACTTGCGCCGTATCCCCCAAACCTAGACTAATACTGCATTTAATTTTCTTTAGTAAATTATCTCAAAAATTTGAATATTTAATTAACTGAGAAAAATTAATCAAATTTCTTAACTCATTTTGCTTGTTTTTCCGTTGAAGAGCAGAGGAGGGCATGGTATTAAACATATTCCCCATTTTATTTACTCTTGAAAACTATGAACATTGATAATGTGTGTCAATTGTACTAACATATATTTAGAGAGATTATTTGAGAAATATTATGACAAACGCGAGAAAGGTGGACCAGGCCAAAACACCTATGGCTAAAAGCCGCAGAAGGGTTAGGGGCGCGCAATCAAGGACTGTACGCCCAAAAACTTCTCGCTTAGGTTTTCGTGCATCTGAACCGCAAGCCAAAATAATCCGAATGGCCTCCGATATAAGCCATAAGTCTTTGACTGATTTCATAATGGATAGTGCATATCAAGCTGCTGAAAAAGTTATTTTAGATCAACGGCTTTTTATGGTTTCTGAGGATGTATTCAACAAATTTTCTGAAATTCTAGATCGCCCAGCGCAAGAAAATGAAGGGCTAAAGGATTTATTTTCTTCATCTTTTCCCTGGGATTTAAATGACGCTAAAAAAACCTGAAACTTTAAATAAGGATCACGATTTAATTGGTTTTGATAGTAATTATCCAGAATTGGATGATTGGTTAAAAAAATATGCTTTTCAAGCCAAAGCGTCCGGCTCTGCTACCACTTATATTGTTGCTGACAATAACTTTGTGGTTGGTTTTTATAGTCTTACGGTGGGGCAGGTGAATATTGATGAGGCATCCGAACGCATCAAGAAGGGCATGGGTAAATATCCTATCCCCGTTGTAATCTTAGCTAGATTAGCTGTTCATCATGCTTATCAAGGTAAAGGCATTGGTAGAGGAATGCTTAAAGATGCAATATTAAAAACCTTTAATACTGCAGAACAAGTGGGTGTTAGAGCTTTATTAGTTCACGCCATAGATGAAAAGGCGAATGCTTTTTATAAGCGATTTGGGTTTGAACCTTCTCCACTAAGGGAAAATCAGTTATTTCTTCTTTTAAAAGATGCTAGGAAAATTATATTTGAATGATGATAAGCTCAAGTTGCCAATGAATTCGTTAAGTGTATGTTACACAATTAGCCTTGGTAATGTAGAGGCTAAATAAAGCCAATCCTCGCAAAGAGATATAAAAGGTTTTTCCAGAAACACAGGAGTACAATATGCTTTATTGGAGCATTTTTTTTGCTACAGCCCTATCCTTTGTTTTTTTATCTAAACAACTAAGAAAGAAAAATAAAGAGACTGTTAAGAAAAGAATGCAAAGGGAAACGCTTAAATATGAATTTACTATTAATGGAAAACCAGCATTAGTATATCGAGTAACTTCAGAAGAAGGCGAGCGATATGCTGAGCTAAATTCAGCATTAGAGGACATAAAATTTGCTAAAAGTTGCTTTTCCATAGCAATAAACGCTCTCGGAAGCAACATTACTTATGTTCAAGATAAAGAAGAAATTCCATCTAATATGATAATTAATGATTCTCTATGCAAAGCGGCGATTGTTTCTTATGCGCGAGCTTTTAATTGTTCTGAGGCGGGTAGAAGTCAAATAGGAATTGACTCACTTAATCATTATGAGAGAGCAATACATAAGGAGTTAATGCATATTAGGAACACTTTTATAGCTCATGCTGGTTATGCTGATACAGATAAATCATATGAGTTTGTCGGTACTTATATTTTAAGAGACCCTGATAATATTATAGCTCCTGAAATATGCGCACTTAACCGAAGAGCAAACGGGTATCCAAAGGAAAAATTGCAAGAGTATCTAAATTTAATAGAAAAAATAATTTTGATTTACCAAACGAAATTGACTAAAAGTAAAAAAATAATCTATAGATTAGAAATTAAAGGAAAAAAATGAAGCTTTACCCTGAGGCAGTAAAAGCAAATAATAAAATATGACAGATTCCTCTTGTTGCGTCGGATTAATTCTTCAATTAGATTCTAGAAGGGCTATAGCGAATCTAATTGGTTGAAAATTAAATGAATTGTTTGATTATTGCGATAATCAGACCTTAATAGTATTCATAGTATTCAATGATAGAAATTAAGCGTATATCCGCATTCTTCATTGAGGTATTTATGAAAGTACAAAAAATTAAACTGAATTCTTATGATGTCACATGGATAGTTTTTGATGACAATCACTTACCGATTAAACCAATTACCGAGTTTGATCGCCATCTAAATAATGTAGATAAATCTCCGTGTACAGTGAAAAGCTATGCCTATTGTTTAAAATTATTTTGGGATTATTTAGCTGAAAAAGATCTGGATTGGAAAACAATTAATCTGGCGAGATTAGCTGGACTTGTCGGCTGGTTAAGACAGTCAAGGGAACCAGCTCAAATCGTCGATTTAGTCGAGTAGCTGCTCCTCAGTAATGGGGAGTGGCTACTCGACTTATTATAACGGCGCTTTCATTAATGGTTGAATCTCCAAGTCATCATTATCTCCTTGCGCTGAAGCACTAAAAAAAAACGCTCTATTTCGCTGCTGGGGAGAGGGAAGTTCTATATCCATTTCATCGTTAAGAGCGTCATCCTTTTTAGTGCGTTTTTTCGCTTGTGACAAATTTGTGGGGGGTAGTTGTTCATCCTTTTCTCCTTCATCATGAGAACATTTTCCATACACGCATTCTTTGGAGCGCATGCTTTTTAACACAAGTTTTGCCGCTTTTAATAAATCACTAAAAGCTGGCTCTGGCGATAATCGATTAATTTTAGCTTCTTCCCGTTGAGCAAGATAGGCTTTGATTAAGCCTTTTGCTTTTTTTTCAGGTACTCCTTTCTGAGATAAAATAGCAAGCATTTCAGTAGGGTTATAAGTAGGTAAACGGCATTTAAGCAGTCGTCGTTGCAATGCTTGACTTTGCTGATTGGTACTTAGATCTTGACTTATGGTTTTTTGTAAGACAATTAATCTAAACCCAGGCTTTGCTGCTGGTTCACCTTCTGGGGTTCTTCCCATTAATAGGGCATTTAATAAGCTTTCTTGTAAGGATGACTCACCCTTTATTATGGCCACAGCTCCCTCATGAAAGGCTTTACGTAAAATTTCTTCACGTCGTCCCAGTGATACATTAGAAGGTAAAAGATAATAAGTAGGTTGATCTGAATTCTCTCTTTTTTTACTTTCCTTAATGTACTTCAAGCTTTTCAGTGTATTAATGACCAGGGAAGTGCCTCCTTCTTTGGGTTCGGCTTCGAGAATAACACCGCCTAGAGAGCCGTGGCTGCACGTACTAAGGTTTCTGGTGTTGAGAAAGTCTGAAAGGAGCTGATGCGCTTCACGACGTGACGAGGTCAGCAAAAAACGATCACTGTTCAGTGTGTGAATCGGGTTCCTGACTTGCAGTTGAGTCTCAAAATGTTCTTTAAATTGAGGATAAAGATAATTAGGGATGAGGTATTTTCCTAAAGAAAAGGCATAACTTGCAGCGATTTGCTTTGTTTCGTGCATAGGGTTTTGTAATTTATTAATGAGTGTGAATAAGGCCATTGTTTTTATTTCGCGTGGTGACATTAAGACTTCATTTAATGAATGTTCACAAATATATTGGTACACAGCCAAAATTTTCTTAGCAATTTCCTGACTTTCATCCTCAATTATCGTTCCTGCAAAGACAGGTTTTATTATTTTTTCATAAATAAAACTTTGTGATAAGGGCTCAAATTGCAAGGCAGATCCATGACGACTAAATAAGCTCGCTAATTGTCTACCGGCGCCATAATTCAGAGGATTACCCGCAAAAATAACTTTATGATCTTTGCTTAGTAGATGATAGGTTCCATTGTATAAGATCGCAGCGGGCTTATTAAATAATCCTTCAAAGATGGACCATTGACTTGGATCTAGATTGGCCTCATCAAGAAAAAGTATTTTTTGCCCTTCACGACAATCATTTATCCACGAAGAAAGATTATTTAGGTTCTCATGAATACAATAACCTATATCTTTTAATATTTGGGTAACAAAGGTTGTTTTTCCTACCCCGGTCAAACCAGTAAAAAAAACAAAAGGGGAATATTTTATTGCGGCCTCAAAAGCATCAATTCGTTTTTGTATGAATGCTTGTGCGTGCTCGGCACTATTGACATAGTCGAAGGAGGGTAATCGTATTCCCCCAATAATGCCGTGCATTCCCTGCCAGGCTAAGTCGCTATTTAATTGTTCTATTAAATTAAACTCGGTTTTGGATTGAGCTAGGTTGAATTCGCGGCGGGCATAATTAAGGCAGGCGATAAGTTGAGCTAGTGATTTTTGCGCAAAAAACTCATTGCTAAATGAAAATAATTCATTTTCTTTATAGTGGCGACGCAAGCATTTATATTTTAATTTATTATTAAGCGCAACCTTTTTTATAGGGAAACAGGAAAAGTGTTTACTATCTTCAGTAACGAGATTAACAGAATTATCTGGAAGCTCGTTTTCAAGAAAATAAGCTGTTAACGCATCAGCGAGAAGGGATGAAAACTGACCTTTTAAAATAATTTTTATGCCCGAAGCAATTGATGTCGGTATAAACGTGTCGCGCTCTTCAAAACTAAAGCCACCGCCATCTATTTTTATTTCTCCATTACGTTGTTTTAAAAGATCGGCACTATTGCATTCGCTGATATCGAGAATTCGATAATTTTGTTCTGATATAAGTGACGCAATAAAAAGATCCGTATCGGGAGTTTCGTAAATATTCAGCCAAGGGAGTAAGGGGTTAATCACATGGTTTGGAGGCGCTTCAATTTTTAAAAAATGTCTCATTTCCTCAGGCAGTTCAATATCTTTTGCCAAATCACAATGGAGTTGAATCTGGTTTTGTTGGCATTCGTGTAAGAAAAGGGTCCATTCTTCTAAGGTTAAAGTTCCTGTAATTGATAGTTCCAGAACGCTATTATGGGCTGCTTTTAGAATACCTGGCTCTGTTTTGAGGTTTTGATCACTAATAGTATAACGAATAAAAAAATCATCGTAGGTAGCTCGATTAAGCACTTTTTTTCCTGCATGCAGGCCATATGAGACAGAAATACCTTGAGTTAAGTATTCCCAGTTATAACTATCCTGTCGCACAAGAGAGAAATATTCTGGAAGAATCAGTGACTCTCCTTCGAGAACTATTCGGTGGTGAATCAATGCTTGTCGCCAAAATAAGACAAAATCCTTATCTTCCCAAGTGCCATTTCTTATTTCTAAAGGTCGTTGTGTTTGCCAACATTTTTTAATCGTCTCCTTCATGACCCCTTCTTTAAACGTAAGTTCGACGCCGGAAATTTCCCAACCACCTAAAAGATAGCGGTGCCAATCAGGCCGTTTATAAAGATTCAGTACTATGGTTTCTGATGTTTCCTTAGTAACTAATTGAGGGGCAAGGGGGGGTAAGTTTTCGTTCAATACGTGTAGAGAAAAGTTAGACTGTTCACGAATATCAAAATAACCATGGAAATCTGCGCCATTGTAATGATTGGCATTGCGAGGATTTACCAATCCAATGAGAAGAATATTTTTTTGTTTTCTTTCTAAAATGGCAATACTCATTAGTAAATCTTGGAGTGAAAATTCATCATAATTAATAATGATAAGTGCCATTTCTTCCAGATTCTTTGCGATAAAATGAGTTAGAGCACCTCCAGGTTTTTGCTTTAATGTTCCTTTAGAGCCTTCGCGGTGAATCGAGACAGAAGATTCAACAAGATCATCTGGATTATTAATAAATAAAACAGAGCGACTTGTGGTTTGACAAAAGCGTTCTAACTGTAAGCCCATACTCGTCATTTCATCGGTAGTATTTAAGCTAATCAAACCATTTTTCTGATTTGATGCGTAAATTCGTTGAATTAATTGTTGGCAATAATGGGGAACAGAGGTTATTTCACTGTTGGGTGTTACTCTGGTATTAAAATAAGATTTATATAAGAAAAGTGAAGGTTCTTCTACGTCTTGCTTTTCTATCGATGGTTCTTTATGAAATTGGGGTTCAATGAGTTTAATTTCTGATTCATAACCCCCTAAATCATATATATGCCATTTCCCTTTTGTTTTTATCTCAAAAAAGGCATGAAGTTTATTATATACAATACGCATTTCGACGTTTGCAGGTAATATACCTGCTTGTTCTATCCTCCTCATTAAATCCCAAAAAACAATCACCCTATGGCGGCAAGCTCCCACTTTGTATTGGAGTATGGCATTTAAGTAGTCACGTCCCGTCCAATCGCGTCGATCAACAGTGCTTGGTAACGCACCCTCACCATAGGATAAAATAACTTTACGTGCAGTAGCCAGTACGGATGATTCAGGCTGCATTATGGGTTGCGGCAACTGGGGAATCCAAAGAAGGAATTCAAAAATAACTGGTTGGATCTGTTTATTTTTCGAGCGGATAAAATATTGATTTCGTTTTTCAGAATAGGCTAGTTCTATCTCTAGATCTACAGAGAGAGAATAACATTGTAATTTTTCCTCAGGAGAGAGGGAAGGAAGTGCCTGCCATTCAGAGTTTAAAACGAGGCAATCCTGCGCATAAACATGTTCTCCCATATTTTTTTGAAGAGGTGGTTCTTGGTTTACTCTATTTTTTAAATTTGCAATTTTAGTAGGATAACAAGGTATTAGATCATCAGGTTTAATTTCAATCAACTCAAATGGATTATTTGGAGTACATCGTTGGGAGGAAATAATAACTTCATCGAAGATGTTCTCTCGATAATAGAGGGCTTCATTCTTAAGTGATTCGCCATTTAAGTTATAAAAAATAACATTAATAGTGTAATTGGTGTTCTTATTTGCGGTATCAGCATCCACAGTAGTTTTTTTATCCCCATCATAGTGCTCGGGCTCACTCAGTTCGAGTAATTCATAAGGATGCAATAGGGTCATCACTTCTTTGTCATTTTGAAGTGCGGTGGACCCTCCTAAATCAACTATTTGCAGATTAGGTGATGCATCCAGTAATAATTTCAGCAAATTACTTGGAAAAACCATTAGGGATAATTGGATTAACTTTAAAGTATCTAACCTATGGATAGTTCCTTTCATTGGCTTAGACTTATCGCAAAAAGTTGTTTTGGCCAATAAAAGCTGTTCTATCTTCGGGAACAAATTGATTAAAATAGCAAAGCCGTTTTTATCTAAAAAAGTTGTCGATATTAGTGTGAGCGTACTTAGTTTGGATAATTGAGTGTTTCTTTCGGCCAGCCGTTTTGCATGGAGTTTTTCAAACTTTATATTAGCAAATTGCTCTAACTCCAGATATTCTAATTGAGGTAAGTACGTTAATGAATCCAGTAAATCCGTATAAAAATCTTGCGTTAGTACATTGTGTTTTTTAGGACCTTTGAAATATAATTTTTTTAAATTAGTTGCTCTTTTTAACAAGGTGAAAATGTTTATTTCATCTGTAAACGTAAATGCAAATTCATTGAGTTGATTGATATTTTTTTCTAAAAAAGCCTCCATGCCCTTACTGAAAAAAACAAACTGCTTTAAAACTATTTCTGCCAAATGAGGTGTTTCTGGCGGGAGTGAAGAAAAGTCGGCACTCTTCCCTTCCAGAACTAAGCGTTGCAATTGTGGGGCATTATCAACAAATTTGTTAAGGTTCTTAACATCACTTAATAGCTCTAAAGTAAGCAAAGAAGGTAGGTCTAAAGGATCATTATTATTATCATACATTACCAAGGAGTTTCTTAAGGAAATAAAGTTCAGCTTTTTATTATTGAAAATGTTATAAATGGTCTTGTTTTCGACGATAGGACTTTTATTGTGTAGTGTAAAATCTTTTAGGCTAGTGAATTGGTAACGAACCCAAGGTGTCTTCCCTGTTAATTCAACGTTTCTTAATTGCAATATTTTTAAATTATCCGAAAATTTTAATAACCCATCCAGACTGGCTTGAGGAATTGTCATGTTTTCGATTAATAAATATTCTAGGTTCCGTGGGCTATATTCCTCCGAGGTATCCTGCGTTAACACATGATCGTCATTATTTATGTATAAATAATGCAATTGCGATGCACTTGCTTTAAGTAAGGTACTGATGTTGTGTATACTTATATCGGGTCCATCAAGCGTTAATTTTCTTATCTTGGGAAGTCTAGGCGTTTGCGTAAAATCCGCATCAATGCCACCGCAATTAAAGATAATTAATTGTTCCAGTTGCGTATCAAAATGTAGAAGCAGATCTTCAAGAAATTTTGTATCATAATATGTCGAATTCTTAAAGTGTAAGGAGGTTAACAAAGGCAGTGCTATGGGGGTTGGGGGATGAAAATCCTCTAGATTACACTGTAGTATTTTGAGAGTATGTAGTTGAGGGCATTGGTTCAAAATCCACGTGAGTTGCTCTTCATTAAATCCCGCTATTTCAAGAACTTCCACTTTTTTTAAATCAAGTTGACTGAGTTTTATTTCCCCGCATGCCAATGTTTTATCGTTCATTAAATCTTCGATTTCATTACCATCTAGGTGAAGATATGTTATGTTAATAATCCGTGTTGCTTCAGGAAAAAGTTGTTGGATCTTAAGTAAATAAGGATGGAAACTGTCAAACTCATCGCTAATAAAGTGTGTATAAGGTATTTTTTCAATATACTTTAAAACAGTTTGATTTTTACTCGATAAAAAACTACCTTTCGATTCGTCATATGAACTCCATAAGTAATCACGCAATTTAAGTTGCCGTTCAGTTGATTTTAGAGCAGTAGGAGCAGTGATCTTTTGAAAAAGATAAGTAACCCAGCAATCATCAAGGACAAGAATCTGATTTTTATTAACACATAGCTGGACTGCTGCATCCTTTCTTATTTCCTCTTCTTTTTTAGGTTCCATATTATTGAGTATACTAAATTCATAAATAGAAAAACTTTCTAAATCTAAACGATAGGCTCTTTGATCCTTCCATACATAAACGGTAAAACCCTCCTGAAGTAATTGTTTAAGAATAGTTCCATAGATGGGAACTAAGTCTTCTCGTTGACTATTCATTCGCCAATCATTAAGAAGGAGGATTTTTTCTTTACTTTCTAGTGGAGCAAGACCTTGCCAACACGGCTTTCCCTGCATTAATTGTTGAATATTAATAGTACCGGAAGGCACGTGCGTATAATTTGCACGCTTACTTTGAATCTGATAATAAAAATTAAGAGGTTTTTTCACGGATCAATGTGTTCTTTTATTTGTTAAACTGCTCACATGTTATTCTTCGTGTCTCGATTTGTGAATGCCCTATTTTTGAAAGTGATTTTTTCTAAAATTGAAATTATGGGTAAATAGTGAATAAAGATCCTGTAACTATTTTGAATGAGCCATGACTAGTCTGAAGGTCGCTTCTGTTACAAAAATGGAAAGAGAATCTTTTTCATAATGGAGTTTATTTTTATAAATTTAAATCTAATATTTTTTGGCAGAGCTCTTCAGCTCATCTTCTTTGTAAGAAAAGTTAAGTTGACGATGCCTTTCAATGGCTGCATTTTTAAGGCGATTAATTCTCCAAGGTGTGCGCTGGTCTTGTAATTCGATCAACTTACCCTGACCAGCGAAAGAAATTTAAAAACATCTACTCAGAAAATGGTTTTATTCTATTCTGGTACCTTTCTTCAGCTTCTATTGCTAATTTTTCCAAGATATCTTGAGATTTAAACCAAGAAAAAAATCCTGTTCTCGAAGCACTAATCACGTTATCTCTCAATGTCTGATTAGCAGCATCAATAATTTTGATATTGTCATTAACAGAGCATCCATTAATAAAAGAAAAAATGTGAAAGTATATTTCTGGTAGAATTTTGCCCTCTCTAACTAATTGCTGCCCTTGAAATGCCCAGACATTGGCGGCTGTTGATAAATATCCTTTTGCCTGTTCCAAATTGAGGTGTTTTTCTCTCATCAGTTGATTTAGTTTTTCTGCCTTCTTCATTAGGGGAGCTAGGTGCTGAAGAATATACTCTTCTATAATCTTCTTTCTTTGTATTTCACTGTGAGTAGGATCCCTTAAATCGGGTAAATCCATAACATACTTTTCTGCAATACACGTTCTTAGTTCCTGAGCATCGGTAAAACTCAATAGAGATAATAAATTCGCCTCATTGATATACTTTCCCAATCCATAACTAGATGCAGCCCAATCTGCATAGTGGGCAGCCCCTTTTTGGGACAAGAGCTCATTGACCTCCTTCAGGTATCCTCTACTCGCATAACCCGATAGAGCACACTCTGGGCCTACTCCTTGTGCGATGAGTTCGTTGACTGCGTTAACATGTCCTCCTCGTGCATAGCTGATAACCAAATCGTTCTTACTCATGGACGAGCTCACTTGGGGCATCAGTTGCTTGATTTGAAGGATATGTCCCCCTTCCGCATAGCCCATTAGAGTACATGCTATGGGCCTGCTTTGCACCATCAGTTGGTTAACTTCATGCACATGTCCACCCATCGCAAATCCCGCCAACGCATCATTTACATCAAGGACTTCCGTATTCAGTTGCTTGACTTCGCGCACGTGCCCACCTATCGCAAAGCCTTGAATAGCATAATTTTTATTCGCTCCCTCGGTAATCAGTTGGTTGACCTCATGCCCATGCCCACCTACTGCAAACCCTCTGACTGTTTTATCTCTACTAGCTCCTTGCGCGAGGAGCTGCTTGGCTTCATGAAGATGACCACCTATCCCAAAGCCTTCTGCAGCATAATCTTTGTTGGCACCTTGTGCAATTAATTGGTTAACCTCGTCGACATAACCTCCTCTCGCAAAGCCTTTTGCGGCGTGATCTTTACTGGCTCCTTGCGCAATCAGTTGGTTAACTATACGAATATGTCCTCCCATCGCATATCCCTGTGCTGCGTAATTTATACTCAGATTAAACCGTGTTAACAAAAACTCAACTGCCTCGATATTGTTTTCTTTCGCCAGTAACATCACCGCATTATCTGCACAGTAAAAGACTCCGAGAGAAAATCCTTCGTTCTCCAGATTAGCTAACTCAATTTGATCCTTGCTTTTAGCTAATTGATAAACCAGCTGAACTAAGGAGGCAGGAGAAAAATCTTTCATATTTATTCCTTACGAGGTTTTAGCTCGTCTATTTTGATACTTAAAAGGAATATAATTATTCACATTAAATTATTTTTGGTCAACCAAGGGTTGGTTTACAGCAACGAGACATATGTGATCTTAGCCCACATTATGAGCAACATTTATTCAGATCGGCTTATAATTGAGCTGTATCTGCTTTAAATTTCTAATTAGGAAAGATCTATTTTCCAAATGGAACTTATTCTTACTCGCACAATTTGCTTTTAGTTGCGTGCTAAACCACCTCGTCAAGTTAACTTTTGGTCCATATTGGGGTTTCGGCCAGCAATTTACCATTTTAGCCGGTGGCATATTATGTGAATAATCAACCCTTACGTTATTCCGTGATAAAAATACCCAATTATGCCCCAGATTGCTCTTTTATTAAATTGATGATCAAATCAACCATAATCTCTTTTTGAGCTGGTTTGCTTTGTGCCACCAATGCATTATCATTAATTTTAGGGGGTTTATCCAGATAGCACTGGTTTGTCCTGACTCACCTGTTAAACCCTTGTATAATAAAGGTCTTAAACATTGCCATCACTTTTAATGTTGCAGTCTATCTAATATTTATATATTTAATATCAATTGGTTAACTACGTCCTAGAAAAATAAAAAATTTCAAAAGCATTTTGTGACCGAAACTTTCCATTATCATGTTTAAGTCGACCCAAATAACAAGCCAAATTATGGTTGTACAAATCGTTTTATACCCACTGAATATAATGATTCTGCATACCCATTTTAAAAGCTTCTGTCCAGTGTAGCCACTTTTGATAAAACCTATCATTTAAATCATATGGGGTTTTATTTGGACAGGTCTGGTATTGGCTGTCCTGCGCTAATGAATTCATAATGCCATCAGCAGTTCAGCAAGGGCTGGAGTTCGAGTCTAAATAATTGTTTTTATAAGAGTTGACAAATAATTGAAACAAGACTGTATCATATTGGGAATATCTGTCCCCCATGAGTTTTAATAGCAATTAGTTGGTTTTTAATCTGATCTAAATTATTTTGTGCTGACATGGTAGCTCTCCCTTTAATTACCGCATTAAAGCCGCCTTCAACTGGCCATGCTTAATAAGTATTTTATTCTGCATATTACATACAAGTCCCATTAATAGAACCACCGGATTTCATACACCGAGTATTGACTCCGCAGTCAGTATCAAATTGACATGTATTGCCATAAGAATGATTTATATCCGTTGGGCTATATACGGGCTGTGTATCATAGCTATTACCAGGATTCATACCACCAGCACATACCCCATATAGGTGTCCATTTCCTTTTAAGCAACGACTTCCGACATTACAATCTGTGTCAAAGGTTTTAGGCTCACCATTTTTTTCAGATGATGTTTGTTTCGTTGTAGAAACCAATAAACATAAAGGCACCAATTCGTTTGTTTCCATCTGTAAAAGGATGATTTTTTACAATAAAATAAAGTAAGTGAGCTGCTTGTTCTTCAATGCTGGGATACAGATATTCACCGCCAAAACTTTGAACGATAGATCCTAAAATTCCGAGGAAACTATCATCTTTAGGGTTGCCGAATAAAATAGTGGCCTCTTTCTGAGCCATACGCTGTTCTCTCAAATGATCAAACGCTTGCATAGCCACGTGCGGATTAATCACATCAATGACCTGTTCATTTAATCCACCCTGTGGAAAATTACCGGTATCATATTGATTTAATAAGGCAAAGCTATGGGTGTACTCTGTTAACACGGATAAAAGACCACTTGCCTCAGAATATCCCAGCACTTCAAGTTGAGCTTTTTGAAAAAGCATCACGGTTGCCTTTAATTTATTTATTTGTTCTTTTTGTTGTATCAATCAGGATTCATTCAAAGCATACCCTTGTAACAAATACTCCTTAAGCACTTTATTAGCCCAAATCCTAAATTGCGTTCCTTGCTTTGAATTTACTCGGTATCCTGCAGAAACAATAGCATCCAGATTATAATGCCTCACTGTTCGATTAACCTTCCTTTTTCCTTCAAGACGAACTACCGAGTAATCCTCGGCAGTTGCCTTCTCTGATAACTCGCCTTCAGCATAGATGTTTTTTAGGTGCAGACCAATATTATCGATTGATGTACCAAATAATTCTGGCATTTGCCTTTGAGTTAACCAAATGGTTTCTGACTCAAGACGTACCTCAATTTAAAACTGCCATCCTCCGTTTGAGAGATAAGCGCCTGCTTTTGATTCGTGCCATGGGTATTAAAATTCAGGTCATCTCTTCCTTTAAAGGTCTGCTGATACTTCATTTTTAGCGCGACGATTGATATCCAGTAGTATGCGCTTGAATAAAGAAACTAAATAACAAGAATCGTTTTGGCAGTTTCATGCAAAAAACAAATGATAATAGCTTCCCGTTTTACTTTCGAAGCCATATCACGTAACTGGAACGCATCATAGTAACGACCTTTTTGAGCAAGTTCTTTAATAACATCACGATGTATTGCTGCCAGGTTGCAGTCCAAAATACCCAGCTGTTCAATTTCCTCAAAATAATCAAGATACTGATTCATCATGTCACTACTGGCATTTTGTGGTGATGTTCTTAGATCGGCTAATTGTGCGTATGCTTCTTTAAGCTCAGGTATAATTAAATACTCAAGTTTGTCTCGCAGCGATGGCGATAAAGATTCTACAATACTGCCATAAAAACCTTCTATTGCCTGATTGACCTTCTGCTTCACCACGCGGCCTAGGGTAATAGGGGATGGTAAAACGATACGACAGCTTTTTAAGTGATTTGTGGCAAGCTCAATGAGTCTTCTTTATCCAGCGTTTCTTTTCGTAATTGAGAAACAAGCCATTCCTCTAATTTGATTGATTCTAATTCGTTAAATTCACCATACCCTAGATAATCACGAATGTTTTCTCGCTGAACGTAGCTATGAGGCGTATTCGAAAAAACTGGCATGACTGAAAAAGATTGCCCCAGTTTTTTAGCAAGATAGCTGGTAATTGAGGACTCAGAGAGATCCTGTTGCTCTAATGTGGCTTTAAATGAGTTTAACAAACCATCATGATCCATATGTATGTATTATGTGAATAATTTTTAGGTCAAAACAGGAGACTATTTTAGGATAAAATGTAATTTTTTAACATTTGGAAAAGATTATTAAATTCATCGCGTTAAATCCATACCGGCTAAAATGGTAAATTGCTGGCCGAAACCTCTTATAGGATTAATCCTTTTTCTGATTCTTCTGAGAACTTTCCCTCAGAATAGGTATCTTCATCAGATAACTCCCAAAATTCATTTTCTGAAAGGGTATTGTCTGACTTTTTATAGGCATCAATAATTTCTTTCTGTAAGGTATCTATCGAGCGTTTTTTTGCCTCTTCCATTTGCTCTTGAAATTCAAGTCGTATTGTTGATTGATTTTCTTCATGGGAAACGAAAAAACGACTAGAAAAATCTAATTTTGGTACTCTCTTCACTCGTGTATTCTCGAATGCCTCTGTAAGAATTTGTTTATACCCAGGAAAAATCTCGAGTATTGTATCTAAAGCAGGCTTAGAGGATATTAAACGACTAAGTTCTGCGGGGAGCCGAAGAATATAATCAATGATGCTTTCAGTGTAATCTGAGAAAAAGCTAATAAATAATATAAGGTCACTGGTTGATGGAATAATCCTTTGAAACACAACTTTTTTACTAATGAGCTTGTTAAAAATAGCCTCCGCATACTTCGGATAAACTTCCGCTGCTGTTATTAAGGATTCAATTTGTTTAAAGCATTCAAAGAATACGCTCGGATCATTTAGGGCATTATTTATGGAAGCATCATAGTTATCCATAATAACATTTTTATGATCAGGAAAGGCTTTAATAATGGCTTCTAAATCAGATTTGTTTATTACAAGTTGTAGTATATATGTTGGTGTATCAAGGAGTGCTTTTACGATTGCTCCACCATGTAGTGGGAAATAATCCGCGAGTTTTAACAAGTTCTCCCTTGTTTGAATTAGCAATGGGAAAAGGTTTTCTTCATTTAATACTTTAAATATTATAGATTCAAAGTGCTCTGGATATCCTTTAGTAATTTCTATTATATGACTGACGCTTTGAAATTTAATCTGGAAAATGTTTATATCGTCAACCCTCTTACCTCCATCGAGTGAAAAGCTCGGCAGTGTCATATTATTTATGGGGTTTGTCTCCGGGACAAATGCTATAGCAGAGGAATAACTAGGAGATGTTGTAACCTTTGTGGAACTAAGTGCTTGAGCCTCCGCTGGGAATAGAGCAGCTGCTCTATTTGCGTATTTCTCCCAAATTCCCTTTTTTCTGCTCTGAACTCATAATTTGGTGAAGCCTCCTCGCTTACGTTTAATTTGAGTTAACGATTAGTTTTTCGCCGTTTTCAATTAATTTAATTTTGTTTTACATTTCAATTGGTTGGGTTTATTTAGCATACTAAAAATGACTCAGTTGCAAAAACGGAAACTATTCAATTTCCTATTGAAAAGTGGGACTCCTCTCTAAAAATTAATTCCTCGTATAGATAAAGTAGTGATTTAAATCTTTGATCCAGGAGTTGTTAATACATAAATGGAAATTATTCCATTTTTAGACTAATTCCGTTTTTACAACAGAGCCTCAAATATGACTTTTTTAATCCAAAATCCCCCCCCACAAGTCAGATTTCTATAATTTCCAATAAATCAAATTCAAACAATGTGCGCTATTTAAGATGTAATTTGAGATTTTCAGCGGATTGCCATCGATATTAAATCTTTGGGGAATGAAGTCCTTTAAAACAGATCATATTCTGCCTTTTTACAAAAATCATAACTTAACTTTAATATTTTCGACAGAATCCGGAGAATTGCTTCAAGGAAAATAATTGACATAATCCCCTCATCTGTATGCCCTAAAAGAGCGAATTAGCACTCAAATTAATATTCAACCCGTCACCAGAGGTAGAAGTATCATCCGAGGGTCGGGATGTAAAAAAATACGTAGAGAAAACAACTCCTCCCCCCCACGAAATGATCGTAATTTAAATAAATCGTAAAATATATTAACAGAACTTGGTAATTTTTATGCTATTATGAATTTTTTAAGTGCTCATTGTTAGATTAATCTCACTATTTAGAAGAGGTAACGAATGAAAAAAAATATGCTTGGTATAACTTTTCTTATTTTATCTTGTTCGACATTTGCCAGTGAAGTTCATATAGAAAAATTAAGTGCAAGAGGAGAAAAAAATATTTCTTTTCGCACAATCATCAACCCCTTTGGAGGCGCCCTTTCAGAAGCGAGGTCTATTGCAAAGAGAAAATTAATTCAGAAGTGTGCAGCAGAGTTTAATGGAAGAATTATTGGAAAGATTGAGTATAGAACAATAAGATTTGATGAAGGTATTATGGCAGCGCGAGTAAAGGCTGACGGGAATTGTGAATATGGAAAGCACTCTAAATCAGCTACCTTAAAGCAGAACAAAAAGTAAAAAAGAAATCCGTGTGTGCATGGAAAAATTAGTTTCATGTCCAAAAAAATTCATAATAGATTATTCATGAAATCTTTATGACCTAAAGCTAAAAGATGATACTGAAGCTTTTGGCTTATAAAGCCCCCTCCGGTTTAATTAATCCCATTGAACGCCATGGGGTTATCAATTATGTCCTTTCCATATTTACAATTTATCCAACAAAATAACGAGCAAATAAGCAATAAGAAAACTTCTCACCCCACACAGCCCATTCAGAAAACGCATTAATATTAAAAATATCCACTCATTATCCTTTTTAATAAAGTACCTCACTTAGTGGTACATTTTTCAGAATTCTTAATGCACTAGCAAACAAAACGGGGCGGCCTGTTGAAAAATATGTGTAAATAATACACTTAAATATATGTATCCAAGTAATAATATCGGGTTCTCCAATCGCCTATAATTAAAAAGATGGATCATGTTTTAGGGGAAAGAAAATGAATAGCGTATCTAACCCACAACAGGGAACACAGGTTAAATCTGGCGATTTATTTGGTATTGATGGTATCTGGATTAACAAAGATCAGAGTCATCATGAAGCTGTAGTAGAGGCAGAGGCTGGTGATCAAGTTCCTGGGCACTCTGGATCTTCGGGAGGTTTAGTGGGCTGGTTTTGCGTATCAACCCACGGCGACTGCAAAGAGATTTCTGGTACTCCCCATCAGCACGATGACGTTCTGCGCTCCAGCAGGTGTTTTAAAACGAATGAGGCACTTTTCTTTTCTGCGCGTGGCTGCTTTACTCCTGAAATTCGATACGCACCTTTTGATTGCGTTATAAAAAGTTAAGTTGACGGCGCCCTATTTACCTATACATTTGTCTAATCATTAATTCATAAGGCATCGTCAATTTAGCTTGTCGGTGCCCCATACCTAAATAAATGTTCTTCCGATAGCAATTTCTTCAAAATTATTAATGTTATAGGGCTCATTAATCTCTAAATCTTTAACTACCTGAAGAGCGGCTTTTTGAGTTGTTGAATGTTCATTTGTAGGTCTAAAAAATAATAACGAGCGCGTGCTCACCCAAGGGCCATAACGCTCCGAATCAGTATTCTTTAGGGAAAGGCTTGTTATGTCTTTCTTATGCGTTGCATGATAACTACCTAAGCAAAAATCATTCAATGATGAATTGGTTTGTTTAGCAAAATCACCGAATGTAGCTGTTTTGACTGGCATTGCCGCGCCCTCTCTATATAACTCGCCTTCAAGTGCAAATAGTTTACTTTGTTGGTAATAAACATAAGGAAGCTTAAACGCATGAACTAGAACTACAAAAGGAATCGCTATTACGGTGGCGAGGAAAGCAAGGGCCCATCGTATGGCTTGTAACCCTATACCAATAGCCCCCACCATATTTCTGAGAATACGCTTATCATCAAAATTCTCTTCGTCTCTCATATATCTGAATGTCCTGAGTTTAGCTGGATAGCCATAATTTATGAATGCATTAGAAATTAATGGAATAAGTGTCATATCAACTAAGCCATATTTGAGCCGATTAAAAGATATCTCGCCACCATCTAATCGAGTTGCTATGCAATAATCCCCATACATTATTGCAAATGTATCACTTATACCTTCCAAAAGATTATTTTTTAGTAATTTGCTAAATTTTATTATAGGAAACCAACTGTTTCTTTTAGTAGCTTTAATCATAAATGATTCATCTGCTTTCAGTCTGTCAGAAGCATGAAATATTAAAGAACTATCTTTTTTAAGAGCAGCTAAAACTACCTCCTCATCATCTTGTAATTCTTCCGATGCGTAAACAAAAGCATAACTTTTTTTCTCAATTGCCAAAAGCATAAACTCTTTATTTTCTCTTAGCCTGCGGGATACCTGTGGCAATACATTAACCGTAATGTTAAGAGCTTCCAAAAGGAACTCTGCATCGTCGCTTAACTCTTGAGTGAACTGCGGAACATTATCAGTATTATTTTTAAGCTCTTCTAAAATGGTTAATTTTTCATTACTCAATGACATTTAGGTCTCTCCAGCTAAAGTGCTAGTTCCATTATAACGAATGATCAATAAGGGCTCAATAAGATTTGATATTAAGCATCGCTATACTCCTATAAATAAAAGACGGGTTTTCGTCGAGTAAGCTGATCTGGTTACCAAGACCAGCTCCTCTAAGAACGGAGCGTGCGACATTCACCGCACTCCGCTCAAGTCTTTTTAAAGCCAACATCGATTGACCCAGCTATAATAAGACAGTTTTCTTCGTGAGCCATGTTAGGAACGTTCGCCCGCCATCTTCTTTCAGTTTTTAAAATTATTTTATTTCGTTGTTCACGTTCTTTAAAAGAATCGGTATACCGCTCGTCGAATGGTGTTGCATCCGCTTTGATCTTAATATGCCGTCTGATGGTAACTTTTGCTGCGGTAAATAGGTAAAGGAACTCTTTACCAGATTGTTTGCCTTTAAGTCTTGCATAGAAAAGCCATTTTCTTTGACCGAGACTACGGAAGTAGGTTTTTTTGCATCCATGTTGCACTTTTATTTGGATGTCTTTTCTTAATCCATCTAATGAGTGCTGCAAATACTTGGCTATCTATATGGTGTAGCGTGTCCTTTGCCACAACATGGCGATAATAGTTTGCCCAGCCCCTGATCTTTGGATTCAGTAACCGAATTAAACTTTCTGTCTTTACTGCTGAATTTGATTTAATTAGAGTTCTAATGTCATCAAGAAATGCATGAACATTCTTTTGGATGGTTTGATAAGCAATTTATTGTTATCATATTTCCGTATCTTAAACCCAAGAAAAGCAATTACCGCAGGTTTTACCTGATGCTCTAATATCTCGCGGCTGGCTCTTGTAATAACAAAATCATCTGCATAGGAAATGACATTCACTTTATCTCTGGTTTTGGTTGCGTTTTTCACTGCTGCTTCCAAACCCCGAAGCGTTATAGTCAATAACGATGGCGAGATGAGATGATGCCACCTTGAGGGGTGCCTGCTTCTGAGAACCAGGCTTGTTTTTCCATATAACCAGCTGCTAACCATTGCTCTAACATTTTACTATCCATTGGAGCGTTCGCTTTAAGCCTTTCATGGCTAATGGTGTCAAAGCAAGCACGGATATTCCCTTCGAAAATCCATTGAGGTGAATGTTTCTTGGCTAACGACTTGAAGCATTGCTCAATGGCATCAGCTGTTGAACGTTTTGGACGAAAGCCATAGGCGTTCTTATCCGCAGTCATTTCCGCTATAGGTTCGAGAGCTAGCAAATGTAGTGCTTGCATGGCTCTGTCTTTTATAGTTGGAATGCCCAGCGGGCGTTGTTTTCCGTTCTTTTTTGGGATATAAACACGTCGCAAAGATTCGGCTTGATAGCCTCGACGATGTAACATGTTTGCCGCGGCTAATTTCTCATCGTTCGATTGCCAGAGTATGCCATCAATTCCGGCAGTTCTACCACCTCGTGTAAATCATTTACGCTTATTGCTAGTGACTATCGTTACGTAGATTCACATGTGTTCACCATACCCACTACCTCGCACTTATCCGGTTCATGATTACCAGAAAGGTATCTTTCTTACGATAAATACCCCATGCAGATGCACTTCGTTACATTATCAGGGCTGCTCTTTATTCAAGCCCCTAGGTTCATCTGGTAGCACAGATGGCTTCTTCCTCTGTCCTTGTGAGTAGAAGCAACTCTTTCAAGCGACCTCGTGTCGCGCCCGCATATCCAGCCCAAACTGGCAATGAACTAAATATGCTTCAGAAAACTTTAACTAAACTCAAAATGGAAATTTGATTCTGGAGCTGTTTTACTTCCTGCACCTTTAGAATCAGGATTTGAGATGCCAAATAATGTGTGAGGTGTAGATACAAGAAGAGCTGCCAATTTTGATTCATTCAACTTCATTTCTTCCTTGGTAATAGAAGAATCCTCAGGTGCGAGTTGCTTGGCTTTGCTAAGTGCTACCTCAGCGTTCTCCCACTTTTTCTCTAATCTATAAGTACAGGCAATATTTAACCAAGCATCCGCAATTTCTTGCTTATCTTCCGTTTTTTCCAAGATGGACGAAAAGTACTTTCTTGCTTCAGGGAAGCAATCCTGTTTAAAGAGAGACATTCCCAATTGATTAGTGACAATAAGATGTTCTGGATCAAGATGCATTGCTTCCAAATAAATTTCTTGCGCTTTTTTATAATCTTTATTTTTATACATATGATGACCATATTGCGCTAAGCATTCTGTAAGATTGGATAAAATAATGTTTCTTAATGCGAAATCTTGTTCATGACATGCTGATAATGCTTTTCGGTAATATTGTATTGCGTAACTAAAATTGCTTACTATATTCTTCTGTACAGCATCTTCGTCTTCAACAACTCTTTCAAGAACTTCAATGTATTGTTCATACCAACTGGCTGCACTTTGTAAAAATACAGGGTTGTCACTACATATTTCTAAGGCTTTTTTAATAAAAGCGAGCGCGCCCTTAAACAGCTTAGCGCTGTTTGCCAAGTCTATTTCAAGATAATGCAGAGCAGATTTTATATAAAATAAACCCATATTGTTCCAAGCAGAAGCACAAGATGGATAAATTTTGGTTGCCGTCTCGTAACATCTTAGTGCAGCAGTGTCCTTGTTTTCCGCCTCATAACATTGACTAATAAATCGAATGCATAAGAAACATTGGCTACTTCATCTGAATTACTTTGTCTTAATTCAATGAATTTTTTTAAAGGAGAAATAGCTTGTTGTTTTTCATCACAAAAAAAGAAACATTTTCCTAAATAAATATAGCTTTCTGCTACTTCTGGATTTATATCAATTGATTGAAGAAAAAAATCTTTAGCTATTCCATAATTATTTTCATCAAATGCTTTTACTCCATCGATATGAAACGAATTAAACATGCTCAATCCTATTTATTACCATTAAATAATGCTCATAATTTTATCATATGATGATAACTTATTTATAGGCCTAGTGTGCACGTAGATCCCGTTGCGGATATTTTCTCCCAAAGTCTTATGCCACGAAGGTATTTATTGTCGAACAGTCGAGTGCCAATGGAGCCGAAAAGAATAAAGAGTAAAGTACGTAACTTTTTGATAAATAATTTGCTATGATGGATAAACGGTACAGGCGGGGACGCCGATGACCGTGACGTGATAAAGGGCAGCTTACGCTGCCCTTATCGTTATAAAGACACCCATCACGTCTTTAAATATCCCGGGGTTTGGGGCAGAGCCCCAAGTTGTACCCAAAATAATTAATTATAGATTCGATTGATGAAAAAAGAAGCTGTCCAATATCCGAATAATGTTGGAAAAACTGCTCCATGAATCCAGTCACAAAGTGGTTTGAAAACGGGATTAAGCATATCTTGGGGATTTGATTCTAGTCCAGTTAGGTGAAAAACGTACAAAAGAATAATTGTTATTGCAATTACAAATGGGGCACTACAAAGAGTTCTTATCATGGGCGTCCTTGTTTTATATGGAATTGACTATTGCAATTTAAGCTGCATCTTTGTTGTAGCGATTACAACATATTATTATTTTTAATCAATAGAAAAAACAGAAATTGAAATGCCAATCAATCCAACAACCATCATGGTTTGGAAAAATGCAGCAGGATGATTGAGCAAATGATGCATACCCAGTTGCTGGGAAATCATAGCCCCGATTGCCGTCGTGACCAAGGGCAATACAATGCTTCGGCTTGCTGATTTTAATACTTGTACGCCAGCCGCAAATTCAATGAAATAGGTAAGGCCTGACTTCAGTGATTTTAATTCAGGATCAATGAGAAAATTAGTTAAAAAGACCAAACCAACGACACATAAACCAAGAGCAATGAGATTGCCGATAATGGGCCTTACATTGCACATTTTAATGATGCGGTTAATCATTAATTCGGAGAATGTTGGTTGTGAACGTTTAGTTTTCAGTGCCTGTTCGGTGTCGACTTGTTTCATCCCACCGTCAAATTCGGTTAAGGTATGTTGGGCTTTGAACGTTATGTCGTGGAGTTCTTGTTTGAGACGTTCGTACTCTTGAATTTTTTTCTTTTCATCAATTTGCTGCTGCAGCTCGTTGATGTCTTTATCGGTCACTTGAAGTGCATAATCCATTTTAACCTCCCAGTAATTTTTCCTTTTGATAGAGAAAGGCACCGACGAGTGTGGCTCTTGATAACGAACCTAACCCGGAGTTTTCTATATCAGCACCTAACCTCACTAAATTCCTAAATCGTACGGCATTCCAATCATCGCCGAGCATCTTTTTTATATTTTCCAGGTGACTTTCATTTCTTTTTTTTGATTCAAGAAATGTTTTGCCCAGAGTAAATAGAGCATGTTCTTTACTGACTTCGTCATCAAGCAGCGTTTTTATTTCTTCGAGTAGTTTAGTGAACACCGAAGAATCCATGTACCCTTTTGAGGTGAGCACTAGCCCACTGTACTCCGCATACATCCCGTTAAAAAACTTACTTCGCGAATGATACTTTCGTTCTTTTGTTTGGTTGATTGATAAACGATTCAATACCCTATTTTTTTGCCGAATTAGTTTTTTTTAATCGGATCGTGATTAAGGCTACTCTCAATAACCAAACGATGCTTTTCTTTAATTAAAGAAAATTCAGTTTCAATAATGTGTTCATCTAACTCGAGCAAATTATATTTCTTTGCCAGTTTCGCAATTTTTTCAGCACGCTGTTTATCAAGGTTGTCCAGCCTTGATTGAATTCTACTGAGTTGATCGAGTAATGCTTGCTTTTTAGTGTTTGCTGATGCGGACTTAGTATTCATCGTGTAACTATCCCTTTTATTTTTAATTTATATTAAATCCGCAACGCCTCACTGTCAATAAAAAAACGATGAGCGCAGCGAACCATTCATTCATCCTATGCGCACTTATACATTGCTATGCAATGTGCGCGCGCTATGGTACATTAGTACTTAAAGACATTGAGTGAAACCACGAGTCCCTCAGGTTACCAAAATACCATGGCCATTTATCACTATCATCGCGAAATAGGTAAACGAAGCGCTGGCAAAAATGCGGTGTTTGGGGCCGCCTATATTCGGGGTGAGAAACGAACGTGCGATCGAACCGGTGAGACGAAAGACTTCAGTGATAAACCTGATGTGGTGTACAAAAATACCTTCCTACCCGTAGATGCCCCTACTTGGGCCTTAAGCCTACGCAACAGTTCGGTCATTAATCGTGAAGGCACGAAACACACTGATTTAACGGGTGAACAATTTTCAACGTATGCCTGGAATCAAATTGAGTTTGCTGAAAAGCGGGTTGATTCTCAAATATATTTTCATGAGGATTACGCCCTTCCTAATGCCTTAACTAAAGAACAAGCGATTGAATTGGTTGATGAGTTTGTCACGAATCACTTAGCGATTCATGGTGTATTTTGTGATGTCGCCATTCACTGGGATGAGAACAATCATCACTTTCATGTGTTGATGCCGATGCGTGCGTTGACCGATGAAGGTTTTAGCAAAAAAATACGTCGCTCCAAATCAGAATTGGCTCACGAGGTGAATCGAATTCGTGAAGCTTGGGCTGTGTGTGCGAATGATACAATGCATGCGTTGGGAATTAATGAGCGCATCGATCATCGAAGTTATGAAGCGCGTGGTATCGATTTAATTCCTACAGTAAAGGTTGGAAAGTTCGGCTATTTTCCCGATCAAAGCATTGCTCTGCGTAAGCTGCAGGAAAATGAATTAATTAAAGAAGTAAATACCCACGCCATCCAAAATAACCCAGACATCTTGTCGTCCAAGATTCTACAAGAACACACCGTATTTGATTCAGAAGCTGTGGTTCATGAAATTAACCGCCATGTGATTTTAGAACAACTTCATGCGAACGAAGAACCGGTTGGTGAATACTCCGATCCCATTATTGAACGTTTACTGCAAACCCTTCAAACAGAAGACGGCATTTTTAATGAACGAGCCTTGAAACGAAAAGTGTTAGAACAGGTTCATTCTGAAGATGAATTTCAACGAATTTACACACACATTATTTCTCATGAGCACATCATTTCATTAGGTTTAGGTGAGGATGGACGTGAGCATTATGTTGGGCGAAGTGCTTTTGATTTAGAAAATAATTTACTTAAAACAACCCATGCGTTGTCTCTGCGTTCGACCTTCAAGGTATCGAAAAGACTGGTACGCACCGTGGGAGCTAAGTATGGTTTAAATGCCGCTCAACAACGCGCGCTTTATCATTTGACTCGCTCAGGAAATGTGGCTGTTGTCTGTGGTTATGCAGGAACGGGTAAGACCTACATGCTCAAAGCGGCGAAGGAAATTTGGGAGCAGTCCGGATATAACTTGGTGGGTGTGGCAACCGCAGGTAAAGCGGCTTCTGGCTTAGAAATTGAAACAGGAATTAACTCAAAAACGATTTATGGTTTTTTACGCGCCGTGCAAAACAACACCCTTACTGTGGATAAAAACACCATTTTAATTATGGATGAAATGGGAATGACTTCACTGGATGATATGAGTGCGGTACTTAATATTGTACGTGAGCGTGGGGCTAAATTTGCAGGGGTAGGTGACATCGAGCAAACACAACCTGTGGGTCGCGGCGCACCTCAGCGTGCGATGGTTGAGCTGCTCGGGGCGGTCTACCTTGACACGATTATCCGCCAAAAGGTGGAGTGGCAACGTCAAGCCACCACCTTTTTCGAAACCAATCAAACCGCATTGGGTTTTGATTTATATGAACGCCATGGATGTGTGCATTTACATCAGACCGATGAACAAGCAAAGCAAGAACTTATTGACCGATGGTATACGAATTATCGCTCTCAAAATGAACTGCCGCTTAGTGAATTTATCATGGCCGCCTTTAAGAACGAGACGGTAAATGAGTTAAATAGAATGGCACGCGCGACCCTGGTAGCGCATGGACTCCTTGAACAAGGTACTTTAGTCACCACGGAAAACGGAGCCATACCTATTGCAGTACACGACCGACTGGTGTTCACTGAAAATAACAGTAAATTTGGGGTGAAAAATGGCAGTTTTGCCACCGTGTTGTCCTTTTCTGCAGAGACGAATCAATTAACGGTGCAATTGGATGGTGGCGCTCAAGTTAACCTTGATTGCACTGAGTACCGTAAATTTACCTACGCTTATGCCTCTACAGTACATAAACTGCAAGGGCATACGGCCACGGAATGTCATGTCATGGTGGATGGCCAGGGTTGGGACCGACATAAGTTTCTGGTTGCAGCAACCCGTCATAAACAGTCATTGACCATTCATGCCTCTGGTGAGCAGTTTAACGATTTAGCCCATCTGAAAGAAACCGTGAGTCGACATGGGCTTAATGATGTATTGACTGATTTTCCTGTGGCCTTTGCCGAACGTCGTGGCTTTGATGTGGAGCCTCTCGCTACCAAAGCAGCCCTGGCACTTCAAACCATGAAGCGCCGTGTCTTTAGCCCCATCAGTTATTTATTTAATTACCAGGCTGCACTGGAGCAAGGCACTTCTTCGTATGAGTTATCTCTTAGCGAGCTGGAATCGCGACGAAAAGATGCGGTGGTTGTTGCTGAATTTTGCGATAACCGTCAGGAGTTAGCGGCTCTGCTTCATGAGATGAAGACGCAGAAGGACCTGGATAAGGCCGTCACACAAGGTTTAGTTTATGCCCTACAACAGCGCAACGGGGCTATTGCCGCCACGATTGACGAACATCCTGAGCGTTACGCCATGGCTTTAGAGCGTAATCGGGTAACTCGGGAGCATGTGGAGAAGGCCTTGAAGTTTCATCAAGGCCACCAATTGGTTGCCTCGTTGTTAGACCAGCAGCACAATGCTCAAACCGTTGCCCCAGAAAAAGCTTTTGAACTCGTTCATCAACTGAAAGCCTACTACGGCCATGTGTGTCAGCAACTGCCGGATAAAGAGGCACGCACCGCCTGGTTGCTTGAGATGGAATTGTCTGCAGACATTTATCGACGAGCTCAAGCGCTCGATTCAATGGGACTTGAGCATCGCCCCTTAATCAATGCCGCTACCCGCTATAAAGCACTGGATCAATCCATTGGCGCCCAGATTAAAGCCCTTGCTACGGCAACCGCTCTTGAGAAGAGCGAGTTATACCGTGATGGTGTTTTACGCGATAAGCTCGCCTATGAGCTGGCAGCAAGCCCACATTTTGAGAAGATTGTCGCCCATTTTGCTCTGCAGCCGGAGCGTGTTCAAAAGCATGCAGACAAGTATCGTGACCGACAATTTGTGAAAACGTTTGCTGAATATGAAGCCAGTTCGAAAACCCAAGGCAATCTCATCAAACAAACAGCCGCACATCGAATTAAAAGTGAGCCCAAGCGCTTTGGTATTTATGTTGATGAATTCTTATCTGAGGGCTGGAAGAGCATTAATATTGAAAATTGGTTGTATGAGCAGCGTAAAACAATCGCTCAAGGAAGTCCTGCATTAAAATCCAGTATTCGCACAGTTCGCCAATATAAAGTAGCCGCAAGCAGTGCGTATAGCCAATGGCAAAAAGCAATCGCCCGAAGCCAGAAGGACTCACCTCATAAAAACAAAGGGTTTAAACAAGCACAAGGCTTAAGCTGGAAACGTTCCTTATTAGCCCATGAATTGATGAGCGCCCTGCCCCGCCATGTGGCTGCACTGTCGATGGAAAAAGTAGATACGAATAAGTTGTATCGCCAAGCATTATGCGTCGATTACTTAAGCCGATATCGTGCCGAAACACGCGAGACGCTTAAATTACGTATGGCACATCACATTAATGAACACATCAAAGAATTCCAGGCAGGTCTTGCCGTTTTTGGCTTATACCAAGAAGTTAAAGAGTATGCCGCTCATTTCAGTTACCTTAAACGAATCAAAGAGGCCCCAGAGCAGGAGATTAAATCACTGATTCGCCTGGCGTTGGACTATCAAGAGAAAAAAAGAGAAGCGGGGCTTGTTTGGGGCCAGGTCAAAGCGCTCAAGCAACGCAACATTGATACCCATGGGCTTGAACGGCAAGCAAAACAATTGATGAATCAACGTAATGCCGCAGCACATGCATTGCTGTCCGCTTGTTCCAATCAAGAATGGCTCACTAAAGAAACCACCGGGATTAATTTAGAGGTGAGTCAATTACAGCGTGAAGCAAGTCAACATGAGGCTCATACGTTGATTATGCGCTATTTAGCAGCACCTCAAGAGATTAGAGATTCACTGGCATCTACAATTTTAACGAATAAAGCAGGCTACCACCTGGTCTTTGCTCACAATCTTTCATTTGAAACCCTAACAAAAGAGGCGAAACGGTTTGAGCAGGCACGCCACCTAAACGAAGTCTCCCAGAATACCGATAAACCCGTTGTTGCAAAACAACGTCCCGCTCTATGGGATATTGAGCGCATTACCCAGGCGTTAATGAATAATCCTATTGATACCTACACAGCTATTCTTGGGCAGCCTAAACATCACAAGACCAATCACCTGCGTTTTGATGGAGCCATTGTGGTCGCAACCAAAGGCAGTGATGCGGGCAAATGGTATTCGTTCACTGAAGAAGTGGGTGGTGGGCCAATCAGTGCGATGCAAAAATACCTTAATCTGTCGTTTCCGGAAGCACTTTCTTATGGCGCATCCCTTGCAGGACTTTCGGATTTTGAGGCGAAAATACCAAATGATAAAATCCTCCCACTGCGCCAAGAACCGAAGCCCGTCGCTGAGCCTAAAGTCAATAAAGGGCTTGCATCCGCTCGAAGCATTTGGGATGGGGCGCTTGAGGCTTCCGGAAGTATTGCTGAGCGTTACTTTGTGGAACACCGAAAAATCGATGATATTAATGGAATGGAGATTCGCTATTGGCCAAAAGGGGCTGCGTGGGTTGATTTTGATGAACAAGGCGCACCCATTACGCGAGTTAATAAACTCCCCGCAGCACTGATTGCTGGGCGTAATGCCCAGGGTGAGGTTGAATGCGTTCAACGTATTTATTTAGATGAAAAAACCGCTGGAAAGAATACCTTTTTAAAGGATGCAAAGCTCACCAAGGGCAGTAATAAAGGGGCTCCTGGCGTTATTCAAACCGGTACGAACGGCATTTTGTACATCGCGGAAGGCCCTGAGACGGGTGCGACGATTGCACGTTTTGATAGAAATGCCACCGTGCTGGTTTCATTTAGCGTCAGTAATATTGCCAATATGGTTGAGGTGATTCAAAGCCACAACCCAACACGCGTTTATCTTGCCGCAGATAATGATGGGGAACACGCGTTATCCCGCATCACGACTGAAAAGGCATGCGCTACCTTGCGCGCAGCAGGCATTGATGTGCGTCTCGTGTACCCCAATGCATTGCCTGAAAAACAAAAAACAGACTGGAATGACCTGGTGGTGGTACGTGGTCAAGAGGCATTTAGGGCGGAATTTAAGGAGCAACTGGCAAAGACGCAATTCCTCTATGAAAAGGCAGGTCCTTGTGCCGGAACGCTTGGGGAAAACCTCTTTAAAACGACGGACACATCCCTTGATTTAAGCGATGTCCGCTTTGTGGATTCCATCGCCTACAAGGGGCAAAAAGTTCCCGCCCTGCTTGCCCCACGCACCAACAGTGCCGGCTTATTGTGTGGTGAAACAGTGTATGCGCTATCCGCTGATGGCAAAAAGATTTTAAGCGAAGGAACTAAGAAAGATGCTCCTGGATTTTATATGGCACAACGCGGCACAGGCGAGATGCTTATTATTGCAGAGAGCTTATTGAACGCTAAATTAGCGGTACAAAGAAATCCTCAGGCAACCGTAGTGCTCAGTAAAATCGAGGAGCATGGGCAGCTCCAACATTATTTGAGCGAACAAAAGATTCATCCGATCAAAGTAGCCGTTGTGAGTGAACGTTGCGATCGCGACCAACAAATCCGGATTGCTCATTCCTGTGCTCGCTTTATTGAGGCAGGAGCAGAACTTTATTTAACAAACCAAGAGGCTCGAATGACCCCAATTAATCATGAATCACTTGAGAAGTCGCGTTTAAAAATGAGCTTCGAAAAACTCGTTAGCCTTAAACCGGCGGTGGTTGAAGCAGTTCAAACACCACAAAAACAATTGAATCAATTGACTAAAGAGCATCCTATGTTAAAGCAGTACGAACAGGATTCGAAAGCACGTCTCAAAGTAACGGGATTTGCTCGAGAGCAAATGGAGAAGCAGCTGAATACCTTATGTAAGGAACTGGCGAAAGATAAACACTTAATGGCTACCTTGCAAAAGGAATTACCTCAACTGGCTCATGATATTAAGCAACGAACTCAAAACCTACAAAAACATCCCCGAGGGATTAAATGATGTGTTTGTAGGTTAGGTGGGGAATAGCTTGTATGCATTTAAGCACTGTTTTTTTTGCAGACAATAATGTCACATTTCAATAAAGCCCTGGGATGCTAAAACCATGCTTAGGCTGCTGTAATTCAACAAGCGCCATTGAAAGTAAATTTTTATTCTCAATAGGCAATAAATTAATTTGTTCGAGGAGCGTCGCACACCAAATAGCTCGGTATTCCTCTCGAAATTTTTTTACGCTCCGAGGTATTTTGAAGTTTTTATCAAAAAAATCATTTGCGGATAATTCTTTTTCGCTCCTGCTTGCTGAGATAAGAAACCAAAGAGCCTCCTTATATAGATGCCCTTCCATACTTATTTCTTTCGCGTTGCGGACTAGAAGTAGTTGCTCCGTATTCATGATTTATTGCTCCCCTCGTACCGATGCGCTCATTAGCTGTCTTAACTGGGAGTAGGTTTTATATACGATAAATAAAAATGCCCCGAACGAAATCATCAGGCTGCCCTGGTAAAATAGGGTGGTACGGTAATGGTCTACCTGATCAACATAAGTTAGGAATAGGAAATAAATTATCCAAATTATGAAAATACCAAATGACAGCCCTTTTTTTAAATTAAAATAATTACACAGTACGATACTAAGAAACCCCAGAACCACATAGAAAGGAAGTGAAAAAACAAAAAAAAGTAATTGCGTTCCAGAGGGCTCATACGGAGCGTGGCATATATTATTTGCCATTGTGGAGCACGTTATCATGGTATGCAGATAGATGAGATAGAGAACAAACCCATTGATTATTAATACGCTAAATAAACCCAATACTTTCTTCATACTATACCCTTCCATAAAAAATACTCTTTTAATTGATCGATACTCATTAGTTCTCCTTAATTTGTTACATGCCTCTAATCAAACACCTACAACGGCATGTCTTTGGGTGGTTTTATATGAGGGGCTGTATGACAAAATTTAGGCTTTCCCAAATAGGAAAATGCAGTTACAGGGCAAGTGGTGTAATTTGAACAAACCCACAAGATTGTTTGATTCTTTTGATGTCTTATCATCGCACAGTAACACTCGGTGCACAAAACACACGCTACTTCAGTCATCTTATAACCTCCGGTAACATGATACCTTGTCTTTGTGAGCACCCCATCAAATCGAGCTCCAGCACAAGGTAGGACAAACCATTAAAAATCGGTCAATAAACGATGCAGATTATTCCCGCTAATTAAGCTAATTCCCTTGGGGAGCTGTTGATAGGCTGCAGGCCCGCTTTTGCCGCAATGGATGAAATAGCCTCCATGACACCCGAATGCTTGGATGGCGCGTGAAAAATCATGAAGATGCTGTATCTTAATGTGCTGTTGATAGCGTTTTGCTTGGATTGCAATTCGATGCGTTGAAGGCAGCACCACCATGCCATCGATTCCCCCATCTCCGGTGTAGCGTTTATTGTGGATTACTTTAAGTCCGCGAGATTTAAACGCAAGCAGCAATAATTCCTCAAAGACAAAAGGGTCGAGGGTTCTTATGTAGGAAAAAAGCTTACCCGGGGCCTGTTTGAACTCAGGGCGCTGAAGGGTCTGAAATACGCGCATAGCCTGCCTCACCCGTTTTTGGTGGGATTTTTTTCGGATAAGCACATACAACCAAAAATAGTAACTCAGTGTTGATAAAAGCTGAGAAATCCGTGACTTAGGCTGCGGTTTCCACTCCAGAACTTCATTTAACGTGTTCATTATCTGCATGGGTTCAATCCTATTCATTATCAATCCATTCCAGTTCGTCGCATTCCTCAAACTCCGATTCGTCGTTCATGGTGCTGCTGGCTTGAGGTAGGCTTTTGAGCGTGGCGCGTTTAAAGGGGGTTTGTTGAATGATTTGTTGTGGAACAACGGTTGGAGTACGGGATAAATTGTTCATGGACGGTTCTTTATACCAAATGAATTGTGATGCATTGATGGGGGATGTGCCTGAACGCATAATGAGCGACTGGCTTTGTTTCAGACGCATCACTTCATCGGGTCGCATTAATGGAATGGCCTGATAGCTTATATTTTTGCTGTCATTAACCCCGCCATTGGCTTGATTCGAAATAGAGCGAGATATCACTTTTTGAGTGCGCGTTCCCAGCATTTTGCTGATGTACTCCGCATCGGAAATGTCATCACAGCCATAGGCAATTTTCGTCTTAATGTTCGTAAACGCTTTGGCCTCATCATGGGAATAACGCTCATAGGTCTGTGAGATGTATTGAAACATCAACACACAACGCACGCGGTATTCACGCAGTAGTTTTAAGGAGCGACGTAGGCGCTCAATACGGCCTAGCGATGAGAATTCATCAATGAGACACAATAAAGGATAGGGTTCTTTAATCGGATCGGGGACCTCTTTAATCATTGCAGAAATCACTTGCTGCCAGAACAAGGTGAGGATGGGGGCAAGACGCTCCATGTCCTCATCGGTATAGCCAATATAAATCGTTGTTTTTTCGCTGCGTAAGGTGCGAATATCAAAATCACTGGCACTGGTGGCAGCATCCACAATCGGATCATCAAAAAGCTCCAGATAACCTGAAAACGAAATCAAAATGCTGGTGCGCGTTTCCTCATGGGCATTAATGTAGGAGAAGCCATTACGATAAAACTCAGGATCATAGCACTCGGTTTCCGTAAGCAATTGATTGAGCCAGGCATCAAATTGCTCTTGTTTCACCAAGCGGTTCATTTCCCCTAAGGACGTCGGACGCTCAGGCGTATCCAGTAAATACAGCGCCAATGCTTTGAATAATTTTCGCGATTCCTTAGCCCAAATACCGGCTTCTTTAGAATTATCAGGAATCAGGATGTGGGCGGTGCGTTGAATGTCGGTAATGCGCAACAGTTTATCGCTTGAGATAAACGACATGGGGTTATACCGATGAGTAAATCCTTCTGCATTGGTGAGTGACCAACAAAAACACTTATGGCCTAAGACCTGTTCGCGATAACCTGATGTGGTTTTAAATAAGGACAGCTTTAAATCATTACACACCATCGAATAGGGGTAATGAAACAGATTCGGGATAGCAATTGAGCTCGTTTTACCGCTTCCTGTAGGGGCAAAGGCTAAAACATGTTCAAAGCCATTTGAATACAAAGGTGTACCTAAGGTTTTACCAATAATGATGCTCTCATCCTTCTTATCTAAAAAACCTTCCTTTTTAATCTCAAAGCCATTGGCAAAATGAGCATTCCCCAGTGCTCTACGCGCGGGACGCCAGCGTTCAAAGGCCCAAACACTCCCAAAGCACATCAACAGTAGAAACGATGCTCCTTGTGCCCAAATCAGGTGATTTAAGTCATTGGGATTATTTTTTAACGCCCATAACTCAGGAATAAGTCGTGTAAGTTCCAACTCATAGCCCCAGCCCAGCTCAAAGAATAATAACCCTAAAAGCCCGCTGAACATGGCGAAGAAAATACCCCCGATGCCAATCAAACTCAGATAACGATAAAATCCTTTGCTCACATACCCAAGCCCCACTCCCAGTAAGGGAATAACCACCAGAGCACCGAAGACCACCTCAGAATAAAACCCTTTTTTTAATAAAACCATCCAATGCCAAGGATAGGGGATAAGCTTTAAATCCAATGCATGCAATGCGAGTGCACTCATGAACTCCATACACCCCATCACAGCCAAAAGAAGAATCATTCCCTTACCGTGTCTGTTCCTGTTCATCATTACCCCAGCGTGTAGGTTAGGCCTAAAAGGAGTGCGCGTTGAATGGGAATATTGGAAATATGCCCACTCTCTGTAAGTGGATTTGCGCGGATTTTAGGATTGCCTCCACAGAGGTATTGGTAGGTCAGCGTAATCTCTAAATGCGAATTGGCCCGATAGCCAAGTCCAGCTTGAAACTCGGGCTTGGTTTGTGACACATCATTAATGGACTCTCTATCCAGTTGCAATTGACGATAAGCAACGCCTGCTTTAGCCGTGGCGTATAAAGGAAGGGCACTGCTGATGTTGGGCGATTTGACGGTCAACAGCACATCAATCATCGGTTTGATGCGCCCCTCAATCCCCACACCACCCAGCGTGTCAATCGTTTCTTTGTCAGCGGTAAAGCGCATGGCATTTCCAGATTGTATTCCAAGCTCCACACCGAGGTATTGGATTGGCATGTATTCAAAAGACAGACGACCAATTGCGGATTCCCCATGATGGGCCTCGGCATCTAAGGTGGATTGCAAGCCCATGCTTGCGTTGATATGCCAGGGCGTATACGGCTCTGGCGCATTATTTATTTTCGCTTGCACTTGAGTCATTGACAGTACACCCAATAGCGTCACCACACTGCTTTTTATAATAAAATTCATGGTACATTCCTTACTTGATTAATGAATTAAAAGCGACTTACTGCACGCACCTGTCCTTGCGTACTGTCTTTTTTTAAAGCCACTTGTTCGCCCGTAGAAAAATTTTGCATCCAGGCAGTAGACGCACTCTCTTCAGTCGAGCTCCAATAAAAATCGGGGGCAAAATGAGCAAAGCCTTGTTGGCTTAAGTTGGTTCTCAGTAATGCTAATTCTTGGATGGAGGGGAGATACCAGGCACCATAACAGGTCACATTCAACGCAGAGGGTGTGGTGCACGATGTTTCGCCATCTTCCTGAACACGATATTTCACCGCCATGAGTGCTGCAAAATTACCTGATTGATGGTCTATTGTTTGCTGAGCAATAATGATGTTGGTATTGCCCTCTCCTGCCCCAATTCCATCAGCACGCGCATTTGTCACCTTATTGCCGCTGACACCATTTCGCCACTGCATGCCTTGGCCGTGATTAATGTCCTGCTTGGATGCAATAAGTCCATGCGCTCCGGTTTCATCCAGCCAAAAAATAATGCCCCCGCGATACAGCTCCCCTATTTGATGGGTTTTATGGAGCACTTTAATCACATTCCCCTCAATGGAGATGCCATCGCCTGCAGTGTACTCACCGGGTTCTCCTTTCTCGCCGCGCGCCCCTGGAACACCTTGTACTCCTTGTATTCCTGGCTCTCCTTTTTCTCCTCGCTCACCGCGCACCCCTGGTGCACCAGGTACTCCCCGCTCCCCTTGTTTTCCATGGGGAATATTGGCGATTTGCGTTTTCAATCCCTCAATTTCTTTGTCTATGACGCGAAGACGTGAGAGCAACCACCATTCACCTGCATCTTCTGCATAGGTGGCACAGGATGCAAAGATACTCATAATCAGTAACAAAATTCGACTCATCATTGGCTCCTAACCTCATTGGGTTTCTGGTTAATAATTAAAAAGAACGTATGGCTCTGACGTGCACAATCCCTGTCGACTTGTCCAGCAGCAAAGGAGTTCCCACCACCTCTTGTGCCCAACTTTCGGTGACACTCGATTCGGTAGAGCTCCAATACGGAAGCGATGCTAATTGGTATTTTGAGGTGAGGTTGCGTCGCATGAGGTCCAACTCATAAAGGGAAGGTAAATACCACCCGCCATAACACATCATTGAAGGTTTCACCGAGTAAGGACAGGGCGTGGTTCCATCGGCCAGTACGGAATAATTCAAGGCAGCTAAGGCTGCAAAATTCCCCTCTTGATCGTCCACTGTTTGCTGGCTAATAATCAGGCGGGTATTGCCTTCGCCAGCACCAATGCCATTGGCGCGGGCATTGACAATTTTTTCACCACTCACGCCATTTTGCCATTGAATGCCCTCGCCCTTGTTTGCGTCACGAAGAGCTGCAATAAGCCCATGCAAACCGCTGTCATCGACAAAGAAAATCACACCACCTTGATAGCGCTCACCAAGTGCATGCGTTGGGATGCGTTGGCTTGTAATTTGAGTGGCTAATCGATTAATTTCACTCTTTAGCGTACTCGTTAAGGTGTTTACCGCCTCGCTAATGCGTTGATTCACATAGTCCGTTGAGGCGGGATTTGCTTGTAGCGTGTGCGGCACACAGAGTGTGGCGCCTAATAAAATACTCGTTAAATAATGGTTCATCAGTGGTTCCTTAATGGTTCATGTGGGCGTGTTTGTAATAAATCGAATCGGCAAACCGTTCGTTGGGATCTCTTGCTACCTGGATGATGACGTCAATGACCTCATGGAGTTCCCTCAGAATGTCCTCATCGCGCATGCTGGGTACGTTGTTGCGCTTGTAGAGTTGCGTCATTCGCATGAAGGCGATGCGTGGGTTATTGGCATGAATGCTGGTGATGGACCCTTCATGTCCAGTGGAGCAGGCACTGATAAAATCAAGAACTTCCGCTCCTCGAATTTCACCCATAATCAGTCGGTCAGGGCGCAGTCTTAAGGAGCATTGCACTAAGTCCTGCATACTTAACCCGTTGACCTGTCCCTCCCCTTTTTTGGGCGCACGTAAGCTCACCAAATTTTGGTGAGGAATGACTACTTCATACGTGTCTTCCAGGGTAATAATGCGCTCGTGGTGTGGAATATTGCCAATGCAGGCATTCAAGTAAGTCGTTTTTCCTGAGGAGGTTTGGCCTGAGATGACTATGTTTTTCTTTGCCTCTACGGCCAAGGCAATGAAATCACCCCACCTTCCTTTTTGGTGAAGGGATGCCAAAGCCAAATCCTCCTCACTTAAGTGCTCTTGATTGTCCGCATGTAAATTAAAAGGCCGTGCTCGGTCATAAAATGCGGATTGTTTGTACTCCTCCAGGGTCATTTTTTTTATGGATGGCCGACGTATGGATAAGGTATGAAAACGTGCTGCCGGTGGAATCACCAGCTGCACCCGTGACCCATCGTATAAATTTCCTGAAAGCATGGGCATTTCTTCAGACAGGCATTGCCCATTTTCATTCGCAATAAACGTAAATAACCGTCTCAGATGCATGGGATCGAGTGTTGGGATCGTGTGACACTCCATAACCCCATGCCGCTCAACAAATACTTCATAGGGTTTGTTAATGAGAATCTCACTCACGGCCTTATCCTGAAAAAACTGCTTCAGAGGAGATAACAGACCTTCCGAGCCTGGAGTGAAATAGTTGTTCTTAGCCACTACTTCCATAATCCACCTCCAACACGACCTGATGGTGCCGCCGTATCCAAGACGGCCCCTACCGAACTGAAATCTAAATCGTGGGCAACAAATACATTAATACGCGCACCCTGGTTGATGGACAGTGTGGGCTTAATGCCAATGTTGTCTTCTAAGGTTTGACTTGCGGTTTGTTGTAAGCTGCTGGCAACGCCCATGCGGTATTGAGATTTGGAATTGTACTGGTCCTGACTGCCAACCCCTCCGATGGCGGTATACCCCCCAAGAATGGACAGCAACGCACTGGCTCCAAATCGTTCCAGGAAGTGGCGCTCAACCACATCGGCTCCCAGTCCCGCACGTCCTATCGCATCCGTTCCGGGGCTATTGAGGGTGACAATCACGCCATCAGAACGCTCAATGCGATTCCAAATCATCAGCAAACGGCTTTGCCCTTGTACGATTCCTGAACTGTATTGACCGACAATGGTTGAACCGCTGGGAATGAGTTTATTTACCCCAGACAGGGAATAAATATCTCGGGTGGTGATGGCACGTACCATCCCTGGCAAATCCGAATTAATGGCCACCTCTAAGGTCGCAGGAATTATTTCTCCAGCAGGAATTGTGTACGTAGGGTGCTGGATGTGTTTTGCTTCAACGGCAACAATGTCCTCTTGCTGATTCATAAATTGAGCATTCGCGCCGGTTCCAGCAAGCGTTCTATGGCTCTCGTCAGCATCTCCGGAGGTACTGTCTGCATTGAAACTGGACGACTCGGAGGTAAATGAGTTTGACGCATTCATGCGTGCCATCAGTTCCTGATTTAATTTAGGCGCTGATTGGTTTTTACTGCGTAGCCTCGGCGGATGATTGGGTCCACGATGGGGAGCGGAGCTCACGGTCGCGCGCAGAGCATTCTCCGCATCCGTTCTCATTTTCGCAATGAGCTCAAGATTCTGCGCCAGGGTTTCATGAACAGTAGCCCCTGATTGGTTTTCGTTTTCAGCACGTGCCTCTTCTTTGGCGGGTAAAAACATCAGTACCAAGACCACCAGGGAGAGGACAACCACACCCAAAAACATCAGTTTGTCTTTTTTCTTTTTTAATGCGCTGTTGGGCGTGACTTGTGAGCGTTCGCGAGCAGCCTTTTCGGCGTCATTTAATTCATTGTTGTTTTTAGAACTCATGCGGGTCTCCGGCCTTGTTGAATGCGAGTAATTTCATTGGTATTAAATACCGAGGTCACAATACCCCCATTTCTCAGCGTAAATTGGGGGGCAATACGTTGGACAATCAGGTAGTTGCCTTGGCGTCTGATGTTGACGGTTGATTCCTTTCCTTGTCGGTCTTCCACGGCAAAAATGGCAGGAACCGCCTGATTTTTTGCCAGTTCAAAATAGGTAAAGGTGCCGTCGTCAAAAACGTGCACGGGAGTCAGTTGCGTACTGCCGCTAAATCGGTAATTCCAATTGTATTTCTCAGGATTTTTCTGGGGATTAATGACTTCTTTTTGCGCGCGCATCGCGGCATTTGCGCGGGCTTTCGACTCACGGAGTTCTTCTTCCGGGTAAATAAACTTAATGGCAAAGGGACGTAACGTCATTTGTTCATCCAGCGTTTTATTACTGGTGACATGGAAATAATACGTGTGCTTGTTGCTCACAATCGTGATGTTGGAATCCGACCCTAAAATAGTGGGTTTGATAAACACACTGTTTCCAATCATTGGGTGGCGGGTGACCATCCAGGCCGCACTGTCCCCACCTTGGATGTCGATGATGTGCTCCTCTTTACCAAACACCACTTGAGTTGCGGTGAATGCTTTTCCGCGCAACGGCACCACGTTATTGTCTTGATAATTGACCCGGAAAATACGCCCATCTTGAGAATAGGCTTTCGGGGTATTTTGTGCGACCCCCTCAGTCTGCGGACTTATCAGCAATGCCGCTGCGGCCAATGAGTTTAATAGCATTCGGTTCATGGGGTACTCCTTATTCTTTTGAGTCTTCATTAGACATTCCTAAAGGTTTTGTTGTAGCGGATCACCTGAAACCCATCCCAGTTGTGCCAGCGCTCTAAAGGCGAGGTACTTGGGGTGACGTAGTGCCAGGAAATGAGCGCACTGTAGTGATGAGCTATGGGTTTTCCATGCTCTTTGTCCGTGTCCGTTAAGGTAAACACCACTTCAGCCACGTTTTGGTGATTTTTAGAAATGTCTTGTTCGTTAAACAAGGTGGCATCAAGAAAGTTAATGCTGTAGATGTGTACCTGGCGATGAGCATTCGCACCCAGAAGATTAATCGGGGCCTCTTTGTTGTTTTTGTCTTGTTCCTGTAGGTATTCTTCACCCACCGTACTGTTGGACAGCAAGCCGATTAAATCAAATTGTGCTCGATAACTGCTGCTGTCATAGGATTCGCGATTGGTTACGTAGCGCACAATATCCGATTCAACCTGAGCCTTATTCATGGGTGCATTGGTGTTGCTCAGCGGCTCAACCGTTGTGATGCCGTTGTCGTAATGATGCACCAGCATGGGCACCAAGGTTTGGTAATTGGCAAGTACGGCCACGGCAAGACAGGCGGCCATGTTCAGCCCCATGGAGAGCACAAAAGCCAACTGATACCGGTTTCTTGATTGCTGCAGTTGACTGAAATTATCATCCGCCCAAGTTCTTGCCCGACTGAAATAATCTTTAGGCGTGTGTTTCGTTTTTTGAGTCATTAGAGTTCACCTCGCGTTGCATAATGAGTGGTGTCTTGAAGGCCATTTTCTTGGGCATTGGAGCCCCCTGAATTGCTTTTAGACTGCGGAGAATCTTTCATTTTTTGATACGAATTTTTCATCATCATCAATACCCCAGCCGCACCACCAATGGCCGCCGCGGCCATGGCACCACCACCTGCGGTGTGACAAGCCCCGCCAATGTGCTTGGCAATCAATGCAGCTTGAGCCAGTAAGGCCGTACACAATAAGGCCACCAGGAAAATAGGCGCCCACCCCACACTGTTCATGCTCTCGGCTTGTTCTGGGAGATAGCCCGCAATTGAGGCGTGAATCAGGCTATTGGATAGACCAATCACCGTGGAGACAAAAATGATGACCAGGGAATAGCCAATCACCTGGCCAAGCCAGCGATCAAAAAAGGCTCGTGTTTTATCGAAGAGGACAAAGATGATGAATAAGGGAGCTGTTGCCAGGCAAATCGAGAGCAAAATTTTAGCCCCAATAATTTCATACAGTGCAACCACGGTGACCAACGTCCCGGATAACCAAATAAACAACGCGGTTAAAATAGGCCACCAGTTTTTTAGGGATGCTTTTTTGATGGTCCATAAGCCCACATGAAAGACATCAGTAAATGAGGTTTGCAATCCTTGCGCAATCGATTTGCCCGCCAGCGGTGTGTGGGTGGCCTTCATTATGGCTGAGCCCAACTGCCCTGCCCCCGTATCAAATAAGCCCACCACATATTCTGAGAAATGCCCCCAACTCATGAAAAAGAAGTAAATAAATCCCATGCGAATAATCCATTTGTACAGCTCTTTCATTGGGGCCTTAATGAATCCATAGGTAATGCCATAGCCAATGAGCACAATCGATAAAGCGCCTACTGCAGCCAGTGGCCCTTTCAATGCAAGCGTCAGAGCGTTATACCCATGGTGTACAAATTCAACCATTAACGTATCAATTTGGCGTACCAAGCCTGTGACTACGGTGTCGTAGTACAAAAAGCCCATGATTAGTTCTCCAAATTATTAAAAAAGAAGCGTTGCTCATACTCTTCACGAACCCTGTCAAACGCTGATTTATCCGTTAAGTCCGCAACGGTAATGGCTTTAAATTCAGGGAACGCCCCGCTTTGGGTAAAATCGACCATGGCTTGATAGAATGCTTTGCAATCAAAGGCCGTGTTTTTACCGTCCATGCAATTGAGGTAGGCTCTTTGGGCCGAGACCTCGCTAAGACCTAAGTGCAAGCTCTTTTCGGCAGCCACGGAGGCATTGATTAAAAATCGGGAACTGGATTGCACAGACTTCGTGTTGAGCGGGTTTTTATGGCAAGCTCCTAAAAAACACGTCAGTAACACGAAGCCAATTAGTGAAATTGTTTTACTCATGGGTTTTCTCCTTATGCCCGGGTTTAGGTATTGATTAATGCTTGGGAACACTGTCTGCCGTAATCCGGGCAAGGCGTATCCAAGTCATGGGGTCGTGCACAACTTGCCAGTACCGTGGCGAGAGCTATGGCGCTGAACAAGTAAATTAAGTGACGATTAATTTTCATTACTTTCTCCTGTACTTAATGGGATGACGTATTAAACCGAACCAGTTCACCCTCTTCAGCCAGGTCATTGGCGCTGTTTTGTGCCAGTTGCTGGGTTAATAAGGTTTGCAGTTTGAGGTTCATGACGTTGATGTAGGCGAGCTCCGCGGTGATCCGTGAATTTAAATCCATCGCACTTTTGGTATTGGGTGTTTCATCAATCTTTAGGGCCAATTTGTTGATGTTTTTTAAGCGCGTATTGATTTCATTAAACGTTTTCGTGGTTTCCACGCTGACGGCTTTATTCACCTTCTTACTGTATTTGTATTGAGTGAGTTGGTTGGAGGTAGTCCCTTTGGCATAGTCCACGTCATTGAGCATGGGGTGGCTTGCTTCATAGCTTTTAACCAGTTCCGCATAGCGCTCAGGATTTCCTCCGGAAATTTTTTCCAAAGCCTCTTTCCAATTATCGGTAGGGTTTTGCCAGCTTTTTAATGCATCTAAGCCATTATCAAACGCACCATAGCCATAGCTTCCGCTGTTATACTCTTTAAGACTTTTGAGCGTATCTGCTTGAGATTTCGCGGTGTCGTAGGTATCTTGCAGTACATTATATTGGCGCCTTAATTCATCTAATTGCTTAATCGCATTGGCGAGTAATGCCGCATCCTCCACCCCGAGCAGATCGGCATGCGATACCGAAATGAGCGAGAACAGCAAAGCGAACGAGCAGGTCGTTTTGGTAAGAATTGGGTTCATGCGGCACTCCGTTCAAGAAACAGAGGAAGCCATTGCTCAGGCTCATCTCCTACCTCGGCGCGAAGTGCATCCATTAAGGCAACCGACTCTTTATTCCCTGATAGGATGCGAATTTCTTCTTCTAATGCACTCAAATCAAGTTTGCACAAAATCACCTCGTTTTTTTGCTTGTACAGAAAAACCCGTGATTCAGGAGTGCTGGTTTTAACCATGTGGTATTGAGTTTCACTCAATTTTAAATGTCGGGTATAGGTGGTATGACAGGCTTCGGAATTGGGAAAAATAATCATCGTCATGAGGTTATTGAGAATGGTTGGGCTAATCACCGAGTCAATAATGGTTTGGGGTGATTGCGTCATAAAGACAAAATGGCCATTCATTTTTCGAATGGTGGGAATGTCCTTTTTAAGGGCCTCTATCCAGAAGGGTGAGTCAAATACTGCAAAGGCTTCATCAATGTTGATGGTTGTTAATTGTCCATCAAGTGATTGGTGAATTCGATGTAATAGATAAAGATAGACCGGGGTTGAAATGAGTGTGCTGACGTTATCCGTAAGGTAGGTAATATCAAAACCCACTCGCTCAAATCCTAATTCCAGCACATCCTCTTCATTATCAAAAAGCCATGCGTATTCCCCATCGGCACGTAAATCATCCCCTTTGAGCCATTGATGCAGCTCAGGCCAGCGTGGAAAATCAAGGGGTAGAATTTTTACTAGATGACTTAAACGTCGGTACGGCTTATCCAGATGGTCAAAGTTGTAATTGATGCACTCATTGATTTGGCCTGCAATGTCTGCCGGTAAATCAACTTCACCGGACTGTTTAATCAGCGAGGCAAACCAGGTTTTTACAAAAGTTCGGTTCTCTGGGGTATCGGGTAATTGCAAGGGGTTCATGCGAATATTGTGCTGATTTTCAGGCGCAATCACCGTATAGGAGCTATTTCCAGATGCAAGAATATAGATTTTAGAGGCTTGGTCTCGGTCTAAAAAAATGGACCGACCGTTGTAGCGTCCCATTTGCGAGTCCATAAAGGAGACAAAGGTTGTTTTTCCCGCATCACTACTTCCCAAGACCAAGGTATGACCATTTGAAGGGTTGGTTTTGCTTCCTTTACCATGATAGTTAAACCATACGGGCGTTTTGGATGGGGTTTCAAGTAAGGTCACCGCTTCCCCAAGTTTGTTCCCATCGCGAAATCCCGTTTGATAGTTATGCAGCGAACAAAAATCCACGAAATTAAATGAAGTAATCAGGCTTGCCCGCGCAATATACGATTGGTTGCCGGGAATTTGGGCCGCAAATGCGGGTTCGGCTCCCAAGCTCGGGCTTTCTTTGACCACCACGGCGTCCACATGTGAATAGATGGTGACCGTTTGATTAATGGCCCGCTCCAAGTGCTTGATGCTTGGTGCAATCATCATCAAGCTATTATGATGATGTCCCATTTGCGCCAAACCACGAGCAAGCGCGTCTTCGAGCTTTTTCAACTCCTCAATTTGGCTCTCCCCTTTATCGGCGGAACTGATGAGTTTCGAGCGCTGTAAATCAATGGCCCTAAGGGCTGCCTCTAAGGAAATCGCGGCAAAAGTATGAGTGGTAATGAACTCACAATCCAGGCTCAAAAGCGGGTCAAGAAGAAGACTCGAACTGTTTCTACCGTACTGCTTCAGCGAGAGCATGGCAGCAAAACGTGTGTCGGCGGATGCTGCTCCCTGAAATTGGATGTACTCACCAAAAAGTACTTGTTTGGAACACAGGTATTGGCCTAGATTTCCTTCTGGGTAAAGTGCGGTGTCGATAAAGGTTTGCGGAATGCTGTGAGCAATGGCCGGGCAATGATTAGGTTGTTGAAATTGCAGAGCATCCCCACCATTAGGAATTAAAGACAAGAACTCAAACAATTCGCTATACCCTAACTGCTCATCCTGTTCCCCTAACAGTTTCGGCGTAAATTTTTTCAGAGAGGACATGAGCTGATTGGTGGCATTCGTCAGGGTTTTCAGGTGTTCCACACGACTTAATGCTTTAGCCTCTGAAGAACCAATGTCCGCTAAACGCTTCATCCAGCCCATGCCTTTCGCGAACCAATTGGAGGTATCACCTTTAAGCAGCACCGTCAGGTAAAGATGGTTCTTATACAACGACTTATTTTTAAATCGGGCATGGTACTTGTCGTTAATGCGCTGAGCCAATGCAGAGGAAAACGTCCCCTCAAGGGTTGCCTTTTCTTTCTTGCGATGGACGGTCACATAACACATAAACTGCTCACCAAGGCCTAAAATTGCTTGATGTAAGCTATGTGATAAGGCATTTAGGGTGTGGGGCTCTTCAGTAATAAACGAGGTGCCTGCGACCGAAATGACACTTCCTAATAGCCCTGCTTTGGTTTCAAAAACACTGGCTGTATTAAAATGTGTGATCGGAAAAATGGAGGAAATTCCGACTTCGTTGCGTACGCGCTTAAGTGCTTCAATAGGGTTCATAAGCTCTTACTCCCCAGATGGATTTATTTGGTATGTTGGGCATTGAAAACGCTTTGGCGATCACGGAGAAAAATTGATTGTCGTACCGACAAACCAACCATCCAAACACGTGGATTGGGATAAAAATCAACCCATACAACACGTTATCAAGCAAGATGAACGTAATCACCGAGATCATCAGGTTTAAGCTGTGATACTCCAAGGTCACCCCTGCCGTCATCGCGGGGCGCGTTAAGGCTCCAAAAATGGTATTTATTTTTATTGATTGGCTCATGGCTTAACCTACTTAACCCATACTTGATACAGTTGGCTTCCACCAAAAACTATTCCCAATCCAAGCAGGGTCCAGACGAAATATTCCTTGGGGAATTTCTGTTGCTGGATGCACATATAACCCAGGCCCACTATGGTTAATATAGCTATCGCTTTAGCAAGAGAACCCGTTAGATAGTGAGTAACTGCTCTAATAATGCTTTCTGGGCTGATTGCAGCATGACTCATCGTGGGCATACTACTGAGTATTGATAAAAGGGCTGTATGCATTACTCTTCCCTTTTTTTCCTTCACCTGACTCATTAAGATTCTCCTTTTGCAAGGCGCAAGATCACGCCCATTATTTAATTAATTTGTTCACTTATTGCGTTGTTTCGCAGCCTTTTTATAACTTCAGGCTGCACAATTCCCTTGAGCCTTATATTGCTCAATTTTTTTACACTATTAACTTGGGTTTATTATTTAAGCTGGGACCTAAGCTTCATGCGTTCCAGTACATCCAACTCACTGCTGATTTTGATTACTCTGGCAATCGCAGGCTTTATGAGTGAGGAAAAATGAGTGCAATAGGTTCGTGTATAAGCAATCTCCTTGAGCTCCGTTTCACTGTAGTGCAGCGAGACCAGTCCTTCGTCGAAGTGCTCATGACGAATTTGGTTTTCTGCGGCCCCCAGATAAGCTGCAGCTACTGCAACATCTCCAGAGCATTTATTATGAGGGTTGCTTTCAATAAGGCGCATCAGCTTAAGTTCTTCGAAATGACACTCATCGGCGAGCCTGTTTTTATTAGGGTAACCTGCGAAGCTTATTTGAGAGACCAGCAAGCCACCAAATGCCAAAGGCCATGTGAAACGCATTATTTTTTTCATGAGTACGTCCTTATCTAATTGTTGTGATTAAAATATCCCTGCTAATGCCTTCACCAACCCCTGCTCTAACGCCGGACGTGCTTGTGCAAAAGATAGATTCATTTTATTTGCATTAGACACCACTCGTGTTCGATAGCGTTGATAATCACTGTGTTTATACGAGGTTTGATAGGTGCTGGATGCCGTTCCATTTTCCAGTGCCGAATTAAAGCGCTCCTTTACGGTGACTCCTTTACCTACACGCTCTGAAATTTGAACGTCAGTAATCACCGTGTAATTGACCTCTTTAACTAGCGAATCCGCAGCTAACCCCACAATCCCACCGGCAATGCCTCCTGCAAGCATCGTTTTTGAATTGCCAAAGGCACCAAGGGCTGCTCCAGTTCCAGCACCTACCAGTGCGGAACCATAACCTCCACCCAATGCATTTTGCGAGGCAGACCGACTCATTTTACCCACCTTTAGAATATTGGCCTGAATCAGGTAATGTGCTTGATTGGGATTGGTTACCACACGATACCCATTAGCAGTGAGGGCTTGAGTTAACGGTTTGCCCAATTCAAATGCCTCATCGGAGGTATTTTTAACCGCAATAAATAGGGTTTTTTGCGACGGTGGTACGGGGTCGAGAAAAATGGTTTTACTCAACTTCGTCTTTACTTCTAAATTATGGTGCTCCAAAGCAGTTTGCGTGGCCGCACAGCTGGTCAATAAGGCAATCGCCCCGATGCAGGCGCTGAGGCTAATTACTTTCACGCTGTGTACTGTGTGCTGTTTCATCACTAGGTTCCTTATGATTTGTTTCCCGTTATTAATGAGCAAGTTCGCGAGGCGCGTTTTTTTTAAATTTCAACTCTAATTCCTCTATGATTGATTCCTCAATTGAAAAGGCTTGTGCTGCATTGGGTTGATGTTTTTCAAGCTGAATGCGGTTGTAAATTTCGTCTCGATGGATGGCTATTTCTTTCGAGGCCTTAAATCCTAAGCGCACCTGATTCCCTTTGACTCCTAAAATGGTGACATTAATTTCGTTATCCCCGATGATTACTGCTTCACCAATTCTGCGAGTAAAAATCAACATCGTATTCTCCTTTATTAATGGACTGTTTGATTCATTAGAACTTCTTCAAGCTCATGGACTAAGGTATGGACTTCGTCTAAAGAGGGTTTTACCTTTGGAGAGAAATAGGCGCATTCATTCGTTTTATGGTAAATATCACTTAATTCTCGGACGGCTGTTTTTAAATGACCTAACGCATCTGAATAGCGGTAGGCTCGAATTAAAGCCCCGGTGTCTTCCATCACCCATCGCGCAAATTCAACATCATCGGCACAAAGAGCAAATTTCTGCTCTTCAAACATACGGTCTAACGTGGTGTAGACTCTTTCACATCGAACAGCAAGAGCATCTTCATCCACTTGCGTACAGAAACCTACTCCCCTAAAATGCAGTCCAGAAAATAAGGTTGCGATAGTAATCGCTTGTTTTCTTTTATTTAATCTCATTCATGTTCCCTATGTTTCATGTGTTCAGTTCCCTTAAGCAGGTTGCTACTCAAAGTTGTATTCCGCATCTCTATTGATTCATTGCACGAGCAGGCTCTTCCTGCCCCACCTCAACTACCTGCTCTGCTAAATAATTGGCGTTAATCACGTCAATGCAGTGATTTTTTGCTGTAACCACTCCTGGCTCTTTAAAAAATGAATAGGCAGAAATGAGTCCTGTTCCGAAGCCTAATGTCGTGCTTAAGGCCGCAACGCTCACAGCAGGTACTTCATAAGCCATCAGGGAGGCCATATAAAGAAGCGGGGTTTGCCATAGACCAGATAACATGCCAATACCTATCCCCAGCGCACCGCCAATTGCCAGCGTGGCGCAAGCGATCACAATCGCGGAAAGACCCAGCACGATGTAGTAGGAGGTGTTGTATTGTGAATCCAGGATGGTTCGGCATCTTAAATCAAACACCTCCACAGCATTAATAGAATACTCTGGGGCCTCAATTAAGCTTTCAATAAACTGAGTGGCGGCTGAATACAGGTTGATTTGAACCAATTGGTCCAGTTGTTTCATTTCTAGTTCGAGTTGATGAAACGCCTCATAAATATCTTTACGCTCATGCGCGGTGTTCAAGGCTTTTCTAAATTTTTTGTGACAATACATCAGAGCAGCGCTCATTGTTTTTCCCTTTTGTGGTTAGTGAATCGTTGTTGATACTTTCAGTTGTGATTGGTTCATCAGGGCTTCGCACACCCCAACGGCTTTTTCAAACGCAATCCATAGGTCATTGTTTAATGTCGCATCATAGGCAATCAGTAAGTTGTGGGCGCAAATTCGCAATTGTCTTAATAAGTCGTACGGTTGGTACACGCTCAATGGAGAATTGTTCATGAGTTCACCTTAATTAATTGAGATAATCGTGGAATATCTTTTCCTGTTATTTTTCGGTGTATCACCAGCTCCTCATCAGCCACATAGGGAACTTCAAAACCTTCAAGAATTCGCTCACAGACTTTGACATACAGCTTACTAAACTCTGCAAAAGCAAGGTCTGCTCTGGCCGCATTCACTACCTCAACACCTAAGTGCTTTACTGTAAATTTTACGGCTGGGTGACTCCATGTAATGGTTGAAAAATTAAGATTACTTCTGGCTTCATTAAACGCCTTATGAACGCTAGGAAGCTCTTTTTTTCTTCGCTTAAGACAAAGGTGTCTGAACTGGGTGCAATTCGGTGGCCATGTTTCAAAACGCTCATCACGAAACATTTCTCCTAATCCCAACGCAATTTCTTCCTCGTTCACATCATAGAGTGCTTGAAACCACACGCCTGAATCTTTGTCGCCATGTATGTTGATAAAACGTGAACCGTAGATATCAGTTAATTGGAGCCACAAAGTCGCAATAAATCCGCTGCTCTTGTTCGGCTTTTGAATCGAATCGTCTTGTCTCTTCGCAGAAGGTAAATTCGTTTGCGTAGGCTTGAATGACGCGTTCACGAACACTTGATGTATTGGTCTTGGTTTTGTTGCGTTGTTGGTTTTCATGATTAAAACTCCATGTATTCTTCATTTGTGGTGTTTGTTGTTGGCGCTCCTGGCTTTTAGCCAACCAGCGTAAATAAATGGGATTGAAGTCAGCCCATTGCGCACCACATGCCTTGTTGTATGAAATAAAATTCTGGATTTCTGCGGAATCTTCTACATTGCTATAACCTAGAGCCTTGGCTCGTGAAATGGTTTCAGAGTTGGGTGTGAAATTATTGCTGATGCTTTGTTTGTTGTTATTGTTGTTATTTATATTATTAAAAATAATATTCTTTACAGTGCTACTAGGTGTGTTAAGTTCTATGTTAGGCAGTACTCGAAAATCTTCCTTAACATCAGAGCCCTTCAGGGTTTTATGCGAATTAAGATCCATGTTAACTTCTGAGCTTGCAAAAAATTCATTAAAAATTTTGGGTAGATAGGGAAATAAAAATTGAAGTTTTTGGCCTTCAGAAACTACTTTGAAATATATATTACATTCTCTTTCTATAGATTTTATATAATTTCGGATCGTTTGCTTTGTCGGAGTACCGCTTACTCTTCTACCGGGACCAGCATTAATAGCTAATGAAATGGCCAAATCACCATAGGTAATTCCACTTACTATGCCTGTCATAGGGTCTGCACAGGTGATTAGTTTTTTTATTAGCAACAAAGATGTATGTGCTAATCCTTTAAATGGCAACTCTATTTTCTCTAGCGCAAAATAGAATTTATCTAGTCCTTTAAGTGTGTTTTTCATATCCCTCTAATCCAAGAACCATAATATCAGTAATGATACAATGCACCGAGATAAATAACAAGTTTGTTATTAATAATAACATTAAAGATATGTAATTTCCAAAATAACACCACTTATGTTACTTTATATGAAATTAATTGATGACTAGTTCATTCAACAGGTAGAATAATTGAAACTTCAAGAATGGTACTAGGGCATGAATAACAACAAAGCATTTACAATGGACCAAACAGAAGTCCGAACTATTGCCAAAAATTTAAAAAAACTGATGGAGAGTCGAGGGGTTTCAGAAATTGAAATCGCACGAGCTCTCAATACTTCCGTGATGACTATCCGCCGAATTATTTCGGGGGAAACTGAAGATCCTCGAATTTCTACTTTAAAATTAATTACCGATTATTTTCAAGTAAGTATAGATTCGCTAATAGAAGATAATAATGGAAAATCACTGAGAACAATGATCAAAAACACCCCACTGGTTGTTCCTATCTTAACCTGGAGTGTAATTGAAGATCAGGGTGTTGAAAATTTATCGTTGGGAGACTGGCCAGAATGGTATACAATCGCGGGAGATCAAGACTTAATAGATGAGTATACATTTGCTATTGAAAGTAGACCATCAATGCACCCTAGGTTTCCAATGGGAACTTTATTCTTCATAAATCCAATTGTCCAACCAATTGATGGAGACCTAATATTAATTAAGTTTAAAAATGAATGTAATTTATCCCTGCGCGAACTCATAATTGATTATCCGAAATGGCAATTACAAGCAATAATACCAGGATCAGAAACGATTTATTATGATAAACAAAAACATGATATAATCGGTGTTGTCGTTTTATCGCTTTTGCGCAAGAGAAGATAGGAACTATCTCTAATTTAACAGCTTTTTAAGGAAAAATATGTTTGATAATGAACTTTTATTTTCAAACTCAGCCCAACCTAAATCTCATTTTAAATATAAATATTTAATATTTACGCTATTTTCTGCAAGTTGGTTGACCTCTTGTGTAGCTGCGGTAAAGCTTGTTTCTATATTCGGTATTACTTTGACTGGGGGATTTATAATTTTTCCCCTTACCAGCATAAGTAGCACAATTTTAGTTGAAATATATGGATTCAAAAATGCAAGACAAGCTGCTTGGTGTGGTTTATTGCTTAACATTTTCTTTGTGTTTTTTATTTTCTTTGTGGGCTTAATACCCTCATCCCCTCATTGGGGCCTGCAAAGCGAATATAATCATATTTTACTACAAAGCTCGAGAATAATTTTTGCTTCCATTGTTAGCTTTGTAATTTCATTTTTTCTTAATGCTTATTATATATCTACCATGAAAATTAAATGCGAAGGAAAAAATTTACCCAAAAGAATTTTGATATCTAATACAATTGCCAATACTGTGGATATTACATGTTTTATTTCATTGGCATTCCTAGGAGCGGTTCCTTTCAATGTATATTGTCAATTGTTATTAGCAGCTTCCATTAAAAAATTCCTGTGTGAAATTATTCTATTACCAATTGCATGGTATCTTATAGATAAAATTAAAATACATGAAGGTATAGAGATATTTGATTTAAAAACAAATTACAACCCCTTCTCTCTAGAAAATGTTTATGAGTTAAATGCTTATAGAGAAACTAAAATTACAAAAAAAGTTATGTAGCGTTAAGGAAAATAGTCTTATGAGTTATAAAAGGAAAATTAGCTTTTTTAAGGTTTTGAAATATATCTTTCATACTAATTTTTTTAATCATGCTCGTCTTTCCAGAATTGAAAAAGTGGATGAGGAGAATAAAGCTTTTGTCATTTATACGAGAGGCATATATAAGCCCTTATACATTAAGTACATAGATATAATTAATGATTTTGAATTTGTGGCTAGCTTTTCCTCCAAGCATGCCTCCATCCTTGGGTATTATTACGGATTATATTACCTTTCAAATAAGAATAATGATATTTCAACTAAGGATTGGTTCAATCTCGGAATAAATGAAAAGACCTTTTTTTTAATACATGGCATAGACCGCAAGGGAAACTTACTTTACGTACAGCATGACAATCAAACTATAAAATCTTCATCTCCCTTAGAAATTATGAGGGATAATAACTTTATTGATAAATTTTCCCCTCTTCAATCATGCTATATCGGTATATTGGCGGGAATCAATGAGGCTAAAGAAAAGTCAAATGAAAATAAACTAAGCTCTAAGCAGTTAAAATTAGTTTAGATTAAATTCCGTTTTTGCATGAGCTAGTTAATTCGCATTGAAATAAAATCTTCGTAAATTGACCTATTTCATCACACTCTCCCATTGATAAGATGAAATCATCAGCTATTTTTTTGTACTCCCCTATATTTTGTTCTGCCTTTGATTCATAATAAGCATCTTTCGTACTTAATAAAGTTAAGTGTGGATCATATAATCTGCTGCTTTCTATCTTCAACATAGAAGTTATCTGTTGATTAATGTTATGAAGATCTTCTGTTTCAGTGGGTAATAATGATATCCAAAAAATTTCATTATCAAAAGTAATACAACTGAATGAGTCAAATGATAAATTAATCTGATGGGTTTCTATATTTTTAGTTATTAAACCCCATAGATTTTCAATTTCACTATCTTCATAAAAAAACTGACATACAGTTACGTGCGGAATTGATTCAATGCCCAATTTGTATTCTTTATTTAAATTCGTAAATGAATTAGACAACGAAATTAATTCGTTATCGTTACTAGGCAAAAATGCTATACAATATTTTCCCATAATTTAGTTCTCTCATTTGTAATGGCTGTCTGAATATCTTCAGCAAAATATCAGGATTACCCCACACGCATTAGCATTAACAATTTAGCTTTCGCCACCATTCTCTAAAAGCTCCACCCTTCTCGGAACCCTCAATATTTTTTGATAAATTGACTCAAAATAACTGTCTATCCCTCAAGCATTATGAAGAGCTATAGTAAAGAATCACCCCTATGACATTTTAGGTATTGCTCAAATACATCTTTATTTAATGTAAATCTCCATGCTGAATGCCGTCCTTTAGAGGCCTCGTAGTTTATCAAAACTCCTTTGTCTTTAAGTCGACAAACCGTTGTTTTTATTGCACCAACTGTAACTCCTGTATTTTTAGAAAAAAGATGTTTCTCTATAAAATGTGTTTCCAGCGCACTATTTATTAAACATATATAGGCGATTTCATCCACGATTTTCTTTGCATTTCCAATCAAGCATGCATATTTATTTGTATCTTTATTGGTTTGCTTGTATTTTTTAGGGAGTAAGAACTTATCATCTTTTCTAACTTTGTTTTTTAGTGATTGACTAGAAGAAATGTCATCTGAAATGCCCCACCTACTTTCTTTCTTATCTGCTTTCGTTGGGGTGCCATCTTCGAAAGTTCCTAACTCATGAGAACTGATCGTGCCTCTTATGGATTCACCACCAGTTGCAACACTGGATTCTCTTATAGATTCCCCTTCAGCTGCAGCATTTGTGTCTCTTATAGATTCCCCATCAGCTGCAGCATTTGTGTCTCTTATGGATTCCCCATCAGCTGCAGCATTTGTGTCTCTTATGGATTCCCCATCAGCTGCAGCATTTGTGTCTCTTATGGATTCCCCATCAGCTGCAGCATTTGTGTCTCTTATGGAT
>NZ_JBGORX010000012.1:0-70327 GCF_044626755.1 Legionella lytica | reverse complement strand
CGAAATTGTTGTTAGAGGATGAAACTATTAATGCTCGCTCTATAAGTCTTGCTGTATAAGAGATGTAACGGGTAATGCTGATAAACCAGCGCTATATGGAATTAACCCCTATCAATATTTGCAGCAACTAACCGATACACTTGATGTAGTTCATCTGTAAGGCTTGTTATGGCTAACATTGGGTCAATTGTTAAATTTAATGAGCGGCAAATCATAGGACGTATTGCCTCCCACTCTGAGCCAGAATAAAGATTGGCTCTTGGATCAGCATACCGCCAACTCGGACTTATGAACACATCCCTATGTTTCAGTGCCGATTGCAATTTATCAAGAACACAAAATATATATGCTGTTCGGTCAATTGTAGTTCTATTGCTATCCCGGCCAGTTATTGATGTTATTAATGCAAGCTCTTTATTATTTGCGTTTTTTTGAACTTCCTTCATGTTTAAAATGGATTTTTTCAATTTCTCAACTTGAGATTGTTTTTTCTCTGGTACAACGATTTCCTTAATTTTTTTATTGATAAGGTCAGCATATAAAAGTTTATCGTTATGCAAAATGATACCATCTTGGGTTTTTACAAGTTTCTTTATGACGCGATAAGTGGGTCGTGGTTCGTCTTGTGGCCAATTGATAACGCTACATTCATTTTTAATAACAATATTACGTTTCCATGATGTTCCAATAATCTCCATTGGCGGTTCATCCGTTTGTTTTCCCTTTAACCATTCAAGACTGGCAAGAAGAGGTTTTCCCGCTTGATTACTATCAAAATTTATTACTCGAAGGAGCGAAGGTAAAAATTTCTGAACTGTTTTTTCCTTTTGTTCAAGCTCATGATAAAACACATTACTTGGCGGCCTGATTAAGGCAGTGGCATTTTCAACTGCAGATACAAGCGCTTCATGACCTACTGTTGTATAAATTGTGTCCCGAATTTCATGATCACATAATTCTGTATTCAGTAGTAATTTACATGCATCGACCAATGTGGCTGTAGCTTGATCGAGATCTTTAAGAGTTCGCAGTCGTGTATTTTTATTTTCTTGCTTGGCCTTTGAGAATAAATCACGCAATACCATACTGAGCACGTCCAGAGAATCATCTTGGGAGTCTGACTCAAAATGATTCGCAAAAGCAACGAGCGTCGCCATTTTACGCTCAAACGGCAAGCGGTTGATGGCTGTAATTTTTGCCGTATTAGCAAAGCGTGCAAGTGTTGCTATTTTACAGGCGGGGATGCGGTACAGTGGTAATTCAACACTAATGTTGCGGGCAGACTCAACCCGTTTTAATGCTTGCACAAGAGCTGTGCTACTGATGCTAACCGGACCTTTACGCAGTTTATCAAGCAATGACAGATGTTCGTCATCCTCTACCACCAAGAGGTCATTCAGTTTTTCCTGTTGTGATGCGCTTAAATTTTTAATCAACATTCGCCATAAGCGAGACTCCATCCTGGAGCGAATTTCTGCAACAAAACGCTCAAGAACTGTAATACCTGGTAACAATATTTTGTTGGTCGATAGCCAACCCACTGCATGATCAAAAAGCACTCCAGGTCTGTCAGTACCAGTCCAGCATAGTGCACATAATATGCGACCAAGACGATAACGACTACCTTTTTCAGCAAATTCTATATAGCCATAACGCGCTCGAATTTCAACAGCATGACGCCAACGCTGCTCACTTTTCATGTACATTGATATGCAACTTTCAGGATCATTAACCTTGATTTGAATAGCAACTCGCTCAATTACCACACGAGGAATCTGATTCAAGTCGGAAATAAAAGCTCCAATAAATCGAACTGTTGTCAGCTGTAATGCATAACCTAACCTGCTGAAGTCACCACGCTTGTTTGCAATCCACTCCATATCCTGATCATCGAGGAAAAAAAGGCTATCTACGATATCTGGTGGTAGGTCAGTAGGATATTTAGCGTAATTGTCACATTGTACTGGGGAGAGAAAACTAACAGGCATGTTTATCCAAAATCAATAGGTGTTGTTGCTAAACTTAGAAGTTTTGCAACGGAATTTGAATGCCTTTATTTAAAGGTTTAAATTCGTTGCAAAAATCAGATGCAAAAGTCTATTGTTTTGCGATATGATTTGCAAATAAAATATTAGGGATTAGTTATGAAAATTGGGTATGCTCGCGTTTCAACCACGGATCAAAATTTAGAGTTGCAATTAGTTGCACTAAAAGAAGCTGGTTGTAAACGTATCTATCAGGAAAAAATTTCTGGTGCAAAAAGAGATCGTCCAGAATTACAACGATTACTTGATCAGCTTCGACCTGAAGATGTAGTCGTTGTTTGGAAATTGGATAGATTGGCGCGTTCAACCCAGCATTTATTAGAATTAATAGACTGCATAAGAACAACAGAGGCTTCCTTTTGTTCGCTTTCCGAGCCTTGGGCAGATACCACTTCTCATGCCGGTAAAATGATCATGACCGTATTCGCAGGTATTGCAGAATTTGAGCGTGACTTAATTCGTGAACGTACTGGTGCGGGTCGCGCAGCTGCAAAGCAACGTGGAGTTCGTTTTGGACGACCTGAAAAAATGAATAAAGAACAAAAGTCATTGGCCAAGCGGCTTTTGCAAGAAGATAAATCGGTAAGTGAGATTGCAAAAACGTTTAATGTCCATAAAGCAACAATTTATCGTTTACAACAAGAATAATTCACTACAGATCCCCAATCCTATGGTATTCTTAATATTAAGAATTATTTATTAATGATAACATCTGGTATGGTTTGAGTTAATTTTTATGGATAAAGAATGATCAATATAAAATATGGATTTGGAAAAGAAGTATTGTATTCATTTGATGATGCAATTAAAAAAGTTACTGAAGAACTGCAAAAAGAGGGATTTGGAGTTCTTACAAATATAGATGTGTCAGCAACTTTGAAAAAAAAATTAAATAAAGATATGCCTCCCTATCAAATTCTTGGTGCATGCAATCCGCAATTTGCCCATCATGCTTTAGAAAAGGAGCCATCTATAGGTTTGCTTCTACCATGTAATGTGGTTGTACGCCAGGATGATATAGGCAAAGTGCATATTGAATTTATGGATCCAAAATCAGTATTAGAATTGGTCGGCAATCCTGAGATCAATCTGGTCGCTGGAGAAGTAAGACAAAAACTGGAGAGAGTATTAAGCGCATTGTAATGCGCTCATCTACAGTTAAGATTTTAACATGCGAAGACCACTTGCAATAACAATAAGCTCACTTATTTCATGGGCTAAAACTGCTATTGGCAACGTAAAATAGCCAGTTACCGCCCCGACAATAAGAGAGCTAATAACAATTATAGATAGTCCTAAATTTTGTAAAATTATATTCCAGGTTCGATGACTAAACTCGATGAGATAAGGTAATTTTAATAAATTATCACCCATTAATGCTACATCCGCAGTTTCTAATGCAACATCGGTTCCAGCGGCGCCCATTGCAACTCCTACATGTGCTGCTGCAAGTGCTGGAGCATCATTTACTCCATCGCCAACCATCATTACCTTACCGTAACGTCTTTCCAGTTCCTCAATTTTTCGTGTCTTATCTTCTGGTGATAAATCAGAGAATACTTCATCTACACCTGCTTGAACTCCAATTGACGCGGCAGTTATCGAGTTATCTCCAGTGAGCATAACAACACGCTCAATACCCATCAATTTTAGGGACGATACCATCTGCCTTGCTGTAGATCTTAGAGGATCAGTAATTGCAATTAAACCGAGAATTTCCTTATCTGTTCCTACTAATACGACAGTCTTTCCAACGGTCTGTAATTTATTTATTTCTTGAATTACAGTTTCTACCAATAGACCCATATCAATAAATAATTTTGGATTGCCAATATAAAATTGTTCTCCATTTATAAAACCCTGAACCCCTGAACCAGTCAATGACTTAAAATGTTCAACAGGTTTATATGCAACACTTTCTGCCTTTGCTTGTTGTAAAATGGCATGTGCCAGTGGATGCTGGGAACGCGATTCAAGGGTGGCAGCTACATTTAATATTTGGTTCTGAGTATAATTATTTAACGAAATGATATCGGTGACCTTGGGTTGTCCTTGTGTTAAGGTTCCTGTTTTATCAAGCGCAATAACCTTTATTTGAACCAATTTTTCTAAATATATCCCACCCTTAAGTAATATTCCGTTTCGACTGGCTGTACCAAGAGCAGCTACAAGGGTAATTGGGATAGAAATTACTAAAGCACATGGTGCAGCTGCAACAATAAACACCGTTGCACGTAGCACCCATTCTTGCCAATGCAGCCCAAATAGAGGAGGTAGGGTAGCTATTAGTACCCCTGCTAAAAGAACGAATGGACTGTAGAGATTGCCAAAACGCTCTATAAATCGTTGACTGCGACCTTTTTTATCCTGTGCTTTTTCAACAAGAAAAATAATACGAGATAACGTGTTCTCAGCAAATTTTTTGGTAGCGCGAATAGTAAGAGTCCCCTCGCCGTTAATAGTTGCAGAAAATACTTTATTTCCCACAAATTTCTCAACAGGAATTGATTCACCCGTGATAGGCGCTTGGTTTACACTAGAATGTCCAGATATGACCTCTCCATCTGTAGCGATGCTTTCACCAGGACGAACAATAAACTCATCTCCAATTTGAATGTCTTCTAAAGGTATTAGGAACTCGCTATTATTACGTCGGACTAATGCGGATTTTGGGGCAAGTTCCATCAATACTCTGATAGCATGTCGCGCCCTTTCACCAGCATAACCCTCTGCTGCTTCAGAAATAGAATATAAAAAAACCAGTGTTGCCGATTCTGCCCATTGTCCCATCACACCAGCAACAATAGCAGCGGTAGACATCAAAAACTCAATACCGATTTCATGTTCTTTGAAAAATTCTTCTATAGCTTCCCGTGCGAAATAATATCCACCAATTAACACCGCGCCTATGTAAAACCCGTTAGCAATTATCCTTGGTAGTGTCAAATATGAGCCTACAAAACCAATAGTTAATAATATACCGGCTATTGCTGCCGTAATGACTTTAGGATTATGCCACAGTTTGGGCATTGGTTCTTTGTGAGAAGGACAAGTGGAGCAGCCCATTTATTTATACCCCTTATTCATAGTTTTCTTCAGAGCCGTAATGTTAAAGCGTCATTGTTACCTAAAAATAAAGGTTTTTAAAGAATTCATCATAGATATTGAATAAAACAATAAAACTATTTGTTCTATTATAGGTAATTTGAAAACTTAATTACTAATGATGAAAAAAATTGGTTATCTATCTGTATTCAATGAAAATACTTGAACAACTTCACAGTTTACAATCCTATAAAATGAAACATACCGAATTATAGATATTAAAAGACCAATATAGTCCTTAAGTCGGTTGGCTGTTCCATTGCTCCCCAAACCCGATTTCCTGCGGTGATGGATTGAGTGGTGCAGCCAAAGATATATCCTAAAAGAAAAATCAGTTCATCCGCATAATCATCCATGGTGAGATTGCCTACGTTAAATCCGTTACTGATGGCAAAGAGTTCAGGATTAAACTTTTGAGAAAAGAGTTTTTGATTTAAGAGTTCATGACGGATTGAAAGCAGATGTGGTCCAATCTGGTGGCAATTGTCTTCGGTTAGGTAATAATTAATCGTTTTATTAAAGGCGTCCAGTAGTTTTTCGTCTGGTTTTTTAATAGTAAGACGCTCAATATATTTGCGGTATTTTTTATAGGACTCATTGGTTCTAAAATCATAGCCCTCGGGTTTACGTGGCCATTCGCGTACTTCTTCAAAATCAAAGAAATCAAACTCAGTGTCTGACTCTTCCTCGTCAGATGACTCATTAAGCTCATCACCAAACAAGGAAATGACATTGGTGTTGCCTTGCGCAATTGATTTTATCAGTGGGATTGACAAACCAGTTGGTTTTGGGTTGATGTTACCAGGTTTTAATGTGTCCGTGTTTATCGATGGTCTAATTGATTCAGTATTTTTGTTATGTAGTAAGGTACAGCCATCCACTATCGCCTGTGAGAGACTGATATTTTTTTGATGTGCGATGTCTTTTAATGCGTTATAAGCTTCATCACTGATGGTGATGGTACGCAGAGTTTTCTCGACCAGATATTTTTTTTGATTCAGAGCACGATAACAGCGACTAAAAGCTTGAGGATCTACGAATTCATCAAGCCATAATTGAAACAAGCGTACTGTTTCTTCATCATGCGCCGTGTTTTTGAGTTCAGCAAAGGCTTGGATTGCTTTTATTCTCACCGAATTGTTCGTCTCCTCAGTCATAAATCGATTATTTTGAATGGCACGTTCAAAATAGTGATAACAAGATACATAGTCATCCAGGGATACTTTGCGTTTTTTATTGGCCATAGTTTATAAAGCTCTATAGTAATTATTGAAGGCAGTTTATTGATAACTATTGAATTTATCAATAGTTGATACATTAGATATGTTTAATTTGGGCTTTACACCTGTTTGTATTTACCATCTGTTGATAAATTTCTTTTATCAATTAGTCCCCCGGCCGAGATCTTGGAAAAAAAGGGTCATGTTTAACTTTTAATCTTAAAAATAGCGTTCGAAGGAAATAGTTAATTACTATTTCATTTAACTATTACTCTTATTGAGTACACTTTCTCCTTGTTTTTAAGTCCTTATCGGTATTGCCTTAATTTAATCTATTCACATGGTTATCCCCTAAAAATGTGGATAAAGGTATGTTCGAATTTTGCCCACCTGCCTTTGATTTTGGAGCTTAGGAGCATTTAATAGTTATGAGCGAAGCGAATTCATTTAAAGCAGTTTAAAAGAAAGATTTAGATTTGTGCCTCGTCATTCATCGCTCAGTCGCAAAAATAAAAATAACGGAGTATTTTATTAAGAACAATGAGGAACGGAGCGAGCTTGCGAGTGAGTAGTCATTGTTCTTAATAAAATGCGGAGTTATCTTTTATTGCGATTGAGTGATGGGTGATGAGGCAATCGATCTTTAATTATTGCTTTGTTTGTTTTTTTATTTGATTATTGGCCATAGGCCAATTCCTTTTAATAAGATGAAATGATTAATGAGCGTAGCGAATTCCTTATTATTAATTATCCACAGATCATCCTTGTGGATAATATTCAAGAAGGTTTAAAGGGGACTATAAGTAAGAGCAGACACTTAAAAGCTATTCTATAAGACACTTAAATTTCATTATGACAAAATATATACAGTAGCTTTTGTTAAAAATGATGGTTTATTCATTGTAATTCACATGTTTTGCAGGTGATGGACATTTTTTTTAATCTAATTATAGATAATGATAAAAATTGGGGTTTGTGAGGCATTTTAGTGGTGTTGGAGGTATAGAAGGGCATCTCTAATAACAAAGGTAAGGGTATTGAAGTAGGTTACAGCGCCCTATTCCCGCAATTTGTGGCGACGTAGAAGGGATTCTCTTCGTCTGCGTTCTTTTTCGCGCAACCGCTCTTCAGTGTTTTGCTCTCCCTTAAGCATGCCCTTCATCGCATCAAGATGTGTTTTAGCATTCCCTTGGGGAGCTATAAAATCAAGAATGTTACGTGCGGCAGCCTGAGACTCCTGAGCATTGGCAATAAAGGTGCTTCGCTTCTTATTAAGCCGTTTACGCGCTAGAGCGCGTTGAGCAGACAGAGCCTGCAGATTAATGTTGCATGCTTTAAAAAAAGCGGGCGTTAGGCATTTTACCGCAGCAAGACCAATAAAACGCTCTTTTCCCTCTTCGAGTTTGACATCAAAACGCTCGATCATTTTTAAATAGCCTGCACGCACCAGTAATTTAATAGCGCGTTGTGCTCGCTTTAAACCAATTCCTGCCTTATCAGCAAGAAATTCGATGGTAAGGGAGCGAAATCCTTCACTTGCATGAGGTACACCCACCCTAAGGCTTGCCAGTTCTGTGTAATGTAATAAGACCTGAGCAATACTTGCCAAAGCTTCACGCGCCTCAGAGCGCTGCTGGCGCGTTGAGTTGCGACGCATACGGATTTCTTTAAAATAGGATGTGGGTAGCCCATAGTAACGCCGCCAGGCATCAATCGCCCAGGTAATTATTTTGGGGCGATCCTTATGTTCCTGTGGCTTTTGAAAAAAACGTGGGGACTCAGGATCATGGCCACACCAGTTACCCTGACGCACCACCCCTGCCCTTCTAGAGCTGTAGTTTGTGTCTGTTGATTTCTTAATGAAATCAATGCAATCCATCACTAACGCACTTTCTTGCATGCGTGTAATATCCTTAGCGGTAGCTAATTGTTGACTAATCAATTACTTAACGCTAAGATATATTTGTTCAGGTTATACTTTAGCGTTAACCGGAAAGCCCGCGTCAACGGGCTTTTTTTTTGCCTTTTTTAAATCATTAATAGAAAGTTATCGTTTATTATTTAACCCGTCAACTCCTTTTTTAATATAACCAATTGAAATATAGCATTTTTTTATGTCTTATTGGTTCACAATTGGTTCACATAAATGTTTATAAAATGGTTCACTATTGGTTCACATAGCACCAAGTAATTTACCTAAAAATATTTTATATTTCCCAACAACAATGGTTCACAAACGGTTCACGAATTTGTTATTTAAATGGTTCACAATTAACGCGAGCCAATCACGAGCAATGGTTCACAAACGGTTCACCAAATAGTGATATTAGCCTTTATTTAATTGGATAGAGAACAGATATTAATCCATGCCGATCGATTTACAATTGGTTCACAATTAGTTCACAATAAAAGGGGTTTAATGGTTCACAACCAAATTAAATAAGCATCAAATGTAATTCAACATTCAGGCCAAATAGCTCCTTAGTATAGGTTCACAATTGGTTCACATTCAAAGATGTTTAATGGTTCACAATAGGCACACAAAAACGCCTTTTACATGTATAAAATTTTTTTTATATGTTTTAACTACTTTATCATTGACCTACATAAATGAGTATGTAATTGTATGTATTAACTGTATAAAAACAAAAAAACATACAAGGCATAAATAATGGAACAAACAAGCTGGACTAACTCAGACATACGTAAATTATTTAAAATGGATAACCGCTTTAAATCTGTTCAAACATTATATAATGCTGAAGATCGAGGCGAAATACCAATAGCAAAAAGAGAAGCCAGGGGGAAGGTTTCAACTAGAGTATGGGGATTAGAACAACTCCCTGAAATCGGAAAAAGATTTGGTTTTTTAAAGCCACCCGCACAACAAAAAATATTATGTAAGTATATGCAAAAAGGAGGGGTGTATAAAACGACTTCCAGCTATAATGAGGCACGTACTCTAGCACTTAATGGTATAAAGACTATATTAATAGGATTAGATCCTGAGTGTTCTGTTTCAGATATAATAATTCCTCAACAAGAACTTAATAGGCTTGATGATTTTGAACAAGGAAAAGGCTTATTTCATTTTTTCGTTGAAAATACACCATTAGAAGAAATCATTCGTCCAACGTCTTTACCCACCCTCGACTTTATACCTGAAACACACGATTTAGTTAAATTAAATAAGTGGATGTCTTTTGAAAAACGTCGTGAATATATCTTCCAAGATAAATTAATACCGCTTCTCTCTAAATATGATGTCATCATCTTTGATAACAGCCCCACATGGAATCATCTCGTAGAAAATTCCATTTTGGTTTCATCATCAGTTGTTATGCCATTAGGTTGCAGTCTTCTTGCTTATAATGCTTCTTCGACTAATATGCAAAACATTTGGGACTTTCAAGATGTTATGAAGCTAACAGACCAAGGAATAATCATGTTTAGTACTGCGCTTGAAAGAAGCTCACTTAGTCAACAAATAAATGCAACGTATCTGAGTCGTTATGTAGACTATATGATTACTACACCAATACGTAAATCTGTAAAATGGGAAGAAGCTCTAATGTCTAAACAAACCATATTAGAATACGCTCTTGGTTCCTCTCAGGCAGAAGAATACTACCATCTGATATCTGAATTATGGGGTAGAGTTAATAACAACGAACTTAGCTTCGTAGATCTTTTGCTAACTAACGAGCTAGAGGCTATCTGATGGCTATAAAAAAGGGAGCGTTCGAATTATATACTCAGGAAAGAAAACTGCCAGAAAAAAGGGTAAAAAGCCCCGCCAAAGCAAGCCATTTTTTTGATGATATTTATACTAAAGATAACGGTTCACAATCGGTTCACGAGCAAAGCCTCATCCAACAAACAGTACCCGCTGGAAGCCCACCTGCTCATGCAAACTCCATTTTAAATAACATTACAAGTAACGGTTCACAATCGGTTCACGAGCAAAGCCTCATCCAACAAACAGTACCCGCTGGAAGCCCATCTGCTCATGCAAACTCCGTTTTAAATAACAATACAAGTAACGGCTCACAATCGGTTCACGAGCAAAGCCTCATCCAACAAACAGTACCAGTTGGAAGCCCATCTGCTCATGCAAACTCCGTTTTAAATAACAACACAAGTAACGGTTCACAATCGGTTCACGAGCAAAGCCTCATCCAACAAACAGTACCAGTTGGAAGCCCATCTGCTCATGCAAACTCCGCATTAAATAACGATACAAGGAACGGTTCACAATCGGTTCATGAGCAAAGCCTCATCCAACAAACAGTACCCGCTGGAAGCCCATCTGCTCATGCAAACTCCGTTTTAAATAACAATACAAGTAACGGTTCACAATCGGTTCACGAGCAAAGCCTCATCCAACAAACAGTACCAGTTGGAAGCCCATCTGCTCATGCAAACTCCGCATTAAATAACGATACAAGTAACGGTTCACAATCGGTTCACGTAAAGGGTAATGATTTGGCATCGAAGACAGTTGATGCGCAAGTTTCCGTATTGGAAAAAAATCCTCAAATTAGCTTTTCAAAATTAGTTGGCAACCAGCGAGCAATTATAATTGCACTATACAAAAACATTAAAATTAACAAATCAGATACAACAGATGAGCTAACACTCGAGTCAATATCAAAATTAACTCAAGTGAATCAAAAATCCCTTAAAAACACTTTGTTCCGCTTAAATAATGCAGGAATACTTATCCGCGCCGATCAAAAGGTTGGTCGGGGTGGCTGGGTTAAATATAAAATAAATACTCACATCATAAGAGAAATTCAGCAGAAGGAGTTTTTTAGATAAATGGTGTTCTTTTGTGGTTCTACTGCGTTGTGATAACATAAGGAGCAATTTCGGTTTAAAAAACATGATATAAAGAAAGAAATCAAAAATAGATTTTATCTTCTCTGATAGGAGATTCTCAACAAGATCTTAACAGTTGGTTTATACGTTAGATGTAAATGGAAAAAATATGAATATATTAAATACTAATATAATGAGTTTCTATCATCCCACTAAAGTTGTTTTTCTTGATGATAATCAGGCTTTTCTAGATGCCGTTGCTTTAGAGTTCCATGAACAAGAAAATCTACTAATGTTTACGAACCCAGACAGCGCGATGGAGCAATGCAAAAATAGTAACGAAAGCATATTTCAATTCACAACAATGGAAAAAGACAATAATAACTTAGATCTCAATAGCAACTCGATAACAACAACATTTAACATGGTTAATATGATTTATGAACCTTCACGTTTTAATAATGTTGCCGTATTAGTTGTTGATTATTCAATGCCCAATATTAATGGCATTGAATTTTGTAAACAACTAAGTGATAGAAACATATACAAGATACTACTAACAGCCGAAGCTGATAGTGATATTGCAATCAACGCTTTTAATGATGGGATTATAGATAAATTTATATTAAAGACACATGCTAATTTATTTGAACAGTTGAAAGTTTATATTAATGAGTTAACAAATAAATATTTTATTAATTTTTCACGTGATTCGCTTAATTATGGTGGTGGATCATTAAAATCCTTATTAAATAATGATTCATTCAAAGATTTGTTTAATCAAATTATTAGAAAAAATGATGCAATCGAATACTATCTTATTGATCGGTTAGGAAGTTTTTTATTTTTGACAAGAGATGGTAAACCAACATGGTTGCTCATATCAGATCAAGATAAAATTAACAGCCAAGTTGATTTATTAAAAGATTATTCTTTTCCAGACGCACTGATCAAAAAAATAAAAGAAAAAGAAAATATATTGTTCTTATTTTCAGAAAATGAATATAAAGAAGACCTGGCTGATTGGAAAAAATATATTTTTGAGTCAAAAAAATTAGATGATAATTACAATTATGGTGTCGTAGTAGGAAATTTAACTAACTCGATTCATTGGAACAAAGTGGTTTCATATAAATGAACCTACCATTTATCAAAATTACCGTGAAACATAATTTCAATCTTAGATATCTCTTTTTGAAGAGATAACATTGCTTTTTTAAATAGATCGACTTGATCATTACTAATGGAGTTATTATTTTCTAAGACTTTATTAACAAAATTAGATGCTGATTTTGATATGCTTTTAATAACTACGAAGGAATTCGTAACGTCATGAATTATCTTATTTTTTTCTTCTAAATTCATAGCGGTTTCCTCTTTAAAAGGGTGGCGACTTCCCAACAATAGACTTTAACCAAGGTATATTTTCAAACCGCTTCGGAGAATGTCCTGTAGCTAGATGAATTTCCGTAAAACCAAGATCAAAAAGCTTTTTAGCTTCAACTTCACCTTTGATATTGTTATCAAGATCTGAGTCGATATAAATTATTGTATCATTTGTATAATCATTAATTACAGTCATGAATTCATCAATAGAAGAATATAACGCGATTTGTGTACCCGCATCACTTGCTGCAAAAGCCCAAGTGGTTCGCATCATTTCATCATCATCAATAAAAACAAAGGGAGCATTACTTAAAATCTGGTGGCAGAGGTTAATCTTAATAAAAGGAACATATGGTTTTGGGATGATTTGAACATCAAGTTTTTTGCATCGATTGCGTACAGTCAAGTCTTCAAAACAACTGGTTACTAGAAAGGCTTTGGTTTTTAATTCAAGATCAGCAATAAGGTCCAATCCGCTTTTATTATCTGCAAGTAACTCATAGTCAATTAGATATATATCAGGTTTTAATTCTTCTATTTTTTTTAATGTCAAATCAGATGCATTATAGAAGTGTACTATCCTAAAGTCAGAAAAACCTATGAATTTTTCATTCCATGCCTCATGGATTGATGGATCATCATCCAATACAATAATTACCGATTGATTTTTAATAAATAATGCTTCACAGAACCAATCTGGGGGATTAGCGCGAGGTAAAAAAATTGTAACCTTTGTACCTATGCCAACTTCTGAATGAAGTTCTATTTTTCCATTAAGCAATCCTATGTATTTTTTAGAATAGGATAAACCAAAACCAGCACCATTTTTTTTATTAAAGCTAAATCCTTGCTCAGTTACTTGGGGTAGAATTTCAGAAGGAATCCCACACCCGTTGTCTTCAATAGTAATTTCAACCTGGTCATTATCACATCGGAGGGAAATAATCACGAACCCACTACAATCAATAGCTTCAATGCTGTTATTTATAAGATTTGATAATACTCGTTTAAAAGAAACTAGATTAATATTAGAAAAACAACTGTGGCAACATGGTGATACTTTTAATTGGATATCAATTTTTGAGTTATGATATTCATACCGTTTTTCAGAAACAATATTGTCTAAAACAACAAATATTAATTCAGGTAATATATTTCCATCTAAATCGTTACTGCCCAACTCGGAAGAATTATGTTTTGACTGTGATAGTATATTATTCGCAATATCATTAATTCTCTTAGCTGCATTTCTAATCATAATACGCTTATTTTCTGAAATTGAAGTCACATCAGATAAAGCTGTATTAATTGCAGCTAATGGTGACCGGATGTCATGAGCAACTTGCTCAGCAATTTTTTTTCTTGCATCATAGTAAGCCTTTTCCTTTTGTAAGCTTAATGTCTGGCTATGTTCCTCAATAAATTTAGTCGCTATTTGTCTATACTCATCAATATCTACTTTCGAGAATTCAGTGGCATTATTATTTTGATGTGAAGAAATAAAATCAAGTAAATATCCTGTGCTATTTGAAATAGTCTTTCTCATAGATAAGAATAAAAATAGAAAATTAAAAAGAAATATTCCAATAACTGTTATTAAAATCAATAAAAGACCATGAGAAGCAGGTATTAAAAAAATCGAGTTATATTGCTTTTTGGATATCACATATCCAAGTATTTGGTCATCTTTTTTAATTGCAGTTATACCGGAAAACTGACCATTATCTGCTTTGCAAATAGTATGGATATTGCCACTAATTGACTGACAAGATCCAAGATTCTCCAATGGTTTTTGATCTGAGACAAACTTTATTGAGTCTAATTTGCGTTCATTTTCTAAGTTGTACAATGCCAAATCTAATGCATGTTTATTATTCAGCAGTTGATATCTTCCGATTTCATCCGTAGTAAATGAGTCATTTATAATTAAATTTTTCGATAATGATCCTATCTGATTATTATCGAAATACTCTTTTGCCAGTAGCAAAATCAATCCAAAAACAAAAAACTGAATAAATGCTGAGTATGCCATTTTTTTTATAAATATAGTTTTTATTGAATGGCTTTTATTTTTCATATTTATATCCATCTTTATTGACAGACAAAATTATATAATTTGTCGAACGATGGAACTTACCATTATTGATATATGCCCCGGTGATCCCGTTATAATTAATCTGAGATATACTATGTGTATCAATGAAACCAACCACCTTAAATGCTTTTAAAATCATTCGCATCGCATCGTATGTATATGCAGCTAATATTGTAGGTTGTTCATGATATTTTTTAGTATAAATACTTTCAAATGCCTGCAAAGCAGGGCTTGGTTTTATGAAATCTAAATTGCGAATAAAATACGATTGGATCAATTTATTATTAAGCCGCATAAAAAAAGTTGGACTTACTGATGACCCAAAGTTCTCTGTCCCGATAAATATTGTATTTTGATTATTCATAGCATCGGCAATCTTTGCTGATGCGATTGCACCCGACAATAGAAAAACATAGTTATATTTCTTTTTCTTTAAAAATGTATGTAACTTATTTAAAATTTCTTTATCATTTTCTAAAAAATCGAATGTGTCATATTTAATATATTCTTTATTTAAGACATAAGAATATACCTCTTTATATTTTAACATTTCATCACGATTAATCTCTGTAACTAATAATACGTCATCTATTTTATTAAATCGGCTCCGTAAATAATTTAACATTTCTTTGGCTTGGGAATCATAGCTTGGCATAAATATAAATACATTATTAGGCAGTTTATCTACTTCAGTAGTGCTGGCATACGAGGTAAATATTGGTATATTATTGTTTTTCTGTTCTTTAATTGCCAATAAAAGATCGGAAAGATATTCAAATCCAATGATTGCTGAACAGCCCTCACTTACCATTTTTTTATACGCATGCATTGGCTCTAGAGGCCTATTATTGTAAAAATAATTTTTAATCTCTACTTTACCAAATTTTTCACCTTGGTCTAAAGCAAGATTCGCAGCATTTTCAAATGATTGACCATAGGATTTTAAGTTTTCAACAACTCTCCCTGTTAAGCATATTTTAATTTGATTATTAGCCATGACAGCAGGGCATACTGATAAAAAAAATATTAAGACAATAATTTTAAGAATGTTTGATAAATTCATTTAAAATCTCACTAAAATGATTATTTTCTTCTATGTGTGGATAGTGAGCAGATTTATAGAAAGTTAAAATATTTTTATTTTTTGACAACGCTGCTTCATGTCCGTTCATAACAAAATCATGAAAACCATTTATCCATAATTTAGAGATACCAAGCGTATCAATATCAACTAGAAAATTTAATTCACTTGAATAAAGATCTTTTCTTACACTAATGAACGTTTCTGTATCTGTGGGAAGTCGAATGCGTTTTTGAATTTCCTGAACCATATGAAAACACTCTAAATTTGCCCAGTACAAGTATGGCCTATCTTCGTTTTCTTGAAATAGAGGTGTTAATTGTTCTGATACTTCCCATATTTTATTAAGATCAAGATCATTTATTACATTGAATAATTTATTATATTCAACCAAATTACTCTTTTTTAAATAGGATAGATCAAGCATCAAGTTATTTAGTCGAGGGGTAAGTATAGAATTGGCTGTAGAGACAAAAACACCTGGGATAAATGATGAGAATTTTTTATAGTAATCAAAAAGTAATTTTGCACCATAACTATGTCCAATTAAAGCTTGCGTTTCAATTTCACAAAATTCTGTTATATATAAAATTATTCTTTGTAAATCCTCTATATTATCCTGATGCGAAACGACCATAGATGTTTTCTTAGATTTACCGCAGTTTCGTTGATCATATAATATGATATTATAGTTTAGCGAACTAAATAATTTATTATTATCAATAAGATATTCTAGAGTTCCGCAATTAAACCCAGGACCTCCATGAATAAAAAGAACATAAGGCATACTTGAGTTTTTGGTGAATTTAACTATATAAAAATCTGGATGATTTAAAATGTCTTTATTATATTGTTCCATCAAGAGTCGCTCTCTAAAAAAACTCTACGTATCCAAATGATGGGGGCAGCAATTCTTACAGATATGTTCTTAATTTCTTTTTTTACAAGACTTGGATTTTGATTGAGACAAACTAAATTAAATAAGTTTTGGTCGTTACCTGGCTTCAGAATTCTGATGTATATATCATTGTTATCATCAATAACAATGCATTCTTTTCCTATAGCATTTTCAATTTTATTGTATATTATTCCTGCAACATAATTGCCTGGGTATAAAAGGGGGGTCATTCCATCATCTTTAACAATAGCATTAACAGAATTATGGAGTTCGCTAAATAACAGTAATTCTTTAGCGATATGATTTTCATCGGTCTCTTGTATATCCAAATCTTTTGTTAAATGAATAGCCTCTCGCCCAATGCCATGCATAAGCCATGAGTCTGAGCAATACACATTGAGTTGTTTAGCACGTTTAGCAATTTTTTCAGCCCCCTGCTGAGTTAATCCCCCTCCCCAGCCCAATTCCCATCCTTTGATTGCTGCAGAAGTAATATCGCTATCTTGACAGAATTCATTCCTAGTAAGAGATAAAAGATGGTCACGAACAAATCTTATTCTTTTTCCTCGTGATTCTGCACTAGATGGATTATCGAGTAACGAGTTTTTCATATTATAAAAATAACTAAGTTGGTTGTTTTATAAATACCATAGTATACCAACGGAGTTAAAAAATCATCGTTAAAACTACCTTAAAACAATTATAGATTATATATCTCACAAATTAATGGATAATTTTATCACATCAAAAAAGCCTTCGTGGTTAAATTTTCATTGACTTTTTAACCATTAATAGATAATATTTTATTCTATAGTACGGGGAAAGGGAATTTGATGTGAATTATTTTGAACCATATCAACAAGCACGAATAAATATTGAGAATAGATTTAAAGGGTTATTACACGCGCACACAACTTTAATAAAGTCTCTTATAACGCTAGCAAATCCGCTAACAGGAATAGTTACTGGTATTACTTACCGTGACATTGCCGATTTGTTAACTATCAGCAAAGCTCCTGGAAGAACTGAGTCAGGAACTCCTCAAAAAGAAACAATTCGAAGTTATTTGCGATCCATTGAAAAACAATGTCCCGAAGATTTTAAAGTTATTAGTGAGGGCCAAAAACTACAATTTCAGTTCCCAAAATTACCAGAGATTTATGCCGGTTTTCTTGAAAAATCAGAAGTGTACACAGAGCGCAGGGATGAACAATCCATATCTAAGTCCATTGAAAATCCTAAGAAAAATGATGAATTAAAATCGCTTGAGAACACACAGGAATACACGGAGCTGTACACAGATGACTCCGCAGTAAAGAATAATAATATATTTAATATAACTAACTCAAACAAACAAACTCAAACTGCGGGCAATGATTTTTCTTGCAGCAAAAAACAAATTAGCGACGACTTTTACCCAAAAACAAAAACCATCGAACTGGCTTTGTCCATGGGACTCACCAAGGTGACGGATTTCACGGAAATTCAGGCGTTCATCAAACACAACAAAAAACTAAACACCCAATGGGCTGATTTTAATCCAGTATTCATTACCTGGCTGGAACGAGATGCCCAATACATGCAAAAACAACAACAAAAGGCACAAGGACAATTAAGGAGTAATCACAATGAGCGTGGTACCAATCAAAGCAGTCTTAACCCAACAGCACTTGAACGAGTCAGCCAGCAGCATGGCATTTCAATCGAATCACTCTGGGGCACCTCAGGCAGTGAACTCAACTCCCGTGCATTTATCGAAGGAACACTTGTCCAGCCTATGGATGAAACTGACAGCAATCTACGGACAGCTTTTTATTAGTAAGCATGGGGTTAAGGATACGGGCGTTTGGTTTGCTGCACTTAAAGATTTAACACCTCGTGCATTAGACAGTGGCGTGGAGCGATTAATGACATTGAGTAAAGGCGATAAGTTTTGTGAGTTTCCACCAAATTGCCTGCAATTTCGCGCGTTATGCCTTGGTTTTTATAGTGAGTTGCGTATGCCGAAGCCCTCTGAGGCTCATAGAGAAGTTTTAAATCGTGCCTACACTACCAACCCACAATGGAGTCATATAGTTGTTAAATATACTGCCAAAAAATTGGGTTATAAATTTTTAGAAATAATAAATGAAGGGGAGTCCTTTGCCGTGTTTAAGGAAGCCTATGAGCAAGTTTGCCACTTAGTTCGCCAAGGGCATAGTGTTCCTGAAATTAAAGAAGGGGTAATGCTTCCTAAACCTCAATCAAAAGACGTTGCAACAAAACACTTAAACTTAATGCGCCAACGACTAGGAATTGCATCATGAGACAGATACCAAAATTAAAGCTCTTTTCAAAAGAAGAACTCTATTGCCTTCTAAGCGCCTGCTCTGAATCGTTAACCTTGGCGTATCAAGAAAGTAATGATACTGATTTTTGGCACATTGCAATCCAGGCAAGGCTTGCCTGTGAAGCCTTGGGCTTTGAAATTAATTCACAGAAGAAAACACACCAAATCCATTAAAAAACTTAAGGAAAAACCATGCTCATTTTAACGCGCAGAATAGGTGAAACAGTAGTAGTAGGTGATGACGTATTTATTACGATACTCGGAATTAAAGGCAATCAAATTCGCTTAGGCTTTGATGCCCCTGACCATATTTCAATTCATCGCCAAGAAATCTATCTAAAGGTTCAGGAAGAAAAAACAATGCGCCTTGATTCAGAGGATACTGTAAATGGCAATGGCGTGCCAATAACACCATTAAAACGAACAGAGTCTCATCAATACACTGCTCATTAAGTGATGTAGCTCTAAATGAAGTGCAAATAACCCTTTGCACTAATTAAGCAAAATTAAATCAAAAATCGGATGTTTATCATCTGATGGGAATTTTTTGACTTTAAAAAAGGAATTAGGACATGAATGAAGGAGTTCAAAGATGAACAATGATGAAGAACAGTCAACGGTAAAAACCCGTGCTAAAGAAAAATTGCGCCGTGATTTAGGGTCTGTCATTGAGAACGCTTTAGCCGATCCTAAAACAGTGGAGATCATGCTCAATGCGGATGGGCGTCTTTGGCAGGAACGGCTGGGCGAAAAAATGCAATGCATTGGAACCATGTCAGCAAGTCGTGCTGAATCGGTTATTAAAACCATTGCGGGTTTTCATGGCAAAGAAATTACCCGCTTCAAACCAACCCTAGAAGGGGAGTTGCCACTGGATGGCTCACGCTTTGCAGGCCAGCTTCCTCCTGTTGTTCATGCGCCAACCTTTGCCATTCGTAAAAAAGCTCTATCCATTTTTTCGCTGGATGAATACGTTTTGTCTGGTGTGATGTCAAAAGAGCACTGTGAAGCCATTAAAAAAGCCATTGCAACCCATCGAAACATCCTTGTTATTGGTGGCACAGGCTCCGGTAAAACAACTCTGGTCAACGCCATCATCAATGAAATGGTTTTATTTGACCCAACAGAGCGGGTTTTTATTATAGAAGACACCGGTGAGATTCAGTGTGCAGCAGAAAACTGCGTGCAATACCACACAACCCTTGAAGTCACCATGACCATGCTGCTTAAAACAACCTTAAGAATGCGCCCGGACCGAATTTTAGTAGGAGAAGTTCGAGGCGCTGAAGCCCTGGATTTACTGGATGCCTGGAATACCGGGCATGAAGGAGGGGCGGCCACTCTTCACGCCAATAACCCTGCCGCAGGTTTGACGCGCTTAAAATCACTCATTACGCGTAATCCTTCCGCACCTGCAGACATTGAACCGCTCATAGGCGAGGCAGTTCATTTGGTAGTCCATATCGCCCGAACTCAGGATGGTCGTCGCGTGCAAGAACTCTTAGAAGTCTCAGGCTTTAGCGACGGCCACTACATTACCCGAACTTTATAAGGAGAATTATTTAATGAATAAACACGCTCTGTTTTTAAAACCCCAAGTATTCATTACCTTAGGCTTAATGATGTTGCTCTTACTAGGAACCGAGCCTTCTTTTGCATCAAGCACCAGTGGAGGAGGGTTGCCTTTTGATAGTTGGCTTACAAAAATCAGTAATTCGATCACAGGACCTTTCGCTTTTTCCGTATCGATTATAGGTCTTGTTGCCGCAGGTGCTGCGTTAATTTTTGGTGGCGATATGAATGGCTTCATGCGGTCGTTGATTTTTATCGTGTTGGTCCTTGCTTTCATCATTGCTGCAAAAAACACCCTCTCAGCCATTACAGGAAAAGGGGCGCAAATTGGTTCACATTCGGTTCACAGTCCAAGGGTTGCATCATGAGCCTGCGTTCCATTCCCATTCGACGTGCTGGAAATCGTCACAATCTGTTTATGGGTGGCGACCGAGAACTGGTGATGTTCTCGGGCCTACTGGCCGCAATCCTCGTATTTGCTACCCAAGACTGGATTGCGTTGTTTGTGGGTATTGGGCTGTGGTTTTTATCCCTCTGGATGTTAAGACTTATGGCCAAAGCTGACCCACAACTGCGATTTGTCTATTTACGCCAGCGTCGCTATCAACCTTATTACCCAGCACGTTCCACTCCATTTCGAGTGAATACTGGGTCCCAGGAGAGGCAATATAAATGATTGAATTCATCCTAGTGTTTATTTCGGTATTGAGTATTGCGCTTATTTGGATTTTATTTGCAACTGTGCGCAAATCCTCTACTGAACTTCGTCTTAAAAAACATCAGCAAAAAGAAGCGGGGCTTTCTGATTTACTCAATTACGCAGCCTTAGTTGATGATGGGGTCATTGTCGGAAAAAACGGGGCATTCATGGCCTCTTGGCTCTTCCGTGGTGAGGACAATGCGAGTGCTACCCATCATCAAAGAGAACTGGTTTCTTTTCGCATCAATCAGGCTCTTAGCGCTCTTGGCAGTGGTTGGATGGTTCATGTGGATGCAGTGCGCCGGGCAGCACCTGGCTACAATGAAGGAACCCAATCTCATTTCCCTGATGCACTATCCGCAGCTGTTGATGAAGAGCGACGTCGCCATTTTGAGCGTTTAGGGACGCTTTATGAAGGGTTTTTTATCCTTACCGTGACCTGGTTTCCGCCAAAGCTTGCGCAACGTCAATTTGTGGAGTTGATGTTTGATGACGATGCTGAGAAACCCAACCGCCATGCTCAAACCACCCAACTCATCGAGTCGTTTAAACGAGAGTGCCATAACATAGAATCACGTTTGTTTGGTGCAGTGTCTTTAACCCGATTGGGTAGCGAAAAAGTTCTGAAAGAAGACGGCGGTGAAGTGATGCACGACAATTTCCTGCGTTGGATTCAATTTTGTGTCACAGGCCTTAATCACCCAGTTCTTCTGCCTGGTAACCCAATGTATCTTGATGCGGTGATTGGTGGGCAAGAGCTATGGACCGGTGTCATTCCAAAGATAGGGCGACAATTTATTCAATGCGTTGCCATTGAAGGTTTTCCTTTGGAGTCTCATCCTGGAATTTTAACCACTCTTGCGGAGTTATCGATTGAGTACCGTTGGTCATCACGCTTTATTTTTATGGATAACCATGAAGCCGTTGCACACCTTGAGAAGTATCGAAAGAAATGGATGCAAAAAATACGGGGCTTTTTTGATCAGGTATTTAATACGAATAGGGGGGTCATTGATACAGACGCTATGGACATGGTACAGGATGCTTCAGATGCCATAGCTGAAACCAACAGCGGCATGGTGGCTCAGGGTTATTATACCAGTGTAGTCGTGTTGATGAGTGAGGACAGAGCAAGCCTTGAGCGCGCCGCACGTCACATTGAAAAAGCGATCAACGCATTAGGATTTAGCGCCCGCACTGAAACGATTAATACCATGGATGCCTTCATGGGGACGTTGCCAGGGCATGGCGTTGAAAACGTCCGAAGACCTTTGTTAAATACTATGAATTTGGCTGATTTACTTCCGACCAGTACCATTTGGACCGGTCAAAATGAAGCACCAAGCCCTTTATTTCCTCCAAGCTCACCCGCTCTTATGCATGGAGTAACCAGTGGTAACTCTCCATTTCGCCTCAATTTGCATGTCCGTGATTTGGGTCATTCCATCATGTTTGGACCAACCCGTTCAGGTAAATCAACGCATTTAGGTCTCATTGCTTTGCAATGGCGCCGTTATTTAGGTTCTCGCATCTATGCATTTGATAAGGGAATGTCAATGTTTCCTGCATGCTTGGGTAGCGGCGGAAATCACTACACGATTGCTGCAAAAAATGAGCGCCTGGCTTTTGCACCGTTACAGTTTTTAGAAACTAAAGCAGATAGAGCCTGGGCTATGGAGTGGATTAATACCATTTTGGCATTAAACGGTGTAATGACGACGCATACCCAACGCAATGAAATAGGTTACGCCATCATCAACATGCATCAAAGCCACTCCAAAACCCTATCGGAGTTTTGTCTTACGATTCAAGATGAAATCATTCGAGAAGCTCTAAAGCAATACACCATTGATGGATTAATGGGGCATTTGTTAGATGCGGAAACCGATGGTCTTGGTCTTTCTGATTTTATGACCTTTGAGATTGAGGAGTTGATGAATTTAGGCGAAAAATTTGCGCTTCCTGTATTACTTTATTTGTTTCGTCGTATTGAACAGTCTCTGGATGGTCGTCCGACGCTCATTATTCTTGATGAGGCGTGGCTCATGTTAGCTCACCCGGTATTTCGCAATAAAATCGCCGAATGGCTCGACAGCATGGCCAAGAAAAACTGTTGTGTCCTGATGGCCACCCAACATCTGTCCCATGCGGTCAACTCAGGAATTCTTGAAGTGATTGTGGAATCCACCGCATCCAAAATATTTCTACCTAATCCTAATGCACGTGCTCAAGAATCCGCTGCAACCTATGCCCAGATGGGACTTAACCCAACTCAAATTGACATTATTGCCAGTGCTGTTCCTAAACGAGATTACTACTACGTCAGTGAAAAAGGCCGTCGTTTATACAGTCTGGCGCTTGGACCACTGGCACTTTCTTTTGTTGGGGCCACCGATAAGGAGTCCATAGCCATGATTCAACAATTAGAAAAAACACACAAGGCCAATTGGGTGCATGAATGGCTACGCACCAAAGGATTGGCTCTTAACGATTATGGGGTGACTGCATGAATATGCTCAAAAAAATAAGCTTTAATGGATTCAACAAACAGTCTAAAAACTTAATGCAATCGAATGATAATCCCTACTTAAATGCTAGGCGAACCTGGAATGGGCATGTAGCAGGAGTGATGTCTGCCCTTCAAGTATGGCAGGTGGTAGGCATTACTTCACTCATGATTAGCCTTGCATCCGTGGGTGGCATGATTTACATCGGCAACCAATCAAAATTCATTCCTTTAGTGTTTCAACAAGATTCTTCGGGCAATACCGTTTCAATCACCCGTGCTGACCGTATACCTGATGCAAAAACCGATGATTACCGCACCACCGTAGCTCAGTTTATTGAACACATTCGCCTGGTCACTGCAGATGCGGATTTACAACGAAAAGCGGTGTTGCAAACGTATGCTTTTTTAAATGCACAAGACCCGGCAACGTTAAAAGCCAATGAATACTTAAACGCCAACAAAGAGGTGAATCCTTTTAATCGTGCAGCCAATGAAACCGTCAGTATTGAGATCCGCTCTGTATTACAGCAATCAAAAGAATCATGGCAGGTCGATTGGTTAGAAACAGTAAGAAGTCGTGATGGCTCACAAAAGACAAAACCTACTTTAATGCGGGCAATCGTCTCTATTTATCAAAACGAACCCACCAGCCAAACCACGGACATTGAGGCGCTGCGTAACCCGCATTTTCTCTATATTCGTGATTTTAACTGGTCTAAACAAATTTAACTTAAGGTGATCTCATGAAGAAACAACTGCTTTTTGCATTAATGTGTGTCCCTGTTGTGGCACTTGCTGGCGCTTCCGAGGATATAGCCGATCGCTATTTTTCTAAAAAAGTGGTTCAGCTCACCCCACAGGAACAATCAGCCCTTTCCATTGGTAAAAAATGGCAAACTGGAATGGCGACTAGCAAACCAGTTACGGCTCGAGATGGGTCCATTGCTTTTGTTTATGGCTCAGGCCAGACCCAAATCTTATGTGCCGTACTGCAAGTCTGTGACGTAGCTCTACAGCCTGGTGAGCAAGTGAATAACCTCAATGTGGGCGATCCACGCTTTCTTGTGGAGCCTGCAATCACCGGAATTGGTCCTGCCCAACGATTGCATTTGCTGATTAAAGCGCTTGATGTGGGTCTTGATACGTCTTTAGTAGTCACCACCGACAGAAGAACCTATCACTTACGTCTTCGCTCTTCTCGCAAACAATTTATGCCTTATGTGTCCTTTATTTACCCGGAAGATGCCCAAGCCAAATGGGATGCCATTCGGGTGAAAGAAACCATTGAGCGTCATAACAACACCATACCCCTTACCGGGGAATACTTAGGCAATCTGAATTTTAACTATTGCATCACAGGTAACACCCGCTGGAAACCCACTCGGGTATTTAATGATGGGGTTAAAACCATCATTGAAATGCCTCAAGCGATGCAACAAACGCAAGCACCTACCTTGCTGGTTTTGCGCCATGGGGGATTATTTAAAAAAGCTGAAACGGTGATGGTTAATTATCGGGTACAAAACAATCGGTTTATTGTAGACACCGTTTTTGATAAAGCCATTTTGATTGCCGGTGTTGGCCGAAACCAAGAAAAAATCACCATCACCAGGAGAAAATAATGAGACTCAAACTACCCTTTATCCTGCTGCTTACTTTTAATCTTTTAGGATGTGCCACAGTCCAACAAGGGAGCTTTACTACAACTCCAGTGACCCTAAATAAAGCAATAACCAAAGATTGCATCAATCGTTTGCTTGCTCTTTATCCTCCGGCCCGAACCCGGTTTCAGTTCAAACAGTCCGTTAAAGACTCTTTTGGTGTGTCGCTCATTGAAGGCTTACGACAAAAAGGCTACAGCATCAATGAATCATCAAGTCATGGAGCAAGCTCTCAAGGATCACAAAATGTGGCTTTGTACTACGTAGTCGATGAGCCCATCAAAGGAACCTTATATCGAGTCACCCTCATAGTGGGGCAACAGTCTCTTAGCCGCGCTTATAAAATTAAAAACGGCACATTGACCCCTTTAGGGTTTTGGGTTCGAAAGGAGTAAACACCATGAAAAAAAATGATGATCTGATGTTACCTAATGCATCCCCTGGAACTTTAAACCAAAACGGGGTACGTCGAGTCAATAATCTTCCTCTAATCCTTGTTATCGCAGCTTTTGCGCTGTTTGTACTCATCATTGCCTTCGTCGCCATGAAGCGCGCCAATCAACAACACCCAACAAAGCAAGATCCCATTCCTGTAGAGCGCCATATGGATTCTTCATTAATGGCAGCTGAGATTGTAGCAGGGCGTGAAGGAGGCATTATTATGCCCGCCAAACCGATTGAGAAGGTGAATACCAGCCTGGCACTGCCTGTGGCCTTAGTCGATAATCCAGATAACCCACCCGTTATCCGTAATAAACCTCCTATTTTACGTCCAAAAACGATACGTTCTGGTGAGCTGACCTCACCCGATCTCGATCGCATCAAGATGGCAAAGATGGAACAATTTGAGGATGCGGTAAAAGCAAAAATGAGCATCCCACTTCCCGATCAACTGAGCACTGCATCAACGTTCAAAACGCAACATGCAGGGGATGATGCCCAGTCAAAACTGGCAGCCCTTAAACGTCAAATGGAACTTCTTAATTCAGGAGATCCTACTGCTTCATATCAAGCACGATTACAGCAAATACGCGCTGCTATGGGAGGCCATGAGGGGGATGCGGGGATGCATCTGATTCAAAACCCATCGCAAAATTCAGGCGATCTTTCCGACCGATGGGAGCTTCACTCTACAGTGGAGGCACCGAGTACACCTTTTGTTTTGAGAGCAGGAGCTGTGATTCCCGGAATAATGATTAGTGGTGTCAAACCTGATTTACCGGGGCAAATCATTGGTCAAGTCTCCCAAAATGTCTATGACACTGCCACTGGTAAATACTTATTGTTCCCGCAAGGAACACGCCTCATAGGGATGTATTCAAATGAAGTGTCCTATGGACAGAGCTCAGTGTTGATTGCCTGGCAGCGCCTGGTTTTCCCTGACGGAAAGGCATTAGATATAGGTTCCATGCCGGGTGGCGATAGTGCAGGTTATGCAGGATTTCATGACCAGGTAAATAACCATTACGTGCGTTTGTTTGGCTCGGCTTTACTCATGTCAGGTGTTGTTGCTGGCATCACCTACAGCCAAAACCCAACACAGACGGGGGCCTTTGGCCAACCCGCTCAACCCACTGCAGGCTCTGTGATGAGTGCCGCATTAGGCCAGGAATTAGGGCAGGTTACATCCCAAATGATCGCGAAAAACTTAAATATAGCGCCAAGCCTCACCATTCGTCCAGGCTATGAATTTAATGTCATCGTGGTCAAAGACATGACCTTCACCAAACCTTATCAATCATTTGATTATTAGCATTAAGGAGATAGCACCATGTTGATTCAAAAAATACTCTCTTTAACGGTTAGGACATCAGTTACCGCGATCATCTTGGTTCAAGCGGTCTATGCGAATTTACCAGTCATTGATTTTACTAATTTACTTGAAAGCGTGACTCAGACATCACAACAACTTCAACAATATAAAACGCAATTAAGCCAATATGAAAACATGTTAGAAAATACTAAAAATCTGGATAAATTCACCTGGGATGAAGCCACCAACACCATGGATAACCTAGTCAACTCCATAGATACGCTGAACTATTACAAACAGCAAGCAGGCGGCATGAATGAATATTTATCCCGATACCAGGACGAGAACCATTACCGAAACATGCCTTGTTTTAATGGAGGACAATGCAGTGAAGCAGAGCTTAATGCGTTACTGCAACAAGAAGCAAATGCCTCAGAAGCTCAAAAACGAGCCAATGACGCCATGTTACGGGGCTTAGAACTTCAAGAAGTAGCCATGAAATCTGATGCACGTCAATTGACTCGTTTACAAGAACAAGCACAAGGTGCCCCAGGGCAAATGGCAGCCCTTCAAGCGGCAAACCAATTGGCGAGCGCTGAAACCAACCAACTACTGCAAATTCGAGGCTTAATGGTGGCAGAGCAAAATGCCCAAGCAACACGCCTTGCGGCCATCGCAGATAAAGAAGCGATACAGGCTGCAGGAGATGAGCGCTTCCGCCAAGGGAGTTTTAAAAAAAGTTCAGGAAAAACCTGGTAATTCACTGACATTCAAAAGGAGCACAAACATGAATCAATCACACTTAATGGCGTTGTTACTGGTAGGACTACTCACAGGCTGCGACCAACCACCAAAACCTGCAACCGAACTAACGTGCAAGGACTCTCCAACAGGGCGTTCTAAAGCCGAGCAAACCCTAATAGCAGATGCGTGTTTTCGCCAGGGGAGTTTTAAAAAAAATTCTGGGATGGAGTGGTAAGAACATGAAGAAATTTTTTGCCTCAAGTGTATTCATCTGTTTTTTGACGCTGATGTGTCACTCAGCACATGCAGGAGCATCAGGAATAAACAATGCCGATCTCCTAGACAGCATTCTTGTACGTTTTGCAAATACTGCATCAGGGTGGGGAAAGCGACTGGTTGAATTGGGCACCTGGTTATTTTGGGGATTAACCTTAATCAGTATGGTATGGACTTACGGGTTAATGGCTTTAAAAAAAGCGGATATTGGCGAATTTCTTGCTGAAACCGTACGCTTTTTTGCAACCACGGGTTTTTTCTTGTGGATTCTAAGAAATGGTCCTGCGATTGCAACGGCCATTATGGATTCGTGTCGAATGATGGCATCACAAGCCTCTGGACTTAATAAAGTGGTCTCCCCTTCAGGAATTATTGACATAGGTTTTGATATTGCATCCAAGGTAGTTGATAAATCATCCATTTGGTCTCCCGCCACATCCACTGTGGGCTTATTAATTGCCACCGTGATTCTTATCGTGCTGGCCTTAGTCAGTATCAATTTATTAATCATCCTGATTACCGGATGGATTCTGGCCTATGGTGGGGTGTTTTTATTAGGTTTTGGTGGTGGTCGTTGGACTCAGGACATTGCGATTAGTTATTACAAGATGGTTTTAGGCGTAGGTGTAGAGATGTTTGCCATGGTTCTTTTAGTCGGAATTGGCAAGTCCTTTATCGATCAATATTACGCCGCCATGGGTAATGACATGGCCTTTAAAGAACTGCTGGTGATGTTAGTCGTGGCCATCATTCTCTTACTTCTTATGGATAAAATCCCGTCTAAATTAGGCGCCATTGTAAGCGGTGGAGGAGGCGGTAGCGGCGGTATGGGTGGGTTTGGGCTTGGGGCGGCCCTTGGTGCTGCTGGTATGGCCGGAGCTATGGCGTCCGGTGCCGCAGCTTCGGCAATGGGTGCGGCTACAAGCGCTGCAGGCGGCGGGTCTGCCTTAAAAGCAGCGTTTCAAGCCGCACAAAGCGCTATGGCAGACAGTTCATCAGGTGGCGGCTCATCAAATCAATCCGGTGGAAGCCTTGCAAGTGCTATGGGAGGTGCCAGTCGAATGGCGGCACAAATGGGATCTCAATTAGCCATGGGGGCAGCTCAAACTGTCAAAGATAAATTCGACTCCATGAAAGATGCAGCCCAGGCACGCATTTCTGAAACCTTTGGTGGCCAGGTCGCACAATCCATTAATAACATGAGCGATAGCGGTTCAGGTGGAGAGCACAACACCCAAACTCCGCAGTCAGCAAGTAATGACAGCGCTCCTGATTTTAGTGGCGACAGTCTAGGTGCAGGTAACGTGGTGAGCATAGCCAGTCAGAATGAAGAAGTAGCTCATTTTGTCAATCAATCTCCACGTATTGATGCGGGGGATGAATGATAGCGATTGATTTACCTCCACAGATTGAAGAGCGCGTGGTGTGCTCCATTATGGCTGCCGTGAAATATGAAGTGCCTGCGAACATCGTTCTGGCTGTTGCTGAAAAAGAAGGGGGAACGCCGAAACAGTGGGTTAAAAACAGCAATGGGACCTTTGATGTCGGCTCCATGCAATTTAATACCACCTACCTTAAAGATTTAAAAAAGTACGGCATTACCGCGGACGACGTAGCACAACCAGGCTGTTATTCCTTTGATTTAGCCGCTTGGCGCTTGCGTGGGCATTTGCGTCATGACTCTCAAGACTTATGGACCCGGGCTGCCAACTATCATTCCAGAACCCCTAAATACAACCAGATTTATAGGGAAGATTTAATTAAAAAAGCAGCCAAATGGGGGCAATGGTTAGAGGTGCGTTTTCCAACCTATGGCGTGACCCAACCGGGTAGTGCACCACTACGAGCCATTCATACCAGCATAGCGGTACCGCAACCGCTGAATAAACCAACTAAAAGTGAGACGGTTTACGTCAATCGTAACGCACTAAAGGCATTAGATGCCTTTTATACATCAAACCCGATGCGAGGTTTTTCATGAGACAACACAGCCAGTATAAAAGTGGTCCAGAAGGTAGGAATCACCAAGCACGACACAGCAAATCAATACCCTTATTAGCAATAGCCTCCCTTGCGGCTGGCCTTCAAGCTGCCACTCAATACCTTGCTTATCTTTTTGATTATCATGACGCTTTAGGTGCTTCATGGAACCATGTCTATCTACCCTGGTCAATTGTTACCTGGTGGCAACAAGGATATGTACTTTATCCCCAGCAGTTTACCACCGCAGGAAGTCTGGGTGCCATGCTCACAGCGGTTGGCTTAATAGGGTGTGCCATGTTGAAGCGGGTGGCGCAAAACTCATCAACAACCAATGCACATTTGCATGGCTCCGCCCGGTGGGCCAATCGAAAAGACATTATTGAATCAGGTCTTTTAGGTACCGAGGAAGGGGTTTATGTAGGAGCCTGGGAAGATAAAAACGGCCAGCTCCACTATTTACGCCATAATGGACCTGAGCACATTTTGACTTATGCCCCGACTCGCTCAGGAAAAGGACTGGGGTTAGTTTTGCCTACTTTACTGTCCTGGCCTCACAGCGCACTCATTACCGATTTAAAAGGGGAGCTTTGGGCGATGACCGCAGGATGGCGAAAAAATCACGCGAATAATAAAGTCATTCGCTTTGAGCCAGCTTCTTTAAAGGGTTCTGCCCGCTGGAATCCTCTGGATGAAATTCGAATTGGGACAGAATATGAAGTGGGTGATGTCCAAAATTTAGCAACGTTGATTGTTGATCCTGATGGCAAAGGCCTTGAGTCTCATTGGCAAAAAACCTCTCAAGCCTTATTAGTTGGTCTCATTCTTCATGCCTTATACAAACTAAAAAATGAGGCAATTCCTGCACATTTCCCAAACATCGACCGCATGTTGGCGGATACCCATCTCAGCGTTTCAGATTTATTGAAAGAAATGACGCAATATCCCCATCAAAATAACGTCACTCACCCCGTCATTCATGCAGCCGCTAGAGACATGATTGACCGGCCAGAAGAAGAAGCCGGCTCAGTATTATCCACCTTAAAATCCTATCTGTCGCTTTATCGCGATCCGGTTGTTGCACGAAATGTTAGCGCATCTGATTTTAGCATCAAAGACTTAATGAACCATGACCAACCTGTAAGCCTTTATATTGTCACCCAACCAAACGATAAGGCACGTTTGCAGCCGCTAGTTCGCGTACTCATCAATATGAGCGTACGTTTACTGGCAGATAAAATGGAGTTTGAGCGCTTCCTTCCTGAAACCTCATTCTGGCAACGATTTTTAGTGCGCTGTACTCTGCGTCCTGAACCATCACACACGGTGCGTACCAAAAAAACCTACAAACACCGACTCTTAGGCATGATTGATGAATTTCCAAGCCTTGGAAAACTCGATATTCTGCAAGAGTCTCTTGCCTTTGTTGCAGGCTACGGCATTAAATTTTATCTGATTTGCCAGGACATTAATCAACTCAAAAGCCGTGAGAGGGGTTATGGTCCTGATGAAACCATTACCTCTAACTGCCACATTCAAAATGCATTTCCTCCTAACCGCCTTGAAACTGCAGAGCATCTATCAAAACTCACGGGACTTACAACCGTGATTAAAGAGCAAATCACCACCAGCGGCCGACGTGCGGGACTTATGTTAAGTCAAGTATCACGCACTATTGCCGAAGTACAACGTCCATTATTAACTGCCGATGAATGTTTACGCCTTCCTGGACCTAAAAAAAATTCAATGGGTCTGATTGAGCAGGCGGGGGACATGGTAGTTTATATGGCCGGATTTCCTATGATTTATGGTAAGCAGCCTTTGTACTTTAAAGATCCTGTTTTTACTGCTCGCGCAGCCCTTGCCCCTCCCGCAATAAGCGATACCTTGCGTCAGAGTCTTAGTACAAATGAGGAAATTCATTTATGAAACGACTGGCAAAAAAAGCAAGCATGATGGTGGCCATCGCAAGCTTAAGCTTCATTTTTTTAACTGGACTTCTCACTATCAGTGGCGCTCGGTTTAATACCTCCAGAAGTATTCCACTAGGCCTTTATTGGATAACCAAACACCCCATTCAAAAAGGAGAGTACGTTCTATTTTGTCCACCACAAAAAAGCATCTTCCAAAAAGCATTAAAACGGGGATATATCCATTCTGGTTTTTGTTCTGGTGGCTTTGGTTACATGATGAAACGTGTTCTAGCTTCGCACAATGATGTCGTATCCATCAATCCATGGGGTGTCTGGGTAAACAATCGGTTCGTAGAACATAGTGTTCCGTATCCAACAGATGAGCAGGGGCGGCCATTGCCTGAACTGACTTATCAACAATACCCATTAAAGAACTCTGAATTACTGCTGATGACCGACCAAAACGATCTGTCCTTTGATGCGCGGTATTTTGGCCTCATAAAGCGTTCTCAGGTTAAGGCGGTGATTTCGCCCATCCTCACTTGGGGATCTACTTCTTAAAAAGGAACAAACCATGCGTTTATTTATTGCAGAAAAACCATCCGTGGCTAGTGCGCTAGCCCAAGAGCTTGGAGTAACGGGTAAAGGGGAGGGCTATATTGAATGTGGCACTGATAAAATCACCTGGTGTTTTGGCCACATGCTGGAATGTGCTGAGCCTGATGAGTACACCGCCAATGACGTTCCAAGGCATCCTAAAACCGATAAAAAAATATGGCGAGTTGATGAGCTGCCCATCATCCCAGCAACCTGGATTATAAAACCCAAAGATGAGGCCAAAAAACAACTTAAAATCATTGGGCAATTGCTCAAAGAGGCACAGCTCATTGTTAATGCTGGAGACTCCGACAGGGAAGGGCAGCTCTTGATTGATGAAATCTTAGAATACTTCAATAACCAAAAGCCTGTAGTTCGTTTTTGGGTGTCTGCTCATGATTCCATCTCGTTGCAACGTGGATTCGCGTCCATGAAAGACAATGCACACTATAAAGGATTAAATCTGGCCGCACTCAGTCGAAGCCGTGCGGATTGGTTAATTGGCATGAATTTAAGTCGTGCTTATACCTTAAGTGCTCAGCGTGGCGGGTGTAATACTTTACTGACGGTGGGACGCGTACAAACACCGACCCTGGCCTTGGTTGTTGCCAGGGACCGAGAAATTGAGGCCTTTAAATCAAAGGATTATCATACCATCAAGGCTGCGTTCCAGGTTGAAAACCATGCCTTTTTAGCGACCTTTCATGCAGATGAACATCAGCAAGGTTTAGATTCTGAAGGTCGTTTGATTGATCCTGATATTGCCAATCAAATCCTTAGTCAAGTGACAGGCTACTCGGGATTAATTACCCAATACACCAAAGAACCAAAGAAGAAAAACCATCCCCGCGCTTACTCTCTATCCGATATTACCCTAAGTGCCTCCCAAAAATGGGGCTATACAGCTTCTGAAGTACTTGATGCCTGCCAATCCTTATATGAGACGCACAAACTCACAAGCTACCCCAGAACCGATTGTGGGTTTTTACCCGAATCCCAACTCAATGATGCACCAAAGATTTTAGAGGCTCTAAAACAGGTTATTCCTGAGTTGACTGCGCTTATTGAACGGTGTGATACGTCCATTAAATCAAACACCTGGGATGACAGCAAAGTAGGGGCGCATTATGGAATTATCCCAACTCAGCATCTGGGCAACAGCTCCAGATTAAATGAAAAAGAACGAGTTGTTTATGATTTAATTGTCCGTGCCTATCTTGCCCAATTCTACCCCGTGCACGAATACCTGAGCACCACAGTTCACATTGAAGTGAATGGTATGACCTTTAAAACCGCTGGAACAACCATTATTCATAACGGCTGGCGAGATGTGTATGCCGTTGCAGATGAAGAAGAAACCGCAGGGACTAATGAACAGCAAAACCTGCCTGAAATGAGGGTAAATGAGGCAGTGACATGCTTAAAAGCCACCCGAATCGATGCCAAAACCAAGCCACCAGGTCGATTCACTGAAGGGACCCTGCAACGAGCGATGGAAAACATCCATAGATATATCGTAGGAGAAGAACATAAAAAAATGCTCAAAGAGGGTGATGGAATTGGCACATCAGCAACTCGTGCATCCATTATTTCAGAATTAAAACGTCGTGATTTTTTGGAAACAAAAGGGCGAACTATTATCAGTACTTCATTAGGAAAAAGCATCATTGATGCACTTCCCGAAGTGGTCAAAAGCCCAATTCTAACCGCCATTAATGAGCGTATTTTAAAAGACATAGAAGAGGATGAAACCCTATCTATGGGATTCATTGAAAGGCAAACCCAGTTTGTAAAGGAATGGGTAAAAAAAGCGAATGGTACAGCCATTCACATATCAGGAACTAAAAACGCGCTGACCATTTCCAATCAATACAGCTGCTCAGTGTGTGGCAAAGGACTTGTTCGACGCCCTGGGAAAAAAGGATTTTGGTGGTCCTGTAGCGCTTATCCGCAATGCAAAGAGAGCTATCCCGATGCAAAAGGAAAACCCGCTTATACCCCTAAAAAATCAAGATAAACAAGAGGAACACTTCATGAAAAAACACTTATTTCTTTTAAATATTTGGTTTGGTTTATTGGCTTACAGCACTGTTGCCACATCAAGTCCTGCTTCCACAGAATATGTGAACAGCAAAATTAAAGAAGCTGTTGATACGATTCTCATCCAAGTGGCTAAGGAAAGCCAAAAAACGGAGTCTAAAATCAATGCGATTCCAGTGGTCACGCTCCACGAGATAGGGGAGTCCTATCAAGGGGGGATTGTTTTTTGGGTTGATGAAACCCGACAACACGGGCTAATCGTTGCCAAAATCGATGCAAATCAAGGTGTCGGGATGTCATGGCAAAATGGAGAAAGTGGCGACAAAACAACGAATGCTCTTGGCAACGGAGTTTATGCAGGTCTATCCAACACCCACTTAATCGTTAGTCAACAAACCATTGACGATCAGGAAGGGCGTTTTGCAGCATTGATCGCTCAAAGTTTTTCTGTCCTATCCGATGGGGTTTTTGCGTGCACTGAGAATGAATTATGTTATGGCAACTGGTATTTGCCCTCATTAAACGAATTACATCTTCTAAGAGCTAATCTTTATGACAAAGGGCTTGGAAATTTTTCACCCAATCTTTATTGGTCCTCAACGGAAGCAAGCGTCAACCAATCGTTCGCTTTAGATTGGATCACTGGTGAATCCAGTTCTCTTGATAAATCAAGTACTGAGCCTAAGGTTCGCCCCATTCATTCTTTTTAATTTTAATGAGGAAATCATGAACAAATCAATTCTTACCATAATGTTATTAACCAGTCTAAATGCCCATGCCAGTCACACCGGACTTTGGCGAGCAATAGGTGCATTAGGCGGGCAAATATCGGCCCTTCAAGCTCAAGTCAACCAGCTTCCACAACCCATTCATTATCAGGCAGGTCCAGGAATTGAAATTCAAGGTGCTGTAATCACTGCCAAATTATCCAATCAGCACCATATTGGCGAAGAATATCGCGGCGGTATTGTTTTTTATGTCGATGAAACAGGCCAACACGGATTGATTGCCAGCAAAAGAGATGTTCTAAGCGATGGAGTGCAATGGCGAAATGGGCCCTCAGGAAACAAAGTAACCAATGCACGAGCAGATGGAATAGGCGCTGGAGAAACCAATACACGAGTCATTATTGCAGAGCAAACGATTGATAATCAAAAAGGAACATTTGCAGCCCTAAAAGCCGTATCCTTTCAAGTTCTAAGTGATGGAATAACGCCCTGCCAGACCCCAATTGCCAATGACAGCATGTGCTATGGCGGATGGTATTTGCCAGGTGCTTTTGAATTACAACTCATGCACACCCATTTACAAGAAGCCAACCTGTCCTCCTTTGCGCCAGACCTATATTGGAGTTCAACAGAAGCAAACGCATCCAAAGCCTGGCTCATTAATTTTTCGACCGGAGAATTGGTTGCCAGTGACAAATCCAACACGAATGCTCGGGTTCGCGCTATATCCCATTTTTAATAAATGAAACTAAAAAGGATTAAAAAATGAAAAAAATACATCTGTTGTTTGCCTTGTTGTGTGTTTATCTGCATCCATCCTATGCGTGTTCAGATTGTGACATGCCCTTAAGTTGGGGGTTTTCTGGTAGCTTGGGCCTCACTCATTATGATTCTGTATATAACAATGATGGACAAAGCGTCATGGGAAGATTGAGCTTGAATACCCAATACAATCTGTCTAGTTTTTTTGCTCTTGGAATAGACGCAGGAATACAAAATGGCAATACCATGCGTTTGGATATTCCTAAATCAACCCTGGATGAATTAGGAGGCGAGCCAGTCAGCATCCTTGTTAAACCGATGATAGATATTCTGGTAACAGCACAAATTACTCCTTTTGAAGACGAGCGAATATTTGGTTTTCTCAAAGGAGGAGTGGCCTATCGACAAGCTCAAGTCGATAGAAATGAAGTCAATGATTTATCTCAAATCAGTCCAGAGCTTCAAGCAGGAATAGGCTATAAATTAAACGACAATTTAGCCCTACATATAGAGTATCAACAGGTATTTGGGGGCAATCCCGACTATCAGGTGGATTCTTTAACCGAAACGGCGCGTATCACTAATATTCCTACTCAACAAGCAGTATTACTTGGACTTTCAATCCTTATTTAATCCGTAAAAATGAATTAGAGCGTTTCAAAACTAGCGGCAAATCACTAATCAAAGGAGTTAACTCATGAACCCGAAAACCCAAACACCAAATGACCGTCATTTAAACGTGAAAGCCAATGAAACTCAAGTGTTGTCTGAAAAACTGCTTGATGCACTCACCCCAGGGCTGCAAGTGGAATTTGATCCTGATGAAGCGATGAAAGCTGGCGCCTTCATTGAGGACGCATTAACTGAAGCGGATGCCAAAGACAGCTGTTTTGATGAAATGGATATCATCAATGCAGGTACTAAAGACATAAACATTATCGGGAAGGATCAATAATGAATAAAAAACCGTTTCATGAAGTGATCGCTGAACGATTAATTCAGCAGTTAAAGCAAGGAACAGCTCCATGGCAAAGACCATGGGAACCAGGTGCTCCCAATGCGTTTATACCGATGAACCCAATCACCGGAAAACGTTATAAAGGAATAAATGCCATTGCACTAATGGCCCAGGATTATCGCGATCCGCGTTGGATGACCTACAAACAAGCAGAAGAGGCTCAAGCGCAAGTGCGAAAAGGTGAAAAAGGTTCTGCTATTCAATATTGGAAATTTACCGAAGAACAGATCAAAAAAGATGAGCAAGGTAAACCAGTACTGGATCCTCATGGTAAGCCCGTTAAAATTGAAATTCGCCTTGAGCGGCCACGAGTGTTTTATGCCACCGTATTTAATGCAGAACAAATTGATGGATTACCTCCACGCACTCAAAAGGAAATCGCCTGGAATTCCATCGACCGGGCTGAACAGATTCTAAGTTCATCTGGAGCTGCTATTTTACATGGTGAGAACAACCGCGCGTTTTATAGACCCTCCACGGATACCATCCATCTGCCTGACAAAAGCCAATTCTTAAGCGCAGATAATTATTATGCGGTTGCTTTACATGAACTCGGCCATTGGACTGGGCATTCAACACGAATGGACAGGGATTTGATTCATCCTTTTGGAAGTGATGGCTATGCCAAAGAAGAATTGCGGGCTGAAATTACCAGCATGATTTTAGGGGATGAATTGGGGATTGGTCACGATCCAGATCAACATGCAACTTATATCGAGTCTTGGATTAAAGTATTACATGACGATCCATTGGAACTGTTTCGTGCTGCTGCAGAGGCTGAAAAAATGCAACAATTCATTCTATCTTTCGAACTAAAACAAGAACAAGTACAAAATACCAATCACCCTTTGCCAAACGAGCTGGAAAACAAAATGACATTGGCAAATGAAGTAGAACCTGTAAATCATGATAATCATTTAAATGAAAATCCACCCACCTTAGACGATGAGATTGCCACGCTCAATAAAGCTCAAAGTCAACTCCAAACCCAAGCCCCAACCAACCAAACTCCAGTCACCAATAAGTCTGCAGAGATTGAAAAACTATGGCTCGATATTCCCTTTAAACAAAAAGAAGTAGCTAAAGAACTAGCGGGTGTTCTTCCCGATGGCAAAAAAGCCATTGCATGGGATAAAGAACACTCTCGCTGGTTTGCTCACCCTGGTGCTAATTTAGAACTCTTAAAACCTTGGATTATCAGCCCACAGCTTGATACTGGCTCTAAAGCTCAAGATATCGAGCCATCACAAATCGCCACTGAAAAAACATGGCTTGCTGTACCATACGAGCAAAGAGAAGCGGTCAAACATATTGCAGGAAGGCTTGAGGACGGTAAAAAGGCAGTAGAGTGGGATAAGGCCGCAAAATGCTGGTTTGCACACATTGGCACCAATTTAGAACCTTTAAAACCCTGGATTTTAAACACGAACCTAGAACGGCAACAGCCTGCCTTAACACCTGAGCAGGAATTTTCCGATATATTGAAAAGTATCGGCAGTATTGTTACAGGCGAACATCCTATTATGGATGGAAAAAAACATCGAATCAGCGTTGATGGGGATAAAAAAGGTGAAAAGTCAGGGTTTTATGTGGGGCATCTTGATGGTCATCCTGCGGGTTATGTTAAAAATAACCGCACGGGTATTGAGACAAAATGGAAAAGTAAGGGCTACTCATTAACTGATGAAGAGCGGGCCACATTGCATGCACTTGCAGCCACAAAAATTAAAGAACGGGCTGAGGAACAAAGGCAAGACCAGGAAGAAGCGGCCAAACGAGTAAGCAAACAATTATCCGATTTAGTACTCATAACAACCCCAACGCCTTATTTACAGACCAAAAAAATCGAACCCCATTCTGAAATATTCACAGATGTTAACGGACAAACGACTTATATTCCTGCAACCGATGCAAGTGGCAAACTATGGACTATGCAATACATTAAAGAAGATGGGACCAAACGATTTGCTAAAAACTCTCGCAAGGAAGGATGCTTTCATGCTTTGGGCGGGCTTAACGCATTAGCCGAAGCTCCTGCCCTTGTAATCGCAGAAGGGTTTGCTACTGCTGCAAGCATCTCTCAAGAACTTGGGTTTGCTACAATTTCGGCCTTTGATGCAGGAAACTTAGAGCCAGTAGCGCGAGCTTTGCAAGAACAATTTCCTGATAAACCCATTATTATTATGGGGGATGATGATAAGCATCTTGAAATAAATCAAGGAATTAATCCAGGAAGAAGCAAAGCGCTTGACGCTGCAAAGGCCGTTAATGGCATTGCCTTGTTTCCAATTTTTGCACCTGGTGAACAGGCAGGAGATCCAAAGTCATTTAGCGACTTTAACGATTTGGCATCCAAAAGTGTATTGGGCTCTGAGGGAGTAAAACGCCAGATTAAACCTATTGTCGATAAAATAATTCAAAAAAATGAAACGTCTATTATAGAGCAGAAAGAAATCAAAATGACCAGGCATCAACACAGCACGTTGACCTTATAAAATCATATTATCCAAAGGGTTCCTTGCAAAGAATCCTTTGGAGGATTATCGAGTCACATGAAAATTCAATCTTCATCCTCGTGCGTCTTCCACTATTGAGTTTTTGGACAATGCCATACTTTTGTCTATTTTTGCTAATCACGACTCTTTTTATGTAGTTGTCGAATCACTACTTGGTGTGCACCTAAGCTTAGGATTAGTTCATTTTTAGGGTATTTGTGGGTAAAGACAGTCCTTGTGGACAAATCAGTTAACTCAAACTTGATTTGTTACCTAAATTAGGGTACAATTATAGAAAAATAAGATGGTTGCAATGAATACTTGTAAAGTCACCATTAGTGAACAGGCAAAAAAGGACTTAAAAAAAGTATCTCAGTATATTGCCATTAAGTTGTATCAATGGGTTGAATCAGTATCTCATGATGGGTTATTAGAAGTTAGAAAAATTTCTGGCTACCACGATGAGCCATTACAGGGTAAAAGAAAGGGACAGCGTTCTATTCGATTAAATAAGGCTTATCGGGCTAATGGGCAAATGGAACTTGTTGAAGTGATGGAGGTAAATAAACATGATTACTAACGAAAGCAAAGAAGCACTTGCTTATCTGGAGTCCCTAATAGGCAAAAAACCGACTCTTGGAGATCATTTATTGGCAATTCGTCAGGGTGAAGAAATGACGCAAGCCGCTTTTGCCAAACAACTAGGGGTTTCTCGTCATTATTTATGTGACATCGAGCATAATCGCCGCTACGTAAGTCCTAAAGCTGCTGCTGAATTTGCTGATAAACTAGGATATTCAAGCAAACAGTTTGTGCGTTTGTGCTTGCAAGACATGCTTAATCGAGAAGGCTTAGATTTATTGGTTGACATTCAAAGTGCGGCTTAAATAAGAACATTTAGTAAGTTACTAATAACAGGGGGTTCTATAATAGAGCCCCTTGCGGTTGAAAGAAGAAATGGATTTAAATTGCACTCTTTAGGCCAAAATAAATGATTAATTCAATCAAATGGATTCGTGGTTTTTTTCTGAAAAGCTGAATATTATCTTCTTCAAGAAGAAATACCCGTTATATAAAGCAAAATACACCCAATACATCCAAGCCAAATCAATCCATGAGGCGCCTTTGGGGCTGTTCTCAATTATCTTATATAGTGGGAATTTCTGTTCTATTCCAAACAGAAGTATTGTAAGAAACACACCCACCATTGGAGAAAAAATCGATTTGAAAGGTTGTTTTTTATTCATAAAATTCAGTCCCTATTATAATTTTCACAGATTAACCTACATTATCTGGTGCGCCCTCTTGATGCAATGGTGCCTCTTGCGGTTAACTTGACCATCTCACCAACAGACAACCTCTTCATTCGATGAGCCGTGTCCGAATCAATGGGCAATACCACAATGACATTATCTCGCTTTAAAAGAGCCAACAGTTCACCATCGATTTGACGAATCCCTGCAAACTGCATAAGCCCCTCATCATTTTTATTATACCGTCTATGCTTAGGAATGTCGGCTATTTTTTGACGCTTTAATTCACGCTCAGCAATGTATTTGTCTGCAGCATCCGAAATAAAATTTACTGCTCCTGGCCTAGATACATTCCGTCGCAGCCCGTCATCTGATTGGGTTCTTTGGTGCTCCAGGTGACCAGGTACATGACTCGGCAATAACACTTCACATCGAGTGGAGAACTGAACCATACCGAGTTGGGACAAGTCTCGCAAACGGTTTTTACTTTCGGGCGGCGGTTGCTGTCCAATGCGCCCAAGGTAGGGCTTGGGTGTCCCGCCAGAACTTGATTTTCTTCTGGTTCTTCTGCTGTCAGGGTTGATGACTCTGATTGATCCAAAGTTCTCATTACTGCCTCGATTTGTTCCTCTGCCGTTAAGATCAGATTGTCTTCTTGATTCATGATTATTTTCCTTTGGTTTTGGGTTTTTTATTAACTGTTGACGTTGTAACTCAAGTTGTTCGTTATCAAACCTAAGGTTTAATTTTAACTGTGCTGCAACATTGACGACCTGCTCTTTAAACACATCACTTCCTTTGACAGTAATGCATTCACCATAACGATTCATGGCCATGTGCAAGGCGGTCGCAATTCCTTCTTCGGAAGAACCACGTGACATATTAATCAGCTCTCCGTCATCCCTAATCGCAGAAGTTCCCACGCGATAAATGACGGTTCCTGTTTTAGTAATATTATCGTTTTTTATCTTAAGGTTAGGCTCACCACTTTGCATTCCTTGCCCCGTAACAACATTCCCTTTAAGATTTTGGCGTACTTCACGAGAACGCAGTGCATTAAGCGCATCGGCATCGCCTTCTAGGGCTTTTAATTTCAACCAATCAGCCCAGGTGCTGCGCTGATATTTAAGATAAATGGATTCACGTTCTTTCGCATACTTCTTTCTTGCTGCTTCAATATTGGATTGAACTGCTTGACTGGTCAGAGCATAAAGAGCTTTCTTGGTAACAGGAGTTCCATGCAATAATTTAATTGCCGCACGCTTTAACCGACCGCCTCGCTTCGCTGATTCGATCAGTTGTTTTTTCCGTGTGCGAGCACGAGAAAGCTCAGAGGCACAATTAAATTTGGCGTGGTTCTGTTCCTCTTGATACCTGGCGTAAAGAATCGAGGTATTTATTTTCATGTGAACAGGTTTGAGTGAATAATGAATACCTTGCTCAATAGAAAGAGTTTCAAGCTGATCTAGCCTATACAAACGATTTTGACTACGCGGTGGTGGATTATGACCCACTTTTGCAACCCTTGCTTTTTTTGCTACGGGAGCTACGAAGTCTGGATGAGTCGGGGTATGGTTTTCAAAAGACCCAAATACTTTTTCAAGCTTCGCTTTAGAAAAATCACGTGATACTGAGCTTGCCTTAACACCAATTCCTAAACCATCCACAATCACTAAACCACTACCTCGCACGCGTAGTTCAAGACCGTGTTGCGCCAATACATGATGAAACTGGGACCAATTATTAGCGGCCTTAAGTTGCTCCAAGCACTCAGATTTAATCCAGTTTAAAAGACTCCCGATACCCGCATGATGCTCCATATCATCCGCTCGATTCTCAGAACCCACCTTATGAGGAATATGATTCACCCGTTGCAGACCATGTTCGATTTCAAGCAAAGTTGCAATCTCACCCAGCTTTTTATAGGCCAGATACGGCTCATTCAGGGTATAACGCGTGGGATGGATTTTATTAATGCCCACATGGATATGAAAATTATCCGTATCATAATGCACCACGCTAATTCGTTGATGCTCCCCTAAACCCACGGAAGAACAAACCCTCTGCTCAATATCCTTTAATACGTCAGCTGATGGAATTTCTCCTGCAGGAAAGGAAATTAAAAGATGATAGGTTTTATCACCTTTTGCACGCTGATTAAGTTCTTGCGTTGCCTGTACTTCATGGATTGCCCATTCAATCTCATTGCTCTGGCAATTTGTAATGCGAATTTCGCCAACACGTTCCTGTTTGCCATGCTCATTAGTCATATACTGGATGAGTCCTGCAAAGTTACTTTTCCTAATAACTTTCATTGGAATGTGTCTGACTATCATGTACTAACCCCCTGCAGCGCTTTTGGCTATAAACACGTTCATAGCTTGTTCACTACTTCAAGCATGGCTGCCTGGGTTGCTTTGATACGCTCTAATACGACGGTTATTGTTTTGGGCTCAATATGAGCTAGCCGCTCATCATTGGTAAGCCACAACTTGAGCAGACCACCCAAGCGACCTAAATCAGCATTTATTTTAGAAAGTTCGATGATGTGCTGTTGGTCGATGGAACTCTTTATTTCATAACCTAGAGCCAAACGACGAAGATATACAGCGGTGGCCAATCCCGCATGTGCCGCGTTTTCTTTGATTATTTGCTCTTCCTCTGGAAGTACGGGAATTCGAAGCCGTCGGGCGTGTTTTCTGCTGAGTCTTGTTTCGCTGTTGTTCATCGTAATACCTTTTTTCAAGCGTTGTCCTGACATTAAAACGGCGGCAGCCGTTAGCCTCGCAAGAGCAAGATTTCCGTTGAGCACCGAAGGTGCGAATAAGGAAGGATGTGAAGTGGATACCCAGCTCGCTGGGTGGCCATCTTCACCTATCTTGCCCTGTTTTTTAAATCCATTACGCCAAGAAATAATACCACGGTGCATTCGATTTATCCTTGTTTTTTATAGGAAAAAATTATTTTAGCGTAAGTCATATTAAAAAAGAGGTTTATAGGTTTATAATCGAATTTGAACCGATGTTAGTTGACATGAAATTGACATTTAATTGATTTTATAACAGGTAACTAATTGATATGGGAACATCCTATACAGACCAGCTGGCCAAGTGGGTCAAGGAAAAAAAATCAACACCTCGCAATAAGAATTTGGTAGCATTCTTAGCTGTTCGAGCTGATATAAAAGAAGCGCTTGATGCGGGATATCCAGTTAAAACCGTGTGGGAAAACATGCATGAGTTAAAGCGAATTGAATTTGGTTATGACACCTTTTTGAATTATGTGAATCGCCAAATTCGTCGGCCACAAGCAAATCAACCAACCCCTCAAGTTGAACCCGATTCAGCCCAAACATCAAAGGACAATAAATCCAAATTACCAGACGACCACACAAAAAAAACAACGAAACCAGGAACACTGTCAGGCTTTACCTTTAATCCAGTACCCAATGCAGAGGAATTATTTTAATGGCTAAAATTAATATGGTCTTGCAAGGAAAAGGAGGGGTCGGAAAATCCTTCGTAGCATCAACACTGGCACAGTATATGAAAAACGAGGGGGAAGAGCCTCTTTGTATCGATACCGATCCGGTTAACACCACTTTTTCGGGCTATAAAGCACTGAATGTTACCCGACTGCAAATAATGGATGGCGATGAAATTAACTCTCGTCACTTTGATGACCTCATTGAACTGATTGCGCCAACAACCCATGACGTCATAATTGACAATGGAGCAAGCTCCTTCGTACCACTGTCACATTACTTAATCAGCAGCAACATCCCTTCACTGTTGGCTGAAATGGGGCATGAGCTGGTAGTTCATACCGTCATTACGGGTGGGCAAGCCATGCAAGACACTGTGAATGGTTTTTCACAACTTGCCAGCCAGTTCCCAGAAAATGCTTTATTTGTAGTTTGGCTAAACTCTTACTGGGGACCAGTGCAACACGAAGGTAAAGACTTCGAACAAATGAAAACCTACAAAGAAAACAAAGAAAAGATTTCCGCAATAATTCATATACCGGCACTTAAAGAAGAGACTTTTGGTCGTGATGTAACTGAAATGCTTCAAGAACGTCTTACTTTTAGCGAAGCCATCGCTTCACCCGCTCGAACTATCATGACAAGGCAACGTCTCAAAATAGTGCGAGACGAACTTTTTAATCAACTAACCAATGCGGTAGTAATGTAATGGCCGATCAATTCGAATCACTCATTAACGAGGTTGCCATAAAACATGGGGTTGTCCTTGGACGAAACGATCCAATTCTTATATTGCAGACCATGAATGCCAAACTGATGGAAGACAACGCTAAAACACAACAACTGATGCTCCATCAGTACAAAGAGGATTTAGAGGGGATCGCTTTACGCTGGGGAAATGAGGCAAAAGAAAAATCTGAACGAATTTTGAATGCGTCTCTTGCTGCTGCTAAAGAAACTATGGCAAACGTACTAGAGGAAAGTGCAAGATCCACCGCTTTAACCATACAAAATGATATAGAAAAATTGCTGTCTCATGCAAGTGGGGCATTGCGACGCACAGAACGGATCGCCATGATTAACCTTGCCGCATCAGCGCTTACACTCGTGGCCGCTGGTATGATTATACTTGGCCTCTTAGGATGAAATGGGTCGAGGCCTCAAAGAAGGCCTCAAAATGAAAATGGTTTTTAAATTATTTTGAAAGAATTGCTTCGGCAGTAGTTTGAGCAAGTCCTGTTGTAATATGAGTAATTCCATTAGCACCCATTGAGGCCGCTTGTTTTTTTAATTCGGCCATTATCGATTCTTGAGAAATGGTCATTCCAATCATATTATAATTTGAAGCAGAGACTCTACCAACAACAGTATGGTGTTTTGGCATTGAAGATTTTGAATGATATATCTTTACTTGCTCGGAACTGATTGGCTTTATATGACGGTTAGTAGTTGTTGATACTGCATCCCCACTCCCCATGGTCGCTTTGATATCTGTCGTATTGCATCCTGTTAAAACAATAGCTGATACTGCAATCGCGTTCATTAGTATGAATCTTATTTTCATTGTGTTCTCCATTTTTGTGTTATGGTCTACTTGGCTACAGGGAGTATCTCAAAAAACTTATATCGTGACACGACATACCTACCAAACGTCTTAATTAAAATTAACTGCATCGGATATTTTTCAGGGTATATGCCATCATCTTTCGTTGGCCACGCTTGTAGCGGATGGTGTCCAAAACAAAATAAATCGGTAAAGAAGTTTTTCGCACAATCTCTCTAATCATTTTTAATGTCCTTTGTAAAATATGATATATCGAATACAGTATTATTATATCACTTACGACATTTCACGCAAGCCATATTTGACATTTTTATATCGTATTTGAGATAATAATTTTATTAAAGATATTTTCAGAGGATTTCTATTGAGTACTATGGACTGGAATAAATTAGCTTCTGGGATGCTTAAAGCCGAATTAAAGCGACGCAACATCAGTTATGAGCAACTTGTTACCCTGCTCAACTCAATTGATGTACATGAAACCCACGCCAGTATATTAAATAAAATGAGCCGTGGTGCCTTTCAATTTGCCTTCTTTTTACAATGCGCCGCTGCAATCGGAATAACCAATTTACGACTGGATGATCTGGCGCCAACAACACCTGATGCTAAATCACGTTAATGAACACATGGCCTCATGTTGTTTTTGATGTTTAATTAGGGTTTAATCACCACATCCTTGTTCCCAATAAAAGAGCCATGAATAAAGACGCAAACTGGTATGGTCTGAATATGCTGCCCTTGTATATCGAGATAAGTGAGGGCCAACTTGAAGCATCAGCTGAACAACTCAATAATCTAAACCAAGTCCAATCGAAACCCCATGTACTTGATAGCGAGACCATTGAGCGAATCATTAAACTGCACAGCGCTCAAAATGCTGATAATTGGGTCTTCTTCGAACAATGTAAAAAATGGCGCAATGAAAATCCCACAAATGAGGAATTAAAACTCATTGCTCAGGTTGAAAAAAATACTAATCAGCTTGAAGAGGTGAATAATGAAATTTTAACTTTAGCTAATTCATTTAAGGGTAATACTATTAACAGCATACTTGGTAAAGGGGATTTTGAGTTAGGCTTGGAATACCTGTTAAAACGGCTAGGAAAATCTAACTTATAACAAATGAGACCATCACAAACCAAACTCACCTATGAAAATCCGCTGACCCAAAACGCCCTTAGTTTAATCAATCACTTATAATATAGCGTTTAGTCCTTTTTTTTCTATTAAAGAAAGTAATTTCAAAGAAGTACCCGCGGGTTTTTTAAGCCCCCTCTCCCATTGACTAATAAGATCTTTAGATACATTAAGACAATACGCAAATATAGGTTGGCTCACATTTTCTCGTTCACGCAATGCTTTTATTTCCACAGGTAAAAATTCATGTATCGGGGTTAAACAAGCGCGATCAAATTGCCGCATCGTTTTTTTATCAATAACGCCAGCCTCAAACATATCAACGACCGTTTCATGTACGACCTCAAAAACCTCACTTTTATATGTTTTATTTGTGCTCATTATATAGTACCTCCACAAGTGCACCTGATTGGAGCAATCGCTCAATATCATCACCAGAAAAGCCCAGCATCTGCTGAGATAAATCTTTAAATATTTGCTCTTCTTCCTGACTTATATTGTCACGTTCATTTTTTGGAAATCCATACACCAAAAAAGCAAGATCTTTATATCGATATAAAATAATACACCGATAACCACTCGACTTTCCTTGATTAGCTCGGCCAAGCCTTTGCTTTATAACGCCACCACCATAATCAACATCGATTAGCCCTTTTTCAATCTCTTTTATTAAATTACATAATTGAGAATCTAAAATACGCTCTTTTTTTGCAAATTTAGTAAACCATTTATTTTTAAAAATCCGCAAAATAACATTCCATATTTCTTTTATTATATGTGTAATTATATAGTACTTGGTTCTATACTTCAACAAATACCGACAGAAATACTGAACCAATTCTTAATAGATCAATTCTAAATCATTAATCCTGATGGATAGATGGATCGTAATCCAGAATATTAACACTATAGAAATAAAGGAAAATGCTGAATATTTTGGAGAATTTCACCATCCATAATGGCTATTCCAAAGCTCCGAAATAATGTAAATCCCCTCTTCATCAAGGTAGGATCGAGCATCAACAAAGTTTGATGTACCAACTTTTTCAAGTAGTTCTTGACCGCACTCAGAATCAAAAAAAGAGTACATCATAGCAAGCAATACTTGTTTGCTATGGCTATAACCCCCTATGGCCTCTTTAATGAATTGATAGTTGGGTTCTAACTACCATCTTTTGTGGGCATCATTAAGTGAGGATGCTTTTAGGTTAAAAAATTCAACACCCACTTTTTTTACACCTTGCTTCCAAGCACTATCAAAGCGGATCATGAGATCATTTCTGTTATTCATTAGTTGTTCACCGTTTTGTATTTTAGTCTCATTAACATCTACACTACCTTTAGTGCCTTAGATGAGGCCAAATTATGATTCAAATAATTCTTCTATTGTTTCCTGCATTTCGTCCTGACTGGGCTTCGCATAACGAAAAATTTCTTTTATTGAAACATTTCCACTAAGTTCCTGAGCAAAATGCACCCCATGCTTGTCAGTTACTTTCTTTAAGAAAGTATGCCGAAGTTTATGGGGTGTAAATTCAAATCGCTCATTTTCTGGTAATAGTGCTAGCACTTGTTTTAAGACACGCTGACATATGCGAAAAATATTCCGAGTATTAATACGATTCCCAGCCCTATTAATAAATAATGGTTCGTCAGGTTCTGAAACGCGGCTTTTTAAATAATGTTCCAAGTGCTCTCTAGCTTCTTGAGGTAAAGGAATCTTTATAGTCACCCGTTTACTCTTATGTCGTACTACAGAATGCAGTCCTTTCGAATGATACTGGTGTACATTTAATGAAACCAGCTCAGATTCCCGTAAGCCTGTTCCTAGTAACACATAAAATACTGCCGTTTCCAGTAATGCATTTTGATTTTTTCGGGTGCATATTTTGGCTCGTTGTTCACACGCTGCTTTTAAACGCATAAGTTGTTTTGAATTTAAGCCATTCCATTCTGGCGCATCAGTTTGTAAATCCTTAACCCCGGATAACGGGTCACCAGCAATTAAGGGTCTTTGTTGATAAAGCCATCGGCCTGCATGACGAATTGTTGCCATTGTCCGATTAATGGAAGTCGCTTTGTATGCTTTTCCGGTTTTCTCCGAAATGGTATTGCATAAGGAACGTTGAAATTGTTTACTTACTGCTGGTGTCCAATTATCTACCTGGTCGTGCCCTACTTCGACCTGAAAAAAATTTAAAAATTTAGATAAATCTTTTTGTTTCGCCTGGACTGTTTTTTCCGGTGCACCTTTGACATGAACCTGAACATAAAATGACAACCAGGCTGACAAAGAATTGGTATCAAAATGAACATCCAATGGATGGAAAATCTTATCTACCCCAAACTTCCGATTTTTGTTATTTTGGTCATCCAATAAATTCAAGACATGCTCCATGAGTGTTTTTCTCATTTTACCTCATTTGGGGTAGATAAGGTACGTTATCTGCCCCAAATATGATATTATAAATGAAACTACAATTAGAAATAATTAATCTTGGTGGCGAGATGATAAGACTGTTAAATTGCCCTACAAAATTATTATTAACTTGTACCTTAAATGCTTCAACATCCTGTACAAATAATGAGCCTATTATATTGGTATGTAAAATGTGTAATTTTAATGATAAAAATTCTAATCCTCGTGTAACTACCTCTACTATTTTATTAAAGCCTAATAAACATCAATGAACAATGATCGTCGATTTATCCGATTTAGTTGAAAATGGTAGCTTAGAAATAAAGGAACACGTTTATGTACTTACTTTTAAGAATTTAAATAATGCACAAGCCACATTTATCGATTTAGGAAAGATATTGCTTATTCAATGGGCATCACCCAAGATAGGGGTTCATGTAAAATCGGTAAACAAATTTGATATCAGGAAATTAAGACATGTTTAAATTTCTAGATTTTTTTAAAAACAGTAAAGACCAGATTGTTATATTCCAAGCACCTAATTTGCCACTCATTTGCTGGCTGATACTTACAATATTGAATTTGCTTTGGAGCAATAATCAACCAAAAATCCATAATTTTTTTAACTTGCTCAGTTTTGGCTTTATCTTTACCTGGGCATGGCTAGAGATAACAAGTGGGGTTAACTATTTTCGCCAAGCACTTGGTGTGTTAGTCATTATTATTGCAGTTGTTTTTAATAATTAGCTCTAACGCATGGTCACTGAATTTCTCTCAAATCCTAAAGTCTTCATGAATCTACGCGCTGCTCCGAAACAGGCGTGCCAGCTTCAGCTTGTTTTAGAATTGATTGGATTTGAGTGTCTGTAAATTTTGATTTTTTCATAAGAGTATCCTGTATATAGTTTACGAGAAAATTCTACTTTTGGCACCAGTTATTTTTCGGGGGGATTACCCCCTAATCCTTTAAGAGCTATTTCAAGGCCACTGATTATGAACACATTAAAAAAAATTTCCTTATCCATGAAGAAATATATTTGGGTGTTGTATTTTGCTAAACGTGATCCCAGAGTAAGTTGGAAAGCAAAATTAGTGGCGTTTATAACCTTAGCTTACGCATTAAGCCCCATAGATCTTATTCCTGATTTCATCCCAATTTTAGGTTTTCTGGATGATCTATTAATTATACCGCTAGGTATTTACCTTACGATTAAATTAATACCTAAAGACATTTGGGATGAGTGTAATAGTCGCGCTGCAATAGCTATCAATAAGGGCGAATCATTGCCAAAAAGATGGGGATTTGCCGTGATTATTGTTCTATTGTGGCTGTTCATTCTAGGAATAGTCGGAAGATGGCTATGGAATGCCTATTTGATTTAAACTTAAGAAAATATTTTTTAACACCGTCATGTAATTTTGCAGATCTTATTTCAATTTATGTTATTTCAATCCAAGTGTATTTATAGCTTGTTTTATCAGGAGAGATTATAGATGAGGCGCTTTCGACTAATTTCCCCAACTATCGCAGCACTTGGTGCTGCAATGTTCTTTGGAGCCAGTACGCCTTTTGCTAAACAACTTGTGGGACAGGTATCCCCCGTACTGCTTGCGGGATTATTGTATGCGGGTAGCGGGATCGGATTAATTTTAACGCGTTTAGTTAAAGACCGGGGCTGGAGTCATTCAGGACTATTAAAAGTTGATTGGTTGTGGCTAATCGCTGCCATCAGCTTTGGTGGAATTTTGGGACCAATATTGTTACTGTTTGGCCTACAGCAAACAAGTGCTGCAACTGCGTCACTACTATTGAACCTTGAAGCCGTACTCACCGCGTTATTAGCCTGGGTAGTTTTTAAGGAGAGCACAGCTTCTCGAATTGTACTTGGTATGATTTTTATTGTAGCTGGTGGCATTCTATTATCTTGGCCACAAGGTGAAGCCACCCAACAAAATATGCCAGGAGCTTTAGCCATTGCGGGAGCATGCCTATGTTGGGCGATTGACAATAATTTTACCCGTAAAGTTTCTGCCGGCGATCCATTGTTCATTGCGGGAAGTAAAGGGCTCGTTTCAGGCATCGTGAATATAAGCCTTGCCCTTGGTTTAAATATGACACTCCCTTCTGGGCTAGTAGTAGGTTACGCTTTTCTAGTCGGTTTTATTGGCTATGGAATCAGCTTGGTTCTATTTGTACTGGCTTTACGGGGACTTGGTACAGCAAGAACAGGAGCTTATTTTTCAACAGCTCCTTTTATTGGGGCGGCAATTGCCATTCTGTTTTTTCAAGAAACACCCTCAATTTTGTTTTGGCTTGCCGCAAGCTTAATGGGAATTGGCGTATGGCTACATCTCACGGAACACCATGTCCACGGACATACGCATGAACTACTTAACCATGAACACAATCATATTCATGATAAACATCACCAACATACCCATGACGTTCCTTGGGATGGTGAGGAGCCCCATACTCATCCACATCATCATGATGCTATAAAACATTCACATCCGCATTATCCAGATATTCATCATAGGCACGACCATTCTTGAGACTGGTTAATCCTGTGCCTGCGCTGATGCGGTTTGTGACATTTTTAGAAATTCCACTTAAAAAGCCTGGGTAAATGCTAAGATTCATTCCCTCGCTGCCTTGCATTATAATCAATCACTGGAATGACCATAAGTGATAATTACTCTAGAATTATTGTAGGGAGCAAATATACTGTAGTATGCGCCTCATTTTATTAAGTTAGAAATTTCATGCCAAAGTCTTATTCTTTTTTAATAGTAGAGCCTTCATTGGCAGCACGAATCGTTATTCGCTCACAATTCTTGGATCTGGAGCATCACATAGATTTGGCTTCGGATTTTGAATCTGCAATGGAGTACATAACCGCTAAGCTATACGATCTTATTTTAATTGATATAAACCTTAATCATCGAAACACTTTGATTCATCAAATTAAGAACAATTGGCATATTAGCAAAGAAGCACCTATTATGGGTTTATCTTCATACGAAGATTATGCATTATCAGAAGAGAAGAAGGAGCGAGTCTTTCGTAAGCCCTTCACTAAAAAAGATGTAATAAAAATTATTGAGTTCCTAAATAATTCGAAAAGGAACCATTAAATCATTTCTTTAAACTGGACAAGGAGAAGCCTAATGTTTAAAAAATTATTAATTATCAGCAGTCTTGCGCTTACTATTACAATCCCTAATACACTTTGGGCAAAAGAGAATTGTGCTTGTATGATGGGCTCAATGACCAAATGCCAAAGTGCCATGGATCAAATGATGATGGAGAAGCTAGGTAAGAAAGATAATCAATACGATAAACGCTTCATTGATATGATGATACCTCACCACGAAGCTGCCATTATGATGGCAGAAGATGCTTTAAAAAATGCAACACATCCTGAAATCAAAGAAATGGCTCAGAAAATCATTGACACCCAACAAAAAGAAATTGAGCAATTAAAAACATGGCGTAATCAATGGTATGCAAATGAACCATCAAAAGGAGAATAGCATGTCCCACCAACAGTATGAGGCCTGTATTAAAGCCTGCCAAAAATGTGTGGCTGAATGTGAGCATTGCGCAACGGCTTGCAGCGAAGAAGACAACCGTAAAGACTTGGCCTGTTGTATTACATTGGATCGTGATTGTGCAGCAATCTGCGCCCTTGCAGCAGAGATGATGGCCAGGGGTTCATCCTTTGCTAAAGAAATTTGTGGATTATGTGCTAAAATTTGCCGTGCTTGCGGCGATGAATGCAGTAAGCATCAGCACATGGAACACTGCAAGCGATGTGCCGATGCATGTTATCAATGTGCTGAAGAATGCGAAAAAATGGCTTAATGTTCAAGCTCCTTGCAGATACTGCAATGGAGCTTACAACGAATGGTGCATCATTAATTTTGGCAATTTAATATCTTGATAATTCACCAGCGTCATCATGCCCGTTTCTTGATGATACAACATATGGCAATGCATCATCCAATTACCAGGATTATCAGTATCGAATTGAATGTTCACTGTTGATTTCGGCAACACAATAACCGTATCGTGCAACAAGCCATTCTTTATTTTTTTACCATCAATCTCAGTTACTTCAAATACATGACCGTGCAAATGCATAGGATGAGCCATGGTGGTTTTATTGTTAAAGACCATTTCGACGCGTTTATTTCCAGCAACGATTAAAGGTTTGATGTCTGGCCATTTTTGGTTATTAATAGTCCATATATAGCGCATCATATCGCCTTCTAGATTAACGGTTAAGATTTGGCCTGGTGTTTTATCAGACAGTGGGTGTAATGCTTTAAATTGAAACTCCTGATCATAATTTAAAGCCCCTGCTTTACTTGAACTTTTTTCATTAAGTTTAGGAATAATCGCTTTAGGCGTTGCGAGTATTAAACCAGTTTGCATCTGAGTCCCCTCGCCTTGAGCAAGAATAGGATATGCCGCTTCACCCTGGGGAATAGTCACCAGGACATCAAGTCGTTGTCCCACAGCCAGTTGAAATTGCTCGGATTGTACCGGTTGAATCGATTGGCCATCGAGTGCGATTGCCTCTCCTTTCAAAATACCTGTATTTATAAAAAAATTGGACATTGCAGAACCCGCAATGAAACGTAATCGAACAGTGTCTCCTGGATGAACAGGAACGATTTGAGGATTTTTTAAAGTTTTATAATTGGTTAGAAAAGCATCATAATTGACATCATTTAAATCAGGTGCCGCATTATTCATAGGCATAGAAGACATCCCATTGCCATGATGCATGTGGGTCATTTGCCCTTTTTTTAACTCACTTAGAATCACTTCTGGTTTTTTAAAACTAAAATCTCCGATAAATAAAGTAACCTCTTTATCACTCACCTTATCGTTTGGATCAGCGATAATCAAAGGCGCTGATAAAAATTGCTGTACTTGTAAATCATGATGCGAATGCATCCAATAAGTCCCAGACTGTTTAAGTATGAAATGATAATGATACTCGCCACCTGGGGGAATAGGTGCTTGCGTCACATAAGGTACCCCATCTTGATCATTAGGAACAATAAGACCATGCCAATGTAAGACAGTCGGCTTATCCGTTTGATTTTTTACAATCGCATCAAATACTTGACCTTTGACCCCTTTATATCCCCATGTGCCATCGGGCTGTTCAATGCGAAACAACTCGGCAGGTTTCCCATCGACTTCGGTTTGGAATTTTTTAATCAACAATACTGTAGGGTCACTCGCTTTAGGAGGTACAGGCTCTTGATTTGCAAGAGCCTGTCCTAAAACCAACGTACTTAATAGTACTCCTTGAACACAATAAGACAATTTCATCTAATGTAATCCTTAATTAGACTGTGAGGTTTGATAAAGCTCGCGTAATCCAGTTAATATCTTTTCCAATTTATCCCAATTCGCTTGTGTCCCCTCTTTATCGTTTGCATCACCTGTTTTATCAAGACGTGTAGCCAATTGCGCAACAAAGCTTAAGTTATTCTGCAACGTCTTTTTCTGTTCATCCGATAAATCCAGGCTTTTAGCAGGAAGTGCATTGACTAAATCGCGAATAGCAAACGCATGCTCATGAATGGAAGCTAATTGGTTTTCTTTTAATGCCTGATTTATCGATGCACTATGTTCCTCTATAGCCTTCCAAATGGCAGGAACAGTGGAAGGGATAGTTATTTTGGGAGGTTCATTTGTATTGGCAAAAAGTTCTAAGGGTATTGTCCAAATAAAAAGGCTCATGATTAAACTAAGCCATACCGATTTACTGTTACGCTGTATTTGCTTCATAGTGTTTCTCCTCGTTGTTTATCCTTTAAAGCACTTCGTTTTTCGCGCCATTGTTCGATGGCATTATAGACTGTCGGTACCACAAACATATTAAGCACCGTTGACGTCAATAACCCGCCTAATAGTACTTGGGCTAAAGGCCGTTCTAATTCTTTTCCGGCAGGTGATCCCCAAAGGAGTGGAAAAAGGCCAAGCGCTGCGGTAGCTGCCGTCATGAGCACTGGCACTAATCTATCGAGCGTACCATCAATAACCACTTGCTCACGAGTTTTTCCTTGCAAACGCAATTGATTATAGTGACTAACTAAAATAATCCCATTTCGTGCGGCAATCCCAAACAAGGTAATAAAACCAATCATTGCCGCCACACTCATCTCACCACTGGCGATATAGAGCGAAATGACCCCACCAATTAACGCTAAAGGTAAATTAAACATGACCAACAGAGCTTCTCTAAAGGTACCAAAGGCTTTGTGCAGCAAAATAAGCATAATAAAGATAACCAAACTACCAAAGGTCAGAATCACTTTGGAAGCCTGTTGCTGGCTTTCAAATTGGCCACCGTATTGAATAAAGTACCCCGCTGGAAGTTTAATTTTTTCTTGCACTTCTTGCTCTACTTCTGCTATTACGCTGCCTAAATCACGTCCCTGGACGTTAAAGCCAATCACCAATAACCGCTGGACATTTTCCCGATTAATGGCAAAAGGTTGTGGTTCGACCTTAATTTCAGCCACCGCACGCAAAGGAATTTGGCCTAAATTTCCCTCTGCCTGACCATGCGCATCAATGAGCATGTTTTCAATCGCTTTAATGCTGTCACGACCGGTCTTATCCATACGAAGGTATAAATCAAACGTACGCTGGCCTTCCAGAACACTCGACACACTCACCCCATTTAAAAGCACCTGGACGTCTTCAGAAATCTGCCCCACATTCACGCCATAACGTGTTGCTTTTTCACGGTCAATTTTTATAATGACTTGTGGCACATTAATTTGCTGCTCTTTGTTGACATCGACCACACCTGGAACGGATTTTAAGACTGCTTCTAAAGAGCGTCCCAACTCATTTAACGTGGATAAATTATCACCAAATAGCTTCACTGCCACCTGCGCACGAACGCCAGAGAGCACTTCATCCATACGATGGGCAATAAATTGACCAACATTAAAAACAGTCCCTGGAATATTGGCTAAATCAGCGCGAATACGTCGTAATAATTCATCAGGAGGCATGGATTTATCTTTATCAAAATCAAGACGCACATCAAATTCACTGACATTGGGGGGCAATGCATCTTCATCAAGCTCACTTCGTCCAGCACGTTGGGAAATAGAGATAACTTGGGGGTAGCGCATTAAGGTTTTTTGCACCTGTTGCCCTAAGCGAATTGATTCTTCTAACGACGTGCCAGGCAAGGTACTCATGGCCACAATGAAATTTCCCTCATGAAACTCCGGTAAAAAAGAAGTACCAAAAAAAGGAAGTAAGGCTAAGGCAAACAAAAAAGCGGCCAGTGCGATGGCAACCACCGTTTTAAGGTGTGCTAAAGACCAGTGTAATGCAATTAAAAAATAACGCTTAAGCCCCACTACAAAACGTGTTTCAGACTCAGCCTCCTGCCCATCCTTTTGCTCTAATCCGTAGTGACGCTCTCGCTGAGACAATGCATGCAAACTCACCTCAGTATCGCGTGTTTTTTCCTGACCTCGAACCAATAAGAGATAACAAAGAGCAGGTACCATGGTAATGGACACTATGAGTGAGCCCAAGACAGAAGCAATATATGCAATGGCTAAAGGACTAAAAATGCGCTCAGCAATTCCTGACAGAAAGAAAATGGGCAGAAAGACGAGACTAATAATAATGGTGGCATATACGACTGAGCTTCGTATCTCAAGAACGGCGTCAAAGACGACTTCGATGGCGGGTAGTGGATGGGCATCTGTGCGGTTTACTCTTAATCGGTGCACCACATTTTCTACGGTGATGATGCCATCATCCACCACCTCCCCAATGGCAATGGCCATCCCACCTAGCGTCATCGAGTTAATACCAATGCCAAAATAGTGCAATACTAATAAACCAATAACAAAGGATACAGGCATGGAAAGAAACGTAATGAATGAAGCTCTCCAATTCATTAAAAACACAAATAATATGGCAATAACAATAATGGCGCCCTCCAAAAGGGCGCGGGTTAAATTATGAATTGCAGATTCAATAAAATTGGCTTGACGAAAGACCTCGGTATTTAACTCAACCCCTGCGGGAAGTGTTTTTTTAATGTGTTCTAATGCCTCCTCCACTTTGGCGGTCGTTGTCACCGTATCGGCACCAAATGCTTTAGAAATAGTGCCAATCACCGCAGGCTTCCCATTATACGCACCATCTCCGCGCTTAATTTCCCCACCAAAGGCGACTATTGCCACGTTATTGATAGTGATGGGAACCCCTTTTCGTACGGTAATGGCGGTTTTTTTAATATCCTCCAAGGATTGGATTCGTCCCATCGTCCCTACAACAAGCTCGCTACCTGCTTGGTGAACAAAGGCACCAGGCACATTTTGGTTGGCTGTTGTTAACGCTTGCCGTACCTCTTCAATGGTAATAGCATACGCAAGCATCCGTTCAGGAATTAAACGCACCTGGTATTGTTTCACCTCTCCGCCAATGGACACAACAGATGCGACCCCGCCTAACGCCAAAATCCTGGGTCTAATTGTCCAATCCGCAATCGTACGTAATGTTTCAGGACTTTGTGTATCACTGATTAAGGCATATTTTACAAGCCAGCCAACAGCTGAGGTAACGGGGAGCATCACCGGTGGATTTACGCCTGGGGGAAGTCTGTTGCTCACTTGTTGAATACGCTCATTAACGAGTTGCCGATTTCGATAAATATCAGTTTTATCATCAAAAACCACCGTAATCGTTGATAAACCAACGGAGGTTTTAGAACGTACACTAGCAACCCCTGGCGTGCCATTAATGGCACTTTCCAATGGATAGGTAATCAGCGTTTCAATATCTTGGGTTGCCATGCCAGGCGCTTCGGTTTGTACAACAACTTGCGGTGGAGCAAACTCCGGAAATACATCCACCGGCATTTGTTTTAAGGTGTAACCACCTAAAAGACAAAGAACAAGCGTTAAGGCTAAAATCAAAAGACGATTATGGATTGACCAAGCAATTAATCGAGTAAACATTAGTGGGACTCCTTCTCACCCTTTTTCTGGGTGCCGCCACCGCTTAAGGATAAAGTATACAATTGGCGATTTCCTTGAGTCACCACCTCATCACCCGGTACCAAACCCTCTTTAATTTCGGTGTACTTCTCATCACGAGCGCCAATACTGATTACCGTTCGGTCATAAGCTTTGCCATTCTTTACAAAAACAAAAGTAGCATTGTCGATTTCAAGTACGGCGTTATTAGGTATAGTGAGTGCCGCTTGGGTAAACCGTAATACCACATTGGCACGCACAAACATACCAGGCTTTAGTAGTCCTTCTTTATTATCCAGCCCGATTTGTACGTTCACACTGCGCGTTAAGGGATCTAAATTGGGTTCGATAAGTGTTATTTTTCCTGGAAAAACCCGTTTTGGATAGCTTAAAACATGTACATTGACGTCTTGGCTTACTTTAATTTTACCTAAATCTTCTTCATACACTTGGGCAATGGCCAACAATTGCGCGCGGTTACTGATGTGAAACAAAACGGTATTAGGTTCTACTGCTTGTCCTAAATTGACATTGCGTGCATCAATAACACCTGATATGGGCGCTTTGACCGCCACACTGGGTGGAGGATCGCCAATTAAACGAGATTGCACCGTGGCCAAGACTTGTCCTTTGGTCACTGTATCGCCTAAATTGGCAACCAGTTCAGTCACAGCACCACTAATGCGTACACTGACATCGGCTTGTGCGTTGGGTAACAATTGGATTTGACCATTTAATGTCAAATACTCACCCATAGGACGAGGAGTTGCTTGAGACACCTCAATGTCCAACATCTTTGTTTGTTCAGGCGTCAGTGTAACAGTCTGTGCAGGACCCGATTCATTTACTTCAATTTCCTCTCCATGCGCCATCAGGCATGAGGGATGAAAGAGAGCGCCCAGCAAAAAAAGAAACCCTACCCTTTGACAGATACGATGAGATGCATGAATCATTTGGTCACTTCCTTGGTTGGGGATAAATAAGAACAGAATCCACTTGAATGCGGTGCTCCAATAGCGGTACATAAGGCGACATAGGATTGAAAATACTGCCCCACGGTCGTTAAGTAGGCCATTTGTACCTCGTTTTGTTGCCGTTGGACTTGCAAGACGTTAAGAAAAGAGACTTGCCCATTTTGGTAGGCTTCACGGGCAAGTGTCACATTCTCAAGTCCTAAACGAAGAGAGGTTCCTTGCGTTTGTACCACACTTGTTTTAAGTGCATTAAGTTGACCGTAATTGCTGGCGACTTCTGTTTCAATAGTAAGATTTAAGGCATCAATGGACATCATTGCCTGGGTGCCTGTTGCACTTGTTTCTAAAACTCTTCCCTGGTTACGATTCCATAGCGGCAGTGGAATCGATAACGAAATACCTAAGGTGCGGTCTGCTTGTTGGGGAGGCGCTCCTTCCACCACAATTTTATCTTGCGCTACCCCAACACCTACATTCCAATCGGCAAAACGTTCAGCTTGTGCCAGGCGTCTATCAGCCATTGCACGTTGGCCTGTGAGAAATAAACTGCGTCTGTCAGGACGGTGATTCAAGGCGTACTGAGTAAGCACTTCTAAAGAAGGGCTATTTTTTGCTATCTTAATGGTTTTTTGAATTGACAACGGTGTATTAGGGGCTTGTCCTATCAGTTGATTTAAGAGTGCGTATTGGCTAATCAACTGACTTTTTAAAAGTTGTTTTTCTTGTTTAATGCGTGCGTATTCGATGCGAGCAGAGTTATCATCCAATTTAGAAATCTCAGCTGCATGATAACGGTTATGAATGACACGCACCAATTCCTGATTAATGCTTTGTAGATAATTAAGTTGTTGCATGCGATTTTCGGCAACTACCACTGCATAATAGGCATTCGCGACTTTTGCATTGAGTAGGCGTGTTGCCTCAAAAACCTCAGCTTGTGCGCGAACAATATCGATACGCGCGATGGTTTTTTGCTTCGCTATACGGCCGGAGATGGGAAAAGCTTGGTTAAAACTGATGCTGCGAGTATATTCGCCCTCGTTATTAAATACCCTATCATCATTATTATTTAAATTTAAAGTCGGATTAGACCATAAACCTGCTTGAATCAGACGAGCCTCGGCAATTGCAATGGCGAAACGCGCTGCTTTTAAATCTTTGTTGTGTTGAATAGCCAACTGGGTGAGCTCTTTAAGACCTAAAGGAGGCTTGGCATACACTAGGACTGGCATTAGCACCATAATGCTCACCACCCAATACTTAAAGCCCCAGCTTTGATTCATCATGATGTATACTCTGTCCCTAAAATACATTGTTTTTTTTATAGAGTTATTCTTGTTCTATCATGCCAGTTTATGGCGCAAACGCAACGCATTGACAATCACTGACACGGAACTTAGCGCCATAGCAGCGCCAGCTATCATCGGGTTAAGCAATAACCCTGTTAGTGGATAAAGAACACCTGCCGCGACAGGCACACCCAGTGCATTATAAATAAAGGCAAAAAAGAGATTTTGATGGATGTTTTTTACCGTATGCACGGAGAGCTCATAGGCTTCCAAAAGCTTATTTAAATCGCCCGATAATAACGTCATACCAGCACTTTCAATCGCTACATCACTACCCGTTCCCATCGCAATACCAATATCTGCTGTTGCCAAAGCAATCGCATCATTAACGCCATCACCAACCATTGCGACCACATGTCCTTTTCGTTGTAGTTCGCGAATCACATTGCTTTTTTCATCCGGCAATACTTCAGCAATGACGTTATGAACGCCTACGTGTTGAGCCACCGCTTTAGCTGTCATGGCATTATCACCGGTGAGCATGATGACCTGAATGCCCTTTTTTAATAAGGAGGCGACCGCATGTTGGCTCGACTCTTTAATAGGGTCGGCTACTGTAAAGACACCGGCTAATTGTTTATTGACCGTCATATAAATCACAGTAGCTCCCTCTTTTTGTGCTGTTAATGCCGCATCAGGAATCTCATCATCAGGAACAGACAACCAATGGGCATTGCCAATGGCAATAATCGCATCATTGATTTTGGCTTGAGCGCCTTTACCTCTGACTGCAATAAAATCTGTAGCCTCTTCCAGAGTAATTTGGCGTTTTAGCGCTTCATCACGTAAGGCTTTAGCCAGTGGATGTTCGCTATGACGCTCAAGGGATGCCGCAAGACGCAACAGTTCATTTTCTTGCCAATTCTTACTTGGGATAATTTGGGTTAACGCTGGATGGCCTTGAGTCAATGTTCCTGTTTTATCCACAACAAGTGTGTCGACTTTTCGTAATTGCTCTAAAGAAGCTGCGTTTTTAATTAAGATACCACGTCGTGCGCCTTCACCAATCCCCACCATGATCGACATAGGTGTTGCAAGCCCCAAAGCACAAGGGCAGGCAATAATCAGTACGGAAATAGCAGCAATTAGTCCATAACTTAAAGAAGGCTCAGGCCCTATTAAAAACCAGACGAGAAACGAAAGCCCTGCAATCCCTAAAACCAATGGCACAAACCAGGCTGAAACAGCATCGGCCAACCGTTGAATAGGAGCTTGACTGCGTTGCGCTTCGCTGACTTGGATAATAATACGAGCAAGTAACGTATCTTTGCCCACCTGGGCGGCTTTTATAATGAAGCTTCCTTGTTGATTGAGTGTCCCGCCAATGACGTGATTACCTATTTCTTTTGCCACAGGCATAGGCTCACCGGTTAGCATGGACTCATCGACATCACTTTGACCCTGAATCAACTCCCCATCAACCGGGATTTTTTCACCCGGACGCACTAGCAATCTGTCCCCTACGCGCACCTCATCAAGCGTAATATCCTCATCTTTGTCATGATCATTTAATCGGTGAGCGACTGTAGGATTTAAATGAAGCAATGCGCGAATAGCATCTCCTGTGCGCTCTCGCGCCTTCAACTCCAATACTTGACCTAAAAGCACCAGAGTCGTAATGACTGCTGCCGCTTCGAAATATACAGGAATCATCCCATTTTCTTGCAAATGAAGGGGAAACCATTGGGGGAAAATAACTACTACTAAACTATACCCCCAGGCAACTCCCGTACCTAAGGCAATTAGAGTAAACATATTCAATCGTTGTGATCGAAGCGATTGCCAACCTCTAACGAAGAATGGCCAGCCACAACCCCAAACCACCACTGTGGCAAGCATTGCTTGAAGCCATAAGGATAAAGGCACTGGAATCGATGCGCTCAACCAGCGTTCACCCATCGCTAAAATCACAATGGGAATACTGGCGACAAATGCCACAATGAAACGCCAAAACATATCCTGATATTCAGGATTTTTTTGCTCTGTTAAACTCACTAATTCAGGCTCAAGGGCCATTCCGCAAATGGGACAAGTACCTGGTTTTTCTTGACGGATTTGCGGATGCATTGGGCAGGTATACATTGTATTTCCTGTCTCTTTATCAACAATAGGCATAGGAGGGTTTTTATGTTGATGAGCACAACAACTGTGCTCCTCTTTGGTGTGCTCGGTTTTGTGGTTATGTGTACTCATCATTCACCTCAATCGTATTTTTTAAGCAAGCCCATTATCTCATCCATTTTTTCCTGACGCGATTCCTGACTGCCATGGCAAGCAACCTCATTAAGACAATTTAAAACATGGCGCTCAAGCACGCCAAGTTCAATAGTTTTTACCGCATTACGAACAGCACGCAATTGCGACAAAATATCCACACAATAACGCTGCTCTTCAATCATCCGCTTAATACCTTCAAGTTGGCCTGTCACTCGATTTAGTCGGGATAATTCCTGATGATGCTCTGGATGTTTGGGCATAATTTTTTCTCCTATATACCCCTATAGGTATATACCTGGATGGGGTATATGTCAAGGATACAAAATGCTACTAAAAAGCTAATAAAAATATACTTGCCCATGGTTTTCTATTGGCCAGACTATTTAACAAAACTTCCTCAGCGAATCTTCACCATCTTATTTTTCACGTGCACTAAACAGGGTTATCCTTAGAATTTTGTAAGTTTTATATTTATTTGGCAGGAAAATTCATATTTTAAATGGCAGATTGACTAAATTAAATGTTTCTACTATTCTAGAAGTATGGACATAAAAAATTCACTAAAAATATTCGATACCCTTTCTCAGGAAACTCGCTTGCAAGTGTTTCTATTGCTTGTTCAAGCGGGACCAGAAGGGTTATCCGCAGGAGCAATTGGCGATGAGTTGGGTATTTTACACAATACCCTATCATTTCACTTAAGCCATTTGTCTAATGCCCAAATTGTCACGTCCTATCGTCAAGGGCGTTATGTATTTTATTCAGCAAATTTTGAGTTAATGCGCGATTTTATCACCTTCATGGTTCAGGATTGTTGCAGCAAACAACAAGTTCAAATTCAACAACCTGGGAAACAAGATTGTCTAGTTATTGAATTAACTGATTACTGTAATTCTAAAAAGGAGTAAGTCATGAAACGTTTTCATATTCATATTGGTGTTGAGAACCTTGCTGATAGCATTCGTTTCTACAATGCCCTATTTGGAGCCAAGCCAATAAAAGTTAATTCCGATTATGCCAAGTGGATGCTGGAAGACCCGTGTATTAATTTTGCTATTTCAACCCGTGCTGGAAAACATGGTGTGGAACACTTAGGCATTCAAGTGGATGATGCCGCCGAATTAGACGCACTGAGAAACCAATTTTCTCAAGCTAATATTTCAACCCATAGTGACGGTGAAACAACGTGTTGTTATGCGAAATCAGAAAAATCATGGGTGAGTGACCCTACTGGAATCGCATGGGAAGCCTATCATACTATGGAGGATGCTCAATTTTTTTCTGGAGATAATACAACAGAAAGTTCGTGCTCAATGCCTACCAAAAAGACATCAACCTCTTGCTATGATACACCGTTAAAAACAAAGGGATGTTGTGATTAATGAATACGGAGCCAGTTAAATTATTATTTCTTTGTACAGGTAACTCTTGTCGGTCCATTATGGCCGAGGCAATAACTAATTATTACTCGAATGATCGCTATCTGGCTTTTAGCGCAGGTAGCGCCCCGACCGGAAGCGTACATCCGAAAGCGATAGAAACTCTTGCTCGCCATGGTATCAAACCAAATACACCTCGCAGTAAATCCTGGAATGAATTTAAATCAGAATCTATTGATTTAGTCATTACTGTCTGTGACCAGGCGGCTAGTGAAAGCTGTCCCATTTTCCCTGGTCAACCAAAGAAACTCCATTGGAGTATTCCTGATCCTGCCAAAGTAGAAGGCTCTGAAATGAGAATTAATACATCATTTGAAGCTGTATTTAATCAACTGAAACAACGAATAGAAAAGGAGTTGCTGTCATGACCACTTGCAGTAATCATCGTCTTTCTTTTTTAGATAGATATCTAACATTATGGATTTTCATGACAATGGCTGTAGGCGTTGTTATCGGCTCTATCTTTACAGGCACGCCAAAATTTTTAAATTCCTTATCTATTGGTTCCACCAATATTCCTATAGCGATTGGCCTAATCTTAATGATGTACCCTCCTTTGGCCAGGGTTAAATATGAAGAATTACCATTGGTGTTCAAAGATTGGCATATTCTTCTATTATCATTGATTCAAAATTGGCTTGTTGGACCATTTCTCATGTTTGGCCTTGCTGTTTTGTTCTTACATGGTTATCCCGAATACATGACCGGACTCATTCTCATTGGCTTGGCACGGTGTATTGCCATGGTGATTGTCTGGAATCAACTAGCCGAAGGAGATAATCAGTATGCTGCGGCATTAGTGGCATTTAACAGTATTTTTCAACTGTTGTTTTTTAGTGTCTATGCCTGGTTTTTTCTAACAGTTTTACCACCCCTGGTTGGCATGACAGGGCAAATAGTTCACATTCATTTTATGACAATTGCAGAAAGTGTTTTTATTTATCTTGGTATTCCTTTTTTTGCTGGATTTCTGACTCGCTTTGTATTGATAAAGCGAAAAGGTCTAGCTTGGTATGAAACCAATTTTTTACCAAAAATTTCTCCTATTACCTTTGTTGCTCTGCTTTTTACGATTTTGGCGATGTTTTCTTTGAAAGGCGGGATGGTGTTACAACTTCCATTTGATGTGATTCGTATTGCCATTCCCTTGGCTATTTATTTTGTTGTGATGTTTTTTGTCAGTTTTGCAATGGGAAAAATCATCGGAGCAAGCTATGAGAAAACAACGGCAACTTCATTTACGGCAGCAAGTAATAATTTTGAATTGGCTATTGCTGTAGCCATTTCTGCTTTTGGACTTAACTCTGCCATCGCATTCACAACAGTTATAGGCCCCCTTGTTGAGGTGCCTGTGCTAATTTCACTCGTGAACGTAGCATTTTGGTTACGACGACACTGGTTTTATAACGCAAATCCTGGGTGCTAATCAGCATATTGGTTAAGCGGTACTGGTGCTGATTAAACTTGTTGGTTTTCGACATCATCAGGCAGTAAGTACTATAGAAGAAACCATCACCTATATTGAGGGCTGGTTGCAAAGGAATACTCCATGAATAAAAAATTGTTTCATGCGCTTGAGCGCGAGTGTTTAATTTATTTATCCAGAAAAGAGGTGACGCAAGAACTGCTTCGCCCGCTAATTAATGAATTTCTTTCCACACAACCAGAGCATCTACTGTTAATCCTGGCCAAAGAAGAACAAACGACTGATGCAGTCAGTGATGTAATCGCCCATCAATTCACCGATACCCATGATATTTTAATGCATCGAGTGATACACCACCTTAACGACCTGCTTTATGAAACCATCAAGCCTTATTATTTCCAGAATAAATGCTAATAAAAATCCACTCATCTCCTGATAACAAAAGCCATCAGGAATCAGTTTATGTCTTCCCCTTCTCTTTCTTTAATTGTTCCTGTTTTCTTAAATAAATTTCCTGCCTGTTAATGCTCACCTGTTTAGGCGCATCAATTCCCAATTTGAAATTTCCAGGTTCATGGGTTTTAAAAGGGGTAATCACCACCTTTTGATTGTTCTCCAAAGTAATAATTAACTCAGATTCAAAAGCTACTGTTCTTATTTCCATGTTGGCTTACTCGTTTTAGTTCAAAATAATTGCCAAAAAAGGCATTCATTGATGGGTTTTCCCTATACAGATATTCTAATTTCAAGACACTACCTATTCCAACACCGTCTTCAAAGAAGAATAGCCCCTGTTATACTACAGCAACCATCGGAGTCCCATAGGTGGAGACTGCCAAAAAAGGAGGTTCTTTTTTAATTGCATAAAACCCATTGATGCTAGGCTTAACCTCATTACTTAACTCTTGCACCTCATTGGATTGTTCTGCATCCAGTTGCTCCAGACGAATAATCTGTTGTTCCTGCCTGTCTAACAATTTGCGATACCTTTGATTGCTTTGTTCTAATTGTTTCGTAACCACTGCGAGTTTGCGTTCGGCCTCACATATTCGTTCCGCAACCTGATCAAAACTTTTTTCTTTATTGGTAAGAAACTCATTGAGTCTTAATTGAAAGGAAGTTCTTTGTTCTTCATCTGCAATGACCGTTTTTGATAAGGCCTCCACAGTACTTCTCAGAACAAGGGTAATCGATTGTGCCTGATCAACCTCTTTACCCATTTTTAGTTTAATGTCATCAAGTTCTTTAATTTTATCAGATAACTGATTCTGATTGTCTTTATACGCCAGAACAACCTGCTCTAATTCCTTTTGAGTGTTTTCTAAAGCTTGAGACTGTTCCTCAATAGAGCCTTTAAGCGTTTTGGCAGTCAATTCGAGTTCAATCTGAGTTGCACGCAGTGCCTTTTCGGTATCATTCAACTCACTGATTTGTGACTTTAATGTTTTAATTTGCTCACAAAATTGTTGAACACTCTCGGTTAGACGTTCATTTTCTTTCTGAAATGCATCAATTTCAATGGCCAGTTGTTCGCGCAGGAGATCTAAAGTTGAAATAACCGTATCCAGCAGGTCAACAAGACTTGAAATTCCTGCATTTAATTGTTCGCTATTGTCTGTATTTTGACTCTGATGATTTTCAAGAAGAATACTACTGACTGTATAAACAATTACCGTAACAATACTGAGCGTAATAAGAGCTGCTAGATTTGCCATGAGTCCAATCATCAAAAAAGGTATGGTGAGCACTGCACCTGCGGTAATTTTTTGCCACAAGGGGATTTCATTCCAGAAACTTGCAGCACGAGACAGCCAACTAGGATTGTTATTCATTGATTGAATCAGTTTATTAAGATCTGCTTTAATTTTTTGTATTTTATTTTGAGTCGTTACCATCTTTTCAAAACGTTCTTTATCTTTTTTTGTTTTCTGAGTCAGATTGTCCTGCTCTATATTCTCTGACTGATGAAGATCAGAATCCAACTCAAGTTCCAATTTTTGATACGCCATGATTCTTCCTTACAACGAATGGGTCATCCACTTTTTTAAAATAGAAATAATGTCACATGATTATCAGGTTAAGCTTAAGATAAGCATGGTGACGGGAAACCTCATAATTATTGAGTTAATTACCAGTACCTTTTTTACGTATTGGATTGCGGTGTATCTGCGGTTTTTGAGGCAAAGTATAAAAACCCTGAAAATAAGGTATTAAGGTTGCTCATTGAGGGGGGAAATTGATTTTTAATATTCAGAATGTTACTCATTACCACGTTTCCTTAATTTGGTTTGAAACAACAATCAACCGAGCGCTTTTCCTGGAACGGTTAAATCTTGATCATTCTATCGAATAAATTGTGTTCAGTCATTCTTTTTTTAGTGACTCACTATTCTTGATGATATTGCAGGCTTAAGGTTATCTGAATGGATGTTTTTTAGGATCCCACCAACCACCAATAGGTTCGTTTTCATCAAAATACTCATGCACTTTATTAAAGGAATATTTAGATAATTGTTCATATTCTGATTGGGGTAACAGCATATAGTCTTCTTCATCATCGATAATAGAGTTCAGCATCACTCCGACCAGGTGGCATCCATGCCATTTTGCACGGGTAGTTCGATTTTTTCTTTTGGTGTTTTTATGACACCGTGCGGCAAAGGACTTCACTTCATCGCTCAAGAAGGCATCAAGGTAATGAAAGGTTTTGTAGGCCAGCTGAACATGGTTTGGGTGACCTGCAAACACGGTCGGTTGTCTATTTCCGGGCTTGGGGAGCAATGGAACAGCCAACCGACTTAAGGCTTTTCTGTTGTTCTTAATGGCCTTAACTCACCACGTTTTACCTCATCTGGCATGGCAAAGGAATATCGTCCGAGCATATTAATATGACCATATCCATATGCGGACAGTCTGGCTACATCTTCATCGTATACGGGGAAGCCTTCTTGTCGTAATTGATTAATGGCAGCATCCATGTAAATAGTGTTCCAAAGTGTAATGATATTTAAAACCAGTCCAAGGGCACCTAACTGATCTTCTTGCCCTGCACGATACCGCTGATGAAGTTCTCCTCGCTTACCATGAAAAACAGAACGACCTAAACTGTGTCTGCCTTCGCCCAAATTTAGTTGTACCAAAGTCTGACGACGGAATGACTCATCATGAAGATAATTGAGCATGTGGATAGTTTTGTCAATTCGCCCAATTTCGGCAATTGCTTTGGCTAAACGAGTTGGTTTATCAGCAACTTGAAGAGTGCGCATAATGCCTTCTGCGGGAACTCTCCCGAGTTTTAATGAAGCCAATAAACGTAAAATATCATCCCACTCAGGAGGAACAAGATTTATATTTATACGACTTTTTGCAAGTACATTGAGCTTTCCATAATCAGCCAACGGATCAATCCGCCAGAATCTAGCACCACCCATATCAGCCAATCGCGGACTGAAACGAAGTCCCAACAAACGAAACAGTCCAAATACAATATCACTGTATGCGCCTGCATCTGTCATGATCCGCGTTGGCTGTAATTCCGTCTGTTGCTCAAGAACAACGCCTAACAATATTAGGCTATCACGTAAAGTGCCAGGTACTGTTACAGCATTTAAGCCAGTTCGTTGATTAGAGATTAGATTGTACCAAGTGACACCACGACCTGATTTAAAATATTTTGGATTTGGAGCAGCGTGCACTGTTCTAACCGGTACAACGAAGCGCATGCCATCAGCCGATGCAATATCGCCTCCGCCCCATTTCTTAGCTAATGGAATTTGATTTTGAGCAGAAACTAAAATGGCATTGACCGCCATTATCGTTTCATTTCGAATATAATTTTGATCAACCCATACCAATCTATCTCTTTTTAAAGCAGGTATGTCCTCACGAACAAACGGTTCTCATCCAGTATTGCAAGCGTCTGCTAGCAATTCAGCACATAAACTGATTAATAGATCCTCAGCACGCGCACTTCCTTCATTGATGTGGGTAAATCCATCCGCAAATCCAGTACGTGTGGCTATCTCAAGTACCATCTCGGGTAAATCGACACGTGGTAATTTGGCTTTTACAGCAGCTCTCAATGCTTTTAATGATGGAGGCTCATCAAGTGCATCAAGCTGAGTTAGAATCAGCTCCTCATTACCCTTAACTGTTTCAAATCGAACAGCAGGGTTATTATCAGGGGTTAATTCCATATAGCGCTGGTTTATCAGCATCATCGTCTACACCCCTTATTCAGCAAGGTCTATAGAGCGAGCATTGATAGTTTCATCCTCTAATGGTAATTTTAC
>NZ_JBGORX010000011.1:0-92914 GCF_044626755.1 Legionella lytica | reverse complement strand
TGCGAAATTGTTGTTAGAGGATGAAACTATTAATGCTCGCTCTATAAGTCTTGCTGTATAAGAGATGTAACGGGTAATGCTGATAAACCAGCGCTATATGGAATTAACCCCTAAAAGCAAAGAAATGGAAATTTGTAGGTAGTGACGTTGGTTCATGGTTAGTTACTGGAACTCTTGCCATAACATCAGTAGCTACTGGCTACCCAGTATGGGGATTAGCTGCTTATGCACTAGATCAAGTTTTAGATCCACCTAAGCTTAAAGAATTACCAAATTCGATAAAGGAGTTAATTACAGAGAATAACAAGCTACAAAAATCTCCCGTTGGTATGTTATATAAAATTGCAAAAAAAAATAGTTAATACTTAAGCTCATGTGTAAGTAAATTTTGGTCGTCCGTCGAAATGCTGACTTATCCAATAATTTTACTTTTAGTTAATTAATTCATAAGGAGACATAATAAGTCTAACTTAGAAAACTTAACTAGATTAATTAACCATAATTATATTTATTATTCCAAACCTAAGGGGCGAGATTATAGGAGTCAAGAAATCCCCCGTTTATTTTCCGCTATAGTTGTAAGGTGTAGTAAATTTTGCTATAGTAATAATTACTATACAGGGCGTTATTGATGAAAATAATAAAAACTAAACTTTTCGCCAAATGGGCTATAAAAAATCAAGTTAGTGATGAATCGCTTAATATCGCTGCTAAAGAAATTTCTATTGAAGTTTACGAGGCTAATTATGGTGGTGGTGTAATAAAAAAGCGTGTTTCCAACAAAGGAAGGGGAAAGAGTGGCAGTACAAGAACGATCGTTGCTTTCAAAAAAGGAAAAAATTGTTTTTTCGTTTTTGGTTTTGAAAAGAATGCCAAAAGTAATATTTCTTCTAATGAAGAAAAAGCTTTTAAAATTGTTGCTAAATCATTGTTAGCTTATTCTGATCTGGAAATTAATAAGCTGATAAAAGAGGGAGCATTAGTGGAGGTTGAAAATGAGTAAAATTATTGATGCTATGTTAGAAACAGCCAAAGATCTTCGGTTAGATGCAATTACTATTAAAGAAATAGAAATGCTTAATCTAAGTGAAGTTAAAGAGCTTGAGGCTCAAGAAATAAAGAAAATGCGAGTTAAAGAAAAAGTTAGCCAAGCTGTAATGGCTAAAATATTGAATGTTACTCCATCTACATATCAAAAGTGGGAAAGAGGAGAAGTACACCCTAAGGGAGCCAATCTTAAGCTACTGCGTTTAGCTCATGATCATGGAATTCAATATATTTTATCTTAGAGGGGGCAAGTTATTATCGGCCCTGTTTATTAAGGTCTGATTAATCGTAAAACTAAACTGATGTGGTGCTAGTCCATGGACTCTGGAGTGCTTCGCTAGTTCTTGCAAAGTCAGTAAACTTTTCAGATGTTGTCATTTGCGCATGATTATTCGACCAGTTAAAAAATAAAAATAGTTATAAATTATACTGTCGTGTATTATATGTGTAAAATATCTACAATGGTTACATAAATGTTTAAACAACCAGAATCAGATGCAAGGGTCGCCTCATCTTCAAGACCACCTAGGACGCTTGGTCTCTTCGTTTCTATTCCCAATAAACCTCAACTTCCAACTGTTTTAGCAAGCATTAAACGAAAAGATTCACGTATTACTCTCCCTGATTTGTCGCCTGCTTCCCGAGACATTCCTGCTCTTATTGAAGCATTTAAGGCACTTCCTGATGGATCTGATATCGAACTTTCAATTCATCAATTTGCGGTTAATCCGCATGCTGAGCCTAGAGAAGATTTAATTCAGTTATGGAATGCTGTCAAATATAAAGTTAAAACTATCATTTGGGATCAGAATAGTTTTTTTAAAAGTTTCGTGACTGGTTTAACCGAGGAAATGAAAAGCGATCCGCGTGTTGCTCGTTGCGAATTTCAAAATTGCGATAAAACCAATTCTTGTTCTGCAGATCAACCCAACCCAGGATTTTCTTTTCCAAAACCGGAAGAGTTAAAAGCAATGACTTTTTTTAAAGGGGCTGCTGGGGAAGAAAGAGCTTCGGAGGAAGAGTGTGCTCATACCATGGTTTTGCTCAATGAAGGCACTAGAGGTCAAATATAGTAGTTCAAATTTGTGACCACGCATCATTAAATTTTATGCCCTTAGAAACGAAGGCGAATTATTTTGCTTTTGTAAGTTAAATATTTCATTTGGCGTTGCGTATCCTAAACTTTTTCTTGGTCGACTGTTCAGTTGACCTGCGATTATTTCTAAATCCTGATCATTCACGTTCGTAAAACAACTTCCTTTCTTGAGATATGGACGCACTAATCCATTAATATCGTGCAAGCTCCAAAAAACACATTGTCTAGTGTAAAAACTGAAAAAATTCTTCGGCTCCTTCGAGTTGGTATATTTTTTGGGGGATGTACTTCTTCATTAAATCCAGTTTTCATTTGCAGTAAAAGCTATGGTTAGCCAACGTCTTGGGGAGTCTTCTCCAAGAGCCAATGCGATTTCATTACGAATTTCATCCAAGGTTTCAATGCTTGGAATTGGAAAATTCATGGGTAGTACTATATGTATTTCAATAAACTGTGCGCGTCCTATTTTTGCAACGTAGCTTGTATAGGTTTTGAAATTACGCTGTTTTAAAAGCTGCTCTAAAAAATTTCTTATTTTTTCATCAAGCTCCAAGGGAGCCATGCGAAATATGTCTCGCAGTGCATCTCGGACAGTGGCCATAGGCACAAAAATCAAACAGGCAGTAAGACTCGCCAAAATAAGGGGATCGATGTAAGGGGTAAAATATCCGTAGACCCCACCATGCAACAACGCGGCGAGACCAAACGCCAATAGGAGAGATGAGGAGATCAATCCAGACATTAGCCAACTTTGAATGTCTAATCGTAAGAATTCGGACTTGATTTTTCGGTTTATTTTAATCAAGTAAAAATACATACCCGTGGATAAAAAAAAGACCAACAGAGCAAACACAAAGGCCCAATCAAAATTCAACTCATGCCCACCAGACATTAAACTGCCTATGGCATTTATCATCGCATAAGCACAAAGAAGTATTAGAATACTACCATTCAAAACAAGAACCATAGGTTCAATATGCCAGTAACCGTATTGAAATCTCCGGTCCCCTGTTCTTGTTAAAAGACGGGCAACAAAAAAGGCCAAGGTTGACATAACGGTATCAACCATATTAAACATACCATCAAAGACAATAGCCAATGAACCCGATAATAGCCCAAATAAAATACCTACCACCGCTAAGGTAAAGGTAACAGCTATTGATATTTTAAGGGCTCGCCGTTCATGACGCCCCTCGTATATTTGCATTTTAGTGATATCCTGATGTTAAATAAATCTTATCTTTGTATATTATTGCTTCAAAAGCTCTGGGTAAATCTATAAGCTTGTATTCGTAGGGTCCTTGGGTTTAGACAAATCAGTGGATTTTAAGCACATTAACGTTGTTTTCGTTTGATTCGGCACTTTGATGGGAATAATGGAGCAATACTTTTTTGCTGCAAACTCAGAATCAATTCATCACTAGGAAACAAAATGTGTTCTAGTTAATTGAACTCCTGTCATATTACATTAGACTTCTTTGTTGGCAGTAGACTAATTTTCGATAAAATGATTACTAGCCTCATTATACCATTGTTTTCTCAATGATGGGATATTGCACGCATCAGTAATCCGTTTTTTTGTTGCAGTAATAGGATTTTTATTTAATTGCTGAAATACTTGAGTAGGTGCGTCTGGAGATAATAGTTAATTGAAACTGCACGCGATAAAGATGGGGGCACATTTAGACAATACTTTAGACGGCGTATGAGTCTGATCTCAGATCCATATCAAGAAAACCAAAGGAGATTAAGGAAAGTATCGAGGATTTTCAGCTTATCCAAAGTATTTATAATAGTATGGGATCCCTATTGGACAGGCTCAATCTGCGTAATGACACAATCAAGCATTATGCAACCTGGGTTCGTAAGGCCGGTCTTTTTCAGATTAATCAGCTTCAGCCTGATAAACGTTATCTGCATATAATCTGCTTTATGGTTCATCAATATCACTTAAGGCAGAATATTTTTTCTGATATTTTGCTTAACTGCGTGAAGGCAACACAAAACGCTAGTATAAAAAATGAAAAGGAACAGGCCTTTAAAGGGGGGGGGAAGTCCAATGGTACAAAAACGTACGCTAAAAAAATTAATCATAAACACATGCTTGGAATTATCCACCCCAAAATGAATAGATCCGGCCAACAATATTCAGGCCAGCCTTTGTCTAAAAAATTAACTAGTAATTAATGTAAAAAAATTAATTACTAGTTACAATGCGAGGCCAATTTTTAAGCAAATTAGGTTTCGCAAATGTTAATTACTCTCACAAGGATATCGAAGTTTCGTTTATACCTGAAGATAAAAATTATAAGATCAAAGAACTTATAAAAATGTATTTCATTTCAATTTTGTGGCGAGCTTCTGTAACAGAACGAAAAGAATTTTCTCAAGTAAATTTAGGGGATAAGTATGAATCTAAAGCACGGGAAGCGATTCTTAATCAAAATTCAGAATTTTTTCCAGAGTTGGATATCGTATTTAGTAAATTCGAGCATGGTATTTCTGGCTTTATGCTACCCCGCAAAGAAAAGTTTGGAGTTGTGAACGGTTATAGGATAGGTTTTCCTTATTATAGTTGCCTAGTAAAAGTAGATCGAAGACCTTTTCCGTTGGAGTTAGACGGTTTATCATTAAATACATCTGATAAAGTTGGGTTTAATTACAGGATTGGGGCAAATGCGAATTAGGCCATCCCAAATAGAACTTAATTTAAGCAAATCGACCTAAGTCAAAAAAATTATACTTAATAAACTCGAGCAGTAAAATGACTAATAAGTCCCATTCTATAAAGCTTTATAGCCTATGAAATCATGTCAAAACTAATCGCATAAGCATGATATCAATACCGGGCACAGAGCTTGTATTATTATGTCGCAATCCAATAGAGCATAATCACAGCACTTAACGTTTTTTTCGAACAAATAAAGGTCAATATTAATCAATAAAATTCATTATTTTTATACGATTAGATTTTAGGTTAATAATGTATAGGAAAAATACTAATTACACGGTGAGTTAGTTGTCATGTAATCGCATAATGATTCTTATACGATTAGTTTTGACGTAAGTTTAAAGGATTTATATTATATAGAATTTGGACTGATAGCAATAAACCAGTATGATTTTACGTGAGATAAATTTTTTGATTTAGCCAAATTTTGTTGAATTATGGGTTTTTCCGCATATCTAGCCCAAACTGGCAATGAGATAGCTAAGCGGCTTTAAGTGCTAATATTTTATCCATATCGAACAACATATCCTGTTCTTCAATATCCTGAGTAAAGTCATATTCCTCATGAAAATTGACATAAGGCCAGATTAAAGTCGATACATTGCGAATAATGGTTGATAGAGGTTCGGCAGGGATCCTGACGAAAAGGATCGTTTCCTGTTTATTTTTAATTCAGTTTAAATTCAACTAACAATTTAACATCAGAAAAATCAAACTGTTATGACATGATTGTTTTAATTTTAACGCAACTTTTTCTATGTAGTATGCATTTCATTGTTCATTGCCAGTTTGGGCTAGATATGCGGTAAAACCCTATAAAGGAAGATAGAGAGAAATATTTTATAAAACATTATCCTGCGGGATGAAACACATTGGCTGGCTAATCTTCAGTTAATATATGTAGCTGAAGACATAACTTATGTTGAATTAATTGCAAACATTATTAAATATCTTAAACAACTGAGCATTATTTGCCAGGATCCCGGCCTGGGGTCTATGTGTACATAAGTTACATATTAAAAAGTAAAAGATTATGTTTATTAGTAAATTTAATATATTTTTGACTATTCCCCACGCTTTTTCACAAAGGAAAACGCTTAGTTTTTTGTTCGTAATTTGTCCATAATTCATATAGAATACCTTCATTCCTGTATTTATATATAGTTGAGTCAAAGTGGTAACGACTTGGGTTGTTGAAAAAAGAGTACGGCTTGGTTGGTTAGCAGGGATATTTATTTATTTTTTGTTAGGATATTTGGGGCCATCACCAGCTTGTAACGATGGTAGTGTTTCATATTCTATAGGTAGACGAGGTGCTTGCTCTCATCATGGCGGTGTAGATCATCACTCGTTATATCATTTATTTGTAATTTTTTCGGGAATTATAGTTGGGAGTAGTTTGACTTACTTACTGACTCCGCAATCTGAGCGAGACCAAAAGAATGGTCAAAATATACAGGGTTTGCCATGTCAGAATATTGAAGATCATTTATTGAAATTAAAGGAAAACGGAATTCCTGATTTTCTAATAGAACAAGAAAGAAAAAGATTAAACTCGATTATTAATTCCGCTAAACATAATGAAACTTGAAAACTTTGATTCAGGGGATTGCTGAATTCGACAGCATAAATTAGTGCTAAGTCTGATTATAACGACCTTATTCAAAAAATACCCGACGTGCCCAACAGCCAAATTGGGAATAAAAGATTGCCTCGAGCTAATTCACTCACCCATCCCGGGCTAGCGGGGGCATTTGAACAGAAATTTACGGTTTCACCCTCGCGGCTCCACTTAAAACCGTAAGACTTCGTATAAAATCCCCCTGTTCAGAAAACAGTCGTTAAGTTCAGAGATACGGAAAACGTGTATTATGGAATGAGCTATACCTTTCGCAAAAATTGGCCTTATTAGAAGATGAAGAAAGCAGAAAGGCACTATTAACCATTATTCGCAATGGGTCTACTCTAATCTGGCATTATGTCAACTTGCATGGGGAATATGATTTTACTCAGGATATTGAAGAACAGGATATGTTGTTTGATATGGACAAAATATTAGCACTCAAAGTCGCTTAATAATCTCATTGGCAGTTTGGGCTGGATATGCGGTAAAACCCAATATGTTTGTATCGGTTCGTTGACATATAATTTATTAGAATAGTTTTATGGAGTTTGGAAATCTTGAAATGAATAAAGCCTCTATCCTTAAAGCAGCATCTAAATCTGGTTTTAATCTTGAGTTTAATACGAAAAAAATATTTTCAGAAAAAGGATTAAAAACGGAGATCAATCAGTTATACATTTATAATGATACTCCTATCGAAATAGACGTAGTTGCCAGTTGTCAAACTCCTAAAATGTATTTTGTTGTTAAATGTAAAGGCTCAGAAAGCACATCCTGTCTAATTTTGGTCAAGGATGCTGTATCTAATGGGAAAATGATAATAGCACGTTCTAACTTTTTAGACTCGAAAGCAAGGTTGGTAGGTTTTAATTCAACAAATCCAATCCCTTCAAGTTTCACAGGGGATTTTTATAGAAATAACAGCAATGATTTAATAAAATTATCCAAGAATGATCAGGAAAATAATTTTTATAAAGCTCAACAGCAGATTAAAGATGCAATTTTGTCTTTTTACCAATGTATTGAAGATAACGCTGAAGATTTCTACTACATGGTTCCACTCATCGTTACTAATTCTCAGATTTGGGCCGTAGACTATAATAACGATGAGCCTGAATGTTCGAAATATAAATGGTTTCTACAAAAAATTAAGTTGGATTCTCGATTTAAATTGAGTGCCAACAACATACCCTCAACATCATTGTTGATTCCTATCGTTAATATTAACTATTTGGAAGAGTTTGTAACATTAGCACTTAGATTAAAAGCGGATCCCGGACAACTTTTCCCTTTTGATATAGAGGGTATAGAGGAGTAAAATCGATGCAAAACCCCATTGGGGTTGACAAATAACCCCAATGGGGTTATTATTTGATTTATGAAAATAATAAAAAAATCCCAAGTTGTTGTTGAGACAACAGAATACATCAAGCGGGCTGAAGCTTGTATGGACAAGAAAAGTAGAGATGACTTTATAAGTCATATTGCTCTAAATCCCACAGAGGGAGACATTATTCCTGGAACTGGCGGGGCTCGAAAGATTCGTTGGACCACTGATAGTAATCAAGGTAAGAGTGGTGGTGCACGAGTTATATATTATTTCCATAACCCCAATATGCCTATTTTTTTATTTACAGCTTACGGGAAAAATCAAAAGGAAAATATTTCCGAAAACGAAAAGAGTATATTGAAAACCATTATTAAATCTATTGTTAAGACGTATGGGGAGAACGAACATGAGTGATTTAGGTGAAAGTTTAATCCGTGGTGCAATGGAGGCCCTTGAGTATGCGAAAGGGAATAAGAACGATGCAGTTACACATGAGGTTTTAGTTCCTGCTAAAGTCGATGTGATGGCGATTAGAAAGAAAATGCATATGAGCCGTCAAAAATTTTGTGAAGAATTTGGCTTTAGTTTGAGAACATTAGAAAAATGGGAACGGGGTGAGCGCAACCCAGAATCCTCTACGAGAGCATATTTAACAGTGATTGCAAGTAATCCCTCCGCTGTGATTAATGCACTACATAAAACAAGTTAGTATCACTGATATTGGATAAAAATGATGAAACACAAAATATTAGCTATTCCAGATTTTTTTATTTTCTTTACTGGGATATTGCCTTTATAAAAATCTTATGTAGGATAAATTTTTAAATGATGGTTATGAAACTTTACCCAAATTTATGATTAATGAGCTTAAACAATTGCCCTCGTTAAAAAAGGCAAAAACTAATGTCAATTCCAATTGTGATTCGACTATACATAAAAGAAATAAAGTTTATATACATTGTAGTCGAATCTGGCCAGAAATTACTATAACTAATTGGCTCATGACATAACCGACAGTGAAATGCCAATATTTCAGATGTCAAAGTACTGAATGTAGATCGATAATGCTTTAGTACCTGATGAGATGTTTCTTATGTATAGCTTAGGGTTTACTTTCATTATCATTTATTAATACTCTAAGACCTCCGGCCGGGATCTTTGTAAAAAAGGGTCATGTTTATATTTAGACACTGTAATTAACGGAATATTAATGAAATTCTCTATTGAGAATAGTCTATTTTGTCCAAAACGACCAATCTCTGATAGTGTTAGCCCAAGCTAAAAGTTGGACTTTGATAAGAAATATCAAAAACCATAGTATACCCAGGAGTGAATAAAGCATAATTTGATTGATATTCAATCATGACCCTTTTTTACAAAGATCCCGGCCGGAGGTCATATAGCACATAGTCCCTCAAATATCGTATTAGATAAAATACAATCATGCTCTATTGATTATAGCTATTCTTTATATCTGGATATTTTAATTGGTGAAAACAACTGATTTAATATAAACAAACTAAAAATGGTTTGCGATCTTTATTTACTTAGCTGTTGTGATTGTTTCAATAAATAATTTATGTCATAATTAGACATATGTCAATTTATGGTATATCATTAAAATGAGCTGGCAAGTTAGATTTACAAAAAAAGCTGCGAAGCAAACTGTAGGATTAAGTAAAGCTGCTTTTCACGCTTTAAATTTATTGGTAGCGGATTTGCAGGATAAGGGGCCATGTCCAGGAACATCCTGGCCTAACTATGGGAAGCTTAGAGGGCTCAAGGGAGTAAAAAACTCCCGTGATTTACGGCATTGTCATTTAGTTAAGGGAAATCCTACATACGTATGTTGTTGGGAAGTAATCGAAAACGAAGTCAAAATCATAGAGGTGTATTATGCAGGCACTCACGAAAAAGCACCATATTAAAAAGCAAACAACAAAAGATAAAATTATACATGTTCAAGTAGGCAGATGGACTTATGCTATCCCTAAAAAGGTGGCAGAACAGTATCGAGTTGAGTCAGATGAAAGAAACTCTAAAGAAGAGTTTGTTTCAGTAGAGGAGCTCTTTAGCGATCTTAATGAACAATATACAAAAGCGGGGGCTCTTTTAAAGGGATTGAGAGCTCGTGAAAATTTGAATCAGATTGAATTTGCAAAGTTAATCAATGTTACTCAAGCAAATCTATCAAAAATGGAAAATGGAAGGCGGCCAATTGGGAAAACTATTGCAAAACGATTGGAGCAAACTTTTAATGTGAATTATAAATATTTTTTAGAATAGAATTAATCAATATGGGGAGCGCTACATCGTGAAAGATTCCGGGGCATCTCTCTCCCCGAAATCGGTTCGCTAAAACGCGTGAAGGTGTCCGTGATCCCCCTTGATTTTTAGCCCCCCCCCTACGGGACTAAAATCTTTCCTCCCCAATGGCTTGAGGCCTTATCGTATGCCTTATATTTTTTGTATGAAGAACGAAGCTAATATTGTCCGAAAATTCCCGGGACGGGCATATATGGAATTCTCGGTTATTGCAATATTAATATCATTTTTCTATCGGGTAAATTCTGCAAATATATTCAGCATTTATTTATCAAAAAAGCAACAGTCCAATATCCAAAAATTGCAGGGAAAATAGCGCCATGAACTAAGCTTTTCAAGTATTCATTTACTGGGGCAAGAGCATTATGTGAATTCGGTGTTACCGTACCAGTTTGGCTATAGATAATTAGAAGAAATATAGTAACCCCAATTACAACACTGGAGCTAAAAATGGTTTTTAACATGTTGATCCTTGTTTCATAGAATTATTCAGAACTCAATTTACATAATTAAATTTTCGGCCTGCTCTGTCATTTTTTTGAGCTCTTCCACTCTTTATCTTTAGAAAAAACAAAGGAAGCTGCTTCTTCAAAGAAATGTTCTATTTCGGTTATTCCTGCCCATGCACAGTAATTTTGAATTTCCGTATAGATTTCTTTATTAATTTCAAGCTTAATTTTTTCTTTATCTGCAATTTTTTTAGCGCTTATTAATGCCATAACATACTCACTCAATATAAATTTTTATAAATAGATTAGATAAAATTCTTACGGATTATTTTTAACATAAAATCAATAAAAACTCTAATCTCAAGGGAAAATATTTTTATAATACTGTGCTCTAGTATTAGATTTTAGTTCATTAAATTAATGGGTAACAATACCAATAATTTACCCAATTTATTTCGGTAGGAATTAATCAGAAAACGATTATTAAGTGAACTAATCATTTTCTGACTTGAACAATGACATCGCAACAAAAAAAGCCCCAGCGCCAATAACATAATTAATCGCATCTTTTGAAATAAATTGCAGGCACTGAAAATGAATCGTGTCAGATAATAAAACCAACCCTCCAACCAAACACAATAATCCCGGGGTTAATGATTTGATTGACGCTTTGAATAGATTAAAAAATAAGGCAGCGATTAACATCGCACCAATAATATACCCAAACTCTCCAAGAGATTTAATTCGTCCGCTGCTTTGCATAAATAAATACGTGATTAATGCAACCAAAGCAAAGGATAATTCTTTAATGACGTTATCTATTGAAAGGCGTTCGGTGAGGTAAAAAGCCGCGCTGTCTAAAATAAAATTAGATTTAAAAATAGGTTTTTTTTCTTTGGCGCTAACTGGATAGTAACCCGGAGCTTTTTGGTCGAGGTACGGAGTTCCATAGATTCGTTCTAACTGATTTTTTTCGTTAGGATACATAAAAATCTCCTTATTTATTGAGCATCTCAAATGCTTTATTAACTCCAGCAAGGCTTCTTTTATACCCCAAAGCCGTTGAATAATAGTATAATCCTTTTAGCGTAAAAATTAAATATTGCGGGATAGGGAATTTGTGGGACATTTTATAAAAAATGCCCAAATTCCCGTGCGCAACAGCGCAACTCCTCAACCTGGCGGCTTGCGGAAAACCAACAAAAAAATAAGATTCAAAGAAGGGAATTTCTCAATCATGAATAAAACAAAATCAATGCGGGTTCGTCTCACCGAAACTGAATGGCAACAGGCGGAAACGGCAAGCATTTCCCTATTCGGAACCAATAATAAAAGTCGTTTTTTAAGAAAGCTCATGCGTGATTATATTGGCATGGGACCTGATTTAACGGATAAGGAACTTAACGAGTTTAGAGATGCTGTGCGTCAGCTCACAGGAATTGCCAGGAACTTAAATCAAATCACAGCACGAATAAATAATAATAGCCAAGAACTAAAGCATGTCCCCGTGGATTATTTAAAGCGGGTAGAACAGAGCGTTATTGCGTTAAATGACGAATTAAAAAGCTACATTTCAAACACGATTACGCGTTATCAAAAGGAGGTTGATGATGAATAATTATCACGACGAAGATGAGGGGATTCTTGATGGCTCAGGAAAATCAAGACGCTTTGTTTCACCTTATCTTTATGATGAATTACGTGAAGAACATCAACGAAAGAATCAAGAAAAATCCCGCGGGAAAAAACCAAACAAAGTGAGAGAACAGTTAAAGTATGGAAACAAAATTCACGAAACCTATTCAGCTGATGAATTGTCCACAGCCGATCAAATTCGAATCGCGGCAGGCTTTCAGCAAGCGATAATAAAAATCACAGGATTTGGAAAGGAGTCTAATAAAATAATGAAGCATCTTGCATACATCAGTCGAAACTATGATTTGCCTTTGGAAGATCAGGAACAGTCTTTATTGCATTCACAAAATAATGCACGTGATTTATTGTCGTCATGGGAGTCCATTTATTTTGATAATCGAAAGGATTCTCGTCATACCGCCCATATGATTTTTAGCGTGCCTCCTAAAACAGACCGAGGGGTATTTAATCAATTAACACGCGAGTTTTTAAAGGAGGAATTTGGCGGGGAGCACGATTATGTATTTGTACAACATGATGATACCGAACATCCCCATATCCACTCAGTTATTTGCTTGCGATCACTCAACGGAAAAAAATTAGATCCCAGAAAAAAATACCTTAATGAGTTACGTAAGAATTTTGCAAATAAATGTCGAGAACATGGCGTGATGCTTGATGCAAGCCGACGTTTTCAACGTGGATTATCTGGAAAATCGGTAAAGTCGGAATTGGTCCAGATACGTGACAAAAGAAACAATACTCCTCAGGTTGATCGCAGACTCATTGAACGAGTTAAAAATGAAATGAACCGTAGCGTACCGAGTGTAAATACTGGCGATTTGATAAGGAACGAACGAAATAAAAAAATAAGAGAGCAATTTTATAATACAGCTAAATCACTGTATCAAAACTACATCACAACCCCTGAGGCGAAGCGGAACGAAAAGGAGTTAACTGCCTCAAAATTATTATTGGATTATTCAAAAAAACTTCCTCAAGAACTCACACGAGCGGATTACTTAAAAGAGTTGTTAGGAAAAGAAACCTCTAAGGCTCATGAGCAACAATCCGATTTTCTTGGATTAAGAGAGTCGTTAAAGAAATCTCATATCGATTTGAAACAAACCGATATGGGGTTAGGGGATGACTAAACGATATTTCGTCTATTTAGATTATTGATTGGGGCTTTTATAGTGATCGATCTGGGTTGATTCTCGCATTATCAGGCCTAGTTGTGGAAGGGGTATTAATGAATCTGTTTTTTGCAAATTAACTCAGTAAATTGCCTTAAAAATCGGTCAACAAACGATGTAAATTAGCACCACTAATTAACGTTATGTCATTAAAGCGCTGCTCATATACTGCTGCCCCAGTTTTGCCGCAGTGTATAAAATAGCCTCCATGACATCCATGTGCTTTAAGACGTTGTGAAAAATCTCGAACATGCTGTACATTAATATGATTGCGGTAGCGTTTTGCTTGCAGTGCGATACGATGCTTCGAAGGCAGTATGAGTATCCCATCAATACCGCCATCCCCTGTATACCGTTTATTGTGGATTACTTTCAGTCCGCGTGCCTTAAATGCGATGAGCAACAACTCTTCAAACACAAAAGGGTCGATTGTTCGAATGTAAGCAAAGAGCCTACTGGGCTCTGTTTTAAATTCTGGGCGTTGTAACGTTTGAAAGACGCCCCTTGCCTTATTCATGCGTATTTTATGTGATTTTTTACGAACGTGCGTGTGCAGCCACAAGTAATAACGTAAGTCGGCGAATAATTTGCTTAGTCTTGATTTTTTATGAGGTTTTAAATCGAACAGTCTCTGTAAGCTATTTAGTGTATTCATTAATTCACTCGTATTATGTATCAATTTTATTAATGTTTGGGTGTTCTAATAGGCAAAGTAGAACAGGGGCGCGTTTACGGTTATAGAGCAAACGGATACGCTAAACCGTAAACGGTGACCTGGATGGGCATGTTTCCCTATTAAGAGTCAGCGTTCACCGCAGTACACGCAATGGACTACTCCATTTAAAACAATAAGGTAATTCCCAATAACAGGGAGTCTTGGCTTGGGATATTTGAAATGCTGCCGCGTTCGGTCTGAGTATCTACCTCATAATTGGGGTTATTTCCAAAAATATGCTGGTATAGAAGGTGTACGGCCAGGGAGGTATTGATGGTATAGCCCAGTCCTGCTTGTACCTCAGGGCTTATTTTTGATAAATCATTGACTTCATTTCGGTCTACTTGCATTTGTCGGTAGGCTACCCCTGCTTTAACTAATCCATAAACAGCAGCGTCAACGGAAGGTGTTATTTTTGCGGTGGCTAATACATCAATAGTAGGTTTTACTATGATGCTGACAGGCTCTCCTCCCAATAGGTCCAGGGTGGGTTTCGGGATGTCTAAACGCATGGTATTGCCGTTTTGCACACCCGTTTCTAACCCTACATCGAGGCTGTTGGCGAGGCTGTATTGAACGTCAAAACTTAAACGACCCAAAACACTGTATCCGTCTGTATTATAAACTTGAGTGTAATGCGTAGCCCCTAAGCTTCCCGAAAATCCCCAATGGAATAAGGCGCTGCAATCATAGCACGCACTGGCATTACCCCAAAAACCGAAACAAATTACTGCGAATAAAATAGGTATTTTTTTCATTGTTCTATCCTGGTTAATTAAACTATTAAAACTGACTCACCGCACGAACACGACCCACGGTATTTGATTTGCTGCTGGCGGTTATCTCCCCTGAAGAAAAATTAACTAACCAAGCATTGGATATGCTGGCCTCAGTGGAACTCCAATAAAACTCAGGAGCAAAACTGGACAAATTATTTTCATGAAGGTTTTGATGCATGAGTTGCAATTCATAAGCTGAAGGCAGATACCAGCCGCTGTAGCACACATGGGCTGTTGCAATGGGTGTTTTGCACGGAGTGACCCCATCTTCCATCACTTGAAATTGACTGGCTTGAAGGGCTGCAAACTTTCCTTTGGTATCGTAAATTGTTTGCTGTGAAATAATGAGGCGAGTATTAGTAGCCCCTGCCCCAATTCCATCTCCTTTCGCGTTAGTGATTTTATTTCCTGAATCGCCATTGCGCCATTGAACACCTATTCCCCCGGTGTCTTTAATACTGGCAATTAACCCATGTTGGCCGCTGTCATCCACATAAAAAATAATACCGCCATGATAACGTTCGCCAATGGAATGCCGTTTCACTTGATTGGATTTCAATACCTCCATTTTTTGCAGGATTTGTTGTATTTGCTTGTTTTGAATATCAATTTGAGATTGTAATTGTGTGGTGTGCGCATCCAGTTGAGCTTGCAATTGGGTCGTACGGTCTTTCAGCGCGTTGATTTCTATAGTAGCTAGCCCTAACCCATGTTTTAGATAACGAATGTGATCCCAAATATCATCTCCTGGGGATGCAAAGACAGGTAGTTGAACACTGGCTAAGAAAATAAAAAGGTGTTTTGCGTTCATGAATCAATCTCCAATTAAAAATTATGTATGGCGCGAATGGCGGAAGGAACGGATTTTTCCTGGACTTGAGGTTCACCGCTGGAAAAATCTACCGAGTACGATTGAGTTGTATTCAATTCGCTCGAACTCCAATACGTACTGTAACGAAAGGTATTTGTTTCTAATTGTGTTAACGAACTGTGCAGCAAAATAAGTTCGTAAACGGAAGGCAAATACCATCCACCAAAACAGGTTTCTTTCGAGGTGAGTCGTTCAGGACAAGGTGTTTTCCCATCGGCTAAAACTTGGTAATTCGCCGCGCGAAGAGCAGCAAAATCACCATCTTGTTGATCGATGGTCTGTTCGGAAATTACCAGGCGCGTGTTGGTTTCACCCGATCCCAATCCCTGACCTTTGGCATTGGTTACCCTGTCCCCTCCTTCGCTATTTCGCCATTCAATGGGCTCTCCCAAATCATCGAGTGAAACAACCAAACCATGTTGTCCCGTTGCATCTAAATAAAAAACCATGCCGCCTTGCACGATTTCACCAATCGAATGGGTAATGATAGGAAGTGTATTCACCTGTGTTTTTATTTTTTCTAATTCGGCGTTTGTTCGTGCCGCCAAGGTATTCACTTGGGTCGTTAAGAGATTAATCTGTGATGCCAATGTGCTCATTTTTGCCGTCAGCTCATTGCGAAGTGAATTGATAAGCCCATTCACATACTCGGTGGATGCAGGACTTGCCAATGCGTTGATGCTGCACAGCATGCAGGCTAGGGTGCTTAGGATTTTTAACTTGGGTCGTGTCATGATGATGTATCCTCGATAACCTATTTTTTTACAAGAAGAGGTGCTGGCCATTTAAAACTCCAGCTCCTGTTCGACATTAAACTTTTTTTCGCGTTGAGGCCCTCTTCGTGAGGATAAGGTGTTTTGCGGTTCATGCGCGGATAAAGTGTGAATCGTTAACTGACTCATTTCGTGTTGTACCCCTTCAATCTGGCGCTCTTGCAACACATCATTAAAGTCTTTATTGATCTCTTTGGGCTGGCATCTCAGGACATTAAACCCCTTGTTCAGAAGTTCATCCGCAGCTCGATTCATTATGAGGTGAGCATCACTACCCGGCATGTCATGATCATTGAAAATGATGATGGTGTTACTTTGAGGCTTTAAATCCATGGCACTGAAATTGGTCATACTGCCTAATGAGGCGAAGACTGTTAGATCTTTATTGGCACTGGCGATGGATAGTCCTGTTTCTCCACCTTCAGCGAGCGCGTATATCGTACCGCCAACATGGAGTGGTATGGCTGAGCCTTTAATGATCCCGTAAGAACGTTTGGGGTCTTTGCAGTTTAATTTATTCCCCTCTTGATCGAGAAAAACAGCCTGAACCCCTTGTACATTTCCTGATAGATTCTTACCCACGAATAATAATGCAGGATGAAATTGACCTGTTTCTGGCTCTTTAATGGAAGGAATAAAGCGAACCGACTCACTGCATACGCGGGTATCAATTCCTCGGCGCTCAAGATAGGTCTGGGCTAAGGTGCCTTGAATGGGTTGTGATGCATTAGCTAATTGACGCGCATAACGAACCGTTTTTTGCTTGTCTTCATCCAAATGCTCACCCAAGTCACGGACGTCAATCACCGCACGTGTTGTGTGCTGTGGGGTGAGGTTTAAATAAGCTCCTGCTTCATCCAGTGCTTCTTTAAATGACAAGTTTTTTTCGCGCTGAATCAGTTGCAACAGATTGCCTCCTTCTCCTGTTTGGTGGTCAAACCACAAGCCTTGTTTACTGCCGTGGGTGGTAACAATGAATGAGCCTTTGTTTCTACCGTAACGAAGCTGATTTTTATCGCGGGCAACCGGCTCACCCATCATCTCAATAACCAGGCGTTCGCAGTGTTGATTTAATCCCTCGGTGAGCGCTTTAATATCCCATTGGCTCTTTATTGCCTCACCAGGAACGGTTTTTGATAGATGACTGGATTGAAATAGGTGATTAATCATTAAGTCAGGTGCAGTAGAGCGAAGGGAGGCAAGTGAGATGGTTTTTTCCGGCTCCAGATGCAGGACTTGTGCTGGCGCGAAGGGAGATTGGCCCTCTTCTAAATGAGCCAAGGGTTGCTCTTTCTCTGGGAGCCTTTGGCTTAACTGATTTTTTAATAAATCATCCACGGGCTGAGTGGAGAGCCCCTCGTGTATTAATTGTTCTTTGAGTTGTTCAATCTGTTGGGCAATATGTTCTAAGGTAATGACTTGTTTGGGTAATTCAATTACGGGATTTTGAGGAACCATAACCGGGGTATTGTCATCTAAAAACGCTTCATTAGAGGCATTGAGCTCCGTAAACTGCGCCTCTTGAAGACGAGTAAGTCCTGCTATGATTTGGTTAAATGGTTTCGCAGATTCCACAAGGTTGGTGTCTTTACCGGTGACTTGGAGTTGGTACTTGATTTGCTCCATGATCCGCTCATGAATGTTGGAGTCTATTTCACTGACGGCAAGGAGCGGTTCATTTTTTATTAATTTATCAAAGTCGGGAAGTAAGAGTGTTTTTGCTGCTTCTTCGGCATAGGGCGCGGCCATTTTTTCTTGATAAAATGTGCGTGCCGCATCGTGTTTGTGGTACAACACCTCAAGTTTTGGAAATTGCTGGATTACCTGCTCTTTAGGCTGGGTATTAAATGAGGTGATCCATTGTTCTTTGAGAATTTCATTGTCCACCTGAGTAATGCGATCGGTTTGCTCCAGCAAATCAGGGTTATATGGCCACCATCCTTGTTGGATTCCATTTCGACCCAGGAGTTGACGCATAAACTCCGTTCCCTGATATTCATAAGCATTTTTTTTCTTATTAGGAAGTGTACTTTGAGTTCCAATCCATGAGCTACGTAAGCTTAAGGCTTCTGCTTTTAATTCTTCGGCATTGGGAAGGGGAATATGACGCGATAAGTCTTTAAGCGCTCGATTTAAACACTCTTTGATGGCTTGGTCTATTTTATCTTCGCGTACCCATTGACTATAATAACGCGTCGCCTGCTTTTTAAGGGGACCTAAGGCTGCCAGTTCCGGGAAGCGTCTCATCGCATCTTTTTCATTGGTAAAAAATAAACTACTCCATTGCGCATAACGAGCATGTGCATCAAATCGAAGCTTGGGATTGACTCGAGCGTTTTCATCAAAGCTTTCATAAAGCTCATGCCTTAAGGTGCGCAACTCTTCAGCACGAATGGTACTGGCCTCCTCAGCACGCCCTTCCCTTTTAAACGCGGGGACTTCTTGGTTGTGATCTAAAAAATCAAACGCCTCCAATGCAACAGCCTGAGCGCGTAACGTATTGCGTCTATTCGTGTTTAAACTGGTTGGCGTTGTGATTAACACATCCGCATAAAATCGCAACGCGTTGTCTTGTATTTCATACGCCGGCTTGGATTCGGGATAGTGCTTTAAAACGGTTTCACGCGATTGGGTTAGAAAAGCCTCCCTTCGTTGATTTACTTTATTTTGTTGCTCCAGAGTTTCCATAAACGCATGGTATTTTTTTGTTTTAATTCCCAAACGTAAGGCAAGTCGAGTGGTTGGGGGTAGTTGGTTCATGTATTGGCTCCTTATTCTTCAAATGATTTGGCTAATTCATCCAGAATTTCACCGGTGTGGCGATCAACGGACAAATGATTTGGATTGGGTAGCGGGTGCGTTATTTCTCGCACCAAAGGCGATAAGGTCTCGGCAATGGCAAGGCCGATGGCACGTGCTGAATCAACTTTGCTATTGGATACCTGAGGTACGCATTCTTCGATGGGTTGCTGTTCTTTTTTAATCTCGATCACTGGGAATTGGGGTATGACCGTTGGGATTACAGTAGGTGGTACTAATTTATCTTTGAAACGTTTGTCTTTGTAATAAATAATTTTTTTGCATTGGATTACCCCCTCTCCCAAAATAATTATTTGTTTTTTCGTGGGAAGACGTCCAATTTCTGCAGGAGTTAATAGTGGTCGCTCAATCAGACTTTCGCTGTAATTGCTTCCTTCTTTGTTTGAGGCATAACTGCGATTCTTAATGCGCACCGTTCGCGTGCCTAACTCTTTAGACAGAAACTCTTTATCCGTGGGTACGTTTTGACGAAAACCAATTTTTATGTCCGTGTTTTGAAAGAAAATGTCGGTGTTATCTCGTCCACCATAGGTGGAATAAAACTGGCCTATATTTTGAATGATGGGCATTAAATGAACCCCATATCCTGCTAAATCGCCAAACCCGTCCTTGAGCTTATCCATGCGCCCAAAACGGTTCACTTCATCCAGTAAACACAGGACTTTATGCGGTTCTTCGGGTCCTGGAAGGTGTTCAAGCATCACATTTAAAAAGAGTTGAACAATGAGATTGATCAAGGTGGACAGCCGCGATATTTGATTCGTACCAAAAGAGAGGTATAAGGTAATGGGTTCTTTTCGCATGTCCCTGAAGTCTACATCGGAGTGATTGGTGGCGGCACAAATTAAAGGATCTTCCCATAGGCGCAGCATTGAGGTGAGGGTTGAGCGCACACCCGATTGTTCTTTAGGTGCTTTTTGTAAGTAGTTTCTGATGGCAAGATAGGCGGCATGATCGATGGTAATTAAATTATCCGCGATCGTATGGTCGTTAATGACTTGAGTTAGAAATTCTTCTGTATTTCCGCTTTTAATCAGGGAAGACAATTCACTTAAAGCAAAAATCCTATCGCTTTGCATTAACCACAGGAGTAAACCCAATGCCAGAGAGCGAGCTTCTTCCGCCCACATTTTATTTTCATCCCCTGAGCTGGCAACCAGTATGTCTAAAATAAGATGTAGATCGTTAATCCGTTTATGTGGATTATTTCTGTCGACGTAATCTAATGGATTAATACAATGGGTTTTAGTCTCCAGGCTTGCGGGAGAAAATCGATACACTTTATTTTGTGTTTTGGCGCGGTACCCGCTGGTGTAGTTAAAAATTTCGTATTTGTTATCTAAGGCCAGTAACGAGCCTTTCCAATTGAGCGCATTGGGAATGACGAGCGAGACCCCTTTTCCTGAACGAGATGGAGCAAATACCAATACATGGTTGCTTAATGTATAGCGCAGCAAATTCCCTGCATATTCACCCACAAGAATTGTTCCTGTGTCATTTAAAAAACCCATTTTCTTGATTTCTTTTTTAGTCGCCCAGTGAGCATCGCCATACAGATGGCGCCAAGGCGATTCAAATATTGGGGCTAGAATGGTTGCCCCAATCCATAGGGTGCAAATTCCGGGAAATCCCCATAAATAAAGGTTGGTTAGCGCATCAAAGGTTGTGGTGTAGGGAATAAAACGCCATATCCCCCAGGGTCTGACTGAGCTCAAGGGAAACCCTATCATTTTGTAAAAAATTAAACACCATAAGGTAAAAAATAAAAGGCTCATGAGGCTAATCATCCCCAGAGTTTTACCCAAGTGACTCATTCTTTTTTGCCACAGCGCAGGTAATCCCTTGTAGAGACACCCTAGAAATGCTAAGGCTGCGCATACATAAAACCAAATCATGGAACAACTCCCTCCAACTCAATGTCTTCAATAAGCCGTGCGCCATGCTCATCTCGGGTCATCTGTACAAAGACCTGAATGGATGTTTGAATCAGCGAGCGCAGACGCACCTCGCCTGCTCCGCTTAATTCAGGTGATTCGCTCAACATAAAACAAAGCTGCTCCTTGGCACTGGCAATCGAATCGGCATGTACTGTCGTTAAACTCCCAGGGTGGCCTGAGATACAGGCTCGTAAATAGGGATACGCTTCACGTGCTCGAAGCTCTGAGAGAAATATTCGGTCGGGGCGTAGACGAAAACACACTTTGAGTAAATCCAGCATCGAGGCACTTAACGGATGGTCTTCGTCTTCATTCGCTAATAGGTGCACGCGATTTTCCAACGTGGTTTTTACCTCCCGTACCCCTTCAATGGTAATTAAGCGCTCATGAGCATTGAGTTCTTTCAAACAGGAATTAAGCAAGGTTGTTTTGGCAGTGGAGGTTCCTCCACTGATGATGATGTTGCACCGTGCGCGCACTGCTAAAGCAAGCAGTTCCTCCCAGCGTCCCTCCTGCATTAATTGATTGAGCCTCGTGTTTCTTTGGTTCAAACGCTGTTTCTGTCTTGTTTTTATGGAGTCAAACGCCCCGTTCAAGGCCCAATCGGATAATGTTAAATCCGCTACAGAGGGTTTTCTAATCGAACAGATAATTTGTCCTTTCTCACAGGCAGGAGGCAACACAAATTGACAGCGCTCCCCGCTAGGCAATGTGGCTGAGAGCAAGGGTTTCGTTTGGGATAAATTTTTATGATTGTCTTCGGCAATTAAATCCGCCAAGAAACGTAGGTGGTTTTCGGTTAACTCAGGCACCAAAACTTGAGTAAACGTCCCTGACTCTTCCAACCATAATTCACCGGGCTTATTAATACAAAGCTCCGACACCAACGGCAGATCCAAAAAAGACCGTAATGGTTTAAGATAGGCGTTTAGCGCAATACTCATGGTTAACCCTCCTGATTCGTTAACACGTCTTCAAATGAAATGTCTTTATTGACCATGATGCTAATTTCAGTTCCCTGCGGCGGGAGAATCGTATTTTGGATGGAGGCATTTTGTTGCAGCTCACGGCTTGCTGTTTGAGAAAGTGAGGCGGATACGCCCTGACGATAAGCTGCTTCTGAATTGTATCGGTCATTACTGCTCACACCCCAGGTGGCCGCACCCGCACTCACAATTGACGTTAACAAGGAAGAACCATAGCGTTGAAGATAATGGTGATTCACCGGTCCCGTCATGCCCGCTCGTCCCAGCGGGTCGCTTCCAGGCGAATCCAGAGTCACATAAATTCCATTGGATAATTGCAATCGGGTCCATACCACATAAAGAGTCACCTGACCGTTGCGCAGCTCACCTGAACGGTACTCACCAATTAATCCGGTACCATTCGGGATGAGATTAATCTCACCTTGGTCACCATAGACATCTTCAGTCACGTGCCCCCGAATCATTCCAGGCAAATCCGAATCAATAGCCGACTCGGTAACGCCTCGTAAAATTTTTCCTTTACGAATACGAAACCGTAAATCACCAAATAGTCCCGCATTGACCTCATCCACCGGTTGGTTGCTGACACTTCTTAGAAACGCCACATTAGGATTGGGATTAATCCCCTCAGATGGGCCATTTGCCGGCGACTGTGATTGAGTCGGTGTGGGATGGGCGCCAACCCCGATGTTTAAAACCGCTGAGCTTTGAATCATCTCTTCTTCTTCATCGCGCATTTTTTTATGTTCTTGAAGACGTGCAATCAGACGCGCACGTCTTAATTCATCGTCCGGATCGACCTGGCTTATCTGTGGGGGCTCTATCCTCCTTTTTTTGGGCCTAGGAACAGAGGCAACTCGAGGTTTTTCCGTCACCGGCAAAGGGAGTGCCTTAAACGTAGGGTTCGTGTCGTCTGTAAACGCGGTCGTATTTGCCTGTTTTTTGTGGGTAACATGGTTCATGAGCAGACGCGTACCCCATTGCAAGCTCATCACAATCACAACAATCACTACGGCGGCAATAAGCCATGGCCATTTTTTCGGTGCAGGGGCGTCTTTTAATATCGGTTCGTCAGAAAGCTGGGTTTCTGCATCGTGATCCGGTTTCGAATGATTATTCATCTATTTTGCTCCGTTTTAATGACTTGCCGTGCGCCATTCTTTGATGGCGCGTTCGTTGAATACACAGGTGGCATGGCTTCCTAAGCGAAATGTGTATTGCGAGTAGACCCCTTCGACCACGACATACCCACCCTGGAGTCGATAATTAACAAGTGACTCCCGTTTTGTTTTTAAATCCACGGCCAAAATAGCGGGAATGGGCTTCCCTGGTCTGAAACTGAATAAAGTAAACTTGCCATTGTCTTTCGCACTAATAGGGGCAATGAGTTTATCCCCGGAAAAGGTGTAGTTGCTGTTCACCTCCTCTGGGTTACCGAAATTTCTAATTAAATTGTAGGTGTGCACAGGGGAACCAAAGCCAAGGTTTTTGGTATCCGAATACATGAACCGTACTCGAAATGTGGGGTATTTAGGCTCTTTAGTCGCCGTCAATAACAGGGTATAGGTTCTACCTTTATTGGTCGTGAAATTAAAATTCGTCGTGTTATTATCAAGCTTGGGCTTAATTACTATCAAATTGGAGTAATTCTCGGAAACAATTTCCCATCCTGAATTTTTTCCAATTCCTGGTTTATCCGTCAGGTATTCGTTCTTTTGCAATTCGATGGTTGTTGCAAATCCAAATGCCGTGCGCACATGAACGACATTGTCTTCATCATAACTGACGACTTTAATGCGATTGTCGGTCACTAATCCTTGAGGTGTTTGGCCTGCGGCGGTGAACGTTGATTGCGTAACGAGCACATAAGTGAGCGCTGTAGCGAAAAATTTATTCATAGGGTGTTCTCCTCGTTAAATCAGGATGCGACAGGTTGTTTGTCGTAAAAATTCACGGTAAATCCCAAGGGATTTCGATCCCACTGCGCCAGGCTTCGTTGTTTTTCAACGAATGCCCATTTCAACGTGGCACGCCACTCTTTACTTTGCTCCGTTGAGTGGGTTTCGCTGTTCACGGTGTGTGTGGTGAAGCGAATGTCGAGCAAGTTGTCTTTGCCTAAGGGTGCGATGGAATGAATCGTGACTTTAATGTAATGGTGTTGACCTAAGGTTTTGATCGGGCTTTGAGGGTTTAACTCTGGACGTATTCCCAAATCCACTTGCGATATCACCTGATCGCTGCTCATAGCACACACCGTTTCATAAGGTTCATTGAGATTTGACGCACTGTAGGATTCACGATGAGTCACATACGTGGTGACCAAATGGCGAATCATTTTCCAGTTCACCGCAAGCGATTGGGGCGTTAAACGGCTGGGTGTGGTTACCTCCCCGCTGCGTTTATCCACCATCACTAAAAAAGGCTGGACACGCTCGCGAATAACCAGGGCGGTGACACACCCCATTGCCAGGGTTAACGAAAAAAATAAACAGATACTCACCGTGCGATACAGACTAATTTGCTTTTCCTTTACGGCGAATAGATCGTCCCGCCAGGAGTTCGCTTCGTGATAATAGGTGTCATCAGGAACGTTCTGATGAGGGGCATTGGTATTCGTTGTCATAATATGTCCTTGATTAATAAACCTTAATATCCAGAGCGTGCGCGTCGTTCACGCATCTCTTCGTGCTGTTGTTCCCGTATTTGCGCTCGTCGTCTGATTTCCTGCCTTAAGTTGTCTTGGCGTTGAGCGAAGTTGTTTTTGACTCCTTGTGCGGCATTCGCCATTCGTGAACCCACATCGTTTGTTTTAGAGCCCATGTTTTGGGCATAATTTGCAATACGCCCTGCTCCGGCAATGGCTAAGGATGAAGTGATGGATGCTGCTTTTTCAGGAATCGTTTTAATCAGGAAGGCACTGACAATTGCTGCAAACAGATACAAAGCAACCCCCATAAAATCAGGCGCCTTCGTGTTGGCTCCTAAAGACGCTCCGGTATTCAGGCAGGCATGTGCCAGTACTGTAGTGAGCAATAAAACACTGCCCACAAAGACGGGAACCAACGCCGTGTTTACAATGGAGCGAACCCAGCTTTCAGAAAGCCCTTTAGTTCCCTGAAACAAGAACATCACGATGAAATAAGGGGCAATGGCTAAGTAAACCGCTAAATAGAATTTGGAAATAATAATGAGGGACAAGGCCAAAATGGTGAACAAAAAGGTACCAAGAAGGAGTAAAAACGCTCCTAATACACAACACACCACGCCTTTAAATGACAAAGGCATGTTGGCTAATAAATTCATGGTCTGCCGTAACCCGGAAATAAAGGTGTCGTTCAAGGACCCATCGGAAAAGGCATTGCCTTCTTTGGCAAGCAGTAATTTTAATACATGCAAGGGCTCATTAGTGGCGACCTGATAGACCAGTATGTAAAACACATCCCAATTGGTTGCGACTAAAAAAGTAAAACAGACTTTGACGATATGACGTGTCGCATCAGAAATTGGGGTGTTGAACCATTTCACCTGGTATAAAAAATGAATGAGGTACAACGCCAACAGCGAGGTCATAAGGCCACTCATTATCCAGTTCGACCCAATTGCCTTAAATCCTGACTGAATGAGCTCACCCGTTAACGAATCAACGACATGAATGATGTCGTTGATGAATGTTTCAGGAGCGACTTTAAAATCCATGGACTTATCCTTTATACCAGCTGTTCACATTCGTGCGATTAATGCACTTTAAGGGATCGCATGGGGCTTTTAATTCCGCACGGGTTGTCGTGCACGCGCTTAAAACCACGACACAAAGTAATACCATCAGCTGACGCATTATTTCTCTCTCCAGGCAAAAAACTCATTGAAAAACTCATCCTCTTCCATTTGATGTGACTGGTTTTTCTGTGAACTCACCAGTGAGTAGAGGGTGTAGGTGGTCACTCCTAAAAAAACGCTTACGATTACCGCAATGGAAATCCAACTTTTTGCTTTATCTGTCATATGCTTCCTCTGTATGTATTAATGGAATTTAAAAAACTCACTGGCCCATTTGGCATCCGATACCTCTTGTTGGCTTTGGAGGCTGGTAAATTGGGCATTAACTGCATCGGCTTTAATTTTGTACGCTGTCATTTTGGCCTCCTCAATCTGAATACGCGCAATTAAATCCAAGGTCGCTTTTTGGTTGGGGCTTTTTTCAATTTCTTTTTGCAATGCTTCGAGCATCAATAACACCTCCTCCATGTTGTTATAAGCCAAGGTATTGCTGGCGCGTGAAGCCAGTGTTGTTTTGGACAATAAATCAAAAAGTCGTGCTTGCTCTGAGTTTTTAGAGCTAAATACGCTATCCGATGATTGGATTGGAAATTCTTTTTCGATTTGTTTGGCCAAAGCGGTTAGCGCATCGGTGTTGCCACTACTGGATAGGTTCATCAAACTGGACCACTCTTTGCCGCTATGGCGCCATCCTGTAAGTTCGGGCTTATCAAATAACGAGCCGTATTGATAATGTCCCTGCATCATCTTTTGGCTTTTTTCTAAAATACGTTTGTGCTTATCCAATTCGTCTAGCTGGTCTTGCGCGTTCTTGAGCTGATCTTTTGCGATTTTGAGCATTTCAAGGTCCTGCACATCCAAAATACCGCCAGCCTGTACTGCGGTACTTAAACAGAAGAAAATGGCTGCTGTAGTTTGTTTGAGGTTCATTGGCATTGCTCCCAATGGCGTTCAAAGTTGGGCTCTAAGCGGGTGAAATCATTGCGGTAATTTTTTTCAAGAATGTCGCTTAATCGGCTGTAATACGGCAACCATGCCTCATACGAGTCGCCAACACGTTCGCGGATTTTATCGAGCAATAAGGCACGCGCCATAGTGCAGGAGAGCACCGGAATATCTTGCTCTAAACTCGTTAAGTTTAAGCGCGCGATTACGCTTGTATTTCCCTGTTTTAATAAGAAGTAATGACCTTCAAGGGCAGGTAATACCTCTTTAATAATTTCAAATTCTTTGATGGATAAATTAAATTGTTGATAATCGACCCATCGGGCCATGCTGTTGCCAAAAAACACTTGAGTTCGTGCTTCACGGGCCACAGAGCTTCCAGCACTACTGGCGGCTAACTCTTCAGGGCTTTGGGTGTCCATAATCATGGCCATGTTGTTTTTCCGAGGCGTTCTACTCCAGTCTTTAAGTTGCTCTTGAAACAGGGGATCACTTAATGCCTTCCACCCTTCTGGAATCAAGGCCAGGGTGGGTGAGGAGTCCAAGCAGTCGCTAATGCGATGAAATAAATACATCAATGCCGGGATGCTGAGCTCTTCAAAACCAGGTTTTAATAACTTGCCAATGTCTTGTCCTGTTATCGGATTATTAATGCTGAATGAATCCGCCTCATTATCAAACAACCAGGAATTTTGCCCCTGGGAGTGCCATCGGTCGAATCGTTCGCGTAAACTTCCAGGAATTGCCGCCCCAAAAAATGGGGCTATATGGCGATACAGTCGATGTTCTGGACTCAACTCATAAGCACCCTCCACCGCTTTTTCAATGAGTTGCTCCTCATGGGCTGTGAGCGTATTGGTCGTACTTAACAACCGTTTTAACAACAACATATTAAAGGCACGGTTTTCTGGGGTGTCTTCCAATTGCAAGGGGGCCATGCCGGAAGGAACACCGGGTTCAATCACGTGATAACTCCCTCCTAAGGCACGAACAATGGCTTCCATTCCTCGGTCTTTATCAAAGATAAAACGCCAGCCTCCGTATTTGACGGTAAAGGACAGGATGGCCGCAAGCAGTAAGGTTTTTCCGCCACCCATTGGGCCTATGAATATGGCATTACCCACTTGCCCTACGTGAAGATTCAAATGAAACGAGGTGCCGGCCAGGGTTTCAAGAATAGTAATTGCCTCACCCCAATGATTTCCCTGCGCCTTGCCCATCGGGTAATTATGAAGGTTGGCGAAACTGGCAATATTTAAACTGCTGATTAAGGACTGGCGAATACGATAGGCTTGATTTCCAGGAAGTTGCGCCCAAAAGGCCAGCTCAATCCCTTCTTCTTCGCGTACCGTAATTAAACCGGCATCCTGGTTCAACTTACTTTCTAGTGCATCGATGCCTTCATGTAATGACGTTAAATCATCGGCAATGACCGCAATACTTAGGTGATGTTCTCCATAGGAGGCTCTTCCCGACTTTAATTCCTCAATGGATAAATCAAGAGCCTCTGCCAACAGCACGGAATCGTCGGTTTGCGCCATTTTTCGCTGTTGTTTACGGAGTTCTTTTAATGCCAGTTGATTGTGTTTAAATAAAAAACTCTGAGTGATGATGAGCTCACAAGGAACTTCAAGCAAGGCATCCATCAAGCACGCGTGCGTTTCATCAGGATATTCTTTTAGCGAGAGCATGGCGCAATAACGTGACTTGCCATTCGCTCCTTGAAGCTGAACGATACCGCGTCGTTTGGCAAAGTGATGCGATTTATGAGCCAGAAAACTTTGTAGTGACTGCATGGGCACACGAGGTAGGCGTTGTTCTAAATTAACAAGCTCTGAAAGAAAGGACAGCAGTTCGGAGCCTGTGTAGTGTTGATGTACCGTTCCTAATTTGCGGCAATTGGATTCTTTAAAGAGGCTCATGAAACGTGCACTGTGTTCATTGAGTGTTTTGATGGCTTTTGCATGGTACTCGCGCTGGCTCTGAATGGATTCGTCCGTTATTTTGCTTTTTTTAGGAGATAGCCCAAGCGCTGGGGCTTTAAACTGGAGTACGATGTACAACGCGTTTTGGTAGCGTTGTGTCGTATTAATTCGTCGTTTATAACGCTCATTTAACTCGTGAGCATAGCCCATCGGGTAGGTTCCTTCAGGGTACGGTGCATGTTTTCGTTTGATGGTGTAAAAACTAATGGCAACGGAGGGCGAGGCCATTTGATATAAGAGTCGATTTCGTACCTTTTTAAGATGTTCCACTTCATGATCATCCTTGGTATCAAAAGGCATTCCATCCAAGGTCAGGACCTGGATTAACTCCCCTTTTTTTGTCATCACCGTGTGTTCATCATAAAGATGTGTCCAGGGGATGTGTTTCGCGCTTGAGTGCTCTTTAAGCTTCGATTTTTTAAGCCAGCTTTTTAATGGCGTGTAGCTTTGGGCTGAGCTAAAAGGAGTCGCCTGGCACAAGCTGAAATTAGACGCAATGATGCTTAAGGCTTTCTCTTCTTTTAACGATAAAATCATCATGACTAAATGAGATAAAACCATCCCGCCCATTGCTACAAAAAGGCATATAAGACGTTGCGTGGTGATATAAAACACCAACATCAGCAAAACAAATAGAGCCACGTTGTTGATTGCAAATTCAAAAGGAACCCCCAAAATTCGAGTACTTCGGGTCATTCCTTTCGCTAGCGAATCAGAGGGCAATAAACGGGAACTTCCTTGCATGGGATTCTCCTTCTACTTCATGGCTGCGGCAAGAACAGCGACTACGGTCGGTACGGAAACAATTGCTGCCGTAATCAAGATGGGCTTGGCTACTTCACGCCATTCTTTATGCCCTTGATTGACTTGCCATAGGCTGTACATGATTTGCAGACCAAGTACTGCGAGTGCAATACTAATGAGTGTGGTTACCAGCCAGTCGACCGCCCCGTTTAGCGCGCCAAGCTCTCTGGCACAAGCTGTCCTGGATAACAGGATTAGGCCTGTCGCGAGTGCTGCCTTTTGCGCGTTTGGGTAACGCGATTTACTTCTATTTTTTTTCATTTTTTCTCACCTACGGGTTAATTTAAGTTGCAAAAACCCCTGAGCCCTTAACTTTTGCTCAATTATTGGTCTTTTAAGTGGGGCTTAGGTTTTAATCAGAACGATTCGTTCTCACACGCCATGTTTCTAACTCCGAGTTTGTCCTCATCACTTTGGCCAGCGAAGGTTTTACTTTGGGGGCTATCGCTGCGCAATAAGCTCGCGAGTTAGCAATCTCCTTCAATTCTGCTTCACTGTAATGCAAGGACACCTGCGCCTCATCGAAGTGCTCCTGTTGGATTTTTGTTTCGGCAGTCTTTAGATACATGGCGGCAGTGAGGATGTCTCCGTTGCATTTATTTAGAGGATCATGCTCAATAAGACGGTTGAGCTGCTGCACTTCTTGACTACACAGCTCAGCAAGGCCCTGTTTGCTGGGATGGCCTGCAAAACTTATTTGTGACAGAAGTAATCCACTTAACGCTAAAGGCCATGTGTACTGTATTATTTTGTTCATGAGTTCCTCCTTCTCTACTCTTTTTTATTAAAAAATCCCAGCTAACGTCTTCACCAATCCCTGCTCCAATGCCGGACGCGCTTGGGCAAATGATAAGTTCATTTTATTGGCATTAGAGACCACCCGTGTTCGGTAGCGTTGATAATCACTGTGTTTATACGAGGTTTGATAGGTATTGGATGCAGAGCCATTTTGCAGAGAGGAATTAAAGCGCTCGTTTACTCGTACCCCTTTACCTACTCGTTCTGAAATTTGAACATCGGTAATGACGGTATAATTAACCTCTTTAACCAGGGAGTCTGCGGCTAACCCCACAATCCCGCCCGCAATACCTCCTGCCAGCATGGTTTTTGAATTGCCAAAGGCACCAAGGGCTACTCCCGTTCCTGCTCCTGCCAGTGCGGAACCATACCCCCCGCCAAGTGCTTTTTGAGACGCTGAGCGACTCATCTTACCTATTTCTTTGATTTTAACGTCCAGCAAGTAATGCGCCTGGTATGCAGTGCCAACCACACGATATCCATCATTCCTCAACGCCTGAGCGAGCGGTTTACCAATTTCGAGTGTTTCTTCGGAGGTATTTTTTACCGCAATAAATATGGTTTTTTGCGAAGGGGGTACGGGGTCGAGAAAAATGGTGTCACTCAACTTGGTGTTCACTTCTAAATTACGGTGCTCCAAAGCAGTCTGTGTGGCCGCACAGCTTGTCAATAAAGCAATCGCCCCGAAGCAGACGCTTAGGTTAATTACGTTTAAGCCGTGTACTGTGTGCTGTTTCATCACTACGTTCCTTATGATTTATTTCCAGTTATTAATGAGTTATCTCGCGTATCGCGTTTTTTTTAAATTTCAGCTCTAATTGGTTTATGATGGATTCATCAATTGAGAGCGCTTGTGCTCCATTAGCTTGGTGCTTTTCAAGCTGAATTCGGTTGTAAATCTCGTCTCGATGAATGGGGATTTCTTTTGAGGCGTTGAATCCCAAGCGCACTTGATTCCCTTTAACTCCTAAAACGGTTACATTAATTTCGTTGTCCCCGATGATTACTGCCTCACCTATTCGTCTCGTAAAAATCAACATCGTCTTCTCCTTTATTCGTGGTGGGTTTGGTTCATTAGCACTGCTTCAAGTTCATGAATTAGGGTATGCACTTCATCTAAAGAGGGTTTTACCTTGGGAGAGAAATAGGCGCATTCGTGTGTTTTACGGTAAATGTCACTTAACTCTCGGTCAGCCGCTCTTAAATGACCTAAGGCATCTGAATAGCGATAAGATCGAATTAAGGGTCCTGCGTCCTCCATCACCCATCGCGCAAATTCAACATCATCGGCGCAAGGAGCAAGTTTCTGCTCTTCATACATCCGGTCTAACGTGGTGTAGACTCCGTCGCAACGTGCTGCAAGAGCGTCTTCATCCACTGGCGCGCAGAAGGTAATTCCTGTAAAAAGCAACCCTGAAATTAAGGTTGCAATAGGAATCGCTTGTTTTCTTTTATTTGTTCTCATTCGTGTTTCCTATGTTTGATGTGTTCAGTTCCCTTGAGAAGTGTGCTACTCAAAGTTGTTTTATTTTCTTTATTAATTCAGTGCACGAGCCGGTTCTTCCTGCTCCACCTCATGCACCGGTTCTGCTAAGTAACTGGTGTTCATCACGTCGATGCAGCGATTTTTTGCAGTGATAACTCCTGGCTCTTTAAAAAATGAATAGCCAGAAATTAGCCCAGAACCCATCCCCAATGTAGTACTTAAGGCCGCAACGCCCAGAGCAGGTAACTCAGCAGCCATCAGGGAGGTCATATAAATCAGAGGGGTCTGCCATAGACCTGATAAAATTCCTATACCAATACCCAAACCCGCTCCAACCGCTAAAGTGGTGCAGGCAATACCAATGGCAGCAAGGCCAAGTACAATGTAGTAGGAGGTGTTGTATTGTGAATCCAGGATTGTGCGGCATCTTAAATCAAACACATCTAAGGGATTAATCGTATCTTCTGGGTCCTGTATTAAGCTTTCAATGAATTGAGTGGCTGCTGAATACAGGTTAATTTGTACTAAATGGTCCAGCTGCTTAATTTCCATTTCGAGCAGATTAAAGGCTTCATAAATGTCCTTACGCTCATGGGTGGCATTTAATGCCTTTCTAAATTTTTTGTTACAATACATCAGAGCCGCGCTCATTTTTTTTCCTTTTGTTATTAGTGAATCGTTTTAGGGGGACTCATTTGAGATTGAATCATCAGGGCTTCGCAAACCCCAATGGCTTTTTCAAACGCAATCCATAAGTCGTTGTTTAACGTCACATCGTAAGCAATCAGTAAGTTGTGGGCGCAAATTCGCAGTTGCCTTAATAAGTCGTACGGTTGGGACACGCTCAATTGAGAATTGTTCATGAGTTCACCTTTATTAATTGAGATAATCGTGGAATATCTTTCCTTGTTATTTTTCTTTGTATTACCAGCTCTTCATCAGCGACATGAGGCACTTCAAAACCCTCAAGAATGCGCTCGCATACTTTGGCATACAGCGTGCTAAACTCAGCAAAAGCAAGGTCTGCTCTGGGCGCATTCACTACGTCAACACCTAAGTGTTTCACTGTGAATTTAACGGCAGGATGACTCCACGTAATGGTCGAAAAATTAAGGTTATTCCTCGCTTCATTAAATGCCTTATGAACGCTAGGAAGCTCTTTCTTTCGTCGCTTAAGACAAAGGTGTCTGAATTGGATGCAATTCGGTGGCCATGTTTCAAAGCGCTCATCATCAAACAACGCTCGTAAACCCAACGCAATTTCTTTCTCACTCACATCATAAAGCGCTTGAAACCACACGCCTGAGTCTTTAACGCCATGTTTAGTGATAAAACATGGACCGTAGATATCAGTTAATTGCAGCCACAAAGTCGCAATAAATCCGTTGTTCTTGTTCTGTTTTTGAGTTGAATCGTCTTGTCTCTTCGCAGAAGGCAAACTGGTTTGCGTAGGCTTGAATGACGCGTTCACGAGCACTTGCTGTATTGGTCTTGGTTTTGTTGCGGTGTTTGTTTTCATGATTAAAACTCCGTGTATTATTCATTTGGTTTCTTTGTTGTTGGCGTTCCTGGCTTTGGGCCAACCAGCGTAAGTAAATTGGATTGAAATCAGCCCATTGCGCACCGCAAGCTTTGTTGTACTCGATAAAGTTTTGGATTTCTGTGGGATCTTCTGCGTTGCTGTAGCCTAGAGCTTGAGCTCGTGAAATGGTTTCCGCGTTTGGGGTAAAATTATTGCTGATGCTTTGTTTGTTGTTATTGTTGTTATTAATATTATTAAAAATAATATTCTTTACGGTGCTAGGTGGTGTGTTTTCTTCTGTGTTAACTTCTATGCTTCCTTCACTTTCAATAAATGTGTTTTGCTCAGTATTTTCAACGAATTCATCAGAGGTGGATTCTGTGTTAACTCCTATGTCGTTAAAAATTTTGTTGAATATATTAGGGAGCTCTGGAAATAAAAACCGAAGTTTTTGCCCTTCAGTAATTACTTTAAAGTGATTGCTGCAAGAGGTTTCTATTGATCTAATGTAGTTACGAATAGTTTGTTTTGTGGGTGTGCCACTGTTCTTTCTTCCTGGTGCTTGATGCACTGTAAGTAACTGTGCCAACTGGTTATACGTAATATTGTTAACTGAGCCTGTGGATGGCTCGGCAAGAGCTATCAGAGATTTAACTATTAATAAAGAGGCGTGTGGAAGCCCAATAAATGCCTTTTCAATTTCCCTCATATATTTGTAATAATTATTTATTCCTTGCACAATTTCTTTCCCTTGTAGAGCTAAACGCATATGTTTATTTTTATGACAAATCAATCTATAATATTTGATAATACAACCTATTTTATCATATATGGTAAATTTATTATAAATGGCGAATCATGTCAATTGCTATCGTGCTATCTGAATTAATAAAACAATTTGACTTAAATGCTCTTGAAATAGAGCGTTTAACGGGAGTTCCTGCAAGTACCATATACAGATTACTAAAAAGCGATGGGAATCCAACTATTGAAGTTCTAAAGAAGTTATCTAGCTTCTTCCAAATCACAGTTAGTCAATTAATTGGAGAGGAGCCAATTGGGTGCAAGCAAATTCCCTTGGTTCCTCCGCTTGAAGTTTCAAGTTTTTTTGAATTGAAATCAGAAGATAAATCAAAATTTGATAATATACCGATTGATTTTCCTTTGAATCAAAGAAGTTTTGCAAGTATTTGCCAAGACAATACAATGGAGCCATTTATTTTAAAGAACTCTATTGTGATCATTGATCCAGATCGAGAAATTACAAATAAAGATTTTGTTTTTCTTATAAAGAAAAACCAAGACCAGCCTCGAATTAGACAGATTATTAGTGATGGGGAGAATTATTATTTGAAAATATTAAATTCTGACTTTCCAGTTGAGTTGACTAAAATAATCAAAAATGATTATACATTTATAGGGGTTATTGTACATTACAGAACCAATTTATTTGACTTTAGTAAGTTGGAATGGTCTTCGCATTCACTTGAATTGGCGAAAAGGAAATAAAGTTTTTATTAAGGCACCCAATTGTTTCTAAGTAATTCAAATAAATTATCAATGTATTTTAAAGGATTAGATAAAGACTGCTGCTTAATTGTTATCGGCATGCTTTATATAACAATTTTTTTTACTTCATTTGTAATGGGGTATAAGACTGTTGATTTGAATGGAAGAATATTATGTGCTTCTGTTTTTATTTTTCCATTGCTTTTTCCTATAAATGATTCGCTTACTGAAATTTTTGGTGAAAAAACTTCTTACTTAATGATAATTGCTACCATTATATGTGAGTTTTTGTTTAGTTATATTACATACTTTCTAGCCTCATTACCCTCTCCCGCATTATGGAAAAATCAAGAAATTTATCCTTTATTAACATCAGGCTTTTTGCATATTGCAGTTGCTGACTCAATATCTCTGGCGATAGGTTTTTTTGCCAATACCTATGTTCTATCAAAATGGGGTGTAAAAGTATTTGGTAAGGGCTTCTTTATTCGGAGTCTAGGAGCAACAGCAGTAGGTGAGTTTTTGTTTACAATATCTACTAATTTAATAACGTTCCATTATTTTGGTGTTGCAAGTTTTAGTGACACCTTCAATATAATTATTTCTGACTATGCATTGAAAATGATTTATTCACTCATTATCTGTATACCCAATGCATTCATTGTTTATCAAATTAAAAAAGTAATAAATATAAATGATGCTAAAAATGGAAATGCCTATAATGTAATGAATATCAACCAGTTAAGGACGAAATACCGAGTTTAACCACATTATTTTTTTTGTGTTCCCGGCAAAATTTATAATCTTTTTCTGCTTCGTTACAGCCGACTATATTGCCTATACAGGCACTATCTTCGGAGCTGAACTGTTTTAGTTTTTCTATATTGTAGTATATTTCCTTCGCAGGTTTAATCGATATCTTATTAGTTAGTTGATCTTTATAGACAATTAAAGGCTCTTCCAGTTGCTCTGAAAATTGATGATTAATTAAACTATATGGTTTCTTATATTTTTTCTCAATAATTCTTTTCTGATTTTCCAGCATACTAGCTAATGCCCACTCATAGTGCTCTTTTGAAAAATGTCTTTTAGAGCCGCTTTCTTTAAGTAAAATTAGAGGATCTTTCGGAATTGGTGGCGTGCACTTCCCTGACAGCTTGACTAATAAATATACAAGGCCGGATTCAGGGTCTTCCTCTTCTGAGATTATTTCTAGGTTTTGAGACTTTATTTCATTGATCAATATAAATATTTTTTTCAAAACTTCCTTGAACACTATTTATCCTATTTCTATTCAAGCCTATCGCTTCCACTGTGAAGCGGCATTATATCAAATAAAAGAAATTGATGCTCCAAATTTCACCAAAATTGTTGTATCTGTGGATTGTGGTAAAAATAAATTCTATAATACAAATTTTCTATATATGGTGAATTTACTAATGCCGGTGCATATTTTTAAGAATCCTGAGCTTTATAGCAAAAGTAATGCTCTACAATATAACTTTGCAATGAAAATGCTGAGTAAAATTTCATTTAACTCAAACTCAAGAATTTTAGATATCGGATGTGGTGATGGGGTTATTACAAATGAAATCGCAACAATTGTATCTGAGGGTTGCGTTATCGGAACAGATATTTCAGACGCAATGATTGAACATGCAGCTAAAGTATATAATGGACAGAGGAATGTTCGCTTCATTCAGATGGATGCCACCCAAAATATTTTCCGCCATCAATTTGATATCATTACGTCCTTCAATTGCTTGCACTGGGTAAGCGACCAACGAAGTGCCATTTTGGGTATTGCGAAGGCCGCAACGGACGGAGCTCAGATTGCTTTACTATTATCACATCGAAAATCATTATATCACTTAGTTCTTGATAAAGTTTGTGCAAGTGATAAATGGGCTTTTTTCTTTAAAGACTATATTAGTCCTCGCTCTTTTTTTGATGTTGCAAATTATGAAAGTTTACTCGTCGAATCAGGGCTGAAGGTAATTAATATCGAAGAAGAAGAAATGACTTATTATTATCAAACACCCAACGATCTTAAGGAGTTTTTCAGTGCTGCTGGATCTCAAATTAAATTGATACCTGATGATTTAAAAGAAAATTTTCTAAATGATTTTGTAAATGAATTTCTCAATCAAGTCAGTTTAAATGATTTCGATGAGATTCCCGTTAGTTTCTGGTGTTTGCAGGTTGTTGCAAGTAAACCTTATCCAACCAACAAAAAGAGTCAGGAAATATATGACCTGGACGTGGCCCTTAAACAAGGGGCTCATCTCTAAGTGAGGATTGGGACGAATAGTAACGGAACATTAGCCTCCAGTGGGGTACTTCCCCATTGGACTATAGTTAAGTATCAGGATCCCATTACTTGGCCTAGCGCTCCAGAACTTGCGCTGTGATGCAAAAACTAGGTCCAGTTATCCGTATTGAATCGTTTTCATGCTAAATTTTTTCATTGCAGTTTCTTGAACTGTGATAGGAGGAGCTTCATTAGTTATGTTACCCCCTGAATGTCGAAATTATTAAACACGATGGGAGGCCAACAGAACAATTCTAATTATATCACTATGTTTTATAACTATCACAGACTATATTATTTGAGATATTCACGCCCAAATCAATATGAAGAACATTAAGTGTTTTTTTTAATGAACGATGCTTAACTGAGGTACAACATTTTGGTTGACACGTTACCTTTGGTAGGAATACTTTCTTGCACTAAACATAGAGGGCAAGCGGAAACAGCAGTTTTAAAGCTAGTTTTACACATTAAACTACCGCATAGAAGGGGAAAGCCATCAATTAGCAACCGTAATCTTTCCTTATATTCGGCCAAATATTTTCTTTAAAATAAATCCCTAATTTTGCATTTGGAGGTGTTGGATCTCCTTTTTTTCTAAGATCAGGGGCAAAATTATCGATATCCTTTGGGCTCAAACTTTGCAGCCACTCCTCAAGAGCCATTTTATATAGCTGTTCTTCTAAATCCTTCTTCCTTTGTAATTCTGCTTTTTTTGCTTCGAAAATTTGGATTTGTGCCAATTCTTGTGGAGATTGATAATCAGTTTCAATCCATGCCTCACCTCTTTTCAGTACAGCGATTAAAGTTGCCACTGGATTTGAATATTCAGAAGTTTTCTTGTTGTACTTTAAAGCATATGCGAAATGATTTATAGATTCTTGTGTAATCTCAGGGGTTGATTTATTTTTTATTTGCAATAAATGTTTTTTATTAAATCCTATAGATTCTAATGCTGTAATATCGATATTGTCCCACGGATCGTTAATTTCAAAATCAGAAGGGTTAACACTTTCTACTCTTTTAGCCTGGCTAACTTTAAATGAAGGAAAAGTCCCCTTAGAGATTTCGCGTTTTAGTTCATTACAGATGTTTTCATTTAATTTATATCTAGACCAACCTAAGTGTCCAGGTTGAAATTCAATTCTTTGTATAAAATTTTGTTTTAATAAAAATCTTAGTGCTGTTCTAGCGGAGTCTTTTGAAATATTAATGTAATTCATCATATCTCGGAGTTTTACTCTTGGGGTTTTATGTCCATCATTTTCTTTTTCCATTAATTCATATAAAAAACTAAATAATTGTAATGGATTGCTTCGGAGATCTTTAAAGCCTAAAGACTCTGGTTTATAAACCAGATCTATAGACCCCTTTGTTAAGACTCTTTTTTCTCCTCTTAATTCTACTGATGATTCATGCCTATCAATAGGGTCTATGCCCCCCCTTTGTATAACTGAAGGTTTCCGCTCGATAGTATCAACCAACCAAGCCCTTCTCTTCTTGCCCGTAATAAGAAGTGATTTTTCATCCTTAGATTTGTTTGGTGATTGAGCATCATCTTTAAGCTCGGGTAACAAATCATCTAGTCTTGCCATTATATAGCCTCAACCTCTTTTGAATAACTAAAGATATACTGCAGCAAATCTTGATAATCTTCTGCTGCATTATTTGATTTACCAGAGCTATAAACGTTGCTTGATTTTTGAATGCTTTTCGGAATTTCGGAACAGTAACGAATTACAACAGGGCATAAATGATGAATTATATCATCTTTTTTCTTAGCGCCTTTTATTGCTTCACTCGTAGTCGAAATTCTACGATCAATACTTGAAAAATAACAGTGAATATCTATATCTCGTTCTAAGCTAAAAGTATCTTGAAGCTCCTTAATTTCATGTAAAATTTTCTCAGCGCCATTAATCGCATAATCATCACTTCGCATAGGGATAATAACTGATTTTAATAAATCGGGAGCTAATTGAGAGATAGCACATATGCTAGATGCAAAAACACTTGATAATTGAGGAGTATGATCCTGAAAAATTTTAGTATTTCTACCTAAGTGTCTAAATATTTCATTATAAAAATGCAACATACCTTTTTTAATATCGGAAGGTTTTGATAAAACCTTATCTATATATGCTTGGTTTAAGTTAGATTTCACAAACCAAACGTTATTACCAACATTAGTTAATATATCCTCTATTTTTGCCTTTCCCTCAAGAAAATCTATTAGTATTAGCTCATCATCATCGGCAGGAGCACCACAAACAGTGCCAGTAAAACTCCCCTGCGAATCTGTATCAACTACTACTATTGGATCTTTACGGGTATGTATTCGGCGCGCAGAGGCGCTTAAAGAATATGTGCCAGTAGTTTTACCTACTCCTCCACATAAATTAGCAGTTAATATTACCCCACCCTTTTCGAAATAATGCGTACCATGCTCTAATAAAAATTCAGTAACTGCCTCCGGAGATAATCCAACAATTCGATCATTAACTCGTGTCACTAAATCATTGGGAGCCTCTTTAAAATAACGACTTATTAACGTTTTGTTAATATCCGTAAGCTTAGATAACTCACTGATTTTGATTTGAGAAACGTGCACGTTGCTTTCCTTACAATGGTGAAACTAAATTTTGATTAATAATACAATATTGTTTCATTTGATGTAAATGGTTAATTAACCAAATTTTGTCTCAAACTCAATTTTTATAATGGATTCGGAAAACATATATGGCGAAATAGCAGATATTATATTCGTTCGAAGTTGCATTTTTTATTTTTGTAACCGAGCGCATTTTCAATCTTTTTTTATTTTTAGTTATTATCTTTATTTGTAGCTTCTAACGGTAACCTCTTTTTTCATTAATGTTCTATAGTAATAATATTTATTAAAATAACTACTAACTACTTTTAACCCCCTTTGTATCTATATCTATCAAAGGGGGCTATATCCCTCTTTGTTTCTATTAAAAATAAGGATTATAACGGGAGGGCATTGATATCTTTAAAACCCTATTCATAGACCCCTTTTTTTGGATGCTTGATCAATATTGTTCATAAAACCCTTTTATAGATATGGTTTATAGATGTCATTCATAAATGGCATTGATTGACCATATTGATAAACCGTATCTATAAACCCCTTTGTCTTCTTCACTTTCAAACTATTCGTTTATGATTACATGACATTTACATGATTATATTCAAGTGCTGCTCAGATTGATTCTGTTCTTACATCTATTTGATATTTAGAGGTCGGTAAGATTTTATAGGGGCGACTTAAGGCATTATGGGGGTTCGGCCAGTAAATTACCATTTTAGCTGAGCTAGCTCTAACCCCCTGAATTCACATATTTTTTATTCAGATCCAAAATTACGATTTTATCCAAAACACCCTGTTTTTAGCCTAAAAATTATTCACATAATAGGTAATATGTGAATAAATTCATGCTTTTTTACTGTATTATGTTAAACAAATAGCCATGCTAACGCAGGGGTTGATTAATCATATAATACAAACGAGCGTCAGTAACTTTCTAAGTAGTTATTCAGCTATCCTAGCATATACCCCAATATATCTATTTGTCTTAATTATTCGCATAATATGCCACCGGCTAACATGGTAAAACGCTGGCCGAAACCCCTTTAGGCCAATACAGTATTGTTAAATTCATTATCTAAGATGATCTCATATATAGCACCTTTATTGCTCTACAGGAAGGCAGAACAGCGAGGCGAGCATGATAGGCTGTAATTTACGCAGACAGCCCGAAGTGTTGCGGAGTAAATCTTTATGCCGCTGTAGAGTCATTGGTACGGGTATATGCCTTGCTCGATCAGAGCAATCGATCCGGAAATAGGGCGGTCGCGGCCTTACCCTGACTAGTTGGTGAGTGAATACTTGGGGCTGGGAGGCCCACAATTTACTAACGAGGTAGCCCCTTTTTTCCAGAACGATTCACAATATGATAACGAATTGAATATGACATTATTTAAATATATTTAAACAGGGTGATGGTTTGATAATAAATTTGTAAATTACAGTTGTTATCAACAGTGTCTATAAACCCCTTTTAATCTATATTACAAGACTATAACATTACTGTTATATGATACCTCGCTAATCTTTTGTTTATGCTGTTAATTTTATGAATGACATAGCGTGTTATAGATTAGGCGTAATTTATTACTAGCCTTAGAGTGAGATGAATATACTTAATCTTTTAATCTAAGGAGCATACCCATCATATCTACTTACAAGATATATTTTTATAAAGGATTTAAATATAGTGGAATTAGCAATTTGATTGCAGTGTATTGATAGTTAAAGATTAGTCAATTAATGTATTGAACTTTCCCTTAAAAGGAAACACACATTAAATCAGTAATCTACATAAAAGAATAGGGGGAATATGATAACAAAGGGGTCTATAAACATGGTTTATCAATGTCATTCATGAATAGTATCTATAATTAGATGGCAAATTAACACCAAAAGAAAAAATAGGCGTGGACTCCAGATAAAGAGACTTTTGGATGGTGGGGTAGGGTTGCGGTTCGTCTTGATGCTAACCAAGAGGGCCTTTCTTGTTCCGGTTTCTCTTTCTCGCCTAGTATCAGGTGTTCATTAACGAACACCTGAAAAAACTGCATGCTTTTTATTGCCCAGGGTTTTTTATGCCATTAGTGTTGTGTTTCGGGCCTTCCGAGGTGATTGATTGCGGTTCTTTATAGTCAAAAAACTTAAACAGGCTCTTGATGCTCTCACTGGTTTGCTCGAGCTGTTGTGCTATCAGTTCTTGCTCTCTTTCTTGGTGTTTACGGGAAAGGCCATGGGCTGCAAGAGCAAAGGTAGGATTCGTGGAGATTTGTTGTTTGATGTAGGTTGAAAGCCATTCATGGATCTTAAGCTCCGGGTGGTCTTTCACTAAATCCATCGGATAGGTTTTGTCTTTTAAAGGGAGATACAGTTTGGCTCCCGCGTCCACCACGCGTTGCAAGAGGCTCGGGTCGTCTCTTTTAATGGCTTCATGGACCGTCATCTGTAATAAAATTGCCAATACTTCTCGGTGAGCAGGAAGCGAGGCCCGGACTACAGATGAGGAGGATTGTTCCAAATCGAAAATGTCTTTGGCTTGCACCTCATACATTAATCTTTTTCCGAAAAAAAGTACCTCCATGTTGTGGCTGTCCTTGTATTTTAAAATAAGCTCGGTTAACACCGGATCTTGGCCTTTTGATGCACGCATAGAGGGGGTTACTGCTTTATCGTCATAAGGTTTATTGGCCTGTTTAAACTCGGGATTACTTAACAGCATCTCGATAAATGCGTAGCGTTCAGGTGTGTCTCTGCCGTCATTCATCACCGCTTCCATAAACAATGAGCCTCCCTCTTCATTTAAGGCGTTCACGTCTAAATTGGGATTTTGTTTAAGTAAGTTAAAGGCTGCGACATATTCGCGTTTATTCAGTAATTTAAAGAGTTCGGTTTCCAGGGACATAATGTCCTCCTTTGCATTTTAAAGTTCCGTATTATATCGATACTGTATTATAAAAAAACATTTTTTGTTTTCTATTGCGTAAGTCCTTGTCCCTCAGGTGTCACATGAGGTGGTGAAACTTCGGGTAAGGGCGTGCTCATTTGTTTTTTTAACGCGGTACAGGCTTTGGTTAAACTGCGATTGCTCTCGATTTGAGGTAACACGTCCACTAGGTGTTGCTTTAAAGCATCCCATTCGGTGGTGCTGATGTTGCTTTTGGTTGATACACTGTTTAATTGAGTGCGTAGCTCTTTTAAGGTCAAGGGTATCTCTTTGCCCTCTAATTCTATTTCATCAATAAACTCCCCTGTCTGTTTTTTCAAGGAATTCAGTTGATCTTTAAGTTCGCTATTGAGCGCCACTTCTGAATCCGCTGGCGCTTGCAGTTCACTTTTGAATTGGTTTAATCGGTGTTTGACCTGAGTGCTTGCGCGTAATAAGCCCTCGCTGTTGGTTTGGGTGATTTTATTTTGCGCCACAGACTGTTCCAGGGCAAATTCCTTCATGTGTTGAAAGAGGGGAGACTTTGAATAATCGTTGATGGACTCCAAATCGTTGAGCGCATGCAGCATTTGAGTGCCAAAGGAGCGGCGCATCGCATCGGTGAGCGGTTCTGGGCTTTTGAGTATGGCGTCGATTTCGCTCATGACGCTTAGGTGTTTCTTGAGGGTGTTCTGTTGGGTTTCAGTTAAATCAACGGTGCTGTTCAGGGCTAATTGAAGGTGTTTGCTGAGTTCATGCGTGCAGTCCTCCAGCGCTTCTTTGTGTGCCTGGTGTAATTTTGACATCACCTCTTTGACCTGGGTTTCATACGCCAGGTCATTTTGGTACAACCCATCCAGAGTTTTTTGATAGGTCTGGGTCGTTTTCATATACAGAGAAATTAAAGCCTCGCATTCGTTCTTTAGAGTTGGAGATTTTCTTAACAGAAGAATGGCAGATTCGGTGCGCTGCAAAAATTCCTCATGGCTTCTCATTAAAAACTCGGTATCGCCTGAATGTTTTTTGAGTTCTTTAATGCCACCAATCCAGTCGTCTTGGAGGTAACGCTGGTATTCATTGAGCTGGGATTTATCCTTCTGGGAGAGCTCCTCGCTGTTAAATACACGCTCCATATCGATGAGTGGGGCGCGTTCTTTGTTTGAATTGGGTTTGTCGGTGTCCAGGCTATGGCTTGGAGTTTTAAGCTCCATCTTTAAAAATTCTTGCCATTGAACCACTTGCCGTGGGGATTCACTAAAGCTTCCTAAGTGTTGGGTTATGTACTGTTCGTCAGGGTTAATGGACATCCCTTCAGGGAAACTAAACGTGATGTGGTCAAAACGTGGGCTGGCTTCTTTTTGTAAATACAACAAAGCAGCATGGAGCTGATGAATGTTTTTATCGGAGCCATTGATGTGGATTTCTTTCTTATCGGGTGGCATATCCAATAAAAACTGGTAGCTCATTTCTAATGCCAGGTCGATGTTTTGCGCCTCGGTTAAATTCTTTGATGTTGCAGTAAAGGCACCATTTTTGGCCACGATTTTACCGTAGCTGCTCTTGTCTTCGGAATAATAACGAGTAGCGGTGAAGGCTTCGTTTTCATTTAACGGAAAACCATGCACTTGCTCCGGTGTTACGATGCTTGATGGCTTGGAGGTGGACAACGTGCTGTCGAGGGTTTGGGTAGGTGCATCTGAATAAGGACTAATATCATAAAAATAGGGCGATTGGCTCATCCGGGAATGAAAAAACTCAGCGGGTGTGGTCGGCAGTGCAAAAGGTGGGCTTTGACTTTTAGTTGGGGCATAGGCAGACAGCGCCTCTTTGATGGCTTGTTCGCTTAATCGGTCCAGCTCATCGAGAGTTAGGGTTGATTTACTGTTTAATTTTCTTAAAAACTTTAAGTTGCGCTTTAAATGTTCCGTGTGATGCTCCTGCAACATAAACCAAGGAGCATGAGTGTCTTGATAAGATAAGAGCTCGTGCAATTCCTCTTTATTGGGAGGCATAAATACGTCCTATTCATTCCTTTTTGTGTTTATTTTAGACAATCAATTCGGTTTTTTCCATGAGGTGGGCCGGAAACAGATTTAATGAACGATTTTTCTGGTGTTTTCGTAATCCGACTCCGGTGTTTGCGGGGCTTAATCGATTAATGGGAATGCAACCAATGTTTAATGTCGTGAAGGCTCTCATCAATCACCTGCAGGGTTTGTTGATAGAGTGCTTCCAGCAACTCACGTTGCCCTGACTTCCAATATCTTTCTAAGTATTGGCAGGCCATTTTAATTTTTACCGTACCCACATAGACTGCGCCACCCTTGATTTTATGAGCTATTTGTTGGACTTTATCCCAATCTAAAGTGTCATGCGCCTGTTTCATTAGCTGGACATCGGGAATCAGCGAGTCATTCACCATAAAATGCAGCATTTGAGCGAGAACCTCAACGGTACCGGTTGCTTTAGTGCCCGCGTCAATATCCAAAGCAGGGTAGGGTGCTAAATCAAATAAGGAGTCATTGTGTTGGGGTAGTTCAGAACGATAGGCGACTTCTTGGGGTGTCGCATTCGATTGATGATACCCTGGAATAAATGCATCGAGTATGTCGATGCAATTTTGTGCGGTCAGCGGCTTGGTTAAAACAGCATTCATGCCTGCCTCGATACAACGCTGTTTATTTTCGTCACCGGCATGAGCTGTAAGGGCAATAATAGGGCTGTATGTTTTTTGCGTGATTTCGTACAGTCTAATCTGATGGGTGACTTCATAACCATCCATATCAGGTAATCCAATATCCATGAAAATGAGATTATAGTGTCCCTTTTTCCAGAGTTCGACTGCTTTTTCCCCCGTGTCTGCTAGGTCCGTATCACAGTGAAGTTGGTGGAGAATAGCTTTGGCCACCGTTTGGGCAATAGGATTATCTTCAACGACCAGCACACGAAATTTATGGTTGTGTTGGGGGGAAACGGTTGGCTTAATTTCTTGGGCGTAGGGTGTTTCCAGCGGTTTATCAATAAGGTCTTCCATCTCCAAATCAATGCCTGTGGCATCGTCAAGCAGCGGTTCTTGTAAAGGAATAAGGCAGGTAAATGTCGTGCCGCATCGTGCCTCACTGTGCACATAAATCTCCCCATCCAATTCATCGATAAATTGTTTGACCACCGAAAGGCCAAGTCCTGCCCCTTTATAAATTCCCTGATAGGAGGGAGTAAGGCGCTTGAACTGCACATAAATTTCTTGTTGCTTGTCTTTGGGAATCCCAATCCCTGAGTCTTCCACCATCAGTTTTAATATTAATTTTCCATCGTCTTTTTTGGCGATTAGGGCGCTTAGTGTAACAAATCCGCTATCGGTGAAATTCAACGCATTGGCCACCAGTTCCAAGGCTACACGATGCAGACGCACCTTGTCGCCAATAACATACTTTGGGAGGGCGCGGTCCATGTTCAGGGTTAAGGAAAGCCCCTTTTCTAAAGAGCGGGCGAGATTGAGTGCAATCACTTGGTTTAATGTGTTTTCGAGGCTGAATTTTTTCTTTAATTTGGGGATTTCACCCGAGCTCACTCGAATTGCTTCTAGTACCTCATCTAATAAATACAACAGAGCATGGCTTGATGCAACCAGGTTCTCTGAGTATTCTTTAATGTGAGGATTATCGGATTCCATTTTTAATAACTCAGCAAAACCCACAATCCCGGTTAAGGGAGTACGGATGTCGTGGCGCATGTTCTCCATAAACTCTGTTTTGGCTTGGTTTGCTGCTTCAGCGGCTTCCTTGGCAAGGTTTAATTCTAACTCTCTTTGTTTTATTTCGGTGATATCAACAGCGATTCCAGTTACCCCATAGCAGGTTCCTTGTGTGTCAAAAAGCGGGAACCCTCTATCCAGAATCCAGCGGATAGAACCATCGGGTCTGATGATGCGATAGTGTTCCTCATAGCGAGCCTTTTCTCCTTCAACTTGAATTTTTTTAGCCATTTCATGAATGGGATGATGTGTTTTTGCATCTTCGGGATGTAAAAAAGTAATCCATAGTTCGGGGTTGTGGTAAAGCTCTTGTCTTGGCCTTCCCCATATTTTTTCATAAGAGGGGCTGATGTATTTTATTGCGCTGAAATCAGGACTGCTAATCCAATACACTTGGTCACTGAATTCGGTATATTTTGATAAAAAGTCACCGACATTATCTAAATTGAGTAGAAACATAGAATGAGCATCCATGTCATTAATCCTAATTTAGTTAAATTTTAGCACATAAGTTATAATTAATGATTACAAGACTTTAACGAACAGGGTTGAATTATGTTAACACCAGAAGGATTAGATGCAGGAAATATGGACAGAATCATGCTCTTATCGATGTGGGCAAAACACCTGGATACAGAACAGATAAAGCAAAAACTGATTTATGCTGGAATGGGAAAGCCTACCTTTCGTATCAATCCTTATATGGTTCAAGCCTTTGTTGCCTATTGGGACTGCATCCAAAAAAGGCTGGCAGATCTTATCAATAAGACAACGGATGAGCATGTTGCCATAGATTATGGAGATCCTCGTGGAGAGGAACAGGCTTTGCTGGACATGGCTAAAGCAATGACCCAATGGTATTCCACGGAAGTCTCTACAAAAGACCTCTTGTTCACCGTGGGAGGTGCGGGTGCTTTAAAAGTAATTTTTGACGCATTTAATGAACCAGGATCCCATTCACCTCAATATCGAGTGATCACGCCATTTCCTTATTACACCTTATATGCAAATGAGCGTCACCTATTACATCCCATTGAGGTGATGAATGAGTCTGGATATCGTTTGAGTCTTAATAACCTTAGAACAAGCATCGAAGATGCGAAAAAAGCAGCCAAACTCGATGGCATTCCCCCGAAAGTCCTATTGTTGTGTAATCCCAATAACCCCTTGGGTACGGTGTTATCGGTAGACGAGTTAGGTTATGTGGCTACTGTACTAAGAGAACATCCTGATTTAAATTTAGTGATTGATGAGGCGTATGCCGAAATGGTTTGGTTAGATGAAAAACCGACTTCAATCCTTGAGCTGGCTCCAGACCTTAAAGAGAGAGTCACTATTTTACGTTCGGCAACAAAAGCACATTCAACGGCCGGAGAGCGAATGGCGCTACTCATGAATTTTAATCCGGAACGCATGACCCAATATCGTACAAAGAATATTTCAATGATTGGCCATGCGCCACGCTCGGCGCAAATAGCATATGCCTCTGCCATGAGCCATTTTAATGATAAAGAAGCCAATGAGCTACGTGTCTTTTATGAACCGAAACTTCGCTTTGTCCAACAAAAGTTAGGTGAACTGAACGCGTTAATGCCGGATCCAAAATATAGGATTGAGGGCACTTTTTATGTGATGGCTGATTTAAGTGACTTAATGGGGATGGACATACCTATTGAAGCCGCTGCGGCTCTTGGGCATGGGGGGACTGTGAACACCTGTGAGGAGTTAGTGTATAGCTTACTTTTTAAAGAATCCATCATGCTTGCCCCGAGTCAATATTTTGGATTAGCGCCTGGCTCAGCTTTTTGCCGCATCACGTGCAGTGGATCTGAAGAGGATTTATCTACGTTAATGGATAGGCTGGGTCGCTGTTTACTGACAGAGCGCGTAAACCAGAGAAAAAAGCTTCTGTTGGCTATCGAGGATGAATTACAGCCCTTGGAGTTATCGCATCCACTGATTTATCAGCGCCATAAAGCATCCCTTGATGCGTTTAAAGAGGAAACAAAAAACCATGTTGAATTAGTAGAACAAAATAAAGCGTTACAGAGGGTGTTATCTGAGGTGAAAGAAAATATCCTCTCTTTATCAGGAAAAAGTGAGCCCCTTAGGGCAGAAGCCTCTCAAAGTTTCTTCATGCAGCACCAGGACAACACGCCTGAGAAAAAAATAAAAAAGGAGATGGATGCTGAATGGATCGTTTTTATTGATGAAATAGCTTCAGAGGGACCCTTAAAAGAATATTTATTGAATTTACCTCCCAAAGAACGCATGAGTTTTAAACCTTGGACTGAACGCTTAGCATTAAAACAAATAGGTGATGTCCCTTTTGTCCACTAAACAGTTGCATAAAACCGCTTAGTGTTTGGAAACGTGCACGCCCATTATCGCTCATGCAACTTATGGCCACATGGCCTCAGGAGTTGGCCTTCAACAGCCACTTTAATGTTTTAATGGACTTCAATTTCTGGAGTCGTTCGATACTCTTCTTGAGAGGGATTTGTTGTAGGTGGTTTTTCGGAGAATAACCCAAAGGGAGTATGCGCAGGAAGGGTAGGTGTTGGCATGGATGTTTTGGCCTCATTGTGTTGTTCTACTAGAGTCTCTATTTTGTCAAACAGTCGCTTTTGTTCGTTTAATAAGCTACGAAAATCGTTGGTGGAATCCGTAAATCGTTCCGTAGTTGCTGCAGTTTGTGTGGCCGCCTGGGAAATAACTTCGAGGAAATTTTCAAATTTCTGTGAATTATCATCAAGATAAGAGGTTAAATTCTTCTCAAAAACAGCGCGTTGCTCTTCCCCTAGCGTGAGTACTTTTGTTAGAGAGCTGACTGACTTGGTCAATATGTGTATTGTTTTTTGAGTTTTGATTCGGTCTTCCTCCACCTCTTCGTGCACTTGGGTGACTTTCTGCATGTACTCTGCTAACTGAATTTTATTGTGTTCGTATTCGCTGCGTATAGCCTCTAGTTGCACACAGGCTTGTTCATACAATTCCGATTGAGTATCTGAAGATTTTTTTAATTGCTCCACAGAGGATTCGAGTGTGGTTACTAAATTTTTTAATCGGTGTTCATTTGTTCTCAATTGTTCGATGGTGGTGGACAGGGTGGAACATTCTTGATTTAGAAGAGCAACATGGTTGGTTAAGTTTATATTTTCATCGCTTAATGTTTCTATTTCTTGCCTGAATTGCTCATGTAATTCTTCAGTGAGCTCGATAAGCGAGACTTGAAGACCATTTAAGCTGGTCACAATGTCCTTAAATTTTTGCGTATTTCTTGAAAGAAGCTGGTGGTGAGAGGTAAGTAATACATCGCCTGTAATAAAAATTGTTGATACAAAAAAACTAATGGTAAATAACACAGCAAATTGCAGGATGATAGTTTATGGCTTGATGTGATTGATTCATGCTACGAGCATGTGGATTGTCTAGGTCCTGTTTTTTGCGTGTTGCTGAGGGTATGGGGTTTCGATACAATCGCTCTACGGAAATTTAAAGCGAGCTAAAATCATGGAACTCACAAATATTGAGTTTGAAGGCAAACTTATTATTGTTAAAGACAATCAAAAAATTGAAATTTCACCTTTTCGCGCCCAGGATGGGAATATTAAGTTGGGCATCACAGCTCCCAGGGGAATAGGAGTGGATCGTGAGGAAATTTTCATCAGAAAGCAGCAAATGAAAGAACAGGTTACGTGCGATGATTGAGTATGTACTTCCAGCTTTCGTGGCGTAGGCGAATCTGCTCTTCGATAGATAGTGATGAAAAGGCTATTTCCAGACCACCGTGATGAATGACACTAATTTTTACCGAACCAAATTCAGGGTCCTGATTAAGGTGGCGGTGTGTCCTTTTTTTATAATAACGATGATGGACGTAGAGGGTTATGGGGGTTGACACACCATCATGCTCGAAGGTGGACTGAAAAGTGATGATACTCAAATTAACATTCCTTATAGGCTACTTGCACCAAAGATTATTACGCGTTTTATCTCCAAAGAATAGACCTTTATGAAACGTGTTCTTTCTGACGTATTCTCTCTCATGAGCACTAAATCGCGTAAAATGGTGTTCTTCAAGGTCTACACACAGAGTTATCCACAGAATTTGTGGATATTTTTTAAAAACAACCGCTTTCTCTTCGGGATTTTAGGTAGCATGAATTCAGTGTTTTAATCACGGATACCTTGATGATATGAGGAGAAAAGGGCTACCAGATAGAAGAGTTATTCACAGGAAAAAGCGTTTATTTTCATTGGGCTAGGTGATGATAGCAAAAAATAAAATTAAATAATAGCTTGAAATTTTAGGTTTTTATACTAGCGTATTGATACCTAAAAAAAATGATATGTATTCGTCATTTAATGTACACTGCATCCCTCTTATTTTGATGAATACGATCATGCGTTATTTAATATATATCTTCCTTTTTTGCAGTAGCCTGGTATTTGCCGATTCTCCTAATTCATTTGCCCAAGCAAAAAAAATCGTAACCCAATTATTTGAAGCGCATCCAAGAACAATTTATTGTGGTTGTTCCTTTGAGGGAAAAACGGTTGATCTCAATTCGTGCGGGATGCAAGAAGCAGTCAATAAAAAAAGGGCGCATCGCACCGAGGTAGAGCACATGATGGCTGCGGAACATTTTGGACAGCAATTTAAATGTTGGCGTGAACCAATTTGTCTTGATAAACAAGGCAGGGCGTTTAAAGGGCGAAAATGTTGTCAAAAAAGTGATGAGCGCTATCGTCACATCGAAGCAGAACTCTACAATTTAGCTATTGAGTCAGGGGTTATTAATCAAGCTCGCTCAAATTATCGATTTGGCGTTTTGCCGCAACTAGAAGACTATCTTGGGTGTTCAATTAAAATAGATAAATCTTCCCGACGGGTTGAGCCTTCTGATGACTCTAAAGGCATGGTAGCACGGGCTTACTTATTCATGTCCGAACATTACACGCTGCCCTTAAGCAAACAACAAGAGCAATTATTTCGAGCGTGGAATAAACAATTCCCACCGACTGCGTGGGAGTATCAATGGGCAAGTCAAGTGGCTCAAATTGAGGGATATCCCAATCCTTATATAACCGAGTGGGGAAAAGGGTCTACATACGTAAAGCGATAATAAAGACAGCAAAGGCCACTTGGTGGCCTTTGGTTTCGGATTGCATGCCTCATTTCATTTCCACCTTCCTGTTATAAATCTCCTTACTCTAAGAGGTTGAATTCCGAACTATACTCAGTGTATCGTTCCCAAAAGGTGAAACGCATGTGTGGGCGATTTGCTTACGTGGCTTCTTATGAGAAGTTAAGGTACCAATTTCATTTATCCAATTCAGTTGAAATTACTCCTCGCTTTAATATTGCTCCGGGGGCTGATGTGGTTTGTCTCGTCAAAACCAGTGTAGATGAATTGCAAGGTGTGCTGTTGCATTGGGGATTAATTCCTTCATGGACCCGCGATAGAAAAAAAATAGGAAGCTTGATTAATGCGCGTGCGGAAACACTTTTTGAAAAACCAGCATTTCGTAATGCCATGAAATCCAAGCGCGCGCTGATGCCCATGAGTGGGTTTTACGAATGGCATGAGGAGAACGGCATAAAGCAACCCTACTTTTTCCATAAAAAAAATGAGGATTTGTTGGCAGTAGCAGCCCTATGGGATACCTGGCAATCTGAGGAGGAGGTGATTCATTCTTGTTGCCTCATTACTACTGAGGCTAATTCAATAATGGAGCCTGTTCATCATCGAATGCCGGTTATTTTGGATGAGGAGGCGCAAAGCATCTGGCTTGATAACTCCCAGTATTCCAAAGAGAGCTTACTGGCTTTGTTAAGACCCTATCCTCACGATGATTTGGAAGGGTATCGTGTCTCGACCTTAATGAATAAAGCGGATTTTAACCATCCTTTAGCTATAGAGCCTTTGCTTAAATAAAAAAATTTTACCCCATTTTTTCTAATACTCCCCAACACTTAGCTCATGCTTTAATTTGCCAAGGTAGTTGGTGGGCTTTACAGCGTGTTTCTTCCTGTCTATGATATCTGTAACGTAAATCAAAAATAAGAGAAATCATGTCACGAGGTGGAGCACGAGTTGGCTCAGGACGACCTAAGGGCGAGCCTACAAAAACAGTCCGGGTGCCCGTATCCTTAGTTGCTCAAGTTGAGCGGTTGAAGGAGGGGGCTAATTATGAACTCCCGGTGTTTTCAAGTAAAGTCCAAGCAGGTTTTCCATCCCCCGCGGATGACTACATTGAAGGGTATTTGGACTTAAATACCCAATTTATTCATAATCCGTCGGCAACGTTCGTCTTGCAAGCGACGGGAGACTCCATGATTGATGCGGGAATTTTTTCCGGTGCCTATCTGATTGTTGACCGCAGTATTGCACCGACAGATGGGCGAATTGTGATTGCCGCAGTCAATGGTGAGCTCACCGTGAAGCGACTGTCAAAGCGAGGAGGGCGGGTGCAATTGTTACCGGCCAATCCGCAATTTCAACCCATCGATATAACGGAAGAAAGTGAGATGGTAATTTGGGGTGTGGTTACCCTGGTTTTGCACGAGCCTTTATAAGATGTTTGCCCTAATTGATTGCAATAACTTTTATGCGAGCTGTGAGCGTTTGTTTCGCCCCGACTTGCGAGAAGTACCTATCGTGGTGCTTTCGAACAACGATGGCTGTTGTATCGCGCGTTCCAATGAAGCGAAAGCGCTGGGTATTGCAATGGGCGAGCCCTACTTTAAGATGAAACATTTATGTAAGCAACATGGAGTAAAAGCCTTTTCATCAAACTACACGCTTTATGGCAACATCAGCCACAGAGTGATGTGCACTATCGAGGAGTTCTGGCCGCATCTGGAAGTGTATTCGATTGATGAGGCATTCATTGATTTAAGCAGCTTGCCTGTGGCACTGCATGATACTTTTTGCCAGAACTTACAGAAAAGAATTTTAAAACATACCGGAATTCCGACGTCCATTGGCATTGGCCCCACCAAAACCTTAGCCAAAGTAGCCAATTATCTGTGTAAAAAAGTATTAAAAGTGCCTGTATTTAACATCACCTCGCAACGAGAAGCCTGGTTAAAAAAAATTGGCGTAGGTGATGTGTGGGGAATAGGACGAAAATGGGAAAATAAATTAATCGCTCGAGGAATGAACACCGCATACGACCTTGCTTGCGCTAATCCTCACCATCTAAAAAAGAGCTTTAATGTGGTGCTGATGCGTACCGCCATGGAGTTGCAGGGCATTGCCTGTGGCGGCTTGGAGGAGATAGAGCCTAAGCAAAGCATTATGTCCTCTAAAAGTTTTGGGGCGATGCAAACCGAGTTAGCCGCTATAGCAGAATCCGTGAGCAGCCACTGTGCACGGGCGGTGGAGAAAATGCGCGGACAAGGATTAGTTGCACAACGGATGTCTGTGTTTGTGCACACGAATCGATTTCGTGAAGATTTAGCGCAGCACTTTCAGGCCATGGAGTTTCGACTGATTAATCCCACTGATGATGTGCGCCTAATCACTAAAATCGCTAAACGCTGCCTGCGCCGAATTTTCAAGCCAGGTTATTTCTATAAAAAAGCAGGGGTATGCCTGGAAGATTTAATTCCCAAAGACCCAAGGCAATTGGATATGTTCCATCAGCCTTCTGAAGAGCAACTAGAGAGCACGGAGCAGCTAATGAGTGTACTTGACCGAATTAATGCCAAGTATGGACGCAGCACCATTCATCTAGCCGCTGAAGGCTACTCCAAGCCGTGGGCGATGCGCGCTGAGCTTAAGTCGCCCGCGTATACCACTCGCTGGACGGATGTGCCTCAAGTGCGTTGTGGTGAGGGGGCTTAACGGGTATGACCTCTAATCGTAAAATCATTCACATTGACATGGACTGCTTTTATGCCGCCATTGAAATGCGTGATTTTCCAGAGCTCGCCCATCGACCGATTGCGGTGGGTGGTGAGGCCGACCGGCGCGGGGTTATTGCCACATGTAATTATGCTGCACGCGCCTTTGGCGTGCGCTCGGCAATGCCTACTGCTAAGGCACGTAAGCTGTGTCGCAACCTCATCTTACGACCGGTGCGCATGGAGGTGTACCGGCAGGAAAGCCAGTACATTCGGGATCTCTTTGCAGAATACACCGATTTAATTGAGCCTTTGTCTTTGGATGAAGCCTATTTGGATGTGACCGAATCAAGCCAGTGCCAAGGCAGTGCGACTTGGATTGCCCAAGAAATTCGAGAGCGGATTTTTAAGACGCGGCAATTAACGGCCAGTGCAGGCATTGCCCCCAATAAAAGTTTGGCAAAAATTGCGAGCGATTGGCACAAGCCGAATGGGCAGAAAGTCATTAAGCCGCGTTTATGGTGGATTTACCGGTACGCAAACTCTTTGGTGTGGGGCCTAAATTAGAAGAAAAGCTGCAGGCGTTGAACATTCAAACCTGCAGTGATTTACACTATTACTCGCGGGAGCATTTAGTCAGCGCGTTCGGAATTATGGGACATCGGCTGTATGAGTTGGCGCGAGGGATAGATGAACGCCCGGTCAATCCCGAACGCATTCGTAAATCCATTAGTGTGGAAGAAACGTATTTACAGGACTTACCCGATGTCGGCACCTGTCTTGCAGCACTTCCTGAGCTCATAACGCGTTTGCAGGGGCGGATTGAACGAGCAGGCCCCTTAGGCATCCATAATGTGTTTGTTAAGTTAAAATTTAGTGATTTTCAACAAACAACAGTAGAAATGGTGCATGAGCGACTTGATGTGGCCGTGTTCAGTCAACTAATTCACGAGGGATTTTTAAGAAAGAATATGCCCGTGCGATTAGTGGGGATTGGGATTAAATTAAAGCAGCATCACATTCATGAGGGCATTCAATTGCCGCTCTTTGAGTTCAATGAGTCGTATTGCTAATTAGTGTAGATTGGTTGTAGGTACACATTAGTCAGAAATCAACATCGCGGCCTTGCTATTTAATGCGGAGAGCAAAATAGATAAGCGGTCATAGTGAGCGAGTTCAAAATTGGGGGCTTCTTCAGAGGGTGTCGAGTTTGAGTTAAGAATCTCTCCATTCACTATCTTCAATTTCTTTTGGGATGATTGAATCATTACGGTGGAATTATATAAACGCGAAATCATTTTGCTTTTACGCCGGGCTTCCGCGGCGCGTAAAAAAATACGTGCTATTTTTCGCGCTATTTGCTCTTCCAAAACCAAATCCTCTTCCGGGTTTTGCTTCTTTTCATTACTCCACCATTTTTGAAAGGTTCCCTTTCCATGAGTTCGTTCAAACTGATTTAATAGCGCGTATCCCAGGTATAGGCAGGAGCGTAGGCCTAGTTCTTCAATGGCGAGATGCTCTAAATGGTGCCTTTTTAAAAAAAGGTGCCACCCACTTTTTAGGTGTTCCGCGTGAATAGGCTCCTGCCCATACTCAATTGCATCATGGTTTTTTAACGCATGGATTAACTCTTTTAACCAGGTTAGGGCATCCTGATGCTTATGAGGGCCATTCATATAGGTTGCATCACGTTGCTTCGAAAATTCTTTGTATTCGTAATCATAAAAAATGAGGCTTGGGCGCTCTAATGTGAGTAACACATTGTATGGAGGTGAGCATTTTTTTATTTCATCCGATTCAAGTAATGCTGCCTCTAAAGGGGTATCACACTCAATGGTTTCAATGTCCCAGACTTGAGCGAGCATTTCTAACTTGCGGCGGTCTCGATTTTTAACTCCGCGAAAATAGGAATTCACTCGTGCTTTTAATGAGGTTGCTTTCCCGATGTATAAAATAGCGCCATCTTCAGCCAGCATACGGTAGACACCTGGCTTAACCGAAATATTTAGCCGTTCCAGTCGCTCAATGTTGTATTCATAACGAATGGCTTTCTTTTCCGAGGGCTTCAAGGTTAACCAGGTTTCAATGCTTGAATAGCAGGATATATTGGCCTCCAGAAGCTTAGGCAACAGCTGCTGCCACACATACAGGGTCATGGACACATGAGAGATAATTTCATTTTTTGGGGTGTTGGGCCATTTATAATGCCCGGCAATCGCTTTTAAATTGTGACTGGGGAGATGGGGTAAGAGGCGTTTCGCAATTTTTTGCGAGCAGAGTAATTTAAAATTTAACTCTTGTGTTTGCGCATGCTCTAAATAAAATTGCTTTAAAAAGCTTTTTTCAAATTGCGCATAATGCGCGATTACTATGGGTTCTGGTCCGAGCTCAGTTAAAGCCTGCTGCAATTGATTAAAAACCTGTTGAGATTCAGTACTGTGCTCGATATCTGCTTCAGTAAGATGAAGCATTTTCTTAATTTTGTTCGGAATTAACTCCTCATCCAGTTTAAGGGTTCGTTTTTGAATCTCAAGAACACTCAATGAATTGGGGTCAAAAACACTCCATCCTATTTGTAATAGTTTGCCGGTGCTCGGATGCATTCCCGTTGTTTGACAATCGAGGATGAGAATTTTTTTATGGCTGAGTTCAGTCATTTCCAATTAGGCCTCTGATTGAGTTTCTTTGTTGGGTGATTCTAAATGATTATTCGAATAGGTTTGATTCCAGAAGGATTGCACATCATTGATGATCGAGGTGGAAATGAGTTCTTGTGGTTGTTCAGAAAACCAATCTTTGGGCATACATTGACTGTATGGGGATTGAAGAAAACGATTATCCATTAATACAATTAAGCCTCGGTCTGTTTCACTGCGAATGACCCTTCCTGCGGATTGAATGGCTTTGGCCATGGCAGGATAAGTATAGGCATATTCTTGGCCCTGTTTATAATGCGTTTCGTAATAGCGTTTCATGTGTTCGCGTTCCCAATCAAAAGAGGGAAGAGGAGGTCCTACGATAAAGGCACCAATAGCAAGCTCACCAATGTAATCAATGCCTTCGGAAAATATCCCCCCTTGGACGGCAAAAAATAAATGATGTTTCCCTTTGTGATGTAGTTGTTTGAGGAGGGCGTTTGTTTCTAGTGCGTCCATTCGGCGTTCTTGCCGTATCAGTGTAAATTGCGGAAGACTAGGCATTTGTGTGTAAATTTGCTCTAAAAATTCGAAACTTGGGAAAAATACAAAATAATTTCCGGGCTTTAGCGCCGAGAGTCGAACAATGACTTCAATGATTTTAGGGCCATTTGATTTTCTATCGCGGTATTTAGTGGAGACCTGAGGAATAATAAGCAATTTACGGTTATTGGGTGAAAAGGGAGAGGAAAATTCCTCCGTATGTAACGAGGCGGTATTTAATCCAATGAGCTGACTGTAGTACTCAAAGGGTTTTAACGTGGCTGAAAAACCAATCACTTGTTGAAAATGAATGTACTGCTCTTTTAGAAAGCTGGACGCATCACAACAGCTAATTTTTAAGGCATGATGTTTGGGATGGAATGAAATAAAAAATTCATCTCCTCCTTGGTTCACACATTCCAATGCGGCGGTAAAATCAGACCAGTAATTAAATAATTTTAAAATTGGATCGTCGTTTTCAATAATTAAATCTGATTCTAAATAATCAGTAAGCAGTTGATTTAATTTTTCTTCTTGCTTCTTAAAAGCCTCTTCTGAAACCTTTGTGACATGCGGCTCATCAACGTTAGGCAGCGCACAGCCATCAATAATGGTGATGCATTGATTGATTATTTTCGTAAGTTTTTTCTGAAAGGGGTGAGGGTATCTATCCAGAGCCTCTAAATAGCGCTCAAAAAAGGCTACCTCCAATACCGGAGAAAAATAATCCATACCGCGGCTCGGTAAATTATGTACCTCATCAATGACTAAATTTGGTTTTTCATGTTCACCCAATTGCATTCCGACCACCTGAGGCTGGGTATTCATTGATGAAAAGACGTAGTTGTAGTCTCCAATTACCACATCGGCAAGAGCAATACTCTGCATCTGGAGTTCATAAGGACATACTTGATAGATCACTGCCAGTTCTTTGAATACAAAAGCATCTAAGTTTTGTTTTTTTTGAATCTTCTTTAACAATTCATGACTACTGCATTTCGTGTAATGATTTTCGGCAAATTCACATTGTTTCGTGGTGCAAATCGGTTCCTTTTTCATGCACAACTTTTTTTTAGCGGTCAGTGTAATAGAGGAGCACGAAGAGCCTTTTTCTTGAAGCAAATGCACCACATTTAAAGCCACTTGGTGTTGGCTGTTTTTCGGAGTCAAATAGAGGGTTTTTTGTCCTCGGCTTAATGACTCCTTTAACGAGGGATACAAAATAGCAATCGATTTGCCTAAACCGGTTGGGGCTTGAATGAGCATGGGCCTTTTCTTGGTCATGGAATACACCACGGATTCCATGAGTTCCTTTTGATGGGGTCTTGGTTGCGCAAAAGGAAAACAAAGTAGGCTGCCTTGCTGTTTACGGCGCTTAATACGCTTTTTTGATTCTTTGATTTCTAATACGAGCTCTTCCAGGCGGCGATTTAACCATTCTTCAAAGGCCTCTTTATTAAACTCTAAAACCAAGGGGTAGGTTTTTTTATTACGTAAGGACACAATTAATAAATTTAATTTAGGAATGGTTTTGGTTTTTAACCAATGAATATAGCCATAGATTTGCAGTTGCAGCCAATACGGGTGGGTAAAATAGTTATCTGCCAATACCTCGATTAGTTTCTGAGGGTCAAAAGCGGTTTTTATCTCTTCAATGCGAAGGGGCTCTTCCTGATAAATGCCATCCATTCTCCCGGAAATATTAAAAAGATACCTTTTATAGGAAAATTGCTGGATGATATTTACTTCTGGGGTGTAGTTTGGATTCAATTTGCTTTGTTGGAATTGAACCTGTTGATGGGCTTTTATCGCAAGCCGAGACGTCAGGTTAAAACCTGAATAGGTATCAATACTGCCTACTCGAGGAGAAGGAAGTGCTAACTCAGTAACGGATAAGTTATATGTTTTCATTACAACACGAGGAAAAGGTAGGGCGTTAAATTAAAGTGGCTCATGTTTACATGACTTTATTTTGCTCATGATAGCATAGTAGGTCTTGAATAGGTAACAGTTGCCCACTTTAAAAAAGCCTGGCTCAATTGGCTTTTTTCTTTTTATCTGTTGGTTTCGTGCGTCCTGTCGTTTTGGTTTTCCTTTCAGTACTGTGGTTCTTTTTTTTCATACTTTCTTTAAGCAAGGAGATGAAGTCAACCACCGAATCTTTGCTTTGTGTTGCTGTTTTTGAAACCTTTTTGCCTGATTTTTTAAGTTTCTGCGTTTCTTTGTCTAGCCATTTCTGCATCGTTTCTCGATATTCATTATGGTATTTTTCAGGATTCCAGGAGGTGGCCATGTCTTTAATTAAGGCCTCGGCCATTTTTATTTCTTTGTCGGCAACTTTATAGGTTTTGAGTTCATCGCGAGGAACATTAACTTCTTCCTCTTCACGAATTTCATCGGAAAAGTGGATTAAATACAAAAGTAGCGCGTGTTCATGAGGAATAATAAGACTCAATGACTCTTTGGTGCGAATAATAACTTTGGCAACACCTACTTTTTTTGTGTTTTTAAGTGCTTCACGAAGAAGTACATAGGCTTTTTTGTTTTTACTTTCAGGTTGCAGGTAATAAGGTTTTGAGTAATAAAGATTATCTATCTCGTTTAAATCCACGAATTCATCAATATTTATTGATTTAAATAAATCAGGACTCGCTTTTTGGAGGACGCTTTCATCCACAATAATGTAACTTCCTTTTTCGTATTCCCATCCTTTTACTATATTTTCCCAAGGAACTTCTTTTCCGGTATCTTCATTTACACGTTGATAACGTACTCGAGAGTTGGTTTTAGAGTCAAGAAGATGAAATTTAAGGTCGTTGTTCTCTTCAACAGATACTAAAGATACAGGAATAGAGACCAGCCCAAAAGAGATCTCGCCTTTCCATAGTGATTTAGCCATAATGCCTCCATTCCATAGGAAATTACGCAATTGCTTCCGATTCAATTACATCTATGACGGACTTAATGTCATGCCGTGGAGCTTCATTTATTTAAAAGCCTCCGGGATAATTTGACTATAGTATAGTTATTCTCTTTATGTGCGCCAGTTTATCCCTGGAAATTAAGGGGGGGAGGAATATGAGCTTCAAGGAGCCTTAATTGAAGAAGATGAAAAGTTGACCTTACTCTGCAACTTTTCTAATGATGAGCTGTTTGATAAGCAAGCAGTAAATCGGCTTTGAGCGCGGAACGCAGGGCTTTGTCTTGGTGGTACCTTTTCGCCCTTAAAATAGCAGAAGGATGATAAGTGGCTAGGATTTGATATGATGACTTATCAATTAAATTTCCCCGTTCCTTTTGTAAATGAAAAGAGGGACTAATTAATGATTTTGCAGCGGTCGCACCAAGACAAAGTACTACTTTAGGTTGCACTATTTTAAGCTCTGAGATTATCCAAGGATGGCATGCATGTATTTCTGGGGCGGAGGGCGAGCGATGTTGTCGTCTGTTTCCTATTTGTTCAAATTTAAAATGTTTCACACTGTTCGTATAATAGATAAAGTCTTCATCCAGATCGAGTTCCTCTACTAATTGGTGCAACAAGCGACCAGCACCACCCACAAATGGTTTTCCTAATAGGTCCTCCTTATTTCCGGGTTGCTCTCCCACCAACATTAAAGGGGCATGAGGATTTCCCTCACCAAAAACTATTTGGGTGGCGTGTTTATATAAATCACAACCTTGGCAATGTTGAGCGGCCTTTTTTAATTTCGCTAACGAGGAGGTTTGAGGGATGAATTCGGCAGCTGTCTTGTCCATAAAATGCTCCCTTATTGAAAGGCCAATCACAAAAATGACGAATGCGTACCCATGATTCATCTATTATTTTAGCAGATTTCGTAATAGCAATTGAATAACCAACCTTCCCGAAGCCACTTGCGATTAAGTTAATCCTGAATTAACTAGGCTATACTTAATAAAAGAAATTAGGAGAAAAACATGCGTAATGAACATCATGTACTGCCTCATGCCGCAGGTGGGTGGAATATTAAAAAAGCGGGAAAATCTCGTATCATTGCTCACCTAGATACCAAAAAAGAAGCTGTTTCAAAAGCACGCGCCTTAAGTATTCAAGAACAATCAGAGCTCATTATTCATGGGAAAAATGGAAAAATTCAAACTAAAGATAGCCATGGTCATGATCCTCGAACTATTAAAGGCTAAAAAGTGCCTTTGAGAATTTAGTAAGGTTTGGCCAGCACTTAAAAACTCCCTATTGATAAAACTCCGCAAAATGCATGTTTAATTTTTAAATTATCTCAGAATGCAAGAGTTCCTGCGGGAAAAATTCCAAATCTATTAGGGGAAATGACGAAGGCCACCTAAGTGGCCTTCCAGCGGCTGTGTCTTAATGAAAAGAACGTGGTCGCATTTTAAGTATAGATATTAATTCGATTTGTGTCAAATTTGTACATATGATTGGTTGACTAGGTTGTACAGAATGATGGGCTCCATAACGTCCATACAAGACTTATGTCGTAGGAGCTGAAGGGAGTAACTAAATTTGGTAAGAATTTAAAAGCCAATAAGCAATCTTAAAATGATTTAATCACTTGAGTACCTCTAAAAATAAGAAATTTCTCAAATGATAATGCATCCTCTTGAGCTTTATTCTTACTATTTTTTACCTATGGAGTTAGAATTCTGGGAAGGAAGTAGGATATCCATGGAAAATCACAATGACTTTTACGTTAGGGAAAAGTTTAAATCACCTGGTGCGCTTGTTGATGATAGGACTTTACCTTTGATAAGGCATAAAAGACAGCGTTTTTACAGCGCTCACTTGAAGTTCCCTTAAATAATTGAGTTTCACTAAAAAGAGTCAATTTATTGGAGATTTTAAATCCCCACGAGAAACAGACAGTACCTGGTTTAATGCCATCCATGCTTTCATCGCCAATAATTCCAGTGGTTGCAATGGCAAAATTGACTTCTTCATTTTGAAAGACTCCAAGGGCCATTTCTTTAGCCACTTCTTCACTGGTTAGCGAGTATTTTTTAATGGTTTCTTCTTTTACACCTAAATGCTTTTGTTTCGCTTTGCTACTATAGACTAAATAGCCCATGTAGATACAATCGCCGCAATTTCCATGATTTGCAAGGGTGCTTATTATTTCGCCTGCTGTACAGGATTCAGCAGTTGCCAGAGTTAATTCATGGTTTTTAAGATAATTAATTAAATCACTTATTTGTTTATCGTCCATATCACACCATAATAATAGAGTAAGAGTGCTGTTATAAACATTATAGGAAATCTTAATATCCATAGTATTCGCTAACCCTCCATATGTATACTTTTTCGGAGGTGTTTTCCCTCATATGTATGGAAGTGTTGATTTCAAACACGGAATGAGTTCTGTGATTTGTGCTTCATCGCTTTTAGGATATTTTATTTGCTTCGAGTGGAAATAATCATTAACTAAACAATCTTTAAGGATTTTTGGTGAAAATAAATAAAATGGAATTACAAAAGATAATTATTGAGGCATTAAAAGTAAGTTCTTCTTTTAATGTTGAGTATGAGTTAGAAAATCGAGTCGATTTTTTAAAAAATTATTTGCGTTCCACTAGTCAAAAAGCATTCATATTAGGAATTAGTGGTGGGATAGATTCAACTCTTGCCGGTCGTTTAGCTCAAAAAGCCGTGGAGGAGTTACGGGCAGATGCCTATCCAGCCTATTTCATCGCCGTTAGGCTCCCTTATGGGACCCAGAGCGATGAGGAGGACGCCCAGGCGGCTATTGATTACATTAAACCGGATCAGCTCCTGAATATTAACATTAAAGAAAGTAGTGATGCGATTCTTAATGCGATGCATAAAGCCTCTCATATATTTTCATCCAGCGCACAACAAGACTTTATTTTAGGTAATATTAAAGCAAGACAAAGAATGGTTGTTCAATATGCTTTGGCGAGTTCTCATCAAGGTTTGGTCATAGGAACGGATCATGCCTCTGAAGCCGTAATGGGATTTTTTACTAAGTTTGGAGACGGTGCTTGTGATGTAGCACCATTAACTGGGCTAACTAAAGGGCGTGTGAGAGAGTTAGGGTTATTTATGGGGGTTCCTTCCGCCCTGGTGAATAAAAAACCTACTGCTGATTTAGAGACTTTAGCGCCTCAACGTCTGGATGAAGATGTTTATGGAGTTACATACACACAAATAGATGCCTTTTTAGAGGGAAAACCAGTAGCTGATATGATTTATGAGAAAATTATTACAGCGTATTTTCAAAGTGAACACAAAAGGAACTTACCAATTACACCTTACTCCTCTAACTCTTCTTAAGAGTTAGGCAGTGTTTTAGAAGGTTCCCTTACGAAGTGAGGCGACCTATTCCTTCCCTCAAAATTCAAAAACATACTATCCTGCTACAACTATCCCTCATTGATGGAAGTGTTACAGCGCTACATATTAGGGGAACTCTTAATAAAGGTCATTAAATGACATTAAGTATTTCAGAACAATCAGAGCTCATAATTCATGGAAGAATTCACTCTTAACGAGAACCATGCTCAAGATCTTAAGCCACTTGCGTCTAAAAGTCCTTGGATTAGTTGTTCGCCCAACTGAAAATAGCTCTCTCTCCTAGGAGAGAATATGAGGCGAGGCCACGTAAGTGGTCTTCCAGCGGCCTGTCTCTTAATGAAAAGAATGGTCGCATTTAAGTTATAGAGAGTAAGTCAAAATATGTCAAAATCGAACGACTAGGGTTTGATTGAGGTGGTACGAAGTTTATGTAATTAAATATAAGAAAATGAAATCAATTCCTTGTAAAAGCAAAAAGAGGAAGGGGAAAGACTGAATTAATGTGTGATACGAGAATTTGAAATAAGAAATATCTTGCAGACAATTAAGCTCTTTTTACTGGCTAATTCAAATATTTTTTCTATAATGAAATCGTTTGGCGCAGCGGCAGTTGACAGGACGTCAGCCTTAAGGACTTATTTTCCTCAAGGTGTATTGTTGCTGCGCACAAGCACGACAGCAAACGAGCCTTACGAATTCCTAGTTCGTTTTTTATTTAGCTGCATGATTGTAATGTCCCATGTGTCAGTGGTAACGCATGTTTCCCGAGTATTAAAATCTTTCGCCTTTAACTTATTTATTTGCGAATATTATAGGACTATTCTCTACGTCCATTTTGATTAGATAATCATTTTCTATGCTTAACATCTACTATCCATACTTAAGTGAAGGTGGAGAGAGGTTGTTAAAAAGAAGTAAAAAATTATAGATTTCATCCGTTTCCATCTAAGCTTATAGAGGAACAAGCAATTAATTGATGTGTGTTAACTCAAGTCCAATGATAAGGAAATCCTATGAAAGCACTCTGTTGGCATGGGGCAAATTCTATTCATGTAGATAATGTGCCAGATCCCCAAATCATTAACGAATACGACGCCATAATTAAAGTAACCGCTACTGCGATTTGTGGTTCGGATTTACATTTACTTGATGGCTTAATGCCTAGCATGCAAAAAGGAGATATTTTAGGCCATGAGTTTATGGGCGAAGTAGTGGAGCTTGGTTCTGGAAAAAATAAACTTAAAGTAGGTAGTAAAGTCGTGGTTCCCTTCACGATTTCCTGTGGAAAATGCCATTTCTGTAAGAAAAAGCTGTATGCATGTTGCGAGCTATCTAATCCTAATGCTGAATTTGCACGCCAGCAATTAGGGCAAACACCAGCAGGGATGTTTGGTTACTCTCATCTCTTGGGAGGGTTTTCCGGAGGCCAGGCTGAATATGTTCGTGTTCCTTTTTCCAATATTGGCCCAATTGAAGTACCTACCTCCATTCCCGATGAAAAGGTACTTTTCTTGTCAGATATTTTCCCTACCGGATATATGGCCGCTGAGAATTGTGCCATTCAACCTGGGGATACTGTAGCGGTATGGGGATGTGGGCCTGTGGGGCAATTTGCCATTCGAAGTGCTTGGATGCTAGGAGCAGCTAGGGTCATTGCAATTGATTGTGTCGCCGAACGTCTGGAGCTTGCTGAGCAACTAGGACATGCAGAGACCATTAATTTTCAGGATGAGGACGTCTATGATGCATTGATGGTCATGACTCGAGGCTTAGGTCCAGAACGGTGTATTGATGCTGTAGGGTGTGAAGCACATACGGGTCCTAAATGGGATTCTATTGTAGATAGAGTCAAACAAATCGCTTATTTACAAACCGATAGAGCCCATGTAATCAGAGAAGCTATTCAATGTTGTGGAAAATCGGGAACGATTTCTATACCGGGAGTATATATTGATAAAATCGATAATATTCCTTGGGGAATGGCGATGAATAAGGGATTAACTTTTAGGATGGGACAAACCCACGTCCAACGATATTTACCTTTATTATTAGATAAAATTTTAAAAGATGAGATTGATCCCTCAAAAATTATTACTCACCGGATGAAGTTAGCGGATGCTCCCGATGCCTATTTGAAATTTAAAGAAAAGCAAGATGGTTGCATCAAAGTGGTTATGACTCCTTAGGAGGAATTATGGATATTTATGATTATTTAAAAATGGATCATGACAAAGTTGCCCATTTATTTAAGTTATTTGAGCAATCAACTTTGGAGTCACGAAAGCGAGAGATTGTTGCTTTGATTAATAAGGAGTTAATAGTTCATGCTCATGCCGAACAAGAAATTTTTTATAGAGCGCTCGAAAAGTTTCCTGAAACACGGGATATTGCACAGCATGGAGAACAGGAGCATCGAGAACTGGAAGCGCAACTCCAAAAAATAAATACAGCAAGTCAAGAACAATGGAATACTGAGGTCCTCGTCTTAAAAGAGCTTGTAGAGCATCATGTAAAAGATGAAGAGCAAGAAATGTTTAATCAAGCGAAATCCGTTATCTCTGAAGAGAACGCTCTGATGTTAAAGGAAAAAGTTCATTATTTAAAAGGGATTTTTTTACAGTGGTTATCCAAAAAGGAACATGAATCTTTTGAGGGAGAAGGGATTAAATGAAGAAATGGAGTGACTCACCTCGATTTCTAATTTTATTATTGCCAGTTTCTTGACCTCCAGAAACTGGCATATACGAATAAATAGGGAAACTAAAGAAAAGCAGATTTCATAAAGGAGCCTGCTTTAACTCCATTATATCTATCTTAAGAATTTTGAAACCAGATAACCAACACCTGCTGCAATAAGAATAGATGCAATCGGTTTTTCTTTGATTTGCTCCACCAGGTCATCGTAATTGGATTCTATATTTTTTTGAGCATCACAAGCCTGTTTCTTTATTGCATCACTAATGCATTCGGTTTTCTCTTTGGCTTTCTCAAGCATGTCTTCGACATTATCGTTCACTTCATCTTTAAAATGGTTAAAATTATCCATAATTTCAATCTCCGAAAAAATATTTAAAGAATTATAAATAGGGACGGCAAGCCCGTGTTGCTTCTTTTTTATTCTTCGCCAATCCATGCAAATCATTCCAAGGCCACCTATAAAAGTCGGATTATCGATATCCTACTCTCATGGTGGCCTTTATAGAGGAACTGCTCTACAGAAGAGCCCTAGGAGTTATAACTGGTAATATTGGTTAATAGACTCTGTTACGCTCCGATCCGCGAAATTAGGCCACTGTTCTTTATCGAATCCAGGCGCATTCTGTAATCGCTCCTTGGCAACATTTAAAATAAAACAATCTTCTTCCTTATCATAGGAAAAGGCCTTCCAGGGGATAGCAAAAAATTTATTTCCAAAACTCAAAAACCCACCAAAATCTAAAACCAAATAATTAACTTGTCCTGATATTTTATCGAGAACAATTTCGTTAATTTCCCCAATATCTTCTCCGGAAGTATTCTGTACTTTTACATCAGTGACTTCACTAGCTTTTACTATATTATGATTTTCCATTTTAATGCTCCTTGGGTAGGATTAATTACCATTAATCTTGGACTTCACAAGTTATTTTGGTGCAATCCCGACAGTTTTTAGCAGCAAATTCAAAACTTGATGCAGCTGCATCTTGGTGCTTCGCCATTTGATCGTCTGCTGCCTTATCAGAAGTCACATCACTGCTACTCGCATTGGTGGTACAAATCCAATTTTTTGTCAAATCCGTCTTGGTCTCGGCATAAAGACTAGAGGTACCTAATACCAGTAAAATCATTATTAATTTTTTCATATTTAAATCCTTTTAAAAAATAAATTATTTATTCTGAAAATCTTTAACTGCCTTTTCTGCTTCCTCTTTAGTATACCCATAATGCTTTTGTAACTTACCGTAAACTTCCTGATGATTTCCTTCAATTTCAGTATAGTCATCATCAGTGAGCTTCCCCCACGCCTGTTTCATTTTACCTTTTACCTCTTCCCATTTTCCTTGAAAGATATCTTTATTCATAAGAATTACTCCTGTATGTTGAAAAAATAGTCGTGCATTAACTGTATTTTCATTGGCTTTATAATTTAGAAAATGCGGGAAAATATCCACACAATAAGAAGAATGCTAACCGGAACGCCGAGTAACCAGGCAATAAAATATTTCATGACCACCTCCATGCGTATCATAGAATCTAATTATAGACCCATTTTATTACCTATGCTCAATTTCCAATCACATTTACACCATCAACAAAGACTGCTAGGTATTATATAGGTCAATAGCACTAAGTGTTGGGTTGCATAACTCTCAAGTTGTCTATAATTACGATGAGAACTTTTTTACTTTTAGTTTCTCATGCCTTTAGGAAAATCGGAGTCGTATAGATACTTACTTGTCTCTATGCCGGTTAATATAGGGAGTTCATAATGAATCTTAGTTTACTACTGTTAATCATTATTCTGCTTGCAGTATTGCCTACGTGGCCTTATAGCAGTGGGTGGGGGTATTACCCCAGTGGTGGGGTAGGAATAATACTCATCGTCCTCATTGTTGTTTTACTTACCCGAGGTGGCCCTTAACCCTCAGATGTAAATAGAAACTTGCAGTAGCAAATGTGTCTTTTAAGTCGTAGAGTTAGTAAACGAGAAGAGGTGCCTCTTTTAATACGATTAGGCTTCTCGTTCTTGTGCTACCGCTTAATAGATTCACCCAGCACCTAAGAATACTGAGGAAGATTATGATGAAAAAAATTATGATAGGCACGGTTCTTATTGTATGTGGTTCTACTGGGTTTGCAGAGAGTGTCATTAATACTCAAACCAACTCCTGGAAAAGTGTCCCCATTACTGTAGATGAAAATAATAAAACTTATACTACTTCAAAAGGATATTTAATGCCCGAGGGCAATTATTATTATACGTTCTCTGGGTATCGTTGTCTTATGAACAAGACTGAGGGTGGTGGTGAAGAACCTTTAGTATTAAAACCCGTAAATACCGGAGATAAGGAAATATATTGCTATAAAGCAGATTAATTTGCTTATACAACATAAGTATCATTTTTTAACAGGATGCGAACTGGTATGAAAAACTGGTTCATTACCTCCTGAAAGCCAGGAACTGACCAAAAAAGGAGTACGTTATGGACGCACAAAAAGACATACATATAACCACCGAAGTATTCAAGACCCCTGAGGCTGCAGAAAAGGCATATCAGGAAGCCCTTGATGCCGGTTATTCCCCCCAAGATATTACTGTGTTGATGTCGGAGGATTCGAGAAATAAATATTATAATTCAGTACTGGTAAAGGAAGGATCTAAAGCCTCGGAAGGATTGGCAGTTGGAGGAGCTACAGGTGCGGCTTTAGGAGGAATTGTAGGCGCATTAGCTGCCTTAGGAACCAGCCTTCTTATACCAGGATTAGGTCTTGTTGTCGCAGGCCCTATTGCAGCAGGATTGGCAGGCGCAGGAGCAGGAGGCATTACCGGTGGTTTGGTAGGCTCCCTTATCGGCTGGGGAATTTCTGAGGATAAGGCGAAGGTGATTGAAACAGAAATTCAATCGGGTGGTATTATTTTAGGGGTTAACGAAACCTTACCGGAGAAAGATTTGACTACACGCTGGGAAAAATACCGTAACTCCTAAGTGTTCTATGCTACCAGTTCTAAGCTGGTAGCATATTTCCTGCATATTCCATTTACCTCTGGGGCGCTCCATTCCCAAAAGTTTCAATAAATTTTTTTGAAGAACGTAATTTATCTTTTAAGGATACCATTTCTTCAACTAACAATTCTGCTTTAGTATCAGAAATAATTTTTCTTCCATCTTCAAACATGGTCGTTTCCTCATCCTCAACATGATGCTCTACGATGTGGAGAAGTTTTCCTATGTTAATTAACCATTGGCTTTCAGTCTCTGATTTATCTACAGCTTTGAGTGCTTTTTTTATTTCTTTGTGCTCCTCCTCCCCATGCTCAGCATCCTCCTTCCCTTTTGCCCTCTTTTCTAAAGCTTTATAAAAAGTATCTCGTTCGGGATCCGAATGTAACTCCAGTTCTTTCTTCACCTCTATAAATAATCGTTTTCTTTCCTCTGGATCTTGGGAATCAATAATCTTGCTAAAAAGTTTTGAAACGTTCAAGTGATCTTTATGCAAATAGTTATATATGTCCATATTATGCTCCTATTAACTTAGTGAGTTCCTTTTGAATAAACTATAATTAAACAAAGTAATCCTGTGTATTATAGATTAGCGGACTGGTTTCAACATTTATAATGAAGAAGAGAAGATATATTGACACTTCAGGGAGATTTTGATGGAACAAAATAATGAAATTGAACTTGAAAAAGAATATGGCGCATTAGCAATTGCCCACAAGTTACGAAGAATTGCAAATGCTATTGAGCAGAATAAAGGTTTTCAGATACAAATAAACAAACAGCGCATTTATGTCCCCGTAAATACTCACGTGGAATTTGAATATGAAGAAGCGGATGAAGAATGCGAGCTGGAAATTGAAATTAAGTGGAAAAAATAATAACCCTAGAGGTTTACTAAAAGATTTAACTACTAAGGATGAGCGCCCATCCAACGGATAAGTGCCCCCATTAAAGCCCCCTATTTTTATGCGGGCCCCCTCTACTTTATTAAAAACCCAAAATATAGAATCAATGTTATCACCCTACAGGGAGGTTAAGTAGTACCCTAATGCCTTCTTAACCTCCAATTAAATACACAGTTAAGGTAGGAAATTATCATTTACTTATCCAGGAGGACACTCTTGGGAACACAAGGGAACACTTCACTAAGGAACTGATTACAGGAATAAACAATTCCAGCTGACCTTAGGAGTTGAAATTATTTCCAATGAATATTAGCGATAAAAACACTAATAAATCGAGCAATGAGCAATGTTTTATTTTTTTATACACCAGATAGCGTCTTTGAGGCCATGGTAAAGAAGGGATGGAAAATATTAAGTTGTGTTATAGATATGAGCACCCCTGCCTTCAGAAGGCAAGGGTATATATTCTTACTTATGAGGTTTGTCTTGTCTTTTTTTATCGTCTTGAGAAAGATTTGTTTGTTTTTTGGTAGTACTTTTTGGTGAATGTTCTCCACCTTTAATTCGAGACTCTTGGGTTGAATTATGTCCTTTTCCACCATTTTTAGTTTGATTATTCATCATAAATCTCCTTATAAATTTCTTATCAATGTTCCTTCATGCATGAAGTATTGTTAAATATGGCCCATAATTAGTCACTTCGCAATAAAATAAAACGGGTAATTAGGTAACATAAGAAAAACAAAGGAGATTTCTCATTTTATTAATTTCAAAAACGTATTTCAGATATTTTTAAAATGAATTTCTGGCGTGTGAGAGTGACCTGAGAAGATAAATCACAAAATATAAAATTGGCCTATACTTAGTTTCTCTGAGGTGCATGCAGAAGACCATGAAGTATTTATAGCTCTGCCCGAATATACTGTCTTATCAAACTAAAGGAGTATTTATTATGAACAAAGATATATTTCAAGGAAAGTGGGAAGAGGTAAAAGGCAAAATGAAACAAGCTTGGGGAAAACTTACTGATGATGACTACACGGAAATTGAAGGAAATCATCAAGAGGTTTATGGAAAACTACAAAAACATTATGGTTATACCAAAGAAGAGGCAGAGAAAGCAGTTAAAGACTTTCAGAATAAATAATTTATTTTTAAAAGGATTTAAATATGAAAAAATTAATAATGATTTTACTGGTATTAGGTACCTCTAGTCTTTATGCCGAGACCAAGACGGATTTGACAAAAAATTGGATTTGTACCACCAATGCGAGTAGCAGTGATGTGACTTCTGACAAGGCAGCAGACGATCAAATGGCGAAGCACCAAGATGCAGCTGCATCAAGTTTTGAATTTGCTGCTAAAAACTGTCGGGATTGCACCAAAATAACTTGTGAAGTACAAGACTAATCTAAATTTGGAGTGTAGCAAAACGGTTCACTAATTAATTTGGTAGACCTAATGGAATTGCTCCATTAGGGAAATTTAATTTGACTGATTCGCTTTGCTACAGTTCATAACTCGTTCATTTCAGGATTTTAGATTTTTAAAGGAAATTGAAATTAAAATTACTCTGAGTTACTCTTTCTTTTGAGTCAATTATTTAGATTGATAGTAATGGATAAGCTTACTTTTAATACTACTGAAGATACTATTTTTATAATCAATAGAAAATTGGACGAATGTGGTACCCTTCAGAATTTATTTAGGGCAGTCAATCTCCGTGTTCAGACTTATGATAATCCGTCTACTTTTTTAAATGAATATACCTATCAAACCGGATGCTTAATTTTAGATGTACGCTTTCCGGTCATGAGCGGTTTAGAATTACTCAATAAATTAGAAGAGAATAATATTTCTTTGTCACCCATTGTTATTACATCTGATGGGGATGTTCCTATGGCGGTAACAGCAATGAAATCAGGTGCAGAGGATTTTCTTACGAATCCAATAAATCCGCACTATTTATTAGAAACGGTTCAAAGATGCCTCAAAATGAATAAGACGTCACGTTTGTCTAATGCAAATACCCTTATAGAAGACTTTCGTAAATTAACATCGCGAGAAGTCGAAGTTTTTAAAGAAGTTACGGAAGGAAAATCTAATAAACAAATCGCTAGGGATCTAAATATTTCCCTTTCTACGGTGGAGGCCCATCGAGCTAAGGTGATGAAAAAAACAAACTCTAAATCATTCGCCTCCTTAGTTAAATTTTATTTTAATTTAAGTCAATTGCCACAATTTAGGTTTCAATAAAACCTACTTAATTAGTAAATTTAAGTTCCTAAGTTCTTCAGAGAGTTAAGGAAAAAGTACCCTAAAATTTAAATTAGAAAAATGGAGTTTTTAATATGGATGAGCAAAAGAATAATAAACCGTTGTTTTCACAATTTGCGCAGTGGATTTCAGAACTGAGTGGGAAGGCGGGATCTTTTTTATTGGCTTCCCTCCTCATTGTTATTTGGTTAGTAACCGGCCCTTTTTTTAATTATTCCGACACATGGCAACTTTTAATTAATACAGGAACCACGATTGTAACTTTTTTAATGGTGTTTTTGATTCAAAATACTCAGAACAGAGATACAAAAATTATCAATTTGAAATTAGATGAATTAATTAAGTCCCATCTACGTGCGGATAATTTATCGATTGACTTAGCCTCCTTATCCGATAAGGAACTAGAAAAATTAGAGAAACACTATAACAAAGTATGTCATGAGCGCTCTCAAAGAATGAATAAGAATGAGTAAATACATTTGACCTTGACCCTAAATAAGGAAACCTATACGCAGAATGAAAAGGGATTAATTTCTTTATAAGAAAGTCATAACTAATTTATAGAAGATAAAATTGGTGAGGGTCCTTGGGGAGCAGGAAATCTTATATACCTTCATCAACTTAAAAAAGTTGGGGAACATCCAACATTATTATTCATCGGTAATCGATTATTTACTTGAAACACTAAGCCGTTGAAATACTATAGAAGCGCTCATACCATGAAAAACAATAGAAACGAGCACAATGAAGACAGTCATACGCCATAACTGTGGTCCGAATTTAAGAAAATAAGAACTATGGTTCAGAGCATATGCCAGATAATAAAAGGACCCTATACCTCGTATACCAAATATAGATATAACAGCTCTATGATAAAAAGGTATCTTGGAAGCAATTAATCCAATTAATCCGGTGATAGGTCTTATAAATAACAAAAAAATTAAAGAAGCTATTATTTCATTTCTTGTAATTTGTGTAAAAAGGCCTTGATAAACTAATACGCTCATAATGACTAAGAGCAACGGAATGATGAGTCGCTCAAGTTGTTCTGTAAAATTGTATAATGTAGTATGTAAAATATGATCGTGATCGTAGTGCCGAAATACATGAGCAGCTACAAATACTCCCACAAAACCATACCCATTAATTAACTGGACACCGCCATAAGCTAGAAAAGTTAAAGCGACTGCAATAAATCCATCCCGAGGCCCAAATACGGTTGTGGGCTTAAGAATTATTCTGGCTGTTAGATAGCCAATTCCGATTCCGGCAATAATACCCGCGCCTATTTTCCACAGGAAACTCCATAGCATCCAGGGTATTATAGAGTGAGCTGTTATTGGAATTATTGTTAAAGCTATAGCAAATTGCACGAATGGAAATGCTAGTCCATCATTAAGACCTGCTTCACTAGTTAATGCAAAGCGAACATCATGTTCCTCACCTTTTCCCGGTGGTCCTACTTGCACATCACTAGCTAGTACGGGATCCGTTGGCGCAATAAGCGCCCCTAATAAAAAAGATACAATGAATGGCATATCTAATAGGAACATTAATAATAATGTCATGAATCCAATTGAAAGAGGTAATGTGATTCCCAAAAGTCGCCAAGTCACGTTCCAATTGCCCCATCCCACTGGACGATCCAGTTTTAAACCTGCACCCAATAAAGAAATGATCAGCGCTAACTCTGTTAGACGTTCCGTTAATTGGCTATTTTTTAAAGGATTCACATTAGGCAAATTTGTATTTAAGATCGCTACAAAAATACCCACGATTAACCAAATCATAGGCAGAGAGAAAGGGGCCTTCTTTAATTTAGAAGGTAACCATGCAGATGCCAGAAAAGCGGCTCCAAATATAAAAATGAGGATATCGTAGTGTTTCAAGTTAATTATTCCATTCTTCTCATTTTATTTATAAACGATGCCTTTTTATATTCTGTTTTGGTTAAACAGGGCCATAAATTATGCGTACAACTTAGCGAAGCACAGGCACTCCTTTGGGTTAGGATATGGAATCGAATGGTTATATAATGATTCTATCCGGAAAGAATGTATATCTAAGGAAATTTAACCTCATCCATTAAAAATTGACACCCTTTCACAAGAAGATGGACTTTAAGATTTTCGACGTAGATAGCTTCACCCTCTTCAGCTTCTCTAATATTAGTTTGCCCTATTTGGCGGCCATCAATTACCACCGTCATCCCAGAGCCTAAACATTCTGCCTTATTCCCTGGTTTTATCATTAATCCTGTATCCTCGCCTAAACCTAATCCTAATTGTTCAGGATTCATGATAATAGCATGGGCAAGCCGCCCAAAACGGCCACGCTTTATGAAATGAGTATCGATAATATAGTTAGGAACTAACCCAAAGCCTGATGAGGTGTGTAAATTGTTGTATATCAGTGCTTCTGTTCGTCCTCCTGCTTTCATCATTACCGAAGACATAACCATTGCGCCGGCGCTAGTCCCTGCTACTAGGAAATCGGAGTCTGCTTTATATCGCTCTTTAATCATATCAATTAATGAAGTGCCACCTAAAATTGTAGATAGGCGAAATTGGTTACCGCCTGTGAAAAAAATCACACCCGCTTCTTGGACTCGTTTTAAATAGGTGGTGGAGTTAGCTTCGGAACGCTCAGCAATAGGTATAAAGTCAATTTTTTCATATCCTAACTTATTGAATACTTTCTGGTAGGTATTTTTTATGCTCTCTTGGATTTTAGAGGCTGAGGTAATGAGTTCAATTGTTCGTTCTTTGGCATGTGGAATTAACTCACGTAGTAATTCATAACGAGTAAACTCGCTAGTATATTCCATAATATCAGGCGGGGAACCTACTTTATCTTCTCCTCCACCTATTAAAAAAAGTGTCCCCTTATTAGGCATAAGACAACTCCTTTTGTACCTCTTTTAAAAACTCGATCGCCTCAAAGACATTTTCTGGGGTGTAAAAAATAAAAGTTTCGGGGTGGGCTCGCTTAAGTGCTGTTTTAACTGCGGTATATTCATTTGAAATAACCTCAACACAGGGGACATATCCTGAGTTTCTTATTCCGGTCATTAATTCATGGGTGATATTTTCATTGGTATTTCCACGAGTATCTTCGGGATGGGTGATTATAATTTCATCAAATAACTCAGCTGCGCGAGACCCCACATTTTGCATATCAATAGGCCTTCTATCACCAGACACACTAATAATGCCAACACGATGTTTACTCTGTTGGGTATTTAAGAAGGTTTTTAGCTCTAAATACCCCCCCTCATTATGAGCATAATCCAACATGAGTTGAATCGAGTTAAAGGTAAATAGATTCATTCTCCCGGGTAAGTTCTCTGGGGTAGGATGAAAATTATAAAGTCCTGTTTGAATCTCTGTTAAAGAAAACTTAGAGATAAAAGCTACTAGAACCGCTGGGAGTATATTTTTACTCATCGCGCTGGAGGTTCCTTGAAATGCAAGGGGGATGCGGGAAAGAGGAGCGATTGTATTTTTGGTAATTCCTTTTTGCACTACAATGAAGTCTTTTTCAATATAACACGCTAAGCCCCCATTTAATTCACAATGTTTTTGAATTCTGTCGGTATTCTTTAAAGCAAATAACGCAACAGTGCATGAAAGCTCTGCTTTTAGTGCATACACTAAATCATCCTCTGCATTTAAAATACAATATCCTGTTTTTTTTGTGCTTCTCGCCACTACTGCTTTAACTTGTGCTAATTCTTCTATGGTATTTATTTCTTTTAATCCTAAATGATCTGAGGATACATTGGTTATAACACTTATGTCACATTCATCGAAAGCTAAACCGGAGCGTAATATTCCTCCACGAGCACACTCTAAAACAGCAAAGTTAATCGTAGGTTCTCCCAATACAGCATTTGCGCTTTTAGGCCCACTGCAATCACCGGAAAAAATTAATTTTTCATTAATATAAATGCCTTCTGTGGTGGTGAAACCCACACTAAATTTTGCAGTTTGTGCTAAAAAAGCGGTTAAACGCACCACAGTGGTTTTCCCGTTAGTACCCGTAACAGCGACAATAGGAATAGTGAATTTACTTTCTGGCGGATAGAGCATATCTAAAATGGGTGCAGCTACATTTCTGCTTTTACCGTGTGAGGGCTGCAAATGCATTCGAAGTCCGGGACCGGCATTAACCTCAATAACAGCGCCACCATATCTTTGAATCGGTTGATTGATTCCTTCCGATACGATATCAATGCCGCAGATGTCTAAATTAACAATACGTGCAATACGCTGAGCTAAATGGATATTTGAAAAGTGCACCCAATCGGTAACATCTGTTGCGGTACCTCCCGTGCTTAAATTTGCTGTACTTTTCAAATGGAGTATTTTTGACTCGGGAAGTACGCTATCTAAGGACAGGCCCTTTTCGATCAAAAGAGTATTTGTTTCTTCATCAATCTCTATTGTCGTTAAAACTTTTCCGTGTCCTTTACCTCGTTTAGGATCAGAATTAATTTTACCAATAAGTTCTTTAATCGTTTGAACACCATCTCCTTCAATACAGGCCGGAGTGCGTTTAGCAACAGCGACTACTTTATAATTAATTACTAAAAATCGGTAATCATTACCCTTAATATACTCTTCCACGAGTACTTTTTTTGAGATTTTTTTTGCTAATTCATAGCCTAATAATGCTTTTTCACGAGAATGAATATTGGTTAATACACCTCTCCCATGATTACCATTAAAAGGTTTTATAACTAAAGGAAAAGAGAGATTTTCTAAGGCATTTTCGAGTTCTTCCAAAGAACAAACAGAGGTTCCATGAGGCACGGGTATAAAGTGATTTTCTAAGATTTTTTTAGTTAACTCCTTATCACTTACCGTATCCATCCCAATAGCGCTGGTTTGTGAGGTCACCGTAGCCCAAATGGATTTCTGATAACAACCTTGGCCAAATGTAACGAGCGAACTATTGGGAAATGTTTTAAATGGAATGTTTCTTAATTTAGCCTCGCTTACTATCGATGCGGTGCTTGGGCCTAAACTTGCTTGTCTGGCAATGTATTGAAGGTAGGAGATATCGTCCTCTAATTCCTTATAGTGCTGTCCTGAAGCGAGCTGCTTCACTAGATTAAAGGCTGCTTTTCCTGCATAAAGTCCAGCCTCTTCATGCTCATAACTGAATATGACCTTATATACACCAGTTTTGGAGGTCCCGTAGGTACGACCAAACCCACAATCCATTCCTGCAAGTGTTTGTAACTCTAAAGCAACATGTTCTATGATATGGCCTAACCAGGTGCCCTCATTTAATCTCATGAGAAAGCCCCCAAAGACTCCAGGAGAACATCGATGAGTATTTAAACTTGGGAGTAGCTTTATAAGATTTTCATTAAAAGTAGGTAAAAGATTACTGGGAAGTTCTTCATATATATCAATATCAATGGTGAAAACAATGAGCTTTTTTCTGTAATTAGACCAGTAGTTAGGGCCTCTTAAAACTTGTTGATTAATAATAAACAATTTAGTTAAATCCTTTTAAATAGTAATAGATATTCTCCGCAGAGAAATTACTTAACTCTTTTTAATCATCGTCCAATAGAGTTTTGAAACTAAGGATATGTTTATATAATAATTTATGCAATGATGATTTTTTTTAACATGTATTTCTGCACCATGAATTTAAAGAGTTTCAATCTTTGAGCTTATCGTCAAAAGATCATGGAAATTTAAATGAGCTAATCATAGTAAATACCTAGGAGGAGCTTTTACTTTCAAATAATACTAATTCGTACAATTTTCTATTCACATCGCGTGAAGCATTAACCTGTTTCCTTTTTTCGATGAGGGTTTTCCTTAGTTTATTGGCATGTATAAATAAACCATTCTATTTTTATAATTGCTTCGCTCCTGACACTAACTGGGGAATATAATAAATAGCTAGGGTATTTTTGGGAAATTCCTTTAGAAGTTCATGTGCTTGTTGTAGATGTCAACTTAAAAGGGTTTATTTATGGCGCGCATTGAACGTTGAAGCAGTTTATTATAAGTTCGGAACTTTAATTAACGTAGGTTCTATTGATAGTGAAGTTGCCTTACAAAATACATATGCTTCAACTTAAGTTTAAGCCGTTCTTTAAATGAAGAATTGTATTTAAGTGGTCATAGTTCAACCATAAAAGTCGCCACTATTATGCCTTGGGCAGTAGACACTCCTTGGTGGAATCATGCAGCCAATTATACAAGTCATGCTCCACGAATGGCTCCAATGGACGACCCTGAGCTTGTAGTTAAGATCATTCTAATGTGGGAGAGCATGTGCTAAACAATTCGGGAAAATACGGTGTTCCTCAAGATCCTTTAAGCATATTGAATTTGGGAGACTCTAAATCCTCCATTCTGATATTGTTTTATCTTGGTATTGATAACCTAAATATACCTCTAATAAAGCTGAAAAATCTTTACCGTATTTATTCACAAACTGAAGTTGCCATTGACTACCACTTGCATTTTTTGCCACGCGATTTTTAATGATGCTTAAATAAAAATCGATGTCTTCTTTATCAATATGAAGCGCCAAAAGGCCATCTTTCGCTTGTGGAATTAATACGTTCAATAAGGTTCTCGCGTTGATTTTTTCTCGATGATTTCCCCAATTAAATGTGGCATTTAAACCATATTTAGCGGCATCAAAAAAGTTTTTTCTCACCATGGAGAAGGGCAGCAGGGTCTCAATAAGCAGTGGGGATCTAAAATAATAGTGCATTAATCCGTAATAAAATGCGGCATTAGCAACCATATCAGTGATTGTTGGGCCTGAAGACGGGGCGCGGTGTTCAATTCTTAAATGAGGGATTCCTTGATTGTTAAAATCAAGAACAGGCCTGTTCCATCGGTAAATAACTCCATTTTGCTGTCTGACATGAACCATTTTTTCTATAGGAGACTCTTGTGCATCAGGTATGAGGTGAGGAAAATGAAGATTTTCCTTAAAAAGTTCAAAAAAAGTCGATTTTAAATAGTCATTTCCAAATAAGCAGCAATGAAATTCTTTTTGCTGTTGAAATGTATTTAAAGTCATTACTTCATTGAAAATGAAAACCCTACTTTCATGCCATAAAAAATGCTCTAAAAAGAAAGGACTATTACTCGATAAGGCAAGCATGGGGCCAGCAATGAGTTGGGCAATATTGTAGTAACGTACGGATTGACTTAAGCCTACTTGTAAATGCATTTGAAACGCTGAGAGTAACCCATTCACAGCTAAGGAATGTGCTTCCAATTGGATGGGTTCATACCCTCCGACATCTATATTGATAGGTCCGTTATTGTATTCTCTCATCAAAGAATTTAAGCCATTGTAACGGGCTTTATTAGTTAAATAAGTAATGTGGTGGTGTTTGTGAGTGGCAGTAGGTAAGGAGCCGATAAGAGCTAAGTAATAATTAGCTTTTTGAGCATGGACCGTGCATTCGTTTAATGCGCTTAAAATAACTTGGTGAAGTGTTGAAAAACAATTTTTAGTCAGTTCGAAATGAGGAGTATTAATTTCTAAGTGGGAGGCGCCTACTTCCGGCACTAGAAATGATTTATTCACTTGGGAAATAAATTGAAGGTTATTTGGCGAAGGATCTAACTTGTTATCGAGCAGAAATAATTCTATCTCTGCACCAATTTTCATGCCTTCCTCGCTAATAGAAGCCGTGCTAAACCACTCTTCTAACATCGTCGTTTCAGTGGCAAGTTTTTGAGCAAAATCGATATTCTCTTTATCCAAAGAAATTCGCATTGTTCCTCACAGGTTTTGTTGTTGTAACCAATATTCAAGTAAAGCAATTTGCCAAAGTTTTGAACCCCCTGTAGGGGTAAAGCGATTCGCTTTTCTCAGTGCTTGAACCGTATTGAGATTAAAAATTCCTCTATTTTCTATGGTCTTTGGAGAAAGCATTTCCTCCATCAGCGAGGCGATTTTCCCTTGCAGATGTTTAATCGCAGGTACGGGGAAATAACCTTTGCGCCTATCCACTATTTCTGTAGGCAGGAGCTGTCTTCCCAACTGTTTTAAAATATATTTTCCTTTGTTGGGTAGTTTAAATTTTAGCGGCATAGAAAAAGCTAATTGCACTAATTGTTCATCCAAAAAAGGAACTCTGGCTTCAAGACTTGCTGACATCGACATATTATCGACTCTGCTTAATGGGCCATTCGCTAATGCCGTTGTACTTTCGTAGAGAATAAGTTGTTCAATAGGATTAGAGGTACCGCTTTCCCTACATAAATTCAGTAGAAAGTCATGACTTAGATTCGGTGTCAAATAATCTTTAGCGATTAACTTTTGGTATTCATTGTAATTTCTATCGGCGATCACTTTAAGAATTAATTTAGCTGATTGAGAGTCGGTTAAGTGGGTAGGGGATAGTTTTTGAAACCAATGATAACCTGCGAAAATTTCATCCGCACCTTGGCCGGAAAGGACCACTTTTACATGCTTCGCAACTTCTTGAGACAGTAAATAAAAGGCAATGTTGTCATGGCTAACCATTGGTTCAGACATTGAAGCAATACAATCGCCCAGTGCACCTCCAACTTGCTCATTTGGAATCCACAGCTTATGGTGATTCGTGTTAAATTGTTGTGCTACTTTGTCTGAATAAATAAATTCATCTCCTTTTTCATTGTTAAAGGAATCGAATCCTACAGAAAATGTATGTAGACTATGGCCTTTTAGCTGCGAGGCAAGAGCTACTAATATAGAGGAGTCTAAGCCGCCGGATAAAAAAACGCCCACTGGCACATCGGCTACAAATTGTCTTTTAATCGCGAAATTTAATGTTTCTTTTAATTCTGAAATCCACTCTTTTTCCTTGCGAAAATCATTGATGTGATGAGCGTAGTTTAATTTCCAAAAGTAGTTAAACTCTTTTTTTCCATGCTCATCAAGTGATAATACTGCTCCCGGGGAAAGCTTCTTAATCCCTTGAATAAGAGTCAAGGGTTCAGGAGTACTATGAAAAGTTAAATAATAATGTAGTGCGGCTTTATCTATTCTCGTGTCAATGCCTGGGGACTGTAAAAGAGCTGGGAGTGTTGAGGCAAATAGAAAAGCATGAGGTGTTTCGGCGTAATAAAGAGGCTTAATGCCGAGCCTGTCCCTAGCCAGTACTAAAGTCTTTTTTTTCTCATCCCATAATGCAAAGGCAAACATACCTTCTATATACTGTAAACAATCCTTTCCCCAAGCATCATAGGCTTTAAGTATCACTTCCGTATCTCCAGAGGACTGGAAATAATAGCCTTTTTGCTGAAGCTTTTTACGAAGCTCAACAAAATTATAAATTTCTCCGTTAAATACCAAGCTGAGGCCAAGCTCTTTATTGATCATGGGTTGAGCTGCTTGGTCGCTTAAATCAATTATTTTAAGTCGTTTATGGCCTAATATTAATCGTTCATTAAAATAATACCCCTCACTATCTGGTCCTCTAGAGTTTTGTTTTTCGAGTATTTTTCCTATAGATGGCATAGGGACTTGATTTTTTAATTGCAAACAACCGGCTATTCCACACATGAAGAACTCCAAAGCTGCATTGTTAAAAGGATCGATACCCCAGTCTAAAAGTGGGTATGCAATTAATGACTAGTGGTGTTGCCTGAACCGCTATTTGGTGTGGTTCCTTCAGAGCTTCCTGCATTATTAGGATTTGTTGTGGTGTTATTATTGTTGTTCGTATTATTATTGTTTGAATTTGGGCTTGGGGTCGTATCTGTACCCATTGTATTATTACCGGAGCCCGCATTAGGATTGGTGGTATTTGTTTCTGAGCCCGTCAATGAAGAAGTGGCATAAACGCTCGAGAAGCATAATGTGGCTAATAAGATAATTACTTTATTCATAATTCTCTCCTTAGAAAGGCTGGGTAGCGATCCATTCATAAATTGTAGTACTTATGCGCTAAGTAGTCAAAATTAAACCGCTGGCTTTGATTGGGCTCTCGGACAGGAGAGGGATTTTGTAAGAGGCAGTTAGGGATTAATTCTACATTATTGCAATTAATTTAATTAGAACTAAGATTTTATAAAAGAGAGGTTGCGAATTGCGACATAACTGCGTTACTTTTAGTATGGCTATGGTCTGTTCGAGCTCCTAAAGACAATCTCCTATCTCTTGGTTTAACATTTTAATGACTTATATTACGCAAATTAATTTGAATTGTAGGAACCTTTAAATCTCGGAGGTGTGGAGTTCAATGAATATCAAAATTATCTTCATATGGCAATTTAAAGTCATTTGTTTACTAAAACACCATCAAAACCTCAGTTTATCAACCGTCCAATGAATATTTCAAAAGTGTTAAATTATGCGTTTTGTTAAAACCAAACCGACAGCGGCAATTCGTTCCACATTTTTATAGGGAGTGGAACCTAACTCTTCGCTAAATATATCGGAATCTATCTCTTCATATGAAAAATGATATTTTATTCCAGAGATATTTTTTTTACATCGCTTTAAAAAAATATCCTCCCCATTAATGATGCAGCTACCGGTATACATTACTAAGCTTGAACCTTCTCGTAAATATTCCATGGCTTGTTTAATAATATTTAACGCAATTTCTACTCCATAGAAATTACCTCCATTACAGTATTGACGATTTAAGGTGTCCATAATAAAGGGAGGATTAGAAATTAGTAAATCAGCATCCGATGGGGCTCCATCAAGAATGTCAGTATGATACAATTCAACATTTTCGCACTCATTCAATTTGGCATTGGCTTCTGCATATATTAGTGCGGTAGGATTTATATCACAGAGCAATTTCCTGTCACTTTCTAACGAAAGCGCACCCACTCCTGTTCCGCAACCAATATCGAGTACTTTCTGAGCATTTAGATTAAGATGTCGCAAAAAATTTACGAAACGATATGAGTCGGGACCAAAAAAAATAGAGGATTTATCTAAGGTGGGGAATGAGGAATGAACATAGAGTTTCCCGTGGAGAGTTGCAAAACGAACTTGGCTTTTAATACCATCTCCAGTGTTACTCAAAAGACCTGCTTCATGAAGATATTTCAAAATATGCGATGGTAAATAACATTCAGGGACGGGTCTGTTCCATCCAAAAAATTGACGCATTATCTCTTTATCAGAGAGATTCTGAAAGTCAATGTTTCGGTTTAATATCCGTCCATGGGTTTCTGGTGTTACTGTTATGAACTGATATTGCTGGGACTTTAGATAAGCTCCTATCTTCAAAACGGAAGTAATGAATTTTTCTTCTGGAAGCAAACTTCTTCCGTGAAGCTTCTTAGCTTTTCTAGCACCTTGAGAATTATTCTCACTAGAATAGATTTTAGTAGTGAGACAAGCAGCACTGCCTCCGGCTAATTGAAACTGGTCTAGTTCAGCTTGATATATTTGTTTTCCCTTGTTAGCCAGAATATCTTTTAGTCTTGGTAAATAACTACCCATGATGACAGAGTCATTTATTTCTAGCCAGTTTAAGCCAAAGCTTGTTGCTTCTTCATGGGAAACAGGAATTAACGATTTCACATTGTTACAAAGAGTATCCCAAGAGGCATTGGTAAATGCTCTTTTATAAGCAAATGCAGTCCCATCATTTAAAATAGAAAGAGCCATATCTAAATGAAAGAAATGCGGATGTGTAAGCTCCAGAGGAATAATTTGTTTATTAAAGAAAAGTGTTAATTCATGCATCGCATCCAGTTCTGTACGAAACCCATACCCCATAAAAACTTTTCCATTATAAACAACTACATCTCCTCCCTCTAAGTGACTGTTCGAGTGTCCTTCGATATTAATTCCTAATTGATCAAGATGTATGCGACGCCAGTTGGATTCTATTTTTCGCTGAGCATATTTTGCTTGTGTAATTAAGGCGCGTATTCCTTTAGTTCCCTCTGCTAAAATAATGCTGTCCTTAATAAAAACCGAATCGAATGCACCATGAATAAAAGGTAAGGGTAAAACATTCGCTCCACATTGACGTAATAGAGACAAAAAATTAGAGTGCTGCATTTTAGCTTTACTAGAGCTAGCGGAAGAAATTTGCATGTAAGGATTGATGCTCCATGCAATTTTATATGAACAGTCCTCTGTTTCCAAATGTGCACTACTAATTGAGCAACATGGTTCACTTACAACAATAGTGGGATTCGGTAGTTTCATTTTATCTCCTGGAAAACATGGCATGAATTATGCAAAGTTATTCTAAATTTACATTACAGGATTTCTCATGGATAAGTTGGGCGCACATGAATCACAATTATCTAATAATAGGAAACTTTTTCTTAAAGACCAAAAAATACACTTAAAATTAGCTTTATTTAATCATAAACGCTTAGAACCAAAACTTCCTTCGCTTGAATGGAAAAATGAGCTGGATGATGAGCTCAATATGCGTGTACTTGAGCATAAAATGCTATTGAAAGAAATTTCATTAATTAAACCTTTAATGAGGGATATGCCACAAACAGCTAATGAATTTATGGATTGGTTTCAAGAATTGATTCATAAAGGACCAGGCCAGAACGATCTCCTTTTTGACTGGTTAGAGAAAAAAGCAAATAAGGACGAAATGAGATGGTTTATTCGACAAGAAATTGCCGGTGAAGCAGGTTTTGAGGATTTAACAGCATTGACACAAGTTAAAATGCCTGCACAACCCAAACTTGAGTTCGCAAGAAACTATTGGGATGAAATGGGTCGGGGCCATCAAGCTGGAATGCATGGTCCAATGCTGGTTACCTTGGCGACTGAGTTAAAAATAACACCTCCTACTCCCCAAGAAATAATGCCAGAAGCAGCGGCTTTGGGTAATATTATGATCGCATTAGCATTTAATCGTCATTATGCCTATCATTCGGCGGGAGCTCTGGGAGCAATTGAACTTACTGCCCCAAGGCGCTCCATAAAGGTTTACCATGGGTTGAAACGTTTAGGGCTTAGCTCGGAAGCACAACGTTATTATTTCCTACATTCAAGCATGGATATTAAGCATTCGGAAAGCTGGAATAAAGAAATACTGATGCCTCTTATACAAGACAATCCCGCTCTTATTCCTCCTATTGCTGAAGGAGCGCTCCTCAGACTAAATGCGGGGAAGCGATGTTTTGAACGCTATCGCTATGAGTTAAATGTTAATGGTAATGAATGAACTCAAGTATTTGATGCTCAATTTATACAAAAGTGTATTAAAAAATTTAAGGGTTGTTTACATTATGATATTAACCTTTCTTTAATAGGACCCCATTTCCAATTTAATTTGATATTCATTATTCTATTGTTGGGGACCTATAGCTTAAACGTTGAACCCGAGGTTTTAGATGGAGAACAAACGCATCATTTCTGGTGTTTCACGATTAAAGTAATGATACCAGGCTGACCATAGAACATTCTTAAAAGTGCTTATAGCTTCACATTTTTACTGGTGGGGAATAGAGAGCTGGGCTTTTGCTTTCATCGGATGCTTCAGATACAAAGAGTTGAAACATTAGTAGCACCTCTAAAATGGGACGAGTTATTGTGATTTAGATATCTAGCCAAAACAATTGAGTTATCTTCTAATTATTTTTGTTCCGTTGGTGATTCGCCATGTGGATTGGGTGTGTCATTATTATCAGAATTACAACCTGTCAGATTTATCAAAAAAATGAGGCAGAGAGAAATTATTAATTTTTTCATTGCTTTCCTTAGACTAATTTCATTTAACGTACTATTTATTATTCTTATAAAGAATAGTGGATTATTTTTAATAATGCGAATGGTAGCTGTTTACTTTGAATTCAATGCCTGCACTTGGCTTTCTATTCAATTATTAAACATGGCACTGGGTTTGCTATGTTAGAAAACAAAGTAATGCAGAGTCCTCCCGTAAGGGCCATCATTTAAAGGAAGATTAGAATAAATTTGAAGCACTTTTATGTTCGACTTGAGGTACCCATATATATCATTTTAACTACCTAAAGTTGAAAACACTTTACTTTCTCTAAGTCTCAAAAAACGATCGTTTTATAAGACATCTATTCCTTATTATATAGGGTCTTTTAAAATAAGGTCTTTAATGTCTTGAAAACTCATCTAATTATCATATAATCATAAACTCATTGAAATTGAGCTTTTCTGATATGACAGAAATTATTGGGCGATTTATTGGTTATGCGCGAGTAAGTACTCTGGAGCAAAATCATGATTTACAGATGGATGCATTAATTAAAGCAGGGTGTATTCGGAAAAATATTTTTATTGATAAAACTTCAGGTGCAAAAGCAGACCGTCCCGGACTAAAGAGTTGTCTGGAAGAATTAAATGAAGGAGATGTTCTGGTTGTTTGGCGTTTGGATAGGTTAGGACGTTCTATGGCGCATTTAGTTTCATTGATTGAAACATTGAAAGAGAAAAAAGTAGGGTTTCGATCTTTATGTGATGGCGCTATTGATACAACTACTGCTTCCGGTGAATTGGTATTTAATATTTTTTCTTCTATGGCTCAGTTTGAAAGGCGATTAATTCAGGAACGTACCCAGGCTGGATTATTGGCAGCTCGAGCTCGTGGTAGAAAAGGTGGGAGGCCAAAAATCAATTCGGATCATCCAAAAGTTATTGCTGCAAAAAGGATGCATCAAGATAAGCATATTTCGATCGATGAAATTTGTAATGCATTAAAAATATCCAGGCCTAGCTTATATCGATATCTTAACATCTAGGTATTGGAAATCTAAGGAGAAGTGTAAATTGGAGTTAGATGAAGTAAATGTTTTAGTGAAAAAGTGTGTAGTGCTTGGTTTGATTGACCAGACCTACCTGATCGAAAACCTTTATAGAAAGGGCGACCTTCAACAAGGAGCTTATGTTTTGGATTCTTTAAGGGAAGGGTTGAAGGAGCTAAGTGATGACCTTTGAGGATAGTAAAGAAAATATGAATCATTCTGAATGGTTGGAAAAAGCAAAAATGCTTTATGGAGAAAATGCAGGGGATTGGAAATTTAAATGTCCCATCTGTGAAACGGTACAAACAGCGAGAGATTTTGTAAATGCTGGCTTATCTAAAGAAGAGGCCAGTAGCTCAATTGCAATTGAATGTATTGGGCGATTTCTACCCAACAAACAAAAAGCAATTGGAGGGAAAAAAATAATTAAGGGAGAGCCATGTAATTATGCTGGGTATGGCTTGTTACCATTAAACCCAATTGAAATAGAAATGGATGACGGAAGTAAACAATATGCATTTGCTTTTGCTGACGATAGATAAAGATTTTGTTTCTTAATTTCTGATTTCGATAAATACGAAGGATAACGCAATGTTTCATCATATAGAAAAATTGATTAGCGTTGGAGGTTATGGTCTACGCTCCTGGTCTTATCCATTTGAGGAAGAGGTGTGGTTAGGGTTGACGTCAATCAGTTGTCAATTAGACGTTGTAGAAAAAATAATCTCGAATCGAGACTGTGATTATATAGAATACCTAGAAAATCAGTGGGTCCCCATCGTATATGGCAATAATTTTGCTGATGCTTTATCAAAATTAGATAGGAAATTATCCAATCTTTCTTCACAGGATTTGGGTGAGGATAGTATTTGGTTTCAAGCAATCAATGATATATATCATCACATTGATAGCGCATACCACGGTTTTGCTCAATTGGCGGATAAAAAATTTCCATACACATATGAAGAGCTAAGAGAAAGCCATCAAACGCTTGTAGAATAATTATAGATCGGGGATTATTAAATCGATCTACTCACCCCAGGAGTCTAGATTTGGGGTAGCGACCCCATCTGTGTCAGAATTTACGGTTTGGCAAATTCTCCCATATCCTCTACCTCGGATTGAGCAATTGCCGTATCAGTAAAATATGTACTCATCTTAATCAAATATTTATGGGTAAAAGTAATATATGAGTTATTTTTTTAGCCGATGTTGTGCTTATTGAGACATACAGTAAAATACATTAATCATTCGGTAATCCCCCCATTTTTAACTGATACTAAAAGTAGAGACTTAGGCCACTAGTGCCAATTTTTGCTTTGGAGGAATTCCTCCGATAGCAGTATTAGGTCGTTCATTATTGTACGTCCATAGCCATTGTGTCGCATGAAGTTGTACCTCGGCAATACTTTCAAATAAATATTGGCTTAACCAATCATACCGAACAGTACGGTTATACCGCTCAATATAAGCATTTTGCTGCGGGTTTCCCGGTTGGATAAACACTAATTGAATCTGATTTTTATAAGCCCACTGTTCCAGAACTTTACTGATGTATTCAGGCCCATTGTCGCAACGTATTTGTCGTGGCTTACCACGCCATTCAATGATCTGATTCAGCGTTCTTACAACACGTTCTGCTGGCAGGGAAAAATCCACCTCGATAGCAAGGCCTTCTCGATTGAAATCATCAAGTACGTTTAATAATCGATAAGAACGACCATTGTCTAATTGATCGTGCATAAAATCCATCGACCAACACTCGTTGATTGCAGTAGGCACCGCTAATGCTTCCGGCTTGTTCCTAATTAACCGCTTTTTCGGTTTTATCCGCAGGTTAAGTTCGAGCTCGCGATAAATTCGATAAACCCGCTTATGATTCCAGATAAATCCTTTGACATTGCGTAGGTAGAGAAAACATAGACCAAAACCCCAATTACGCTGACTCTGTGTCACGCGAAGCAACCAATCCGCGATTGCCGCATTATCATCACTTAATTTAGCTTTATATCTATAGCAGGTTTCACTGATGCCAAACAATTCACACGACAATCGAACAGAAATATCCCTATGGGTCACCGCCATCTTCGCCAATTCTCTTCGGCGCGACGGTGTTACCACTTTTTTTCAATCGCCTCTTTGAGGATTTCTGCTTTTAAGCGCTCTTCTGCGTACATCTTTTTAAGACGACTATTTTCCGCTTCTAGTTCCTTTAAACGTGACATCATCGAAGCATCCATACCACCATATTTTGCACGCCATTTATAAAATGTCGCTGCACTAATGCTATGTTCACGGCATAGTTCTGAAACAGGAGTACCATTCTCTGCTTGTTTTAGAATCGAGTGAATCTGACTATCTGTAAATTTTGATCTTTTCATGAAGAATCTCCTTCGTCATAGGGTACGAGAAAATTCTACTTTTGACATCACTTATTTTTCGGGGGGATTACCATTCCAATGAGGGTATCCCACTCGCTCGTAATATGACCTAGCTAAATCACGTTCATCACTTCCATTGCTTGAGTAACTATCTTCTCTCGGATTAGATGAAAAATTCATAATTCCACAAAGATCCGCTATAAATCCTCGTAATACTGTTTCCGGTTCTATGTTGTCTTGTTTGCATAGCTCCAGAAACTCACTAGGTAAATCTAATGTAATTTTTTTCATGTTGCCCCTGTAATCAAAATAAAGCGCTTTTTTGTTTATTTTTGACCATATTCCATGATTTTTCAATAAATAAAATAAGAGTTAATTAAATCTATTAATCCCTCCTTTTTTATCAATTAGTTCTAGATGTTTTGATAGTGATCTATCAACAGTTGAAATTTAAACCATATGAGAGGTGTTTTACTTATTATTCCTACCAATTAATAGAGTACACCCTAATGATAGTTTTTCGTGCTTCTATTATTTTTAAAAAAAGATAAAATGTAGACCCCTAAAATATTTCAAGAGTTTTCCATGATCGTAAGAGAATTACTTTATTCGGATAAAGAAGTTTTCATTAACGCTATGGTTGAAAGCGAACACTTTCATCGTCCTCTTATTGATAGTCCGAAAACAAATGAAAGTTTTGATAAATATTTTGACACGTCTCAATCTGAAATGAACAAGACCTATTTGGCATTTAAAGATGATGATCTAGTAGGAGTTTTTAATATAAGCGGAATTATACGCGGATGTTTTCAAAGCGCTTATTTAGGCTATTGCGCAAATCAGAAATTTGCCGGAAGAGGCTTGATGAGCGTGGCATTAAAACTTGTGCTTGAAAAGATATTTATGGAATTAAAGCTTCACCGGATTGAAGCTAATATACAGCCAGTTAACACGCCATCAATATTATTAGTAACGCGCAATGGATTTATTAAAGAGGGGTTTTCTCAACGATACCTTAAAATAAACAACCAGTGGGTCGATCATTTTCGGTTTGCATTAACTTATGAAGATTGGGTGGTGAACCGCTAACAAAAGTGTCTACCATATCGATTAATAGACTGTGGTGTCTATTATGTATAAAAAATCGATTTAGTAGATGCAGAATGACTAGCAATTTTATATGTCTGCTAATTTATAAATTAGGAGACGTTCAGAAATGTATTGAATCCTAATTTCCTCCGCTTAACCTATAATAAAAATATTATAATCAAACAAAAGCCTTTCGATAAAGCACATCGTCTAAAAAGGAGAATATATTGTCTAAGCCAAGAAATGAGGAAGTCGAATATGAAGAACGCCTAAGACGAAGACTCCTAATTCTTCAGCAGAGTATCAAAGACGGTAAAGTAAAAATACATGAAGGATTAAAGATCAATGATAGTTTAAAGGCTGTAAAGTATGGGGTTGATGGGGAAATTGATTTAAATACAGTGGATGGTTTAGTTCGCTCTATGGCTTTAGCGGTAACAGAGCTCCATGATCGTGAAGAATTAAAAAAAGCTTGCTCTTTAGCAGAGATACAAAATTCTTATTTTAAAATCCTAGAAACAAATTTTTCGCATTTTTATGATTTAATGAAAAAAAATAAGCTAACACCCCATACAGTTGCGCTTTCTGTATCAGAAAACGCACAGGCTGTAATTGAGGTTACTGAAAAACTCAAAGAATTTTTAGATTACCTTAAAGATTTTTGGAATGAATTAGGAGACATTGCTTATATTCACGTGGAGGATATGCATAAAAATATTAAAGGAATCTTTGGTGGTGATTTATTCCCTGCTCATGATGAAAATCTTGCATCAAAGTGCGGTATTTACACTGATACTATAATATTACCAGACCCATTCTTAAGATCTCTTCATATTTTTGAAAAATCACCACCAGACGAAAAAGCTTATTACTTCATAAAACATGCAATGAATATATTACAGTATAAGGATTTAGCATGTGCTGAAGTAGGAATACCCATTGTAGTTGTATTACCTGATATCTCTGTCTTAGAGGTAGAGGAAAAAGAATTTTATCATAAATTAGGTCAGGCTGACTCATTAAAACACTCTGAAAAATTATTTGGAAGATCCTTTACATCGATAGAGGAGTTAATCGAATTCTCTGAAACTCTTGATACTATTGAACGAGCAGTAGAACAAATTTCTGATGAATCTAGAGTTTTATTTGATGATACTTGGACGGGTGATGTCAAAGATCAACTTATAAGAGCCTCAAAAGATACAAATAATAAATTATTTGGGTTAACTACTCCTGGTCGTATTCTTTTATCTCAATCAGTTGGACGAATGTCAATCAGCAATGAGCTTCTTATTAAGGCTAGAAAGTTAAATGGTACTCCTATAATTGATGCACCAACATCTTGGCAGTATCTAGTTTGGAAAATGGAATATGACGCAAACCAAGCCGAACAAATCTATAACATTAAAGATCTGCATATAGTAAGAGGGCTTCAAAATCTAGCAAAAGGGAAAATGCTGTGGCTTGGTAATGTTCCTCCAAACGCTCTTATTGAAGTAAGAAAGCAGGGGGCTATGGAAGAGATAAGAAATATTTTAGGAACAGGGATTGATGAGTTAATCTCTGATAATTTATCAAACTTTAATAGAAGTCATGATCAATTATTTGCCAATATTAATAACGCATTTGAGCAACATAAGGCAAATATAGAAAAATTAAAAGGGGTTAATTCCATATAGCGCTGGTTTATCAGCATCATCGTCTACACCCCTTATTCAGCAAGGTCTATAGAGCGAGCATTGATAGTTTCATCCTCTAATGGTAATTTTACA
>NZ_JBGORX010000010.1:0-97199 GCF_044626755.1 Legionella lytica | reverse complement strand
CACGGTTGAGCTGCATAAACTTCAAGAACAGCATCAACTGGCTTTGGATGAGTTAGAGCAGCGTTTACGCCTGGCAGACAGCAGGCATCAACATCTTGCCGACGATCTCCAACAGGTGCAAGGTGAACTGGATAGGCAGGTTGAGGTCGTGCGCCGTTTGGAAGGGGAGGCGCTGGAATTAAATAGACAGAACGACTCCTTACAAGAGCAATTGCACAGCTCTCATCAAACCAGTGAAGAGTTGCGCCTGCGTTTAATTGAGGAGTTGAAGCAGCAGCAACAGGCCACCGAGACAGCGCAATTGGCTGCCCACGACACGTTAACTCGTTTGGAGTCTTTGCAAGACGAGCACACGCAGTTGACTGAGAAAGCCCAGCTTCTGGGACAGCGCAACGAGGAGTTGTACTCTCAAGTAGGGTCTTTAGAAACCCAAGTAGAAGAATTAAATAAAGAGCAAACTCGTTTACAGGACTTAGTCCGCCATGAGCAGCGCACCGTCAATGAAGCGCAAGCAACATTGCGTCAGAAAGCTCAGGAGTTGAATTCTGCCGCCGATAAAATCCAGCAATTACAGCATGAGTCCGAAGAAACCGCTCGGGAGTATGCGCGCCAAGTTAATGAGCTGCAATTAATAATTGCCCAGAAAGATGAGCATTCCGAGGGAGCCACGGTTGAGCTGCATAAACTTCAAGAACAGCATCAACTGGCTTTGGATGAGTTAGAGCAGCGTTTACGCCTGGCAGACAGCAGGCATCAACATCTTGCCGACGATCTCCAGCACGTGCAAGGTGAACTGGATAGGCAGGTTGAGGTCGTGCGCCGTTTGGAAGGGAAGGCGCTGGAATTAAATAGACAGAACGACTCCTTACAAGAGCAATTGCACAGCTCTCATCACAGCAGTGAAGAGGTGCGCCTGCGTTTAGTTGAGGAGTTGAAGCAGCAGCAAAAGGCTACCGAAACTGAACTGTTGACTGCGCAGGCCACCTTACAACTCTTGAACTCTTTGCAGGAAGAACATGCACAGTTGATTGAGAAGGCTCAAATTCTGCATGAAAGTAATCGTGACTTGACGGCGAAAGTAAATCAACTGGAAGAGGCAGAATCTAAAATTAAAGACGAGGTGCGTCTCAAACAATTGGAAATTGAGCGTTTAGCGGGCCTTCTTAAAACAGTGGGTCAACAGAAAGCGATTCTTTCTTTAAAATCAGTAATTGAGGCCAGCAATGCCCCTGTTTTGTTACAAGTTGCCGCAGTGGCTCACAGCAAAGAAGAGTTAATTAATGTTGGCTTAAATGCTGTAGAGGTTAATGCTTTAGAGGATGATGCAGCTGCATTTACTGAAATTAATCAGGCAGCAGTAAACCGCTTGGGTGCATTAGAAAAAAATGCACTAACTCTTTTAAAAGAGCAAGTTAGGCTGGGGGATGAAGCTCTATTGCTCAAAGTTAAATTAGCAACATGCAATAAGGACTTGAATAGTGCTGGTTTGGATGAGGGGCAAATCGCTTTATTAAAAAATGAAAGTGTTTATACCCAACTCACTAAAATTGCTGTTTCAAGGTTAGATAAGAATCAAATTGCAATTGCTGCTATTAAAGAGGCTATAGAAAAAAGTATTAATGTAGAGTTTTTGAAAACTATTACTAAAGCCACAAAGAATGATCATTTAACAATAGAATTATCACGCCAATACGTGAGGGATTTAGTTAATCCAGACGCGTATAAAAAATTTGTAGATTTGGCAAGAGAACGACTACACACTTTAAAGGCATCTCAAACCAAAGCGGTGCCTTCGATGCTGAGAAAAGCTAATTTGTTAATAGAAGAGGAAGGTTTTTTAGGATTTAAAGACGATAAAGTACCCAGTGATATGTTAGAAGTAGGCCTACCTTTATGTGAAAGTACTTATAAAGGAGATACTGAAGTTGGTCCCTTACTCAAGGAAACCTTAGGTATATACAAAGGAGCACGAATAGAACAGGGGGAAATAGCCCGTTCGCAGAAAATATTTCAGAATGCCAGCCAAGATAAGGTAACAGGAGTTGCTCTTTTAGTTCAAGATCATACAGGACGGGTTGTTGATAAATCTTATGGAAAATTTGATTTGCAACAGAAAACAGATATTGCCCTGCGGCAGGCACAAATGTTTCTTCTTAACTATAACGCCAATAAGCAGCTGAGAAAGAAAGAAATTTATATTTGGGGGCCTATCCAGAATAGCAATAAAGTATATGCTGCTTTGCTATTTCTTAAACACAATGATCCCTCTCTTGCGGATGTGGTTATAAAGTCTTCGACCGTTGGTTTCGCTGGACCCCAATATGGATGGTTTACCCGTAACAAAGTGAGTGAGCAAAATTTCATCAAAAAGCATTTGGATCTGGATTTTCTTAGGGATAAAGGAAAATTAGTATCTGAACAAAGCGCTCATACAAGGAAAGCTTTGTACACCACTGAAAAGGGAAAAAAATTAATAAAAATGAGTAATGCTTCTTTAAAAGATTTGTATGAAGGAGATGAAATCACCTCAGAAGGAACAATTAAAAAAGCACCTGCTGAAGAGATGTCTAATGTATTTGTTGAACAACGTAAAGCAAAAACTAAAATTAATAGTCTTTTAAATATTTTTGAAGAGGATATTAGTCATGTCGAAAATGACAGAGCATTCCGCGTAGCGACATTATTACATAAGAAATTGAAAAAACTTAAAGATGAGTCATTTAAAGAACCGATTGATGTGGTTGCATTGAAACAATTTTCTGAACACGCTAAAGCGGCTATAGAACAAGCGATACCACTCTTGGAAGAAAGTTTAGGTAAAAGCTATTTAGATAATCTTTCAAACGAAATAGGTAATGCAATAACAAAAGCAATACCTTTAGCTACTTCACAAAGTTTTGGTGCTTATAAACAAGCGTATACAATTATGAGAGAGCCAGGACAAGCAGATGAAGATTTGCCTACGAATGATTTAATTTAAAGTAAAAGGGTAGGGGTAGATAGGTGATAAAAGAGTAACATGTTGTTTTACTGTATATATTGGTTTGAGCTATTCTATATATTGGCATCGCCAATGGAGCATTTTTGGGATTAGCTACTGGCTTTGATTGCAGCATAACCATTAGATGAGCATGTTAATGACTTTTATAACAAAGTATTTTTATACCTTAGGTAGTATTTTATTTACTGGCTATCTCTTAGTGATTTCAAGAAGTCTATTTAATCCTTTATTGGCGGCATTCATTGTGGCTTTAGCATTAAGACCGTTTGCTGCCCAATTGGAATCTATTAAAATCCCTCGCTTTGGAAGTACTCTTATTTCCGTGATGTTATTTCTCTTTGTTTTTTTAGGCCTTGCCATTTTTTTCTCATCACAAATAAGACATATTGATTTTGAAATGCAATCTTTTGGCGGTGCGTTTACGGGTTTTGCTGGAAAAATACAAAATTGGCTGACCGAGCTTTTAGGAATTAGTTTGGATCAGCAAGTTTCTTTATTGAAAGATGCGCTTAATGCTTTGTTAAAAAATAGTGTTTCTTTTATGAATAGTACCCTTCATACAACGACTAATTTTATCACTTCCTTTGTAATTTTTATCCTTTCGCTATTTTTTATCTTGTACTATCGGGCATTTCTTGTTTCCTTTTTATATAAAATAGTTACTTCGCACCATCATGCAACACTAACCAAGACATTAAACCTGATTCAAGAGGTAGTGAGTAGTTATGTTTTAGGCGTATTCTTTGTCATTTTAATTGTCGCGACTCTCAACATATTAGGCCTTTTTGCTTTAGGCATTGCGAATGCAATTTTTTTTGGTGTCATGGCAGCGGTACTCACTTTAATACCCTACATTGGGATTTTACTAGGCGCACTCTTACCCATGTTTTTTGCACTGTTCACCAAAGATTCATTTTGGTATCCGGTTGGTGTGTTGCTTGTTTTTATGTTGGTACAATTTATTGAAGGTAATTTCCTCACGCCAAACATCGTTGGCAGACAAGTGAGTATTAATCCGTTTGCTGCAATTTTGGGCCTTATTGTTGGGGGAATGTTGTTAGGTTTCACGGGAATAATGTTTGCTTTGCCTGTGCTCGCTATTATTAAAGTCATTTGCGATAACATCAAGGCGCTTAAGCAAATAGGATATCTTATTGGTAATCCACAGACCTCAATGGTTGTGAACAGAGGTAAGTAATGAATGGAAGAATGGCTGCCCATTCTTCCACAGAGTTAGCTGTTTAGCTAATCGAACGAACCACCCCCCCATCCACTCTAATTGATGCGCCATTCGTAGCGGATGAAAGAGGGCTGCATAAAAAGACAACCATACTGGCGACCTCTTCAGCGGTGGCGAAACGTTTGATTAAAGAAGTGGGGCGAACCTCAGCAAAGAATTCTTGTTCAATTTGTGCGCTAGATTTATTTTGCTGTTTTCCCATATTCGTCACGAATTCACTAACACCTTCACTACGGGTTGGCCCTGGTAACACGGAGTTTACCGTGACATTGGTTCCTGCAGTGGTTTCAGCGATACCGCGTGCAACGGCTAGCTGCGCTGTTTTAGTCATTCCATAATGCACCATGTCCCCTGGAATTTGTAAACCAGATTCACTAGAGATAAAAATAATTCTTCCCCAATTATTTTTTAACATGGGCGTAATATAATGCCTGCTTAAACGAATCCCGCTCATCACGTTCACATCAAAGAGATGCAGCCATTCTTCATCAGTAATTTGGGTAAAGGGTTTGGTTTCATAAATACCTACATTGTTGACCAGAATATCTACACTAGGGATTTTACTAAGAAGGTTCTCTACTTCTTTTTTATTGCTCAAGTCAGCTGGGGCGGAAATCAAATCTGCCTGGGGAGAGTGTTCTTTTATGACATTAATTGCTTGTTGCACACGAGCTTCTGAGCGTCCATTAATAATGACCGAAGCACCTTCCCGAGCTAGAAAGCTGGCAATTGCTAAACCAATACCTGCAGTAGAACAAGTGACCAACGCGGTTTTTCCCTTTAATTGCAAATCCATTTTGCTTCTCCTTTAATCAATTACATTGAGTTTAGCACTAAACTAAGGCGAGATCGGTTTGCATTCTAGAGTTTAGTGACTTTCATATTCCCTGCATGCTACTCTCATGATTCTAAGATAAATGTGCATTTTTAAAGGATATGAAATTGCAGCGTTCACGAAAATTAGTGCTTAGTCTTTTCTTTTTATTATCAGGATTTGCTCATGCTTCTGCTGATTTTGGTCCTGTCAGCATGAGCGGGTTTTATAATACTCTACCTTCGGCCCCTCCTAATGGCAAACTGGGGTCGTTAATCAAATATGAATCTATAGCGACTAGTGTTTCTGGAGCTCAAGCGTGGAAAATAGCGTACCTTTCTTCTGATGTGAATGGGAATAAAACCATAGCTACTGGTATTTTAGTCGCACCAAAAACCGATTCTCCTAATCGACCTGTTATGGCTTGGGCTCATGGTACAACAGGAACTGCGCAAAATTGTGGTCCATCACAAGTACTGGATCCAGCTCAGCCATTGAATCAGTATTTCTTAATGAATGGAACATCTTGGACCGATTTTGGTTTGCCTGCAATGAAGGCATTCCTTAAAGCGGGTTATGTCATTGTGGCAACAGATTATCAAGGCCTAGGAGGAGGTGGGAAGCATCAATATACGGTTGCCGCAACTCAGGCCCACGATATTATTAACTCAATTAGGGCTGCTACCCAATTACAGGAAGCGCAAGCGGGTGCTCGGGCAATCGTTTATGGGTGGTCTCAAGGTGGAGGCGCAACTCTTGCTGCCGCCGGGCTGCGGAATTATCTTGAAGGAAACGATTCGGTTAATGACAAAATAAAAATTCTCGGTTTTGTTGCTATGGCACCTTACGATATGGCCGCCACATTTCCCGTGGAAGTTAAAACAGAACAGGATGCTTCGGAACATCTAAAATATATCAGTAACTTATTCAGTGCCAATGTTTTTAATTTCACGCATTATGCTCAAAATCTTTGGGGAATGGTGGCAGCATTTCCTGAACTGAAACTAAGCGATATCTTAACTGATGAGGGGGTTGATACTGTAAATCAAATCATGGCAAGAAAATGCATGCACAGTGCTTCCGACACTTTAAATTTTAATTATGGCAATCACTATAAGAACTTTTTACGCTCTGATATCAAGAACGCTCTAGCTTGGGTCAAAGCAACCATCAAAGGTAGTGTTAACCCGGTTGCTCCAATTGCTCCAGTGATTATTTATTGGGGAACAAATGATACAACCATACCTCCAGTTATGGGCGAGCTGTATTTGAAGCAAATGTGCAAAATAGGTGGGCAAGTAATCCGGGTGAAACTTCCTGGAAATCAAAACCACTTCACCACTCCCGCAGCTGCAGAACTTTTATATATTCCATGGATTGCAGACCGCTTTGCAGGAAAGCCTGTTGAGCATGTTTGTACCGAATTAAATGCGGTATGAAAACGGATTTATTAGTTTAATTTTTTATCCGTTTCTAAGCACATTTCTTCTATCCTTTCTCAATAGCCATTATGGCTTAAATACCCCTAATTAGGCCAGTTTTCCTATTTAAACATGAGTTAATAATTTGCTGCTATACTAAAAATGATCACATAAAAAACTAAATTTCATTTTAATGGTCAACTTGAAGTGTTTTTAACTTGACGGATAATTAGATATGGCTCAAATCGAACAAGGTGTCATAGATAAGTTGTGGTCACTCCATAAAATAGATTTAGGACTGAATCCGGATGTAAGTGACTTTTCTAAAAATGCCTTTAAGCAAGCATGTCAATTTATTGAAGATAATCTTCCTAATCACTTTGATTGGGATGAGATAGATCAGTCCAATATAAACGAGCATGATGAGCTTCGTTCACTTCTTGCTTCCTGCCTTCCTATTGTTGCTTCTGAAGAGGAAGGAAAAGAGCTCCAGTTTGATGAAGTGGGGGCTCGAGTAGCGATTGTACCAATACAGCAAAAATTGGATGATGCGAAGCCAATTTATTTAGTGCGTGACGTTAATGCTGCAGGAATCCAAGAAAAATATTTAAAATCACAATTGGGTTCTCATGAATCCTTAACCACATTAGATGTTAAACGATTTATTCTAAATACTGGAATGGCGGATAAGATTCATGTCGCTAATTTCAGCGCGCAGGACATGGGTGTCATCTTATGTAATGAGCGTAAAAAACATGCTAATGATACAGAACCTTACTCTATTCCATTGATGGTTAATTTGAATGGCCAGACGGAAGGAGGTACATCTAAGTGGGTATCTGTAGTTATTAATGTTGATCCTTTAAGTAAAAACGTTAATTATAAAATGACTTCAGAAGAGACTGTTACTGAGGCTCAAAAAAAAGAAGTAGAGAATGCCCTACGCTTTAATGTAGCGGTACCTCCAAATCAAAATTATTCGGCGTTTCCTGAAGCACCAGTAATTTCTGGTGACGTTACAACAATAAAAGATAAAACAGGGAAAGGATCGGGTGGCTATGCCATTTTGCATCATTTATATCAAGATGAAGCAGTGGCAAATGAAGTAGTGGCCAATCCTAAGGCAGCTCGATTTGCAAAGCTTGATCACAGCTTACGAGCGATTCGTAATGATGTATATGAAATTCAACTGTCAGCCATTAAGTTAGATCCTGATTTAGCCAGCATTCTTAATGGCCAAATGCAGAAAAATTTTCATAATGGCTTGATACAGCCCGAAGCACTGTCGCAGTTATTTTCCTATGATCACTCACCTCGGGAAGTATTAGCCCAACACCCTCTGGTTGCAGCGAAGCTGTCTGAGTTACAAATTCTTCATTCTAAAATTAATTTTCCCGGGCAGAAAGTAGATGCGGATTTTCCCCTAAGTGGTTCTGACTATCAATTATTTTTACTGCTGGTTAATGAAAAATTTAAAAGCACGGGGATTGATAAGACTTTGGATGAGATGGTAGTTCAAGGAGACTCCGCTGCTTTAGAGGGCTTAATAGCTTATAATAATACCAATAATCCTTTGCCGTTTAAAACATTGACGCTTGATTTAACAGACGTGGATTTAAGTGATGAAAAAACGCAAGAGCGATTTTTATTTAATTTAAAATCAATGCTGTTGACGATGTCGGATAGCGGTTTACCTGCATTGAAATTTGTTGACTCTAATAACCAGCTCAGTACCAATGCAATTAAAGAAATTGCGGAATTTGTACAAGGAAGACACGTAGCAATCGATATTAGTCTTCCTGAATCTTATAAATCGAGTCCGGAGCAGCGAGCAATTGATGAGGAAACTTCTGACTATATAAGAAAAAGAAATATAGACTCGTTGGATAAGACCATTATTATTCCTGATGATGATGGAAGCCTAGTTAAGCAAGTTAGGAAAAGAGAAAAATTAGGTAAACAAAGTTTATCAGTTGATGTGGAATTACAACAAGAACAACAAGTTGAGGTCGCTGTAGAAACTTCTACAGAACAATCCGCCGAGGTGGGAGATCCTGGTTCTCCTGGTGATCCGGTTATTTATACTTTAGCGAAGTTTAAAAGCGCACTGCAAGGTGGGCAGCTAGATAAAAGTTCAAAAAGCTATCTGGTTTCCAGTTCCGATGCAAGTGTAGATAGGCTATGGGGTACATGGTTTGGGCATTTATCAGCAGATGAGTCCAAAAACTCACGACTAGGCCTGTCAAAAGCAGCCTGTGAAGAATTATTGTTACATCATGAGCAATTTAAATATGGATTGGATTTAGAGAACATGCCTCCTGGTTTTAGTATGAAAAACCAAGGCTACAACAGCTTTATTGATTTTGATCCTAATTTGAAATTAATCAGTGAGTATGATCCGCTCCAAGTACAACCCAAAAGAGAGCCTAAGGAAGTTGCAATAACTCACGCGCAACTTACGGATTGGTTAGCTGTCTCCAAAGGCCATCCAATTGAAAAAGCATGGGACGAGCTTAACCAAGGTACTTATAATAAAAATGCAGCTCAATTGTTTAGGCAGTATTTACCACAAATGCTGTTATTGGACGCCTCTCAACAGAATAAGTTATTTGAACTAAGTTTTGATAAAAATGGTGAATTTAATACAGAAAAATTTCAATTTTTATTAGACAACTCATCCAAGCTACGCACAGTTTTTGAAGTTAATATACAGGATGCTAATGCAAGCTCCGTAGTGAACGAGCTATTTGAAGCGGATGTCTCTACAGCTAAGGGTTTTATTAATAATTATGCCGAGACCCAAGTTGATTTTGCTCATCATTTACTAAAGCAGCTAGTGAGTGCCGATCCTCAGGCGAAAGAAAAAATAGAGCAAATCATCGCGAAAGCACCTGAAATCAATTTGAATGGTTTATTACAAGTCTATGTTCAGGGTGGTGGAAAAGGTATTGATGCATTAAATCGGCTTATTGATGAAGATCCCGCTTTATTTAATCAACTGAATAAAGATGTTTTTGCAAAAAACAATAGCTATATGCCTTTATTAGATACGAAACATCAAGACGCTATGTTGGCAATCAAGGGGTTTACTGGTAGCGATCGCGTTTGGTTTGAAACTTTGTTACAGCAACATTGTAAAGCACAAGCTCCTGTCAATCTAATTGATATGGTTAATGCATTTAAACAATTTAAAGAAGAGTTAAAGGATATTCAAACACCCGATGGTGTGTCTTTAGTTCTTCCGGATCAATGTAATCTTAAGAATGTAAAAAGCTTACCGGTGGCTTTATCTCGCATTATTGAAGTAATGTCACTGGTCAAAGAAGCGAACCGGATTGCACAATGGGATAATATTGCCTCTCTGGATTTCTCGAGTAACGGGGCAATTAAAGTAATGTCAGCTAATAGAAGCTGGGCTTTTGTTACCCCTGAAATGCAGGTCAACGTAGAGCATGAGCTTAGGGATGCAAAAACAGCACTTACAGCGAAAGACTATAAAGCTCCTAGAGCCTGGGACAGTATTGGTTTTGTTTCCGAGGATCTCGTCGAGCGTTATTACCGTTATGTCGCAGCTCAAGGAAAGGACGGGCAATTGCCTTTAGAATTTTACCGTCATGCACAGCAAAAGATTGATAGTGCAACGAAATTTTTGCCTGAGGATAAAGAACGTCTTTACATCTTAGCGGCCTCTAGCACGACCAATTCGAACACCGGGACGATAAAATCCTTAGAAGAGGCTAAAAAGGATTTCGATACCTTATTTGATATGCTGATTAAAACTCCATTGCCGAGTGTCGTACCAGAAAATGCTAAAAATATGTTTCGGTCTCTTTTGTTGACTCAATTGACTGATTTAGAGAGTGCTCCTCCTTTACCTGTTGTAACTCGTATGATTCTGCTGATTTCTACCTGTTATGCAACTTGGAATCCTGCAACATTGATTGAGAATGATAGGAAACTGGCAGAGGCTTATGGCTCCCTAAAAGATATTGTCGCGAAATACAAGGATTATAATGAAACTTGTGTTTATGAGGGCATGAAAGATTATTCTGATGCAGATTACAAAAAGGGTACCCTCTTTTTTGAACACGTAGCGACTTTAAAAGCGGTGGAAGAAAAATTTGTATCTGATCCTTCGGTTGGCCGTGCTGTTGCTATGGATTTGGTACGTCTTATTAGTTCTTTTAAATTAGGGGCTGATGATTTTGAGAAGCTGCGCACCGAAATTTTCCAAAATGATCTAAATTCAGAGGCTCGAGGACGGCAAAAAGAGCTTTATATTATGTTGAGGAAATTTTCTGCTCAAGATAAAAAGGCGGTCAATGGGGATGATTTTCTTGCTCTTTGCCATGCGGTAAGGAATAGTACTGACGAGGTCATGGATGTAGTTAAAGCCTTTAGATTTAAAAATGGCAGCAGTCCTGCTGCATACTTACCCGAAGAATTTGTAGAAAATTATGGTAAAAAAGGAATACCTTACGATGTTGAAAAATTAATTGCCAGCCGTTTTAATGAAAGCCAGCAAAATCAGATTAAGAAAATGTTGCTGCAGTTTTCTGGGCCTACAGATAATGGCCAATATAAAGCAATAGTTGAAAAAATTATTGGTATTTGTGAACCCTTAAGTCGTTCAGAAACTAATATTTTTATTTCAAAATTAACCTCCAGCCAAGGTTTGTTTACCAACGTACAACCTTTAGATGATACAAAAAATTCCTTCGTTCGTTTGCTTGATTATATTCGTAAGAACAATGCTGCCGATAATTTTATTAATTTAGTCGCAGCCGAACGCAATCTTTTACGTAGCACTCCTGATGAGCGGGTAAATGAATTCTTTGTTGAAGTGAAACCAGGCCAACAGGCAGTCGCTAATTTGGATGAAAAGGCAATACTTTATTTAGAAACCATATTGCCTGCAATTAAAGATTTTAAAAATCCTAATATATCGCAAGTAGACATCACGCCAAGAATTCTTGATGTGCTGTTGAAAACACCTACGGAGCAACTTACATCAGTAAGTGCGGTAGCCCGCGCTGAAACACCATATTTGAACCAGCAACAAGCAGAACTTCAAGCTATTCTTAAGAACTTAGAGCCTAAGAAAGAGGTTGGTTCTGATAAATTAAAAGAACTAATGGCAGGATTTAAGAATCAAATTGATTTTTCAGCACAAATCGAATCTATAAATGATTTTATTGAAAATTCAGGTATTGAAGATACGACTGTTTTACAAAGTTATAAAGAAAAGCTTGAGGAAATCAATGAACGTGAGCTTTCGGCAGAGGACGCAGCGGCTCTTGCACAGAATCCTGCCTTTCTTACTTTGGCTGTTTATTTAGTTAGTCCGGAGTCTATGTCTGCGGAGGAAAAGGAGCTTTTCGAAAAACGTTATAAAGATAAGTTAACCGCACTCATTGAAAAACATCCGAGTCTCGCGCTAAACAAAGAGTTAATCAATAATTTGCTTTTTAATAGTAAGTTTCTTAATGAGTTAGGAAAAGGTGAGGCGCTTGAGGCCGCTAAAAGTCCTGATTTACTTGAGGATGATGCGAAGTTAGCCGTCTTTGTTGAGGCATTGGATAAAGACTTAAAAGGCATTGCCACGTTCAGAGATCAAACCAAAGATGCTCATAAAGAATTAGCCAAACAACAAAAAGAATTAGGAACCTATCCTAAGGTTTTTGAGTTGCTCTATCAAAAAATAGATAAGATTGCTGGTGAAAATCCTAATAGCAAGAAGCAATTTCTTGATTTATTTGATCGGCATTTACAAAATTATTCACCCGAAAAAAATGGAGAATTATTAAACTTCTTAAACGATTTTGTTGAGATCCTAGGCAAATCATTTGAAAAAACAGCAGATAAAAATATTGTTTTATCGTTATGCCTACAGTTTAACAGTGATTCTGATGGCGAGTTGACGCCAGAACAATTAGTTAAATTATTGGAAACCGTTAATGAGCTGCCAGACGAACATCAATCCATTGTTTTAAAGGCCTCAGTAGCTTTAATTAATAATGAGAAAGAGTATAACTTTAAGGAATTTAAACAATTATGTGACATGGTAAAAGACAGTCCAAAATTTGCGGAAACCTTAGTTAAACTCTATGAAAAAGCGCCATTCCCTGACTGCATGCAAGCAATGCAGATGCATAAAATCGCGAAAGGAACGGGTGATCGTTACGATGCTACGATGGCAGAAATGGTTACTAACTTTGGAAAACACCCTTGTCAACGGGATCCGCGCAATGGATTTAAGCCGGAACATGCGGAAAAGCAATTAGCAAAATTTAATATCGATGGACATCCTCCAACTTCTAAAGATATGGCTGAGGGCAAAGTTTATTTCCAAAAATTCCATCAAATAACGATGGATATGCGTGAAAAATCGATTGATGAATTGCTAAGCGTATTGCAAAGTTATAAAGGTAAAGATCCCAAAACAGCAGATTACGACACCCTGGTGGCTGCTGCCGCAGAGTTACTCCATCGTAGTAAAGGACAAGATGGCAATTCAATGGAAATTAATACGACCCAATACATGGCCATTTTAACTTCCATGAAAACGCCTGGCCATGTGACCAGCCAGATTGGTACTGGTGAGGGTAAATCGAGAATTATGATGATTTCCTTAGCATGTCAGTATGCTATGGGAAATACCGTAGATTTTGTAACCAGTGATGCTCAATTAGCAACCCGAGATTATGTCGACTTTCAGGCTTATTTTGAGTTAATTGGTGCGAAAACAAGCATGATTTTTGCAGGTAGTGATCCTTCTCAATACCAAAAAGGAGGCATTAACTTTTCTGACCCCTCCAATTTAAGTTTGTTTAGAAATAAAGCCCGAAGCTTAGGACAAGGGGATTTAGTCATTGATTCAGATCCTAAGAAAAGAGCTCTACTACTCGATGAAGCAGATAAAACATATTTTGATGTTGCTGATACGCGCTTTAACTTTTCTAAAGAAGGCGACGAAAGTATCCAAGGCATGCAATGGGCTTATCCATTATTGACGGATTATTTTGCTCAGGAATCATTTGATTTAAAACCCCCCATTGATGGCAAGGATAAAATGTCTCCAATGGAGTTGTATTATGCGGATATTGATGTCAGCCGCGAGAAATTTATTCAATTTGCCAGCGGGCATTGTACGGCAACCCAATTAATGCGTTTAAAAGCCTTATCTAATGCTCAGATTGAACAATGGCAAGTTTCAGCAGTCACCGCGTCTCAATTAAAATTTAAAGAAGATTTTGTCATTGAACCTGACACGCTGATTAGTACGCCTAATGGGCCAAAGATTTCCAGTGAAGGCCAATTATTATTCGGAAACAGGGTTTCAAAAAGTTCTAAATTCTCATTTGGGGTTCATCAGTGTTTGCATGCACGTTTAAATCTGGCACGCCAGAATCCCAATCGCGAATCAGATCCATTGCTTCGTGATGAATTAGCGAAATGCGAACAGGCTTTTTATGTTCCTGATGAAAAACAAATTGTTTATTCAACAACAAGTAAGAATTTACTTGATGATTATGATGAAGGTACTTTAAAAGCGGTTACGGGGACTGCGGGGTCTATTCTGGAGCGAGAAGAGGCACGAGCCTTCTATGGTGAAGGCACAACTAAGATGCAATTTATTGATGTGCCAAGAGATAAAGGATTAAATCGTCGAGATAATGCAATTCAGCTCACTAAGGATGAAAAGAAACAATTCCAAGTTTTAGTACAGCAAATAAAAGAAGCACGAGCAAAAAATCAGCCTATTTTGATTATTGCTGAAAATGATGAAGAAAGTCTTAAGTTATTTGAAAAATTAAGTAAAGTGTTTAAAGAAGACCTTCAACACGTGCATAGCCAACTCTCTTTAAAAGATGAAAAAAGCAGAGTAGACATTGCGGGTAGACCAGGCCAAATCACGGTATCTACGGATATGATTGGTCGTGGTACGGATATTGCGTTAAGAGATGCCGCGAAAACAAATGGCCTTAATGTCATGGTCACTTTTTTACCTCGAATCCGTGATTGGGAGCAAATTATTGGGCGTGCAGGACGTTTTGGTGCCAAGGGCGACTCTTCATTAGTGGTTGATAAAGAGCGGTTGAAAAAGCAATTAGGTAGAGGAGCACTGGGATCAGAGTATTATCGCAATGCGGAGGCCTATATTGAACGTGAACAAGCAATTATGGATAGGAACAAACAATGTGAACGTTTAATTAAAAATAGTGTAGGTGATTTTCGAAAAACGATTACGGATAACTTTTTTGAAGATATGTTACGCAATGCGGAGCCAGCAAAACAAAAACAATTGACTCCCGCATGGACTGCTTTTTTTGATAAATCCGATAAAACATGGAATGAGCAATGGCCACGCATTCAAAAGGAACTTCAGGAAGATACAATCGACCTCGATAAGGTACAGGCATGTCTTGATGAATATAAAGAGAGTGTGCAAAAAGCTTGGGTAGTACTGCAGAGTAGTGTGAAAGATGTGAATGCTGATTATGCAAAAAAATTAAACGCCGATGTTCCTAAATTAGAATTAAATGAGACCACGAAAAAATTAATTACGGATTTTGATATTAATAAATACTCTGCGGCGAATAACATCGTTTATGACCATTACAGCCCTGGGCATGATGGGCGTTCAGTCAAATATTCTCATTGGTCTATTCCTGTTGTTGCTACATTAAAAGGACTGGCTAATTTAATTCCCTTTGTGCATTTTGAGGATGCAAGAAAGCCTTTTGCAGATTTGCGATCTTGGGCCAGCGGCACAGGTAAAGTATTTCCTGATGCAGCGAGCATTGCTGAGGGGATAGGAAAATTTTTCGGTAAAATAGGCAGCGGTATCGCTTCTATTTTCAAAGGCAAGAAAAACGAAGCAGAAGGGGAGATTTTGCATAAGAGTGAAGAAAATGGCTCCTATCGAAAGCTTTTTGAAACCGGTATTTTAGATACTGATGCAGTTGCTCATCATCAAGCAGAAAGTGCGCATAAGGGGGAGTTGGATGAGGAGCTTGCTCAAGAACAACACTTTGAGGCTACTAATGCCGACGTGGAAGTAAGTCCGAACAGTGAGGAACCGGAAGAGGAACAACGAATAGGGGTCAAGTTATAAATCACAAAGTACGATTTATATGTGCCTATTTTTGTCAAAATAGTTTTATTATTGGATAATAGAATAAAGTTTAATCGAATAAGGAATGGATATGACTACAATACGCACCATACAAGAAGCTTTTATTAATTTGCAATATCGGGGGTTTACTATTGCAAGTTGCTTGGCTCAGCATAAAAAAATTGATGCTTTAAACACGGTTCTTACTTTGGGTGCCAAAGTAGAAGATGCAATTTATGGTGCTGCTTTAGCGGGGGATGTAGAGTTAGTTAATCACTATTTGGGTGAGCAACCCATACCTTCCTATATATCTAGTGCGGTACGTGGCTATGCCAGAGCAGGCCATTTTGATGCTATTTATGGGCTTCCTGATTATAAAGTGTATCTTAAAGAACGGGTTTATGGCGCGTCACAAGGCGGACTTACCAGAGAAGTAGAAAACTGGGTTACCAAACAATATTCATTGCTTTCTTCCGCAGTAGGCGGCTTTGTGGATGCAAATGATCCCTCTACTTTAATGGATCTTATAAAGGGCACTTGTCATTATAATAGTGCAATTTATCATGCAGCCCGCTCTGGTTCTACTGTTTTAGTTGAGAAATTATTAGCAGCCTGTGGAGTAAAAGAAAACCCTGAGTCCTTCTCTACACGGGGTGCTTTGGAACAAGAAGCTCAATTATCTGCTCGCTCTTATTTAAATCAGGCAGCAAATGGTTTTGCAGCAGGTTGTCACTATAAAGAGGCGGCACTTATGTTGGAGCGTGGTGCAGATTGTTCCTTGTGTCTTTCTGAAATAACCAAATACAGTAGTTTGGAACCTTTTTTCGTGCTTTATTCCTCAGTTCAGAATGAGGAAATAGCAGCCAACCTACTTGAACAAATGCAAGGGCTTCTCAGCGTTAATGACATAAAAATTCCATCAGAACGGCTTAAAGAGATTCAAGGAGTTAAAGAATTAATGAGTAGTGAAGGAATAAACTACTTGGCTGCCAAAAATAAAATTGAAGGTGGCTCAGAACCCTTACTCGGGGAAAAAAATATTACACTTCCTTTTTTATTAAAAGTGTTGAGCCAAGAGCTTGGATTCAAATTAGATTTTGATGTGCAACACGACTTAGGACAACCAATTACACACGCACCATAATCAGTTTAATCCCAAAGCAGAAGGCACGAAATAAGCTTCGTGCTTTCATATTAAGATATAAACAGGCTAGCTAAAAGACAAAGCTTAGACCAAAAAATAAAACCGACGTAGGTTATCAGTGGAAGTTGCTATTTTTCGCGCATTGAACTTTCTTATGTAAATCCCCATAATTAGTTTTTTTGAATCATTGAGTGTCTGAATAAAGGAAGGGTTATGCGTATTGTTTTTTTGTTATTATTCTTGGGCTATACCTTATTAACTTTCTCTTCTACTCCTCATTTTAGTGACAGCTTCCAAAATAGAGTTCTATCCTTACCTGGTTTTGGTACTCTGAAGAACATAGAGTATACGGGCTACCTTCCTATTTCGACCTGTTCAAAGAACAAATGTAAGGCGGAACCTGGTAATTTATTCTATTGGTATGTTGAAAATCAGGCACATAATGCGGATGCGCCGTTGGTATTGTGGCTAAATGGTGGTCCTGGTGCGGCATCGATGTATGGCTTTTTTATGGAAAATGGGCCTTATGTAATTAATAAAGACGGGACCTTATCAGAGCGTCATTATTCCTGGAGCCAAAAAGCCAATTATTTAGTAATTGATCAACCAGCCGGCGTTGGTTTTTCTTATGGAGACCTGCATACATTTGCAAATGAGGCTGAAGCCATGGATCAATTATACGCTGCACTGAAGGTTTTTTTTCAGCAACATCCACAGCTAGAATCGAATGCATTGTATTTGGCCGGGGAATCGTATGCTGGGAAATATTTGCCCCAATTAGCCATGCGAATTATCGCTGAAAAAGGAGTAACCCCTAAAATTAATTTGAAAGGATTATTAATTGGTGACCCCTGGGTCAATCCTCGTGTGCAACAACGTGCCAATGCAGATTTTGCTTATTCCCATGGTCTTATTGATCGCCAAATTCGCAACCAAGTCTTAAAATTATACGATTTATGCGCTAAAGAAATAGACAAAACAGCACCCTCTAGTCGCAAAGCAAACCAGGTGTGTACAAAAATGCAGGAGTTAATTGAGAAAGAGAGTGGTGGGCTTAATATGGCAAATATTGCCAAGGGTTCAGAACCTGAGGATACCGCCATGATTAATTACTTAAATAAACCGGATGTTCGTAAAGCGTTGCATATCGATGGTCGGGTACCACAATTTAAAAATTTTAGTGCCTCAGTCGCTGATCAACTTGAAATCGGTGAGCAAGATTCTGTTGCCGATTTATACCCTAAAATCCTTGCGGCGGGTGTTCCGGTGTTAATTTACAATGGTCTGGAGGATGGAAAGGACTCTAACTTTATGAGTACGGAACTATGGCTATCTGCACTTCAATGGCCATTCAAAGAGGCATTTGCGCAAGCTCCTTCCTGTGTATGGCATACTGATGGCCAAGTGGCTGGATATGCTAAAACAGCCGGTGGTTTAACCCAAGTTAAAATTCGCAATGCCGGACATCTTGCTCCAATAGATCAACCAGCAAGGGTATATGATTTATTTACTCGTTTTATTAGTAATAAACCCTTGTGCTAGATTTATTTTTAAAGGTTCCCTAACCGATTTAAGGGGTTTTATCCAGATAGCACTGGTTTGTCCTGATTTATCTCTTCATTCCTTATAGAATAAGGGTTTTGGGTATCGTCACCACCGTTAAAACTGATTAGTAAATTCTAATAATTCCGTTAATATAAACAAGTGCATCGCTTGTGGAAAAATAAAATTTCCACACAAGCTAATATGCTGCCAAGCAACGGTGCCCATCGTTTAACTTGATTGACTAACTGCACATCATCAGCAATTTCACATTGTAGTAATAGGCAATGTCTAAGACCTTTAAGGGTTTAACAGGTGAGTCAGGACAAACCAGTGCTATTTGGATAACCCCCCTTAAAATAGTTAATTAACTCGTCAAGAATTATCTTTAAGCACTCAGAATCCTCAATAGCAAATGCAATTGGTATACCTTTCCAATTCATTACCCTTAAAATCATTAAATACGCCCATACATCAATTTTTCCTGGTAGAAAGATTATGCATCAGCTTAGTTTTATGGTTGCTTGCGCGGAAATCATCAGTTTGAGCATTTGAATCTTACAAATGAATATAAGTCATAGAAAAAAATATTATAAATCTTTCCAGAAATTCAGGGGGTTAGCGGCTATCCCCCTAAATCAGGTAGCATATCAATATTCAAATGACGTAGGATAAGTTTTATTATACCAAGTTCCATCAAAATGAACTTCTAGTTCCCCAAATTTAAGCATCCCTTCCTGCTTCGTCTCTATAGCAAATAATTGTGGGATATAATAACGATCATAAAATTGCCTGCAAAGATAATTGATCCGGCTTAACCGTTTTAAACCACTTAGCTTTTCATGTTCTTTGAAATTGTTGGTGAGTTCAGCGCAGATATGTTCTAATTGATGTACTAAAAATAATTCACTACTATTGGTTAAACAGGTAGGACCGGTCATATTGATAGTTAATTGGACTCGACCATGTTTCTTTTCGAAATCATTATCGTATGGGACTCTTTTTGCCTCAGCTTTCGTCAGCTCAAGAGCTATTTGACTCTTTTCAAAAGTAAAAAACTGCTGTCCATACACTCGCACACCAGCTCCCAAATATTGCTTCGCAATAGATAATAAGCTAAGACAGATAATAGGATGATTCTGTAAAGAAGCAATAACATTATTACCAGCCCTAACCCCATGAAAGTAATAAAGCAAACCTAAGCCGCTTGATTGCCCCTCAAACGATGCGCGGGCAAAAAAATGGTCGCCCAATGATTTAGTGATACTTTTTTTATTTATTAACGTATCTGTATCAAGGTAATAACCACCATGTTTTAATAAAGCGAGCAATCTCACTATATCGCTATAAGATCCATAATTATCTAATCCTATACGTTCCTTTTCAAGGCAACTAACTATAAAAGTTCCTAATGTCTGATTATTAGCGTCTTGAGGATCCCTAAAATAATCTAGGGCAAAATCAGTCAAATCCTTGATATTGTGAATGTGTAAATTAGGTATCTGCGCTGTATTCAATAGTTTTTCTTGAGTCGCAAGGAATAAATTAGGATGATTCACATAGAGCAACACGCGAAACCCCATCGCTCGACTATGAATTGCAACCGCCTTTATTTCTTCTAAATATTCAGGTTTTATTGCCTTTCCTGTCCAAACATAAATAATATTTTTTGGAAAGGGTTGATTGGTGTACTGAGGCAAAAGACTATGCAGAAGATCCCTGTAATCAGAAAAGCCTATCTCCTTTTTCTTCTTTTTTAATAAAAAATGAATTTTTTCTCTCAGCGCTTCCGTCTGTTGTTCAGGAAGCAGGGGCGGATTATGAATTCTTTGTTCCCAATGGCTTATCGCAGAATGCACTGTCCGCTTAAATCCCGCTTTAAATTTCCCCTTAAGTTTATTTTCATAACTTCTAAAAGGATTGTACGATTCCAGCGTATGAATACTGTCCTGCTCACTATGACTGTCATGGTATACTTTATTTCGAGTTTCAGGAGACGGCTCTATAGAGTGGAAAAAAGTATATGAATCAAGGTAATTATGCTGCTTACTCCGGTTATGAGCTAGGTTTTCTATTGACCTTGCATCATCGAGGTAACATAACTCGCCGAGAATGTCATCGTCTTGAATAGGTCTAAATCTATAATTTTGAGACACATCCTCAGTTTCACTCAAAAAAGTGGAGAGTATCATTTCATCATCATTATTTGCAGTTCCTTGAGACATTATTCACCTTAATACTAAAGGAAAAAAGGCATATTATAGCACAAAGAAATCCAATCGGATCAATATATGGTCTTTTGGATTTAATTTTAACCTCTCCGCCTAATTAACTGATGTTCATTATTAAATCCGATGTTATCAGCTGTGACAATCGTTGGAAATGCGATGATTGCGAGCAAATGAATAATACCTAATTGCCAGTTTGGGCTGGATATGCGGGCGCGACACGAGGTCGCTTGAAAGAGTTGCTTCTACTCACAAGGATAGAGGAAGAAGCCATCTGTGCTACCAGATGAATCTAGGGGCTTGAATAAAGAGCAGCCCTTGATAATGTAACGAAGTGCATCTGCATGGGGTATTTATCGTAAGAAAGATACCTTTCTGGTAATCATGAACCGGATAAGTGCTAGGTATGGGAATGGGGAACACATGTGAATCTACGTAACGATCGTCACTATAAGCGTAAATGATTGACACGCTTAAGCCAAAAGGCATCAGGAACTGGAAGAATGTCTCCGCATTACGTCTTAGTAACCATCAGGGTCCTCGGTTGATAAGTAGGCACCTAACCTCACATACTCGTTCAGGCGGAACCTGGAAATCCTGTATTATCCCTCTTTAGAGGACAGTTAGTTGTAGGCCCTTGGGGAGTAATGGAGCAGTCAACTCACTTATGCAATTATAATATTTAAAAACAATGAGTTATCTTATGAGGAATAACTTGGTTGAAATATTATAATAGTATTTAAAACAATTAACTTGTTCGATGTTTATATCTTTTGTTTATCATATGAATCAAATTGTCACCTTAAGTAGGTTGACTGCTCCATTACTCCCCAAGAGCCAGTAACTGCTAGGAGTCACTTTCACAAAATTTAAAAATAAAGTTATTTTAAGGGCTTTGATGCGACCTAACTAGGTCGCATCAAATAAAGACAATGAGATAAAAATTTACCCTTCAATAAAATAGTTTATTTAAAAAGCACTGATTTTAGATAAGAATTGAAGAGTGGGCACAGTTCATGGTTCTGAGTAAATAGCATGCGTGGGGTTCTTAGTTTTGTCATAATAAAAAAATGTTCAAAGCTCTCATCAAGACTGGCAAAAGTTATTGTTTTTATCTGTCCCAGTTTGGAATTATGATATGAATTTTTCACATAAATCGTACCCTACTTAACGAACCTTATCACCTATCCAATTTTTATAGCTATTACAATTGTTATTTGTAATATAAATTGTATAAGTGATGTTCCTGGCATTCATTAAGTACTATATAACTTTAAGTAAACTACCTCTGGGTTCTTTCCCATTATACTTGAATATGTTTTAACTAGTTCATTTGATTGTTCGTTATAGATTATGTTGTTAGGAAGACATTCCTTTGAAATTTGTAAATTTTTAATTCGTAAAGAGTAATAGTTACTAATAAGCCATCTTATAAGTAGTTTATGAAGCGGGTATTCCCCATGATAATTCTCTTTTTTCCCTATATTTATACCTAATATATTTAGGCATTGTAACCCTCCCTTAAAATAGTTGTACTTCCAGTAGAGTTCTCCAGTTAAACTATCTAGAAGAGAATAAAAATGAAGAAATCGCGTTACACAGAAACCCAGATTGTCAAAATACTAAAAGAGGTAGAATCGGGTCGTCTGGTTAAAGAGGTATGCCGAGAATATGGCGTTTCTGATGCCACGTATTACAACTGGAAAGCAAAATACGGCGGAATGGAGGCATCAGACGTCAAACGTTGATGTGTGGTCGACGGTTCAGAACATTCAATATAGTCGATGATTTCAATCGTGAAGTGTTAGCGATCGAGATTGATCTCAGTCTGCCTGCACAACGGGTAGTACGCGTATTAGAACGAATTGTTTCCTGGCGTGGGCTCCCTGCCAAATTACGCATGGATAATGGTCCTGAATTTATATCGAGTACGCTTGCTGATTGGGCAGAACAAAATAAGGTGCAATTGGAATTTATTCAGCCAGGTAAACCAACGCAAAACTCATTTATTGAGCGGTTCAATAGAACTTATCGCACCGAAATACTTGACATGTACGCATGCAAAAATTTACACGAAGTAAGAGAGCTAACAGAAAATTGGATAAAGGAGTACAACGAGGAAAGGCCACATGATTCGCTCAATGATTTAACGCCATCGGAGTATCTGGCAAAAAATCAAGCAATGAACTCTAATTTAGGATGTCACTAAACATGGGGGGTTTACACTCTTTGTCTACTAAGTTGATTTTAATAATCCGATACGCATGGATATAGATGCGTGTTCTTATAAAATTCATTTTCAGGAATTTTTTACCTGCACGATGTTATAAATTAGTAGACATGTATATTAATGCGTTGGTGGGCTGGTAAGATTCAGCTCTCTGTATTTCTCAAGCAACTCTTCGCAATGTAATTGGTGAATAATAGGGATTGTTTTATCAGGATTATTTTCATTCCAGGATTTTACTTTTTTGTAATTATTACCATGACTCGGATCGTGATAACCATTACCCCCTACAATTAGATAATCTGTGTCTTTGGGTTTTACCACAGGCCTTTTTGTTAAGTCTTGATAATTTCCTCCAAGGCCGATGATCTCTTCTGCAAACTCTTGTTTAGTTTTTTGTATAAAATTACCTGTTAAATAAAAGTGCTTTCCTTTGATTTCATCTAAAGAGTCTAAGGTATCAAAATTAAAATTTTGTTTTTTGAAAAGCCATATCAACCTCCATGTCTGTACCTATAATTATAGCGAACAAAATATAACCACGCCCATATTTAGATTCAATTAGAGATGGTGGTGACTGATGGCGCTCTCTGACATCATTAACCTCTGTTAATAATCTCGATAAATCGCATAGCAATTTAATTAAGAAAACTTAACAATATTACTTCACTTTATTAGTATTGATTTTTGGATGCATTATGGAGAAAGGTAGGGCGGTTACGAAACTCCCCGTTTTATTTACTATGACGAATTAAATTAATTATTGACGTTACCATTTTGGTAACATATAATTAATTTATGAGAATAATAGCAAAAAGCCGTCTTAAAACTTACTGGGAATTGCCTGGTAATGAGCACATGCAATCTTATTTAAATGAGTGGTACCATTTTTGCTCTAAGCAGATTTGGAAAACCCCACAAGATGTTAAGGATACACTAAGAAATGCAACCATCATTGCTAATAACAGGATAGTTTTTAATATAAAAGGTAATTCCTATCGCATTATTTGTGCTATGGATTACCCGAGACTAGCCATGTTTATTAAATTTGTTGGTACTCACAAAGAGTATGATCGAGTGAATGCTTCGGAGGTTGAAAATGATTAGACCAATTCATAATGAAAGCGATTATAAAATTGCTTTAGAGCGAGTTGATGCTCTTTGGGGGGCTGAGCAAGATACTCCAGAGGGAGATGAGCTCGATGTACTGCTTGTGCTTGTGGAAGGATATGAAAATAAGCATCATCAAATGCCTCAATCAGACCCTGTCGATGCAATTCTTTTTCTAATGGATCAATTGAATTTAACAAGAAAAGATTTGGAAGCTTTTTTGGGTCCTAAAAGTCGGGTTAGTGATGTTTTAAACAGAAAGCGTAACTTAACTTTGCCTCAAATTGTCAAATTACATAAGGAATTACATATTCCGTATGAAAGTTTAATTGCAGAACGTCATTATCTTTGAAATATTTCGAAGATGGAATATAGGGGTGTTATGGATAGAGAATTGTTAATGAAGAAAAGCGGGTTGCTTGGATTGATAGATAAGACATATCAGGTGGAAGCACTCTATAAAAAAGGAGAACCTCAACAAGGAGCATTTATCCTAGAATCTTTAAGAGAAGGTTTGCAAGAACTAAATGATGAGCTTGGAAAACAAAATTCAGTGTAGGGGCCTGTCACTTATAGGCTTGATTGTTGCTAAAAGGGGGCCTGTGGAAGAACCCCTACTAGGCCCCAAGGGCCAAAATGGAGCTTGTCGAGGTCATTGAGGTGAATAAACATGATTACTAATGAATCCAAAAATGCGCTCAATTTTTTAGAAACAATTCTTGAGAAAAAACTCTCTTTTCTTGAACTTTAAAAAAGTTTAGTTGACGGTGCCGTTATCCGAGCCACTCAGGGAGCAAGTAAAACAGTTCTGTCGAAATTAGAACCCTCTCACCTTTTATTCTATTTTCGACAGAGCGAGGTAAAGATGCGCCTGAGTATGCAAATTGAGCAGCATTTTTTACTCTACTCAAACGCAAGCCACCAAACCAGCGTATATCAAGTTTATTTAGCAAGGCATGTTGACCCAGATCAAAATCCAAAGATTGATTTCTAGTTCCATCATTATTAGTAGTAGCCACGCTAGTACTTATTGCGGGTAGCGCAATTTCAAGGAAACCCCTCTTTCATTCAGACACGGGTACTCAATATAAAAGTTACTAATACCGTAACTTATTAACGACCAAAGGCTATATTACGAGTATGAGTAAATAGTGTTAGTGAAAGTTGCTCAGTTTAAAAACAAGAACGAGTTCAATGGCAAATTAACAAACTCGATGGGAAGCCCAACAGGACATTTTGAATTATATCACCATGTTCTATAACAGCCATCGATTGCATTCGTAGTAGGGTATTTAAGTGATTTTTTAATGAAAATTGCTTTAACTGGGGTGTAACCATTTGATTGACCACGTCAGAGCTGAGCGAGGCACGGTCCAGGGAAGAGTTCCCTCTCTGCGGGATTATGGGTAGTGATGTTGCAAAATAAGTGTAAAGATTTTTATCTATTCATAATGTTAATAATTTGTTAACCGAATTTGGCTTAAACTTCCTAAAAGTGCATTTTGGGCGTGCTTTCTCAAATGAGACAGATAATTGAAGCTACCATTGATAGAATTGAAAAGATATATGCCAATCTTCCTGATAAGGAGGGCAAGGTTCATTTAATGGTTATTAAATCCCTTTGTAAGCAATCAATTGCTCAGGAGGATAAAATCAGCGTGGTGAAAGTTCTTGAGGCTCTTTGCTATATTGAGTCCATAAAGGTACAAAATACATTTAATTTTTTTGCGTCAAGTCGCTCTCTTCGAGCTAATTTAGTCAGTCAACATCGTACAGTTTTGCCTCAACGAGAAACCGCACAAACTCCTTTTTTACTTGCAACCTCTAAAGCTGCTACAGCAATTAAGGAAAAATCAATTAAAGTTTTTACTGATATCCATGAAGATTTAGCGAATGAAATAGTTTCAAATCATAATGCTCGCATTGTACAAAATATACAAACTTCCCCTGAGGTTTGGCATTATAATTATTCTACTGATAATGATGGTTTTATCATGAACCAAGTTATTGGTGATTGGCAAAATATGATGATAGAACATGCAACTGAAACTAAAAAAAGTTACCAAGATTTTATGCGGGATTTTTCTATCCATGGATTATGTGGGCAAAATCACGATCAAGTTGACGAGCTATTAAATCACTTAGTTACTAATTCAGATTATCCTGAGGAGAAAAAGAACGAACTATTTGTATGGTTGCAACAAAATGGAGGACAAAATAATAATCGTTTTGTCGATTTTTTATTTATCAATGGTGCGTTTACTCCACAACCTGCGTCGCTAACAAGGACTGTCGCAAAGGAGAACTCCTGGTCTCTTGAAAAAGGTAAGATTATATTGAATTTTGAATTAGCAATATTTGCATTATGTGCAGAGGGTGATGTTCTAATTGCTAATACCAATAAAAGATTAAGACGTGAGCCCAATCCAGAAAAAATTGATATAAAAACAACATTACCATTGGCTAATGTTAGTGCTAAATTGCAGTTGACTATCAATAATGAAGGGAAGGTGGTTCCTCATGTGAGTCGATTGAATGTAACTAGTTATAATGAGGAATTAATAAATCCAGCATTGAATGCTTCAATAAAGAACCGTATATAGTAATACAGAGATCCTCAATTTAAGTTTATTATGTTGCCAACTGAGATTATTGCCTTTATTTTTACTTATGTAGATGGAGCTTCATTACAGGCATGCCGGCAGGTTATTATTTATAGGGCGTTAGCTGATCTCGAGTTAGAACATCGTTTGCAACAATGTATTGCTCATCAGCGGTGTAATTTTCTTATTAATAAAGCGGCATTGATGCACGACTTATCATCAGGTGTTCTTGATGTAGCGGTTTTTTATAATAGTGTACATGCCAATAATGTGGAAAAATTAGCTGCACTACTTTTTCCTAATGAGAAGACTAGTCGTGAATTCCTTTTATATCTTCCTTCATATGAAGACGGTATTCCTAAACTTGGGCCTTACAAGCGTACGTTATATTGGACGGAGCAGGAGGGAAGAGATTCTCTGCTTAATAAAGATAGGGTCAAGCATTGGATGGAGGCGAAAATCGCTATTAATCAATCGATGTTTATTCAACTTTATGAAGCTAAAAAAATTAGTTATGAGAATGCCATTTCTCCAAAACAAATTATTTCCAATAATTTAGATCTGGGACCAAAGACCGCAACTTTTGCCGCCATCTGATATAAAGTAGTTTCAGTAGTAAATATCAGAAGGGGCACCGTCAAGTTAACTTTTATAAGAAAAGAGCCCCTGTCGAATTTTAGTTGACGCTGCCCGGTTCGGCATTTTTATCTTTTATTTGTGATTTTTCAATGCCTTAATGTTACATATAAAAATCAAATTCTACTTCACTACGTCAAATGGTTAAAGTTCAGTACCAAGAAAATTTGACTTAAGTATTTTATGAAGTACAATTATTAAACCAATCAATCATATTGATACCACTATGAGCAAAGAACCTGACCCGTGGGTAAAAACAATGCTGGAACTATTTCAATCAATAATGAATGAAATAGAGGCTCTGGATAATCGCGAAGATAATTTAAATAAAAATCAGCAAAGTAACAATTTGAATTCATCAAGTGAAGCACCTGTTTTAACTTCTGGAGCTGACTCAATAGATAAAATTGAAATGCCAGAGATAGAAAATAGGGAGAAAGATTCTTTGAAATCTGAAGAAGAAGCCGCGAAAGAAAATGATGAACAACAACATAATAGGTTTGGAATGTAGAATCATGTTCCTATCATTAGAATGGCACCTCAACTAAACTTTTGATCTATTTTTTGAATTTGAGAGGTTACTTCCTCCATATTAACACTCGCAACACAATATGATTCTTTATTTTTGAATAAGTGTGAAAAAACCATAAATCCCTCGTGCATCTAATTTCTTTGTTGTTTCCGTTACAATTTGTGGGTCATCAAAAAAATGATAACAGTCGACCAAGTAACTTGGGCGAACATATGCTTTGAATGGTAATTTCGTTTTCTCACTTAATAATTCACAAGTACTTGTGGATGCAATGGAGATGGAATTATCCAACATGGATTGGATAGTAATTTGAAGGTTTTTTGAAAAAATTTCCATATGGGCCTAGTGTGTACGTCGGAGCTGTTTTCGGTCAAGATTAGTTCCTAATTGGCAAATGTAGTTGTCATTTCCGTGTTTAAAAGTAATTATTCAGTCTTAATCAATCGGAAGATGTAATTTTCAGCGACTTTTGATAACAACCGGAAATTAATTAAATTCCAAAATTTATATATTCAGAGCAGGCTGTATTTATAATCACCTATAATTTTGACCGAAAACAGCTCCGACGTACACACTAGGCCTGGTAAAAAAATATTAGGAAAATCAGAGAATGCCTTGGAAATCAGTAACCAATGTAACAGGATATTAGCTTGTTGCATTATTTACTATAATGCTTCTTTGTTATCAGAGCTATTAGTACAATCTGAAATGGCTGGTAATGTCGAGTTAGTCCGTCAAATTAAACGATGGTCACCCGTTGCTTGGCAGCATATTAGCTTGCATGGAAATTTTATTTTTTCCACAAGCGATGAACTTGTTGATATAAAAGGAATTATTAAGAATTTACTAATGGGCTTTAAAGATGGTTACAATACCCAAAACCCTTATTCTATAAGGAATGCAGAGGTAGATCAGGACAAACCAGTGCTATCTGGATAAAACCCCTTTAAGGAGCTAAAGACTGTCCATAGATTATGAGCTCAAGCTGGGTGGTACAGTCATCGCTATGGGGTCTATTTCTACTTCGTTTTTAGATTGTTTTATTTGATGTTCCTCTTTCATTTGCTTAAATACGTCGCGATGGTTTTTGAAAGAGGATTCAGGGCTAACATGTTTTTCTAAACCATATTTCTCTTTAACATTCTGTTCGACTTCCAGAAGATCGCGTATTTCACTGTCTTTTTTTACGAGTAGCTGACTCATTTCTGCAAACATCGGTGACTCACTGGGAACACCTGCTTTAATTTTAATAATGTTATCTCGTTCTATATATAAACCTTTGAGCTTTTGCTCAATGCTATCGACCGTTTCATTGAGGGCACTTGGACTGTTGTCGGAGGGGCTTTGGATCCCAATAGCACTTAACCCATTTTTGGATAAAATGGTGGACTCATCTTTTGCATTGCGATGCTCAATAACTTTTAAAACACCGTTATTACAAATATCCATCAACAGCGCGTGACCACAGACAACAAATTCAGTAAATGCTCGTGATTTTCCATAGAGGAACATCTGTTTTATGTTGTCCAAAAATCCATTTTTTTCTTTCACATCTTCATTGTCTTTATGTAAATTTTTTACGATATCTTTTTCAACAATAATATTTAGATGATCACCTAACACCTTAGCCTGAAAGGGTGTTTGATGTGGTTTTAAATTCTCTTTCAAACTATAATCATTAACATCAAATCCTTCTGGCATCACCCGAGCGGTGATGAAATGATGGAGCGTGGCTAGAGTATGATTCGCATGCTTTTTAACATAGGGGACAATGTCAGGGTTCATCTCTTTACCAAAAGCTTGCTCCATATGTACTTGGATCTTTTCCAGCTCTTTACGATATTCATGAGTGAGTTTTTTTATATCTTTATCTTTAAAGGCTTCAGGATTTTTTAAAAATTGATCAAACTGTTGCTCCAAAGCCTTAATTTTTTCTCGTGATTCGAGGACCGCCTCAGGAAGTGCTTCATTATTTGTAATACACCATGCCTGCATTTGATCAAAGTTAGTCGCTATTTTTTTTAACACAGTCATTACACTCGACAATTCACAGGTATTGATGTGTTGTTGATGAAACACCTCGGGCATAAAATAATTCAATGCTGAACCGGCCTCTTTCACCGTTGCTGGCTTCAGGGGTTGGAAAAAGTTCTCTCGCAAATAACAGTGAAAGTTAACACCTTGTTCTTGATACATCCCGCCAACGCGAGATAAAAACTCATCCATTGGCATGTCCTGCTGGCCAGGAATTTTTTCGCCTACTAGTTTATTCAAATAAGCAGTAGCTTCTTCATCGCTCATCTTATTTATTTCCTGCATTTTTTTTACTAAGTCAGCTACTGCAACGGGTTCATTAACTAATCCGTCCATTTGATAATTAAATGCAGAAAGATGAGCAAAAAGTGCGGATAATTTTTGGCGGTTTAAATCGCCTGCAGAAGGAGGATTTGCAGAGGTTTGCGGAGGGGAGTTCGGTTCTCGGTTTAAATAATTATTTAATTCGGTTTCAGGTGATTTCAGCTTGGGACCTTGATTGATACAATGCTGAATAAAGTCCATCCTTACATTTTGTACTTGAAAAACTAATGGTTTTCTTTCGCTGCCTTTTCCCATCTGTTCGAAGTGCAACTGTATTTGGATCTCTGACGAGATATATTGATTCTGGTTCATACAACATCCCCAGGAAGTGCTTAAAAATTTATCTTCATGGATAAATAAAGTATAATCACAGGAGGTTCAATATTCAAATCGTCTTAATTTTAATCTTATTAAAAACGGTATGAAAATAGTTTAATAAGACTTGGATATGTTAATAAATTTGCAGGATCATTGTAACGAAGGTAATTGTATCCCTATACGCATGCCTTAATCATCGATTGGGTATTATTCCCCCTCCACAATATGAATTAATGTATTGGTGTGCTCAAGTAGTAAATCGATATTAACGAGTTCCATTTCTGTCTTTTGGGTAGAGTTAAGAACTTCTTTATTCCCTAGCGCTTTATCAATCCAAATTAAAGACGATCGGAGGCCTAATACGGTAGGATAGAATCTAATATTTTGATTCAGAAGTGAAAGTGCATAAAACAAACTATTTTTTTCCCAAGAAAGGTCACGAGTTGACTCTTCTTTTTTTAATTCCAAAAGAATGGCGTTTAATAATCCTAATTCTTCGCTTTGTATTTCACGTATCTCTTTTTCACCCAGCTCATCAGAAATAACTCGTTCAATTCGATCTTTTTCACTAAAGAGAGAATTTAATGTTTGCTCATCCATGATTACCTCTTAAAAGTTAAGCCTTTAGATTAAATATAGACTGCTATTGCCTATTAAGCTTGACGACGCGGTAACGTTTATTGATAACTTAGGTGCAATAATGTGCTAATATCCTTCTCCCCAAGAGTGAACATATGTTTCCTCATGTTTAAACATGATGTGTTGTTTCAGCGTGGATAAAATGAATTTTAATGACTTATTACCAGGCGACCTCATTCTTTTTAAATTGAATGGAGAGCTTTTTCATGTTGCCATTTTTGCTCCTGAAGCGGACAGGGTATCAAATCTGATTGATGCAACATCTAATAAAGGCGTAGCGCGGGGTACCTTAGAAGGTATATATAAAATCCTGCAGAAATGCACTCAAACAGGTAATTTATTTGGTCTTTTTTCTAATGTAATGGACGTACAAGTTGTTCGTAGTAAAAAATTAAATGGTCAGAAAATAGTTGATCAAGCTGAATTTTGGCGGCTCCAGGGCGTCACTTATGATGTAGGAAGTTTAGCCAACATAATGGAGGCAACCTGGGCTCCATCTGAGGTAGCCAGCAACGAAGAAGTTGAGAATAATATACGCAAGTACTGGAATTACGCTCAACGAGCTCATAAATCGATGATTGAAAATCCGGTTACCCCAAGTTTTCTCTCGGTGTTCTGCTCATTTTTTTTGACGCCAATTTGGAACCTACCCAGAGGTTTTGTTGGTTTTTTTGTTGAGTTTATTCATTACCTGACGAAAACCCCATCCCAGAAAACAGCCGCCAGTGGTGTAAATTGTGCGGGTTTTGTTTTAACCACTCTGGCAGCCGTTGCATTAAACGATCAATCTTTACTTAACGTTGAGGAATGTCAAAAAAAACTAGGACGAATCGCCGAGATTAACCCTCAGCACTATAGCTTAATTAAGGTTATGGATCATGTTTTTAGTGACGCAGAATCGTTTGAAGATAAGGGGATGTTGGATGTTAACGTCTTATCCCTAAAACCCTTTGATAAAACATTGTTTCATGCGGAGCACGAACAAGATGCAATAGCTAAAACAAATTTAGCTTTTGCACAATGACCTTTCAATGGCCGTGAGAGAGGTTTCTCAGGGCAAGCTATAGGACGTTGGCTAAATTATCCAATGCATCACCCGTCACTCGATAAACAGGCCATTCATCCATAGCCCCAAGGCTTTTATAAAAGTTAATTGCTGGTTCATTCCAATCGAGTACCCACCATTCTAACCGCCCGCAATTTCGCTCTTTAGCTAAATAAGCCAGCATAAAGCCTGTAAAATTGTATGGAGTGCAGGAGAAAGGCTCACCAACTGACATTTAAATCAGAAGCTATCGCTCTAGTTAGTCTAAGTATTTAATTTATCCATGATTAGTTACATCGGTAGGTTTTAAAGAGACCATACATAAAATACCAGCACATAATGCGATAATGCAGCAAAAAACGATGGGTAAAATAAGCGATGCAACAATTAAAAAACTACCTGCAATGCAAATAATAGCATCACCTAATGTGCGTAAGCTTACTTGAGCGCCCATCACTTCTCCTTGAATGGCCGTATGTGACCTGTTTGATATATGGATGGTCATGGTTGTCGTAACACTGGTGATACTAAAGCCAATGAGTGCGAAGAATAAAAACATGGGGATCGGGTGTTGAAAAATAATCATTGCCGCAAAAATTAACGCGGTAACCATCATCGCGCCAATAATAGCCCGGTGAATTGGCATACGTTTTGACAAATGGTATGGAAGCCATGAGGCACCGAAGGCGAGAGTAGCTGACAAGGCGGCATTATAGAGCGCTATCATTCCTGGAGACATGGACCATTTACCCGCAAGATATACTGGCCCAAACTCATAAAACATATCGACCGCAAAGGTAAATAGTGTACTGATGACTAGTAAAGACCTCAAATGAGGATGGTTCTGAAATAACAGTTTAAATTGGCGGATAATATTAAGCTGACTCATTATAGATTCTTTTTTCACTGGCAGTAAGGCTTTATGTTCTGGCAATTTCCACCATGCCAGTGCCAATGCCGTAATCGAAGCTATTCCTGCACATGTGAAAGGAAATGACCATGAAAACCAGGGAATAATATTGGAATTAGATAATAGGCCACCAATAATTGGCCCGATGATATAGCCAATACCTGCCATGGTATTGAGACGGCCAAAACTAACAAACTTATTGATGGTAGTCAGTTCTGCGGCTAATGCTCTGGCCACTGCGAAGGTTCCTTCCATAAAGCCTGTTAAAAAGCGACTAAATAATAATAACCAAAAGCAATGGGTCCAAAAAGCGATAACGGTCAGCAAATACCCCAATATGCTGCCAAACAAGCTAATGATTAGTACTTTTTTGCGGCCATACAAATCAGAGTTTCGTCCCAGAATAGGGGAGCCGATAAATTGCCCTAAGGGGAAAATGGCAAGAGTTAATCCCAACCAAAGACGCCGACTGGTTTCACTCCATTCCGGAGAGATGATTGGTTGATCCGAAGATTGTAAAAACAAAGGTGGAAAAATCGGATAGGCAATGGACGAGCCAATAAAGCTAATAAATACAATAAGTAGAATAATCCAGAGTTGTTTTTTCTCTTTTATTGCTTGCAGATGCATTTTTATTCTTGGCCTTCTGGGTGCTATATCATGATAATATTAAGCATAGGCTCTAGAATACAAATGAAAAAATATTTTTTCAAAATAAAGATAATTTTACTAATAGAAGTCATGACCATCTTAGTAATACCCATTTATTACGGTATTTTCCAAGGCTACTGTAATGTGAGAGCATCAAATAGATCGCTAAATGCGACATGAAGTTATCATTTAATTCACTCGGGTGACTTTGTCTTTATTTTGAACTATAATTGCAAAAAATTGCTTTTATAGGTAAAAAAATGCCTTTGTTACATGATAGCGCTCTAATTGAAAACCATCTTTCTAATGGCAAAAATATTTGTACTTTTTTAGAAAAAGAAGAAAAATCGGATGAAATAAGTGAGCTGCATTTTATTAAAAAATTGAATCATCTTCTAGAAATTTTTGAGCTTTTGCAAACTGAAGAAACTCAAATGAATTTGGAGCAGCTTAAACGATTTAATGAATTGCGTGAAAATAAATTCATTGCTTCTGCAAATGAGGTGAAAGAGAAATTAATTATTAATGAAGAGAGAGTTAAAAAGACAATTCAATTTGTTAAAGAGGTTAAACGATATCTCATACTAGAAAATCGAATTCATAATTTTTCTATTCTGGATAAAGAAGAAAAATTAAGCAAAGTTGGTTTGATTGAGTTATTAGAAAATCTCAAACAAAGAGATTCCATTCTAGATGAAATAGAGATTTCTGCAAAGGAGTTAGATCCAATAGAAATAATCGCAGAAGCTAAAGATCAAAATGTTAATTATCAACAATATATTCGTATGCGGGAACCTAAAAATAGTTTTTCTGAAATGTTAAAGAAAAAATATGAGGCTACTTTTTATTTAATAAATGAATTAAATGAGGAGCAAATCGAGCGTTTAAAAATTATAACAAAGCACATGGCTACATTTGATCTGGCCGAGGAATATTTAAGTGAACCTCGAATCAAAAGAGTAACCATGATTGAACTTGCCGAGCACATAAATAAGAGAAAACAAGCCCTGGAGTCATTAATACAGGTGGATGAATCAGGGCTGAAGCAATGTATCGAGGGCTTGGGTATTAATTATGAAACATTTCAGCTTATTCGAAAAAGAGCATATCAGGATAATACTGCAGACTTAGTAGAAAAAAGAGCAAACCTAAGAAAGATACTTCCTTTAATAGAACCATTAGATTCATTCACTTTGGCTACGTTAAAAAGTTTTGCATACTGCAGTATGCATGGTTTTGGAAAAAATGATCCAAACATTTTGTGGAGACACATCAAGAACAAGGCTCCATCAATAACTGTAGATGACTTAAGAATACTGGGAATTAATTATTCCGAACCCAAGCGAGTAGAATCCGAGAAATCACAGCCTGGGAAAAGTGTATCAAAATTCTTACAAGATCTTCTTTTTAAAAAACATAGGTCGACAAAACAAGAAAAGCCCATGAGTTTGGATGCGATGCAAAAGAAAGAACCTTGTGACGATATCTCCTCATCATCTACTCATGCTCAAACAGGAAGTTGGTCTACTATTTCTAAAAATAGTTTACAAAGAACAGTAAGCGATACAAATTTTTTTCATAGAGAGAGCATAATTCAAGAAGATAAATACTCTGCCATTAGTGGCAGTCAGTTTACTAATAGATAAGTGAATCCCGGCAATCATTTGTTAAGGAAATTAATCCCTGTTTTAATTTATCAATTGTTAATCACTTAACAGAAATGTATTACTTGTCTCAATAATGGCAGATCCTTGAAGCTGGGTAGCTCGGCATCGGTGCCGCGGGCAATTTAACTACCATTAAGCTAGAGCAGCTGAACTCAATCTGGTGGAGTCTTGCAGATAAGATTTATCTTCAAGCTAATCTATTATTCGTTCATTGACGTGTTTCAAAGTTTAGTTGACGATGCCGTTATTAATGGTTCACCCTCGAATAGAGTAGTGGGGGATAGATAATTAGAAAAAGTGTATTCGGATAGATGTTCGCCTTCTTCTGCCAAAGCACGATCTTCCATTTTTTTAATGGTCTGATAGTAAAGCGGATTTAATTTTCCTGAACCCCTGATACTATAAAGCAGTTGGGGCTTAGGTAGCTCCTCTATTACCGTATCGTACTGAGTAAAATTAACAACGACATTCTCAGGAAGTAACTCTGGATAACACTTATAAAATTCATAACAGGGAGTTAAAACCGCCTTAGACAAATCATCATAAACATTTAATTCGATTCTACTCTGAGGAAAAAAACAGGCCGCCCTATGGGCTTGTGCATAGAGAATATTTACTTTATCAGTAGAGTAAACGTAATCGATAGGGACTAACGCTGCTAATTGCTCGAGTTCTTTGGGGCTGATTTTGTCGTTTAGTTTAATTTGCATCTTTTGGGCACTTTCTATTAACTTACAATAAGTAGTGCCAGGTTTTTGATTTAATGATATGTCCGTTAAAAGAAGAGGATCAAAATAGACATTATACTTTTTTGCTAAAGCGGGTATGACTTGCAAAGCTAAATTATTATTATTAAATAGCGCATTTTTGCAATCTTTTTTAAGGCTTTGCCTATTAGAGAAAATCATCATACATTCTAGGGCAGGGAACTGTAACTGATTAGCTTTAAGATGATCCAACAAATCTATGTGCATGCCTGGGACATCACATGGATCTAAAAAAGGTGTACCAACACACCCATCATGATCAAAACTATGAATTCTTACTAAGTTGAATTTCGCTACTTTTTTTGGAGCCGCTACACTTAATCGGTTTACTGAGCAATTAAAAAATGCGGCTCTTGTCCGTCTTATCATTGTTCAATCCTATTATTAATTGAATGTTACTTCCTCTACCCCTACATATCAACAGTGGGAAAGAGAGATACAACCCAAGGTGCCAATCTTAAACTACTCCGTTTAGCTCTTGATGATGGAATCAATATATTTTTATCTTAGAAGGGAGGGCAAGTTGCACTTATCAGTTGAATCCAGGTAACCCTATCCTTATTCCAAATATTTTAAATTCCTATAAATAATCTTGTTTATACTTAGCATATATTTCTGAAATAAATATTTTGAGCCACCAATATGAATTCGGAATTCATATTTTCAAGAGAACATTAATTATTATAATAATTATTCAACTCTTATACTTTATATAAATAATATTAAATGTATAGGGATAATGATATTTTTCGCTTATTGTGCATATTACGTACAACTAATTACTTATCTTCAAATACAAGATGTGAATAATTAAAAACAGAAGATATATTAATTCGCGATGAAAAATCACAATTGTAACTGGCCTGGGGCAATTCTCTGTAAATAAAAGTGATGCCCTTCAGGGTTTCTTAGCCTAAAAATGTTTTTGCGACAGAGCGGGCTCTGCCGCTCTATTTGGACTATTGCCTGGAGAGGGAGAATTAAAATAGCGGAACCTATCCTTTACTAGCAATACTATCTCGTCTTGCTTGGCACATTGTTCCTTAGATCTAAATTTCTCTTTTAAGCCATTTAATTGAAGCTGTAATGCGGTTAACTCGTTATGTGGCTCTTGGGAAAATTGTAAAAAAAACTGAATATTGTCCAGATTTTTATCGATTAAGGAGAGCATATCCTTATCATAGAAAAGGGTTTCAAAGATTTGTCTAAATTGTTCTGCAGAGGGAGTAACAATGGCCAATAAATCTATATTAAGTGGAAAACGATAATGCGGTAAATGCTCACCATGAATTAACTGCACACTGCGATAGAGGCGTTCTATGATTGAAGCATTGCCTCGTTTTGTAGGTACCGCTTGAGCGAGGGTCCACACAATTTCCGCTAAAGAATTGATAGACTTTTCTCGATTGGTTAAGTCGTACAAATCAGGAAATTTTGTTTCAACAAGATTAAAAAATTCATCAAGCTCATAACGTTCAATATTGGGATGCAACAGGTAAATAAATTCTACGCCATCACGGGGATTTTTATAGGTTTCTATTGTAGTAAAGGTGCGCTCATATTCTCCTGGCTCCTTAAATGAATATGGGTTTTTATCTATTTCACGACGAAGGGTACCCCTGATAATAAAGCTGCTCATCTCAGCCTCAACTCTTCTAGAGTTCTTATCAAATACATTTTTCATCTTTATATCGGGATTCGGAAAAAAAATCTGAAGTAATTCTAGCATATAGCCATATTGGTCTTGATATTCGTCGTCTTTGCCTAAACAGGTACTAAGCTCCATATGACAACCATCATCCGGGTCCCTGAATGAACCAAACGCAAAAGACGCAGCTTTTCCGTTTTTTTTATATTCGTAGTTAGCTCTTTTTCTCGCGATAAAAGTGTATAACTTTAAGAGATTAGGAAATTGCTTCCCTTTAAGTTTCTCGGCAGCCTCGCGAGCAGTATTAAGTCCGTCCTCACCCCATGCCTTTTCATCAAAGGATGCAGAGGAATTACGCTCGTTACTAATTGTTTTGGAGGCTGGCAGAAAGGCCTGATAGAGACGAGGCCCAGTTAAGCGTTCTTCTGGATAAGCGTTTTTAGCTAGAAAGGTTGTTAGATGAGCCTGCTGTAACAGTTCTTCCAATCTATGTTGAGAGGTGCTCATATAAATCCAATAATAAAGTCGAGAGTCAATTTTGCTAAATGTATTATAAATATCGGCTTTCGTGCAAATAATCCCTTAATTAGGGTTACTCTGTTTAATGAATACCATTGCTACTTTTATTGAGCCCTTCTAATAGATGTGGTTTATTTTTTATCCCAAAAATCAGATATCCTCCCCGAAAACTAGCTAGACTTTTCAATCCATGAAAACTGCCTATGCAACCATCAGGGGTTTGAAATCATACATATGTTTAAAAAAGGTCTGTTCAATATTTGCATGTATGGTAACCGGACTGAGAGCTCATTTATTAATGAACAATGTGGAATTTACGGCTGAAATCTATTCAGAAACAGCTTTTTTGTACAGTTTTTCTTTTTTGCGACGGAGCCATTTTTAACACCTTAACCCTTAAAAAAACTTGAGTTTTATCTTAATCACCACTGAATTTACAATAAGTGAATCCACGTGCAAATCAGTAAAATTTCTAATTTGCATTTGCACGTTTCTATAATAAGCTACTAATACATGTACTACAAAGACAGACATTTCACGTCCTCATACACAGAATCGAGCTATGGACCACGTCATCTATATCTTGATCTAATTGGGGTCTAAAGAATCCTTTATCTAACGCGGCACCTGATAGGATAAGACTTATTCCTAAGCCCAACGCGGCCATCCCTGCAACTATCAATGGCAGATTGACGAATCCTCCCATACACACACTGGCGACTAAACCAATACTCGCACCCACTACTAGCCCAATTGCTGCTAAACTAATTGATGAGATAATATCAGGAAATATACTAGAGCGTGAGTCACAGCGTTCTTTGTATAAATTTATTGCGTTTATTGCATGCGGAGGATCCATTGTTTGTATTGACTCGAGCATGACAAGAGTGTCCTTGAGCGTTAACATTGCAGTACTAATCCGGATTTTTTTTAATCCTGTTTGGCTTGACTCTTGAGCAAAAAAGTCTTTATCTAAAGTATCTCGTAAATCACGTAATGCTTTGGCTAATTTCTGTATATTGTCATTCTTTTTTTTATCAAGTTTTTGAATTTGTTCATCTAATCGTAATAAGAAAACTCTGTGTTCAGGTATGGGTATAAGTTGCTCGCTTTGACGAAGTACGTCCCCTGTGGCCTGAAAAAGGGTATCCAGATGATCATTTTTAGTATATGCCATATTTTCCAATGCAAGAAACATATTTGAAATTTTATTATACAGTAATTTTAATCTGTGTCTCGTACGTACTAATTACTAGCTCGTAACCATTAAATTTACGGCTCTATTGCAAAAAAGAAAAACTGAGCAATTTCTGAATAGATTTCAGCCGTAAATTCTACATTGTTCATTAATAAATGAGCTCTCACTACGGTTACCATACATCTTATCCTGATGGCCTCGCACTCCAGAACTTGTGCCCTGGGAATGAGACCATATTGCAGTGATCCCATTTTCAAACAACCATAGACTCATCGATGGGTTTCTTTTATTTTCGCCTCGATCCCTTCGCATGAGCAATGCCATCAGCAGGATTTAATGGCCATTGATGTTTAGGATAACGTATCCGTAACTCTTTACGGATTTCTGAATAACCATTTTGCCAAAAGCTTTCGAGATCGCTTGTTACCTGCACTGGACGAAAATTCGGCCCTAATAAATGCAGCACCACTGACACACTCTGAAATAATATTTTCGGCGTTTTTTCCCATCCAAACACTTCTTGGATGCGTACTCCAAGAAAGGGATGTTCAACCGTTGAATAATGAATGGGTATCATGCTACCACTTGGAACTTTTAACTTATTTGGGAGTTCGGTTTGTAAAATACTCCGCAATGTTTCAGATATATTTAGCTCAAAAAAATACACTAAATTTTTTTGCAGTACGAAGGTCATTTTACTTTCACCGAAACATGCTTGTCTAAATCCAGTTAAGCAAAATGATTTTTTTAATGCATCTCCGTCGAAAAGACTTTCCAATTCATCTTGTATATGAGAGGGTATTAATGCCTTATGGAATCGTAAAAATATAATCTTTTGATACCACTCATGTAAACTTTTATTTTTCTTCAGTGTGCTCGCCCAATTGTCAGTTAATATATCAGGCAATTTTTCTGCAACATGTACAGAGGTGGCCAGCGAAAAATTCGGTTCTTCTATAGGTAAATCCCAAAGTGTTTTAAATTCACGCTGATAAAATTGCGATTTTTCTGCTTCAAAAATGATGTCTCTTTTCTTTATTATGTTGTCGGAAAAGTGTTTGAACAAAAATTCTTTATTTATCCCACTCGCCTGATTAATTAAAGTTTCAGCCTCGCCGCTTCCTTCAAAACCATTCAATGCAATAAAAAATTCACTCCTTTTCACAAGCGTTCGATCTGATAATTTTACACCACGACCACCGACCATTAATGCACGCTCAGAGTTCTTGCGACGTCGGCACAAACGATCACCAAAAGATAACATGAGGAGTAACTGTCTAGCTTCATCTTCTTCAAGAGAAGCAGGGGGCTCGGCTTTTTTTAATTTTTTAGCAAGATCTAGAATCTGCTGATAACTTTGCGCGACAGTTTGTAAAAGTGTGAAATGACCATCCTGGGAAGAACCATCTTTTAGAAATTTATTCAAAATTTTTAATCGCGGTGCAACATCACATTCAAAATGATCTGCTTGAAAATGATTCGCAATTTCTTTCCGTAGAATATCGCGCTCTTGTAATAACGCTGCAATTTTTGCAGCCAGATCGACGCAATTATTTTCTATCCCTGCAATTAATAGTCTCCCCAAACGCAGAGGTAATGGGAAATCCAAAAGCTGGCGACCTATTGATGTTAATTCATTGTTATTTTTGATAGCACCTGCCGCTTGTAAGCCAAAGGTCGCCCGCTCAATATTGACATGGGGAGGTCGTTCAAACCACGAGAAATTCTGAAAATTCGAGATACGTTGATTAGCTAAAAAAAGTAAACTATCGCTTAAATCTGAACGTAGGATTTCTGGAATATTGGATTTCACAAATGACCTTTCATCATGTTGATTCCACATCCTGTAACAAACACCTGGAAATTGTCGGGCAGCTCTACCAGCGCGCTGAATGGCACTCGCTAAGCTAATCCGCGAAATTTCCAGGCGTGAAAATCCAGTACGTAAATCTTGTTTCATTATTTTTACTAAACCTGAATCTATGACGGTATCAACACCGTCTAAAGTAACAGAAGACTCAGCAATATTAGTTGCAAGAATAATTCTTTGCGCTGAAGATTTTTGCAATGCGATACGCTGTGCTTCCAGAGAAAGACTGCCATGCAGCGTGATCACTTCTATTTTTTTGCTTTCTGTCCAATCAAGTAAGTTTCCTTTAGCGCGTTCAATTTCACCTGCACCCGGTAAAAATACTAAAATATCTTTATCAGTCTGTCGCTGTGCTTCTTTGATGACTTGAGATAAATGCTCATAAAATTGATATTGCGGTTTTAGTAATTGGGTTGATTTTTGATAACGTACCGTTAACTCAAATAATTTTCCAGGCACGGAAATGACAGGACAATTTCCCAAATATTCAGCAATTTTTTCTGCTTCGAGTGTCGCTGACATGACCACAATTTTAATATGATGCCCTAACTCTTGTAATTCACGTATTAATCCTAGTGTTAAATCAACGTATAAAGATCTTTCATGAAACTCGTCTAGAATCACAATGTCTACATCATCTAACTCAGGATGATGAATCATGTTTCGGGCCAGCAAAGCTTCCGTCATGTAAATTAACCTGGTTTTATGCGCTGTTTTATTGACAAAACGGACTTGATAACCAACCTCCTCACCGACTAGCCAATTATTTTCTTCTGCAACCCGATGAGCAGCAGCAATCGCCGCCATTCTTCGAGGTTCTAGCACTAATATTTTCCCGGCTACAACAGAAAGCAATTTCGGAGGCAATCGAGTTGTCTTGCCAGCACCCGGTGCGGCTGTGATTACTAAATTAGTATGAGATGTTATCTTCTGTAAAATATCATCTATAAAATCGTCTATTGGTAAATGAGTTTCGCCTGCTTTTAAAATGATGGTACCCTCAGTTGAAATTTTCAAATAACCCTTTGAACTTGTAATTTAATGAAATGGACATTTCTATAAATTGACCTCTGGCCGGGATTCTAGTAAAAAGGGGCATGATTGAAATTTAATCCCTAGCACCTTAAGAACCATAGATTTATTTATTCTTAATATCCTAGGAACTTTCAATTTTCTAATTTCTCGCCCTAATTCAAGCGAATTTGGCATTCAGAATATTTAAAACTATCCAGATCAACAGAAAATTCCAAGGGAATTTTGTCTTTCCAGGGCTTAAATATTGCATACCTCTTTTTTACTAGAATCCCGGCCAAAGGTCTTTCTCCTTGATAATTCAAATTTAGAGAAGTAAATGATTTATCGTCCATACCTAAGGATACCACGGCTTGGTAGTCCTAGGTGGTAATAATTTCTTAAGATATTTTTTTTAAATGCACGCATCACGGCAAAAAATTTTATTTAACAGGATGCAAAAATGGCGCATAAAAGTTCAATATCTTTCTTCCATAAAACTTTAGATAATGATTCTTCTTCTTCTCGAGACTTATTAATAGTAAGCGGTGGAATGAGTCTCAGTGCCTGCTATTCGCCGAGCTATCAAGTGACCTCGACAATCTACCCTTTTATTATGCATTTCGCCCACTAAGAGATCTATATAATACTTTAGAGGGTATAGCATGGTTGGGGCATGCCCTATTTAATGAGCCGGAGACCTCCCTCCTTAAAGTAGGCCGCGGCATGTTATCAAGTTTTTCAAGCATGATTCTCAATTTCTTAAATGTCATTAGGTTCTATTGTCATTGTGGGAAATGCTCTCTTAAGTCTGATTATCGAATTAATCAGACTTAGTAAGAGTATCTCTTTCGTCCTCGGTATCCTCTCCCTTAGAATTGCTCATAATCTACCATTGGCTCAATTAACCTCAGCCCTTGTTTTCTGGCCATTCTTAGCATCTTAAATCTTGGTTCTCGAATCCATGGAGTTTCATCATTTCAGCAAGTAAAAATTCCACACAAGAAAGTAACCAACTTATCTACATAATTCTTAGATTTAATCTTATTTTTCTTCCTGTGACATTATTGTTTTTATTTGGAGCAGCGATTAATGTCATTCCAGGGATTTTAAGCAATCAACATATATTTTTTAATGCAATCAATTGGCTAGTTGAATCCATAGGTTTATTGTAAACAATTTGTGCCGTGGTACCTGGAGTTGGTCGTTATGAAGGAACAAAAAACCAGCTATCTCTACTTGCTAATGCAGAAGAATATTTTCGCGCCTTTTCTACTGAAAATGATTTGAAGGAAGAAAAGTTTAGGTATATTACTTACCATGCGACGGTTTATCGATAGAGCATAAAAGTACGGGCCCGTTGGTTACTCATTAATATCTCTTCCAATTAACCAATAAGCTTGTACCATTTCTGAATTTACTGAACGCTGCACTCTGGTTCTAGCAACTTCAATGTACTCTGATGCTTTTAAAGATAAGTTTTCTGCAGTTTTTTCCTATCATAGATAATTGGTTGTTCTCATCAAAGGATATGCCCTCATCTTTTCACAATGATTAACCATTATATCTTAATAAGCGTTATATTTCCCGGCCAATTACCTATTAATCAATAACATTCTAAATAAACTCCGAAAATAATTTTCTCTTCTATTTATTGTATTTCGTCGGCTCATAAAAATGATTAATTAAATTGTGTATGATTCATATCCATTTAGACAATTTTATTAAAGGGAATGATTATCATTTTCTCAGCACAAAGACCCGCAGTTACATTTGTGGCAATAAAAGCTTGTGACTGATTCATCATCAGGTAAAAGCTTCGACATAAAATCTCTCTAATAGTTAAAACAGGTTTTATTGTATAAAATATAATCATAACTATTGAAAAAACTATTTCCTCTACAAAAGGTTGTAAGATCAGAAAGTGGGTACTAGACTTAACAACGAGCGTGCGCCAGCGATGCGCTCAGAATTTAGTTTCGCACCATATGTTTCGTTTCAATGATCTAACAAGGAGGAAGTCATGAGCATTTTTGGAAGCATCCGTTCTGCAATTTTTGGAACTGCAAAAGCAGCTACACCAGTGAGCACCGGCGGCATTTCCGGCAACACGGCGGTAGCCCCCTCCACCCCAAAGCCGATGACAGAAAGCGAAATCGAAGCGATGATCCAAAAGGTCGCCGATACTACTGGTCATAAGGACTACAATTGGAAACAATCCATTGTCGATTTGATGAAACTACTGAACCTCGATTCAAGCCTTAGCGCCCGCAAGCAGCTTGCAGAAGAACTTGGCTACACTGGAGCGCTTGACGGTTCAGCTGAGATGAATGTTTGGCTCCACAAGCAGGTTATGATTAAGCTCGCCGAAAGCGGCGGCGTACCTAACAGCCTTAAATAAAAATACGGAAAAGAACCAATGCGGCCTATAACAGTGGCCGTATTTATGGTTCTACCCAAATAGGGGGGCAACTTTAAGGATCTTAATGTAAACCATCAAACAGGAGGTACGGATACAGCAGACCTAAAGCCGAACATTTAGCCCGGCAGGCGTAATTATGTGTGCTATCTATGAAGGTGGCGTGTAAATAGATGTATTTTCTTCCTTATCCAATCCTTCAGTAACCCCTAAATTATTAAAGAAAGTAAATGAATTGTTCCACAGAGCAATTTGAGTGATTTTTCTCGGGGATTTAAATCGCTTCTAATAATGGCATGTAGAGCTTTTAGGCTAGTACTTTCACGAGCATGCAAAGAAAAATCTAAATATCGTAAACATGATATTTCTTCAAGCAATAGTGCAACAATATCTAAAAAAAAACTCTAGCTTTATGGAAGTAACAGATATCCATTTAAGGATTCCGTTGTTGAATTCATATTTATTTAATTTTTTAATTAATGAAGCGTGAATAAGATTTTTTAAATCTACAACCAACTCTGAATCATAAAATACGTCGCTGGGAGTATAAAGAATTTTTCTTTTTCCCGTTTTTTTGGATTTTTGGTTAGTTAAGGGTGTATTTAGTGGAGCATGATTATATGTTATTAAATGTTGGGGCCTTAGTTCCGCTTTGTATCCTTCAAAGGCACTTGTGCATTCTACGAACCTTATCTTTTTATATGTTTTATCTATAAGTAAGCCATCAAATGGATAGCTATGTCCAAAATAAACGAAATGCGAATAGCCTAGGTGTTTTGCCGTACTCACTAAGGGTTTAATTTCAAAAAAGAAATTTTTAAGATTGGGTCTCCCATCATATGAACTGAGAGGGAAAGTTTTTTGAAGGATATGTCTAATAAATCGAATTCCATAATGGGTTGAATAGACTTGATTGGGTTTTAGCTGAGCACAGAGTTCCTCAAGTGAATCTAAGTCAATGTCCATATTAAGCTCTTAAATGACTCGTTATAATTAATTGTAGTTCATTCTAATTTTGCCAAATGAAAATTGTTTTCTCCTTTTATCTGGTTATCCGCTCCTCAAACGCACCGTATGGTACGATACAAATAAGTTGTCAATTTGAAGTATGACGTCAGGCTTGCATTTCAAAATGTGTCAGAAAATTGAAACTATTGAATGATTGATAACTGTAAACCCCCCATGTTTAGTGACATCCTAAATTAGAGTTCATTGCTTGATTTTTTGCCAGATACTCCGATGGCGTTAAATCATTGAGCGAATCATGTGGCCTTTCCTCGTTGTACTCCTTTATCCAATTTTCTGTTAGCTCTCTTACTTCGTGTAAATTTTTGCATGCGTACATGTCAAGTATTTCGGTGCGATAAGTTCTATTGAACCGCTCAATAAATGAGTTGTTACTAAAATTTCCAGAGAAAGCTTTAAATTCAAACATCAAGGCCTAACCGACTGGAACTTGCTTACATCTTTCAGGCATTTATGTCAAAATTTATGGCCAGAATGCTAAATTGGGTGTAATTATATGAGCAAAGCTCTCAAATCCGCATTTGGCTGTATAGTCAGGGATAATTCAACCTCTACAACTATGAAAAATCCAATAAATAGCAAAGAATAGTTTTTATAACATGTTGCCAACGCGCCTTAATATATGCTCTATTTTTATTCGGTGAGCTCTCGGTTTTGAATCTGCTTGTTGCATTCCACATGAGTTTAGATCAACAGTTTTGCCATCAAAGGAATAGCCACAATAAATTGTTTTGGGATGTGCTTCAAATAATTGTTTTACGATTTTTTTGGACTGAGCAAATGAATCAGGGGCGTCTGTACAAACCACAGTACTGCAAAAAAATGCGTAGTGTACATTAAATGGCCGAAAATATTATTTTTTACGTATTAGATGCGTCGTATAAAACCTGAAACTTCAAGCTGTTATCTAATTTTATTTTTTGTTACCATTGCCTAGCCTCCTGAAATTAAACACATTTTTCCGTGAATAACTCTCATCTACACCATTCCTCGTTTCATCGCATCAATTAGGCAGTTAGGATTAAAACAGTGAATTCATACCACTCAAGGCCGTGAACTCATGCATTTATCTTTAATAACTATCCACAAAATCTGTGGATAAGTCTGTGTGTAGGGCAGGATAAGTCTTGCGTAATGGACTGAATACAAATACGTCAGAAAGAACAGCGTCATTAAAGCACTCCGTCAAACAGGCAGTACCCTTAACCATTGAATTAATTTGACTAAATAAAACACATCGCTATGATGGGCACATGCTACTGTATCGAAACGTTTATCACCCAGGCACAATATGAACCATTCCCAAATAGAGCTCTTTAGCAAAACAATCACCGTATCTCAGATGCAGCACTCTGATTTTAAAGAAATCAATCAGTGGTGTATCGATGAGGGATGGAATATAGGCATCCACGACAGTGAAATCTACTATAAAATAGACCCTATGGGCCACTATATTGCCAAAACAAACAAAAGCATCGCCTCCCTGTCCTTGATGAAGCACAGCCTTTCTTTTTTTACCTTGGGGCCATTTATTGTACATAAATCCTATCGGGGGCAAGGAGTCGGAGAAGCCCTTTGGAATGAGGCCATGAGTCGAATGAAGCAAGAACACCCGGATGCGCTTATTGCATTATATGCCGTATCAGAACAAGTCGCGCGTTATAAAAAAGCCGGATTTGTACCTGTGGTGGGGGTTCAACGCTGGCATATTCACCCCAACCCATTAAACGCCCCATTGAGCAGCAATCCATGCTCATTAATCACAAGCCAGTTAATTCCTTCTATCAGCACCTATTACCAAAAACAGGATGGGACTAACCGAGAGTTATTATTTAACGAGTTATTACTCAAGCCAGAAACTAAAGGTTTGGTTTTTATGGACGACAACCTCATCAAAGGGTTTGGCTTCATACGCCCTTGTGTGCGTGGATTTCGCATAGGGACCTTAGTTGCGGACACACCAGAAATTGCGACCCAATTAATGTCAGAGTTGCTTGTATTTGCAAAAAACGATCCGGTATTTATGGATGTACCCGCCTCGAATCCCAATAGCATTCAGAGTCTGAGTCCGTTTGATGCCATGAGAGCGCCCCAAGAGGATACCGTCATGATGATAAAAGGAACAGGATATACCCAGTATCTGGGACCAATGGAACAGCTGTATGCTTTATTTTCTCTGGAAATTGGATAAATCGCCATGACTTCCTTGAATTTCGTAAAGCAGGATGGGCAATACATCGGGCATGGTGATACCGTATCGTTCAATCACGAAGAGACGTTATGCTCCTTTATTGAAAAACAAACCCAAAAAACACCGGATGCAATCGCGCTTTATTTCAAAGAATCTCAGCTAACCTTTAAGGAAGTCCATGAGCAAAGCAATCGCTTGGCACACTACCTTTTAGGATGTGGTGTTCATCCTCAAGATAAAATTGCAGTGTATTTAGAGCCCGGTATTTCTACCTTCATTGCCATTATTGCGATTATTAAAACCGGTTGTTGCTATGTCCCACTTGATGCACATTACCCTATAGAGCGAATTTCATTCATGGTGAAAGACAGTGAGACCACGGTACTCATTACCGACTCTCATTTGAAAGAGCGGGTGGGTTCTTTAGACTTAGTGCTGATTAAATTGGATAAAATACTTCATGAGTTGGAGGGTTTATCTCCTTTATTTACGGCACGCGCCCAATCATCAAATCGGGCTTATATGATGTACACCTCAGGCAGTACCGGAGTTCCCAAAGGAGTGGAAATAACGCATCTGGCTTTGTTGAATCATATGTTATGGATAAGTCAACGGTTTGATATATCCCATCAAGACATCATTCTTCAAAAAACGCCGTTATCGTTTGATCCGTCAATATGGGAACTGTTTCTACCTTTTTTTACAGGAGCGCAACTGGTCATCGCACCGCAAGGGACTCATATAGATACAGAGTTACTGATGGACTTAATTAATCACCACCAAGTAACCATCCTGCAATTAGTTCCCTCTATTTTGAAAAAAATGCTTCAAAATAAACGGATACGTAGCTGCTCCTCGTTACGTTATGTGTTTGTAGGCGGTGAGTCACTGCGCCCTGAAATCAAAACATTATTCTTTGAACAATTAAGATGCCAGCTCGTTAATTTATACGGCCCGACTGAAGCTACCATTGACATTACATCCCAAGAGGTATCCACCTCATCCAAAGACTTACACACCAACATCATCGGCAGACCGATACACAATACCAGTTTATACGTCGTCAACAGTCAAGGAAACCTGGCCAAGTTAGGTGAAGAAGGCGAACTTTACATCGGCAGCTTGAGTTTAGCCGCGGGATATCATCATCGAGCCCCCTTAACTCAAGAGCATTTTCTTACCAATCCCTTTGAACCTCATCGTTTTAAACTCATCTATAAAACGGGAGATTGGGTACGGTGGCTCCCCTCAGGAGTCCTGGAGTATTTAGGAAGAAATAACGACCAGGTCAAAATCAATGGCGTCCGCATTGAACCTAAAGAATTAATCTTAACGGTTCTCCACCACGATGAGGTTTCAGATTGTTTTGTGGTAAAGAAAAGTGACACCCATGGGCATGATTACCTGGCATGCTACCTAAAGTCGAAACACACTCATATTAATCTAGCAGCGATAAAAAAAGACTTAAAGGCAAAATTTCCAGCATTCATGCTACCTCGGGTATTTATCATAATTGAGCATATCCCTCTAACCGTGAACGGAAAGGTCGATATCAATGCCCTGCCTGAGCCTGATTTCACTCAAACCGTACTCGAAGCCCCCAATACCAACGAAGAAACGCACGAACTGATGCTCTTGTGGCAAAAAATATTGGAAACCAATCAAATCAGTCCCAACGATAATTTCTTTGATTCAGGTGGTGCATCCCTTTTAGCGCTCAAGCTCATTTCACTCATCCAAGACCAATTCAAGGTCACACTGCGTATACGTGATTTGTATACCCACCCCACGCTAAAAGAGCAAATGAACCTAATTAAGCAAAGACAACAGGCCGCAACCAAACCCATTAAAAATCAAGCTGATATCCCAAACCCTATCATTTGTTTACAACCTAGTGGGCATAAAACTCCTTTATTTTTAATTCATCCAATCGGCGGTACGATTTTCTGGTTCACCAAATTAGCCCGTGCCTTAGAAAAGCAACGCCCCATCTACGGAATTCAAGATCCGGGCATCGATGTAGAGCGACCTATTTTAAATTCAATAGAAGAAATGGCTTCCTTTTACTTGAACCACATTAAGGCAATACAACCCCATGGCCCCTACTTAATTGGAGGTGCCTCTTTTGGCGCAAGTGTTGCCGCGCAGATTGCGCATGAGTTAAAACGTCACAATGAAGAGGTGGCTTCACTAATCGTACTGGATGGATGGGGCGTGTACCCCAATACCTTACTGGACGATCACTATTTCAAAACATCGATGGCACGACAGCACGCCGAACTGGTTAATGACTTTATAAAATATGGTTTACCCAAACCAGAAATCTTATTGGACATTCAATGGTTTCGCCTTAATTTGTTGTGGAAATTTGAAATGCAACTTATTGAGTCCCCTATGGCGTTATTTAAATCACAAAACCTCCTCCCCGCGTTCGCAGAAATTGACGCACCACTTAATCATTGGGAGCAATTTTCTAATAATGAAATCAGCCGATACATAACACCAGGAAATCATGAAACCATGTTTCAAGAGCCTCACGTCGACTCTTTGGCTCGCATGGTGCAGGAGCACTTGACGAAAATTAATATATAATTTTATTAATGACTTAAAAAGGATGCTTTCGTGAGCAAAAAAGCCAAAGATAACGAATCAGACCCAGCCACTGAGAGCAACTCATTGCCTTCAGCTATTGCTCAAATGACCACCATTAAAGAAGTACATGACTACTATCAAAAAATCATCAGTTGCATGCCCAATAATGTCTATTGGCTTGATAAGAATTGCATCACCCAAGGATGTAATGACAACGTCCTTAAATTTATTGGCTTAAAAAATAGCAACGAGTTCATCGGAATGACCTATGAGCAAATGGGGCAAATTGCAGGATGGACTCAGGGACATGCCCAACTATATGAGCACGATGATCAAGAGGTTATGGCCTCCAGAAAGCCGAAACTCAACAGCGAAGAGCCCCCTATTCTTAATTCAGATGGGACACTAGCCTACTATTCCTCAAGTCGTGTTCCCCTATTTGATGATGAGCACAACGAGGTAATCGGGGTCGTGGGAATTTCCGTTGATATTACGAAACAAAAACAGTTACTGATGGATTTAAAACAGGCCAAAGAACGTGCGGAGTTAGCGAATCAGGCTAAAACCGAATTTCTTGCCAACATGCGTCATGACATCAGAACGCCGTTATCAGGAATCGTTGGTTTTAGTGAAATTTTAAAAACTGAAGCGACCAATCCACGAGTTAAAGAGTATGCGGACAATTTAATTGCATCAAGCCATGCGTTGCTGGATTTAATGGACGAAGTGTTGGATGCCATTAAAGTCAGTTCGGGCGAAATTCCTCTGTTAAAGAAGAAATTTAATTTAGCGGATACCTTGGAGCACGTAGTTAAACTCTACGCCGCAAAAGCTGCAGAAAAAAAATTAACGCTATCCTTTGATTGTAATCCCGAACTCCCACACTTTTTAATTGGTGATCGGGTTCGCCTTCATCGAATTGTTCTTGAATTGGTAGGAAATGCGCTTAATTTCACCGAGTCAGGACACGTAACGATTCACGCCATTCAAGCCAAAAGAGAACAGAAGTCGTTAATTCTTCAACTGACCGTAACGGATACGGGTATGGGAATACCTAAAGAAAAACAACAAGAGATTTATGTCCAATTCAAAAGGCTCACCCCATCCTATCAAGGAATTTACAAAGGTGCTGGATTAGGGCTTTATGTTGTCAAACAATTTGTTGATGAATTGGGTGGGGAAATTTATGTGGATAGTGAGCCCTATAAAGGCACTGTCTTTACTTGCCTTATTCCCCTTCAAATCCCGTTAATTGATAATGATGCGGGCATTGACCGTGAAGAGGTGCTAAAAAGCCCAACCTCCTTAATGGGGCCGTCCGCTCAGCAACTATCGGTAATGCAACCGAACCCAAAAACATCTAAAAAAATATTGGTCGTTGAAGACAACTTCATTGCCCAGACCGTAGCAAAAAGCCTTCTTGGCTCGTTACATTGTGCTGTAGACATTGCCGCCAATGGGATGGATGCCATTAATCGCTGCAAAAACACACACTATGATTTAATTTTCATGGATATTGGATTAGGGGATGGGATGGACGGATATGAAGTAACCCAAACCATTCGTAGCCAAATCAACCCCGAGCACCACATCCCGATTATTGCCCTCACAGCTCATGGGGCTGATGAAAGTAAGCAGCGTTGTATCGAGTCAGGAATGGATGCCGTATTAACGAAACCACTGACCCAAAACAATGCAGCGGAAATTATTAATTCATTCATTCCATCCTCAATTGAGAAAACACCAGAACCTGCCCCAAGTACCCGCCGGGATTTACCTGATAATGATGAAGAGCTGTTTCATTTAAATCAATTCTCGCTCCTTGATGAGGAAGAGGCAATACGCAACTGTGGCTCAATCGACACCGTAAAAAATCTATTGGCTTTATTACTACAAGAACTTCCCAATGATTTAGCCCAAATGAACCGTGCGTTCGCCCAGCAGGATTATCCATTGGTTGAACAAACAGCCCATAAAATTAAGAGTGGTGCCGTATATTTAGGGACTCATCGCCTGAAATATGCCTGCCAATACGTGGAGCGCTATTGGAAATCAGGTGAACGCGCTTTATTTTCTGCTCTTTACCAACAGTCGCTCACCGTCATTGAAGAAACCCTAACTTATGTGGAAGGTTGGTTGCGCACCCACTAAAGAAGTCTGCTTGGGTAGAGCGCCGGTTATAAACACAAAAGCTGTCGCAATCCGTCATCCAAAGCAAATCGTCATCCGAGAGACTCCCTACCATTTTTTAAATCAGCTTTTATCGACCGTTCTTATTGGGTCACACACCGCAGTGACTTGTTTACCAAGACAGGAAACTCTTATTTTTCAAGTAGCTGCGTCAGATTAAATCAAAACTAATTTATCTTAGTTGACTAGAATCCTCCCTTAAGGTCGTATTTGGGAAGATGGGGCTTCGAATAAATCATTAAGAAGGTCAAAAGCTTTATTCCATACTTCAAAACTGGAGATGGTATTATATGACGGCATTCCTCTGTTATCTAAAAAGCGAATATCACTGCCCCAAATTTTTCGAGACCATGTTTTCTAGCTTATTTCTTACAGCTTGTTATAACAGCAGCTTCTGTAGATATTGCTTCTATCTAAACTCCTTTATTCGATGCTGGTTGAATACTTTTAATTAAATTGATGTCAAGAGCAAATATATTTGCAAATTGATTATTTAAATCAGGCTCTTCATCGACTTCTTTAATAGATTCTTTAAAAAACCTATATTTTTCCAGAAATTGTTCCGATATTTAAATAAAATCTAATTTTGACTTACATCAGGCTATGCCCCCGATTTTTCTGATAGACTCAAAACTACTTATAAAATCATTTGGTTATAGTAAGATAAAACCAGTAAACGCCAGAATGGTGTTTTATAAGTGCGAACAAAAACTAAGGAAAGCAAGGACATGAAAGAGTCATTTTTTCGAGCAAGGATGAGCAGAAAATTTATCATATTTCCTATTCTAAGTGAGCTATATTGCCCGGGATTACAAGCCTCCTGCGTCAACATCTCCGTTACAAGCGGCACCCAAATTATGACGAATCCAATAATTGACAATACTGGGTGCAGTGATGATAGTGGTATCGGCTACAGTGCAGCTAGTGGAGGAAGTTTAATTATTGATAATAATTTGCTGGATAATGCAAATTATATCAATACAGGTGGAACAAGTACCTATGCTGTTCAGTCCCTGGACGCCGGCTCAATCACCATTAATGGTGGAGGGATATTTTCCCTTAGTGGATATGGAGGTATTGTCTTCTATTCAACGGGCAATGGAGCCACTATCACAGCAACGAATTCAACCCTGACAATAGCGGGTGACTATGCTACTGGCTTGCAAGCTGATTCCGGGGGAGCAATCACCGGAAATAATTTGACGGTAAATGTCAGCAGTAGCAGTCCTACCGATTTTGCCAAAGGAGCATATGCCTCAGGAGCAAGCTCAATGATCGAGCTAATTGGTGGCAGTGTGCAAACGAATGTCCAGAACACAGGCTATGGTTTATATGCCGATTCGAACGCAACCATTACTACCAGCAATGTGGCTATAAATGTCGCTACAGCCACAACTTCAGGAAACACCCTCTTTGGCGCCTATGCTGATGGAGCAACAATCCACTTGATGAATGGCAGCGTGCAGGCGAACGGAGGAGAGCGTAGCCATGGACTGGATGCTCTTTCTCAAGGAGAAATTTCAGCGAACAATCGACTGTAACGTCGACCAGCTCAAACACTGCATTTGGTGTATACACTTACGCTGGAACAATCAATTTCCAAGGAGGAAGTATACAAGCTACTGGCACGAACTATGCTGATGGCCTGAATGCTCAGGGCGGTGGGACGATTACAGCGAATAATATATCCGTGACGGCCAATGGTAACACTTCTTATGGTACGACGGTGAGTGGAGCATATTCCATGCTCTCACTTACCAACAGCACAATAACAACCTCGGGTGGGTTCGCTTACGGCTTGGCTGTTGATATCGGAGGAACTACCGTAGGAAGCAATATAACAGTGAATTCTACTGGTATGGGTGCTGTGGTTACTAATGGTTCAAGCCTCTCTCTGACTGATTCGACAATTACTGCCAGCGGAGGCAACGCTATTGTAACAAGGGGCGGACAGATGGGTAATATTAATACCATTATGGTGGATGGAGGGAGCTTATATAGTCCTACGGCCGACCTTATTATGGCTACCACAGCAGTAAGCAATATCACCCTCACTACCGTGACTACCGCAGCTAGCGGAAGCAACAATTTATTAAGCATTGTTAACGACAGTACCATCCACTTTATTGCGGAGCAAAATTCCAATCTCACAGGTAATATCATTGCTGATATGAATAGCGTGGCGAATATTGCGTTCAATAATTCATTATTCACAGGAGCAATTAACGGGAGGCAGATTCATACTACTCTCGATACCAGTACCTGGAATGTCGCTGCTGATTCCATTATGGCGACACTAAGTAACATAGGAGCTATCAACTTCAGTCCGGCAGGAAATTTTAAGACGGTTAGCGTGACGAATTCTTACACGGGTGGCGGTTCAATTATTTTTAATACCCACCTCAATGAGGGAGGGACGGCCAGCATGACTGACACACTGGTTGCAGACAGCACCGCCGGAAATACCATCCTCTTAGTCAATAATAAAGGAGGTCTGGGAGCGCTTACTGGGAATGGTCCAACCGATGGGATTAAACTGATCAATGTTACCGGTGGTGCAGCTGCAAGCAACGGTCTCTTTGTTTTAGGGAAACCAGTCATTGCAGGTCCTTATGAATACACTTTATCTAAAAGTGATTCCATCAATTGGTATTTGAAATCGACGCTTGATGTTGTAGTCGACGCGAAATCACCTCAGAAATCAGTAATACCTAATTATCGTCAAGAAACCTCACTTTATTCTACCCTGCCATCAATGGCAGCGCTCTATGGACGTACACTTCTCGACACCTTGGATGAGCGTACTGGCGTACAACCTATATTGGCTTCTTTCAGCGGAGATGCCAAAGTGGTTCCATCAGCGTTCTGGGGCCGAGTTCTTGGGGAACATGGTTTGCATAATGGGGGGAATAATGGCATCTACAGCAAGGCGGGTGCACGTTTTAATTATAACATCGGGGGAATGCAAGCCGGGTTTGATCTTTATAGAAACGAAGGCAAAGACTATGCCGGACTCTATGGGGCTGTGGGGCAAATTAATGGTGATGTGACGCACTTTACAAGCATGAAGGCGGGATGGAATCGACTTGATGCATATACAACAGGGGGGTATTGGACTCATTATGGAATGGCAGGCTGATATTTTGATGGGGTGATACAAGGTACATGGTATAATGCAAAAGCGACGTCAACAAGGCCGCTGCAGTTAAAAACTAATGGTTTTGATCTGATCACCTCACTTGAAGGTGGCTACCCCTTCAACTTTTCACACTCGGTGGCAATAGAGCCGCAAGCGCAATTGGTTTATCAAAATGTAGGTCTGGATAATGCAAGAGATACATCGGCTAAAGTACACTTTCACAACACGAATTTCACTGCGGCCCGAATTGGTGCACGTTTTACCAAAGGCTGGATAATTGGTAAGAGAGAAAATGGAAGTGTACCTAGGCTAACCACTTGGTTGCGTCCCAGTTTATGGCGAGAGTTTCAAGGGAATGCACTCACCTCTTTCTCATCAGAAACAGGATTTATCCCTTTTACTTCTAATCTTGGTGGTAATTGGGCTGAAATTACTGGAGGGGTTACTGCTGACATAAAACAGAACACTAGGTTCTATGCTAGTCTTGGCTATGACATTGGCTTCATGGATAACAACAAAAATCACGCTTATAATGGGAAAATAGGTTTCAAAACAGCCTGGTAGACTCTGGATGCCGCGCACTTATCTAAAATTTAAAAAACAGAATAGGCCATAAATGAATGAAAGAGAAAATATGAGTATTTTAAATACTAATCAGCAGAAAATTCATGGGCAAATTATGTATAAAAAGGCGTGGCAATTATTATCAGAAAAAAAATGCTTATTTCTTTTTTCAGTGCTCGGTAGCCTAGTCTTATTCATCACAGCACTCAGTTTATTGTATTTTACCCATGTATTGATACAGTATATTTCGTCTCCAATAATCACAGAGTTACAATTGCAGAAAGCGTATACCTCTATTGAAATAATTTTTAAAATTTTATTTTTATTACTCACTTATTTCATTGGCATTTTTATTCTCTTTACTACTAATTCCGCGATTATTCTTTGTACTCAAGAGTTAATTAATAATAGAAGATTCTCAATTAACCAACTTTTTTTCACCCTCTATATGCGCAAATTAAAAATATTTCAGTGGGCTATTTTTTTTGGTCTTATCGGATTATTAATTAATATTTTAGAGTTTCTCTCGGATACCATAACTAATTTTATAATCTCTTTTATTGGCTTTAGTTTCTATAGTTTAAGCTGGATGGTTGTACCTATTATTCTGGAGAAAAATCTAAGCCCTACTGAAGCAATTTATGAAGCGAAAGATCTGCTCGTTCACGGGTTGTGGCAAAATCGATTTTTTATCCGTAATTGGTATTTGGGATGGCGGCTGTGGATAGGACAAATGTTATTTATGGGCTTATTCTTTTTTACCTTTAGTTCGCATTTTCCAGAAAGGTATAAGACCATTACCATGGTTATTGCACTAGTAGGAGGTGCATTTTTTATCCTTTTGCAGTCTTTATTATATACAATCCTTAAAGTAATGGCCTATGAATACATTACAAACCCATCATTTAATAAAAAAATACATCAATCAGAAAATTTTACTTAATACTCAGAAGCTTTTTTACTTTCGTTGCAAAGCAATTTACGAAATATTAATTGGGTCAGCGCTCCGCTCTAAAAAGAATAGTTCCTTGATGAATGGGTAATTATTATACTGAATGATCCTTTTTAAATAGACACATAATTCAAATCTTCTAATCATTGCATACTGTTTCACGGACAGATTCGGCTTTAAACTCTTGGAATTTCCATGAACCGCTTCGACCACGCTATTGTACTTAATTTGTAAGGCACCCATGATGGAATAGCACCTTTTGTTTTTGATTTGTTCATACGGTGAATTTTATCAACATGAGCAACCTTCTTTTTAGGCCGTAATGCTAAGTTAAAAAAATAAATTCGGTGTTTTTTTACTCATTTACACAAAATTTAAACATATCTCTATGATTAATAAAGGGAAATGCTCATTAAATGTATTTCATGATCATGAATTGATCATTTGCCTGTTGAAGAGTAAAATATTTGCCTAATTTTTCGCAAAGTAATACATTTTAGGTACTTAAGCATGCAAACACCGTCAACAACAATAACAACAACTGACTCTAGTACAACGACTGAACACAATCCATATCAAACACCGGTTAAGAAAAATCCCTCAGGAACTCATACTAAAGCTTCGGATCTATTCTTTATGCAGGATCCTCGAGTAAATCAAAATATTAAACCTCAAGCACTAGAACCTAAAACAGAGGAGGAATTTCTGGATCGTATTTTTTCTCTAGAAAACCTCAATAAAGAAAAAAACTTAAGCTACAACAATAGAAATTATTTAATAGAATCCAAAAGTAAGCTTCGTAGACAAAGGCGCTTTGTTGCATTTGACGAGAAAATCGACGTAACGTATCCGTTCTTACGCTATACCACGGATAAATTAAAAGAATTATTAATTGATGCAAATGATGTCCATAAACCACTCTCTTTTAACGTCAAGAGAATCAAGCATCAACGCGAAATACCACCACAAATAACAACTTCTGATGGTTCTAGAACCCCTCCTCCTGATAATTTACAGGCCGAAATGGGAGATATCGTGCCAGGGTTAACAGTACCTTCGACCTCACAAACCAATTCACAAATGAGAGAGGGCAAGATACTTCAATCACCTCGAAAAATGGTTCGTCGTCAATTATTCCCCAGGAATCCAACAACCGATACGCCACAATCAGGACTAGCTCCCAATGAGTTAATACCTGTTCCAGCACCAATTTTTGAGTGCACTTCAGTGAAACGTAACTTTTCTTATCTGCTCAACACCATGGAAGCCTCATCTACTTTATCCTCCACTACTGAAAAAGATTCACCCTCTCCCTTTGATGGAGAGGCGATAGTTCGTTTTCGTTTTGTTATTGGCTCCTCCATTGAGGGAAAAACATTATTCTCAATAGGATTTGATGAAACTAAGATGTCACATGGCCAGCTTGCAGCGAAAACAGAAGATGCTGAGGTATCTTGTAACGCAGCAGGAATTATCTGTTTTGAAAAGTGTGATGAAAAATGGCTTATTAAAACGGTATCCAATAAAACGGGGCATTTTAAATGTGGCTCAGAGTCTTTTCTAACTACTATCGGGATGTTATTCACCGATTTTAGTAGTTATTTAAGTGAAGAAATTACTTTGATTAACGAATCCCTGGAAAATCCGAAAGAAAAAAAATCATTTACTTTCAAAGTAAATAGTTTAAAAAAGCGCTATGATGATTACGCTATCAGTGTGCCCCCTGCTATTCACGTAGATATCCCCAATGCCGAACATACAGCAACGACAGAAGATAACGCATTGCTTTTCTTTTCCACCCCAAAAAAAGCAAGACGAGATGTTAGCTCACATCCAACTCGAGATAGTGAATTGGCTCAACTGGGCACTGATTATACACCGACCGGCGATCAGCCAAATTATAAATTTCCCTAGAAGCGAGTAGGCTCTGGGCGTACAATTATAAAATTGAGAGTTTTATTTCTCGATGTTTGGCAGCTTGGTCGCGGATCTATGCTCTAGCACAGATCCTGGATCTCGCGGGCCGCCGAAGGATAGAACAGAACTGTATTGGCAAAGATGTGTTAAAGAGTGACTAAACTCGAGGTTCAGATGTGAGCTTTTAACTCCATAGGAGTCACTTCGAAGCCACCCTTATAAATTAATCAAATTGTTCAAATACCAGTATGGCTTGAGCCTTCCTACCCCATAATTCTGATGAACTGCTAAACGACCTATCATAAATGATATATCATGATGTTTTTATAAGGAGAATTTTGCATGATCAAAAAGACGTTAAGCTGTTTTTTGTTGTCTCTGCCCTTTCTGGCCCATGGTGTTCCCGAATGCTCGGTTATCAATCAACAGAATGTAAAAACGCTGCCTTTGGAAAAGATAAAGAGCTATGTTCAATCAGCTATTTTTGATCAAAAAGTTGCCCCAGGCATTTTAATCGGTGTCATTTCTGGTAATGAACAAGCAGTAATCAGCTGTGGAGAAACCAAAATAGGTACTAATCAACGACCACAAATGGATACGGTATGGCCTATCGGATCCGTATCCAAAGTATTTACCACACAAATGCTTGCTGAAATGGTAGCCCAAGGGCAAGTTAAGCTGAATTCCACAATTGATGAATTATTGCAAAATGGCAAGAAGAATAAGAATCCAATTACCTTGCTGGATTTGGCAACCCACAGCTCAGGTTTACCTAGAATGTTACCTAGCCTGCCTGATAATGAAGATTATCAAGTCAACATTCCTTACGATATGCCCGAATTTATTAAATGGTACAACACCTACAAACCTGAATATAAGCCCGGAGTTCATTACCAATATTCTAATGTGGGCTTTGGTTTGCTCGGCCAATTGCTGGCTAAAAAAATGGGGACTGATTTTAGTGGTTTATTAAATCAATTAATTGCTCAGCCTTTACAGCTCAAAGACACGACGGTGAAACTATCTCCTGAACAAGCAAAACGAGAAGTGGCGAGCTATTGGATCAACAATGATTTAATTAAAAAAGACTGGGAATTTAATTTTGAACAACCCAGCGGTGGCATCTATTCTACAATGCCCGACATGCTCCGATTCACTGCGTATCAATTAAACCATGAATCCCAAGCAAGAGAAATTTCTGTCTTAAGCCAAGCCAGTTATATTTATCAGAACGAATTTTCCAATCCATTCGAGTTTGGTGATGATGCCATGGCTTTAGGCTGGCATGTCAGTTTCTCCAATAAGGCCCTACCCGTTCAACTTGTAAAAAATGGCTGGGTTGATGGCGTGACGACTCATATCCAGATTACTCCGAGCAATACCATAGGCCTTATTTCAATGACCAATAAACCTTATCTGGCGATGATCAACGATTTAAAACGCATTACTGGCATGATTATTGATTCTCAGAGAGCATCCGCTGATTCTGAAAAAATTTATTAACCTCCGCAGCCCTATGATTGGCCTTACATTCAAGGTGAATCATAGGACTATTGAAAATACTATTTATGGTTTAAAAGACGTTAATTTATTCAGGTGTGTCTGAAAATAGGTTTTATGAAACAATTATTAGTATAAGGAGAGTGCGGAATGAAAAAATTTTTTTGCTTATGCTGTTTGAATTTATCCCTCTTTTTGGGTTTTGTACACACTGCCATTGCAGATCAATCACGTATTAACCTACTAAAAGAAATGTTTGATAAGGTAACCATCAAGAAAAATGATCGAGTCATTCCCTTCTATTACGACAAAGATTTTGAGTTATTTTCCAATGGGAAAAAAATGGATTTTGATGTTTTTTTAAAAATGCACCATGATGTGTACAAAACATCCATCCAATATAACGTTCGTTATGACGAGGAAACATTTATTGAGCAAGGAAATAAAGTGGCCGGAAGACTTTTCATCACCACTAAAAAACCTAATGAATTAGCTCGAGAAATTGAAGTAATTTTAATTGCAGAATATAAAGGGAATAAATTATTTCGTTTGTGGGAACTCACCTATCCAGATTGGTCTAAAATGAAGGCGTTTCAAAAAAATACTAAATAAGGTAAGTGAACTAATGAATAAAGTAATACTTCAAGACACACAGCTTTAATTTGAGAAACAGGCTTGGAAAGCGTAAATGGAAACTAGAAAACGTTCTATTCAAAATTCAAAGCCTGTGCCGAAATATTCCTCTTGCAATAATATGTTTTTACAATTTTTTTTATATGATATTTATTTTATTATCTTGAAGGCACTTTAAGTAGAGATTCTTTGTTTATTGAGTCGTTCAACTGCTCTTCGATTTTTTGGATACTTGCCAGATCGAGTTGCATTGCAGAATGTATCATAAGCAGAATAAATTTATTCGTTACTGAATTGACAGGTGCTTTCTTTTTAAAAATAAAGCAACAGCTAACGCTTTCGGGGCTCTGCGTAGAATGAATAATTTTAATTTCGTTAAGAAATGAATGAACATTATTGAGATAACTTGGATAATCTTTTAAAAACCGATTAAACACAGCTTGATAATGTTTAAATTCTTGAGGCTCAGTGTGTTGTAAAATAGAACTTATACTTAGTAGTGCAGAATAAATCGTATAATTTTCTTCGTTTTTTAAAACCGTAGTCACTATTTCATTTGTCTCATCCGAATGGTCTTCCTCCATCCACCACTCGTCTGAATGTGCCTCACTTGAATAACTCTCTGAGGGCGATATCGAGTCTGGCTCATCTGCCCAATTACCTCGCTCTTCCATGATTGTAGGTAGCCCAGGAATATAGGCCTTTTTTTGGCCATAACCAAGTTTGTTTCTTACTAATTTTGTAGGCACAATATTCACTATCCTCGAGTTTAAAAAATAATATTAAGCGGTCTATTCCTTTAGTCAGATTTAGGTAACTAAAATAGTTCCGTTGGCAACGCACAATAAATTATATTTAAGTCATTGTTTTTAATTATAAATGCGTCTCAAAAAGCTTACTGTATTTCAATGGCGTGACTTTCATAGGGAAGTTATTATGCAAGGTGTTCGCTTGTAATTCAAGTGTATTATAAGTTACCGCGAGTTAGAAAAATGATAGCCGAATAGAGTTTTACCTGATTAAACTACGATTTATCGGAGATTTAGGTCATAAAAAATACGCTTAACATTCTCTTAATGTTTTTAGTTTATCATTCAGCACATTTAAAATAAGAGATTGAATTATGGCTCAAGTGTATAATGCTCCCAAACCTATATATAGCAACTGGGAATGGTTTAAGTTTATTGCCATTCGAACCGCTTTTCCTCCTGTCCTATTATGGGATCTAATAAAATTCGGAGCGAATAAATTACTGGGTGAATGGGTTAGTGCTTTGGTTTTGCCAGCTCAAAATATGAATTTTAAGCATTTAGCAGTTAGCGAACATACTGTTCAGCGTTATAACGAAAACAACCTAACTTGCGAAAAACATGAGGTAATTACTCATGATAACGCACATTTGGATACCTTCGAAATAAAGCATCAATCACAAGAAAATATTGAACCTAAGTATCAAAAGTATATTATCAATTTGGTCGGAAATGGTATGTGTTATGAACAGATCATTGATGATATGAAAAACGATGCGCAAGTTCTTCAGTCTAACGTCGTTGGATTTAACCTTCGTGGTGTTGGTCAAAGTACGGGCAAGGCTAAATCGAAAGATGATTTAGTTACCGATGGTATTGCTCAAGTACAACGATTATTAGATCAAGGGATTTCATCACAAAATATTACCTTGAAAGGCCATTCTCTTGGTGCGGGTTGTGCCTCTTTAATAGCGCAACATTTTCATCAACTAGGACAACCAATTAATCTGTTTAACAGTCGCTCTTTCTCTACCATTACTAATTTCTTAGTAGGCCATACCCGTTTAGAACGAGATGGATATAACCGGGCAATAGGCCATAAAGAGAGTATAACAGGGACTATCTTTGGCTGGTTAGCTAAACCTTTCATCAAGCTAGGTGTCGCCTTAACCAAATGGGAAATCGATGCAGGTAGTGCGTTTAAGAGCATTCCTGATGCCTATAAGGACTACATAGTTGTAAGATCGAGAAAAGATATAAGAGACGACCGTATTGATGACGCCGTGATTCCCCATTATGCATCTATTCATAAAGACCTTTCTTCAGAACGACGCGGCAAGAAGGCCGCGATTGATAAAGAAATTGCCAATCTAGATCAGATAATCCAAAAAACAGACCCTGTAGCTAAAGCAGGATTAGTTGATGCAAGAGAATCTTTAGTTAAAGCTAGGGAAAAAATCAAAAGCGAGAGGAAAATGGAAGCTGATTCACCCAATGGTAACGGTCATAATCTCCATTGGACAGAGTTGCATAATCGATCAGGGAAGGATGCGCAGACATTCTTTAGAGAGTTTGTTCAAAGAACAACAGCAGATCATGCTGTAAGTGCGCCTCAACTAAATTAAAATATTTTTTCAATCATCCCCGCTCCACAGGCGGGGATCTATTTATCAAACCTCATGCTCTACAATATCCGTGTCAAATAATCATTATAAGCAAAACTCCTTGTGGGCGGCATAAAACATACTCTATGTGCTATATTAATTAAGTTTGTAATAAATAATCTAATAGATTGAAAAACGCAAAGGTAAATCAAGGATGCCAATATGTTTCAATACGCACAAGAAGCTTGGTCCACTATCGATATAAATGAGCCCGATATTAGTAATTATTCGATAAAAGAAATTCTTAAGTTAATAGCTACTGTTTTTATACTGGGTTTTTCGATTTTCATACTCGTTGGAAAATTAGAGCCCCAACTTTTACTCTTTTTAATCAATACCTTAATACCCGGTTGTGTGATTTTATTCCTTGTAGTGAGGACACCTAATTATATTGCAAACACTTTAAATGTTATGAAGGGTAATCGTTTTTCAACTCTGGACCGTAAAAAGGCCAGAAAGGAAGTGACTAAAAATAGCATACGGTTTTTAATCATTGTATTATTTTATGGTTCAATAATAACTGGTACGCAACTACTCTGTTTTTATGAAAAAAATTTTATTTTTTATTTAATTAGCTATTTTGTTACCTTTGTTACTGTGTGTTGTTATCTATTTTCATCGCCTTTAATTTTGTTCTCCCAAAGCTCCTTAACGCAGGCTATTGGCCGCTCTATTTCTAGCGTCTTTATTAAATTTTTTACCATCATCCAGATCTTATTTTTGGATTTGTTACCTGGATTGTTTGTAATGCTTTTAAGGGAAGTATCACGGCGCTATTCTCGACCCTCAACACTATTAAGCTTTAATAGCATATTACGATTTTATCCCTACCTGATACTTTCTATTGGCATTTTGTACCGTGAGGTAATGGGACTAACCGATATAATTGATTTATCTGTACCTGTTGAAACTGAAAAAGCCCCGCAAGATGATGGCTTACATCTTGGAAATGAAGAGTTATATTAGCAAGACGTATCCTCGAATTGTACAAAATGCTCAAAAAACTTAGTCCTTACCAGTTGTAACCTTTTTTATAACGGAGCCTATCTTACTAGATAAGTCTCCGTAAAAGAAAATAGCTTATAAGAAAGTAAAGCCGTATTCATCTTCATTAGACAAATCATTTTCTGCTGGTTGCACTTTCTCATCTTCGTATTTGCCCCAAAAACTGAATGCACTCGAGGTCAAAGCACGTGTAATATCTCCTGGTCTATAGTTGGCAATAGCTGTTCCCACCAAAGAGGCTGAATTAAGCATATATTTACCCACATAATATTCATCTGCTTCTTTTTTTGTAGTCACATGGGGTATTTTTTCTTCAGCGGTATCTATTCCATTTTTAAGTTTACTATATAAGGTGCCTAATTCTTCTTTTCTTTCATCGGTTAACCCTTCACGCGTTAAACTTTCTTTTAATAAAAGTAGATACCTAGGACCACGCTGGAAAGGCTGAGCAGTAATAGCTAATAGCGCATCGTTTTGGACAGCCTCTAACTTTAGTTTAAAATACTCTAAAGTCTCGGGCTTATCTGCTATTTCCTGAAGAAATAGAGTGTATAAGGAAATATATGCCGAATAAGCGCTTACAAAGCTGTCTAATATAAATCCTCGTTGTTTAGCATATTCTTCTGCTTTTTCAGGATTATCTTTATGTTTTATACTCTTTTCTATATTTTTAATTAAACGTGCAGAAATTTTTTCAAAACCAATTAAGGAATTAAAAATTTTATGCGTCTCTGGGTGAAGGACCGAATAAAACTCATCCTTCATATCGCGGTTGTCATGATGAATCTTTATAAGTTTATCTAAGGCTGCTTTATAATTTTTTTCGGTGCTCAATAATTCATTAATGGCATTATTTTTATGGGGCATGGTCGCTCTCCTATTAAATAGTAAGCTCGGATCATAAGTTTCTAATCTGAAGGAGGCCTTAGCTCGGGATGCATATTTTTCATGTACGATTCCAAAGGAGAATAAGTCCTTATTGCTCGATTAAGGCGGGCATTAAGAGATATCGACTATATTAAGAAAGAACCTAGATTACTAAAGCATATGCTTATCAATCAATGATTAATTATTTGCCATGATGTTTAAAATTAGGTATAATTCAAGCCTTATTGCTAAAAGGCAACTCACTTGAATTTAAGACCTATTAAACAATAGGTGACAGTTGCCGAACAGCCCCTATTTTAAATACTAGTTATATCCCTGCGATTCTGGGTTAAGTTGATTCATCATGGCAATAGGTGGGAAGGTTGTATGTTAATTTTTAAGATGTTAAGTATAGAAGTAACCAATAATTTTGCGGAAGTTAAAAGTGCTTATGATAAAAAGATGAGACTTTGGCAAAATGAATGTGATGAACTAATAAGTATTTTGAAGCATGTAGATTTAACACTTGATCAATGTAATAAGCAACTTATTGATGCTGAAATTCTTCCCTACAAAGCTAAGCTCTTATCGTGTGGTACAGGTTTGAGAGCATATTATAAGCAGCGAATTGATGCGGAAATCAGAGCTGAAGAGCAACGTGAAAATGAACAGGCTGCTATTAGACGTCACTGCACAGAGCCTGCAAACACCACGCGCCCTCTAGTAACAGGAACCTCTCTTGCATTGGAGGGGAGCGAAAAAATCAGCGTGAGGCAGAAAATTAATGCTGATCGTACATGGACCCATACTCAAATCTCCAAACAAGCCTATCAACGCGTGCTACCTGTTGAGTTGTCTGCATTTGATAAAGAGCACATCAACTCATTTAAAGATAAAATTGAAGAAGCACTTCAAATTCGAGAGCAATTAAAAAATAAATTAGATGAGTTTTTGGAGTTGCGTCGTGGGTTAAGAGAGCTATTTTCTAAAGTTGATACCCCTGAAACACTGCAATTTCATTTAGCCCAAAATAAACAAAAGATGATGCAAGTGCAAGATTTAAGGGAGGTTAATCCTCTAGATCGCACAATAACCACACCCCAAGGGTTAGAGCGCGTTGTTCGTTTTCCCCTTTCAGGCCGTCCAATTAGCGAGCAACCGCAGCTGTGTTTTTTTGGTGTTCGAAGTCGTAGACATTTGGGGGCCGCTGACTACAGCTTGCCCGAGTTAAGTGAACCGGATAGTTGTATTTATGATGCTCCAGAAGATGATTATGAATTTTCCAGAAAAGCCTAAATAAAATCATCATATTTTAGCAAAGCATCAAGGAATTACCCCCCTAAGCTGATGGCTGTAAGAGATCTCATGTTGGGGCATCATTTAAATCAACGGTTACCTTTATCATAAGGAATATTATGGCTAATCCTACCATCACTTATTATCAGCGCCGTATTACTGTAGTGGAAGGCATTCCATATTATTGTTCCACAGGCGAGAATTCGGGGCACTCCGGAGTTTGGTTTCCATTTTTGATGATAGTAGGAACAAAAAAAGCAGAAATACCTTGGCATTATGATAAAACATACCACATTGGTGTTTTAAACAAGATATTTGTATCGCAAGAGGATATTTATATAATAAAATACTCAGTTAATATTTTACGATACCCAGATATTACGGGTTTGTGTAATGGACGTTTACCTACTCTTAGCTCTGTAAAAACCTCACTAGCATTAGGTAGCACTTTAAATACTGTTAAGGGGTTTGAAGAAGTCGAACGTAAGATGGCTTTAACCCCGATAACGCCTATAGAATTAAGTGACCATGCGCCACATTATGAATCGCCTGATGAAGTAAATAAATGGCTGGTGCAGCAAGGCGCTGAGTTTGTTTCGAAGGTATTAACAGCTGAACCACGCCCGCTCCTTGACCATGGCAACATGATAACTCATCATCAAATGATGATGGAATTTAAAAAAATGAAACTTCCTGGTAATGAATCACCAATATTTCCGATTTTAAAAACTATTCGTGACGAGGTTAAAATCATTTTCAATGCCCCCACATCCTCAATTATAAGAAAAGTGCAAAAAGAAATAGCCTTAATGGATTTATATAATGTATTTTGGCGCATACATAAAGCATTGGCTGAGGGTAAACCACCACCATTCACCTATGGTGAATATTATTTGAGATGGAAGGAGCAAGAGAGTTTATTTAATAAGACAAAGACAAATTACCACTTATTTACAGAGCAAATTGATGCTGATAAGGCAAGGGTATTTTTTTCAACGAACGAACCTAATTCTCAAAAGAAACTGGATCATCTTGAGGCATTGTTGTCAGAGCTAAATGTTTTAGCTGAGCTAAGCGTTCAAGAGAAGAGGTCAATGGACCTCTAGATTAAAGAGCTCCAACGGCATGGCGATTAAATAACAAAGATACTCAAAAAGTTAAAGTCCTTGAAATGCCGCTGCCATTGAGATTCTTTGCTCCTAAAATTCAACAAACCTACCTTTTAACGGTTTAAAAGTGAACTTGATGTTGCCCTTCTAGGTCATCCCATTTCAAATGGTCAAGCATATACCTTGTTCTAAAACAGTTTCAAAATGCTCCTCCGACCTATTTGCAAAAAAAGTACAGGGATTTGTGGAGGGATTTAATAACGGATTGCAAAAAATCTCTCGATGCTCTTTTTCCAATTGCGTTATTGTGTCTTGAATTTTGGGGGAAATATTTTCTGTAGATAGCTGAACACAGTTAAGTTTATCTGTTATTAAAACTTTTAATTCATCAGGGAATTTAAGTAAGGTATTTTGGGATGATGTTGAGGCCTCTTTGGCTAGAAAAAGGTAGGATTTTACCATTATGTAGCGCTCAACCATTAAATTATACTCCTCTACAGCTTTTTTTTGTTGGTCGATTGGCGAATTAGTAGCTATTATTTCAATAAGATTCAAAATAGTTTTTTCTTTGTATTCCTCAACTCGTGTTATTAATAAAGGCTGTAAGATTCTAGTTTTTACTTTGGTTCCCTGCTTATCCTTGTTAATAACGTTCATATATAAATAAAATGCTTGCTCGATAAAAAATGCAGGTTCACCTGATAAATCTTTAACTTGAACAACGCCATTTATAATAATGTCTTTTAAAATCCTCTTGGCTTCATCACTAATATCCATTAAAAGCCAATTGATATTGACGCGAATATTTTTTTTATACCTATCTAGCTGTTGAATTTCACGTATAACAAACAAAAATTGCTCTGGACTAGTGGTGTAGATGGCATGACCTCCAGGTAATAAAAATATCTGGGAGCCTAAAGAAGAAGGACAAAATGGGGTATCGATCTCCGAAGGATGCTCCACTGCATTGATTCCTAACTCCTGTTGAAAAGATGGATTCCAGTTTAAGCGCATTAAAAGTTCGTCTAATTTAGTGCAGGCCCCTGCAAAGGAGTCTTCACTCGATTCAAAATAAAATCTTTGATTATTAATATCAGAGGGCTCTATAAATGCGCCACGTCTTCTTATTTTGCCCGGATCCCACATTTTGAATTGGCTTTCTTTATAGCTGTTTCTTTCTTTTTCTTGCATCTGCTCATAAAGTTTTTTCTGTTCTTCCAGTAAGGTGTCAGGAGATACATACCATGCTAGATCGCTATCAGCCACTATTATAGAAATGGTTGATGTATGAGGATCAAAACTGGCTAACATAAACTCTTCTGAATCCATTATTTCATAGACACCCTCCACATGGTAACTACCCGAATATACCTTCCATTTTTGCTCAGCCGCCGCACCCAAAATTGATAAGTCATGAATTTCTTTACCGATTTTATCTTGTAAGAAATCTAGGTGAATATTGTTTTCATCAACAGAAGGAATCAAGATATTATACGTTCCTGAAGGTTTATGCTGACATTTTAAAGCGGTTTTATTATTGCTCAATTGTACTACTTTAATATTTTGGATAATTTTTTTGTTCACTAATTGATTTAAAAAAGTTGTCGTAGGGCTAATCTGTATTGCAATTGATTCTTCTTTATCAGTAAAACTGACATGCGAATTAGTGAAATTCTCGTCTTTTTGGTTCAAAAAACTAAAGCTATCTAAATTAAAGATCCTTAAGTTTCTTCGGAGGACCTCTTCTTTACTTAATGATAAGCTTCCAGCACAAATCCCTGTGTGTGAAGTTTTCTTTTTATAAGTAGGTGGCTTACCTCTGATAGTCAATTTTATAGAAGGGTTTAAACTCGAGGTCTGCTCAGCAACATTTTTAACAAAAGATGACATTGAATCGATGTTTCTGGTTTCTTTGTGCATACCTCTAAATGCTAAAATATGTCCATATTTATTTACACTTAATTGAAAAAATTTATAAGCATCTGGAGATAAATACCCCTTATTTAAGGCAGCATGGCCTCCTAACTGAGTTGATTTTAAGTCAAATTTTTTCTTTAGACGCTCTACAATAGTTGCCCCTTCCTCGTTAAATGAGCTATCCATAAGTATACTCGATTGATGTAAGTCCGAACAATACTTGACCAGTAGCGTACAAAATAAATCCATATAGTTTAATGCTTTTTGAATATCTTCACTCTCATAGCCTTTACTCTCTGAAGGTATTATTACTTCCGTAATTTCTATCTCACTAAAGCCTGTATCTTTATAAAAGTTATCTCTTTTTTCTTTTAAGCTTCGCTCACATTCTTCAACTGTTTTATCAAATGTATAAGAGTTTAAACCTAAAAGGTTATTCATAGTTTGTTTCAGTTCACTAATAGTGACATCAAAATCGCACATGCTGATTTCGAGATCTTCATCCAAACCATCGCTAGTATGTTCGCCTCTGGGACTAAGATTAAAATCTGAGTCTAAATGTGATTCTATATAGTATCCAAGCCCATCAAAGCTCATTTGAGCAAGATCTTCCTCTATTTTAATTTTATCTAACGTTATATTGGGAAACGTTTTAGTGATAACGAGTTGCAACAATTGTAAAAGAATACAAATAATATCTCTTGTTGTGTCAATGGGTTGAAGTGTGTGTGGTTGCTCTTCATTCTGTGAGGAACGGATAAATGCATTTACAGCCCAGTGATAGATAGTACTCGCATGTAATAGTCCAGCTTTACTGATGTCTTCAATGGACATATTAATTCTCATTATATTATGTATGATGCTCCGATATTATACTTTGTGAGGAACTTACGTTCAAGAATAAAAAAATAAAAGCATCGTCTGCACTCATCGAGCAATCCCTACATTGAGTAATTACTCCTCGGGGGAATAAAAGGTGGGGAAAGCTTCATCCGCAATGTTTATAGAGAATGGCATCGCTGCGCTAAGTAAATAGAAATCAATAGTATTGCCTCGTACCATACACCGACGGCTCGAGGCAATATTTGCCTCCCTTATATTGATGTGCATTTCAATCTTGCCTAATAAATGAAATGGTAAGCCTTAATACAATGCAACCAAATAAGTTTTCAAGTGGCGCTAATATTCTACGATTGAACCGTTGCCGCTCGAGAACTGTTAAACACTCAATGAGTGGCTTGCAAACAAGCCTCCTCAAACGTGGCCATTTTTTTACGTGTATCCGTACGGAAAAACCCCTGACTGCATATATTGGTATAAATATAACGTGAAATAATATTATGATGGCGGTCAATAAAATCACCATTTTCCTCAGCGTTTAACTGACTTTTAATACTATTAAAAAATGCAGCTGCACCTGCTTGACGTTCAGCCGTTGGCCGCATGAGAAAGGTCAAAGTTTCATTCAGTAGTGAATTGCTTAGGCTTAACATTTTATCGGCCTTATCATGGCGCTCCAGGACGCTGGAATTTTCATTGAGTAAAGCAAGAGTTTTATCTTTTATACTGGCAAGGGTATCGTAAATATGGAAATAGGTTTTGGAGCGATACAGTTCCATTTTTTGAATTTCTACAATTCGTGCATAAATACTTTGCGTTAATTGCTCTAAAATAATTACGCTTTGTTCTCGCTCTCTACTCACATCCACAGTGTACTTAAGCTCCTCTTCTGATACCTCATTACCAATATCATTTTCTGATTCATGAGCCAGATCGGGTTCGTCGCTTAACTCATTGAAATTTGTGAAATACATTTTCGAAATAGCTGTGGCTATTTCTAGCATTTCGTATTTAACCGATTTCACTGTACGCGAAGATATTGTTTTGATTGCCATTTGCCGGCATTCTTTTACTTGTTCTCCTAAGTCTTTGATTTCTGCAAAAACCAATTCCAATAAATTACGTATTTGATTAGGAAATGCTTCTTTCTCTTCAATTTGCATGTTGTTTTGATTGTCTTCCTGCAGCTCAATAAATGCTTTTTTAGTCGCAAGTACATCTGCTTTAATTAAAATACATAAACTTTCCAAGACCTGAAAAATTTTACAAAAATGAACAGGGTTACTGACATAAATATCCCCTAGCAACTGAATGGATTTTAAGAGATGAGCACATAAATATTGTAATGAAATGAGCTCATGCGCTAATTTTGCAATGTTTGCCATTACCAGGGAACGGTCAATGAGATGTGAAGGATCACTTACAATCTCAAATTTCTTGCTGTTCTTGTTGTAGCGGGTACTAATAAAATTACCACTTTCACGAAATACTTTGCGGATATGCCCTAATTCATGTTCAATGTCTTCCTGCTCTTTCGTACGCCCCAACAGTTTTCTCTCCAGCATACTTTTCGCTTTATGGAGCAAAGCAAAGAACACATTCGGTGAGTTAATTTTATTTTCTTCTTTCAAATCAATGCTTAATGATTTTAAGTAATATTCCGATAGATTTTTTATCCACTCTTTAAAAATAGAACTGGGGATTTTTATTTCTTTATCCGACCAAATCTCAATTCCTTTTACTTCTGAATGAATGTAATGTTGACGCAGGATGCCCTCTTGCAATTCTTCATGGGCAACAGTATCTGCTAAATCAGTATCATCATCATTAACTACCATTTTTACCAACATACGAATCAAATGATCGCTGTGACTGACACAACTGTCTTTCAATTCCGCCACCGTTTCTTGTAATGATAAAACCTCTTTGTGTTTTTCCAGTTTTTGCTTTGCTTTTAAAAGATGCATATACACCGGTGCCAAACGACTAAAATGCTGGCTTTTTGCGCCGCTATCCTGTGAAGAATAGGCATTAATGAATTTACAAATGGCATCCAGGTAGGCAATGTCATAATCGTACCCTAAAAAATTAAGGCATTTGGTATCCAGCATTTGCATTAAATAGGAAAGCACCCCTGCCGTTACATCATCCGCTTTAACTTTTCCACTCTCTTTACGAGCAAAATAGTATTCTTGTAATTTTTTTATTGCTGCACGCACCGATTCCCTATAGCTTGATAAGGCGATGTCAGAGCCATGAATCACATCTGAGCCAATATCTTTTACCTGCTCGGGGGTAAAATGCATGGACTGATATTTGCCGTCAATTAACTGAAAAATGGGAGGAAAACCATGAATTTTACCCCGATGTGGAACAGTGATTTGTTTTAAATGTAACGCATAAAAAGCATTAACTTTCTCCACTTTCTCTTTGTGTTTTTTTTCCTGATAACTTTTAAACTCGGCATAGGTAAAAAGAGCGGCGCTCACTGCTAAAACAACTCCGGCGGAAACCATGGCGGGGATGGTTTCTGAATTTGCGAGTAAACTAAGTGCACTGGGACTTCCTAACTTCGTTAAATCTGAACTAACCACCATGACAAATACTCCCTGTAAATATCAATACCCAAAGATCAAATAATGATCATAACCATCACTTTTGAGTATAGCTATAAATCCAGTACGCATTTTTATTAGACAGAGCAGGAAAAATATAAGCAAATCAAAGGCATGCTAAATTTGGGCTAAAAGAAAACAATATGGAAATGTCTCGAACAGAAACACACTGTATGAGATAAAAACTATTCGTTAAAATAAAAAAATAAGAATTAACTGCTAGAAAAATCAGATATTGACCCGAGTCCGCGAGCTATTAATAGGTTACTCTACTAAACCAAGGTCCTACCTAAGCTATACAATGAGATTTCGCGAACAATTGCATCTGTTCTAAGGTTCGCTGCTTACCCGCAGAAATTATCAAGGATAACACCTCATTTTTCGCTACTCCTTGGGTAAAATAAAAATATTTGCTATATACTATCTCGTTGATTTTATGGATTAATTTGAGTGCTTTGCTTAAGATGCCTCAAGGAGATAAAGGGGAATTTAGTGAGAGACAAAAGACAACATAAATATGCCTCTAATTTTTATTTAATTAGAAAGGTAATTACACAAACTTACTCGTGGTTAAGAAAAAACATTAAGGCATTTGAAAAAACAAAAATAATCTATTATGCATGTTTTTTTCTATTGATTGGACCATGCGGTGAACTATATGCTCATGGTTCTACAGCCCCTGAATTACAAATTCAAATACAACCTGATGCAAATACTGAGGTTCCATGCAATAAAGGGTTAGGAAGCTGTGTGGTAACGATTGCCCAAAACTCCTCTTGTCTGCCACAGGCTGGGTCGATAAAAATTACCAATACATCAAAAATTGTGGCACAAAATATTAGTACCTCTTCTAATGACAATAACTTCTTGAATTATGTAGTACCAAATAATGGATGCCCTCCTCGCCTAGTGCCGGGAGCAAGCTGTATTATATCTTTTCACACGAATACTGGAATAACATTTTTTGTGCCTAATGTGACTGTTAAAGGGCGCAATACCTCCGCCCGATTTTTTGATATCCAGGCAATTAATTGTATTCCTCCAACCGCACTCATTAGTTCCACCCCATTATCATTAAGTATGACAACAACTGGCCCCACAAGCACGCAAAACATTTATGTGACAAACAGCGCTTCTTCATCCGTGAATGCAGAAGCAATAACCGTTAACTTAAGCGGAACAGGCGGAGCTCTAAATGCCGCATATTCCAATTGCAGCTCGGTTACTCCGGGAAGTACTTGCACGATTACCTTGACTGCAAATAGTGCATTGCCAACCACGCCTATTACAATAAAGGGTAGTAATACCAATTTGATATCTACCAGTGTAACCGTTTTATCCTCCTCACTTTCTGTGCCTTCAACAGCAATAATTCCTGTTAATGATCCGGCAGGGGTGAATATTACAGTAAGTAATTTGACAGCGAATACAATAATGAATGTAGATGTGGATTTATCCTCTACCGGATGGACAGGAGTTACAAGTACTGGTTGTCCCATTCTTCTAGGAAATGGAACGTGTACTGTAACAATTACCTCAAATACAACAACTCCTTATTTGGCTAAAGGAGGAATAATTTTCACAGGTGATGGCCTGAATGCATCATCTCCAATCGCTTTGGCTTTTTCAATATATGATTATTTAGTATTTTCCATTCCTGATAGTTCCACTGCTTATGTAGTAGATAATAATGATGCTGTTGGCTCCCCTGTTATTTGGAGTTCAAATGGCCTTAGTGGGACTAGTGCGGACACTGATGACACCAGTCTTTGGGGAATAGCTGAAAACTCAACAAATTTAGTGCCCTTCCCTAATGCAATAGCACCATCAGGACAGACTGCTATTCAATATCTTGGGCAGGCAAACTGTAATGGAGGTACTGATGGTGCTTGCAATACACAAAATATTTATAGTTATTATAATAACTTTATAAGTAGCGCTCCCGTTTCAACCAACTATTATGCAGCAGGCCTATGTTATCAAATCACTGCAGATAATAGCGGGAGTGTGCCTCAAGATACCTGGTATTTACCCGCCATTTGCCAATTGGGACCGGATGAAGGAGGTGCGGCTTCGGGCTGTACTGCGAGTACAGAAAACATAACAACTAATCTATGGTTCCTTGGTTTTGTTTCTGATTTAGCCATTAATCAATTTTATTGGAGTTCTACCGAGGCTTCCAGTAATCCACTAGGAGCCGCTTGGTATCAGGAATTTCGTCCTGGGCCGGTTTCTCAACCTTTTGCCAATGTTAAATTTGGGGAGTTTGCTGTTCGTTGTATACGAGCCGTTACCTATTAGTTGCTATGTGGTTATACCTGCCTGCATATCGAGTCCAGTGCTAATTAGGGCTCGATATGCGGTTAAATCGTAACAAAAGCATTATACCCTCCTGACTACGCGCTCAGAGTATAAGGGCTTATATCTATAAACCCAGCTTCTTTAAAAGAGCTTCGGTTGCTCCACTGCCTCATCAGTCTCCGGAGCATTTTTGAAAGATACAGGAGTTCCCTCTTCTTTAAACATGCTTTTTTTAGATAAAGTGCTTTTTAAGTTTAATGGAGCCAATTGTTCGAGGTTAAAATTAGTTATCTTCTTTTCTAAGGTGGCTTGTTGTTCTTTTAATTTTTGTAATTGCTCTTGAGTGTCACTATTCACTTGCTCCAGTGAAGCTATTCTTCTTCTAGTTGATTTGAGATCTATCTCTAAATTAGAGATAGGTTCTTTTAAGGAAGAGCGTTTCGCATATAATTCCTCTAGTTTATCAGTGTAAAAACTATTTCCTGATTCAAAAAATTTTTCTTCCAATAGGACGACGCCTAATATTACGGGGATTGCTATTAAAGCGGCAATGGATGATATAAATCCTAAAGGGACTATCGGTAACATAGTAATAACCACCACTACAAATTGGAATAGTTCATAGTTATTTCTTTCAGCTTTTAATGCCGCACAATTTTTTTCAATTTCCTGGATACCCGGTTCATTACTGCGTTTGAGCATTTCAAGTCTAGTCGCTTTCTTCTCAAATTGTTCATTCAGTTTTTGTTGCTCTTCAGGATAAGAAGCCAATAACTGAGTTTTTTCTTCGATTGCTCTTTTATGTTCATGCAATTCAAACAGGTTACGAATATACGCTCTAAAAAAAGGATTTAAATTATTTTTTCTCGTCTCTTCTCGTAATGCACTTTCAAATAGTCTAATTTCATCCAATGCACATTCACTCAATAATCGTACTTCACCCTCTTCCGATAATTCAATATTTGCCAGAAAATTTTCAGCCGAAATCATGTTATAGAGTTCAACTACATTCTCTTGATTACACAGATCAAACACGGGCTTCATTTTATAAAGATATTGAATTTGCTTTGGCATGTCGCACCTTAATACAATTAGATATGCTCATAATAGTACCAGTTTGTTTGTCTTGTGGAAAACAATGGCTAAAGGCAATCTAATAAGCAATATTGTTTTAACTACCTTGATTTTAAATAAAAAAATAGGGAAATTCTTTCAAATTTCCAATTAGGAAAGATCTATTTTCCAAAATAGACACTTATTGACCTTGTCCAAGACCTGGTAAAAAGATCATCTGATAATCAAAAACAACATAGCGGTTAATATTCCCCCTGAAACACACTGATAGAGTAGATAAATTATCTCTACATTAGTTGTATTGGCGACAATGTAGAACAGGGTAAAGAAGAGACAGAACCTATTATTAAATAAGTTAGCAGAATTTGGTGAATTGTACGTTTTTGTCATTTCTTCCGCACGCACCTTAATCCGTTTTTTTTGAGGGGAAGGGAATTTTTCCTGTCTTATTTTCTTTTAAAAGTATGTTGAAATTCTTTCAATAAACTTTATTTTCATGGAAATAATATATTTAATACAGATAATCTATAATATATCATAATTGGACTATAAGTTACCATTTATGTATATAAAAATTGAAGACAAAGAGATACAGCTTACAGAAACAGAGGAGCTATTCATTTTTATTGGTAATAATGATATTGAATATCATGTTACAGATAACAATTTAGCTAGCCAAAATTTGCCAGATGTTAATGAACATGCCTTGGCAGTATTTACAGGTAAACTTTTTAGTAAAATACTAGGCGAATATCAGCCTGATTATCATTTGGCTATTCTAGGCAAAGAGGATTATAGACGAGCATCTAATATCCTTTATGAGTTTGAAGACTTTGAAGTAGATGAGGAATCGCCTCTTCATATCCGATATAAGGGTGAAAGTTATTCTTTTGAACAAATAAAAAACCTAATTGCTGTCGTCCTTACAGGTTATTTTTTAGGTGAGATTGATTGGGATAATAGCAATATTGGATTTGTTCCGGATAAAAATGGCCAGGGTATAGTCGCAGTTAGAATAGATCCCGGTTGTAGCTTTCAGTTTGATGAAGCCATTTTTCAGCTACCTTTAGAAAAAGTATTAACCGATCCTTTTCGCATAATTATGGGTGGTGTTAATTATATGTCCCTACAAGAAGATCCCGAAAGTAGCATAGCAGATCCATATTTTAGCGCTCTATTTAAAGATTTAACACCAGAAGATGTTCAATTAGATGATTTCCCTGATGATCTATTATTAGATACTCTAGAATATCTTGATTATCAGGATTCATCACTTAAAAGCTTACTCAATAAAAAAGAAGAGATTAATGAGGTTATTAACAAAATTGTTGAGCTTACAAATGAAGAGCTTTTAGTGCTTGCATTTGAATCCGGTTTAACCGTTGAAGAAGCAAAAAAATGTATAGAAACATTACAAATAAGACAGGAACTTTTTAGACCATTTTATACGGAAGAACTCAAATCGAACATTAAGAAAAGAGCTCACGAAGAAGGAGCATTAAACGAAATAATTGAACCTCCATTAAAAAAAACAAATAGTCAGATTAAAACGACAGAAAAGGCTGGAAAAACAGAGGAAGAAACTTATGAGCCTCAGCGCTTTTTTGTTGTACACCCGGAAGATGAAAGTAAATTCCCTGATGCGCCTGAAGAATACTCTGGTAATAAGATCTAAATGATAACTTCAATACCACACAGCGTTATCAATAATCACGCATCTACCTAGATTAATACCAGACATTAATGAGCAATACATAACCTCATGATAGTATTATTATTTTTTTGAAATGAACACTTTTGTCATTTCTTCCATGATCCAGTCACAGCATCCACCTTTCATCAGGCATATTCTAGAACCCCTAACTGGACTCATTAACTTATCTGCAATTCACATTTGCTCATTTCTGTAATTTAATATTTAAAAAGATCTTACGCATCTCACTTGAGCATTGTTGAACTTATTATCGGTATTTTGGCTACCACTGCTGAAATTCTGAATCCAGGATAGATTTGCGGGAGTGGTAGATGACTCAGTTGAAGTCCAATAAAACCCCACACCAAAACCACCGATAGTAGCACGATTGGTAAATAAACAGGCGAGCTGATCCTTGGCCGGAAGGAACCAATTGTTATAGCAGACCCCTGTTTGGCAGGGTGTATTACCTTGAGCGTCAACTTCAAGTTCAGCACAAATCTGAGCTGCATAAGGTATTCCATTATTGTTGCCTAGCATATTTACAATGGTTGTGGTATTGGCGGCACCATTAAGATCATTTTGTGCGTGAGTAATCGTCCCAGCCCCACCCCAGGCACTAACCAGACCGTTATTAGCTGGTGCGGCTATTAAATTGAGGGCTCCTCCTCCCATACACGCAATAACGCCACCACCTTGAATATCTATAGTTGCTGTTAAAATATTAGTATTTGTTCCTTGAATACTAAAATTAGTTGGCGGGACTACATTATTGCCTGGTAAATAAGTTAAGATGCAACTGTTTCCGGGTGCAACGCTATTGCAGGTATTGCCTGTTTCTGTAACCTGGCCATTTAAGGCAGTCCCTGCAAAACTTGAGCTAATATTTGTAGCAGTAACATCAGTAGAATTGTTGTTAATTATCAATTGACCGGTGGGGCCATTTATCGTCATCGTCAAAGGAGATTTTGTCACGGAAATTAGTGCATTTGTTATCGGCGGGGCTGGGATAATGTGTAACATATTAGCTGCGCCTGGTCGATAGCATTGATTCGGATTCCCCTCTTGACAAACTATAGGGCCAGCGGTAATTGGACTATTTAACTGACTCCCAGCTATTTGTAAAGATAAAGTACAGAATTCTTTATTGCGGAGAGAAAAGACAGCACCACAAACTCCTTGACCTGTAGTAATTTGCGTGACACCTCGAATCGGATTCATAATTAAATTATGTGTTCTCCTGGACTGATTGGTTATTTTATATTGGACGAGGGCAACTCCATTATATGGTAAAATAATATTGGTACTAGTTATAGGATCAAAAGTCCATAACGGGATAGCTGCTTTAGCGGTCGCAATCATTGAGCTTAATAAAAGAGCTCCTAGTACTGTATTTCCAAAAAACGTATTAATAATTTTTTGCATCATTTCATCTCTAAATATACGTTAAAAAATTTATCAAAACTCAATAATCGATGTTGCTTTGAGCGTCTTCCCTTCCATACACACAACGAAGAGCATCAATACAAGAGTTATGTAAGTGATTAATTCATTCGAATAACGGGCGGTGGTGACCAATGCCCTTCATTAACTTCTTCCTTTGGCCAATAAGTACGAATAGTCATTTCAAATTTTCCTTGAGGAGCAGGCAGCCAATTAGATTCTTTTTCTTTACCAGGGCTAGCATTTTGAATATAAATAGTTAAGGAGCCATCATTATTGTATTTCATATTCTTAAGATTTTTAGTTCCTAATGAGTATCGATGGAGATTGTTTTTTTCGAAAAAGTGAAGTGAGTTATACATTGTCAAAGACCAAAATCCATTTGCAGGCGGGGTTTGAAATTTTGGGAAGGTTAGGGTGTAGTTGCTATTTCCATTTAGACGTTGTCCTTTATTGTCTACTTCTGCAAAAAAATAACGCGTTTCAGCGGGTTGATTAACATACATATTGGATTTAGCTGTTGCGGTTCGCGTCGCATAATCATACCCCCAACGAGCTACATTAGGGGGAGATGTCCAGCCACCAGGAAGATTGACGCCATTAGTTCTAAAATTAAAAAATTCAGAAATAATCTCTTTTTCTGTATTAATTGCTACTTGTTGTATCAGTTGAGCAATTTCGGGGTTAGAGGAAGCTGCCGCAAGCAATGCCTTCATTTGAGCATATAGCCCTTCCTCCCCAGGTAATGGGGGCACTTTATCAAGTATCCCCGGTAATTGATTAAAGAAAGAAGCAGGATCAACCCATTGTGTTTCGCCTTCGGTATTACCTTGGGTTTTAAAGATGGGGGCATTCTTCCAATCAACAGTCTGCGACTTTCCGGTATATTTGCTAAGAGGATAAATTACAATCTGATTTATAACTGATTGAATAGCCGCTCTATCTTCAGCAGAATCATTCATAAAAACTCTTGGCCCTATAGCAACCAGCTCTGTGGGGGCATAAATTACCCCTTTAATATCTTTTGGTATATTCCCCTTCCAATTAGGTCCGACAATGAGATAATTGCCCGGTTTAGTTCCATATTGTTTGCCAAGTTTAGAAAATTCATTTGTTCTTGCATCATAAATTGCATAAACCCAAAATCTATCTCCGAAATCAGGAATTTGTAATACAACGGGCTCATCATTTACAGCACCAAATCCAAAACCATAAACCACATCTTGGTTTGGATGTGCCACCCAGCGTTGAGCAGGAGAAATATAATCAGTAAGCATGGAGACATAGCCAACAGGAGCAACTGGCAAAATTCCACCATTTAAACCTGGTGCTGGTGCTTTTGCAAACATCGTACGACGGTTGTAAGAATTCACTAATGGCCAACCCCATATGTAAATATTCCGAGCAAGTGCTTTAGAATATGCTGGGGTCATTATAGTTCCTTTGGGTACTCCTGGGACTTCAGATGCGGTTTCCCATGGCTTTACTGTAAGAGTTTGAGCGTTGGTATGGGGACAAATAAAACAATAAAGCATTGAGATAAATGCTACACATTTTTTATTAGACATAGAATCTCCGTATCCTAAGCATGGGATAATAGTTATGACGAAATACTTTGATGTTTTCCGTGAGTATGCGTAGTCCCTATCTTTTTATGACGAGTCTAGCAGATATATTCCAATGGGGCTAATCCTAATTTTTACTAATTAAGGTTCTTTTTTACCCTCTCTTTTTTATATTTTAGGCCGCTTTTCTTTACCTGATATTTATCCTCATCAGGCTATGTATCAGTTTGATTTTGACCGGATTTTAAGTTAGGTTTGATTAAAAGCTCTATTATTTTGAATAGATTATTATCACGGAAAGTAAATTACATTTAACCTGTTATCTTTCGCTTTACTTTTTTTAAATACCACAGCTAGCTCAGACAATGCAGATGCTCAAGCTAATAATCCTTTAGCAAATATGACTGCCTTAAATTTCCAAAACTATTATTCTGATATTTCAGGATTTGACCAAACAGGTGATACCGGATGGGTGCGTTACGCGCAACCGATTGGAAAGTTTTTACTAAGGGCATCAATGCCTATTACAACCTATCCAATATCAGCTTTTAATAAAAAAAGTGGCTCTGGGGATTTCAACGCCTTGGCAACATATCTATTTGATACTGGAAATCCATCAGTCAGTGCTGGGGTTGGGCCTCTGATTGCGGCCCCCACTGCAAATCCCTCTGAGCTCGGCTCAGGTAAGTGGCAAGGTGGATTAACAGCAGTATATTTTAATGCGGAATCTGTAAAAATTCAGTATGGTGGTTTGGTGACTTATCAAACCGATTTTGCAGGTGCTCATAACCGTACTCATACGAGTCTTATGGCCATACAGCCATTTGGTTTTATACAATTGGGTAAGGGGTTTTATTTACGTAGCGCACCAATCTGGGTGTTTGATTTTAAAAATGATCGTCATGCCATACCTCTGGGTATGGGTTTAGGCAAGGTAATCCAATCCGGAAAAACTGTATTAACCTGTTTATTGAGCCACAGTTTTCAGTATCAACTAAGGGAATAGCACAACCTACAACTCAAGTTTTTGCAGGATTAAACATGCAGTTTAAAACTTAGATTGTAGGTAAATCAGAGCCATAATTAGCAGCGCTGCTCTTAAATTAATCCTATGCTTATCAAATGTGATGTTAAATTAATTATAAATTTGTTAAAGAAATGGAGAAAGGCGACGGTCTCCTATCGGAAAATGTGAGTATTGGACAGTGAAAAACAACTCCATGTATTACCAACCAAAGATAAAACAAATATTAAACTGTGATTTAAAGAACGATCGAGGTCCTTGATCAAAGGATGAAGCGTAATTCGAACTCCTCCCATAATCGAGGGGAAGGCTTTGCCTACCGCATTTTGTGAAAAAAAAGAACTTGATCCAAAGGAGCTTCGCTATCATTCAGAATTTAATCATTATAGCGAACCTCGGGAGGCGATTTTTTATTTCTTTTTTGTAAAAGAAATAAAAAAATCATCTATTTGAAAAGTTAAAATTCATTAGCTATATTTTAATCAACCATCAAATATCGAACAATTATGAATAAAAAATCACTGGCTGCATTCTACTTTATGTCCCTACCTTCCTTTGCAGGCAATATCTCAGATAAAATGGCTGAAGAAGCATTCATTTATGCATACCCCATGGTTCAAGCTTATAATTTCTTTTATGAGACGGCAGTTAAATCTGATTATCCCTTAAATCAATTTCAAAATATTCGTAAAATTGCTGATGACACTTATACTGCACACCCTAGTATAAATAATGACACCTTACATCTGATGGGGTGGCTTGATGTAGCGGCTGAGCCAGTAGTTGTCACGGTACCTGATATGGATAAAGGACGATACTGGATTTTACACACAATGGATATGGGACATTATACCGACGCAATCATTGGCTCAAGAACCCGAGGGACTAAGGGTGGTCGATTCATGTTTGCCTCAAAAAACTGGAACGGTGAAATTCCTCAAAGTATCACTGAAGTTATTCGGGTGGACTCTAACTTGGTAAAGTTAATGGGTCGTATTATGGCTTTAAATACTAAGGACGAAGTTATTGCTCAAAATTACATGGACCAATGGAATGTACGAACACTGTCACAATACTTAGGGGTCAAAGGGCCAAAACAAAAACAACGCCACTACCCCGACCCTAAAAAGAATAATTGGATTGAAATTGCGAATTTTATATTGTGCGAAGGAACCTTAGCTCATGCTGACAAAAAATGGTTAAATCAATATAAAGAAATCGGATTAGCGCCTTGTAATAAGGATTTGACAGAGGAGCAATTAGAAGCGGCCGAAGTTGGTAAAAAATTAGGCATAAAAAAACTAGAGGAACTTGCACCAAGAATGACTGATGCAAGAAAATTACTTGGAACTAGAACAGAACTAGGCGAGTCCCCCCGGGATGAGTTTGCGGAAGGGACATATCTAGGACAATGGGGACTACCTCCTTCCGAAGCAATGTATATAAAAACAGATCTTGATTCGGATGGTAAACAATTAAACGGGAGCAAAGGGAAACAATATAAAATGCGCTTTAAAGCCCCTGATGTCAGTGAATTTTGGTCTATCACAGTTTACGGAATAGACAATAGGTTGATGGCACATAATGAAATGAACCGTCATAGCCGCGGCGATAGAACACTAAAACCTGATTCAGAAGGCTATTATACAATCTTTTTAAGTTCTGATGAGCAATCCAATTCGAAAAATAATAATTATCTACCCATTCCAGAAAAAGATTTTTATCTGATTCTTCGCTTGTATGGCCCTGGCAAATCAATACTTCAGGGTAAATACAAAATGCCTGAAGTAATGCCAATTAAATGATTGAGTGGTAGTCATAGGTGGGATAGTTAATAATAGTGACTACCATGTCACCTTTAATATTGCTTTACTCAGTGAATTTATTCACCCTATAAAGACAGGCTTGGAGGAATATTTAAATGATATACTTAATATAATTAAGATTAAGTTGTCTTCGCCTAATGAAAACCACTAATTTGACAATAAATGAACAAATCACCTCCTCTGTTGTCTGTGCAATGACAAAGGAAAAGGTTCTATCTACAACTCGAATGCCAACTGGTGAGCAGAATTTTGTATATGCTGTTAAGACTACGGCTGCAGAATACGTAATACGTATGACTGATGTCTGTCACAAGCATAAATTTCATGCTGCTCTTGCATGGCAGAAAATGCTTCTACCTGAGGGGGTTCCTCTAGCCGAATTTATTAAATCAGATTTAGATGGTGAGTATTCCCCGTATCCAGCGTTATTAATGAAGCGATTGCCAGGTGATGATCTTATAAATGTATATCCTCAACTTACTGATATAGATAAGAAAAATTTAGCTCTTGAGATGATTAACATACAAGCTCTTTGTAACAGGCTTCAAGAAGGACATGGCTTTGGTATTCTTGATAGTTATGAGGATAATTCAATCGAAACGACATGGTATGAATTTTTATCAAAAAGACTGATGTTTTACAAAGAGCAGTTAACTAATACCACTGTTTTTAACCCACAATTAGCGAGCCAAGTTCTTAACATTGCACAAAATATGGAAGAGAATTTTAAAGTTGTTCGACCAAGACCTTTTTTATGGGATGCGAGCGAACGAAATGTCATGGTGCTCAACGGTAAAATTACAGGCATCGTAGATGTTGATGAAATTTGCTTTGGTGATTCATTGCTAGTGATTGCGTTAACAAGCACCTGCCTTGAACTCGAAGGTCTCGATACTGTATATACTGATCACTGGGCAGCCGCCTTACATCTTGATAAATCCGAACAATCAAGATTGGATTTTTATAGGCTATTTTACACTATAGCATTTATGCGAAAACACTCTACGCATACAGCAAATAGTAAGAAGGTCATGTTTAATACCGAGAAATTGCTAAAAATTTTTCATCATTCTTTAGAGCGGATGAATAAATACAATGGGTAAAGATATTTATCAACCCACTTAAACAAGTCAAACATTTTACAGCAGCGATTGTGGCGGGTTTTTCTTGAAGCCCTTTGCCACCCTTGGAATATGGCTTTCTTCCAGATAAAAATAATCCTAACGAGTTGGTCACAGTCCCAATAGATCCGCCCAAGATTTTTTAACTTTAATCTTTTTGCAACAGGCCTCTATTAGGCAGCCAAGGATTTTTTAAACAATTGCGGCACTTCTTTAATAATCGAAAAGTGATTAAGCTCTGGAACAATAATAAACTGATTTAATTGGGACGACTTATTACAAAATCTCTGTAATAATTTAGCACTAAATAAAATATCTTTACCACCTACAATAACATTGAAAGGAATTTTTAGGTTACTTATGCACTGAATAGGGGTCTGCGGGGTTAGTGCATCTGCCATTTCATTAGTATATTGAGCAATCAACAAAGGGTCTTTTTTCAACATTTGCTTATCAACCCTTAAGGTCACAACGTAATCATTTTTATAATAATTATGCTTACTCCATCGGTAAGCAAATAGTTTAAACCAATTAATTGACTTAACAAATAAATCCTTACGATAGATGCGGTAAGTGTTAGAATAACGTCCAAAATTTGGTGCAATAAAATAAAGTTCGCTAATTGCAATCGGCTGCACGTTCCGATTTATGAAATTAAGAATTAAACCAGCACTAATTGAATGGCCTCCAATTAGAATTTTAGCGTGAGGATTTTCACTCTGAATTAATTGCAGCATTATATCCATATCTGCAAATAATTGGCTTTTATCCGGAGTATCACCGCGTCTCCCACCAGACAGACCATGTCCACGTAAATCCATTAAATAGCAGCCTATTCCTAATTGGTTAAGCCCTGCGGCCATCCGCAGATAGGCTTCATTAATATGGCCTCCACCACAGTGAAGAAATAAGAGCACTTTATCACTAGCCTCTTCAGCAACTTTAAAGTAGGTTATGGGTGTTTTATCATTTGAAAGTAAAACAGACGGTTCTATTTGATTTGTTTTTTTCATTACAAAATTCCTTAATAATTAAATTAAGCTACTACTTTAAGTTCATGATTCAGATATTGCTGTAGCGTTTGCTTTCTTTTTATTTTCCCGCTGGTAGTTTTCGGGATGGAACGAGATTGTATAAGCACAATTTCATCTACTGTTATATGAAAATTTTGAGCAACTTTTCCTTGGATATTGCGTTTTACCAGCTCAACATCCACCACTTTTTTTACCTCACAAACAATAACTAATTTTTCTTTATCTTCATATTTTACGGCAAATGCAGCACTACAGCCGGCACGTACCGCTGGATCGGCTTTTTCCAGCAAAGCTTCAATATCTTGGGGATAATAATTTTTACCATTTAAAATAATTAAATCTTTAAGACGCCCTGTAATAAACACCTGTTGCTGATAGATAAATCCTAAATCGCCGGTACGGAAATATTTTTGCTCGTGGGTGTCTAACGTATTATGAAAGGACTTGGTGGTTTCTTCTTTATTTTTCCAGTATCCTGAAGTGATATTATGACCTGCAAGCCAAACTTCTCCAATTTCCATCTCTTGGCAAAGGTGGGTATCTTCGGGATTAACAACTCGAAAATCGATACCATCTACAACGCGACCACAACTGACTGTCGCTAAAGCATGAGGATGACTCTCATCCACAATTACAATTTTATTGTCAAAAAAAGCCTCTTTATCTATATAGATGGTCAAATAGGCTTCCCCTGCTTCTTTTGCACCGCTCACCAATAAGGTTGCCTCTGCTAAACCATAAACCGGATATACTGTTTCAGGTTTAACGCCTACTTTAGAAAAAACCCGAACGAAATTATCCATAGTATGGTGATTTACGGGTTCCGCTCCATTGAGCCAAAACTTCATCGAACTTAAATCATAGGCAGACGCATCCCCAGACCTCAATTTACTTGCCAGTAATCGATAAGCAAAATTAGGCATGGCTGAAATTTCGGGCTTTTCTTCGGTTATTACACGTAAGAAATTCAGAGGATTTTTAATAAAATCAAATGGTGACAGTAAATATAATGTCTTGCCATATAATAATGAACATAACATCGTACCAATTAAGCCCATATCATGATAGGGAGGCAGCCAACTAATCACCTTATCTACTTTACAAACAAAAGTATCATTAATTTGTTTTAAATTTTCTAATAAGGATCGGTTCGTAACCATCACGCCTTTAGGATTATTGGTTGAGCCCGAGGTATATTGTAAAAAAATAATTTGGTCATGCTCGATATTTGGGACCAAGGTATAGGGTTTAGCATTTTCATAAAAATGACTTCCAATAATCCAAGAAACATCATTAATACTTAGCTTAATGTTCTGGTGTACTTTCCTAAGCAATTTATGAGCGAATTGAGTAATACGATTGTTTGCCAATTTATTAATCGCATACAATTGCCGCAATTTTTTCTGAATACTTTCGCTCGTTAATACTGCACCAATTCCAGCATTATGGGCAATATGGTTAAGATTATCCGCAGCACTTTTATTTAAGGGGACCATTACAGGGACCGCAATTGCTTTTGCAAAGATACACGCCCAAAAAGCAATAATATAATCAATGCCAGGCTCAATAATAATTAACAACCGCTGATTGCTATAACCCGAATCGATGAGGTGTTGGGCTAAATTTTGAGCCCGCTGAATCAGCATTTGATAATTGACTTGGACTTTTGAGGATTTGTGTGCAAAAAACTCCACCGCAATTTTATTAGGGTGGGCTAAATTTTTATTTACAAATTCAGAAGCAATAGATTCCATGATACACCTTAGCAGGTTAAAAAAGTAAGTGGGCAACCAACGTAAAAGATTTATACCTTCATCTTCTGTTCTAACTGTTCATAGTTTTCGGACAAATAGAGAGTAAGCTCGCGGACATTTGTACAATCCCAAAATAAGGTTTCGGGTAGAGAAATATCTAAAGCTGATTCCAGATCGGAAAGGATGGAGAGAGCCTGAATGGAGCTTAGCCCTAATGAATCAAAGTTTTGTTGTACATCAACTTGTTTTGCACCTAATTCTTTACTGATAAATTTACAGCAGAATTGTTCTAAATTGCATACAGTCTGTTCGCTCATCATTTTCTCGCACTGCACAATATTTATACAAGTGTAGCCGCATATTTAATTTCGTCAACTATACTATAACTATTTTTACACGCTTCTAAGAGATGAATATGCAAAAGAAAAACGTTTATCCTCAATTGGAAATAGGAAAAGTTCTAGATAGATACCTTGGTTCTGCACATGAGGAAAAAAATATTTTATCCTTTAAAAACATTCGCATGGCAGATGAAGCTGAAGAATATCCTGAGCATTTATTACAATACCTCTATGCAATGGATTTGCATCATTACTTACTTCCTAAAATGCATGGAGGAAAACTAAATAATTTTGAAGAAATGGGTTTTATTTTACGTATCATTAGTCAAAGAGACTTAACGTTGGGACTTTCATTTTGTATGCCCTTTTTGGGAGCCTGTCCTGCCTGGATTGCCGGCAAAGATGAAGGGCTGGAGTTAGCTAAGGATTTAATAAAAAAAGGCCATCGTATCGCCATGGGCTTGACCGAACACGAGCATGGCTCAGATTTATTAGCTGATGAATGTTTCGCTGTCTTGGATGAGGAGAATGTAGTTATTAATGGTAAAAAATGGTTAATTAATCATTCCACTAAGGCTCATGCATATATGGTCTTTGTAAGTGAAAATCAGCAGCATGGCCCTCGGGGCTATTCTTTTTATTTAGTGGATAAACAATTTTTAAATGAAACAAATTTTCAAACGCATGGCAAAATTCGCACGCATGGCGTCCGTGGTGCAGATATGGGATCATTCTCTTTTAAACAATTAAAAATTCCCGCCAGCGCACGGATTGGAACATCAGGGCAAGGCTTAGAAATATTGCTCAAAGTGTTTAATGTAACCCGTTCTGTAGCGCCTTGTTTAGCTTTAGGTGCTACTGATACAGCCTTACGCTTAGTAATGCAATTTGCTTTAGAAAGAAAATTATATGGTCAGCCCGTATTTGCAATACCTCATGCGCAGGAAACAATGGTCCATGCGTTTGCAGATTACTTATTGGCAGAGTCTTGTAGCATTATCAGTTTAAGAGCGTTGAATTTCTTCCCCAAGAAAATGTCTTTATATTCTTCTATATGTAAGTATTTAGTACCCACTCAATGCGAAGCAATGCTTACTGATTTGGCCAAAGTTCTAGGTGCGCGTTATTATTTACGTGATGAATATTACCATGGTATGTTTCAAAAAATCTTACGTGACGTGCCTTTAATCAGCTTTGGTGATGGTAATTCTTTAGTGAATTTGCATTCTATTTTGTTGCAGATGACTGCTGTTTTTGGACGAAATAAGCAAGAGAATATAGATGAGGCTGAAGCATTTTTTAATCTTACGATAACACCACCAGAAATTGACTTAGCAAGCATCACCCTATCCTGCCATGGTGGGGACATTGTATTTAATGCGCTTAACCAATATTGGGATGAGATTCAGGATTATTTACAAGCGGATGGAGAAATTATTCCTTTATTGAATGAGCTTAGACAACAAATACAAGCCATGGTCCAATGGATACAAGAACGGCCTGCTTGCGTGCCTTATCACGAACCCTATGAGTGGTTTATTTATGGAAAAAAATTCTGCACACTGCAAGCTATAGCCTCCGCCGTTCTATTATGGTTTTTTAACCAAAATGGGCAATCTGAACTTTTAAATGATTTACAGATGTTAAAATTATTATTAATACATACGCTACATCCTACCATTCCATTACCTTCAAGCCTAGTACAGCATGTAGCAACTGAATTAAAAGAGCGAACAGAAAAAAATTATTTATTTTCCCTTTATCCTTTTGGTGCCGTGCACTTGTAAAGGGCTCTTTCATATAACACCCACGTCCGCGAGCATTTGCTTTTAAATAAGAATGAGTATTGTTCGCTAATAGGTTTAAACAAGAGTCAGGTCTTTTTGTTCGTTGGTATTGGTTTTAGGGTGATTAATTGGTATAAATGAACGCAAAATATTTAAATAATGACCTCGATAATAATTTCTAATGAGTGTTTATAGTTTTAGAATTTAATTTCCCGAGTAAACCCAAAGCAGCTAATAAAGCTGTGTCTTCTTTTGGACAAAAATCCATTGCCACAGCAAATCCAATATGATCCTCTTCAGGTAAAGTTAATTCTCTATTTAAAATTGGCCTTACTTTATTAATCAGTGCTTGCATTGCAATATCATCTATCGAAGTAAAATGTGTTTTTCTACTAGATAGCATCTCTCCCAAGGTTACATGTAGAGCATATGTTAATAAATAAAGAGCATCTTCTTGCGCCTCATCCAGGTTACTTAATTGAATCAGACCTTCTTCATTATATAAGTGGGTAAATTCATATTGTTCACATGAAAAATCATTATGAAGAATATCTGATTGTTGCACCTGATTAGCCTGACATCTAAAGAAAAACAAAGCAGTATTGCTCCCTTGTAGTTCAGTAATTTTAAAACATCCCTGAAAGATAAAAGGGGTTTCCCAAACAGCAACTAGCACTAGGGTCTCGACATTAATTCCTGTAAATTTTCTCTTATTTAACATTATATATCAGTTCCGAATTTAATAATTGTGTTGGGTATTATCACCGATTTGGGTAGATTACAATGACAAAATTTAAAGGAATATAGCTATTTGAGTTGCGACTCTGGCTATAAGTGGAAAAACAATCTCCCCGCCCCAAATTAGATCTATTGTTGTTCAGTTTGTTACCTATGATCTCCAAAATCCTGGGCGTAAAGGGGGCCTACATGAAGCCTAGCTAATCAAGTTCTATTATCCGGTCTGTAACTATTTTCTCACATAGGTACTGCACGAATAAATCAATATATTCATTATTTCTTTTATGCTTTTTGTAAATTGCATAAAGCATGATTTCAGGCGATTTGTCATTAGGTAATACTCGCAATAGTTTGCCTGCCTGAACTTCTTCTTGCACGGAAAAATAAGGAACCCAAATCAAACCAAGTCCATTTAAAGCCACCTGCTTTAAGACCTCTGCATTGTTACTTTTAAAATTACCCGACACATGAATAATTTGTGAATTTAATATCCACTTATTTTGTAGGCCATAAATCGTGTTAATTAAACAATTATGATTGATTAATTCGTCTGGGGTAGCAGGATAACCATGGGTTTCCAAATATTCTGGAGAAGCATAAATATCTCTTTGAATTGAAAATAGCTTTTTACAAATCATATTAGGTTGTCGAATTACATCAAATGTTATTGCTAAATCAAAGTTATATTCATACATATCCACACTATTTGAACCAATGTGCAGATCGATGGCAATTCCAGAATGAGTCTCCATAAACTGGGTTGTTAAATTGGTTAAGTAAAGCACCGCAGGGCTCACCGTTAAACACAATTTTAAAGTAACCAAATCGAGGGGAAGATCCTGAAGAGCTATTTCTTTGATTACTTTTAATTCATCAAATAAATTCCCAACCTTCTCATATAACATTTGCCCTTTATCAGTTAATATTAACTGCTTCGTGGATCGGATAAATAATTTGGTTTTTAACTCCAATTCTAAATGCGTAATTTGCTTACTTATCTTGGAAGAAGAAATAGACAGTGTTTGCGCAGCAGCCACAAAGCTATTACATTCAACAACTGTAGTGAAACTTTTTAAACATTGTAAAATATCCATTACTCTCTTTCATTCAATATTAGGATCAATTAAATTTTATACCATATCACTATATTAACCTTTTTTCTGCTTGAATTTTTTTCTCAAGGCTTAACATCAGTATTATAATTTATAATTCCATCGAAAATGTAAATAGAATCGATATAGGGAATAAAGCAATTTGACAGGAGCTCTTCAGTGATTATAAAAATAAGGTCTGTAGCCATCGTTTTTACCCTTTGTATGGTCTTTTTTATTGGCGCTAGGGCGGAGGAGCCTGCGGTTACTATTTTTGAACATGTGCGTATCTTTGATGGGAAAAATGCCACGCTTTCCGGACCATCTTATGTCCTGGTCCGCGGTAACATCATTGAACGGATTACGAACACGCCTATTCCGGTAACTAAACAAGCCAAAACTCAGGTCATTAACGGTAATGGCAAAGTGCTAATGCCAGGCCTTAGCGACATGCACTGGCATGCGATGCTGATCCGCCCTACTCCAGCACAGATGATATCAAACGACATGGGATACACAACACTACTTGCGGGTGCCGAAGCCACAGCCACACTGATGCGTGGATTCACCACAGTCCGGGATATGGGTGGTCCTGTCTTCTCACTTAAGCGTGCCATTGACGAAAATATTATTCCCGGCCCCCGTATTTATCCATCCGGCGCAATTATTACCGTAACAGGTGGCCATGGGGATTTCCGTGAACTCTGGGAATTACCGCGAACCCCTGATGCTATGAGTCGTATAGAACATTTGGGCGGAAGTGTCATTGCGGACAGCCCAGATGAAGTTCGCAAACGCACGCGCGAACAACTAATGCAAGGTGCGTCTCAAATCAAGATGACGGCAGGTGGCGGTGTGGCTTCGCCACTGACTCCCCTTGATGTCACTACGTTTACCGAAGCTGAATTGCACGCCGCGGTTGAGGCAGCTGCCGGTTGGGGAACCTATGTGGCTACCCATGCTTATATGCCACCTGCTATTCAACGTTCGATAAGAGCTGGCGTTAAAGTGATCGAGCATGGTCATCTTATGGATGAAGAAACAGCAAAACTAATGGCTGAAAAAAACATCTGGTTGAGCACTCAACCGTTTGTAGATCTTGGCGGTGCCGCCATGCTTTCACCTAGTCAGCAAGAACAAAAACGCCAAATCATCCAGGGAACTAATTCCATGTATGGATTTGTGAAAAAGTTCAAAATCAAAACTGGCTTTGGGACCGATATCCTGTTCTCAAAAGCTTTGGCAGAACGTCAGGGACAAGGCATTGTGAATCTCACCCGTTGGTTTACGCCTGCAGAAGCTCTGATTATGGCAACATCGGTTAATGGAGAATTACTCGCACTTTCCGGAGCACGAAATCCCTACCCAGGAACACTGGGAGTGGTTGAGGAAGGTGCATTAGCCGATCTGCTCCTCGTTGACGGAGATCCTTTACAAGACATAAGTATTATCGCCGATCCAGCTAACAAATTCCTCATTATCATGAAAGATGGAATCATCTACAAAAACATTCTACCTAAAATTTAATTTGACGTTTAAAGATGGCATCTTGCCTTCAATTAGAGAGCATAAAGCAGGATGCCCCTATTTCTATCTCTTTTTGTTTACCCATCAAGCCCCGATCAATGCTCTTATTACTTAGCATAATAAAAATTATTTTGAGAACTTTGCCATTTCAGCCTCTATTTCAGCTTCATTTTTGGCCTGTTGAAATGCTAATTTACTCAATGCCTGTCCACTAGTAGTTTCAGGGAGGGTAAAGAAAGTACCGGCATAACCGTGCTTTGAAGTTACGCTAACAATAAGCGCTGGGACAATTGCTAAAGCAGCCAATACACCTAAAATTCCTCTGAGAATGGGGTGGATTTGGTACCAAAGCTCACGATGTTCTTTTAATCCTTGTGCTTCTTTGGATGCAAATATATTCTTACAACTGGACTTAAAGGCTTTAAGCGCCTGCGCATCAGGATTAGCAAAAAAAGTTTCTCCAGTTAACTGAAGTTTATGTGATAAAAGCAGTGCTGCTTTCGAAGCATCTGCATAAACTTTAGAACGACGTTTTAGCTCTAACCTCAAAGCGATATCACTCAATCGACGCACGAGCGTGTTAAATTCCTTTTCTTGTATGGCTAAATCCGGTACTAATGGGAGCCGTATAGGTATTGAAGGCACTACTGATGGTACTTTTACCACTTTTTTAGCATATTTAGTAGCCTTATGACCGCACAAAGCGGCTTCAGATACAGTGGATATTGCCTGTGGCTTTAAATTATTAAGCGACTTCTTAAGATCAGCGGTTCTCACTTTCTCTAAGCGAGTAATCGCTTTCAAATCATGCTCCGCTGACACCACCTCTGTGCCAATGCTACCACTACTCACTCCTGCCCCATCCTCGAACCACATGCGATGTGCTGCGTCCTTAAAACCAAGGCCAGTGGAGGGTGCTAAAGGAAACCAGGAATGTGTCCCCCCCGGAATTGTCCACCGGCTGGAAAGGGTTAGAACCCTCGGTAAGCTACGCCCGTTAAATTTTGGGCAACAATGAAATGCACGGTCTGGCCTACAATATTCGTGAGCCACATGAGCAGGAACATCGCGCTGTGCTTTGCCTACGTCCCTCCATGCCGCCTCCCTTTCAGTCATTGTTCTCTCTTCATATCCATTATGATAATCTAGCAATGCTTTTTTAAGTTCACTAAAATCAAAATGAGCGCTGCGTTGCATGGTTCCGGTACCATCAAGGTACTCTAGTCCTCCAGCTGTTGGAATGTGTTGGAGCAGTCCAAAAATGACCTTTTTGGTGTTGCTGTCCATGTGTTTTTCTAACATGCGGCGCATATGAGTATCCATAGCCCAATAAGCATATTCATAAGCAGTAGACGTAAATGTCCTTCCCGAATAATCGATAAACGGATTTTTGCTCGCAGTAAGAAGCTTTTGAGCGAAATTATGCTCTGATTGAAGCAAAGCTTCGGCCTCATCTTGTTGGCCATAAGCAACATGCTGTAAAAATTTCTGCACCACTTGCTGCTCAAAAATTTCTATAAGTTGCGCATCCGAAACATCTTGAATAAAGGGTGATAAAAGGTGCTGAGAAAGTCTCAGGTAGGTAAGCCTGTGTTCCTTTGAGATTTTAGCTAAAAAGGCCAGCAAATCAAAAGTGTTTTCAGGTATAAATTGGGTATTTTCCAAGAACTGTGAAAAAAGTTGCAAATCCTCACGGCATAAACTCTTGAGCGCAGCCACGTAGTGTTTGGGTTCGGGGCTTTGTTTTAGAACATTGGAAAGATTAGGCCAATCTACATCACCCTCCGCAAGGAACCCCTCGTCATATAAAAAACGCATCTGCTCCGCTACTTCCAGAGATCGCTGCGCATAGAAGACGGTTTTTGCTATTTCTTCTCGGATTTTCACCGGTAAATCTGAAAAAACAGGGGGAGAAGTCTTAGTAAAGTTAATCAGTAAAGTAGCCAATGCGTCCGGGTAATATTGAGCACCACTCGTAGCAATGATATGCGCCACCAGCTCTCGCTTTAATTGAATATCTAAATCACCAAATAGTTCATTAAAAGGAATTAATGCTCTGATAAGATAGTTTAGTGCCACTAAATCATCCGGTGCAAAATCAATCTCTGCGACCATGAGCGGATTAGCGTGGCTCTTGGGAGTAAGACCTCCATTCAAAGTGATTAAATTCTGAAACTGCTGATGGCTAAGAGCCCACACATCAGGTTCTTCGGAAGAGTATGGCCTAAGCTTCTCAAGCTCTTGTTCAAAGGTGGTAAAATCAAACTGTTTACCGGATACTGTTTCAGCGTTTCCATCTTCGGTTATATAATATAATACTTTAGTGTCATTATTAATTACGTACAGATAGTTTTGCGCATAATCCTCTTTAAGCTTAAGCACGTCCGGTAATTGGGTCCCACGACAAAGCCAGCCCTCATAGGATAGCAACTCAGCCTCTGATAATAAGCTAAAAATAGCTTGTTTTGGTTCACGCTCGTGCTTCCATGTGGATGGACAGGAGTCTGTCATGCTTAACCTTTCAGGGATAAATCAATGTTCAAATATTATACATTAATACTCAGCATTAGTATAGGTTTTCTGATTAGGAGTTCTAGCGTCAATCGTGTTGAAAATTAAGCACCTGCACTTCCTAGAGAGGGAGTGCAACCGATTACGAACGATACACCCACTGAAATAGAGGGTCTTGTAGGCAATTAAAAACTTCTGCTTCAGTGAAGCTATTTAATTTAATCTCCTTATCATGGTGCATGCTGGCTGGCGAACTCCCAATTTATATCTTGATATATCCTTTATCCCTCAAAAGATTCATGTTCCTTTTTGGACAACCACTGTAAAAAAACCCCTTTTAAATAATGGACTTTTTCTTTTAATATCAGAGCATTCTCTTCAGAGATAACCGATTTCGCTTTGTTAAACATTTCTCCCTCTTCATCTTTTACATGATGTTCTACTAACTCTTTTAAGATCAGGACCTCGGCTTCCCAATTTTCTTTATTTGCCGCATTTATTTTTTGGAGTTGCGCTTCAAGCTCACCATGCTCCTTTTCTCCATGCTGTGCAATATCCTGTGTTTCAGGGAATTTTTCGAGCGTCTTATAAAAAATTTCTTGCTCCGCATGAGCATGAACTAGTAACTCCTTATTAATCAAAGCAACAATCTCTCGCTTTCGCGACTCCAAAGTTGATTGCTCAAATAACTTAAATAAATGTGCAACTTTGTCATGATCCATTTTTAAATAATCATAGATATCCATAATTCCTCCTAAGGAGTCATAACCACTTTAATGCACCCATCTTGCTTTTCTTTAAATTTCAAATAGGCATCTGGAGCATCGGCTAACTTCATCCGGTGAGTAATGATTTTTGAGGGATCAATCTCATCTTTTAAAATTTTATCTAATAATAAAGGTAAATATCGTTGGACGTGGGTTTGCCCCATCCTAAAAGTTAATCCCTTATTCATCGCCATTCCCCA
>NZ_JBGORX010000009.1:0-122065 GCF_044626755.1 Legionella lytica | reverse complement strand
TGAAATTGATTCAATGTAGAGCTTATGGTTTTAGGAATTTTGAAAATTACAGAGTGCGTGTTAAGGTGCTCTGTGGGTGATTATAGCTGCCCCCTTAAATGGGAAAGAGCCCAAAATCCCCACAATGGTTTTTGAGGGGTTGGGATAGTCGATTGCAACTTATTGGTTTTACTGGCTTTAATTGGTGGGCCCACTAGGACTTGAACCTAGGACCAACGGATTATGAGTCCGCTGCTCTAACCAACTGAGCTATGGGCCCGGAAGAGGAGTTTATTTTAAACTTAAATTGAGTATTGCGCTAGTTTTTTTAGTAAGTTTTTATAAGCAATTGGTTTTATAGGATTTCCATGCGTTTTTGCGTGTGTTTTTGTGAGGCGATATGTTAACTTTGAATTATTAATTTGTTTGGGGTAATTATCTATGTCTTATGTTGGTCTTTCTAATAATGGTTCGACTCCTTTTGAGCGTTTATTAGGGCATGCTCCGCATATTTTGGAGCCTTGGAGTGCTTTGGAAGAGGCTTTTTTTAAGAGTACTACCTTTAGTGATAATTTCTTAGAGCAGGTGCGACGGGCTTTGGCTTTTACGAATCAGTGTCAGTATTGTATGGCTAAGGCTGGTCCTCCTGATAAAAATGTGGAAGAGGCTCGGTTGTTGGTGGCTTTGCGCTTTGCTAATAAATTTGCCATTGATCATCAGGCGGTGAGTGAGCAGGAAGTAAATTACTTAAAGGATTATTTTTCTGAAGCGGAAATTATTGAGCTGATTGCTTTTTGTAGCTTTATTTCGGCGTCACAGCGCTTTGGCGCGGTTTTGGGATTGCAAGAGGCGGCTAAGTATAATAATTGAAGGAGAGGGCGTCTGTGGCTTATTGATTCATTGAGCCACAGTCGAATTAGTATTGGGCCAAGGCCCAACCTAGAGTGAGTGCAGGATCGTCGACTAGCCTTCGTCGCCTTCTAGGAAACTTCTTAGTTTCTCAGAACGTGATGGGTGGCGTAGTTTACGTAGCGCCTTTGCTTCGATCTGACGAATACGTTCACGGGTAACGTCGAATTGCTTACCAACTTCCTCTAAAGTGTGGTCGGTATTCATTTCGATACCAAAACGCATGCGCAGTACTTTGGCCTCTCTTGGCGTTAATGTTTCCAAGATTTCCAGAGTTGCTTCACGTAAGCCTTCCGCAGTTGCCATATCAATTGGCGATTCAATGTTGTTGTCTTCAATGAAATCACCTAAGTGTGAATCATCGTCATCACCAACTGGTGTTTCCATAGAAATGGGCTCTTTAGCAATTTTTAGAACTTTGCGAATCTTGTCTTCGCTGAGTTCCATTTTTTCTGCTAACTCTTCAGGAGTTGCTTCACGGCCAGTTTCTTGCAGTATCTGTCGGGAAATACGATTGAGCTTGTTAATGGTTTCAATCATATGTACCGGAATACGAATGGTACGTGCCTGATCCGCAATCGAACGCGTAATTGCCTGACGAATCCACCAAGTCGCGTAGGTAGAGAATTTGTAACCGCGACGGTATTCAAATTTGTCTACTGCTTTCATCAAACCAATGTTACCTTCCTGAATTAAGTCGAGGAATTGTAAACCACGGTTGGTGTATTTTTTGGCAATCGAAATTACCAGACGTAAGTTTGCTTCAACCATTTCTTTCTTAGCGCGACGAGCTTTCGCTTCACCAATTGACATTTTTCGGTTGATGTCTTTAATTTCACTAATGCTTAAGCCGTATTCAACTTCAAAAGAAACCAGACGCGATTGGATGCGTAGAATTTCTTCTTTGTACTCGTCAATACGCGGCATATCTAATTTTTTAGCATGCTTAGTTGTGATGTTGCCTAACCATTCAAGCTCGGTTTCTTGTCCTGGGAAGGTATCAATAAACAGCTTACGTGGGATACGTGCTTTTTCAATACACAAACGCATGATATTGCGTTCGTATTCCCGAATATGATTACGTAGTTGGCGGAAATGGCGAGTTAAGCGATCCACTTGGCGTGAAGTTAACTTCAATTTTAAGAATGAATCCGACATTGCCTCTAACGCTTTTAATGTTTTAGCATGTGCTCTGCCGTGCTCATTTCCAACGTTCACTGCTACTTCAAGGCAGGCACGTAGATCGTCAAAGTAAATTTGTGCTTGCTCAGGATTGGGGCCGTCATCGACTTCACTTATGCCGCCTTCACCTTCACTCTCACTTTCTTCATCGTCATCCGCTATGATTATGGCTGCTTGCTGTACTTCATCAAGCATAGAACCAATGCTTGCAGCAGGGGCAACTTCTTCATCACCATCAGCAAAGCCGCTAATGATTTCATTAAGACGGATTTCTTGAGTGCTGACGCGTTCGTAATCATCAAGAACTAATTGAACTGTTTCCGGATAGTGAGCCAGAGATTTAAGAACTTGATAAATCCCTTCCTCGATGCGTTTCGCAATCCGGATTTCACCTTCACGAGTCAACAGCTCAACAGTACCCATTTCACGCATGTACATACGTACTGGGTCGGTGGTACGGCCGGTTTCTTTATCTACGGACGCAAGTACCATCGCTGCTTCTTCAATGTCAGGTACTTCTTCAGTATTAAGTAGAAGAGCTAATTCGTCATCACCTGGTGGGAGTTCGAATACTTTAATATTCATCCCTTCTAACATGCTGATAATCACATCGAAATGTTCGGTATCAACGATGTTAGGCAATAAGTCATTGATTTGACTGTAGGTCAAATAGCCTTGTTCTTTTCCTAGGCTGATGACTTTGGTTATCTGTGAGCTTTGCTGTTCTTGATCATTCATGGTCATAGGCACTTCTTTTTAAGGACAATTAAGCATTACAAAATGTTCTGATTATAAACTGGCTAGCAGGAACATGCCAGTAGTTTATTGAACTATTTGCACTGATTTGTTCTACCCCGCGCCAGGCTTGGAGTAGGGGTTGTTTACATTTCGCTGCTCGCGCCGTTTTGGCTCAAGTCAGAGAAATGTAAACAGCCCCGATAAGTTTTTAATATTTACACGTGACGCTCCTGTAACATTTTTTGCAAACTTATCCTTTCTGCTTCGGTTAACCCCTGTTGCCGGGATTTTTCAATAAGACGACGGATAATTAATTCTTGATTTTGTTTTTGCAAAAATAAGATTATATCAATAAATTCTTTGACTAATTCCGCTTCAGGAACCTGGTGATTCCAGGCTGCCAGTCGATTAATAAAGTCAAAATAAGAATGGTCGCGCCAGGTTTCAATTAATGAAGCCGTATTGGCTTGCGGATTTGCTGCAAGCTGTTGCAATAGCTTCAATAAGATTTCATGTTCGCTCGCATCCAATAAGTTAGGATCAATTTGTTCTTTGCACTTGGCATATATTTCCGGATTTTGTAAGAGCAGCGCTACGGCAATGCGCATCGGTGTGCGCGCAATGGTGGCGGTTTGTTCTTTTGCTGCTGGTGCTGGGGCTTTATCGGTGAGCAAGAGGTTAAGTCTATGGCTTTCGATATGAGTTAAACGAGCCAGTTCATCAATTAACAATTGCGTATAGGAACCTTCTGACATTTTTTGTAGAAAGGGTTTCACCAGGTTGATTAGCTGTGTTTTTCCGGCAGGGTTTTGCAAGTTAATGTTTTTAGCCAGAGTATTGAGGAAAAAACGGTGCAAAGGTATTGCTTGTTTTAATCGGTTTAAAAAACTCTCATTACCTTCTGCACGTACTAGACTGTCGGGATCATGTTCTTCAGGCAGGAAAATGAAACGAGCATCTAAGCCATCATTTAAGTAAGGCAAACTGCTTTCCAGCGCGCGCCATGCCGCTTGCTTGCCGGCATTATCACCATCAAAGCAAAACACAAGCGATTTAGTATGTTTGGCTAAGAGCTGAATATGATAGCTGCTGGTGGCAGTACCTAGAGTGGCTACGGCATTCATAATGCCATGTTGTGCTAAGGCAATTACATCCATATAGCCTTCAACCACGATGATGTAATCAATGGATTTTTTTTGCTGTAAAATTTGATGCAAGCCATAGAGCTCTTTGCTTTTTTGAAAGATTAGCGTCTCTGGGGAGTTTAGGTATTTGGGCTTCTGGTCATCGAGTACGCGGCCGCCAAAACCGATGATACGTCCATGGCGATCATGAATGGGGAACATCACGCGATTGCGATAACGGTCGTAAATTTTACCGTCGTCATTTTTAACGAGCATTCCCGTGGTGATCAATTCTTTTTGATCGCGAGGAAACGTTTTGTCCAGGTTATGCCAGCCTTCATTGGCAAAACCTAATTGGTATAATTTTGCTATTTCTCCACTTAAGCCTCGGCTGCGTAAGTAGTTAATTGCAGGTTGGCCTTCGTGCTTGAGTTGTTTTTGATAATAAAGATTTACCGCGGACATGAGTTTATATAAGTCCTGCGAGACGTTAGTTTTCTCATTTTGCCCATCACGTGGAACGGTAAGGCCCACACGGGTTGCTAAGGTTTCGATTGCGTCAATAAAGCCTTGGTTGAGATAATTCATCACAAAGCTAATCGCATTGCCTGAGGCTCCACAGCCAAAGCAATGATAGAATTGTTTCCTGGCAACTACGTTGAAGGAGGGGGACTTTTCATTGTGAAATGGGCAGCACGCAGTATAGCTGTTTCCCCTTTTTTTAAGGGGAACATAGCCATCAATTAACTCAACCAGATCAGTGCGTTGCAGGAGATCGTCAATGAATGGCTGCGGAATTAAGCCAGACATAGAGATCCTCAGCTTAACTTGGCCTTTATCAGAGTGCTCACTTGCGACATATCAGCACGACCTTGCAGACTTGGCTTTAACTGGGCCATAACTTTACCCATATCTGCCATTTTTTCAGCGCCAGTAGAGGTAATCGCATCTTGAACTAATTTTTCTACTTCAGCAGCAGACAATGGCTCAGGTAGGTATTTAGCAATGATTGCCAGTTCGAATTGTTCTTGGGCTACTAAATCGTCACGATTCGCTTTTTCGTATTGAGAAATAGACTCTTTACGTTGCTTGCTCATTTTATCCAAGATCACTAACATGCGCTCTTCATCGACATCGATACGCTCATCAACTTCAATTTGTTTTACTGCAGCAGTAATTAAACGTAATGTGGTTAATAGATTTTTATCTTTTGCACGCATTGCGTCTTTAATATCATTGTTGAGACGTTCTTTAATAGTCATGATCTAATCCTTATGTGAAGGAAATGAGGCTTGTACAAAAACCAAAAGGCCACAAAATGTGACCCTGGTCAATAATACAGAATGAAAACTTATTTACGGCGACGTTTTATATTTTGTCGTGATGAAGTGTCACGAGAAATTTTCTTTAGGTGACGTTTTACTGCAGCAGCTTGTTTGCGCTTACGCTCAGCAGTTGGCTTTTCATAAAATTCACGACGGCGTAGCTCGGTTAAAATACCGGCTTTTTCACAAGAGCGCTTAAAACGGCGCAGTGCGTATTCTGGGTTTTCGCCTTCTTTGACGCGAACTGTAGGCATTAAGTATATCCTCTAACAATTTATTCTCAGTAGGTGGGCAATTCTAGTTTGACTTGAAGCCCTAGTCAAGATTATAGCATGAAATTATTTTCGTTTTTATTTTATGTTATAATTTTCAGTTGATTTATTATTGTCAGGTTTGCCCATGTTGGTATTAGGTTTAGAGTCTTCTTGTGATGAAACTGGGGTTGCTATTTATGATTCGGATGCTGGCCTGTTAGCGCATGCCCTCCATTCGCAAATTGACACGCATAGGGTGCATGGTGGGGTGGTGCCGGAGTTGGCTTCACGAGACCATGTAAATTATCTTATTCCTTTGCTGGATGAGGTATTGCACCGAGCCAATCTTAAAAAGCAGGATCTTGAGGGTATTGCATATACCGCCGGCCCAGGTTTAATTGGTGCTTTATTGGTAGGGGCTTGTTTTGCTAAAAGTCTGGCTTATGCATTAAATATCCCCGCCTTAGGTATTCATCATTTGGAAGCCCATTTACTCGCTGCCAAAATGGAAACCCCTTCTTTGGAGTTCCCCTTCATTGCACTTTTAGTCTCCGGTGGTCATTGTCAGTTAATAGAAGTAAACGCTTTGGGCGAATATCGATTATTAGGCGATACCTTGGATGATGCGGTAGGGGAGGCCTTCGATAAGACTGCCAAATTAATGGGGATTCCCTATCCCGGTGGTCCGGTATTAGCCGCACTTGCAGATCAATGTGAATCAACTCCCTATCGTTTTCCTCGTCCGATGACGGATAGACCTGGTTTGGATTTCAGTTTCAGCGGTTTAAAGACTTTTTCATTGAATACCTGGAATCAGAGCAATAAAGATGAGCAAGCACGTTCAGAAATTGCTAAAGCATTTCAGCTTGCAGTTATCGATACCTTAATCATTAAGTGTAAGCGTGCGGTACAGGAGTCTGGATGCAAGCGTTTAGTCGTTGCTGGTGGTGTTGGCGCGAATAAGGCTCTGCGCTTGGCTTTGCAGCAATGGATACAGGGAATTGGTGGGGAGATTTATTTTCCTGCTCTTGAGTATTGTACGGACAACGGTGCGATGGTTGCTTATGCTGGCTGTTTGCGGATGTTGTCAGGGGAAAAGGATCCACAAATTGGGGTTGAGGTTAAGGCCCGTTGGCCGTTGGCTTGAGTGCTCTTTTTTCTTGAATTTGTTTGATGAGTTCACGGATATGTGCCTCAAAGAGCCCAATGTCGGCTTGCAGCTGTGCGCCGCGCAGCAGATAGGGAGCTAACTTCACCGGTGTCTCGGCGATAAATCGCAAGAGCCGTGCTTGTTTTTCGCGTAGCAGCTGGTGTTCGGGTTCATTATTGCATAGATTCCTTTAAGCACTGCTTTGCAGCGAGCAGATGATTTTTCTTATCTGCTAGCTGCTGCTGGTACGGTTTGCCAGGTTCTACTTTACCCACTCGAAAAACCTGACTGGATAGTCATCTCCAATTTTCGGTTGGTTACTATCATTTTTTTGGTCCTTGGGCTCGACCTCATGCGTCGCTGAGTGGTCTTCTTGTAGCAACTCCACCCTAATTTCAGAACCCTTAAGAAGGTGTTGTTCACCAGCATCTAGTGTTTGGTCAATTAATGATAATAAAAGTTCATCATCTGCTTCTACATCGTTTGCCTGTGCTGGTATTTCTTCTGGTGGTTCAACCGCTACAATCGCCTTATTAACGTTTTGTTTTTGCTGTGGTAACTCTATTTCCAGTGCCTGCTGTAGAAGATTCTGTTGTTTTCTTAGCCCCTCTGTGTGTTCGAGCATTATATCTATAGCATTTTTGCCCGGTACCGCAGAAAAAACGCCTGCGTCAAAATTGCCTTAATAATGGCATTATAGGCTTTAATCTCTTGAGCTTGATATACCGGCTGAAAAAGAGTCTCGTAAAGAATTCTTGGCTGAGCTGCTACAGATTTTTTCGCAAAAATCGGCAGCAAAGAGCATCGAAGAAAGACTCAAATTTGAATTTAAAATAGCAAAGCAAGTAGGGGATAAAATAGCCAGTACGAATATGGCCACACTTAAAGATTCTGATGCTATTGGCTTAATCACGATAATTAGTAGCTTACTAAAATATTATTGCATGCTGATGCCAAGACCCAGTGGTTGCCGAGAATGCCGCTTAGGAAATTCATGGCATACTCTGTGGTCGGGGACATCATTGCATACAGTTTATCTTGAACGGGTAGAAGCAACTCTAGCTAAGATTGATGAAATTCGTGGTTTAATTGAAAATAATGTGGCGATGGATGAGAGTGAAGAAGAGGCCCCCATTACTCTAATTTTAAATGAATGAAACTATCAGAAAGAAATCATCCTTTGGCTGTTAGGCTATCCCTTGTAATAAGGGGCGGGTAAATTGGTATGCTGGGCTTTGAGAGTGCCTGGTTGCTTGCAACCAGGCATTTTGAGTAGTTTTATCTAGGCGTTGTCTTTGGGGTCTTCATCTTTAGCCTTTTTCGCCTTAGGGGCTGTCTTTTTCTTAGGCTTCTTTTTGACTGCCGTTTCTTTTTTCGCTGTGTTTGTTTCTGGGGTTTCTTTTACACTCGCTTCTTGCGCAGTTGCTGCTCGTTGTTCTACTGTTTTGCGCGCGGAAGATAAGTCGATTACCTTAGCCGTTGCCAAATGTTCCTCTGCAGCAATATCAGCAGAATTAGCTGGAGGAGGGGGATCATCCATTACCTCTTCAATGACACTTTTTTGTTTGAATTTAACCTTAGATTCTGTGCCATCAATCAAACGAAGAATATTGTCTTTATGTTTGATCAAAATTAATACGGCCATAAAAAATATGGGAGGAAATATATTGATGCGACCAATAATCAGTATCGAATAGAACGGTGCCAAACCGATGGAAACAATTGAAGCCAGTGAGGAAAAGCGGGAGAATCTCACCACCAATAACCAGGTTGCTGTCACCATTATGCCCACAATAAATTGGAAGCCTAAAAGAGCCCCTATGGCAGTAGCCACACCTTTTCCGCCTTTAAAGCCGAAGAAAAAGGGGTACATGTGGCCAAGCACTGCAGCCAAGGCAACATAACTGATCAGGGTGGAATCTGCACCCAGTATTTTGGCGATTACAACAGGAACAGTACCTTTAAGTAGGTCCGTAACCAGAACGATGGTAGCGTATTTTTTTCCAGCGAGCCGCAATACATTAGTTGCGCCTGGGTTTTGAGAACCCTCAGAACGTGGATCAGGTAAAGCAAATGCTTTACATACTATCACTGCAGAACAAATTGACCCCATTAAATAGGCAAGTATGATCAAAAAAGCAGCTAAAATCACGGATTTACTCCTTTATTTAAACTATTAACATCAGTTTCGGGGATAAGAATTACCTAAAACATTTAATAAATCAATGCCTGTTTCGCTAAAAAATCCCCTGATTTCGAACTTTCAGAGTTTTCAGGCGTAAGAGAACTGACTCCTTATATTTTAGGCGATCCTGAGCTAAAATTCGTGCATTACTGTGCTTCCGGTAAAAAAAGTGCTTGCAAATTATTGGTGTATCTTCTACCAAACTCGGTAACTTGCCAATGTTTATCAGTTAAATGGACTAGTTTTTTTCCGGCCGCAACCTGTAATGGTCCCAACAATTCAGTGAGTGCTAATCCGGTGCGTTCCGTAAATAGCTCGAAAGGAATTGCTTGTTCCAGGCGCGTTGTATTCAGCATGAATTCAAAAATCAGCTCATCCCCCTCTACTTGTTGCCTATCCGCAAGAAAAGGTTTTTCCGGGTTTAGATAATCTTTAGGTTGACGATGTTTCCGTGTGCGTAAAACGCGAGCATCCGCAGTTATTTTTCCATGAGCTCCTGCGCCAATACCTAAATAGTCGCCGAATAACCAATAATTCAAATTATGGCGTGATTGCTTATTGGTTTTAGAGAACGCGGAAATCTCATAACGGGTAAATCCTGATTCTTTTAACAAGGCTAAACCTTGTTCCTCTAAGATGCAGGCCTCATCCTCAGAGGGAAGAGGGGGATTTTCTTTGTAAAAAACGGTATTCGGTTCTATGGTTAATTGGTACCAGGAAAAATGTTCGGGCTGATAGGATAAGGCGGTACGTAAATCTTCTATTCCCTGCGCGATGCTTTGTTGCGGTAATCCGTGCATAATGTCTAGGTTTAAATTATCAAAACCAGCATTGCGTGCAGCAGCAATAGCGCGATGTGCTTGTTGCTCATCATGAATTCGTCCCAGAACTTTTAAGTGCTCGGGATTAAAACTTTGAATGCCTAGAGACAGGCGGTTAATTCCGCTGTGTCGATAATCAGTAAAGCGCTGTTGTTCAACCGTTCCTGGATTTGCTTCCAAGGTGATTTCAATATCTGGAGCAAAAGGCAGTATTTTTTTTAATTCAGAAAATAAAATGTGATAGGCTTCAGCCGATAACAGGCTGGGAGTGCCTCCGCCGATAAAAATCGAACTGATTTCACGAGACTGAAACTCCATTAAATCAGTTTTTAAGTCGGAAAGAAGGGCCTGAATGTAACTTTGTTCTGGCAATACTTCCGGACTTTTATGGGAGTTAAAATCACAATAAGGGCATTTGCGAATACACCAAGGAATATGAATATACAACGATAAAGGAATCATTACGCTTTTAGACTGGCTTGTTTGGAAATGCAATAGTATCATGACATACGTTTTGTCACAAAAATGAATAAGAAAAAAGGGGATAACATGGCAAAGAGACGAGTTAGAGTAGCCGTTACAGGCGCTGCAGGGCAAATTGGATATGCATTACTATTCCGTATCGCTTCCGGACAAATGTTTGGTGCAGATACTGAGGTGGAATTAAACCTACTAGAGCTTGAGCCAGCACTGCAAGCATTAAATGGGGTTGCCATGGAGTTGGATGATTGCGCCTTCCCACTATTGAAGCGCATCGTTTGTACTTCTGATTTGAATAAGGCCATGGACGGAGTTAACTGGGCTTTATTAGTAGGTTCAGTACCACGCAAGCAAGGTATGGAGCGTTCAGACCTATTACAAATCAACGGCGGAATATTCACCAAACAAGGCATGGCGATTAATGATAATGCCAGTGATGACGTGCGGGTGTTTGTAGTGGGTAACCCATGCAACACTAACTGTTTAATTGCGATGCACCATGCACGTGATATTCCTAACGATCGTTTCTTTGCGATGACTACTTTAGATGAATTAAGAGCGCGTACGCAATTAGCACAAAAAGCGGGTGTTGATATTACTGCCGTAAGTCAAATGACTATTTGGGGTAACCATTCTGCAACTCAATATCCAGATTTTTATAACGCAAAAATCAATGGTAAGTCTGCTGCAGATGTAATTAATGATGAGGCTTGGTTGAAAGATACTTTTGTTTCTACAGTGCAACAACGTGGAGCGGCAATCATTAAAGCACGTGGTCTTTCTTCAGCGGCATCTGCTGCAAATGCAGTGATTACAGGGGTAAATCATCTTGTTTTCGATACTCCCGCTGGCGAGACGTTCTCTATGTGCCGTCATTCAGAAGGTGAGTATGGCGTTGATAAAGGGTTAATTTTCTCTGTTCCTTGCCGTCGCGAAAATGGTGAGTTAAAAGTTGTTGAAGGTTTAACAATGAATGACTACGGTCGTGAAATGTTTGATAAGACTTTAGATGAATTGAGACAGGAACGTGATACTGTTAAATCTTTAGAATTATTAGATTAATTCAACACTAAAATGATAGTTTAAACTCTCCTTCTTCTAATAAAGAGGGAGAGTTATCCGACACCGGATGACGATTTTGCCCCCCTTTCTTCGCCAATTCAGCGCTTTGATATCTTTGTATTAATTCAGAACTATCCAAAATAAATTTTGCTTCTGCATTACGTAATATGGTTGATATTGAACGACCATTAGACAACGTATCATTTAGTTTTTCTACCAGTTGTGCGGCTTTCGTAATCGGGTCGGGATTATTTTGTACAAAGTGAGGAATATGCTTAATTATTGCTTCTGCTAATTGTCGATCAGTTAAATAGAGGACCATGCGTGTCCGTACAATTTGCACAAAATTATGCTCTGAATCCATAATCAAGTCAGTTAAAAAATCCGGTTCTTTTTTCAGTTGAGCACTTAATCTTTGGCTAAAGCCAAAATGATCTCGGTATTCCAGTAACATGGTAATAATTGAGTTTGGGTTATCGTGTTTAATGGCAGTTCCTGATTTTTGAGTGAGCCAGGTTAGTAAGTCTGCCTCTTGGGATCGATGATTTAAGGCGCTGAATTGGAACTTGAGGGAAGCGTTAGAGTGAGACAGGTAATTATCCCATTTCATTGGCGGCAAATTAAGGGTCTTCGCCAAGCAATCAACTTGTGCTTTAATTACACCAAAGTCCAGATGCCATTTTTCCAGATGAGGAATAACCGCCTTCAGAAACTTTAATAACTCAATAAATTTTCTTTGGGGAATAGGATGGTAGTTATCCAAAGATTGCTTTAGTTGCTGAATCTCGGAGTACATAAAACGCTCATTTCTCATAGGTGCTCTATGAAACACTGGCTGCAAGGCATCTTTTAGTGCGGCAAAAGGATCTTTCATAAATCTATCCCCAAACAACCCCTATTTAATATTATAGTTTATTAAAACGCAAATGTACATAAATTGAGCTATATGTAGGCTTTTTGATTCCACTTGGCTCTATAGCCTTCGCCATCTATATGTGTTCTTATAGTTATCTGGATTTATAAAAAAACAAAAATCTGCTTTGGGTGGGACGCACGCAAAAGATTTTCTGTGAAAAAGAGCCTGACCCGGTTTATACTTTTGATTTTGCAGTCTTAATAGTGAGAGCGCTCATGGATTTGAGAATTGACAATACCCCATTCAAAGCCCTATTCCAGCCTTTAGACTTAGGCTTTACCCAATTAAAAAACCGTTTATTAATGGGCTCAATGCATACGGGCCTTGAAGAAGACAAGAGAAGTTTGAATCGCTTGGCGCAATTTTACCGTGAACGTGCGCTGGGGGGGGTTGGTTTAATTACCACAGGTGGTTTTGCTCCGGATAGAGCGGGGCGTTTAGCCCCTTTCTCTGCGAAATTGACTAATAGCAAAGAACAGCAGTTGCATGAGTTGGTAACGCAGACTGTTCATGATGCCGGCGGCAAAATTCTGCTGCAGGCCTTGCATGCAGGACGATATGGGTTTCATCCGTTTATCGTTGCTCCTAGCTCTATTAAGTCACCGATTAGTCCTTTTAAGCCTTGGGGGATGAGTAAATACCGCATAAAAAAAACCATCAGGCATTTTGCACGCTGTGCACGTCTGGCCCAATTAGCTGGTTATGATGGAATTGAAATCATGGGAAGTGAGGGCTATTTAATCAATCAATTCATTGTGACCCATACCAATCAGCGTACGGATGAGTGGGGTGGCAGTTATGAAAATCGCATGCGTTTTCCGGTGGAGGTGGTGCGCAGTGTGCGTGAGGCGGTTGGTGAGAAATTTATTATTGTTTACCGTTTATCCATGCTGGATTTAATCGCTGATGGCAGTAGCTGGGAAGAGGTGGTGCAATTGGCTAAAGCCGTTGAACAAGCCGGAGCGACCATCATTAACACCGGCATCGGCTGGCACGAAGCGCGTATTCCAACCATCGCCACGATGGTTCCTGAAGCCGCCTTTACTCCGATAACCAAACATTTAAAGCCTGAAATCAGTATTCCGGTGATTACCTCGAACCGTATTAATACACCTGAACTTGCCAATGAGCTGATTGAGTCGGGTGTTGCCGATATGGTTTCTATGGCAAGACCCTTTTTAGCCGATGCGCAATTTGCTGAAAAAGCGAAATTAGGTGAAAGTCGAGCGATTAATGTCTGCATTGCCTGTAATCAAGCCTGCTTGGATCGTATTTTTGTTAATAAAACCGCATCTTGCTTGGTCAATCCACGAGCATGTAATGAAAGCGAGTTAATTTATGAAGAAACTTCCGAACCTAAGTCGATTGCAGTGGTAGGATCTGGGCCTGCGGGTTTAGCCTTTGCAGCCGTAGCTGCTGAACGTGGCCATAAAGTCACCGTTTTTGAGAAAGCCGAGCAAATTGGTGGGCAGTTTAACTTAGCGAAAAGAATACCTGGTAAAGAAGAGTTTCAGCATACTTTGGATTATTTTAAGTATCAGCTCGAAAAATATGAAGTAAACGTACTTTTGCAAACCGAGGCTACGGTTGAGCAATTGAACGAGTATGATGAAATTGTGTTAGCAAGTGGCATTAAACCCCGCACTCCAGATATTCCCGGAATTGATCACCCCAAAGTTGTCAGCTACATCGAGGTAATTACCGGCCAAAAAGCGGTAGGGGAACGAGTAGCAATTATTGGGGCTGGTGGCATTGGTTTTGATGTAGCTGAATTTTTAACGCACGAACCTCATACGTCTGCAGCCGAATTTTATGATGAGTGGGGGATTGATGTAACTGGGCAACATCGTGGAGGCATTAAGCCTGCGCAAGTAGCCCCAAGCCCCCGAGAAGTTTATTTATTGCAGCGTAAAAAAGAAAAATTGGGCAAGCGTTTGGGTAAAACTACAGGTTGGGTTCATCGATTGAGCTTGAAACATAAGCAGGTAAAAATGCTTTCCGGTGTGACTTATGAACGTATTGATGATGACGGTTTACATGTGTTAATCAATGAAACGCCACAGCTTTTAGCCGTTGATAACGTGGTTCTTTGTGCCGGACAAGTGGAGTTTGCTGCACTGCAGGCACCCCTCAAAGAAGCTGGAAAAATAGTGCATTTAATTGGCGGTGCTTATAAAGCTTTAGAACTTGATGCGCGTCATGCTATTGATCAAGCTTGTCGTTTAGCCGCATTAATATAAACGGCTGTGTTAGACGTACCCTGGTGGCTTATAACCAGGGTACATATTTACTAATGGATAGTAAAACCAGAGATAGTACCGCTATTCAAATTAGCTACATAAACAAATGAGCCATTAGGAGTCACGATGACTGCTGTAGGCCCGTTTCCTGTTGCATAGGAGCCATTAGGTAGAGTACTTAATGCGCCTGTTGTCGAATTCACACTATCTGCATTGACGGTGTTCTGATTAAAATTCGTAACGTAAGCAAATTTATCATCAGGCGTTAAGGCAATACTTGAAGCACCTGTATCCGGGATGCCTGGGGTTACATCAGTTAAGGCTCCGGTGGTCGGATTAACAGAGTAGATCCAAATCGCAGTATCATAGGCGGTAGTTTTGAATCCAGACCCATTATTGGCCGCCACATAAACAAAGGTGCCCGTGGAGTTGATAATAATCTTTCCGGGATACAATCCTGTGAGGAAGGGGCTACCTGGCATCTCGGTTGGTTCCCCTGTAGTTTGGTTAATTGTATAGCCATAAATACGACCAAACAAATAATCAATTACATAGAGAAATTGGCCATTCGGTGATACGACGAGGCCTGTGGGCTGACTGCTCGCTCCAACAGAATAAGGACTTGCGGAAAGTTGTTCCAGTGTTCCGCTAGTAGGGCTCACTGTATACGCTGAAAGGTTAGCGCCATTTAGGTTGGCTACATAGGCAAATTGCCCATTGGGCGAGAAGCCAATAAAGACAGGGCTGACTCCGGCTTCATAGTTATCTACAGGACTTAAGACACCCGTAGATTGGTTGATAGTGAATTGAGCAACGGAGTTATTATTACTATCGGTAAAGTAAACGTATTGACCATTAGAACTTACCGCAACACCCCCATAGCTATTCCCTGGATTGTAAGGGCTTCCTGCAACAGGTGTTAAGACACCGGTAGTCGGCGCAATGGTATAACCACTACCACCCTCGCTAATGTTTGCAACATACAGAAATTGGCTATTGGGTGTTGCTGCAAGGTTGCTTGCGAAGTTGCCGCTTACAAACGGGCTTCCTGGAATAGGCACTAAAGCTCCGGTTTGAGGTGTGGAGCATTGCAGGGCATTAATATTAAAAAATGCGGCATTAGTATTGCTTCCCTGAACTACTACATTGGGAATATAAAACGCATTAGCATTAGTTGACGTGAATGAGATAGCGCAACTGGCTTTAGGTTTCAGTATGGATGGGCATCGGTTATTTTGCAGCACGTAACTTAAATAATTGGCATCAGTGGACGAGGCAGATATATTTCGTGCATTCACTATGGAGTTATTGGTAACAGTAATGAAACCTGGAGGGGTGACGCAACCTGTTGTACCAATATTTATGGTGCAGTTTTGAACAAAGTTGGAGCATACAACGGCGCTACGATCATTAACGGTTAGTGTTAACTCGGCAATCCCATTAGACGTATTTTTTTTTGAAGCATCTGATAGAGGAGGGGTTCCTGAAGCAGTTTGTTGTGCGAATAATAATATTAGTCCTAATAACCCTTTATGTATCATGATAAAAATCCCTAATTTTATTTGTTGACACTTTGGACTGTAACAAACGAATATGTAAAAGACAAAATATTAGTGCGAACTTCATGTTTTATATTAATAATCTATATTTAGACGAAGTCGTAATACCGGCAGGGTTGGTTTTTGTTAATCAATATTATAAGCGATGATTTAGTGGCTATTTCGGTTAACCACATAGACAAATACACCATTAGGCGTTACGATAATCGCATCTGCCCGTCATCCTGTTGCATAGGGACCATTAGGCGGATGGTTAAATGCGCCTGTTGTGGGATCAACATTATAAAGCTGTGAACTTTCAAACCAAAAAAATCGATAGGCAAATTATCCATTAGGGTGAATCCAATAACTACAGGGCCGAATTAGGCGTTAGAATTCCTGTGGCTTGGTGGCACTTCGGCAGAAACCTGTTGCCAAATAAATAACAATAATCTTATTAACCCTTTGTTAAACATAATAAAAGCCCATTATTTCATGTTGTTTGGGTGATGAAGGACTGTCACAAAGGAATAAAGTAAAGATAAAATATAATCATAAAGTGCATGAATATTAATGATTATTTCAATTTTTTATTAGTGGAATTTGAATTAAATGTAACAAATATCGTGCATCACACTGTTTATTTTGTTATTATACTGAGCAAATTTTATATAGCTTGGCCTTTTTAGGCTATGCATTACACGATTAGGAAGTTTATGATTCAAGATATACCAAACTTTGCCTCCTTTAATTTTTCAGATGCTATAAATAAGGCACTGGAGGATATGAAGTTTACTACACCATCACCCATTCAAGCTCAAACTATTCCACTTTTGTTGGAAGGAAAAGATATTATTGCCCTGGCGCAAACCGGGACAGGTAAGACAGCGGCTTTCGCATTACCAATTTTACAAAGCTTATCTCCAAGCACTCAAGGTACCCAAGCGTTAATTTTAGCGCCTACTCGCGAATTAGCGATTCAGGTTGCTGAACAATTCGAATTATTAAGTGCCAGACAACGTGGGGTGACTGTTGCTACCCTATGTGGTGGACAAGAGTATGGCCGTCAGTTAAAACAATTGCGTTCAGGTGCACAAGTGGTTGTTGGTACGCCAGGTCGTATTTTAGATCATATTGATAAAGGCACCTTGGTTTTAAATAACTTACGTACCTTCATCCTTGATGAAGCGGACGAAATGTTACGTATGGGATTCATTGAAGATATTGAAACCATTATGGCAAAACTCCCAGAGCAAAAACAAATTGGGTTGTTTTCTGCAACAATGCCACACCGCATTCGCCAAATTGCCAATACTTATTTGCAAAACTCTGTATCCGTTGAAATTCGTTCAGAAACTGCAACGGTAAAAAGCATCGAACAACGTTTCTTGTTTGCTGCGGGTTATCAAAAACCAGATGCATTATCCCGTATCCTGGCGGTTGAGGAATATCAAGGGGTAATTATCTTCGTGCGTACAAAAAGCAGCACTGAAGAAGTTGCCGAATTACTGCAGCAGCAAGGTTTACGCGCTATGGCTATTCATGGTGATATTACTCAAGCCTTACGTGAGCGTATTATTTCTCAGTTCCGTCAAGGTGCAATCGATATTTTAGTAGCTACTGACGTTGCTGCACGTGGTTTAGATGTTGAGCGTGTTACTCACGTAATTAACTACGATTTGCCGCATGATAACGAGACTTACGTTCACCGTATTGGTCGAACTGGCCGAGCAGGACGTTCTGGTGTTGCTATTTTGTTTGTTACACCAAAAGAATCACGTTTAATCAACAGTGTGGAACGACATACACGCCAGCGCATTACGAAAGTAACGGTGCCAAATGATCATATGATTCAAGTTGCACGACAACAGCGTTTTATGGCAAATATCACTGCGCGTTTAGAGAGTGAACATTTGCATGCATACAAAAAGATTGTTGAAGAGTACGTTAAAGAACACGATGTCTCTGCTGTTGATGTTGCCGCTACTTTAGCCTTGTTAATTCATAAAGATCAGTCATGGCATCAAAAAGAACAAACACCACCTAAAGCTGCTCGTCCTGAAAGAGAAGGGCGTGGAGAACGAGGATCTCGATTTGACCGTGAGCGTTCATCTTCACGTTCCGATGATCGACGCTCCAATGACCGCAAAGGTTTTGGTGATGCAGGTGGTCGCAAGAAGTTTAATGAGGAAGGCGGCGCTGAGCAGGATTTATTCCGCATTGACGTGGGTAAAGTCCACGGTGTAAAACCTGGCAATATTGTCGGTGCAATTGCGAATGAAGCAGGCTTACAAAGTCGTCATATTACAGGTCTTAAAATTCATGATGATCACTCTACTGTTCGCTTACCAAAAGGTATGTCTAAAGAAGTAGTGAGTGATTTAACCAAAGCATGGGTTTGTGGCCGTCAGTTAAAATTAACTTTAATTAGTAGTGGCGCCTAATTAGCTATAGAATGACTCTTCTCCTGTAACTAGGAGAAGAGTTTTTTCTATTTTGCTGCAAAATAAAGTGTTGCAGCCGCTGCCAGTGATGCAGTGAGAATAAAACCTGCCGTAGTAGTTTCAGGAGTAAAAAATTTATAGGGATGGGCTGTTGGTTTCTCTGTAACTGGATTACTGTCTTCCGTGCCAATCTTATCAAACTTTATTTGCGCAATCTGATTTTTAATCGAGCTAATTCTTTGCTTCGGGATACCATTAGATGTTATGAAGCTGAAATAGTCTTTTTCAAATAGAGCGATTGCCGCATCAATTTGTTGAGGATTTATGGTGGTATCTTGGCTAAAGGAACAGATAGTGAGGAATAGGCTTTCCGAATAGGCCGCACTCACTTGCAGTAATTCCTGCGCCTCCCAATGTTGCGCATCAGCGATTTTAGAGTTGAGTTGATAACGAGGATTATGTGGATCGTTTTGAGTAAATGCATGAATTGCATCAGTTAATTTAGTTTCACAAGAAAGAATCTTCTGGAGCAGATTGAGGGTTTTTTCGATGAACTCTTGTTCAAATAGGGTCATTTAAGATCTCCTTACCGTAAAAGAATTACTATAGGAATCTTTAGAAATTAGGGCAAGAAGAGAAGCATAGGGTATTTCCTTATGGATGAAGATGTGTTCTTATGTTGGGCTCAGAGGTATTGGGGATTGATAATGCAAATTAAATAAACAAAAAGATTATTTAATGATATAATTATCGATAAATTTTGTTTTTAAAAACAATCAATTATAATTAAGGGTATACATGAGACTGTTAGCAACTTTAGCTGCTTTTTTATTTTCTGGAATTGTTCTAGCAACACCTCTCCATAATATAGTTGTCTTTGGTGATAGCTTGTCGGATAACGGCAATCTCTATGAATTCATGAATCATCAATTGCCTCCATCTCCTCCTTATTTTAAGGGTCGTTTTTCTAATGGGCCTGTATGGATAGAACATTTAGCTGCTGCTTATTTTCCTAAGGATCCTGGAGCGCATTTATTAGATTATGCTTATGGTGGTGCAGGTGTTTCTTCAGATGAAGATGATGATGATGTATTGTTTACATTAAGAAGAGAAGTCAAAGATTATCTCGCAGCACATCAAAATAAGGCAAGTGTCGATAGTCTTTATGTGGTGTGGATTGGTTCCAATAATTATTTAGCATTGCCTACCGAGGTTGAGAAAACTTTACGTGATGTTAATGATGGAATTACCGAGAGCTTACAACGCCTGGCGGATCGTGGCGCAAAACATATTTTAGTTGTTAACATTCCTGACTTAGGAAGCACTCCGGCGGCTATTGAGTTTGAAGCGATTGATACTATGTCTTATTTCTCGCAAGAACATAACTCCTTATTAAATAACACCCTAGCGAATTTAAAACAGAAGTATCCAGATGTTGAATGGCTGTTTTTCGATATGAACCAATCCTTTAATGATGTTGTTGCTAATCCTCAAGTGTATGGATTTAATAATATTAATGGATCGTGTATTGATTTAATGAACGATAATTTCGCTAAAAAGTCAGTACTCAATCTGGTTCGAGCAGTGAAGCCGCAACAGATAAAAAGGGATGCGTGTGATGGTTATTTATTTTTTGACTTAGTACATCCAACGGCAGTGGCTCATGAATTGTTAGCTGATAAAGCTAAAAAAGCACTGGATGAAGCGGGTGTTACATTTAAAGAAGAATAGAACAAAAATGTAGCCACTATTAGTTGCTGCCTAATACCGGATCGCCCTTGAACTAGGCCCCGATCCCGTATTACGCTATGCTAATACGGGCTACACATTTTTTCAGGGACGATATGGATTACATTTTAAGAATAGTTTTAACATTTTTCCTCATTATATCCACTGCTCAAGCAGAGCCGTTGGAAGTAAAGCTTAATGGCAAGAGCATTAAGTTGCCTTATTGGTCCGCCTTAAAAGATCCGCATGGTGCCATTGTGGTTATTCATGGTGGTGAACAAGCACAGTGGTCCGATTTTTTAGAGTTCGCGGCAAAACATTTATCAGATTATGGCTGGTCAACGGTATTGTTGAACTGTGAGCAAGGCAACACCGAACCTTGGGTCAAAGCACTTCCAGAAGCAATCAATACCTTGCGTCAGCAAAAAAATAATCGCATTGTGGTGATTCATTACGGAGATCAAGTCGGGCAAACCCTCGCGGCTTTTGATAAACAGGGGGGAATTGAAGGTTTGGTTTTACTTTCTGCATATGATTTAACAAAAGCTGAGGCTAAAAAAGACGAGAAAAAAATTGAGATAAAAGTTCCGTTATTCGATATTGCTGGTCAGTTTGACTATGCGGAAGTCCTTGACCAAATGAAGGAACGTCAACGAGAGTTTGCACAAAATAAATATACCTCTATGCAAATACCTGGTGCCAATCATGACTATGAATACAATCAGCCTATGGTGGTATCATTTATCAGCGGTTGGATGCAAAAACTAAATGAAAATAAGCCTAAGCCACCACCAGTACTAGTCTCTTATGTCGCCTCCATATCAGCTCTCATTCCTAAAGAAGAGGTGGCTTTGCAGGAAGAATCTGAAGATTGGGCGGGTTACAATAATGATCCTCCTGCGCCCACACAAGAGATCATTATAGAGAAAAGTTACTAGGTGTAGCCTGATTGCTTACAATGACGAAACTTCCATACCCTGTAACCATCTTTCAAGGCAGGCCGTAGGAGGATATGCGGCCTAAGTCACCATCCCTTACTTTCACAAATCAACTCATAAGCCTTCACAATTTTCTGCGTCTTTTCATTTGCAACTTTAATCATCTCTTGAGGCAAGCCTTGAGCAATTAGTTTATCAGGGTGATTACGGCTTAATAAACGACGATAGGCCCGCTTAACCTCTTGTTTGCTGGCGCTAGGCGATACTTCCATCAAGGCATAAGCAGAGTCCAAATTTGATTTTGAAGGTTTATAGTTGTATCTGCTGTATGAGGAATAAGAGTCAGATGAAGACTGCTGGTTTTCTTGTTGCTTATGATTAGAGCCAAAATCTTCATAAAAGCGGTATTGCTGATGAAAAGGCATAAAACCCAAATGAGAGAAAATAATATCCAAGGTCTGGATTTTTCGAGTAGTCATACCATCAATTTGTGCGGCCTGATATTGAATGTCTATAAAGACTTTCAATAAATCACGATTATCATTGCAGGCTTGGCGTAGTCTTACCAGTACACTAATGAGATCAAAGTTAGGTCCTTTGCCCTCATTAAATAAACGCATGGCGAGTATTTTTTGTTGTTGGCCCAAATGCATTTCATTCATAATTGAACGGGCCATGTCCAGTTCTTCTTCGCTAACCCTGCCATCTGCTTTTGCCAGATAGCCCATAATGGAGAAGGTTGCCTCAAAAAACATGGTTTGCACATTGCCGCGCTTTTCCGTCAAATACAATAAGAGTGGATTAGAAAAATGACTCGCTAGTCCTCGGTCAAAGATATTTCCTACTAAAATACCAAAGATTGCCCCTGTGGGACCTGCGGATAAAAATCCAAAGAAGGCACCGAGGAGTTTTCCCCACCAAGTACTAATTGTAAAAAATTCCTTAAAATTCATTATAGAGAATTACCTTAAAATTAATGTCAGTTCTACTGTATATAAGGGTGCGGCGTTCATCTACAATAGTCTTATCGCTTTATACCACATTTTAAGTATATACTGTCGGCTTTTAGGTTTGGCTTTATATGCGATTTTTTTACTCTTTTTTAATGTATTTACTTACACCATTTATTGTAGCTCGTTTATGGTGGAAAGGGCGTCGCTTACCAGCCTATAGAGAACGTATTGCGGAGCGCTTTTGTTTCGGAGTCAAAGAACACCAACCAGTTGATGTGTGGGTACATGCTGTTTCTTTGGGGGAGGTAATCGCAGCGATTCCTTTGATTGATGCCCTGTTAGAAAGAAATTGGTCTGTATTCGTTACGACCATGACACCGACTGGTTCTGGTCGTGTGCAAAGTCATTATGGCAATCGGGTAGGGCATCAGTATGTGCCTTATGAATTGCCACGAATTCTTAAACGTTTTTTCAAACAAATTAAACCACGAGTTGGTTTGATTATGGAAACGGAGCTATGGCCCAATTTAATTTATGAAGCACGTGCGGCCAATATACCTTTATTACTTGCTAATGCACGTTTATCCGAGGGCTCAACCCAAGGCTATAAAAAGATTAAGTTTATTATAAAACCGCTGCTTAATCGCTTTTCGGCTATTTTGCCGCAGGGTGTAGAGGATGCTCAACGTTTTATTGCTTTAGGAGCACTACCTGAACGGGTGTGTGTTTTGGGGAATATAAAATATGATTTAAAAACGCATAGTACTGACCAACAAAAATTTAATGAGTTAAAGAGTCATTGGGGAGCCGAACGAATAGCGGTTATTGCCGCCAGCACCCATGATAATGAAGAGTCACAGATTATTGCCCAGCTACGACGTTTGCAAGTAGCGATCCCTGGGATAGTGCTCTTGATTGCACCACGACATCCAGAGCGCTTTCAAGAAGTGTATCAACAATGTGTTCATGCAGGATTTAACACTGGCTTACGCTCAAAGCTTGCATCTTTAAGTACGGACAATGAAATTGTGGTACTGGATAGCTTAGGCGAGCTTTTAGGCATGTATCAGATTAGTGATTATGCATTCGTAGGGGGCAGCCTTGTTCCGGTTGGTGGTCATAATGTACTTGAGCCAATCGCAATGAATGTTCCGGTTATTAGCGGTTCTCATGTCCATAATTTTAAGTTAATTTGCCATGAATTAGAAAAGGCAAAGGCAATTGTCTTGGTGCAACAGGCTAATGAAGTGATCGATGTATTGATTAAGTTGCATAGTGATCCTTCTTACCGCCAACAACTGATTAATAATGCCAGCACAGTGTTTGAAAAAAACAAGGGTGCAGTACTGCGTCATATGCAACAAATAGAAAGCTTATTATAAATACCCATGAAGCAGCCCATATGAGCTGCAACTAACATGGGCTCTGTGAATCTTTTAAAAATTCAGCCCCTGCCATTGCGGGGTTCAAGTGCTAACAGCACTTGCAGCGCCTCGTTTTCAGCAGACTCCGCATCGTCTTCAATTGTGTTGTCTGTATTATAGTCAGAGCTCAGCTGAATGGTTAATAACGCATTGGGGGATTCAGGAACATTAAAACCGATTGCTGTCGATTCATCAAAGGGCCAGGATTTTTCGAACTATTGATGTGCAATAAGTTCATGAATGAAATAATATGTGGGATATAGTCCAGATTTTTTAATGGATTCATAAGATATTCTTATTTATGTTTCATCGTTGGTAAGCCTAGACAAAAAGAGAGGGTTATAGGTTTTCTTAATTTAAGTAAATATTAATATAACATGAACTTTTGATGACTTTAGACATATAGCTAGTATGCAAAGAAATCGTAATCAGGGATAAGGAGCACAAAATAATCATACTAGGGTGAACTAATATGAGTTAGCTAAGGATGATGATAATTACAATACTTGGGTGGGGCAGTCCGCGACATGGTTCGCGGACGCTTGGAATGAAACGGGATTAAGAACCCTGATTTTGCCTTTCTTTGATTTCAGACAAGGTTTTGCAGTCGATGCATAGTGTAGCGGTTGGTCTCGCCTCTAAGCGCTTAAGGCCTATTTCTATACCACATGCTTCGCAATAACCGAAATCATCATTTCTTAAACGTTCCAACGCATCTTCAATTTTCTTAATGAGTTTGCGCTCGCGGTCACGAGTACGTAATTCAATGCTGAACTCTTCTTCTTGACTCGCTCTGTCAGATGGATCTGGGAAGTTAGCAGCCTCATCTTTCATATGAGTAACCGTACGATCTACTTCTTCCATTAATGATTGACGCCACGCTAGCAAAATCTTTTCAAGATGGGCTAGCTGCTTTTCATTCATATACTCTTCGCCCTCACTTTCAATGTAAGGAGAAATTCCCATGCTACCTATCGTGTCATTTTTCACGTTGTATAGTCTCTCATTATTTTTATCAATTAATTGTTCGGTCATATTTGCCTCCATTCCACTGTCCACTGGTTTTATTAATAATAGCAAACCAACAGAGACGATTTTTATTTGTTGGGCTCTTTTCAGAAGGCGGTAGGTATACCAAAAAACTGTTGTATCATCAACAACATTTATCGCCAACCGCCACTTACTCTGTCATGACCCTGTAAATCTTTCCAGCACTGTACGTTTTTGTAGCCTAGTTCATTAAGTATAGCTCTAACTTTTAACTTTTGATCATACCCATGTTCCAGTAAAATCAGGCCATTAGGTAAAAGATAATCATAACCTTGCTCAATAATCAAGTGTAGATCCGCTAATCCATCTCGACCACTCGCTAAAGCACTGCGGGGTTCAAAGCGTAAATCACCTTCTTGTAGGTGTGGATCTTGCTCAGCAATATAGGGTGGGTTAGAAATAATGGCATGATATTGTCGCTTGGGAAGGGCGCTGTACCAATTTGAATGATAGAAGCTTATATTGCGCACATGATTAAGTTGTGCATTTTCTTGAGCAACTTGCAAAGCTTCCTGGCTAAAATCACAAGCAACAACATTCCAGTTTGGCCTTTCTTTCGCCATAGCAATGGCGATGGCTCCGCTTCCTGTTCCTAGTTCAAGGATACATGCTTCGCTATCTTGGGGTATTTTTTCTAAAGCTAATTCAACTAATAATTCGGTTTCATGGCGCGGGATCAACGTATGCGCATTAACTTTTAAATGCAGTGACCAAAACTCGCGTTCACCCGTAATGTAGGCAATAGGAATACCTTGAGCGCGCTGCACCAAGAAGCTTTGATACCGTTCATAGTGCTCTGTACTCAGTAATTCTTCCGGATGAGCAAACAAATACGCTCTGTTTTTACCTAAGACATAACAGAGTAAAATCTCAGCCTCTAACTCTGGGTTATTACCCAAAGCTGTGCGTATGCTAATCATTGCGTCCCAACTCAGCGAGGAGCTCTGCATGATATTCACGTTGTAATGCATCAATAACTAAAGATAAATTTCCTTCCATTACATCGCCCAGTTGATAAATGGTCAGATTAATACGGTGATCCGTCAGGCGGCCTTGAGGGTAATTGTAGGTGCGAATGCGCTCGGAGCGATCGCCAGTACCAACAAGTGATTTGCGTGTTTGTGCCTGTTCTTGTCGTTGTTTGCTTTGCTCGGCATCTAATAGGCGTGTTTTTAACAAAGACATCGCTTTAGCTCGGTTCTTATGTTGTGAGCGCTCATCCTGACATTCAACAACAACACCTGTAGGAATATGGGTAATACGGATGGCGGAATCAGTTTTGTTAACGTGCTGACCTCCAGCTCCTGATGAGCGGTAGGTATCAATGCGTAAATCATCGGCATTGATTTGGATTTCATCAATTTCGTCCACTTCCGGCATAACCGCTACCGTACATGCAGATGTATGCACACGACCTTGGGACTCCGTTTCCGGAACTCGTTGTACACGGTGGGCTCCTGATTCGAATTTAAGTTGAGAGTAAACGGCTGTACCGCTGATGCGGGCAATAATTTCTTTGTAGCCCCCATGTTCTCCATGACTGGCACTGATTAGTTCCAGTTGCCAACCGCGATTTTCAGCATAGCGGCTGTACATACGATAGAGATCACCGGCAAAGATTGCGGCTTCATCACCCCCTGTCCCCGCCCGTACTTCAAGGTAAATATTACGCTCATCATCAGGGTCTTTAGGAATCAAATGCCATTGCAGTTGCTCATCCAATTCTTCAATTTGCCTTTTGGCATCATCAAGTTCTTCTTCAGCCATCGCCGCAAGCTCTTGATCTCCTCCATCCAGCATTTCCTGTAAAGAGGCCCAATTATCTTGGGCCGCAATATAGGTTTCGTAGCAATTGGCTACAGGCTCTAACTGGGCATATTCTTTGGATAAGGCTTTAAACTGATTCTGATCTGCAATCACGGAGGCTTCAGATAATAATCGTTCCACTTCTTGGAAGCGTTCCAGCATTTGTTGCAGTTTTAACTCAAGAGATTTCTTCATAAGATGATTGATAAGTTGTTGTATTAAAGAGGTATTGCGCTAGAACAAACAAATCTTCACGCCCGTCACGAGCTATTTGTTTTAAGCCGGTAGTAGGGGTATGCGTTAATTTATTAACTAGGCGCTCGCTAAATTCATTTAAAACGGTCTGGTGGCACTGTCCTGCAGAAAGTTTTTTTAAGGCACGCTGTAATTCTTTTTGAGCCAGGTGTTGCATGTGCAAACGATAATCACAAATCACTTTTTTGGCTTTAAGAGAGCGTTGCTTGCGTAAGTAATTATTTAATTCTTCTTCGATTAACTGCTCTGCATGCAAGGCTGCTTGGCGTCGCTCTTCCATGCCTTGTTCGATTTTATTTTTTAAGTCGTCAACATTATACAAATATACCTGCTCGAGCTCAGTAATATTGGCTTCAATATTACGGGGTACGGCCAAGTCTAAAAAGAACGTGGGGGAGGATGCTTTTTGTTGCAAGGCATGTGCAACCAAATCTTTGTTAATAAATGGAATAGGGCAAGCCGTTGCGGTGATAACTACATCAACTTCAGGCAAATGTTGCGCCAGGTTACTGATGGGAATCGTTTTGCCCCCAAAGGTCTGGGCCAGTTTCTCAGCATTTTCCTGAGTACGGTTGGCAATTAGAAAATGATGTACGCCTTGTTGATGTAAATATTTAGCAACGAGGGCTGCAGTGTCTCCAGAGCCAATGAGTAAAATACGTAATGATTTGTATTCGGCGAAAAATTGGCCGATTTGCTGCACCGCTGCATAGGCTACAGAAACCGGATTAATGCCGACACCACTTAAGGTTCTAATTCGTTTTGAAGCATTAAAAATATATTCAAAAATAGAGCGCAATTGCGATTTTATCGCACCCAGTTGATTGGCATGTTGATAGGCTTGTTTCATTTGCCCAAAAATTTGCGGCTCACCGATCATCATGGAATCTAAGCCAATGGCTACTCGCAACGCATGTTTAATGCCCTGTTTGCCTTTATGAATATACAAATAAGGAGTTAATTCTTCAGGAGTGAGCTGATGCTCGCGGGCTAACCACTCAGTAAGTACGTGGGGATCTTGGGTCTCGCAGTAAATTTCAGTACGATTACAGGTCGATAAGATCGTTGCCTCACTTACTTCAGGAAGCCTGATTAAGCTGTTCAGTAATGAATCTTGGGTAGCCGGAGATAGCGCAACTTTTTCACGCACGTTTATTGGAGCAGTTTTATGATTGAGTCCGCAAGCAACAAACACCATAGAAATATGAATTAGTCTATATTTAAAGTAATCGGGGGATTGTAAACGATTAGTCACTAAATTTGTAGGGTTTAACAACAATTCTGCTGTAAAGGCTGCAATTAATTGTGTTTCATTCGAGCAACCGGTTGCGATAAAAAGGATATTAGAAAATGCTTTGTAAAATTAAAGTACAAAATTATTTGGCCGCTAACATACAGTAGAATGCTTTTGCACTAAAGGTGCTAACTGATGGGGAGATTGGTCATGGATATAATCCTTCAAGGTGAACATAGCGGCGATGAGGCAGCACAAAGTTTAGAGCGCGTTTTGCAACTCTTTAAAGAGCGCTATCATATTGCTGGCTTTCGCGAAATTCATCTAACGGTAACATTAATCGATGAGCAGGGTGATGATGTGGAGTTGGTGGATAGTGAATCCAATCAGGCTTACCGTGTTTTTGAGGTGTTTCGTCAAGGATATGAATTGGGTAAGAAAGGAACGCCCATGTTGCAATTAGTGGTTGATAATACAAATAAAGACTTAGGCGAAGGCCAGCATTAGAAACGAAGCGCCCATCATGGAGAACCTTCTGTTCGTAATGGCGGGCGCTTGTGGCTGTTTTGAATCTGAGAAGATACTTAGGTCCTCTGAAATTAATCTGGAATAGGAGTTAATTATGTTTTTGGCGATTATTGCCATAATCCTTACCTTACTTTTAGTCATAGGTATTCATGAGGCGGGGCACGCCTTAGTTGCTCGTTATTTTCAGGTTAAAATTAAAAAAATTTCCATTGGCTTTGGTAAACCCTTATTGCGTTGGCAAAGTGGTAGCGGATGTGAATGGGTTTGGGCCATGTTTCCTTTAGGTGGTTATGTGCAATTAGAAAACACGCGCATTAGCCCTGTGGAGCCCTCCGAATATTCAGGTTGTTTTGATAAAAAACCAGTTTGGCAACGAGTTCTTATTTTATTGGCCGGAGCCGTAGCGAATCTAATTACCGCATGGATTGCGCTGGTCTTGGTTTATAGCATTGGCCTTACTTATACTTTGCCACAAGTTAAAACCGTACAACCGAATAGCATAGCTGCTCAAGCAGGAGTTGCGGTTGGCGATCAATTTGTCTCGATTGCCAATAAGCCAACACCTACATGGAATGATGTTGGCATGCACATGGTTATCCTGTGGGGACAAACAGATATCCCTATGGTTTTAAGACATGGCAATGAATTAAAAAATGTAACCATCAATTTAAGTCAGGTAAGTTTTCGTGGCCCTAAGTTGAATTTGTTAAGTCAGTTGGGTATAGAGGCTAATCTTTCTGCACCTCGCGATACCTTGCGTGCTCCTTCTTTGGGGGCGGCAATGCAGCAAGCAAATGCAGTAATAGCAAGTATGTTGTATTTTTTCTTAATGATTTTCAAACAGCTCTTTACCGGCGTCATTCCCTTCTCAATGCTGCTTGGACCTTTGAGTGTTTTTGCTGCGTCAGTTGCGTCATTAACGCAAGGAATAGTGGTCTTTATGTACTTCATTGCTACGTTAAGCTTAGCCGTTGCCTTAGTTAATCTCTTTCCTATTCCTGGTTTGGATGGTGGCTCTATTGTTTATGCCCTGCTGGAGAAAATTCGCGGCAAGTCAATCTCGGTGGCCATGGAGTTGCTAGTGCATCGCTTGGTATTTATTGTGTTTTGCGTAATGCTGGTGCATTTGTTGATGAATGATTTACAAAGAATTTAACCTCAGGAACCGTAGCCCGTATTTGCATCGCATAATACGGGTGCAACGCTGTGTTTCCGGCACGAAGTTTAGACGACCTCTATCCATAAGTTTTTTGGCAAATAATTCAGCCTCCTCTGCGACGCGAAGATTACTGTTGATTTCCATTAGCCACCGTCCGCGCACAACACCATAAATCCACCCGTTCCACTCCGGCCTTTTTAAGCGTTAACGCCAGTTCATTAGCAGTGGAGCCCGTCGTAAGTAAGTCATCAATTAAAGCAACATGCTGAAAGGGCAGCTTCTTGCTAATAAACGCATTGCGTAAGTTCTTCTGCCTTTGCTCTTTATCTAGACTAGCCTGCGGTGCCGTATTAAGCACTTTCTGACAACTGGCAAAATCGTAGGGAAGCCCCAATTTTTTCGCTAGGTCACGTGCCAAAATTGCTGCATGATTGAATCCTCGCTGTCTTATTTTCCGTGCATGCATTGGGACGGGAATGAGGCATTGGGGCAGATTATCGGCAGGTATGCCGTTCAATATTAAATGACTTAAAAAGGAATGAAGATAAAGCCCATTATGGTATTTAAATTGGTGAAGTAAGCCACGTAAAGGTTCTTCAAATTTATAGCGAACGTACGCATGGGCAAATTGCGGGGGGTTTTTAATACAGCCACCACATATTAATGAGCCGCCATCAGCTAAAGGACTTGCACAATGCTGGCATGCCAGGTCTAATTGGGACATGAACTCAATACAAGGTTCACAGACAGCATGATTACTTTTATGAAATTGACTGCAAAGTGTGCATATAGAGGGCAAACGCAAACTCTGTGTTACAATAAATAGTTTCTGGCGCACGCGTGTTGGATTCCATTTTATATTGAATAATTTTCCTGGTTCTCATAATGACCCGTACACATGAAATTAGCAAGGCATTTAACCAACATGCCGCAGAGTATGAGCATGCTGCGAAAGTCCAGCATGAAATTGGTACTCGTTTATTAGAGCGACTCCACTATTTAAAAATCGCTCCCCAGCGCATTCTTGATTTGGGCTGTGGCACGGGTGTTTTTTCACGCGAATTAGCACAAATGTATCCTAAAGCGCAGATCGTGGGTTTGGATTTGGCGCACGCCATGTTAGTACAAGCACAGAAAAAACACAGCTGGAGACGTAAATGGCCGTTAGTAAGTGCTGATATGAAGCAGCTCCCTTTTGCGACTGGAGCTTTTGATTTAGTTTTTGCAAATCAGGTAATTCATTGGGGTGAGTCTTTAGAGTTTGTTTTTCGCGAGTTGAATCGGGTAATGAAGCCCAATGCTTGTCTTATGTTCACCACTTTAGGCCCGGATACCTTTAAAGAATTAAAATATGCTTGGTCTGGAGCGAATGACTATGCGCATGTGAATGAATTTCCTGACATGCATGATGTAGGTGATTGCCTCATGGCCGAGTATTTCTTGGAGCCGGTAATGGATATGGAGTTGCTGGCTGTTCATTATGAGTCTCTGTCTAAACTGGTGCGTTCTTTAAAAGCCCAAGGTGTAAAAAATGTAAATTCAGGGCGCAATCAAGGTTTAACCGGCCGAGATTCGTGGAAAAAATTCGAACAAAACTATAGTTCCTTGCAAACAGAAAGCGGGCGGTACCCCTTAACATATGAGGTGGTATATGGGCATGCATGGAAGGGAGAAAAGCGAAAGACGGAACAGGGAATTGAGACCTTAATTCCTATTTCACAAATCATAAGAGCTAAGCGCTGATAATTGCTCCGCTCGAAGAGCTCCTCTCCTTGAAAAAAAACATGCAACTTAATGAATGCTATGATATTTTCAAGGATATTCTTTGGTGAAGGGAGTCACAATGTCTACGCAAAAATTACACGCTGGTGAACGCAAAATCATCTTCCTTGCTTCTTTAGGCGGCGCTCTGGAGTTCTATGATTTCATCATTTATGTTATTTTTGCCCAGACCATTAGCCAGATTTTTTTTCCTGAAACGGACAAGCTGGCTTCGTTAATGAAAGTATATGCAATTTTTGCGATTGGTTATTTAATTCGTCCTTTAGGAGGAATAGCCTTTAGTCATTTTGGTGACAAATACGGTCGCAAGAAAACGTTTATTTATTCTGTGGCATTGATGGCTGTACCTACGGTGATTATTGGACTTCTGCCTACTTACCAGCATGTGGGAGTGTGGGCAAGTATCTTACTCGTGCTGATGCGTATTTTGCAGGGCCTTTCCATCGGTGGTGAAATACCCGGAGCTATTACTTTTACCTGTGAACATGTAAATCCACGCTCTCGAGGTTTGGCCTGTGGAATCATCTTTTGTTTTCTCAATTTAGGTATTTTTTTAGGTGCAGCAATTAGTTTGCTGTTAACTAATTTGTTAACAAAAGGACAACTATTATCTTTTGGGTGGCGTATACCCTTTATTATTGGTGGTTTGCTTGGAGTATTTAGTTTTTACATTCGTAAGCAAATGACTGAAAGCCCTTTATTTATGGTATTTAAAGAGCGGCAGGAGCGAGAGCGCATCCCCTTTATGGAGGCTGTTACGCATTACTGGCGACAAATAATACAAGGAGTGGGTATCACCTGCCTTGGTTCTGTTGTTATCAATTTATTATTTTTATACATGCCCACCTATCTTTCCACAATTCTTGCCTACCCTAAAGAAGAGGCAATCCTGTTTAATACGATAAGCTTATTTTTCTATTCATGCTTGCTGGTTTTCTTTTGCTGGCTTGCGGATCGCGTTGGACGAAAAGCGGTATTATTGACTGGGGCAATCGGTTTTATTTTATTTGGTTATATTTTGTTTGCCATTTTATCGATGCAAACAACTCAGGCATTGGTTGGTGCCTTGGCTATCTTAGCTATTTTAAGTAGTTCGATTATGGTATATCCCAGCTTGTTGGTAGAGCTTTTTCCAACCTCCATTCGTTATACGGGGATTGCGATTTCCTATAACATTGCCTTTGCTTTCTTTGGAGGCTTAACTCCCTTGATTGTAACTTATTTAGTGGGGGTTTCTTCCAATGTACTGGCCCCAAGCTTTTACCTCATAGGCAGTGCCATATTGTGTACGATCGCTGCCATCACCATTAAACAGCTCTATGCTGATGGAGCAGAGCGTAATGCGCCCAACTTATGTCTTACCACTGATTCGAATAATCACTAGGTAATGATTGCAGATTTTGTTCTATGGTGTTGACCGTTCCAGGATCATTTTTACGTAGGGTTCCTCTCATTAATGGATCTTTGGAATTAACATAATAGATGTTTTTATAAGGGGAAGAGTAGGCTGTGGTGGGGTTTGCGTCAGTGTAACTCGTTGTATCAGCTACTACATAAGTTTTTTTACCAGAGTCGATTACAAAACCATTTGAATCGGTGGTGGCGCAGTTGGTGAGTAACAGCATGATTCCCAAACCGGCACAAGTGAGTTTCGTCTTTCTCATACAATGCTCCTAAAAGACATGCTCATGATTGTATAATTATAGTACAGGTGCTTTGTTCCGGTTGGTGCCCCGCACTCTTTATGCTATAACTTAAAAAATTCAGGATGAGCTACCTAAGGAGTATAAATGAGCGATCTCATTACTAAAGCTCAATTATCGGATTCAAAAGATTGCCCCGAGTTTTCCGCCAAACCAGTCCATCAAATGATTAAAACACGCCAGGCTTTATTAGGAGAAAAATTAGTAATCAGTCGTGCTTTACCTACGCGTGAACGCCGGATGATTGGGGCTTGGTGCTTTCTTGATCATTTCGGGCCTTTATTCTTGCAGCAAGGGCATGAGTTTGATGTCGCGCCGCACCCGCATATTGGTTTACAAACCTTTACTTGGATAATGGATGGAGAAATACTGCATCAGGATAGTTTGGGTTCCAAACAGCTGATCAAAGCAGGGCAAGTGAATTTGATGACGGCAGGGCGAGGCATTGCACATTCCGAAGAGTCGATTCATTCAGGAGGAGCCTTGCAGGGAGTCCAGTTATGGATTGCATTGCCTGATTCAGTAAGGCATATGGAGCCTGATTTTAAGCATTATTCCGAGGTGCCTGTAATCGAACATGCAGGCTTAGTGATTGACCTGATGGTTGGTGAGTTATTGGGGGTTAAAGCTCCGGTTTCTGTCTATTCGCCGCTGATTGGATTGGATATTAATACCACCACCAAGTCCGTACACACGCAACTGCCCCTAAACCCCAGTTTTGAATATGGGATTTTGCCGCTAGAGGGGGAGATTAATATTGAAGGAACCTTAATTGATCCCACTAAACTACTTTATCTTGGTTGTGGGCGTTCTGAACTAGAGCTTAATATCCCTCAAAAGACCCGTTTTTTATTGATTGGTGGAGAACCTTTTAACGAAGAAATCCTCATTTGGTGGAATTTTGTTGCGCGTAGCAAACAAGAAATCATTGAGGCTACCAATAACTGGAATAATCATACTTATTTTGCCGAAGTGCAGGGGTATGTAGGGAAGCGGACTTCCGCACCGATAATGCCTTAATTTTGTTTACTCAGCTTGACGTCATCCCTAACGTCTTGAGGGATGACCTTCGTCAGCAATAGCCATTTTTTCCAAATTACTACGAGCTTGCAACATGCAAGTTAAAGAAATTAAATCAGCCGCTTTATCCCCAAACAATTGAAGCTCATCAAAGGCTATTTGGTAATGCTTATTTATTTCACCCTCTAATTCCTTTTGATTATATAACGAGGCAAATGTAATTTTATCATTAGCCAGATCAGAAGAGCGTCCTTTACCTAAAAGATCTGTGGGGCCATAGCGATCCAGATAATCATCTTGTAATTGGAATACAAGTCCAATGTGACGCGCATAGGATCTTAATGCTGCTTTACTTTGCTCGCTCGTAGCATCATGCGCAGCTAACACCATTTCAATACAGGCAGAAATAAGCCGGCCAGTTTTCAGATGATGTATTTCACAAAGGAGTTCTTCACTAATCGATGATTTGCCCAATTCGGATAGATCCAGGCTTTGTCCACTAACCATTCCTGAAACCCCACTGGCTCGCACTAATTCTTGAGTGATGGCTATCACTTGAGCCGGAGCGAGGAGTGGGGATAAATGAGAAAGCAGCACTTCAATTGCCAGCGCTTGCATGCCATCGCCCACTAAAATGGCAGTAGCCTCATCAAAAGCTTTATGACAGCTAGGCTTTCCACGACGAAAATCATCGTTATCCATTGCGGGTAAATCATCATGAATTAAAGAATAACAATGAGTTAATTCTACTGCGGCGGCAATGACATCCAGAACCTTGAGATCTAGATTAATTAAGCTACCCGTTAAATAGACCAGAATGGGTCTGATTCTTTTTCCACCTGGAAAAAGAGAATAGGTCATTGCAGTATAAATTTGCTCCGCAGGTATCGATACTTCTTGGGTAATCTGTGAAAGAAATTGTTCTTGGCGCTCGAGATAGGTTTTAATCACTTAATTCGTCATCCGAAAAGGGTTCTGCAGAGGATTGTGCAGTAGTTAGTATTTCAATTTTTTGCTCAGCTTGCTGTAATACATCCTGACAGCGTCTGGCTAAGCTGATTCCCTTTTCAAATTGTTTTAGCGAGTCCTCAAGAGTTAATTCCCCTTTTTCCAGCTGTCTAACAATTTCCTCTAATTCCCCTATAGACTGCTCAAAGTGGATGTCTTTGCTCATAGACTTTGCCCTGTTTGTGCAAAAAGTTGTAATTATACATTGAGATGTTTTCCGGATTCAATCATTAAATTAAAACTCAAGCCAGCTTGGGGCAGAGCGTCAATCTACTGGGAATTTTTAAAGAGTTCGGCTATGATGCCAGCACATTAATCAAGGTCCTCAACTATGAAAACCAAAACCCAATTTGTATGCAATCAATGCGCCGCAGTCTTTAAGCAATGGGCAGGGCAATGCACGCAATGTGGGGCATGGAATTCAGTCTCTGAAGAGGGCATTGTCCCTGTCAGTCGCAATCCAAGAGGGGGCTCCTGGGTTAATCAGCGTTCGGTCATTACTGCTGTAGAAGACGTGGTAATGGATAAAGAAGTTCGTATGGATTGTGGTTTATCCGAATTAAATCGTGTCTTAGGTGGTGGCCTTGTTTATGGCTCGGTGGTGCTTATTGGCGGTGATCCTGGAATTGGAAAATCGACTTTATTGCTGCAAACTTTAGCAAATCTTTCCATACAAGAAACCGTATTATATGTTACCGGTGAAGAATCTTTGCAACAGGTTGCCATGCGTGCCAAGCGTTTAAGCCTTCCTTTAGCAGGTTTAAGGCTTTTAGCGGAAACCCAGGTGGAATCAATTATTGCTCACGCGCAAAAAGAAAATCCCAAGATTATTGTGATTGATTCCATCCAGACTATTTTTACCGAAAATATTAGCTCAGCTCCCGGAGGAGTCAGTCAGGTACGGGAATCTGCCGCGCAATTAGTTCGTTTTGCCAAAATGACTCAAACAGCAGTCTTTCTAGTGGGTCATGTTACCAAAGAGGGAGCTTTAGCTGGTCCACGAGTTTTAGAGCACATGGTTGATAGTGTCTTATATTTTGAAGGGCAAAGTGACAGTCGTTTTCGCGTCATCCGTGCTATTAAAAATCGTTTTGGAGCAGTCAACGAGTTAGGCGTATTTGCTATGACTGATAAGGGCTTGAAAGAAGTTGCTAACCCCTCAGCCATTTTTTTATCGCGCCAGCCTGAGCCCACACCAGGTAGTGCGGTGATGGTCACGTGGGAAGGATCACGTCCCATGCTTGTTGAAGTACAAGCTTTGGTCGATGAAGCGCATGGCCAACAATCCAAGCGGGTCACTGTGGGTCTTGAGCATAACCGCTTGGCTATTTTGCTGGCGGTTTTACATCGTCATGGCGGCATTGCAACCTATGACCAAGACATTTTTATCAATGTGGTAGGGGGGGTTAAAGTTACGGAAACAGGCTCTGATTTAGCGCTTCTTGCCGCAGTAGTTTCCAGTTTGCGCAATCGAGTTTTTGATAGCGAAACCATTATTTTTGGCGAGGTCGGTTTAGCGGGTGAAATTAGACCGGTACAAAGTGGTCAAGAGCGACTCAAAGAAGCGGCTAAACATGGTTTTAAGCGTGCCATTGTTCCTTTTGCTAATGCTCCGAAACAACAGAATGACTCCATGGTGATTGAACCAGTCAAATATTTACATGAAGTTTTAGAAAAAATGTGATTATACAATAGAAGTAGTTGAGATATTACTTATTAACCCTTAGTATTGCCGCCGCTGCAATAAGTGGTTCCGTACATTATGTAGGGAATTGCGTATTGCTTATAACTTGTTATATTTATTTTTGATTTGACGAATAATTAGGAAGGGTAGTTGTTTTTTTTTAACCCTGTGTTAATATTGAACAAACCCTGCTGTCGGGAATGGTTTTTAATGGGCGCTGCTTTTTATAACATTAAAGATATTATTTTAGGTCTTCCTTCGCATTCTGGGCATGAGGCGTATCTGGGTGCCCAACATAAACTGGATAACCAGAAAATTGTTTATAAAAAAAACAAGTATGGCATTGCTTCTTTTTCGCGCTTAGAAGTAAGTTTTAGTCAGCTGGCTAAGTTATTTTTATCTCCCGATTTGACTCCTGCACAACGACTTGTTGTCGATGATGAGAACCAAGTGGTTGGGGTCGCAGTTCAACATCTTTGTTATGCCGTTGAGAATAAAGAAGGTCTAGAACATGCATTCTATACTTTAAATAATCCACGTTCTAATTGTAAAACTACGAAACATCGGATTTCTGATCTGGCAAAGATTCCCATTTATTTCTTAGACAAATTACCCCAGGGTTTTTATGCTCAATTGCTTAAAGCAGAAAAAGCTGGGCAGTTAACTATTAACTATGAATCTTTGGCAAGTATTCTGGCAACCTCTTATACCATGGAGGAAGATGATTTGCACAAAGGGAATTTTGGTTTTTATTTAGTAGAAAAAGCAGGTAAGCCTCAGGTTGAGTTTTTTAAAATCGACCATGATTTGATGTTTGTTGATAGTATCATGGGCTTTCACACACGCCGACCATTTCATTTATTTCATGGGCCCGCTGCCTTTGATATTTTTGCAGAAGACTTAATCTCATTTCCAAATCTAAAACGTTCCGCTAATTCTTATTGGCCAACCAAATTTGGTTATGTGGCTAATCCTTTTGATAATAAGGAATATCATAATTATGCCGAAATAGCGGCCTTTTCACGCTTGGCAACGAATCCTGCATTTATTCGCGCAAAATGGAAAACCTTTTTTAAACACTGTTCTATCCCAAGAACCTTAATTGAAACGACCCTAAAAGAGTGCGCTAATATTCAAGATTCGGCAGATCGCGCCCATATTGCATTAATAACCCAGGCTATGGTTACTCGACTGGCACATTTACGAGCGGTATTATTTTCAATTAAAGAGTTTCGTGAGTTTGTTGTTAGTATGACTGATGAAGAAAATGAAGAGCTGCTACGAGAAATTATTCCCATCAACGATGCCTTAGAACCTCAAGTCAAACAAACTATAGCGCGGTTTCATACCCTATGTGCTGAAAATGGGTTTGCAGAGGGAGACACCCCATTGCATACGGCGATTAAATTAGGTGAGTATCGTTACGACGAGTCCATACGTATGTTTGGCCAATTTATTAATGTAAAAAATCAAGAGGGTAAAACACCACTGGATGTGGCTGTGGACCAAATTAACGCATTTGCCCCGGATGCCGAGCATAATGTGGGTGTTGATATGAGATTTGTGATGAAGCACTTGCTCGAAAATGGGGCACAAAAGACGGAGGCATTTAAGCTCGCCAGATTAGAGAGCGAAGTGCAAAACTATAATTTTGTAAATCCGTTTAAAGGAAACATTATAGCAACATCTTCTTATGTGGATCTGCAACAGACTTTAAGAGATATTGGAGAGGCGCATCAGTTCTGCCTGAAATATAAGAAGAACCTGGCCATTGACTGCATTCGGCAGTGGATTGAGGTAAGAAAGTCTCATCCTAATTTCCTCCCGGAATTAAAGCAGTTAAAACGAGATGTTAATGGCCAGTCGTCTGAGGCGGAAGCAGCGCCGTTAAAATATCTGCGTCAACTACGCAGTAAGTTGTGGATTGTTCGTCAGTTAAGAGGTTTATATGGCTTGACCTCAACACAGATGGAAATTAATCAAATTATTAATCAGGCGAAGTATGAACTTAATCCGCAAGGAATGAGTTTCTTTTCATTTTTCAGCGAGAGTCAAAGGGAAGTCGCGCCACGACGTGACGCAACTATTTTGCCGACTTCAATGAGTCTGCATCTCCCCTAAGCGGAATGGATAGGTATGACGACAGCGCGCATAGCCTTCACCAATTTTTCTTGGGTCATTGTAAAAGGCATAATGAGTGGCATTGTATTCACAACAGGGGATGGCGCTGATAAAGCAACCTCGTTTGGCATTCCAGACATAACCTCGAGGGGTAAGTTCCAATGTCCTGCCATCGTAGCAAATATAACGTGGCTGTGAAGGGGTATTTCCTACAATGCATCCTTGTGCGTGAAGAACGTTTGCCATAACTAATAAACCCAACAGAATAATTCGCATTAAATGACCCTAAACTTGCTATAATGAATATAAACTTAATTTATCTTATACCAAGTATTCAATAAAAATGAGGCTTTTCTAGAGATTTAAGGTTAAATTAATAATTTAAGTTTAAAATGAATACATACTGGTTTGCGGAGTGTAACTATGGTTAAGAATTTTGATTTACTTGAAGTATTGCATAGCTTGGACTGGAAGAACCTCAGTGATACTGACAGAGATAAATTCATCAAAGCCTGTGACGACTTATTAGCCGTAGATTTTAACAATCCTGCTGAGTTCAGAAAGGTAGCAACTGCACATGCAGAAATCTTAGGGCTTTTGGATGAAGAGGCGGCCAAGAAATGGGCAACCCCATTGTTTTTTAATCCTAATAAATATGATCCTCAAGAATACTACAATTCGACAGCTTTCTTAGATGAAAATGATTACGTTTCATTTCGCAAAATTCAGCAGGAAGCGGCTGCACAACGTGTTAAATTGGGTTTAAGTGCAGTGGGTGATCAAAGTATTTTGTTAGGGGTAATGCAAAACAATCACGAGGCTTTAAGAGAATATATTGCACAGCATATTGCCCCGACTATTGTTCAGACGCGTGGTTGGGATCCAAAAGCGCCCTCAGATGATAATGTTTTAACGGATGAGATTTTAAAAGATATTCAACAAGATGCAATGGCGAGTTGGGTTTTAATAGCTATAGAGGGTGCAGAACTTGATGCGTTAGAGGGATTAATTAATAAAGACAAAGACGATTTTACTGCCGAAATACAACAGTTACCCGGCTTTCCTAAAGAGCATGCTGATTTAATTGATAATACGCGGATCTGGGCTTTAGTAGAGGCACGAGTTCTTGCCCGTCAGAAAGAGCTATTGGTCCAATCCGCATTTACTGAGTATGCCCAATTTATTGAGCACCTAAGTGAGTCAGATGTTTTGAGCAAAGGGGGACTTTTGTCCGCGGATGATGTTAATTTTCGCGCAAATTTACCTGATGCCGGAGCGCCCCATAGCGCTCATAAAACGGATCTAAGCGATGAGAATGTTAAAACGCTTAGAGAAATGTTAGGCGAACGTTATTTGAAATTCGATGTAGCTCGTCGCGCTCAGCGTGACGAACGAATGGGGCAGCTATTTTTGGCAGACTCCCCAGAGGTTTTTGCCGCTGAATTAAAAAAACTGTACCCTGCACATGCTTATATTGACGCCGTGGTCACTCCGAAATTTATGGCTGAATGCAAAGCGCAAATGAAGCCGAAAATGGTTGACAATATCGCTAATGAAGCCGTTCTTAAGGAGCCAGAGTATACTTTGCTGCGTGAGGTAGTTTCTCAGTCTGATGCCTCCGCTAAAAAGGCAATTAAAACGATTAAAACTTCTGATGCTTATTTGGCAGCACATTTCCCTGACGTGGATTTGACTGACGAAGAGGAGAAGAATAAATTAATAAAGCACGTATCGGATACGGTAGATGCTCTGTTTACTGCGGACAATAAAGAAGCACTGGATAAAATACGGCAAGTGGCACGTACGAGAGCATTTGAACGAGTGGTTTCTGTTGTTACTGGGGTACCGATAGGGTCACAGAAGGCCTTGGTTGACGCGTTCTCCAACATGAGTGTGGATGCGCAAGAGCAATTGTTACCTAAGGATGGCAACGATGCAGAAAAAATCAATCAGATACGATACATAGCGTATGCACGCGATCCTGGGGTGCTTAAACATTATATGCCTGGGGCAAACGAAGATGATTTGGATGCGGTATTAGCCTCTTCGGAACAACTTGATGTAGCGAAAAAAATCCAAAATCCAGGTATATATAAAGCCTTAGTTGGACGCTTTCCTGTTGATTTAACATCAGAACAAGTTGATCAAATTAATCAGACTCTGGCTGGTAAAGATTGGACTAGTGAGGCCAGTTATAAACCAATGGTTGATGAGATAAAGGTAATCTGTGGGATTGGCCCTGAGAAGGAGGCTGCATTTTATGGCGCTTTTGGACTTTCAGCAGATGGAACAGCTAAAAAAACTCCTGGAATTGTGGCAGAAATTTATGAGCATAATAAAAAATATCAAGAACTCTTTAATGAATACCAAAACCCTAGCAGCACGCTTAATAAAAATTTCTTAGGGGCGATGCTTGCGTTACCGCTTGCCCGGGGGACCATTCCTAATGGACTAGTTCAATTTAAGGGTTTACAAGATCGAGCACTAGATTCTGCTAATCGAGAGTTCTTTATTGATGTTTGTGTTAGTCTTGGGGGGCAATTAACTCAGAGCTCTCGCCAGGAATTCAAAAAATCTCTGGAGCTAGCAATGACACCGGCTGTCTTTAATGAAATGCAGGCGGAGCTCTTACAGCAAGCGTGTACAGAATTTAATGCCACCGATGCAGGCAAAGCAGTAGATAATGTACAAAGGAAGATTCTTAATCCTATCCAACAATTTCAAGAAAAAATTGATAAGCATCTTACTAGCGCAAATTTTGTTTTTGATGTCAAAGAAATACATATAGATAATCTTCTTATTAGAGAGCAAGAGAAATCTGCTAAACCTGGACAAAGTATCAGTGAGAAATATAAGGCTTTGGTAAAAGATTGTGATGCCAATATGAATGAATTAAGGCATGAGCATGCTCGTTTGCAAGGTTTGATTAATGCCTTACCTAAGAATGCTGATGAAATCCATGTAGAGAAAACTAAACAAGAAGTCTGGCCTAAGATTGAGACACTGAAGGGTGGGCTGCAGGCGCAACTCGATAAAATTGATCAGCAATTGGAGCAGTATGCGCAAATAAAAGACCGTATTAATGGCCCTGATGGGATCCTTAATATGATTCATAGAGTAAATCAGAAGCCATATTGGTGTTATAATCGCTCAGAGATCACCAGCGGAGTCAAAACGCGAGAAGAATTAAAGACGTTTGCTATTCAAGAGACGAGCAAACCCGAGGAGGATATCGTTGTCATTGATCAATCGGGCCCAGCTGCGATCGCTAAATTTACGCTTGAAGATCCGCTAGCAAGCTCGCAAGTTCGTTATTTTGATATTGTCAGAAAAGATGAACATACCAGCGATAAGAGTAAGACGGTTACTATTGAAAGCCGTTTTACTTATGATACGAGCAAAAGTGTTCCCACAACCAGCACGGATCGAGGCATACATAAAGCGAACGCTGGACGTATTCAAGTTGATAAGTTCCCGACCTACCAAGCCGGAAGCGAAACAGATCCTGTATTACTTGAAAAGGCGAAAGTAGATTATGCGATGATTGTGGCTACGCAGATGCTTGCTACTATGGACCGACCTCCAAGTAAGGACAATCCTTTGCGTTTACGGGGCAAGAATGCCGAGCAATTACAGTATATATGGACTGCCTTGGTTGTTCTTGGGGAGAAAACACCCCATATGAAATTTAGCCCTGAAGCAATTAGAGTGGTGAATGATCATGTTTTTAATCCGAAAGCTCAATTAGGTTGGGGCTGGAGTAATTTTGCGAAAGATTCTCTTCATGAAAAAGTGTTTAAAAAACATGAAGAAGTCGTTAACTCGGCAATTGAAGCATCAAAAGAACAGGCTAGTGAACGATTAAATAAAAAAGGAACGCCTAAGTCTGAAGAGCAAATGAAAGAAACAAGCCAGCTTTATAGAAATACGGTAAATACTAATAGGGATGAGAGAGTAAACGCTCATGGACTCTCCGCAGAGACAGAAGCAGAGCAAAAGCCAAGGCCTAGCTCCCATACTTAATTTACCTCATTCAATTTCCCGCGAAATGTCCGCGGGATTTTTATTGGCCCGGTGTAACATGCTGTAAATGGGAATTCTTGTGCGAGTTGCTATTTCTACTATTCTAGCTAAAATGGATTTATTTTGGCCTAAATAATAAAGGGGATGTCATTGGATTCTAATCAATTAGCTATTGGGGTATTTGATTCAGGGATGGGCGGCTTGACTGTTTTACGTGTATTAAAAGAAAGCTTACCCCAAGAATCATTTATTTATTTAGGTGATACCGCCCGTCTTCCTTATGGTACAAAAAGCCCGGATACCGTCAAGCAATATGCGATGCAAATGGCGAAGTTACTTGTAGAACGACGCATTAAAGCCTTAGTTATCGCCTGTAATACCGCAACAACTGCAGCATTACCTTATTTGCAATCCATGTTACCGGATATGCCGGTACTGGGGGTGGTTACGCCCGGAGCCCAAGCCGTTGTAGCGGCAACCAAAAACCATCGAGTTGCTGTTTTAGCTACGGAAACAACGATTGCCTCTAAAGCCTATCAAAAGCTTATTATGCAAGAATTGCCTGAAGCCGTAATTAGTACGCGAGCATGCAGTGTGTTAGTTGCTTTGGCAGAAGAGGGGATGATTGATAACCAGGTAGCGCGAGAAGCTCTAAAGCATTATTTGGATGGATTTAAAGATGAAGACACCGTATTACTAGGCTGTACACATTTCCCCGTATTTAAGTCTTTGTTAACCGATTTATTGCCTAAAACGGTTACTATCGTGGATTCGGCTCATGCCACAGCACATTCATTATGCACCTTACTTGAGCAGAAAAAACTACTCAATGATGCCTCCGCGGTTGCCACCGTTAATTATTTAGTAACGGATTCAATTAAACGCTTCCAGTCAGTTGGGGAAATCTTTTTAGGTGAGGCGCTTAATGCCGCAGATATTGAATTAATTGATGTGCGTTAGAAACGAAATAGCCGTATTACGCTGCGCTAATACTGCTGCAGCGGGGAATACGGCAACCCGCGCTCCTTTTTAAGATACGATGCAACATCCAGAACTCACTGTAGTCTTAGACAGCTGGTGATATGAGGAATAAACCAAGAGCGCATTTTGCAATAAACCATTAGCATCTTCCCATAAGGTCGTCTCATTATTCTTAATGGCCACCACATTACGCAGTAACTGAATACAGCTGGTGTGTTGTTTGTTAATTAGTTCCTGCGCGAAGAAAGAGCCTTTAGATGAGGTGGGTGATATCTCGGCACTATCCAAACCCACAACATAGTTAATTAATGCAGGCAATTCTGGTTTATTGAGCAGATAAAGCAGACTGGGCATATTCTGATGCGACAGTAACGTTTCTTCATTAACCAGCTCAAAAAGCAGCAGCAATAAGTCTGCATTAGCCTCAGTCTGTTCAATGGCGCTTAGTTTACTGAGCACCGTTTGTCGTAAAGAAAAAAGAGTTTCTGCTGATTTAGCGTACATAATTCAACCCCAGGATCAAATCAAGTTGAAGTTATTCTTCCCTGGGAGGCCGACTCATTAAACTATGAACCGCCTCTTTAACACTCACGTTTCCTTGTAACAGTGCGTTGATATGCTCACAAATGGGCATTTCAATTCGGTTTTGTTGGGCTAGAAAACACACTTGTGCAGCGTTACTTTTTCCTTCCACAACTTGACCAATTTGTTTTTCTGCTTCATTTATACTGGTATTTTTGCCCAAAAGCAAGCCAAAACGGCGATTACGAGACTGGTCATCGGTGCAGGTTAATACCAGGTCGCCAACACCTGCTAAGCCTAAGAATGTATCAGCATTGGCACCTAGGCTTAAGCCTAGGCGACTCATTTCCGCTAAACCACGAGTAATAATCGCAGCCTTAGCATTAGCCCCATAACCTAAACCATCACTGATCCCACAGCCAATAGCCAAGACGTTTTTAACCGCACCACAGATTTGTAAGCCAATTAAGTCGTCGCTGAGATAAACGCGAATATTATTATGATGAAGTAATTCACGGATATTTTTTTGATACGATAAGTTATTCCCCGCAAGAGTCAGGGCTGTTGGTAAAAAGCGAGCTACTTCTTTGGCAAATGAAGGGCCACTAATCATGGCAACCGGTAGATCCGGGCCAAAACGTTGCTCGACCAACTGACTAAGCAATAAATGACTTTTGGGGTCAATTCCCTTGGTTATCCAGGCTAGGCCTTGGGCTAAGGTCGGTTTATTTATCTTGGAAATTATCTCGGCAAAAGCATGAGATGGAACCGCAACAATGACATGATCTGCTTCGCGCATGCATTGATTTAAATCTTCCACAGGAGTTAACGTCGGAGGAAAGCTAATATCAGGCAAATAACGAGAATTCGATTTTTCTTTAGCCATAAGGGCTACGTGCGCAGGGTTATGCGCCCATAGCAAAACACGATGCCCTATCTGGGATAAATGAATTGCAACAGCGGTGCCCCATGAACCGGCACCTAATAGGGCAATAGTTTTTTTATCCATATGTCTTAGTGAGTAGTAGTTTCTTCTTGAGTTTGGGTGCTTTGTTGCTTTTCTGCAAGTTGTTGCATGTATAACGCATCAAAGTTAATTGGCGCTAATACCAACTGTGGGAAGCTGCCACGAATAACTTGTGATGTAATTGCTTCACGAGCATAAGGGAATAGAATGCTGGGGCAGAAACTATTAAGCAAATGATCTAATTGTTCAGTAGGAGCGCCTTGGATAGTGAAAATACCCGCTTGTTTCACTTCAACCAGGAATGCAACTTCTTTTTGATTGTTTACTGTAGCAGTTACGGTCAAAACCACCTCGAAAACACCTGCTTCTAACTGAGTTGAAGAAGTATTAACATCCAGATTTAACTCAGGTTCCCATTGTTGTTGAAATACGGCAGGAGTGTTTGGCGTTTCAAAGGATAAATCTTTAACATAAACGCGTTGGATCATGAATTGAGTTTCAAGGTTTTGTTGTTCTTGGTTTGCTTGTTCAGCCATGATGTTTCTATCCTCTTAGTAATTGATCTAATTTTCCCTGAGATTCCAGGGCATGCAAATCATCGCAGCCACCAACATGATGACCATTAATGAATATCTGAGGTACTGTATGCCTGTTACTTTTTTGCATCATTTCTTCGCGAAGTTCGGGTTGTAAATCTACACGAATTTCGGTAAATGCAGCCTTTTTCCTGTTTAGAAGGTCCTTAGCTCTGACGCAGTACGGACAATAACCTGTGGTATAGATAATAACCTCGGCCATAATTACTTCCCTTTTACGATGGGCAAGTCAGCATTTAGCCAAGCATTCATTCCACCGTTGAGTACAGCAGGTTTATAACCTTGGGCGCTTATTTTAGTTGCGAAACCTGGAGAGTGTAAGCCACGCTCACAAACTAAAATAATGGGCTGGTTTTTGTACTTATCCATTTTTTGTTGTTCAAAATCGTCATTTTTAGCATTAATGGCATCAATGATATGTCCTTTCTTAAAGGCTTCTTTATCGCGTAAGTCAATTACTACGGCATTCTCGTTATTTATCAGATCAACTGCCGCTTGTGGTGATAGTTGTTTCGCTTTTTTCTTTTGCGTGATTAATTCATTAAGAAAGGTTAAAAATAACACGACGATGAAAAGTAGCCACAGTTGCCAGTGATTTGTAATAAATTGACCGAATTGTTCCATGTTGTACTCATGATTTTTAATAATGAAGCGAATTATCCTCAGAATACGGTATTAACGCAAGTAAAGGAGTTTGTTTCGCGAATTTATAGCCGATTAATGGGGATGCATAGAAAAAATTCAAGGGTTTAGAGACGATTTCTTTTCAATAACACATAAACAGCTCCAGTCCCACCATCTTTGGAAAGGGCACTATGAAAGGCCAGCACATCATCTAATTGCGGCAGCCAGCGGTTAACCAAATTTTTGATAACCGGTGGAGCTCCCAGGTGCCCCCCTTTACCATGAATAATTAACAGACAACGTTTACCATTTTCTGCTTGGCTGTGAATAAATCGGCACAATAAGTCGCGTGCATTATCCGCTTTTAATCCATGTAAGTCTAAACGACCTTCCCAAGGAATTTTGCCGTTTTTTAATTCTTTAAATCGTTGATTAGGTAAAGTGGATTGCGCATAGGATAAGGTAGTTTGCGATAAAACGGTCTCTTGAATGATATCGGATAAATAATATTCACTTCGTTCTTCAATAACTGGCTCTACTCTTTTCTTCCGTGGAATAGGGGGCTTGGGGAGGGATTCAGTCTTTACCCGTTTACTTTGTTCATTTAATGGTTTGACGCTACGCATGTGTTCGCGAAACAAAGCTTTGTCTTCATCAGACAGAAAGTCATCAACCATTTTTATCAATATTTAAGAGTTATGCCTGAAGTATACTTAAGATCCTTCAAAATGCCAGATTTACGAGGTACAATCTGTATCTTTTCTGTATAACAGCCACACCCTGGTAACATGGAGTAGGAATGAGCAACTATATTCTTAAAGAAACGGAAGAATTATCTACAGTTTTAGATTTTTTACGTTTTAGTTTGTCTTGTGCGATTGATGCACAATTATATTATGGTCATGGCACGGACAATGCCTGGGACGACATGCGCTCTTTAATCTTAAGAAGCTTGTCTCTTCCTTATGATCTTGATCCGATGCTTTTAAATGGTCGTCTGACGACTAGTGAAAAGAAATTCTTATGCGGACAATTAGAGAAGCGGATTAATCAACGTGTTCCAGTTCCTTATTTAATTAAAGAAGCTTATTTCTGCGATTTGCCATTTTATGTAGATGAGCGTGTGTTGATTCCTCGCTCACCTATAGCTGAATTGATTAATCAGCAATTTGCTCCCTGGATTGAAGCGGATAAAGTCGACCGCATATTGGATTTATGTACGGGAAGTGGTTGTATTGCTATTGCTTGCTGCTATGCATTCCCAGAAGCTCAGGTCGATGCAGTAGATATTTCTAGTGAAGCACTTGCGGTTGCGGCTATTAATTGTGAAGAGCTTGGTGTTGATGAGCAACTTACTCTAATTGAGTCTGATTGTTTCGTCAAAGTCCCTAAGGTTCGCTATGATTTAATTGTGAGTAATCCTCCCTATGTTGGTAAGGAAGAAATGCAGACCTTACCCGATGAGTTCCGACATGAGCCGGTATTGGCTTTAGAAACCGGTAATAATGGTTTAGCTATTGTGGATGATATCTTAAGAAATGCTCATGAATACCTCAGTGATCATGGAGTTTTAGTTGTGGAAGTAGGTAATAGTGAAGAAGCGCTAAACGATGCTTATCCGCATGTTCCATTTACCTGGCTGGATATGAGCCAGGGAGGACAAGGCGTGTTCTTGTTAACGAAACAGCAATTGGACGAATACTTTAATGTCAGGTAATACCTTTGGAACCTTATTTACCGTCACTACCTTTGGTGAAAGCCATGGACCAGCTATTGGGTGTATTGTCGATGGTTGTCCTCCAGGTTTAGACTTGTGTGAGGAGGATATCCAGCCTTTTTTAGATAAGCGTAAACCTGGCCAGTCCAAATACACCACGCAACGAAGAGAAGACGATAAGGTCCAAATTCTTTCTGGTATTTTTGCCGGAAAAACTACAGGAACACCAATTGCTTTGTTGATCCCGAATATGGATCAACGCTCACGTGACTATGACGAAATAAAAAATTTATTTCGTCCTGGTCATGCGGATTTTACTTATCACCATAAATACGGCCATCGTGATTATCGCGGTGGTGGGCGTTCTTCCGCGCGTGAAACAGCGGCCCGAGTGGCTGCTGGGGCGATCGCTCGCTTGTATTTGCAGCGTCATTTGCAAGTAGAAATTATGGGTTATCTGGAACAGATGGGTGATTTAGTCTTGCATTTTGACAATGAGCAGGAAATTAATAACAATCCATTTTTTTGTCCAAATAATCAACAGGTTGAAGAGCTTGCAGCGTATGTTGATAGTTTACGTCGACAAGGGGATTCAGTGGGCGCCCGTGTTAAGGTGGTTGCCACCAATGTGCCTGTAGGTTTAGGTGATCCCGTTTTTGATAAACTGGATGCCACTTTAGCTTTTGCAATGATGTCGATTAATGCGGTTAAGGGCGTGGAAATAGGGGCAGGTTTTGCCGCTGTTACTCAGCTAGGTTCGGTTCATCGTGATCAAATGTCGCAAGACGGTTTTTTAAGTAATCATGCCGGTGGAATTTTAGGTGGGATTTCTACTGGGCAAAATATCGAAGTCAGTATGGCTTTAAAACCCACTTCGAGTATAACAACGCCAGGCAAAACGCTAAATGTTTTTGGCGAAGAGGTGACTGTAGTGACTAAAGGTCGCCATGATCCCTGCGTGGGAATAAGGGCCGTGCCTATAGCTGAGGCGATGATGGCAATAGTACTGATGGACCATTATCTACGGCAAAAGGCAATACAATAAAAAGAGGGCATAATGAGCATAGAATTAAATATAGCTATAGTAGGGGTGACCGGGGCTGTTGGGGAAGCCATTCTCACTGTTTTAGAAGAGCGCCAGCTTCCAATTAAGAATCTTTATCCTTTAGCCAGCTCTCGTTCAGTGGGTAAGACCATTGCGTTTAATAATCGACAATTTGAGGTGATGGATTTAGCGGAATTTGATTTTAGCAAGGCAGATATTGCTTTGTTTTCTGCGGGGGGCGCGGTATCTAAAGAGTATGCTCCTAAAGCTGCAGCAGCAGGTTGTATTGTTATTGATAACAGCTCTTGTTTTCGTTATGACGATGATATTCCTTTAGTGGTTCCGGAGGTTAATCCGCATCGTATTGCAGACTATAGAAATAGAAACATTATTGCCAATCCTAATTGCTCTACGATTCAAATGGTAGTTGCCCTAAAACCGCTTTATGATGCGGCCGGAATTTCACGAATCAACGTGGCGACTTATCAGTCTGTTTCTGGTACAGGGAAAAAGGCAATTAGCGAGTTGATTTCACAAGTAGCGGATTTGCTTAACGGAAGACCTGCGAAAATTGATGTCTATCCTCAGCAGATTGCTTTTAATGCGATTCCTCACATTGATCAATTTGAAGAGAATGGCTATACCCGTGAAGAAATGAAGATGGTTTGGGAAACACGTAAAATTATGGAAGACGCAGACATTTTAGTGAACCCAACTGCTGTGCGTGTGCCTGTAATCTATGGACATTCAGAAGCAATTCACGTGGAATTAAAACGCCCCATGTCAGCCGCTGAGGCGCGTACCATTCTTGCTAAAGCCCCTGGGGTTAAAGTAGTCGATAATATCGCTAAACCCAGCTACCCCACAGTGATAAAAAATGCGATAGGCAATGATGATGTTTTCGTTGGTCGTATCCGTGAAGATCTTTCCCATCCTAATGGATTAAATTTGTGGGTAGTTGCTGATAATATCCGCAAGGGCGCTGCCTCAAATGCGGTACAAATCGCGGAAATTTTGCAGAGAGAATATTTGTAGTATTTGGTAATTCTTCACTCCGCTATCTTAGGTAGCGGAGAAACTCCGAGTAAGGAGGATAGGAATTAAATTAGCAGGACACCCTTGAAAAATCCTCCCACGCCCACATTAAATTAATAGTGACATTTTGTCCAACACCAGATACATTTAACAGAATGTACTGCAATTAGCCATAAAGTTTTTTTAGGTATATACTCAGTAATTATGAGCACTAAAGTAACGATTCCAGACACCAATTTGCCAACAGCCAGCAGGGCTGATAGTAGCTATTTTGCTGCCGAAACCAAAGAGATGGAACGCAGACGCCGTCTTATGGAGCAAGATGGGGAGCGCAGAATAGCTCGTGTGAATGCGCGGGAACATAACACCTCTGATAATATTGGGAATACTCCTGAAGAGGCTCCTGATAATGGCATGCTGCAACACCCTTACCTTGATAATCAGCGTTTTGACGGTATTGATCCGAACGTTAATCCTGAGCCTCCTTTAAATTCCGCTGCCCGCCGTGAATACGATAATAAACAACGTGAGCAACAATTAGAACAGCAATTACGTTTAGGTAATATGCCCAAACATAGTAACGCCCCTAAACCTAGAGGGCCTTACTAATGACCATTGCCAATGACATCATCAGTCATCGCATGCCTGATTTTGAGGCTTATCTCCGTGCAGGTGAATCCTTAGATGATATTGATGAATATGGTTTTACCCCGCTTATTGAATGCGCAATCACCCGCCAACCTAAAATTGCAACACAATTGCTGGCACGTAAGGTTGATGTGAACGCGACAGATGTCACCGGGCATACACCGTTGCACTGGGCTATTGATAATAATGACATGGATATGGTGCGTTTATTATTAGAACATGGCGCAGATGCTAATGCCTACACACGCAGTGGACTTTCCATATTGGTTTATCCCGTACTTCGCGGCCAAGATCCATTAAAACACTTATTATATCAATACGGTGCACGACTTGATTTTGCTTTAGATTTTATTAACGGCAAGCTTTTGGGACATCGTTTTGAACTGCAAGGTGATGTCGATATTGTTAATGCTCAAGGCGAATTTATTGAGTTAGATTATGAAGGCTTTATGCTGGAGTTTACGGTTGCTGTACTCAAAGATTCTTTAAGACGTTTTACCAGTAGCTATTCTACACGCCATTTACGTGAATATTTCCCCTTGTTGCACGTCATTATCGATGCCTTTAATGATGCTGCGGAATTATTACAATTCCAACACATACCCATGCTCCAAGATCAGCATTTTGCCCGTATGCAGCAAATATTACAGGCACCGATGTTAATTCTTCCTGCGGCAAGCCGTGGACATGCAATGGGCTTTATCCGTTTTGGACAATGGTGGGCAAAAATAGACCGCGGTGAAAATAGCACCAAAGAAGGCACGGTTAATATCTACCAAATAACCCGCCCCGAAGCCATAAACCTAAGTTTCTTACAAAACTTTATGTATAAGAAGCAAAGCCGACGTTATTTCCACCAGCAAATTAATCAGCACTTAGGCTTAATTCCCGTAGCGCGCATGCCTATTAGCCCCCAAATTGCTGGGAACTGTTCTTGGGCTAATATACAGGCAATCATTCCGGTTGCTTATGCTATCCAGGGAATCATCACCCAAAACGCTTTTAATCCAGCACCGGCGATGAAACTCTTTGATGAATGGGTGGAGTGGGATAAGGATCGTGCTTTGGATGAATGCATACAACGTTTTTATTTAGCTAGCCCTCAACGCAAGGCAAGTATTGCGGCAATGTTAGGTGGAGTTTTATTTCAGGCCTGTGAATTCAGCCAAATTAAGCACTTAGAGCGAGCAGAGAAAATACTAAGTATTTTAATGTTGGATGAATATTACTATATTTTAAAAAGTTATCTGACCGAATATTGCATCAATCGCTTCACGAAAAAAGGCAATAATTTACTCAAGATTCTTGATGATTGTGGGATTAATCCCAACATTGGTGTCAATCCAATCGCAGCTGGTTAGTTGCAATCACTCAACGCTTAAAATAATCTATACTTAAAAAGTACGTTATGACGCTGTATAAACAAGGGGTGGGAAGTAGTTCACGTCTGTTGCGAAATTAATAAGGAGATTCTTATGTTACATTGGGCTGTCATATTTTTGCTGATTGCAATTGTTGCTGGTTTATTTGGTTTCAGAGGTGTTGCTTCTACGGCAACCAGCATTGCTAAGGTCTTATTCTTTTTATTTATTGTAATATTCATCATTATGCTGATTATGAGCTTATTTGGAGGACCTACTCCAGCGGTGGTGCCTTAGTACTTATTACAGCAAACTGCCCGTATATCTTTTTCGATAATACGGGCTATGCAAAAAAAGTAAATTAAATTGAATCCAAGCTATTAATGATTGGTAATGGAGACAATTCAAGATGACAATGATGTCATATCAATAACAAAACGATAACGCACATCACTTTTAACTACACGTTCATAGGCTTCATTTACTTTCTGCATGGGAATTAGTTCAATATCAGAAACGATATTATGTTTTCCACAAAAATCGAGCATTTCCTGGGTTTCTTTTATCCCACCAATCATCGATCCAGCCAAAGTTAAACGTTTACCAACAAGCGCAAAGGCATGTATTGGAATTTCATCTGAGGGTACTCCAACCACGACCATTGCTCCATCACGTTTAAGCAGACTCAGGTATTGAGTCCAATCTAATTTAGCAGAAACTGTGCAAATGATAAGATCAAAATGGTTATTTAATTGAGTAAATGTTTCGGGATTAGAAGTTGCATAGAAGTGGTCCGCTCCCAGGCGTTTCGCATCCGCTTCTTTGCTCATTGAATGGCTCAACACCGATACATCAGCTCCCATAGCATGAGCAAGTTTTACGCCCATATGGCCCAAACCCCCTAAGCCTAAGATAGCCACTCGTTTGCCTGGGCCGGTATTCCAATGTCTAAGCGGTGAATATAAGGTAATACCAGCGCAGAGCAGGGGCGCGGCAGCATCCATAGGCAAATTTTCGGGGACCCGTAACACATAATTTTCATCCACAACGATTTTGGTCGAGTAGCCACCTTGCGTCGCTTCACTACCATCACGCGTTCTGCTGTTATAGGTTAAGGTCGCTCCCTCATCACAATATTGCTCTAAATCTTCTTTGCAATTAATACATTTACGGCATGAATCAACAAAACAACCCACGCCAACCTGATCTCCTTCTTTAAACTTGGTTACTCCTGAACCAACCTTGCTCACTGTCCCAATAATTTCATGTCCTGGGACCATTGGAAATTCAGAACCACCCCATTCATCGCGGACTTGGTGAATATCTGAGTGGCAAATTCCACAATAATGAATGTCGATTAAGACATCATTTTTTCCTACTTCACGACGGTTGAACTCATAAGGGGTTAACGGAGATTTGGTATCATGGGCAGCATATCCTTTAACAGGTATCATTTTTTTAGTCCTTTAAAATGTGTGAGTGGATCTAAAGATAGGGTGCTTTGAGCTTAGCGTCAAGCCTTGGGATAGTGGATGGGTAGAGTTTATAATCGCGAGTCTGTAAAAATAATGCGGGGGGGTATAAAAGAAAAAATTGGTGTTGCAGGGAGCTAATGGTGCTACTTAAGCTGTAATGGGTTTATAAAAAGCCAGATTACCGCGGTTGACCGCGGTATCCAGATTTACTTAGAAACTACTTAAGTCAGGACCTTTCGTTGTAAACAACCAGGCCACAAAAGACTACTTTTCTATTTGTTCTTTAGGAGTAGCTTCTCTTTTTTTATTTCCATCACGTGGCGCAGCAGAACGAGAACCTTGGTTATTATTTGATCTTCGGCGTTGTTGCTGACCTGCATTCGCATTGCTTGCATTCGTATTACCTGCATTCGTATTGCCTGTATTCGCATTGCCTGCATTGGCAGCTGCATTACCAGTACGTTGCTGTTGGTTGCCACCGGAACGACGTCTACGGTTTTGTTGAGGCTTACGCTCACCACCAGGACCACGGGACGTTGATTTCCCTTGATTTTGGTTGCGATTCTGTGGTTTTTTCGTATGGCTAGGCGCCGGAGTTGTTGTCGTTTCAGTATGTCCACCAAATAAACTTGACCATAAACGCTTAATAAAGCCATTATGTAGGTTCTTCGAAGTAGGGTGGCCTGCGAATGGTTTTACTGCAGGTTCATCACGAACAGCCGCTTCTTGCTCATTGCTTGAAACCTGCAATTCAGGTTGCTGAATTAAGCTATAACTTGGTTTTTTAGTTTTACCTACATTATCTTCTTTCAGACGAGTAATCGTATACTGGGGTGAATGCAGGTAAGGATTAGCGATAATCATTACGGAAACACTATGTCTTTTTTCAATTTCACGAATGAAGATACGCTTCTCATTCATGATGAAAGTAGCCATTTCGGGAGGAAGCTGCACTTGTATTTCAGCGGTCTTCTCCTTTAGGGCTTCTTCTTCAATAAGACGGGTAATCGAAAGCCCATGTGATTGAATATTACGTACTGTACCGCGGCCTTCACAGCGTGGACAAACCTCTTGAGCAGTCTCACCTAAAGATAATCTTAGGCGTTGACGTGACATTTCTAGTAAACCAAAGCGAGAAATACGACCAACCTGAATGCGTGCTCTATCGGCTTGCAATGCTTCTTTTAAGCGATTTTCAACATCACGTTGGTTCTTGCTGGAGCTCATATCGATGAAATCGATAACCACTAAACCACCTAAGTCACGTAGACGTAATTGACGTGCAATTTCATCCGCAGCTTCGAGGTTCGTGTTAAATGCAGTGGCTTCAATATCAGAACCGCCAGTGGCTTTCGCTGAGTTCACGTCAATTGAAACTAGAGCTTCAGTTCTGTCGATAACTAATGCACCACCAGAAGGTAGCATTACTTGGCGTTGGTATGCTGTTTCTATTTGGCTTTCAATTTGATAAAAATTAAACAGTGGAATACTGCTATTGTATAATTTCAAATTAGGCAAAAATTCCGGCTTTACGCGCTCAATATACTGTTTTGCTTTGATGTAAGAAATCTGATCATCAATGATAATTTCACTAATTGATTTACGCAGATTATCGCGAATAGAGCGAATGATTACATCACCTTCCTGATGAATCAGGCAGGGCGATAATTCAGTATTGTAGGCCTGTTTGATAGATTGCCATTGATTACACAACATATCTAAGTCGTCTTGTAATTCTTCTTGGCTTTTACCCACGCCTGCAGTACGGATAATAAGTCCCATATCTTCAGGAAGCGTCAAGGCATTCAAGGTTTCACGTAACTCATCACGCTCATCCCCTTCAATACGACGGGAAATACCGCCGGAACGAGGATTATTCGGCATTAATACCAAATAACATCCTGCTAGGGTAATAAACGTAGTTAAGGCCGCGCCTTTGTTTCCGCGCTCTTCTTTGTCTACCTGTATTAATAATTCCTGACCTTCGCGAATTAACGAAGTAATTGGTGGTTTATCATCACCAAAATCATCAGGATTTCGGCTTAAATATTCCGGTGCAATTTCTTTAAGAGGCAAGAAACCTTGACGTTTTGAGCCGTATTCAACAAAAACTGCGTCAAGACTTGGCTCGCGACGGGTAACGGTTGCCTTATAAATATTACCCTTTTTCTTTACTTCTCCTGGACATTCAATGTCCAGGTCAAACAAACGATTGTCTTTAATAAGTGCAACACGAACTTCCTCAGTTTGCGTGGCATTAATTAACATTTTTTCCATCTGTAACCCCATGTTTAGGGCGCTTTCATTTAAGTTGCGATAGTGTAAGGCTCTACATATCTTAGAGGTTCATCTTTTGAACAATAAGAGTTCTGATCTTTAAGCGAATCCGCAGCCGTGTGGACAGACTTTACGCATGTTCCCTGAATCATCGGAGGTGCATACTGGGTAATATACTGACTACGAATCAAACACGTATAAAGAAGACGTGTAAAGGTCTTTATATAATTCGTAGCCGGTATAAAGCATGTCTGGCATGCGTAGGTTTCTGTCAAGTATATGATCAATTTGTCTCTGGCAATTGGTTCGCTTCCTTATATCTTTAAGCTTAAATGGAAGCGCGATTTTTCTGTAACTAGTTGCCTTATACCCTATTATCCTTGTGCTGCACTGTGTTTGCAGACTCAAAATTGGGACTGATGATAAATTCACGTTCTTCGCCAAATGGCTTTAATAGTGAATTATAAGCAGATACCCTGGTAGTGCGGTAAATAGTTACGCTTTTTTTATATTTATGCGTTATAATTCGGTTGCCTGGAATCATTTCCAAGCTACAGGCGATCATATCAAAAAAAACACGCCCAGAAAACAGGTTTATTGACAATGAATGAAGTAAGTTATAGAGAAATAAGTAATGAAGAAGAAGGACAACGTCTAGATAATTACTTAATCCGTATTTTAAAGGGCGTACCGAAAAGCCACATCTACCGAATTATTCGCGGTGGCGAGGTTCGCGTTAATAAGAAAAGAGCCCAGGTCAGCTCACGTTTGCATGCGGGGGATATGGTTCGTATTCCACCAATTCGTATTTCAGAATCCAAAGAGGTATTTGTTGGCGATGCCATGGCAAAGCGCCTTAAAGACTGCGTTATTTATGAAGATGCTTGTTTTTTAGTAATTAATAAGCCTTCAGGTATTGCGGTACACGGTGGGAGTGGTTTAAGTCTTGGTGTTATTGAAGCATTAAGAAAAACCAGATCTGATTTAGCTTATCTGGAATTAATTCACCGCTTGGATAGAGATACCTCAGGCTGTCTGTTGCTGGCGAAAAAGAGAAGTACTCTAAGAGCAATGCATGCTTTGCTGGAAGCTCGTGAAGTACAAAAGACCTATTGGGCATTATTAACTCATCGCTGGGAAGGAAAAAAGCAATTAACGGTGCGCGCCGCTCTGGAAAAAAATACTTTGAAATCAGGCGAGCGAGTCGTTTCGGTAAGCGATGAGGGTAAAGCATCCGAAACCGGATTTAAATTACTTGAGAATTACCAACAGGCATGTTGGGTTGAAGCAAGCCCTAAAACGGGCCGTACTCACCAAATTCGAGTTCATAGCGCACATTTAGGACATGTTATTGTTGGTGATGAAAAATATGGATCTATTGCAGGAGAAGTAGAAGGCATAGATAATCGACATCATCGTCTTTATTTGCATGCACGTTCTATTCAATTTGAATTGAATGGAACTAAGCATTTTTTTCAAGCTGATGCAGATGAAGTCTTTTCTAACACACTAAAACAATTGCGTGCGAGGAGTGTAATGAGCAATGAGCAATCTTTATGATGTGGTAGTGTTTGATTGGGAAGGCACTATTGCAGACACTTTAGGCGCAGTATTTCATACTGTTGCGGTCGAAGCGGATTTACTTGGTTTTGGAGCTTTTGAGCCTGAAGAGGCAAGAAAACATGTGGACCTAGGTTTAGAACGCGCATTAATCAAAGCATACCCGCATTTGTCTGCTTTACAACATGAGCAGTTAATTTATGCGGTACACCGCTCAATGCATACTCGTTCTCAGGAAGTTTTTTTAATTCCTGGAGTCCGTGAATTTATTCATCAATTACATGATGCTCATATAAAGATGGCTGTTGCCACGAATAAGGGACATCAGTCGTTAACACGTGCATTACAAACTACAGGCCTTGATGAATTTATTCAGGTTACCCGTTCCGCAGGTCAGGTGCCCGCAAAACCACACCCACAGATGCTCGAGGAAATTATTGATGAGCTCGGTGGGAGTATAGCGACTACATTAATGATAGGTGATGCTGTTACTGATGTAGAAATGGCAAAAAGCATCCAGGTTCATGCTATAGGCGTCGATTTTTATCATCAGCAAGAAAGCGCATTAAGAGCCGCAGGTGCTTTGGCTGTATTTGATGACTATAAATTACTTGCTGACTATATACATTTATAAGATATAAGGGACTATTTAGATTATTGTCTATAAATTAAGGATGATTGCAGATGCATAGTCCGTATTCGCGAGGCGTAATAGGGGGAGGAGGTTTGTTTATTATCCCCGATTATATGGCGCGTCATTCAGGCGTTAGTGAATAAAGTTCTAATTTATTGCAACACAAAGAGCACCATATTTTTTCGTTAATAATTATCCTTAAGACATCCGTGGGTGTTTACTAGGATTATGTATGCAAAGGGAGTATCGAGCATTGAGTACATTAACCAGTTTACCTAATTTATTAACCTTGCTTCGTATCGTATTGATTCCGGTGTTAATTGTTATTTTTTATTTGCCTGTTAAATGGGCTGGGGCCGTCTCTGCAGGTATTTTTGCTGCAGCGAGTTTTACAGATTGGCTTGATGGTTATTTAGCACGTAAGTTACATATGATGTCACCACTCGGGGCTTTTTTAGATCCAGTAGCGGATAAACTTTTGGTTTCAACCAGTTTATTGCTTTTAGTCGGGGTTAAAGATCTTAATTACATTACTATTCCTGCAATAATCATTGTGGGTAGAGAAATTGTGATTTCAGCATTAAGAGAATGGATGGCGGAAATTGGTAAACGAGCCAGTGTTGCGGTGGGTTATGTTGGAAAGGTGAAAACATTTTTACAAATGGCCGCATTGTTTTTGTTATTAGCGTTTAATCCAGTCAATTCCTGGTGGGGAATATTTGGTTTTATTTTGCTATATGTGGCCGCCATTTTAACCATTTGGTCTATGGTTATTTACTTATCCATTGCATGGCCAGAATTATCGAAAAAAAGTTAAATTTATTGTTGACAGAGTCCGTTAATCCTGTAGAATGCACACCCATGGAGACGCGGGAATAGCTCAGTTGGTAGAGCACAACCTTGCCAAGGTTGGGGTCGCGAGTTCGAGTCTCGTTTCCCGCTCCAAATTAAGCGACGACAAAGTCGCTTTTTTTTTAGAGCAGCATAGAAGTGATACATGCGTTGCATGATCAGTTGGCTGTGTGGCAGAGTGGTTATGCAGCGGCCTGCAAAGCCGTGGACGCCGGTTCGATTCCGGCCTCAGCCTCCAAAACAAGAAGAAAAGCCCAGGTGGCGAAACAGGTAGACGCAAGGGACTTAAAATCCCTCGGTGGTAACACCATGCCGGTTCGATTCCGGCCCTGGGCACCAAATCTTCTTTCTAAAATATCTTATTTAAGAAGTAAACCTCAATAATATGCCTGGTTTTTAATTGGGTATGTTCCATTTATCAATTCATGCGCAATAAAACGGTGAGCTACCCAACTATAGCCGTATTACGCCATGCAAATACGAGCTCGCTTGATCGAAGCTGATTTGTAAAATTCCTCTTGCTTTTATAGAGTTAAATGATTAACTTTCATCTTTTTTGAAACGCAGTGAGAGTAAACATGGCTAAGAAAAATAAAGTTGAAACTCAAGCAGGGGAGATGGATTTCATGTCGCTTTTTGAAGAAGAGGGTTATAGCGACGATATGATGGTTGATGTAATGAGAGATACAATTAGTGCATGCAATACTCAAATGCAAATTGCGGTTGAACTGACAAAGCTTATTGTTGATGGCAGCGTTACTGAAAATAGAGAAGAGCTGGTTTTTTCTGTGTTTAAAAAAGCAGTTGGTGTAGTTGGGGACAGCTTTCCATTAAAAAATATTATGTCCTAGTTTAAGTAAGGACCTATTCGTCGTTCTTTTTATCGAGACCCTGTGCCTTTCCATGAAGGCCCTCTCAATATTTGATTAAGGCTCGAGTTATCGGGGCTGCAAGCATCGAGAGGTAGAGAACAGACTACAGCAGAGCAGAAATTAAAGCATAGCTAACGAAATGGAGTTAGTGAGATCCTCTGGTGTAATATTTTTTGAAAATTACTATGCTTATCCTCGCAAGAACCCATAAAACCTTTGGATAACACAGGGTGCAATTATATATGTTTGAATTAGCTCCTTTGGAGCCGAGCAGCTTTACTCAGTATTTCCTTAAGTTTCGTATCAAGTACTATTTTAATGAAACAAAGGAGCTTCTTGCGCGTCACAAATTATTATGTGTTTTTATCATTTGTTTATTAGCACCTGGAGTGGAGCATATTCCCGCCCTCGGTACTCCATTTTATGCGCTTATTGATCCATCTAATACTTTAAAAGAGAAACTGATTTATTTAGTTTCATTACTCCTGTTTTTGCTGGCGATGACCAAGACCCAATTAACCTTTATAAAAGGTGGGGAATTCAGAGAATATTTGCATACTTTAAACATCCCTATACGTGCTTCGAAGAAAATAGATTTTATTATTCTGTTAGTGTCATTAAATATTGTTTGGTTGGCAGTTTTCTTTGGGGCGACAAACATTATTCACTGCTCCAAAGAGCCATCGATTGTTATTTCTCAATACTGTCTTTATGCTTCTCTGGTCTTGGCTATAATTACTTTATTATGGAATTGCTTATATCGAAAAATAGCGAATGGCATTTTATTGTTTTTGGTATTGATATTGGTGGTCTGCAGTTCCATGCAGGGGAGTGTGCTGATAAATTGTAGTGTTAGTTGCTTTGTCATATTGCTATGCGGGCTCATTATCTGGATGGTGCAACCCTTTGTAATCCAAAGAAATTACACCTTTAAAATAATCCCGATTCACTTAGTATCTGACTCTAAGTGTAAGCGTATTTTTCTTCTGCAGTTGGCCATTTTAAGAGAAAACAAAAGAGCACTTTTCATGCGTTTAACTCTTTGCCTCGCAGTGTCAGGGATAATTTTGCACGTATTGTTCTCTCAGGAAATGCTAGATAATCGTGAAGCAATTGTATTTGTTTTAATGGGTTTGCAAACGTATCTCTTATCCACACTATTTATTCTTTTTGAAAAAGCTAAATTAGATTATGCTTTATTTCATAAGATTTTTCCCTATCAGCGACAAAGTAGCTTTATAAAAGAAGTAAGTATAACGTCCGCTCTATTTTTTTTAGTTTTACTCCCAGTCTTTTGGTGCAGCATCTTTGGTTTTAATCTTTTCGTTATGTGGGTGATGGGTTCCATTGGGTTGATGTTAAATCGACTTTTTTACGCTCAATCCTTACGTTTTTGCTTATTTACTTCGTTGCTAAGTACTCTTGTTAGCGGCGTAGTTCAATACCGGATTTTAGGAGCATATGTTGGCGTGTAGCATTGAGTTGAATAAGGTACATAAATCTTATGCCAACAAGGCATTATTTACTGGCTTATCGTACACTTTTCAGCAGCAGGTATATCATCTTTGCGGAGGCAATGGTGTTGGGAAATCTACCTTATTACGTTTAATCGTGGGGTTGGAGTCTCCTGACTCAGGCACTATTGTGCTGAATAATCAGTATTCGGTAAGGGATAATAGCGTGAATGCAAAAAGAATATTTTATGTTCCCGATGATTTAGCGATTTATCCTTTTCTAACCGGGCATGAGTTTTTATCTTGGCTAGCAAAGCTAAGGACAAAAAATACAGCGGAAGTTAAGCAGCTCCTTGAGCGATTCGAGTTGGAGGTGCATGCGCAGACTAAGATCGCTGATATGTCATTTGGGACAAAAAAGAAATTTCTGCTCAGTTCAGCGCTAATAGGAGAGCCTGATTTTATTATCTTAGACGAACCCTTAAATGGTTTGGATAAAAACTCACAGCAAGTATTATTAGCATTACTGGCAGAAAAGGCCACCCATTGCGGCATTTTATTAACGACACATCATGATGCCCATCTTGAGCGATTAAATCCAATAAAGGTTGAAGTCTTAGCAGGGCAGTTAGCATCAGCACAAATTTATAATCACATATAGGGGAAGTGTGGCTCAAGGCTTTCTAGCGTGAAACACTAGGAGTCTGTACATCCCTTAATAATAAGACTGGAGAAAATTCCTTGAGTGTCGCACGATATAACCCAAATGTTTTATCCGTTTTCTTCTGCTCAATAAACACGAATTCATCCGAATTAATCCAATAAGGGCTCCAGGCCAGCATACCCTTAGGGCTTATCCGAGTCACCTTTGCTGAGTGTAAGCCGAAGGTCCATAGTGCAGAGGGAGGGCCTGCCCAACTTTTGACGGGAGACTCTTCGTCCATATCGACATCCATAATCAGCATGTTTCCCTTGGGCGACACATTAAGCCGAGAAGCACTGCTCATTGTTCCATTCGGAATAAGTTCATCAATCCGCCATTTTTTAATTAGCTTGCCGTCTAAATCCAACCAATAAATTGAATACAAGTCATGGCTAAAAAAAGAAGTCCCATTATTTGCCCAAGCAGGCATGTATTCATTTTCGCTATGTTTAATCGTACGATAGCCACTGTCATCGGCATTGATTAGCCCTAAATGCCATTCATTGTTAATGAAGGTACTGAATAGCAGCTTTTTACTGTCAGGAGACCAGACTGGATTAAAGTTATTTTGGGAGGGGATATTTTTTAACCGGGTTATTTTCCCTGATTCCACTGTGAATATAACGAGATAACGATTGGTTGAGTGGTTGTTATCCACTACATTGAAGGCAATGTATTTTCCATCAGGAGATACTGCTGGAACATAACCTTTTGCAACTTTTTTTGCATGGCTACCATCAATGTTTGCTGTCCAAATAGAACCTGTACGTTCAAAGGCAAGGATTGGTTTTGCCTGAGCAAAGCCACAACCGATTAACGTTAGAAGGAAAAAATAGGTTTTCATTAGAGACTTCCAATTTATTCAGTAGCAAACAAAATTAAGGCAACAATAGCAAAGCCCATGCCTAATACCTGCTTTAAAGTTAAACTTTGTTTTAAGAATACCATACACAGTATGAGGGTGATCATGGGGTACATGGAGGTGACTAAAACCACCGGCATGGTTGGTCCATTGCGTAAGGCTAAAATGAAAAAGATACAGGCAATGCCACTTGCTAAGCCATTAAGCAATCCATAGAGCCCACCTCTAGCATGCAAATCAGGTTTAAATCCAAGGAGTGTCAAGGCAATAATCCCGGAAATGAGTACTCCAAGGCTAGAATAAAAAGTAATTGAAAGTGGGCTAATAAAAGTGGATGCTCTTGTTCCCCAATATCCCCAGGCTCCATAGAGGAATAGGGCAATTAACGATGGAAAATACCATGAGCTAAAATTCATTCACTTTACCTTATTGGATTGAGTGCTTTCAGTTTGTGCAGAATACCTGTTAGTTTGTTAAATTCATACTGTTTAATAGAAAAATATACGTTAGGGAGGCAACTAAAGATATCCACAAATTCTGTGGATAAGTGTGTGAGTTAGCTGATAATGAAATAATTAATTTGCGATGGGCTGTTAACTATATCGCTGAGCAGCGTTTTTCTCTACAATAAGTTTTTAACCAAAACTCAAGTAATTATGTTTAAACCACTAGCCCTATTTATGGGGTTGCGTTATACGCGTTCCCGGAAGAAAAATCATTTTGTCTCATTTATTTCTTTAAGCTCTATGCTGGGTATCGGCATTGGGGTGATGGTGCTGGTTACGGTTTTGTCTGTCATGAATGGTTTTGATGAGCAAATTCACAATCGTTTTTTTGGTATGGCACCAGAAATTACTGTAACAGGCCCTAATGAGCGTTTAAGTAATTGGCCTGCAGTTGAGGAAAAAATTCGCACGATTCCTGAAATTAAAGCAGTTGCACCCTATGTCGGTGGTCAAGGCTTGTTAGTGCATGATGGTCAGGTTTTACCGATTGTATTAACGGGCATAGTTCCTTCAGTAGAAGAGAAAATTACTCATTTAAAGGATAAGCTGCTGGGTGGTAGTGTGGCTAACTTAAACCATTTTGGCATTATCTTAGGTAAAAACATAGCGGATACCATGGGGGCAATGATTGGAGATAAAGTGACCGTAATGATCCCTCAAGCTACGGTAAATCCAACAGGCATGATTCCTCGTTTTAAACGATTTACCGTGGTCGGTGTTTTTTCCGCAGGTTCAGGGTTTAATTTTGATACGCGTTTAGCCTTCATCAATATGGAAGATGCGCAAAAACTTTTTCAAATGGGTGATGCTGTTACTGGCCTTAAAATGAAGATTAACAACGTGTATCAAGCTCCTGAGCTTTCCATGCGTTTATCCCATTTATTAGGTGATGAGTATCAGGCAGGTAATTGGACGGAACAGTATGGTGCCTTTTTCGAAGCAGTAAAAATGGAAAAAACCATGATGTTTATGATCTTATTGCTAATAATAGCGGTGGCTGCATTTAATTTAGTCTCTTCCTTAGTGATGGTAGTCAATGACAAGCAAGCAGAAATAGCGATTTTAAGAACCATAGGCGCAACCCCTTCAACCATCTTGTGGACATTTATCGTGCAAGGGATGATGGTAGGGATTGTGGGAACTGCCTTAGGCTTAATGGCGGGACTACTCTTGGCTGATAATGCCACTACTATTGTGAATCATCTCCAAAACTTGCTCCATGTTAAAGTCTTGTCATCCAGCATTTATTTTGTGGATTACCTGCCTTCTAAAATTCTGTTTAGCGACATTTGGAAAGTATGTGTTATGGCATTATTAATGAGCTTCTTGGCAACTATTTATCCTGCCTGGCGCGCTTCAAAAACGGTAATCGCGGAGGCTTTGCATTATGAATGATATTATTTTAAGTAGTAAACACCTTTATAAATCCTATACTGATGGCGCCTCAAAAGTAGAGGTACTCCGAGGAATTGATATCTCGATTGCTCGCGGGGAACGGGTGGCTATTATTGGTCCCTCAGGTTCAGGAAAAAGTACGCTCTTGCATTTATTAGGTGGCTTGGATAAGCCGACTAGTGGAGAGGTAGTAGTTAACGATGTCAATTGGCAAAAGCTAAGTGAGAAACAACGATGCAAGGTGCGTAATCAAGGTTTAGGGTTTATCTATCAGTTTCATCATTTACTCCCCGAATTTACTGCGCTTGAAAATGTATGTATGCCATTATTATTGGCGAGTAGCTCTATCCATGAGGCTCAAGAAAAAGCAAGCCAGATTCTTGATGCGGTAGGTCTTGATGCCAGAAAAGAGCATAAGCCCTCCCAACTTTCGGGTGGTGAACGTCAACGCGTGGCTATTGCGCGCGCTTTGGTTCATCAACCTTATTGTGTATTAGCGGATGAGCCTACTGGAAATTTGGATCAGGCTACAGCGACCAAAGTTTTCGATTTGATGTTGGATTTAAATAGAAAAATGAATACCGCGCTGGTTATTGTGACGCACGATCAACAATTAGCGCAACGCATGGATAGAGTGCTAGTTTTGGGAGAGGGAACTTTATCAAGTTAACATATTTTTAATCGATAGGGAGTAATCAATATGGATCTTAAAGATGAAAAAGCACAAAGCGAGAAGTTAGGCACGCTTAAATTGAATGGAGAAAAGCGGAAACGTTTTGCGTCAGAGGGAGTTGACCGTGCACAGTATGATTTGCGGGATTTTGGTACGGTAATACCTACTCCTGCTAAATCCTCAACACATGGTTTTTTATCGCATAAAAGCGTACTTCCAGCCCCAGTTAACTCACCAGATCCAGAACCTAAGGTAATGAATCCTTCTTGAGGCTGAAGCCCGTATTACGACTTCTAATATGGGCTATATGCTAGGTTTTAGTACTCGGCATGTCCCGGGGTACGCGGGAATGGAATGACATCACGAACGTTTGCTAAGCCAGTTACATAACTCACTAGGCGCTCAAAACCTAAGCCAAACCCAGCATGAGGAACGCTGCCATAACGGCGTAGATCTCGGTACCACTGATAACTTTCTTTATTGAGGTTGCACTCTTCAAGACGACGGTCAAAAATATCCAGACGGTCTTCACGTTGACTTCCACCAATAATTTCCCCAATTCCAGGAGCGAGCACGTCCATTGCGGCAACTGTTTTGCCATCATCGTTAAGACGCATGTAGAAGCTTTTTATTTCCTGCGGGTAGTTGGTCAGAATTACTGGTTTTTTACAATGAACTTCGGCTAAATACCGCTCATGCTCTGATTGTAAATCCAGGCCCCAGCTGACGGGGAATTCAAATTTTTGTCCGGATTGCTCTAGAACTTTAATCGCATCGGTATACGTCATTACTTCGAAATCAGAGTTAACGATGTGTTCAAGACGTTCTATGCATCCAGGCGATACGAATTGATTGAAAAATTCCATATCATCAAGACGCTCATCCAATACTGCTTTGCATAAATAGCGCAGCATATTTTGGCTTAAATCACAAATATCATGCAGCGTTGCAAACGCTACTTCCGGCTCAATCATCCAAAACTCAGCTAGGTGACGGCTGGTATTGGAATTTTCAGCACGGAACGTTGGTCCAAAGGTATATACTTTCGACATGGCCAAGCAATAGGCTTCGAGGTTTAATTGTCCAGATACGGTTAAGAAGGATTCCTTACCAAAGAAATCTTTGCTGAAATCAATCTGGCCTTGAGCGTTTTTAGGAGTATTGACTAAGTCTAAAGTTGATACACGGAACATTTCCCCAGCCCCTTCGCAATCGCTTGAGGTAATAATGGGTGTATGAATCCAAAAGTAACCTTGCTCATGGAAAAAGCGATGCACTGCTTGAGACAAGCAATGACGAATACGGGTTACCGCACTAATGGTATTGGTGCGAGGACGTAAGTGAGCTACTTCACGTAAAAATTCCAGAGTATGGCGTTTGGCTTGAATAGGATAAGTATCTGGGTTTTCGACCCAGCCAACAACAGTAATATGTTCGGCTTGAATTTCAAAGGATTGGCCTTTACCTTGAGAGGCAACCAATTTTCCGCGGGCGATGATGGAGCAACCCGCATTAAGTTTAGTAACTTCATCCTGATAATTTGACAGCGCATCAGTAGCTACAACTTGAATCGGCGCAAAACAAGAACCATCATGTACGCTAATGAAGGATAAACCTGCTTTAGAATCACGACGGGTTTTAACCCAACCTCTTACAGTAACTTGCTCATCTACGTTGACTGCACCATCTAAACATTCTTTGATGGTAAAAACTTCTGCCATTTTTTATTCCTGTAATTGAATATAATATGCGATGATACACTAAATGAAATCGGTGAGGGAATATTATGAAGCAAAGAGTTTTATTTGCCTTATTATTTTGTTGCTCGACCCTGGTGCAGGCGGAAGATACTGTATTGAAACTATACAGACCTTATGGTGAAGCCACCGGTCAAGTAATGCCAATCGTAAAACAAACTTTAGCAGGGCACTGTCTATCTCAGTCACGTATTATTGTGCGTGAGGATGCTTGGCGTTGTGAAGCAGGGGGTAGAAGTTTTGATCCTTGTTTTGTAAAGGCTGGAACCAATCGTAAAGAGGCTTTATGCCCCCAATCACCTTGGGTGGGAGATAGTGTACAAATTAATGTAACAGTCCCTTTAAACAATGCGCAAAATGAGACCCTTGATATGTCTCGGACTTATCCTTGGGGAATTGAATTGTCTAACGGCGAACGCTGTTTAGCGATTTATTCAAGCGAGGTTTATGAGGAAATGCCGATTCGTTATCGCTGTGCTAATGAGAATCTATTATTGGGTTATTTACAGCGTTGTAAAACCACTTGGAGCATGTTGGAAAAAACACCTCAGGGTGTGGTCACCTCGGAGTTAAAGAAGGCTTGGTTTTAAACTGAACGTAGCCGGTATTACGCTGCGCTAATATGGCTACAGTTCTACGCTTCTTGCGGAGTGGCATCCTGAAACGCTTTTAAGGTTAAACAATGCACATCAATTTCACGGATTAATGGGTAATCGTCTAAGGCAAAATTAAAACGCTTTGCATTAAAAACTTGGGGGATAAGGCAAAGATCCGCCATTGAAGGACTATCCCCCACACAAAATGGCTGGGTACGGTCGAGGGTTTGTAGCTTAGCTTCAAGTGCATCAAATCCCTTTTTTAACCAATGGTGATACCACTGGGTAACTTGAGTTTCATTAGCATGAAACTCCATTTTTAATTGCTTCAACACGCGCAAATTATTTAATGGATGCATATCACAAACGATCATTAAAGCCAGCGAGCGCACGGTTGCTTTGCCAAAGGGATCTTGAGGCAGTAATGCTGGGGTAGGCTGAATGTCATTCAAATACTCAATGATGGCCAGGGATTGATTAATTGGCTCGCCCTCAACCTCTAAACAAGGCACCAGTCCCTGCGGATTGATCTTACGGTATTCCGGACTATGTTGTTCTCCACCATTATTAACTAAATGAACGCCAATCTTTTCATAATTGATGCCTTTAAGATTCATCGCAATACGTACACGATAACTGGCAGTAGAACGAAAATAATCGTAAAGTTTCATCATGATTTCGGCTTATCCCTGTTTCACAGTTTGTTCGATGGCACCAAAAAGACTCACCCCCTGTTTATTCAGCATTTCGATGCGAATCGTATCTCCAAAATGCATAAATGGAGTTTGGGCTTTGCCTCCTTCGATGAGTTCCAACATTCTTTTTTCCGCAATACAGGAAGAGCCTTTACTGCGATCCAGATTCGATACCGTTCCGGAACCAACAATGGTTCCGGCGCCTAAAGCTCTGGTTTTTGCCGCATGTTGCACTAATTCAGTAAATGAAAAAGTCATGTCGACACCGGCATCAGGTTGGCCAAATAGTTGGCCATTTAAGTGACTGATGAGGGGAAGATGTACTCGTTCCCCATCCCAGGAATGTGCGAGTTCATCAGGCGTAATGGCCACTGGTGAAAAGCTGCTTGACGGTTTGGATTGGAAAAAGCCAAAGCCCTTAGCAAGCTCCTCAGGGATTAAATTACGCAAGGAAACATCGTTAACTAACATCAGTAATTTAATATGTTTGCCCGCATCTTCAGCTTCAATACCCATAGGCACATCATCGGTAATCACCGCGACTTCGGCCTCAAAATCGATGCCATAAGCTTCGTCAGCGGCTAAGATGGGATCTCGAGGTCCAAGGAACGTATCTGAGCCACCTTGGTACATCAGGGGGTTCGTCCAGAAATCTTCGGGCATTTCTGCGCCGCGAGCTTTGCGTACTAATTCAACATGATTCACATAGGCGCTACCATCAGCCCACTGATACGCACGGGGTAGAGGAGAGGTGCATTGCTGGGGATCGAAGGTGAAGGCATTATCCAGATGCTGTTCGTTTAATTCCTGGTATGTTTTTTGCAGTTCAGGCTCAACTTGCTGCCAATGATCCAGGGCATATTGCATCGTCGCTGCAATATGCGGAACACGTATGGCCTGGGTTAAGGTGTGATTGACCACACATAATTCTCCATCTCGTGAAGAGGCTGATTTTAACGTTGCTAGTTTCATAAAGCTCCCTAGTGAACTTCTTTTAAAGTACCACGTTTGATTTGGTCACGCTCAATTGCTTCAAATAATGCCTGGAAGTTCCCTTCACCAAATCCTTGATTGCCTTTACGTTGAATAATTTCAAAAAACACTGGGCCAAAAATATTTTCAGTGAAAATTTGCAGTAATAATCCATGTTGGGGATCTGCTTCACCATCAATCAATATTTTTTCCTGATGCAGTTGTTTTACTGGTTCTTGATGCCAGGGAAGGCGGTCTTGCAACATTTCATAATAGGTATTTGGAACATCCAGGAATTGAACTCCTTGTTCTCTTAGACTATGTACCGTGTGATAAATGTCATCCGTGGTTAAAGCCATGTGTTGTATGCCTTCACCATGATACTCATGGAGAAACTCTTCAATTTGTGATACATCATCTTTGGATTCATTTAGAGGAATCTTGATTTTCCCACAGGGGCTGCCTAAGGCGCGACTAAGCAGACCGGTCATTTTACCTTTGATATTAAAATAACGGATTTCCTGGAAATTAAAAATCTGCTCATAGAAACCAGCCCATTTATCCATGTTACCGCGGAAGACGTTATGAGTCAGGTGATCAATCAGTAAAAGACCATTGCCTACGGGTGCTGTTGATCTATTCGCCCAGTGTTGGGCAAAAGGTTGATGCTCATCATCAACAAAATAAATAACACTGCCGCCAATTGCTTGAATTGCGGGTAAACCATGATGAGCATGCTCGCAATCTTCAAAAGCAGTGGCTCCGTGCTTTAGGGCGTGTGCAAAAGCAGCTTTAGCATCACGTACTTTAAAGCCCATGGCACAGGCTCCAGGGCCATGAGTTGCTGCGTGAGCTGCGGCTTGGCTCTCGGTTGTTGCATTGACTATGAATTGAATCTGCCCTTGTTGAAATAAGGCAATGTCTTGGTCTTTATGGGTTGCGGTAATTTGAAAGCCCATATCGAGAAATTGTTGATGTAGGCGTTTTTTGTCGGGGCCTGAGAACTCTAAAAAAGCAAAGCCATCCAATCCACACGGGTTCTCATTTGTTTGCATTCGTTATACTCCTTTATAAATTTCCTTATTTGGCTTAGGCTTAAGTTAACCAACTTAAGCCTATACTAAGTGCACTAAAAACAATCCATCGGCTATGGGTAGCATGCTGGTAAACACACGTTGGTCATTCTTAATCAAATCATTAAGTTTTTTAATTTCTCGGGTCTGACCGTTGGTGTCTTGCTCATCGATTACTTTACCATCCCAAAGCACATTATCAATAGCAATGATGCCTTGAGGCTGAATCAGTTTTAATGCCAACTCATAGTATTGAACGTAGTTGGTTTTATCTGCGTCGATAAAGATAAAATCAAATTTTTGCTCCCAACCTTCGTCAATGAGTGCGTGCAGTGAGTCTAGAGCGGGTCCTAGACGTAGTTCAATCTTTTGGTCTTGTTTCGCTTCTTCCCAAAAAAGATGGGCTTTTTTAGTCCACTGCGCACTAATGTCACAAGTAATTAAGCGACCATCCTCTGGCAGGGCTAGAGCCATGGCCAAGGCACTATAACCTGTGAATGTACCTAGTTCCAATACATTTTTAGCGCTCAGGGTGCGTAAAAGAAACTGCATGAATTGCGCTTGTTCTGGCGCAACTTGCATGTTTGCCAGTTCCATTAAGGAAGTGTCCTTGCGCAAGCGTTCCAAGGTGGGATGCTCGCGCAATGATTTATCCAAAATGTAGTCATAAAGCTCTGGAGTCAGGCTTAAATGTTTCATTATGCTAACTTCTCTTGAGCCATGGCATCGGCAATTTCATTAGTGGGTACATTTTCTTTTGCTGAACGAGCAAAGATTTCCGTTAAATGTTCACGAATGTTATCGATTTGTTCATTGATTTGGTTCTCTGGAGTATGCAGATACTTAGATGCTGCGAAAATTAATCCACCTGCATTAATTACGTAATCTACTGCCAAGAGAATCCCTTTTTCATGTAAGACTTTACCATGATAGGTATGAGCCAGCTGGTTGTTTGCTGCACCAGCAACAATAGTCGTTTGCAACTGAGGAATAGTAAGATCATTGAGTATTGCACCTAAAGCACAGGGAGCAAATACATCACAAGGAATCTTGTGGATTTCTTCAGTAGTTACAGGCTTCGCGCCAAATTCATTAATGGCTTTTTCTACTGCAGCAGGAGAAATATCAGCAACCGTTAGAGTTGCTCCTAACTCATGTAAGTGTTGGGCCAGTAGATAACCGACATGACCTAAACCTTGGATGGCAACATGAACACCCTTAAGATTATCTTTACCTAATTTATACGCAACAGCTGCTTGGATACCACGTAAAATTCCACGTGCAGTTGAAGGAGATGGATCACCATCATATTTAGATAAACTTGCAACATGCTCGGTGTGCTCACCAATAATGTCCATATCACTTAAGAGGGTACCACTATCAAGTGCAGTGATGTAACGGCCATTTAATTCATTAACAAATTGACCAAACTTATGCATGTAGCCAGTGCGGTCAAAAGAGCCACGTGGTTTGATAATTACTGACTTACCACCACCTAAAGGCAGATTCACTGAAGCTGCTTTATAGCTCATCCCACGAGCAAGACGCATTGCATCTTTAAGGGCTGCGGCTGTGCTGGGATATTCAATAAAACGGCAGCCACCTAAAGCGGGACCTAATTTTGTATTATGTATGGCAATGATCGCTTTCATGCCTGTCTCAGGGTCTACTTTAAAATGTAAATCACCAAACCCATGTGCTAGAGCATATTCTAAGAAATCATCATCAGCGCGTGCTGAATTATCAGTGCTTATATTTTCAACAGACATCATTACCTATACTCCTGTTACGAATATTTTTTTTGCAAAGTTATAGTCCTATTTAAAAATTAAATCAATGATAATTTGGTTTCTGATGAGTTGCTGGTATAAACTAATTTGACGTTAATACACATTTACTTATTTGGAGAAGGGTATGCGACAGGCAGTTGCTAAGGTACTTGCTTTGATGGCAATTACACCATTTGTTTTCGCGGCAGATGCAGTATTTCCACCTCAGATGGTTCTCGATAAGGTACTTTTTCAAGTTTCAGCAAAACAATGGGTCACGACTCAATCAGCATTATTGGGCGTTAACATTAATGTTACTTTGTCGAATGCAGATTTGGTAAAAGCTCGTTCTGATATTATGGAGCGCTTAAATAAGATTGCTGAAGGTGATTGGCATTTAACGGCTTTTGAGCGCTCGCAGGATAGTTCCGGTTTGGAAAAACTCTACGTTCAAGCTCAGGCACGGGTAAATCAAACGGCATTAACCGCGATTTACCAAAATGCTAAATCAGTCAGTGTTCCGGGTGCTAAATATGAGATTGGCAATGTGGAATTTAAACCAAGCTTGGAAGAAGTTCAGGCGGTTTTGGTTAAAGTGCGCGAGCAATTATATCAACAAGTAAACGATGAGCTAGGGCGACTGAACAAGGTATATCCCACACAAAACTACAGCGTAAGCAATTTAGTTTTTGTATCTGGTGAACGTGCTCCGGCGCAGCCGTTAAGAGCTTATAAGGAAAATACCATGATGGCTGTGGGGACTGCGGCAGCACCTATGCCCGAGGTCTCCGTAAGTAATGAACTTACTTTGACTGCGGTAGTGGAGGCGGCTTCTAATCGTAAGCCTTAGTTAGGTTGAGTTAAAAACCTACATATTAAGCCAACATTTGTTATCATTATGGCAATTTTTATCATTCCGACTCGGTTGGGATTTAGAATGGCCTTAATTTGGGTACAAATCCCTCCTGAATTACCGCAGTCAAGCAGGGGTAATTTGGCTATCGATAGAAATTGCAAGGGCGGCGACCATGCTTATGGTTTTGACCACCTGGAGATGTGATTCCAGGTAATAGGCTACTGCCTGACTATTTAAAGAAAGAGGAGTACATTTCTTGGTTGTTGAACAAGTTATTGGCCATCGTGGCGCATCGGCATATGCCCCTGAAAACACCATCGCTGCATTTAATAAAGCATTGGAAATGGGCTGTCGCTTCATTGAATTTGACGTCATGTGCAGTGAAGATGGTGAGCCGTTTATATTCCATGACGATAAATTAAAAAGAACTTCGAATGGTCGAGGTGAAATCGGGAAAGTTAACGCCGATTATTTACGCTCTTTAGATGTGGGTTCCTGGTTTTCTCGAAAATACAAAGGCGAGACAATCCCTCATTTCCAAGATGTTTTGGCGTGGTTGGTGAGTTCAGATGTTCAGGCGAATATAGAAATTAAGCCTTATCCAGGAACTGATGAGCAAACCGCCATCACGGTATTGACTCACATTAATCGCTACTGGCCGGAAGGCAAGGCTCTGCCCTTAGTTTCGAGCTTTTCCTGGGATGCTTTAGTGATGTGTCGTAATTTAGCACCCGAAATGCCTTTAGGATTGCTTTTTCACGAATGGGATGAGCAATGGCTACAAAAAGCGAAACAATTAGAGTGTTTTTCCATTCATTTTAACCGAAAGATATTAACTGCCGAGCGTGTGAAAGCTGTTAAAGACCAAGGATATGTCGTATGTGCTTATACGGTAAACCGTAAACGTCAGGCGCAAAAACTATTCAAGTGGGGCGTCGATGCTATTTTCAGTGATTATCCAGATCTCTTAGTATGAGTAAATTGATTGCATGTTTCTTGGCATTCTTTGCGGCCTTATCCGTGCAAGCCAAACCTGTTGAGCTGGTGCTCTGGCATGGTATGGCGGGGCATTTGGGTGATGAGGTTAAATTACTTGCCAATGATTTTAATAAGAGTCAAACTCAGTATGTTATTAAGCCCGTTTATAAAGGGAATTATGTCGAAACATTAACCAGTTTTGCGGCTGCATTTCGCGCACATCAACCACCAGCAATCGTACAAATCTTTGAAGTGGGTACTGCAATCATGCATTCTACTCAGGGAGCGATTAAACCTGTTGATGCCTTAATGCGAGAACAAGGAATCAGCTTGCCTAAAGAAGATTTTATTTCTTCAATTCGTGAGTTTTACAGTAAAAATGGACAGTTACAGGCTTTGCCCTTTAATCTTTCCGTACCGACCATGTACTATAATGCGGATGCCTTGGCTAAAGTGGGGTATAACAGCAGTAATTTTCCCTCGACTTGGGATGATATGGAAGTATTAAGCCAGAAGCTTAAAAGAGTTGGTTATGATTGTACTTATACTACGGCTTATCCTGGTTGGGTACTTTTTGAGTCATTTTTAGCGATTCATGGGCTACCACTCACTAAAGGGAAACCACAGAAGGCTGTTTTTGATACCCCCCAATTAGTCAGTCATTTTAAACGCTTGCAGCGCTGGCATTCTCAACGTTATTTTCGTTATGCGGGACGAGTCGATGACGCGACCATTTTATTTACCAGTAATGTTTGTCCTCTCTTTAGCCAATCTTCTGGGGCTTATAATAGCCTTGCTACCTTAGTGCCATTTCATCTAGGGGTTGCGACCATGCCCTTGGATACGCAAATCAGTAAGATACGACATGCAAATGTTGCCGGTGGCGCTGCTTTATGGGCTGTAGCCGGACAAGATAAGGCCAATTATAAGGGGATAGCCCAATTCTTTGCATTCATTGCCCAGCCGAAAAACCAACAGCGTTGGCATGAACACACGGGTTATTTGCCCTTAGGTTTGCAAGGTCAGTATGCAGGCATTGTGAAGGCCAGCAATCACCCTAATTTAGTATTGGCGCAAGCGGATTTAAACAGTGGCACGCACGAAAAACCATTAAAATATCTGGGCCCGCAAAATCAAATTCGCAGCATTAATGATGAGGTCTTGGAGGCTATGTTTGCAGGTTTAATCAGTCCTGAGGCAGCAGTACATCAAGCATCCCTACGAGCTAATCATGTATTGTTACGTTTTGCTCGCAATATCCAGGTGCATGATGATTCGAATATCTAAAATAGTATGTGTTACTGCCGTTGCTTTTTATTGTTTTTTAGTTGTTTTAGGAAATATGTCCGATTCTTCTATCAATTATGCCAATGTTGTAAAAGCGTTAAGTATGTACGATATCATTCCTGGTTCTTCTATTGGTGACCGTGCGATTACTAACCCTGTTTTACAAAGGCTTGCCTTTTTCATTATTATTTTTTTCGAGTTGTTGAGTGGGATTCTTTGTGCCTATGGAGCTTGGGTATTATTCAGAGCGCGTAAGGACTCATCAACAGGTTTTAATCGAGCTAAAAAATGGGCGACAGTAGGGCTAACCTGTGGCTTTTTCACCTGGCAGGTGCTGTTTATGTCCATAGGGGGCGAGTGGTTTGGTTTATGGATGTCCCCCGCTTTAAGTGGCGCGATTAGTAGCGCCTTTCATATTTTCATGATGATTCTTGGGGTGTTAGTTTATTTGAGTATCAAGGATGAATAATTAAGTTTTTTTGGGGCTAATAGTGCTACCTAAAAATACTCCCGAATAATCGTGGCTCACCCACGCTTATTCGAGTCTCTAAAAGTCAAATGATACTCAAGGTCGGGGCATTAGTTATACATATCATGAAAAGGAAGGTTGCGGTGATTCGTAATCTCCATCAGGTCTCTCAGCAGGCTGTTCTTTCTTATAAAAAAAATTTGATGAACGAGTCAATGGTGTCGATTGTTGAATCGAGTGCTGATTATCTAATGCAGGTGGTACTATAACTATGGGTAAAGAATGGGGTGGTTGAAAAAAGCAATCTTCATAGTCTGAGGAACTAGCAATACTCTGTGGTTCATTAGTCAATAGCTTGAGAGCCATCACATCTTTTTGCACGGCGGGCGATAAGTGCTTCCATACATGCATTAGCTGGATATTGGCTTGCTCCATATTAAATTGCAGCACTTCTTCATCAAGATAACTATAGCGAAAACCATCAAATGGGATTTTTAATGACTCCAGGGTGAGTTTCATCCGTTCCAAATGTTTATTTTTATCGTCAATCATCGCGACACGGCGGGGCGTACATGCCAACTGGCTGAATAACTCTTTTAATTGTGTACCTTTATCCTTGCCATCACAAAAGATGATCCCGCCTCGGCAAGAAGCATTATCAGGGATGATACTATTTTGAGCGAAATCAATTCCCGCATCGGCAAGTTGTCTTATCGTTTGCTGACTAATGGAGTAGCCCCGAGCGGTTAATCCAATTACAGGTATCCTAATATCTTGCAATGCTTTAATAAGGAGAATTATATTTGATTCTACGACGACAGTACGCACGAAATCTTGCACCGCATTATAAACCGAGAGTAAGGCGATCGGTGTAATGTTGGGGGAAATATTATGTTGCAGACAATGCGTAACTAATCCCTCAAACCATGCATCACCTCCTAAGGTCAGGCGCGGTTTCATGACGGTATTATCCAAATCTAAAACCAACCAGCTATCAAAATGAATCGCTTTTAAAACATCCCGAAAATGCTTTATTTCTTTAATCGTATGACGCATTTGTTTTCTCCAGATAAAAAAGCGCCAGGGTAAAAACCATGGCGCATAGATAAAGATGAGATTACTTGAAAAGGGAAGAGTGGCTGGTTTTTGCGGGTGTGTGATCCACCTCCATTGATGTTGATTGGAAGAATACATGTCGACGCGGAGCCATTGGAGCACGTCGAGATGGCTTCACCTCTTCGATTGAGCTTTCCTCTTCATCGGATTCGAGTTCCTCCTCTTGAGTAATGCTCTCCGTATCTTCATTACTGGCTGCACTTTGACTTGATTGCTCTGAAGACTCACTGAGCTCTTCGGAGCTCGCATCAAACTCTTCACTGGCAATCTCTTCTTCATCGAGATTCGGAGCATCTTTATAACGCTCGCTCATTGCTTGAATTTTTTGTATGTAACTGCGCATACCAGGGGTCATATCTCTACTAAACAAATTATCCTCATCAGACTCTTCTGATTCATCAGATGGTTCGATAAGCACGCGTCGACTTGGGGTACGGAGGTCTGTTGACTTCTTCCCTGATTTTCCAAGTAAGCCATGCGCGAAAAATTTTTGTGGTACCGGAGAGTGGAGCGAATTATCACTTTGTTGTTGTTCTTCTTCACTTGATGCCCTTAATTCCTGAGATGTAACTAAATCTACTGAGCGATCCTGGGAAATATGATGACGTTTTAATAGTCGTGCATGCTCTTGTGCGGACATATTCGGAATAACAATTTTCGATTTTGAACCGAGGCCAATGACGTGTTGTTCTCCCTGATGGTGTTCCATAGCGCGAAGAACATCCTGAATGTTGTTAATTGGTTTGCCATTAATTTCTTTTACAATTGCCTGAATATGTTTTTCATAGCCTTGGGTTTCATTACATTTCAGGATGGTATTGATAACGATTATTTGTTCATGGGTACTTTTTTTCGGGGCATCGGGTAAAGAGCAATTTTCTTCAACTAAATACATGTCCTCAAAAGCAAACCCATCTCCATTCATGTAATTAGGTGTTAAGGGAACAAAGCAAATGCCTGAGTTAATATAGTATGTTGGCATTTTGTCATGTTCTTCCACTGATACTTTTTCGGTATCACCCAAAATGGTATCTAAAACAACCTCAACATCTAACTCTTCCGTGCGGTTATTGGCTGGATTTTTGCGTAATACCCTCAGGGTTATCTTATCACCAATAAATTTTGATTGGGTTACATGACAAAAATCAATACAATTGCCGATGCCAGGGATATCTACGGTGCCTTCATTAGAAATGGGTAAGCCATCAATGGCCAGCAAAATATCATCTCTTTTTAATTTGCCATGGGCATCCGATAAAATATCAATGTTGGTGATACGCACCCCGGTTCTTTTCGCCATTTTGTAGTAGGCGCGTTCGTTTGCATTTTCAAGCTCTTCAGTAATCATTGGTATGGTGGGGAAGCCACGATACTCTTTTTTACTTAATATTTCATCGAGGAAATGTTTTATGATTGGCACGGGGATAATATAACTTAGCCCTTGATGCCCTCCATAGCCTTGAAATGCAACACCGACGACCTTTCCATCAGAAAAAACGGGTCCGCCACTGTTTCCAGGGTTCACTGCGGCATCAATTTGTGCCTGCAATAAACGTTGGCCACTCATTGAATAATTGTCGACTTGAATGCGGGACACAATGCCTTTGGAAATGGACAGTTCGGTACCACCCATGGGATAACCAATAACGGTGATTTTTTGTTGTAATTTGACCATTTCTCCAAATTCAACAGGGACTATAGATGCTAGAAATTCGGGATCAGCGACTGATAGCCCGGAAGACGACCGACTAGTTGTGCTTCATATTTCTTATGGCTATTACCTAAACGTAATTGCATATAAGTCGCATTCTCGGCAACATGGGCATTAGTTAAAATGTATTTTTTCCCAGAGCGTTCAACAACAAAGCCTGAACCTGAGCATGAAGCTGATTTGGGACCTAACCAGGGGTTGTCGTAATCAGGAACAAAAAATTCAGTAAAAATTTGGGTTACTGATTTGTCATGCTTGTGATTAGTGGGGTATTTGGGTTTTTTGCTGCTTGGGCTAGCGGCTGCTTCTTCCTCGGTGACTTCATCCCCGTGCTTTCTTTTTTTCTGACTGCCTTTGCTTAAGAGGGAGATTGTTTGTTCTGAGCCTTCAGCACGTGCTTTAGGGCGTTTTGTCTGAGGGGTAAAACTAAGCAAATCATCCTCTGTATCCGAGCTATGCACGCGTTTGCGAACGGCTGTAGTTGCTTTGGGCTCGGTTGGTGCGGAGCTGCTGGATTCATCCATGCGTGTCTTGGTGAGAATTGACGCAGAGGAACTTACTTGCTCCTCTTTTTGTGGACGATTTCTGGTCGACATTTTTGAGGTTTGTTTTACCACTTGCTCACTGGTTGGTGCGCGATGGTGCAGGATACTATGGGTTATTCCGGTACCTTGAGCTAGATCAGATGCCTTGGGAAACATTGGATAAGACAGGAAAGGATCTATCGATTGAGCCAACTCTACAAAGCGTTCTTTTATTTGAATTTTAACTTTGAAATCAATGTGTTTAATCAATTCCGAATCCAACAGCATGTCAAACTGGGGTTTGATACTTAAAAGTGATTCAGGGGCGTGGAGGGCAAACCATTTAATAATTCGCTCCAAAATCATCATTTGCGTATTAGCCCATTTAGGTCCTGCGCCTAAATTATCTTTAGTTTGTGGATCCACGCTCATGGGGACTAATGACCAGCCTTTAGCATGTAACCATTCCGGACGATAGCTGTTTTTGTGAAAGGCATCTTTTAGATCCGCAGAAAAAGCGCGCTTTAAGCGTTCTTTCATTTCGGGATGGAGCTCAGCAACCATGTTGTTAAAGAAGTTTTCATAAGCATCACGTGCAGATTCACCCATAACGGTATTTTGATCAGGGTTTCTGGTTTTATATTGATCACGTCGTGGCACGGAGGCATGCTCAACCATTAATGCATCGCCACCTTTAGTGACAGGCTTAATTTCTTTGAGTTCTTTTTCTAAATCCTTCCTCACGGTTGCAGAAAGATCGGTGCGAAATAGAGGGGTTTGTCTTGTTGAGCCCCAAAATGGTGGTTTTCCTTCTTGTGGTCCAGGGGAAAAACAAGCGATTTGAATGGAGCTTTCATTCTCTTGCTCACCAACGGTACCAGAAATAATGCGTTTAGCATACATAGAAGTGCCTTCGGGCGTATGTGCACGATAACGATGCATCCCATGGAATGGTTCTATTGCTTCGATATCCTCTAATGGGCGGACTATGGGGGTTTTCTCTTTGTTGGTAGAGGGAAGTTCGTACTGCAGTGCAATTGTTTGAGCACCTTGTTCTAAGATGACGGCGTGTCCTACTTTTTTACTATTGGGTGTATAACGGGCATGTTCATTATCATTCAGAAAAACAAAATCCTCCGCGGTGAAATCAGTGGATGGGTTGTCGGATGGGGGAGGGGTCGCGTTATTATGTGGCTCTTTTCTCTTTTCTCTTTTCTCTTTTCTCTTTTCTCTTTTCTCTTTTGTTTTTTCTTGGTGGCTTCTTCTTGAGAACTGATCGCGGGCTGAGATACCGTACCTAATTTATCTTTTGGCATAATTAAACTCCTTGTATTAAAAATGCGTATATCATGTTACGACTAACCGTCCTACTGACGGCGGATTATTGTTAACAGAAACAATTTAGGGTGTAAAGAGTTTTGTGATTGGATTATTTTAAAGTTAATGGAATCAAATGGTTAGATTAGATGCCCATTGGTTTATCAATGGGCTTGGGAAAGGAGCATCTTGCGCCATATTGTGATGCCAGTGCCGAAGCATTGTTTCACTTGATCGATAAGCTGTAGTACTTAGTTGTTCAGTGAAGAGATGGTGTTGTTGGTTTTTGCCTCAGTAACTTTATCTCCTAGTACGTGTTGTCTGAATAGTAGAGTGGGTGTATTAAGAGCAGTTCTTACTAATTGGCTTGTTCTATTACTATTCTCATCTAGAGTGGAAAAATCACGCAAATCAGTTTGAGGTTGGGCCGTTGTTTGCCATATTTCTTGCATGAGCTGGTCATAAGTTTTAGTTGATGCCCAATTTTCTGCTTCTAAATTACCTGCGACGAGGTATTTAATTGCTTCAAAGTGAGTCTCATTGCCTCCATGTGTTTGTAGGAGTTGTATCATTTCTTTTACGTCCAAGGCGTCTTGATAGGTGGTAATTGCTGCAATTTTTGCTATGCAATATAACTCTAAGGCTATAGCGACTTGGCTAGCCGTATCTGTTTCCATAAGGTATTTCTGACTGCAAGGGAGTGGGCGGTATTGTGCAAAAAAATCAAAAAATGTGCGTATTTTACTTTCATCATCTTTTAAATCATAAAGCTGCTGAATAATTTGATTCGCATCTTGAGGCAGCAAGGGTTCATCGGGAATGGTGTAATCGGAAAAAGAACGCATGCGCGCATCAAAAATGGTTTGGCATAAGGGATTTGCAAGGACTTTGGTTAACATGCTGAACATTGATAAATGCTCTTCATTATAAACAAAACTACTCATATCAAATAAATTAATTGCGCGATCTAAGCCCTCTGCAGCAACGTATTGAGAGATAAAGTTAGGAATAAGCTCAATATTTACCCCTACTTTTAGCATTCGCGTAATAAGTCCAATAAATTCAACAGAATTGCTGGCATGGTCTAAGATGCAATTGAGGGAGCGTTCATTTAATAATTCGAACTCCTCTAGTTCCTGTAGAAGATCAGATAGGATTTTTTGAACAGAGGAAGCTAATTCAGTAAAAAGGTTAGGGTGGTTCTTAAAACTTTGTGGGAATTTTTTTTGCCAGTTTCTTAGCATGATCAATATCCATATGGTGAAAAAATAATCATCAAGATTAACCTCTCTCTATAAATAGTCAAGAGCGGATAAAATAAAAACATTCAGGTACTCATGTTGAGCTGCCCCTCACGCTGTACTTAGGGTCATAGTGAAGGGCAATTGGAGGCTATGTCATAAAGGCTCTAGGAAACGAGCAAGGTTTGGTTTTTGATTCAGTCGGTATTGATAGACCACATAAAAAGCCATCACATTTTTCAGGTAGTTCCGTGTCTCTTGCCAAGGTAAGGTTTCAATCCATACATCAATTTCTTTAGGCGGATGGTTTTTTAACCAATAAACCACTTGTTTGGGACCCGCGTTATAAGCGGCAGCCATCAAAATAGGGTGATTATCAAATCGTTTGGCCAATTGTTTTAAATAGGCTACCCCAATGTTGATGTTTTTCTCCGATAAAAACAATTGATCCTTATTCTGATAAGAGATTCTATCCGCTTTAGAAACCACTCCTGCAGTATAGGGCATAACCTGCATTAACCCCCGTGCTCCGACGGTGGAGGTGGCATCTTCTCTAAATCCACTTTCCTGACGGATAATGGCGTAAATAAATTCAGGAGACACAGCATACTTTTTAGAGTATTGCTTAATGGCTGTTTTATAAGCGAGTGGGAATCGTAAAATAAGCTGGTTATTCAACCGATCTGTATTGCTTAAATAAACTGATTTTCCATGCCATTGCAAATTGGTATCAATCCAATAAACCAGCGCGCTGGCTTCATCTTTTGGAAGCTCACTAATAAAATCATTTAATAGACGAGATGCAGGCAGAGTGTTTTTGTTCTGATACAGACTTTTTACCTGGTCTAGAACGCTTTGATAGGGTTTTAATACGTCTAAGTCTTGGATAGGTGCTTCATTAACAAAGTTTGGTGTTTGTTTAAGACGTAAGCTAGCAAGGAAGCCATAATACTGTCGGCTCTTAGCCAAAGGCTCATAAACTGTGCGCGCTTCAGCAGTTTTACCCTGTTCTTCCAATGAGCGTCCTAACCAATATTGCCAGCAGGGTGCTTCTTTATTTTTAGAGTTAGCAATTAAGGTGCTGACTTCTTTCCAGTCATTACGCTTTAAGGCATAACGTATTTCCCAGTCGAGCAAAGTATCGTTGTAATGTTGAGGGGTGACTTTCGCAAACCACGCAGACGTATCCTCACTATTACGCATCGCTTTATATAAAGCAACATGGGCGAGAAATTCTTGTTGCTGGGCTTGGTTTAGCATTTTAGAGGTTTTGCTTTGTTGCCATAATTGCAACGCTTTATCCATATTGATGGAAACCATGCGCTTTAAACCATAAAGATAAAACTCGCCGTTTAAACCACCTGGATGGAGTTTGCTAATCGCGCTGGGACTCTGTACTACCGTATTCAAAGCCTGAATGTCTGCTGGATGTGGGGTTTTGTATTGTTTTAAGAGATAACGGGCTAGCTGGATATTGCGGCGGTCCAAGGCAAGTGCAATTCGCTGGCTAATTAGATTTTGATTAAAATTCTCATCGCGCATTAAGAGATCAAATAAATTATTACAGGCAGGGGGTTGGGACTCCCCGCTAAGCCATACAGGAATAGAATCTTTTAAGGCTTCTTGATGAGCTCCTAAATTGTATTTTGCAATTTGCTCATAACAGACCAGATTTAAATCATTTGATGGCTGATAATATTGATTATAGGTCGTCCAATCTTTGGTTCTGGCTAATTCATAAAGCCAGCGTTCGCGTAATTTATTGGAAAGGGGAGAGCGTTCTTTAACAAACTCAAGAAAGATAGGTGTTGGGGTAATCGGTAGTTTCTGGCTTAAAGCAATATAGGTATTAAAGCGCTCCATGTATTCTGACCCAGTGAGGGCCTGGCTTGTTTGGGCGCTGATAAGCCCGCATAAAATGATGAGTATTTTTTTCATAAATTATCTTTCGTTGGCATTAAATAGTTGTTAATTGTTCACGCATGGCCGAGAGCGTTTTTTGGTAGTCATCGCTGTTAAATACAGCTGAGCCTGCAACAAATTGATTGGCCCCTGCGCGCGCTAAGTCGGCAATGTTTTGGATGCTAACACCGCCATCAACACAGAGATCGAGTTTTGGGTAAGATTGGCGGATTTGTTTTATTTTATTAATAATTTCTGGAATTAATTTTTGCCCACCAAATCCAGGATTTACCGTCATAACCAACACAAAATCTAACTTATGAGCACACCAGGTAAGTACATCAATCGAGGTGGCTGGATTAAGAACAAGGCCTGCTTCACATTCTAAATCGTGGATTAGTTGCAGGCTGCGATCCAAATGGATGGTGGCATCAGGATGGATACTGATTCGTTTGGCTCCCGCTTTAGCAAAGGCCTCGATTAGGGTATCTACAGGTTCAACCATTAGGTGAACATCAATAGGCAAATTGGGGAAACGTTTGATCAATGCGCTACAGAATGCGGGACCAAAGGTGAGATTGGGAACATAATGATTGTCCATGACATCAAAATGAATAAAGTCGGCTCCTGCTTGCATCACCGCATCTACTTCTTCGCCAAGTCGAGTTAAATCAGCGGAAAGCATTGAGGGTAGTATTTGATAAGTCATGTTATGCTTTTTAAAATAGTACAATGGTATATATCATATGCTGTTCTAGGAAAACATTCTATACAGATATTGAGTATAACTAGGTAAAGTCCACGTTTGTCTGCACTCATTAACGTGTTTTTACGCATCGTTTAATCGCTCAAAAATTACTCTCAATATTGAGTATTTGTTCAAAATATGGGATAATGCTTGGGCATTTCTGCTCGTGTAATTTGAATATTACTGAGACCTAATCATGCTTTTTAGGAAGAATAATATGAGTCAAAATTGGCCTACCAGAGACAGAGATTTAGATACGGCACGTGTAATTATGGAAGAATATGCTAGTGAGCGCGATAGCGATTCATTAGGGCTCTTTGAAATTGTGGTTGATACCGAGGAAAAGCGTATGAATTTTTGCTTATCCGGCTGGGTCGTTAACCTAGCAAAGCATTTTTATCTGTTATATGGGGAGAGTCAGGGGGATTTCGTGACTCGGCAGGTGATTACACGCTGCATTACCCAGGGCAATACCTTACATTAAGCCCAGTGCGGTTCGGGTGCAAACAACCAACGATATTTCCTTAAGCTTCCTGTAAATAATACTGCGAATTACCGTGGCATTACCACGGTAATTCGTTAAACACCCTAATTCACGATATTAATATCATCATCACTCTTTTTCTTTTGGCGTTTCGTCCACAGCCAAAATACCAGAGCCATCGCTATAATTAAAATAGTAATTAGGGATACGATAAGGATTAATACGCGTTTTGCATGCTGTTTTCTTTTTCTTTCTTCCTCTAAGAGTTTTTTCGCGTCTGCTTTTGCCACGGGTGGTTTATAGTCCGGTGAGCAGGCTTTTCCATTCAATAATGATTTAAATAAAACTTTGCGACCGCCCACCATCTGGGCGCTAATTTGCACGATGACGTTTTCTTCTGAGAAGTCACGTCGTTCACATAAATAATATAAATCTGCGACCCAGCCTTCTTTGGTGAGTTTGAATGAGGTTCTTGCAGGCTTATCTTTGTAGAACATTTTGATCTTGACACTGTCTGGACTGACCTCATCAGGATGCTGCAGCTGAATCATCAATGAATCATGCTTCGGATTAAGCATTTGCTCGAAAGGGGAGGGCTTAATAACCGCTTGATATTCATTTTTTTTGGTGATGTAAGTTCCTTCGGCTTTGACAATTGCTTTGTAAGTTCCCTCTGGGATATTGAGGATAAATGCGTTTGAAAACACACCATTTTGGTCATAGGGAATGACATAAGAGAAATGATGTTCATTATTAATGAATTGAAAATTCATTTTCAGGTCTTTTGCAGCCATATCGGATTTAATTGGCTCATTATCCTCCTCTAAATAACCATTTAAGGTGAGCAATTCGCCAATAAAATAAGTTCCATTGCTAAAATTGGTGCCTAAATTAGCATCGGTCAGTATGAATACTTGTTGTAATTGCTCTTCTGGACCCGATAAAGTCCATATTCCTGAAGCAGGTGATTTCATTTGCACGACTTCATAATTTGCTGTAGCTAAGATGCCATTATTTTCTTTAGCGAGCGAATAGTTACTTCCATTGGGTGCTGTTAGATATAGGTCTTTAACATGCGCCGTTTTTTTGAAAATTAACGTAAATTGACGCACTTTATTAGGAATTAGAATCGAGCGTTTGGATGCTGTATCTTGAGTACTAAGGCTAATTTCCTGGGAAGCTGCGGACTCTGCAGTGCCAGGAATGCTGAGTAATAAATAAAAACAAAAAGCAATGTAAATTAAATACCAATATTTTTTCATGAGAAGTCCTTTTCTCAACTGCGCTATTTCTAAAAGAATTACAGTTAAGATACTGAAAAATACCAATAATTGTAGCCTAATTATTCGAACAAATACATTAGAAGCTGCATTAAGGTTTTACTGGCTCAGAACAAAAAATAACTAGCATAAAAAAAGAGCTTGATGTATAAATCCTGTTTTGGGGGCTCATAGGCTGGCCGCAGTGACAAATGGCTAATCGCTGGTAGTTAATTATGAATTTCAAATCGAGAACAGAGGCTTATTCGTACGCGATTGTATTACTCGCACAGTTAAGCAAACGACACACAACCAGTACTTCTGATCTCGCAAATACTACGCTTAATTTGTTCAATATCTGTATTCGCAATTTAAAAGTGGCCCTGGAAAATCATGAGCAGAATCTAAAAATTGCCGTAGAACCTATAAATGAACTAATGGGTCAAGAAGACATTTTTCCGGATGAACGCGTTTTACTCAAGAACTTAATCTTGAGTATTTTAAACGGTACATACCAGCAAACGAGTAAAGAAAAATTTGATAATCCATTAGCAAGGCGCTGGGAGTCTGAATTAGCGATAATTTTGCTGCACAGGCCAACCGCCGCAATGATGGAAGTAGTACAAGAGGTTTCTACGCAAATTCTTTGTTGTATCGAGCAATTAAGTCTAATTAAAGAGACGTTTGATTGGTCTTTTTACCTTGATATCTTTAGTCGTAGTTATCATGTTATCTCTTTTGGTGCTGAAGAAAATCCCACGCTGGAAAGCATAAAAAAAATATTGGTAGAGAATAAGCCTGAGCAATTAGCGGAAATAATGCATATTCATTTTAAGTTTGCTCAAGGCATCATCCGAAAATTTCCCATAACTGGTATAGAAAGAAAACCTGTAGGTAAAATGGCAGAAATTGTTGCCCATATTTGGCCGGGGCCGATGGAAAAATTTTTTTCAGAGGGATTAAGTGACCCTGTGACGGGAGCGTTCAATAGAAGTCATATCCCTGACAGACTGATGTATGGATCTCCTCTATACAAAGTACTTGATAATCGCGGCAAGATGCCGAATGCTTTTGATGAGGAAGGTACGCAGCAATTAGGTTTGCTGTGTTGGGGACAAGAGGAACATGAAGTTGGTCTGCCTACTCATCATTCGAGCTGGGTTGCAGATTGCAAGGCACAAGCAGCGAATCTTAAGTCCCAATATGTTCTGGATCTTATTGAGAACGATGCAGTTTATGTTTCCGGACCTTCCGGCATGACCAGTGTGCTTTTAGGACAAATGGAAATTTTGGCTAATTTTCCAATGGTGAGTTTAAAAAAGAACTATTTAACTGCCGTCATGACGTATATTGTCGCTGCGGGTTTTCATAGTATTCATGAAGTGATAGCTCCCGCACACTATGCCTTAGATCTAGTCCCTGGTTATGAAGTGCATGTTCCACATCAGGGTAAACTAGCTCCTGCACCGAACTATAATCAATTTTTTTCCCAGCAAGAATTGATTGATCCTGATTTTGCCGCACGGCGTGATACCGCATGGGAGAATTATCTTTATTATTTTAGTCAGCATTATGTACCTCGCTATGTGGCTAAGCGTCTAGAGATTGATGATTCTTTGTCCGAATCCTGTCAGGCACTAATTGATCCGGTATTATTAACTAAAGTGACATCGGAAATGTACCGATACATCAATGCTCGAGGCAGTAGTCAGGGCAATTTAAACTTTATCAGTTGTGTGTTTCGCAATAACAGTTTAACTAGAGAGAAACTGTCTTTAGCAATTGAATTTAATCGCCAGGTCGCATTGGTGAAGACCGCGAATGAGCTTGATGCCTTGGTGGCTAATATCGTCAATGAGAATTTAGCTATAGAAGAGAAAATGGGTAAAACCTATGGAATTTTAACCCAAAGTGGTTTGCATCGTAGTTTAAGTACTATTAAAACAATAATTAAAGAACATGCTTCTCTTGATGAAGTGAAGCATGGTTTTTTTTAAAGTAGGAGCTATTTATGTCTCAAAAATTGGGGAGCTTTTTTAAGAAGGGGCCTATGGCTGGAAAGCAGCGGTTATTTACCATGTTGGAAGATAGTAATAGTAAAATAATCACTGCTGATTTTGATACGTTCCCAATGAACGACGAGGATGTGGTTCGGTTAGAGAAAGTAATCAGAGAAAATAGCCGATTAAAATCAATCTCATTAGTCGATTGTAATTTAAGTTCTGATCATCTGGAACTCTTAGCACTGGCGGTGTTAAGTAATAAGACATTGCAAAAATTTCAGGTGGAATTATTTTATGATTGCAGTGAAAAACTGCATAATCTCATGACCGCAGTCGACGCGCATCTTTTGACTAATACGGATATAGTGCCACAGCTGGATAATTCCATAAATGAACATGCATTGGGCGCTATTTATGTGTGAACTATAATCTAACCGGGTTGCTTGTAACCAGGTTTTCTTTAAAAGACGAAATCAACGTCTAGATTGTCACTAAAATTCTAACAAATATTTATCATAATTTTGTTTATATTCAGGAGAGCCCTGATATTGCAACAAGGCTTGATTTAACGCAGTCAATAATGCTCCTTGCCCAGGATTAACCGCAATACCAAGCCCATAACCATACATATAGGGTGGACCAGCTAATTTGAAGGTATCCGAGGAATTCGCGGCCCAATAATTCGCAGTTGGGTTATCGAGTAGGATAATGTCTACCTCACCTCTATTTAAACCCGTCAGTTGGTCTGACACGGTAATATAGTATTTAATTTTCGGATTTTTAACGCCCATGGTATTTAATTCTTGTTCGAATATGGTTCCTGTTTCCAAACCGATTCGTTTGCCATTGAGGAGTTCTAAAGTAAAAGGCTCTGTTTTTACTTTGGGGGTGGTGACAAAGCGCGAATAACTGAGCAGATAAGGTAAGCTGAAATTGACCACTTTGGCGCGCTCAGGAGTAATGGTAATAGAGCTCATCGCCATATCAATTTGTTTGCTGGCTACGGCCTCTAAAAGTGCATCAAAGCGCATGATGTGATAGTGGCAGGTACGTCCCATTATTCGGCACAAGGCATTCATTGTGTCGATGTCAAAACCATAGATTTCGTTTTTTGAGCCGCGCATCACAAAGGGTGGGTTAAAGTTTTCAGTTCCAATATTTAAGACAGGCAAATCTTCTGCAAATAATGCTGAAGAAAAACTAAGGCCTGCAAGTAAAAGGCTACGAAAGAAATTCATTTTAATCCACTGAATAATTATTGATTTTTATAGATTATAACGAGATATTAGTTTTGGGAATGAAAAATTTCATTATTAACGTGAATTAAGGTTAAGAATCCAATTTATGCCAATAGATAGCTCCGAGTTACGCGAATCCAAATCATGGTTTATTGAAAAGCATTTTGCGGATTTATCACATCCGCTAAGTGAGGCGGTAAAAGAACTGGTTTTGGTGAGTGATTATGCATGCAAGCAAGTGCCACTACTAAAACAGCTTTTAGCCGCTGATAATTGCGCTGCACCTTTAATGCGGGAGGAATATTTTCAAACCATACACAATATATCGCTAAGCTTGCCGCAAGCCAACTTTGCCCGAGATTTACGCCAGTTCCGCCATACTCATTTATTACGCTCATTACTGCTGGAACTGGCCGGACTTAGTAGTACCGAACAGGTTATACGTTCCTGGTCGGATTGTGCTGATGCGCTCATTTTACATGGATTGGATTATTGTCAGCAGACCCTTAGTTCACGTTATGGGATTCCTCGAGATAAGGAAGGAAACCAAGTTACTTTATTAACCTTGGGAATGGGAAAGCTGGGCGGACGTGAATTAAATTATTCTTCAGATATCGATCTTATTTTCGCATACACAGCAACCGGTGAAACCGATGGCGATGAGTCTATTGAAAATCAGCAATACTTTAATAAAGTGGCACAACAATTTAGCTTATTACTGCAAAATATAACTGCAGATGGCTTTGTCTTTCGGGTAGACCTACGATTACGCCCTAACGGAGACAGTGGGACTTTAGTTCCAAGCCTGGCGGCAATGGAAACTTATTATCAAGAGCAAGGCCGTGATTGGGAACGTTATGCCATGGTGAAGGCGCGTGTAATTTCTTCATCACTTGATGAGGTGCATCCTTGGTTTGCGCGCTTGATAACGCCCTTTGTTTATCGGCGTTACGTTGACTTTAGTGTGATCGAATCATTGCGCAGTATGAAGGCAATGATAGAGCGAGAAGTTCATCTCAATCCTCGTTTGGATGATATTAAGCGGGGGCAAGGGGGAATTAGAGAAGTAGAATTTATTATTCAAAACTTTCAGTTAATTCGTGGTGGTCGCTTACCGCAATTGCAGACACAAAGCACCCTAGAGGCACTTGCGGTGTTAAAGCAAGAGGGTTTATTAAATCACAGTGACGCATTAAAGCTGGCTTATTTATTTTTGCGCCGACTTGAAAATATTTTGCAAAGTCAAAATGATCAGCAGACTCACTCCTTACCCGAAGATCCGGTAAAACAAGCGCAAGTAACTTTAGCGATGGGGTTTGCATCTTGGGATGAGCTCCTCGAGAAGCTGCATCAATATCAACGTATCATTAGCTATGCCTTTCATGCCGTAATGGGTAAGGTTGATTATTACGAAGATGAAAAAAGGTTATTGGCGAATCAATTGTCCAGTCTTTGGCAAGGGCATGTTGAAACAGGGATGGCGATTAATTTATTAATCAGTTTGGGTTTTGACAATGCGGAACATTGTTATCATATGATTCATGCATTCCGCCATGGTCCTCGCTGCCGCCGCCTCCCTCAGGGCGCTCGTATGCGTTTGGACCGTTTTATGGTTCTCCTTTTAACCGAATTAACCCAAGTAGAACATACCGACAAGGTGTTATTGCAAGTTTTACATTTATTAGAAAATATTGTTGGGCGCAGCGCATATCTGGCTTTGTTAACAGAAAACCCGCATGTGTTAACTGAGCTCCTCTTTTGGTTTGCCCATAGCCCCTTTATTACTTCCTTGCTTGTAAGCCAGCCATTTCTCTTAGAGGTTTTGTTAGACCAAGGCCAAGAATGGCGCCCATTATCTCGTGCGCAATTACAGGAATTGCTCTGTGAAAAATTGAAACATTATCCAGACATGGAAGTGAAAGAGGAATTATTGCGCCAATTTAAGTTAACCAATTGGCTCATGGCTGCACGCGCAGAACTCTATGGCTTTTGTAGTTCACTCCGTATTGCCCGTTTTTTAACGGATGTGGCGCAGGTAATCGTGAATGAAGTTTTGAGCTTAGCCAGTGAACAATTAAGCCTGCGTTATCCGGAAATGAAACAAATGCACTCCCATTTTGCCATCATTGCGTATGGCAAAATGGGAAGCCGGGAAATGAGTTATACCTCAGACTTGGATTTAGTATTTTTGCACACGGTTATGCCCGAAGATGAAGCCTTAGTCACCCGCCTAACGCAGAAAATCTTGCACATGCTGACCACACGTTTGCAATCGGGAGTTTTGTATCCAGTTGATACTCGGCTGCGTCCTTCAGGTTCTGCGGGCTTACTGGTGAGTCATATGGATTCTTTTATTGAGTATCAAAAAAAACAAGCCTGGACTTGGGAGCATCAGGCTTTATTAAAGGCACGCATCTTAACTGGCAATAGCGCGATCAAACATGCCTTTTTACAATTGAAAAGGGAAGTCTTATCGGTGCCACGCAATAAGGATATGTTGCAGAGCGAGGTCATTGCTATGAGGGCTAGAATAGAACAGCATCAGAAGTCTTTGCCTTTAAAACATATTCCCGGAGGCTTATTGGATTTGGAGTTTTTAGTGCAGTTTTTAGTGCTTTATTCCGCTTCACCTGAACTGACCCGTTCGACCCAAACTTTAGGGCAGTTAAAGCGCTTGTATGCGGCGAATATTTTAAATAAAGAACAGTTCATCCTCCTGGAAAAAGCATATCGCTATTACCATCATGTCTTACATTTACAATTGCTACGCTCGGGAACCGACATTGATGAGGATATTCCTAAGCAGGTTGCGGGGATTTATCAGCACTATTTGTCTCATTAGGCATCAGCTGCTTTTTCCGAATTCGCCTGGTTTGGCAGCGGGCTCTATCGATTACGACAAGCATAGTCGCAGACGAATACCGTTTGACAAAGTCATCAGTAGTAACTATCTTTGGATTGAGTTTTCAATATAAAGGATTAAAAATGAACGCACTCTATACTGCAACAGCTAAAACGCATGGCGGACGCAATGGACATGTAGAAACAACAGATGGTCTTTTAAAATTAGATTTGGCAATGCCGACAGAGCTAGGCGGAAAAGGCAACGGAAATAACCCAGAACAATTATTTGCTGCAGGCTATGCTGCTTGTTTTGAAAGCGCTATTCGCTATGTGGCACAAACGCAAAAGATTCCCTTAAGTGATGCTTCTATGCAAGCAATCGTTTCCTTATACCCAACACCAGAAAAAGGCTTTAAACTGGGTGTGGAATTACAAGCCACCATCGTGGGCTTAAATCAAAAGGATGCCGAAGAGCTCGTTGAAAAAGCACATCATGTCTGTCCTTACTCCAATGCAGTACGTGGTAATATCGACGTAACGCTCAAAGTGCATGCAGAGTAAAATATATCGCATCTTGAGGGATGTTGGGGCTGAAAGCCCCGCATCCGGATATGCCCCAACTTTTGAGGTAGTTAACTTACATCCCTGACTTGTGTTAGACGCTCAATCATCGCATTAAAAGCCTCCGCTTTACTGCGATAAATATCATCATAAGACACATGAAAGGTATTAAACTCATCTTCACATTCAACCTGATCTTCTAAAAGCTCAGTAATTACTTGCTTAGATAACAAATAGAAATCATTGTCGACTTCAAAACTGATAATCCATACCTCTTCGCCTATTTTTAAGTCTGTCATCATTACCTACTTTTTTAATTGAATTCTGCGAATAAATCATAATCATCGCTGTCAGTAATACGGACCTCAGTAAATGAACCCAATTTTACTCCTGGAGTAGGCGGTAAAATAACTAATCCATCAATTTCTGGGGCATCACTTTTGCTACGCGCAATGATGTGTTCCGGGGTAATTTCATCAATCAACACGGTTTGAATGCTACCGATTTTTTGTGCTAATTTTTTACGGCTAATTTCCGCTTGTAATTGCATAAAGCGATGATAGCGCTCTTCTTTAATTTCTTCAGGTACTTGATCGGCTAAATCATTCGCTTTTGCACCTTCAACCGGTGAATATTTGAAACAGCCAACGCGATCTAATTGTGCTTCTTCTAAGAAGTTAAGCAGCTCGATAAACTCTTCTTCTGTTTCCCCAGGGAAACCAACAATAAAGGTAGAGCGTAACGTAATATCCGGGCATATTTCTCGCCATGCCGCGATGCGCATTAAAGTATTTTCGCTGCTTGCAGGGCGTTTCATGGCTTTTAATACCCGTGAGCTTGCATGCTGTAGCGGAATATCAAGGTAAGGCAGAATTAAGCCATCACGCATTAACGGGATAATTTCATCTACATGAGGATAAGGATAAACATAGTGCAGGCGTACCCAAATACCTAATTCACCGAGTTCCTTACATAAATCATAGAAACGAGTATTTATCGTTTTTCCCTGCCAGCTTACCTCTTCATAACGGGTATCCACGCCATAAGCACTAGTATCCTGAGAAATTACTAAAATTTCATTCACTCCAGCTTCTTTTAGTTTTTTCGCTTCCGATAATACTTGAATCAAAGGATAGCTTTGCAATTTGCCCCGCATGGTAGGGATAATGCAAAACGTACATTTTTGGTTACAGCCCTCAGATATTTTTAAATAAGCAAAATGACGGGGGGTAAGTTTAATTCCTTGCGGAGGAACTAATTGCATGAAGGGATCTGCTGGTGGCGGCAAGTGCTCATGAACTGCATTGACTACTTCTTCATAAGCATGAGCACCACTAATATGTAATACATCGGGGCATGCTTCTTTAATAATATCTGCTTTCGCACCCAGACAACCCGTTACAATAACCCGGCCATTTTCTGCCATGGCTTCTTTAATAGTATCCAGCGACTCTTTAACGGCACTATCAATAAATCCACAGGTATTAATAACCACCACACCGGCATCGTCATAGCTGGATACCAGCTCATAACCTTGTGCTCGTAATTGAGTAATGATTCGTTCTGAATCTACTAATGCTTTAGGACAACCTAAGCTAACAAAACCGACTTTATGATTCATAAAACTCTAACTGTAAAAAAAATGAACGAATTATACCTGTTCTCCATAGAAATGTCGACTATTAAAGAAATTTTACTTTAATCTTGCTTTCGCATTTAGGCATTTGTAAGAAATAAGTAAAGAAAAAAAGATTACGTTCACCAAATGGTAAAAAATTGCGTATCATTAAGTAAGAAATTTTCGCTTTGGAGAAATTATGGGTAATCGCAAACAAGATTTAGCGCGTTTGATTGAACTAAGAAAAATTACAGATGCATTGACTGAGGAGCAGGAGCAAGAACTTAAACGCTTGAAGTTCAGACGCATCCAGGATTCTGAATTACCTGTTTCAGAGCTAGAATCTAAATTAAGAGAGCTTGATGCTGCGGTGATCTCTGTACGCGGTGAAAACATCGAAGAACTGATTGCTGACTTCAATGAGGCATATGCTGGTAATGAACATTATGTAAAACCTAAGGTCGAGGAAGATAATTCGGTTTGTTTTACCTTTAGTTCCAAAGAGGAATGCGCTAATTTTTTCCTGGAGCAAGCTGAAAAAGATAGTGAGCCCTTTGTCCTGTTTGATCCAGCTACTAAAATGGTCACGGCCTATTCAAAGGGGGATGGAAAATTATATCATGCGGGTGATGACAAAGAAGTGAAACCAGGAGATAAATTGACTCCCTCTGATAAAAAGAATGAAGATTTTGAAATTCCCGGCTTACCACCAAGACCGGATACGCCTTAGATTTTAACTCGCGTCTCCTTTCCTTCCTTTTCAGCCACTCTGAAGAGCACAGTTCGGGTGGCCTTACTTGCCGTCTATTCTAAAAAGTAAAAATTTTTTCTTAATTCATCTTCTTAATATTTTATTAATCAAAGTGTATTAAAATAGGTGAATTTATTTTGTAAGGAATGGATATGCCCGCTCATAGACTTGATGCACCAGTAGTATTATTTAATCATAATGAATATGGTCAACGACTATTATTTAAAAATGGTATTGCTAATCCCCGCGATATTATTGGAAAAAATGGGGTTACATTTCATAATAGTTTTTCTTCATTGTTTTATAAAACAATTAAATTTCAAGCCCCAGTAGTTAGCGAGTCAGGAGAATACGAGCTACGAGAGTTTCGTATTAATCGCAATAGCTTGATTAAATATCTCGGGGAAGAGGAGCATAGAAATCTGCAAGACGCTCAGCTGGTTGCAAAGCTTAAACAACAATTATGGACTGATGGCAGTGGTGAGCAAAGACAACAGCAAATACAAGCAGGAACAGAGGGGCTTCGTCATGCAGGAAGACATAATCAGCGCTTAGTTGATAGCTGGTCCAATCGCGTTAGCGACTTTTTCAAAGGTTCTTTCCTGAGCTGGCTTTACCAAAAAACAATTGTTGGTGTGAAGTTAATTAACATACGTTTTCTTTTTGTGGGTAAAGAGGCTGGTATTTTGGAGGCAGGAGAGGTACTTGCTAAAAAACGCTTCCATGAGGCATATAAGGAAGTCCCTGCCTATAAAAATCACCTTATCCGCTTTAATGGAGTCCCTACTTCGCAAACAGAGTTTCGCCAAATTCCTGAAACTACCAAAGATAATTATATTAAGTATCAACAACATGATTCAGATACTCATTTGCAAGGAAAATATCCGTCGGCTTATAAAACAGATACCTCTACCGGTACTACGGGAAAACCTACGGAGTGGGTTCGTGGTGAGCAGGAGTTGGAAACAGTTAAAAAGTCGTTACAGTTAGCAGCTAGAATTCAGTTTGGGAAACGCCGTTTATCTTATATTAACGCCTTTGCACTTGGCCCATGGGCTACAGGTTTAACCACTTATGAGTTAATGCGTGATACGGGAAGTGTTTTTGCCACAGGTCCTGACAAAGATAAGATTCTTGATAAGTTAGTAAGCAATGCTCGTTATGAGCGCCATCAGCTGGAGCTCGCTGTTGACGCCTTTATGCTTAAACACCCTAATTTAACAGCGGATGACCAACAGCTCATCATTACTTTAATTGAAACCACCTTAAAAGCAATGCTGAAAAAGCGGACCTCAACGCTTACTGCTGAATTTGATTTGGCTGTATCTCAACTTGATGGGGAGGCACAGCGCTTAATTCGACAATATAAGTCAGAAATTAAGACAATGGCTGACACATTAAATAAAGAAAAGAATCAGGTGATTATTGCGGGTTATCCTCCATTCCTTAAAGATCTTACTGCTTATGCACAAGAAAAAGGGCATAATTTTGATGAGTTTTCCGTAATCGGTGTTGTAGGCGGGCAAGCTATTTCTGAAGCCATGCGCGATCAATTAATCAATCATGGTTTTAATCAAATTTACTCTTCTTATGGCGCTTCCGATTTAGATATTAATTTAGGTGTAGAAACGGAATACGAAATATCGGTACGTAAGGCAATTGAAACCAATCCAGGACTTGCTCATGAATTATATGGTGAAAACAAAGGCTTGCCGATGGTCTTTCATTATGATCCCATGAACTATCATGTCGAATGTGATGATGAAGATAACTTATTATTTACCTGTACCCGCAATGACCGTTCTTCTCCACGAATTCGCTATAATTTAGGTGATAAAGGTCGGGTGTATGCATCAAGCGATGTTCAGGCTCTTTTAGCTAAATACGGAATGTTTCAGCAACCGAAAACTAATCTCCCATTAATGTTCGTATGGGGCCGAGATTCAACTGTTGTATTTAATGGCGCGAATTTAGCGTTTACTGAATTAGAGCGTGCAGTGACAACGGATGAACATTTAGAACAAATCGTTTTAAAGAAAGCTTTTTATACTTATCAAGATGAAAAAGGGGCAGATCAATTAGAAATCTGGCTTGAATTAAATGATGAGGAAGAATTGCCAAATGAGATGCAACACGAGGAATATGCTCATTCTTTGCTAAATAAGCTGGTAAATCTTAACCAGGATTTTCGTTATCAGGTAGAACAGTTAGACGAAGGTACGCCATTACCCTTAGTACGTTTCTTTAAGCGTCACCAAAGCCCTATTAGTGAGGCCGGTGGTCATCGCAAGCAAGTTCTAATTTTCCAAAAAGGTGTTAATTTACCAGAAGATTATCAGTTCCCAGTTGCTGAATGCTGTGGGTACGCTCTGTTAAAATCCGACAATGTATTGCAAGCACAAGTTAGTAATTTAGGGCTCGTGCAATAATTAAACGGATATAGGGCTTACGAATCATAGTTTGCTGAAGCGTTTCATTACCGCGGCTGGAGCCGCGGTAATTTGTGCATACTATTGGGGTAAAGCAAATAGATGCAAGTAATCAGGCTACAACTACTCTAAAAGTATTTTATTATTCTTGTCCTTGAACTACCTGTTTGAGCTTCGTTAAAAATTCATCCGCAGAGACCTCACCAACCACCAGTAGCTCATCATGTTGCATGCCTTTGGCATCAAAAAATACAAAAGTTGGCGGAGCAACTACATTAAAATAATTCAATAGGGCTTTATCATTAGCACTATTCTTGGTGACATCTACTTTTAGCACTACAAATTGTTTCAGTGCCGTTTGTACTTGGGGATCTTTAAACGTTGTAGCCTCCATAACCTTACAGGCAGTACACCAATCCGCGTAAAAATCCAACATTACAGGTTTACCACGAGCGGCGATAATCTTTTGCTTGATTTGAGTTAAGGAAAGCTCTTCATGAGCTATCACTTTAGAGGGGATTGTGCTGGCCGCTTGTGAAACATTTAACGGTTGCAGGGGATTGGTTGCTCCCATGCTCGCCCCAATTAAAATAAGGATACCATAAACCAATAAAATAATACCCACACTTTGACTAAACTTTTCTTGATTATTGGAGGAGTGTGCTAAAGCCCCACAATAAATACCTGAAAAAATAAGTAAACTTGCCCACAGTGCCATACTTGCTACTGCTGGAGCAATACGTGAGATTAACAAAATGGCAACTGCGATGAAGAGAACACCAAAGAACGCTTTGATGGTATTCATCCAGCTTCCTGTTTCGGGTAACCATTTTCCAGCAGAAGTGCCGATTAAAAGAAGGGGTGTTCCCATCCCTAGTCCTAAAACCAGGAGGGTGAGGCAGCCTAAAAGAACATTTTTGCTTTGGGCTATATAGGTTAATACACCGATTAAGGGGGCGGTGACACAAGGAGACAGAATTAGGGTGGACAAACAGCCCATGATCGCGGCACCTAAATAATGCCCACCAAGTTGGCTACGGCTGGTGCTGCCAATTTTGGCCTGCCAGGAATTGGGTAATTTAAATTCATAAAATCCAAACATAGATAAGGCTAGTAGCACAAAAATGATGCTCAAGAAACCAATAGACCATGGTGATTGCATACTAATTTGCAGGTTCGAGCCTAACAGAGCAACAACGGCACCGACAACGGCATAAGTAACGGACATGCTCAGTACATAGCTTAATGAGAGAAAAAAGGCTTTACGGGTCGTAATTTCTTTGCCGTGGCCAATAATGATCCCTGATAAAACAGGTACCATCGGTAAAATACAGGGGGTAAATGATAACAGTAATCCTAAGCCATAGAAGGTGAGTAAGATCATCCCCCAGTTCTGACTTTCAAAGATTTTACTCAGTTCACCTTTGGGCTGAACAGGGGGAGCTGCCGGTGTATTTTCTGTCTCGACCAGCCTTACTTCGCTTAGTTCCTGTTTATCGTTAATAACCAGCAGAATTTTTTGCTCTTCTGGGGGATAACAAAAGCCATCATCAGAGCATCCTTGATAATTTAATTTCAGGGATGTTTTTCCAGGATTATTACCTAAAATAGCAATTGGGATGGAAACTTTATCTCGATAAACAGTGTATTTTTGCCCGTGTTTATCGGTTCTTTCCTGCGTGGGTGGAAGACGTAGAGGGCCTAGTTGCATAATGTTATTTTGCTCTGGCTCTAATTTAATACTATTGGAGTACAAGAAATGCTGTGGTTTGATCTTGAAATCAATGGTAAAGGTGTTGAGATCAACGAGCTTTACATTGACCTTAAATACTTGGACTGGAGTAAGAGGGGCCGTATATCCAATAATGGTAGTAAAACAGCAGATAAAAAAGAGCAACCATTTTTTCATTTGAGACCTTGATAACAGCAGAGCAATTTACTTCATTGTAGTTCGAATAAAGATAAAAGGTAACTCTTAAATGTTATTTCTAGATACTCAGTACCCATATAGTTCTCTTTTTTATCAGAACATCGAGGTGCTCAGCATCTCAACGAAGGTCAGGCTCTAAATCTGTATTTACTACTAAAGGCTGTAATTTGATCTCCGCCAGTTTCAAATCATCTCCATGAATTAAACTAAGGTCATAATTCATCACTAATTCAGCGATATAGAATACGCTTAACAAATGAACGAAAATGATTAACAAAATAAAACATCACCACGAGCCCTATAAATGTTTTAAGAAGATAACCTAAAAAGTAGACTTTCATAGTAGACGTAAGAGCCCTATTTTAGGCCTAGATAAATTCGGCACGATCAATGTGCTCGAACGTAAACATTACACCAATAGGTAAATATTTTCTCAAATATACAGTGGGGGACGAACGACTACGCTATCTATAAGTGGAAGTCTTCAAGCCACTGCTAAGCCAATTCACTACTCTGAATTAACCCTACACCGAGCTGTTTTAACTCAATCCGAATACGCTTAAATGCATCCTCATTCAAAGGATGAGTTGCATCCTCAATTAAGTAGCTTGCAAATCCTTCCTGCTGCGCATCCTTGATACTATAATAGACACAGATATCTGCACATAAACCACAAAAATAAAGTTTAGAGGCACCTTTCGCACGCAGATAAGCTGTTAAACCGGTACTTTTTTTATGATCATTTTCATAAAAACCACTGTAGCTATCTATCTCTGGATCCATACCTTTACGAAAAATAGCCGCAATGCGGCTGGTTTCCAATTGCGGGAAAAACTCAGCTCCCTCACTTCCCTGCACACAATGATCAGGCCAAAGAGTCTGTTCAAGCCCATGAAGTTGAATTTTTTCAAAAGGCTTTTTCCCTGGATGACGGGAAGCAAAACTTTTATGGTTTTGTGGATGCCAATCTTGAGTAGCCACAATTAAATCAAAATGATCCATTACTTGATTAATTACAGGAACAATCACATCGCCCTCGGGTACTGCTAGTGCCCCACCAGGCATGAAATCATTTTGAACGTCGAGAATGATTAATGTTTTCATTTATCCGATTGCTCATATTTTTGAATCAGTTCATCGCGTTTGGCATTCAACGCATCACTTAGGTTTATTTGATATGTTTTAGGATGTTCTATGCACTGGTACTCATCAGCTAATTGCGACAGGCGATGGTGTGAGTATTCCCTGATTTGCGTCAAGGACTTTGCCGGCATTAATGTTTTACCCTGAGCCATCGCTTTATGTAGTAGAGGTTCTTTGTGGTAACTCTGCAGAGGAGAATATAAACCATCCAAGGGTTCCTCCTGCGCCAAGGCGATCACATCAGCACCTAAAAAGAGATCATTATCAGTCATTACTCGATAAACTTGCTTTTTATAGGGAATGGTTATTTTCGCAGCATTTTCTGAAAGTTTAATGCGGGGTCGTTTATTTACTTCAACTAATTTATACACGCCATCTAAAGCCGCATCCGGCATACCAACAATTAAATTGGAGCCTATGCCAAACCCATTAATGGGTGCTTTTTGTGCACGCAACGCTTTGATACTGTGCTCGTTTAACTGGTCTGAGGCCACAATTTTAACGTAGGACATTCCTGCTTCATCCAGCATATAACGCGCTTTATGGGCTAAATAATTCAAATCGCCGCTGTCTAGGCGGATGGCCTGCAAACGCTGGCCTCGTTGCTCCATTTCTTTACCTACCAAAATAGCATTGGGAACACCACTTTCTAAAGTATTATAGGTATCAACCAGAAGTGTGGAATGCTCGGGCCAAACCTCAACGAACGCACGAAATGCTGCCAGTTCACTCTCGTAGCTTTGAATAAAGGAATGAGCTATAGTGCCTGATACCGGAATTTGATAATCACGGCCGGCACGCACATTGCTGGTCGCATCAAAACCACCAATAATCGCTGCTCGACTGGCATAATAACCACCGGGGCCTTGGGCACGACGTAAACCAAAATCAATCAAGCTACAGTCACCTGCAACGTGTCTTATGCGGCTGGCTTTCGTCGCAATAAGCGTTTGAAAATTTAATATATTTAACAGAAGGGTTTCGATTAGTTGGGCCTCAATAATATTTGCCTCAACGCGAACAATCGGTGCACTGGGAAAAACTAAGTCACCCTCAGTAACCGCATAGATAGTTCCTGTAAATTGAAAGTTTTTCAGGTAATGCAAAAATTCGGGATGGGCGCCATTTTCTTCTAAAAACTCAATGTCCGCGGCATCAAAACGAAGGTTTTCTAAGATGCTTAAGAGATCTGCTAAGCCTGCAAAAACGGCATAGCCAGAACCAAAAGGCAGCTTACGAAAAAAATAATCAAAAATAGCGTGTTGCTTGTGCTGTCCTTGCAAAAAATAAACTTGAGCCATAGTCAATTGGTAGAGGTCGGTATAACTTCCCGTAAAATCAAACATTTAACTTATACACCTTGTGACTAAAAATTCTTTTGCTCTGGATTATAAAAGAGACTTTGCCGGAAATAATAGCGAAAAATGCTAATTCATAAAAAACATTTTAAATTTTTTTCATTTTGCCCCTTGAAAGTCTGTTCCTTGTCCCCATATGTCTAGTCAGCGTCATTACTGTTTAATTAAATTCAGGAGATATATGTTATGAAAATTCGTCCTTTACACGATCGCGTAGTAGTTCGTCGTATGGAAGAAGAGCGTACTACCGCGGGTGGTATTGTTATTCCAGATAGCGCTACTGAGAAACCAATGCGTGGCGAAATTATTGCTATCGGCGCTGGAAAAGCCTTAGACAACGGTGATGTACGTGCATTAGCTGTTAAAGTTGGTGACATCGTATTATTCGGAAAATATTCTGGTACTGAAATTAAATTGGACGGTATCGAGTATGTAGTGATGCGCGAAGACGACATCATGGGTGTAATCGAGAAGTAATTGAATTGATTCATTAGGAGATAAAAGAATGGCTAAAGAATTACGTTTTGGAGACGACGCGCGTTTACAAATGCTTGCTGGTGTTAATGCATTAGCGGATGCAGTCCAAGTGACAATGGGTCCACGTGGTCGTAACGTTGTATTAGAAAAATCTTATGGTGCACCTACTGTAACTAAAGACGGTGTATCTGTTGCTAAAGAAATTGAATTTGAACATCGCTTCATGAACATGGGCGCACAAATGGTTAAAGAAGTTGCTTCTAAAACTTCTGATACTGCTGGTGATGGTACTACTACTGCTACTGTATTAGCTCGCTCAATTCTTGTTGAAGGTAACAAAGCAGTTGCTGCAGGCATGAACCCAATGGATCTGAAACGCGGTATTGATAAAGCGGTTCTAGCAGTTACTAAGCAATTACAATCTATGTCTAAGCCATGCAAAGACAACAAAGCAATCGCTCAAGTTGGTACTATTTCTGCTAACTCTGACGAAGCAATTGGTGCGATTATTGCTAGTGCTATGGAAAAAGTTGGTAAAGAAGGTGTTATTACTGTTGAAGACGGTAATGGATTAGAGAATGAATTATCAGTTGTTGAAGGTATGCAATTTGATCGTGGATACATTTCTCCATACTTCATTAACAACCAACAAAACATGAGTTGCGAATTAGAGCACCCATTCATTCTGTTAGTTGACAAGAAAATCTCTAGCATCCGTGATATGTTATCGGTGTTGGAAGGCGTTGCAAAATCTGGCCGTCCATTATTGATTATTGCTGAAGATGTTGAAGGTGAAGCTTTAGCTACTCTAGTTGTTAACAACATGCGTGGTATTGTTAAAGTATGTGCTGTTAAGGCTCCTGGTTTTGGTGACCGCCGCAAAGCAATGTTACAAGACATCGCAATTTTAACTCATGGCCAAGTTATTACTGAAGAAATTGGCAAGAGCTTAGAAGCTGCTACTTTAGAAGACTTAGGAACAGCTAAGCGCGTCGTAGTAACTAAAGAAAACTGCACGATTATTGATGGTGAAGGTAAACCTACTGAAATTAAAGCACGTATCACACAAATTCGCGCGCAAATCGAAGAAACTTCTTCTGATTACGATCGTGAAAAATTACAAGAGCGTGTTGCTAAATTATCTGGCGGTGTTGCAGTAATTAAAGTTGGTGCTGCTACTGAAGTTGAAATGAAAGAGAAGAAAGCTCGTGTTGAAGATGCTTTACACGCTACTCGTGCTGCTGTTGAAGAAGGTATTGTAGCGGGTGGTGGGGTTGCTTTAATCCGTGCTCAAAAAGCTTTAGATGCACTGAAAGGCGATAACGACGACCAAACTATGGGTATCAACATTCTACGTCGTGCAATCGAGTCTCCACTACGTCAAATCGTTACTAATGCTGGTTACGAAGCTTCTGTTGTTGTAAACAAAGTATCTGAAAATAAAGAGAACTATGGTTTCAACGCAGCTACTGGCGAGTACGGTGATATGGTTGACATGGGTATCCTGGATCCAACTAAAGTAACTCGTATGGCACTACAAAATGCTGCTTCTGTAGCTAGCTTGATGTTAACTACTGAGTGCATGGTTGCTGATCTGCCTAAGAAAGAAGAAGCCGGCGATATGGGCGGCATGGGTGGTATGGGCGGAATGGGAGGCATGGGCGGCATGATGTAAGCTGTCTACCCAAGACCCGAAAAAAACCCGCCTGATGGCGGGTTTTTTTTATCCTCACAATAATCAGCGTCAGTAAAGGGGGAGGGGATCGGTAATTATTTTTGTAAATTAAATCTCAAAATGGAGATAGTCCTGTATCAGCTTGGGGTGATGTAATAACCGACGCAATGGATTCTTCATAATAGGCTAACAAACTAATCGCAGCTCCCAACATGGTTGCTGTAATACCACCTACACTGCCAGCTAAAAGAAACGACGCACCAATCCCAACACCAATGAGAAATCCAAGTCCCATTATCTTCTCTAAAGAAGAGGCTGGCGTATTATACTCGAGAGCAACTTTTATCACGCCAACACCTAAGCCCACACTGCTGCCCAGCAATGCCCCCAAAATGATGGCAATAGGAGCTGCCAGGCCACCCATGGGGCCTGTGCCTATTATCCCTCCAGAACAGACTTGCCATGTAGGAATGGCAGCACCGATCCCGGCTCCCATAAAAGAATAAAACCCAACTCGTGCTACCGAATTAAACATAAGCCTCTTCCTAAATGAATTATTCCGTGGGGCTCCAATAGAAAATCGAAGCAAACATTATACATATCTCAGCCTATCTCAAATTTATTAAATACAGAAGGGAAGGAATTAGAGTTATCCAAGAAATGTGGATCCATCAGGAGAGGTGCGCTCTGGATTCCGCGAACCAGTCGCGGAACGTAGAGTAAGGGAGATAAGTAAAACATATTAATATAGTGTTATTGCCTCCATCTGCTATGAACAGCCAGCATGGACTATTTATTTTTAGTTAACTCTTCAGCGGCCCCATGCTTCATCACGATAATGCTGATACGACGGTTCACGGCATTTAATGGGTCTTTCTTATTAAGCGGAACGGTTGATGAAAAGCCGGTAACAGACATCACTTTATTTTCATCCATACCCGATTTAACCAGCGCGCGACGTGCGGCATTCGCTCTTTGTGTTGATAGTTCCCAGTTCGTATATTCCAGCTCATCAGGATTGTGATAGGGGTGTGAATCCGTATATCCTTGAATGGTTACCTTGTTAGGAACACCATTGAGTAGTTTGGAAATTTTCAAGAAAACCGCCTCAAACGCAGGGTTTAATTTTTCCGAACCCACATCAAACATAGGATGTTTTTGGTCATCGATTAGTTGAATACGTAAACCATCATGTACGATTTCCATTAGCATACGATCTTTTAATCCACTAAGGGCGGGATCAGTTTGAATGCTTTGGTTAATTTGTGATTTTAACTCTTCAAGTTTTTGTGTTTCATTTTGTGAGGATTGAATAATCTGGGTACTTTGTTGCTCTTTTGCCAGTTTCGCTGCAGCTTTGTCGGTAGTAGAAACTGAACCATTGGTGTCCTCAACTTTGGGGCCGCCACCTTTAATGCGAACTTGTTGGTTGCCCACGTTTTCCCCACCAAAAAAAGAGACGCGTAAGGGCTGTTTGAAGTATTCAGAAATACCGTCTTTTTGAGCCTTATTTAATGAGGCAATAAGCCACATCAATAAGAAGAATGCCATCATTGCCGTTACAAAATCCGCATAGGCAATTTTCCATGAACCCCCATGATGGCCATGCGCATGTTTTTTTACTTTCTTAATAATAATCGGAGTAGTTTTTTTATTCTTATTATTATTGTTGTTACTGTTATTTGCTTCACTCATAATTTTTCTCTAGCTTGCTGTACTGGCTGCGGCGGAGTCAGTTTGTTTTACATTCTTAATTTCATCGCTTAATTGTGAGAAGGATGGTCTTTGGGCTGAGAACAGAACTTTACGACCAAACTCAACAGCAATGAGTGGTGGGTTGTTATGCAAACTTGCTAAAATCGTCGCTTTAATCGATTGCAACATCAGCTGAGTTTGGTTGGCTCTTTGTTCCATCGCCGTAGCGATAGGGCCAATGAATCCATAACCTAACAAGATACCTAAGAAAGTCCCTACCAACGCATGGGCAATAAGCACGCCTAATTCAGATGGGGGTAAGTTAATGGACTCCATCGTATGTACCACCCCAAGAACTGCCGCTACGATACCAAACGCAGGCATGGCATCCGCTATTTTAGTAATGGTGTTTGCTGGGATTAACTCTTCGGCATGATGTGATTCAATCTCCATATCCATCAGGGCTTCTAATTGGAACGGCTGCAAGTTTGATGTAATAATTAAGCGGAAATAATCACAAATAAACTCAATGATGTGATGCTCGTTCATTAATGCAGGATAATTGGTGAAAATAGGGCTGCTTTCTGGCTCTTCAATGTCTGATTCAACCGACATCATTCCTTGCTGACGGGCTTTATTCAAGAGGTTATACAATAATCCTAATAGGCTAATATAGGTTGCCTTAGAGGTTTTTTCACTGCGAAATACTTTAGGAATCGCCTTACATAGGGCCTTGAGAACGCTCATACTATTACCTACAATAAGCGCACCTAAAGCAGCTCCTCCAATGATCAGTAATTCTATAGGTTGAAATACGGCAGCCAAATGACCGCCGCCTAAAGCAAATCCACCAAAAACACAAACTAAGACCACAACATAACCTAATAAAATTAACATTTTTATTCTATCTCCACATCACAGCCTTAACTTAAGTTTGGCTTTATCATTTTTATTTTTGCTTATTGCCCGAGGTAGTCATGCACCACTCGTCCATAGGGTAGGGTTAAATCAGTTAATAGATGAACCGCTTTTACAATTCGGCGTACTGGAAGACTTGCTACCGGGGCTAGAGCATGATGTGCTAATTCTAATTGTGCCGGTCCTTGCCATGCCCCTTTTACTACCACATCAGCCAACATAATTTCGACCAGCTCACAAATTTGTGTGCTGCCATTGACATGCGGAATGATTTTTAATAAGTAAATCGGGGTATTGAGCGCATCAGCTACTTTTTTTAGATCCAGTGCTTCATATTTATATCCCATGGTGGCCGTTGCAACACGGCAGGGGCCGTAATTAAGCGTCCCTAGGAAGGTATCACTTACGACTTCCAACTTGGGTTGAGCAAGTTTTTTGGGATATCCCCAGATTTCACGTCCAGCGGCGATTGGTGCTAAATCATCCAAATACATGGCGTGGGTATAGCTACCCATTTTTCCTTTATAACGCACCGGAATTACTTGCCCTGATTCAGTATAATCACCAAATCCAGTTGAGTCTGGCATGCGAATAAACTCAAATTGCACCAAAGGTTCTACTACCTCTAAAGGCTCAGGAACTATTTCACGGAGTAAATCCATATCGGTTTCATAGGTTACCGTCAAAAACTCCCTATTAATAAAGCGATATGGGCCGCGTGGATAGGCGGAGCTGGTCAGTGGCATGGCAAAAGCTTTTTCTTTAACATCTGATTCTTTCATTTTCGGCCTCACTTAAATAGGTGTATGGAGATACAGCTATATATACCTGGGTTATTCCATGAACCATCCATGACTAACAACCAGGGATTGGCCGGTCAAGGCATTCGTATCAAATGCAGCAAAGAATAATGCCGTTTGTGCCACGTCATCTATAGTAGTGAACTTACCATCCACAGTATCTTTTAACATGACTTTTTTAATGACGTCGTCTTCACTAATTCCTAATTCTTTAGCTTGTTCAGGAATTTGCTTTTCAACTAAAGGAGTGCGCACAAAACCGGGGCAAATGACATTGGCTCTTACATTATGAGCAGCCCCTTCTTTAGCAACCACTTTACATAGGCCCAGTAAGCCATGTTTTGCGGTAACGTAGGGCGCTTTAAGTACCGAGGCTTCTTTGGAGTGCACCGAACCCATGTAAATGATGCTACCGCCGTTGCCTGCAGCATACATATGTCGAAGTGCAGCACGGGTCGTTAAAAAGGCACCATCTAAGTGAATAGATAATAATTTTTTCCAATCGGAGTAGGGGAGTTCATCAATCGAATTAATAATTTGAATTCCGGCATTACTTACCAGAACGTCAACGCTGCCAAAGTGTTCCACTACGGCATCAACCCCTTTATTTACTTCATCTTCATCGGTGACATTCATGGCAACAGCCATTGCTTGTCCACCTTGGGATTTAATTTCTTCTGCAGCAAGGTTTGCTTGATCTAGATTAAGATCAGCAATAGCAACTTTTGCTCCTTCTTTTGCGTAAACTAACGCAATTTCCTTGCCTATACCACTGGCAGCACCTGTGATTATTGCAACCTTATTTTTTAAGCGCATGATTACAATCCTTGTAGTTTTTTCCGGTTAATCTCAAAAATTATTGAGAACAATCAAAAAATTAATCTTTTTAGAGTATAGCAACGTAAATTTGATATTGCTGTATTTCCCTATATTTTTTTTCAGGGACGAGGTAAACCTGGACTGAGAATCCAGGTTTTTAATAGTGGTAATTTAATGACTAATAATAATAACCATGACGATAATAATGGCGGTTATAGTAAGCGCGTCTGTCTTGATCCCGGCCAATAGCATTACCTACCAAGGCACCAGCACCGGCACCAATAACTGTCCCTACAGCGCTACCACCAGTTACAGCGTAACCTAAACCTGCACCTGCAGCCCCTCCGACACCTGTACCTACTTCAGTATTGGTACAACCTCCCAACATCAAGCTACCTAGGCTAATTACACATAATGATGAGACGATTTTATTCATAGTAGACTCCCTTTTTTTATTGAGGTATTTTCCTAAGCGATGTTTCACTTTGGAAGAAACAACCAATACTCTTCATTATCAATATTAGTACAAAAATATAATTATGTGATAAATAATTGCCCATAATTGATTGGTAATTAGCAGTTTTCGCGTTGGGATTTTACTCTGACCTAGGTTTTCCAGTAGTATTGGAAAATTAAAATAATAAGAAGAAGAGGACGCTATGTTCAGAGGAAGTATAGTGGCTTTAGTTACGCCAATGCAGGATGATCAAGTCGATATCCCTAGATTGCGCGAATTAGTAGAGTTTCATATTGAAATGGGAACTCATGGTATTGTTGCTGCAGGCTCTACGGGTGAGGCAGGAACTTTATCGCATGAGGAAAAACTCTTAGTTGTCAAAACAGTTATCGATCAGGCTAAAGAACGCATACCGGTCATTGCGGGCACAGCGATGAATGCAACGCGTGATTGCATCAAATTGACGCAAGAAGCGATGGAGTGTGGTGCACATGCCGCTTTAATCATGACTCCTTCATACATCAAACCAACGCAAGAAGGTTTGTATCAGCATTATTCTGCGATTGCTCAATCGGTCGCTATGCCGATTATTCTTTATAATGTCCCTGGGCGTACTGCTTGCGATTTATTACCCGAAACCGTCGCACGTCTTGCTAAGATTTCCAATATCATTGGTATTAAAGAAGCAACGGGCCAAATGACCCGTTTACAGCAAATTTTGCGACTTTCTGAAGGTCGCATTGATGTTTATAGTGGGGATGATCCTACTGCTGCTTCGTGGATGTTAGCTGGAGCTAAAGGTAATATTTCAGTAACCGCTAACGTGGCGGCTAAGTTAATGGCAAAAATGTGTGACAGTGCCTTAGATGGTGATCATGCGGCCTGTTTACGCATGCATGATCAGCTCATGCCACTGAATGAATTAATGTTTATTGAAACAAATCCTATTCCTGTAAAATGGGCTTTATATAAAATGGGGTTGATTGCTAATGAAATTAGATTGCCTCTAATTCCATTGTCTGCAGAACACCATACGGCTTTAGAACAGGTAATGAAGCGTTTAGAATTGATTTAATTGGGGAATGTTGTGAAAAAGTTGAGTTTTATTGTTTGTAGTTTATTGGTACTTACTGCCTGTTCCGGACGTTATTCAAGTAATGGAGAAAATCTATACTTAAAAAGTAGGAATGGTGTGAATTTAGTAGTACCACCCCCATTAACAAAAGAAAATATTAGTGATTTTTATAATTTACCTCCACAAAATCAGGATGCAAAAATTAGTATTGCGCCGCCGAGGTAATAAGGGGTTATCATGACATCTGAGTCGGATGAGTTACTCATAATACAAGAATTATCCAAGCGTATTGTTGATACGCAACGTAAGATCCGAATTCTTGATAGTATTAAATGGGATGAAGGGATAAAAAAGGAGTTTTTTAAACATAAAGGACAGCGACTCCCTACAGTGGATAAGGACTATTATGAAAAGAAACCACTGCCTTTTAATGTTCATGATAAACAGGAGGAGTTTCGTTTAATTTTACGAGACGCTCAAAATCAGTTAGGACAATACTCAACTGTGACGCGGTTGATTCGTCGTCAATGTGAAGAGTACAGCAGGGCATCTCAAATGCTTGCTGCACGAGGTACCCCTGCTTTTAGTGAGCTTGCCATGGAGCTTTATGGCAGCCCTAATGACGTGTTTTACGCCGGTGGGCCACGTATGTCACAGATGGGCACATTGCTGTTTGATGTGCTCTCTGATTTAAGCATACAATTGCAATCAGATGCTGATGTTAAGCACTACACGCCACAACAAGCTCAGGAAATTTTGCAAGCTCGACTAGGTGCATTTTTTGATAAGCATCCGGGACGGGTGACGGTGATGGTCAGTGATGACATGGTTGCTGATGCTTCTGCGGGTGCGGACAGTATTAAGCTAAGTCAGCAAGCGATGTTTAGCGAGCGTGATTTACGTTATTTAGAGGTGCATGAAGGCTGGGTACATGTTGGTACTACCTTGAATGGCTCCATGCAGCCTAATTGCTTTTTCCTTTCTAAGGGTTCTCCTTCCAGTAGTGTGATTCAGGAAGGGCTTGCGGTAATTACGGAAATTGTCACTTTTTCTTCCTATCCGGGACGGATGTTAAAAATCACGAATCGCGTTATTGCGTTGGATAAAGTGACCCAGGGGGCGAATTTCGTTGATATCTACCGTTATTTTATTGAGTGTGGGTTAACTCCTGATGACAGTTACAACCAAACGGTACGAATTTTCCGTGGTAGCACACCAACCGGCGGACCTTTTACTAAAGATTTATCTTATGCCAAAGGGTTTATTCTCATTTATAACTACATTCGTTTTGCAATCAGTCAGAAGCATGTGGAGTCTATTCCATTGCTTTTTACCGGCAAATTAGTTTTAGATGATCTGCCTTTATTGCGTGAATTACAAGAGCGCGATATTTTAACCAGTCCTGTTTATTTACCCTCTCCATTTAGAGATTTAGCTGCATTAAGTGCATGGATGAGTTTTTCTTTGTATTTGAATCAGTTCGACTTAAATGAAATACAAAGAAATTTCCGCTTTTTGTTAACCTAGTATTTAAAAACCGTAGCCTGGTTGCAAGCAACCAGCTACACTGAATAAGAAAAACACAAAGAATCCCGCCTTATTAAAGGCAGTCGTAATACGGCATCTGTGCCTTCATCGAGCTTCGATCTCATATAACGCTACGCTAAACGGCTACGGTGTATATTTATTAAGGCTGATAACGGTTTTGCCTCTCTAGCACCACATCAAGAGCGTTGTTCTCTGCCTTAGCAAAAAATCGATGATGAGCTGTCGCGGCATTACTAACCACTCCTGACTGTACCGTTGTATTAGTCGCTAAATGAGGATGCTCTTCTACTAACTCTTTACTGTGCTTCATAATGAAGCTATCTTGCGAGCGTTCAATTTCTACCAAAAAAGACTTAGCTTTTTGCTGATCTTCAGGTCTATTAGACTCCGCTAAAAACTTACAAGCCGCAAGCATCGCATTAGTACATCCACGCTCTGCTGATTTGAGAATCATATTTCTATGCTGGGATGACTTCTCAGGAAAAACATGAGCTAAATGATACAGAGCCAAAGGATTCTTTTTAGCTAACTCTTGCATGGATGGCAAGTACTTAACTACCTTTTGCTTCAAGTAAGGATCTTCAGGTGATTGCTGTAGTTGGTTTACCAATGCAGCAAAATCACCACTCGAAACGTATTTATTTGCCATAATCGTATACCTATTCACCACTAATATAGAGCTAGAATAGGGGATTCAAATTAAGGCAACGTTAAGTTAAAACCTCTTTACACTTTTTTTACGAATTAGGCCGGTGTTGCATTCCCTTTGTTAAATACTGAACTATAAAAAGCCCAGCCTAAATGAAAGAGCATATGCGATATAATGGAGCATACTAATCCATACTGCCAAAATACATAACCAAATATAATCGACTGCGACGCGCTAATCAGGGTATAGGAATAGATAAATTTTCGACTTGAACTACATCCCGCAGCTAAATAGGCAGGGATTTGTCCTGCGGCGAAAATTAAGCCACTCACTATAATCGACATCCAGATAATTAAATTAGTGGTGTGTTGCATAAAGATAATAGCGAAAAAAGTCGCTAAATTCATGAGCCCCCAACGGGCGATAATCTCCTCAACTACACCACCATAAAGAACACAGCCATCCACCCCTAGCGCTACTCGCAAATTATGCATTATTTGCAGGCTCTTCTCATCAATAAGGCGTTTGGCTAATACATGATAAAGGACTAAAAAAACGAACAGGCTTAACAGCGCATAACCAAGGGCAGGCAAAAGTAAAGGAAAGAGAATACTTATTCCAGCTTTGCCATGTAACAGGTCATCCAGGGGTGTTGCCCATAAACCGGTACTTTGCGAAAGAACCGCCCCGGCAAGACACAGAATAAAAACTAGAACCAATGTTTGCACAATGGCAAAACGGCCAATACGCTTTTTTAATTCCTCGGAATTTTCAGGGAGCAAAAAATAAATCAGGCGCTTAATGGCAATAAGTACGCCTGGGATTGAAAGACAGAACAAAACCGTAACTAAGGGCCAATTGATTATCATTTTTTATCCTTAAAAATGTATCTATATCTATTGTTTTAGCAAAACAGTATAAAAGAATCCATCCATATCCTGTTCTCCGGGTAATATTTGTTGTCCATGACCTGTTCCATGTCCCCAGTGCCAGTCCCCTAGAATTACTTCGCAATCAGACGTTTTAGAAACAAAATCAGCAACTTGCTTTTCATTTTCAACGGCCATTATGGAACAGGTAGCATAAACCAGCAAGCCACCTTTGGTAAGCAGAGGCCATAATGCATGCAACATACCGTGTTGGGTTTTACTCACCGCAGTAATTTCTTCGGGAGTGCGTAACAGTTTGATGTCTGAATGACGACGTATTACTCCAGTCGCAGAGCAGGGAGCATCTAATAATATGCGATCGAACAATTGACCATCCCACCAAGCAGTTGGTGTTGACGCATCACCTTGCAGTAAGGTTGCATTCAGTTTAAGGCGATTTAAATTTTCTTTTACTCGCTCTAATCGTTTCGCATCAACATCTAAAGCAACACAAGCCGCTAAATCGGGCTGCATCTCAAGAATATGACAGGTTTTGCCTCCAGGTGCACAACAGGCGTCCAGCACCCGTAACCCAGGCTCTAAAGATAATAATGATGCAGCTAATTGCGCCGCTCCATCTTGTACGGAAATACTGCCCTCGGCAAAGCCAGGAAGCTGGCGTACATCACAAGGCTCATTAAGTGTAATGCCTTCTGAAGCAACAGCGTGCGCTTGAGCCCCAATGCCAGCCTTTTCCAAGCTTTGCAGGTATGCTTCGCGCGAGTTTTTTTGCACATTAACGCGTAAGGTCATCGGTGGATGCTGGTCATTTGCTTGAGCAATTGCTTGCCAATATTCCGGCCAGTCTGTTTTAAGACGTTTTAACAGCCATTCGGGTTGCCCATAAATAAATAAGGGATCCTTTTGCAGTTTTTCTAATAACTCATGTTGTTGGCGACAGAAATTACGTAACACCGCATTAACCAAACCTTTAGCCCAGGGCTTCTTTATTTTTTCTAATAGGGCCACGGTCTCTTTAACTACGGCGTAGTCAGGTTGGTTCATGTAATGCAGTTGATACAGACCAATTAATAAGGCAATCCAAATCTCAATTTCTTTCGGTTTCTTCGCAACTAAGCAATTGGTTATGGCTTGCAAGCGATAATAATGGCGGCAGAAACCAAAACAGATTTCTTTGGTCATGGGAGAGACTTCTGCAGCAGAGGGCATAAGTTGTGATAAAGAAGACTTATCAACCAATAGCGTAGTTAAAATTTTTAAAGCATGCAGCCGTTCGTTTTTATTCATGAATAATGATTCACAGACGTAGATGAATTAATAGCTCCTCTGAGCTTAAGACTCAGAGGAGAAGACTAAACCGACGTGTAACGGTGATTTAGAAGAATTTAAGCAATCCGCAACGCTAATCACTTTACCGCTGGGGAGTTGTATTTTTTCAACAAGCAAACCTTGATTAGCGGTGGCAACCAGCATACCTTTTTTATCGAGGTGAACCACGGTACCTGGAGCATGGACTAAATCCACATCAACAACTTGGGCTTGATGAATGCGTAATACTTCTTCATTTAAAAAGGTATACGCAACAGGCCAGGGATTAAAAGCACGGATTTGGCAATTAATTTCTTTTGCACTGCGTTGCCAATTAATCAATGCATCTTCTTTATTAATTTTTCCGGCATAGGTCGCTAAAGAACCATCTTGTACTTCCGGTTTCGCTGTATTATTGGCTAGCTCTTCAATGGTTTTCAGTAAAGGCTGTGCAGAAATCGCCGCTAATTTATCATGCAAGTTTGTTGCGGTATCGGTATTTGTGATGGTACAACTCACTTTACGCAGCATGTCTCCGGTATCCATTCCTACATCCATTTGCATAATGGTTACTCCAGACTCAGAGTCACCATGTAAAATAGCATGTTGAATTGGAGACGCTCCACGCCAGTGGGGGAGTAATGATGCATGCACGTTAACACACCCTAAACGTGGAATTTCCAATACCGCTTTAGGCAGAATTAAACCATAGGCAATAACAATCAACAAATCAGGTTTTAATGCAGCTAATTCGGCAATGGCTTCCGGACTTTTAAAATTAAGCGGTTGATAAACAGGTATATTGTGCGCTAAAGCCCATTCTTTCACCGCAGATGCTTGCAATTTACGCCCACGGCCCGCCGGGCGGTCCGGTTGGGTGTAAATTGCTTGGATCTCATGTGTTGATTGAGCTAATGCGTCAAGACAAGGTAAACCAAAAGCTGGGGTCCCAGCGAATACAATCTTTAAACTCATGATTTACGTGCATTGTGGCGTTTGAATTTATCTAGTTTTTTCCGTGCCATCGCTTTTTTGAGCGGGGACAAAAGATCGATAAATAATTTACCATTCATATGATCAATTTCATGCTGCAAACATTCTGCAAGCAAACCATCTGCTTGGATTTCAAAAGGCTTGCCGTGGCGGTCTAGCGCCCTCACCGTAACTTTTTCCGCACGAATCACGGTATCATAAGCGCCTGGAACAGACAGACACCCTTCATCGAATTTCTTTTCGCCTTCAGAAGCAATAATTTCTGGATTGATAATAACGATTTGATTCTTTTTATCGCCTTCCACATCGATTACAGACAGGCGCAGACCAATACCAATTTGTACGGCAGCCAGTCCTACTCCACGTGCATCATACATTGTGTCAAACATGTCTTCGATGAGCGTTTGCAATGTGTCATCAAAGGTGACGACAGGTTTTGAGGCCTCTCTCAAACATGGATCGGGCAAATAACGGATTTTGTGAATAGCCATTGTTAATCTGGTTCTCTGTGTAAAATTTGTGATATTATCCTTGATCTAGCGTAATGCTGCAAGATCCAACAATGCACAAAGGACTGACCTTAATGAATAACTTATCCTATTTTCTTGCGTTAAACCGTATGGAGAAAGTAGGTCCGCGTACCGTAGCTAAATTGTATAAACGGTGGCCAGACTTACACCAAATGTTCCAACTCTCTGCTGTAGAACTTGAAAAAGCTGATTTACCACCATTATTAGCTCAAAAAATTGCCAGTTTTGATATGGAACAGATCAAAGCTGATTTGCTTTGGCTTAATGCAGCGGAAGATCGTTACTTATTAACTTGGGAGTCTCCAGAATATCCCGCTTTGTTAAAAGAAATCTCTGATCCACCCATCGTTTTATATGCTCAGGGACAATTATCTGCCTTTTTACAACCGCAATTGGCCATTATTGGTAGCCGTAATCCATCGATAACTGGGATTGATAATTCTTATGCTTTTGCCAAAGCAATTGCTGCGCAAGGTGTTACCATTATAAGTGGCTTGGCTTTAGGAATTGATGCCCAGGCTCATTCCGGATGTTTGGATGCCGGAGGACAAACAATTGCGGTCATGGGGACTGGAATTGACTGTATTTATCCCCGTCGTCATGTCAAACTTGCAGAGCAAATTATGCAAAAGGGCTTGATTTTAAGTGAATTTCCATTAAAAAGTCCTCCAACCTCTGGACATTTTCCGCGCAGAAATCGTATAATAAGTGGCTTGTCATTGTGCACATTGGTTGTCGAGGCTGCAATTCGTAGTGGATCTTTGATTACTGCACGCATGGCGTTAGAGCAAAATAGGGATGTTTTGGCAATACCTGGATCCATACATAATCCGTTGGCTCGTGGTTGTCATTATTTGCTGCAACAGGGCGCAAAATTGGTTACTTCAGTTACTGATGTGTTTGATGAACTCAGAATAGAGCCACAACACATTATAGAGAAACCTATTTTTCCTCTTGCCAGTGAGAATGAAAACCTAGTAAAGTTCATTGGCTTCGAAATGACTACTGTCGATCAGATCATTTTGCGTAGTGGGTACACCGTTGAGCAAGTGATGTCCGAACTTGCAGAACTAGAATTAAAAGGGGCTGTTAGTGCAGTACCCGGAGGCTATATGAGGTGTGAGTATGAAAGATAACTTATTTGAAATGTTGCTGAATCTATTTGAAACCAGTTTATCGCAGCTGCAAAAAAACCAAAAGTCCGCAGATGCTGAAGCAGCAGAGCAAATGAATGAAGAGGACATTGCTGATGAGCAAGTAGTTCATGTTCGACCCCAGCAACAAACGTCAACTCGAGTATTTACTTATGATGAACAAATGAAGTTGACTAAAGCAAGTTATCAATTTCTGATGCGTATGAAATTATGGGGTGTGATTAACGCAGAATCATTTGAAACGATTATCAACCAATTACAGTTTTCTGATTCACGCATAGTGACTTTGGAAGAAACTAAATGGACGATTAAAAATGTATTATCTGCAAATTTAAATGAAGAAGAATTAACCTTCCTTGATTTAGTACTTTATCAAACAGAAGAAGAATTAACATTGCATTAGTTCTGATCATCAGCTATAACACCACAAATACCGTTGCCCGGTTCGTATACTGGGCATATATCCAAAATATTCCAAAATATGATGCTTGATTTTTTACAGACGCAAAAAGTAAATTGGTAGAAATAGCTTTTTTGAATATCTTGAATATATTATTACTATTTGAATAATCTATCGAAAAGGGAAAGGTTACTTTACTATGAGTAAACACTTGGTGATCGTGGAGTCACCCGCTAAAGCTAAAACAATTCAAAAGTATTTGGGCAATGACTACGAAGTTCTTGCCTCCTATGGCCATGTCCGTGATTTACCCGCCCGTAAAGGTTCTGTGAACCCTGACCAGCAATTTTCCATGACTTATGTCCCACTGGAAAAGAATGCTCGGCATATTGAAACTATTGCTAAGACCTTAAAAAAATCAGACTCCTTATTACTCGCAACCGACCCTGATCGCGAAGGCGAAGCCATTTCCTGGCATATTTTCGAGTTGATGAAAGAAAAGAACTTAATTAAGGACAAACAAGTCCATCGTATTTTCTTCAATGAAATTACCAAGGCGGCTGTTGAAGAGGCAATCAACAATCCACGTGCTATTTCTATGGATTTGGTGAATGCACAGCAAGCACGTCGTGCTTTAGATTATTTAGTGGGTTTCAACTTGTCGCCTCTTTTATGGAAAAAAGTGCGTAGAGGATTGTCCGCTGGACGGGTGCAAAGTCCCGCACTGCGACTTATTGTTGAACGAGAAGAAGAAATTGAACGTTTTGTTTCTCAAGAATACTGGAAGATCTTGGCGGAGTGTCTGCATGAAAAACTTCCTTTCGAAGCGCGTTTAACCCATTATAAAAATGAAAAGCTGCAACAATTTACGGTAGTTAACCAAGAGAATGCACACCAGATTCGTGAGGATTTGATCAAGCAAGCTCAGGGTTCTTTAACTGTAACTCAAATTGAGAAGAAGCAACGTAAACGCAAACCTTCTCCTCCATTTATCACCTCAACCTTACAACAGGAAGCTGCACGTAAATTAGGATTTACTGCACGTAAATCGATGATGGTTGCACAGCAATTGTATGAGGGTATTGATATTGGTACCGGTACCGTGGGTTTGATCTCATATATGCGTACTGACTCAGTAAACTTAGCTGTTGAAGCGGTGGATGAAATACGTCACTACATCGGTGAACGTTACGGTGCTGATAATTGTCCAGCAACTCCGCGACTTTATAAAACCAAATCGAAAAATGCCCAAGAGGCACATGAAGCAATTCGTCCTACGTCAATCAAACGCAGCCCAGAAATGGTGCAGTCGGCTTTGACCGCAGATCAATTTAAACTCTACAGTTTAATTTGGAAGCGTACTATTGCTTGTCAAATGGCTGATGCCTTAATGGATACCGTTGCGGTTGATTTAAGTTGTGGCGAAGGCAATGTATTCAGAGCCAATGGTTCTACCGTTACCTTCCCGGGCTTCCTGGCGGTGTATGAAGAGGGGCGTGATGATTCCAAAGATGATGAAAATGATGGTTCTTTATTACCTGTACTTGCTGTGGGCGAAAAAGTAAACATTAAAGACATCCAGGCAAATCAACATTTCACCGAGCCGCCACCAAGATATTCTGAAGCAACTATAGTAAAAGCACTTGAAGAGTATGATATTGGCCGTCCTTCTACGTATGCTTCGATTATTCATACCTTACAACAACGAGAATATGTAATTGTTGATAAAAAGAGATTCTTCCCAACGGATGTTGGTCGTATTGTGAATCGTTTTTTAACGGGGTACTTTACTCGTTATGTAGATTACACATTTACTGCGCATTTAGAAGATACCTTAGATGCCATTGCTCGGGGTGAGAAAGAGTGGATTCCGGTACTAGAAGAGTTCTGGCAGCCGTTCTTGAAACAAATTCAAACTACGGATGAACAAGTACAACGCAAAGACGTAACTACGGAAGTACTTGAAGATAAATGCCCTAAATGCTCCAAGCCGTTATCAATAAGACTTGGAAAGCGCGGACGTTTTATTGGTTGTACAGGTTATCCTGAATGTGATTATACACAAGATCTTGCTGGACAAGAAAATGAAAAGAATGAGCCAGAAGTAGTTGATGGTCGCGTATGTCCAGTATGTTCGAGTGCCTTACACATTAAAGCGGGCAAATATGGTCGTTTTATAGGCTGCAGTAACTACCCCCAATGCAAGCACATGGAACCTTTAGAAAAACCCGCGGACACTGGGGTTGAATGTCCTAAATGCCATGAAGCAAAAATATTGCAACGTAAATCAAGAAAAGGAAAAATTTTCTATTCTTGTGGTAATTACCCTAAATGCGACTATGCATTATGGAATGAACCCATTGCACAACCTTGCCCGAAGTGTTCATGGCCTATATTAACCGTGAAAGAAAGTAAACGATTCGGCCGCCAAATCCTATGTCCACAAGAGGGATGCGGTTATTCAAGTAAGGAAGAGTAAAATCGAGGGGAGGGAACCCTTAAGCAATTTAGCTTCTCAATTACCGTGGTTTGACCACGGTATCCATAAAATGCTCAATTAAAGGATGACTCAAAAGAAATAGATGCATGTCTTTTTACCACGGAGTCAAAGAAGCAAAATTTGAGAAAATCCTGCATAGTTGGTGCGGGGTAATTTGATTCTTCGCCTTAATAGTAAGCGCCAGTAGCTCCACGCCCCACAAACTAAATCAACTATCTTAATAGTTTCTTAAGCATTTTAAGCTAATATTTTCGTCAATGTGAGATAAATAAAGGAAACCTATGCCAGTGATTGTTCCCGTAAGAGAAGACGAAGCGATTCAATACACACCTGGTCAGGCAAAATACTACAAGCTAAAACCCCATTATGATTCGCAACTTATTGAGGCTACGGAACCAACTTACCAAGAAATAAGCTTCGAACCTGAAGAGCCAGTTATCTTACGTGCAGAAACAATACATCATTGCCATACAGTTATAATTAAAGATCACACCTATAATAATTACTTCATGTTGCATGTTTCACCACAATCATTACGAAAGCCCTACGATGCAAAAAAGACATCACTAACTATTGATTTGGGATATTTTGGCATATTTGGCAGTGAAGACACCTTATTCACTAGCTTAAGAAAACCAGCTTATATTGATCTTGACCCTAGTTATTACAAAGACAACAAGCTTGGTACCCACGAAGATTCTCAATTAGATGTAATTATTGTAGTGAATAGCCAACATTGGAGTGAGCATCTCGTTCATACAGATATTCTAAAAGTGTTAAAAGAAAGAATTAAGGGCACAGTTAATAATACTAATATTATAGTCAATCAAGCATTAGAACATGCTTACTATTATAATGTTGAATTTAATCCCCGAACGGAAGAGCTAAGCGTATGCTCAAGAAACGGTTGGTACAGTGAGCCATATGGGAATGCATTTACCAACAATCAGCATTCCTTGATTACTCAACAATTACCAAAAGTAAGGCAGTTGGAGCTTAGAGCATCGGTATTGGCCTTCTTATCTAAAGTAAACACTACTTATGATTTTCTATTTAATATGCTTGCTAGCGACATTACCATCGATCAATTAGTTATAGACCCACCCACGAAAATGGTTTTATTTCGTAAACGGAATAACGAGATGCTTAGTGCTTTAATTAGTGAACTCGAAACATTGCTACAACAAGCAACTACGCCAGTATTAGATTTGGAGAGTCCACTATTATATAAAGTCTACCAATGCTTGGGTTTATTATATGCAACCTTAGAAAGCCATGAGCGTACCGCATTCTATTTTGCATTGGTAAGTGATTACGCAGGGAATATGCATCGAGCGGAATACGATGACGATAAAGCTACCTATAGTATTTTTTGCGGAGCAGCTTTTGAAGCGATGGGCAATCTTCAACAAGCATATACCTATTATAAATACACATACTACGAAAAGTCTTTCGATGAACCCTATAGTATTGATGAGATTGACGCCAAAATAAGATTAGCACGTGTCGCTGCACAAATAAGTGGCAAAGAATCGGAAGCTTTGGAGTATGCTGTGATTGCAAAGCGAGCTCTTCGTACATTAAACGATGAAGTACGCAAAGAGGAATCACCCGAGCAAGAAGAACTTCTCGGTATGTTGGATAAAAGATTCACTACATGCCAAATACTTATTGATACTTTAGAAAGTTATTTGCAGGGACATTATGGAAATCATCCTCTATTGCAAATGGAATATGAGGAGCGTTTTACGCCAATAGCGAAGCTGTAACCCCTGTTTTTGGCCAGTGTTTTTCCTTATTGAAATGAAAAAATACAGAGAATCATTAATTTTAGCTTTTTTTGAGAAAAGTGTTTGACAATATTCGCAAAGTGCGTAGAATGGTCGGTCCAAGCTGCGGATGTTCATTAAAAACTTAGAAGACAAACTGTGTGGGCACTTTGAAATAACTTGAGTGCTTGTGACTAGATAGAAGAAGTAAAGATACGTTAGTGAGAACTGACGACAGGAATTGAACTGAAGAGTTT
>NZ_JBGORX010000008.1:0-130489 GCF_044626755.1 Legionella lytica | reverse complement strand
CAAGTTATTTCAAAGTGCCCACACAGTTTGTCTTCTATCTTATTAATGAACGTTTGCCCCGAGGCGTGCTGCGTATTCTACTGATTTCGACTTCCATGTCAAACACTTTTTGTAAATTTTTTCAAATTATTTGGTTTGCCTATTTATTTCAATTCATTTTGAATTCCGATCGACCCAGTTGGGTTTGTTTTGTACTTTTATTGCGGACTTGTTGGTGCTTTTAAATGGGCTTATTGCCATTTGAATTAGTTATTCTTAAAGAAGTCCTGGTTGCACGCAACCAGACTACGCTATTTAAATAATGTAATTCGCAAGCTGCTTTCTTTCATATATATAGAACGACATATCATATTGGTTCTTTTCGTCGTGTTGACGAAAAGCTTCATCGATACATACCCATAGGTTTTCATCGATGTTAGGAAAAAATACATCGGCAGTAAATTGATGATGAATGCGGGTAAGGTATAAGCGAGTTGCTTTGGACAGGGCATCCTTAAATAATTGTTCCCCACCAATGATCATTACTTCTGAGTAATTTTTGGTCTCTACTAATGCTTTTTCTAAAGAATGAAAAACCTCGACGCCTTCTATGGACAAAGAAGAGCGAGTTAAAACTATATTTAATCGTCCCGGAAGTGGACGGCCAATTGATTCATAGGTTTTGCGGCCCATTATTATTGGTTTTCCCATAGTAATGGTTTTAAAGTGTTGGAGATCTGCAGGCAAGTGGCAAAGTAGTTGATTATTAATACCAATGCCGTCAGCCTCATCAAGGGCGGCAATTAAACTGATGATGGTCATTAGTGACTCCTAGAACTGGGCAAAAATGAACTGATTTTGGCTCAAACTCGCGAAATGTCAACAGCTCTAGATAAGGCCATATTTTTGGCCATTTCAACTGCGGCCAACATGGAACCGGTATCGAGTAAATTTTTTCCTGCTAATTCCAAAGCGGTACCATGATCAACGGAGGTTCTTATTATAGGTAATCCCAGAGTAACATTAACCGCTTCATTAAAGCCGGCGTATTTTAGAACAGGCAAACCTTGATCATGATACATGGCGACGAATGCATCGCAATCTTTTAAATGTTCTTTAATAAACATCGTATCGGAAGGCATGGGACCCTGAACATTAATACCTTGCTCTTTTAACTGCATTAATGCGGGGGAGATTACTTCTATTTCTTCTCTACCTAAATAGCCGGACTCTCCGGCATGGGGATTCAAACCAGCAACTTTAATGCAAGGATTGATTATCTGGAAATCTCTTATTAAGGATTGCTGCAGCTTAGTAATTACTTCAATGATTAATTCAGCTGTGATTGCATCCGGTACTTGTCTTAATGGTAAGTGAGTTGTAACTAATGCAACTTTCATTTGAGAGCATGCCAGCATCATCACCACCGTATCAATATGATAATATTGTGCAAAAAACTCAGTGTGGCCGGTGAAGGCAAAACCTGCAGTATTAATAATTGCCTTATGCACTGGAGCCGTAACTATCCCAGAAAACTCACCACTACCACATAGTTCGGCACCACGGGTTAACAATTCAAGCACATAAGATGCGTTTTCAGGATTAAGTTTGCCGCTAACAACAGGTGCGGGACAAGAAATAGGTAGGACTGTTAGCTGTCCAGGTTTAGGGATAACGATTTGCCCAGCTTGGTATTCGTTGAAGCGAACCTCGCAAGCTAACTCTTTAGCTCGAGAGGCTAGTACTTGAGGGTCACCTAAAATGACCAGAGGAAAATCATAATCAGCAAGAGCCAAACACAAATCCGGTCCAACTCCTGCTGGTTCACCACTGCTAATTAGCAGAGGCTTCATGCGAGATCCTTTTCAACAACATTAATGTATGCATCTCTACGGATATGTTGTTGCCAATTGTGCACAGCTTCCGCAAATTTACGTTGGTGTAAAAACTGACGTATTTGTTGTTTCTTGAAAGCAACTGAATCATCTTGTTGCTTACGAGCTAAAACTTCAATCAGATGCCATCCAAATTGAGATTTTACTGGCTTACTAACTTGATTTAAAGGTAACTTATTCATCGCCTTTTCGAATTCGGGCACTGTTTCACCTGGGCTAATCCAACCTAAGTCACCGCCTTTTACTGCACTGCCAGTGTCTAAAGAGTATTGTTTTGCCATGGTTGCAAAATCTTTACCCGCAAGGAGTTGTTGATAAATATTATTTACTTGCTTCTTCGCATCTTCAGGAAGCATGCTGGCATCAGTCTTTAACAATATATGGCGCGCATGAGTTAAGGTAACCACATGTTGCTGTTTCGCAGCAGCCCCCCCAAGACCTACTAACTTAATTAGTTGCAAACCATTACCTGCATGTAAAGGACCGACCACCTGGCCAACTTTCATGTTAATGACTTCTTTAGCAAAAAGCTCAGGAAGCTCGGCAATATGTCGCTCACCTAAGTCACTACCTTCTAAAGAATAGCTACTCATTGAACTATCAAAAGGTAGGCGGCTAAAGTCAGCACCTTTTTTAATGCTCGCCAACACTCGTTCAGCGGTCTTTTGTGCTTTTTGCACTTCAGCAGCACTTGGCTTTTCGCTTAAGGGAATTACGATATTTTGTAGATGATAAGTAAAATTAGTGCGATCAACCGGAAGATCACCTTCAGTTTTTAAGAACTGTTCTACTTGCTCATTGGTAATACGCACGTCACGACCTACAGCCTTTTGCTGTAAGTTAGACAAAAGCATTTCTTTACGAATACTCTCGCGGTATTCATTCCACCCCATACCTTGGCGAGTTAGCTCTTCACGTAACTGCTGCATCGTAGCATGGTTTGCTGTAGCAATCCGTTCAATCGCTTGGTTCAACTCAGTATCATCAACCGTAAGCCCATTCTGTTTTGCCATTTGCATTTGCAAATCAACATCAATTAAATGTTGTAATACTTGTTTACGTAGTACGTTGTCTGGAGGAAGTTGCATTCTTTGTGCAAGGAGCTGTTTTTTAGTTAATGACACTTGCTTGTCCAGCTCACTCGAAGTAATCACTCCATTATTTACTACAGCAACGACCTTATCTAACAATTGCGTTGCCTGACTTGTACTTACTGCGGCAAACAGCATACACACAAGCGCTATTTTTTTACACATACAAAAATCCTTCCTTATTTAACCTTTTTCGAGCAGTTTGTATGCGTTCCTTGCAATAACTCGAAAATATTAAAATTATCGTCACACTAAGTTATTTTTAATCAAAATACAAGCAGCCCTGCCTAATTTTTTACCATTACCGGTGGAATGGATCATTATACCCTGGAATATAGGTATTTATGATCCTGCTCGGATCACTTGTAGCCACTGATCCTAAGCCTTTTAATAGGATTTGCAAGTACACATTGTTATTGTACTGTGGTTGATACGATGCATTTAGGTTTTTAAATGTTCGTCCACCAAAAACACGCACTGCCCAGCAACAATTATCATACTGCACACCTAACAAAGACATCATACTGTAATCTTTACTAATATTATGGCTATAAGCCCCTATAGTGCTCCACTTTGCAGTTAAAGGCAAAGAAAACGCCACCAGGGCCTGATGTAAGGCATTATCACTTTTGGCATTATTCCGTACGAAAGTCACATCCCCATTAACCAGGTAGGTATAACCAAGATTAAGGATGGCATTTGGTGCGGGTTGATAATGCAGATTTAAGTCACCGTTATTCGTAGCTGAAGTAGCCGTATCCCACACATAATCGCCAGTGATGCTCCAAACTGGATTAAAATGATAAACCGCGCGTGAAGCAATCGGTGAGGTATTCGCGAAAGGAGACAACTGCCCTATTTCTAAAGGATTAGCAATACAAGGACCCGTTAAGCTCCGGCACAATTGCACTTTTCTATTCGTAAAATATTTAATTTGACCCACAGAAAAATTAGCGCGCTCAAAGCCTGTTTCCTCAGAGAGCCAACGAGTAGTCAACGCATAAGATAATTGATTCGCATCACCAATACGGTCAAAACCTGAAAAACGATTTGTTCTAAACAGTTGATCCACATTAAAGATCATGTTGGCGGTATCATATATAGGGATAGCACTCTGATCTTGATAAGGTACATATAGATAATACAAGCTGGGCTCTAAGGTTTGAGTAAAGCCTCTACCAAACCAGTTGAAATTGCGTTCAAAAAACAATCCACCCCGCACATCATAACGAGGTATAAAGCGATTGTAATCGGTGTGTTTAGGTCCCCAACTATTGCTTACCTCATAATAGTTTTCAACAAATTCTACCGATGGGGTAATGTATCCCCAGGCTTTACGCTGCGGCAAAATAAGTACCGGATTAAAATGCAATCGGGGACCACGCGGTACGCCTACTTGCGCCCCTTCCCACTTCGTCCCAGGCCAAAAAAATTGATCATACTGTCCTATAAGATTTAAATTGGCATGCATGGGCAAATCATAATAATAACCGTGGGCCGCAATTTGCGGTAAACGTTCATACTGATCAGCAATGGGTGTCTCATTAACTGGATGTAAGGTCTGGTAGCTTTGTGCCATCCCTCTAAAAACCCAATTCTCTGTGGTATAAGTCAAATCCGCTTGGCGTAATAATTGTCTTTGCGTAATGAGGGCTAAATTAGAACTGAAGTCTTGTAAATAATAATCATCTGAAACTTGCTGTACATTGGCATTAAAACTCAAATTCGGGGCGAGTAAGGTGGATTCCAATACACCTATAGACCAACGGTTTGTTGAGCTGTGCTTTAGCCTGGGAAATTCCCATTCATTATCGTGCAAAAAATTACGGAAGGCGGCATCTTGTGGCAAAAAGGTACCACTAATAATGCCACGGCTTTTTTCCGTTAAATAGCGATAATCTGCTCCCAGCATCACCCCACGCTCGGTATATAAATGCGGAGTTAAGGTCAAATCATAGTTAGGGGCGATGTTCCAATAATAAGGAATACCCAAATCAAAACCACCGACATTAGAATATCCTGCGACCGGCATGAGGAAGCCTGATTTGCGCTCCTTACTGGTGGGAAAACTTAAATAGGGAAAATAAAACACGGGCCATTCTCGAACGCGTAATTTTACATTCCGCGCCACACCAACTTTCTTCTTATCATCAATTTTTATTGATTTGGCTTCCAGCATCCACGCCTTATCCTGTGGTGCGCAGGTGGTATAGGTGGCTTGACTTAATAAATAGTCAGAATTAGCAAAGCGTTGCATTAAATTCGCACGCCCCCAGGCGGGCAAAAGCGCATGACCTTTATTGGTATTAAAACGATAGATGACATCCTCGGTTTGCCCCGATTTATCTTGAGGATTAATGCTCGCTTTACGTGCGATCATTAATTTATCGAGTTCTAAATAATGTACGTCACCTAAAAATTCAATACGCGAGATTTGGTTTGTTTTAGCATCTCGATATACATGCGCGGTTTCAGCGTTCACCACGCGTTGCGTTTGACGAATTTCTACATTTCCAGATAAAGTTGAGGGCTTATCTTGGTAAAAAGACACCTTATCCGCCATAATGCGTAGCTCATCTGGCGAAGCAAGTGGCGTTACCGTAATGGGTCTATATGAGCCCAAACAGACCGGCGAGCTACTGTCGTTTTGCCAACCTAGACATTGGGCTAGTTTGCTTCTTACTGCGTTGGTTAAATCCACATCTCGTGCGACCACACAGGCTTGTACTGGTTCATAAGTAATGGAGTCAGCATGGACCAAAGAATGATGAATCACCATAAGCGTAGTCAGGGTGATTGTACTTCCTGCCATCAAGAACCATTTAACTGAAATCTTGTTCACAAGTAATAAAATGCCTTATTATGCACACAAAAAACTATATACTGCGTGCTAACACAGTTAAAAATCAAGTAACAATTCGCTCAAAGACTAAGGTGAATCGTTACGAGCCAAAAATAATGTCGGGAAGTATATCATGCATGAAAGAGAAAACGCACTGAAAGAGTGGCTTACGCAAGTGCTTGAACAACAAGATTTTGTTTTAACCCCTTTAGCTGGAGATGCCAGTTTTAGACGCTATTTCCGCGTGTTTTATAATGGTTTGTCTCAGATAGTTATGGATGCGCCTCCTGGCAAAGAAGACTTACATCCGTTCATGCATGTTGAACAAACTTTAGAGCAAGCGGGTGTTTGTACTCCGAAAATTATTGCCAGTGACACAGAGCAAGGCTTTTTATTATTAGATGATTTGGGCGATCAATTGCTTTTAAATGTGCTTACCCCTGAAACCGTGCAACATTATTATCAGCAAGCGATACAAACCCTATTTAAAATTCAAGCCTGCTCAATCAATGATCCCATGCTTGCTCCATTTGATTATCATTTCATGGTTAAAGAAATGAATCTCTGCCCTGAATGGTTTCTTACCGCCTATCTCGGCCTAAAACTTAGTGATGCAGAGACAACTGTATTACAAAGCTCTATCGACTGGATTGCTGCTGAAGTTGCCCAACAACCTTTAAGCTTTATTCATCGTGATTATCATTCACGTAATTTAATGGTGGTCGCTGATGGCTCTGAAACACCCTTGGGCGTTATTGATTTCCAAGATGCCATGCGCGGTCCATTTACTTATGATTTAGTATCCTTATTGAAAGACTGCTATATTTCTTGGCCTCGTACTCAAGTTCTTGAATGGGTAGAACTGTTTTATAGAAAAAATGCTTTAGCCCACCAATATACTCTTAGTGAATTTATTCGTGCTTTTGACTTATGCGGCTTACAAAGGCATTTAAAAGTATTAGGGGTATTCTCTCGCTTACATCTACGTGATAATAAGCCGGGTTATTTAAAAGATCTTCCGCTTACATTAAATTATGCCCTTGAATGTACAGAAATTTATCCCGAACTTCACCCCTTGCTGCACTTTTTACAAACGAGAGTTTATTTACCATGAATACAGCCATGATACTCGCTGCTGGACGCGGGGAGCGCCTCAAACCTTTAACAGAAATAAAGCCTAAAGCTTTATGTGTTGTCAAAGGTAAACCCTTAATTGAACACCACGTTAGCAATCTAGCCGAGGCGGGCTATGAAAAAATAGTTATTAATCATGCCTATCTTGGTGGACAAATCCGCCAGTGCCTGGGCAATGGAGAACGCTGGGGCGTACAAATTATTTACTCGGCAGAACCCCCTGGCGGCTTGGAAACAGGAGGAGGTATTGTTAATGCCTTGCCCCTGTTGGGCAATCAACCGTTTATTACAGTGAATGCAGATATTTATACCGACTTTGATTTCCGCTTATTGCAAGCTCCTGAGCCCAATTTCATTCATGTCATATTAGTTAATAAAAACCCTGCATTAAGCCATCATGGGGATTTTGGCCTGGTTCATCAACAACAATTAACCAATGCGAATCCTGAATATACTCTGGCAGGGATTTGTTGTTACCACCCGCAAGTGTTTTCGGGATGCAAGCAAGGTCGCTACTCTGTTGCTCCATTGATTAGACATCATGCGGATTTAGCAAAGGCAACGGCTAGTGTTTATCGTGGGCTTTGGTTTGATATTGGTTCGTTGGAGCGCTTGGCTGCGGCGAATAATGCTTAAGATTTTACACTTAGCAATACGGTATTAAATACTCTCTTTTTCTGTGATCTGATTTTGTTACTGTAAGGAAAGTGGGTTGTAGACAACTAGTCAGCGACTTTGCGAACTACCACGGTCAATCCGTGGTAGTTCGGTCATAAAAATAAGCGCTCTGGGTTAGTGCGCAGAAACACCGTGACCCGTATCAGCCTCTGGCCCTTCTAAACCTTCGTCTTCATTAATTTTAGCAACGCGCCCTACTGCAAATTCCGCTTCTTTTTCGGCTTCTACAGCCTTTGTCTCTCCAGGATAGTCACGTTCTTTAGTTTGCAGAGTTATCCCCTTATTAGCCATGTAATCTTTCAAACCACCTTCATCCATCAACTTTTTAATCTGCTCCGGGGTCGCTCTTGTTCCTTCATTTTGTTCCTTTGCATCCATAGGGTAGATGAAACCGCCTTTGATTACATGATCCTTTGAGGCCAGCCACGCATTAAAAACTTTATCAAGATTATTTACCGTATCAGGGCTTACTGCCCCCTCGCTAGAAGAATAACCGCGAATATAGTGCCCCTGAGCACTAATGGCGTAATCAACCTTGATGTCAGATACCTTTCCGGCCATCTCTTTCACCGCTGCATCAGCAAGATTGGCCTGCATATTTTTCAAATCTGAGGTTTCTACTTCCTGACCAGACCAAGGCTGCCCATTTACAGTCAACTTAAAACGAACATAATCAACAAATTTTTCCACCGCGGCAATAATGTTGTCTTTTAATTCCGGATTCTTCGCTAAGAACTTAGATTTAGAGGCTAAATCGCTCACCCGCGAGGAAAGATACTCCGCACCTTCAATTGTGGCCCCTGCCGTTTCCATTGCCGGCTTAATTTCTTGAGTAGTTGGAAATCGTTGCTCTGCCATATTCGAATCTCACACTAAATTGATAACACCTGCCCTAATTATAGCAAATTAGATGTCAACAGATTGACATCTAATTTTGCATTTGGCGTTAAGCGTTTGTAAAAAACTAAATGAATGGTGATTTAACATAATCGATTACTGAATTAAAAGTACCTTGTTTCATCGATTCAAAAGTAAACTCATCCACTAAGATAGCATCCCAACGTGCTGCTTCTACAGCCAGCAACTGGTCCATTTCCTCTTGAGTAATTTCTTTCTGTTCCAGCTTCTTTTCTAACTTAGCTTTTAAATGGCCAAACTTAGCTCGCTTCACATCACTTACTTTCTTCGACAGTTCATCAGCATTGATGATTAGCTGCAACGCATGCTCCATACGATCCACGGGTTGTTTGGGGTCTCCTGATAAATAAAGGAAGGACTTCAAACGATCGCGGAAATGGTTATTTCCAGTCATTGATGCAGCCAGTTTTCTATCTAATTTATCACAGGGATACCGCATGGTTTGCCCCAAAGGAAATGCCACAAAACGCATGATGAAACCTAATAAGCGCGAAGGGAAGTTTTGGCATAAAGCAAGCAATGATTTTTGTGCATGATAGTAACAATAAGCAACAGCCCACTGAGCATGCAATTGTTCATCTTTATCATCGTCATTTAACTGCACACTACGTAATGCAGCCATTGCCATATACAGATAAGACAGGCCATCGGCTAGGCGTGCCGATAAGCGTTCTTTACGCTTTAAATCACCGCCTAAGTATATTAAGGATAAATCTGCTAACCAAGCAAATGCGTAACTTAAACGAGTTAAGCGTTGATAGTCACGCTTCATGGGCGACTTAGGAACACAAATCAAAAATCCCCCCGTCCATGCAGTACACATTGCTTTGGCAAAATTTTGCATGAAGTATTGAATGTGCTTCCAAATCACTTCTCTAAAGGCCGCTTTGTCTTCATTGGCAACCGCATAAAACTCATCACGGATAAACGGATGACATGCCATAGACCCTTGGCCAAAGATCAGTAAGTTGCGTGACATAACATTCGCACCTTCAACGGTAATGGAAATAGGTATTCCTTGATAGAAACTTGTTAAATAGTTACGTGGACCAACCACAACCGCACGTCCAGCATGAACATCCATCGCATTGTTAATCGTAGCGCGAGCTAATTCTGTATTAAAGTATTTGGTAATTGCAGAGGCAACAGAAGGTTTTTTATGTTCATTAACTGCAGCAACCGTGAGTAAACGTGTCGCACTGGTTAAATAAGTTAAACCAGCAATTTCTGCAAGCTTCTCTTCAATCCCTTCAAACTGCGCGATCTCAACGTTGAACTGACGGCGAATGCGCGCAAAAGCACCGGAAGTAAGATAGCAAATAGCCGAAGAACCAGCACCCATAGCTGGCAAGGAAATAGAGCGACCAATAGACAAACATTCAACTAACATTTGCCATCCGCCACCAACTCTTTTTTGTCCACCAATAACTGCCGTAATCGGTACAAAAATATCTTTTCCACGAACGGTACCATTCATGAAGGGTTGTTCTGCGGGTAAATGGCGATTACCCACTTCGAGATTGGGTGTATCGCGCGGCACGAGTACGCAGGTAATTCCTTCAACGCCTTCCCCTTGTAATAAGCCTTCAGGATCGCGCACATTAACGGCTAAGCCGATTAATGTAGCAATGGGGGCTAAAGTAATCCAACGCTTGTCTATAGTAATTGACAAACCAAGCACGTTTTTACCGTCCACTTGTTTTTGCATCACAATCGCATCAGATTGAATAGAAGTAGCATCACTACCAGCCCCTGGCTCAGTTAGTGCAAAGCATGGAATGTCGAGGCCTTTTGCCAATCGTGGTAAATAATGGTTCTTTTGCTCATCCGTTCCATAATAGTTGATTAGCTCTCCTGGGCCTAATGAATTAGGGACCATTACCGTAACCCCAGCAACTCCGGAACGGGTAGCAATTTTTTGTACCACATCAGAATGCGCTCGAGCCGAAAAGCCTTTTCCGCCATATTCTTTGGGAATAACCAAACCAAAGAAGCCATTATCTTTAAGATAAGTCCAAACATTTTCAGGTAAATCATGTTCCTGGCTAATTTGCCATTCATTCAACAGGCCACATAACATCTGGGTTTCATTATCAAGAAAGGACTGCTCTTCTGCAGAAAGCTCCGTAGCTACTTTTGATAAGCGGTCCCAATTAGGGGCTCCACGAAAAATATCTTCTTCAAGCCAGGTATCACCCGCGTTTAACGCTTCTTCTTCAGTCTTTGAAAGTTTAGGAACTGACTTGCCAGCGGTTTTATAAAGAAAATCACCGAGCCAGGCCCGCAAAGGCTCCATATAAACTACTAGCAACGCAACAATAATAACCGCCCATAATACAAACCCAACAATCCACGGGAGACCGATGGCGAAGGTGGCGACCAATAAATAAAATACGCTTCCTAATTCCCAAACCAGAGGGTTCATTGCTCGATAAAGAACGATAAGCGTAAAGACTAAATAAACTAAGAAAAATAGAATAGCCATAAAAATACCTTCCCTTGCTCTTTTTTATTATTGCAGGATGAGCATATAGTATATACTCTTTTTATAACAATAACATATGGCCTGTCGGAGTATGAATCAACGATTGATTTGGAATTTTGAATTGACCCCAAAAACGGCCAGCTTGCCCGCAGAACTATTTATAAAACGCGAGCCCGAGGACGTAAAGTGGGAGAGTCGTTTCTTTTGGCCTAATGACGAAATTATTGTGCTGAATACGCTGGATAATTCATTATTAGACATCACTAATTACCAACAGAAATCGCGAGAAGATGCATATTACCTGCTCACCAACAGCGATTACAACATCAAGCGCCGTCGCAATGAGTTAATGTATAAACCACTATTGCAGCAAACAGGTAAAGCAATGGCTTTTGGCTCAAAAATAAAACTCGATAACCTTGATGAGTCTGCCATGCCACAGCTAAAAAAAATCGCCCAACAAGTTGCTCAGCAAGGCGTAGAAGTCGACGTTAAAAAGGTGGCATTTATCTACAAATTTGCGACCACCCCTACGGTCAAACTTGAATTAGCACGCCTGGAAGTTCACAATCAAATCTATTTCAGTGCGTGTATTGAAGGAAAATCATTATTTTTAGTCGAACACATCACTGAACACTTGCTGGGAAAACAGAATTCCTGCGACTATGTAACCTTCTTAAAAAATACGTTGCACCTATGATCAAGACATTATTAGACATCATCTACAGCTTCGGCAAAATTGGGCTAATTTCATTAGGTGGCGGTAACTCCATGCTCAAGCTATTGGAATATGAGGCGGTGAATTACCGTCAATGGATTGGCCAAGAAGAATTCATCAATATGGTGGGCTCCAGTTTTGTTTTCCCAGGCTTAACCGCGGTAAAACTATCCGCCCTCATCGGCTATAAGGCGGCAGGCTTTACCGGCTTATTACTCGCCGTGCTCTGCCTGAATTTACCCGGGTTAATTATGACCATTATTGGCTATCAATGGCTAACCAGTCACGGTAGCCCCGCAACACGTAAAATAATGATTGGCGTTCAATACGGAGCCTTGGCCTTATTAGCAGCAGCCAGTTATTCGGTTGCTCAAGGTGTTGTAGGCATGTATTTTTCTATTCCTATTGTCCTGTGCTGTATTGTGTTTTTTTTAGCCTTAACTTTTTGGAACTTATCACCTTTTTACGGTTTTTTAGGCTTTATCGCCTTATGTTTTTTCTTGGTGCGTTGAGTAATAATTATAAGATAGAAATTAAAATGGAGTTTCCTTTTGGATACAGTGTTGGATAATCCTGAGTATTATGTTAACCGCGAATTTTCGGCCATTGCCTTTAACCAACGTGTTCTGGCTTTGGCAAATGATGAGCGAGTTCCCTTATTAGAGCGGATGCGTTTTCTTAGTATATGCAGCAGCAACCTAGATGAGTTTTTTGAAATTCGCGTTGCCGGCCTTAAAGAAAAAATGGCCTTATCAACTGGGAAGCTCACTATTGATGGTTTACGTCCTGATGAAGCATTTAGTCACATCAGTCAAAAAACTCATGTGTTAATCGATCAATTGTATTCCACATTTAATAAGCATTTGCTCCCTGCCTTACGTAAAGAAAACATCCATTTTCTTGACTTGGAAGAGTGGAGTGATGATATACATCTGTGGGCTAAACATTATTTTAAACATGAAATACAGCCGGTTATGAGCCCTATCGCTTTAGACTTGGCGCATCCCTTACCGCAACTTATCAACAAAAGCTTGAACTTTATTATTTCATTAAGCGGAAAAGATGCTTTTGATCGTAATATTAACTATGCAGTAGTGCATGCACCACGCTCTATTCCCCGCGTAATCCATCTTCCCTCCGAGCTTTGTGGCGGGGCGGATTATTTTGTTTATTTATCCTCAATCATTACCACACACGTCAATAGCCTATTTCCTGGAATGGAAATCAGTGGCTGCTACTCATTTCGTCTCACCCGCAATAGTGATCTATTCTTACGCGAAGAAGAAATTGATGACTTAGCTAAAGCGGTGCAGCGTGAGGTTTTTTCTCGCCATTATGGCAATGTGGTACGTTTGGAAATTGACAAAAACTGCCCAGAAAAAATCGTTGATTTCTTGTTACAAAAATACCACTTACGCCATGAGGACACCTTTTATTGCGATGGCCCGGTAAATATTCAACGCTTTCTAACCGCGATTAATAACTTAGATCGACCTGATTTAAACTACCCTGTTTATACCGCTCAATATCCTCATTTTCCCAAGTCAGAACGTAATTTATTTAATGTTATTGATGAGCAAGATATTTTATTACATCATCCTTATCAAAGTTTTGAAGTGGTCATTGATTTTCTGAGGCAGGCGGCAGCCGACCCTCATGTGTTAGCCATTAACCAAACACTTTATCGCACGCACTCAGCATCAGCCATGGTTGATGCCTTAGTGGATGCCGCACACTCAGGAAAAGAAGTTACCGCAGTTATTGAGCTTCGCGCACGTTTTGATGAAGAGTCAAACTTAAAATTGGCAAACCGCTTACATGCCGCAGGTGTGTTGGTGCTTTATGGGGTGGTCGGTTATAAAACCCATGCCAAGATGACTTTAGTCGTACGTCGCACGCATGGGAAATTAAAGCGCTATGTACACTTAAGCACGGGAAACTACCATGAGAAAACTGCTCAGCGTTATACTGACTTAGGACTTTTAACCTGCGAACCAACAATTACCGCCGATACGCAAATTATTTTCCAACAGTTAACTGGATTAGGTAAAGTAGTTAAACTGAAAGCATTAAGCCATTCTCCCTTTACTTTACAGAAAACACTGCTGCAATATATCGAGCAATGTGCTACCGCCGCACAAGCTGGTGTGGAAACAGAGATTTTACTCAAGGTAAATGGTTTAACCGATAAAACGACGATTCAAGCCTTATATAAAGCATCTCAAGCTGGAGTGAAAATTAATTTGCTTGTCCGAGGTGTTTGTTGTTTAAAGCCTGGTTTGCCTGGAGTTTCCGAAAATATTCGCGTTCTTTCCTATATTGGCCGCTTTTTAGAACATCATCGTATTTTTTACTTTCGCATTGATGGGGAAGAACATTATTTCTGTGCTAGCGCGGATATGATGGAGCGGAACCTGTATCACCGCATTGAGATTATGTTCCCTATTCTTGATGAACACTGTAAAAAACGCGTCAAGCAAGAAATTATTAAGAACTATCTCAAAGATAATAGTAATACTTGGGAAATGCAAAGTGATGGCAGCTATAAACCCCTGACTCAAGGCAGTTCGGCAGCCCAAGAGAAGCTCATTACTCTTTATAAAGATGAGACTAATGATATTTAATTATCTCCGTTAGGGCCGAACTAAGGCCCCTTGACCATGATATTCAGATTTAGACACATTTATCGATAACATGGTCAGCCAAGGTAATTCGAACTCTTTTTAACGGGAACAGCTTAAATGAATTTCTTTACCTAAATGTAATTGAGTGGCTGTAGCCAAAGGAATAGGAAAGTTCGTGGCCCCATGCCCTATACCATCCATCTGTACTACCGGAATAGCGCTATCATCAGCAAAACGCTGTAAAACGGGTTGAATGAGCGAAGTACCATTGGCTTCATCCCCCCCAAGAAAGTCGGCAAAAAGAACTGCCACCGCGCCCTGGAAAATATTGGCTTGCCGCAGATGCTCTAACATTCTATCTACCCGATAACCGCGTTCATTGATTTCTTCTAATAAAATAATTTTGCCACGGCCATCTAATTGCCAATTAGTCCCGATACTCGCTTGAATCAGGGTTAAATTCCCCCCGGTTACGGTAGACTGAATGATGCGATGTTCTTGGGCCAAGCTATTTAGCGGTCTTAATCCATAAAAATCAACCGATGTACGCTCTGCAAACAGCAATGATTTCAAAGCATTAATCGATTCCGCAGTAAATTTATCTGGGGTTGCGCCACCATGAATGGTTGCCCACCCCCAATGCTGCTGCAAATACAAATGCAAGGAAGTTATGTCACTCATCCCGACAAAAATCTTTGCTTGGGCTGGAGGTTGTAGGTTGGCTAAGCGGGGAATGAGACGCATCGTACCATAACCGCCGCGCACGCAAATGAGCGCCTTAGCCTGGGAATCGAGCAACGCATTTTTTAAATGGTGAAAGCGACGCTCATCGCTATTGGCGCAGAATAAATCCTCAGCAAAAATATCGTCTTTAACACTACAATTTAACTGCCAGGAGTGAATGAGTTCTTTTAATTCTTGTAATTGTTGATCAGTGCAACGAGAGGCTGGGGCGATTAATTCAACTAAATCACCAGGCTTGAGTATGGGTAAGCTGTTCATTTTTTATATCTGCTAGAAAGTCATCATACTATATTAAAAGCGTTTTACTTAACTTTCCAGGTTCTTCACAAACTAAGCGTGGTAATAAATAACCAGGCACCAATTGTTGTAATTGCTGGTAGATGGTCTGAGCTTTAGTAAATGGCATATCAAAATGAGCCGCACCTTTAACTTTATCTAAGGTGTGTAAATAATAAGGAATCACTCCATGGCTAAATAAGGACTGGCTTAAGGATGCCAAAACCTGCGCCTCATCATTAATTCCTGCCAACAATACTGACTGGTTCAATAAATGACACTCTGCTTGCCGTAAGTCACGAAGTGCCTGCGTTACCGTGTCATCGTGTAATTCCTGCGGGTGATTACAATGTAACACCATCACTTTTTTAAGTTGGGTCGTTGTTAATAAACGTAAAAAGTCTGCATCGATACGTTCGGGAAAGACCACAGGAATACGGGTATGAAAACGTAAGGTGTGCACATGCGGAATCTGTTCTAATTGTTGCACCAGATCAGCAATAACCACGTCAGCGGCTAAAAGTGGATCGCCTCCACTCAAAATGACTTCTGTAATACTTGCATCCTTCGCAATGTACTCACAAATGTCTTTAAAGCCCTGGCGCCCAGGATTATTCTCCTGATAAGGAAAGTGGCGTCGAAAACAAAATCGGCAATTAACCGCGCAAACCCCGGTTAAAGTGAGCAGCACGCGCCCATGATATTTATGAATTAAACCTCTTAAGGGATTGCTCTCTCGTTCTTGCAAAGGATCAACCCCATACTCCATTGGTGAGATCATTTCTTGGCTTGTCGCTAAAACTTGCAACAATAAAGGGTCTTGAGGATTCCCTTTTTGCATTCGCTGGGCAAATGCCATAGGAATACGGCTGGCAAATTGCTCTTCAGCGGATAAACATCCAGCAGATAAGGGTAATTCCAGGTAGGTTAATAAATCAGCAACAGAAGAAAAACCTTGTGCTAATTTTTTTTGCCAACTTAAAGAGGTATCTCGCATTAATTACACAGACTTGATAAACTGTGCGAACTTTAACTAAAACCAGCAAAAATCTCAACACTGTGGAGTCCTAATGGCAATTTATAGCACCAATGAATTAAAAAATGGCCTAAAAGTAATGGTCGATGATGCCCCATGCACCATCCTTGATTGTGAATTCGTAAAACCAGGAAAAGGCCAAGCCTTTACTCGCATTAAAATTCGTAACCTCAAAACGGGCCGAGTCGTAGAACGTACCTTCAAATCAAACGAGACCTTACCTTCTGCTGATGTTGTTGATATGGAAATGCAATATCTCTATGGTGACGGCGAGCACTGGCATTTCATGGTTCCCGATAATTTTGAACAATATGCGCTAACCAAAGAAATTCTTGATGACGCCGCACTATGGTTAAAAGAACAAGATATTTGTATCGTTACTCTGTGGAACAATGAACCCATTCAAGTGTTACCACCAACATTCGTTATTCTGGCAATCACCGAAACTGATCCTGGACTAAAAGGCGATACTTCCGGTGGCGGTGGAAAGCCTGCAATCCTGGAAACTGGCGCAGTAGTGCGTGTACCTTTATTCGTACAAACAGGCGAATTAATTAAAGTAGATACACGAAAAGGCGAATACGTTTCCCGTGCGAAAGAATAAGGATTATTCAAGCTACGCCGGGCTATCTGCGTGGCAAGAAAGCTTCGGCTCCCGCGATTAAGCCGCGGGAGTTCAAATACTCTTAAGTTAAGGTCATTAGCTGACACTCACTCAGCATGATGTACTTAGCTAAAGTAAAAATACCTAAGCCTATAGACTCAATAAACATTATAAGAGTCATACATACCCCAGTACCCCACATCACCTAAGTCATCATAACCGTAGTAATACGCGTCATTCCAATAGGGTCCACCATAATTACCCACGGTATAAACAGTACGAGTAGGATATGCACGCGTATAGTAAACCGTTTCTGTTGTAACACAGCTTGTTACTAAGAGCATTGGTGCTACCATAACTAAAGCAATGATTAATTTTTTCATGGTTCCATCCTATTTCTATGATTCTACACCTAATTAATACTAGTAACGATGATGATGGTGGCGATTATGATGCCAGCGATCCCAATGTCGGTGATGTCTATGATCCCAATGCCTATAATGCCCATGACGATACCCATGGTTATGATGCCAATAAGCGTAATGAGTACCCTCTACTGCTCCCTTATTGTAGTTAACAGAGCGCAATTCGGGATTAGGAATAAAGGAACTAGACGCAGCGAATCCTGGAGTAACAAACAGCAGTAATGAACTAATAACAAAAGAGAAAATAAGCTTTTTCATAATAACCTCCAAGTCAATTAGCACTCCCTCTTTGTGTATTATAATTATACAACTAGATTCCATGTTTAGCAAAAAAGGTTGCATCATTCAGGATACGAATACAGATAGGGAGGAAAAAACGTAATTCCAAAACTGTTCATAAAAGAAATACAGGTAACGACTTACCGAATTCTGAGCCGCTACTGAATGAACGTTGGAGGTTTATGCTGAGCTTAAGGCGTCCTACTATGGCTCATGTAGGCTGGCACACCACTCATCAAACTAACCTTCCTATCTGAAACTATTTAATGGTTCAGTTAGGTCCAGTCATTACCCATATGTTTAATACTAGACCAATATCGAGGGCATTGTAAAATTTTTGTGCAATAAACGACCCGCGACTTGTTCTTAATGAGGGAGCAGCAACCCGTATTAGGCGACACGAATACGGGCTCCGTTGCAATTTATTCTGGATGTCTGAATAGGTGATTGGCAGATGCTTGTACCGTTGGCATGATAATCATTTGTTCTATATCAACATGTTGCGGCCGGGTAATGCAATAAAGAATGGCATCCGCCACATCTTCTGCTACCAGCGGATGGAAGCTACCGTAAAAGTCTTTGGCTCTTTGTTTATCATTCCAGCGCACCTCACTAAATTCAGTTTCCACCGCTCCTGGAGCAATTTCCGTAACCCGAATCGAGCTTCCCAACAAATCAAGCCGCATCGATTTTGAAATGGCATGTACGGCATGCTTTGTCGCGGCATAAACATTGCCATTAGGATAGCATTCATGGCCTGCAATAGAGCCTATATTGACTATATGCCCTCTGCCACGAGCCATCATCACCGGAATAATGGCACGACTGACATAAAGTAATCCTTTAATATTCGTATCAATCATCGTATCCCAATGTGCTTCAATCCCTTGCTGCAATGGTAAGGTATCAAGGGCTAAACCGGCATTATTGATTAAAACATCAATTCCTTTCCATTGGCTGGGTAAGGAAGACAATTGTTTGATTACTTGCTCATGATCACTTACATCCAAGGTTAACACATAATGCTCTTTACCTGATTCTTGAGTTAATTGCTGCGCTAACTCCTGTAAACGCTCTGTGCGCCGAGCAGCCAAAATCAATTGAGCTCCTTGCCCTGCACAATAATGAGCACAAGCTTGACCAATGCCACTCGATGCACCGGTGATTAAAATAATTTTATTTTCTAATAAATTCATTAGTTATGATCCTTACACTGCATATTTTTGAAATGTCTATTAGCTTTTATTAGAGTTCTCAATGGGTAGAACTTAATGTAGTCATCAAATGCATGACCTCCTCATCAGAAGTCTGGCTAAAATCATCATACCATAACCCAACAGCATAAAAATTAGCGGGCTGTAATGGACAAATTATTTTATTAACCAAGTCGGCCATCTCAGCACAGGTAGACCTCGCTGCAACGGGAACCGCAACAATAAGTTCCGCAGGATTTTGTTGTTTTAATGCTGCAATTGCTGCGCGCATGGTATATCCCGTAGCAATCCCGTCATCAACCAGAATAACCGTTTTTTCACTAAGCTGCAGCATAGCTTTATTCGCCCGATAAACCTGCTCTCGACGCTCTAACTCTCGCTCTTCTTTCTGCAATACGTCCTCAATTGCGTCGCTGTTGATATGCAATCCCTGAACTACTTCCTCATTAAAAACCACCACACCTCCAGAGGCAATCGCCCCCATGGCATATTCCTCATGCCCCGGAACCCCTAATTTGCGCACAATAAAAATGTCCATTGGTAAGGAAAGTTTTACGGCAATTTCATAGGCAACGGGCACCCCTCCACGAGGCAATGCCAAAATAATACTGTGCTCTTTTCCGGCATAGTCATGCAACAAGTCAGCGAGAACCTGTCCGGCTTGCTGCCTATTCGCATAGTTCACCTTCTACCTCCGGGAAATTATTCCTTAATTCAAAGTTTAGTATATGCGAACGCGCGAACCCTTTCTGTGCTATATTTGATCAATAGATTGGTGGCAAGGAAAGCTCAAACTATGAACATCACTGAAAAGATTATCCATGCGCACCTGCTGGATGGAACAATGGAAGCAGGCAAAGAAATTGCCCTAAAAATGGATCAAACCTTGTGCCAAGATGCCACGGGTACTCTCGTCATGCTTGAATTAGAAGCCATCGGCCTGAAGCGCACGAAAGCAGAAGTTTCCGTACAATATGTCGACCACAATTTGATTCAAGAAGATAATAAAAATCCTGATGATCATCTGTTCCTAGAAAGTGCTGCCAGACGTTATGGCATTTACTTTAGCCGCCCAGGAAATGGCATCAGTCATGCTCTACACATGCAAAACTTTGGTCTTCCAGGAAAAACCCTAACCGGTTCTGACAGCCATACTTGTGCCGCAGGCTCTATGGCGATGTTGGCCATCGGTTCAGGAGGGCTGGAGGTTGCCATGGCGATTGCCGGCTACCCTCTTTACATTAAAATGCCTAAGGTCCTTGGTGTTAAATTATCTGGGAAACTGCCCGATTGGGTCAGCGCCAAAGACGTAATTCTGGAAATGCTGCGCCGCTACGATGTTAAAGGTGGTGTGGGTTACGTTATTGAATACTATGGCGAAGGAGTCAAACATCTTAGCGCAATGGACAGACACGTCATTGCCAACATGGGGGCTGAGCTGGGAGCAACATCAACCTTGTTTCCTTCCGATGAAATAACTAAAGAATTTTTAAAAAGCCAAGGACGTGAGCAGGACTGGGCTGAACTAAATGCCGATGAAGATGCCACTTATGATAAAGATGATGAAATCGATTTATCATCACTAGTCCCTCTCATCGCCAAACCAACTAGTCCCGGTAATGTCGTTCCAGTTGCAGAAATAGCGGGAGAAGAAATTTATCAAGCCTATATAGGTTCCTCAGCAAATCCTGGTTATCGTGACTTTGCCATTGCCGCACAAATAGTAAAAGGGAAAACCTTAAAACCAAATATTTCTCTCGATATTAATCCCAGTTCCCGTACGATTTTAGAAGAGCTAGTCCAAGAAGGACATTTAGGAAGTCTAATCCATGCAGGTGCCCGCATTCACCAAGCAGGGTGTAATGGCTGTATTGGTATGGGACAAGCGCCTGCTACCGATAAAAACAGTTTGCGTACCGTGCCACGTAATTTTCCAGGTCGTTCGGGAACGATGGAGGATAAAGTCTTTCTTTGTAGCCCAGAGACCGCTGCCGCTTCGGCATTAATGGGCGTTATTACCGACCCAAGCACCTTAGACATGACTTACCCTCAAGTAAAGGTACCTCATAAAACGGTGATAAATCGCGCCTGTATTGAAAAGCCGTTAGCCTTAGCCGAAGCCCAAAAGGTTAAGCTCATCAAAGGACCTAATATTGTGTCTTTGCCCGAGCTAGCCCCTTTACCCAACTACTTAAAAATCCCGGTATTGTTGATTGTGGGGGATAATATTTCGACCGATGAGATATCGCCAGCCGGAGCCAAGGTACTGCCTTATCGCAGTAATATTCCTAAAATTAGCGAATATACTTATACGCATGTCGATGCGGACTATGTGGGCCGAGCCCAGAACCACCAACAAGGTCATGTAATTATTGGTGGGGAAAATTACGGTCAGGGCTCGAGTAGAGAACATGCGGCTTTAGCACCTCGTTATTTAGGCTTGCGTGCCGTGATTGCTAAGAGCTTTGCGCGAATCCATTGGCAAAATTTAATTAATTTTGGCATCTTGCCTTTAGTATTTAAAAATCCTAAAGATTATGACGCCATTAAATTAGAGGATGTGGTCGAAATTAGGGGCCTGCCTGAGCTTCTGGATAAAGAGGAATTCACCATAAAAATTAATGGGCGGGAGATTAAAGTGCAGCAAAGTATTTCTGCTCGACAGAAAGAATTATTGCAGTTGGGGGGATTAATTAATTGGGTGAAACAGGATTTGCAGAAAAAATAGCAAACATCAGCCCACTGCAATCCGATTTGCTTGCTGTTTAAAGAAACCCCTCATGTGAACAACTGACTATTGGTCACATCTTCCCTACGCCGCAGGATGCACTAATTCAGCACCGCTCCGGCAAAGATGTCTAGAAGAGTCAGTTGCCTGCAAGCAGACTCATTTAAATTATGGCTCCATTAATCAAATGCCAATTTAGGTCCTAAAGGGACTATTTGCGTTGGGTTAATGGTTTTATGGCTGTAATAATAGTGTTGCTTAATTTGTAAAAAATTAACCGTTTCACGTACTCCAGGATGATGATACAAACGCTCTAGATAGGATTGAATGGCATTGTAATCGCTAATGCGTTGCTTGTTCGTTTTGAAATGGCTGTAATATACCGCATCAAAACGAATTAAGGTGGTAAAAAAGCGCCAATCGGCTTCAGTTAACTGATCAGCAATCAGATATTGATGTTTGGTTAAGTGCCGCTCAAGTTCATCGAGCAAAGTAAATAATTCATGATAGGCAAGCTCATAAGCCTCTTGCGTAGTCGCAAAACCACATTTATAAACGCCATTATTAATGCTGTTATAGATACGCTCATTTAATGCATCAATTTCGGGTCGTAGATGCTTAGGGTAAAAATCCTGGGTATCACCCGTCAGAGGGTTAAAAGCTTCATTAAATTGGCGAATAATTTCTGCCGATTCATTATTTATAATCGTTTGCTCTTTTTTATCCCATAAGACCGGGACCGTAACCCGTCCGGTGTAATCCGGATGTGCTTTCAGATAAATCTCATATAAATAACACAATCCATAAAGCTTATCGCCGGTAGCATCCATTCCGGATTTAAACTCCCATCCATTCTCCAGCATGTGTGGATGGACAATCGAAACATCGATGTATTCATCAAGTTTTTTGAGCTTGCGGAAAATTAAGGTGCGATGAGCCCAGGGGCAGGCTAAAGACACATACAAATGATAACGTCCCTTTTCTGCAGGAAAACGGGCATTAGGCTCATGACTAATTGCGGAACGAAACTGCGTTGGCTCACGTTTAAATGCGCCTTTAGTTTTATCGGTATCATACCAAACATCCTGCCATTTTCCCTCAACCAAAAGTCCCATGATTTATTCCTTATACAGTCCGTAAAATAATATTTAGATAGTATAGTTTGATTTCAGTTCCTTAGTTAGCCTGCTCTTGCTCATTTACTTATACTGCTGCTAATATCATTATTTCCGCGGATGCCCTTCGGTAAGATACAACTACCATATCCCTTTCTGTTACAGCAGCATCATACCAACACAGCTAACTAAGGATAGATAGATGAATAAGATTTCATTCAAAAAAATGATATTAATGGCTCTGATTTTTGTCGCAAACGCCGAAGCTTGGGCACAAGAACTCGTTGAAATATCAATTGATGCGATTAGCGTGAACAATGGTACAGTTGCCACCCGCCCATGCCCCAAAAAGATACAAGGTAATTGCCCAGCCGGTGTCCCCAGTTCGTGTATGATGGTTTTTACCCCCTCGGTTTTTGCCGGAACATTAACTATTACCAATAACTCAGGAAGAACCGCCTTAAATGTCACAACGAATCAAGATTTTATTAGTTCTTATGACATTTTCCAATCCCCACAAACCGGACTTGCCAGTATCGCCCCGCACTCCTCAGGGACCTTAAACTTTTACGCGAGTGGTTTCCCGATAGATCCACCAATCGAAATCGAGGTTAAGGGCAGTAATACGGCATCAGCATGCTTTAGTATCCAAGTTATTTCCTGATTTTATCTCACCAATCCCAGCTCTAATGAGCTGGAGGTTGGCTCTTTAGATTCAACGGATTAATTCCTCCCGAGGCCATGCATGCGCCGATAGTATCGCTAGCTCGCTCAGAACTATGAATGCAACCCGATTCGTTGGATGTATAATGCATATCGACCGGATTACCAATAATAGCGCGAATAACCCGGTCCCCCATTCCTGGCATCCCAGCATGCATTACTTTGCGGTTATCGATCACCATCATATCGCCTTTTTTCCACAAACATGAGGAATAATTAGTGCGCATCAATTCAGCAAGCTCCTTGACTTCTTGCTGAGTGAAACAACTTCCGACTTTAATTTCATCAATACCGGATAAATCCGTTTTCCTTTTGGCCATAAACTCTACGGCTTTATTCCTCACGATTTGATAGGAATTCTTAGGAGATTTGGCCAAAGCGATCGCTCCCATAGCCACAGATTCGATTGCCTGAAAAACCGGGCTCGGTAATTTCCAAAAAAAGCGATGCCAAAACCATTCCTTGCCTTGATAATCATTCATAAAACGTTTGCGCAATTCATCGTTAAGGGTGGGCAATTCAAACAAATTAAGCTGCATGGCTTTTTCTTTGGTCAGCGGATGTTCAAACACACTGGGTTTATACATTAAAACAAAACGCTCCTCTCCTGCTCCAGCTACCGGAAGCTCGAAATAGGCACAAATTTCCTCTACTTTTTCTGCCGTAATGTGGTAACGTTCGGCAACCTCGGAAACTAACCACTTAGATACAAAATAGGCATGCTCTTCCAATTTATTTTTTAAGCCCTCAGACAACTGGCGGTAAATTTTTTCTGTATTGATGATGCCGGTTTCCCCTCCTAAAGTAGAGGGCTCCATGCAAAAAAAGCCAATATAGCCAGGCACATCTGCGGAATAATAATTCTCCGTGTGAAAGCCGCCCAGATATAAGGTGCCTCCCGTTTTATAAACTGAATTCGTATGCAAAACATACTTGAGATCACCAACATGCGTACGCCCATTTTCTGACATAAAGGCTTCGCTTATCCCATGAAAATTGGGAAAACTCGTCATTGCTTTTTCAAAATCCTGGTCGGAGTTAATATCAAAGCCACGAAAAAGTATCGCCCCATACTTGGCAATGTCCACCCCTAATTGCTCCGCATTCGCCGCCAAAAACTGCTGTAAAAACCCAGCCGTTTTTATATCCTGTGCCTCAATCACTAAAGGCATTTCCTTCTCATCAGACAAAATAAAACGCTCATCATCCCGAAGAAATCGGGTACATACACCTGTATATTCATACATTAGCAACCCCCTATGACTATCCCTATAAAAAAAATATAGCACAAAAATAGAAGCTAACTTTTTGAAAAATAGTAGCTAAAATCTTATGGCGCTGGTCCCTAAACAGTAAATATCCTGACTGCTAAGGTAGACCTGGGGTTGATTTATCAAAATTTTTAGGGGATCCTTATCGCCCAACTTACGTCAATATGGTATGGAGAGAACAATGACTCAAGCTATTCCAAATGGATTTCACACACTGACACCTTCTTTTATGTTTAAAAATAGCAAAGCCGCTATTGAGTTTTACCAAAAAGCCTTTAATGCACAAACAATAAGCTTTATGCCCAGTATTGATGGTGATGGAACAATGCATGCCCAACTGAAGATTGGCAACTCCATGATCATGATGGGCGATGAGATGCCCAGTAATGAACAATGTAGCAAAAGTGCGGAGACACTGGGTCAGACTCCTATCAGTATGTATGTCTATGTGGATGATGTTGATAGTGCCTTTAAACAAGCAGTTGATGCTGGGGCTCAAGTAACCATGCCTATAGCTGACATGTTTTGGGGGGACCGCGTAGGCCAAGTAAAAGACCCATTTGGCTACAGTTGGATGATAGCAACCCATACGGTTGATCTAAACAATGAGCAACTTAAACAGCGTGCCGATGAGTTTTTCGCTGCTTGGCAAAATAAAAAATAGAGTAACGATGAATTACACTGATTATGGTTATAGAATAAATCAAATTACCTCCGGTTCAGGACCTAACTGGCTCTTTTTGCCAGGAGGCCCTGGTTTGGGTTCAGAATATTTGACCGAGTTTTGTAAAAAACTACAACTACCCGGAGCTATTTTTGTATTGGACTTCCCTCAAGATGGAACCAATACCGCTCATGGTGAATTAGACCTGGAACGCTGGAAATCTGGGCTTAAAGATCTACTGCAATCCTTTACTAATCCCATTCTGGTTACTCATAGTTTTTCAGGAATGCTCGTCATGATGATGCCTGAGCTGGAGGAGTTATTGTCAGGTTTAGTGCTCATGAACACCACGACGCAAAATACTTTTTTTCCGCAAATTAGCGCCATGCAGGAAAAGCATAACTTGCCTGATCTAGTACCCGCAGCAAGTCAGTATCATTTAGAACCCTCCGATGAAACGTATAAAGAGTTTTGGCATACTTATAAGCATTATTGTTTTACAGCAGACGAGCTCTCTGAGGGCGAAAAAATGCTCCCTTTGTTTGCCTTCAATAATGCCGCCTATCACTATGCAGTGGAGCATTTTTATACTGATTATGCATGTAAGTGGAGCCCTCAAAGCATCCCGGCTATGACCCTTGCTAGTGAAGAAGATTATATTTGCCCACCACAAATTTTTCTTAATGATGAGCGCTTTCAACGCCCTAACATTATGAACAAACTGATTCCCCATGCAGGTCACTGCCCCTGGGTTATTTGTTTTGAGCAAGTCCAGCATTGTTTTGATGATTTTGTTACCACGCTGGGCCCTTTAAATGCTTAAAGGGCATAACGTATTTTGCTGACAGTTGGATCAAAACCATATACCGACCTATATCCCGCGGACGAACCGCGGGGACGTAGAGCCAGCCGAATTAAAACAGCAACCAAGTCAGGTTATTTACCTAATACATAAGGGCGATAAACCGGTTCCCAAATGTTTGCAGCAAGTTCTTTTTCAAATTCGGTTTCATTAATACCTGTTAACCCCTCAGCAATCGCTTGCTTGCCTACTGCTTTTGCTACCTCATAGCTAATAGATCGCAAAGCCGATAATGGAGGTAAGAGATTTGCCGTCTTATCGTTCCGTGCTGGAGAACATTCAGCAAGCGCAAGCGCCGCCGCTTTAATCATGCCATCAGACACATGTTTTGCCTGGGACGACATTATCCCCAAAGCCAAACCAGGAAAAACATAGGAATTATTCGTCTGGTCAATGTGATACTCTTTGCCCTGGAACGTAACCGGGGCAAAAGGACTACCGGTGCCTATTAAGGCGCGACCATCAGTCCAATGCAACAAATCCTCAGGTGTTGCTTCACAGTGTGAGGTAGGGTTAGAAAGCGGGAAAATAACTGGACGTTCGGTATTTTGCGCCATGGCTCTTACTATTTCTTCAGTAAATGCGCCAAACTGGGTAGAAACACCAATCAAAGCAGTTGGCTTCACATTACGAATCACATCAAGCAATCCGATTTCATCGCGATTAGCGAGCTGCCATTCATCAATTTCCGTGCGTTGACGTACAAAGGATTCTTGAGATGGACTTTGACCTTTGCCTCCTTCAACCAACAGGCCGTAACGATCTACCGCATAGATGTGTTTACTCGCCTCTTGCTCGGTTAAGCCCGCTTCAACCATGGCCGCACGAATCAACTGGGCGATTCCCTGCCCAGTCCCCCCAAACCCAAAGAAGACAACCCGTTGTTCGCGCAAAGGAATACCGGTGACATTAATCGCCGACAATAAGGTTCCAGTTGCCATAGCAGCAGTACCTTGAATGTCATCATTGAAAGTACAGAGCTGATTGCGATAATGAGCTAAAATCTTCGCAGCATTGCCACCAGCAAAATCTTCCCATTGCAGCAGAATGTGTGGCCAACGCCGTTTTACTGCCGCAACAAAGGTATCAATAAATTCGTCATACTCAGCCCCGCGAACTCGCTTGCTTCGCCAACCAATATACAAGGGGTCATTTAGACGTTCCTCATTATCAGTTCCTACATCAAGGAGAATAGGCAAACAATACTTTGGATGAATGCCTGCTAAAGCCGTGTACAAGGCCATCTTACCGATAGGAATACCCATTCCACCGGCCCCTTGGTCCCCGAGCCCTAAAATGCGCTCTCCGTCACTTACTACAATGCATTTAATCGAGTCATAACGCGGATGTGCGAAAATTTGGTCAATCTTATCTTTATTGGGGTAACTAATAAAAAGACCTCGGGGTTTACGAAAAACTTCACTAAACTTTTGACAACCTTCGCCAACCGTCGGTGTATATACAATCGGAAGCATTTCTTCAATATGATGAGCAATTAAAGAATAAAATAAGGTTTCATTGGTATCTTGAAGATCACGTAAAAAACTGTACTTTTCCAATTGGGTTGGCAACTCGGAAAGTACGGCATAACGGCGACTCTCTTGATCTCCCAAAGACCCCACATGAGGTGGCAACAAACCATGCAAAGAAAAGATATCTCGTTCTTCCTGGGTAAATGCGGTGCCTTTATTTAACAAAGAGTTATTCAATAAATCGTATGCGGTTAATTTGGTTTCAATGCACGCTTTTGAAGCATGTTTTTCTTGATCTGGAGTGCTCATGTCTAAAGTCCTTTTATAGATAATCTTTTCTCGATAATGTGTACTCATTCCAGAATAAGCATAGCTCAAATTTTAACCTCTATCCCACCAATTAGCGGAAGTATCTTGGCTTGAAATTGAACAAACCCAACCCCCTTCTCTACTTAACCTTATGTGAATCACTAAATTAAGGTGATTACCTTGGGGAATGACATGACGGATGAAAAAACTGAGCCGCCGAAAAACTTAAGACACAGGGGCCTACTCAATTCGCTACTCCCGCAAAAAACAACAGGACACTTAGGCTATGACTTCATAAAATGATCATAAATGGCTCGGCTGGCTAAAGCGATTGCCCGGCTTCTAGGGTAATCGCTAGCAGAGCGTGATTTGACATAAACCGCGATGGCAATATGCCCTTTATTATGAGGTAAAGTAATAATCCCCACGTCGCTCACAAAACGATAAAGCTTCTTAGAACCTGAATAATTTAAATATTTAGGTTCATAGATAGACCAAGTACCGGTTTTATGTGCCACTTTAATTCCAGGAGGTAACAAGCCTCTAATGCGGCTTCTACCAGTTCGACATTGCTCCATGATCTTCATCAGCAATTGAGTGCTCGATGCGGAGAGCGCTTGGTTTTTATAGACTTTCACCAAGAGTTTAGCCATATCATTTGGCGTCGTTGTATCCCGAGTATCTTTTTGAAAACGCTGCCAAGCCTTCTGTTTGTCTTTAAGGGAGACACGATTAAAAGCACGCTCCCAAGTCACAACAGGTGGACGTTGTTTTAGCAGGGCATGATCCACATGATTGGTATCTACAAACATTTCCATGATGGAGCGATTAACATAGATGTCTTTAAAGCCGAGAGCAGCCATACGTTTTTTTACGGCCTCAGGCCCCTTCGCGGCATGTAACAATGAATCACTAGCACTATTATCACTGTTGATCAGAGTGTATTTTAATATTTGTTGCAAAGAAATATTAATTTGTTTCTTTTCAAACATATGATGTAAATAGCCTGAGCCTGGAACTGAGTTTTTAGAATTCAGTTTAATCGTCCGACTTAATGATTCCTTTTTCTCATCCACCAGATGTAAAAAGGCTAAGGCAATGGGTAATTTAATGGTGCTTGCCATAAAAAAGCGCTGATTACTATTGTGCGCAATCATCCTATTTTTCTCGATGTGAATGGCGGTGATCCCCATTACTAAATTAGATTGTTTCTCAATATCCTTAATTTTTTTGGTCAGTGTTGCCTCTGCATTTACCGCCCAGCAATTCACAGAAAACAACAGGGCACAAAATCCATATAAGCTATTCTTTAGCTTTAAAATCTCAAATAATTTGATTTTCATACAGTAGTTAATCCATTTGTCATTATTTAATTATTTTTACTCTCTATTCATGCATATTTAAACATTCTTAACAAGAGTCTGCTTACTTTATACACTTTTAACAGACGCAATATTTACTCTTGTATTTTTATTGCAAATTGCGGAGAATAGCGCGCCTTTTTGACTAATGTTTTATACATGCATTAAGAACCATTTAGGCTCTAAGTTACTTGATTACAGGGTATTTTGGCAATTGATTTTATTAGCCCTACTATTCTTGCCAATAGTTTTAATATGTGCTTTTTAATTAAATAGGATGTTGTTATGAAAGAACAAGTAATTCTTACGCAGCTCAGTGAAATTCAAGAGAAATTAGATAAAATCACCCAATTAAAAAAAACGCTCGAATCTCGTTTTTGGGACAATTCTGAAGTATGCCACGATGTTAACGGTCTTCCCCTTTCAAATGAAAATATTCAAAAAGCAGTGGAACGGCTTGCAGATCAATTAATAGAAAAACATCCTGATGCATTCCCTACCTTAGTAGGTTTAATGGACGGAGCGCATCCGTTTTTTGCGGCATTACATATGGAGTTAACCAAACGCCATTACCATTTCCAATACACAACCATGCAAACTACCAGTTACGAAGGAATGCAGTCTGGTGCATTGAGCTTTACTGAGCCTAAGGGTATTTTAACTAACCGCTTAGTTATCATTGTTGATGATGTTTGCGATAAAGGTAAAACCGCTGAAGCAGTGAAGAAACGACTTGGTGATGAGTATCCGAAACAAGTACAGCTCATGGTTCTGGTTGATAAAAAACAATCAAGAGACATAGAGCCAGACTTCGTTGGATTTACCGTTTCTAAAGATGCCTTTATTATCGGCTACGGGTTGGATTTTGATGGTTTAACACGTAATACCGACTGTATTAAAACCATGAATCAAACGATGTTACCTACGGAACTAGAGAACGAACATTTAAAAGAAGAAAAAAACCTCTGCGCTCAAATTAAAACATTGCATAAACAATTAAAAGAACTACGTGAAGAGAACAACAAAGCCTCTTCCTCCAAGCCAGGCTTCTTTGCTACAACCGAGATTACGCCACCTACTGATAATGCGGTAACCGAACAAAGCACCTTCGCCGTGTAAAAAAGCTTTTTTCCGGATTATCGCCACTACAGCCATAATCCGGAAATAATTCCTGAAGATCCACTTATAATGAGAATACTTTGTTGAGGGACAACGCGACCTCATGGCTAACAAGGCTTTGGCGGCTATGAAAACTCAAGGTACCTGAATTAAAGCCTTGGTTCATTTTGGGTGCAAAAGCAACGGTTTTTTCTATTGTATAATTTCCGGTGAACGCACAGCTATAATTTAACTTAAAGAACCAGGAAGAGTTAACATAATAAGCCATCCCTGCCTGTACTGCCCCGCCCCATATCCATTTATTTTTAAAAATACCCTCACTACTACCAAGATAATAGGCAGAGTCCGTATCCCCAATGTCGCTGATTTTTTGTTGGGTATTAAGTAATGTAGGGCCGATACCTACATAAATAAAACTGTTTTTATAAGAGCGTCCAATAAAGGCTGGCAACCTTAAGGTATCATTCACTTTAGCCTCGATGGCAGCAAAGCTTATGGTATCGGTCGTACTTGCCGCAGGATCAGTTAAATCAATCGCCTGTATAGAGCCCGGCGCTCGAATGTTTAAATTAGTGTATTGGTATAAAAACTCCAGTCCCCACAACCATTCACTACCAGGGAAATGTTTAAAATAACCAGCGTGGGCTTCAAGGGCAAAATCTTCCGCACTATTATGGAACGACTCCCTCGCTCCAGCAAACACCCCCAGGGGTGGCAACCCTCCCGTTACATTAAGCGTTCCTAATAAATCTGCATTCAAGCGCACCACGTTATAACTGCCACCAAGCCCAATAAAAAGCCCCGTGTGAGCCGACGCTGCAGAAACCGCTCCTAAAGTACCTGCAAACGCTAATGAACTCATTAACCCCCAAACCAACAAACATAACTTAAGCTTCACATTAATCTCCAGAAAAATTGCGGCAACCTGCGGCGGTTTCATTTATATGGTTTTAGAAATAACAGTTATTGCCCTTATTATTCGGGCAGTTACATTTACCAGAAAAGGTAATTTGTTGGGACGTATTAATCGATTGCACCGTACTGGTACAAGAAGGATTACCTCTAATGGTGATTTTTGCCCCAGGAAATACTAGATATTCAGGCCAGGGAGCATCTGCTAATGGGCCTTGATTGCCAGTACTGCTCATCACCATATTGGCATTTTTACCGGTAACGGGATTAGTTTGTGTGATAATGAGCGTATAAGGATTGCCAAAACCAACGATGGTAAGCAAAGCGCCGCCAGAAAAGCCTTTGCAACCAGGGTCAGCAACCATCACGTTATTCGGAACTAAACCCGCCGCCTTTTGGTTGCAGTTGGTATCAAAAAGGCCATAATGCCCCTCAGCCGAACTCACTCCTTTAACGGGTTCATCATAGGCTTCAAATGCCAAAACACCGATGGGATACCCTGAGTTGGCGACAAAACTGCTACTCGTTCGTTGATAAAGTGCTTGATAATAAGTCACCGCATTAGCAACCGATGGTGCACAAGGACCAGGGCTATTGCATGCATAAATTGATGTACTGCCCTGAGTTGCCCACCCGGTTTCCGCCGATAAAAGTGCTCGCCCTAATGGGGTATAAAACGGTTGTGGTGGTGCGGTTGGGTTTGCCGGCGGGTTCGTTGAACCAACAACACGAAGATAATCCCAAGCTAATGAGTTATTTAACTGGGTTGTCGTTAAGGGCTGGGTCCAGACCGCTGATGCCGGTGTAAGCCCCCATTGAAAAGGATAAGGATCAAAGGATAAGGGGGCCGTGGCTGAATAACTGTTAACTAAAGTGAGCATGTCTTGCGAAATCGCAGAACTGGGAGTAGTCAAATTACCACTTACCAAAGCAGAGCCCACAGGAGTAGTGAGTCCTGCGGCTGTTAAAGTACTTTGCAACGCGCTAACCGCGGAAGTAAGGTAGCTCACGTTTGAGCTCGTGGGATTATTGCAAGGTGCAGTTGTATTCCCTGCCTCACAATAATTTTCGTGCCCTGCAAAAACCAGAATCACCGTATTTTGGAACACTTGGGTACCCACGCTATTAATTACCGTATTCAGTTCGCTCTGCGCGCAAGGAATATAATTTTGCGCCGCAGGGGCTGTAGGGCAACCGCCAGTATACGCCGAATCCGTCGCTTGCTGCGGAATCACTGCTTCGTAAATGACCTTCATGCCTAAAGCATTGGCCTGGGTGATAATATCCACCCAAGAATAATCCGTTGTTTGATAGGAGCGAACCGTGGTAAATCCAGCCGCTTTTAATTGAGAAAGCTCCGCATAAACATTGGTAATTGCTTTACCCGCGGTATTCGTACCCACATAAAATACATCATGATAATTAAGCAGGTTCCCATTAGGATAATGATTGGGTTGATAATCCACCCCCACTAAACCAGAAAATGAAGTGGCTGACGCATAAGTTACAGCAAAAATAAGCGAGACACAGAGTAATGCCTTTTTACCCACATGCAGCATGTTGTTCGTCCTTGTAATAACCTGGTGACTATTACCAGGATGCTTTTTATTGAAAACCTGATTGCAAGCAACCAGGTCACATTCTATGTACTCTTTTTTAGCAATACTCCTGTAGCTATTTTATTAATTCTTTATAGTACTCTTCACCAAAACCCAATGCGACTATTTTGCCATCTCTTTCCAAAACAGGTCTTTTGATTAATGAGACATTAGCGATAATAAACGCTATTTTTTCGTCTAAATCCAAGGCTTCGTATTCCTCTTTATATTTTCGGTAAGTGCTCCCTCGTTTATTAACCGGAAGCTCACCGGCAAAAGTGCTCCAGTGTTTTATTTGCTCGGCTGTAGGCGGTGTTTTTTTGAAATCGATAAACTCATACGCAACTTGGTTTTTTTCGAGAAAATTACGCGCTTTTTTTACCGTATCACAATTAGGAATTGCAAACATCGAAATCATTATTCAAAATCCTGCTATTTTTATATGGCGCTAATATTATAACGTTGGGCTCACTTCTTCTAGAACAATTTAATCGCAAATTGCCAGCACGAGTATTGAGTAAACTATAACTTGGGTGTATAATTTTGAGCCAATTCCAGCCATGAACATGCTATGTCCAATATCTATCACCGCGGAAATTGTGTTTACCCAGGGGCTCCCCAATTAGAAAAACCTTTGCGGGACACCCAAAATTACTTTCGCCGCTCCAATTTCATCCTGAAAGTCGAATCACTGGTGCCAAGCGCTAAGGTTTTTCTATGACATCAAGTATTATCAAACATCCTGCACTTACTTACTCTCAAGATATTCAAGATATTTGCAGCCCTCTACACCATCTCGATATAACCTATTTCGGCCACGCCCAGCTTACGGAAAATAATCAATTTTCAGCAGCAAGTACTAATCCTGATTTTTTTGAGCATTATCTGAAACACGAATACTACAATGCGGATCTACACACCATCGATTTAGGACAACAGCATAATTTTATTACTTGGGATACGATCGAACTGAATGGCTTGTGTAAAATGATGGAAGAAGAATCTTTAGCTTTTGGTGTTTTTCATACCTTCACCATTATTGAAAACACAGCCAACCTACGAAATTATTATCATTTTGCAACGCACCTCCCGAAGCCAGAAATAAATCAATCCTATTTTTCTAATCTGGACCTACTGCAAAAATTTATTACCCACTACAAAGAACAAATTAGTCATTCAAAAACCTTATCCAGCATTTATCAGGTCCAATATGAACTTGACTGCCCAGTTTATGACACGCCACACGATGACCTATATGATGAGCAAAGAAAAATCTTTCTTAATGCCATCACCCCTAATAACAAAAAAAATTTTCAACACAGCCTCTCGCTAATTGAAGAAAGAAAACTAGCAGCCCATTTCTTGAAAGCACATAACATTACCCTAACCAATCGTGAATGCGATTGTCTATTCCCCAGTCTAACGGGAAAATCTGCCAAACAAGTTGCCTATCAACTAAGTATTTCTGCACGCACCGTTGAGGAACATTTAAATAACATAAAACTGAAATTTGGCGTATTTTCTAAGACCCAATTAATCGAAACAGTTATTGCTTATTTATCCAAGATGAAGATTTAAACTAGACTTCACTCAAAATAAAGAGCGCTCGCTGGGCACCTTGGTGAAACCAGACATTCAGCTAAATATTCGGTCACTTAACCCCAGAAAGCGACATTTCTAGGGAAGAGGTTCACTAAACCAGAGAGACCTAATTTTTATGCGGCATAATCCCGCAAAAGTACACAGTGACTTGTAACCATCATCTTGTATTTTCATTTGAGCGGCGACTAATAAACTCATTTAACAGAGCAACAAAACGCTCAGGCTCCTCTAAATGAGGATAATGAGCGGATTTATAAAAAGTTGTTATGTTTTGTTCGTGGGACACCGTCATGTCATTCCCATTAATAACCAGGTCATGAAATCCATTTATCCATAAAGTAGGCACTTCAAGCTTAGCAATATCAACTGAAAAATTAGACTCGTTTGCATAAAGGTCCTCTCTTACGCTACTAAACGTTTCTGTATTCAGAGGTAAATCAATCTTTTTTTGCGCGTCTTGGGCTTGGCTATAACATTGCAAATTAGCCCAGTATAAATAAGGTCTATTCTTATTTTCTTGAAACACGGGAGCAAGTTGTTCTGAAATATCCCAAAGATTACTAACATCAAAGTTATCCAGGTTATGGAACACTTCGTTATATAAGTCCAAGTTGCGTTGCTTCAAATAGGCGAGATCAAGCATTAAGTTATTCAGGCGAGGAGTTAATATAGATTTAGCCGTAGAAATAAAAATACCAGGAATAAAAGATCCCTTACTTTGATAGTAATCACAAAGTAATTTAGCTCCATAGCTATGACCAATTAAGGCAGAGATACTTATATTGTATTGTTTCGCAAGATATAGAATTATTTGGTGTAAATCATTGAGATTGTCTTGATGCAACATTTGCTTAATAGAGTGAGCTGACCTTCCACAATTACGTTGATCATACACAATAATGTTATAGCACAAAGAGTTAAATAAATTATGGTGCTCAATAAAATACTCAATGATTCCACAATTAAGGCCAGGCCCCCCATGGATAAAAAAAACATAGGGCAACTCAGGAGCTTGAGTAAATCTAGCGATATAAAACTCAGGATGGGATAAAATATCTTTACTATAAACGTTCACTATCAGCCTATTACAATTGTGTACAAGATGAAGCATATGATACCTTCGCGGGCAGCAAATGCGCATCCAGCCAGCCTGATTTAAAATAAAGGAATACATTATCATGTTTTTTCACACATCCCAGAAATTGCCTCGGGGAATTTTTAAAGCCTGTGTTGTACCCAGGCCTATTGCCTGGATCAGCTCCAAGGATACTGAAGGTAATCATAATTTATCTCCTTTTAGTTATTTTAATATTGTCTGTGAGGACCCACCGATGATTATGTTTGCGACCACTGGTTCGCATAACGATGGTGGAGCCAAGGATACGCTAAAAAATGTGGAAGAGACTAAAGAGTTCACCGTAAATCTAGTCAGTTATACCCATAAAGAGGCAATGAATATTACTTCACAGGATTTTTCGCGAGAAACGAATGAATTTGAGGTCGCAGGGATAAAACATTTGCCAGGAGAACTCATTAAAACACGTAGAGTCAAAGAATCTCCAATTAGTCTGGAATGTGTATATCATGAGTCAATTCAATTACCAACACCAGCTGATTCGAACTTAATTAATCGCATGGTTATTGGTAAAGTAGTTGGGATCCACCTTAATCCTGAAATTTTAACTCAGAATCAGCGAATTGATACCAATAAACTTAATCTTATCGCTCGATTAGGATACAACGCCTATTCCAAGGTCGAGGCGGATTTTGAGTTAATAAGGCCTTGTGAGTTGTGATTCACTAAAGGATTAAAGATAATGACAAACGATTTTTCAGATAATGACTATGCTCCTATAAAACTAACTAACCAAACCCATCCACGAATCAGAGTATACCCGCAATATTACAAATTGGGATTTAGTGGTGTTCCTCATGTTTATGGGCGTAGGGCGGTTCTGCTGCGGTTACTCAATGTGCTTGAGCTACTTCCTGCCGAATATGGTCTGCTTATCTGGGATGTGTATCGTCCCCGAGAAGTACAAGGTGCTTTATTTACGTGGATGAGGAATGAAATTAGGAAAAAAAATCCGCAGTTGAGTGATGAAGAAAATTATGCCGAAACCAAGAAATATATGTCGCCCTCATCACAGAGAGGTGATTCATACTGCCCTCCTCACTTAAGTGGCGGTGCCATAGATCTGACCTTATATGATGTTGCTACGGGCATCGAATTGGAGATGGGAACCGCCTTTGATGATTGCAGTGAAAAGGCTGATCGCGACTATTTCAATCAACAAATCAATTTATCTGCTGCAGAAGTGAGTATCAAAAAACAGCGCAATCTGCTGAGAGGTTTAATGGAAAAAGCCGGTTTTACTTCTTATCAGCATGAATGGTGGCATTTTGATCTTGGGACTATTTTTTGGAGTAAAGAAACCGGGAATGCTCCTCTTTTTGGGCCATTATTTGGCGATGAAGAATGGCCCAGCAATTAAACACCCTGTATGTCTTTGATGACTGAGCAAGAGCCTATATAATCCTGGTACTAACTCAACCCTAGCCAGGCACAAGGATACACATGTTTCAATCAGCTCTCATAATTGCCCTCATGATGTTTAGCATCGTTACGCAAGCAGCCCTGCCTGCTGATCCCATCCAGCGTTGTTTGGATGTTAGACGCTTCGCGGACTTTACTACTCGGCAAAAAATGGCCGCCAAGGAGCCTGGGGTGTTGCGCTTTAAGTTTCATAAAATTTCCGTATCCGAACTCCCATTAGATAATCCTGTGGGCAATATGAATGAAATCATTGATGCCTTAAATCATCAGATTGCCAATTGCACTAAAAATCGGGGCGAATATCAGACGGTGGCGATTGCAGGCCATCGCTTTACCCGTCAAGAATGGTGTATTAATACCAATAAAAAGCTCCTCACTTTTGCCAAGGCGGCTCGAGGGGATTTTCAAAAATATTTAACCAACCTTAAAACCGAGTTTGACTGGTATAAAAGTGAGGGCTGGCCAGAAAACCATGCAGGCTTTAAAAGGGGTGAGTTTCAATTTACTGCTTATTACGCGCCAGCCGCGGTGGAAGCGCGGAGTAAACGTGGAGGTGCGTTTTTATATCCACTCTATGGCAATCCAGGAATAGTCAATGCAGCAGCCGAGAGCAAGAGACTTAAGTTAAAAGGCCCTCTATGTGGTGTGGACCCACTCACCAAAATACCGCGTGGATTTTGTATGAAAAATGCCAATGGCACCTACTCAATTATTCCAGACCGCGAAGAAATTGAGCATGGCGCCTTACCCGCCAAACACATCCTTGGTTATGTTAAAGATGCAAATGACCCAGCATTTTTAATGCTTGAAGGCTCCGGTTCATTAATACTTGATGGCAAGTTAATTCATATCAATTACGATGGCTTCAATGGCAGACCGCGCACGATGTTAGGCCGTATAGTCCAATGCGCCCAAGACCCAACCTGTGGTGGTAACCTCGATAACATCGAACGTTGTGCTAAAGATCCTAAGTGCCATGATGAAGCCAAATTACGTTGTAATGTATCTAAAGAAATCAAACAAAGTGCCGCCTCAGAAAAGCAAATTCGCCAATATCTGGATAACCCACGTAACCGTGCCAAAGCAGATAACTTGCGCAATCGTGATCAAAGCTATGTTTTCTTTGTTAAAGAAGAGGGCGGACCTTATGGCTCAGAAAATATTTCGCTAACAGCCCATGCTTCCTGTGCAACCGATCATAGAGTCATTCCGGTAGGTATGAACTTTATTTATAACTGCAAAAAAACCACCTCCTGGTGTGTAGCTCAAGATACTGGTGGCGCCATTGTCGGAGCTCATGTGGACGTCTACAAGGGTGAAGGGGATCGCGCTGGTGTGGAAGCAAATGAATTGAATCACACCGGCTCATTGTATGTGGCCTTACCAAAACGTAAATAAGGAAATGGGTAAATTGGGGCTATTTTATAGCCCTGCTGCTCCCCACTGCAAAATTTAACTAGAGTAACGTATGACACGGAAAGACGTGGCATCTTGAACTTTCTAGTTTCCTAAAAATGATGCGTGCAGCATATCCAGGATAAAGCGCTCACACTGCTCTAATTGTGCTAAGGCCACAAATTCATCGGCACGATGTGCTTGTTCAATACTTCCAGGACCACAGACAATCGTTGGTATCTGCGCTTGTTGAAATAATCCCGCTTCAGTGGCATAAGCAACCTTTAATATTTCAGAGCGATTACTGACGGCTTGAGCAGCGCGTACCAGTGCTTCCGTAGGCGAAGTATCTAAACCAGGAGCATTCGCAATAGTATCCACCACAACCTTAGCCTGCGATTGCTCTTCACGCATAGCGGGTTCTAACTGCTCTGCAACGTATGCCAAAATAGTATTATGGAGTACGTCCGGATTGTCTTGTGCCAAGTTCCTAAACTCAAAAACAAACTCACATAAACCGGGAATAGTATTATAAGCATTTCCACCTTTAACCAAATTAGTAGTTACGGTCGTATAAGGCACATCATAGGCATGATCTTTAGCCCCTGTACTTTTGAAACGCTGAGCGATGGAACGAAGATAGCTAATGAGGCTTGCCGCATGCTCAATGGCATTACATCCTTGAGCAGTCAATGATGAATGAGCGGCAACACCATGAACTTGGCACCGATAAACGCGTATTCCCTTATGACCTATAACTGGCAACATGAGCGTTGGCTCACCCACAATACAGGCTTTAGGTTGATAATTCAGTGCCCGCATTTTGTCAATTAAATGCGGTGCCCCCAGGCAACCCACTTCCTCATCATAAGAAAAGGCAAAATGAATAGGGAAAAGAAAGTTTTGCGCTTTCAATTTAGGAATAAGCGCCATAACAACCGCAATAAAGCCTTTCATGTCGCAAGCACCACGCCCATAGACTTTATCGCCAATGACAGTTGCTTTAAAGGGATCCGTTGCCCAATCCTGCCCATCCACCGGAACTACATCTGTGTGGCCGGACAAGACAATGCCCCCCTCGCGGCAGCCATTTTTTCCCGGTAAAGTCGCCAATAAATTAGCTTTGGGCTCTTTAGCATCATGAATCAAAATCGGCTCAAGATGCAGCTCATTAAAGGCATTCGCTACATAATCAATGAGTGGTATATTTGAATTACGTGACGTTGTATCAAAAGCAATGAGTTTCGTTAACCATTCTAATGTTGTCATAATAACTCTTTGTTTTGGCAATATACCAAGCAGCAAGAAGCTTAGACTTATTGCGACGAAGTTAAGTAAGGGTCAGTAACCGAAGCGGAGCATCATCTCAATTCCCAGAATCCACAGAGATTCATCTTAAAGTAAAAAAGTATAAGCGTGCAATGATGTTGTTACCTGAAAGGCATCGCTTCCAGAGTACAGGGCGCGAAACAGGCTACCATGTTTAGGCAGAAACAGCATTTTCTAAACGAGCTCTATATCTTTTATCTTCTTGATATATTTTTACAATTCGCCAACTATGGTAGAGTGTAAACGCATATTTCCTAACTAAGGGACTGGTATTAATTTATGACTCAATTAAATGATTTGATCAAACCAACTTGGAGTGCAGAAAGAGCCTTAAACAAGGCATGGTCTATCCTCACCGCAGAGGAAAAAGAAACCATCCAAAATCGCATTGATAAGATATTTTATAATGAAATACCATTTCAACTAGAGCATGATAAACTTATCTACATTCATTTATTCTCATTATTTGCCCAATTAGAAACCATTGGTTTAAGAGGCCTAATCAGATCCCTTGACAAACTTCAAGGCACTGAGTTGTATCAACAAATGCGCCAGCAAATTACAGATGAGATTTTTCATGCGACGATGTTTACCCGCCTGGCCTTCCAGCTATCGGCACCTTATGCATTACCCCTAGGACATCAAAAGAGCATCAATCATTTTATATCCTCCATGGACAGCGAAGAGGATTTAGCAACCTCTTTAACTTTAGTCAATCTAGTTGGAGAAGGTTGGGTCGAAGAGTTATGCGTTGCGATGACTGAGAAAAATATTGCTGTTAGCGTTTTTGAGGCAGTGCTGGCCGATGAAAGCAGGCATATGGATGAATATGATTTATACCGCCAGATTGGCTTGCCTAATAAAGACTATTTAAAGAAAAAATTAGCTATTTTTGAAAATGAATTAATTAATACCGTATTCGCACATGAACAGTATGTTACCACCCTTGGTATTCTTTTAGGCAAGGAGGGTTCATTGAAGTTGATGAATAATATTAATCAAAAACAACACACCATGCTGAAGCAGATAGGCATCACCCCCTCTACCCATTGGCAATTGTTTATGGAGAGTATGCCCTTATTGTTGCAAAACTTATCCCATGATTATGAAAAAGACACGCCGGTGGAATTGACCAATGTGCGTAAGTTATTGTCAGCCTTATGGAATGATCCCGAACTACCAACTGAGTCAGCCATTTTTAGCATTAATGTGAGCCCGGTTTGTTTCTTCGAAAAAAAATTTAAACCAGAAACCATCACTTGCCTGATGTTACAAGCATTAAGCAAGGCCTGTTATGATAACCCGCAGGCAAGAAATTATATTTTCAACCATAAACTGTATAACTCACACGACAGCCATGTAGCGCTTGCAGTAAAGATTCCCGGCAGTGAGCAATTAGGCGCGATTGAGTTTACCAATTGTCATGAAATGACGATGGCGGAATTAGCACAGCATATTCAGCATGACATGACCATCATGACCTATTGCTATAAAAAAACCCAAGCCCTACAAAAAGAACATCCCTTTTTAAATGAGGTAGTAAACCGTTTGCTGACTCCTCGCCATGAACGCACTTATCGTGATTTCTTATTTGCAAGACCCGCTATTTCATTAAGTAACATTGGTCATTGGGGTTATCAAGCAGCTATTTCGCCCTTGTTTCCCAGTGAAACCTTTAAATTAACCTTAACCGAAATTGAAAAGAAACAGGTTTGGAATAAAGCAACGCAGCAATTTGAAGCACAAGACATATTGCCTGTTGGTTTAAGCGTTGACCATCGCGTGTTTGATGGCAATATCCCTCTGCCCCATTACATGCAAGATGCCTTTGATCTGATGTTTGCTGATATGGAACAGGCTAAACCCAAGCCTTTATCCCGGCCATTTGCCAACTTAGATAAGTTTATCAAGTACAGTAATACACTCTTGGAAAATGATTTGGAGTTTGGATTCCTTTATTTATTTTCGCTCATGCATGTATGGAAAAACGATATTTCCTATGATGAATTGGCAAAAAGGATTGAGGAGAGTTATCGCAGGATAAGAAAGAACCTACCGCAAAGTGAAGGACAAGTTGGTTAAGACCTTATGCAACCGTTTTCTTTTTATCATCAGCACTTAGAACGTGTAAGCAGAAGTTTCAGCTTTTGTATTAGCCAATTAACTTCTCCGACTAAAGAATGGGTGGCATTGTGTTATTTGTTTTTGCGTGTCGTCGACAGCATCGAGGATGCAAACTGGGAGGATAGGCAAGAACAAAATAAATCGTTTGCGGTATTCAAATCATTTCTAACAGAAAAGCCATCTAATGAACAATTCATTAAATGGCTTGCTAGTTTTCCAGCGCAATTACCAGCGGAAGAGAAGCAACTCCTTTGCGATCTTCCCCTCTTATTGGCGGATAAAGATAAATTACCCGCGCCCGTAAGCAGCGCATTGATCCATACGATGGTGCAAATGATGGAGGGAATGCAACACTTTCTGCATCATTATAGGGTTGAAGACAAAATTCTCTTTCCATCGCTCGTGACCACTAACCAGTATTGCTTTTTTGTTGCAGGAATCGTTGGCAAATTACTGTCACAAATTTTTACTTACGCCATTGCTGATTTTCAATGGACGACCAAGCTATTGAATCAATCATTTCATTTTGGCCTGTTTTTACAAAAAGTTAATATCTTAAAAGATAAAATAGAAGATGAGGCCTGCGGGCGTTATTTTGTTGCGCCGGGGACCAATTTACAAGAGAGTATGGGCATCAATGCCCAGCATGCGCTTGCCTACCTCAAAAGTATTCCCATCATTGTCGGACGCCCCTACCGTTTATTCTGTGCCTGGTCTCTGTTTATTGGTTTAGCCTCTTTACGCTGGCTAGCTCAAAAAGGTAGCAAGATTAAACCGCGCGAAACTTATTATGTAGTGAATCAGGTTGCCCTGTTAATTGATGATAATCAGGCGCTAGAGAAATTGTTTTATAGTTATTTACCAAAGCAAGAAAGCTTGGAAAACAATTCGCCATCTACGGCATCGATGCCCTCTTGGTTTACTCATATTTATACTGAAGAGCAAGAACCTATTGCTTGGTTTGAGCTTGGGGTCCTTGCTTAATGATGTCTTTATGCGGCATCGTGGCCCCCTGGTTGCTTGCTATTGCCGCTTAGACACATCAACCCGGAGATCCGGAGACGAAGGAGTAGAGTCAGTTGCGTGCTACCAGGACTATCTTTACTTTGCCTTATTCTTTGGGTGCTGCTGCTACAGCAGATAAATGCTTACGGCGCATAAAAAGACCCAAGGCGACAATGGCAATAATTAAAATTGGCACAATTAAAAGAAAGATATGGGTTTCCATCCAGGCAATACAGATAGCAAATAAACCCAGTACAATTCCTATAAACAGAAAAGTTGATTCAATATAAATACCTGCCAAAAAAACCGCTTGCGCAATGAGGGTCATTACTCCTAAGGTTCCGAGAAATGGGCTGATAATTCCTATGTCAACATAAATTGACATGATATAAACCGAACCAATTAGTCCCAACCAATGCAAAATTTCATGCCACAGCAGAGCGGGTGTTGAAATAGCATTCATACGCTTAAGATAAAAACTCAATCCCAAGGCCAGTAGCGCAATAATAACGGTGGCGACTTGCCAAAACTGCCAGGCACCTGATGCTTTCATATTGGTCAGAATCAATCCGATAAATGTGAGCAGAAGTATGATGATTCCCACAACAAATCGAGCGGTCCATGGGTGTAGCGAATTATTATTTTCCATTAGAATAACTTCTCCTATAAGTCTTAACCTGTCGTGTTAAAGGGGGAGATAGAAAGAGTAAGCCAACTATTCCATCCTGAGGCTCTGGCCTGTGCATCAAACTCTTTATAACCTTTGATATTAAGCAAAACCTGTACCTGTTTAAATACTTTTAAATACCCAATTTGGGGGCCGGCACTAAATACGCGCGATTTAAAACACCCCACAAAATTACGATTCCCCCGATCACAAGACAATTGTTGGTAGATATACCCCACTGCGCCTACTTGCGTTTTTTTAGCAAAAAATTTAGAGGCACTAAAATCCCAGTGCATATCAACACCATTTTGATAATGGGTACGCTTATTTTCAAAATTATAAGTCCAGCCTGCTACCGAAGAAAACTCATACCCGGATTCAGGGTTAAAATAGGTATAGCCCATACCGCCATCAAGACTGGGATGATTCGAGCCCAAATTCGCCAGTCTTTTGGCATCATAAGCCCCAACTGGCACACTCTCGGCAATGTAAATCATGAAATTATGAACCTGATGATTCCAGCGCAAACTAGCTAAAGGCGCTAAATCGCCAACTGAAGTTACCGAATCAGTGCGCGACTTTCCCAAAACAAAACCGGAGCCAAACCCCAGATTTCCCAGAAAAGTACCATTGACGGTGGCTTGACTGCGGCCATAAGGGACCGCCATGGCGATCATTGCCTGCCCGTTTAATATTTTCTTTTTAAAGGTATAGCTGGGAATAGCAAAATATAAATCCACCTCCGCATTGAGATCAACATTCAACTTTCCGGTAAATCGCTGACGAATATTGCCTAAAGTGACCTGACGGGCAAACGCAACTTCAGAGCCTGCACTCACCGAAGAATGGTAATACACTGATGCCAGGGAAAGTCCAGGCTGTAATGGCGCCGCTGCCAAAGTTCCAAAATACCCAGGAACCCAAAAACTAATTCCCCCCTCATCAGCATATAAGCTTGGGCCATATAAGCCCAAGAGCATAAAATAAAGGAACAGGGCGTATTTTTTATTTCTCATACCAAAATCCATTTTATTTATAAAGTTAAACACCTCGTTGTGAGGTGATGGCTATTTTTTAGGCTCGCTCATGCTGATTGCACAACGAAATCCTATATGCTCCATGCTCGTATCCGGAGAGGATTTCATGCGTGCAGCAACCCGATATCCAGAACAATAGGACTCATTGCATAAATAAGAACCTCCACGTAATACGCGTTTCGGCATCGTGGGCTCATCAGGATCATAACTCTTTTCCGGCCCCTGAGGATCAACTACTTTCTGGGAGACGATTGTTTGGTAATAATTTACATGATACCAATCAGCGACCCATTCCCAAACATTTCCAGCCATGTCATACAAGCCATAAGCATTAGGAGCAAAAGAACCAACGGGCGCTGCATAATAATATTTATCACGTAGCGTATTTTTATAAGGAAACTCCCCTTGCCAGGTATTTGCTTTAACCTCACCTTCATCGATGGGTTCATTACCCCACGGATAAATTTTATTTTTTAAGCCTCCACGCGCAGCCCATTCCCATTCTGCTTCACGTGGTAAGCGTTTACCAACCCAACGACAATAGGCAAGTGCATCATCCCAAGAAACATGAACTACAGGCTGTTTTAATTCTTCTATTTTACTGTCTGGCCCATGCGGGTGACGCCAATCAGCTCCGGGCATCCAGGTCCACCATTGGGCAAAATTATCCAGCGGCACAGGATGATTAGGCGGAGAAAAAACTAAAGATGCAGGTACTAACACACTCTCATCCGGTTTAGGTGTATCAGGAGGAAGCTGTTTTTTTAAAAGCTCCCAATCGGGTTTGGTTTCCGCAGTGGTAATATAATGCGTTTTATTAACAAACTCCGTAAATTGGGCATTAGTAACTTCATATTGATCGAGCCAAAAACTACTGACACTTACCTGATGCTTAGGTAACTCATCCCTTCTGGCCTGATGATTGTCACCTCCCATCATAAAAGTCCCTGCAGGAATTTTTACCATCCCTTTTAGTAGAGCATGCTTTGCTTCGGTAATTGCCGGTGTTTTATTGGCATTCGCTGCAAAACGAGCAGGCGTTTTATTGCATGAACAGGGAGATGCTTCAGATTGAGCCATCAGCACTTCAGGAAATAACAGGCCACTTTGGAGTAGCAGAAAGAAAAAACTCTTTTGGATCAAGGAAGACATAAATAAAGACCTTAGTAAACACAACAAAGCCCGAGCAGCAAACTCAAGCTTTGTTCTTTAAAGACTACTTAAATTCATCAGGAATAATTTTCGCAAGCCCTTCACCCCAAGGGTTATAAGGAACGTTAGGATGCGTTTTCAACTCATCAAAAAAGTTAATCAGGACAGGATTAATATAGACTCCAATCCAACCACTATCTTGGCCGGAGTTACGGCCAGGCGAGGTTTGATTACCGCCAGTGGGTGCAGCCCCGTTAAAGACCACATCATATTGCTCCGCAGGATCCCACCATAGGTTATATAAAGCCCCAATCTTTAATGGTTTTTCTGGGCCTAACCAAGTGTCTTTGGCGGAAAAGACCATTTTGAAATTTTTAACCCGAATACCACCAAATTGTAATCCATTAAAGTAAATGAAGCTGTCGCGTTTGCCCGGACCTTTACTTAATAATGAATCACTTAAATCAATTCCATCAAAAATAATCGGCTTATTATTGTTATCTTTCCACTCATGGGTAGGTGGTTCAAGGCCGGCTAGTTTGGCAAAGGTTGGCCACCAATCCATATGGGAAAACATGTCCATATTTACCAGACCTGGTTTGATATGTCCTGGCCACCAAGCAATAGCAGGAACTCGGAATCCCCCTTCAAAGGTAGAGCCCTTCATACCACGAAATGGCGTATAACCGGCATCAGGCCATGCATCAATCCAAGCCCCATTATCGGTAGTCCACACAATCAAGGTATTTTCTGCAATACCCAAATCTCTAATAGCCTGAATGATTTGCCCACTATTGTCATCCAGCTCCATTAACGAATCCAAGTAATTGCCCCCCCCAGGAGATTTGCCTTTCCAACGTGGAGAAGGATTATTGGGGTTGTGAACTTTTTGGAAGTTTAAATAAACAAAAAATGGATTGGCATCATGAGCATGCGACTGAATCCACTTAATGGCATCAGCACGCATCGTATCATCGCCGGTAGCCAAATCATTAAAATCAAATTTTTCTCTAACTACTTTAGGTGCTTGCCCTGCTTTCCCTTCAAATTCGGAGAGTACCGCCAACTGGCCCCAAGTTTTTTGAAATTGCGGATCATGGATGGGAAAATTAGGATGTAAATCAAGATTATCATAAGCATAGACCCCCGCATAATACGGAAGCATATGATACATTTCATCAAAGCCATTAGCCGTGGGGAAATTTTCTGGTTTGTCGCCCAAGTGCCATTTACCAAACTGCACGGTAGTATAGTTTGCTTGCTTTAAAAACTGCGCAATAGTAGGAGTTTCTTTAGTTAACCCATTGGGATCTCCTGGGGCTAACACACCAGAGAGAGCAGTTCTAATGGGTATACGCCCCGTAATGAAAGAAGCCCGCCCCGCAGTACAACTTGCCTGGCCGTAATAATTAACAAAGCGCATCCCTTCTGCCGCCATGCGATCGAGATTAGGCGTAGGAGCTCCACGCATCGCGCCGCCACCATATGAACCTAAATCACCCCAGCCCACATCATCAGTCATAATGACAATAAAATTAGGCTTTTTCGTCTCTGGTGGCGCAGCATAAATAGGAGTACCAATAATAAATAACAACGAAGAACCACACAAAAATTTAATTAGGTGTCGGCATCTATTCGCTCGGTCGCATCCAATCATAAAATTTAATCCTTCCTTTGATTAAAATATTAAAATGGCTTTATTTTATTATTTTGTCAAATTAAAAATCCCAGCTTATTAATATTTATCTCTGCGCTGAGTTTAATAATAAAACAGGTATTTCAACAGACATGGAAAAAGATATGCGAATGTCATCATTGCCCTCACGGGAATGATGACATCCAACCCGTTTAAGCTATTTTTTTGCTAAGTTCAGCAACATGGCGCCCTTGGGAACGAGCAATTTTCTTTTCAATTTCTAAGGGAGTACGGCTGCCATCTGCGCCGGCAATGGTGCCTGCACCGTAAGGTGAGCTTCCACGCATTTCACTCAACTCAAACAAGCTTGATTCACTATAAGGAACCCCGGTTATCAACATCCCATGATGGGCAAGCGTATTCCAAAAAGAGGTAATCGTAGTTTCATTTCCGCCCCCGGTACCGGTAGACACAAAAACGCTTCCTATTTTACCAATTAATTTCCCTTGCACCCATAAGCTGCCCGTTTGATCAAGAAAGTTACGCATTTGTGCAGCCATATTACCAAAACGAGTAGGTGTGCCAAAAATAATGGCATCATAATCAGCTAACTCTGCAGGACTTGCGATTGGGGCTTGTTGATCAAACTTTACCCCTGCCTTTTTGGCAATTTCATCAGGCATGGTTTCGGGTACGCGCTTAACCACCACCTCAACCCCAGGAACTTCTTTGGCCCCTTCTGCCACCGCATAAGCCATTGTCTCAACGTGACCATAGCTTGAATAATACAATACTAGTACTTTACTCATATTAAATTCCTTTTACTCATAAAAATGCAATTAGCAGAATAGCCGATACTGACTTTGATGTCTTGTAGGAAATTATTTTTTTCCCACATCTTTTTTTTCGCACTCATCAACTGCTTCATAAATAAACTATAGTGGTGCAGTCGAAGGTTGCGATAAAGGTGTTTTTTCGTCTATTTTTTCACTTAAGGGCAAAGTAAAAAATCGAGGGGAAGCGGTATTTTTTATGTTTCCATAAGATCCCGTACCGGCCATAATACCTCCATCAATATTATATTGTGAGCCAGTAATAAACAAAGAATCATCGGAGGCTAAAAATACCGCAAGGCTTGCAACCTCACTGGCTTGCCCCATCCGTTTTAACGGAATGCTATCCGCATATGCTTTTATACGTTGCTCACGCCCCTCATCTAGACCAAATTCCGCATCCCACATTTCCGTCAGAATAGCAGCAGGGACAATAACATTGCAGCGAACCGGATATCCCTTCTTTGCACAATGGATAGCTACGGTTCTAGTAAGATTCAAAATAGCGGCCTTACTTGAGGCATATGCCACATTTGAGGGAATCCCAACTAAACCCGAGCGCGACCCCATGTTAATAATTGACGCGTTGGCGCTGTTTTTCAAAAGTGGCATCATCGTTTTACAACCGAGAAACGCTCCATCTAAATTAACCGCATGCACCGTGCGCCAATCATCAAGAGAACAATTTTCTATATCTTGAGGCTGCGCTGATTGAGGAGCAGAATCAATACCGGCATTGTTAACTAATACATCAAGCCGTTGGTATTTGTTTTTAATATATTCAGCGACTTTTTGCCAATTTTGTTCGGAGCTAACATCCAAGCTTAAATAATCACTTGCTCCAATTGATTGAGCAAATTTCTCCCCTTCAGCCGATGATAACCTGCCGGTGACAATGACTTGAGCACCTTTCTTACAAAAAGACTCAGCAACAGCAAGACCAATTGATTTTGTACTACCCGTAATTAAAACTATTTTATTTTTTAATTTTGGCATCGTTATCAATCCATGATTTGTTCAATTAGACAAATCATCTTAGCAATAAGTGTATGCTCTTTCCACTCGCATGATACGTAAAAATAAGGGATAATCACCCACTTCTTTTACTTGAATTTTTGAGGTTCAGGATGCCTTTTATTAGTAGTAGCACTGAGAGATTCAATGATGAAGCCAGTCAAACCGCATATAACGACTATAAAAAATCCCTCTATGCCCAATCGTAAGATAAATTATCCTGGATAAATCTATTAGACACCGTTGTTTCTCCCAAACTCAAAAACAATGACATTCATTACGATGCATTAGTTGCATTTACCAAGTCAATGAAGGCCAAGGGACTTTTAGTCACAGAAGCATTATTACCGATTCAGCTCGAGTTATTTGAATATACGATTAAACAATACCCGCTAGTAACCGAAGAAAAGAGAAAAGCAGCCATCCAGCTCATAGGCCACCTCAATAATATACTCTTCAATAGCGTTCTTGAAAATCATATCGTAACGATGGAAGATGAAGCACTAATGCTTGCTTTTATCACTGTTCCTGCGAAAAGTATTGAAAATAAACTAAGGGAAGAACACATTATAATCGATGAAATATTGCTGTCCGGCCTCATGGCATGCCGCCAGCGTTATGTCGATTTATTAAGCGAGCACCTGCTGCATTTGGAAAATACCAAAAAAATTGCTTCACACTTCACCCTAGAAGAACAATGCTCGCTTATCGCAAGGCTTGATGGTATTAAACTCGTTCAAGAGAAATCAAAAGCCGTTTCCGATTTGGAGAAAACAGTGGCTGGATTGCCAACTCCCCACCTCATATTTGCCCCACAACTAAAGAAAGGGCTTATGGAGGCGACGCTCGATTTGAACTTAGCCTTAACAGCGGTATTTTCTGAAGAGTTTTTGCTGGAAGAAAACTTAAACAACTTAAGTATGACACCTTAATTATTGCATCGCTCATACCCATCAATACCCCTCCCGCCCACAGGAGAGGGTTATTCCTTTAAATTTGATTTAAATACTATAACGTAGACCTACCGCTCCTAAGTTGTAGTTTTGCGAACCGAATTTCACTAACCAGCTGCTTGTCGCTGCGTGGGTGGGATAAACCGTTGACCCGAAGGTATAGTGGCTGCTTGCAAGATAAAGCCAGCGATATTCACCAAATATATCTATATGGGAAGTTAGCTGGGCACTTAAACCCGCTTTTACCTGAGCAGCAAAGGTAGTATTCGAACTATTTCTATTGGAGTTATAATGATTAATACCAGGCTCACGCGGGGAAACTTGCAGAGAATCTGCGTCTGCAATAGATAAAACGCCAGCACCAATACCAGCTCCCACATAAGGATAGAAAATAGCCTGGTTTGCAAGATGAATGTTTGCCACAGCATTGATAAGGAATACACCAGTGTTCACCGGATAGGTTGCTAAAAAATCACGCTCCAAACGTTGAAGCGTATTGTAATTTACTGCATGACCAGTGAACGTAGCTTTGCCAAGGTAATATCCTTCTAATTCAGTCGCAGGTGAGATTCCTATTCGTGAATTGAATAAGTTTATCGCAGACCATTGATATCCTACATGTCCACCAACCAGCCCGACAGTTCCACTATCAGCTCTACCAAACGCATCAACTGCCAAGGGACCGCCGACTGCTTCGGGGAAAAAAACGGTTCCAAACTGCTTAATACTCACTTTATCTGCAGCACCAGCACCACCAAAAGCGCTCACATATATTTTTCCTGGAGTAAGCACAGTAGCCCCCATGGTACCAGCATATCCTTGGTAACTGCTTATAAACAATACCGCCATTATTGCGCCAGTGATTTTATTTAATGTCATGCAAAACTCCATGCAAATAGTTATAAGTCCGTTTATATGAATAAGACAGTGGATGAACTTTTCAATAAAAATGCTACGGATTTTTTATATCATTGTCAATTTTGCATCCCATTTTTGATGGAATCGGCCAATCAGAGTAAAATAGGCGCTGACTGAGCTTAATTTGGCAAACTATGGTGCAGGAGATGGCAGACTTTCCTGCATGAGCTCATCTCGTTCAACAGCATCATTATTCCAGCAATTTATAGCGGCATGATATCCATATAAAGGGAATGCAAGCGCCAGCATTAGCGCTAATCCAACAGCCAATTTGCTTAATAAATAGTTGGAATTTTGACCAACTTTTACCACACAAGATATATTTAGGTCAAAAGAAAACAGCGTAGGAGAGAGTAACAATAGCTCTAAGTAATAGGTGTGTCACAAAAAATGTGCCATGAAACATTATCTTAAACAGTGAGATGTCGGAGGAGAACCCCCCTCAGTCAGTAATACTTTTATCATATGAGTGCGATTTACATTATCGTGCACTTACTCTTTTTTTCGCTCGGGGGTAAATTTTCCTGTACCGCTGAGAATAAACCTAGTTGCCCTAAAAGGTTGCTGTATACCTCCCTCATTCCAAGATTATCTTCTTCTCGGAGTTGACCCCGAAGTACTTTCGCCGTTTCAGGTAAAGAAAGGCATTCTTTCTCTAATTCAATAAAGCGAACAACGTCTTCGCTTTTTGTTTTCAATTGCTCAATGAACTGTCGTTTATCTGATTCATCCTTAAAAAATTCCAGTCGTTGGGCGATGATTATGGTATCGCCGTTGATGCATGCGATGGCCCCATACCCCTCGGGAATATTAATGCGGTCGATACCCTCATCATCAAGTTCTATTGCCAATTGAGCGGCAAGAATTGGAGCTTTTAAATGATTTTTTTTATTTCTAGGGTTTTGCATCACGGCCACAAAGGAAAATCCTTCCCCAACCCCTTGCAGAAAAAGACTTACCCCCGGTCTAGTTTTATCCATACTCGCACTGGTCGAGTGATGCAGCACAAATTGATTATCTACTTTTCTTTTTGCAACAATAGCATTACAGGGAGAAAAATCTCTTGAAAATACATTAAGGCCGACTCGTGTACCTGATATTTCCGCTTCATATCCACGATTACCCGCATTGCGCAATAATTTAACTACCGCATCCAGATAATAGAATTCCCGACTAGCCACTTTACCATCAAGACCGATCTCTAGTTCCTCGATCAACTCAAGATGCGCCTCACAGAAAAGAGACACCGGGGCATCAGAAACTAAGGTATGATCTTCGATGTAATAAATCTCGCGTTGGGAGTCCGTGCCTATTAACAGGATTGCATGCTGTTCATGCTGCTTAATTTTTTTGATTTTATTTGACAGATCATCATTATTTGCAAAAACATACAGAACATAATTTTTATATGCCAGCTGCTGCTCGACAATTAGGATCGGCACAAAAATACAGGCTAGCGGTTTCTCATGCTCAAGCAATACCAATGGCTTATCGTCATCATCCGTGCATTGAACTGCTCCATTAGAGTCTGTTGAAAGAACCATTAATGAAGGATATTTATTGTGTGGCATAAATGGCTATACCTCCTTGCTGTATTATTCCATTTGGAAATTGCATGACTGGCAGTGAGCCAATTATAGCACAATAAAAACACACATTAATCCATTGCCGATCTTACTGCTGCTTTTATTGCTTGAGTTACTTCATGCTTCCACACTACAATTAGCTTATACTAATCACAGTGGATGCTTATGTTCCAAAAAATAATCCTATTAGCCTTTGATATAGACGATGCCTAATCGATCCCTCCCTTCAAGATGAAATCCGCTACATTGGGGAAAGTAAACAATGGCGTCAAGTGATTGAGGCGCTACAAAAAGAATGCGCACGGCAAGACATTATCTTAATTCCTGTACTGATCACGGCTAAAGTTGCAGAGGAACCCGATAGCACTGTTGACTTCCTCTTCGCGGAAATGGGAGATCTTTTTTGTGGTAGAAAACAAAATGGACAACCCTATGAATTCAAGCGCCCTAAGGACCAGTATACGGCCATGCGCCATTTTCAGGGAAAGATATACCATGAGGTATATAATAATGCAGATCCTCGCTTTAATCGCATTGCATCGCTAGCCCCAATCCCTTTGGAAGAAGACGAACAAAATACATCTCCTCCAGTACATATAGTAGGTGCAACTCATCCAGAAGGCCCTCAAAAGCCCATGTTTTACATCATATTGCTCAATTTTTATCAAGTTAGCTCGGAGAACGTTTTTCTTATTGATACTCAGGAAAATAATCGGAAGATCCTGAAGGAACGATTTGGTGATACGACCATACCTGTTTATATTAAATCAGGCCCATCACGCGAACTGGAAGCGGTCATTACTAATTTTTTATACGCAGTGAAGCTTGCTAGCGCAATAATTACGGAAGGAGCAAACTCCGTCTTTCTATAGTACACCTTCCCAGGAAACGGCCGATGCGCACCATTTAAACAGCCATCCATGCGATAACAAATGGAGCAGAACTGCAAGTCCTACTACTCAATTTTTTCGAGCAAAAACAGGGGCGTTTTACCGCATTTATTAGTGAGAGAGCAGATAGTTTAGCACAGGCATCTACTCTGTCAGCCACGCCGACGCAGGAATAATGATTAATTATGGATGTTATGGGAATGTCTTGAACAGTAATTGGTGGAGGCGGCGGGAATCGAACCCGCGTCCGCAAATCCTCTGCCTTCAGCTCTACATGCGTAGCCTTGTCTTTTAATTTAACTGTGCATTCTCCGACGGGCAGGATTCTACACAGCGATTCCCTGAATTTCGTAATCTTAATTCGGGAGAAATTAAGACACTAGCTTATCTTCTATGACCGTTGATTCGATACCAATAAGCGAGCTCGGTCAACGGGATACCGGGTTTATAGGCCGGTACACAGTGGCTTATCTATAACTACGGATTAGGCAGCGATAGCTTCACCAGCAAAGTTTTCATCGTTTGCATTTATATTTATTTGAGCCTGATTTACGAGAGATCTCATTCTCGGCATGCACCTCTGGTTTTGCAACCCACGTCGAAGCCAGGTCGCCCCCAATTTGTACACTTTAATTATAACATAAAATATAAAAAGATTGGCATTATCTTTAAAATAGCAATAAAAAATTGTCGCGCGCTGAGAGTCTCGTGGGAATTTTTAACTAAAGATAGGAATATCTCCTGCGAATTCCTGGCTTTGCCACGGGAGCTATGGATGGGGCAAGCCTCTGTGGTTCCCGTGGTCAAGCCACGGGAATTCGGTAAAAAAGGGGGGCTTCACTGGGTTCGCAATGACGTACAGCGAATGCAAATTATCCCTGAATACCTTTATGTCGCAGTAAGGCATCGACCGTTGCTGGGCGTCCACGAAAATCCTGGAATGCTTCTGCCGCTTTTTTGGAGCCACCTACCTCTAAAATAGCATGCAGGAAATCATGACCTGTTTTAGGATTAAGTACCCCCTCCTCTTCGAAACGGGAGAAGGCGTCACTGGATAATACTTCAGCCCAAATGTAGCTGTAATAACCTGCGGCATAACCCCCACCAAAAATATGGCTGAAACTATGCTGGAAGCGGCTGTAAGGAACAACCGGTACAATGCAAGCATTGCTGCGTACATCCGCTAAGACGTCACTGACGAAGGATTCGTTATTCGGCTGGTATTCCTGGTGGATACGAAAATCAAATAAGCTAAATTCCATTTGCCGTAAGGTGGCCATTGCTGATTGGAAGTTCTTGGCAGCCAATAAACGCTCATAAAGTACTTCAGGTAAAGGCTCTTGAGTGTCCACATGGGCAGTGAGGCTATCCAAGGCACTTTTTTCCCAGCACCAGTTTTCAAAGAATTGACTGGGTAACTCCACCGCATCCCACTCCACGCCATTAATTCCTGATGCTCCCAGATAATCAACTTGCGTTAACATATGATGCAAGCAGTGGCCAAACTCGTGGAATAAGGTTTCTACTTCATCATGGGATAGCATGGCGGGTTTATTTGCTGATGCTTTGGCGAAGTTACAGGTTAGAGTGGCGATAGGTAATTGGATGCTGCCATCGTCTAATTTTCTTCGGCTTTGTAAGGAATCCATCCACGCACCACTATGCTTATTGGGTCTGGCAAACAGATCGGTATACACATAGCCCCGTACTTGTCCGTGGTCATCAACTACACAATAACATTGTACGTCTTTATGCCATACATCAACGCCTTTAATCTCCTGGACCGTCATCCCATAAAGGATTTTCAATAAATCAAATAAGCCTTGCATTACTTTAGGTTGAGGGAAATAAGGGCGTAAATCTTCTTGTGACAACGCGAATAAATCTTGTCTTCTTTTTTCTGATAAATAACTGATATCCCAAGGTTGCAGAGGGCCCAAATCCCATTTGCTGGCAGCAAAATCTTTGAGGGCAGCAAGATCACCTTCTGCTTGAGGATGCGCGCGCTTAACCAAGTCATTCATAAAGCCCATGACTTGCCCTGTAGAGTCAGCCATTTTAGTGGCTAATGATAATTCCGCATAGTTATTAAATCCTAACAGCTGCGCTTGCTCATGGCGTAACGCAAGTATTTCATTCATGTTAGCCGTATTATCAAAAGTACCCGCATTAGGCCCTTGATCCGACGCTCTGGTTACGTAAGCCTGGTATATTTCCTCACGTAAAGCACGGTCTTCAGCATGGGTTACAATGGCTTGATAACTCGGAGCTTCTAAAGTGAAGATGTAGCCATCAAGGCCTTTTTCAGCTGCCAATTCTCTGGCGGTACTTAATGCATGCTCAGGGATACCCGCGACACGTTGAGGATCGGTAACATGGATGGTGAACGCTTGGGAAGCATCCAAAATATTATGTTCAAATTGGTTAGAGAGCTCATCCAAACGCGTTTGAATTTCTTCAAAACGCTTTTTATCTTGTGCCTCAAGAGCAACTCCTGACAATTCGAAATCAAGTAGGCTGTCTGCGATTAACTTTTTCTGGGTGACATTTAATGGATGCGTATCAATCGATTTAATTGCCATATACAAATCATGATTCTGTCCCATTGCTGCTTCGTATGCGGAAAGCAAAGGCAGGCATTCATCGTAACAATCACGTAATACAGGAGAATCCATTACCGAATGTAGATGTGAGAATGGCGACCAAAAACGCTCCAACTCATCATCCATATCCTCGAGGGGATACATTAGGTTATCCCAAGTGTAGTAATGATTATTCTTGATGAGGAGATCCACTTGCTCTAAATGGTTCTTTAACATTCCTTCAAGATGAGTTTTAAATTGCTCTGTATCAATGTGGCTAAATTGTGGTAATCCAACTGGCGCTGACATGCTTTACCTTTAAAATTAATGTAAGTAACAAAAGCATAGCATTCAATTGATAAAGGCTCTAGAGCTGATGAGACAGAACAACCAGGTTCTCTTCATCATCGGCCGGCAAATCCAATGGTTGTTCTTTTGTGGCGAAAAAGCCCAGCTTTTTTATACCACCCGAAGGTACTTCAATGATGTCGCGAGGTCTTTGCTGGTTAATCACCGGTGCTAAGGCAAAATTGATTAAACAAATTACCACGAGGCAAATGGCCCCCGTTACAGCAATTGCAGGCATGGTGGCAAAGAAGGGAGCCCCACAAGCCATAGCTAAGAAAATTCCGGTGGTGGTTGCCACATGGGAGCTAAAACGCAATAACTCAAAATTTATTTGTTGATCCAAAACCCGTAACTGCTGACTGATTTCCTCTCGCGCGGCGGCATCAGTGGTGGGACTATCAAACAGGTCTTGGTATTGGCGGCGCATCTCATACACGCGATTGAGCTCAATGTATGCGCGTATTGCTGCTAAAATCACATCATAACCAAAAAAAGCAATCGACAAATAGGCCGCAACGGGAGCATAAGCCCCAGTTAAAAGATAGCCATTAACATAGCCTAAACCAACCCAGGCAATGTCATTACCTAACTCAAACCAACGTCGTAATAATTGTCCCTGAAGACGTACCTGCCAACCTAAATCTTTTTCTGCTTGCCCCATCCAAAAACCTGGCAACAGATGTTTTATCAGCAAGCCAAGATTAACAGCTAAACGTGGCGCATAAAACAGAAAGGCTAAATGAGGTAAGAAGGGGTCCGTACAATGCCCAAAATCGCGCATAATGTGACGATACCAATCGGCACTACAATCCAAGGCGGCAATAACATCTAAAGCGCGCTTCGAACGGACTAGTAATAAGCGATATAAATTAACGTCAAGGGTTCGCTGGCGTACCTGCTGAGAGAAGGATGATCCTACGGTGATTGGTTCAATTTTACCATATTGTTGTGGCGGCGGATGCTTCAGTTCGATTAAGATTTCACGATAAAGATTTTTCTGAATACGCAAACGTTCAACTTCTCGCGGAACAATTAGATAATTTTTATAAACCTCTTCTAATAGTTCGGCTAAGAAAATAGCGGAAATCAACTGCTCAACTAGTTGTTGTTCGGAAACAAATTTTTCGCCGGATAAATTAATGCGAATCTGCTGTCCAAGCAGACTGTACTCCATATTTAAAACAAGATGAGAGGGAATAATTTCGCGATAAAAATCAACTCCAAGATCTTGAAGCGACTCAGAGAAGGTCCAATTATCAGGGTTGGGATCGGTAATCCCAAGTTCGTAATTGGTAAACAGTGTATTTTGTAATCGTCTAATAACTGGATTCATGACGTCCGCAAATAACTTAATGGATATCAAATAACTACATAATTATGGTGCATAAAAACAAATGAGCAAGATAAAAATGCATCCTGATTGTATCAAAAATTACACAATAAGTAAAATTACCATGTTTATAAATGCACTCCCCTGTCTCTAAAATTGTCATTTATACTCACCTTTAACACTTATATCCTAGATCCCAATACAACTTCAACTATTCTTTCGAAAATACTCTTACTAAAGAATGATTAAAAATGATTGTGTTTTCTTGCCGATTAATGTCTTCTGAGCGACAATAGCGCACCGAACCCAGCGCATGAAGAGAGCACATGAACTTGTCACAAGAATTAGCAAATGCCGTCCGCATTTTAAGTATAGACGCTGTTGAACAAGCCCAATCCGGACATCCGGGAATGCCTTTAGGTATGGCTGATATTGCAACGGTATTGTGGAAAAAGTTTTTACGATATAATCCGAAAAACCCGCATTGGTTTAATCGCGACCGTTTTGTCTTGTCTAATGGCCATGGCTCGATGTTGCTTTATTCATTGTTGCATTTAACAGGCTATAATCTATCTATCGAGGAGCTTAAAAACTTTCGGCAGTTAGACTCCAAAACTCCAGGCCACCCAGAGTGGGGGCATACGCCAGGGGTAGAAACCACAACCGGGCCACTAGGGCAAGGTTTAGCAAATGCAGTAGGTATGGCCATAGCAGAAAAAGCGTTAGCCAGTCATTATAACCAAGACGAATATGACCTGGTTGACCATCACACCTATGTGTTTTTAGGTGATGGTTGTTTAATGGAAGGGATTTCTCATGAATCCTGTTCTTTAGCTGGGACGTTAGGACTGGGTAAGCTTATTGCATTTTATGACAATAATGGTATCTCTATCGACGGTAAGGTAGAGTCCTGGTTTACTGATGACACCGCCGCTCGCTTTAAAGCCTATAATTGGCAAGTTATTGAAGCGATTGATGGCCATGATATGACGGCAATTGAACAAGCAATTATGCAAGCGCGTGCCAATACCAGCCAACCCACGCTGATTATTTGTAATACGGTTATTGGTCTGGGCTCCTCTGTTGCCGGTAGTGAAAAATCACATGGCTCCCCCTTAGGTGCTAAAGATATTGAAAAAACTCGCGAATTTTTCCATTGGCATCACGCGCCCTTTGTTATTCCTGAAACCATCTACCAACAGTGGAACCATGTGGAGCAAGGCGAACGTAATGAACAGGAATGGTTAAGCCTGTTACATGAGTACCAACAAAAACGTCCACTCGAACACCGTGAATTTTTACGCCGTATTAATGGTGATCTTCCTGATGACTGGCAAAGCCATAGCCAAGCATTCTTAAGCCAATGCTTACACAATGAAAAAGCTATTGCCACACGTAAATCATCCCAACAATGCATCGAACATTTTGCCAGTTTATTACCCGAAATGTTAGGTGGCTCTGCTGATTTAACCGGTTCTAATAATACCGATTGGTCAGGTAGTAAAGCCATCAGCCATGAGGATTTTAGCGGCAATTATTTATATTACGGAGTACGTGAATTTGCGATGGCTGCCATTATGAATGGAATCGCCGTTCATGGCGGGTTTATTCCTTATGCGGGCACCTTCCTGGTTTTTGCTGATTATGCTCGTAATGCGATACGCTTAAGTGCCTTAATGAAGCAACGGGTAATTTATGTATTTACCCATGATTCAATTGGTCTTGGCGAAGATGGCCCAACCCATCAACCGGTTGAACATGCAGCAATGTTACGCATGACTCCAGATATGACCGTTTGGCGCCCCGCAGACTTAATGGAAACTGCCGTTGCTTGGCAAACAGCCTTAGAGCATCATAATGGCCCCACATCCTTACTGCTTTCCAGACAAAACTTACCTGCCTTACCACATCAGGAAAACGCTGCCGAATTAATTAAAAAAGGCGGTTACATCCTTGTCGATTGTGAGGGACGTCCTGATGCCATTTTGATTGCGACTGGTTCTGAAGTGCAATTAGCATTGACTGCTGCAGAGCGAGTAAAATCCCAAGGATTAAAAGTGCGCGTGGTTTCCATGCCTTGTGCCGAGCTTTTCTTAGCGCAAGATATAGGTTACAAAAATCAAGTATTACCGAAAAATGTGGAAGCACGCATTGCAATTGAAGCGGCAAGTACTGCTTATTGGTATCAATTTGTTGGTTTAAATGGTGCCGTTATTGGTCTCGATCGTTTCGGCCTCTCTGCTCCAGCAACCCAAGCCTATCATTCCCTGGGAATTACTGTAGAGCGAATCGTTAAAACATTAGAAACATTAACTGCAAACTCAAACTAATTATAATGTAAACCGCTGCGCTTGAAGGGCAGCAAAGGAGAAGTAGTATGACTATACGTGTCGCGATTAATGGCTATGGCCGCATTGGTCGTTGTATCCTAAGATCTATTTTTGAATACAACCGACAAAATGACTTTGAAGTCGTTGCGATCAATGATTTATCAGGGATTGAAATTACCTCCCATTTAACCCGCTATGATACAACCCATGGTCGTTTTCCTTGTGAAGTAACTACTGAAGGCAATATGCTGATTATTGATGGCCATGCAATTCAGATTACTGCGGAACGTAATCCATTAGAGCTGCCTTGGAACGAATTAAATATTGATTTAGTTTTTGAATGTACCGGACATTTTACTGATCGCGAATCAGCAATGAAACACATTACTGCAGGAGCGAAAAAAGTATTAATCTCGGCTCCAGGTAAAAACGTGGATGCAACGGTTGTCTATGGCGTTAACGACCACCTATTGAAAGCTAGCGACCTGGTGGTTTCTAATGCTTCTTGTACCACCAACTGTTTAGCCCCAGTAGTTAAGCCATTAAATGATGCGCTAGGTATCGAACATGGTTTATTAAATACCGTACATGCTTACACCAACGACCAAGTACTTTTAGATGGCAGTCATAAAGACTTGCACCGTGCTCGTGCTGCAGCGCATAATATTATCCCTACAAAAACCGGTGCTGCGGCTGCTGTAGGATTGGTTTTACCTGAATTAGCAGGAAAACTAGATGGCTTTGCAATGCGTGTACCCGTAATTAACGTTTCGGTAATTGATCTAACCTTCACTGCCCATCGCGAAACGACGGTTGATGAAGTAAATGCTATTGTGAGTAAAGCACAAAGCCATGTATTGAAAATCAATGATGAACCTTTAGTTTCATCTGATTTCAATCATAATCCTGCCTCAGCTATTTTTGATACCACGCAAACAAAGGTATTTGGAAAGTTGGTAAAAATAGTGGCATGGTATGATAACGAATGGGGTTTCTCCAATCGGATGTTAGATACAGCGCATAAGATGATGAACTGCTAAACCCCTTGCGGAGATAATAATGAATCTGATCCAAATGAGCGATGTAGAACTTTCTGGTAAGAGAGTACTAATTCGTGAAGATTTGAACGTGCCAATCAAAGAAGGGATAATTACCAGCGACCAGCGCTTGCAAGCAGCCTTACCCACCCTGAAGGCTGCTTTAGCAGCTGGGGCTGCGGTGATGGTCCTATCGCATCTTGGCCGACCAGAGGAAGGCAAATTTGAAAAACGCTTTTCTTTAGCCCCAGTTGCTGAATACTTAAAGCAAAACTTAAATTACCCAGTCCATTTTGTTACTGATTACCTTAATGGCGTGGATGCTCGTCCTGGTGAATTAGTGATTTGTGAAAATGTCCGCTTCAATCCCGGCGAAAAAAGCAACAATGAGCAACTGGCGAAAAAGCTAGCCAGCCTTTGTGACGTGTTTATCATGGATGCCTTTGGTACCGCACATCGCGCCCAAGCATCTACCTATGGCGTAGCCCAATTTGCTCCTATTGCGGTAGCAGGACCCTTACTAGTTAAAGAGCTCAATGCACTGGAAAAAGTTTTGGAAGCGCCAAAAAAGCCCATCGTTGCCATTGTTGGTGGAGCTAAAGTGTCTTCAAAATTGACGTTATTGCGTCAATTAGTTGGTATGGTTGATTACCTGATTCCTGGAGGGGGTATTGCCAATACCTTTCTGAAAGCTCAAGGCTTTGAAATTGGAGTATCGCTTTATGAAGAAGATTTACTTGATGAAGCACGCGCCATATTGAAGCTCGCCGAAGAAAAAGGTTGCCGCATTCCATTACCTACTGATGTTGTGGTGGGTAAAACCTTCAGTGAAAATTGCCCAGCCTATAACAAGTCACTGCATAATGTTGCTGCTGACGATATGATTCTCGATATTGGTCCCGTAACTGTAAGTGACTATGTCGACATTATTAATGAAGCCAAGACCATTATTTGGAATGGACCTGTCGGCGTCTTTGAATTTGCCCAATTTGCTTACGGTACGCGTGCTTTAGCAATTGCCATTGCCGAAAGCGATGCGTTTTCGATTGCTGGTGGTGGTGATACTTTAGCTGCAATTGATTTGTATGATCTCAATCAGCAAATATCTTATATATCCACAGGAGGCGGAGCATTCCTGGAGTGTTTGGAAGGTAAAACACTACCAGCCGTTGCTATTTTGCAGGAGCGAGCACAACATGTTACGTCAAACTAAAATTGTTGCCACCTTAGGCCCAGCCAGTAATGACCCAGTAACACTGCGTGCCATGTTAACCGCTGGGGTTGACGTGGTGCGTATCAACTTCTCCCATGCAGATGCTTCTGCCGTAGAGTTGATTGCCTTGGTGCGTCAAATTGCCGAAGAGTTAGAACAACCGCTCGCAGTAATGGCCGATTTGCAAGGCCCAAAAATCCGCATAGGCCGTTTTAAAGATAAATCCATTACCCTTCATGAGGGGCAGGATTTTACTTTAGACTGTGAGGATACCGATGAATTAGGTGATGAAAGCTGGGTTTCCGTCGCTTATCCGAATTTAGATAAGGAACTGGCTGCAGGTGATTTTTTACTGATCAATGATGGTTTAATTGAATTACAAGTAAAACAAATTTACGGCTCAAAAATTCATTGCACAGTTATTGAAGGTGGTGTTTTAACCAATCTAAAAGGCTTAAATAGAAAAGGCGGAGGCCTAGCAGCCCGTACCTTAACGGAAAAAGATAAAAAAGATCTACGTACTGCACTGGCGGCACAAGTAGATTACATCAGCCTCTCCTTTGTAAAAGATGCTCAAGACATTCGCAACGCTCGTGCTTTAATGCAAGAGTATGGTGGACTACCTACTCCCATTATTGCCAAAATTGAGCGCAGTGAAGCTCTGGCACGTTTAACAGAAATCATTCAAGAATCCGATGCCATCATGGTTGCGCGTGGTGACCTAGGGGTTGAAGTGGGTGCTGCAGAAGTACCGGCCATTCAAAAACATATTATTGGTCAGGCGCGTCGTTTGGATAAAGTAGTAATTACAGCAACCCAAATGATGGAATCGATGATTAGCAATCCACAACCAACGCGTGCTGAAGTCTCCGATGTGGCCAATGCCATCCTAGATGGAACCGATGCGGTAATGCTTTCGGCAGAAACGGCTAGTGGACAGTTTCCGGTAAAAGTACTAACCATGGTGAATAAGATTTGCTTAAGTGCGGAGAAGCATGCAAGTTTTTATTATGATAGTACGTCTGCAACCTGTCATTACCAGCGTGCTGACCAAGCAATTGCGATGGCGACCATGCATGCAGCGAATCATTTTCCGATTCAGGCGATTGTGACCCTTACCGAATCAGGAGATACCGCAGTATGGATTTCCAGACAGCAAAGTACCGTACCTATTATTGCGATATCAGCCAATAAGCGCACTATTGGTCGTCTTAGTTTAGTGCAGAATGTTGTGCCGGTATTTATGGATTATCATCGCTTTACCGCAGACAATTTAAACCAACAAGTTATTGATGAATTACTGGCAGCTCAGCATATTGAAAAGAAAGGGTTTATTTTGTTAACGCGCGGACGAGCTATTGGTACTCCGGGTGGCACTAATAGTATGGAAATTATTAAAATATAGACTTCAATCATTAACTGATCATTTTGTAGATACTGTGTTCAAGCCACGGTAATTCGAGTGAGGTGAGCATATTGAAGTGGTCCAGAGTCTACCGCGGTTAAACCGCGGTAATTCGGGAGATAAGAGCCTTTGTTGCACTCAAGCAACTCGGCGTTTAATTTACTAACGTATGGGCCATTTTACCTGTGTTTTTACGCCAGGCGATTTGCAACATGACCAATAGTATCCCGGCAAACATGCCCGAAACTAGAGACACCATGAGCATTAATCTTTTCCGAGGTGCAATCGGGTCAATCGGAACAGCCAGAATGCCGTCTTGATGAAAGACTGAAACCTTATCGACATCAATCTTAAATGACTGGTAAAAAGCGAGCTTCGCTTGCAAGTCGCGTAAGTTAGGGATGAAGGCATCATCCGAGGTGCGTTTTGATAAATTTTTTATTTCCGCCTGCATCATTTCCAGCGTGAATGGAGACTCATTAGCATCATTCATTATCGCCTCATCATCCCAAAAAGTACGAGCACTGGCTAACTGCAGCGTATGTACTTTCTCTTTTAGCTGGGTAATGCGGTCTTGGCGTTTGGCTCGAGCCGTTTTGCGGGCAATGTCGATTTGATGGCGTAAATTATTTACCAACACGCTATTTTGCTGCTGCATGTCTTTTAGTAAAGCATTTAAGGATTGAGACTTTACTACACTAATAAATTGCGTTAACCAGGTGGTTACCTGCTGGGCATCAGTCCCCTGGATTGCGATGGTGTATTTTACAAAACGGTCATTCGTTTTTTTCGGGTCAGGGACAACGGCAAAAATGTGCGAAAAAGCGCGATACAGTTGAGTGGTTGTATGCTTCTCTTTGTCACTTGTGGGTAATGCGGGTACATAATAATGTTCGAAGAAATAGTGTTTCGCCTCTTCCGATTGTAAGACGTCATTAAACACATTATTAACGTCTTTAACCGTGAGCGGTTGTAAGGGCGAATTATCCCAGGAGCGTCCTTGATTAAGCTCTGCAATCTCCCCTTCACTTGCCGAATAAAGTTTAATTTTAGCCTCATAGACTGGCTTACTAAAATAAATAGCGGCACAGCCTAAGACGAACCCAAGTACGGCGCATAAACCAATCAATACCTTGTTCTGATAAAAAATACGCAGCATGTCCATCAAACTCAGATCAGGGTTACCACCAATACCTGCTGTTTGCATCGTGAACTACTCCAGTCGTGGATTAACTTAAAGGATGTAGGCGGATACTAAATAGTAATGCCTCCTTTGTCAAAGAATAGGCTTTAGTGGCTGTTGACAGAAAGGAAAAATTACGTATTATCATCCCTTAGTGCAGGCAGTATGTAATCGACTTTTCGCAAGCCAGGATTGAAGTGAGTTTTAAAAAAAATCTTATTGCTAATTATGCCAGTCAGATTTATATGACCTTGGCGGGCATACTCATCTTACCTTTATACCTCAAATACATGGGGGCAGAGGCTTATGGACTCGTTGGTTTTTTTACCGCCTTACAAAGCTGGTTTAATATCCTTGATTTAGGTTTAAGCCCCAGTATTTCCCGGGAAACCGCACGCATGCGTGCAGGGGCAATTAGCGCACAAAACTACCGCGAATTACTGCGAGTACTGCAGTTACTGTTTTTCATTATTATGCTCCTTGGTACAGGAAGCTTATTTTTATTGGCTCCGTATCTGTCTCATTCTTGGCTGCAAGCGCACACCATGCCTGCCCATGAAATCCAGGTTGCCTTAGAATTAATGGCCGCCAGTATTGGCTTACGCTGGATGTGTGGTTTATACCGCTATACGGTAATCGGTGCGGAACGTTTTGTGTGGTTAAGTTATTATACTTGGGTCTTTACTACATTACGTTACGTAGGCGTCTTATTAGTTTTAATCTATATAGGCACCACACCCTTTTTATTCTTTCTCTATCAAATCATTATCTCTGCTTTTGAGTTACTCTTCCTTGCCAGCAAGGCCATTCGCGAATTTCCCAGTCTGCCACAAGGACAAAAACTCTCATGGAAGTTCGCCGCTCTGGTAGCAAGCATCAGGCCGATTCTGCCCTTTGCTTTAAGTATTGCAATAACTTCTTCTATTTGGATAGTCATCACGCAAACGGATAAATTGATTCTTTCTAAATTGTTATCCCTGACCGAGTATGGTTATTTTACCTTAGGCGTACTGGCCGCCAGTGGCGTGATGTTGTTTAGTGCGCCATTTAGTATGGTATTGCAACCACGTCTGGCTAAATTGAAGGCTGAAGGTAAAGATAAAGAGTTACTTACTTTATATCGACAAGCAACTCAGTTTGTTGCATCCATTACGATTCCGGCCAGTATTGTTTTAGCTTTTTTTCCCGAACAGGTACTGTGGTTGTGGACAAATAACCTAAATGTGGCTACCGCCACGGCACCGGTCTTACGTTTGTATGCTCTGGGTAATGCGACCCTGGCATTTACGACCTTCCCCTATTACTTACAGTATGCCAATGGCACCATGCGTTTGCATCTGATTGGCAATAGCTGTTTTGCTCTGGTGCTCATCCCATCCATCATCTGGGCAACCCTGCATTTTGGGATGATTGGGGCGGCTAAGGTTTGGTTCTTAGCAAACCTTAGCTTCTTCCTCATCTGGACTGCCTTTGTACATCGTCGCTTTATAAAGAATACTCATCTGCGTTGGCTGTGTGTGGATTTGCTGCCTGTAGTGTTACTTTCTCTACTGACAATTGCTACATTGAATGCTGTGCTTGCAACACCAGATGATAAGTTCGCTTGGGTGGTGAAGATTGGTTTTATTTCTCTGAGTTCGGTGTTGTTGAATTTATTGTTGGTTAAGTTTTCTTTTGTCGTTGCCCTGTTGCGCAAGTTTTTTGACGCACGAGTACGGGTTAAAAAGCCTTCTTCGTCTACTTGGTCTTGAGATGCTTTGTGTTTATATAAATGCAGCCATTGCGAACACTGAGAGGCACTCCAGAGCGATGCTTCATTAGCGTACTACCCTGGTTGCTTCACTGCGTTCGCAAGACGGAATTGGTGAAGCATGACCTAACTATTGTGCTTCCCACCAGGCTTGGAACATTAGAACATTCCATAGTAGTGCTGAAAAGTTTCCTTTCCCATGCAAATGTTGCTGCCACATCAAGCGTATTGCGGTGGAATTAAAAATACCTTCTTTTTGCAAGCGTTGCTCATTGAGTAAGGTCTCCGCCCACTCACGTAGAGGGCCACGTAACCATTCTGCTAAAGGAATGGAAAAACCCATTTTCGGACGCTCGATTAAGGAACGAGGGACGTAGCGATCTAATAATTGGCGTAAGGGCCATTTACTTTGCCCATCACGTAACTTCATCGACAAGGGTAAGGTCCAGGAAAATTCGATTAGACGATGATCTAAAAATGGAACCCGGGTCTCCAAAGACACGCCCATTGCGGCGCGGTCAACCTTAACTAAAATATCGTCTGGCAAGTAAGAAACAAAATCCATCGCCATCATTCGATTTACATCATCAAGTTGGGATAAATCAGCGTGGTGTTGGTCCATAAACACGTCAGGCTCAACTCCTTCAGAAACCAATAAAGAGTAAGGCTTGTCATGATGAGAAACCAAGCGACGATAGGCTTCATTCACCGTAGCACTGGCCAAGACATAAGCACCTTTATGCACTTTGCTGCCGACTTGTGAATAACGCTTCACCCCAGGCAAAACTGAAGAAACCCGATCCCAGGTTCGCGGTGAGATTTGTCGCATTAGCGTCGCAGCCCCCCGGCGTACAGGCAAAGGTACTTTATTAATTTTATTCCACAACTTTGAGGTCATGGTGTAACGGTTGTAGCCGCAGAATAATTCATCCCCGGCATCACCACTTAAGGCGACTGTAACTTGTTGCTTCGCTAATCCTGAAACTAAAAAAGTAGGTATTTGTGAGGAGTCCGAAAAAGGTTCATCATATAAGTTAGATAATTTGGGAATGACCGCTAAGGCATCGTCAATCGTTACATACAGCTCGGTATGTTGGGTTCCCAAATGATCAGCTACCGCTTTAGCATACTTGGCTTCATTATAATTGGTTTCATGAAAGCCAATCGAAAAAGTGCGTACCGGTCGTGAGGATTGCGCTTGCATTAATGCCACCACAGTGGAGGAGTCAATACCTCCAGAAAGAAATGCACCTAAAGGTACATCAGCTATCATTTGTTGGCCAATCGCCTCTTTTGCTAAACGCTCTAGCTCATCAACAGCCTCATGCGCATCCCCCTGAAACGGAGAGGAAAAACCCGTCAATGCGGTCTGAGTTGCGGACCAATAATTTTTCACTATCGGCTGGGGATTTTTTAAAGAAAGCTGTAAGTACGAGCCCGGAGCTAATTTATAAATGTTTTTATAAATTGAATGAGGAGCTGGAATGTAGTTATGGCGCAAAAAAAGCGCCAAGGCATCAGGATTGAGTTCCTTTTTAAAATCAGGATGTACCTTGAGTGCTTTTAATTCCGAACCAAACAGAAAGGCTTCATTCTGCCACCCATAGTAAAGCGGTTTTTCACCGGCCCGATCCCGCCCTAAGGTTAAGGTCTGCGATTGTTTATCCCATAGAGCAAAGGCAAACATCCCAATACTGCGTTCAATTGTTTGTTCAATGCCCCAGGCCTCAAAGCCTGCCAGCAAGGTTTCGGTATCCGAATGGCCACGCCAAGTTGGCAGAGCCAGTTCCTCTCGGAGTTTTAAATGATTGTAAATTTCGCCATTAAAAACAATCATGTAACGACCATTAGCCGAAGCCATCGGCTGGTGGCCTGCGGGAGATAAATCCACAATAGCCAGACGGGTATGGGCTAATCCAATGCCTGCTTGAGCATCAAACCAGATTCCCTGATCATCAGGACCTCGATGTGCAATAGACTGACACATAGCAAACAACAATTGCTCTGCCCCAGATGCCCAATTCGTACGAGATAAAATTCCTGAAAATCCGCACATTAATGAGATAACTCCTCAATATCTCGATACAACGCATAAAAGCGTTCCCGAGCTCTGTCTATAGAAAACTGGTCGCGTACGCGAATAGCAGCCTTTTCACCTAAGAATCGGCGCTGCTCCGCGGGCATACAAATCATTTTGGTTAATCCGGCCGCCAAGGCCATCGGATCATCTGCAGCAACGATTACCGCAGTATCACCGGCCAAAACCTTAGCATCGCCAACATGGGTGGCCACACAAGGCAAGCCCATAGACATAGCCTCGCCTAAACCATTAGGAAAACCTTCGGTTCGTGAGGGCATGCAAAATACATCCATTGCCGCCAGGCACTCGGGAATATCATGACGCTCACCAAGCAAAAGAAATGATGAGGTTAAACCAAAAGAGTCCAACTGCTTTAACAATTCACTGTTATTGTAATCACAACCACGCCCGACTAATAAAAAACGGACATTGTGATTATGCGCGCGCTCCAAAAAAGCGACGGCATTAATAAAAACATCTTGTCCCTTATCCAAATGTAAGCGGCCCACACAACCGACAATAAAATCATCTGTCCCCAGTCCAAGCTCATGGCGTATTTTGGTTGCATCAATTTGCCGTGCATCAAAACGAGCAAAGTCAAAGCCATTATGAATAACCCGCATTTTTTTCTCATTATATCCATAAGAAACATGGGTGTTTTTGGCGGCTTCCGCGACACAAATAATTTTCTTAGGTACCAGATAAGAAAGTAAGGCACAACAGCGCATCAGCAAATAGGTCATTCGACTATTACGAGGTACATCCGTATTGCGAATACCCCAAATCACATTGCGGCAACCTGCCATACGAGCCGCCAAGCCACCAAAAAAATCCGCATGGTACATCCAGGTTTGGATTATTGCCTGTTTATGGCCTTTGAGGAGCTTAACCAGAGCACAAAAGTGAGCCGGAATAGCGGTGACACGATTAAAATTAAATGCATGAACCGTGAAACCTTGCTCTTCTAAGGTTTTCCCGATAGTACCCAAACCACTAAGCGAAATAACTAATACATTGTCTCTAGAATGAGGATCTGACAGTAAAAGACGCTTGAGCATCTGCTCAGCGCCACCAACTTCTAAGCCAGTGATAATATGGATAATCTTATTTGGGTTAGTCATTTGTATATCCTATTCACATTCATAGAGTTAACTAGTTAATACATAAGACTGAAGATGTTGTTTTGGCTTACAGCGAACCCGTTCATAGCTAAGAAAAATTAAATACACTACGATGAAAGGCAATTTATAGCGAACCATAGTTCCCACATTGCTCACGATTAAGCCATACATACACATCCCGGAAAGGAAAAAGCAAAACCACATTAGAGTTTGTTTTGGTAGTGCTTGATAAGAACGCCATGTAAATACCACCAGTACAGCGACAATCGCAATATTTTCCACAGCTTGTAACAGCTGTAATTTAGTCTTTGCCATCCACGGTAATGGGTAAAATAAGGCTCGAAACAGTCCCAAAACGACCTGCCAGATGCAATCGGCAAAACTAACAATAGCCTGGTAATCCGTCAACTGACCACCATCTTCTAAATACATGCTTAGTCGGTAATATTCAATCTTATTAACCATAAAGGGAAATGCTAAATAAAACAAAGTACCTAAGGCGACAAACAGCGCTAACAAATGTTTCTTGGTATAATGCAGATTGCTGTATTTATCAAAAAGGTACATGGCTGCAAAAAGTACCACTAATAAGGCATTTTGCATTTTTATCTGCAGCAGCAAAATAAGGAAAATAAGCGTCAATAAGTACCAGCCTCGCATTAAAGTCCATAAGGACATCAACATCATGGTGCAAATCAACATATCACGCAAACCTAAGGAACTGTATAAGATTAAGCTAGGATAAAATAATAAAAACCATAAAACCCACCCCCGGAGTCTCAATACCGCTGAAGTCCAAATAAATACGGAAATCATTAAAAACTTATTAAAAAAGCCCAGGCTATTTACCGTTTCAACAAAGGGTAGGGGAAAAAGAGCATACATATAAGCAGCTTCGGTGACTCGTGAATTATAGAAATTCGCGTTGTAGTTAAACTCTCTGATGGCACTTAACATACGCCAATAAGTAAACTGATCGGGCATATAGCGAGGATCAAATAATACTCCATTCAAACAAAAGGGAACAAAACTGAGAAGCGCCAAAGACAGTGCATGCGAAGCCTTAATTTTACCTAATAAGTACGCGGCAAAAATAATCATCAGGCATACCAATAGATTAGGCAAATCCCAAATCATGACTTACATCCTCGCGTTGGTAAAGAGAGCTCTTTGTAAATATTAAGATGTGCATCAACAATCCGCTCTATAGCAAACTCGCGCTCTGCCAATACGCGTCCCGCATTGCCTAATTGTTGGCGATAAGCATGATCTTCAATTAATTGTTTCATTGTTAAGGCCAAGGCCTGACTGTCACGTGCGGGCACTAATACCCCTGTTTGGTTGGGCTCAATCGCATCACGGCAACCGGGTACATCGGTGGTGATTACCGCCCGCCCACATGCGGCGGCTTCAACCAAGACCTTGGGTAAGCCCTCTCGATAAGATGGTAACACTACCAGGTTTACTTGCTCCATTAATTGGGCAACATCTTCACGAAATCCCAAAAGCTCAACTTCACCTTCATTACGCCATTGAGATAACTGCTCTTTATCGATGCAGGCAGGATTGCCCTCATCAATATCGCCAATTAACAAAAACTGGGCCTCAATGCCCTCAGCTTTAAGCTGCTTGGCCGCCGCCACATATTCCAAAACCCCTTTATCTTTTAATAAGCGCGACACCATCGCCACCACAATTTTATCCGTGCGCTCTGGTGAAGCTTTATAAATATTTAGATCCACGCCGGAGCCACGAATCAATATGGTTTGATCCACCGTGCAGGTCGCATTTTGCAAAAAGACTTGGCGGTCATCAGGGTTTTGAAATATTACCTTCAGATAAGCATGTCCTAAGGCAAGTTTATATAATTGACTGACTCCCTGACGCAACAGCTTGGTCTTGGTTTGCTGCGAGGTAAATAAATAGCCTAAGCCAGAAACTGCAGCGACCACCGCAGGAACTCTCAGTATGCGTGCAACTAAGCCGCCATATAAAATCGGCTTAATCGTAACTAAGTGTACCAAATCGGGTTTCACTGCACGCATCAAACGATAAAAAGCAAATAAGCTTTTTAATTCCAACACCGGATTTTTACCACTCCGGGATAAAGGAATCGCATGAAAAATTAATCCGGCAGCTTTAATCTGCGCACTAACGTGAGCTTCAGGAGTAGCGACATGTACCTCAAATCCATTTTCTTTAGCCGCAATAGCTAAAGGTAAACGATGAGAGATAAAAAATGCTGCATCATTAACTATGAACAACAATCGCCGCTCGCTCATCTTGCTCCTATAAGCGTAAATCGCTGTGTTCAGCGGGGAATAGATATTTCAAATCATAAAGCACATGCTGCGCTTTACCAAAAGAACGGAGCGCGGTGATGCCCATCTCTTTAAACTGTTGGTGAGCAACAGCGATGACAATTCCATCATATGCTTGTTGCTCCGGTTGTTCAAGCAGGCTTAAATCATATTCGTGAGCAACATCTTCCGCAGCAGCCCAAGGGTCGCACACATCAACCGCAACATTATATTCTTTGAGCTCATTGATAATATCAATCACACGCGTATTACGAATATCTGGACAGTTTTCTTTAAAGGTTAAGCCCATAACTAAAACTCGGGCCCCTTGAACATGAATACGCTTTTTGACCATGGATTTAATTAATTGAGAAACTACATATGCTCCCATGCTGTCATTTAAGCGTCGACCGGCGAGAATAATTTCGGGATGATAGCCTATCGCTTGAGCCTTATGCGTTAGATAGTAGGGATCCACGCCAATGCAGTGTCCGCCCACTAAGCCGGGACGAAAAGGTAAAAAGTTCCATTTAGTCTCAGCAGCTTTGAGCACCGCCTCAGTATCAATGCCTAATTTATTGAAAATAATAGCCAACTCATTAATCAGTGCAATATTCAAATCACGCTGTGTATTTTCAATAACTTTTGCGGCCTCAGCAATCTTAATGCTCTCAACCTTATGAGTTCCTGCCACAATAATTTGCTTGTAGAGCTCATCAACGATTCCGGCAACTTCAGGTGTAGACCCTGAGGTTACTTTCATAATGTTGGTGATCCGGTGTTGTTTATCACCAGGGTTCACGCGTTCAGGACTATAACCGGCAAAAAAATCACGGTTAAACTTTAAACCAGACATCCGCTCAAGAACAGGTACACAAACTTCCTCAACCGCCCCCGGATACACCGTGGATTCATAAACAACAATAGCTCCAGGTTGCACTATGGAGCCCACCAGTTCACTGGCCTTAATTAAAGGGGTAAAGTCTGGGCGCTTGTGTTCATCTATGGGAGTAGGTACGGTAATGATGTAGGTATCACAAAAAGCAATTTCCTGCACATTAGCAGTTAAATATAAATGGCGCGCTTCAAGTAATTCAGCACGGCTTACTTCTAAGGTACTGTCATGCCCTTGTTTTAACTCACTTATGCGCTCAGCATTAATATCAAAGCCCATGACTGAGCGTACTTTGCCAAATTCAACTGCCAGTGGCAAACCTACATAGCCTAAACCGATTAGTGCAAGTTTTCGTTCATCAACCGATGTTAACATCAAAATTTCATCCATTCTTTATGGGTTGCCCCTATTCATCATACTTCTATGTTGACTTGTTGTTTTATATTTTGACTCTTAGATACTGCATAATAATCAAGATACCACGTGACAAAATGCTTTACACCTACCTCCACAGGAGTTCCTGGTCTATAACCAACATCCTGCATTAAGGCGTCCACATCTGCATAAGTATCAGGCACATCACCAGGCTGTAGAGGCAATAAATTCATTTTGGCTTTTTTACCTAAACATTCTTCTAGAACCTCAATGTAGCGAAGTAAAGGTACAGGGCTACTGTTACCAATATTGTAAACTCGCCAAGGTGCTGCACTCGTTCCTGGATCAGGAGACTCCCCTGCCCACTCTAAATTGGGTTGTGCCACTCGATCATGGACGCGGATTATACCCTCAACAATATCATTTATATAGGTAAAATCGCGACGATGATTACCAAAATTAAAGACATCAATAGGCTCATCATTAAGAATCTTACGTGTAAAATTAAAAATTGCCATATCGGGACGGCCCCAAGGACCATAAACAGTGAAAAACCGTAGTCCAGTTGTCGGTAACTGATAAAGATGGCTGTAGGTGTGGGCCATTAATTCATTAGCTTTTTTCGTTGCCGCATACAGACTTAAAGGATGGTCGACATTATCATGCACCGAAAAGGGCAGGGTTTTATTCGCCCCATAAACCGAACTTGAAGACGCATAAGACAAATGTTCAATATGATGATGGCGACAACCTTCGAGAATATTCATAAACCCAACGAGATTACTGTCAATATAAGCATGGGGGTTTTCTAGTGAATAACGCACCCCTGCTTGCGCCCCCAAATGGATTACCCGTTGGAATCCATGCTCAGCAAATAATTGCGCAATAAGCTCTCTGTCAGCAAGTTCCATACGAATAAATTTAAACTGGGAATAATCCGCTAATTTTTGTAACCGCGCTTTTTTCAGATTCACGTCATAATAATCATTAAGATTATCAATCCCAATCACCTCATCCCCGCGTTCACATAATTTTTGTACTACATGAAACCCAATAAAACCTGCGGCACCAGTTACCAAAACCTTCATAAAACCATCCTTAACCTATCCGTACTCTCAAGCCTTTTGCGTGAAAGAGTACAGAAAAAACAGTAGCCTCGTTAAATGCGATTATCATAGCAAGGAGCTCATATATTTCATACAGATTGAGGGTGTAGATAAGTGTTTTATTTGCTTTTTTTTGAAGAAACCTGCGCTTACCAGCAACCAATGATAGTTACTTATAGATACCGGGGTCAAACCGCGATAATTCAAGTATCAACCTATCTTGTAGGCAAGCAGACCATTCTTATGAAAGTATGGGCAGCAATTGCGGTTTCAATGCGGCAAATAAATAACTGGAACCCACTTCGGATAAATGATTGTCATCACTATAGTAAGGCTCACCTTGAGCATTCAACGAATGACAAATCCTCTCATTACAAAATACCGAATAGGGGTCGAAGAAATAAGTTTGCGGAGTATGTTGCGCAAAAAATCTTAAAACCTTATTGATATTAATTGCCTTAATATTGGATTCAGCAGGGGTATCAATTTTTGCCAAACAATTACTCTTTGAGAAACTGGGACGTGTTAAGCAGGCAAAGGGATCTTTAATGCCAGCCCCAGGAACATCACCTAAAATAATTAATTTTCTATCGCCAATTAGTTGTCGCAATTGCGCAAGCTTAGCTAATAAAGGCTGATAATCCTTACGGTCACTGCTCATTAAATCAATATGCCATGCCTGTTGATTGCTTAAATCCTTAGCCATTAAAATTTGGAATAACCAGTATTGTGAAACAATCAAAATTGAATCTGGCTTTTTCTGTAATTGTGCTAATCCCTGTTTTAATACATTGGGGCAAATCTTATTCCAATCATCACCTGGAGTGGTTCGGGATAAATCAGGAAGAATCAAACAACTCGAACCAGCCATGTAGATGGATTTACGGTAGGGTTTTGCAATTTCATTGGCTAATCCATACTGAAGCATTTGTGCATGGCTATCTCCCAGTAAGACAATATCGGGCGAATCATCTTCAGCTTTATAAGTCCAGCCAAACGGGTAAGCAAAGCCTCGGCCGCCAAAATGCGCCTTATGATAATCCTGCGCAATTTGCCTTGGGCTAAATTGTGAGCCCTCTAGTGTCGGTAGCCGCCACAATATGCCTTGACTTAAATACAACCCAAAGCCACAGCTCGCGGTTAAAGCAATGCCGGGAAGCCATTTCAGAATTAAGGTTCGTTGTGCTTGCCGGCCCTGAGTTGGCGTATGCCTAAATGTTTGCTCAATGAAATAATAGCTAAACAAAGCGGCCAGTAAAGAGCAAAGGAAAAGGATTAATTGCATCCCAATAGTGCTAATTTCTGTGGCACTTACATAAGAATAAAATACCAGTATTGGCCAATGCACTAAATACATTGAATAGCTGATTAAGCCTAAACCCACAGCAAGTTTATTGTTAAAAAGCTGGCCCATATACCGAGCATTTCCACCATAAATAACCAAGGCAGCACCCAGGGTTGGAATTAAGGCATTATACGAAGGAAATAAAGTATCTTTACTAAAAGTAAGCACCGCAAAGAGCATCATCCCCACGCCGAGCAGACAGGCCAGCTCGGTGAAAAACGACCGCTTTGGCTTGTACTTAATAAGCCAAACCATCAGGGCCCCAATACAAAACTCAAAAAAGCGAAAAGGCATCAAATAAAATACGGCAGTAAGATAGCTCTTTTGAAAGAGTAAATTTAAAGCAAAGCTAAATAAGCCTAAAACAATAATTGTCAAAGGCAAAAATCGCTTGTTTAACTTGGTTGCAACGATAAATAAAATAAATGGCCAAACAAAATAAAACTGTTCTTCAACACCTAAGGACCAGGTATGTAATAAAGGCTTGTATATTGCGTTCGCATTAAAATAGCCGCTTTCAAATAAAAAGAGGCAGTTAGAAACAGAAAAGGCAGCTGCAGCTATAGTCCGTCCTAAAGCACGTAAATGACTTGGTGCCAGTAAAATAAGTCCGACCACCAGGCTACAGAGTAAGATGAAAAAGAGGGCTGGAAAAATACGTTTTATTCTGCGGCAATAAAAGTTGGTAAAATTAAAGGTACCGGTTTGCTCCACTTCATGCACAATTAGACGGGTGATTAAAAAGCCACTAATGACAAAGAAGATATCTACCCCAACATAACCACCAGTGATATGGGCCACGTTTAGGTGAAATAATACGACGGCAATCACTGCAAAAGCTCGTAGTCCATCGATGTAGCTTATGTATTTATTTTTATTCTTTTCTAACATGCTTAATCCATAAATCAGGCTATAATGCTAACGTTAAAAGCCTCCTCCCGCCTTCAGCGCCTATCCTAACTCATTCCCGTTGCGGGCGAAGCCCCTGATAAGTGCCAGGATGAGAGTAACGGGGAGAGGTCAACAGCCCAACTACTCTTGGCTTAAATGGGTTCGTCGCTCATGCATGGTTTCAACACTATTGATTACCGTCTGCCGACAAATTTCCCGCATCACCGGAATCTCTTCTAAGGCCACACCATCATGAATGGAGTAGGCAATTAGAAAACTATCTCGCCAAATCTTTTCATTCAAGCGTTCTTTGGATTTCATCCACAATGCAATCCACAGGAAATGAAATTGCCATTTATCCCGATGATGTTCCATTTCTTCACGAAATACTTCAGAGATTGCCTTTTCTAAGTTACAGACACGGATGCCATCGACAAAGCTACTGTTATGATTCACTATTTTATCGATTAGCGGATTTTCTATATACCAGGATTCCGTAAAGGCTTTGCTTTTTAACCAAGACTTTGAACGCTGTAAGGATTCGCTAATTGCCTCCGGTGTAAATGGCGTTATTTGCACACTCAATTGTTCAAAAACATCTTCTAAATCCAATTGATGTGGGCGTAAACGTAAGCCTAATAATTCTTGGATTTCCAGGAAATGCACATGCGGAATGTCACCATGCGCAAGGGTTTCTGCAAGAAAATGCTCAACCATCATAATGAAATAAGGTAAATCCACATCACGCAAAGTGACGTTTTCATCAAAAGCTTGGCCGTAATATTCTTTCACTTCCTTGGCGGTCACCACTGGAGTCATCCACGCATCTTTAATGCCTATATTAAACTTGAGTAATAATCCGCACAGCCGATTTTTTCTATTTTTGCGTGCATGAATAAAAATACCTTGGGCTCCGGTGCCATCAACTTCCGTTGCTTTAATGTGTACGGTCGCTTTTCCACTATCAGGAGCAAAAACCACTCCTTTTTTACGTTGAATTTTTATCCAACTATTAAATAGTGGGTGATAATGTTCTGGGTACCAATACATTATATTTTGCAGGCGCGATAAAGAGGCGGAAGAAAAGGTAACCTGATCAATAATTTGTCCCAAAGTAGTAATTGCTGTATCTCTTACCTCGGCTTTAGGATGCAGTAAGGTAAATAAGGCAATATCCGCCCCCTCTTCAATACTGTATAAATCGATGATTAAATCAGTGAAGAAGTCCGCCGGCATAGCATAGCTTTGGGCGAAAAAATTTTCGGCTATTTCAAAGACGCTGAGGTCCGATAATTCATGAATCAAATCACGAATAGCATCTAGATGTGAAGGCTGTTCCTCGCCATTAAGTAATTGATCGTCAAGGGGATCTTCTTCTTGATTGGCTAAATCAAAATAAGCATTTTTTAAATCTTCACTTAATTCAACATGCGCCTCATAAAAGGAATTTAAAATGGGTAACCAAAAACTTAAGCTGTGTTTTTGTGAATAAATAAGCTCTGCTAAATGGTCCATCAAATTCACTAAGACCTTGGCGCTTAGTTTATTATTGGCCTCAGCAGCACCTTGCAACTGAGCAACACAAATATCTAGGGCAAAAATGCAGGCTGAATAAACAGCAAGCCCCTCGTCCAGGTTTTCCTCAAGATTATTAATAATATCGACGAGCTTAAAAGAGAGTTCTGGTTGTTGAAAAAACAGCATATATAATTGAGGGTCTGGATCTGCCTTTTGCTCAATTAATGTTGCCATTTCCGTAAGTAAACGTTGTAATTCTACCGAATCATTGGTCATATTATTTTAGGTACCGGTCTTGAGTTTCCATGTTCATCAATAGCGACAAAAATAAAAACACCTTCAGTCACTTGATAAGGTTCGCTTTGCGTTGTAGCCGGCAAGGCCCATACTTCCACATTCATGGTCATTGAGGTGGTGCCCTGTTTCACGAGAGTAACATAGCAACTGATGAGATCGCCAACATGAACCGGTTTTAAAAAGGACATTGAATGAATAGAAACTGTTGCTACTCGCCCAACAGCGAGTTTTTTTGCCAAAACGCCAGCGGCTAAATCCATTTGCGATACGATCCAACCACCAAATATATCACCGTTAGCATTCGTGTTAGCAGGCATTGCCAAAGTTTGGATGGTTAATTCGCCTTTTGGGGAATGTGTCATAGGTTCCACCACTTATTAGTTATGTAGGTCTGGGCTTTTACTATCCCCTCACCTGCTCCACAAAACGAAACACCGTATTCGTAGGCGAAATCGTAATCTGGCACATAGCCCATATTACGCTGCGCGAATACGGGCTATGCTCATGCTTTAATTGCGCTTCAGCTTTGCTAACGCATCTGCCATAGCCGTGTTAAACACCGTCTTTTTCACGGGTTCAGCCTTTTTAGCCATCTCAGGTTTCTTACGATGTTCTGAGCGAGCACCATCAGACTGCTTTTTCGTCTCTGGAGCCTTTGCTTTTTTCTTCATAACTGGAGCAGTAGCTTCTTCTTCCAAACGCATACTTAAACCAATACGCTTGCGCTCTTTATCCACTTCAACCACTTTAACCGTAACGATATCACCCGCTTTAACTACGGTGCGGGGATCAGTAATGAACTTATTGGTCATCGCAGAAATATGTACTAAGCCATCCTGGTGAACCCCAATATCAACAAAGGCACCAAAGTTAGTGACATTACTCACCACACCTTCCAGAATCATGCCTTCATGTAAATGGGCAATATCTTCAACACCTTCTTTAAATTGTGCTGTTTTAAACTCTGGGCGAGGATCACGGCCGGGCTTTTCCAATTCACGTAACACGTCACGAATGGTAGGAAGACCATATTGGTCATCAACAAATTGCGCCGCATTCACGCTATTTAACGCATCTTTATTGCCGATAAGCTCTAAAATTGCGACCTTTTTATCCGCAATAATTTTTTCTACTAATGGATAAGCTTCAGGATGAACACAAGATGCATCCAAAGGATTATCGCCATTCATAATACGTAAGAATCCTGCTGCTTGTTGGAATGCTTTTTCACCCATACGGTTAACATTCTTCAGTTGCATGCGGTTACTAAATGCACCATGCTCATCGCGATATTGGACAATATTCTTCGCTAAAGTCTCATTTAAACCAGAGATATGCGATAACAAAGCTGCAGAAGCCGTATTCACATCTACGCCCACCGCGTTCACGCAATCCTCAACAACCCCTTCAAGGCTACGTGCTAAACGAGCTTGGTTTACATCATGTTGATACTGACCAACCCCTATAGACTTCGCTTCAATTTTTACTAATTCCGCCAAGGGATCTTGTAAACGACGCGCAATTGAAACCGCGCCACGTAAGGTTACATCTAAATCAGGGAATTCTTGTGCTGCAAGTTCAGAAGCAGAATAAACTGAAGCACCCGCCTCACTAACGACGATTTTAGTCAGTTTTAAGTCTGGGTACATTTTAATTAAGTCAGCGACCAAACGTTCAGTTTCACGTGAACCAGTTCCATTACCAATACTCATTAAGTTCACTTGATGCTTCGCAGCAAGCTTCGCTAGATCAGTAATTGACTGATGCCATTCGTTTTGAGGGGCGAATGGATAAATCACCGAAAAATCTAACAGTTTTCCAGTCGCGTTAACCACCACAACTTTTACCCCAGTTCTGATCCCAGGATCAAGGCCGATGGTAATTTGTGGACCGGCAGGCGCGGCAAGGAGTAAATCACGCAAATTTCTGGAAAATACTTTAATGGCTTCTTCATCAGCCATTTCGCGTAAACGAGTTAATAATTCCAACTCAAGCTTAGTGAATAACTTCACTTTCCAGGTTAAACGAATCGTTTCTAATAACCATGGATCTGCTGCTCTTTGCTGATCGGTAATCTTAAAGTGAGCAGCAACTTTAGTTTCGCCATAAGTCAAATCGGTCTCAGGCAAAGTCAGGCTAACTTGTAATACACTCTCGCGACGGCCACGGAATAAAGCTAAAGCACGGTGAGAAGGAATTTTCTTAATGGGTTCTTCATATTCAAAGTAATCTGCAAATTTATTCACAGTTTCCTTTTTCTTCGAGCTACCCACCGACTTCACAACCGCATGCTGCCATAAGTATTCGCGTAATTCATTAATTAAATCTGCATCTTCAGCAAAATGTTCCATTAATATGTGACGAGCACCTTCAAGAGCAGCTTTAGCATCTTCGACACCGGCTTCAGCATTAATAAACTGCATCGCATGAGCTTCTGGATCCAAAGAAGGATCATTCCATAATGCATCCGCTAAAGGTTGTAAGCCTGCTTCCACCGCGATTTGCGCTTTAGTACGGCGTTTAGGTCTATACGGCAGATATAAATCTTCAAGACGAGTTTTAGTGTCTGCGGCAAGAATGCTTTTCTCCAGCTCTGGAGTCAGTTTTTCTTGGTCACGAATGGACTGCAAGACCACCTCACGGCGCTCATCCAACTCACGCAAATAAAGTAAACGTTCAGCAAGAAAACGCAATTGCGAATCGTCCAATCCTTCAGTAGCCTCTTTACGATAACGTGCAATAAAAGGCACTGTTGCTCCCTCATCCAGCAAACGAATCGCTGTTTCAACCTGCGCAACTTTAACTTTAAGTTCTTGCGCAATAATTGACGCTGACGTCAACATTTCTTGAGTCATTTACATCCCCGAATACATGATAAAAATCGCGACATTATTACTCAACAGTTACCGATTTGGCAAGGTTACGTGGTTGATCCACGTCCGTACCTTTTGCAACGGCAACATGATAAGCTAATAACTGCAACGGAATGGTGTACACTATAGGTGCAATCCAGGAGCCGCAAGGAGAAACCTCGATCAAACGTGCTCCATTTGCCTTCCACGCATGTGCTCCATCGACAAAAACAAACAACTGACCACCACGTGCACTCACCTCATGTAGATTGGATTTCAACTTATCCAGAAGCTCATCATTGGGCGCTACCGCAATAACGGGCATATCTTCATCAACTAAGGCTAAAGGACCATGCTTTAACTCTCCGGAAGGATAAGCTTCGGCATGGATGTATGAAATTTCTTTGAGCTTGAGAGCACCTTCTAAAGCGACCGGATATTGCACCCCGCGACCCAAAAATAGTGCATGGGCTTTATTAACGAACAAAGCAGATAAGCCTTCGATTTCGTCATTCATTTGCAATACCTGCTCACAGCAACGTGGCAATTCTTGCAATTGTGTCAGGACCTCTTCTGCGCGCGCGTCATGGCAAAGAGCTGCTGAGAGCATCAAAAATGCCGCTAATTGGGTAGTAAATGCTTTGGTCGACGCAACGCCAATCTCAATACCCGCACGGGTTAAAAAGACACAATCGGCTTCTCGTACTAAGGTACTGGTTGCCACATTACAAATTGCCAGACTAGCAAGATAATTTAAGGATTTTGCCTTCGTTAAAGCCGCCAGCGTATCTGCGGTTTCCCCTGACTGAGAGACCGTAATAAATAGGGTATCCTTAGGGACAACCACATCACGGTAACGGTATTCACTAGCAATTTCAACTTGTGTTGGTAATCCAGCTAAGGATTCTAACCAATATTTAGCAACCAAGCCCGCATGATAGCTGGTTCCACACGCAACAATGTGGATTTGCTTCACTAAAGGAAACACATGGGAGGCACGCTCACCAAAGCTTGCTCTAAGCACATCAAGGCTATTCACACGGCCTTCAACAGTATCAGTTAACACTTTGGACTGCTCAAAAATCTCTTTGAGCATGAAATGGCGGTATCGTCCTTTACTCACGGTTTCTGAATCGCTACTTAACAGATGCGTTGGGCGCTCTACTGGAGCCTTGGCTGCATTGTAAATAGTAACTTTTTTGGCTGTAATTAACGCACTATCGCCTTCTTCGAGATACATAACCGCTTGCGCAAAAGATTTTAATGCCAAACCATCGGATGCGATAAAGTTCTCACCAATACCTAAGCCGATAACCAAAGGACTACCTTTACGCACGGCAACGAGCTCAGAGGGACGATGTTGGTGGATAACACCTAGGGCAAAAGCACCATGCATTTCAGTCGCGGCAGTTTGTACGGCTTCTAATAAGTTTTCCGATTGAAGATAGTAGTAATGCACTAAATGCGCTGCAACTTCGGTATCCGTCTCTGAAGTAAAGACATAACCTTTAGCGGTTAACTCTTGACGCAAATGATCATGGTTTTCAATAATACCATTATGAACAAGGGCGATTTCGCCATGTGATAAATGCGGATGAGCATTCAACTCTGAGGGCTTGCCGTGAGTAGCCCAACGGGTATGCGCTATTCCCGTATTCCCCGCCACAGCGGTTTCTAACATGGCATCAGCCAAGTTTTGCACTTTACCTTGAATTCTGACACGCTTCAAATGCGCGTCAGCGTCAATTACTGCAATTCCTGCAGAGTCATAACCACGGTATTCCAAACGCCGCAAACCTTCCAACAAGACCTTACTGATATCCCTTTCAGAAACAGCACCCATAATTCCGCACATCACCAGCTCCTCGTGTTAACACTTGCTAACGTATAATATTCCCAAAGACTCTCACTGCGCGATTAGGGTTTACGCCAAAAGCAACCAACCATTCGCACTAAACCAAGCATTGTAAAGTATCTTGGGGGATAAGTAGAAAAATCAGAATTATGCCACAAACATCTCCAAAAAGAACTAAGCCTATTTATGTAATAAGGGTAATTTTAGAACACAATGAGGATTAATCCACTAAAAAGCGAGAATTTTGGAAGCTATTGCAACATAAAACTCAGATTAGGGTAGCTTTTCCCTAATCTGAGCCCCAGCTATTTAATCAAGTGGGTTTTTACAGGTTACACCATAACCGTGATACTTCATGTCCTTACATACTTCAAAGGCAAGATAAGCATGTGCCCGAGTACTTGGGTGAATCTCATCCCAGAATAAATAACTTTCAGGTTTGTCACAGACCGTGTAATTCTTTTCACCCGGCGCAAAACTGCTGTCTCTGTATTTCAGTACTTGTACGTAGCGTAAAACAAAGTTGTTGGCAAAAGGGGAATTATTGAACTCATGGTACATTGGCAATTTCACATCAATACAGGCATCAGTCGTGTTAGTAAATCCATAAGTTTGTGGATCATTTAAGGCGCGCTGCATGTATTCACTCATATCCACAAACATAAAGTCGGAATCAGGATAGAGTTTCTGCCATTCTTGAATGCGGGTACGTAAACGCTCATTGTGTTGATCAACGGCAGCATTTAACACGTCGCGGTCGGTAGTTTTCACTACCCGTGGAGTATCGCCGATATGCGGAACGCCCATGATAACAAAGCGACGCGCCCCAGCCTGCATTAATTTATTTACTGAAGAACCTAAGCCAGACAGAACATTATCGACATAAGTACTCATTACTGAAGTATTGTAATTATCTTCAAAGAATAAAACGTTAATGTAATCGTTACTTCCAGCAAACAGGAAGAATACGGTTTCATCGCTAAGCTGTTGGTGTTCTAATAAGTACGCTTGCACAGTCAGACCCAGGCTTGGAGGTACTAACTTACCTACAACCAGATTTTTAATCGTACCAAGGGGATGGCGAATTAAGTTCCAAACCGTTAATTGATAGTCATAAGTTACCGCCCAGCTACCCGCAAAAGAACGGTTTAAATAAACATCTTCATCGTTTTGATTTACGGAAATCATCTTCGCTAAATATTCATTCCAAACTTTACCGTTAGAGAATCTGGAATTCCAATAAGGCTGGCCAGGTAATATGGGTACTAATCTAATTTTACTAACTAAATTAGCAATATAAGGTGCGAGCTCTTTGTCAAAAAATTCAGTAACTACGGCCATACCTGATTCTAAAACCATTTGCGGTACGTAGTATTCATCAGCGAACTCAACCATTTTATTTAATACAAAGATCTTGAATGGTGCGACTAGGAATGCAGGATCATCCTCCTGGCGGAGACTTTTAAGTAAGTGGGTGGTGTTACCTATATCAGACATGCTGTCACCAAAAAGCACTATAGATTTCACAGGCTTAGGGGCGGCAACACTGACTAGGGGAATGCACAAGATTAGTGCGAAAAACCAACGACAAACACGGGTATAATTAACCATATTATCTCCTTATAAAATCTGTACACTTCGAGTACAGATGTCCCTGATAACTTCTCCGTGACATTCCTAATGCCACCATCCAATTTATTACAAGAAGTTATTTGTCTTTGTATATAACAGTATGATCACTGGTTAGTTTTTGTCAACGCATTTACTCAACTTTTCATGGCTTCCAGAAGAGAACAAATGCGTTCTCCTCGTTCGGCAAAAAATCCGGCAAATATCAATCTAAAATCATCAGCAAAAATGTGATTTGCTGTATGTGTTTTATTCATTCCTATTGATTAAATAGTGATTAAATGTTAATTTTTGGCGATGATTTTGGCTACATCCCAGGCAGTTCAATGCAAGAAATAATCATCGCCTCTTTTTATAAATTTGTTTCCATCGACGATTATGAATCAATGCGTGAGCTATTATTAGCGCAGATGAGCAGCTACCAAATCAAAGGAAGCATTATCTTAGCCGCCGAAGGAATTAATGGGAGCGTTGCTGGTGTGCGTGAAGATATGGATGGTTTTTATCAATGCATGCGTCACGATGCCCGTTTAGCTGATTTACGCTTCAAAGAAACTTTTGACAAAGAAAATCCTTTTGAAAAGGCCAGAGTAAAATTACGCACCGAAATTGTTTCGATGGGCATTTCCAATGTCGACCCACTCAAAACTGGGGGTACCTACCTTTCTCCAGAAGAATGGAATGACTTAATTCAAGACCCTGAAGTCATTCTTATTGATACTCGCAATGACTACGAATACGATTTGGGTACCTTCAAAAATGCGATAAATCCCAATACGGAAAACTTTAGAAACTTTCCCGAGTATGTAGAGCAGCATTTACTTGATAAAAAAGATAAAAAAATTGCCATGTTCTGTACTGGCGGTATTCGTTGTGAAAAATCAACCGCTTATTTAAAAGATTTAGGCTTCCCTGAGGTTTACCATTTACAAGATGGGATTTTGCACTATATTGAAACCATGCCCAAAGAAAAATCGCGATGGGATGGCCAATGCTTCGTATTCGACAATCGAGTAGCTGTTGACGCAGACTTAGCACGGGTTTATCCTCAACTGCCATTAGAATACCGACATAACCACAAGAAAAACAAGGAAAAATACGGGCCTTAAATTATGACCAGTAAAAAACAATCCGATTCAACAATTGTAATGAATCGCAAAGCAGGCTTTGATTACTTCATTCAAGAACAGTTCGAAGCAGGACTTGCCCTTGAAGGTTGGGAGGTTAAAAGCTTGCGTGCAGGCAAAATTAATTTGTCCGATGCGCATGTGATTATCAAATATGGCGAAGCCTTTTTACTTGGCGCCCAAATTCAACCCTTGTTAACGGCCTCAACCCATTCAATTCCCGATCCAACGCGTACGCGCAAACTCTTATTAAATAGAAAAGAATTGAATACTTTGATTGGCAGTGTCGAACGTCAAGGGTATACGATTATCCCCTTATCGATGTATTGGAAAAAGAATAAAATTAAACTCAAAATTGCCCTGGCGAAGGGTAAAAAAGAGCACGATAAACGAGATACCATCAAAGACCGCGAATGGAACCGGGACCGTTCACGCATTATGAAAAAAACAGGGAGAGAATAATGAATATAGGTGACTCGGTAGCAAATTTCGCATTGAGTGCAACCTCTGGCCTACAGGCTCATCTCAACGATTATAAAGGACAGTATGTTGTCCTTTATTTTTATCCCAAAGACTCAACTCCCGGCTGCACTACAGAGGGACAAGACTTCCGTGACGCCTATCCCCAATTTCAAGCTTTAAATACACAAATTTTTGGTATTTCTCGTGACAGCATCAAATCCCATGAAAACTTTAAAGCCAAACAAAATTTTCCTTTTGAACTAATCAGCGATGCAGATGAGCAATTATGTCAGCTCTTTGATGTAATCAAGATGAAAACCATGTATGGCAAACAAGTACGGGGCATTGAGCGCAGTACATTTATTATTGACCCTGAAGGTAAATTACTCCATGAATGGCGTAAAGTGAGCGTGAAAGGACATGTTGATGACGTGTTGCGCGTACTCAATTCATAGCTACATCCGAGCCCTAAGTATAGACTAGATTGCAGCATAAAGCGGTTTTAAAAATAAAAATATTCTTCTTGACTCAAGTACTTAGCCTTAGCACAATTAGAGATAAGACAAAGAAATTTTTTTTCTGTGCTGTAACGCTGTTATAAAAAACAGTTTTGTTTGATAACTGAGGTGAATCATGGATACTAGCAACATACAAAAAAAACTGTTTGTACTTGATACTAACATTTTAATGCACGATCCAACCGCGATTTATCATTTTGAAGAACATGATATTTATTTACCCATGGTGGTTCTAGAAGAATTAGACAGCCATAAAACCGGAACGTCTGAGGTCGCACGTAACGTAAGACAAACTAACCGGATGTTAGTGGAGTTGATGAGTAATGCCTCTCACGCCCAAATTGCCTCCGGCTTACCCATCCCTAGCTATATTAATTCAGACAAACGCTCCAGCAGTGGAAAACTCTATTTCCAAACTGATGAGTTTGACATAGTCGTACCAACGACCCTTCCTGGCCACAAAGTAGATAATACCATTTTGGCAACGGCCTTGGGTTTGCAAAAAAAGTACAGCAACAGCAAGCAGGTAATTATTGTTTCTAAAGACATTAATTTACGGATTAAAGCGGGAATATTAGGTATTTCCGCTGAAGATTATTACAATGACCAAGTTCTTCATGACGTTAATTTATTGCATCGTGGCTTACATATCTTAGACAATGATTTTTGGGATACTCATGCCAAAGACATGGGGTCATGGCAAGAAAGTGGCAAAACCTTTTATAAGGTGGCCGGCCCGTTAATCAGCCAATGGAATCCTAATGACTGCCTTAGTACTGAAGATAATCAATTTCAGGCCATAGTGAAAAAATTGGATAAAGACCAGGCAATTATCCAATTAGTACGGGATTACACCCAAGCAAAACATTCCGTCTGGGGAATTACTGCCAAAAATAGAGAGCAAAATTTTACCCTAAACTTGCTACTGGACCCCGATATTGATTTTGTTACCCTGCAAGGTCCTGCAGGTACCGGAAAGACCTTATTAACCATTGCGGCGGGGCTTACTCAAGTTTTAGATCAAAATCGCTATAATGAAATCTTGATGACGCGCGTCACGATTCCCGTCGGTGAAGACATCGGCTTTCTACCCGGAACCGAAGAAGAAAAAATGACCCCTTGGATGGGCGCATTAATGGATAACCTGGAAGTGCTGCATAGTTCACAAGTAGGCGGCAGTTTTGGACGCGGTGCGACTCAGGATTTATTGCAGAATAAGATTAAAATACGCTCACTCAACTTCATGCGAGGACGAACCTTCTTGAATCGTTACCTCATCATTGATGAAGCACAAAATCTAACTTCCAAACAAATTAAAACGCTGGTTACCCGAGCCGGTCCCGGAACCAAGATCATTTGTTTAGGCGATATTAAACAAATTGATACCCCCTATTTAAGTGAAACCACTTCAGGTCTCACCTTTGCGGTAGACCGCTTTAAACACTGGGAACATAGTGCCCATATGAGTTTAACTCGAGGAGAACGTTCAAGACTTGCATTTTATGCTGCAGAGCATTTATAGTATATGTTTTACGAGGATGTATCATGACTGACCAAGCCATCACTTTCGATGATGTTCTACTTGTTCCTTCTTACAACCACCACGAGTCCCGACGCGTGGTGGACACTACCAGCACCGACCGCTTAGCGAAACTCAGCTTAGAACTCCCAGTAATCAGCTCCAACATGGACACCATTACTGAAAGTAATATGGCTAATTTTATGGCGAGCAAAGGGGCAATGGGTGCGCTACACCGCTTTATGAGTGTGGAAGACAACATCAAAGAATTCCAAAAATGTACTGGAAAAGTTTTTGTTTCCATTGGCTGTACAACAGCAGAATTGGAGCGAGCAGAAGCGTTACGTGATGCCGGTGCTGATTATTTTTGTGTGGATGTTGCACATGCGCATGCAAAATATGTGGGTAAGACGCTGAAAAGTTTAAGACAAATGCTGCAAGATCGCTGCATTATGGCTGGAAACGTTGCAACCTATGCTGGTGCTGACTATCTAGCATCCTGCGGTGCGGACATTATTAAAGCAGGTATTGGCGGTGGTTCGGTTTGCAGTACGCGTATTAAAACCGGTTTTGGTGTGCCTATGTTAACCTGTATTCAAGACTGTTCACGTTCAGACCGCTCAATTGTGGCGGATGGGGGTATTAAAACTTCCGGGGATATCGTTAAAGCCCTAGCCTTTGGCGCGGATTTTGTCATGATTGGTGGTATGTTAGCGGGTACTTCTCCGACTCCCGGCCAAGTCATCGAAAAACAAGATGGTACGAAGGTAAAACGTTACCGTGGCATGGCATCCAAGGAAGCCCAAGAAAACTTCTTAGGACAGATGCACGAGTGGAAAACTGCGGAGGGCGTTGCTACTGAAGTAGCCTACAAAGAAAATGCTGACGTCATTATTGGTGACATTGTTGGCGGTTTAAGATCTGGCCTGACTTATGCGGGAGCAGATACGATTAGTGAGCTACAACGTAAATTAAATTATGTCGTGGTTACCCAAGCTGGGCGTATTGAGAGCTTGCCACATAAATTATTTGAAGTGTAATTCCCTCCCCTATTAAGGGGGATACAAATCCCCCTTAATCTACCTAAGCTTCTTATTTTATTCATTATTTAAGTTAGGCGACCAAGCCAGGACGAAGCACTTGCGTAAAATAAAGTGCGTGATTTACATGCTAAGCCCTCAATTTTATTTTTCTCAGAAATTTACCAAAAGGACCATACAAGAGGAAATTATATTCTACACTTATATTAATGATAATAATGCTTAAAATAAGTACTGTTATTGAGGAAATTAAGATGGCAAATCCCAAAATTGCACAGATAAATAATGCAGATCCTAATGATCCCCGCGCTATGTTAGGTATTGGTCCCGACGCAGATAAAGCTGCGGTAAGTAAAGCCTGGAGAGAAATCTCGCGCGAGATTCACCCCGACCGTAATTTAGATGAGCACCAACAAGCTACGGAAGCAACGCAAAAGCTCAATAATGCACGAGATTTTATAATTGCCGAATTGCAAAAATTAGAACAATTAAATACGGCCTCCCTGGAAAGCACTTCATCAGCACCACTCGCAATTACCGATGGCCCGACGCAAAAGCCTGAGGCAACAGAGGAGGCGACCTTTACACCTCAAGATCAGTATGAGCAAGTGATAAAAAAATTAAAAGATAAGTTTGCCGCAGACGAGTCTGCTACCCTCACTAGTGAGGAACTCGATGAAGCCACTAAAGCTCATAACGCCGCCAATACTTTTGCCGCGGAGGTTCTTGACCAAAAATACGTACAATTAGATCAACAATATCAAGAAGCTCTGGGTAAATATGAGGGTAAACGAAGCGAACTTGAGGCGGATTATCAAGCAAAGATAGAGAATTTGCAGCAACGGTGGGCTGGCGAAGAGGGCATGACCTACGATGACTACAAAGCCGAACATGAAAAAATTAACACTCAATACACCAACGATAGCACCGCGAATTCTGAAGAATTCCAAAAAGTTCAAAATGAAAATTCTGCCGCTAAGGATAAAGCTTATAACGATTATGTGCAAACCTGTCAGGCAAATGATCAAAAACATTTAGAGCTTTCTCAACAGTGGGACAAACAACTTGCCGCAGAGAAGACAGCAGTAGCGAAGGACGATAAGGAAGAACAAAAAGGAGCCAATACTGATGAGCGTATAGGTCCACCCAAAGAGCAAGATAAGGATAAGAAGAAACATAAAGATCCGTTAATGGAATTGGTTGAAGAGCTTAATGATTTTGTCAAACAAACTAACAAGCAAATTACCGATTTTTTCAAAGAGAAAGGCAACGATGCCTGGGATAAACTCAAAAATACCGGTCCCATGAAGACATTAGCTGGTGCCCTTGATGAAGCAAAGCAATTTGCCAAAGATAAAGTAGGTGAAAAATGGGATCAACTCAATGAGTCGGATGCAGCAAAAGCATTAAATTCCGCTAAAGATCAAGTGTCTGCGCTGAAAGACAAAATTGGTGACGCATTTTCCAATGCGATGAATTCGGCTGCGAATGCTATTGCTTCTGGGATACATAATGCAGTAACCCCCAAAGCGCAGAAGGACACCAACCAACCGGAACTGCAGGCCCCCTCAGATGGAGCAACAACTAATCTGGTGACCGAATCAAGAATAAGTAATGTTGACCCCAAAGGCAGCCTTGCTCAAAATAACCTGCTAACCGCACCCAACCCTACACCAGAGACACCCAATGCGCGCACTAGTCCTACAAAACCGTAGAGTACATTACTGCGATGCACTCTCAGTATTTCCGAATGTCGATTTAATAAACCGACTCACTAATGCAACAACTGTCTTGAAATTAAATTCAAGACAGTTGTGACTTTTACCTAGAGTTAGGTCTGTGACAGGTAACTAATTAATTACATAAAATTTTAACGGGGCATATCCCCGTGGTTCTAACGCAATTACATCGCGTTGGATAAACCTGAAGAAAGATCGTTTTCCATATCAGGACTAGGTTCTGGGGCTTTGCTGTTAGTTTGCGCATCCATATCACCCATTGAGTCAGATAAAGCTTTCATCGGTTCATCACTCGTACTGGTTAATGAGTCCGCCGGGGTATCCATCTTTGCACTAATCTCAGCCTCAGCTTCGGCATCCTTAAACATTTTGCCTACAGCTTCTAAAATAGCATCATCTTCATTCGCAAGTTCAGGTTCAGCATTGGCCTCATCTAGTTCGTCAATCCCATCATTTGCAAAGGTATCATCCGCAGTATCCTCTGGTGCCTGCGCTTGCACATCATCCTGAGCATTGGGGGTTGGCGAGGTTATGCCCTTCACCGCATTTGCAATTGAGTTTGCAGCCATGTTCATCAATTGGGAAAAAGCACTATTAACGGTATCTTGTAAACCTTTAACAAAGTCTTTTGCATCATTTACTTCTTTAGAATCAGCTATTTTATCCACCTGTTCCCCAACTTTATCTTTGGCAAACTGGCTTAATTCACTCATCGCACCATTTAAGGTTTTCATGGGTTCAGTATCATTCAATTTATCCCATGCTTCTTTACCTTTATCTTTAACAAAATCAGTGATCGCACCATTCACGGAAGCAACAAAACTATTGAGCTCTTCTACGAGCTCCATCATTGGATCTTTATGCTTTTTCTTTTTGTCGTCATCCGCGGCGGGCTTCGGAACAGGTGAATTATCATTAGTGGCAGCTTGTTTTTCATCCGCATCAGCATCTTCCGTCGGAGCATTTTTCTCCGCCTCATCCGCTGCTTCTTTAGCCGCAGCCTCTTCATCAGCCTGCTCAAACATATTAGCTACAGCCTCAAGATTGGCATCATCTTCATCTTGCGCTGTCTTTTTCGCGGCTTCTTTTTCTGCTTGTTCAAACATATTGTTCATGGCTTCAAAGGTTTCATTTTCCTCAACCTCGGCATCAGCATCTTCAAACATCTGACGTGCAGAATCTAGTGCTTCATCCTCTTTTGAAATTTCGTCTTTTCCGGTACCCATCGCATCGACCCTCGATAAACTGCCTTAATATAAAGATAGCACACACTGTACAACAATGTACCAACCAACTAAGATATAGCTTTAGCTCTTCCATTTTTGACTACTATTAATATTGTAGATAATATCAAGATTAGCCGTTTGATAAATTATTCAGACCCATTTTTACATTAATTTTGCAATGAAGGCTCTATGAATAAAAACGATTTTCGCTATTTTCGTCAGGGGAAACAAGTAGATGATTTAAAAGAAGAAGATTTTTCTCTTATTAAGTCAGTTTATAATCACAGCCACAAAAATGAACGAGCCCTTTTGCTCTTGCATGGATTTTCATCTTCCCCAGCGGTATATCGGCTACTCATCCCCCAATTAAAAAATTATGATGCGGTAATGTGTCCAGTTCTTCCTGGCCATGGACAAAGTATTGATGCATTCTCCCAAATAACCTCTGCTGATTGGATTGAGGAAGCCACTAGAGCCTGTGAAGAATTATTCAAAACCTACAAAAAAGTTGATGTAATGGGGTTATCGCTCGGTGGTTTACTCGCATGTAAGCTCAGCGAACGGTTTGCATTTAATCATATGTTTCTTTTGGCACCCGCCATAAAACTGCAGATGAATTTACGTTCTAATTTAAAACTAGCCAGCCTGTTACAAAGTTTAGGCTTTAAAGAGTTACGGGGTGCAGCAGGAAATCTACGAAGCAATGCCCAGGCGGAAATTTCGTATAAGCGTTTGCCACTTAGGGCTATTGAAGAGATGTTTAATTTGGTTTTGCAACATCAATGGATCCCTCCCAATGCTCCTGTTGATCTTTTCTTAGGTGTGCATGACGAGGTGGTACCTTCCGATGCAATCGAACATCTATTTCAGGATTTACCCAATGTTTCCATACACTGGCTGGCAAATTCAGCACATGTGCTCCCCTTGGATAATGATCTTGAGCAAATCGTTGCTTGCGTTAATAAGCGATAATTAGGAAGCTTATTCGGCATCCAAGAATACCTTGCTTTAAATGGCGAACATAGAGATACCGCGGTCAAGCCGCGGTAATTCGAGAATATTGAGACGATGATGACTAAGGAAATTGTTTGTTATAGCGATCGAAGTCGCGGAGATTCAAACGATCCCACTCACGCATATCTAATACGGAACCATCATAAGCCATAAAATCTTCGCGGGTATTAGGCAGATTATAGTAAAAAATATCGCTGGCATCGGTGGCAAGCGTGCTTTGATGATTCACTGAAGAAATTTCGGCTATCGAATGGTCATGAGTTCTTACAAAACTACGCTGCGCCCGTAAATAACGCCCTTTGAACTGTGCCCTTCCCCATAGCTCAACATCCAAGCGCTTCGCAGTACCCGCTAATTGGATACGAGCTCTGTCTTTAGCGCGAATGGTTAAACTATCACTCTTAAGCCAATACATGCTGAACCAAGCATCGCTTTTCATATTAAGCGTAGTAATATTAGCTACACCTGATAATTGCACTTTGGGTGAACCTTGCAGAAAGCTAATCTTTACATCCGAACTATTAACACCACTGATTTCGGTAAAGCCATTACCCGCAACCACGAGCTGATGCAAGCCTATAGAGCCACCGAGCCGTGTAGTTCCGGTATTAGCGATAAAGAGATCCAATGAGCCGGTATGTAATTGACTGCCCGTAATGGTTCCCTCTCCTTTAAAACTAAAACGAGCTAGGTAGGGTCCTTGAATGTCGGCATGCACTACCCCATGATGCGGGAAGCCTTTACCTAAAACTACGTACAAGGTATTTAAAGATACGAATACCTTTACCTGCTCTAAATCACGAGGATCTCCTCTTAGCACTACCTGAGGTTTACGATAGCCAGTATGCAATGTGACATTGATTTGCCCTTGAGCCTCAACCTGAGAAAAACCAGGTACTGGCTTATATTGGGTGGTACTTTTATAAATAGTTGGCTGAACAACCGCCGGGGTTCTTTTAACGCCATGATGGGCACAAGATGCCAATAAAAGGGCAATTAAAATTAATGAACCATACCGCTTCAACATAATCATCATTCCTGGATTTATAATCCCTCTACATTAGAGGAAGTTCTCTCAATGTGCAAGGCGGGAAATTCGCTTAACTATAGAATTTTGTTACTGTTTTTTCTGCGGCAGCAGCATCTTGCGTATCCTGCAGAATGACCGCTGCATTCAGTGCTTAACCTCGATTACTTTTTTCTCCAGTCAAGGAGAGGATAGCACCTTTGGTGAAGCTAGAAATTTTTACATTTGTAGGACAGGAATCATGGTAATGATTATTAGGCGCCTTATCCACTAAAGACTCTAATGGTTCATCGGCAGGAATTAATGCGGGAAGTTCAATATAAATATCGACTAATATCCCCCGCTTACAGCCTAGATAAACTTTCCCCGCATTTTTACTTCCCAGGGTTTCATCAAGCATTTTGCGTAATGACATGCGACTTACGGTTTTACCGGAGCGTTCGCTTATATAACTTCCAAAAGCAGATTGGTCCATCTCCGTAGCCAATCGCATGGCCAGAGTAAAATATTGATCGGCGCTTAATGCCTGGCAGCTCCCATGCTTATTCCATTCATGTCGCTCCAAACAACTCCCATACTTATAACTAGGCATCATTGTTTCTAAGCTTTCAGCCACATCAGTAGATAAATCAAGGGGAGCATAATCACAATGATTGTTGCGTTGAGCAACACCACAAAAACCATAACTTTGCCCACAAGCATTCTGGTTGGGCCATAAACCGTGTAAGGTGAGATGACGTGCTTGATAAGAGTTTTTAGATAAATGTGAGCATTCAGGCTTGCCAGCTTCATAACCATAGGTTTGGCAAAAACCCGGCTGGGAGCTAAGAGCTAAGACATTAGAATCAGAAAGCCCGGCATTCATATCGCAACTACCCGAGGCATTTACACTCAAGGAAACAAAAAACAAGCAGAAAATGCTAGATTTTATCATTGCTTACCCTCCGAAAGAGCTTGATTTAGCCATTATACATCAGGCTATTTCGAAAACCAGTCTTTCTTAAATCAAACTAAGCCCATGATATTTAATGATAAAATTTTGAGCTTGAGGTGTGAAATATTGGCATATAAGCTTGGAAAATTATTCATCGCCTGGAGGTAAGACTCTACCTCCAGCGATGCTTTTAGCTCAGAGCACCGGTTGAAAATCTCCGTCAAAGATATCATTTTTAGCGGTTAAGGATTGAGACTCATGCACCCTTTTACTTTTAAAGAAGGCATGATAGTCCCTAGAGGATGCCTTAGTGTCCTGAAGTAAAGCACAGAAGTCCTCATATTCTTCTTTATCAAAGGGTTTTACTTCCAGCATTTTCTCATCAGGGGTAAAGGAGGAGCTAATTAACAGATTAGAAGCCATCGCCAAAGCAACTCCTCCTGCAAGCGCGCCTAAACCGATACCCAAGGGCATGAAGACCAAACAAGAAAAAATTGCCGCGGGTATGAATGCCTCCAAAGTGATGGAGCGGATTAAATGTGCGATTTGCAAACTAACCGTTTGTTGTTGGTGCTCTGTTCTGGCATCCAGTCTTTTTATTTCCAAAAACAGCAGTTTCTTTGCATTATCAGACAAATCTAATTGTCTAAGAAATACCTGAGACTTCAATAAGCCAACCTGTGCCATGAATTCGTCTTCATTATCTTGTAAAGCAGACTGAGTCTTATGAATTTCGATGCCATTCTGAACGGCATTATTGATAACCGTCATGGCAAAACAAACTACCGCACCAATTACTCCCAGCGAAGAAGCCAATCCCGCTGCAATAGGAACAAAAGGCATGGTCATTACCATAAATGCAGCCATTAAGCCTGTGGCGTAGGCAATATTGGTATATAAACCGATTTTTTGCAGCGTCCAATTGCTGATGCATTGTTTTTTCTCACGCTCCAAAGCATTTTTTTGCATTTCCAATTGTAGCTTTTGAGCTTTGCTGTCTTTATCATCGCCACTGAATTTGTTTATTTCCGTGTTTAATTGCAATAGATCCTGTTCGTATTGTTGGAGCTGTGCATTATGCAGTGCTTGTTGCTCTGAAAAATCCCAAAGTGCGACACTGGTATCAAATAACAATAAAGCGACTGTTAGCGCATCGCCCGCGACGCCCAATACGCCTTTACCCGTCAACCAAAAGAAGCACAGTAAATTCGCCGTTGCCCATAAAGAATCATTCAATAAAGTAAATTTGCGTTGGGTCCATTGGGTGCTGAAACGGTTGGACCAACCTTCATCAATTTCTTCTTGGCTCATCCACGGGTGCTGCACGGTATGTTTAAGTAATAAAAAGAAATTCATTGAAAAACGAAAATAATATAAACCCCAGCTTAAACAACCGGTGTAAGGATCGGGGATTTTAGCGATATTTCCAGCTTGCTCGACATTACGAAAGCCATCAGGCACCAAACTCAACAGGGTTTTTAAAAATGAAGAGCCCCATACCCAATACAAACGCTTGCCGTTTAAAGCGCCGGCATAGTCTCTGATGTTTTTGCATTTTCCCGAGTCTGCTAATTGTTGCGCAAATTCCTCCCCTAGAGCAATCCCCAAGTATTTGACCACCTTGCCATCCGTAAAACACGCTTGCTCAGGTGCTTTAGCAATTCGCTCTTGCCAGGCGGGATTAAGCTTATCCAACATCCTTTCACAGTGTTTGATCTGGCCGTTATAATCCGCTTTATTTTCGGTTTTTTGATGCAGTAACTCATATTCTTTTTGTGCGAGTAACAGTAAATAGGCAATTTGCAGATCATGGGTTCGCTGAGCTTTTTTCTCTGGACTCATATACGAAATCAAAATTTCATCCGTATCCGCTAGAATACTGTTATAGAACGTTAAGGGTGTAAGAAAACCACCATCAACAGTATAGAGACTCTCGGCCAGCAATTCCTGTTTATGACGTTTCAGCAACTCTTCATGGCGTAACTTAGTCTTCGCATTAAGCGATTCAATAAGATAGGATTGAAGAATTCCGCTGCTTGTTGTCATAATGTCACCTCTAAAGTTGAGTAATTCCTGGCGACTCATTCTTTCTTTTAATAATAGTAGTAGTAAAAAAAATAAGTGTGCTCTTTTTTATAACATAGCAATCATTTTGGTAACAAGCGAATATTGTATCGATTTACACATTTGATACTAAAATTTTCGCTATCTTTCATATATTAGCCATAAAACATTCAAGGGCTTAAGAAAAGTCAACCACTTTTTGTGAACTATGGTAAAATTACCGCCAATTACCCAATTTGTTCGAGAACGCATATTATGAAAAAAGCGGTTGTACTGTTATCAGGTGGCTTGGATTCGACAACCTGCCTTGCACTAGCTAAATCACAGGGTTTCGAATGTCATGCGATGAGCTTTTCCTATGGGCAAAGACATACCGCTGAATTGCTGGCAGCAACCCGCATCGCCCAACATTATCAAGTAGCAAGCCATAAAATCGTTAACTTAGACACCGACTTATTTCGCAATTCAGCTTTAACTGATGCCTCGCTCAATGTTCCCGATTTTCAAGAGAGCTCTGATATTCCGGTTACCTACGTCCCGGCGCGTAATACTATTTTCTTATCGATGGCTTTAGGTCTCGCTGAATCAATTGGTGCCCGCGATATTTATATTGGGGCAAGCTCCATCGACTATTCTCATTATCCTGATTGTCGTCCAGAATTTATCGAGGCATTCCAAACTTTAGCGAATTTAGCCACCAAAGCCGGAGTTAACGGTGCCCCCTTCACCATTCACGCCCCTTTACAACATTTAAGTAAAATTAAAACTATTGAATTAGGCCTAGGGTTGGGCGTTGATTACAGTTTGACGGTGTCCTGTTATCAAGCAAACGATACCGGCCAGGCCTGTGGGAGTTGCGACAGTTGCACCTTTAGAAAACGCGGTTTTTCTGGTGCCAAAGTCAGTGATCCAACCCGGTATCAAGAATCTCAGCCCTAACCTCAGGCACCTTGGCTAAGGCGAGCTACTGCGGACCTTGGCTTTACACTTTTGTTACAACAAATTGAGCATTTTTGATTCACGCCCTAACGAATCATTGTTATGATTTGTGATGATTTATAACTATCATGGAGCGAATATATGGGACGTTTAAGAGACTTTGCCGTGGGTGCAGTAGAACTGCCAGGTACTATATTATTTGGCATAGCTAAGCTAATTTTTGGCTCTACCGAAAAATATAAAGACGGTAAAGTTAAAATAGACAGAGAAGGGAAGCCAATCGTATTTGCTGGGCTTTTAGGTCTGATTTTAGAAGGCGTCGGTGCGTTGGGAAGAGGAATTTCTTCTTTTATTGACAGCCATAAAACTGCAATATCTGCGGCTTTTTGGGCATCTTTAGCTATTGGTGGAGCCGTGGGCTTAACTCTGTACTTATGGCCTGCAGCGCTAACCTTCGTAGCGGATTATGCTATTTATGGTTATTCCATCGCGGGCATCGTTGGCGCTGATCCACTACTGCAAATGGGCTTTGCCGCAGGTCTGGCGTTTGCCGCAACTTCAGTAGCTAGCTGGACGCTCACCTTAGTCGCTAATACCATCTCGGCGCTAAAAAATGCATGTAATCCCCAAACTGAACAGCCAGAAGAGAGTCCGGCAACACAACAAGTAAATCAAGAAAATGGTAGTCCTCGATTGATGCAGCGTTTAAACAATCCAACGGCACCAAAGCAAGTCACCCTTGTAGAACCTGTACATATGGGCTCGATACACACACTTGCCAAAGAAGAAGATGTAATGGCAGAAGCTGAAGAGTTGGTTTTACCGACTGGATTGGCAGCCAACTAAACTAAATAGAGATGTTTGCACAATAATTACTTAAAACGCGGCTTAAGCCGCGTTTTTTATTCTCATCCAGTTTACTGCAGCAATTAATCCCTATTTGCGTTATAATCGGGCGTTTTATACCTAGGACATACTATGGGTGATGAGGAGTCATTGAACATGTCAATAAACCATACAGAACGTAAAATGTTAGTCACTAGTGCCCTTCCCTATGCGAATGGACATCTGCATTTAGGACATTTGGTAGAACACATTCAAACCGATGTCTGGGTGCGCACACACAAAATGCTAGGTATTCACTGCATTAGTGTCTGTGGAGACGATGCACATGGCACCCCCATTATGTTAAAAGCGGAACAAATGGGTATTACTCCTGAAGCCTTAACTGCAGAAATTAAATTAAGCCACGAGCAAGACTTTAAGCGTTTTGCCATCGACTACGACTGCTATCATACAACCCACTCCCCTGAAAATCAGGAATTAGCTGCTGCTATTTATGAAAAACTGCAGGCAAATGGCTGCATCGTTAAAAAAACCATTCGTCAGGCCTTTGATCCAGAGAAACAAATGTTCCTGCCTGACCGATATGTGAAAGGAACCTGTCCTAAGTGTGGCGCAAAGGATCAATATGGAGATAATTGTGAAGTATGTGGTTCCACCTATGCGCCAACTGATCTGATTGATGCCGTCTCGGCAATCTCTGGGGCCAAGCCCATAGAAAAAGATTCAGAACACTATTTCTTTGATTTACCTCGTTTTGAAAGTTTATTAAAAGACTGGACTCGCAATGGCCATCTACAAACAGAAGTAGCGAATAAACTTGATGAGTGGTTTGCTGCCGGCCTAAAACAATGGGATATCTCGCGTGACGCTCCTTACTTTGGTTTCCCAATTCCTGGTACTACCGATAAGTATTTTTATGTTTGGCTCGATGCGCCGATAGGCTACATGGCAAGTTTTAAAAAATACTGCGATGAGCAAGGCCTTTCCTTTGCGGAGTTCTGGGATAAAGACTCTCAAACCGAATTATATCATTTCGTAGGTAAGGATATTGTGTATTTCCATGCCTTATTCTGGCCTGCGATGCTTGCTGCCAGTGATCATCGTCTACCTACTGCGGTATATACCCATGGCTTTTTAACCGTCGATGGGCAAAAGATGTCTAAATCGCGCGGAACGTTCCTGGAGGCGCGTGCCTATCTGGATCATCTACATCCTGAATATTTGCGTTACTATTTTGCGGCAAAGCTCAATGGTCGCGTTGACGATTTAGATTTGAATTTTGAAGATTTCACCAACCGTATTAATGCCGATCTAGTGGGTAAAGTAGTGAATATCGCCAGCCGCTGCGCCGGGTTTATTAATAAACGATTTGAAAATCATTTAAGTAGCAGCCTAAGTGAGCCGCAATTGTATGCGGAATTATTGGACATGCGTCCCGCAATTATCGATGCTTATGTAACACGTGATTACGCACGCGCCATTCGCCTCATTATGGATTGCGCCGATAAAGTAAACCAATACATTGACACGCATAAGCCCTGGGTACTGGCTAAAGAGGAAGGTCGTTTACCTGAAGTTCAAGATATTTGCACTATGGGTATTAATTTATTCCGCGTGCTCATGACTTACTTGAAGCCGGTATTACCCCTGATGGCACAAGCTGCAGAACAATTTTTAAATTGTGAACCATTAACTTGGGCCGCAATTGATGCTCCCTTGTTAAACCATCAGCTGAATCCTTTCCAACCCTTAATTACTCGTGTTGAAAAAGAAAAAATAGACGCCATGCTCGAGCAATCCAAACAGGTGACTAATGCCCTCAGTTAAAGAAATCGATGCACTTTTGCCACAAACGCAATGTGGCGAGTGCAATTATTCCGGCTGCTTGCCTTATGCCGAAGCCTTGGCTCAAGGCAGCGCCACCATTAATAAATGCCCACCTGGCGGAGTAAAAACCGTTAAAGCGCTCGCGTCATTACTTAATCTTGATGCAACACCATATCTTGATGAAGCCATAGCCAATACTCGGGCGCCATCAGTAGCAGTCATACGCGAGGCAGATTGTATTGGTTGCACCAAGTGTATTAAAGCCTGCCCTGTCGATGCCATTATTGGCAGTGGTAAGTTAATGCATGCCATCATCAGTCATGAGTGCACTGGTTGTGGCTTATGTGTACCCCCCTGCCCGGTGGACTGCATTGAGATGGTAACCCTAGCAGGGCCAGATTATGACCAAGATTTAGCACGCCAACGTTTCAATGACAAACAAACCCGCTTATTACGTGATGAACATCAAAAGCAGCAAGCTTATCGAGAAAAACGGTTGTTAACTAAAAACTCGGCCAATCAGTCACAAGACGTTAAAGCCAAACAAGATTACATTCAACAAGCCCTGGCTCGCGTTAAGGCAAAGAAGACGCATGAATAAGCAAAAGATTCGAGAAATTTTTACCCGTTTTCGTGAACAAAACCCGCATCCGACTACGGAATTAGTTTATCACTCAGCCTTTGAGTTATTAATTGCCGTTATTCTTTCCGCCCAAGCAACGGATGTCAGCGTCAATAAAGCTACTGTGAAATTATTTCCCGTAGCGAATACACCGCAAAGTATTTTAGATTTAGGTTTAGAGCAATTAAAAGAGTATGTAAAATCCATTGGCCTTTATAATAGTAAAGCACAAAACATCATCAAGACCTGTGCCTTATTAATCCAAAAGCATCATGGCGAGGTTCCCAGACAACGCGAAGCGCTCGAAGCCTTACCTGGCGTGGGGCGTAAAACGGCAAATGTGGTATTAAATACTGCTTTTGGTGAACCAACCATGGCCGTAGATACTCATATATTTCGCGTCGCCAACCGAATTGGCATCGCTAAAGGTAAAACCCCGCTGGCAGTTGAGCTAGGGCTACTCAAGAACATCCCTGCAGAGTTTTTACAGGATGCTCATCACTGGTTAATTTTGCATGGACGCTATATCTGTACTGCACGCACACCGAAGTGTGGTGCCTGCATTATCCAAGACCTCTGTGAATTTAAGGATAAAAACCTTCCACAAATGCCCATATAATTCACTAACTGACCATCTTTTATCTTCTTAATCATGAAATTTTTACACTATGTAAAAATGATTGTTTAAGGGTATAGCATTCCGCAAAATTTGCCCCTAGAATGAATTTTCGATGTTTCAGGGAGAAATATTATGGGATGGTGGAATACAATTGTAAATGGAGCCCAAGTAGCAAAAGATACAATTACCGATACAGTAAAATGGGTTTGGGATTGGACCTATACCCCTACAGTCAAAGTCACTACCTTTGCAGTAAACGTAGTGTTTTCAACCTTAGAACAAGCGCAAGCTTTAAAAACTTCAGTTCCAGCACTAAACTCAGAACAGTCGTATAAAATAATTAGAGCAGCAACCAATATCGCTGTTTACCAGATTATGCCATTAATTGCAGTCAATATGGTAAACAGCTCCTTACAAACGGCAGTTAAAACGGGACGTGAGCAAGAAGAAGAAGCGAACCTTTTATTCAATGCCATGGTGATTCCGGCTGCCACTGCCATTGATTGGGCTGTTTGGGCATGGACCACCCAACGTTCCTCCCATATGCTCGCCCAAACTTTAGCCATTGATACCATGGGTGCTGCTGCGTTTAATACGACCAAACCCAAACCCAAGACTCCTAATAAAGAGCTCACCCCCTGCGAAAAGGAGCATTGTAATTTAAAACGTAAGGTAAAAGGCTCGCTACGTGAATTCTTCGTTTTATTCTTAAATGATTTATTAACGGGGGGAGTAAGTTATTTACCCTATGCCGGTGAAATAGTCGCTTTAATACTAAAAACCGGTTTTTCCGGCGATCTAATTACTCGCGGTGCCAACTTAGATCTTTGCGAACGCCACCGTGCGTCAGCAGAACGGTCGAAAATATGGTCTTTAGGCATCGCCTACATGGTTACGGAAATGCTGTTAGACAAGGCCTTGGAATCAACTGTTGGCATACCGTCTTATGCAGTCCATAGAACCATGCGTCACATGTTAATGCTATTATTTATTAATAATGCAACCCATATGAAAATCGACTATGTCGCCCCAGGAAAGTATGAATTATTAGACCCAGTCGTCACCTATGGGAAAGCCACCGGCTTTCTTGCGGATGTGATTATTTCTGGTTCTAAAGCCGAAATTGCGCGACTATTTCAACCCCAACCCAATAAAAAACCCTTTATTTCTGTACCCGATATTTTAAAACGGCTAACCGCGATCCTAAATAGTGACTTGGAGCGACTAGACAAGCCTAAACCCAGTCATTTAAAGATAGTTGCCAAGAGAATTGCTCCCAGCATTTATTACGATTCCAAAGCAGCCATTAATGATCCAGTAATCCGTATTTTCTGGCCAGACATGCACGAACTTGGGCTTGATATTATCGATATTGTAAAAATGGCCGGAATTCCTGTAGCCAATCTGACTCAATCGCACATCCCCTTAGTTGCGGCAACTATCAGAAAAGCGGTGCCCGAACTCTTGTATCAACGCTACGGCATCTCTCCAAAAGTCACCAAATTTCTTATAAGCTTATGTTCTGATGAGGATTTTTGGAAGTTTGTACAAGCCTTGCAGCAATGGTTGCAACGCCACGACTTACGTGAAGCCACTCCATTGGCAACGGCCAGTGATTCGCAACTCTCTGCACTACATGAACCTCGTGAAACACCTCCACCACTAACCAAACAGAAAAGTGATAACCAACCATTGCGGGCATTGACCACGGATGCACCGCCATTAGTCGACTTAAAAATTAGTTCGGGACAAAGTCAGCGCGAGTTAAATCTTTTTGCGCCTCATCGCAGACCCATTACCAAGAGAGAAACGGATCCAGAACCATCGACATCAATGTCTTTGAATAAAGTCTTACAAAGCGATTATTTTTAAATAATCATTAGTTAGAATAAACACTGAATGGCTACAAACCTTGGCTGGGCTGTTAAAGCCCAGCATGCATTGAGTACGCAGACCTTCCTTTAGACGTCACAGCTCCAGTCTGCATTAAAATACATAAGAACAATTATCTTAATTAAAATCAATACGTTAAAGAATGAGCACGTGCTACTGCTGCGCAGACTTATTGCTATTTAATGTACTCTAGTGCTATATTTGCGCGCGGATTAGCCCATTAAAATACACCATTCAACCTATTCAGAATATGAATCAAACATTGTCCACCCCAAAAGCACCAGGATTTCTTTGCTTAACTATAGGTATAGTTACCTTCCTGACCTTACTTATTAATGTTTCATTTAAAATTGTCGTATCAAAAGGATTGGTGTTTTCTATTCATGCAATTATATGCCCTATTATTGCCGGTTTGTTTCTTATCGCATTACGTAAATGCACGCAGAAAGAACAACGTCATATATTAAATATTTCGCTCATGTCTTTATACGCTTTTTGTCTTGGGGTTTATGTATTAATTAACCTACCCACTGTAGGGCACATGCGGGAAAATCCGGTCTATCAAATTGTATTTGATGATCTTCCCAAAAAATTCTTCGCCGTAACCATTTCCTTTGTACTCAGCTTTTATGTGCCTCATCTCTTATGCAGTACCAGAACGAAGATTTTGTCTTCAACAAAACACTGCATGCTATTAGCACTATTTGGTGGTTTGAGCTTTTTTATTTTGAATTTTATCCTTTTATTTGCAGGCGAGCATCTCCATAATTTTAGCCAAATTATGCTCGATTCCTTAATGATTGCCACATCCTTGCTGTTAGTTATAGGCATCATCTATTTAGTGATTTATTTAAAATCCCTGAACATTCCATTAAGCCTACCACACCAGAGCGAACCCTTCCCTCTGTGTTACTATTTAAGTGGTATTGCGGTCGTAATTATGTTGATTTGCCTGGCCTGCGAGTATCGTATCGTCACCTTGGTTAATCGTCACTGGATTTTAGCTGCCAGCGCCTTATTCTTTCCTGTTACCTTGGCAATTAGCACCTTGATTGGTGAGTTATGGGGCTATCAAGCGAATTTAAAATTAAGCGTGATTATCATCGCCTCTCAAGTACTTTTTGATATTCTATTATCGGCCATTGTGATTCTTCCGTCGCCTTGCTTTTGTAACTCAGAATCCTTTTACCAATATATTATGATGCGACGATTGCCGGCAACGTTTCTAACCTTATCCGCAACCTTTATGAGTAATGCCTTGTTGCTGCACTATCTGAAGCGTCATGCGGTACAACGGCCTTTACGCATCCTGATTGCCAATGTCTGTGCTAACTCATTATTATGTTTAATTGATTACAGCTTATTGTTTGGTGGGATTTATTCTTATGAGCAAATTATTAATTTAGTCGTTAATGTTTGGCAATATAAATTGTTTATCACCATCTTGTTACTGCCTTTGATTTGGAAATGTTGTAATCAAATTGAAAAAAATGTCAGTAAAACTGTAGCCCGTATTCGCACAGCGTAATACGGACTCAACTTAGTAAATGGATTAATCTTTTTTCTCTGGGCGCTTCCAACCATACATTGTCTTTTGTTTGGATTCCGTCAAAGTCAATTCACCGGGTGGCACATTCTTACGAATGGTACTGCCCGCACCGACAGTGGCATTCGCACCGACCGTTACTGGAGCGACTAATTGCGTATCTGAACCAATAAAAGCACCATCTTCGATCACGGTCTTATGCTTATTTACGCCATCGTAATTACACGTAATGGTACCGGCACCGACATTAACTTTTTTCCCTAGTTGCACATCGCCTAAATAACTCAAGTGACTGGCTTTACTGCCTTCATCAAAGACCGCCTTCTTGGTTTCCACAAAATTACCAATTTTACACTGTGCCGCCAATTGCGTCCCGGTGCGCAAGCGAGCAAAAGGCCCTATCGCGCATTCCTCACCAATAGTACAGCCTTCCAATACACTGTTGGCATAAATTTCCGTCCCAGCGCCCAGCGTTACATCAGTCAACACACAGTTCGGTCCGACAACACAGCCATCCCCTAAAGCTACCTTGCCATTAAAAACACAGTTCACATCGATGAACACGTCTTTACCGCAAATTAATTCTCCCCGTAAATCAAAGCGATTACCATCCGCAAGAGCAACCCCTTGCAGCATCAATCGCTCTGCTTCGCGACGTTGCCAGATACGTTCTAGTTGCTGTAACTGCAAGCGATTGTTAACGCCATTAATCTCCGACACATCTTTAGTTTTTAGCGTGTCAATCATTGCCTCATCGGCGACCGCTAAGGCAATGATATCGGTTAGGTAGTACTCCTGTTGCGCATTTTTATTGCTTAAACGAGGTAACCAATGCGCTAAATATTCTGCTTTTGCGCAACAAATGCCCGTATAAATTTCTTTAATATTCTTTTCTTGCTCATTTGCATCTTTTTCTTCTACAATGGCATAAACTTTGCCTTGAAGATCACGCATGATACGCCCCAAACCAAAAGGGTTTTCAAGGTGGGCAACTAAAAGTGCCAAAACGGATTGATGAATATCTGCTGGTTTGCTACATTCAACTAACGATCGAAGGATATCGGCTTGAATTAGTGGCACATCAGCAGATAAAACAAGAACTTGTGCTTGTGGTGGGATATGAGGTAGCGCTTGCATTAATGCATGCCCGGTACCTAATTGTTCTGCCTGATGGACCCAATGCACAGGTAAGTCAGGGAGTGAGTTCTTAATTTGTTCACCACCATGACCATAAATAACATGGATTGCATCAGGGTTTAATTGCTGTGCAGTTTCCACTACTCTAACTAACATGGGCTTTCCAGCAATAGGGTGAAGCACCTTAGGAGTATTGGAGTACATTCTTTTACCCTGTCCTGCAGCTAATATTACGACGTGTAGATTCATGAGATTTGTTATTCCCTAGGTTAAAAACAATAACAGGTATGCAATGAAGCAATTTTTACGTTATCAGTAGATTAAGTTTTGTTTATGATAAACAAATTGCATTTAAAGGAGTAGAGCAATGACGATATTTGTTAAAGCAGCTAAAGATCTAATTAATCGAGTTTTACTTAAGTCGATTGAAGACTCCATCGCCGAAGATAAAAGCTCCCTTTACAAATGGTTTAGAGATACCGAACTTTCTGAAAAACAACGGGAGCTAACTCGCGGCTTGCAAAAAGAAATCGATGACTTCAAGAATCTGGAGTCTGATGAAAAAAGCCTTGCCGCGCTAAAGAAACTCATTACTGATACCGATCTAATTGTAGAAGAGCAGCGGAAACTAAAAAAATGGCCCCGAGGTCATCTTAATGAAACATTGACCGGGATCAACTCCACCTTAGACCGATTTTATAATCTGATTTCCAGCAAAACCTTTAAGCTTGTTGATTTAGCAGATAATGCTGAACCATTCAATATTCTTTGCTTTTATGCCACGTATTATTTAGGTGAAAATATTATGTGTCCAATTGAAGAGGATATTTTTACCAAAGCACTTGATGCCATTGCGAGCAAAGTGTCTGCCTCCCCCATCGAGATCAGAGCTCAAAAAGAAGACTGTCTAATTAAAAATCTTATCGATTGTAAGAAAAAAATCAATGGCTCAGACACCGAACACGATGAGTATGCCGATCTTTGCCTAATCTTTGTTACTGATGCAATCAAAGCGATTATGCGGGAAAATGCCGAAATTTGTGAAGAGTCAAAGCCTGTTGCTTCATTACCTATTGTGTCATTCTCTGGACTGGGTCTCAATGTTAAAGCATCGCCGATTAAACCCAGCAGAGGGCGTTTAAGAGTAGCAATGGAAAATGCGAGTGATGATATAAAAGATTTGTGCGTGGAAAGCAAAGCCAAAATTGCCGTCTCTCTGTAATAGAGCCGGTTATAAAATATAGTTCGATTTATTAGCCGTCATTGCAAGAAGCCAGTTAGGCGGCCCCCTGGGAGTACGCAGCAAAACCCTGGTTTGCTTCACTACGTTCGCAATGACGACTCGAAAGCTCAAATTATAATTGAAGCTTAATCTATCTTTTTATCAGCGAATTATCGCGGCACAGAACCCTAAATTGCACCCATATTCGCCCGAAGAAAGACCCCCATTAAGGCAGCAATTCCCCACAAAGGTTCATTTCCATCATGGTTTTTATTTGCGGGATCTCTAGTTTTTTACTCAATAAATAGAGTAACTTACAGTGTGCGGCCTCCGGAGTCATATCATGACCACTAATAATCCCGGCCTGCTTCAAGGTATGTCCGGTAGCATATTGATCCATTTCCACCCGCCCTTCCTGACATTGGGTGCAATTGACAATAATGACTCCACGCGCACAAGCATCTTTAAGCAAACGCAAAAAACGGGGATCATTATTTTGTGCATTCCCCGCCCCATAAGTTTCCAAAATTAAACCGCATAACGGCTGATTTAAAATATAAGCTAACACATCAGAAGCAAAACCAGGAAAGAGCCGAAAATTAGCGATGAATTGCGGCTCAACGATTTGCAAGCGAAATGGATTGGCAGAAGGCTGTAATAAAAGCTCATGGTGGACTTTAATATCAATGCCTATAGTCGCTAAATGCGGATAGTTGGGCGAGCCAAAAGCGTTAAATCCTTGCGCACTAATCTTTTGCGTACGATTACCCCGCAATAAATGCTGATTGAAATAAATGCATACTTCATTAATTGGTTGGTGCGCGCAAAGCCAGAGCGAAGTAACAATGTTATCGATTGCATCATTACGCACCTCCGATAAAGGAATCTGAGAACCCGTAATAATGACCGGCTTAGCTAAATTCTCCAGCATAAAGGATAAGGCTGATGCCGTGTAAGCCATAGTATCGGTGCCATGAAAAACAATGAAGCCATCAAACTCATCATAATGATCGGCAATATCTTTAGCGATGCGATTCCAATCGCTTACAGTCATATTGGAGGAATCGAGTAAGGGGTGATATTCCTTGATCGTATATTGGGGTAAGTCCTGATGCTTTAATAATGGAATTTGCTTTAAAGCAGACGCAACATATCCCAAGGCAGGTTCATATCCCTTTTCAGTTTTAATACAACTGATCGTTCCCCCGGTGTTAATAATTAAAATATGTTTATTCATGCAGACTTTAAAGTTAGGTATTTATCCTAATTATATATCGAACCTGAACAAGGTTAAAGCAAAGTGCTCCTTGTTTTCTTCCTCCAGAGAATCAGCTGACACCTTAATTAGCTTCATTCTTTCAAGATTTTAGTAATTATTATATTTTTTTTAATAATAATGACAGATTTAATTGCCAAGTTCTTGCAGTTTATGGAAAAATCAAGGTATTAGCGATTTAGTCTAAACAGTGACATCATGGTGATTGATCGTGCCGGTTATCGGTTGAATGTAGGTATTATCCTAGTCAACGACCAAAACAGAGTATTTTGGGGAAGAAGAAGTGGACATGATGCCTGGCAATTTCCACAAGGTGGACTAGCTGCAGGGGAAACATCAATCCAAGCCATGTTCCGAGAGTTGCATGAAGAAATAGGATTGGATAAAGAAGATGTTGAAGTTATCGGTTCTACTAAGCGTTGGCTTAAGTACCGACTTCCGAAACAATATCTGCGTCATGGCAGTGAGCCCTTAGTAATTGGCCAAAAACAAAAATGGTATTTACTAAAGCTGGTTGCTAGTGAACAAAAAGTAAAACTGGACCTGAGCGATTCACCAGAGTTTGATAGCTGGCGTTGGATCGATTTTCATGAGCCAGAAGGGCAGGTTATCTTTTTTAAGCGCCAGGTTTATTCTCAGGCCTTAAAAGAGCTAGAACCTTTATTAAAAAAAAATCGTCGTACTCCCTACGGTATGAAACGGAAAAAGAGGTAATCATTGGCGTAGATGCTTAAGGTACTGAAACGAATAGTTCAAGAAGTCACCGCAGCCCAACAGCTCTCTGAGGCCCTTGGTATATTGGTGCAACAAATTAATAAAGCCATTAATGCCGAGGCCGTCTCCGTTTACCTTATTGATACCAAACATGCTGAATACGTTCTCATCGCGACCGAGGGCTTAAATAAGCAAGCCGAGTCCCGAGTACGTGTTTCCCTCGACAGCGGCTTGATTGGCCAGGTAGGGCGACGTGAAGAACCCATTAACCTGGAAGATGCTCCTTCCCATCCTGATTTTTACCATCACTCCTTATTAGGTGAAGAACGCTTTAAAGCCTTTCTCGGGGTGCCCATCATTCAACATCGTAAACTCTACGGTGTTTTAATTATTCAGCAAACCGAACAACGCTGTTTTGATGATACGGAAGAATCCTTCCTAATTACGCTAGCTGCTCAGCTAGGCGGTATTATTGCTCATGCAGAAGCCACCGGTGAGTTAGCCGAATTAACCCAACCCAAGCCGATGGGTGGCGTGGAAAAAATTGAATCCACCTCCACATCTTTAGCTGGTATTGGTTCTGTTCCAGGCATCGGTATTGGTACCGCAGTAGTAGTCTACCCCCCAGCCGATATTGATGCTGTTCCTCGCCATCCAGTAGAAACCCTAGATGAAGAAATCAGCACTTTTTATGAAGCCTTAGAAGCCACTCGCGATGACATGCTGCGCTTAGGCCGCCGCATGAAAGCCGTAGTTGCAGAAGAAGAGCATGCTTTATTTGATGTGTATTTACGGATTCTGGATAAAGACAGCCTGGGCGCGGAAGTCGTCCATGTAATTCGCGAAGAAAAAATCAGTGCGCAGGCTGCTTTAGCCACGGTAATCAAAAAACATGTAGCGCAGTTTGAAAGCATGGAGGACTCTTACCTGCGAGAACGTGCCAGTGATTTTCGCGATCTGGGTCGACGGGTATTGGCCGCCCTACAATGGTCCCAACATGAAGAGTTAGTGTATCCCACCCGTACCATTTTGATTGGCGATGAAGTAACGGCCGCAGCCTTGGCTGAAGTGCCTGAAGGTTGCTTGGCGGGTGTTGTTTCCGCCAAAGGCTCCAATAACTCCCATGTCGCTATTTTAGCGCGTGCCTTAGGCGTGCCCACCGTGATGGGAGTTCGTGGCTTAAAACTGGAGTATGTTAGTCGTCGCGCCATTATTGTCGATGGTTATTTTGGCCAGGTACACGTTTCGCCATCGAAGGCCATACTCACTGAATTTAAACTTTTAGAACAAGAAGAACAGGCGCTCAATCAAAGCCTGGTCAGCCTGCGCGATAAACCCGCCGAAACCACCGACAGTTATAAGATTTCTCTACAGGTAAATACCGGACTGGCGATGGATGCCGGTCTATCGATGAGTGTGGGTGCAGAAGGGGTTGGTTTATACCGTTCTGAAGTGCCCTTTATGAGCAGGGATCAATTCCCCTCCGAAGATGAACAAACCATTATTTATCGACAAACCCTCAAAGCATTCGCTCCACGTCCCGTGACCATGCGAACGCTAGACATTGGCGGCGATAAAGTTTTACCCTATTTCCCTGTGGAAGAAGATAATCCCTACTTGGGTTGGCGCGGTATACGCGTGACCCTCGATCACCCCGACGTCTTCCTCATGCAGGTGCGGGCGATGATGCGGGCCAGTGAAGAGCTCAATAACTTGCGTATTATGCTGCCTATGGTCACGACCCTAAGTGAGGTAGAAGAAGCAACTTATCTGATTGACCAGGCCTATGCAGAATTGCTGGAAGAAGGGTGTAACATTGCCAAGCCTAAATTAGGGGTGATGATTGAAGTGCCGGCCGCAGCCTACCTGGCACGTGAAATCGCTAAGCGGGTCGACTTTATCTCCGTGGGTAGTAACGATTTGACCCAATACTTTTTAGCAGTAGATAGAAATAATGCGCGCGTCGCCAATCTTTATGACTCCATGCATCCTGCCATGTTACGTGTATTACTTAAGGTTGTTGAAGGAGGCCATGCCGCCGGGGTTGAAGTCAGTATTTGCGGTGAAATGGCCAGCGATCCTTTAGCGGTAATTTTATTAATCGCGATGGGTTTTGATACCCTAAGTATGAACTCAGCCAGCTTACCGCGCGTAAAATACGTAATTCGTAATTTTGCAATTGCTAATGCGCGCAAAATACTTGCAGAAGTACTGGAGTTTGAACATCCCGCAGAAATTCGCCTGCATTTAGAAAAAGCTTTGGAAACCGAAGGCTTAGGGGGCTTAATTAGAGCAGGGAAATCCATATAGTGACGCTAGCACTTCTTCATGGAGTCATTTACTTATTAATTGGCGCCTTTACTGGAATTGTTGCGGGTTTATTTGGAATTGGTGGTGGTTTAATTGTCATTCCAAGCTTAGTCTTTGTCTTTCAGCAAATGGCGGTAATTCCGCATGAGATGCTCATGCATGTAGCCGTCGGTACTTCTTTGGCCATCATGATCATTACCTCGCTGGCAGCGCTCCGATCACACCACAAGATGGGTAATATTCTCTGGCCAGTAATACAAAAATTATGGCCTGGCTTAATTGTAGGGACTATATCAGGCTCGGCGCTGGCAGCAGTGATACCCAATGCCTGGCTAAAAACATTCTTTGGCATTTTTTTACTTTTTGTTGCCCTCAAAATGTTGTTCGATAAACACCACGAACATGCTGAATCATTTCCTAAACTATGGATAATCTTTCTCATCTGTTTTTTTATCGGCCTTATTTCAGGATTGCTCGGGGTTGGTGGGGGAATTTTAATTGTTCCCTTCATGACCTCCTGGGGCATCCCCGCACGTAAAATTGCGGGTATCTCCAATTCCAGTGCCTTTACCATCGCGTTGATGGGCACGCTCATCTTTATTATCACCGGCCTTCATGAAACGACAGCAATACCCTATACCCTAGGTTATGTTTACTGGCCCGCCATTCTTTTAGTTGGCGCGGCCAGTAGTATCTTCGCCCCCCTAGGCGCGAAGTTGCATTACAAATTACCAGTCCATCAATTACGGTATGGCTTTATCGTTTTGCTTATTTTAACCTCATTAAAAATGCTTCTTTAAAGGAATTTATCGCTTATGCTTCAGTACCCTTACATTAATCCGGTTGCTTTTTCACTCGGACCCATTCAAGTCCACTGGTATGGCTTGATGTACCTCATTGGCTTTGCTAGCGCCTGGCTCCTCGCTCATTGGCGCATGAAACACTACAAATTAAATTGGAATTCCGACCAGATTAGCGACCTGATTTTTTATGCCGCCCTCGGCGTCATCATCGGTGGACGTGTTGGCTACATGCTCTTTTATGATTTCCCAGTATTAATCCATACTCCTTTGTCCTTATTTAAAATCTGGGAAGGAGGCATGTCTTTCCATGGTGGCTTGTTAGGAGTTATTGCTGCTTTATGGCTGTTTGCATGCAAATACAAACGTCCCTTCTGGGAAGTCGCCGATTTTATTGCACCTTTAGTTCCCATCGGTCTTGGCGCTGGACGCGTTGGTAATTTCATCAATGGTGAGCTCTGGGGACGTGTAACCGATGCTCCTTGGGGCATGGTGTACAGTCATGTTGACCCACAGCCTCGTCACCCATCACAAATCTATGAATTTGGTTTAGAGGGTATTGGGTTATTTATCTTAGTCTGGTGCTATGCCAGCAAACCCCGCCCTGCTGGCCGAGTATCAGCGGTGTTTCTTATCGGTTATGCGGTATGCCGTATTATTGCGGAATTTTTCCGCCAACCAGACCCTCAATTAGGTTATCTTGCCTTTGGATGGCTAACTATGGGTCAAATTTTATCTGTTCCTATGATACTATTGGGCCTTTTTTTATGGTGGCGAGCTGAGCGATGAAAACATACTTGCAATTATTAGAGCATATTTTACAACACGGAACGGAAAAAACCGACCGTACAGGGACAGGAACCTTATCCGTTTTTGGCCATCAAATGCGTTTTGATTTACGTGAGGGGTTTCCTTTGGTTACCACCAAAAAGCTACACATGCGCAGCATCGTGCATGAGTTACTGTGGTTTTTAAAGGGAGATACCAATATTGCCTACCTCAAAGAAAATGGCGTCTCCATATGGGATGAATGGGCAGATAGCAATGGCGATTTAGGCCCGGTCTATGGCAAGCAATGGCGCAACTGGCCCACCCCCGATGGCCGTCATATTGACCAGCTCAGTGAGGTAGTGGAACAAATCAAAAAGAATCCTGATTCTCGTCGTTTGCTGGTCAGTGCCTGGAATATAGGCGAATTGGAGCAAATGGCCTTAATGCCCTGCCATGCCCTGTTCCAATTTTATGTAGCGAACAACACCCTATCATGCCAATTGTATCAACGCTCTGCCGATGTCTTTTTAGGCGTGCCCTTTAATATTGCTTCTTACGCACTGCTCACGCATATGGTGGCAGAACAATGTGGACTAGAAGCTGGGGAGTTTATTTGGACGGGTGGCGATTGTCATTTGTATTTAAATCACTTAGAACAAGCACGTACCCAATTAAGCAGGGAGCCATTCCCTTTGGCTCGCTTACATATCAAACGGAAGGCAAGTTCCCTATTTGATTATGTTTATGAAGATTTCGAGTTTGTGGATTATCAATCCCATCCTGCGATTAAGGCACCCATTGCTGTGTAGTCGTATCTTCCTCATCGTCGTCACCTGTTCTTAAAGAAAATTCTGGAGAAGAATGGGTGCTTTTTGCGGGCGAGGGGTTTGGTGTCTGGCTTTCGACATAAAAGCCCGGCGTAGAAGGAGTACTATGAGTACCTGATGTCATTTTCTTAGGTGTCGTACTGTCGACATAAAAAAAGCCGGGTGAGGGAGGCGTCTGATGATGTGACGTTGGCTTAGCTGCATCCCCCACAAAAAAACCAGGTGAGGGAGGAGCACTTGCGGTTTCTCTCCCCTTTTTAATTGGCGTCGTGGGAGGGTCTGCATTTACTCCGATTGTATTTACACCGTCATTACCTCCATAGATATAAATATCCTGATAAGCCCCCCCATTGCCAGCATCCGCAGACAAAATTGGCTCCTGCTCTGTGGGAAGAGTCGAACTCCCACAACAAAAAATTTTCTTTAATATTTCAAATATAGTCATAAAAAATAATCCTCTAAAATGAATAAGTGGTATAGATAGGAAGGACAACCTTGAGCGCTCACGAGATAAGCGAATTTCCTCATTGCCAAGCAACCCAGAACGATACTTCGTTAAAACTCCGTACTGGGTGCTTCACATGGTGCGCAATGACGGCCGGTGTTTTATTTTAGTTTAAATAAAAGCCATACCCGGTGTACACTGACGAATTAGATTGCCCTTAGCGATTTATCGAATTGCAGGTCAATATCATTCACTTTATTTTGACCTTGGGTTGCGTTATACAAACCATGTCCGCGAACTAATAAAGAGACAACGATCACAGCTAAACCTATCCCAGTTAAGGCAATAGCTATATTAGCCAGAACTACCTTTGCATAATTACGGTGAGTAGACATTAATTCATCATGAGAATGCAGCTTCTGGTGAAACGCCTTTTTAAAAGCTTCTTCATTGCGTGCCTCAGCCGCGTTTGCATAATAGTTCTGTAAATCCTTGGTCAACTCTACAGCCAACTGCATGGCTGCATCTGCTTTTTTAGGGCATGTTGTTTTTAAGCCCAAACCGTAAGTATGCATTGCTTTAATACTTGCCCGTAAACGGGTTAATTCTGCAGGTGCCTGCCAAGCATCAAAATCATAATTATCCAGTTCTTGTGGAGCCGATTGTGGCTGAGCTTGTAGATTCGACGAAGTAGAATCACTACTTATTGACTCTTTCGGTTCCTGTTCTGGAGCTAATTCTTTAGATGGCAATGAAGTATCGGTCGATAACTCTTGCGTATCTTCTGAGCTCGGAGCAGGGCTCAGACTGCTTGATTCTTGCCATTGCGGTTCAAAACGCAACCCGTCACCAAACAATGGAGGCATAACGGTAGATAACTCTTCCTCGCCTTGAGCGCTATCAATATCATCAAGATTACTTTGCAGGGGACCAGCCCATTTGCTTAAATCAGCATCAGGCAATACTGTTTGATAAGCAGTAGCAGCCGCCTGAGTAAAAATCCCCCATTGAACAAAAGACTCATCGTCAACAGCCACGGGCCAGCCATAAACATCAAACTTTAGCTCCCGTCCTTGATACGCCACAGGTAGATTTGCGTCGTTTTTGTCCAGAAATCTCATTAGCACGTGATAAGACAAAATACGAGGATCAATTTCTTTCGCCTTTGAGGGGTCCTTCTCATCAATTACAATCGTTGGGAAATTTTGCTTTAAATGCCCAAGATAAGTGGTAAATGCATTATGAATTTGCTCTGCAGCAGCTGCTCTTGGCTCATCAGCTGCGAGCCTACCGTTAATATCTCGGTAGAGTCCCCCAACGAATTTATTGGTGGAAGCGCTACCATGAAAGCTCAACTTTTTTCCTGTCTTTTCTGTTTTCTCTTGCATAATTTCAATAAATGGCGTTGATTAAAAGCGCGGAGTGTACTTTATTAGGAGCTCAATTAAAAGCACAAAGCAAAAAATATGGGCATAGATAATTATTGTAAATTCAATATGGTTATAAATAGTCAAACTTGGTCTCAACGTACGCAGCCTTTCGTCTTTGTAAAAGAGGCACTGTTATCATGTTAAGAAAATATCATCCTGCACGGGGTGAGGAAATCCTGATGCAAGCAGGGAGCCAGATGCAGAAGCTCCCTCGCTACGCTCGGGATGGCGTTTTGACAGTGCTCACTAGAGCCACTTGAGGATTTGCGGGGGGTTGTGTGTGGTAGCTAAAGTAGGCGTTGCAGGCCAACCAAGAATAATCGGCACCACAGCGGTCATATTTTCAGGTATTCCTAATTCACTTTTCCATTCAGGTAAATTTAACGCAGGAACTGAAAAACCGATAACACAAGAAGCAAGGCCAAAAGTCAAAGCAGAGAGCATTAAATTTTCAGCCGCTAACCAACAATCGGCACTGACAAACTCACCTTTAAACGTACTGCAAATAACAATTAAAGTAGGCGCATTATAGAAAACATTGAATTCTTTTTGTTGCACTACTTGTAAAACATGCTCTTCCTGCAAGTCATTATGTTGTTTGGTGCTGGTGAGCACCTTGGCGCTCGCGGAGATACGGTCTAATAAAGATTTATCCTGCACCACCACAAATGCGCGCGACTCTTCATGCAATGCAGATGGGGCATGGGCAGCTGCATCCAAGAGTTGATTTATAATCTCTGCATCAACTTTTTGGGGTAAATAATTACGTACTGCGCGGCGATTATATATCGCATCCATTACATCCATTTTGCTGCGCTTTATTGATTCTGCCTTTTCCATCATCGGCTCCTTAGCTTTTTCTAGATTATAGCATACCGTTCTTAAGCGCATTGGCATAAATCCTTAAATTGCCATTGCGCGCTTTACAAGCTGGCGTTGCTCTAATAAGCTTTTAACATGAACTTGATTTGCAATGGAGTTGACATGTCATTCTCGATGTATGAGCTCACTATCCCCGTGATGCTACGCAATTTAGGTATTCTTTCTGAATATATGGATAAAGCCGCTGCTTACGCGATTGAAAAAAATATTGACCCCTCCGTTTTAATTAACACCCGTCTTGCCCCGGATATGCTTCCTTTGTCAGGACAAATTCAGCGCTTTAGTGATAATTGTAAAGGGGGAGTAGCCAAACTCGCAGGCATACCCTCTCCGCGTTTTCCGGATACGGAATCGACTTTTGCCGAACTCAAAGAGCGTCTGACCAAGACAGCTGGTTTTTTACAGGATATTAAACCTGAACTACTTAATGGGGATGATAATCGCCTTCTTGAAATCAAAGTACGCCAGGAAAGTATTTCTGTGAGCGCCCGTACCTACCTATTGTCGATGTTGCTGCCAAATATATTTTTTCACCTCACCACCACCCATGACATTTTACGCCACAATGGTATGGATGTTGGAAAAATGGATTATTTAGGGTATTCCCGTTAAGCAATACCTGATTAAGGAGGTGCTCAAGAGCAATTGGAGCCACCAAGCGCCTCGATAGCTCCACGAATAATGCAAAACTATTGGCGTCTTAGCCGCTCAGCATCCATTCAGAGCCGATACCTATTATGTTATTTGCTCGCAGCAAAATAAATACGAATACTCTCGGGTAATGGTACCGATTTATTTTTAGTATAATCGACCCACACCACTTTACAGCTGCCTTGAGCCATTAAGACTTCATCCTGGTATAAATCATGATCCATCATCATACTGGAATTACCCATATTGTATATTCTGGAACGTAAAGTTACGGTCGTCGGATACACTACCGGTTTTAAATAAGTACAGGCAACATGAATAACCACCGGCCCCATTTGCTCAGTCATCTGTATATTCAACTCACGTAACCATTCAATACGCGCCTCCTGAAAATAGTCAAAATAACGTGCATTATTTACATGCCCTAAAGCATCCATATCGCCCCAAGCAATAGCGAAAGTTTTTTCGTGTACGGTAATTTTATTTTCAGTCATGATAAGTCCATAGGATCAACATCCACATTCCAGCGAATACCATTAGTTAATCTATTCATTGTTAACCACTCTCGAACTTGTGTCAAAGCGCTCTTTAATACTTTGCGAGACGGCGACTTAATTAATAATTGCATGCGGTATTGGTTGGCTTTACGGGGTAAGGGCGCGGGGGCTGGTCCCATAATCGTTAAAGGGTGATGGAGCATTTGCTCTTTTGTTGCACGCAAAAAATTTAATACGCTAGTAGAGATTTTTCCTTGTGCACGAATCACCGCAAGATAATGATAAGGGGGTAGCTGCGCTTGCTGGCGAGTAGCCAGTAGGGCATCGGCAAAGGGCTCATAGCCTTGCTGAATTAATATATTTAATAAGGGATGATCCGGTAAATGGGTCTGGATGATGACTTGCCCCGCCTGTTCGGCTCGCCCTGCTCGCCCAGCCACCTGAGTGAGTAGCTGACCTAACTGCTCCAAAGCACGGAAATCCTGGTTATATAATCCCGAATCAGCATCCAGCACCACCACGAGAGAAAGGCGTGGGAAATGATGCCCCTTAGCCAGCATTTGGGTGCCGACAATCAGCTGCGCCTCACCGCGTTGGATCATCTCCAAATGGTCATCTAAAGCATGCTTTTTACGCACCGCATCACGGTCAATTCGCACCACATTCGTGTCTGGAAAATAGGCGCTTAAAAACTCATGCACTCGCTGGGTTCCCGCCCCTACCGGAATCAACTCATGGCTTTGGCAACTGCGGCAATGCTCGGGAGTGCGTTGAGTCAGCCCACAATGATGACAAACTATTTGCCCAACTTGTTTATGCAGGGTTAAATGACTATCACAGGCTCGGCAATCCGCCATCCATCCGCATTGATGGCATAGTAAAACCGGGGCAAAACCGCGTCGATTAATAAACACTAAAACCTGATTTTGCCTTTGTAAATGTTCTTTAATTACATGCAAGGTCGGAGTGGCCAACCCATGCTGTAAAGTTTGTGCGCGCAAATCAATCAGCTGGTAATGCAGGGGCGTGGTAGATAAAGCTTTATGAGTCAATCGTAACCGCTGATATTTATCGTGTTGGCAATTATATAAACTTTCCAAACTCGGGGTTGCCGAACCCAAAATAATCGGGATATTGGCTAGATGCGCGCGCATTAGCGCGGTATCACGCGCTGAATAACGCACCCCTTCCATTTGTTTTAAAGATGCATCATGCTCTTCATCAATGACGATTAAACCTAAATTAGGCATAGGAGTAAAAATAGCCGCTCGAGTACCAATAACCATTTGCGCTTTATTTTCTTTGGCTAATTGCCAGGCAACTTGGCGTTCAGACTCATTTAAACTGGAATGAATTACGGCAATAGTCTCATTAAAGCGTGCAGTAAAACGAGCCAGTAATTGTGGGGTTAAGCCAATTTCAGGCACCAATACTAAAACTTGTTTGCCTTGCGCCAAAACCTGAGCAATTACCTGTAAATACACTTCCGTCTTACCGCTACCAGTAACCCCCTGCAATAAAAAACATTGATACTGCCCTAACTGTTCACTAATAGTAGTAACTGCAACGGCTTGTTCCGGGTTCAAAGGTAATGGATGCGATGGCATCGTACGGGTCTGGGTAGGTAACATATCCTGTTGGGATAAATCCACTACTCCTGCGGCTAGTAAATTAAGCAGCTGGCTTGAAGTAAAGCCCTGTTGCACCAGCGATTGCTTGCTAACGGGCTCATTATGGCTGGCTAAAAAGTCGACCAGCAATAATTGTTTGCGCGCACGTGTCGGCACTATTTTTCTTGCCTCATCAACGGCCAGCGCTAATTGGTAAAAATCTCCCTGAGGTAACTGGCAAGCCTGCCCTAAGCGATACTTTTTCGGTAAGGCCAAAGGCAAGACCTCAGATAATGCGGATTGATAATAGGTCCCTATCCAAGAACATAAGGTTAATAAATCCTCGGGGATTAACGGCTCACTATCAATTACCTCACTAATGCTTTTTAAAGATGTCGTTACTTCTGCTAATTCAAGTTTGCCTACCACAACTCCCAAGCGGGTCTGCTTGCGAAAGGGCACCCATACCCGCCCGCCAATACATGGGCTAAGTCCGGCCTCAGCTTCATAATCAAAAAAATCACGGCTGGTATGAGGAATACAAACCTGATAAACCGTTTTCATGCCGGTCTTTGCCATTCATGGCTTGCAGATTGTCCAGGGGCTGAAAAGACTTTTACCACCACTTTATCAATACGATGACGGTTTAATTCTTCCGTATCTTTAATTAACTCATTCACAAACCAGCGTGATAATTCTTCTACCGTAATGTTGGTTACCGGCAGCATGGTCACGTCTTCTTTGAGAAAGGGGATTTTTTTATGGTTAAAAGTAAAATAGTAATACTCTTCATCTTCTGCGTATTCTAAAAATGGCGAAAATTGTGGCATTAAAAAGGTTTGATTCAAATGGCTACATAAGTGATGAATACGCTTTTTGTAATAACGATAATCAAAGGTCATGCCATTTTCTTCGACCCAAGTGGTTAGGGCAAGGTAAACGCCATACATATGGCCATGCAAAGGCTCGCGCTCAGTGGCAGAAAAAATGGTGGTGTGCCCGGCCGAAAACTTCATCGATTCTTTCTGTAACTCGACCGTAGTCAGGTATTTTTGTATCTTCATAAACTCACTCGTTTATCTAATAGTTGAAACCCAAGTAAATCGATGTCTATATCCTTATTTAATGCGATTACTTTAAACAATTCACCCATCTCACTGGGTAAGGTCAATTGTTTAATTGCTTGTTTTGCTTTGACTTGTTCTACTTCATCATCCAGTGTATTAATTAAGCCGAGCAAACCGTTGGCGAGCAAAAAAGAGGCTTGGTCAGTATAGCCTGCAACATGAAACCCCGCCTGCTGTGCCGCTTCCGCTACATGCGTAAAGTCAACATGTGCAGTAATATCCTGCGCTCCGGGATGCAATAAAGGATCCGGATGACTCTGGTGTTGATAATGACACATCAAGGTTCCCTGGCGACGGTCCGCATGATAATACTCATGACGCGGAAAGCCATAGTCGATTAAAAACACGGTCCCTTGATTCAAGCTGCGGTAAATATTTAAGATCCAATCATCAATAAACAGATTCACCTCCGACAGATAAGGCAACGTTGCAATAGTTAAGCGTTGCTGGATGTACTCTTGTAGTGGTGAATTGTCGCAGGGTTTAAAGACTTCTTTTAATTGCTGCTGCTCGTCTAGGATAACATAACTTTCGAAAATACCGTCTTCGTTTAGCATAAAACGATGCACCGGCATAGCATCCAAGACTTCATTCGCCAACACCACCCCGTTAAAAGGAGTCTCCGGCCATTGCTCTAACCAAATAACTTTATGAGCTAAGTGAGGAATTTTTTGCTGCACTAACTCCGTCTGTCGATGGCGTAAATTGGCACTCACTTCCAAAATATAATAATGTTCTGGCAAGCAATTAAGCGTCTCTAATTGCGCTAATAAAGCCACACACAGTGCTCCACTTCCGGCACCAAATTCAAGAACCTTAGGCGATTCCAGCACCTGCATAATTTGCTGACATTGATTCGCCAGCGTTTGTCCAAAAAGCGGAGTTAACTCAGGAGCTGTAATAAAGTCCCCATGCTTACCTAATTTTTGCAAACCGGAACTGTAATAGCCTTCTCCCGGAGCATATAAGGCCAATTGCATGAATTCCACAAAAGGAAGCGCTTGCCCGTCACTAAGCCGTGCATGTAATGTTTGTTGTATACTCATAACTTATTAATAATGTCGTTAAATATTGCCATAAATCCTTGGCATTTTTTCTAAAAAGGGGAACATACATTGTATCCAATAAACACACAAGCGGCAAAAATAGCTTTGGTCACTGGCGGCGCTCGTCGTATAGGCGCTGCTATTGTGAAAAAACTGCATGGTGCGGGATATAAAGTGGCAATTCATTGTCGTTATGCCTTCGCCGAAGCACAGGAGCTTGCGGAGCAATTAAACGAGCAACGCTCAGATAGTGCCATTGTTTTACAAAAAGAATTAACTGAACCTCATGCTGCACAGGAATTGATTACCGCCGTGAGCGCTTGGGCAGGACAATTGCATTTGCTGGTGAATAATGCCTCGGTTTTTATACGCAACGATTGCCATCAAACTGAAGAAGCGAATTGGGAGCTTCTTTTTAATGCCAATGTAAAGGCTCCTTTTTTATTAAGCCTTGCCGCCCGTCCGCTGTTAGCGAAGAGTGCTGGTGCAATTATCAACATTACGGACATCCATGCGGCAAAGCCGCTTTCTGGCTATTCGGTTTATTGCCAGACAAAAGCGGCTCTGGAAATGCAAACTAAAAGCCTGGCCCGAGAGCTTGCCCCAGAAATTCGCGTCAATGCAGTTGCTCCCGGTTCGATTGCCTGGCCAGAGAATGAAAATAGTTTGAACCAAGCGATACAGCAAAAAATTATTGCGGAAACACCATTAAAGCGGCATGGGAGTCCGGAGTTTATTGCACAAGCGGTGTTGGCTTTGGCGGAAAATTCCTTTATTACAGGTCAAATTTTACAGGTTGATGGGGGTCGGAGTTTAAGTTAATTAGGAGAGCGGTTATTCACCTGGGCGATTTTGCGTAGCGTCGACTCCCCAATCAGTGTCACCTGGTTGCTTGCAGCCAGGTGACATCTAATAATATTTCGCGGCTAAGATCTGTTTAACCCAAAGACCCAATAAACGCCTCAATCTCCAGCAACGAACCCAGCTGATAAAATTCCTGCAACCAAGTAGCATTGAGATTCTTGCCGAAATAATAGCGCACCAAAGACTTACTTTGTAAAATAGCCTTAAACTCATCTTCCAAAGCTGCCAAATCCCGTAAATGGGTCAGAAATAAATCGGCCCTTTCCACCCCACTTATATGAATGGAGCGTTGTTCCAATAATTCCTGGTACAGCCAAGGCTGGCCACTGCCAGCACGCGCAATCATGAAGGCATCACAAGCACTAACCTCCACTGCCCGCTGCAAACTCGCAATCGAGTCGATATCACCATTAGCGATTACCGGTATGTTCACCGCCTGTTTAATGCGTGCAATTTGCTGAAGATTAACCGCTACATCATAATCATCAACCCAACGTCGGCCATGTACAATTAAAGCATCGGCCCCTGCCGCGGCAATTTTTTGCGCCAAAATAACATCGTCGTTGCTATCTTGAATACGAATTTTAACCGTAAGTGGAATTGTAATCGCCGCTCGCACCGTCTTCACGATATCGGCTAGGCGCTCTGGTGTTTCTAATAAAGCACTCCCCGCCCCCTTCTTACGAATCTTAGGCTTAGGACACCCACAATTAATATCAATCAGGTCCGCACCATAAGCCTCTAATTGCACTGCAGCCTGGGCTAAAACCCTAGATTCAGTTCCCGAGATTTGATAGGCTAAATATCGCTCTTCAGGTGAACGATAAATATAACGGGAATTGAGGTCATGACGATGCACCACATCCATTGCTGAACTCATTTCGGTAACGCAGTATGCTGGAGCGCTATAACGATTAAATAAAGTCCTGAAGGGTGCACAACTGTACCCTGCCAATGGACCCTGAATTAAACGGTGAGGTACCGTAAGAGAACCTATTTGTAGAGGACTATTAATAAAAGCGTGCATCAAATTAAATCAAAGCTATAATGACAACAATTTTAACATTATTCTGCAAAAAATCGAACTAACCAGGAACATGCATTAATTATGGACAAACATTATTTATCCCCATTGGAGTTACTGAGTATTGCAACCCAACATGCTTATGCCGCAGATAATCTCCTACAACAGCTAGATTACGAAGCCATCGGCTCACCTAGAGCCTTATTCATCCTCACACCCATTACTTCCTTAATGTACCACGCGTTTCAATTAACCTTAAAAGCCTATTGCTTGCACGAACAACGTCCCATTAAAGAATATAAAAACTTAATGGAGCTGGTTGAATTAAACGGTCATTTGGGCTTTTCTCGTCAAGAAATTGATCAGCTAAAAATGCTATCTCGACAACAAGCCTTCCATAAAGGCTCAGAATATGACCTCTGGGAAAATCAGCAACAACTCCATGTCTTTTGCGAAGAAATTATTTCTTTGTACCAACGCTTACAACTGATGATGCCATTGGAATTACATCCCGATTACCAATAGAAAAACCAAGCCTTGATGCCACCGATATCAATGCTACTTTTTTTGTAAGCACTTGGCATCACTTGAATTTCACGTTAGGATAAGTTTTTTTAAACCTCGGTAGGTATCGCCATGGAGCAAGTAAAAGACCACACAGTTGTCGATTCGGTACAACAACAAATAGCGCAGCTACGTCAGCACCTTAATGCGCAGATTTTGGGACAAGAAGGCTTAATATCTCGTTTGTTGATTGCCTTATTGGCAGATGGTCATTTATTGGTAGAAGGGGCACCTGGTTTAGCAAAAACCCGTGCAGTTAAAGAATTATCCGATGGAGTTGAAGGTGATTTTCATCGCATTCAGTTTACTCCGGATCTGTTACCTGGCGATTTGACCGGGACTGATGTTTATCATCCGCAAAATGGCTCTTTCGTATTTCAACCAGGTCCAATATTTCACCACCTTCTATTGGCAGATGAAATCAACCGCGCTCCAGCTAAAGTACAATCGGCCTTACTGGAAGCGATGGCGGAACGACAAGTCACCATTGGTGGAAAAACCTATCCCTTGCCAGAATTATTTCTGGTCATGGCAACGCAAAACCCGATTGAGCAAGAGGGAACCTATCCCTTACCTGAAGCGCAATTAGACCGTTTCCTGATGTATGTGAAAATTGGTTATCCAGATGCTAAGGTTGAACAAGATATTTTGGCTCTATCACGTCGAGAAGCCTTAGGGGCTGCGATGGCCTCCCCTAAGCCAGTCTTCACAAAATTACCCCAAGCCACCTTATTTGAGGCACGCAAACAGGTACTGAAAGTACATACCAGTGAAGCCTTAGAAAATTATTTAGTACAACTGGTCGTCGCCACCCGTAACCCCGGAATATATGATGAAGAGTTAGGGCGTTGGTTACGTTTTGGTGCAAGCCCACGTGCAACCATTGCTCTGGACCGTTGTTCGAAAGCACATGCCTGGCTTGCGGGCCGTGATTATGTAACGCCAGATGATATTCATGTGATAGCTCATGATGTGTTGCGCCATCGCATTTTATTAAGTTTTGAAGCAGAAGCTGAAGGAATCAGTAGTGACGACTTTATTGATTCTCTATTACGGTTAGTCGCTGTTCCGTAACATGAGGTTTTTATGGCTGATGGAGTTATTGCAGAATTAAATGAATTGATTGACTTGCGCCGTTATGCGCAATCAATTCGCTATCAACCCGAAGGACGGGCGATTCGTGCTGGAAATCATCTGTCCAAATTACGTGGTCGCGGCATGGACTTTGCTGAGGTACGCCATTATCAAGCCGGAGATGAAATTCGTCACATGGAATGGCGGGTTACCGCCCGTACTGGCAGACCCCATGTGAAAATTTATCAAGAGGAACGCGAACGACCAGTGGTGATTCTGGCTGATTTCAACCCCTCCATGATTTTCGGTACCCGAGTCGCTTTCAAATCGGTAGTGGCCGCTCGTCTAGCCGCCATGTTGGCCTGGACGGTAATTAAACAAGGCGATCGGGTGGGCGGGTTATTTTTCTCTGCAACGGAGCATAGTGAATTTATTCCGCGTGGACGTGATTCCGGAGTTCTTCCCATGCTAGCTGCCCTAAGCCAATACACCGAACAAAGCGACACTCAACGTGAAGCCCCCCCACCCTGCTAAGTGATGCTCTATTACGTTTACGCCGCGTGGTTAGGCCAGGCAGTATTTTGGTGTTGATCAGTGATTTTTATACAATGGATGAGGAATGTGAAAAGCATTTAAATCGTTTACGCAGCCATAATGATATTATTGCCTATCATATTTGCGACCGGGTGGAATTAGCGCCTCCCAAACCGCAACAATATGCCATCACCAATGGACAGCAGGAATTACTGCTGGATACACGTGTACGCTCGGTAAACGAAGCATATCAGCAATATTGCCAACAAAGAATAAATCTGTTGCAAGAACAATTTAAACGCTTACACATTCAATACGTACAAACCACGGCGGATCTTGATTTAACGCAACTGGTACGTCGTACTTTCTCCAGGAGGTCTCGTGGCTAATCAGAGCGACCCTTTAGCTCAGCTTAAAGACATTCATTTGCCGGATGCCATTAGCTGGTGGCCACTTGCACCGGGCTGGTATGGCCTCATTACACTAGTCGTTCTGCTCATTGCCGTGTTGGCGGCATATCTTTATCGACACCACAGTTATGCCTTAGCCAAAAAGCAAGCCTTGCTTTTATTAGCAAACTATCACGAAGACTATGAAAAAGAACATAATACGTCAAGCAGCAGCGCGCAAATTTCAGAGTTATTGCGCCGGGTTGCCTTAGTCTATTATCCGCGCACTGAAGTAGCCAGCTTGCATGGCGAGGCTTGGTTGCAATTTTTAAATCAAACCAGCACAGGAATAGACTTTAATGCTGTACGCACACTCCTGTTAGATGCGCCTTTTAAAGCCGTCGATACGGGCATGGATCTAAATCCCTTGTTCAGCCATGCTCAGCGTTGGATTAAGCAAAGGGGAGTACCATGTTCACATTAGTCAATCCCTGGGTTTTATTACTCATGCCCTTACCCTTATTATTCTGGCTGCTCATGCCCAAAGCCAGGCTGCAGCTGCCTACGGCCTTAAATGTGCCCTTTTTTAAGGCAATGGCGGGAATTGCTAACCAGCAGCAACGCTCACTTAGTGCACAATCGTCGTTATTACTGCCTGCACTAATCTGGCTATTGCTCGTTTTTGCCTTAGCAGGTCCACGTTGGATTGGTGAACCCAAACCGGTTGAGCGTGAGGGCTACAACATAATGATGGCCTTAGACTTATCAGGCAGTATGGAAATACCCGATATGATGCTGAATGGGCGACCTGCCAGTCGCCTGAGTGTGGTTAAAAACGCCGCAGAACAATTTGTTCAAGCACGAGCTGGTGACAAAATAGGCCTCATCTTATTTGGTAGTAACGCATACCTGCAAACGCCCTTAACCTATGATCGACAAAGCGTTTTACTACGCCTTATCGACGCAACCGCGGGTTTAGCGGGAAAAACGACCTCCATTGGTGATGCCATTGGTTTGGCTGTCAAACGCTTGGAACAAGTGCCGCAACAAGGGCGGGTTCTTATTCTCTTAACCGATGGTGCCAATAACTCCGGTGTGCTTGAACCTCTTAAGGCGGCCGAGTTGGCAAAAGATGAAGGAATAAAAATATACACTATTGGTTTAGGGGCCGCAGCCGATCCACGAGCGCTAACCAGTGCTTTTCTCATGCAAAACGCTTCCGCAGATCTGGATGAAGATACCTTAAAAGCAATCGCAGCACTAACGGGCGGACGCTATTTTCGTGCCACCGATATGGCTAGCTTACACAGCATTTATGAAACCATTAATCAATTAGTAAAAGTAAATCAAGAGCAAGCAACCATCCGCCCACAAAAAGACTATTATCCATGGTTTGTTGGCGTAGCGCTCCTGCTCTGTCTTTATTGGCTGGCAAGTCAAGCTGATTTGCGAATCAAAGCTCCTGTAACTACAGCAAATCCGGAGGCCTTAAATCATGATCGCTGATTTTCATTTCTTAAGACCCTGGTGGTTACTCATGATTATCCCCTTACTAGGACTCGGCTTTGCCAGCTGGCGCCGCCATCCTAAACTGCATGCATGGGCAGAAATTTGCGATCCCCATTTGCTTCATCATTTGCTACAAAAGAAAGGACAAGGTCGGCGAATGGGGGCAATTTTTTGCTTATTGCTCAGCATCCTCTTTATGATTATCAGTATTGCTGGGCCCGCCTGGCATAAGTTACCGGTGCCAACCTATAAACCCATACAACCACGCGTCTTAGTACTGGATATGTCCGAAAATATGCTGGAAAAGGATTTGAGTCCTAATCGTCTAAGCCGTGCTAAATTTAAGTTACGTGATTTATTTGCACGTAAAGATATTGGTCAATTTGGTTTAGTTGCCTTTACCAGTGAACCTTTTGTCGTCTCTCCGCTTACCGATGATGGCCAGACCATTAGCGCCTTATTATCTTCATTAACTCCCAACATCATGCCAGTAACCGGCCATAATTTGGAAAGTGCGGTAGCTGAAGCCGCGTTATTAATTAGGCAAGCCGGTTATAACCATGGGCAAATTCTCGTATTAACCGCAGATTCCCCATCCACAAATGCCATTGCAGAAGCCAAGAAATTAGCCGCAGCAGAAATCGTCACCTCCATTATGCCCATTACGGCTGACACCAATTTAAATCCATTATTTCAAGTGTTTGCAGAGGCGGGAGATGGCCAATTGTTAAGATACACTTCCGATGCTAGTAATTTAGATCAATGGATCGATGCGAGTGAGCAAAAGCAATTTGCCTTGAGTAAAGAGGATAATATTCCATTATGGCGTGATGAAGGGCGTTGGTTTTTAATCGCTGCTTTATTATTACTGCTCCCGGTCTTTCAACGTGGCTGGCTGCAAAGGATCGTAGTATGATGCGTTATTTAATTCTTTTATTTACTTCATTCCTGTCCTTATCAGCCCAAGCCTGGCAATGGCAAGACCTGTGGTCTACTGCGGATCAGCAAGGGCAAGAGTTAATGAGTAAGCAGCTGTATAAAGAAGCTGGGGCCACCTTTAATCGCAATGACTGGGCTGCAGCTGCAGCTTATCGTGCTGGAGATTATCAAAAGGCCAGCGAACTTTATCAAAAGCAACAAGATGAACAAGGTTATTATAATCAAGGCAATGCTTTAGCTCACTTGGGTAAATATAAAGAAGCAATCGCCGCTTACGATAAAGCCTTAGCCAAAAATCCTGAAAATCAGGATGCCCTGGTTAATCGTAAGTTACTTGAAAAGCTTTTAAAGCAAAACCCCGAGCAGAAAAACCCAAATCAGCAAAAGCAAGACCAGCAAAAGCAAGACCAGCAAAAGCAAGACCAGCAAAAGCAGGACCAGCAAAAGCAGGACCAGCAAAAACAGGACCAGCAAAAGCAGGACCAGCAAAAACAGGACCAGCAAAAGCAGGAACAGCAAAAGCAGGACCAGCAAAAGCAGGACCAGCAAAAGCAGGAACAGCAAAAGCAGGACCAGCAAAAGCAGGACCAGCAAAAGCAGGACCAGCAAAAGCAGGACCAGCAAAAGCAGGACCAGCAAAAGCAGGATCAGCAAAAGCAGGACCAGCAA
>NZ_JBGORX010000007.1:0-137441 GCF_044626755.1 Legionella lytica | reverse complement strand
AAATTTAGGATAAGATTGGATCCAGGCACTTTAATCTCCTTTTTGACCGTCAAATCAATAGGTTAGTTTAGACTAATACGATTAAAGTGCCCCCTCAAATGGTGTAGAGCCACTATGCCCTTTTGATCTGGAATGAATTGAAACTCTAGCAAAAGCAATAGCCATGAATACACCTATTTAAAGTGATCCATCGGTTGCTTTTTAAAAGAAAAATCCTTGTCCATTAAGGATTTTGTTTTGACCTGATTTTTATAATTTAGCAAACATTCGAATGAATGTATATTGCGCCCTTGCTGTTCGCTGTGGGACTTTAAATTTCGCTGCGCTTAATTTATTTGATAAAGAACTCTTGCTTTTGAAGATCTGGCACTGTACGCTGAATCTGTTAACTCATTTGCGGAGAAATGATTATGTCTACGAAGACAGTATCGCAAATGGAAGCAGTACTCTTGGATAGAATCGAAAAAGCTAAAATCAAGTTAGATAAGTTACAACAAAAGCATAAACTTGAAATTGGTACTCTTGCCTACAAACACGGCCTTCATCAATTTGATAATACACAATTAGATACAGCATTTTTGAAGATTGCCAAGGAGTTATCTCATGGCCCAGTGTGAACAAATTGAAAAAGAACAACAAATAATTGCACGTTGTGAAAAATCCCTTGCTTTAGAGAAATTAAAAAAACGTCGAGCGGAAACTCGATATAAGATTGAGTTAGGGGGGCTGATTATAAAATCTGGTATGCATACACATCATAAATCAGTCATATTGGGCGCATTAGGATATATTTACGAATTATTGAAAAATGATACAGGTAAACTTGCGTTTTTCGAGTTGAAGGCTAAGGATATATTTAACAATTAACGCTTAAAAGGCACTATTATTTTACTAAGGAACTAAAATAACATATATTCCCTTGATAATAAGTCCTATACTCAAAACTATTATTTAATAGATTATTTTGACGGTACGAAATATAAAAACTAAAGTATCGTACAAAATACAATATATTTGGCCAAATAATGAAAAAATTAAAATATAATAAACCCCAAATTCAAGAGGCTATATTTGAGGCCAAATTTGATTACGAAAATTTTGATGTTGCAATGCCTGGCCAAATATTTGAATTAATTAAAAATGAATATCCCACAAAGTTAGATTACAAACATTTTTCCATAGCATTCTCAGAAAATAGTAATCTACCCCCACTGATACAAGCTCCTTTAATTCGAGCATCAAATAAAGATAATTCAGAAGTATTGCAGTTCGGCCCGGGAATAACAGTGGCTAATGATCTAAAATATGAAAGCTGGAAAAGTTTTGAGCCTAAAATATCTAAAATTTTAGCAGCATATATTGATATCGCTAAACCGATAAATGTAAATCGCATTGGAACTAGATACATCAATAATATCCATATTCCTATAGATAATATTAATGTTTCTGATTATTTTAATTTAGATATACAAATTCCTAGCCAGCTCTCAAATATGATAGGTCTTGAACTTGTGTTTATAAATGAAGCTACTCGAAACAATAATACATTTACTATACGAACAAAGTTTTCTACAGAAGCAATCAAACCCAATGAAAATGGCGCAAGATTTATTTTAGACTTAGATTGTTATATCGAAAAACAGTTTGATTGCGATCGTGACTATTTAATTTCTTTGGCTAAAGATTCACATGATATATTGGAAGATTTTTTTGAGGCTATAATAAATAATAATACACGACAAATTTTGGAAGTTATAAATGACTAGCACAACAGTAGCTCTTAGAGTCCCTTTAAAATTAAAGTCCCCAAGTAGATGGATTAGGCCAGACTTTAATTATGAAGATTATAGTGCACAAGTAGATGGCTCATCATTACAGAAAAGAAGAGAGTCATTGCTTTCTACTATTACCTTACAAGACAATAAAGAGCTTCAAATAGAACATTTATTTAAACTTAAAACTCCTCTTATTGATAGAAGAAATGAAATTATAAAAAATCCAATCAAATTACTTTTCTTAAAACAAAAGTTGAAAGCCATTGATGCGGAAATAGATAAAATAGAATTAGAAATATATAAAATTCAATCTAAAGATATTACAACCAATGAGAGTATTGATAATTTTCTAAATAATATTGAAGATAAATTAAATAATCGAATTAAACGCTTTCAAAAATATCGTGAAAAATCAATAGACTGCAGCTTAGATGACCACATACCGCATTTATAAACCTCAACTTAGAATTGACTTCAATTATTCCTGTGGGTATTGCAAAGCGAATGAACCTGAAATTGGTGGTTCCAAAAATTCATTTCAAATTGATCATTATAGGCCCAAAAAGCAATTTCCTGAATTAATCAATAATTTTCAGAATCTAATCTATGCCTGTAGAGAATGTAATCAATATAAAAGTAGCTATTGGCCAACCCGCAGCCAATCATTATTACAACAAAAGATAATCAATCCTAAATTAGATAAATTTGAGAAGCATATAGATCAAACAAATTTTGAATGGAAAGGAAAAACGATTAGAGGAAAATGGAATATAATTACATTAAGATTATCTTCACAATCTCATATTTTAAGAAGAACAGATAGAGCAAAAATACTCAGAATGATCGAAAGATTCCTAGAGGAAATACCCGAATTTCAAAATGAAATAATAAGATTAGAAAAAAGTGATGATATAGAGCATCTCCAGAAACTCAAAGACGAATATGAAGCTCACCTAGAAGATATAAATATGTTAAGAAGAAAAATTGAAGGCCCCATGGAATGACCCTAAAAATCAAGTTCGTGAGATTTACGTATTTGAGTACGACATTGTTATACACTGTACGCCATTAGTGGCATTTTCCCGCGGCATAAATTATAATAAAATCAATATTTTAAAACCGAGATAAAGGGCTCATAATCCTTTAGTTTATATACGACTCATAGCATTTAAAAAGATCATGAGTCGTAATAAAAATCCTATTCTTCGCCCCAAATTTTCTCGCTAAAGAAATATAACCTAGGTGTGTCCACACCATTAATTCGAGGTTTATGTGAAGATTTCCCATCCGATGCAGGTATTAACCATCCAGCATTCATTAATACGCGGGTAGCCATTCTAGGCTCATAGCCTTTGCAAAGTTCATTCTTATATACTTCTGGAAGCACCATAAACAATCTAAAGCCTTTATCATCAGTACGATAGAATCCAGCACGATTTACTATGCGCCCGTTATTAGGATCACGTACATTATCAAACCGGCTTGCTCCATGGGATTCAAAGAACGCGCGAACTTGTGCCATAATAGCTCTGTCTTCTCGATTGCCATCAGTACCAAAATTCTCTTGCCAAGATTGAAAACATTGCTGTGCTCCTTGAAAAGACTCACTGCGTTGCCATCCAGTTAGGCCAAACTGGGTGGCAAGTTCTCCTGCGGCAGCTACTAGGGCGAATCGTCTTGCTACTCTTATCCCTTGTCCGGTAATGTCCTTATTAAGAACCTTTTCAACGAACTGTTTAATCATATTATTGATTACTGGAATAAGCGTTTGACGATTGACTACCACATGCTCGAGCCATGCTAAACCTACAACACCGTACTGTTTATCGGTTAATTCTTTCAGTGTTATTGCCATAGCTGCTGGGCTAATTTGCTCGTGTGTCTTTTCAAATAGCCCATGCCTGCTCCTGCATCCGCTTCAATGTCTGCAAGTCTAATTTCTTGGCCGGCATTGGCGCGTTGACCAGCTTTTGCCATTAATGCGGTTAATGACTCCTCACCTGCTGAGAGAAAGATTAAAGACCAACTGGCTGATTGTTTGGCTGCTCCTGTTTTAGAGGCTCGAGTTTTTCCTTGTCCATTTCCTAGTAGATAAGCCGCTTCCCCTGCTTCTCTGGGATCTACTTGGCTGAGTTCATCAAGAATTAGTAAGCCATCATTGTGTAAAGCAGCCAAGCCTTCTAAGCCATTAGAAGTGCTGCGCCATAAACGGCTGTAGGATTTTGGATTTCCCCATACAGACGCAGCTACTTTAAGAGCAGTGCTTTTACCAGATGACGAAGCACCTCTGAAATGAAAGCCGCCAGAGTCTTCACCAGCAAGCTTTGCCAAACTTGGGGTAAAGGCTGTGCCAATAGCAAAGACTAAACGTGAATTACCTGAGGCTAAGCGCCCTATTGAATTTCGCCATTCATCAACGGAACCAGAGCATGACAAAGCCGGCTCAATCGCATTATTATTTTGAAATACTACTTCTTCTTCATTAGTACCAATTGAACCATTTGCCGTGACAAACACATCCTCATACCACCCAAGTTTATCAACACAACGAGCGCGCGCTTCAATAGGAAATACTTGTAAATAAGAGGTTAGTAGATCTCTGGCTAATTTATTAGGTGAAATTGCTAAGCCTAGTCGTGCCAGTTCTCGTCTAACATCGGAAGAATCACCTTGCAAAAACGCTAAAGGCATTGCCCATTGATGAATCACACCATCATCATCTTTCCATTCGAGTAATCGACCCCACTCTCCGCTTTTAGCATCCCGTGTTTTAGCAACTACAGAAAGCGCGGAGCATATCCAACGCGGCGGCAATTGATTGCCGTCCTTATCTGTACCAATAAAAGTGATGCCTTTCTCACTTAATTTGAAATGACCGCCTGCATATTCACAGATAACTGGACGGTTTTGTGCATTAGGTAATGAAATAACCTGATTTTGTGACATAAAAAATTCTCCAACTTAAATTCAGAGAAGCATTAAGCTCTAACACATAAGAAGCTTTCTGAACTGTGAAACAACAATAAAAGTTATTCGTTACCCATTGCCAGTGCCTGACCTTCATCACTGGTTGAACGGTATACTCGTTGTTGTTGGAGGAAACCTAGAACATCACTTTTGCGGTATAAAACTTTACGCCCAATTTTTAAATAAGGAACGCTTGTACCTGCCCAGCGATTACGTTCAAGTAATTGCGTCGAGCAACTTAAAACAGCCGCAATGGTTTGTTGGTTAAATAAGGCGGATTCTGGAGCAGAATCAAATTCGTTTAAAAGATGTAAACGCGTTGGTTTTTGTATAGACATGGTGAACCTCTACAATTGATTTCATTTCAGCTTAATGCCGACCGTTTGCGATCCATGCTGCAATGAATATCAAGTGCTTATACAGCTCACATTGATAATTCGTATCCATAAAACAATGGCCTATCCATGCCATGAGCTTGTCCTAAATCTTAAGCTCGAAAAAAGTATCGCTTAAATATTCAAACTCTGTCAAGGGGTTTGGATCTAATTAAAAGTTATGGATTGGAATGATAGTAATTAAAAGATATTACAGGTTGGATGTCCCACTCGCCCCTAATAAAAAATAAAACTAGGGACGTCTCTAACTCAGTGTTTATAAGGGTTTCCCACATGTCCCTTTTGTCCCTCCGAATATTTATCTCATCAAAAATCTCTTACCACAACACAATAAACTATAATTTCCACAACTTAATAACCTATGATTTCCACATACATTAAATTATCTAATAAACAACAAGTTGAATTAATTTTTTCATATTGTTCACTTTTAATGAATAAATGAAAACACTACCCAATCAGTATTCCCGATCGGTAACATTTTTATTTAATAGGCGAAAAAAATCAATTTATTACCGATCGGGAACATTTTATGGAATTTTATTCAAATAGGGTATAAAATTACCGTACGGGAACATTAGAAAGAAAAATGATGATTCAATCTCCAGAAAATATAGGATCTTATATTCGCAAAGTTCGTAAAGAACTTAATGTTACCCAAAAAGATTTGGCTTTAACTGCCGGAACTGGATTACGTTTTATTATTGATTTGGAAAATGGAAAGCCAACTTGCCAAATTGGAAAAACACTGCAAGTACTACAAGTCCTAGGGATTCAATTCAATTTATCTCATACTGAGTTTGAAAATGAAAAATCATAACTTAGATGTCTATCTTAACCAAATACTAGCAGGTCAATTAAGTATTGATGCGCATGGTGACATGTCTTTTGTCTATGATGATAGCTACTTTGAAAAAAAGAATAATCCCCCTTTATCACACTCACTTCCCATTAAAAAAACCCTTTATTCAATGCAGCAATGCCGACCGTTTTTTAGTGGTCTCTTACCTGAAGCCCATATGCGAACTGCTATTGCTCTTCAATTGGGTATCAGTGAAAAAAATGATTTTTCCCTATTAGCTGCTATTGGTGGTGAGTGTGCTGGGGCTGTGATGATATTGCCTCAAAATACCTCCATAGTTCAGCTAAAGCCTGACTATAAAATTATTCAAAAAAAAGACATATTAGAAATCCTGCAAACCATGCATCAAAGACCTATGATAGTCGGTGAGGATGGAATCCGTTTATCCCTTGCTGGAGCTCAGGATAAACTCCCAGTTGCTATTATTGAAGGAAACCTCGCAATACCAATGAATGGTGCACCCAGTACCCACATTTTAAAACCAATTAATCGAGACTTTCCCACCCTAATTGAAAACGAGTGCTTCTGTCTTAATCTGGCGCAAAAAATTGGATTAAATGCCGTGGATGCAGCTATCCATTACGCTGATGATACTCCTTATCTGTTGGTTAAACGCTATGATCGGATTGAGACAGAGGAAGGAATCCAACGCCTTCATCAAGAAGATTTTTGTCAAGCAATGGGGATAAGCCCTGAGATGAAATATCAGCGAGAGGGTGGCCCAAAAATTAGTGAATGCTTTGGTTTGATAAGAAATATATCAAGTCTCCCTGTCTTGGATATTAAAGAATTATTACAGGGGATTCTGTTCAATGTGATTATTGGCAACAATGATGCACATAGCAAAAATTTCTCTTTGCTCTATCATGGTTCAAAAAATCGTTTAGCACCTTTCTACGATATGATTGCAACCGTATATTATCCTAATCTTGCTAATAAAATGGCGATGAAAGTTGGTAGTAAATATGATTTTGATGGCTTATTCCCTCGTCACTTTACACAAATGGCAGAAGAGTCTCTTTTATCTGGTGCCCTAGTACGTAAAGAAGTCTTAAATCTAATTAGCAAAATTCAAAAAAACATAATGCCTAGCCCCTTTACCAGCATTATTTTGCAACGTGCTGATAAATTATTTCAGAGGTTCCAAAAGTCTTCTACGGAATAATATTTATATGATTGTTAGCAATGACAAATATATTCAACTTCATACCCCTGTTTCACTCATATGCTCAAGCAGAAAGTTAGTAACCTGCTGCATTGGCTTACGTAAGCGCTCTACATCTTTCATAATATATCCTGCTGTTACGTCATTATTCATTTTATGATTGAGTAATCGCTTTAATGCATAAGCAGGTAGATCTAGGCTATCAGCGACGGTGGCAAAAGTTCGTCGAAGATCATGTAAGGTAAATTGTACGCCAGATAACTCCACCACCCTATTTACCGCTTTCTTAGGTTCATAGATATAACCCGTTTTACTATCTGCAGGAAATACAAACTCACTCGTTTTATTTCGGCTTCTGCGCTCCATTAGCTCAAAGATAAAATCGGACATAGGTAAAGTATGGATTTCGTGATTTTTTGTGTCTTGTAAGGTAATCGTTTTGGATTTGAGATCAACATCCTTCCATTGTAAAGATGCAGCTTCCGTTTTCCGCATACCTGTAAAAAGTAATAAGAGAAAGTAATCATGCCATAGCGATGCATTACGATAGTTGTCTGTCTCCACTAAAATAATCACCGCTTTATACCAGTCAGCTAATTGATGAGATTTAATAACAGTTTGCTTGCGCTCTACTCGATACCAAGCACGGGTATGAGATAGATATTTAACGGGGTTAAGGTTAATAACAGGATTGCCATTGCCATCACGGTATTCATACATCGCATAATTAAAAATGGCTCTTAACACTCTCATGGCATTATTAGCTCGTGCTTTACTATTAGACTGGCCATGTTTCGAATGGCGTTTAGCTATCATCTCTCGAGTAATATTAACTAGTGGTTTATCAAGCCAATCCGGTACAACCTCATGTAAAACAGATTGATAATCATCCAGTGTTCGAGGCTTTAAGTCTTTTCTGGCTTTTAAGTAATCATTCAACACTTGTTGCAAGGTCATAGCATGGACTTTTTTAGTCTTCTTCTCAGCAATAGGATCATCACCTCTAGCCACACTACCTAAAAGACTTTTAGCTTCCTTTCTTGCTTCTTCAACAGTTAAATTACCGTATTTACCTAAAGTAACTCGCTTTACCTTGCCATTGATTCGCGTTTCCACAATAAAGCTTTTACCCCACTAGAGGTAATTCTTAGCCCAAATCCTTTTAAGCCTTCGTCTCGATAAAAAGTCTGGGTTTTTCCAGGAATATGCTCGAGTTTATCAACAATCGTTTTAGTTAATTTAATACCCTTTTCAGAACTCGCCATAATTAGCCCTCAAATTCCATGTAGACGCCATGTAGACAGATTATTTAAAACAAAAGATAATCAATTAAAATTAATTATGGCTTATAATCGTTGATTTTAAAAGGTTTTTAAAGGAAGTTAAAAAATACTAAAAGTCGCTAAAAGTGGTATTTAACAGACTTATAATCCGTTGGTCTTAGGTTCGTGGGCCCACCAATTAAAGCCAGTTAAATCAAAAAATTTACATTTGATATATATGATGAAAAGTATCTCTAGGGATCAACTTTTGCAAGTCAGGCAAGCGCTCTTCGTTGCCATGACGTAATTTATACATAGAGTAACGTAAAGGCGTATTAAACATCCCAAATAGAACCAGGGTTAATCGATGCATGCGCCAATTTTTAAAAATAGCCTTAATCATTGAATGCTTAGGAATAAAATCAAATCGATTTAAGGTGTCGCCCATCATAATGATCGTAGCCTGTTTGTCTTCGTAACATACTGCTGTACATTTCTTGCTTCGCATTCGGCTCCGCTGGGGGCAATTGAGCTAAAATGCTGTTCAAGCTCCTCTACTCAAAGCAGCAGATTGCTCATCCAAGAAGTGTTCAATAACTAATAAACCCTGCTTATTAAAATGACAGGCTGCTTTGACGCCAAAAAATAAAAAAGAGATACTTTTTATAAATAAGACTATGTTACTCAACACAATGCGAAGAACAGGTTAACCATAGCGATTTACGGTAGGATGACCAAGCACGCCATCGAACGTTTTTTTATTTGAAAACATCCCAAGTAGTTTAAATGCTTTTATAATTTTCATTTTAAGTAACCTGTAGTACTTAAAACATATTTAATTTAATAAGCTCAGATAATTCATGAATAGCAATGTCCCGCATCAAAGCATCATTCTTTACTTTTTTCTGATTCGACCATAAAAAATAATCAGTTCTACCATCAGGCGTGCTTAAAGTAGAATAAACATTAGCCATAATTGGCACGTGATCACCATACCAGCAAAAAACAGCATCACTCGAGGAGGAGTTTAATGTGCTCCATAGCGTATCAATCATTTTATCCGCGTTAGACAAATGACGTAAATACAAAGTTAAATCATCACATCCTTTAGGTGGCGCCTGCCGATAAAGACGCTCTTCATCTCCACGATGCACCTGCTCTAAATGTAATGGGCCATGGTTTTCCATAGTAATCACAAAAATAAATAAAGGCTTGTCTGTACCCTCGTTCAATAAAGATGAGACCTTCTCTGCAACAGCAAGATCGCCAATATAAGGACCGAAATAATCTTTTGCACTGAATTGCTCAATATCAATAAACTCATCAAATCCCATTAAGGGATATACCTTATGACGCGAATAGAATTTCTGTGAGAATGGATGTATACACACCGTGCGATATCCTAATTGACGCAACTCACTAGCTAAAGTGACCATTTCTTGATTAACCATTTTCCTGTACGGATTAAATTGATGAACACCTAATTTACTTAGTTCTAAACCCGACAAAAAAGAGAACTCCGTACGTACTGTGTTGGCCCCCCACGCGGGCACAACAACCCGACCTGACAAGTAGGAAACTTTTTTTATTTTATCAAAAGTTTGCAACACATCAGGTGAAACCCCTGAATAAAGTCGCCTAGCATCAAAAAATGACTCACTCTGCACTACAACCAAATTGGGACGTGAATGACTTGAGCTAATAGATACTCGCTGCGGTTGTTCAAATACATGATTTTTTCGTTGCTCGGCAACGCCATAAGAAAACAAGCTGCTCAAAAAACCTAATTTTAATAAATCGATCGTTGGGTTGAAGGTAGGAGATTCCAGAAATTGAAAAGCATAAACTAATAATGAAGCTGTTGTTACAAGAGAAATACCTACTACAAAATGAAACATCGTAGTACTCATCTTCAGCAATAAAGAGGTCTCAGCCAGTAAACCAAGATAAATGATGCTACAAAATAAACCTATTAGAAGCAAAAAAAATCCAATTCCTAAAAAAGGGATATACAATCGTGGATGTTTTATTGCATTAGCTAGATACCCCATGTCTTGAAATATAAAAACCTCTCGCAACGAAGTATATTTTGCATTATTAACCAGCACTAATAGAAGAAATAAACTGATGACTCCTATTAAAGAAAAGTATATCCGATGGGAAATAAGCATTATTAAGACGAATGTAAAAGCACATACGCCAATATGAATTAAAAACGAAGCAAAAGGTCGCTGCCACATCCAACACGTATTGGGTTTTAAACAACGCTCAAGACAGAAGGTTAACAAAACAGCACTGATAATACCTATTAAATAATTCAACACCGAACTATATCCTATAGAATCTATCCACTATTCATCAATGCCACTAATGACACATACACAACTTAGTAAACAATTTAGCTCTTTATCAGCCACGGTATTTTTCATAAATACGATATGTTTTATACGGCTTGGCATTGATGTGCTTTAAAGCAAAATTCATTGATTTGTTTGTTTCCAAAATCCAAGAGCACTCAATATCGCCCATATTTAGCTCTGCACAAACCTCACCGTACTTCGCATACAATAAAGAGCCCAGTTGCAAATGACGAAATGTTCTCTTTATGCCTAATAAGGGTATGCGGCCTTCCATCTTGTTTTTAGGATTTTTTAAGAACCATAAAAACTTCAGCCAACCCGTTGGTAACAATCGTCCATTACGGATAGTATGTAACGCCTGATTAATATTGGGCAAACATATTGAAAATGCCGCCGGCTCCCCTTTTACAGTAATAACAAAGGCTAACTTTGGGTTAATCACACTTTTTAATTCTTTAATCAAATGATCACCTTCTTTTTCAGAAAACGGTACAAATCCCCAATTTTCCTCCCAAGCCTCATTATAAATACTAATAAGCAGTTTCATTTCTTCATAATAGTTATTCATGTTCAAAGGACGCAGAACAATATCAGCATCATTTAACAATTTTTGTTTTATTGCGTTTAATCTAGGATGCAGATTAATGGTTTTGTGATCGATTAACCAGGCATGCATATCCATACTTTTGCTATACTGCAATGAATCTATCAATTGAGGATAGTACTCAGGATTTTGTGTCATCATGACAAAGGGTTTTGTATCAAATGCAGAGATCTGCATACCACACTCATAATTTAGCGAAAGGTTAACAGGCCCCTTTATCACTTGAGCATCCTTACTTTTCGCCCAAGACTCTACTTGTGAAAATAAGGCCGCAGCTACTTCCGGACAATTGATTGATTCAAAAAAACCCCAGAACACAGTTTGCTCATTATAAAACTCATTATGTCTATGATTTAAGATGCCAGCAATGCGCCCTACTGGCTGATTATCTTTATAAGCAATCCATAAAGCCAATTCAGCATGTTGGTAAAATGGATGATGTTTTGTGTCCAACATACTCTTTATTGTATATCGAAGTGGGGGAACCCAGTTGAGATCATGTGCATGTATTTTCCACGGAAGATCGATAAAAACACGCTTATCTGCAGAATTACTTACAGTACGAACGTCAATGCTCATATATTCCATTACTCCTTATGTACTGAGAAAACACTACAATGCACAGCTTATTATTTTCTCTCACAACATAATGAGTAAGCTCATTTTTTTAATAAGAAAAAATTGGATTTGTCACTCTTTATAACAAGCTCAGAGTTTCTGCCATATTATAATGTATTAAAAATGAAGTCCCATAAAGGGCTGGTCACACCAAAACGCTTTCGACTATTACTATAGTGATGTAGCGCATGATTCCTTCGTAAATAATACAGGTACCTATGTTTTGATTTACTATGGTGTAGCGTCCAATGTAAATAATCATAACATAAATAGCCAAGAATAAAGCCGAAGCTTACGCTAAAAAAACTATCTAGCGAAAACATCGTGTAAAATAGATACAAAAAAACTGAGCCAAGAGAGATGCTCATTACTGGCGGAGCGACTAGGCGTAAAGGATCATTAGGATCTCTATGATGAATACCATGAATAATAAAACTTATTTTTTTAGCCCAATGAGTATTGATTGGTAAATGAAAAATGAATCGATGCAATACGTACTCTATTAAGGTCCAAACTAAGATACCAATAAAAATAAAAACCAGCGATAAAAAATTGACTCTCATACAATGGATATAAAAATAAAAAAGTATGGGTATGCCAAGTAGAGCGGGAACACAAGGATGCACAACGGAGAATCGTTCAAGAATATCTGATTTAAATAGTCTTACTCGTTCATAGTCCTGCATAGTACATATCCTTTATCAACATTAACACTCTATCGTAAAACGAGCTCATGATAACACAGCCAGCATCTCTATAATAACAACTCTAACCGGCTCTTTTCTTGCGTTAATACGGGCAAACAATGTTCTATAGTCATCTGTATAGATGGCTTTGAATAAAACCCGCCATTGATTTGCGTGGTGTGAATTATTGTATTACGAAACTTTTGATAGAGCTGTGCATTGGGCTTAATCAGATTCCCCCAGAAATTATCTAAGCCACCTTGAAAGGTTAAGTCCATTAAATTATAAATCGCATCGGCAAGTGCAATAGTCGGGCAACCGAAACTTAAAGCAAGAGATCCGACACTACTATTAACAGTGATAACGCCTAAAGCATGCTGCAAAATACTGTTAAGATCACCGCTCTCAAGATAAACAATTCGTTTTTCTAAACCCAGCTCCGTCGTTAGTTTATTAATAAATGATGCGTAATGTGTTAAACCACAATCCAAAGGATGATTTTTAATGACCAAGCTCGTATGAGCCGGTGCATTTTTTGCAAAAGAGGTCATTACAGTAGTAATAACATCACGCATATCACTAAAAGTAGAATGATGTTGAATTTGAGCATCATCACTTAATTGTAACGGTAAAAAATAGTAAGAAGATCTCTTTTCTAATAAACGTGCTATTTTCTGCTTATCTTGGTCAAGCCCCTTTACAATCAAGTGCGAAAATCGACGAGCATACCCCATGGCAGCAACAGGGGCGATGACTCCTTTATGTGTCTTATAGTTTGGAAACAATAATGGATTAGTAATACTTACTAAACGATAACAAATATCATGAGCTACACGTGCGTTTAGGGATGGAGGGAAAGAAAGCCCATCGTGATATTGCGGAACAGATGCACCAATCTCATCAAACCATTTGGAGCAACGAGGTAACTTAGAGTTTTTATTAACACCCTCTTGTTCTAAAGTAATCCAATAAGGCCTGAAATATCCTTCCTCAAATACATGATTACGAATGCCTTGCGATTTTGCACACTTTATCGCAACCTGATGTACAGGTCGGCAGTCACCAAAAAGTATTTGATCCGTAATATCAAACTGAGCGTATTTCTGCTGTAAATAATCAGAGAGATAGTTAATATCTTGCCGATACGACCAACCTGCCCGAGCGCCCCAATACGCAAGATCACCGCCATTAAAATTAATTTTAAAAACACGATGTCCTTGTTCTTTTAGCTTATCGCCTAACAGAGCAAAAAAAGGAGACGAGACTCCTTGCAGTAATAAAAAAGTACGTTTATTCATATTCATAAAGCATCAATATATAGGTTGATATCGTGTACATTTACGCTCAAATTAGTCAGCATAAGACTCATAACGATTTAAAATACAATTCACTAAAGCCGTAGGCAATAAAGTACTCATTCTAGTAAGCCAGTACAATGAACGAGGAAATGCAATGCATGCTTTATTTTGAGCAAGTCCTTTTTTAATTAAGCGTACAGCTCTGTCACGTGATAAAAGTAAAGGCTTAGGTCCAGATAACCTTCTAGACATATCAGTATCCACATAACCGGGGCAAATAACAGAAACACGAATATTGTATCTCTTTAACCACGCTCTTAATGATTGCGCATAAATATGAACATAAGCCTTGGAGGCACAATAACTTGGCGATTGGGGCAATCCTCTTAAGGCGGCTAGGGAGCTCATAAAAACAATTTGGCCAGACCTTCTATTTATCATACGGTCAATAAGAGGATTGATTGTAGCTAAACATCCTTTCACATTCACATCGAATACTCGTTCCCTCAGAGTCTCATCCTCCACTTGCCAGCCTTCGCTAAGCGTACAAGAAACACCTGCATTAGCAATTACTAAATCAATTGGATAGTGCTCATCTATTTCTATTATAAATTTTTTTAACGAATCTTCATCAGCGATATCTATACTCTGGGTCACGACATGGGCTTTTTTAACTAAACACCGTCGAGCAACCTCCGCCAACCTGTCGCTATCTCTGGCTAAAAGAATTAAATTAACGCCCTCCTGAGCATAAGCCAAGGCAAGTTGTTCACCAATGCCTCGACTTGCGCCAGTGATTAAAATATTAGTTTTGTTCATTACATCCTTTTAAAAAGTAGTTCACTAAGGCCCTTGCCTACGTTTAACATACTAACATATTGTCTTCTGGCACTTCGGCTTTGGGCTTAGCTAGATAATCTAACTCGATTTTTAATGCAGCAACTAAGGCATTAATATCTTCATATGAGTGATCGTAATTAATGAACACCCTTAACCGTGATTGCTCATCTGCAATTACAGGTGGAACTATGGCGTGAAGATAGATATTCCTCTTGCGTAAAGCGCTACATAAATGCATGGCTCGCTCTTCACTTCCCACTACAATTGGGACAATTGGTGTTCCATGATTTAAGCCTACATCAATGGAGCATCTTTTTAACTCGCCAACCAGATAATCAGATAAACGACGTACATGCTGCACTCGATTTGGCTCACGTTGTAATTTTTCAATCGACGCTAAAGCCGCGGCCGTATCTGCAGGTGATAAAGCGCAACTGTACACAAAACCGGGGCAGGTATATTTTAGGTATTTTATAAGTTGTTGACTCCCGGCTATATATCCACCACAGGAAGCCATAGCTTTACTCAAAGTCCCCATCCAAATATCAACGGAAGAGCGCTCAATCGATAAGTACTCCCCTATCCCACCGCCACAAGAACCCAAGACTCCTAAGGAGTGTGCCTCATCAACATAGAGATAAAAATCAAATTCTGTCTTTAAGGAAACATATTCATCAAGCGGAGCAATATCTCCATCCATACTGAATACCCCTTCAGTGACCACTAATACTTTATTATATTGGTCACTATACTCACTTAATAACTCATAGAGAGAATCAACATTATTATGACTAAAAAATTTTAATATTGCTCCCGATAATTTAGCCCCTAAAACCAAACTATTATGGCTAAACTCATCTAATAAGATTAAATCCCCGCTTTTCATTAAATGACCTATAGTAGTCACATTGGTCCCATGGCCGGAATTAAATACAAGAGCATCATCTACTTGTAGGAATGCCGCAATAGTCTGCTCAAGTTGGCTATGTATCGTTCGTTGGCCACCAACTAGGCGACTTGCAGAGGCCGAAGTACCATAAGTTTTTAGCGCCTCAATAGTTGCCTCCATAATATCTCTATCATGAGCAAAACCAAGGTAATTATACGAAGAAAAATTAAGATATTTTTGCTGCTCAATTGTTATAGTCGAGTTAGGGAAACCACTAATTTGACCAAAATATAAATCCAAATTACTAAATAAGTTAAGCTGCTCATCTACTGACGAAAACAAAGACTCATCTTTTTTAACTACCATCGAGGAATTTGATTTCTTGCTTAAACAATCAGCCACGTACTTAATAATATTATTAATATTTTGAAGCTCAAATAAAGTAACATAATCTAACTCAACCTGGAGTTTGCTCGCCAGCTCACCAGTTAATGCAATTGCATGAATTGAACTTAAACCATACTCTGCAAGATTAGTATCGGGGCAAATGTCCTCGACACTCAGATTCAACTCTTTAGCAATGAGGCTTGAAACCAAAAAAGGGAGTTCATACGACTCTATCATCATAAATCATCTATCTTATAAAATTAAATGTACCATTAGTGTAATATTCACGGCACTGAAGACGCTTTAATTTTCCACTCGTTGTCTTTGGCAATGTTTTGGCCCCTACAAAAAAGACTCCTTTAGGAGAAATAAAATGTTTTTCAACTATAAGAGCTTGTATTTTTTGACGCAACACAATAAGGTCCACAACAGCCGCCTTTTTTAGCTCTGCTAAAATAATCAGATCCTCAGTGACTTCAGTTTGTTCAGAAAAAGCAACAACACTTCCTAGCTCTACATCGTTTATGTTTGACTTTACTGAGCACTCAATATCAGAAGCATAGTGATTAAGCCCATTAATAATAATTAAGTCTTTAATTCGCCCAGTAATAAATAACTCATTATTATATTTAAAACCTAGATCACCCGTACGCACATAACGATAATCAGATACATCCTCTTCCTGATTGAGTCTTGCATTTAATTGAGTTTCAGAATCTTCGGGATTATTCCAATAGTGCCTAGCTGCATTAGGTCCGTGATACCATATCTCACCGACACAACCTTCGGGTAATGCTTTTTGCGATTCAGGATCAACAATCATCACATGTGCATCATCAGCACAAAAACCAATACTTACAATTTTTTGTGACAAAACAGAATCCGTTGCTAACTCTGCAACATGCTTATCAAGCAAGAGATGTTTGTTGAATTCTTTATAATAGCTTTGTGAATGTAGAGGAACATTGCATATATACACTACCGATTCGGCCAAACCATAACAAGGTATAAATATATTAGGGTTTAAATCATGACCAGAGAATTTATCAAAAAAAGCAGTAAAGGTATCTGCCGTAATTGTTTCCGCACCACAAAAAGCTAAGCGCCAGCTGCTTAAATCGACTCCGGCAACATCCTCCTTTGCCACTTTTTTAGTCAACATCTTAAAAGCAAAATTAGGTCCTCCTGAAACGGTACCTCGATATTCAGAAATAATTTTTAACCAAGATGCTGGCTTTTGTAAAAACATAATAGGAGAAAACAGTATAGACTTACACTGAACAAAAAGAGGAACAAATATTCCTGATACAAGCCCCATATCGTGATAAGGAGGTAACCAAGAAACAGAAACATCATTATCTGTAAAATGAGCAACCGTTTTCAACTGACTTAAATTAGCCATTAAATTAGCATGCGTAATCACAACCCCTTTAGGTGCTTTGGTAGAGCCGGAAGTGTATTGAATGTAGGCTACATCAGTGGAACTAATATTCGGCTTTATATAGCAGAAACGTTGCACATCAGGGATATGGTCACTGGTAATGATTTTTAACTGATTCAATTGTCGCGATACGTCAATGATAGATCGATTTACTTTAGCTCCTAAAAGAGGCATTAAAGGTGAGAGTATCTTTAATTTACGCAAATTTGCATTAATCTTACGACTAGTTAATAAAGTATCCGCACCTGAGTCAGTAATTATTTTTTTTAACGTTAAGGCCATCTCTTCATTTAATGGCGGATAGGCAGGCACCGGTATTGCTCCAGCATAGAAACAACCTAAGAGAGCAAAAATATAATCACAACCAGGCTCATATAAAATAATCACCGGCTTTTTATTGCTTTTATTTTCTTGTAAGCGAGCTGCAATTTTTTTTGCTTGAAAATCCAGTTCAATAGGCGTAATTACTTTAGAAGAACCATCTTTATCTACAAATCGATATAAATCAAAATTTGGTTTTACTTCAAGAAGAGTATTTAAACTATCAACAATATTGAGCTCATTCATAAATCACATCCATAAAACTTTTTATCACTATTACTGGACACTAAGTTGATTATTACATCTCTTATCCATAAAAAGCATAAGCACTATCTAAATCTGGATATTCGTATAATCGCCCCTCTTTAATCACACAAGCTCGAGTACAATATTGACGCACCTGCTCTGTTTGATGCGACACAATAATGATAGAGCGATTTTTTCTCTTTTCCAGCAATTCATAATGACACTTTTCATGAAATCGCGAATCACCAACAGCAATCACTTCATCAATTAAATAACAATCAAACTCAATGGCCATTGAAATAGCAAAAGCCAAACGAGCTTGCATTCCTGAAGAATAGCTTTTTACGGGCTCTCGAAAAAATCGACCTAACTCCGCAAAATCCTGTACAAATTGAATTTTATCTTCAAAATCAACATTATAAACTCGGCAAATGAAACGTAAATTATCAGCGCCAGTAAGAGCTCCTTGAAACGCACCACTAAAAGCCAAGGGCCAGGAAACACTCATAGAGCGCCGAACCGTTCCTATTGAAGGAAGTTCAACACCGCTGATTAAACGAATCAATGTTGATTTTCCAACACCATTACGTCCAAGTATACCGATTTTTTCACCTGGGTTAACCGTTAAATTAACTCCTTCAAAAACAGTTTTAACACCATAGCGAGTGGGGTATTTCATCGTCACATTATCAAACTGGATCATTGCAACACCATGTTTCGTGATAGTTTTCTTATTTGTGCGAATCCCAAAAACAATAAACATAATATGCACGAAACCATATACATGACATCATAATGCGCATGTACAACCACCGAACCAAAATACCCTTCTCTAATAATTTCGGTGCCATGTACCATAGGTAATAATGTAACCCATGATTGTGCAACTGTTGGCAGCCAATCCACCATAAAAGCAGCACCGGATAATGGGAATAACAGATAAGATATAGGATGCCAGAGGATAGAGGCTATTTCTGATTGTGTCGCCAAACCACCAATAAAAAGTCCCAATCCGACGCTAAATAGAATTAATAAAGTCCACCCGAAAAGTACCTCTAGAATGTCTTCAGGTACATTAATCCAGCCCAGCAAGATAAAAATAAAACTTAAGGTCAGAAATGAACCGGTAACACTTGCAACCTCAAGCACAATGCGGCATAAAAAAAGATCCATTACTCTCACATTACGGTGATACATTAACGAATAATTAGGCTCTACCGCAGAACTACACCGCCCAGGTATATTACGCCACAGTAATACGGAGGAGTAGCCTGTTAAAGCAAAGGCAACAATAGGCATACTGGAATGCTGGTGCATACCTGCAACACTCCATAGTGCAGCCACCCCTAATGTAAACATCATGGGCTCCAAGAAAAGCCACAAAAAACCAATGTTATGACGTCCATAGCGCGTAATAACCTCTCTAAGCAACAAAGCACCTATAATTCGACGCTGAATAGCGAAAGAGTATAGCAGAGATGAACCTCTATTCTCCCTCAATCTTGATGCTCCTTAACTCCAGCTAATAGCATTGACAGCACACCCCAAAGAACACAACAAAATAATACTGTGGCAAAGATCGCTCGTACGCGATGAAGCCCTGTTGCACTTTCAGGTTTAAGTGGACTCTCAATGCGCTCCAGGTACACTTGCTGACGCTCAGCCTCTATACGAGCATGCTCAAGTGAAGCAAAAGCTGCTGTTAATTGTTTTTGAGCGAACACATCTGCTAATTTTAAACGCTCATAATCTAATGCTTTGGAAGATAAAGAGCTGTTTTTACCAACAACACTTGCAGATTGAGAAATAAGATCTTTGTGTAAAGTATCAATCCGCTGCTTTAATGCCGGTAATTGCGGGTTTTTAGGAGTAAGTAGCTCCATCTGATGCACATTATCTTTAACGATAATCAATTCATCTTTTAATTTTGAAACGCGTTGCAACTCTAGTTTGGTTTGCTGGATAGGATCAAAGACTTTCTTATTCTGACGATAAGCCAACAGCTCTAATGCTGTATTCTTTGCTTTTAATTCCGCATTAGCTACCTCAGCCATAGCAAAGCGTAAAATATCTTGCTGAGCCCGGTGGTTTAAACGATTTACTAACTCCTCACTTTTATCCAATAGTGCCTTATTAATATCATAAGCATGCTCCGCACTAAACGCACGAACGGTCAAGGTAGAAACAGACGAGGAACTATCTATAGCTACAAGAACATGATTTTTATAATAAGACAACAAGGCTTCAAAGCTGCTATCAAAATCCAAGCCACCAAAACGACTAATGCGATCAACAGCGCTACTGCCATAATGTTCATTAAGGTGGAGTTTATCATTTAAAAAACGAAGGGCATCACTAGAAAAAATATAATTTTGTACAATATAACTGTCTTCTAGTGAACGTGAAAAACCGGACTGGCTAAAAAGCGCACCAAGACCACTAATGTTTTTACTTTGTGGGCTTCTAATAACGAATTGAGATTCAACAACAAAAACATCTGAAGCAATTAGGCCAAAATAGGCAACGGAAAGAAAAACAGGAATTGCCACAGCAAATAAAAATAATTTATTTAACGAGTTCAGATAATTAACTAGCTTGTTAAATATCGAATTATGCTTAAGCAAATTAAAGTTTGGCCACCCTGCCATTAATTCCCTGAAATTATTGTTCACAAAACAATCACTCTAATAACTTAGTACCTTATCATACACTTAAGCCCGCTTTACTTACAATCCTATAAGCAAAATCGAGGAAACCATCATAGCCATATATTTTCTTTTGCGGTAATCTAATGATCTTTAAAGTGGTTCTAAAAGGATTTATATATGTCAATTACTCCCGTAATTCTCTGCGGTGGCGCAGGCTCTAGAATGTGGCCTTTATCGCGCAGCGGATATCCAAAGCAATTTCTTAGTTTATTTGGTGAACAAAGCTTATTACAACAAACAGCAACCCGCCTTTGTGGACTACCTAATATAAAATCCCCCATCGTTATTAGCAATAATGAGCAACGATTTTTGGTTTCGGAACAACTTCGGGAGGCGGGTGTTGAACAAGCCCAAGTTGTTCTTGAGCCCATAGGCCGTAATACAGCCCCTGCTGTTGCCGCAGCAGCATTAATTGCTTTAGAAAAAGAAAAAGATGCGATTTTAATAGTATTACCATCGGATCATGTCATTTTACATAACGATGTGTTCCGGCAATTAATAATGCAAGCGAAGGATGTCGCAACTGAAGGCCATCTTGTTACTTTGGGAGTTCCCCCAACTCAAGCCCATACAGGATATGGATATATTAAGAAAGGTGATGCATTAACCTCTGTAACTAGTGCTTTTGCTGTTTCAAAATTCATTGAAAAACCAAATGCTACCAAAGCCGAGGAGTTTTTTAGCAGCAATGATTATTACTGGAATAGCGGTATGTTTGTTTTCAGAGCTGATGTCTATTTGCGAGAGTTTGCTAAACTGCAACCCCAGATGTTAGAACACGTAACTCAGGCGGTTGAACATGCCGAACGGGATCTGGATTTCATTCGCTTGGAAAAGAAAGCCTTTTCCACATGTCCATCCAACTCCATTGATTATGCCATTATGGAGCATACACAACATGCGGCGGTTCTTGCTGCTAACAATTTGGGATGGAGCGATATTGGCTCATGGGATGCATTAGCCTGTCTATTGCCGATGGATGTGAATGGAAATAACGTTGTTGGAGATGTCGTATTAGAAAATACAAAAAACTGTTATTTACATAGCGAAGGAAGAATGCTTGCGGCTGTTGGTATTGAGAATATAGTGGTGGTTGAAACAGCTGATGCGGTTTTAGTAGCTCAAAAAGATAAAGTACAAGATGTAAAACGAATTGTTGAGAAACTTAATATTACTGGCCGGAGTGAATCTATAGATCATCGTAAAGTCTATCGCCCTTGGGGAAGCTACGAACGAATTGATGCTGGAGCACGCTTTCAAGTAAAAAGAATTATTGTAAATCCAGGCGCATCCCTCAGCTCACAAATGCACTACCACCGAGCTGAACATTGGATTGTAGTAAAAGGTACCGCTCGAGTTTTTAATGGAGATAAGGAAATCCTGCTCACCGAAAATCAATCCACATATATTCCTATTGGAGCAACCCACCGCCTGGAAAACCCAGGTAAATTTCCACTTGAACTAATTGAAGTACAATCTGGAGGCTATTTGGGGGAGGATGATATCGTGCGGTTTGAAGATGTTTATGGGCGCGTGACAGCTTAAGAGTAATAACAACGGCCTGAGCGCCATAAGGCCGTTGCTTAACTTGTCTTCACTCAGAAATATACGAAGATAAATCTGTAATACAGGTTAAGTGAAAAAAGGATCGAACCAATGATTAGTTGTCCTCGGAAAAAATTTTTGCTCCCACAACCTTGAGTATAATTTTAAATATTTTCTAGAACGCGGTGAAATCCACGCTCGTACTCCTTATGTACCTTAAGCGAACCAGGTAAATAACTATCATATGTAGCAAAACAGCCATGAAGAAAAGCATCAAGATCAATTGGGCGATAAGAATTATCAATCTTAAAAATATAGCTCCCAAGTACTCCTAATGTTTCTGCTATCTCTGGATAGATAGCAAAACACGCGCCATTTGCAAGATTATCATGAGGCATTATACCTGGGCATGGCGCATAACCAAGCTTTTGTATTAATTTTGTAGCTATATTATAAAGAACATGAATTTTGGGATGATTAACACTGTGCATAAAGGCTTCATATCTACCCCAATGAATAATGCTATCTTCAATATCAATATTACTATTTGCAAATTCTTTGACTATATTAGAACACTCTATTGGCCACCAACCGATATAACCACATTTTTGATAGAATGAACCATTAAATAATTTCTTTGTATCCGCAATAGACAGTCCTTTTGAGAAAGCAGCAAAAGCAATAGCCGAATGATAATGACTTGTAGGACCAAAAATGGATTCTTCTTCATGATTTATATAAATTAGGTCAGGATGAAAAGATCTACATTGTAATACTGCTAAAGGAATATAGCTGGCCGCTATATGCATTTGTTCAAGTAAATCTTTTCTTACTCCGGGTATACTGAACAATTTATCGCAATAAGGTAATTCATGTTTAGAGTTTAAAGTAGTTATGTCCATACCAAGTACTTCGACGTTTTGTATTTGTGCTTGCAAACAATTAGCCATCCCATAGGTTTGACAATTCATAACGACTAACCAGCGCTCCATCTTCCTTCCTTAGATATGTATTGAGTTCATTATTTCTTCATCGCAAATAATATTATCCTGTGATGCGGTATAGGCTATAGGTCCATCGCGATCGGATATTGGACTATTTTCAAGGTAGTGCTTAGTAAAGCAGCGCATTACATGAGCTATACCTAAAGCATTTACCTCTCGCCAATTCTTTTCATAATAAAGTCCTCCAGAAAAACTACTCGTTATTATTTCGAAAGAGGGGAAATAATCAACCCAGTCAAAGCGTTTTATAGCATTTTCGGCAGCAACTCTTAACACAGATTTACTGTACGTTGTTGAAACCAAAACAGAACGATTTTCATAGGTGGCGATTAGAGGAACCGGAGATACTGTCAGAAGCACTTTGGCTGAACTATTAATATGCTTAAGTTTAATAAGAAAATTTTCAAGGGGGCTATAAACCCCATCTAAATCAAAATTAATAAACTCATATCGGGACGGAGCATACTCACCGGCAACAACTCCAGGTGCAGCGGAGAACACTGCTCCATCAATTTTTGAACGCCAAGCCTCTGTCAGACCCAGCGTAAAAATAAAGATATCGCACTCCGCAAAAAGTTGGCGTACAGCACTAAGATGAGCTTGTCGATCCATTAGTAAACTTGAAACGCTTTCAAATCCAGCAGGAACTACTTGTTGACGATAAGGGTCAATAAAATATCCGTCACGGTGAACCCAGGCCTGCTCTGTTGGTGAATAAAAGCCAAAGGCCTCATCAAACAGTTGAAGAAGCTGTGCGGTAGTATAAATATTACCAAATCGAGCAGAAAAGATGCCATAATTATTTTCACGTCGAATCGACTCAGGTAGATGAGCCCCGGATTCGGTTATAAAATAGTTAAATCCCATTTTAGTTAGGTTATTAGCAATATGCTGAGCAAAACAACTCCCAGCAGTACCTATACGCGCTGTTTTTGAAATTTTAAATCGTGTTGATATAACGGGATCAACACGGTGCGTTGGGACATCAGATACAGAAGGACGCCAGAATTGAAAGTCCAAAAGTTCCGTATAGGGATGATGACGCACTATAATAGGACCACAATCTTCTTTGAGGGCCTTTGAAATGTCGAGTTCAGAACATTGCGATACAGTGATCTTAAAAAGAGAAAAACTAAGATATCGATCGTCTGTACTATTACTAAAAACCATTGGTTGACAACAGTCGGGAAGTTTAAAGTTAATATTAATTTGTTTGTTCTTGATCTCCTGCTCCGAAAGATTTACATAAAGCATCTTAGTTTCTTTATTATTTTTTTCTAGAAACCATGATTTGTAGTTTTTCCCATTTACACAGATGTCAACACGTTGCTTTTTCAGCGGAGGAGGAACAAAAGAGGTTAGCTCAAAAGCAAGTAGTAAGTGTCTAGGACTACATTCAGGAAGTGGAATGGAAATTTTTGCCAATTTCCCATCGGTCCATCTTCCATGAGGCTCTATTTTAGAGAAACCTTGAAGTATAAGTTGTGACTCTTCATCTGTTAAATTAAACATTTGGGTGGATTTGAATACTTTCTTCATCTTTACTGTGTGCCTTCTAAATAGAGCTAATCCATACATTAATTAACCAATGATTGACTTCTAATTTTCATTATTACAGATTCCCATTGGGGTAAAATATTTCCCGGTAAATAACGTGATGCTACATCCAGTCCCCGATGGCGCATTAGCTCTACTTGCGAAAACAACTCTGATTGGCTATCAAGCAGAGAGCTCAGAACGCTTACTAAGTTATCCGCATTATATGGATCAAAGTAAAAGGCAGCATCTCCATAAATTTCACGATGCACTGCAATATCAGAAGCAACAGTGAGACCACCACTGCTCATTGACTCAACACCCGAATAATCAAACCCTTCAGAAAAACTTGGACATACAGTAGCAATGGCATGGCGATAAAGAACGCGTAACTCAGCGGCAGGAACCGCACTCAATAGAAATAAATCCCCTTTTTCAATCCATATTTTAAACGCATCTAAAATAGAGGCATAGTTCCAGCCTATATGGCCAACCATAATTAATTTCAAACTGGGATCAACTGTTTCCCTCAGCACCTTCCATGCATTCAGTAAACATAAATGATTCTTTCTTGGTTCAATAGTAGAGACAATCAACAAATAATTAACTTTGTGAGGAGAAAGAGTACGCGAATAAAAGGCTTCTTTTGCCTCCAAAGAAGTAAAGGGAGGAACGATATCAACTCCTGTCTTAGCATCAAAATGAGTTGAATAAGCTCTTATAATATCAGCAGTTCGAGCAGGCAATGAATCTTCACAAAAGTAATGTTCAGAAATCATACAGTGTATTGTGCTAGAACGCGCCTCTATCTCCGGAAAAAGTTGAATTAACTCTTGCCGCACCGTTTCGGATATACAAACAAACCAAGCACCCGATTTAACATTAGACGATAACGCGGAAAAAAACATTCGTTGATGATTTAAAGTATTTTCAATAGTATGAGACATGAAAATGGGAATGGAATCATAATATCTGATTACTAAAGAAGTATCCTTACTAACCTTGCCCGGAAAAGGCATATGACTGATAAAAACATCGTGCTTTTTTGTATTAAAAATGGGGTATTTATTTTTTTTTAATCCTTTAAAATATAACACCGCCCTCGAAACAGGGCTAATTTTATAATTCATCGTAACAGCCAACTTTCTCTCAGAAGCAGGGAGGGTTTTAGCGAACAAAGAGCGCCAAATAAAATCCGGGAATAATTGAGCGTTAAAGGCAATTAATTTAATTTGAGCTAATGGCCTCATCACTATCAAATACATTGAAGCATTTGCCCATATTTTTTTGAGCCGCCGCCATAAAAAATATTTGCTTGGAGCCGTATTTTTTTTCTCACTCAGGGCAGCAACAATCCGAGAGTGATAGTTGGCCGACTCAGCAGGAACCGCAGATTTTACACGCTCCGCAGAAAGATATGGGAGTTCAAGAAAGCCATCAACCTCTAAAAAATCTATTTTTTGCAGGCCATTAGCAATTAATCTTGCCTCTTGGGGAATACCTGCAAATCCTTCTGCAGCAGCTCTCATATCTATTAATAACTTCATTCGTGTATCGTCCATCGCTAATTCTTTTGATAACAGCTTTTTTATAAACAATCTATTCTTCATATTGTCCTATGCTCGAGTAGAGGAGCAGACACGATGCTATACAGCTCTATATTAACTCGATTCATTATCAAGTAACGAGATGGGTGGATTCGCGGGAATAGAAAGTAAATGATCAATATTGCTAATCATAGCACTCATCAATCCTGAGTATTCATGTCGAGTAGCCGCGATTTCATTTTGAATAGCTCGAAGTCTACACATGGTTACGCTATTACTCTCCAAATCCCAAAGCCATCGAAGAAAAAAACCAATAAAAGGAAGCTGTGCGCGGCTATATTGACGAATTCTACGATCTAGACCCGTAATACCAGGCTCATTACGCTGTGCTTCATCTGATCGGCGCAACTGCTTCATTAGTTGTAATTTAGAACATCCAGCCCTCAAGCGAGAAAGATAATAGGTTCGACCATCAATATCTGGTTCACGCCCTAAGATAGTTAAATAAGACACAACAACGAAATCCTCATCATCAAATGATAGTAATTCTGCCAAGGTAGTGGCACGCTGATGCTGGCGCTCTGCCCGAGCAAAAGAGTTAAACACAGCCGACTCTCTTTCTTTGTTGCTTGCGAGAACAGAGGATAATTGTATAGTATTTTCCATAGAGGTAGGTATATCAAACTCATCCACAAGCAACTTGATCTTAGATGGAAACTCTAGTCTTGGAAAAATACTATTAGAAAGCAATCCACCGAGGGCACGAAATGGAGCAGTAATACGCCAGCCCCATGATGTATGAAGATTCATCAGATAGACACAAACATTCTGCAACTGAGATCGCATAATTTCGTCAGTCTGTTTATAAGCTGAAATAAGTGACGTAAATTGCAAACTGCGTTGCTTCATATGCTCTATCAGTTCAGTAAATTGCTCTCTTGTTTCCTCTAAATCCCGTTGTATTGCTGGATACTGTTGTGACAATAATTGGGCCTCCATCCGAACATCAGCATTATCTACTTCTACCTGAGCTAATTGTTGACCTATTATCGCAACCTCTGTCCGTACTTCAGCATGATCCCCACCTATTCGGACCAATTGCTCCTCGATCTGATTTATATGTTGACAAAGCTCATTGAGCTTAGCGGTATTTCCTGCTTCCATTCGAGCAAATTGCTCCTGGAATCTATCAAATTGCATATCAGTCTGCTTAAAAAGATTTTCTTGTCCTATCACCGCCTCTCGAGCTTGAAACTTAGCTTGTTGTACATCAACAGTGATTTTGGTTAAAGCTGTTTCATAAGCCCAATATCCATAAGCATCTCGACATAAGTTTTCTGGTACAGTGACAGATAAAGTACGTTTCAAATCAGGAGCCAACAAAAAGTAATTAAACCATAACTCACTACATTCAAGTACCTTTTGCAATTTAACTGGCTTCAAAAATTGTTTCTTTCTTTTTTCTAAAAAAGTTACCTTCTTATCAAAATATAGTGCTTCATAAAGGCAAGAAGAGCTAATACCACAAACAGCGACGAGTTTTTCACTAGATAATGCATCATAGTAATTCAAGTGATTTAGTGATTTCACATCAAATCTTCTAACTAATTCGGCATCAACATCTTGGGACGATAAATTTGGGTGCGACCGATAATAAATATTATCATACTCTTTGATTATCTCCCTAAGAGCCTCAAGATAACTCAGTAAAGATTTAAACTCTCCGTCAAAAAAAACACTTTTGTCATGAGGTGATTGTCCTACAATTAGTAAGGAATTTTCTTTTATAGGAAAATCACCATTTAAATTTTTAAGTTTTATTGTATTAGCCGCAAAACGAATACTATTTTCGTTAACAGAAAGCTTGGAGAAATCAAAGGCAAATGAACTAGTGATATTGAAATATAAATCATCTAAAAAACGAAGGGGGTGAATTTCAAAATTAAGCCATGGAATATTATTGGAGTTCAAATAGTCTATGTCGATTGGATTTAGTTCAAAACCTATAATAGCGGTGCTATCCAAATTATACGTATCGAGTATACTTTCACCTATCCCAGAAAGAGATGCATGCCATTTTTCCTGATTGGAGATATTTACCATTTCAGGAAGGATTCTAACGTCAATATTTAAATTAAAAAAAACAGGTGAAATAAGCTCATAAAGGACCTTGACGTTTCTTTCTTGATTGCCCCGATAAAAATCCCCTATAAAAAAAATTTTTTTTATCATCTCATCGTCCTTAAAAACATTGCTTTAGCTCCCACAACCCACATCACGCAGAGAAGGAATATAGATTATTCAAAAAACACCCCAACCCTATTCCTTTATGATTGTAAGCTCATGATCATCAAGTTAGATCTGCTCGTGATACCAGTGCTCATCAAAAATAATTTTTCCTAATTGGTTAACGCTTTCTTGCCAGAAAAACCATGGAATAAATTCTGACTGTTGAGGATTACTCAAATGTAACCAACTAAAAACACACTCAGAAAGTGCCTCTGGGGTATCCCCAGTAAAATAAAAAGCATAGTCCTTAGCCACCTCTCGAAATACAGGGATATCGCGCGCAATAATTGGGACACGATACTGAGCCGCCTCAATCAATGGTAAGCCAAATCCCTCGCCTAAGGATGCCGCAATCAAACAAGAAGAGGCAGCATAAATTTTTTCTAAGTATTCATCACTAGCACTCTCTAGCCAAAAAAGTCGACGTTCGCGCTCAGAGTGATTTCGTAGCCTGTGTACTAAGGAATCAACAGACCAACCTTGCTTGCCAACAATTACTAAATTAACCTTTACTCCTTTATCCCATAGCTGTTCAAATGCTAAAAGAACTTGCATATGCTGTTTGCGTGGCTCTACTGTGCCTACCATCAAGAAAGTGGGCTGTTTTTTTAATAAATCCAGAATCTTATTAGCGTTTTCAGGAATTCCTTGCGTAGGCCTAGAGCTGGCAATATCCGCCCCTAAATGAAACCAGCCTATTTTGGTTGTATTTCTTCGTCCAAAATCATAAGTGTCGAGCCACTCAATAGTCTCATCGGCAACGGCTTGTGAAATACATAACAAACCATCTGCAGCAGAGACCACCTCCATCCACTTTATATGCGACTGCTTGGCACTTTTAGGAAATACTTCCGGTAATAGAATAGGCAATAAATCATACACTACAAAATAGGTACGAACACCAGCAGCTCTCAATTGCTGATAAAAAGTCTCATTAGCCACAACAGCATTCGGAGCTAGGTCTAATCCTAAAAAAATATCCCCACACCCAACCGTTATAAACTCGTCTTCAGTTAACTCTAATTGCTGATTAAAGAGCTTTGCCGTAAAATCGCGAGCATACCGATAACCATATTTGTGACTTGGTGCATAGACTAATTCCACTTTAAATCCTTGTGGAGGATTAGCAAAAAATTCTGTAAGAATACTACGCACAACGCGCTGAATCCCAGTTTTGACATCGCACACCACCAACTCGGAAACATCAATTAAGAATTGATTTTTCGGCTCTGATTTTATATCCAATGCTTGCGACGATTGTAGACTATATTGTTTGCTTGAAGTGCTCCTATTGCCACCTAGGCAGAATTCTAACGGCTCTGAGATATCATTGATATGAATACTAGAAAGTTCCAAATCCCCTGTCTTAAGCGTACAACGCAGTTCAAAATTAGAGATACTCTGGTTCAAATGTAGAATAAATGATACTACTGGCTCATCAGCCTTCATAAGACTCACATTATATTCAACGCTTTTTGAAAACCAACTTTTTACGCCTGAATCTGAGGTTACGTCAAATACAGCTCTCCCTAGTGAGGAATGATGCTTATTGATAAAAACTTGAATCTGATAAGTACCTGCGGGGAGAGATAAATAGGGGCCATACATTAAATAGCCTGCACTCCCTGTCGAACGTATATTCCCACCGACAATCATCCCTACTTGCGTATACATATCATAGCCAGCACTTAGCGATATACATGTCTTCTTTTGCATAAGCTCATAAATAACTTCCGCGACTGCTTCTGCTGTATCCTGCCATGATCTCTGAATATAAAATTCAGTTACTCGTTGCTCTACCATAGTACGTAGTGTGACATTTGTAGTAGCTTCCCACATAGCATCAGCCCAAGCCGCTGCATTCCAAGGATCAATATATTGAACGAGGTCACCACCAACTTCAGGAATGGAGCCGCCTTCTGAAGCAAGCACCATTTTTCCTGAGGCAAGCGCTTCAGCAATCGGCAGCCCCCACCCTTCATACAGTGATGGGTAGAGGAAAAACTGAGCATTTTGGTATAATGCTCGGAGTTCCGCATCATTAACATGTGTTAAGATAAGAATCTTACCTCTCGTTAGTGGATCAAGCTCAATATCTTTTAACAGATCATTAACCCCCCAACCTGACATCCCTACAAAAATAAGTGTTGGCAGCTGCTCTTTTTTTCCTTGAGCACAGAGTAGGTGATATGCTCGATATAAAACTTCATGATTTTTTCTACGCTCAATGGTTGAAACAAATAAAATAAATGGACTCTCGAGCAATGCCGTAATTGCATCCGAGATAGGCTCCATACTAGAATTAAGTGTATCACCTAGAGTCATAATCTTAGTCATGGGCACAACAGAACCCGTTTGATTTAACATCAACGTTAAATCGTGCTCAGATTGTTTCGAAATACACATTATTGCGTCAGACCCCACTGCAACATCAAAAAAGTATTGCATAAATCTCGAAGCAACATCCCCCACACAATATTGGGGATACAAAACTGGAATTAAATCATAACAACAAGTAATAATTTTAACGTTCTTAGTCTTTCTTAATTCGTAAAACAGTGGGGTATAAGGCATATCCCAATCCAGCCCCATAGAAATTAGGATATCACCCGGACTAAAAATCTCTGGTTCGTATACTGGTGCAGCAGCACTATTCTGAGCAGAGAAATTCTGCGGTATTATTAAGCTGGAAAAAAAATAATCAATCCATTGGCTAACTTTAGAATTACTCTCAATAGAGGGGCGTTTGACTAGAGTATTCGCCTTCGTTGTCTCTTGTACCTCTAGCGCCCCATACTCCTTAAAATATCCGTCCTTCCAAATACATTTCTTAAATATACCGGTTGATTCGTAATATTTTTCTAATTCATGAGCAATATTAAGCTCTACACGCACAATACCAACTGGAGGCCGATTCCAATTCACACTTGTAGTAACATTCATCCAAACTGTTGGTAGATTTTGCTTCATACAACACATTCCTCACAAAGGTTTTCCGCTAGTTCGACCATGGGCTGTAAAAGGTGTCGCCACAGAACCTTTTGTCGGCGCTTACGGCTCTCTTCCGTCACAACTAAGGCGGGCAAATTCATTACATGACGTAGTATCTGTTTAAAAGCCGTACTTGTATCAGCGATAAAGACACCATCTTCATCCTTAAACTGTTCAAAACCACGCATTGCAATAGAAGTCGCAACTATATAATGCCCCGCCCAAAGAGCTTCTGCAGTTTTCAGATTGGTCCCTCCTCCTTCAGTGATCGGCAAAATAATACAGTGCGCACATTCTAATAAACCATGCAGCACATTTTGCTTAATTGCCCCTGCGCTCACTACGCATTTCTGAAGCCCTGCAGAGCGGCCAAACTCCTGGTTATTTACAATAAAATCAGAAGCCCCCCCCACGAGAACAAGCTTTTGATCCGGCAAAAAGCAGCCTACACCACCAGAAAAAATATCGAAGAAACCTTTGATATTAGGAGGATGCGCACTACCGCAAAATAGTGCATAGCGCTGATTCCTGACATAGTGGTTTGCATCATCAATATCGCTTCTCCCCGTCGTCCATGCCGCAACTCCATTCGCAGCCACCACGACAGGTGTGTCACAATATTGTTCAATAACCTCTTTATCCTGTTTGGAAACAGCGGTAATAGCATCGGCATTACTAAAAGCAGACAATTCCATATTTTTGACCAACTCACTATATTTATCGGCAGTATTACTTCCTCGAAACTGCTTAACGATCTGATGTTTAAGTTGAAATTCAATATTCTGCGAGCTATACAGCAGTTTCGTGCACTTGGGGATATATCCCTCGTTACGTAAGCGCAACGCAAAAGGGAATAACCAAGGTTGTTCGATTTGAATTACATCAGGTGTTTCGATAATTCTCTTTCTCAACGCATGAAAATAAGTATCATTCTTTGAAAATAACCAGCTTAATGCCCAGTCCTCCATGAGAGAGGAATCATTAATGTAAGATAAATACTCTATAGTTGGCGGACTCGGCTCAAAACCTTCTTCAGCGGGATAGAGTGAACTGCCAAGCACGCCTACTACCTTAACGGAATGGCCAAGCCCCTTATAAGTTTTTACGATATTAGATGCTCTGTGCTGGCCTCCATGCAGGGGCACATTGATTGGATAGATACATAAAAAAAGAATGTTCATAATACTCTACTCATTCAATTTAATTGATGTTGAAAGAGTATTATTTAGTGCAGCAATCGTTTCGAGTGCCTGTATGACAAAGTTTTCTTGGACATTCAATCGCTTCTTGATATCTGATAATAAAACCCTTGAGAGCAGTACTCGCGGAACAATCCCCACAATGGGAAATAAGCATATCTTTTCAAGTATCAATCGCCATTTTAAACCGACTATTTCAATGTTAACCTCACGACCTTCTTGTGAATAACGCATTTGCCCAAGCAATCCAAGTTTAGAGCATCCCTTACGCAAGCGACTCAAATAATAAGCCATACCTGATTGATCAGGTTCTCGACGTAAAATAACCTCATAAGCAGCCTTAACAAAAGCCGTATCGTAATAATTCAAGAGATCAAAGACGTGATATTGCTTAGCAGAATCGAAAACAAAGGGTTCTTGGAAAAAAACGTTTCCCTTTCGAATATTTTTTAACTGTAGCTCCAATGTATTTAACTGGGTAACTAATCCTTGATATAGATGCTCTGTGCTCTGGTGTTTAAGAGTATTTTGTTGATTACTAGAATCAAGTAATAAGGCAAGTCTCAGCATCTCTTCCTTAAGTAAGCTAATCTCGGTAGAAGCATCACTTTTTATATTTAGAAGTTGCTGTTGATGTATATCTTTAGTTTTGGCTGTCGAGTGTAGTTCATTTTCCAAAATATCGCTTACTATCATAGAATAACCCTCTGAAATAAATCCATTATCTAGACGTCAATACAACATATATTTAATATAATCAGGTGACTTCCTGCAGCATCCATTTCAAAGTATCAACTAAAGATACCCTAGAAATAGCGCCTATTGTTGCATTAAGTTTTTCCTGACTGCCGACTAACTGCCGGACCTCATGTTTTCTCACATAGGCAGGGTTCACCTGTACCTTAAGCTCATGCCCAGTTAAGTCCTTCATCATGTTAAGTACTTCGTGCAAAGAATGCCCCTGTCCTGAACATATATTAAACGTTTCGCCGCATGGCTTAGCCTCTATTAATAATTGGTAACTTTTTACAACAGTACGCACGTCGGAAAAGTCTCTGATGACATCTAAATTTCCCAATTCAATTACTGGGGCTCGACGCGTATAGTGATCAACAATTTTAGGCAATAAAAAATTTAACGATTGTCCTGGACCAGTATAATTAAATGGTCGCGTGATGATGATAGGCAGTTGCTCAGACCATGTTTTTGCCATCTCTTCCATTGCTAGCTTACTACGTCCATAATCATTAACAGGGGAAGGTTGCACACTCTCATCAATCGATGAACTGTCCACATTGCCATAGACTGTTGCACTGCTTGCTAATAAGACAGCCTGAGGCTTGGAGCCACTAACAACTAAAGCTTTTAATAGATTTTGAGTGCCCTCTACATTGGTTCGATAGATCGCGTCGACATTACTATGAGCTACGAAGGAAATAGCCGCTAAATGAATAACAATATCAGGTTGAAACTGTGCAAGCACATTTATTAGACTATCATATTCCAATAAATCACCACAAAAACCATTCAAAGTGGACTGACGAGTAAGACCTTTAACATTATAACCAGATAAGCGTAAGGTCTGTGCTAAATAGCGCCCTGTAAATCCTTCAATACCTGTGATCAACACGTTCAACATATTCACCTAAAAAACTATTCAAAGGGATTATCTAATCCAAGATTAATAACATAGACAAGCTATGTTGGATTTCAATAACACTCTTCCATTGCCCTTACCTGATTTCGTTGCAAATCAGCCTTGACCATCATTTGGCATAATTCTTCAAGAGTAGTTTTAGGAGACCATCCCAGTTTGTCAGCTGCTTTGCTGTAATCACCAATAAGTAAATCAACTTCGGCAGGACGATAAAAGCGTGAATTAATTCGAACAAGTACTTTTCCAGTTTTTATATCTACTCCAATTTCATTCTCAGCAGCACCTTCAAACTGTAAAGTAATTCCTGCGGCTTTAAAAGCCATAGTCACAAAATCTCTAACGGTTTCTGTGCGATTGGTTGCTAATACATAAGTATCTGGCTCATCAACTTGCAACATACGCCACATGCCTTCAACGTATTCTTTAGCAAAACCCCAATCTCTCTTAGCATCTATATTGCCTAACTCGAGAACATTTAATTTACCCAGATGAATCTTAGCCACCGCATCGGTGATCTTACGTGTTACAAACTCCTGTCCTCGTAAAGGTGATTCATGATTAAATAAGATGCCACTACAACCGAAGATATTATAACTTTCTCGATAATTAATAGTTGCCCAATGAGCGTATAGCTTCGCGATACCATAAGGACTACGAGGATAAAAAGGAGTATCTTCTCTTTGTGGAACTGATTGCACTTTACCAAACATCTCTGATGTTGACGCTTGATAAAAACGCACTTTAGGATTAACAATTCGAATTGCTTCAAGTAGGTTTAAAGGACCTAATCCTGTAATTGCCGCTGTTGTAATAGGTTGTTCGAATGAAGTACCAACAAAGCTTTGTGCTGCAAGATTATAAACCTCTGTTGCACCAGTTAACTCTAATAAACGAATACTTGAAGATAAATCCGTCAAATCATATTCAATTAAATGTAAATTTGGATGTCCCTTAATACCTAACTCATCAATACGCCAAAAATTTACGGAGCTTGTTCTTCTAAAAGTACCGTAGACTATGTACCCTTTTTTGAGTAAGCATTCGGCCAAATAAGCCCCATCCTGTCCTGTAATTCCGGTTATTATAGCGATTCTATCCAACATCTACTCCTCATCCATTCAAGTATTACTTCTTTTGTCTGTGCTGATAATTAAAACCAGGACAATACATCCTCTAGTTAAACCCGATCAAAAGCTATCGCCCCCACATTCACAATGGGATAGACTGCCGATACAACAATATTTAAGAACTTCTGCAGATCTGCTGCGGGCGCATTCGATACATAAAGAACATCCTGGTTGTTAATTTTAAATTGTTGTGCGGTAAAGAAACTTGCCGGATCAGTTAAATTTAATTGATATACAACAGGGACATATTGAGGAGTGTGGCTTCTCTTTAATTTCTCTTGCGCAAATACGTGTTTGTCTTCAAAACGAAATATAAATACCGCACGAGCATCTGCTCGTCCATCCTGTAAGCCACCCGCTCGAGCCAATGCTTGTGTCAGAGAAATACCCTGGGCTTCAAAGTTGATTTCCTCATTCTTTCCGGTTGCGCCTAAAACAGTAAAACTATAGGGTTGGAATAAGGCGGTAATGACATCTCCAGATTGCAAAACTATATTTTGCCGGGGATCACGAATAATATTTACTAATGGCATAGCATTAACCCGCCCTTCGCGTGTCACTTGCAAGGTCATTTTATTGATGTCTTGTCGGACTCCACCTGCAGCAGCTAAGGCATCTAATAAACGCTCTCGATGTGGCGTTAGGGGAACCCGACGGCTTGCCGTCACCTCACCAACGACTGTAACATCGGACGAGTTATTCTCAGCCATCCGAACTAATGCTTGTGGTTGATGTGCTTTGTCTTTAAGTCTGGAAACAATGCTTGATTCTATTTGCGACAGAGTTCGTCCTGCTGCGCGGATATTTCCTGCAAAAGGAATATGAATATAACCTTTTGAGTTCACCATTTGTGCTGGAAAGACGGTAACTTGAGTCGTAGAGGCTCCGGGAGTGCGTGAACTAATTAGTGATCCACTAAACAACATGGCAGGAGGAGCTTCCCATACAGAAACTTCAATAACATCACCCGCACCAACTCGGTCATATCCCAAATGTTTCGATGAAAACGTTTCTGAAAAAAGCTTCTTACGCTGAAGAGCTAATAATCGATGAGCAATCTGACTTGTGATATGAACGACTTGTATGCCTTGCATAGGCGCCTTTTTGACCTGGGCACCACTAGGTCCCGCAGAAGAGAGCCAAGCAGGGTAAGTTGAACATCCAATTAAAACACTAGCAAACACAACCAATGTGAGGATAAAGCCAGCAAAACGATACAATTACAAGAACTCCTTTCAAGTTGACTGAGTCTAAATAAATTTCCTATGTAAAGCAACCTCCTATGCGGAAGACTCTATGAATTACCTCGTATAGATGTTTTTGCAACGCAATTCGATAAACTTCGACAATCGTAACAACCGTTTATAGCCTGCTCGACTTAGTTCTCTAAACCGTCCATGCGGTACATTCTCTTTTTGCAAAACTAATTCATCCAAAGCCTCTTCTGCTGAAACACGTGTGTCTTTAGTCCAACTAATATAGGAAGGATAAAGCAGCAAAGCACCGGCAATTAGCTCATGCAATGTTAATGTTCTGCTACGTCGAGAAACAACATCCATATCCGTCGTTAATCCCCAGCCAGCATAAAACGGCATGCCATAACATGTAACCTCCTTGCCTCGCAGCAAGGCTTCAAAGCCGGATAAAGAGGTCATTACATGTACTTCATCAACATAGCTAAGCACGAGATCCATAGCGACATGCTCGAGATACTCATCACAATATCGATGAATATGGCACTCATCAATCCCTTGCGGGCGAAGTCTTTCAACAACATCCGGATGCGGCTTATAAATTAGCCAAGCATGGGGGTTTTTAGTACGTACCTCCTGCACTAAAGCAAAATTGCTTCGAATGCCCATCGCTCCAAACGCAATTGATGCATCACTTTCAACTTGCCCTGGGACTAAAATAATGCGCTTTGAGCCATGTGCTGCTGGTTTCCAGCTCGCGCCTTGAAGGTTATATTTAGTAATGCCATGCTGAATCAAACGCTGATGCAAATGCGCAGCGCGCTCAATAAGATGAGAGGAAAAACTTGTATGTTGTAAAAGATACTCTAAATCAGAGGGGCGAGTTGCATCATAATAAATACCTCGTGTATCAATCACCCAGGATAAGGGACGCGTAAGCTCCGCCCCCAACCCAACTGAGCGTAAAAATCCATCCTCTACACGAATAATGGGATGATTTGATGCTAATCCTGAGGGTATAGCTCGTGATCCCCACAACAAAACTAATGCTCCGGGCTTTATTTTTTTTGTTACGCGAACAAAATAAATCGTACACCCCTTTAAAAAACGACGAATAATAGGCCTTTTCCAATAAGGCATTTTCCAAACATAAACAGTTGACGCGTGAGGGATGCGAAAACCCGACACCTCATCGGCTCCATGCTCACCACTCCTATCCAAACTAAAGTTTGAGTGCTTAATATCCATAAAATTACGCCACAATAGATTGCAAAAAGATATCAATTTTCGAAAAATGATTAGTCCAGCTCGGAGCTTTATAATCAGCTAAACGCTTTAGTTGCGCAGCTCTTAATGCACTGTCTGAATTGGTATAATCTGCAATCACACTCAGCCACTGCTTTGTATCCGTGGGATCAATATACTCAGGAATGTTATGAGCAAGCTCCCTAAAAGCAGGTAACGCACTAGCAATAACAGGAGTGCCCGCAACCAAGGCTTCAATCAAGGGTAAACCATAGCCCTCTACAAAAGACGGAAACAACAGCGCTTGACTACCTCGTAGACAAGCGGCGAGCTGTTCATCCGAACATCGACTCCATTCAAAAATAACCCCATTAAATGAAGTACAACGATCAAGCATGCGAGTCACATGCTCACACTCCCATCCTCTTCGGCCAATAATAATGAGGCGTGGTGCTCGCGCGCCCATTTCATGAATTAATTTCTGCCAAATGTGTAGGAGTAAAAGATGATTTTTACGTGGTTCAATAGTACCCAACACAACAAAGTATGGGGTGTTAATAGTTTTTTGCCGCGAACGCCCAACATCTTTTTGCGACTGACGCTCCAACAACTCCGTACCCAAATGGGCAACAGTCATCAAAGGAGCCTTACTTTGCACGAACGCAGAAAACTCTAACAAAGCCTCTTGTGTTGCTTGCGAATTTACAATAATACCTTTTGCCACCGTTAAGGCATTAATCATGCGACGGCTATGCTTTTCATTCTCGCCCAAACGGCAATATTCAGGGTGTGTGATCGGAATGAGATCATGAATAAAAAATATCGGCTCTAGCTCAAGTCTTTTAATCCCTTTAATATAATGCTTTTTCTCAAGACTACTATGTCCCAACGCCAATAAAGTCCTGCGTACTTGTTGCTCTTGAGCTAGACGAGCAGCACCTTTGTTTCTTTGAGCTATGCCAGCCACCACGCCCCTAATAAGGGTCGTTATTAAAGTACGTTTTGATGCACTAGATAATAATAAGTGATATAGTTTTTTTGAATGGGTTCTGGGTATTACCCAAAATACCCCTAGAAAATAAAACAAGGCATCGGCGGTATTCTGATAATGTTGAACGTAAGACAGCATCACGCGATCAATACCTGTGGGCATGAGCTTCTGCCATTGCCGACGAATTAAACGAGTCACATCGATATAAAGCAATTGATTTTTATTAAAGTCCATGAATAATCAATCTGTTAATTAATCTACTCCGGTCTGTAAAATATCATGAATTGTTACTACATAAAATGTTTTTGTGCGTCTATAACGTTAAGGGATAAAGATAACACAGATGCAACGACACCTGTGGAATGTCGCTGTAAAAAAACAATCTTCATTATTTTCTAAAGACGTTTTTAAGTCTGTCCACTCTATGCAAATCCATAAAAGAGTTTCATGTATTTAACAAAACCTAATCAATAGTATTCACTGATTTAAGTTTGATTTGGTTGCTATCACTTGCAGACACCAAAAAACCAAGTCGGGCCATAGACCCGACCTGCACTTGCTAGGCAAACTCAGATTTACCTGCAAATTCTGGTTTACGATCCTTAGGAGGAGATTTTACATTCCAGAGTGGTAGCATCAGTAAGAATGGCACCAGGCAGCAAATAAAGAGGGTGAGGAAGAAATTATCCCAGCCATAATTTTTAATCACCGCCCCCAAGGGAGCGCCCGCTAAAACGGCACCTACACAATATGCAAAAAATCCGGCAAAACCTGTTGCGGTTGCCGCGGCTTTTTTATGGGATAGCTCTGCACAAGCCATACCAATCATCATTTGCGGTCCAAAGATAAAGAAACCAAAGAAGAAAAGGAATAAGGAGTCAAGGAATGGCGTATATCCTTTGGTTACCGTAAACAGCAGTAGCGTAACAAATACCCCGGCGGTAAAAAGAATATTTATGGGGTTGCGTTTACCTTGAAATACTTTATCTGAAAGCCAACCGGCGGCCAAACTTCCGAAAAAACCGCCTACTTCAAACCAGATAATGCAACTACCGGCAGTGAGTAAAGAATAATCTTTTACTTCAGTTAGATAGAGCATGCTCCAATCATTAAGCGCCGTTCGCACAATGTAAATAAATACGTAGGAAATAGCCAAGATCCAAATGTAGGGATTACTTAACACATACGTCCAAAGAATTTCTTTGACTGAGAGCTCTATTTTTTCTTGGGGCTGATTTGCTAAGCCCGACGAATCTTCCCGATATTGCTCTATCGCAGGTAAACCAAGCGACTGCGGGGTATCTCTTAAGCGGTTGATTAAAAAGAATCCCCCTATAATGCAGATGACCCCTGGCACAAACATCCCTGAACGCCAGCCAAAATACTGTGCACACGCAGCAACAATCACTGGAATTAATGCTCCACCCACGTTATGACATGTATTCCAAATGCTCCACCAACGGCCACGTTCAGATTGCGAATACCAATGGGTTAATAACTTAGTACACCCAGGCCATCCCCAACCTTGAAACCAACCATTCAATCCCCAGAAAATAGCGAATAACCACCAAGTGGAAGACAATCCAAACAGAATATTACAAACACCTGTTAAAATGAGCCCAATTGCCATTAAATAACGAGGATTTGACTTATCGCCAAGAATTCCACTCAAAAATTTACTCAGGCCATAACTTAAGCTCAAAATACTAGCAATCATGCCCAGCTCGATGGTGGTCATTCCCAAGTTGCTTTGCAATGCAGGCATCGCGAAGGTAAAACTTTTCCGCGTAAAATAAAACAACGCATACCCTACGTACATTGCATAAAAAGTGCGGATACGCCAATAACGATATTGCTGTTTAACAACACTTTTATCCTGAATTTCATCAAGATAAGGAGCTGGTTTTAAAAAATTTAAAAATGACATGATTGTCCATATCATGATAAAAAATAAGATTAGAATGTAACTGGCACAGTATGTCAAATTTTTCTAAGGAAAATAATGGCGGCACCCTGTTTAATGATAATTAATTACAAATTTAAATGGAATTCTTGCCAATTTATAAATAAACTAGGCGATTTGCATTAAAAAGGGATTTAAAGGAATGAAAGAAATTGTTAAATTATTAGAACAAGAACCAATCGATTTTTCTCTTCATAAGCGCCCTGAAATCTTAAAGGTTTTAATAAGAAAATTTCGAACTCAAAAAGATTGGATTATTGCGTCGTTTGACCAATACCAATTTACTGACGAAGAATCGTTGATGGTCCAAAAGGCTATTCTCAAGGGGGATCTTCGAGTAACTGACATTCTCGAACGGCCATATTCCAACCATTTGTGGAGTTTCCTTACGTTTAAGTGGGGAGAGATACTTGCCGGTGGAAAAAGATTAGCTAAAAAAGAGGTCTTACAAATTGCTACCTTCTCTAGCAAAAACAAGGAATTTGAAAGAACTCCGGCTCAAAATAGAGAGCGACTTCTAAAAGGCGTACCATTAGTCATGGGCAAAGTCGTCACCTCCATGGCGCTTTGTATGGTATTTTGCTTGGGATTATTAAGCACTTTAGGCGCCCCCTTTGCTCTGAGCCTTGGTTTAGCCATCGTACTTTCCTGTTGTAATGGGGTCGTGTGTTTATTAAGTCGTGGGCAAGCCATGCTTGATAGCGCAGGCTTTCAACCTAAAAAGCAAAAAACAGTTCCGCTCCTTGATGACAATCTAAAAGAAAAAACGCTGCTTGATAAAGGCCAAAAATTATTTTTTGGTATCGTGACCTTGCTGGCCTGTATTTCTGCAGGTATTTCTGGTTATGCTGGCCTTATAGGGCTTCTCAACTTTTTGGGAGCAGGTGCGCTCGCCGCGACCCCTCTGGTTATGGCGGCTACGATTGGCTTATCGGTCATTGCAGCGATTTCTTTTTATTCGTTTCAGGCGGTAGGCATACGTGAAAATTATGCCAAATTTAAAAATCTTTTTATTGATGCCTATCAAAAACCCAATGGCCTTTTGCGCTGTGTTTTGTTAGGAGCCGTAAGTACGGTATTTTTAGCGGTTTACGCCACCTTAACCTGGTTTACTACGATATCGGGGGTTAATCGGTTTTTCGATGCGATAGGGGCGAATTCGGGGACCCTTTTAGCACATGTTCTCGCCATGATATGTACTTCAACCACCATGGTTATTAATACTTTTTCACAAGTTTATAAAGTATTTAACCCCAAAACCTATGTTGATCTAAAAGAAAAATTTGAATCCATATATCAACCGCCTGAAGAAAACCTCAGCAAAGCCGAAAAGATAAAGCATGGCGTGGTCAATCTCCTCAAATTATGTGCACTCATAGGTGATTCGCTCGCTTATTCCGTTGCCGGAGGGATTCGAAGCGGTATTCACGTGGGTGAAACACTGGGAGAGGCAATAGGAGAAAAATTTGCCTTAACGGTTACCATGGCCATCTTGTCTCCTGTGGTGTTGGTATTCGTATCGATAGCATTTACATGGCCTGCTGTGTTCCATAACAAAAAAGCCCCTCAAGACTCGCCACAGCAAGAGCCTTTAATAGACAACAGGAGCCTAAACCACAGCCTAGATTCCCTTCCCAATAATACTGTGGTATCGATAATAGACAAATTCCCTTCAGCAAGTAATTCTCAAGGCAAACAAGCTGCGCTAAGGTTTTTTGATACAGGAGTAGTAGAAAAAAGTACGGATAAGGATGATTACACTCCTACTTCAGCAACAAGTACCCTTTTAAGCGCATCACAATAAATGATGCATTGCTGTTATTAACTCTGCCTAGGTCTGGGCATGCGCCAACCTAGGCAGGTTTTTAATGAGTCATAAAGTGAGGTCAATAAATTTCACCCACGATGTTCTTAAAGGAGATTTTTCGTTTATCTCTTTTTAACGATTTAATCTTTTGGGTTGCTGCGAACAACTCTCGCTTATTTGCTTCCAACTTTTCCTGTAACTCTCGCAATTCTTTTGAGCTTTTATTTTCTAACTCAAGATAAGCTAAGGAAAGATGATTATTTTCCTCTAGCGCGTTCTTAAGTTCACTTTGGATTAAGTTTTTGTTACTTTCTAACTGATTAAAATCAAGTAAAACTTGGTCCTCGATTGCTTGCAAACTATTTAAGATATGATTGCCGAAAGGAAAAGTTGAGGGCGCATTATTTAACACCTCGCTATATAAGGCTACTTCTTTCGATAAATATTCAATCAAGGCAATGATTTTGCTCAAATTATCATTTAGCTCATTGGCCGAGATAGAATGATTATATTCTGTTCCCTGGTGTTCTTTGATATAGCATTTATCCCACCAGATACAAAGAAGTTTCATTGCTGTTTGACGGTCTACATTGGTTTCCAAACAGATTTGTTTTACATCAGGAATCTCACTCCGCCCTGACAATCTATACAGGTTATCAATGATTTTTATTATTTTACTTTTAATAAATTTATTATTGTTCACATGCTACTCCTTTTTCAGAATGCGAAGGCAGTAGTTTCACTACCAAATAATAATTAATTTCGTCAAATACTTGATGACAAAAAAATAATAACAACAACAAATAGAAATGGCAAATTTATTTTGACATATTAAACAAAATAAATGGTCACCAATATTTTGACAATTAAATTTAGATGGGTTTATAATACCTCCAAGCCAAGCAGTATCGGAGGATGTCTTTGTGATAATTACGAAAAGCGGCACCTCGAAAATTAGTCACATTTTTTTTGACAAATAAAAGGTAATCTGGCTTGATTACATCAATAGATGACGCATTATTTAAATTGCGTACAGGAGTTTTTTAATGAAAATAAAAATGTCATATCCCTACATTATTTTGGGCTTTTTTTTATTGGTAATTAGTGTTTCAGTAAATACAGCTGATCGCAATTTCGCACTTCCCCCTAATGAACTGATAATGATTGATGAAGATTTATTACAAAACAGGCCCTTAACCTGCGTGGTTAAGGCAAATGAAGAAGAAAATTATCATTTACTGAGCTTTATCTCAGAAAGCGGTACCAGTATTGTAAATAACCTGGTTTTACCGGAGGGCACTATTATGAGCCTATCCTTTCACTCTTTAGAGCAGGGCAAATTAACGATAGAGCTTAAAAAAGGCGCTCATTTAGGTATTACGAATGACACCGAGGAATTTATTAAATTGATATGCGCCTCCCAATAAGTAGTGCTTTTAATTTTAATCGAATATACTCAAGCACATGTGTTGCTTGAGTATTAATCATAATCGTCAAAGGTATCCTATGCTAATCAGTCCAGAGAAAGATGAAAATAAAATCCAGTTTCGAGTTCGAATTAAAGCCTCTGTCTTTAAAGAAATTGAAGATTATTGCGAATGGGCGGGTATTCAATACAAAGATTATTTTATTCAACAAGCTTGCCAGTATATTTTTGAGAAGGATGAGTCTTGGATCAACCACAAAAATCAAAAAGTAAAAGAGAGCTAGTCTAAAAAGCAGACCGAGCTTAATCGCTTTATTCGCATGCTCCTCATGCAGGCCTGTTACCTGGTCAAGAAAGTACCTGGCAATGATAGGCCTCATAAACAGGCTTGAGAGACGCACTACTGGATTTTCACCATAAAACAGTTATAAGATGAAAAGCTTTTTTTGAGTGTCATTTTAAATCTAACGTCAAAGAGAAAAACATGGAACAGTTTTTAGGCTGGGATAAACTTCTAGAATATGGTCTTTATACTCGCGGAGTTATCATTACCTTATATGCAATTGTTTTATTTAGAACAAACTCTAATGCGATCTATGGCGAACACTCTCCCTTAGATTTTATTATTTACATCATCCTAGGCGCTATCTTAGGAGAGGCCATAGTGAATAACATTCCCTTACTTCCCTCCATGGTTGTATGCTTATTAATCGTTATTATTCATCGTTTTTTAGCTTATTTATCTTATAAAAATCATAAATTTGGTAAATATATTAAGGGGCAAAAAATTATGATAATTAAACAAGGAAGGTACATTGAAAAAAATATGCGTTGCTGCCGATTAACTGCAAATGATGTCTTACAATCCTTACGAATCCAACACAGTATGGAATCGATTAAATCCGTGAAGCGCGCAACACTTGAACGAGGCGGGAAAATTTCTTTTATATTTAATTAAAATTCCCACCTTGCCTGAACGATGCTTAGGAATTAAGGAGCCATATTACCCCGTTAAGATAACTGGCAAAGCTGAGCCACAAAAAATAGGGTATAAGTAATAACCTCAGCGTGCTTTCCTTAATTTTAATAATTAGAAATGCATTCAAAACAACCATGACTAAGAGCCATAAAAAACTGAATCCTAACCAATGGAATTGAAAAAAGAATGGCGTCCATAGCCAATTCATGATGAGTTGGACTAGATAAAGATTAAATACCTTTGCACTACGAGGGTGACGGTGATGTTGCCATAAATGAAACCCCACGATGGCAAGAAATGCATATAACAGGGGCCAGACAATGGAAAAGACCCAGCCAGGAGGAGTTAGAATTGACTTATGAAGCCCTTCATACCAAGAAAGGATATTAGCTTGCGTTAATAAACCTAAAAAAAAGCCGATTAATTCAAAAGATAAAATCCAAATAATTAATTTAGTCCCGTTTTTTTTGCTCAAAATCATCCCTCCATATTCGTGTTAATCCCTCTCGGAATGAAGGATAATTTAAAACAATATTAAGTTCTTTTTTTATTTTCGCATTAGAGACACGACGATTGCTTAAATAAAAATCCCGTTCCTTTGGTGATAATACAACCTGATCAAAGGCGATTAAAGGTAAAGAGGATTTTTTAAGTAAGTAGGCGGCGTATGCATCAACCTCATGAGGGGCTGCAGGTTCATCATCAGCCACATTGTAGATGGATAAAGGATGGGGGTTCTTTATTGAAGCCAAAAGTACAGAGGCAATATCATCAACATGAATACGTGAAAATACCTGTCCTTCTTTATAAATACTGTATTTTTTCCCAGCGTCGAGTCGTTCAAGCGAATTTCTTTGGGAGCCATAAATTCCCGCTAATCTGAAAACGTGCAAAGGGAGTTGATTTTTTTTTGCATAAGTCAACCAGGAGTTTTCTGCCTCCATACGTAAAACACCCGATGCGCTCTCGGGTTTACAAATACTTTCTTCGTCGACCCAATTTCCCTGATAGTCCCCATAGACTCCTGTAGAGGATAGATAACCTAACCACTTAATATGTCCAGCATGCCTTCTGATTAATTGGGAATAAGAAGCTAATACCGAATCTCCATGCCCCTCCAGTGGTGGAACACTAATTAAAAGGTGAGTCGCCTTACTCAGGTAGCTCTCAATATCGGAGGCATCAAAATCAATAAGCCTGAGCGCTGAAGAATGATTCATTAATTTTTTGTTTTCTTGCCGTGTTGTTCCAACCACCTCAAAACCTAGCGAAGTAAGTTTTTGAGCAAGCGAAGTGGCTGTGTAGCCAAAACCAAATATAAAAAAAACAGGGTTCATTTACCTTACTTCCTTTTAGCTGCAAACATAATTTATTTAAAAACCTTAAGTAGAGTAACGCCCTTTCGTGACGTTACTCTAGGAAAGGCTGATAATTGCTAAAGAACGGATGGGCTCGCAATTGACTTTTTGAAGGTAACAATCAAATTTGAATCTTTCGTTTTGGTGGTCATCGAATTAGGATCATAGCCTTTGGGTAGTTGAAATGCCTGACTATAATTACTCTGAGAATAGCTTACACTTTTGCTATTATCCTGTGCTCGGGTAATTTGTTGGGTTATATTTGAGCTCACTATTAATTGTCCCTGTTTAACGGAAACGTCGACCTTACTATTTCCCTCTTTAGGTAATTTTATTTTATAGACAATCTCATTTTTATTTTCTTTAATTTCAACTGTATTTGTACTACCAAAGGGTATTTGATTAGATTGATGCGTCAAATTATGTTGCATTTGTGAAAATTGGCTTTTCATCAAATGGTCCATAGCTCGTTGCATTTGCGCCATTTGTTTTAAAATATCATCAGGTGATTGAAAGAATGGATCGCTATCAAAAGGATCTAAAGCTGCTTGCTGATGGTTATTTTGCACTTGGTTATTGGGTTTGACCTCAAGCGCCAGGGCTCTTCCTGATATCATAGTGATAAAAGGGACAGAGATTAAAATAGGAATTAGCTTCTTTTTCATAGAAATCTCCTTTGCAAAATTAAAGGGATAAAGGTTCGAGTAATCGATTCAAGCGAGTATTCAAACCAGTTATTAACTTCTTCTCTAAGCAAAATAGGCAGGCCGCTATTTTATTTACTCTTCAAAAAATAAGACCTCGCCAGAAGACACATCGTATAAACCACCAATAATCTTAATGGTTTTATCGTCGACCAACTCTTTGATAATACTGCTTTTATTTAAAATATTTTGAATGCTATGAGTGATGTTAATTTTGGCAACTTCATTAACGTAAGCGAGATTACTCCCATTTCGGTCTTCTTTAAATGTTTTTTCTTGTTGAATTGCGGGCTTTATTTTTTCTAACAACTGAGTCAAGGATCCCAACTGAGCATTGTCACAAGCACCTTTTATTGCACCACAATTGGTATGGCCTAGTACCACAATTAATTTAGACCCCGCGGCTTTACAAGCAAACTCTAAACTGCCAATAATATCTTCATTGACAATATTACCTGCGATTCTAATGCTAAAAACATCCCCCAAGCCTTGGTCAAAGATCAGCTCTGCTGGTGTGCGTGAATCAATACAACTTAAAATAGTAGCAAATGGAAATTGTCCGTCCGCGGTTTCATTCACTTGTTGTAGTAAATTTCGATTAAATCGCAAGTTTTGAATAAACCGTTGATTTCCCTTGTGCAGCAAATCGATTGCTTGGTCTGGGGTGATATTATGTTGTTCTTTTTTACCAATTGTTTTCATAAATACTCCAATCCACTAACTTAATTATTTATATCGTTTTTTTTAATTTCCATTACGTTCCTCTCGATGGTCTTGCAAATATCATTCAGAGGTAGATGGCTCAAATTATCAATAGAAAAGGGGTTTTGTAATTCCACACCTATTTGATCCAGAGAAAAAAGCGCATAGGCGACCAAAGTCACGACCATAGGGCTAATATAGGGGGAGTAGTTAACTAAAGCGGCCGGAAGGATGAGCAAAAAGAGCAGAATAAATCGACGTGATTTAATTGCCATGACAAAAGGCATAGGCGTTTTTAATATCCGTTCACATGCGCCTTGGCAATCGATAATTGTTTCCCTCACCTCTTCTGCTTTCAAAAAAGAAAACTGATTTAATTGCTCACGTTCCTGCATCTGCGACAGCATGGATGCTTGTTTTGCTGAAATAAAATTAGGTTTATGTTGCCACGCCTGCATTTCAGCATAGGTTTCCTCACTCAATAAATGTTTTACTTCTTCGACAGAATCACTGCCACGCAGGCTATTCTTCATCAGGAAGGGCATTGCTGCAACCAGACCAAGAATTTCCTCGATTTCGTCTTTATTCGCAGGGTCTACATAACTTTTTATGATAATTGCTAAATTTCTGCTGCAATTAACCACAGTACCCCATAGCTTTCTTGCTTCCCACCAGCGGTCATATCCCGCATTGACCCGAAAAACTAAAATTAATCCCATAATTACCCCTGCGTATTCAAAGGGGCTTATTGGCAGAGCCAAATCAGGAATAAAAATACTTAGCGTAGAAATAAAACAGGCATAAACAAATACTGCCAAGACCTTGGTAAGTACTCTGGGAGTAACCGAACCATGAATAGCAAGCGCACAATCCATAAAATTAGGATATTCATATTGATTTCTAATTTTCTTATTTTCTTTCATAACCCTTCGCATCTAATTTATGCCTACAACTCCTGGTTGTCTCACATAGTTAAAACGGAACATCGATTAGCAATCGACAATTTTTATATTCCATAAAATTTCTTAATTCGGGCGGCACTTCTATTGCCGATGAGTATGAAACAGAACGAACTGATGACATAACTTAACCCTCTTAATTGTAAATTAGCGATGCCCTTTAAATTAAGAGATAAGAACTATATAGGGATTGTTGGAGCTAATTTCAAGATAATTATAGGAAATCATAAAATTAGTAGCTTATTTTTTAGCTCCGAAGTACCTCGGAAATGTAGGCCCAGCGTGCCTTACACCCTTTTTGCATATTAAGCTAAGGTAGTATTAATTTTTTTGTTATTAGCAAGTTAGATGACGACTACCCCCATTTGAGGGTAACATAGTAGCATCTGTTACTCATAAATGATCCTTAAGATGTAAGGAGCAACGCGCTTCATGCCAAATGATATTGCTATTTCAATTAATGCACTGCAAAAGATTTATGAAAATGGTTTTAAAGCATTAGAAAATATCAACCTTGAAATTCGTCAAGGTGAAATTTTTGCCTTGCTTGGGCCCAATGGTGCAGGCAAAACAACCCTGATTAATGCGATTTGCGGTATTGTACAACCCACTCATGGTACAGTCAGCATCTCTGGCTATGACAACATCCGCCAATACCGTCAGGCACGCACAGCGGTGGGTTTAGTCCCCCAAGAACTGACGACGGACGCATTTGAAACCGTATGGGATACCGTTAATTTCAGTCGCGGTTTGTTTGGCAAACCTAAGAATCCTGCATATATTGAAGAACTGTTAAAACGCCTCTCACTTTGGGATAAAAAAGGTTCGCAACTGCAACATTTGTCCGGTGGGATGAAGCGTCGCGTGATGGTTGCCAAGGCCCTCTCTCATGAACCGCAAATTCTCTTTCTTGATGAACCCACCGCAGGTGTCGATGTAGAGCTGCGTAAATCCATGTGGGCACAAGTGCATGCCCTGCGCGAAACCGGAATTACGATTATTCTCACCACCCATTACATTGAAGAAGCACAAAAAATGGCCGACCGGGTGGGAATCATTAATAAAGGCAATTTGATTCTCACCGAAGACAAAAATACCTTAATGCATAAAATGGGTAAACGGCAAATGATTTTCGTATTACGCGAGCCATTAGCCAGTATTCCGGCCGGCTTAAAAGATTATCCTTTAACGCTAGAACAAGATGACAATGGTGGTAAATTGATTTTGACTTACGATACTGAAGCCGATAATGATATTTCCGAGGTGTTGGATAATCTAAAATCAAATGGCATCCGCCCAAAAGATATTTATAGTCATCAAAGCAGTTTAGAAGAAATATTCATTGGATTGCTGGGGGAAAAATGAATCTACGTGGTGTTGGGGCAATTTATAATTTTGAAATGGCACGTATGTTCCGTACACTAGGACAAAGCATTGCCTCTCCTGTGATCTCAACGGTCCTTTATTTTATTGTGTTTGGCTCAGCTATTGGTTCCCACATGCAGGCAATTAATGACATCCCCTATGGTGCCTTTATTGTTCCGGGTTTGATTATGCTAACCATCTTGGGCCAGAGCGTATCCAACGCATCTTTTGGTATTTATTTCCCCCGTTTTACCGGCACCATCTATGAAATCCTCTCTGCCCCTCTTTCTTTTGTCGAGGTCATGTTAGGTTATGTAGGTGCGGCGGCAACAAAATCTGTAATCATTGGGGTGATTGTGCTGGCAACTGCCTGGTTTTTTGTGCCCTTACGTATTGCCCATCCGATATGGATGGCCTTCTTTTTAATTATGACCAGTGTGACCTTTAGCCTGCTGGGCTTTATCATTGGTATATGGGCTGATGGCTTTGAAAAGTTACAATTAATTCCTCTACTCATTATCACCCCCCTCACCTTTCTGGGTGGGAGTTTTTACTCCATCCATATGCTCCCCCCATTCTGGTATCAGATTTCCTTGGCCAATCCAGTCGTCTATTTGGTGAGTGGATTTCGTTGGAGTTTTTACGAGCACAGTGATGTGAGCATCACTATTAGCGTCACCATGATTTTAACTTTTACCGTCCTTTGCCTAGCGATTATCGGCTGGATTTTTAAAACAGGGTATGGATTAAAAAAATAAATTTAATGCCAATTCAATGGCATGCATTGATGCAGCGCAACGCTGCATCTATACTGCAAATGGCGAGACTATAACTTACTAATAACAAAGGCTCTACAGTCAAGGATGATGTCATGAGAAAGCGAGTTTCCTTACGAGTTTATTACTTGGTCCTACCCATAATTACGGCCTTGGGGATTTCATGCAGTCAAAATGAGAGGACTCGCCCCCCAGCCGAAGCCAGGCCCGTTAAAGCGATTCAAATAGGCAACTCAAATGAATTCAATGGTCGTGCCTTTCCAGGACGAGCTCGAGCCTTTCAGCAAGTTAATTTATCCTTTAATGTAGATGGTGCTTTAATTGAATTGCCGGTTAAAATTGGGGATCAAATTAAAAAGGGTTCTTTAATTGCCAAACTGGATCAGCGAGAATTTGAGGCAAAAATACAATCAGCGAATGCCGAGTTTATCCGCGATCAACAAAATTACTCACGAGCTAAAGCACTCGTAGGTAAAGGGCATATTTCCAAAGCAGATTATGATCTGTTGAAAGCCAAACTTGCCGTGTCACAAGCAAATAAAGACTTAGCAGAAAAAACCCTAAAAGATAGTGTGCTTCTCGCTCCCTTCCATGGAAAAATTTCTAACTTATATGTGGAAAATTTCCAGACGGTCTCCAGTAAACAAAATATTGCTCGCTTATTAGATACTTCGCAAATTGAAATGGTAATACAGATTCCAGAGAGCTTAATCAGCTACATTCCATTTGCCAAAAATATTATTGTGCATTTCGACCCCTTTCCCAATCACCCAATTAATGCGCAAATAAAAGAAATAAGTAATGAAGCCTCCCCAGAAACCCGCACCTATCCCGTTACCCTACTTATGCAACAACCTACGGATATTGAGATATTACCTGGCATGGCTGGTAAAGCGACAGGGCGTGTAGAACAGGCAAAAATACAACATAAATTAACGATTCCTGCTTCTGCCGTCCTGACCACCGATGCCGAGAAAAAAACTTATGTCTGGATAATCGACCCACAAAACCAGCAGCTGCATCGACGAGAGGTCACTATTGGTGAACTCACGCCCACAGGAATATCAGTGCTTCAAGGATTGCATGAAAAAGAATGGGTAGTGACCGCAGGCATTCATAGCCTCAAAGAAGGAGAGAAAGTCACCGTTTTAAATGAACAAGGAAATTAAAAATGGCTTCATTAGCAAAGAGTGCCATTAAGAACAGAACCGTCACCTCGTTTATTTTATTGCTGCTCGTTATTGCCGGTTCCATTTGTTTCTTTAACCTTGGTCGCTTAGAAGACCCTGAGTTTACCGTTAAAACCGCAACCATTACCACGCATTATCCAGGGGCTAGCGCGGAGCAAGTTGAATTAGAAGTAACCGATCGCATTGAGAAAAAAATCCAGGAAATGTCGGAAATAAAAGATATGTCCTCCATTTCCCGGCCCGGGCTTTCCATTATTAAGGTGAACATCAAAAACGAATATTGGTCCGATCGCCTCCCCCAGGTCTGGGATAATTTACGTAAAAAAGTCCAGGATATTCAAAGCAGTTTGCCGCCAGGAACCGATACCCCAGTAGTAGGAGATGATTTTGGTTACGTATTTGGTTTTCTCTTGGCGGTGACCGCCGATGGGTTTAGTTATGCCGAGCTGGAAAATTATACGAAAGAAATTCAAAAAGAACTCAATATTGTTCCCGGTGTTGCACGAGTTGATTTGTGGGGTGTGCAGCAAAAAAGAATTTATTTGGATATCTCCAATACGCAATTTTCCCAATTAGAAGTATCCCTTGCAGACATAGAAAAAACTCTCAAATTGCAAAACCAGGTAGTCAATGCGGGGTATGTAAATTATCAGTTACAACGAATGCGCATTGCTCCTACCGGTGAGTTTAGTAAGGTAGATGCGATTGGTGATTTGGCAATTACTCCGCAATTAAAATCCAATAAACCACAAAACAATGATGAAATTATCAGAATTCGTGATTTTGCTGAGGTTAAAGAAGGCTATATCGATCCCCCAGAGCAATTAATGCGCTATTCCGGCTTACCAGCAATTGGTATCGCTTTGGCTCCACTTTCAGGAGTTAATGCCGTTAAAGTAGGCCAGGATGTCGATAAGCGTCTGGAAGAGTTACAGCAAAAACTTCCCCGAGGAATTGAGATTCATAAAATATCCTGGCAATCCGATATTGTTGCCGAATCAATAGACGCCTTCCTCATTAATTTACTCGAAGCAGTAGTGATCGTTTTACTGGTCTTAGCATTTACCATGGGACTAAGGGCGGGAATGATCATTGGAATTTCAGGATTAATTCTAGCCATTTTAGGCACCTTTATTATTATGCAATTGCTGCATATCGACCTACAGCGCGTTTCTCTAGGCGCATTGATTATTGCCATGGGAATGATGGTGGATAATGCCATTGTAGTCGTTGATGGATTTATCAGCCGTTTTCAACAAGGAATGTCACGAGAGGATGCCGCTGAAGAGGCCGCACACATCTCTGCCTGGCCCTTATTAGGAGCAACGGTTGTTGCCTGCATGGCTTTTTATCCAATTTTCGCATCAACTTATGATACAGGTGAATATGCAGGAAGCTTATTCACCGTCATTGCCGTATCCCTCATTTTAAGCTGGGTACTTTCGCAAACCGCCACTCCCCTTCTGTGTATTTTATTTATGCCCGATCCCAAGAAAACAGTGGGTCAAAAAGAGCCATACAAAAGCAGGTTTTATAGAGGCTATAAAGTTGCGCTTGAAGCGGCGATACGCTATCGAATACTTTTTAGCCTAGGAATGTGCGGACTTTTAGTACTTTCCATTATTGGGTTTCGCTTTGTTCCTATTATGTATTTCCCCGACTCATCACGCCTGCAAGTAATGATTGACTATTGGGCGCCCGAAGGGACTCGCATTCAAGTAGTATCTAAAGATCTTGAAAAACTTGAGCAAAAACTATTGAAAGATCCAGGGGTGAGCAGTGTGAACACCTTTATTGGTCAAGGACCTCCACGATTCTACTTACCCGTGGAATCGGAATTCCCTTATTCATCCTACGCGCAATTAATTGTAAATATGAATAGCCTGAAGGATGTCGATAGATTAGTGGCAACACTGCCTAAATGGAATAATAAAAATTACCCACAATCCATGGTGCGAGTGCGTAAATATGCCGTGGGGGCATTTAATAACTGGAAAATCGCTGCCCGATTTAGTGGGCCGGCTAATGCCGATCCCAAGGTGTTACGTTATCTTGCAGAGCAAGCGGTGGAGATTTTAAGAGCAAGTCCTCATGCAATTGACATACGCACTGATTGGCGTGAACCCGTATTACAAATTGTACCTGAGTATCAACAAGAGCGCGCGCGTTGGGCGGGTATTTCACGGCTTGATTTAGCGCAAACCTTAGAACGAGCAAGTGATGGCATTACGGTTGGACTTTATCGCGAACAAGATAGCTTGATTCCCATTATTTTGCGCCAACCATTGAGTGAGCGGGATACGGCCGCAGTTGAGCTCCCCTTATTACAAGTCAATTCGCAATTAAATACTAAAACAACACCTGTTTCCCAAGTAATTGATGGGATAAAGCTCGTATGGATAGACCCAATCCTTTGGCGTTGGGATAGTAAACGTGCCATTACGGTGCAGTGCTCCCCCTATGAAGCCACCGCCAATACGCTTCGCGAGAATATCTTGCCCAAGTTTGAGAAAATTAAATTACCTCCGGGTTACACCTTAACCTGGGATGGAGAATATAAAAGCAGTCGCGAATCTGCGGAGGCCTTGAAACCAGGCCTATTCCCCGCAGTTGTCATCATGCTGTTAATTATTGTCATGCTATTTAATGCCTATCGCCCACCGATAATCATTATTTCGGTAATTCCTTTTGCGATGATCGGAATCACCTTTGGCTTGCTTTTTACCGGCGTTCCCTTTGGTTTTATTGCTCTGTTAGGAGCAATGAGTTTATCGGGGATGATGATAAAAAATTCCGTCGTACTCTTGGATCAAGTGAATTTAAATCGTGCCAGTGGGATGAAGGCATATGATGCCGTGGTATCCGCTGGATTAAGCCGTTTATCACCAGTCGTTAATGCGGCAGTAACCACCATCTTAGGGGTTATTCCTTTATTACAAGACGTGTTTTGGGTTTCGCTTGCCGTAACCATTATGTTTGGATTAACCGTTGGAACCATTCTCACGATGTTTTTAGTTCCAGCCTTTTATTGCATTTTGTATCGGATTAAACCGAAAAAAGAACAACAAGAAGATTAATAATGGCTCTTATAAAAAAATGGCGTTTCCTTTTTCTATTCTTTGTTATTTTAACTTTTTGTTTGTTTAGAGCGATTGAAGCGCAAACAGGCAAACAGTCCATTGCCGATTTGTTTTTAGTGGCTCTAATTATTGTAAGTTTGATCGCAATTGCCGAGCATAAAGAAAAGCTGATTCATGGCTTATTTATTTTAGGCATGTTAGAAATAAGCCTAATTGCCGTGAACCTATGGCTAATAAGTTTTCCGGATCATTTTCTAAAATTATTTTTCGGAGTACTTTTTTTCCTACTCATGACCATTACTTGTGTCAAACTGACCCTCCAGGATAAAACCATTAGTGTTACCACCCTATTCGGATCCCTATCAGCGTATCTATTTATCGGTTTAACTTTCGCCTATTTGTACTTACTGGTTTATTTAATATATCCCCAAGCAATCAATGGTTTAGAACCCTATGCCGACACCAGAGCAATTTATTTTTCGTTCATTACCTTAACTACCGTGGGATATGGTGATGTAGTCGCAACCACTCCTATTATGCAATGCCTGTCATGGATGGAAGCTTTTTGCGGCCAAGCCTATTTAGCTATTTTTATTGCACAGCAGGTGGGAAGATATGCGTCAAAACCTTGATTGTGCATCCTAATTACCCCTGTCCTACGTGAATATTACAACTCAGCCTATATTTTCATCAATTAAAAAAGACTAGGCTTAAAAAGGCTGTTTTTGTAAACTTACTTCTCTTAAGAATTGTCCAACAAAGCATTTAGGAAGCAATGAAATTATTTGTGAGGAAACCCATATATAGTCCTAGTGTGCTATGGATTAAATTCCCAAAGATACGTTATCTAATCGTTTTAAACCTGATAATGATAATCACCTGCGGAGCCCATGCGTACCAAACTCCTAAAATGTTACCCCCATTAATGCTATGGGCATGGGAAGCACCACAAGATTTAAGGTCGATTGATCCCCAAACAACGGGAGTGGCATTATTAATATTAACGATTAGTTTTGAAAAATCGCAAATAACTTATTACCCGAGGCAACAGCCGTTATATGCCCCACCAAATACCTACCTAACTGCCGTAGTACATATCGGAACTCCTCCCAAAAATTTGTTGAGCAGTACGATTGTGCAATTGTGGGCATTAAAAATAAAAAATGCCTATCTTCGAGGCGCTTATAAGGAGCTACAGATTGATTTTGATGTAGGACCAAGTCAACACCAATTTTATCAAGAGTTACTTTTAACACTGCGTAAAGAACTAGGTGGACATACTATCATTTCGATTACTGCACTAGCCTCTTGGTGCACCAATGATCGATGGATACTCAAGGCAGATTTGCCCATTAATTATGTTGTACCCATGTTTTTTAGCTTAGATACGAATCAAATGCGTCGTAATCGTTTTATAAATAGGTTTGACAGACAACGCCTCGTAGCATATTGCCAAGGCCCAATTGGATTAACGACAGGAAATGATTGGGATGTACCAATAAAAACATCTCAACCAATTTTTATATATAACAAGGGTCGTTGGACAAAAGACGCATTACATAAAGCCCATACGTTACAACAACTGCACCAGTCATAGGATGGTAATTGATGAAAAAAATGATTTTATTGGGGTTGCTTATTACATTTAATAGCTTTTCATGCAGTGATAACGCCCTGGAACCAGGATTTGGGAATGCCACTTATCCTGATATGCCCTTTAACAATTTTGCAGCGGGACACTTAGGCGTTATCACGCCACATTTAGCCACGTCCTATTTAACAGTAGCTTATCGCTATTTCAATCATCTACCCTTAAATACAGCCGAACAAACGAACATATTAAATGTTTGGCATGATTATTTTTTGGCTCAACCAGCGTACCCTCAACCGGTTTATTCTTTGGCAGATACGATAGATAAGTTTTGTTCATATACTGATAAATTCGATAATGAGCCCATTAACAGGGACACCCTACCACAATTCATCACAGGAATAGTTAATCAACATAAAGCATATTTTAATTGGCGCGAATATCGACTAAGCGTATTAGACTTACCTACAAAACTACCTGTCCCCCACCCTCGAGCAAACGGAGAGTATTGGACCTATGATATTCGCAGCTTTTACTCAGCCTTAGCCTTTAAAGAAGACAATATTAATGAGATAAATGCAGGCCCTGGCTTTAATTATTTAGTATTGGCAACCGAGCGTTTGCATGCAATTAAAGATGTTTTAGATAAACAAAAAAATAATGAACCAGAAAAAAATTCCACCCTAACTATAAAGGAAGAACTATCTCTTTGGATTAAAGCACAGCAACAAATATTTATGCGCACAATGGAAAGCAGTGAAAAAGCTAGGAAGCTACTCGCCAAATTGCCAGAGAATGTGCCCCCATTAGTCAAAGATGATATTCAATATTCCATCGCGGCGAGCTATTTATATGACGGCACCTCGGAAGGGGCAAAAGTGGCAGCACAACAATTTGCTACATTAGCCAATAGTACCACATATCCTTGGCATGAGTGGGCTAAATATTTACAATATCGAGCATTAAATATAGCCGTTAATTACATGCTTCAAAGTAATAATATGGATAGGCTTTGTGCAGAAAATACCCCATGTAGAAACTTATCGGAACAAGCTTATGAGGGAATGTTAGACTTATCAAAAAACGCAACGAACTCTCACATAAAAGAGGCGGCGACTGATTACACCAATGTGATCTTGATGCGAACAAAATGGACGGCAGAAAAGACATTTAATACATTATTGCATAAGAGTTTAACCCATATAGATCAAAAGGATTTTACCAATTTAGTCGTGTTATCTAATAACACAACAGCTGATAGAAGTAATGAAATCAGCTTATGGCTAAATAATGTAATGAATATTCGAAGCTATCAGAGTCCTAAAGGTCCCACGTTTAATGATGCTTATAGCCATTGGCAAAATAACCCCCAAAACCTGGCTTGGCTCTGGCTTGCCGTTTACACAATAAAATATGCTAATACAAACCAACAAAATGCGTTAACTAAGGCAGTACTAAATGTCTCCCAACAAGATCCGGCATTTATTCCATTACGAGTAGCCTTAATAACTCATTTTGCTGATCTTAAAGAGCCCGCTCTAGAGGCCAACCAAAAACGCAGTATTATTGATGACACACTTGCCAAGCTATCTATTGGCGAAGATTTTCACACCACAACATTGCTACTAAATTTAAGAGCTAAATTTGCAACATCATTAACTGACTTTATCGAGCACGCTTTTTTTTATCCTAAAAATAAATTACTAGCCTGTGAACACAAGAAGCTACCTAATTATGGTAAGAATTATATCGTTAAAAATGCTGCAAGGATTATTAATATGCTCCCCCCCTCCATGCTAATGGAATTAGCACAGATGCCGAATGTTCCTGACAATTATCGCCCTGTTTTATATGCTAATCTGTGGGTAAGAAGTATTTTATTTAATGATAAAAAGCTAGAGGATGCCGTCAGCAAATATGCTATGAAGTATAATCCTGTGCTCACGCAAACAATTGGGGAAATGGCCAAAAGTAATAATTCAGATGAAAAGAAAACTCTCTTTTTAAAAACTTTATTACATTATCCAAGTCTCAGTCCAATGATTAATTTAAAACTATATGAAACCTGGCAAGGCAATGATACCGAAAGTCTAAATAGTATTGTATTGCGTCATGACGATTTAAACACCGCTTACCATTATTGGTTATGGTCTGCCTGTGGTAAAGAATGTAAAACCTCGCCCCTCACTTTTCTAACTACCGCCCAACTTAAAGAATATCAAACCCAGTCAATACAAATTAATAATTTGGCTAGTGCTACTAGCTATATAAGTGATTCTCTTGTTTTATTAGCTAATCGTTATCCTCAGGATCAACAATATGCGGAGTTACTCGCACTTTTTATTAAATACACAAAATATACGTCAGGAGGCTCCAAAAAAGCGTTTACCGCATTAAAGAAAATCTATCCTAACTCACACTGGGCCAAAAGCACGAAATACTATTATTAACCACCTAGCCTGAATCCAGCGTAACTCGTTGGAAGGCTCCCTTTTCGACGTACCATGGCTGCGGCACGTCGAAGATTTGCTAAATTTGTAACTAAACGTATTCTCCAGTACATCCAGACTGCATTTGCTTTTTAGTAACTTAGCACCTTATACCAATTAACCTTGAATGTTGTCTTTTTCTCGTTCAATCCATTCTAAAAACGCTTCGCGATCTGATGGAGATAAGTTAAAAAACTTATTTTTTATTGTTTCAATTGGTTGATAGTGTTTTCTGGGTGTTTTGACATAAGTTTCATTGATATTCATTTTCCCCTGAACCACATTTTCATAGGCATCCGGATCTTTCTTCATTAACTTCAAAAGTTGGCCATCAACCGAGCGTGAATGAGAAGGTAGATACGTAATTGTGTTTTCCTGCTCTAGCTCTGGATTCGTTGTATCTTGTTCTCGAAGATCATTATTCAAATCTTTGATGGAGATTTTGTTTTCCCTTGCATAACTCCTGACGGTGTTATCCACTCTACTCAAAACATCCCCCCAATGTGCTACATGTTTTTTATTTACATTCATAGCAGAGCGCAATAACCACAACATTTCATTGTTAGTAATACCTAGACCGTCTGAGGACTTATCAAGAGCATATTCGCCAAAATTTTCATAAGGCTTTGTTTTTTTGGTCCACACTTCCCGAGCAATGATCTGAGATATTACGGAAGGAAGACTCTGAGTAATAAGTTGATTAAACTCGCCTATATACTGATTCGCTTGCATATGCAGTTCTTCATCAGAAAGATTTGAAGTCTCGTCATTTAATGTTTTATTTGAAAGTTCGTCTGATTGCATTATAAATCCACTTGTTGAGCAATAACCGTTCGGCATTTGAAAATTACGAAACAGCTATCTTAAGCTGATAAGCTAATTGAACTCAATAAGCGGTGCAAAATAACGGGCCTCATTACTCGTGTTAACTCACAAACTGGAACGTATTGTAAGCAGCTGAACTATAATTTTAATCAGAGTCGATAAAATTTGCTCATTAATTATGGGCAGTCCAGCCAACATGATACCATTCAACCAGCTATGTTGTTGCCAGGTAGTCTTTTCCATACTGTTCTAAATAATCATTATAATTACCCAGAAAATCCTGTACCCCGTATTGTTCGGTCAAGACAATGATCCGCGTGGCAATATCATCAATAAAATAACGATTATGGCTGACAAATAATACCGATCCAGGAAACAGTTGAATGGCTTCGATTAAGGCATCGATGGACTCAAGATCTAAATGGTTGGTTGGCTCATCAAAGATTAAGGCATTATGCTTTTCCAAAATTAATTTGGCCATAATTAAACGAGCGGACTCTCCTCCACTTAATACACCGATTTTTTTATCAACATCCGCTCCGCGGAATAATACTTGGCCAAGCACTTTTCTAATTTCCTGACTGGGTGCGGCAATATGGTCTTCCATCCATTGCAAAATAGTTTGCTCTGGATTCAGTTGAGTTCGATAATCCTGGGCAAAATAACCAACCTTTACTGTATCGCTCCATTCAAAACTACCCTGATCGGCATGTAATTCTTTTAATAAGATTTTCAAAAACGTCGACTTACCAATACCATTGGGTCCAATAATGGCACATTTATCGCCGCGTTGAATGGTCAACGATACATTCTTCAATAAGACTCGTTCATCAAATTTTTTGTGCAACTGCTCTACTTTTACGACGACTTTGCCTGAAGATTTCTTTTGCTGGAAATTAAAGTAGGGTTTGGAAATATTCGAATCTTTAATTTCGACCAACTCAATGCGATCGATCATCTTTTGGCGTGAAGCCGCCTGGCTAGCCTTACTTGCTTTTGCACCAAAGCGATCAACGAAGCCTTGTAACGCATCAATTCGTTTTTCCTGGTTTTTCAACTCGCTTTGTTTCAAGCGTAAGCGTTCCTCTTTGGAAAAACAAAACTTGTCATAATTACCTGGGTAATCCAAGATGGTGTCGTAATCAATATCAAGGATGTTCGTGGAAGTATTATTAAGAAAACTACGGTCATGCGAAATAAAAATCAATAATCCTTTAAACGAGGTTTTTAGGAACTCCTCTAGCCAGGCAATCGAGATAATATCCAAGTGGTTAGTTGGTTCATCAAGCAACATGATATCAGGTTGTTGATAAAGAACCTGAGCCAATAAAACGCGTAATTTGTAACCACCAGATAAAGCGCTTAAAGGGCCATAATGAAACTTTTCAGCAATACCTAAGCCAAGTAATAAGTTTTTTACGGTAGCTTCTGCTTCGTAGCCACCTTGGTTCATCACTATTTCTTCTAATTCACTCAAGCGAAAACCATCTTCCTCAGTAAAGGTTTCTTTAGAATATAAGCTCTCTTTTTCAGTAAGCGCATCCCACAAAACAGGATTGCCGCGAATAACCACGTCAATGAGGCGATCTTGTTCATAACGAAAGTGATCTTGCTTCAAAATGCCTATTTTATGCATTTTTGCTTTTTCAACAGAGCCCTGAGAGGCTTGCTCTTCGCCGGCTAATATTTTTAAAAAAGTAGATTTCCCTGTGCCATTGGCACCCACCACACCATAACGTTGGGTAGGCAATAAGGTCAAATCCACATTTTGGAATAACGATTTTGGTCCAAACAGCATACTTAAACTTTTTACTTCTAACATTAACCCAGCCTCTCAAAACAAGATGTTCACAATTGAATCGATTTGTTCTTTTTGTGCAATTTTAACATTATTTGTAATAATTAGCATGCAACTTAACCGGATTAAGCGATTTAAATTGGCTATTGAACTGATAAATATCCAATTTCAGCACACAAATTGATTTAATATTGAACTAAAAAATGTTAACCTATACCCTTTTATACGACAGAAGCACTTTCAATGATCCAATCTGAACTTCCCCTCTTCTCGCAGCTACCCCTACGCGAAGAACTTTTAAAAAGTCTTAGTTCGTTAAATTACGAACAGATGACACCAATCCAAATGCAAAGTCTACCCATCCTCCTTAACAATGAGGATATTATTGCTCAAGCAAAAACCGGTAGTGGCAAAACAGCAACTTTTGGTTTATCCCTGTTAAATAATTTAAAAATTGCCTTTTTTGGTGCCCAAGCTTTAGTTTTGTGCCCCACCCGGGAATTGGCAGAACAAGTAAGTCAGGCAATTCGTCGCTTAGCTTGTTTAATGCCTAATGTTAAAATTATTAATTTGTCCGGTGGCATACCGATGAAGCCACAGCTGGACTCATTAAGGCATGGAGCTCATATCATTGTAGGCACACCTGGTCGCGTTCTTAAGCATTTAAAAGGTGGTTCCTTAGACTTAGGACAGTTAAAAACTTTAGTATTAGATGAAGCCGATAGAATGCTGGATATGGGATTTTTGGATGACATCACCAGCATCATTGCAGCGACTCCCAAACAACGTCAAACCTTGCTTTTTTCTGCGACCTATCCTGAGGAAATCAAACAACTGTCAAAGCAGTTTATGAAGAATCCTAAAGAGGTTCATGTGGAAACCTCGCATGATGAAATGGACATCGAACAACGTTTTTATGAGGTAGCAAAATCCGCTCAGAAGTTTTCCGTGTTAAAGTCTTTACTGCTCCATCATCAGCCTGCGTCAACGTTAATCTTCTGTAATACCAAGCAACAAACAGCGGATGTGACCGACCAACTTATTCACGAGGGCTTTAGTGCAATTGCTCTAAACGGTGATATGGAACAGGTGGATCGCGATCTAGCGGTTTTACGTTTTGCCAACCAAAGTTGTTCTATCCTGGTTGCAACGGATGTCGCCGCGCGCGGGCTTGATATTAAAGAACTTCCTGCGGTGATTAATTATGATCTGGCCTTTGAGCATGATGTGCATATCCATCGTATTGGTCGAACCGGACGCGCAGGAAATAAAGGGATTGCTTTAAGTATTACTACACCTGCGGATGCGCAACGACTTTGTGCTATTGAAGAGGGCCACCCCTCCCCCATTGTCTGGGGAAACACGAATGATTTTGCTAATAGCAGCTCAACGCGATTAGTGCCAGAAATGGTTACTCTGTGCCTGGCTTCGGGTAAAAAAGATAAAATTCGCCCCGGAGATATTCTCGGCGCGTTAACCAAGGATGCGGGATTAGCAGGAGATAGCATCGGCAAAATTAACGTTACGGCTCTGTATTCCTATGTTGCTATCCACCGTAATCATGCGGACAAAGCCTATCGTTATTTACAAAATGGGAAATTAAAAGGCCGTAAAGTTTATGTGCGTAAAATAGGATAAACAATTAATCGCGATACGCCGCTCTTCGGCTTGCGGTAGCTTATCTCAGAAGCCCCTCTCAAACTGACTAAAACTCGAATTACCATCGCTTACCCCTGAGATGGTAATTCGAGCACGAGTGACCTATGAGACAGCCGCGGGACGTCGAAAAAATGGGGGAATAATTAAGTGCTCGCTCACTTATTCGCCGATCAACTCCGCTAATTTAAGCGCCGGGCGAGGATCTCCGCGATCTTCAATAAACCAAACTGCCATTAACATTAAGCGTACAAAAACCCAATCGCGGATCCGCTGCGCATCAAGTCCTGATTTTTGTGCCAGCAGTTCAACTCGCGCCGCAAAGAGGTTTTTAACATTGGGAGTTTCTGCAAGTTCATTAATGTACATAAAATCAAAGGCAGCAATTTCAAACTCAGCTTCACCAATCACACCTTTAGGATCAATGGCCAACCATTCATGACCATGTTTTAAAATATTGTCATGATGCAAATCACCATGTAAGAAAATAAGTGGCTTTGAAGAAGTAAGAAGTTTATTGCTTAACGTAACTGCCTTATTTAATAAAGCATTAGGTATTGCTTGCAATGCAGGGCTATCAAATACTTTGAGCCAATCAGCAACCTGAGGGTAATTTGATTGTTTAAACCGTGCTTGCTTATGGTGCAGCCGTTGCAGGGTATCAACATAACAATCCATTACATAATCCTGCTGCTCTGGATATAAAAAGCTAAGCCTTATCCCAGGAAGTGCTTGCTGTAATAATAAGGCATTATACTTGCGGTTATAATCAATCAGCTTAATAACCCCACGAGAACCAAGATTGGTTAAAGCCTGTTGTTCCTTGCGAATACTTTGACTCTCATAACTAATTTTTAAAACCACTGGCTCACCAGTATTTAACTTGGCTTTGGCAACATAATTAAAGGTCATATTCGAAACCGCACTTACCTCACTTAAGCCCCAGTGGGTGGTCAGTGCGGTTATCAGGGTAGGCAAATTAATAATCCACTCCGCTCCTTGTACGCCGAATAGATTAATTATGTTTTGCTTTAGGGTCTTCATTTAAATATAAGCTACTCACCGCTTTTGAATTTCATATAAGTCTACTTCATTATCCCAATAGTGCGAACGCCCAACATAATGCATCCCTGCTTTTTCCAACACTCGTCGTGAGCCTTCATTATGAGGATTAATAATCCCCACCAGCCTTGCAACAGTGAGCTGCTCAAATCCCCAATGAATCAGAGCCCTTGCCAACTCCGTAGCATAACCTTTATTCCAGGCATTTTTCATTAACGCATAACCCACTTCAACATCCGGTTGAGTATCATCATAGGCAAGATAAATTAAACCTGCCCGTCCGACAAATGCCCCACTCTCTTTGGCAAATACACTACCAAGACTAAAATGGTGTTGCTGATAATGGGTAATAGCCTTCTCTAAACCACTTCGAACCTCAGCTTGCGTACGCACACCCTGACCAATATATTTCATCACCTCAACATCAGATTGTAAGGCGTATAAATCATTAAAATCGGATGGTTCTGGCGTCTTAATAATTAAGTTTTTTGTTTCTAAAAAAAGACTCATCATGCAGCTCGATAAAGAATTTATTTAGTCATAATATCGTGAAGGGTCCCCCACAACTACCCTTATTCTTCGCCATGCCGTGAACAAGCCGTCACTCGTCTAATTTTTGATAATAGTGACCAGATACACGCTGGCATTAAAACTACATTTAGCTCGAACTCCCTTCTAATGGTATTTTATGGAGACACTCAAATTGATATTAACTTTTCTTTTTTACATAGTAAAAATACGTGGCCCTCGCAGGTCCTAGGAAACAAACTTTTATTTAAAGGAATGCTATGAATGGAATAATATCGAAAATTACACTTTTCGCCTCAGAGTACCTATGGTCCAGGTACATATCCTAATTAGTTTACAAAATTCATGTGTGCTTCGCACTAAAGCTGATTATGGAAACGTCTGTCCCAAAAAAGGTAACCTTATGAAAATATTTATTTTTTTATTATTTAACCTCCTGCCTCTTTCATTAAATAGCCATGCTGAGGCTGTACATATTCAAATAGAACGTCAAGAGAGATTCAACCATCCTGTTTTGAAAATTTTTAAAAAGCATGATGTTTCTTTACAGAAGATACGTTATTCCGCCGATGGAACATGTCCTATTTTTTATGTGACTTTTGGGCAATCGCCTAGAATACATAATCCAGGCGCAATTTATGAGAAACTTCTAAAAGCAAACTCAATTCCTTATGCATTAGTGGATAAACATAATAAATTGATGATTAATGTAGGATGGACTGATGACATCCCAAGTAAATGAACGTTGAGATTTTTCGACTTTAGAAAAGTATAAATTTACGAAAAAAGACGATAGTTCTTTTAGCTTTTATGGGCGAATACAGACTTATAAAAAACACATGACAGCTTTTACAAAACATGAGGGATTGAACGCCATCAACGGAAGAGCTTTCATTGAACAATTTACGTTCCAAGTTTCAGATACTCCAGGAGAAATACAATTGAAAGATCTGAAATAATTACTCCCCAACCTTGGTGCAATAATGCTAAATCCGCAGCATCAGAATCCATTTTTTAATATAAAATTGATGGAAATAACTGCCATATGGCCACGAATAAAAACACGGTTAGCTGGATTACACCCAGGCTATGTATATTATGAACAGCGAAAACAGTCGGTTATGTGATCATCGACCATCCCTATTGCTTGCATATAAGCATAAATAATCGTGGAGCCAACAAAACTCATGCCTCTTTTCTTTAAATCCCTGGATAAAACATCGGATTCAGGAGTGGATGCAGGGACTTCTTTTAAGGATTCTGGGTGATTGATTTTGGGGGCGTTATTAACAAATTGCCAGACGTAAGCATCAAAAGAACCAAATTCTTTTTGAATGGCGAGGAATGCCTGAGCATTTTTGCGTACAGAAAATACCTTAAGGCGATTGCGAATGATGTTGGAATCAGTCAAGAGTGCCTCCAGCTCCTCGTCCGTCATTTGCACTACGACATTGGGATCGAACTGTTTAAAGGCTTGGCGATAAGCGTCTCGTCGTTTCAAAATCGTTTCCCAGGAAAGGCCGGCTTGGGCTCCTTCCAGAGTAAGCATTTCGAAATGTTTCATATCATCATGCACGGGAACGCCCCACTCCGTATCATGGTACTCAACATAATGAGGTTTGTTTTCGTCTACCCAGCCACATCGCTTCATTCTTTTTTCCTGTTAAATATTATTTAGTAATAATACAATACTTCGTCCCATTCTCCGAACTAGCATCTATCATGTCTAAATTACCTATTACTGTACGCAAACTCACAGAAGCAGATCTTATTGAGTGTGTTACGCTTTTTCAAAATACAGTCCATCACGTTAATGCAAAAGATTACTCTGTTGCCCAACTTGAAGCCTGGGCTCCGAAAACAACTCCGGAAGTCACCGCGCGTTGGAAAAGCTTATTAGAAAACCTAACTTATATAGCAGAGTATAATCAGCAAATTGTGGGATTTGGCGATTTAACGCATGAAGGATATTTAGATAGATTGTTTGTGCATCATGAGTATCAAGGGCGGGGGATTGCAACCGTGATTGTAGAAAGACTAGATGCTGATGCTCGTGAAATGAACCTTCCAGAAATTGCGGTAGAAGCCAGTATTACGGCCAAACCTTTTTTTGAACGATGCGGATTTACTACGGTTAAAGAGCAACAGGTGGAGGTTCGTGGGGTGAAATTAACTAATTTTTTAATGAGAAAATCTTTACGCGCATAACCGGAATTCACCAAATCATGTGCGGTTTAAGGAAAACCTGATGGCGAGCAACCAGGCTCGCCTCTACTTATTAAGTATTTCTTTAGCAGTGTCATAACCTTTTTCTTTAAGCTCTTCAATTGTTTTTCTGGAAAAATCAGAATCCCATGAATACAGTCCTTCTTTTTCGGTTTGCAGCATTATCCTGGTAACAGATAAGACCCCGGGGTCGCCCATTATTTGAATAAATATAGGTAATTCCGTAATTTCTTTAATCGAATCAGGATCGCAATAAGCTAAAATAAGCTCGATGAGCTTTTTATAATCACCAATTAGATCTTGAGTACGAAAATCTTTTCTCATCTTTTCCGCAAATAAAATCTCGTTTTTTCTAGAAAGCACTTCCACTATATTTTTCGGCAAGCCTCGTTTTTTGGGATACACATCAACTACATAAACTTTTTTACTGCTCCAGCCGCAAATTTCAAGAGCAGAATCAAGAGGGGTATTTGTAACAATCCCTCCATCCCAATAATGTTTTCCACCAATGGTTGTCCATGGAAATGCTGGAGGTAAACTGCCGCTGGCAATGATGTGCTCGGGAGTAAAGTCATCGGTATAACTATCAAAGGTTTCAAATTCAGAGGTTTCTACGTTCACCGCCATCACCAGTAAACGAACTGGACTCTTTTTTAGCTTTTTAAAATCAATGTACTTATAAAGTAGTTTTTTTACAGGAGCTGTGTCATAAAAACTAGTAAAAGGCGCGGAAAGCTCATTTAGATTCATAAAGGGAATGAGCCATCGTGGGTGGAAAAAATTAGGGGAACCCCAAACAATCGCTTGCAAATAGGAGAAAAATCTTCTTGATTGCTCATCGAAAATTTCAGGAGTCTCTAGGGCAAGATCATTCCAAAATGCTTCTAATGCAGCAGTCGCATTGCGTGGGTTCCCGGCAATAATCGCAGCATTAAATGCGCCTATTGATATACCCGCCACAATGTCAGGATAAATTTCCGACTCCTCCATTGCCTTAATTACCCCACATTCAAAAGCACCAAAGGCTCCGCCGCCTTGAAGCGCGATAAGGGTTTGGGTTGCCAGAGGTTCAAGCGGAAAAGAGAGCGCGATAAGTTGCTCTTTAACGTGTTTTAGGTCAGTATGATTTTCAATAAGCGATTCGACCGCTTTAATTTCAGTCGTAGGACGACCAATTAAAATTGCCCCCTGCAGTGTATTATTTTTTAAATAAAGATTGACGAAATTCTTCTCTTGAGGAAAACCTCTTATTAAAAGTTCAGTTGCTTCACTTGCATCACCGATAATGATAATGGCGGTGCCAAAGGCATAGAAAAATAAATAGGAGGCGGTGCGGTTGTGGTGTCTAGCTCCAGCCATATTTGCTGCCGCGATTTTTCCTTGCTTAATTGCAGTATCACCATAGCGAGTTTTACGAAATTTTTCGAAAATAGGATCATAAAAAGTAACTACATCACCCGCAGCATAAATGCCGGGAATATTGGTTTGCATATACTGATTTACTAAAATACTCTTATCAGTATCAAGCTCAATACCACTCTCTTTAAGAAAATCTGTATTCGGCTTTAAGCCCATGTCTACAATGATAAAATCACAGGCAACACTTTTTCCGGTGTTTGTTTTTACTGACTGGGCACGACTATTGCCCTCAATTTGGGTAATTTTTTCGCCCAGGATGACGTCCACACCATTGTTTATCAGGAAATGCGCTATCTCCGTACATACTTTAAAATTCCCGGTATTAAACTCGGGAGTAATAACAGTTACCTTAATGCCTTTTTGGCTTAAAGTAGAGGCCAGCTCGATCGTAATAAAACTGTCACCATAAATAGTGACCTTTTTTGCTGCTTGCATCTCTGGAATGATTGCTTCCGCTTCATCAATAGTTCTTAGGTAATACACTCCAGCTAATTTGGCGCCGGGAACGTTAATTTTTTTAGGGCTGCAGCCTGTTGCAATAAGGAGCTTCTTATAGTGAAACTCTCCTGCATGAGCGGTTTTGACACGTTTATTTTTTGTATCAAGACTTCGTGCTTTGGCATTTAAAATAAGTTCAATATCATTTTTTTGATAGTAGTGCTCATCGAATATATATAATTGTTCTTTTCTTTGTTTCCCAAGAAGAAACGCTTTAGGAATTTGCATACGAAAATAAGGAAGAACCTCTTCTGCGGAGAGAATTATAATTTTACCGGTCTCTCCCTCTCTTCTAAGAACATTAGCGGCAAAAACACTTGCTAACCCTCCTCCTACGATTAAAAAATCAGCAGACTTGCTCACAGCAACTCCTCATCCTGAGACCGAAATATTCCGTGCATAAAAGTAAATTTAGCACAACTCTTGGGAGATCGGATACTACGTACTCTAAGGAGCTGCTACAGACGAGCTCGCATTAGGATAAGCGCATGCAACAAGGCCTCACCATCCACGATCTCTTTCGGCAAAACAAAACACGAGGGATTAATCCTGGTATTTCGCTAAAATTTAGTGGCAAAATCGAGGAGAGGTAGATGTTTTCCAACTGTCCTTTTCCGAAAATAAAAAAACTAATTCCTGCTCATTAATAAACAGAATCCTCAATGAATGCAGCATTAAAATCTCCAGACAAAAAAAACATTTTAATCTATTTAGACCTCATTAAGCGATAAACCAACCTATTAAGCGCTGTGGGACTATAGAATAAACCCCTACTCTAGAAACTTTAGCTTAATACTGCCAAAATATGTCAGTATTAATCGATGTAGAGGTTTCTATTTTGTCTCGAACCCAACGACTTTTTGATCTAATCCAAATTCTGCGACGATACCGCTATCCTGTAAGTGGGCAACAATTAGCTGACGAACTTGAGGTCAGTCTACGCACGATTTACCGAGACATCGTCACCTTACAAGCTCAGGGAGCCTCCATCGAAGGTGAGCCAGGTGTGGGTTATGTCTTACGCCCAGGATTTATGTTGCCTCCACTCATGTTTTCTGAGGAAGAAATCGAGGCCTTAGTGCTTGGATCACGCTGGGTAGCTCGAAGAGCGGATAAAAAATTAAGACTTGCAGCCACCAATGTGCTGGCAAAAATTTCTGCCGTACTTCCAGAAGATTTGCGCCATCAACTTGAGTTTTCAGGCTTACTGATTGGGTCTGCCAAAACAGCAATAGCACATGATGACGACCATGAAGCTTTAATTCGTCACGCAATTCGTAGAGAATACAAACTGGAAATGACCTATGTTGATATCAAAGGCGATGAATCGCAACGTGTGCTCTGGCCCCTGGCTCTTGGTTTTTTTGAAGAGGTCCATGTGATTATTGCCTGGTGCGAATTGCGCTCAGATTTTCGCCATTTTCGCACCGACAGAATTGTTACCTTAGTACCGCTAGAAACACGCTATCCCAAGCGACGACACACACTCTTAAAAAAATGGCGTGAGGATAATAATATTCCGGAACAATAGCTGCTTACTACTGACAAAAACTGTCAGTTAAGGTCTGTACACTGGATTCGTTCATATCACTTATCAATTTAAGGAGAAAACATGATATTCGAGCCTAGCGTTATTGTACTGTACGTTGAAAAACTTGCTCTAAGCAGCAAGTTCTATCGCGAACTCCTGGGTATAATACCAGAAGAACACTCACCTGCATTCCATGAATTTAAATTATCCAATGGAATGAGTTTAGCCCTAAAAGCAAACCATACCGTGGAACCACCTACTGATAAAAACAATGGTAATGGCGAATTAGCATTTACCGTAAGTGAACCTAAAAAAGTAGATGAGCTTTTTGCACGATGGCAAGCTAAAGAAATCAATATAATCCATGCACCGACTAGTGTACCCTATGGTTATACTTTTCTCGCGCAAGATCCCGATGCAAATCGACTACGAGTTGTGTCTCTTGGAAAAGCCACTGACTAATAGGAGTAATACACATGTCCTCTATACTACCAAGCCTGAAACAGGTAAAGGGTTTTAGAGTAACCGGCCTCAGCACACGCACTCAAAATAGAGATGAGTTTGGAGAGGCAACCGCAAAACTACCTAATCTCTGGCAACAAGTTAATTCCAGTGGTTTAGCGGCTAATGCTACTCTTGTTGCAGTGTATTCAGACTATGAGTCTGATGTTAATGGACTATACACCGTTACTGTGGGTATTCCCGCTGATGAGGCACCAGCGCAATTAAATTCGGTTGCAATTGCACCGGGGGACTATTTTGTTTTTCAAGGTCAGGGCCCAATGCCCGCCACGGTAGTGGAAACCTGGCAACGTATTTGGAATTACTTTGAGCACAACCCGGAGTATCAGCGTAGCTTTATTAGTGATTTTGAAGCATATAAAGGTGCTGATGAGGTGTCTATTTATATTGGAGTGAAGTAATTAATCTAACCTGGCAGCATCGATCTATTTTACATTTATGCTCCTTCGCCCCACGGCCTAGCCGAGGGGTAGCGAGGCTACAGGAGAAGAGACCTTAAGCCAATGGTTTAGTCCCTGTCTTTGAGTTAGGTGGTCTATACTTTAGAAGATAAGGAACAAGGAGTGATAGTTCATGCAAAAACACCAGGTTATGGGAATAGATAGCCAATCTTTTCATCAAATGAATTATTACGAGTGGGGAAATCCAAACAACCCCAAGGTCTTGCTTTGTGTCCATGGTCTATTTCGTAACGGACGAGATTTTGATGAGCTGGCCCAAGCGCTATCTTCACATTATCGCGTTATTTGTCCCGACATGGTAGGACGGGGTTTAAGCGATAAATTAATTAATGCTAACGATTACTCTGTCCCCACTTATATCGCAGACATCACCATTTTATTGGCCCAACTGGGTGTAACCGAAATTGATTTCCTGGGCACCTCGATGGGAGGGATGATTGGCATGATCATGGCGGCAATGAACAATTCACCGATTAAAAAACTAGTGCTTAACGACATAGGCCCCTTCGTTGACACCCAAGCCTTGCAACGAATTATTGATTATGGAACAGAAGGCAGCAAACATTCCTTTCAAACCCTGGAAGAGGTAGAAGCCTATTTTAAAAAGACCTATTCGAGCTTTGCGCAATTAAGTCCAGAGCAATGGCAACAACTTGCCGTCGCAGGCGTATGGGAGAGTCCTAATAACCATTACCAATTAGCCTATGATCCGAAAATAATTGATAATGTGATTGTCGCTACCCAGCACAACATTCCCCTATGGGCACTATGGAGCAAGGTGCAATGCCCTGTCTTGTTACTGCATGCCGCCTTATCAGATGTTTTATCAGAGAATACCGTAATGCAAATGCAGCAATTACAACCCCGCTTAAAAACGGTAACCATTCCCGACATTGGTCACCCAGTGTCCTTGATGAAACACGATGAGATTGAGTTAATTAAAGAGTGGTTAATTGGCCCGGAATAAAGCTCCCACAGCCACCTTAACTGGTTTATTTTTTATTTACGAAATCACAATAAAAAGCACACAAAAAACTTGTTTCGTTGTTCACTTATTTTAATTCAGGATAAATTAATGATAAACAATTTATCTATGTTAGTTATTCCTGCACATTAGGTTCGTCTTGCTTAAATGGTACTATTGAGCATCAATAGAATGAGAAGATGGAACAGGTAGTTCAGATGTTGCCGGGGCATGGTATCAATACTTTGCAGGTGCTAGTAGTGTCACGCATTTTGACGTTAAAAACGCAACACCCTTAATTCGGTTCATTGAGGGCCCGGTTGAAGCCCCCTAATTTGGGGTTACTTCACAGCAACATGCTTCCCTTTCAGGCCCTTCATTCCCTATGATAATATTACTGAACAACCACTTGAACGTCTTCAGCGCAAAGCCCTTTTTGCCCACGACCATATTTAAATAAAACAAGCTCCCCTTCTTTCAGGGTTTTAAAACCACTCTCTTGAATAGAGCTAAAATGCACAAAATAATCCTTTCCCTCACTTTGAATAAATCCAAAGCCTTTGCGCTCGTTAAACCATTTCACAGTCCCTTTAATTTTTTCAGACATAACCATTATCCCTTAATTAAATGATACTAAAATACTCGTGCAATTTTGGTTAAAAATCTATTAAGGTTTTCCTTGTATCAAGCAGAGAAACGAATCGTAGCGCGTATTACGCAGCCTAATACACTATTTGTGGGTGAATCAGGCTTCGCTTCCGGTAGTACACTGCATTAATACGTGCAGAATTTATTGCTACATTTTTGGACGAGTATGAATCACCTCAGCCTCATCTTTTTTATGACTTAGCTCATTAAACAAGGACTCATAATCTTGTGCCCAAAAACTCAAAGCCTCTTCCAACATCTGGGTACGCTCCTGCTCTTCATTACGTCCCAAGGCAGTAACTAACTCATCAAGTCGCTCATATGCAGCACGAGATACCCCCTTGATTTTTACTAAATTAAGTACTCCTTCACCCCGTTTGGTAACCGGTAAGGATAAGTTTTTCAGATAAGAGCAGAATTGGTTAATGTGATCAGCAAGCTCTGGTCCGTTTTCCGCATCCAGTGTTTTCAATGCTACTAATAATTCTCTAGTTTGTTCCTGAAATGCATAGGCGTCATTTTTAAGTTTAAGACGTCGTTTGAAGGTAGGAACCATAGCCACCGCATGCCCTACAAAAAAACCAGCAGCAGCGCCCCCTGCTCCTCTTAACATCGAAGAACACTGCTCATCCTGACAAGTATTCGCGGCAACCGCAGCACAGAGTACTGTAGCCGTTAAAAGACTCGCGCGAATAGCTAATTCTCGCCAGCTGTAATACGTCCATAAACCCCACAATGAATTTTTAGTCCTTTGGATTGCTAATCCCCCTAGGTTATAAAAATCCACCAAATTTCCTGTTGCATTCGTTAGCGTACCAGCTACATTCTTCATAAATAGTCCATTGATTAATAAAGAGAGTGCGCATGGTAACAACCTTCACGACTTAAATGCAAATGATTATTGTTATCGTTTGCATTTAATTTTTAGACAATCGCATGCCAACGAGAACACAGGTTCCTCCTCACATTTTTTCCAATTTTAAGATACACTTTTGATCACGCCAGGATGACCAATTCTACGATTACATTGATGAAGGAAAAGAAAAGCGATGATCAAACTCTATCAATTTCCACCCCAGTGGTCCTTACCCAATCCCAGCCCATTTTGCATGAAACTGGAAACTTATTTACGTATGGCTAAGCTACCTTTTGAAGCCGTATATGTTATAAACCCAGGAAAAGGACCCAAGAAAAAACTTCCCACCATTAATGATGATGGTAAAATACTGGGCGATAGTGGGTTCATCATTAACTACCTACAAGAAAAATATGGCGATCCCCTGGATAGTCACCTATCAAGCGAACAAAAAGCCCAGGCTTTAGCACTACAACGTTTACTCGAAGAACATTTATATTGGATTATGGTGTACTCTCGCTGGATAGATGAGCGTTATTGGCCAATTACCCGAAATAAATTTTTTAGCCATTTGAAACAACCCTTGCGTACAATTATCCCCTTCGTTCTCCAAAAAAAAATCCGTAGCGATCTCTATAAGCAAGGGATTGGGAGGCATAGCACCGCAGAGGTTTATCAATTGGGTATTGAAGATCTAAAGGCCTTGAGTACCCTCTTAAAATCTTCGGCATTTTTGCTGGGTGAAGAACCAAGCAGTATCGATGCCAGTGCTTATGCCTTTCTGGCCAATATTTTGGAAGTGCCGATTGCTTCCCCACTACAAGATTATGCAAAGAGCCAGCCGCAGCTTATTGACTATTGCGTACGAATGAAACAGCGGTTTTATCCCTAATCATTCGCAAAATCGCTTGGAAGAAGATTTCAAGCGATTCCTCCTAGGCAGTAAACCCTCTATTTCACCATGAATTTCTGCAAATAGGCGGTGGATGTTAAACGAGTTGGGCTGGCACAATTTAGCCTAGGATATCTCGTTAAAAAAACCTTTCTTAAGGCCTCTCCAATGATTTAAAATTCTGAACTTAAGCGCGGACCAGGTGGCCCGGAAGTAAACTCAATATCAATCAACTTCCACTCTTGCGTTAATGAATAAAAAATTTCTAAACTGTATTATTTAAGAAGTATATGATTTACACTAAATTTTTCTAACGCTGTGGATAGTTAACAATATATGGCTTTAAAAGAGATAGACTACTCAAGAGTTGTGCAAGCAGCAGGTTCGGTTAAGAAGAAAGGAAACGTCCCCTCAATTACGAATGTCTGTGAAGAATTAGGAATGATTTCGCCGACACCCAATTTACCTGCACTTTTAGAACAATGGTTTCATACTCAACCTGAGTTTCAACGCTCAATCCAGGCCCCTCTTTCAGAAAATATTAATATAAAAACAGTTAATCTTTTTGAAAAAAATATTGAACTAGAAAAATCACTCTCCTTACTTCGTGCCACTCTGGAATCAACTGCTGATGGCATCATGATGGTGAATGGCCAAGGTAAGGTTGTCGATTGGAATCAAAAATTCGTAGAAATGTGGCGTATTCCTACCTATATGTTAGAAGTTGGCACTGAAAGTATTAGTTTTGAATACATTTTAGAGCAATTAATTAACCCTGAAGGTTTAGTTTCCGATGTCAATTTTCTTTACGAAAACCCCCACTGGCAGGGGGAACTACCTAAATTACACTTTAAAGATGGGCGTATTTTCGAGCGTTATACGCAACCCCAACGGGTAGGGGTTGAGATCGTTGGGCGTGTATATAGTTTTAGGGACGTCACCAAAAGACTCATGCATGAGGATGAGCTACGCATTCGTGAACGAGCAATTGAAGCAAGTACTCACGGGGTAGCTATTCTCGATATTAGCAAACCAAATCTGCCAATCATCTACGTGAATAAAGCAATTGAGCGTATTACAGGTTATAGCGAAGAACAGCTATTAGGCCAAGGCCTAACCTTCTTGCATGCAAATAAAACCCAACATGTGAACCACAAGCGGATTATTTTAGCGATAAAAGAATTACGTGAAGAAACAGTTGAACTTGAAAGTTACCAACAAAATGGTGAAATTTTTTGGTGTGAGATCAGTGTAGCACCAGTACGCGATTCGTTTGACAAAGTGAAGCATTATATTTGCCTTATCAATGATGTGACCGAACGTCGGAAGATGGAAGAGCAACTGATCAAACAAGCAACCCATGACTCCCTAACTGAATTACCCAATCGCGTACTTTTAATTGACCGGGTGGATCAAGCGATTTTACAAGCGAAAAAGAAAGGTTCCATATTAGCCTTTTTATTCCTGGATTTAGATCATTTCAAATTAACCAACGATACCTTAGGGCATAGCATGGGCGACCGGCTTTTGCAGGCGGTATCGAACCGCTTACTTCTGGCAACCAATGAGATTGATACCGTCAGTCGCCTCGGTGGCGATGAGTTTGTCATCTTATTGCAAGACATCCACACCGAACAACAAGCCCACCAAATTGCCGACAAGATACTCAACTCCTTATCTCAGACCTTTCCCATTGACGAGCATCATTTAAAAATAACGGGCAGTATTGGTATTAGCTATTTTCCTAAGGACGGTAATGATTATGACTCCTTGATGAAAAGTGCCGATTTATCGATGTATCATGCCAAAGACAGTGGGCGTAATACCTACCATAATTATGATAAGGAAATGAATACGCAAATTGTTAATCGGATGCAGATAAACAATGCCTTACGCGATTCACTGCAAAAAAATGAGTTTCATTTACTCTATCAACCCTTAATCAATTTATCAGAAAATAAATTGATTGGCTTTGAAGCCTTATTACGTTGGAATAGCCACATCCTAGGTATGGTACCCCCCAATGATTTCATCGGTATTGCTGAGGAAAATGGTTTAATCTTAGAAATTGGCCTATGGGCGATGGAAGAAGCATGCAAGCAACTGGTGCGCTGGCATCAGCAAGGCTATTCCCATTTAACCATGGCGGTGAATATTTCTGGCCGGCAATTACGCCAGCCAGGAATGCCCGAAATGATTGGCAAAATTCTGCACGAAACCGGTCTATCGCCTAAATTCCTGGAGTTAGAACTGACGGAAAGCCTCTTGGTGGATAATATAAAGCATGCGGTTGATGCGATGTATGCACTTAAGGATATGGGAATTAAAGTAGTCATTGATGATTTTGGTACCGGTTATTCGAGTTTGCCTACCTAAAACAATTCCCCGTAGATAAGTTAAAAATAGACCGCTCATTTATTACCGAATTAGTAGAAAAAGAAAATGACGCCGCCATTGCCCGCGCGATCATTAACTTATCCCACAGCCTCAATCTGGAAGTGTTGGCCGAAGGCGTAGAAACCGAATCACAACGCGAATTTATTATGACGCATGGCTGTGATTATGCGCAGGGCTACTACTTTTCTCCACCCCAAAAGGCAGAAGATTTAGGACAATTTTTGCAGGATTATTTGTAAGCGGAAACAGAGATGCTTGATCTGTAGATTACTTACTTATAAAGCCGAATTACCGGGGCGTGTCCCTGATCCATAAATGGCCACTTAATTAAAGAATATTCTAAGGGCAGAATTCCAACACAATTTCTCCCGCCAACAGGCACAATTCTTGCTCCCGCTACTTATAGCGTTTATGCATTAAGGAAATAGGAATGAAGGAGATAAGCATTATTGGGGCTGGTTTAGCTGGAACCCTACTTACACTCTACCTGGCCAAACGTGGCTACAAGCTCCATGTTTTTGATGCAAGGCCCGATCTGCGCGTAAGCCAAAGCCACGATGGACGCTCCATCAATCTTGCCTTATCTTGCCGCGGCATTACAGGTCTTGCCGGTATCGGAATTATGCCGGAAATAGAACAGTTAATGGTGCCAATGCGAGCGCGCGCCATTCATGATGCTCAAGGACAAATTAAATACCAATCCTTTGGCCGTCATCATGAAGAATACATTAATGCCGTTGAACGCAATGAATTAAACAAACTCTTACTGAATGAAGCAGAAAAATACCCCCATGTCCGCTTTAGCTTTAATAGCAAATTATCCCACCTTGATCTTGAAAACAAAGTCATGCATTTTAAAACTCAGCATGAGGAGCACTTAAACGTTCCCTACCAATATTTAATCGGTGCCGATGGCGTGAATTCTTGCGTACGTGAGCAATTAAGTTCTCATGGTTTGATCAAAGCAACACGCTCCTTTTTATCCTACGGATATAAGGAATTGTCAATTGGTGCTCCAGGCCAGCATGAACTCGCGCATGAATATTTACACCTATGGCCGCGAAATGCTTTTTTATTATTAGGGAATCCTAATCGCGATCATTCCATTACCGGTTCCCTGTTTTTACCTCATGAGGGAAAAAATAGCTTCGCACAATTAGATAGTGAATTTAAAATTAATGCCTTCTTTAAAGAAGCCTTTGCTGATGCGTATGCAGTCATGCCCAATTTATTGTATGAGTTTAGCGAACACCCAACAGGCAATATGAGCACCATTCAATGTAACTCATGGCATTATCAAGATCAGTGCCTGTTACTGGGCGATGCGGCACATGGTGTTGTCCCCTTTTTCGGTCAAGGGATGAATAGCGCTTTTGAAGATTGTCGTATTTTAAATACTCTGTTGGATAAATATGAAGATGATTGGGCCCAGGTAATGCCTGCCTTTTATCAATCCAGAAAACCCAATACCGATGCGGTAGCCCAAATGTCTATGGATAATTTCCAGGAAATTCAAAGCAATATTCGCGATCCGCAATTTAACTTAAAAAAACAATTAGAACAGTTGCTCATGCAACGTTACCCACAACAGTATATTTCCAAACACGTATTAGTCATGTTTACGAATACGCCCTATGCTGAAGCCCTAAAAATTGGCGCCCAACAAAAAGAATTTTTAAATCAGATTTGCGAGAAGGGAACCAGCCTTGAAACCGTTGATTGGCAGCTAGTGGATAAGCTTATCCAGCAGCAGGACAAGAACTTGACCTACACTATGAGTTAGGCACGTAAAAAACAGGGAGAGATGATGCGACTTATTCAAGATTATATTGATTCAAAACAAAGTGAATTTAAAAACCATCCGTTTTTTAACCTCTTGGAACAATTAAATAGCCTCGAAGAAATAAGCTATTTTGTTCCTGAATTAACTTTTTGGACGATGACCTTCCAAGATATTTTACGTATTAATGAGGAGCGCGTTACTGATCCCTACCTCAAAAAAATAGCCCGCCATCATCGGCACGAAGATGCAGGCCATGACCGTTGGTTTTTGCAAGATAAAAAATATATGGGAACAACCAGCATTAATAAAGCCTGTAATAAAAATGGCGTAAGCTGGCTCTACAGCCGTGAGACGCGTTCTACGCGTGATGCCGCTTATGCTCTGATTGCTGAAGTATTTAATGCCAAAAATGACATTGTGAATATCGCCCTACTATTAACCCTTGAATCCTCAGGACACGTCTTTTTTGAAAAAGTGGCCGATCAAGTAAGAAAAACTGGTGAGGAAGCACATTTAAAATATTTTTCCAAAACCCACCTGGAGGTAGAAAAAGCCCACGCCTTATTTGAAACAGAAATGGAGCGTGAGTTATTTTCCAGAAAAGTTCCTATTCACGTACGACGTGATGCCCTACAAATGATTGATCGTTGCTACGATGCGTTTACGAAAATGTTTGATGGGTTAGTAATCGCATGCAACCGTAAATTGGAATTAGCTCAAAAAAGGAACCGAAAACATGCCGCAAACTGTGAACCAGTGGAACAGCCAACACCTAATGCAATGGGAAAAAAGGCCGGAACAAAACATTCAAAGTAATGAGCAGGCTCTAGTTCCTTTCGGTCGCGATTTCGGCGGGTTGGTGCATTCCCAACCGGCCGCAGTTTGCGCGCCGCAAACGCGCGAGGCGCTGCAATCGCTACTCAAATATGCTCATGAACATCAGCTCCCAATCACCATTCGGGGTAATGGCATGAGCCAAAACGGACAATCGTTGGCGGCTCCGGGAGGATTAATCCTGGATATGAGGCATTTTAATCAGGTACAAGAGCCAGAGCATCATTCCATTTGGGTGGAGGCGAATTGCACTTGGGCTGATTTGCTCGAACGCTCCTTGCCGCACTCGCTCACTCCTTATGTGCTGCCCTATAACTGCAATTTATCGATTGGTGGAGTGCTTTCTGCCGGTGGAATAGGTGCGTCATCATTTAAATACGGCAGTGCCATTGCCCATGTACGCGAATTGGAAGTTATTCTTGCCAATGGTGAATTAGTCCAAGTAGATAGACATTCACCTTTAATGCAGGCCTGCCTAGGAGGTCAAGGTCATTTTGGCGTCATTACCCGAGCTCGTATTGCCTTAAGATCCTGCAAAAAAACCGTACGTAGCTTCTATTTAACCTATCTGGATAAAGAAAGCTGGCTGCGTGATTTACAGCAATGCCAAGACTATGCAGATTACGTTGAATCCTTTTGCACCCCAGCCATTCAAGGAGCAAAGCTCACCGACTCGGGTCGCCTGCCCTTCGCCCAATGGCTTTATGCGTTGCACGTCTCGATTGAATATGAGCATCATGCACCTGATTTTCATAGCTTGTCCTTGAAGCCTTGGAAAATTCTCCATACTCAAGACGAAACGATTCATTCTTATTTACATCGTCATGATGCACGTTTAAAGATCATGAAAATGAGTGGTCAATGGGATTTACAACATCCGTGGTATGAATGCTTTATCCCTAAATTCCCCTTAAATAAATTAGAAGAAATTCTGGAAACCTTACCCATCCATTATGCCTCATTAGTACATTTAGTCCCCATCGTTCATCGTAAAGCGAGTGGTTTTTTAATGCTTCCTGAAGAACTCCATATTTTCTCCTTCATGATTATCAATCCAGGCCTACCGACACTATTCACTCCAAGTTGCGTGGAAACCATTAAACATTTGGATGCACTTTTTTTACCATTAGGGGGCAAACGTTATCTCTCTGGCTATTTAGGGGAGTCATTAGAGCATGACTATTGGAAAAAGCATTATGGAGCGCGCTATTCCGAGTGGCTTGAATTAAAAAAGCAGTACGACCCATTACATATATTAAGCTCATATTTATTTAATAAGTGTTCAAAAGTAAAGGAAATTAATCTATCTTAGGGGGAACCTTTGTTGATAAAAAAAACAGGAGCACTATATGCCTATCAAGCTACTCAAAGGAATTCGTCATTTTAAAAATAATGGTTTTCTTGAAAAGCGTGACTTATTTCAATCCTTAATCAAGGGGCAATCTCCAGATACCCTCTTGATCACCTGCTCCGATTCCCGGATTGTTCCCTCATACGTCACCCATGCAGATGCCGGCGAGTTATTTGTTATCCGCAATGCCGGAAACATTTTTCCGCCCAAAGTACCTTACCCTACCGGCGAAAGAGCAACCGCTGAATATGCATTGAAAGTACTCAATGTAAGCGAAATTATTGTCTGTGGGCATTCAGACTGCGGTGCGATGAAAGGCTTATTAAACCCCAACCTATCCGAAAGCTTACCACTAGTTGCAGAATTCCTTGAAGCGTATGCCAAACCAGCTCTGGACCGCGTTCATGAAAAGCACCCAGAGATGGAAGATGCAAAGCAAAAATTAAAATGCCTCACTGAGGAAAATATTCACTTACAAATAGAACACTTACATACTCTGGATGTGGTTAAAGAACGTGTGCAAGTAAATAAATTAAAAATTCATGCCTGGTATTATGATATTGAAGAGGGGGAATTTTTTATTTATGAGCCCAGCACTCAATGTTTTTTACCCTATGAACAAGCAGTCGAGAAACTATTTAACAGCGAGCTCGTGCTCAACAGAATGCATGCGATTATCGCAGAAGAAGCGCACACTTTTGCCTTACCCTCAACAGAAGAAGAGTATCGTAAAGTAGCAGAACAAATGAAGCTCCTGAAGTTTAAAGGGGAAAATATCATCTGGGATGCCATTCAAGCCAAGGTAATAGAGAGACTATGGCATGAATTTGGTGAATTATGTGTTGAAAGTGAAGGGAAACAAGATTCTCGATTTGTCTCATTACTGGAAAAGTGCCCTGAGATTGCTTTAGGACTGGCTGAAAGGTGTCAGAAAAATATCTTGAACTCGTTGGGCTATAATAAAGCGTGTATTAATAAAGTCCATACTCCGGTGCATAATGCTCCTTCTAATGATAAGGAGTTGACGCCAACTGGTGGTTATAATTACGCATAACAAGGTCCAGCGGCCCGATGGATGACAAGGCCGTAATGCATACTCTATCTCTACGTTCCGCGGCTTGTCCGAGTCTCATAGGCCGAAATGTGCAACAAAGCCGGATAAGCCGAAGGACGTAGGGGTAGATGTGACGGAGCTCAAAAGCGAGTGCATAGCAATCACCTGCCTCAATCTACTTGAGTAGGTTTTAATAAGTTCATCAATTCCTTACGGAAATAGGTGAAAAAAGTTAAGGTCATCAATTCCGCAATCTGAGCAGTTATCCGATCAAGCCATTTTTTTTCACTGAGCTTCCAACCGATCCACATACAAGGAACTAATACAGTAATCACCAAAACCACCGTATAATTCACCTTATGCAACCCCAGAAATCGCTTATTCTGTGCCACCAGTGCCCGTTGCAGATGTACCCTTTTGTCCATCGCGGTTATTTGCGCTCGTAACTGTTTCCTCGAGTTGCTCATCATCCATACTCTTATTTTGGGAAAAATAGGATCTGGTTTTTTCAAAGCTCATATTTTTCAGGTTAAAAGTAAGGTACTTCGCCAGGCCCAGTAAGACGCCCAGATTAAAAAGAACGACTAAGACTAGCGAGAGTAAAAAATTATTAGAAATAACAAAAAACTCATACCCCAGTAATAATGAAATACCAATCCAAAAGGTCATTAAAACAATGAGTAGCAGGCAGACATTCAGCAGCAATGGAAACACACTAAGCCCCGCCAGGCGAGCCTCCAAACGCATCACTGAAAATATGGATTTTACAAGGCTGATCCTTGTCGAAACGAGTTCCTCAACCTGCTTTAAGGCCTCCATTATTTTCTCAAAATCTTAGAGAGTAAAAAGCCTATCCCGCCAGCAATTAATACGGAACTTAGTGGGTTTTGTTGTATTTTTTTCAACAATTCATCAGTGCATTCTTTAAGGCTCTCTTCAGCTTGGCAGGCACGATTCATGCCCTCTTCTCGTACCTCATTAGCCCATTTTTTCCCTTCATTCAATAAGTCACTAGCAGCTTCAGAAACATGTGATCGTTCATCACGGTTTGCATTATCCATAATAGCTCTCCTATAGTCTTTCTAGTGTTTTCCTACCTTTAACTATAGTTAGTAAGACAGTAAAAACAACTAAATTTGCGAAAAAATTTTCTACTGATTATCACGAGAATAAATCGACCAATTCTGATCCACACTTAAAGTCTGCTCCGCATAGGCTTCTGCAGACAAACCACATTGTTGCTCAAATACCTGGGCAATGTGGCTGGCAACATAAGTTGAGGTAGAATCGCCCCCATGTCCATCATAAATGCCAACTAAGAAAGGGGTATTTTTAGTTAATACTTGGACCGAAACAGAAATATTATCCCTAGAACCCGCATGCAATGCTTTAAATGCAAGTAAGCGTGCCAAATCCGTTTCCGTATGCAGACCAGGATTATCAATAGACTGTAATTGTTGCCAAAACCATTGTTCCTGATTTTCTTTGCTTGGCCCGGGGACTGGCTCCGTAAATCCATCGCAGGTAGTAATAATATGGATCTTCATCCCAGAAGCATGGGTAAAATCACTGGGGGTTATATCAATGTGCGCATCATCACAAAGCCCAGATTCAATAAAATCATAATCCCCCAGTGCCCTGGATAGTGCCAAAGAACCATATCGCCCCAACAAGCGTCCATTGTTTACAAGACCACGTACCTGTCCCAAGCGCTCTTGATCAAGATGGGGATGATGAATGACCTTGTTTAAACGTGCGACCGAAGCCACATGCCCATTAGGAAAATAGACCACTGCAAAAACCACCGAATCCCCTAAAGTGGCGGTAATTAAATTACCTTTTCCATCATAAACAGTGGTGGAGGCAGTAGAACCACCAAAACCAGGTTTGAGACAGTGTTGATTAATCAATTTATAGCTGGTCCATAAACGATGCCCTATATCCTGTGCGGTTAACGCATTAAAGGAGTCTTCTGAGTACCAATAGGCTACGGCAGCATCTTCTTGAGTTGGACGTAAACCCTGCATCTCAAATAAAGCGAAATTCTGTCCGTGTTTCTCAAAGCGAACCTCGGATTCATCACTGGGTAGCGAAATTAACTCTGCGATTCTCATCATAGGTGCTCCTTAACGTACAGATCATCCCTCAACTGTTTGATCTGCTGCTCCAGCTCTTGCGTAATCATTTTATAGTATTGATAGTGTAGCTCAGTTCCATTGGGTACATAGTTTTTCGTGACGATGGGTGTGCCAAAACTGACAATAATCTTTCCTTTCTTAGGCCAGTTTGTTCCTTTAGGTAAACAATTATAAGTACCATGAATGTAGGCCGGAACAATAGGAACTTGTAATTCCCAAGCCAACATCGCACAACCCCCTTTAAACGCTTGAATTTCACCATTTAAAGAACGTGTGGCCTCAGGAAAAATAATTAAATTTTTATTGGCTTTAATCACAGCTTTACAACGATTGATATTATTCCACATCGCTGATGGTACGGAACTTCGCTCAAAAGGAAGTAAATTAAATAGTTTTTTCAGTAAAAAAAGCCTCACGGAACGAGGCTCATAAAAATAATCTTTAGCCGCCAATAAAACATAATTATCAAAGCTCCCTCCCATCATTAATGCTAAATTATCTAAATGGCTACTATGATTTGCCGCAAGAATAAAAGGCCCCTCTGAGGGCAAACAAGGGCTCTCAATAACCTCGATGCCGAAACGACTATGGGCCCATTCACGTATAAAGCGATGGATGATGCTACGCAGAAGCGATTTTTTAAAGGAAATGGAGGTGTTTGTTGTCTGCTTCATTAATAAAGAACCCAAGCGCTTGCATTGTTTTTTTTTCGCGAGAATAATTTCAGTTAAATCATCTAAAGTATTGGCCTCGGCGATTTCATGCTCCTCTAAACACACAGCAAATTTTTTTTCAATGGCGGTTAGCAATTCAATTTTTGCCAAGGAATCTAAGCTCAAGAACTCAGATGAGGAATCAGCAGCATGCAGATGATGAATGAGATACAGCAAATCCTGCTGAATCTCTTGCTTTTGGGCCGCTTTGTGTAACTCCAACATCATCTCTCCTTGCGCAGGATAAATATAGCCTCCCTATTCTCACAGTACACAAAAGCGAACATTTTGCAGGAGCTTAGATATAGAGCTTGAATCATGGATACTATCAATATAGAAAATTTCTAAGGAACCTTCCAAGTAATTTTTCTTACATAATAGACGCTGAATTTTGCCACTGGTTGTTTTAGGAACTGCTTTATGTGCGGCAAGCACCACAATATCGGCCGGAATCCCATGCTCTTTTAAAATTCGACTGCGGACTATTCTAATAATCTCTCGAGCCACCTCTGCTTCTATATGCTGATTTATTTCCTGAACAACCACTAAATATTCTCGCTCATTCTCCTCCACCGCAAAAATGGCACAGCAATTCACACGCAGCTGAGAATGACAGCCATTAATGGTATCCTCCAAATCATGAGGGTAATAATTACAGCCGCGAATAATAATCATGTCTTTAAGCCGCCCAGTAACATACAACGCCCCCTCGGCAAGATAACCCAAATCACCGGTTCGCAGAAAAGTACGTTCATCACCAGGAGTTCTTGCATGAAAACAATAGTTTGATTCATTTGGCAATTGCCAATATCCCTGAGTGACACTCTTGCTGGTCACCCAAATTTCCCCAACCTTTCGCTCAGCACATACCTGCAGGGTTTCAGGATTAACAATCACCACATGAAAATCATCCGCCGGCTTTCCACAATTGACCAAACGACGTGCATGAGGATAGTTGGCCTCACAATAACGTACCTGCCCTAAACTTAAGGCTTTATTATCGACTAACTGACTTTGTACCCCTTCATTAGGATCTACGGCAGTAACCATTAAGGTAGATTCAGCCAAACCATAGCAGGGATAAAAAGCATCCGCTTGAAAGCCACACTCTTCAAAAAAATTGGTGAATTTATCTATGGTTGAACAGCGAATAGGTTCAGACCCTGTTGCAGCTATTCGCCAATTACTTAAATCCAAATGAATTTTTTCTTCATCAGTAATTTTATCGCTGCATAAATCATAAGCGAAATTAGGCGCTCCAGTAATAGTTCCCCTAAAGTGGGACATAGCCTCTAACCAAGCAGCAGGGCGTTGTAAAAAAGACATGGGTGCCATTAACTTTACGGGATAGCCAGTAAACAGAGGCTGCAAAATTCCCGCAATAAGCCCCATATCATGATAAGGTGGTAACCAGGAAACACAAATATCTTCTTCGGATGAACGATTACGCAATTGGGTGACCATTAAATTATTTAATAAATTCCCATGACTAACCATGACCCCCTTGGGTTTTCCGGTAGACCCTGAGGTGTATTGTAAAAAGGCGAGTCCATCCGCAGTAATTAATGGTTTATTCCAGCCGTTTCCCGAATAATCAGATAAATAGTCCGTAACCAGAAAATGCATTTTTTCAAAATTCCAACCCAGCAATTGGTTATGGCGTTCAAACGATGGACCGACAAGATGATTGACCATTTTGCCGAGAACGGGGGTTTTATTTAATAATTTTACGACTCTTAACTTTTTAATTTTACGTAAAACTTCATCGGTGGTTAAGGCGACTGTAGCTCCAGAATTTTGAATAATATGGTGCAGTTTAGTCACCAAAGCTTTAGTATTGGGCGGATAAACCGGGATGGCTATGACGCCGGCATATAAACAGCCAAAAAAAGCCGCAATTAACTCAAGTCCCGGGGGATAGATAATAATAACACGCTCTCCAGGGTGAGTGCTTTGTTGTAAGAGGATCGCTATTTTTCTTGCTTGTTCAGCCAAGGTCTCAAGCGTTAGAATGCCGTTTTCTTCCGTATTTCTGCTTAGAAAGGTATACAGAGGAAAATCAGGTTTTGATTGTGCTTTTGCTTCTAGTAAGCTAACTAAACTACAGTAACGGCTGCTCATACATCGGTCCCTCGAGAACGTAAATGGATACAACCTTTGTTTAATAGCTCTACGGATTTTATTAAAAGCTAGCAAATGATAAATATTTTGTCAAAAATCGTCTGGATTAAAGAAAGAAAATAGAGTGAATAATCAATAAGATTGGTGGGTTTCTATTGGTTAACAATTTGAAAAAAATAAAGGTCTAGTCCAGAATTAAGCATATCTTAAGGGCTAGGATCATCATAAGTATATTTTTAAAGGTACATTGAATGCTCAAGTTTCTGGCAAAAGTAGGATTGCAATTTAAAAGAGCAACATTTTATTCCTTAGATGGATTAAAAGTTGCATTCAAAGAGGAGTTTGCATTCCGTTTAGAGATTTATACCAGTTTTATTGCCTTGCCTACTGCCTTTTGGATAGGGAATTCAGCATTGGAACGTATTGCTTTAATTAGCTCTTTTCTACTAGTTCCCATTGTTGAATTACTCAACTCAGCCGTGGAAACCGCATTGAATCGTATTGATTTAAGTTGGCATGAATTAACCAAAAAAGCTAAAGATATTGGCTCTGCCGCTGTCATGTTAGCCATACTCAATGCAACGATTGTATGGCTTATTATTATACTCCCCCACAGTTAGAGGATTTTATGCGACAACCTATCGCGGTTTTTGACTTTGATGGCACACTCAGCGACGGGATTTGTGGTCTTAGATTTTTCCGTTACTTACTGGGAGATATGGGTTATTGCCAATTTATTTTTCGTAATGCCTTCTGGAGCTTACTTTTTTTATCAAGGCTCAGTGATGAATATGCCCTAAATAAAATGGTCCGCTCCGTCTTTAAAGGAAGAAAACTCGAAGAGCTGACTCAGATTGCCGATGAGTTTTCTAAAGAAATTATGCCAAATCATCTTTATGAAAAAATTGTGCAACGGTTGGTGTGGCATAAAGAACAAGGGCATCGCAATATCATCATTACACGCTCCTTAGATCTTTATATGCACCCTTGGGGTAAGCAAATCGAAATCCATGACCTCATCGCCACTAAGCTTGAAGTAACTGATGCAGGATTTTTAACTGGCAACATAGCGGATCATAGCTTTGTCGGCGAAAAAAAATTACTTGCACTAAGAAAACTTCTCCACAACCAAGAACATGGAACAGTCTATGCTTATGGTGATAGCGCCAGCGACCGCTATATTCTGGCTGCCGCAGATTATGCTTATTGGATTCGCAATCCTGATGACCAGGTAGATATGTCCTTAGTGGATCCACTGACTCATGCGCAATGGAAAAAAGATTATAAAATTTAGCTAGGCATGCCTCCCACAACCGAAAACACCGTCATTGCGAAGGCAGTGAAGCAACCCAGAGTTCTGTGCTCCAAACTTCTGGGCGCTCGTCACCGCATTCATTGCCATGAGACGCTATATTCCCCTACTCGGAAATGCCTCCAGTGGTCTGGTGCATATTTGCCGCCTTGTGCCGCAATTCGAGATTCTGCTGAACCGGTTGTGCCATAAGTTTCTGCCACAATCCTGGAATGAAAATAATTAAACTACATACAAAATATCCATACGGCAGTTGCGGATTTTGTGGGCTATCCACACTCACCTCATAATCACGGCCAGGACGCAAATGATGTATGGAATGACGAGGCAATTGAAATAACAAATAGTTGGTTAAAATATAATTGGAATTCCAACAATGCATGGCACTAAACTTTTCATAGCTACCATCGGGCAAGGTAAAACGCTCCAAACCATAATGTTGAATATAGGCAGCACCCAGAATAACAATACTACTAACAAGCACCACACCGATGAAATAAAGAAATGCCGACATTCCCCAAAGAGTTGCCAAGACTAAGGCTAAGATAAAAGTACACAGATTAAACATGACTAAACGATTATGCCAACTGAAAATAGAATAACCTTTGCGCCGCATTAATTTCTTTTCTGCAGCAAACGCGGAGGTACGCAACCCCACCATCGACTTTAAATAATAACTATAAAAACCCATCCCATTGGGTGCATGCACATGATCAGCTGAAGTTCCCGTAATAAAAGGACCATGATGAACCAGCACATGCTCCATAGGAGCATGACCTGTGGCGGTACAAATTAAAACAATATTCCCCATCCAATTATCCATGTGATTATTTTTATGGATTAATTCGTGTGCAGCACAAAAGGCAATCCCACCATTGATGCCAACGGCCAGCGCATAGCCAATCGCCTCAAAAAAGTACTGGCTATGGCTGGCAGCATAAGCGCCCCAAAAAGTTAAAATAACCTGGCTAATGACGACACCATACAAAACAAATCTGTAATAAGTATGACTCTCGTTTTCCTGGGCATAAGGTTTTACATAATCCTCACCGCAAAAAAATTCAGCGGCAGGAAGTATCATGCTGAAAAAGAATAATGTAGTAAAGCTGGCCATCCCAGCAAACATAAAACCAATGATTGCCGAAAGAGGAAAAATAAAAACCAGTAAATACCAATAACGACTTTTCATAAGAGGCCTCATCGCAGAGACATAGTAGATAATTTTTATAGTCTATTAATTAAGGTATAACATAATTTTAGGGAAAATAAACCAATCCTATCTGCCAAGTGCCTCTATAGGGGGGAACTTAATAAAGGCACTCTTGCTGTGTTTCCAAGAATCAATTGGTTTATAATTTATTTACCTTTTGCGTGTCATTTTCGGCAGAACCACTTTTTCCGCCATGCTTTTCAATTAAAGCAGCAGTTTCCGCATGGCCTTTTTTAATCGCCCAATCCAAAGCAGTATTAGTAGAAGTCTTTGATGGTTCATTAATATCAAAGCCTAATACCTTATAACTCAACAATATACTTACCAGTTCGATATGACCAACAGCACTGGCTTTACGTAATGCCAAGGTGTATTGCTTCCCTTGAACAGCCTCAACGACACTCTGATATTTATCCGCACAACATTGTTTAATTTCTAGGGAGAGTTGCGCATGAGTCTCTTCCACGTCGCTGCGCACAGGAGGAAATAAACCATGTATGGATGTTGCACTGGACGCTGCGGGGCTTGTACTGGCCTTAAACCAAGGTAAATCTAATATCTCAGTATATTGCTCAATGATTTTTTTAAATTCAGTATGAATAACCTGTTGGGTATCACGCTCTATCTGATGGAATAAATGGCCTTGTGGATAGACGCAAAGTTCCATGCCCAATCGGTTGGTGTATTCGACTCTCATCGAACAAATATCTCTACCATGAAGAAAAGAATGAATTGAAGACCCAGAGGGCATTGCGGAAGGAGAGGCAATCACCCCTAACCAACTATCAACAACCAGGCATTCATTACCCCAACTGGCAACATCAATTAAAGGATAGTCCCCGGGACATCGGTTAATCACTAAGAAATTATGGTTCATCATTGGATTGAGCTTGTTGTACACTCCCATACTTTCAATAAGGACATCGGGATCTAACAAAAATTCTTTGTTTAATATAAGAAACATCAATGTGGCATGTTCCATGCAGCCATTAAAGCCTTCTTTTAAAAATAAGCTGCTAGCAAATAAATCAAAATATAACCCCTTTAGGGCAGCGCCAGCGGTGTTTATTGCGCTCAACAATGCCACTTTTTGCTGATGTATGGGAGCACTCGCATCCATCTTTTCCAGCTCGAGACGAATTCGTACTGCTTCTGTTTTTTGTACCTCGGCAACTCGCGCACTGAGTTCTGCTCCGAAAAGCTCCATCGCTTGTTGCGCTCTAGGAGATAGTGCAAGACGGGCCTCTGTGTTGTCCTGGGTCAGTTTTTGCCGCAGAATGCCCATGGCGAAATGTAATTGCTCTAGGTATTTTTTCATCTTTATGTTCAAAAAAAACTAATAGTGGCATTTTAAAGCAAAAAAATACATAATTAAATCATCTTGGCAAAATAATTGGTTCTTTTTTAGAGCAGCTCAAAAATATCGTCAGATTCCCATTCATATGCTATGTTTTAGGTAATAATCAGGTGGTGAAAAATAACAGAGAACATTATGGACGATTTACTCTTCATTAGCATGACCCTGCTGTTTTTTATTTTGTGCCTAGGACTTATCAACTTCTACGATAAACTATCACGGAGTGAGCAATGATTACCTATCTCGTTGCGGGAATAATCGCTGTTGGCTTGCTGGTCTATCTTTTGTTTGTTTTATTAAAGCCAGAATTTTTTTAATTAAATAAAAACAAACTGTTAGAAAGGATTCTATGATTACATTAATCGCGTCATTGCAAATCGTGGTTTTTCTTTTAGTCTTATTAGCCGCGGTAAAGCCCTTAGGCTGGTACATGGCTAAAGTCTATGAAGGAAAGGATTTCTGGCTCAATCGCATTGGCAATCAATTTGAACTATTCATTTATCGAATCTGCCGTATTAAAACGAACCAAGCGATGGATTGGAAATACTATTTGACATCCATGCTTATTTTTAACCTTTTCGGTTTCCTCGCGGTTTATCTCATTCAACGTTTGCAAATTTATCTTCCCCTTAACCCACAACAACTCCCCTCCCCCGCTCCTGATTTAGCCTTAAATACTGCCATCAGTTTTGCCACCAATACCAATTGGCAAGCCTACTCCGGCGAAACCACCATGAGTTATTTTACGCAAATGCTGGCTCTAACCACACAAAACTTTGTTTCTGCAGCAACAGGCATGTCCTTATTGGTAGCCATAAGCCGCGGCATTGCCCAACATGAAAGTACAAATCTAGGTAATTTTTGGGTCGATATGGTGCGCAGCATTCTCTACATTCTGCTGCCCTTATCATTTATCTTTGCATTACTATTGGTATCCCAAGGGGTAATTCAAAATATTAAACCCAATCAACCCATCCAACTGGTACAAGCCAACAGTTCCCCAAAAACCCTTAGCGATACCTCAGAACAAGCGATTACAGACAAGAATAATACGATACAGAGCGCAAGCAAGCCGCTAATCCAGCAAGTTATCCCTATGGGACCAGTTGCCTCCCAAGTTGCCATTAAACAATTAGGCAGCAACGGTGGTGGCTTTTTCAATACCAACTCTGCGCATCCCTTTGAAAACCCTACCCCCTTAAGCAACTTTTTAGAAATGCTTGCCATTCTATTAATTCCTGCAGCCCTTTGTTATACCTTCGGAGAAATGGTCCATGATAATCGCCAAGGTTGGGCTATTCTTGCCGTCATGTTTATTGTTTTTATTCCCTTTGTCCTCTGCGGAGTCATGGCAGAACAAAAAGGAAATCCAGCGTTAACTTCTATGGGGCTTAGTCCTACAGCCATTGCCCAAAGCTATCCCGGGGGCAACATGGAAGGTAAAGAGACGCGCTTCGGAATTACTAGCTCAGCACTGTGGAGTGTGGCTACTACAGCCGGCTCCAATGGTTCAGTAAATTCAATGCTGGACTCATACACCCCTCTAGGTGGATTAATTCCCTTATGGATGATGCATTTAAACGAGGCCATCTTTGGAGGAGCTGGCTCAGGCCTCTATGGCATGCTCATGTTTGTCATCCTTACCGTATTTGTGACGGGCTTAATGGTTGGACGAACGCCTGAATACTTAGGCAAAAAGATTGAACCCTATGAAATGAAAATGGCATCCATTGCCGTTTTAGTCATGCCACTTAGTGTTCTTATCTCCACCGCATTAGCGGTAGTAACTCAAGGTGGCACCCATGCGATTGCCAACCCAGGCATACACGGTTTTACTGAGGTTCTTTATACATTCACCTCCCTGGGCAACAATAACGGCAGTGCTTTTTCCGGGCTTAATGCCAATACCCCATTCTATAATTTGCTCGGTAGTCTCATCATGTTGATTTCGCGCTACTGGATTGCCATAGCTACCGTTGCCCTTGCCGGCTCATTGGCGCAAAAAAAGATAATTCCTCAAACTACTGGGACTCTAGCTACCCATACTCCTCTGTTTATTATGCTCGTTATTTGTGTCATTTTTCTGATCGGCGCACTGTCATTTCTGCCCGCCTTAGCACTAGGGCCAATTGTGGAACATCTAACCTTGTGGGGCCAATATGGATCTTAAAATGCATCGTGTATCCTTTTGGGGTAGTGATACGGTAAAGCTTGCCATCCGTGCTTCATTTTTAAAATTAACCCCACAATACCAAATCCGTAATCCAATCATGTTTACGGTTTATATTGCCTCACTATTAACAACCGCTTTATTTATTCAATCATTGTTAGGACTGGGGGAAACAGAGACTGGTTTTATTTTAGCGATCACTTTAGGGCTTTGGTTTACGCTTATTTTCGCGAATTTTGCCGAAAGTATGGCAGAGGGACGAGGGAAAGCTCAGGCTGAAGCATTAAGAAAAGCACGCCATGAAATTCAGGCAAAGAAATTAGCGAAACCCAAAAAAAATGCAGAAATCACCCACATCCGCTCCGGCTGTTTACGGGCTGGCGATATTGTATTAGTAGAAACAGGCGATTTTATTCCCAGCGATGGCGAAGTCATTGAGGGAATTGCCTCAGTCAACGAAAGTGCTATTACCGGCGAAAGTGCTCCCGTAATTCGTGAAAGTGGGGGGGACCGTAATACCGTAACCGGGGGCACTCAGATACTTTCTGATTGGTTAATTATTCGTATTACCTCCAATCCAGGAGAAACATTCTTAGATCAAATGATCTCCCTGGTTGAAGGGGCACAACGCCAAAAAACACCCAATGAATTAGCACTTGCCATATTGCTTGCTGCCCTGACAATTGTTTTTCTTTTAGTTTGTGCCACCCTGCTTCCTTTTTCTATCTACAGCGTAGCGAGTGCAGGAGCAGGTAAAGTAATCAGCCTTACCATCTTAATTGCTCTGTTTATTTGCCTGGCGCCAACAACTATTGGCGGTTTACTATCCGCTATAGGTATTGCCGGTATGGATCGCATGATTCAAGCCAATATTATTGCCATGTCTGGCCGTGCGGTAGAGGCGGCAGGAGACGTTGATGTGTTACTACTCGATAAAACGGGTACCGTTACCTTAGGTAATCGAGAAGCTATTGAGTTTATCCCTTTAGAGGGAGTCTCCATTGAGACGCTGGCCGATGCGGCCCAACTGTCTTCACTGGCTGATGAAACACCCGAGGGGCGCAGTATTGTTATCTTAGCTAAAGAACAATATGGTTTACGTGGTCGTGATATCAGCGAATTAAAAGCTAGTTTTATCCCCTTTACCGCCGAAACCAGGATGAGTGGGGCTAATTTGCCTGGACGCCAAATTAGAAAAGGAGCAACTCAAGCAATTGAATTGTATCTGCGAGAAATTAATGGGCATTTACCTGAGGCAGCTCATCAAATTGTGGAGCAAGTTTCCCGACAAGGTGGAACTCCTTTGGTTGTTCTGGAAAATAAACAAGTTTTAGGGGTCATTCACCTTAAAGATATAATCAAAGGGGGAATCCGTGAGCGCTTTGCCGAATTACGCCGCATGGGTATTAAAACCATTATGGTCACTGGGGATAATCCTTTAACCGCAGCAGCAATCGCTGCCGAAGCCGGTATCGATGACTTTTTAGCCAATGCCAAACCCGAAGAAAAATTAAACTTAATTCGTCAGTTACAAGCACAAGGGCATTTGGTGGCAATGGCTGGAGATGGAACAAATGATGCCCCTGCCTTGGCGCAAGCAGATGTTGCTGTAGCCATGAACTCGGGTACTCAAGCAGCCAAAGAAGCAGGAAACTTAATTGATTTAGATTCTAATCCCACCAAACTCATTGAAGTCGTTGAAATTGGTAAACAATTGTTAATGACTCGCGGTTCACTAACTACCTTTAGCATCGCCAATGATGTCGCCAAATATTTTGCTATTTTACCAGCAGCATTTGCCAGTACCTATCCTATGCTGAACAATCTAAATATCATGCGGCTTAGCACTCCGGAAAGTGCCATCTTGTCGGCGGTAATTTTTAATGCGCTCATTATTATTTTTCTTATTCCTCTTGCCTTACGAGGCGTCAAATATCGCCATGTGGAAGCAGCAAAACTGCTGCGCAATAATGTTTTAGTGTATGGCTTGGGAGGCTTAATTATTCCCTTTATCGGCATAAAAATCATTGATTTGATGTTACTAGCACTGAAAACCATTCACTTAAGCCCAATTTAATATAAGGACAAATCATGCTAAAAGAAGCAATGAATCAAATGAAAACTGCATTGATATTGCTTATTTTAATCAGTGTTTTAACGGGTTTCATTTATCCTCTTACCGTGACTGGGTTAGCGCAAATTTTTTTCCCCTGGAAAGCAAATGGCAGTTTAATAAAGCAGAATAATCAATGGATTGGTTCACAATTAATTGGACAACCGTTCTCCGATGCAGCCTATTTTTGGGGACGTCCTTCAGCTACGACATCTTATCCCTATAATGGTGCCGCATCTTCTGGCTCAAACCTCGCGGCTTCAAATCCTGATTTTTTGTCTATAGTAAAAGAAAGGATGACGCACTTAAGGCAAGCAGATCCACAAAATGAACAAGCAGTACCTATCGATTTAGTTACCGCATCAGGTAGTGGTCTTGACCCTGAAATTAGCCCTCTCGCTGCGAAATACCAAGTGCCACGAATTGCCAAAATACGTCAGCTTCCTGAAGCGGACATCTATCAATTAGTGGAGCAATACAGCAAACCGAGAACATGGCGAATCTTAGGCGAGCCGCGTGTTAATGTTTTGGAATTAAATCTTGCTTTGGATAATTTAAGGAGCATTAATGCCCCAAAATCGCCCTAACCCTGATCATTTATTGCAACGAATCGCGGAAGAGGAACGTCAAGAACATCATGGAAAACTCAAAATTTATTTAGGTGCCTCGCCAGGTGTTGGTAAAACTCATGAAATGCTCCACGATGCCTATGAGAAGCAACAACAAGGACTTGATGTGGTTATTGGCCTTGCCGAGTCCCATGGCCGTGAGGAGATAGATAGCTTTCTTAATAATTTTGAAATTATCCCACGTAAAGGGGTAGCTTATCGCGACAAAACCTATTACGAATTTGATCTTGATGCCGCTTTGCAACGCCATCCCGGGTTAATCTTAGTGGACGAGTTAGCCCATACGAATACTCCCGGATTACGACATGCCAAACGATGGCAAGACATTAAAGAACTTTTAGAACGTGGTATTGATGTATATACCACCCTAAACATTCAGCACATTGAAAGTTTAAAAGATGATGTGGCACAAATTATTCACGCCCCCATTATCGAGACCGTTCCTAACTCAATGATTGAGCGTGCCGACACCATTGAACTCGTTGATTTACCTCCGGAGGACTTATTAAAAAGACTGCAAGAAGGGAAAATATACATCCCGAAACAAGCAGAATTTGCCCGAGAACATTTTTTCCGTAAAGGTAATTTAATTGCCTTACGGGAATTAGCCTTAAGGGTTACCGCCGAACGAGTAGGCTCTGATGTGTTATGGTACCGACATGGAGAGGGTGTAAAAGAGATTTGGCCTGTAAAAGACAAAATACTGGTTTGCGTCGGTCCAAATCCCGAAACGACGAAACTAATCCGTGCGGCAAAAAAATTGGCCACGCACTTACAAGCAGAATGGGTCGCTGTATATATTGATGTACCCCAAAAAAATGTTAATGCGCGCAGCCTCGCTATTAAAAATTTACGTTTGGCCGAACTCTTAGGGGCACAAACCCATGTGCTGGCGGGATTCGACATTGTCAAAGAAGTATTGCGTTTTGCACATGAACAAAACATCACGCAAATAATGATTTGGAAACATATTAGAACTAGGTTTCGCGATTGGTTCTATAGAAATTTGACTGATGAAATTGTACGTCAAAGTGGCGATATTGATGTGTACATCATTACTAGGCGTAGCACCAAAATACCACAAAAAAAAGTAAAAACCCCAACGCGAGCTCATCCATGGAAATTTTATGGCTTAGTCCTGTTGGTTCTACCTCTCCTGACCTTATTCAATTTCGCTTTAGAACCATTTCTCGACACTGTAAATCTGATTATGATTTATTTGTTGGGAGTTACTCTTATCTCTTTATGTGGGCACCGTGGGCCCTCGCTCTTTGCTTCGATATTAAGCGTTTTTGCTTGTGCCTATTTTTTTGTTTCCCCGCGATATAGTTTTGCCATCAGCGACATCCAATTTTTACTTACCCTAATCATTATGCTTCTAGTCTCCCAGATTATTAGCTATTTAACCATCCTTATTCGTCACCAAGAAGAATCCTCTCGCTTTACCCAACATCAGACCACCGCCTTGTATGCGTTCAGTCGCCAGCTTATCCGCTCACGTAATATTAATAAGCTATTAAGTTTTGGGGTCGAGTATATTGCGCATACCTTTGAAAGTGAAGTCATGGCGTTGATGCCGAAAAAAAATCATCTCACAGTTCAAGCCAGTTTTCCCAGCTCAATGAGACTGGATGTTAAAGAACAAAGTATTGCCCAATGGGTCTTTGATATGGGGCAACCTGCAGGCATGGGCACGGACACCCTTTCCTTATCTAATGCGCTTTACTTGCCATTAGCCAGCGCCTCCGGAGTTATGGGCGTATTAAGAGTACAAGCCAGAGATCAGCAATTACTGACTCCTGAACAAAGAGGATTGCTCGATTCATATGTGAATCAAATGTCTCTGGCTTTGGAAATTGATCTGTTGCATGAAAAAAACCGTAAAAAAGAGCTGGAAATAGAACGCGATCGGGCACGCATCTCCTTACTCACTTCAATTTATCATGACTTAAGTTTTCCATTGAAAAGCGTGATTAATTCCATAAACAGTTTAAAAAGTAATAAAAAAGCCAATATTAGTATTATGGCAAGCAACATTGATCATGAAATAAATAAGTTAAACCACTTAAACAATAATCTTTATCAAATGATCTGCCTTGAAACGGAAGGAGTTAGTCTAACAAAAACCCCCTGTTCTTTAGAAGAAATTATTCAGGCAGCTCTCAAAATTTCCAGCGAACTCTTTGAACAAAGACCTATAAAGTTAACTATTCCCGAGCATATGCCTTTAATTAATATGGATCCACGATACATTCAAGAAGTGCTCACCCACTTGCTCGATAATGCGATTAAGTATTCAGATCCCAAATCCCAGATTCGCCTTTCTGCACAAATTACCACGATTAATCTGATTGTGAGCATTGAAGGTATTGGTCTGGTAATCGATACTGTAGAGCAAGCGGAATTATTTAAACAATTCTATCGCAGTAAAGAAGCCCTTGAAGAGCATGGTTTAGGACTAGGCTTATCCATCTGTGAAAAAATAATTTCCGCTCATCAAGGAACAATTTGGGTGGAAAATATTCCCAGTAAAGGTACAGTTTTTCGCTTTTCATTACCTATGAATTAAAAAGCATATAGTTAGACTATACTTGTGTTATCTCTTTGTTTTAATTGGCTTGCTAATTAAATCATGAAAATACGTTATCTCCCAAGCCTAGCCCTGTTCGTTTCATCACTCGTATTTGCCGCAACCGAGGAAAATCCCGTGTTTCACAGTGAAATAAGTTCCATTCCCTCGACTATTGCCACGCAAATGCAGAACTATACCTGGCATGAAGGCTGTCCAGTGCCACTAGAGCAATTAGTCTACATCCAACTCAGCTACTGGGGTTTTGATAATAAAGCTCATACGGGAAAACTAATCGTCAACCAAGAACTAGCGCTCGAAGTCGTCGCTATGTTTAAAGAACTGTACCAACATCGCTTCCCCATCGAACGCATGGAACTTATGGATGCTTTTTACGGTGATGATGCCGCATCTATGGTAGCGAATAATACCTCGGCATTTAATTGCCGTGAAGTTACTGGACGCGCTGGAGAATATTCTCAACATAGTTATGGACGTGCCATTGATATTAATCCTTTAATGAATCCCTATGTCAAGGGTAACCTGGTATTACCCCCAGAAGGAGTAGTCTATGTTGGGCGCACCCAACCCACTCCAGGGCAAATTGTTAAAGATGATATTGTCTATCAAACCTTTAGCAAGCACGGTTGGGACTGGGCAGGTAACTGGTTTGATTTACAAGATTACCAGCATTTCGAAAAAAGAGCACATGGAAAAAAACGTAATCCCTATGGGTATGAGTTCTAAGCGTAGCGCAGTGATTTTAATCTCAAGAATGGGTAAAGGTATTATCCTTAATGAATTCATTGAGCGCATCAAATTGCTTCTCTTCCAGATAAGCATCCTGGCGTAAATCTTGAACCAGAGTCAAGCGATTCAATTTTTGATACAACTCCTCCATATTTTTATGACGCCCCTTACCAAAAAAGTGTGAGCGGCTATAATAATTTGCCCAACTGTTTTCAGTTTTCTGCTGTCCAAATGCTTTTAACTCACACAATTTTTCTATAGGCGACTTATCGGAGTTTAAAATCTTCAGAATATGAGAAATACCCGAGCTGTTGCTGCCACGGAATTTGTTTTCATCGCCCAAGCTTTGTGCATGGCGATTAAAACAATTTAAGGCAGCTTGCAACTTTTGGTTTTCTGCTTTCAAGGTGGTTATCACTTCACCTAATTGGGGGTAGGGACAATCTGCTCCTTCAATATCCACTAAACGGTTATCATTGATTAATTGTCTTGCCAATGCATAATGAGACTTAGGCTTTTTAGCTAAGGGAGCAAGTTGCTGATAAATTTCTTCCATCGAGCGAATCATGGCTCGGTTATATAAGCTGTTTTCGGGCCCTGTACTATTAAACCTATTTACTGTATTAGGCTGTAAAACGTGTCTTTCCTTTAAAAAATGCCAATCTAAATAATAACCTTCCAAGCGCTTAAACTCTTCTGTCAATGACAACCAATCAGCACAAAACTTAACATAAGCATCCATCCGTGCTCGCAAGGAAGTGAAAAACTTACTGACCTCATTTATCGTGGGGCGCTGCTCGGGGTTTTTAGCTTGCATCTGATTAATTAAAGTGTGAATGTCCTCTAATAAATACGGATCCACGGCAGATAAATCATAGTCAGCAAACATACCATCTAAACAATAAGGTGCTTCCACCAGCAGCGTCGCCAGTGAATATTGTTCTTTTAAACGCAGTGTGTCCTTGCAACCAAAAAGCTCAGCAAAAATTCCTGCCAAAGAATACATATCCGATGCATAGCTATACTCGCCCCGATGGAGTACTTCAGGAGCCATATAACCTAAAGTGCCAACCACAACGTCACTGGGATATGCTTGTTTTCTCGCCAAACCAAAATCAATAAAAATAATCTGGAATTGCCCCGGCGGAATACCGCGTTGTGGATCAGCAGGAATTTCTTTATAACAAATATTCGATGGCTTAAGATCGCAATGCACCATATCTCGCTGCTGCAAAATGAACATTTCATTGGCAATATGTAAGGCAATATCCACGCGCTTCATGAATGGAAATAAGAGATCTCCGGGTTTAAAAGGCAATAATTTATCAAAACTAATGCCGCAATTATCAACTACCGTAATGACCTCCTGTAACGTATTTATAACCGAACTTACCCGTACGTGCTGCTGTCTTTGATAATAGGCTTCATGCACCGCGCTTTCCACCAATTCCTGATGGCTAATCTGACGCATACCGACCCGTTGAATTTTTGCGATTTCATCTGTTGCAGAAACTTCTGCCTGATAATTATGTTTCTCTTTGGTTAGCGTAATTTTAAAACTTGCCTTATAAGACACACCAAATTCACCTTTGCCTATGGGCTCAGGCTCTAAAACATGCCATTGATTCTCTGCTGATTTAATTAATTGATGACTAAATACATATTCATCCTTGGCTATTTTCATGGATGCGGACGATGGAGGTAACAACTTCGGTTTCTTGCATTCATACAAAAATTTCGCAGCTTTTTTATCAAGAGTAAACGGTATCAATTGCTGACTCATTAAAGGACTTAAATCAATAAATGGCATTCTTAGGCTACCTAGGCTCAAAATATGCGCGATTTTACGTTAAATAGGTGAGCATTAATACATCTAAATTATTCTTTTTTGATCGAATGAATAAATTACAGAGTAAAATTGTAAATTTACTTACGAGAACCACCGATTCGGGTTAAAATAAGCTCCCAAGTAAATATGAAGTTTAGAAATCACTCAACAACATGCCCAATTCACTAATGCGCACCAAAAAAATCTCCTGTGTTGTCCCGGTTTATAATGAAGAAACCATCATTGCGGAGTTCATTGCCGCCCTGGATGCAACGCTCAAGCAACTTGCTTATGCCTATGAAATAGTACTTGTTGATGATGGCAGCCAAGATAATACCCAAGCGATCATTGAACAATTAAGAAGCCAATATGCTTTTCGCTACCTACGTTTTAGTCGTAACTTTGGTAAGGAAAAAGCGATTAGTGCGGGATTAGATTATGCACGTGGTGATGCAGTGATTTTAATGGATGGTGACTTTCAACATCCATTGGAGTTGTTAAGTGAGTTTATTGCAAAATGGGAAGAAGGGTATGACATGGTGTATGCGGTACGTCAAAATCGTGCCGATGAATCCTGGTTAAAACGTACTTGTGCAAAAACCTTCTATCAATTCACCTCCAGAATCAACCGCGTTAATATTCCCGCGAATGCGGGCGACTTTCGTCTATTAGACCGCAAAATAGTCGACGGCTTGCAAAAGCTTCCCGAGCGCAATCGTTTTATGAAAGGCTTGTACAGTTGGGTAGGGTTTAAACAAATAGCGGTTCCTTTTGAAGTGCAGCCGCGCAAAGCCGGCTCTTCTCAATGGAACTTTTATTCTTTAATCGATTTGGCGATTACCGGAATCACTTCATTTACAGCCTTCCCACTGCGGCTGATTGCACTCGGTGGTATTGGAGTAGCGACCTTAGCAATACTCTATGCGGCATGGATTATTCTCAGCACCCTAATGTTTGGCATTAAAACGCCAGGTTGGGCAACCATCGTCACCGCAATTACCTTTTTTGGTGGGTTACAGCTTTTCGCTTTAGGGGTGGTTGGCGAATATATAGGGCGAGTCTTTGATGAGGTAAAACACCGACCGCATTATATTATTGATGAGGAAGCCAGTTTCGATGAAAGCGCAGCTTAAGTTAAAACACCGACTGGTTTATTATGCAGGAATCGGGGCCGCAGCAGCGGCCACCCATCTTAGTATTGTTTTTTTACTGGTGAATTTTGTATCTATGCAGGCGTTGGTTGCCAATATTTTTGCTTTTTTTACTGCATTTAACGTCAGTTTTTTTGGCCATAAATACCTTACTTTTTCGCAACTTCAGGACCAAAAAGTATTGAGTTTACCTCACTTTTTCCTGGTAGCTGCTTCCGCAGGGACTATTAATGAAGGGCTTTATTTTCTGGTTTTACGCTGCACTCATTTAAATTATCTATTGGCTCTGGGAATGGTTTTGTTTTTAGTTTCCGTTTACAGCTTCGTACTCTCAAGATATTGGGCTTGTCGCTAACATCCCATTCACGACTTCTACAGGCTCACGAATAATCAACCTAGCACCAGACATTTCTTTTACTCTAGGCAAGATCGACTCAATGCGTTCTTCAGTATCCACAAATTGCACCACTAAGGGTAAATGCGCGCCTATATCGACAAATGATGCGGTTTCCACGGGCTTTCGATAAGTAAAACCCGCGATGGCTCGTAATACGGTTCCACCTGCAATGCCTTCCTCATCCAACATCGACATAAGCTCTAAATGCAAAGGACGGTGCCTCCATTTATCGGATTCATTAATATAGACAGAAACTTTCATAAAATTCATCGACGTATCCTTACGTTAGGCACTATTTTTAACTGGGAATTTACATTGCCCGCGCCAGGCTAACCCCTGCAATCACCGCAATAAGGCAAAAAAGATTATTGCAGATAAAATTCATAGCAGCAAGGCCATAATCCCCCTGCTCTATTAAGGCAAAAGTTTCATAGCTAAAGCTTGAAAAGGTGGTATACGCACCACAGAATCCCACGGCAACAAACGCCCGCCATTTAGGATCAAGTTCGACCCGCCCCAAACTCCAAGCCAGAAAAAAAGCTAAGATAAAACTTCCGGTTAGATTGACAATAAACGTCCCGTAAGGAACGCCTGCAGAAAAATATCGTAGCGAGAAACGATTCACAAAGTAACGCAAATTAGCGCCGATAATCGCCCCCAGAGAGATCCATAAAATATCAATCAAGATGTCCTTCCTATTCATTGTGGGTCTATTTACCCTACATACTGATGCCCCATAGTAGTATAAAAAATAATGGCAAACATCTCACTGATTTTTGCACAAAAAATAAAAAGATATCCATAAAATTAAAAGCTTGCATCTAAATAAAGTTTCGTATAGCCTCGCTTCACGGCCATTGCCTTATAAGTTAAGAAATAGCCTTCCTTGGTCACTTAAAGAACGCTTAGGCTGAAGGAATTATTGTTCTCTTTATTATCAGGATAGATTAGGATTTTCTAATGAAACACTTCATTAAATTTGGATTCATAGTAGGGCTAACCATCAGCTCAAAGGCATTTAGTTTAGACCCAGTTCAAGGTATTTATTTAGGACTCTTTGGAGAAATCAGCCGGACGATTTCCAACCCCAATGTTACTTTTAATATTAACCAATACTCGTTCTCTAACACGAGCCCGGTTACCCTAAGCCCAGTTGGTGGTGGTGGCGGTTTTTCTCTGGGATATAGAATAAATACCGTACGCTTGGAAGGACAGTTTCTTTTTAATATCAACAATTATGGAGAATTAAAAGTTGGCTCCTGTACTCTCATCAGCCCAAATGTGATGGGCCCCGAAGGAACCTGCCCTGCCATAATAAGCAATGACCAAGGTATTGGCTTAGGATTCAATGGCAATACTACCGGCCTTTATGGCATGTTTAACGTATTTTATGATTTTCTTTCCAGCGATCCGAATACAAAGATGTTTCCCTACATAGGTGTCGGTTTAGGTGGAGCAATCATCAAAAATAAAGCCAATTTCGCAAGTAATCAATATAATGCATTAGGAAGTACTTTTTCGACAACGATAACTAGCTCTAATAACGGTTTTGCTGCTCAGGGAATTATTGGTTTTGGTTCTTATTTGGATGATTTTGCCACTGTAGGTATGGACATTCGTTATACCACAGCCTTCAATCCGAGCAATAATAACAATACTACCAGTTCGAATGGCTCGAGTAGACAACTTGGTATTGTAACGCTTAACTTTACGGGCACTTATGCCCTTGATAAGGGTAGTGATTAATCGCATCGAACTCCTGCGCTCACCTAAGTGTTCACCGGATGTGTAAAGTTCGTGGTGGCGAGCCTTGGCGAAGCAACCCAAAATGCTTCATTAAAACTCAGCTCTGGGTTGCTTCACTTGGTTCGCAATGATGGCAATTTTTTATTTTATTTTAATAAGTTACCTACATGGTGACCGCTTACGCAGTCGCCATGGATTATAAAATTTAAGCTTTTTCTTTTACCTTAGTCTTGGCGGTTTCCTTCTTACTCCCCTTTTCCGCAACTGTATCCACCCGCTTGCTCTCTCTACGATAATCTTTAGCTAATTGGCAGTATAACTTACGCAGCTCCGGCGTTGTATCCTCACGGCATAGTTTTTGCAATCGCGATAAAGTTTTCTCATTGGGTGCTTCATTACCTATAGCAATTAAGGGAGTACAAAGCAGCATAAAAAATAATATTCTCATTAAAATCCTTAGTATTGGTCAGCGGCAAAAATTATCCTAACGTCGGATAATCAACATAGCCTTTTTCATCACCGCCATAAAAAGTAGCTCGGTCCCATTGATTAAGTGGCGCATTAAGACGAAAACGCTCCACTAAATCAGGATTTGCAATAAAGTCTTTACCAAAGGCAACTAAATCTGCATAACCTGAAGCAATAGCCTCAATCGCTAATTCGCGTGTATAGCCATTATTCACCATCCACGGGCCATGAAACTCATCTCTTAAAGCATGAAAATCAAATCCTAACAAGTCGCGAGAAGTTCCTGTTGTTCCTTCAATGACATGGATGTACGCTAAATTTAAGCGATTCAATTCACGTACTAGTGGAAAATAAACTGACTTTGGTGACGTTTCGCTAATTCCATTCATCGCACCAACAGGTGATAGACGAATCGCGGTGCGCTGACCACCAATTTCATTAGCCACGGCCTCCATCACTTCTAATGGAAACCGTAAACGATTCGTAACCGAACCCCCGTAATTGTCAGTACGATGATTGGCGCCATCCGATAAAAATTGCTGGAGTAGATAACCATTGGCTCCATGAACCTCTACCCCATCAAATCCCGCCTCCATCGCATTACGCGCTGCCCGCCGATAGTCCTCAATAATTTGTGGAAGCTCCTCTAATCTTAAGGCTCTGGGCTGACCAATGTCAGTAAAGGTTCCCGTTTCGATAAAGGTTTTTTGCCCTGCAGGCGTTAATGCCGAAGGCGCTACTGGTTCAACTCCTCCAGGTTGTAAACTGGGATGAGAAATGCGTCCTACATGCCATAATTGCGCATAAATAGTCCCACCTTGCTCATGCACCGCCTGGGTTACCAATTTCCAACCGGCAACTTGCTTGGGAGAATAAATACCTGGAGTCCACGCATAACCTTTAGCGGTTGGTGAAATTTGGGTGGCTTCGGAAATAATCAGTCCAGCTGAAGCACGCTGTTCATAGTATTCAGCATTTAATGCATGCGGAGCATCAATCTCATGGATAGCACGATTACGTGTTAATGGCGCCATAACCAGGCGGTTTTTTAATTGATGTCCTCTTAAATCAAAGGGGGTAAATAGAATAGATGCGTCAGTATTCATGATTATATCCTTATAATGAGCGTCAGTTATTTTGCACTAAGCATAACGAACTTAAGATTCAAATTATAGTACACCTAAAGTCACTCCATACTCCTGACAATCGTGTAAAAATTCATTGCTGGAAAAATAATTCATTTCGATGCGACGCGTAGCGGCGATGACATCGGGTTCATTACTGGGTTCGCCAGGATGGCACATGATTAAGGTAGGCCCCGATATAGAATGCAGCCAACTGCGAAATAAACAGCGATAATCAGTATGGGCCGCAAAATCATAAATTCCGGAAAAGAAGGCATTGTGCGGAATAGCAGCCTTAACTAAGCTCGCTCGTAAAGCCCTGCCCCCAGTAAATGCCAAAATCTTTGCTTTTAAACGATGTTGCTTCACATCCACAGTAGGGTAAGTAGCGCGAATAGATGCGCCATGCTCTCTTAATTGCTCTTCATAGAGATCAACAATCACGTGACGTATGCGTGGAAACTGATGCACGTGTTGATGACCATCAACAAAATCAGGAAGCCTGCCCATCACCTGGATAAACTGTGCTAACTGTTGCTTAAACTCTTGGGCGATGAAGGATAATTTAATTGAGGCTAAATGAGTTTTTATGAGTAATTCATTGAGTGAAAAACAAGGGCGCTCAGGCATTGATAAGAAATTGCCTTCGGTTAAATTAAAATGCAGGCCAATCTGCACCAGCCCTTGTAAAGCCAATAATTCTTGAGCGTAGGTTGGAAATGAAGGCATGTTCACCATACAACTTACAGCGGATAAACGCCCCATCTGCGCTAATTTTAAAATCCCTTGAGATATCCCCGGATTTAATCCAAAGTCATCGGCACATAGCCCAATGCTTTTTATGTTGCCCACCGCTCACACCTATTTTCTGAGAAAGACCTATGATAACGCATCTCACTAAGAAAATCAGGCCGCTTCCGCATCCACATTGATCCGCGGTTTTACTGCCAAGAATCGAGAGCCTAAGATATTGATGCATAAACCGCTAATCACCAATAAGCCAGCCACCAATTTCCACATATAAAACGGTTCACCCAAAAAGAACACGGAGCTTACCATGGCGACGACGGGAACTAACAAGGTAAATGGAGCCACCATACCGACGGGATAGCGAGCCATTAACCAATTCCATAAACCATAACCAATCCAGGTTGAAGCAAAAACGATATAAAATAATGCGCCCACGCCTTTCCAGCTAATATGGGCAAAGGTAGAGGTGAAATTACTCGCCCCTTCCACTATTAAAGAAATTAAAAACATCGGAATACAGGCAACAAAACTCCCCCAAACGATCAGTGAGACCATAGAAACATGTTCACCCTTGATCTGCTTGGTGATTAAATTACCAATCCCCCAAGTTGCCGCTGCAGCGAGAATAAAGACAAAGCCAGCCAAAGAAATGTCATGATCAAAATGCATGGCCACTAAAACAATACCGGAAAACGAAACCAATGCTCCCATGATCTGACCAATATTGGGCTCTTCTCCTAAAAGAACTACCGCAAAAAACATGCTAAAAAAGACTTGTACCTGAATCAGAATTGAAGCAATCCCCGCTGGCATCCCCACACTCATACCAATAAAGAGTAACGAAAATTGCAAGGCAAACATCACCACACCATATAAAGCCACCATTTTGAACGATTTTCTCGGCAATTTAACAAAAAATATAGCCGGAACACTGGCAACGAGGAAGCGTAATGCACAAAGCAGTAAGGGAGAAATCTCGGTAAGCCCGATGCTTACAAAAAGGAAGTTCACTCCCCAGACGAGAACGACCACCAACGCGAGTAATACATGAGAGATTGGCATGTTTAGGCACAACAAATTAAAACAATATTTTAGCGCAAAATCTGTAACAAAGCTAGATACAAAGTTTAATTTTTATACACCAAATTGTGTAAAAATTGGGAAAATACCTTATCGAAACTATAGGATAGTACTTCATTGTTCATCGTAATCCTAAGAGTTGTAGCCTTATGCACGCCACATAATATGGGAACATCGCCTCATTCGTGCAGGAATGGGTGCCGCAGACAAGCCGCGGCACCTCGAGGATGAATTACTAAGAAAGAATCTAAGTTACCGCATTCATGCACAGCTCCGTATTACGCTACGCTACACGGCCTACGGTTTCAAGAGGAGCTACTACACCTCTTCCTTAAGCGCCTTTTCCACCACCTTAATTACGCGTGCAGCATCAGGAGAGGTGGTTGAATAAAAATAATCAACCAATTCACCTTTACGATTAATCACATATTTATGGAAGTTCCATTTAGGTGCAGTGCCAAAGCCCAGCTTTTGCTTGGCCCAGAGGAAAAATGGATGCGCCTGTTTACCGGAAACGACTTCTTTAGCTGCCATAGGGAAAGAAACACCGTAATTAACCTGACAAAAATTAGCAATATCTTCCTCAGCCCCCGGTTCCTGGCTACCGAAATCATTAGATGGCACGCCTAAAATAACAAAGCCTTTATCTTTATAGTCTTCATAAAGCTTTTCTAAACGCGCATATTGCGGGGTAAAGCCACATTTAGACGCGGTATTCACCACCATTACTACCTTACCGCGAAACAAATCCAGAGGTAATTCTTTATGACCTACCAGTGTATGAAACGAGTAGTCATAAGCAGTATCATGAAGATTAGGTGCATCCGCTGAGGTTGTAGTGTTCATAAGAAAACATCCTAGTATTAAAATGAGAAAACGCATTAATGATCCCTGAAGGGGCCTGTCTTGAGCATTATATACCTAACTACAAAAAAATTCAGTTCCGCTTTACAAGCGAACAGATTAAACTCACAATAAAATCAAATACCTTCATATTCAGTATATCATGACCATTCCAATGAACGAACTGGTTCTGGCCACCAGTAACCAAGGAAAAATTAACGAATTAAATGCTCTTTTAGCCCCTATTCACTGCATATCACAAAGCACTTTAGGAATAAGCGATGCTATAGAAGATGGCCTAAGCTTTATAGAAAATGCGCTGATAAAAGCTCGTAATGCCAGTTTCCATGCTCAAAAACCTGCTCTTGCGGATGATTCAGGCTTAGTAGTTCCTGCTTTAAATGGCGCGCCAGGAATTTACTCCTCTCGTTATGCAGGAGCTCAGGCCACCGACGAGGAAAATATCGACCTGTTATTAAAAAATATGGCGCACTTACAGGGAGAGCAACGTCAAGCCTATTTTTATTGTGCCATGGCCTTCGTATTGCATGCGAAAGACCCTACTCCGGTGATCGCTACCGGGACTTTTAAAGGAATAATCCATAGCAGTAGGCTGGGTGATGGCGGTTTTGGTTATGACCCCATCTTTTATGTTGAAGAGCACCAATGCACAGCGGCCCAGTTACCTGCTAAACTTAAAAATAATATTAGTCATCGCGCACACGCATTAAAACAATTGCACACACTTATTCAGAATAAATTATGAACGCAGAAATAGAAGAGCTCTTTGCACAAGCTTATAAGCTCCAACATGAGGGAAAATTACCCTCAGCTATTTGTATTTATGAACAAATATTGGCTAAAGATCCGCAGCATTTAAATAGCCTGCTTTTTTTAGGCTTAGCGTATGCTCAATCTGGAGACATGCATAATGCCATTCTTTATTTGTCCCAAGCCCATGCGATGAATCCTCAAGATTCCATGGTACTGAACAACCTGGCCAATGCTTATAAAAAAACACATCAACTGGACAAAGCCGTTGACTATTATTTACAAGCCATTGAATTAAGTCCTGATTATGCTCAAGCTCATAATAATTTAGCGACTATTTATGCCTTACAAAATAAGTACAGCGAAGCGCTGCAGCATTATACAAAGGCAGTCCATGCTGAGCCTGATTTTAGTCCGGCACACTTTAATCTCGGCTTACTCTTGCTGCAAAACAATCAGTTAGAGGCCGCAAAAGTTCAATTTAATAACGTCATTACCTTAAACCCGGACCATGTTGAAGCCCATTTTTATTTAGGTGTTTTGCATCTGGAAAGCAATACTCTGGATGAGGCCGAACATGCCTTTCAACGTGTTTTGGAACAAGACAGTGAACAAATCCAAGCACTCACCAATTTAGGGGTGATCGCATTAAAAAAAGAGCGCAATCAATTAGCAGTAGACTATTTCAGTAAAGCGATTGCCTTAGATAATGATAACATTGATGCCCGCAATAATTTAGCAGCTACCTTTATGCATCATGACCGCTTTGAAAATGCGCTAATACATTATGATGTGCTGTTACAAAAAGACCCAGACAATATCGAATATTTGTATAATTCCGGGGTAGCACAAATGGCTCTGGGGCATTTAAATGAAGCCATTATCTTTTTTAATCATATCCTGCGTTTAGACAAAACCCATGCCGCTTCTTTAAATAATTTATCCGCAATTTATCTACGCATGGGGCAACGTGAAACCTCCCGTGAGTATTTACGCCAAGCCTTAAACATTAATCCTGATGATCGGGTAAGTAGTTATATGTTGCATGCCATTGAAGGAGACGCAACAGCAGAGACTACGCCCGAGTACTCGCAGAATTTATTTAATAACTATGCCCTGTATTATGACCAACACATGCAAGGTACTTTGAATTATTCAATTCCGCAGCATATTACCCGCATTATTCACCGACTCGGATTGCCCAAAAATACCCAAACGCTGGATTTAGGCTGTGGTACGGGTTTGACAGGGGTAGTGCTTCGTGAGTTAAGCCAACGCCTAACAGGGGTAGACATCGCTCCTAAAATGCTGGCTCAAGCTAAAGAAAAACACATTTATGACGAATTAGTTGAATCAGAGCTCAATGAGTTTTTTGAGAATAATCATCAGCATTATGACTTAATTGCTGCTGCAGATGTTCTCCCCTACTTTGGCGAATTAAATACTTTGCTGCATGCAGTGCAGCAGCATTTAAACCCCGAAGGTTATTTTATTTTTACCACCGAAATTAGTGAAAAAGAGCCATGGTTTTTACAAACCAGCGCCCGTTTTAGCCACCATCCCGATTATGTGAAGCAATTGGTGGAGCAAAATCAGTTGCAGCTCATTCAAAATGAAAAGGTTCCTGCACGCATTCAAAATCAACAGCAGTTAGAAGTGATGGTGTATGTGGTACAACATAGGACTTAATTGATAAGTGAACGGTATGTCATTTATTCAAACCAAATAAAAACTGCCTTCATTGCGAACAACGTGCCCCATGCGGAGTGTTGACGAAGCACTGCATCGCCATGACAACAATCGTTAGCGTATTGGCTCATTTTGAGGGTATCAAATCAGGACTTTCATTAAAAGGATAGTGTTAAATCCGGATTTACCCGTAGTATCTCATTCTTAAACAATTGCATTATCTGTTCCAATGCAGCTAAATCATCTGCTTCAAAACGCGCACTCAGGCAAGGAGAAGTATTTGATGCACGCAATAAGCCCCAGCCCCAAGGAAACTCTACGCGCAAACCATCAATCGCAATAATTTTAGCGCCAGCAAACTCTGCCTGCTCAGTAAAATGCTGCATAAATAGAAACTTTTCTTCATCAGCAATATGAATTTTGAGTTCAGGGGTATTTACGCTATTAGGAATTAAATCAAATTGCTCACTTACCGTTAACGCTGAGGCGCTAATAATTTCTAATAATCGGCAAGCACTGTATAAGGCATCATCAAAGCCATACCAACGATCTTTAAAAAACAAATGACCACTCATTTCACCAGCCAAAATCGCCTGCTCTTCACGCATCACTTGTTTCACAATGGAATGACCTGTGGGACACATTTTCGCAACCCCACCCGCAGCGTTAACTTCATTCTCTAAATGCCAAGAACATTTAACATCAAACACAATGGTGGCACCGGCATGATTCGCGAGCAATGCACGTACATAAAACATCATCAAGCGATCAGGCCAGATGATTTCGCCGGTATTGGTCACTAGGCCTAAGCGATCCGCATCGCCGTCAAAGGCCAAACCAACATCGGCGTGATGCTGGGCAATTGCTGTTTTCAAGTCATCCAGATTCTCTGCGATACTGGGATCAGGATGATGATTGGGAAAACTGCCATCAACCTCACAATACAAAGGTATAACCTCACAACCTAAGTCACTAAGTACTTGAGGAACCACGGGGCCTGAAACGCCATTTCCACAATCAACAACCACCTTTAATGGGCGTTTAATCTGAATGTCGCTTTTAATCCGCTGCATGTACTGGGGTAACATATCGACCGCGGACTCTTTGCCCAAGCCCTGCACCCGTTTTTGTTCAGTAATTAAATGGTACAAAATATCAATATCTTCTTGCACCAGCGTTTTACCGGCCAAGACCATTTTGATGCCATTATAATCGCCCGGATTATGGCTGGCAGTAACCATCAAACCACAATCAATGCCTTGAGTCTGAGTTGCATAATACATGACTGGGGTAGTAACCATACCAAGCTCGATCACATCAATACCACTTTCAAGCAAACCCTGCTTGAGGGCTAAAGCTAACGCAGCACTGGTTAATCGCCCATCACGTGCCAAAAAAATCTGTTGTCGTTGCAAGGTATGCAAACGACAGGCAATGGCCAATCCGATGCTGTAAAAAGCATCCTCATCCAACTCATGACCAATGATACCTCTTATATCATAAGCCCGAAAAACAGAACGAGAAATTGGCCGTTGCTGATAGCTCATTAATGTCTCCCAGAGCTACCAAAACCACCTTCACCACGTGACGTTTCTGTAAACTCATTCACAAGCTCAAAAGCTGCCTGCACTACAGGAACAAACACTAACTGAGCAATACGCTCGCCTGGATTAATAGTGAAATGCTCACTGCTGCGATTCCAGCAAGAAATCTTTAATTCCCCTTGATAATCTGAGTCAATCAAACCCACCAGATTACCTAAAACAATTCCATTTTTATGACCTAAACCCGAGCGAGGCAAAATCACCGCTGCAAGTTTTGGATCGCCAATATAAATAGAAATACCGGTAGGCAGTAAAACGGTTTCTTGAGGTGCAATTTGGATGGGCTCATTAATACATACGCGCAAATCCAGACCCGCAGAACCATCGGTTGCATAAGTAGGTAAAGGGATACTCTCCCCAATACGTGCATCAAGAATTTTTAGTTGAATTGCTTGCATTATCATTGTTCCTAAATCGTAATGTCGCGTTATGTTCAGGCGCCATTGTGCAGAGATGCGGCAAGAATTGCAATAATTTGTCCTGCCAATCGTGTTTTATGGGTTAAAGGCAAGTCAATTTGTTTGCTTGGCGAGATGACCGTCACCTGATTTAACTCACTTTCAAAACCCAGCCCTTTCCCTACGGCATTAGCTACGATCATGTCCAATTTTTTACGTTTTAATTTATCTTGCGCATAATGGAGCACATCGGTAGTTTCCGCAGCAAATCCCATCACAAAAGAAGCTTTGCCCGTTGCCACTACCGAGCTTAAGATATCGGGATTTTTCGTTAAGTTTAAACTAAGTTCAGCATGTTCAGTTTTCTTTATTTTTTCAGTTGCCGGCGATTGAATATGGTAATCAGCTACCGCAGCCGTACCGATGAAAATACTCCCCACCTGCAATTCACCCATGACTGCATCCAACATTTCTTGGGCTGACTCGACTTTGACTCGTTTAATTCCCGCAGAGACAGCTAGCTCGCAAGGCCCGCTAATTAACGTGACTTGCGCGCCCGCCATTGCAGCAGCTTCCGCCATCGCATAACCCATTTTTCCCGAACTGTGATTACTAATATAACGTACCGGATCAATGGGTTCGCGCGTAGGGCCTGCCGTAATCAGCACTCTTTTTCCGGATAGTAATTGATTCACTTCATACAAACGCAAGGCGCTAATGATTTGCTCTGACTCACTAACGCGCCCCAAACCAAATTCACCACAAGCTTGTGAGCCCTCTTCCGGCCCGACCAAAATAGCCCCACGGGTTTGTAATAACTGACAATTATGTTGAGTTGCTGGATGCGACCACATGCTGTGGTTCATGGCCGGGCACACAAAAACCGGTACTTCGGCAACCAGGTATAAAGTGGATAATAAATCATCGGCGATACCATGAGCCATTTTGGCCATATAATTGGCGGAGGCTGGAGCAATCAACAGATAATCGGCCCAGCGTGCCAATTCAATATGCCCCATCGCCCGTTCAGCCTGAGCATCAAACAAATCAGTACGCGCCTCATTGCCCGATAATGCTTGCATCAGTAAAGGCGTGACGAATTGTTGAGCTGAGGCGGTCATCACGACCTTCACTTCAGCTCCTAGGCGAGTTAAGTCACGCACTAAATAAGCAGACTTATAAGCTGCTACTCCGCCACAAATACCTAAAAGAATTTTTTTACCTGTAAAATCTTGCATGGCCTACCGTTTTGAAAAAAATAATGCTGATCAAAACATAAACCATGCAATAAGGAAATACAAAATTATTAAAAGCCTAGCTAAACCCTTTTTCTAAATCATAGCCGTATTAACCCAGCTTAATACAGCATAGAAGCCCGATTCATGTGCCGCTCCCGTATTACGCTGCGCTAATACGGCTACAACTTCTGATGGAACGATGGCAAAACAACTCTTTTTCATAGAAAAAAATGTTGCAAGTCCTTCTTTTTTTGTTAAAAATAGCCGGGCTAAACTTCGCATAAAGGAATGAATAATGACGTTTGTCCAAACAACACGGCAGTTAAATCTGCGTGAACGCTTACTTACCAATGGTGTGCAAAGCCTCTCTGACACCGAATTATTAGCTATATTCATTAGCTCCGGCAGCGGGAAACGTTCCTGCGTCCAATTAGCCACAGACTTGCTCCGTCATTTAGGGGATTTACGTGGAGTGCTCAATGCCAATCAACAGCATTTTCAACAAGTCCCAGGGCTTGGAGAGGTGCGTTTCGCCCAATTGCAAGCGGTTAAAGAAATTTGTCGGCGTAGTGATTTTATCCAGCTGCAAAAGGAAAGCCAAATTACCAACAGCAAGCAAACCTATGCTTATTTAAAGAAAAAATTACGTGACTATAAAAATGAAACCTTTGCCGCCATTTTTCTGGATAATCAACATCGTATTATTGCTTATGAGGAGCTTTTTTCAGGAACGATTAATACGGCGACCATTCATCCCCGCCCAATCGTAGAACGTGTGTTACAGCTTAATGCAGCGGCACTTATATTGGCACATAATCATCCATCCGGGGTCTCGGATGCGAGCCAGCAGGATATTGCCGCCACAGAACGTATTCGGGATGCCCTGGAATTGGTAGATGCACGTTTATTGGATCATATTGTGATTGGGGATAATGAAGTGTATTCGATTATTGCTGAGAGTAAGTGGATTTGTAATTAAGGAGATGAAGCAGTCTCTCTATTGTTCCTGGTTCTTGGCTACCGCTCCTCCTTAACGCTCGGGACAGAATAGGCCGTATAGATAAAGATGTGGCTGCTTGTTCGCAGGTTCCAGCAGCTCGTGCCCGGAATACCTCTAGATTCCGCGAGCAGATCGCAGAACGTAGGTATGGGGAACGCTTGGCTTAAAAGTAGTACCATTAGGCCACCACTAACAAAATAGTGCACACTAGCATTTCCTGTCTTTATACAATACACTGAGAATAAAATATTGCTTTTAAGGACGCAAATCATGCCATTTGATAATAAATTAATAGCTGACTATACCGAGCTAATTAACGAAGAGCTCGATAATATTGCTATTAATTCTATTGAAGAATATGGCCAAATAAGTTCTGCTCTGCAGAGACTGCTTCCTCCTGAATCCGCAGTTTGGAGCTTTTTACTGCGCCATTTGAGCAAGGCTCTATTTCCAGCTGCAGCACCCACACAGCTGCCAGACTATATCGAGGAACGGGTTTCAATGGTTAAATACTATCTGAATACTCCTGAGGATTATGTAGCTTTGCCAGAGAATTATGCCGAGTATAAGCAAATCATGGTTCGGCGTATAAAAGCCAAAATCAGTGAGTTTGAATCTCTTGATGCGGTGCAAAAAGAGAATTATATGCAAAACTTAGCATTGAAGAGAGGTACCATACACCCAAGCCTACAGCTGCTGGGACCCAAATTATCTCCTACTGCACCATATTATGCAAAAGAATATGAATTTGATGGCTGCGAGGATGGTTCTGAACCAGAAAGCTATGGGTTACGTGGATATAATGCGGGTGATGAGGACAGCCTATCTTTTGAAATTAATCTCGATGTGCATATTGATTATGATGGGGGACAGCGCAGGGGACTTTAATTGGTTAAGGCCATGTGTCTTGATAGCAAATTAGTTCACACCTCAGCAACTTCTTTTCCGTAAAGATTTAATGGCGTCAACCTAACACAATCTGTCAGGCTCGTATTTTAATGTAAACTGGGCGGGCAAGCCTAGTTTACAGAGCTCGAGTAATTTTTTCTTAAGTTGATGCCATTACATGAAGGCTTACCTAAACCAATGGCTCCCAGAGGCCACGCCACAGGGATTCAAATCAAAGAAAGCAAATCGATTTCACGCCCGCGCAAAATCAAAAGAAATAATTGATGACAGCCCTGGTTTGTTTAAGGCCAAAGCCAGTAATCGGTCGATCCCCAAAGCCACCCCACTACAAGCTGGTAATCCGTGCTCCAAAGCCTGTATAAGGTACTGATCGGCCTGAGCATCCGAGAAGCCCTTTTCTTGACGAATCTGTTGATCCACAGCAAATCGTTTTGCCTGAGCGGCAGCGTCGGTCAATTCGTGAAAACCATTGGCCAATTCAACACCCTGATAATACACTTCAAAGCGCTCTGCCACGCCATTATTAACTTTTGCTAAAGCCGCTTGAGATGTAGGGAAGTTGTAAACCGCAACGGGTGCATTTTCCTTGCCCAAAAAGGGTTCGACTACATGGCTCATAAGGAGAAAGAGATATTGGTCCCGATCCTGCTCTTCAGCTGGAAGGACATTATCTAAATCATGAACGGCTAAAACCTGGCGTAATTGCTCTATTGATGCAGTTAAAGGATCAAGCGCACAAGCCTCTTCAAACGCTTGTTGATAAGTCTTTTTAAGCATCGGCGATGCTTGCATTACTTTTTGCAAAAACAAATCCATTTCATCCATCAATGCATGATGGTCAATGCCTAACTGATACCATTCTAAAAGGGTAAATTCGGGATTATGCCAACGCCCTAACTCATCATCACGAAACACGCGAGCCAGTTGAAAAATGGGGCCACTGCCTGAGGCAAGCAAGCGTTTCATGTGGTATTCAGGAGAAGTTTGCAGATTGTAAGTTTCCCCACGAAATATGGCTTTGATGTTGCTTAAATAAACATCCGTTGTCCCATAGCGCGCCATTACTGGCGTTTCTACTTCTAAATAACCACGAACCGTAAAAAAATCACGTATCTTAGCTAAAAAACACGCGCGTTGACGCAAAGAATCTATAGAAGCAGAAGGTTGCCACATCTTAATAAAAAATCCCTAACTCAAGTCGTGCTGCTTCAGTCATCCGCTCTTGCGTCCAGGGTGGTTCCCATACCAGCTCAACTGTGCAATCACGCACCCCTTCAACTTGATTTACCGCCTGCTCCACTGTTCCAGGGAACGTTTGCGCAACCGGACAGCCAGGGGTGGTTAGTGTCATTTGCACCGCTACATGAGCCTCTTCATCAATAGTTACGTCATAGATGAGGCCCAAGTCATAAATATTGACGGGAATTTCCGGATCAAAGACGCCTTTCAGCGCGGTAATTACCGCCTCTTTCATCACTTCAGGATCTTGTTTCTTCTTTAAGCCAAACATACAGGTACCTGCTCTTATTCAGTTTTCACGACATTGTGGTCTTTATTCAATGCCGCTTCCAAGGTATGCCAAGCCAAAGTAGCGCATTTTACCCGCGCCGGATATGCTTTAACTCCAGCCAATACCGTGAGTTTATCCATTGTTCGTAATTGTCCATCTTCATTTTGCGTCAACATATGGTGAAAGCGATGAAAGAGTTCATGTGCCTCATCCACCGTCTTGCCTTTGATGCTGTCGGTCATCAACGAAGCCGAGGCTTGAGAAATCGCACAACCACAGCCTAAAAAGCTCAACTCGGAAATCTTATTATTATCCAATTTGACATAGACAGTTAATTTGTCACCACATAAGGGATTAAACCCATTAGCTTGAGTGGTTGCATCATCCATCACGTAATGGTGTCGTGGGTTGCGATTATGATCAATAATGATTTCCTGATACAACTCACGCAAATCAGCACTCATGCAAATACCTCTTTAACTTGATTTAATGCATCAATACAACGGTCAATTTCTTCTTTAGTATTATAAAACGAAAGCGAAATACGTGATGTCGCGGCAACTCCGTAGAAATCCATCAAAGGCATAGCGCAGTGATGGCCACTACGTAAGGCAATGCCTCTACTGTCCATAATGGTGCCAATATCATGCGCATGAATGCTTTCATGAACAAAAGAAACCACAGGCACCTTCTGCTTTGCAGTGCCAATAATTCGAAAACCACCGAGAGAAAGAATGCCTGCTGTGGCATAATCAAGTAGTTCTTTTTCATAAGCCGCAATAGTTGCTAAATCCAAAGACCACAAATAATCAATGGCCGCTCCCAAACCAATTGCTCCCGCAATATTAGGAGTACCTGCTTCAAATTTTTGTGGCAAAGGTGCGTATTCCGTAGAATCAAAAGTGACGTAATTAATCATTTCGCCGCCACCTTGGTAAGGAGGCATTTCTTCTAAAAGCGATTCTTTACCCCACAATACGCCAATTCCTGTTGGACCATACATTTTGTGCCCAGAAAAAGCGTAGAAGTCACAACCTAATGCTTGTACGTCTACGGGTAAATGCGCTGTAGCTTGTGCCCCATCCAATAAAACGGGTACACCGTATTCATGGGCCATTTCAATCATTTTTTTCACTGGATTAATCGTACCCAATGCATTAGACACATAATTCAGGGAAACAAAACGGGTTTTCTCGCTTAATTTTTTGGCAAACTCATCAAGGATGACTTCACCCTCTTGCGTAATTGGTGCTACTTGCAATTTAGCCCCAGCCTTTTTACAAATCATTTGCCAGGGAACAATATTCGAATGATGTTCCATATGAGTAATTAATACTTCATCGCCTGGAAGCAAACGGGGTGCAACATAGCTTTGCGCCACTAAATTAATCGCCTCAGTAGTACCCCGCACAAAAATACATTCACGTGCGGAACGCGCATTAATAAAATGCTTTACCCGCGAACGTGCGACTTCATAAAGATCGGTTGCACGTACACTTAGGGTATGCACGCCACGGTGCACGTTGGAGTTATCCAACTCATAATAACGTTTAATTGCCTCAATAACTGCTTTCGGTTTTTGTGTCGTCGCCGCATTGTCAAAATAAACTAAATCATGCTCATTGACCTGCTGATGCAAAATCGGAAAATCATCGCGGATCGCATTGATGTTTAAGGTGTCAACTAATGAGTCAATCGTGTCCATGTGCTTACCCCAGTTGTTGTATTAATAAATGGCCCATCACTTCTGCCAACTTGGCTTGCGGAATGAGCCGCAAATTATCCTGGGCAAAAGCATGTATTAAATAATGGGATGCTTCCACACGTCCTATTCCACGCGTTGCTAAATAAAACAGTGCTTCTTCATCCAATTGCCCAACTGTTGCACCATGTGAACACTGTACATCATCGGCAAAAATCTCTAATTGCGGTTTGGTATCCACTTCTGCATTCGCAGTAAGTAATAAGTTTTTATTTTGCTGCTTGGCATTAGTATGTTGGGCATCTTTCGCCACAATCACCTTACCATTAAATACTGCACGCGAACGGCCAGTTAAAATACCTTTGTAGTCTTGGTCGCTCGTACAGTTCGCTACTAAATGATGTACTGTCGTGTGGTGATCCACATGCTGCCCTTCTGCAGGCGCATAAATCCCATTCATTAAACAGTGCGCTTTTTCTTCTTGTAAATACAGGCTTAAATCAGAGCGTACACATTTACCACCTAAACTTAATGAATGATTCGCAAAGTCGCTACTCGCACCTTGCTTCACTGAAACATGGCCGATATGATAAGCCATTTTACTTTCACGTTGCAGTTTACAATGAGTAAGTTTGGCATTGGCACCGAGAAAAACCTCAGTAACTACATTCGTGAAATAACTGGTGTCATCAGCACCTTGATAATCTTCAATAATGGATGCTTGGCTTCCCGCTTCGGCAACAATCAAATGTCGCAAGTGCACAGCTTGGTTGGCCTGATCTTGGATATGAGTTAATGTGATAGGCTCATTCACACAAACGCCTTCAGGGATATAAATAAATACGCCACAATGAATCATCGCCGTATTTAAGAAATGAAAACCATGTGCTTGGTTTAAACTGTGCCCTAAATGTGCTTGTACTAACTCTGCATGGCTGGTGAGCGCCTCGGTTAAAGGCAACACTAAAACCCCAGCAGGCATCGCTTTAACAATCTGTTCTATCCCAGAAATTAAGCCATTGTGGATAAGTACTTGTTGTACTACCGGCAAATCAGAAACGGGTAGGCAAGCAGCAACCGCATCACGCTTATATTGCGTAAATGACTGTTTTAATAAAGCATCAACATTCGTGTACTTCCACTCTTCATCCTGACGCGTAGGAAAACCTTGGCGGTTTAGATTCGTTAACGCTTTGGTTTGCAACTGGGCAAGCCAGGGAGTCGTTGACAGGCTAGCGGTAGCTTGTTGCTGATAAAAATCCAGAATCTCGTTCATCACTACACCGTTTCCTCAAGCCAGCTGTACCCTTTTTTCTCTAATTCAAGTGCCAGGGTTTTATCACCTGACATAATAATTCGTCCATTCACCAATACGTGAATAAAATCAGGCTCAATGTAATCTAATAGACGTTGATAGTGCGTTACTAAAACAATAGAACGCTCGGGCGAGCGCATGGCGTTTACTCCATGAGAAATAATCCGTAACGCATCAATATCCAAACCTGAATCGGTTTCGTCAAGAATGGCTAATTTAGGTTCTAAAGCTGCCATTTGCAGGATTTCATTACGCTTTTTCTCACCGCCAGAGAATCCTTCGTTGATGCTGCGGTATAAAAAGCTTTCATCCATATCTAATAATTCGCACTTTTCACGAATGAAACTTAAAAACTCAATAGCATCTAAAGGATTTTTGCCTTGGCCTTTACGTACAGCGTTGACAGAAGCCTTAAGAAAATTAATGTTGGTTACCCCAGGAATTTCCACCGGATATTGAAACGATAGGAAAATTCCCGCACGGGCACGTTCTTCAGGAGATAAAGGCGCTAAATCATCACCTAAATAAATCATATCGCCACTGGTTACCTGATACGAAGGATGACCCGCTAAAACTTTAGATAAGGTACTTTTTCCTGAACCGTTAGGCCCCATGATGGCGTGAACTTCGCCTGGATTAACATTAAGATTAATGCCTTTTAAAATCGGCTGTTCATTCACTTCAACATTTAATTCATTAATTTTTAACATATTAGCCTACTGCCCCTTCTAAACTTAAACCCAGCAATTTAGTGGCTTCTACAGCAAATTCCATGGGTAATTCTTTCAATACTTGCTTACAAAAACCGTTCACAATCATAGAAACTGCATCTTCAGTGTCAATGCCGCGTTGTTGGCAATAAAACAATTGTTCTTCACTGATTTTGGACGTGGTTGCTTCATGCTCTACTTGTGCGGTTGGATTTTTCACTTCAATGTATGGGAACGTATGTGCCGAGCATTCAGAGCCCATCAACATAGAGTCACATTGAGTGTAGTTACGGGCATTTGTTGCCGTTGGCGCGATGCGCACTAAGCCACGATAAGCATTATGAGCACGGCCAGCACTGATTCCTTTAGAAATAATGGTGGAACGCGTGTTTTTACCAATATGGATCATCTTGGTGCCCGTATCTGCCTGTTGGTAATTATTGGTTAAAGCAACCGAATAAAACTCACCTACCGAATCGTCACCCTGCAAAATAACGCTAGGATATTTCCAGGTAATCGCAGAACCTGTTTCAATCTGCGTCCAGGAAATCTTAGAACGCTTACCCCGGCAAGCACCGCGTTTGGTTACAAAATTATAAATACCGCCCTTACCTTCTTTATCGCCTGGATACCAGTTTTGTACGGTAGAGTATTTAATTTGTGCGCCATCTAAGGCTACCAATTCAACTACGGCCGCATGCAATTGATTTTCATCACGCATAGGCGCAGTACACCCTTCAAGGTAAGAAACATAGCTATCGTCATCAGCCACAATCAACGTACGCTCAAACTGTCCCGTAGATGCAGCATTGATACGGAAATAGGTAGATAATTCCATCGGACAACGTACGCCTTTAGGAATGTAGACAAATGAACCATCGCTAAATACGGCCGAATTCAAGGCGGCGTAGAAGTTATCACGATAGGACACCACCGAACCTAAATACTTCATCAGTAAGTCAGGATACGTGTGTACCGCTTCAGAGAAGGGGCAAAAGATTACGCCTTTCTCAGCCAATTTGGCTTTAAACGTCGTCGCGACAGAAACGCTATCAAATACGGCATCCACTGCAACACCAGCCAATAGCTCTTGCTCTTTTAGAGGGATCCCTAATTTTTCATAGGTTCTTAATAATTCCGGATCAACCTCATCCAGGCTCTTAGGCGCATCTTTTTTGCTTTTCGGCGCTGAATAATAAGAAATAGTCTGATAATCTATGGGAGGATAATGTACACTAGACCATTCAGGATGTGGCAAAGTTAACCAATGCCTGAATGCTTGTAAACGCCATTCCAGTAAAAACTCAGGTTCCCCTTTAATGGCTGACAAACGACGAATCACGTCTTCATTCAGTCCAGGTTCAAAAGTTTCTACTTCAATGTCGGTTATAAAACCATGTTGATATTCTCTATCGAGCAGAGAATTAAGTTGCTCACTGCTTTTAGCCACGATTGACTCCACTTGCTAATTGTCGGATACGCTCTATGTCACGTACCTGTAGAGTTGGTTTTGCCAAGGTATCCAAACTCACACTATCCAACGCGGTCTCTATCGCCTGGCTAATAAGTCGCCAATTGCCCTGAATCGTACAAACTCCTTGTAACGAGCAGTCATTAGGTTGCAAACTGCATTCGGTGAAACCACGATGTTCTTCCAGCGCAAAAATAATTTGCGACACGGAAATTTCAGTAGCAGGCCTGCGTAACCGATATCCTCCGGTTACTCCTCGCACTGAGGTGAGCAAGCCTGCACTGGTTAAACGTTTTAAAATTTTACTTACCGTTGGGACAGTCAAATGCGTATGTAAAGCAATATCACGGGCGTTACATAAATCCTGTGGGTGCCTGGCAAGGTACACCATCACAACTGTTCCATAATCGGCCAATTTGCTGATGCGCAGCATAACACTCCAAAGCCAAATAATCTAGTACTAAATAAGTCTTAATTAAAGACAAAGCCGGCGCATAATTATTGTTATTCTTACTTTAAATATAGTACTAAAATAGGTCTATATACGGCAAAGGCGAATGGTACCTTATTATAGTGGGTTGATGCAAGTTAGGGATGGTTGGTTATTTCACATGGCAGCCCGTATTAATGCTGCGGAATACGGGGGATTGACATCACCGTTACCTCGTCGACTCCTCTCCCACGAACAAGTCACGCGGAGTGAGGCGTAAAAAAGGCGGCAAGGTCATTCCATCTGCTAGCACCAAAAACCCAGCTGCAATTAAATTCCCCACCAACTGTACTTGAACTCAGAGCAGTACATAACGTATTATCATCTTCTTTTGAATTTATAGTTTTTGCACATCAGAATGGATGACAGAGCAAAAAACCGTTTAGGAGCTACACGATGGCAGCTGAGCTTTACTCCACCTCACTTGTCAGTAATCCCGTCACGAACTCGGGTCCCTTGCCTGCCCCGCAAGGCTACTATCGCTCTAAATTATTTATTGCTCCATTTTCAACCAATACCTTAGTTGCCGCAGCCGGGCCATTATTATCCCTGTTAGAGCGCCTGTGTTTAAGTGCGGCCTTGCCTCCGGTTGACCACATCCGAGATAATATTGAGCATGAACTGTTGGCCTTTCACAGCAAGCTCCATGCTTCGAAATATCCAGAAGCACTAATTGGTATTGCCTACTACCTGGTTTCAGCAACAATCGATGAGATGCTCGGTAAAAGTTACATGCGTGTCTATAATATCACCGCTGAATTCAAAGCCTTTACCCCATTAACCCACGATAATGCCCAGCCTCAAGACCGTTTCTTTGAAATTGTCGACTACGTTAAAGAGCGGCCAAATCAATACCTTGACCTGATTGAACTGGTGTATTATTTACTGATACTTGGATTTGAAGGATGCCACCATCTTAAAGCGGATGGGAGGCAAGTTTTAGATAATTACATTGAAGATCTGTACCAAATCACACAACAGCATCGTTTTCATAAACCACAACGTCTTTTTAATGAAAATCCCATGCCGAAAATCGTGAAGAAAAATTATAAAACCTCCATAGTAACCGTAGCCATTGCTGCAGCGATTGTTTCGCTTGCTTTCTTTACCAGTCACCTTTTATTAGAAAATAAAGCAAAAGCCGTTTTGATTGGTCATACCCAACTTGCATTGCTGGATAAATAATGGACAACTCTTTACATGCATTATGTGATGCAATTAAAAAAACACTCTCACGATTAAAACCACAAAGCAATCAATTGTCGTTTATCGTCATCACCGGAAAACATGCGCAAGGTAAATCTTCTTTATTAAAACAAAGCAATATGGAAGAAATGCCGGTTTTCAGTGAAGAGCATGCCAAAGTTTATTTTAACCCAGGCGGTATTATCGTTGAACTAGGTGAGGGATGGTTTACCAACAGTAAAACTCTGTTGCAAAATACCTTAAAGCAACTCAATCGGTGCAGCAGTTACCTTAAAATTACCGGGGTAGTGCTGTGTATTGATGTCGAAGATTTACTCATTAGCGACCGCAATCAATTTGGTGAGAAAAGAAAAGCCCATTTACAATTATTAGAGCGCTGGGGTGTTAACTTAGGTTATCCGGTTGAATTAGCGTTGATTTTCACCAAAATGGATACCTTGGCCGGCTTTACTGAGTTTTACCAATCAAATCATGCTTCTGACCTACTAAAACCATTAGGTTTTTCATTAGATTGCGTGAATGAGTTACACAAAAAAATCGAAACATTTACCTCACAATTCAATCAGTTGCTTGAAGCGATAGGACAACAAGTAATCCCCAAAATGCATCCTGCTCGTTCAACAATAAGACGCAGCTTAATTCGTGAATTCCCCATTCAAATGGCAGGCTTACGCCCTCCCATTCATTCCTTGTTGCAAGGAATTTCACCTAAACTATTCCAGCTGCATTCGATTTATTTTACTAGCGCGGAGCAAAGTGGGGTTAGTATTGACCGTTTAAATAAGAAAATTCAACACGAATATGCCTTAGTAGTGCAAGATACCTTCCCGCAAGCAACTAATTTTAGAGCCTATTTTGTTGAAGGGGCGTTAAAATCCATCCAGGAACAATGCAGCCAACTGCCACAAGCACGGAAATTTTCCCAAAAACCATTAGTTGCACTTACCGCAGGTCTTGCCGGAATTGCTTTATGTGTTTTAAGTTATCATCATTATAAAGCCGTGCACTTACTCGATGAGGTCAGTAAAGAATTGCTGGCTTATGATGCCTTGGTGAGCCAAAAAGATAAGGGTAAGCAAGCGCTGTATCACCTCTCCAATGCCGCTAAAAAATTAGCTAATGTTTCCAGTAATTCTTTATCTTTACCCACGGTACATCAATTAAAATCAAATTTACACAATAATACGGAGCATCGCTTACAAGGGGAGTTTTTACCCGCAATCACGGCAGAACTTGAAAGCGTCATGAGCAGCCCAGGCAACACCCCTATTGCACGTTATAACGCCCTTAAAGTATATCTGATGTTGGGACAGCCCGAACATTTTTCTGCAACTCAGATTCACGATTGGTTTAGCGCACAATGGCGTAATTTACCTGCCGCAGAATTGCAAAAGCAAATGGCCTTACTCAAGCAATCTTTAAGCAAACCACCTAAAGAAATGTTAATGAAATCGCAAGTGGTCAGTGATGCACGTAATTATCTTAATGCCTTGCCGAGCAGCTACCTTTATTATTCTATTGCCAAAGAGTCCTTCCCCAGCACGCGACAAAAAATTACTGCGGATGGATTTATTTTAGCAACCGATGAATTACCTGTTTATTACACCCGAGCCGGCTTTCACGAGATAATCAAAAGAATTCCCGAAATAAGCCAAAACCTGCAAAAAGAAAACTGGGTGCTTGCGCATCAGGATATCTCTGATTTACCTAATATGCTCACGCAAGCGTATAGTTACGATTATGTAACCTGGTGGCAAACCTTTATGCGCCGCTCACAACCGGCACATTATCAGAATTATCAGGAAGGCCGTCAGGTTGCTAAACGCTTGGAACAATCGCATGCCGTCGCCTCTTTAGTTGGCTTATTGCAGCAAGAAACCAAGGCGGATTTAAGCAACGAAGCATCCTTATTTAACCAGGCAATTGCCAGCCAATTTACCGATTTAAATTTAATGAGCCTCTCCGGCACTAAAGAATTAAGTATAAAAATAGAAGAGTTAGATCGCTTCATATCCACCCTATCAATGATTAATGACGGCGGAAAAACAGCCTTTAATATAACTAGATCCCGTTTTATGACTGATACCGCTTCCGATCCGGTCAGCTTACTCTTTAATCAAGCACGACAATTACCCGAACCCTTAAGCAGTTGGGCGAAACAATTAGCCGGTGAAACCTGGGGGCTCTTGCTCAAAGACAGCCGTCAGTACATTAATCAACAATGGCAGCAAACGATTTATCAAGAATTCCAACATCGAATTGCCAAACGTTATCCCTTGGATGCGAATCAACGTGAAGAGATTGCTCTTGCCGATTTTAACCACTTTTTCGCGACCAATGGTTCCTTAAACTCCTTTACGGAGCAATTTGTGAAACCGTTCTTGGATACCTCCTCTGCAGAGTGGAAACCTAAGGCCGTTAATGACTCCGTGCTTCCTATCGCTACAGAAACTCTAGATGCACTCATGCGGGCAAATATAATTACTAATATGTTTTTCCCTAATGGCAGTAATGAGAGTCGCATCGACTTCAGCTTGCAAAAAATAAATCTGGATCCCGTGATTGCCAGCCTGGTTCTGGAGATTGGACATACGCAAATAGCAGACAATCAAAGTAGTGAATCACATATTCGCTTTATTTGGCCTCAACCCAATGTCAAACTCGCCCTAGATTCTATTGATGGTAATCACTATGAATTGGCAGAACAAGGTAATTGGGCATTATTTAAGCTTCTGGAAAAAGTAAACGTGTTAATTGATGAGCACGACAGCTCAAGTTTGCAAATTCTTTTTGAAGTGAACAGTAATTCGGGACGTTATTTATTAAAAACCAATAATCAGGTGAATCCGTTTACTCCCGGAATTTTGAATGGCTTTGTGTTAAATGAGGCTATTGTTTAAAGCTAAGTTTTATTCAAATAGTTCACTTATCTATGTTAGAAATTAAGAATGCTGGGCTTAACAGCCCAGCCTCTCTAGTCTATTATGGCTTAAACAGGTTATTAACAGTATCAGCAATGCCATCAACAAACCCTTTAGCGCCATCTCGAAGCGATTCCACCCCAGGCTCTTTATCCTCATTATAAAAACGAGGTGCATCTTGCTTAGCAAAACCTTGTTCGACAGTAGCAACAAGACGACTTACCATGCTTATCCATGACTTAATAAAAGACACCACAGAAATAGTGAGTGCTGCAGCTGCGGTTATGATATAACCCAGCGCGTTATCTGCATGGTCTTTATGGTCATTTTGCATAAGTCCCCAGTGAATAGCTAAAGCCTGCGCACCTTCCCATACAGAAGCCACGAGGGCACCCGCGGCAGTCATAAATGCCACTGCAGGCAAAACTGTAGCACCCATTACCTCATCCATATAATCATGGCCATCACGTATAGGGTGTAATAAAAGATTGCGATTATTTAATGTGTTCCAAACAAAGTCCTCTTTTTCTTCGGAGCTTTTCAGTTTATTAAAATCCTCCCAAAGTGCTCCTGTTTGTAAGACTAATGCATGAAGATGATCAATATAATTAGAGAAAAAACTCTTTTGAGGATCAGGGCGTTTAAAAAAACCAGGCATAATTATTCTCCACAACAAGGGTGATATTGGACTAAATTTGGGGGGATTATAGCAATGAAACATTAAGAGAACATTATGAATTTTTTAAAAGCCCCAAAATGCCCCAAAACCTTTTTTGGAAAAATAAAGAGCAACAAGAACAAATAAAGAGCGACCCCTTCTAGAAACAGTGCAGATATAAGGCTACATTACCTTTCCCAATTAGGTGTGATTCCTAATGATGGTCCGTTCCTTTCAGCTCAACAAGCTCAATGAAATTAACTAAATCCTGTAAAGCCTCTAATTTATCTTGAGTAACAAAGCATATTTTTTAGGTTGATAAAAAGAGCTCATTCATCGCCATTTCCCTAGAAGTCGGTGCAAATACCTCTTCTGGCTGTAAGATAAAATGTTCTGGTGACAATTCGCGTAATGGATTGAGCAAACCCTGTTGCATTGCCATTTCATGATAATTCTGCAATTCAACCGCATAAGTCTCCCTTAATTGAATTATATTATTCATCATTTTAACTGCCATGTCTTCCGCTTGTGCATCCTGAAACAAAATGATCGGATTATCTTTATCATCTTTTCTCGTATTATAAACGCCACCACGTCGCACCAATGCTGAAATCAACTCATAGAGCTGCTGGTTATCTAAACTAGTAAAACGATATAAAGTACCAATATATTCTTCTCGCTGTTTCATTGTTAACTGCTCAAAAACGATGCCTTTCTCTTGATTTTTGCCTATCTGAATATCTTTTGAATGAGACTTAATATGCATTTCATCATTAGTTAAAGCCTGCCCTGCATCAACAAGTACGACTTTAGCACGCCCCTCTTCAAGCACATAGCCGGTATTACAACCACTTCCACCCAACCAATCCGGATCACCTACAATTTTTGCTATGGCAGCAAGAGACATTAACTGCTCTAACTCATAGCTAAGTCCATCTTTTGCAGTAATTTGTTCAGGGGGATTTCCCTGTTGCCGAATATGATCAACTACCTCTGAGCCTAAATCCGAATATCCTTTTACATATTGCTCCATGAAAGTAGCATACACGGGTTTATTAAGACTCCCATAAGTTGCTTTATCTAAGAGCAACGCAACGTTTTCCTGTATGTCCCGCTCCTTGCGATTAATTAACTTAAGCTCTAATTGATCAGTCCACTTTTTTCCGTGATTTAGGGTCTCTTTTTTAGCGAACTTAAGCTCTTCCGTCAGGAAATAACTAAAGAGTAGTTGCTGCATGTAACTGTGATCACGTAGGGCAATTAAACTATAAGGGACTTTAGCCACTAAGCCATAAAATCCCAAACAAATCTTTTCTTTTACCACACTACCCAGTGCACCATCCTCCGGCTTCTCAATAAACTCAAAAGTATCTCCCTCGCGATGCATTCGCGCTTTATCCAGGATTACTATTTTATGTTTACGTTTAGGTACTGAACCACCTTTTGGATGGAAAAGACCGAGAGCGATCATCAGATCAGTATTTCTTTTTTCACGCATGATAGCCTCCCTCATCAACTTTGGAGGTACATGAACAATGTCATTATGGCAGTTGATTCATATGTCCAAATTATTGAAGCGCCCTCCTCTTCTGCTGATGCACTGCTTTGGCAAAGGAAAATAAGAGCACAAAATAAACTAACTTCAAGAAACCTGTATATCTATCGACCATCAAAAGATAGTGCTCAATAACTACTTTATTAATTATAGGTTATTTTTTGCTCACATAGGGGAAAAATAGCCTTGGTTCATATATACTTAGAGTCCCTATTTAAAGAAAGGTCAGATACTATGCGTACTCTCATTTCCTGTTTACTTATCACCATACTAAGCTTTGGTCTGTTGGTTAATGAAGCCGCAGCCAAGCGTTTTGGCGGTGGCAGAAGTTTTGGCGTGCAACGCTCACAAAGCAGCATGTACTCCCCAAATAAAGTTCAAAAAACCACGCCTTTAGGACAACGTGCTAACAATACCAGCAAGTGGGGTGGACTCTTAGGTGGCTTATTAATTGGTGGCCTATTAACCAGCCTGTTTATGGGGCATGGCTTCGGCACTGGCATAATGACTTGGTTAATTGTAGGTGCAATCATATTTTTTGCAGTTAACTTTTTCCGCAGACGCATGCAGCCGGGAATGCAAACTGGACAGCAAAACCGTGCATTTAACCAGCAACAAAGTCCGTTTAACAATTTTACTCAAGCGTTTAACAATTCTGGCGCCAATAGTAGCGGTGCGGCAGATGTTCCAGCAGGCTTTTCGCCCGCAAACTTTTTACGCGAAGCTAAAGTAAGCTTTAATCGCCTACAAGCCGCTTACGATGAAAAAAATACTCAAGATTTAAGAGAGTTTACCGCTCCTGAAGTATTTGCGGAAATTAAAATGCAATTGGATGAGCGTGGCAATGAGCCCAATAAAACGGAAGTCATTAATTTAGAAGCAGAATTATTGGATATCTCAAGACAAACTAATTCTTATATTGCCAGCGTGCACTTTACGGGCTCAATCAAAGAAAATGATGAGCCAATGACTCAATTAGATGAAATCTGGCATTTCCGCCAATTTGATGGCAACAGTGCCTGGGTTGTTGGTGGTATTCAGCAAAACGAGTTTCAATCTTAAAATCATTCGTAGCCCGTATTAGACATAGTCGTAATACGGGTATTATGCCACCAATATCAATATTAGCCTTCGCTAATGTGGAATACTCCTTGACCCAGTTTATTCACCTGGATCCTCTTCTTGAAGTTCATTCGGCTTTGCACATACATCGAAAATTCTAATTAAAGAACGAAGATAAGAAATAAAATTACCGGTTGGGTTATAAAACCCAACCGCAGGGATATTTAATTACATGGTGATATAAATAGATAGGCAGGATTATACATACTGTACTTCAACGATTTCGTAATCAACCATGCCACCAGGCGTATTGACCGTTACGACATCATCCAACTCTTTGCCAATAAGGGCGCGACCAATCGGTGAACTGTATGAAATTTTATGCAGTTTAATATCTGCTTCATCTTCGCCAACGATCTGATAAGTGATCTGCGCATCTGTTGCGAGATGGCAAACCGTGACCGTTGAGCCAAATACCACCTTGCCATTATTCGCTAATTTACTGATATCAATAATTTGCGCATTAGATAATTTGGCTTCCAACTCTTGAATACGACCCTCATTAAAGCTTTGCTGTTCACGCGCAGCATGATACTCAGCATTTTCCTTTAAATCGCCATGTGCACGTGCTGTAGCAATTGATTCTACAATTCGTGGTCTATCAACAAATTTTAAACGTTGTAATTCTTCTTTCAGTGCTTCTGCACCTTGTATTGTCATGGGATGTTTATTCATATCAACCTCTAAATGTAATTCCCTGGTAAAAGATACCTCATTGAATCTCTATTCTGGTTGTCTCCCCTAGACCAGAATAATGATTGTTTAGGAACAATAAAACCACTGCTCCCCAATAATGATACCAATAGTTAATGTAAATCCTGTAAACGAGTTACAGTCTCTCGGTCTTCATATTTCATCGCAAGACATGCTGCCTCAGCACCAGAAAGAGTTGTCGTATAACTCACCTTGTGCTGCAAGGCATTGCGTCTGATTGCAAAGGAATCTGCAATAGCTCGCTTACCTTCAGTAGTATTTACAATGAAATCGATCTCATGATTTTTAATGAAATCCAATACATGGGGACGTCCTTCAGAAACTTTAAATACTCGGCGGCAATCAACTCCTGCCGCTTGTAATACTAAAGCCGTACCCCGAGTGGCAATGATTTCAAAACCTAATTCAATCAGGCGTTTGGCAATCTCTCCCACCCTGGTTTTATCCGCATCACGTACGGAAACAAAAGCACGTCGCCTTTTGGCAATGTTACACCCTGCGCCCAATTGTGCCTTAGCAAATGCTTGTCCAAAACGCCTTGCGATCCCCATTACCTCGCCTGTCGACTTCATCTCTGGCCCAAGAATCGAATCGACTCCAGCAAACTTGATAAAAGGGAAAACCGGCAATTTAATCGAGTAAAATGCCGGCATATGATGATTTTGGCTTAAGCCCTGCTCTTTTAAACTCATACCTAACTTACAACGTGCCGCAATCTTCGCTAAAGGTAAGCCTGTCGCTTTGGATACGAAAGGAACCGTACGTGATGCCCGTGGATTCACTTCCAACACATAAATATCATCAGCTTGAATGGCAAATTGCGCATTGATTAAACCCACTACACCTAATTTCAATGCCATTTGGCGCATTTGTTCCATCAAATCTTGTTGCACCACCACACTCAAACTAAAAGGTGGCAGTGTACAGGCAGAGTCACCAGAGTGAATTCCTGCTTGTTCAATATGTTCCATGACCGCACCAATCAAGACATCCTTACCATCGCAGACGGCATCAATATCCACTTCAATGGCATCATTTAAAAATCTATCCAGTAGCACCGGTGAATCATTGGATACGGCCACAGCATGGGATAAATAATGGCGTAAATCCTCTTCTTGATAGACCACTTCCATAGCCCTTCCGCCTAAAACATAGGAGGGTCTAACGACTAAGGGATAGCCAATCTTGTTCGCCAAAGCAATAGCTTCTGCCTCGCTACGTACAGTGCCATTTTCAGGCTGATGCAAACGTAATTCCGTAACCAGTTTCTGGAAGCGATCCCGGTCTTCTGCCGTGTCAATTGCATCCGGCGAAGTACCAATAATAGTCACCCCATTCGCCTCTAAAGCACGCGCCAATTTTAATGGTGTTTGTCCGCCATAATGAACAATGACTCCATCTGGCTGTTCTACATCCACAATAGCAAGCACATCTTCAAGTGTTACCGGTTCAAAGTACAGGCGATCCGAAGTATCAAAGTCTGTAGAAACTGTTTCTGGATTACAATTTACCATTATGGTTTGACATCCAGCGTCTCTTAATGCCATCGCCGCATGCACGCAGCAATAGTCAAATTCAATTCCTTGACCAATGCGGTTAGGACCGCCACCAAGAATCATAATCTTTTTCTTGTCGCTGTCTGGACGCGCCTCGCAACTACTCTCATAGCAGGAGTACATGTATGCCGTATCACTGGGGAATTCCCCCGCACAGGAGTCGATGCGCTTATACACGGGCACTATGCCTAGTTCTTTACGCCAAGCACGTACTTCATCTTCAGTACAACTTAATAGTTGGGCTAAATAAGCATCAGCAAAGCCACGACGTTTTAATAATCTCAGCGTGGTCTTATCCAGTTCATTAAGCTTCTTATCTTGAAGGGAACACTCAAGCTGTACCAACTCTTCAATCTGCGCCAAGAACCAGGGGTCAACCCGGCTCTCCATATGAATTTCTTCAAGCGACAAATGATGACGAAATGCATCCGCTATATACCATAAGCGATCGGGCGTAGGCTCACGTAAATGACCCCGCAACTCAGCCAAATCGTCATTTTTAAAGATTGGGTGTAAGCCACAACGTCCAGTTTCCAATCCACGAATCGCTTTTTGTAAGGACTCCTGGAAGTTAGCACCAATAGCCATTACCTCCCCCACCGATTTCATTTGTGTCGTTAGGGTATCCGAGGTTTGCGGGAATTTATCAAAGTTAAAACGCGGCACTTTAGTAACGACATAATCAATGCTCGGTTCAAATGAGGCTGGAGTTTTGCTTCCAGTAATTTCATTCTTCAATTCGTCAAGCGTGTAGCCAACCGCCAGTTTTGCAGCAATCTTGGCAATCGGAAAACCAGTCGCTTTAGACGCAAGAGCGGAGCTGCGCGAAACCCTAGGGTTCATTTCCACCACCAGCATACGTCCGTCTTCAGGATTAATCGCAAACTGTACGTTTGAACCACCCGTATCAACGCCCACTGCGCGTAACACTTTAACCGCTGCATCACGCATGCGTTGATATTCTTTATCTGTTAGTGTTTGTGCTGGCGCCACAGTAATGGAGTCACCGGTATGCACCCCCATCGGGTCAAGATTTTCAATAGTACAGACAATAATGCAATTATCATTTTTGTCACGTACCACCTCCATTTCATACTCTTTCCAACCCAAGACCGACTCATCAATCAGTAATTCATGGGTGGGTGACAGCTCTAAACCGCGAGTACAAATTTCTTCAAATTCTTCCCGGTTGTACGCAATCCCCCCCCCGCTACCACCCATGGTAAATGAAGGGCGAATGATCGCAGGATAACCTAATTGCGCTTGCACCTGAAAAGCTTCTTCCATCGAGTGAGCAATGGCAGAGCGCGGCATTTCCAAACCAATTTTAATCATTAATTGGCGGAACTTTTCCCGATCTTCAGCTTTATCAATTGCTTCTCGCGTAGCCCCTATCATTTCTACGGAATATTTTGCCAAAATACCTTCACGAACCAGATCCAAAGCACAGTTTAGCGCCGTTTGCCCTCCCATCGTGGGTAACAAGGCATCCGGACGTTCAATTTCAATAATCCGTGCTACTTCTTTCCAGGAAACGGGTTCAATGTAAGTTGCATCCGCTAATTCTGGATCTGTCATAATCGTTGCGGGGTTAGAATTAACCAGAATAACTCGATACCCTTCTTCTCTTAGCGCCCGTACTGCTTGAGTGCCAGAATAGTCAAATTCACACGCTTGCCCAATAACAATAGGCCCTGCACCAAGTATCAATATGGATTTAATATCAGTTCGTTTTGGCATGGCAACAACTAAAAAAATAAAGTGATGTATTTTACCGATTTTTGCTTAAAGTTTATACCTTTGATTGCGATTCTTTAACAAATTAACTGTACTCATTCGCCAGCACAATCTGTAAGCCCGCTTCAGTCAGGGATAAATACTTATAATGAGGGTCTGCGGTAGTGCGCTCTAACCATTCATTAGCAATGCAAATGTCAGTTAATTTTTGTGCCTCCTCTACAGAAACAGGCATATTCAGTTTCTGCGATAAAACTGCCGCTGCTTCCTCTTCAATCGTTAAAAACACTTGATCACGGGTTACGCCGAGAAGTTTCATCTCGTCATAAAATAATTTTAAAATATCTAGCTCATTCACAATAGTCACCTTAAATCAAAAACCTTCATTAATATCAAGTATTAATGAAGGTCTAAAAAAATTCCAATCTAAAATGGCAAATTTAACTAAATGCCACAATATTAGAGTTTATGCCCGTACACGTACTGTTGTTACAAAGCTGAACCGAACAACCAGAATACAGACCAGGAAGTAAGGAGTTCCCCCCAAGATTCAATGCATTCGTAACCGTTGCCACGATGCCAGTAATACTCACCCCTGCGGTACAAAGCAGCCCCCCTCGAATATTTAAGAATGTATTAGGAAATACGTTCATATTGGTTCCCACGCATACCCATGCGGTTGTTAATATACCTCCAGGATAATTACAGGAAGTAATATTTGGAGTGACCGCAATATAAGTATAACCATTAGTTAAGGTGGCGGTAGAAATCGTATTGTTCACCACAACATTTACGGTCAACGAGCCGCTGGTGTAAGCAGGTGTTACTGCGGTGATGGTGTTTGCATTCACCACGCTGGTGCTGGTTGTTGCCTGGCCACCAATAGTTACGGTAGTTCCGGGAATAAAATTAGAACCAGAAATCGTAACACTCGTACCACCAGAAGACGTACCTGAAGTTGGCACAATCGAAGTAATGGTTGGTGCGCTCGCAATATAAGTGAATGCATTTAACAAACTTGCCGTGCCCACCCCATTATTCACGCTCACCGATTGCACCAAGGCGCCACTAACATACGCTGGAGTTGTTGCCGTTAAGGTAGTGGAGTTCACCACACTCACATTCGTTGCCGCCACACTACCAATCGTTACCGTAGTACCAGGAGTAAAGCCTGTTCCATTCAAAGTGATTGACGTTCCACCCCCAGTTGTTCCTGAGGTGGGAGCAATACTTACCAAGGTGGGCGCTGGAGCAATGTAGGTGAAACTACTGGATAAAGTAGCATTTGAATTACCGTTATTAATGGTAATGTCCTTAGTCAATGAACCACTTACATATGCAGGAGTTAGGGCTGTTAATGTGGTTGCATTGGCTACGACCACAGATGTCGCACTGACTCCTCCCACAGATACGGTCGTTGTTGGGGTAAAGTTGGTTCCGGTAATGGTAATGCTCGTACCGCCTGCCATCGGACCACTGGTTGGATTTACGTTGGTAATAGTTGGCGCAATGGCAACATAAGTATAGCCACTCGTTAAAGTTGCGCTACCAGCACTATTGCTTATTACAACATTTTTCACTAAAGAACCACTGACATACGCTGGAGTGACTGCCGTTAAGGTGGTGGCATTAACTACTGTCACGCTCGTTGCAGCAAGCCCCCCAATGGTTAAGGTCGTGGTTGGGGTAAAGTTGGTACCGCTCACAGTAACCGCAGTACCTCCCGCCATAGAACCACTATTGGGACTAATGCTGACAAGGGTTGGTGCTGCAGGCTGATAGGTGAAGCCGCCACTTAATACCGCATTAGAGACACCATTATTGACCACCACATTCACCGCCAAAGCCCCACTG
>NZ_JBGORX010000006.1:0-145471 GCF_044626755.1 Legionella lytica | reverse complement strand
TGAAACAGACATGCGCCAATGATAGTGTGAGGTCTCCTCATGTGAAAGTAGGTCATCGCCAGGGTTTTATTAAAAGAGAAAAGCGGCCTTGTGCCGCTTTTTTTGTTTCTGCTATTCATGTATTTGACGTAGCACAATCTGCGCTACGTCAAAAGTAGTTAGCCACCCCAGTAGTAAATAAAAACCTGTCATTGAGAACACAGTAAAGCAACCCAGAGTACCACGCCTCGCATAATGACACATGAAAGAAAACCATGCTTGCATGGAACCCGGTTACTCTAAAAAATATTTACAATTAATATTTGCTCAATCAGTTGATAATAAAGTCATTTTATTAATCAAAAGTTGATTTTTTCTTCCCTTTAGTTTAAGTTATTTTCATTTAGCATAAATAATAAATTTTATGAAAGTCCAACGAATATCGGAATACATTGAGGAACTACGCAAAGAAGGCATCCAAGCTGAATGTGACGCTGCTCTTCTGGATAAAATTACCACATATTTTCTTAGCAAACCCTTAGAGACACCTCTTAATAAACCGGATATTGTTTTTTTAATAGAGTGTTTTGCTGTGCGCTGGCAGACTGTACGCGGTAAAAATCATGATTACACGCTAAGTAATTCCCCCATAGAGCGTATCTGGGTTAATCTAGCGAGAGAATTAAGCACACCTGCTGATATTCCGTATTTAAAAATTCTCATGAGCAGCATTACTAATGATAAAGATCCCCATGATGGTTCGGCACTAACCCAGACAGAGACAATGACTAATTTTTATCTGGCGAATCAAGGGACTGTTCTCTGTCGCAAAAGGAGTCTTTGTGATTACTTATTAGCTCATAATCATCAACTAGTAACCAGCAGAAGCATGGATGCCGCGGTTGTTTTCACCTTGGATGAACTAAGCAGCTTAAAGCGCTGTAAAGTTAACTCATGCTTTTCTATCGAAACTAAAGGGGATGCTCAAATAAGTGAACCCCAATCCAAAACTGAATATTTCACGAGCTTTTGGGATTTTCTGCAGAGAAAAGTGTTTACATCCAGTTCAAATGTAGGATCGCTGCCTATGAGCTTTTTAGCTCCCTTATTTGAATTGGTAGAGTGCTATATGAATTTGAAAGTTGATGGTAAAGAGTTTAATTGCTTTCAAAAGAAAGCCAGTGAATTTTTTGAACATATATATAACAGCGCTGCCGCTGACGTTAATTCTCTCTATGGGCAAAGGGTTTTTTATAAAGACCGAGAGCATCATTTACTTGATGTACTGATTGCTATTTTTGATGCGACTCAATTTAATCTGGAGCAAGAGATTTATGCTATAACCACATTATTATTTCATCTTCACCCTGAGTTAGAAGCTAAGAGCAGTCTCGTACACTTATTTTATCTTGAAGAACAAAAGAAACCACAACATATCTTAAAAGAGGAACGCAAAAAACCAGCATATACCGCACAAAATGAAGTTACAGCATACATTAATTGTTGTCGCTTGCTCGTATCCTTATTCGTGACTAAATTTTATACTGGCTTTTTGTATAAAGGGAAAGAGATTTCAACATGGGATCAACCTAATGAGATTCCTGCAGAGTTTTATGGCATCTATCAGCATTTAATAAAATTATATAACTCTGATAAACCAAATTATATTGATGTCTATTATGATGAGATTCAGAGTAAAATCACTGCGATGAAAAAAGACCAAAGCCCATGGGTAAATATCAGGCCATCTGCCTCTCTGAGCTGGTTAAAAAAAGCGAATGCATTGGACGAGAAGGATTCTAATTTGGAGGACGAGGATTCTGCTTTGGAAGGCTATTGGTATCCTAAAGAGTTAATTCTTCATCGTCTATTAAGGTTTGTTCACACTGCAACTATATTTAAAAAGCCAATTACCGATCTTTTGGATGAGTTAGTGACTACCTATGCTCAAGAGGAAGGCTGCTTTAGAAAAGAGCTGCGTGTTAATATCTTATTTTCCCAATTTCTTTCTAAGCTTAATAAGCAGCAACGTCAGACTTTAGAGACGTTCATGACCTCCGCTGATGGAGTTTCGTCGGAAGGAGTGGAGGGGGATTTTTTAAATAATTGTATCGTACATATAAACAGTCGTTTAGTAGAATTAGGCTATCATCAGCCTATTGATAAATCTCCCAGTTTTTTCCATGCTGAACCGTGCTACAAGATTGATCCAGCACTTGTTGAGGGAGTAGAGCATCTAATCGAGGTGATTGAGCATTACGCTACTAAATTGGAATTAGGCCATCTTGCCAGTGATGTCCAAGGAAAAATACGACGTTTCTTATTCGACTTGAAGAATCCAATTTTAAGTTGTGAGGAGAAGAAGGAAACTCTAAAAGAAACTGAAACTAGAGTTGATCCCATAGGGCAACCCAGTTGATATACATATAGCGTCAATGGTAATGAGGTGAAGCAACCCAGGGTTTATTTCCTCAAATCCGGAGTTGCTTCATTATGGTGTTACTTGGTGTGATGCATTAATAGTTAGCTCAAATTTTTATTTGATTCGATAAACCTCTTGGTGTGGATACTCGTGTTCTATGTCTTATATTGTGCACACAGTTTAAGGAAGTTTTCATATCTTTTTTTAGCAATCAGTCCATCCTCCATAGCCTTTATAATTGCACAGTGGGGAGTATCTTTATGCGTGCAATTTCTAAATTTACAATGCGACAAAAAGGGTCTGAACTCACTATAGCCACGCGCAATTTCTGCTGCATCAATATGCCATAAACTGAACTCCCTCACTCCTGGTGAGTCAATTAAGGCACCGCCACTAGGTATATGATAATAACGTGAATTACTGGTGGTATGCCGTCCTAATTCAGAAATCTCTGAAATGGCCCCAGTCGCGATGTGTTCTTCGTGGGGCAAAATGGCAGAAATTAGCGAAGATTTACCCACTCCTGATTGTCCAACAAAGACACTTACTTGGTGATCTAATATCTTTTTTAATTGAGCGATACCCTTAACATCATCTTGGCTAATAAATAGAAGGGGATAACCTAATTGATGATAGTCTGCTATTAATCGCTCTTTAAGCTCAGTACACGGTAAATCGGTCTTGTTTAAAAGGATGATCGCTGGTAACCGTAGGGTTTCCGCCATAACCAAATAGCTGTCAAGGAGGGGCCAGGATATTTCAGGTTTCGCAGCAATAACCACAATAAGCTGGGTGATATTGGCAGCTACCGGTTTTACTACTCCCGCGCCCGTCGGCTTAGCAAGGACACTTTTTCTTGGGTAAAGACTTAAGACTACCCCTTGATTTGTTCCTTCGTTTTGCCATACTACGCGATCGCCTGCAACTAATGTTTCAATATTAGGCCGAATGGAGCAGCGCGTATGTGCACCCAGATGATCTTCAATTTCGACGTGGCGGCTGAAACGAGTAATAACCAGACCATTCATTAAATTATCATGGTTTTCTTTATTCGTCTGATACGTTTGTTGAATTTTTTCAATACGCGCAGACTGTTGTTTGTTAATACGTCTTTTACTCATGATTAGGATCTATATTATAATTAGGATAGTTTTTTTAAATTTTGTGCATTATTGGATAATAGGCCAAAATTAATTACCATTATTGCAAATTTAAAACGCAAAATTAACAAATACTTTTATTTAAACAGTATGAAGGTAAATTACATATAATGAAAGTCTACTTAGTGGGTGGGGCTGTTCGCGATCAATTGCTAAATCTACCGGTAAAAGAGCGGGATTGGGTCGTGGTTGGTGCTGGCCCTGAAGAATTAATAAAAAAAGGATTTCGCCAGGTTGGGAAAGATTTTCCAGTTTTTTTGCATCCTGAAACTAATGAAGAATATGCTTTAGCTCGCACAGAACGTAAAGCAGCTCCAGGTTATTATGGTTTTACCTGTGATTTTAGTAATACGGTTAGCCTTGAAGAAGATCTAGCTCGCCGCGATCTCACGATTAATGCCATAGCTATGGATGAACACGGCAAGTTAATTGATCCTTATCAAGGGCAGCAGGATTTACGCGCTAAAGTATTACGACATGTTTCCCCTGCATTTGTTGAGGATCCGGTGCGTGTTTTACGTGTTGCACGTTTTGCGGCACGTTTTCATCATTTAGGCTTTAAGGTGGCAGATGAAACACGCTCATTGATGTATTCTATGGTGCACAACGGCGAGTTGGCGCATTTAGTTGCAGAACGAGTTTGGCAGGAATGGCAACGTAGTTTGGAAGAGCGAAATCCGGAACAATTTATTAGCACTTTACGTGCTTGTGATGCATTGCGTATTATTCTCCCGGAACTACATGCTTTATTTGGTGTCCCTAATCCATACCGTTATCACCATGAAGTCGATAGCGGTGTGCATACGCTTATGGTCCTCCAAGCGGCTGTTGCTTTGACTACGGATCCGATAATTCGTTTCGCGGCCTTAGTTCATGATTTAGGTAAAGCAACATCATCGATGGCAAATTGGCCGAGTCATCATGGACATGAAGAGCGTGGTGTACCAATTATTGAAGCTTTATGCACACGTTTGCGAATTCCCAATGAATATCGTACATTGGGGATCACAGTTTCACGGTATCACTTAACTATTCATCGCCTATCGGAACTACGAGCTGCTACCATAGTTAAGGTGTTAGAGCAAGCGGATGCATTTCGACGCCCGCAGCTTTTTTATAATATGCTCATTGCTTGCCAGGCAGATGCCGAAGGATGTGGACGTAAGGTTGATTATCGCCAAGCGCAGCTATGGAGTGGCTTATTAGCGGAATGTGCTAAGGTAAATGTACAAACTATAATCGCGCAGGGGTATACTGGGGAGGCAATTAAACATGCTTTACACCAGCATCGAGTAGCCTGTGTTGACTTAATATTAAACTCCTGGAAAACAAATGAAAAACAATCATAATTTAATCTGGATTGACTTAGAAATGACGGGTTTAGACCCGGAAGCAAACCGCATTATTGAAATTGCGACAGTCGTGACCGATCCCCATTTAAATGTTATTGGAGAAGGTCCCGTTTTCGCCATTTCTCAACCTAAAGCAGAATTGGATGCCATGGACTCATGGAATACCCGACAACACGGCCAATCTGGATTAGTGGCTCGAGTCCTGGAAAGTACTGTGGATGAGAAACAAGCAGAACAAGAGACAGTGAATTTTCTAAAGCAATTTGTTGAGAAAGGAAAATCACCGATGTGTGGTAACAGCGTATGCCAGGATCGACGATTTTTATACAAATACATGCCTGAATTAGCAGCCTTTTTCCACTACCGTAATTTAGATGTAAGCACGCTTAAAGAATTAGCGGTTCGCTGGAAACCAGAATTATTAAATGGATTTAACAAGCACTCAAAACATTTAGCTTTAGATGATATTAAAGACTCAATTGCCGAATTGGTTTATTATCGCCAACATTTTATAAATTTGCCGGAAGTATCACAATGATAGAAAGAGAACAATTGGAATTGCCTAATGGAGCAGATAAATTATTACTGCATTCCTGCTGTGCACCTTGTTCTGGTGAGGTAATGGAAGCTCTGATCAGTTCAGAAATTAATTTTTCAATATTTTTTTACAATCCTAATATTCATCCTGTTCAGGAATATGAAATTAGGAAAGAGGAAAATATAAAGTTTGCCGAAAAACATAATATTCCTTTTATTGATGCAGATTATGATAAAGATAATTGGTTTGAGCGGGCTAAAGGCTTAGAGTGGGAACCTGAGCGCGGTAAACGTTGCTCAATGTGTTTTGATATGCGTTTTGAGCGTACGGCTTTATATGCCCATGAGCATGGTTTTCCGGTGATTAGTAGTTCCTTAGGCATTTCCCGATGGAAAGACATGAACCAAATTAATGATAGTGGCCTTCGCGCAGCCGCTCATTATCCCGAACTGGTTTATTGGACTTATAATTGGCGGAAAAATGGAGGGGCAGCGCGTATGTATGAAATTGCCAAGCGTGAGGAATTTTATAAGCAGGAGTATTGTGGTTGTGTCTATTCATTAAGAGATACCAATGCTTGGCGCCGGCAAAAGGAACGTAATCGCATTAAAATAGGAATTAATTACTACAATGCTGCCGAGGCAGAAAATAAAGAGGATTTATGAGTACACATTCACACAGTGATGGTCATGACCATCATAACCATTCGCATGGTCCTGTTACCTATGATAGGGCTTTTTTAATTGCAATTATTGCGAATGGTCTATTTGTGCTTTTGCAAATTGTGTTCGCTTATTTATCAAACTCCACCAGTTTATTAGCTGATGCATTCCATAATTTAGGCGATGTGTTGAGCTTGGTTTTAGCCTGGATTGCCACGAGTTTGATGAAACGGGCTCCCACGATGAAAGCTACTTATGGACTGAAAAAAACCTCTATTCTATCTGCGCTTGCCAATGGGATTTTGTTGGTCTTCACCTGCGGTATTATTGCTACGGAAGCAATGTATAAATTGTTTTCCCCCGCGGAAATTCAAGCCGTGTCAGTGATGATTGTGGCAGGTATTGGTATTGTCATTAATTTTTCAACCGCCCTTTTATTTATGCGTGGTACCGATGATCTTAATATCAAGAGTGCTTATCTCCATTTATTTTACGATGCCTTAATTTCGGTTGGGGTAGTAATCTCTGCTGCCTTGATTTATTTTACAGGTTGGCTCTGGATTGATCCGGTTGTGGGGTTACTTATCGCGGTTATTATTTTAAAAGGGACCTGGTCTTTATTTGTTAACAGTTTCCGCTTAATTATTGATGGCGTACCCGAAAATATTTCCTGGTCTGCGGTGAGTGAGTTTTTGTTAGCTAAACCTGGGGTTGATGGTTTCCATGATTTACACATTTGGGCTATGAGTACGCAGGAAAATGCGATGTCGGTACATTTATACATGCCCGAAGTCGAGTTAAGCGACGCATCACGGATGGAGTGGACAGAACAGTTAAGACACGAATTTAGTATCCAGCATATCACTATTCAGGTAGAAAAGACCCAATCAGCTTGCAATGATAATTGCCATAACTCTAATTTTTTATAGCTAGCTCCCTTGAGCAAAGTAAATTTCCCTCATTCTATACTTATAGGTACTTCATAACGTATAGGATGAAGGAATTAGGGTATTAAAAGAAATCCGCAGAGAATTGCCCCTTGCAGCAATTGCACCGGTAACTCAGAGTACTTCTTTTTCTCATAAGGTGGTTTGAGGAACTTTAAACGTTTTGAAAAAAGCAGGAAAAAATGCCTATCCGCGCGTGGCTCCAAATGAGCGCTTGAACCAGACGATTATAAATCAATAAAATCAGCGAGTTAAAGCAATAAATTATTGATTTAGAAACTCAGTAAAATGGATATTCGGATTTAAGCAGTAATTACCCTTATTCTTTATAAATGAATGTAGTTCATTACGAGTAAAATGGTATTTTTTGCACTAAAGCTTGAATTACCGTGGTGAAGTAAACCACGGTAATTTTTTCATATCAATACATGATGAGTTGTTAACGCTAATCCTTTTTTATAACTTTCACAGGCTTGGTGGGCATCACCTAATTTTTCCTGTAGCTTGCCTAGTGTCATATAGGCTAAAGGAGTGGGTTCGATTTCGTTCGACTGCTCCAGATAATATTTCGCTTTACCCCATAGCTGACGATTAATACATAATTGCCCTAAGCATAAATAAAGCTCCGCTGAATGAGCATGTTTTTTTAATAGGCTTTCAGCAAAAGCAAGTTGACTATCATCACTGGGTAATGAGCCATACAGAGTAACGAGTTGCGGATTAAATTCCTTACGCAGATTACGGCGTAATAATTCTTTGGCTTTGGCATGTTCCTTGTTCTTAAGTAGAAACCGCACATACTCGGTAACAATATTGGGATCTGCTGCTAAGGGTTTGGGCAATGACTTAAAGAGTTCCATTACCGCTTCAGGCTGGTTTTGTTTCGTTAGATCCGCCAATGCTTGCAAATAGGCGCTATGCTGTAGTGCTTCAAATTCTTGGGGTTCGAGCACATTATATCTTTTCAAGCTAGGCAGTAAGGCAATGAGTTGCGGCCAATCGCGGACCTCTTGATACAATTGCACGAGCAGTTTTAAAACATAAGGATGACGTGGGGCAATATCATGTAAGTGTCTTAACGTGGCTAATGCCTGCTCCCATTGATGATTTGCCAATTGTAATTGGGCTTGTGTCAGTTCCACCGCAATCTTTGCTTCTGGCATTGATTGTTGTGCTTCACGCAGAAAGTCATCACGTAATTGACTATCCCCCATTTTTTGTGCTGCTCGCGCAGCAGTTAAATAATTGAGTAGTGGGGTATCTGTGTTGGGCAGAGCTTGAATTAAATGATTTTTTGCTTTATCCCAGTATCCTTCGCTGTATTCGATTAATCCTTTACGGGTAATTGCCTGGGCTTTTTGAGCTAAGCGCTTAGAGTGCCAACGACTCATTGCTTTCGGGGCGCGAGTAACTTTGTGACATAAGCGGACTACTAAATAGACGATAAGAAATACCAGAATTAAACCTAAAATCATTACCCACAAGGTGGTTTCAATGGTCCAATGATTTATGGCAATTAATACATAGCCCGGATCTTTATTGAGCTGCACGCCTAAAATGATGGCGGCTAATAAGATGAAAAACGCAATAAAAAGTCGCATCATTGTGGGGTTCCTCCCTGTTCTTCTTTATCAGCCGGCTTGGCAGCAGGCTCTTTGGAATCAATTAATTGATTTAATAATGGTAAGGAGTGAGATCCAACTTCAGGGCTTTTTTGTGTTAACTGAATTTGCTGTAATTCAGTTAATTTTTTTATAAGGGCGGCAGTATTGGCGGCACTCTCATTAAAATTCTTTTGCAGGGTTTTTATTGCCTGATTGAGCACTAATTGATAGACCTCGGTATTCTTATTGAGTACTGCCCATTGTGCTTGCTGTAAGTCCAGACGAATGTTTTCCTTGAGTATGGCTTCAAGGGCAGGGGATATTAATGGTTTAATCTGCTCATCATTACGACGAATGACTACCAGTTTGCTTAATACATCCATGCTATCTTGCCAGCGCAGGCGCCATACTGATGTTTTATTTTCGCGGCTAGCCGGTGTTATTGCTGCTGGAGAGGCGGGCTTCATATCACTTAAAGTCGAAGCAATACTTAAATCCTCAAGGCTATTTTGCGCTGCATCCAATTGACTTAGGGTTCCTGCGATGTCCATTTTAGGTGTTGCTTTTAATTCAGCAATGTCTTTCGCTACCGCTTGGCGGATCTCAAAAACTTTGGGTTCATTTAATTGCAGTAATAACTGATCCGATTGCTGCAACAAGCTGATGGTGGCATCAAAGCTGTTGCCCCAATGGGCATTGACTTGTGCTAACTCAAGATAATAACGGGCTTTGAGTAACAGCCAGTTTTGATTTTGATAAAATCGCTGGCTCATCGCTGCTTGCAATTGTTTGTTTAACTCACCAAATTGGTTTTGTAATGTGGTGCGTGTTTCCTCAAGCATTTTCGCCTTGGCTTCAAGTTGTGCTTGGGTCTTATCTTCATTTTGCTCTAACTTATCTAATTGTCGATTTACTTGATTGTTTTGATTTCTTTGATTACTTAGCTGCGCTTGTAATTGCTTATTGAGTGATAGTGTATACAGTGAAGAGCTAAGGGCACCAATCGCAATGACCACGGCTCCCAAGGCCACTGCCGACTTAGTTTTTACAGTCGCGCCTTGCTTGTTCATTGACGGACTAGTGCTTTGCTCCATAGTCTGTTTTGGTTGTGTTTCGGATGTTTTTTTTTGTTCTTCATTGCCATTGGCCATAAATTAATCCTTGATAACAGAGTCAAACAATGCATTCATTATCCCCTCGGGATGGCTACGAATAATATGTTTTATTCCCAATGAGGAGGCGCTTTGAGCCAGGCGTTCGCTAATAACCAGGCATGTTTTACTGCGCAGCCAGTGATGAGCATCTTTAGGAAATAATTGAAAAAGATGATGCATAGACTGCTCACTAGTTAACAGTATAATATCCACTAAATCATCGCGCCAGATTGATTTTATAAATTGCTCATTTATTTTGGGCAAAGCACGTTGATATACATTTAATGCAATTAAATCAGAACCTTGTTGTAACAAGCTTTCTTCAATGAGTGGTCTTCCACCCTCACCTTTAAATAAGAGAATTTTTTGCTTCTCTGGGTTTTGTAGGCTCGGCAATGCCAATAAATGTTCACTATCTGGCATTAAGGGGGTGGCATGTACCGCTACCGCAAATTGCTGCAGTAGTGTGGCGCTGCCGTTGCCAATCGCAATGACCTCAATGGTTGATGGCCAATGAATTTGTGCTTGTTCCAGTTGCATGAAACAATGTTTAACGGCATTTGCACTGATAAATATGGCTTGTTGTACGCTATTTAAATCAGGCAGCTGGCCAAGCCAATCAGCCGTTGCCTGTATTTCCAATGTAGGTAATTCAATAGAGATGCCTTGCGCTGCTCGGATGCGCTCACTTAGGTGCTGAGCTTGTTCTTGTGGGCGGGTATTTAAAATACGTAAGCCTTGCAATGACGGATTCATTTTGGAACCGATGCCAGAAGTTCAGCCCCACCTTGAGCAAGTAATTCCTCAGAACAACGTTTAGCTAATTGAGGAGCATCTACCAGAGCGCCTGTCTGCTGATTGCTCAGGATTTGTGTACCCTCTTCGTTTAATATTTTGGCATGCAACATCAATTGATTGGCCGCGACTGGTGCACAAAAAACTGCTAAAGGCACATGGCAGTTGCCTCCTAATAATGCATTCACCTGACGTTCTGTGTGTACACAAATAGCGGAGGTAGGGTCATTGAGTCCGGCGATTAAGGCTTGCGTTTCTTGATCGTTGGTTCGGCATTCAATAGCCAATGCTCCCTGTCCACAGGCGGGAAGCATAATGTGCTCGGGAATTTGTTGGCGAATGGCGTCGGTAAATCCCATGCGCTCAAGGCCGGCAGCTGCTAATACGATGGCTTGGTATTCGCCAGATTCTAATTTAGCTAGGCGGGTATTGATATTCCCTCGTAAGGGTTTGATGTATAAGTCAGGTCGGTAGGTGAGTAATTGCGATTGGCGTCTGAGGCTGCTGGTGCCCACAATAGCTTGGGGAGGGAGGTCTTGCAAACTACTATATTGATTACTGACTAAGACATCAAAGGGATTGTCTCGTTTACAAATAACCGCTAAGCATAGGCCTGCGGGAAACTCCGCTGGCATATCTTTTGATGAATGCACGGCGATATCTGCTCGGTTGTCCAATAAAGCTTCTTCTAATTCTTTGACAAATAAACCCTTACCCCCTATGGCCAGCAGTTTATCTTTCAGAAATTTATCTCCTGAGGTGGTCATCGGCACGAGCTCAATTTTTAGCTCGGGCCACTGTGCTAATAATAAATCACGCACATGGTTAGCTTGCCATAACGCAAGAGGGCTTTGGCGTGTTGCAATACGTAGCGTTTTGATATTCATAGATAATTAGAACGACTTATTTAATGATGCGCTATCATAGCATTTTATTTGCAGGAGTGTGAGTTTGACGTCAAGAAATGTAACCTGGAGTAGAGCAAGGCTCCAAACCAGGTTTTAAACGGTTTATTTTTTATAACCAGCGCGTAGTGCTAGGGCCATGAAAATATAAGTCCAACCGCTAACGATCATATCAATGGCAATGAACATCCCGATAACCCATAAACTACTCATTGGCCACTTGATGAGAATTAAAATTCCTAAAATTAATGAGGTAATACCGGCAAACAGTATCCAACCCCAACCTTCAGTATCTCGTAACGAAATGGACATGGAGATGCGTGTTACGCCGATAATAATAAGCAACCAGGCGAGCATGGCGGTAATTACTGCGGAGGCGAGAATAGGGTCGTATAACACCACACCGGCGGCAATTACATACAACAGCGCAATAAGAATTTGCCAAACCGCTCCTTTCCATTTTTGGTATTTAAATGCATCTGCAAAATGCGATAAACCGGAGACTAATAGCATGGCAGAAAAAAAATACATGCTTACTAAGGTCAGCATAATGTCCATGCCTAAACCAATCGTTCCAATAATCAGCAGAATTATCCCTAGTCCTAACAGCCATCCCCAATGACGTTGTAATGAATCGACCATTGGGATCTGCATCTTTTCTGTGTTATCCATATCAGTTCCTTTTGATTGTATTATTTTTAATATAGCCTATAGAATGAATAATTATCCGCTATGCTGGAAAAAAAGCTTACTTATAGGTATGATTTTTAAATTGTGTTTTCGAGGTGTACGGGTATGAAATGGTCTGTTGTGGTGCTAGTATCTTTTTTCTCCTTTGCAGGCTATGCAGATAGTGATACCGAGCGGCAGGAAATGCAGTTAAGAATTCAACCCGTAGGTCAGGTTTCGGTGCAGGGACAATCTGGTTCTGAACAGAAAGCGTTGGCAACACCAGCTAAAAAAGAGCCAGGCGAAGAAACTTATGAGCAGTATTGCATTGTTTGCCATAAAGATGGATTGGCGGGTGCGCCTAAGTTTCGTAATGAGCAAGATTGGAAACCTCGTTTAACGGGTAGAACATTAGAGGATTTAGTTGCTTCTTCAATAAAGGGTTTAAATGCGATGCCTACAAAAGGAACTTGTTTTAAGTGCAGTGAGGATGATCTGAGCGCTGCAATCTCTTATATGTTGCCAAAATCATGACAAAATTAAATTTTAGAAGAATTCAAACATTTAACGCAGTAGTTACTTTATTGGTGCTGTTCGCGTCATTTTATTTTCAATACTTTGTAGGCTTGGCGCCTTGTCCTTTATGCCTGATGCAACGTCTGTGTGTCTTTTTCTTATTGGCCGTTATGAGTTTAAGTTTTGGTACGCAAAAAAGAGCACATGCAATTAGTGGATGGATAGTCTTTTTTGCGGTCTTAGGTTTATTTTTTGCCGGCCGTCAATTGTGGCTGCAATCATTACCTGCAGGAAATGTTCCTGCCTGTATGCCTGGTTTGGATATTATGATTCGTTATTTTCCCTGGAAAACGGTAGCGCAAACGTTGTTATGGGGCTCTGGGGAATGTGCTGAAGCTACTTGGCATTGGTTAGGTATTTCTATGGCGGGTTGGAGTGCTATGTATTTTATTTTTATGGTGGTTATGGGGCTGTTTTTGTTTTGGAATACCCATCGCTCACGTTTTGATAGGATGTACTCAAGAATGTAGCACCACCAGAACATCCCCTATTATGACTTTGTCTAATACGGGATGTGGAAGCATCATAAATAGCGCTAAATTTCCACCGTCTTATTAAATTCATCATTAGGTCCTGCAATAACCTGAGCCTTATCAACAGCGTTTCTTTCATATAAGGAATAGGGTGAGATAGGTCCTTTAGAAAAACGGGGCATTTGTTTTTTGAATGCACTAATGCGGACGGCAGATTCAGATGTTTGCTCAATCGAAGGGGAGTGCAGCAACTGCAATAATAATTCGCGAGGTTGGTGGCATACGATCAACATATCGCATCCAGCATTCAGTGCACGTTCGGCTCGGGTTTTTAAATTGCCAATGTCAGCACCTTTCATACTTAAGCAATCACTTAAGACTAATCCTTTAAATCCTAATTTAGTACGGAGGATAGTGTGTAACCATACCTTGGAAAAACCGGCGGGGTTATTTTTATCAATAGCCTCATAGGTTACATGGGCTGGCATAACCGCGGTTAATAAATCTTTACTAATTAGCTCACTAAAGGGTTTTAAATCTTTGGCTTCTAATTCCTCGAGAGATGCAGAGGATGTTGGCATCGCAATATGTGAATCCGATACGATAGAGCCATGGCCAGGAAAATGTTTGCCCACGGCTGGCATGCCCGCATCGTTCATGCCTTGAATAAAGGCCCCTGCTAAGGCTGCCGCGGCGTCTGGAGCGGAATGAAACGCCCTATCTAAACCGCCAATAACACGGCTATTGCCTTCTAGATCTAATACGGGGGCGAGGCTAAGGTCAATATCATGTGCTAAAAGTTCTTGCGCCATGATTTTTCCGTATTCTTGGGCATGAGCCAAACCAACCTCCTGATGCAGATCATAAACCTTGCCATAGGAGCGAGCGGCCGGAATGGAGCTAAATCCTTGCCGTTGGAACCTTTGGACATTACCTCCTTCATGATCAACTGCGATAAAAAGAGCGGGATTGATACTTCTTATCTCGGCAGTCAACTGTGCGAGTTGTTCAGGATTTATAAAATTACGGGTAAACAAAATTACGGCACCTACATTAGGGTGCGCTAAAAGTTCCCGTTCTATATTAGATAGCTCAGTTCCCTCTATATCAACCATGAATTGCGATGGCATAATGATACTCCTCGTTTAACGTAATACACGTCAGCCCAAGCGAGGGAGCTCCTGAATTCAGCATAAAGTTTATGTATGACTATTAAGGTCACATTCAGGAGATCCTTCGTCGTAAACGCCTCAGAATGACGTAGTTTAGGTCTCAGACCTGATTCCCATTCAAATTAGCGCATGATTTTATCATAGATTGATGGGGGATTAATATTTCTGAGTATCCTTTACTGGTAATCTGAAGTCGAGTTAGCTATCATCGCTTTTTTTGAATTATTTTTGACACAATGAAAAGCTTTTCTTGCGAAGTGCTGTATCGGCATTCGGCCACCAAAGCCCGGGTTACCCGTGTTACCACTGCTCATGGTGAATTTATCACTCCAGTATTTATGCCCGTTGGTACGCGTGCCGGGGTGAACAATATGATGCCTGCTGAGTTACAAGATGCCCATAGCCAAATTATTTTAGGTGGTAATACCTATCATATGCTTTGTGCTCCTGGTATGGAGGTCATTGAAAAGGCCGGTGGGATGCATCCTTTTATGGGATGGCATGGTCCTATGCTGACGGATAGCGGGGGTTTTCAAGTTTTTAGTTTGTCCAGAAATAAAGAAATTTGTACCATTGATGAAGACGGCGCTCATTTTGTCTTGCCGGGTAAGCAGGGCATCATCCACATGACTCCGGAAATGTCTTTAGAGACTCAGAAGATTATTGGTGCCGACATTATTATGGCTTTTGACCAATGTACGCCTGATAGTTGTACTAAAGATGAAGTAAGTCACATTATGATGCGCACCCATCGCTGGTTAAAACAATCAATTCAATATCATCAGCAACACCCTGAATCACGCTATGGCTATCAGCAAGCTTTATTTGGCATTATTCAAGGAGGCACGTTTAAGGATTTACGACGTGAAAGTGCTGATTTTGTTGCATCGATGAATACTGATGGGTTAGCCATTGGGGGTGAAACCATTGGTTTTGACATGAACACAACAGTTGAAGTAATTCGTTGGGTACGCGATTATTTACCCGAAAATAAACCGCGTTATACCATGGGGGTGGGCATGTCTCCCCAAGATCTTTTGGACGTAGTTGCAGAGGGAATCGATATGTTCGACTGTGTTGCGCCCACGCGTAATGCACGACATGGAGCTTTGTATTGCGGGAAGGTGATACCAGACGGGAATTGGCTGCGTTTTGCCAGTGAGTATGAGAATGAACGTATTCAAATTAAAAAATCATGCTTTGCTGATGATATGTCACCGATTATGCCTGATTGTACCTGTTATACTTGCCGTAATTATTCACGCTCTTATTTGCACCACTTAATAAAACAGAAGTCTAATCTTTTCACTGCTCTGGCGACGATTCACAATATCCATGTGATGCATGATGTTTGTGATAAAATGCGCGAGTTGGTAATTAATTCACAGGAGAAATAATGGTAGTTATTAGCACATCTAAAGGTGACATTCGTCTTCAGTTAGATACAGAAAATACTCCAGTTACAGCAGAAAACTTTTTAAGTTATGTGCGTAGCGGGTTTTACGACACCACAATTTTTCATCGCGTCATTTCTGGCTTTATGATTCAAGGCGGCGGACTTGATTCCAATATGGAACAAAAACAAACGCAAAGCCCAATTAAAAATGAAGCAAAAAATGGCAAGCCAAACAAGCGCGGCACGATTGCTATGGCAAGAACAATGGACCCTCACTCTGCAACAGCACAGTTTTTCATTAATGTCGCTGATAACGCATTTTTGAACTACACTGCGGACTCAATGCAAGGTTTTGGCTATTGCGTATTCGGTGAAGTAGTTGAAGGTATGGACATTGTCGATGCGATTGCTAAAGTAAAAACTGGACAAAGCATGGGACATGCCGATGTTCCAGTTGAGGAAGTAAGTATTCTTTCCGTTAAAGAAGTCGAGTAATTTTTTATTGCCGCGAATTGTTCGCGGCGTGATTAATTATAAAACCTGTCGTCATTGCAAACGAAGAGAAGCAACTTAGGATTCTGTGCTTCGTCACCACGTTTTTCGCAATGACGAAATTGCGTAGTCTGATTGGTGAAAAAATCCTATTCGTTGCGACGCTTCTTAATACTTTCCGAATAATCAAAAATGGGTATTTCAATATGGAAGAAAATAGCCAAAAGACGTGCAATGAAGATACTTATCAAAGTAATAATCACACTGAGGTTTTCTGCAACTTGAAAATAATTCAACGTAATAAAGAGCAGAGCCCCGCCAATAGCAATCACCGCGTACAATTCTTTTCTTAGGACCAAGGGAATATCATTGCATAAAATATCACGTAGCATCCCGCCACAAATACCGGTTATTACTCCACTAATTACAGCGATGCTTGGAGATAATCCGTGATTTAATGCTTTCTGAGTACCAATGATCACAAAGGTCGATAAGCCAAGTGCATCAAGGATTAAAAAGAGCTTCATAATTTTTATCAGTGAATGGGCAATAAAAATAGTGAGAAATGCGCATAAGGACGTGTATAATAGGTACTCTGGATGAAGTACCCACGTCAATGGGTAGGTATTAAATAGCGAGTCTCTTACAGTGCCACCACCAAGTGCTGCAATGCATGCAATGAGCATGACGCCGAAAAAATCCATTTTTTTGCGGCCAGCGGCCAATGCACCTGTAACCGCTTCGACACAAATGCCCATGATGAATAGAAAATGTAACAACATACAACTCACTGCCTGCAAAAAGGCCAATGATAGCATTGTTGAGTCAATTGGCGGAAGAGATAAACGTGCGAATTCTTATCCAGAACCTACATTAAAAAGTATTTTTTATTTGGAGCGTATTCATGAAGATAGGTATGCCGTTTTTCCTAAATGAAATTGATACAGATACACGTAAAAAAATTCTTGAGCTTGATCATAAATTAAAGACTTTACGTGCCGAAGTAGAGTTGAAATTAAATGAAGCCGAGGAAAGTCATTTGCCTCATCTTATGCAAGATATTGAGCAAGCAATCAAAGCCATAACCCCAGTAGTTTCATTAGTTGTTGAGGAATAGTAAATTCAAGATGCAGTAGCCCGTATTAGAGTAGTGTAATACGGGAGCATAGTCTTAGTTATAATGGATACTAAACACGGGTGACTCATCCTTAATGGATGCGCTCGCATATTGGTTTTTACCTATGCGATATCGTTGCGCCAAAATCTTAATATTAATTAATACGATCGCTGCCAATACGATAATGATTAGGCTGGGAGCGCTAGGCATTTGCGTTTTGCGTGCCAAATAATCGGAAAGCAGTGGGGGGACGCCGGCTGCCAGGCTTGCTGCAATGGAATAAACAATTGATAAAGCGGTGCAGCGTATCTGCAACGGAAAGAGCTCGGTAAGTAATACCGTAGCGACACTATAATAACAAGCGCAGGGAATCGAGATGAGCAGCTGCATTAAAATATAATAACCGGCACTTCCATAATTAACACCATGCATAAAGGGATAGGCCAGCACCAATAAGCCACTGCTGGCAAAAGTGAGCATTTTCAAACGGTCCTGTTTGTCCGAGAGCCAGCCAAAAATGGGGATTAGTAGGGTGACTAAAGCAAGCGCTAAAGTATTGGAGGTCATAATTAATGAACGCGAAAGATGGGCATACTGAATCGCGTGTAAGGGAATATAAAGATAAAAAAAGAAGCCTGTGGTGACGGAGAGAAAACTGGAGAAAAAGGCATAATGAAACATGAAGGGATATTTTTGGATGTAGTTTAATGATTGTCTGTAAATATCTCGTGTTGTGGGTTTGGCTCGATTCGCATAATAGACAACATAGGCCAAACTTTCAGGCATCTTAGCACGGATTGCAAAACCAATAATGGTGGTCAGCAAAGCAAATAAAAAGGGAATCCGCCAGATGTAGTCGACTTCGGGATAGGCATCGGCAAAATAACGCATGCCCTCAACGACTAAGCAGGCAAGTAAATAACCGGCTTTGACGCCCACCGAAGACCAGCAGCCACGAAAACCCCGTTGCTGATTGTCGCCACTTTCAACTAATAAGGACGCTGAATTCAAAAATTCAGAACCTAAAGCCATGCTTTGGATAATACGCAAGGTCAAAAGTAAACCTGCTGCGGCAAGGCCTATTTGTTGATGTCCGGGAATCACCCCGATTAGTGCAGTAGAAACCCCCATAATCAGAATTGATACCATAAGGACATTTTTACGCCCATATAAATCGGAAAATAAACCCAGGATGAATGCACCTAAGGGTTTGGCTAAATAAGCAATGAAGACTAAAGACAAAACCACCGTGATGCTGCCTTTATTATCCCCAATGAGGTAGCGTGACATTTCTGTTGCCATAAAGTAGCAGATAGACATGTCATAGGCTTCTACGACATTCCCCATAAGACCGCCGAGTATCGATTTATTTTGGTGTTTCATAGTTCAACCTGTAATGGGTAGTAGGGGTGAGGATGTAGGATCATAGGTATTTAAAAGTGAGATTAGATTGTTTGAACAATATTGCCCAATTTTATAAAAATCTTCATGTTGATTCGCAAATAGCTCACGAGTATGAGCACAGGATTTGCGGCTAGCCAATGAATAGATAAGGTATTCCTCGCCCATTTTTGCGGCGAGACTTAATCCTATTGGATAAGCATGTTTGATTTGCTTTAAATAATACAGTTCATCGTAGCGCGTAGGGTCATATAAGTTTTGCCAATAATCCTGTACGCATAATTCAAACCATTGATGTCTATAGGTTTTATCAAAACGCCAAAGCGGGCTATTAAATAAATTAAACTCCATCGCCGGTGTTGAGGATAGCGTTAGTAGTTGATTGTTCTTGTTGATGCGAGTAAAGGCAAGGTGATCAATTTCATGTATGCCTAAAACATCGCGGAATACGGAGGAGACTTTACTTCTAAATGCAAAAAGGACTTCCAGTAACTCTGGATGCTGCATTACTTCATGACGACAATTTTCCATAAAACCATTCTTATTTCAAATTCCATGGGGCCGGCTAAAATGCTTCACTGAAGCTAAAGCCAGATCAATAATTCTTTTTGACTGCTCTTCATTGGCATTGATTAAACTTACATCATTTATCAACTCCATTAAGAAGTCAGAGACTTCTTGTTCCATAAGCGGGCTATTATATAGATTTGCTGCTTTGCTGAAAATATAATGAAGTAATGTTTTGCTAATTGATACTTTATCCTGCTCTAAACCGCGATCATCATGGGAATCACCGAATAATAACCAACCTGGCGAAACATGGAGTTTCGTGGCAATGTCAACCAGCTTTAATGGTTCCGGTATAGCTTCTCCGCGCAGATATTTTCGACAAATTTGTAAGGAATAACCAGTAATTTCCGACAACTTATGAATGCACACGCCAGATGTAGAACGTTGAGAATTGAAACCTGCAGCGATCATGGCATCACGTAGGCGGTATGCAAATTGTTTTGTTAAATCAACTTTTTCCATGGAGCGTGCAATAAACTTATTAGAGTGAAAACTGTGCTGAATTGTAACAAAGACTGGGGGAACCTGCAAATTTTAGTATTAAAACGAAACTTTTGGTTTCGATTCGAAATTAGGTGTTGACATTCGAAACCAGGGCGCTATAATGGCTGTGAAATTTACGGAAATATTTCAACAAAGTCCAAAAATACATGGAAAAACATGACACCCGATGGAACATCGTGTCATGAACAGTTCAACAAACAGGAGTAGTGGTTTAACCATAGCGGTTAACCTCGCAAACCAAGGCCTGAATGATGGGAATCATTCAGGCCTTTTTTTATTTCTTCTAATATAAAAGGGTAAGCTAAATAAGGCGCTTCAATCTTATTTAGAGAGGTATGATCAAGGGCAGATATTGATGAATTGCAGCCTAAAGTAGTCGTTATGAGGGTGATGCAAGAGTCTACGGAAACAAACAGGCGGACGCTCGAACTGACAACGAGGGATAATCAGGGATGGGATAAAGGATGGTTCTCTAAATTTAGATTCTTGATGTCTAAGCTGCGGTTGGCTCGTAAAGAAGAGGAGGATGAAACGGAGCGTCTTTCTTCGGGTTATCGGATTTAAGCGTTTATTGCCTTTAACATGATGTTCTTTGAGTTGGCTGCTGTTTAAGGAGGACCTGGTTGCAAGCAACCAGGCTCTGTTGATAAGTTAAAAGCCCATTCCTAATGTGCGTATCAAATCGCGTTGAGCTTCTATCATGCGATCCAGCGTAATATCGTTGGGTTTGTGCCAGAAGGTGAGCCCTTTATTATTATAGTGTTTTTTAGCTTCTTCTTTTGCTGTAGTGCCTTCGGATTTTGGAGTACTTCCAGAATCAAGCGACTTACTACGCTGTCTTTTATGTCCCTTTTCTTCAACCATTGGTTCCGTTTTTCTCTTGGGAAGTTCGGCATCTGCTGTATTTCTTCGCGGGCGCGTAGTTTGGTTTGTCTTCTCTTGTTCTAAGTTATTACGTTCTTCTAATTCAGCTTGTGCCTTATATTGTTCGGCAAGAATTGTATAGGTCTCTTTTAAATGAGGGGATTGCTTTTTTACCTCAGTTTTTTGTGCCGCAACAAATTGCGCAAGAATATCTTCTTTCTTCTTAAGATTCTCATAGTTCTCATGAGTAATTGGGACATCTGTGCTCTTCAAGTTTTTGTTTTCTCCCAGCGTTTCATTGAGGAACAATATGTCTTTTGACAATAAAAAGCTTGGTCTAAGCACTTTAGGGTCATTATTGCCTTGCATATGCGTTCTTAATTCTCTGAAGTTTCCACGCGGGTTTATATATGGCTGGAGCTCGGTGTAGGCATCTCTGGAGGTGGCGGATAAAGCGTATAAATTTTTTAAATCGGTTTCCACTACAGACAAGCGCAACATAACTAAGGTGAAGGCTTCGTAATTTTGGTGTTGATTAAGCAGGATGGCTGCAACTTCTATCCAGCGTTCGAAGGCATGTAGTTTCGTCGCTTTCTTTGAATGTCCAGTAATATCAGCTTCAATGAACTTGTCCATTATATTGTAACATTGTAAATAGTTTTGCATGTTGATGCTGCCACGGCTGATATCAGAAAATCCAACAGGGTTTGCTATGTCTTGTTCTGCTAATTGTTGAAAAGCACTTCTTAATTGAACATCCAGCAAGTCGGCATAGTCTTGCGCCAAACGCGCTTCAACTTGCAAGCAAAGAATGCTTTTTTCAGTGCTGGTTGCCAGTGCTTTTCGTACATGTTTTTTAGATATCAGCTTATCCCATTCTTGAGATGCGAGGGGGGTATCTTGGAATGAATTATTTTCCTGATACCAATTTGTAAACGATTTTAACGTTGAGTTAGTTCCACTGAACCAATTTAAAATGCTTTTTATAGGGCTAATTGCCATGGTTATTATTCTTATAAGTTAGACAACAGGCGATCACTATGTATTTTCTTTGTCAAAAAGTCAAATCATTAATTGCATCAAGATTGTAAATAATAGGTTGCTTTGCAATACCCACTATTATATACTGCCTAGCTATGCTTTATGCAGGTCTTTTTATAGGCACGTAGCTCAGTGGTAGAGCACCACCTTGACATGGTGGTGGTCGGTGGTTCGATCCCACTCGTGCCTACCAAGAACAGAATTCTTTTAAGTTTATTAAGTGTAGAATACTTTACGCTTAGATTGTAGTTATTTTCAGATTATGTTAAGCCCTGCTCTGCAGGGTTTTTTTTTGAGATAAAGTGATCGACGGACATACGGATACTAATCATGCCAAACATTAAATTACCTGATGGAAGTGTAAAACATTTTGAAGCGCCTCTGACTGTTTATGATGTGGCACACAGTATTAGTCCAGGGTTGGCAAAAGCAGCTTTAGCTGGCCGTGTTGATTCATGTCTGGTTGATACTTCATATCTTCTTGAACATGACTGCTCCTTAGTTATTATTACGGAAAAGCAAGACGATAGCCTCGAGGTGATTCGTCACTCTACTGCGCATTTATTAGCGCAAGCAGTAAAAAGTTTATTTCCTACCGCTCAGGTAACTATTGGCCCGGTGATTGACGATGGTTTTTACTATGATTTCGCCTTCCAAAGACCATTTACACCTGAAGACTTAGAGCAAATTGAAGCGAAAATGATGGAATTGGCCAAGGCCAATTATCCTGTGAGTCGCAGAGAGTTGCCACGAGATGAGGCAATTAGCTATTTCACAAGTATCGGTGAGGACTATAAAGCGAAGATTATTGCTGACATTCCTGCAGATGAAGTGCTCTCCCTTTATAAACAAGGTGATTTTGAAGATTTATGCCGTGGTCCCCATGTACCTTCCACTGGTTTCTTAAAAGCATTTAAGTTAATGAAAGTTGCAGGTGCTTACTGGCGCGGTGATTCCAACAATGAAATGTTACAGCGTATCTATGGAACGGCTTGGTCAGATAAAAAATCTTTAGCTGATTACTTGTTCCGTATTGAAGAAGCGGAAAAACGTGACCATCGTAAATTAGGTAAAAGTCTCGAGCTGTTCCATTTCCAGGATATCGCTCCGGGAATGGTTTTTTGGCATCCTAAAGGCTGGACTATTTATCAAGAGCTTGAGCGTTACATGCGTTCACGCTTAGTGGATTTTGGGTATCAAGAAATTAAGACACCGCAATTAGTTGATCGCGTTCTCTGGGAAAAGTCCGGCCATTGGGCTAACTTTAGAGATGAAATGTTTGTTACTGAAACAGACAACCGTCATTATGCAGTAAAGCCAATGAACTGTCCTTGCCACGTGCAAGTATATAACCAAGGCTTGAAGAGCTATAGAGATTTACCGTTAAGATTATCTGAGTTTGGTAACTGCCACCGTTGTGAACCTTCAGGTTCATTACATGGTTTAATGCGTGTACGTAATATGGTGCAAGATGATGCTCATATTTTCTGTACAGAAGATCAGATTCAATCTGAAGTAGATATGATGTTGCAATTAGTGCAGTCAGTCTATGCTGATTTTGGTTTCCATGAAATTAAATACCGCTTGGCATTACGACCCGAAAAACGAGTCGGTAGCGATGAGGTTTGGGATAAAGCTGAAGCTGCTTTAAAACAGGCGATGAAAGACCGCAATATCGAATGGGTTGATGCTCCAGGCGAGGGTGCTTTTTATGGCCCCAAGATCGAATGTTCACTATCTGACTGTTTAGGTCGAATCTGGCAGTGCGGAACCATTCAAGTTGATTTCTCGATGCCAGGCCGTTTAGAAGCGAGCTATATTGCTGAAGATGGCAGTAAGCAAACCCCGGTAATGGTGCATCGTGCAATTTTAGGATCTTTTGAGCGGTTTATGGGAATTCTTATTGAGCACTATGCTGGTAAATTACCTTTATGGTTGTCTCCAGTTCAGGCCGTAGTTTTAACAATTAGTGAAAAACAAAACGCATATGCTGAAAAAGTAACCCAAACTTTACAAAAAAGAGGGGTTCGCGCCAATTTTGACTTGAGAAATGAGAAAATTGGTTTTAAAATTCGCGAACATACTTTACAAAAAGTTCCCTATCTTTTAGTGATCGGGGATAAAGAAGTCGAAGCAAACCAAGTCGCTGTGCGTACCCGTGAAGGTGCAGACTTGGGTGTGATGACAATAGATACAATTTGTGATACCTTAATGCAAGAAATTGCCCATAAGGGATCAATATCCAATTAACCAGCAGGGGAGATTAAGCCATTAGTGCACCGACTAAGCGTGAAAGTGATCGCGCACGAATTAACGAACAGATCAATGTACCTGAGGTACGCTTAATTGATGTCGATGGTAATCAGGCAGGAATTGTATCAACACGTGAAGCCCTGCGCGCTGCGGAAGAAGGTGGCTTGGACTTGGTGGAAATTTCCCCAACAGCCAAACCTCCGGTATGCCGTATTATGGATTATGGAAAGTTTCTCTTTGAACTGAGCAAAAAACAAGCTGAAGCTAGAAAAAAGCAAAAGCAAATTCAGGTTAAAGAGCTGAAATTCCGTCCTACGACGGAAGATGGAGATTATCAGGTCAAGCTACGCAACCTGATCCGTTTCCTCAATCATGGTGATAAGGTCAAGGTCACACTGCGTTTTCGTGGTCGTGAAATGGCGCACCAAGAGCTAGGTATGAAGATTCTTGAACGTATTCAACAGGATACTGTTGAAGTTGCTGTTGTTGAACAACACGCAAAACGTGAAGGAAGACAATTACTGATGGTATTATCGCCCAAAAAAACTAAGTAGCAGAACAAATGCGGAGTAATATGTTATGCCGAAGTTAAAATCACATCGTGGAGCGTCCAAACGCTTCATTAAAACAGCAAGTGGTCGAGTAAAACGCCGTGGCGCTTACAGAAACCATATTCTCACCAAGAAGTCTACAAAGCAAAAACGTCAATTGCGCGTTGGGGCTAGTAGTTTGAAAGCATGCGATGCACGTTTAGCAGAACGTATGTTGCACGGTAGTTAAGGGGAGAATAGAAAATGCCAAGAGTTAAACGTGGTGTGACTGCCAAAGCGCGTCATAAGAAAATAATGGCCCAAGCGAAAGGTTACTACGGTGCCCGTAGTCGTACCTATCGTGTTGCCAAACAAGCAGTAATTAAAGCGGGTCAGTATGCGTACCGTGATAGACGCCAGAAAAAACGTCAATTCCGTGCATTATGGATTACTCGTATTAACGCACAAGCTCGTGAATGCGGATTATCATACAGCCGTTTAATAGATGGTTTGAAAAAAGCATCAATTGAACTAGATAGAAAGGTTCTAGCTGATCTAGCCGTTCACGATAAAGTTGCATTTGCTGCCGTTGCCGAACAAGCGAAAGCTGCATTAGCAAAATAATTGTTTTAGCCTGACTGTACCAACAGTTAACTAGAGCAACTATAAAATGTAATTCCTAAGGAGGCTCAGGCCTCCTTTTTACTTGTGGGTATAATTATGCAGGATATCACCGCGATACAAGAACAAGCTTCAGACGCAATTAATCATGCACAAGATGTTGCTGCTTTAGAATTAATTCGTGTTGATTTTTTAGGTAAAAAAGGCCAATTAACTGAAATCCTAAAAGGATTAGCTCATTTATCAGCTGAAGAAAAGCCTAAAGTAGGGCAATTAGTCAATCAGGTGAAACGCGACATTACTGCACTGATTGAAGCGAAAATGTATGAGCTCAAAGAAAAGCAATTATTAGAGAAACTAGCTGCAGAGCAAGTGGATGTGAGCCTTCCTGGCCGTAATAAATACAGCGGTTCATTACATCCTGTAACCCAAGTAAAACATCGTATTAATGAATTTTTTAGTCGTTTAGGATTTGATATCGTTGATGGTCCTGAAATTGAGACTGAGTTTTATAATTTTGAAGCCTTAAATATTCCCGGGCATCACCCCGCACGTGCAATGCACGATACCTTTTACTTTGGTGATGGCCGTCTATTACGAACTCATACTTCACCGGTACAAATTCGGACCATGGAGCAACTTAAGCCACCATTTCGTTTGATCGCTCCAGGACGTGTTTACCGTTGTGACTCTGATTTAACACATACACCAATGTTCCATCAAGTGGAAGGTTTGCTTATCGATAAGCAGGCTACTTTGGCGGGACTAAAGGGTCTATTGCAAGACTTTTTCGCTCATTTCTTTGGACGTGAACTCGCATTAAGATTCAGACCCTCTTATTTCCCCTTTACTGAACCTTCTGCTGAAGTAGATATTGAATGCACCCAGTGTAATGGTAAAGGTTGTCGTTCATGTAAGTTCACTGGTTGGTTGGAAGTATTAGGTTGCGGTATGGTGCATCCCAATGTTTTAAGAGCGGTCAACATTTCTCCTGACGATTATCAAGGTTGGGCCTTTGGAATGGGAATGGATCGGTTAGCCATGTTGTATTATGGGATCGATGATCTGCGTATGATGTTTGAAAATGATTTTACTTTCTTAAGTCAATTTTAATTTGGTGGTAAGGACTATAAATGAAATTAAGTAAATTATGGTTACGTGAATGGGTTAATTTCTCATTAACAGAACAAGAATTAGCCGATCAATTAACAATGGCTGGCCTGGAAGTCGATGCAGTAAGCCCTGTAGCTGGAGAATTTACCCACGTAATCGTTGCTGAAGTTCTTAGTACTAAGCCGCATCCTGATGCCGATAAATTAACTTTATGCGAAGTAAACATTAATACCGATACACCCCTACAAATTGTTTGCGGTGCATCTAATGTGCGCGCGGGCTTAAAAGTTGCATTGGCAATGATGGGTGCGGTTTTACCTGGCGGCTTTAAAATTAAAGAATCCAAGTTGCGTGGCCAACTCTCTCAAGGAATGTTGTGTTCAGTAGCTGAGCTGGGAATGGCAGAACAATCTGAGGGTATTCTGGAGTTAGAACATGAAGCTCCTGTAGGTATGGATCTGCGTGAATACTTAGGTTTAGACGACCATGTTTTTGATGTTGATTTAACGCCCAACCGTGCGGATTGCTTCAGCGTTTTAGGTATTGCTCGAGAAGTTGCGGTATTAAATAAATCACCTTTGCTAGAGAAGTCGATTTCTGAAGTCGCTCCGAGCATTGATGACCTATTGTCAGTGAAGTTACAAAATCCAGAAGCTTGCGCACGTTATTGTGGCCGTATTATTCGTAATATTAGCCCACATGCAACTACTCCTGTATGGATGGGAGAGCGTCTACGTCGCGCCGGTGTGCGCTCCTTACATCCCGTTGTTGATATTATGAATTACGTGATGCTGGAACTGGGGCAGCCTATGCATGCCTTTGATCTAAGCACCATTAACGGCGAAATTAATGTTCGCTTTAGTAATGTAAACGAACAATTGGAATTACTCGATGGGCAAGAACTTAAGTTCAATGAGAGTGTGTTAGTTATTGCTGATCAAGAAAAACCTTTAGCGATGGCTGGTGTTATGGGGGGCGCGCATAGTGCCGTGCAAGAACATACAACAGACGTATTTCTTGAAAGTGCATTCTTTAATCCCATCACTATTGCGGGTGTTGCTAGAAAATTTGGCTTATTTAGTGATTCATCACAACGTTTTGAGCGTGGTGTGGATCCTTATTTACAAAGAAAAGCGCTTGAACGTGCTACCGAGCTGGTTCTGGCCATTGTTGGCGGAAAAGCAGGTCACGTCATTGAAGCAAATAATAGTGCCCACATACCCGCTACAGTGAGCTTCTCTTTTGATACAGACAAAGTAAAGCGGTTGACAGGTCTTAATATTTCCCGTGAAGAAATGAAAAGCCTGTTGCAGGGAATTGGCATTACAATTGACAATGAACAGGGTACGGTTTTTGAAGTGACGGCACCATCACATCGTTTTGATATTCAACAAGACGTTGATTTGGTCGAAGAAATTATTCGTCTTTATGGGTATGACAATTTAAAAGCTGAGCCGATGCAGGCTTCTGTACAAGCAGGAACAACTTGTGCTAATGAAGAGATTGCTACGCGGGTGGCTCGTTGGTTTAGTGGGAATGGCTATAATGAAACGATTAGTTATAGTTTTGTGGATCCACAGCTGCAAGAAGAGCTTTATCCACAATGCCAAACCATGCAGTTATTAAATCCTATTTCATCTGAATTATCGCAAATGCGAGTAGGTATGTGGCCTGGCTTAATTGCGTCAATGATTCATAATGTGCATCGTCAACAACAGTCCGTAAAGTTTTTTGAAGTTGGGGTAGTGTTTGACATTAAACAACAACAATTAACTGAGCGTCCTTGTGTGGCGGGGCTTATGATGGGCTCTTTTGGCGAGCTAAACTGGAGTGAAACGAGTCGTACCTTTGACTTTTTTGATTTAAAAGGTGACTTGCAATCCTTGTTTGCGGCATTAAAATTAAATCGAGTTGAGTTCATTGCGGCATCTCATTCTGCATTGCACCCGGGACAATCTGCTGAGATTCTGGTAAATGGTGTATTTGCTGGATGGATCGGCGCCTTGCACCCGCGCTTGCTGGATGCTTTAGATTTACAAGACGATGTGTTTTTGTTTGAATTAAATTTAGATGCACTCACTGGCCATGATGCGCCTCGTTATCGACCCATTTCCAAATATCCGCAGATTCGTAGAGATTTGTCGTTTTTAGTGGATAAACAAATTAGTGTGATGAAGATTGAGTCGGCAATTAGAGCCGTGAGCAACGAAAACTGGTTAAAAGCCTTTGATGTATTTGATGTGTATACTGGTCAAGGTATTCCAGAGGGTAAGAAGAGTTTAGCCGTTGCAATGACATTACAAGATGATGGTAGAACATTAGTTGACGCTGAGATCAATTCTCTAATCAGTGCTATAATCAAAGCGTTAGAAAATGAATTTTCAATCATATTGAGGGAATAATCGTGAATGCACTTAGCAAAGCAATAATGTCTGAAACCTTGTGTGATGAATTAAATATGTCCAAAACTGCTGCCAAAGAAATGGTCGAAAATTTTTTTGAAGTATTAAGACATGCGCTGGAACATGGTCATCATGTAAAGTTATCAGGCTTTGGTAATTTCACTCTAAGGGATAAGCCACAAAGACCTGGTAGGAACCCTAAGACGGGTGAAGAAATACCTGTTGTTGCCCGCAGGGTTGTTACATTTAAATCTGGTTTGAAGTTGAAAACCAAAATTGAAGAAATAGGAAAGTAGATCGTTGACTTATTATTCGAAACATGTACTTTTATGCACTAACCAGAAGGCTGCAGGCAAGCAATGCTGCGCTAACTCTGGTGGTGAAGAGTTTTTTACTTACATGAAATCACGTTTGTCGGAACTGGGGATGCATGGCCCGGGGAAAATTCGTGTGAGTAAATCAGGGTGTCTTGGACGTTGTGATTTAGGGCCTTGTGTTGTTATTTATCCTGAAGGTGTGTGGTATACCTATTCATCCTTTGCTGATATTGACAAAATCATTGATTCACATTTAATTTCTGGGGTTATTGCCCAGGAATTAGCTATTGATCCTGAGCACATATAAATTACTTATGTGCCTATGATGTATGTTTAATCGCGTCAATTAAGGAAAAAATCATAGTCTGGGCTGAAAAGCTCAGGACGATACTTTGATGCTGCTTCGTTGCTGGGCTTTAAAGCCTGGCCTACAGTTGAGTACTAAGATATTTTCTTTGAGCCGATGTTATGAGGTGAATGCGTACATTGTTTTTAGTTCAGTAATTAAGCATCTGTATTTTTGTTTCTTTAACTGAGCAATATTTTTATAGTGGTTTTATCACACAGAATTTGTTATATTTACGCGGATTTATTTATTTGTTTGTAAATTTTTATCCTTTTTACTTGTAGGATGTTTCTGTTTTGGTTAAAATCGCCCGTCCATGATAGAAGATTACTAATTTAGGCAGTTCGGAGTTCATTTAATGAAGACATTTAGTGCCAAAAGCCATGAAGTCAAACGTGACTGGTTCGTGGTTGATGCCAGCGATAAAGTTTTAGGTCGCTTAGCTACTGAGATTGCCCGTCGTTTACGCGGAAAACATAAAGCTGAGTATACCCCCCATGTTGATACTGGTGACTACATTATCGTCACAAATGCAGAAAAAGTTACTGTGACTGGTCGCAAGTTCAAAGACAAAATGTATTACCGTCACACAGGTCACCCAGGTGGTATCAAATCAGATAGTTTTGAAAAATTACAGGCTAGAAATCCTGCTCGGATTATCGAATTAGCTGTAAAAGGTATGTTACCAAAAAATCCTTTGGGTCGTGAAATGTATCGTAAGCTGAAAGTATATGTTGGCAGCGAGCATCCACATACTGCACAACAACCCAAGCAACTTGATATTGAGGAATAAGTATTATGGCTGAAATGAAGCAATACTATGGCACTGGCCGTAGAAAAAGTTCAACAGCTCGTGTGTTTTTGCGTCCTGGTAAAGGTGAGATCAAAGTTAATGGTCGCACTTTGAAAGAGTATTTCTGCCGTGAAACTTCTTGCATGGTTGTGATGCAACCGCTAGAAACTGTTGATTTAGTTAACAAGTTTGACATCTATATTACTGTTGTAGGTGGTGGTGTTTCTGGTCAAGCTGGTGCAGTTCGTTTAGGTATCGCAAGAGCATTAGTTGTTTATGACGAGCATGGTTTAGCTGAAGATGCAGAGCCAAACCCAGATTCATTCCGTAGAAAGCTTCGTGCTCGCGGACTGTTAACACGTGATTCACGTCGTGTTGAAAGAAAGAAAGTGGGTCTACACAAAGCACGTCGTGCTACTCAGTACTCCAAACGTTAATCGTTTATTGGACACAAAAAACCCCGCAGCAGCGGGGTTTTTTATTGGCGTTGTCGCCAACGAGGGTATACAGATTTGTATGCTTAGTCATTGCGAGCCGTGGCGAAGCCACCCAGGGCTTCTGGGTTGCTTTACTTCGTTTGCAATGATGCTAGTTTTATTGCCTTAAAAAATTAAGGCTGTGAATATTGCCAAAGATGAGCTTGGTTGAGCGCAACCAAGCGATACTAATATCATTTTGAGGTGCTCTCATAATGAGTGAAGTTACCGATTCAAAGCCAGAAACCGATAATGCTGTCGATGAAAGCAGACGTCGCTTTTTACTGGGCACTACATGTGTTTTAGGTGGTGTTGGCGCCTTATGTGCTTTAACTCCTCTCGTATCGTCTTGGTTACCCAGTGCTAAAGCACAAGCTGAGGGTGCACCTATTCAGGTGGATTTAAGTAAAATGGAGCCTGGTGAGCAAGCGGTAGTTGAATGGCGTGGTAAACCCGTGTGGATTATTCGCCGCACCCATGAAATGTTGCAACGGCTTAATGAAAACACCACTCAGCTAAGAGATCCTCAATCCCTCACCGCCCAACAGCCTGTCTATGCTCAGAATATACATCGTTCACTTAATCCTGAGTATTTGGTCTTAATTGGTATTTGTACTCACCTGGGGTGCTCGCCAAAATATAAACCGACACTTGGAGAGTTGGGGCCGGAGTGGCCGGGTGGCTTCTTTTGTCCTTGTCATGGTTCTACCTTTGATCTTGCTGGGCGTGTATTTAAAAATGTACCGGCACCGATAAATATGGAAGTGCCGCCTTACTATTTTAAGGATAAGTATACTTTAGTTATAGGGCAGAATGGTGAAACTTAGAGGTTCACCTAAAAGCCCAGCCTACTTGATAGCGATTAGTTGTTCAGAGATGCAATTAAAATAAAAAAGACCGTCATGCGAAGGCAGTGAAACAAACCAGTATGGAGTTTTAACAAGGCATCGTGCTGTTGCTGCGCCAGGGCTTGCAATATCGAAATTAGATACTCTATGGACTATGGATATTGGTACCGCAACACCGGTATTACTACTTCGTCTAAGGCGGATAACGTTCGTGATGATTTTAGAGAAAAAGAAATGAAAAGATTATTTAAGTGGTTGGATGCGCGTTTCCCATTATCCAGTACTTGGAAACAATATTTTAGTGAATATTATGTACCCAAGAATTTAAATTTTTTCTACTTTTTTGGCTCTATTGCCTTGGTCGTCTTAGTCAATCAGCTAATTACGGGTTTATGGCTGACAATGTTTTACACGCCCAGCTCCGAACAGGCTTTTGCTTCTGTGGAGTACATCATGCGTGATGTAAACTATGGGTGGCTGCTCCGCTATATGCATTCTACGGGCGCTTCTGCATTTTTTATTGTGATTTATCTACATCTATTTAGAGGCCTGCTCTATGGCTCTTATCAACGGCCACGAGAGTTGGTCTGGCTCTTAGGTATGTTACTTTATGTTTTACTTTTAGCCGCGGCATTTTTAGGCTACTTGTTGCCTTGGGGACAAATGTCTTATTGGGGGGCTGAAGTAATTACTTCTTTGGTTGGTGGTATTCCTTACATAGGACACAACTTGGAAATTTGGCTCCGGGGCGATTATTCGGTGACGAATGCGACGCTGCAACGCTTTTTTGCTTTGCATGTTATCGCTATCCCCTTACTTTTATTGCTCCTGACTTTCTTGCATATTGTTGCTTTGCATCAAGTCGGCTCTAATAATCCAGAAGGCATTGATATAAAAAATAACTTAGATCAAAAAGGCAATCCAGTTGATGCTATTCCTTTTCATCCGTACTACATTGTTAAAGACTTAGTGGGGGTGTTGGTCTTTATGTTCCTCTTTTTTGCCGTGGTATTTTTTGCCCCAGAGATGGGGGGCTACTTTTTAGAGTACAGTAATTTTGTTCCCGCCAATCCTATGCTAACCCCAGATCATATTGCTCCCATGTGGTATATGTCACCATTTTATGCCATCTTACGGGCTATTCCTGATAAACTTTTAGGGATTATGGGCATGGCAGCCGCGGTCGCCATATTGTTCTTTTTACCGTGGCTAGACCGTAGTCCGGTGCGTTCCATGCGTTATAAGGGGCGTTTTTCACGGATCATGTTATTCGTGGGCGTTAGCGCCTTTTTAATTTTGGGCTATTTAGGCACCATTCCGGTAAATCCTCCACGCTTACTGAGTGCGCGTATTTGCGCTGTTCTTTATTTTTCCTACTTTATTTTTATGCCCATTTATACCCGTTGGGAAGTTACGCGCCCTGTTCCGCTGCGGATAGGGGGCTAATTATGTTAAAACAAAAAGTACTTCTCGTTGGGCTCTTAGGATGCATATGGGCCTCCATTTCGGAAGCTCAATCCGTCGATAATAAGTCTAGCTTACAGCGGGGGGCTAAACTGTTTATGAATTATTGTTCTGGCTGCCATTCATTAAAATATTTGCGTTACAATCACATGGCGGAAGGCATCGGTCTTGTTGGCTTTGATGGGCGTGTTGATAATGAGTTACTGAAAAACAATCTTATTTTTACGGAAGCTTCAGTGAATGATCCCATTCGTATTGCCTTACCTCCTGAGGATGCGAAGCAATGGTTTGGTGTCGTACCACCGGATTTATCTTTAGTTGCTAGAGAAAAGGGATCCGAATGGCTATTGGGCTATTTAAAAAGCTTTTATAACGACAATTCCAGACCTTTTGGGGTGAACAATTTATTGGTGCCAGGTGTTGCCATGCCGAATATCTTAGAACCTTTAATTGGTGAAATGATCTTGGTGCGAGCAACTCAAGAGCATGTGGCACATTTATCGTTGGTTAAAGAGGGGGAGCTTTCTGCGGCTCAACTTGATAGCCTAGTGCAGGACTTAGTTAATTTTCTTATTTATGTTGGTGAGCCTACACAACTGGCTCGTTACCAGCTAGGTTATTATGTACTGGCGTTTCTTCTGGTGTTTTTATTGGTGGTACTAGGCTTAAATCGCCTGTACTGGCAAAAAATATCATAGTTTAGATAACAAAGTAACCCAAAAGGTTAAAAATATGGTAAAATGTTACGTTTGTACTGTCGGGTAGGGATATTGAGTAATGGCTCAACATATCCTTCGAGAATTATTACCCCTAGGTGCCTTACCGTTTTTCATGAAATGATAGGAGTTGCTCATGGCAATTGTTGCAAAGCGCACTATAATGTCTTTATTTTCTGATATTGATGATGTGTACAGTCATCAGGTTCGTATCGTTTTGGCTGAGAAAGGAGTTAATGTTGAAATTCTCCCTGCCAAGCAAAATGAACCCAGTGCTGATCTTTTAGCTCTGAATCCTTACGGCACAGTGCCAACTCTGATTGATAGAGAGCTTGTACTGTATGAACCACGCATTATTATGGAATATTTAGATGAGCGTTTTCCTCATCCTCCATTACTGCCTGTATATCCAGTTGCTCGTGCAGAAACACGTAAAATGATGCATCGCATTGAGCATGATTGGTATTACTTAATGAATCAAATTTTAAGAGATACTAATGTTGAAGCAGCAAGAGCAAACTTATTTGAAAGTTTAACTAGCTTAGATCCTGTTTTTGCTGACAAGCCTTATTTCTTAAGCGATGAGTTTTCTTTGTTGGATTGTGCGCTTGCTCCTTTATTATGGCGTTTACCTCGTTTAGGTCTTGATATTGGACCTGAATATAAAGGATTAATTGCATACATGCAGCGCTTGTTTAAACGTGAGTCGTTTCAAGTTAGCTTAACTGATGCTGAGCGACAATTAAGAGCGGCATAAACATGACTATGACATCAAACAAACCTTATTTAATTCGTGCTTTTTACGATTGGATCGTAGATAACGGATTAACGCCCTATGTTTTGGTTAATACCGCCTATGCGGGTGTACAGGTTCCTCATGAGCACATCGTTGAGGCACGGATTGTGTTAAATATATCTCCAGCAGCCACTCGTGGATTGTTATTAGAAAACGATCGTATCGTATTCACCGCACGTTTTTCAGGAAAAACAGAGCAAATTTTTGTTCCTCCTAGTGCGGTATTAGAGATTTATGCCAAAGAAAATGGTCGAGGTATTGCGTTTGAGCTTGAAGAAGAACCACCGACTCCGCCACCTGCAACCGCTGGTGCAGATGTCGCTGCGGCTATGGCTAAAAGTAAGCCATCGTTAAAGTTAGTTAAGTAAGTTGTAGCCTGGGCCAGATATCGTTCTGAACTCTTCTCTCATTCTTGCGACGTGCTGCAGGCCGTTAAGTAAGAGAGTAAAATTGAGAAAAGATTTTTAGCACGATGTTTCATCCAGGCTCATCGTTTCAGTTCAAACCCGGGTATGCCAACAGCCCAATCGTTATCGGAGCAAACAGGTGATTAAACCAGAGAATGCCCTTTACCGTTGTGAACACATCAGAGCTTGCGAACAACAAGCCACGTCTTTATATCACCTCGATGAAAATGAGTTAATGTCTCGAGCAGGGGCAGAGGCTTTTGCTCGTATTAAAAAGCTCTATCCCCAAGTAAGGCACATTGCCGTATTTTGTGGTTCAGGTAATAACGCCGGTGATGGTTATGTGGTGGCTCGACTAGCACATGAAAACGGATTGGCGGTGACGATTTATCAGGGCAAAGCTTTAGCGGATCTTCCGCATGCCGCGCAATATGCCGCATTAATGGCTCTTGATGCGGGAGTCGAATGTCAGCCCGTGGATGAGCCTATTGATAGTGAGGTTGAACTCATTGTCGATGCCTTGTTAGGGATTGGCTTGCAAGGTCCAGTGCATGGATTAATGGCTTCAGCAATTAATCAAATTAACGACAGTGGCATACCGGTGGTGTCTTTAGACGTTCCTTCCGGGCTTAATGCCGATACGGGCTGTGTGGAGAATCTTTGTGTTAAAGCATCCGTTACTTTAACCTTTATTGCATTGAAAGCCGGACTGTATACTGCAGACGCCCTTGATTATTGCGGTGATATTTATTGTTGCTCCATTCAATTAGATGCTTGGGTCGCCAAGCAGCAACCAGCTGCATCTCTGTTAGAGCCAATTCATATTGGATTACCTTTAGCACCCCGCAAAAAAAATTCTCATAAAGGTGATTACGGTCATGTGCTGGTGATTGGTGGAGGGCTGGGCATGCCTGGAGCGATTAGTCTGGCGGCTAAAGCGGCTATGCGTACTGGTGCGGGTTCGGTCAGTATTGCCACCTTGCCGGAGCATGCAAAGGGGGCTTTAGCTTTAATCCCCGAAGCGATGGTCTGGGGAGTCCATTCTGCATGCGAGTTGCAGCCCTTACTAGCCAGAGCTAGCGTTTGCGTTATAGGCCCGGGTTTGGGCGATAGTGATTGGGCGGTTAGCTTATTTTTAGCAGCGATTACCTCGCAACTACCTATGGTTATTGATGCTTCCGCATTAAGACTCTTGGCAGAACATCCTCAGATGGATGATAATTGGATTTTAACGCCACATCCTGGTGAAGCCGCTGCATTACTTTCTTGTTCTACAGAGCAGGTGCAACAGAATCGCTACCAGGCTGCTGCCAAAATTCAACAGCAGTATGGGGGAGTGGTGGTATTGAAAGGAGCTGGTTCGATAATCCAAGCCCCTGAGCAAAACACCTATGTTTGCTCTAAAGGCAACCCCGCGATGGCCAGTGCGGGCATGGGGGATGTTTTAAGCGGCATTATTGCCGGTCTTTGTGCTCAAGGTATGTCCTTACCTGAGGCTGCTCGGTGTGGGGTTTACGCCCATGCGCTTGCAGGAGACCAAGTTGCTTACGCGCAAGGAGGTGCTGGGTTATTAGCGAGTGATTTGTTTGACGTTTTACCTTATGTACTAAATTACTGTGAATGAATTAAATAAAGTGCTTATTTTAGATTTGCCTGACGAACAAGCCAGCGAGCAGTTTGCCTGCCAATTGGCTTCTTCTCTTAGTGCCCCTCTTATCCTCACATTTAGTGGCGACTTAGGGGCTGGAAAAACAACGATTGTGCGTGCGATGTTACGCAGTTTAGGGGTGCAATCCGCAATTAAGAGTCCCACTTTTTCGCTGGTAGAAAGTTATCCTTGTGCGAATGGAGCAATCCATCATTTTGATTTATATCGGATTCACCACGAAGAAGAATTAGAATATTTAGGCTTTCGCGATTATTTTACGAAAGAGAGCATTTGCTGTATTGAATGGGCTGAAAAAGCAGGAAGAGCGTTGCCTAAAGTAGATATTCGTTTTAATTTAAGTATAAAAGGGGTTGGACGCGAGGTGCAGATTATTGCATCCAGTGATGCTGGCCAAAGAATTTTAGCTTGCCTCTCAGGGGAAATATGATCTTACGCTCATGGTCTTTATTGCTCGTGCTGTTTTTTAGCTCGGTAGGGGCCTTCGCAGGCCAACTCAAGGCAATTGCCTTACAACAACAAAAGAATCAAACGTCCCTTTTTTTTACGCTTGATGGGCCGTTTATGCATAAGCTATTTGTTTTGTCGCAACCGCACCGGGTAGTTGTTGATTTAAAAGACACGCAATTAGCAACAGATTTAAATCATCCAAGTTTAACTAATGCACTTATTCGGCATATGCGTACAGGAAATGCCGACTTCAGAACCTTAAGATTGGTCTTGGATGTAAGTCAAAAAGTACAGGTTCGTTCTGCTCCTTGGCAACCTCCTGGGGGGATCTATGGGGTGCGTGTTGATTTAATATACACACAAGAGCCTGTTGCGGTGACCACAATCGCGGCTCCTGTGCCTACTGCTCCTGCTTCCGTCCCTATTTCGCTTACGGTAAAAGCCCCGGTAAAACCTATCCTCGCGCGCCAAGCACCTGTTAAAGTAAGTGCAGGTCCTACGAAGGCACTGCGGGATGTAATTGTGGTCCTAGATGCAGGACATGGGGGGAAAGATGCTGGAGCACGCGGCCCTCATGCATCTAAGGAAAAGGATGTCGTTTTGGCGATTACCCTTAAATTAAAACGCCTTATTGATCAGCAACCCGGAATGCATGCAGTGCTCACTCGCTCTGGTGATTATTATGTGGGACTCAGGGAGCGTTTAGATATTGCCCGTAAATACAATGGCGATATCTTTGTGGCGATCCACGCGGATGCCTTCCATAATCCGCATTCTAATGGTGCTTCAGTCTTTGCCTTATCGCAACGAGGAGCAACTAGTGAGGCGGCACATTGGCTCGCTGAAAAAGAAAACTATTCTGAATTGGGTGGCGTGAATTTAGGTGAGTTAGATGATCGCAATGGAGTTGTGCGTTCGGTATTAATCGACTTGTCACAAACTGCAACGATTAATGCGGGCTTAGAAATGGGCAAACGTGTTTTAAATCAGTTAGGCGGTTTTGCGACTTTGCATAACTCCCGGGTGGAACAGGCTCGTTTTGTGGTGCTTAAATCCCCCGACATCCCTTCAATTTTGGTGGAGACTGGATTTATTTCCAATCCGCGAGAAGAACGAAATCTCACCAGTTCTGCTTATCAGTTGCGTTTAAGCCAGGCAATTTTCCAAGGAATAAAAGGCTATTTCTGGGAAAACCCACCCCATGGTTCACGCATTGAGGCGATGGTGGCGAGCAAGTTTCATTTAGTACGTGCCGGCGAAACCTTACCCGCAATTGCTGCTCGTTATCGAGTGACGGTAAATGCATTGCAGGCAGCGAATCATTTACGTGGAGTAACTTATCTTAAGCCTGGGCAAAAATTAGTGATTCCAGCGGCATGGGCATGAGAATACACCAATTACCACCATTAATTGCCAACCAAATCGCTGCGGGTGAGGTCATCGAACGACCGGCATCCGTAGTTAAAGAGTTGCTGGAAAATTCTTTGGATGCAGGGGCTGATGCGATTACCATAGAGGTTGGTTATGGTGGCCTGAATCAAATCAAAATCAGTGATAATGGCATGGGTATTGTTGCGGACGATTTACCCTTGGCAATTGCCGCGCATGCCACTAGTAAAATCAATACCCTCAATGACTTATATGCGATAGAGAGCATGGGCTTTCGGGGTGAGGCTTTAGCCAGTATTGCTTCGGTAGCCAAAGTAACGATTAGCTCCCGACCTGCAACCCAAGCTACAGCAATGGCTCTAAGAGTGCAGGGTACGGAAATGTCGATCACACCTTGTGCCCGCAATCAGGGTACCACCATTGATGTGGTTGATTTATTTTTTAATGCACCTGTGCGTAAACGATTTTTGAAAGGCGAAAAATTAGAGTTTCAAGCCATCGAAACCGTGGTTAAACGTTTTGCCTTAAGTGCTCCCGGTATTGCCTTAACCTTAAAGCATAATGGAAAGCAGATTTTGGCGCTTCCGGCTGCAATCAATGAACCAACGCGCTTAACCCGAATGACGCGGATTATGGGCAGCACGTTTATGAAGAACGCTATTTATTTAGACGTGGAACGGGGCGCGATGCGGCTTTATGGATGGATTAGCGGTACAGGATTTCAACGTAGCCAAAATGATCGGCAATGGGTTTATATTAACCAACGTATGGTCAAAGATAAATTAATTACTCATGCAATTAAGCAAGCTTATGATGAGTTGCTATATCCAGGACGTTTCCCTGCCTGCGTGCTGTATTTTTCTATTGAGCATGGCGAAGTAGATGTTAATGTGCACCCCACCAAGCATGAGGTGCGTTTTCAACAGCCACGTTTAGTCCATGATTTTTTTACTTCCCAGCTGGGAGCTGCATTGCGCTTGGTTACTACGGAGCCAGTGTTTGAACCAAAACCAGAAAAAAACTATCAACCGAACTATGAAATAGCGGTGCAATCTGCCAAAGAAATTTGTGAGCCTTATTCGCAATTGGAGTTGTTAAGCAGAGAACCTCCACGCCAAGAAACAGATGTATCATGGGTCATTTTAAATAATCAGTATATTCTAAGTTTTATACAGCAAACCCCCTTTCTCATTAACCTGCTCGCTTTACATCAATATGCCGTGCAGGAGCGTTTGGCGCAACAAGCCTTACCGTGGGCAAGCCGTCCTTTATTGGTGCCTATTCGTTATAGATTAGAACAGCAATTAGTCGCCAAGATAACCGACCTAAGTGCAAGCCTCGAGCAATTAGGTATTCGCTGTGAACTTTCAGGAGTAAACGAAGTGCTAATTCGTACTATTCCTATAAGCGTTCCTTATTTGGATTTGCGTTTATTTTTGGATGCGGTGGCGGCTATAGAGGAATGGAGTTTAGAACAGCTGAGTGAATTAATGAGCCAGTCACAAGTTTTTGACCCAAGATTATTAAGTCGTGAAGAAAAAATTGAATTGAATCAGATATTTGCTAAGATTCAGGGAGGAGAAAATCAGAAAGCCGGGCTTTTTAAAGCCTTAACAATTGAACATTGTCAGAGTTTGTTACATGTCTAAATTGATTTTTTGTTTAATGGGACCCACCGCTTCAGGAAAAACCGCTTTAGCCATTGAATTGGTCAAGCAGTATCCTTTTGAAATTATTAGCGTTGATTCTGCTATGATTTATCGTGATATGGATATTGGTACTGCTAAGCCCTCTCCAGAGGAATTGCAAGCAGCGCCACATCATTTGCTCGATATTAAAGACCCAACAGAAACTTATTCTGCCGCACAGTTTTGTACGGATGCCACCTCTTTAGCAGAGACCATTATCCAACAAGGTAAGATTCCTTTATTGGTCGGTGGGACTATGATGTATTTTAATGCATTACAGCAGGGTTTATCAGCTTTACCGGAAGCTAATCCTGAACTACGGCAACAATTGGAGGTAGAGGCCGCTCAGTATGGATGGGGTGCTTTACATCAAAAGTTAGCTCAAGTGGATCCTATCGCAGCCCAACGTATTCATGCTAATGACACGCAAAGAATTCAGCGTGCTTTAGAGGTTTATTATTTAACCGGGACTTGTTTATCTGATTTCTTAGCGCAGCAACAAAAAGAAGGGGCCGCGTATACCTTTGTCAATGTCATGCTTTTCCCCGAACACCGTGCTTGGTTGCATGAACGCATCGCATTGCGTTTTGAGCAAATGTTGGCACAAGGCTTTATTGACGAAGTACGACGAGTACAGCATAAATGGAATTTAACGACCAATATGCCTTCCATGCGTTGCGTAGGTTATCGCCAAGTATGGGATTATTTGCAGGGGACTGATGACTATCCTTCGATGCGGGAAAAAGGCATTGCTGCTACCCGTCAATTAGCGAAACGGCAATTAACTTGGTTGCGGCATTGGGAGGAGGGAATGCGTTTTGATCCACAAAATACAGCTTTTACTGATGAGGTTATGGCGAAAACTGGGGAAATATTAGATAATCGCTAAATGTTTCGTGGTGCATTGCACTTGATTCTTTGCCTCTTCGAATGAATATGGGGTATTTTTTAATTGAGGAACACAATGTTAAAAGAACAACTAGAACCAGCAAGTACGAAAAAAAATTATGTAGTACACCGTGATCAATTACCTTTAAGTTGTCCTACAGATGATATGGTGTTGTGGAACGCGCATCCCAAAGTTTATCTACCCATTGATAAAACTGGCGTAGAAGTTTGTCCTTATTGTGGTTCGCGATTTGTATTACAGAATGATTGATTCTATTTGTATTGTTCGATTATCTGCTTTAGGTGATGTCCTAATGGCGGTCCCGCTCATCAGGACATTGCAAGCCAGTTTACCGCATGCCAAATTGACTTGGATTATATCCCGTCCTGCTTTTGATTTAGTCGAAGGCATGGATGGTGTTGAATTTATCGTAATCGACAAGCCTCATCGTTTAGCAGATTATTGGCGTTTTAAAAAACAAATGAGTGGCCGTGTTTTTGATGTTTTGTTGGCTCCTCAAGCGAGTTTGCGCACTAATTTTCTCTATCCTTTTATTAAAGCGAAACGTAAGATTGGCTATGATGAGCATCGAGCTAATGATGGTCATGGCTGGTTTGTCAATGAGCGTATTACTCCAGGCTTTGAACATACTTTAGATGGTTTTTTAAAGTTTGCAGAAGCGTTAGGCATCAAGGAAAAAGTGATTCGGTGGGATTTACCGATTTCGCCCGCGGATTACGAATGGGCGGATCAGCATTTGCCGAAAAAGGGTCCTATTTTGGTGATTAACCCTGCGGCAAGCAAGCCAGAGCGCAGTTGGCCTGTCGCGCGTTACATCGATGTATTGCATCAAGCTCAGGAAAAATGGCAGGCGCAAGTGGTTATTACCGGCGGCCCTGGTGATTTCGATAAACAATTAGCTGAGCAAATCTTGCAAGAGATTCCCGCCATTAATTTAGCTGGAAAAACAAAGCCCAAGCAATTACTGGCATTGATTAGCAAAGCCACAGTGGTTCTTTGTCCTGATACGGGACCATCGCATATGTCCACTGCGGTAAACACGCCGGTTATTGCCTTGCATGCGGTAACTAATCCACTTATTTCTGGTCCTTATCTTTTTCAACATTTAGTAGTGGATCGCTATCCCGAAGCTGCAGAAAAAATTTTAGGCAGTGCCTCTGTTGAGGAGGTTTGGGGGCAGCATGTACATGGCGATGAAAGCATGCAGCTTATTTCGGTTGACGAGGTAATGGATAAGCTGGCGGAAGTTTTATCTTAAAAGCTGCTGGAGCAATCGTAGTGAGGAAGCAGCGCGTTTAGCGCTGCTTCGCATTAGACTATTTGCCTGAGAGATTAGATTACTATCGAGGTGAGTTTATCGGGGCTTCCGAATCGTTTCTGGGCGATGGTTCTGGTTTAAAAATAGAGAATATACTGATTTTGTCTTCTTTACGGGGGCTTAGTACAGCGCCATCTTTTCGGACAATCACTCCTGAGAATTTTTCAGTCAAGAATAACTCACTTAGTTTTTCGATAACATCAGGTCTATTAAACGATGGTATTTTACTGTCATCATAGGTGGGTGTTATTGAGCTTATAGGCTTTAATTGTAGCCCTTTTTCAATTGCCGTATAGAGTTCGATTCGGAGTGCTTCATCTTGTGTTACTGCCTCAAACATCGCTGTTGCTAATGATTGCTCCTCTAGTTGTTGGTCAATCCATATGGCTTGGGGCTTCGATTGTTTTTCATTGGTATTCTTTAATGGAGAATTCAATGCCTGTATCGCAGTTGAGATCGTCTTATACCAGGTTTTTAATGCGATGAGCTTCTCTTCACAGAGTGTATTATTTTCTGTTTGTAAATTAATCGCGCCCAATGTATTTAGGTTGTCTAATGTTAAATTTTTTTCCGCCTCTGCAAGAATTAGCGGGCAAATAAAACGCAGTACGAAGGGCGTCATGAGGGTGCGCATCAGAGTGCCGTAGTCACGTTTTACCTCGCTTCTGCTTAATAAATCATAGTAAGCACATTTTATGATTTCTTGCATTAATGGCGGAATGTTTTCCGGAGCAAGTATTTGTTTCACTGCACTGGTAAAAGCGTGTTGTAAGGCATTAATATCTTGTTGCGCCGCAGAAAAGTTCTTCGCTGTAAACTGTATGGAGTCGCGTTGCTTAATACTAATCTTGTCAATTGCTGGTCTTAACATAAAAACCGTATCCCATACGAGCTTTCGGTACTCTTTAAGGCTGGGTTGAGCCATGTATTGTTGCAGTAAGGTATAAATGAGTTGATTGCCTCGACACCACTTTTCGTAGGGATCTAATTTGAATACTTCAGCAAACACATGAACTAATTCGGGCTCACTTAGATTTTCAAATAATGTTTTGGCGATGTCGTGATGCTCTTTATCGCTTGCGGCATTAAGGGCCTGAATTCCCCAGGAATATCCTTGAGTTGCTAGGGCAATTACAAATTGCGAAGTCTTTTCGCTATCACAGGCAAAGAAGTCATCAAAATAAGTGGTCAGGTTATCTTCTTGTAATGGTCGTGGTGAATGTGGCGATAGTAGGGATGGCTTGGTTTTTGAGGATGAAGCTACGGCGATATTAAGAGCAGGAACATTTTTATAAAAGCTAAATTTTCTTGGGCGCTGCTGCTCATATTTAGCTCTTAATTGAGCGCTGCCAGAGGAGCTGGGCTTCTCTTCCTGCGATGAGGATTCCAGGTCTGAACTCACTTCATCATTGAGCTGAAGATTAAGCGCATCCATTAATTGCTTTTGTACATGGGCTACGATATCAGCAAAAGAAAATGCTGTTCTCTTGCCTTCTTTAATTTTCTTATAGGTTTTTTCACTCGGCTTAAGAAGTTTTTCAACATCAATTTTGGAGTTTAATTTGCCCAGTAACGCGTTTAATTCTTTTTTGGCGAGTTGGTATGTTGTTTTAAGAGAGTCTTCGGCGGTGTTTTTCGTTTTGCTATGAGCATTTAGGCCCTTTAGCTCGCTGGTTACCAAGGCTTGCTCCATAGTTTTTTTTAGTTCTTCCAGACGTTTAAGCTCGGGCTTATCATTCTGTTTCGCCGCATCAATAGCAGTTTTTAGAACCGCAACTAAGAGCTGATATTTTTCATGGATGTTCAAGTGCATTTAGAATCTCTGTGTATCTGGAATAAAAGGTTGCATTATACATCAATAAGGTTAAAAAAAGAACTGGCCATTGCTTGTGCAGTTGTTGCTCGTGTTAAGTATTCGAAGCACCGAGTTACACTCGCCCTGGCGAAAAAGGTAGTGCCCAAGCAATCTTGGAGTTCGATGCAGGGAACCCCTGGGTTGCTTCACTTCGTTCGGCAATGACTGCATTTGAATGTAACTGAAAAAACTCCAGTGAATTTATTATCTTATCATTGCTGTAAAAGTTAGAGATAGCCATTCGACAAATCCATTATTGTTGGGCTAGTGTATCCACTGCTTCCTGGTATAATGTCTCAACTAATTTACTCGCACTCATGCTGCGAATTAAATTGACTCCTTGACCCGCCCAGAGGGATAAAAATTCTGCCTTATCCAATTCCGCAGCTTTTTTCCTGATATCACGTGTAAATGCGTTTTGTGCGGGGAAGGGTAAAATGGGGGAATGTTCCATTTCCTGCATAAAACGGTTGGGTATTCCGCGTGCCCAACGTCCGGAAAATACGCGAGTGAGTTGGGTATCTTGAGCATGATTTAATGCCTCTCGATAGGGCGCTGAAGTCCCTGCTTCATCGCATAAAAGAAAAGCCGTACCCATTTGTGCTGCTTGCGCACCTAGGGTTAGAACGGCAACAATACCACGACCATCCATAATACCCCCGCTAGCAATCACAGGGATATGTAGGTTTTGTGCTAGGAGGCGAGTTAAGACAAAGGTCCCAATTAAAGAGTCATGTTGCTCTGCAGTAAAGGTCCCACGATGCCCACCGGCCTCTGCACCTTGAGCAATTACGGCATCCACGCCATATTCTTGTAAGAGTAATCCCTCTTCTACTGTGGTTGCGGTACCTATAGTAAAGATTTCTTGTCGGCGACATTCTTGCAACAGTTCTTTTTTAATGAGTCCAAAGGTATAGCTTAATACCGCAGGACGACATCGCAATACACTGGTGAATTGCTCTTCAAAATTTTCGTTAAAGGGTGCTTGCACGGAAGGATCATTGAGACCAAGCTCCTGGCGGTAAGCTTGGGTTGCGTTGCAGGCCGCGTCAATCTCGGTTTGATTTAAGGTGGGGGTGCGTGCGGGCGCAAATAGATTCACACCAAAGGGGCGTTGAGTGAGTTTTTGAGTTTCTTTAATTGCTTGCTCAATACTTTGCGGAGATAAATAAGCTACTCCTAAAGAGCCTAAACCACCGGCATTAGACACAGCAGCAACTAAGGCCGGAGTTGTTGGTCCCCCGCCCATAGGAGCTTGGATAAGGGGCCATTTTATGTTTAACTGCGCACAGAATGAATTGTGGAGCAGGGTATTGGACATAAGGTGTCATCCTTTTCATTAAGGTTTAGTTTGTTTCCCTTCTAATCAGCAAATCATTAAAAAAGTAATTAATACGCTGCTCTAACCAGCATTTCGAATGGTGTTTATTTTTGCCGGTAATAAAACCTACATGCCCCCCATGTTTGCTTAATTCCAGTACTACATTTTCGGATAGCTCGTCTACACCAGGAATGGTGGTTGGTGTCATAAACGGGTCATCTAAGGCATGAATAATTAAGGTGGGCACGGTAATTCCGCTGAGGTATTGTCGAGAGCTTGCCTGTTGATAATAATCGTCCACACTGGCAAAACCATGTAAGGGGGCGGTGATTTGTTGATCAAAATCATAAAGTGTTTTTAAGCTCAGTAAGCGCTCTTCAGAAATGGGTAATTGGCAATTTAGAATGTCTAGTTTTTGCAAAAACACCGCCCGTAAACGCTGTAATAAATTCGCTTGATAAACCCGTGCGAATCCCTTATTGATGTGATGCACCACATCATGTAATTGAAAGGGCACGGAAACCGCAACAGCCGCACCAATTAAGGCTTCGGAGCCAGACTCCCCCAGCCATTTCAACAACACATTACCGCCAAGAGAAATACCAACCGCAGCCTTTTGAGTTTTAGGTTCTCTGGTTTTTAACTGCTCAAGGACATAGGATAAATCGGCGGTGTCTCCTCCATGATACGTACGAGGCAGACGATTGGGTTCACCACTCGCACCTCGAAAGTGCATGAGCATCCCCCGGTAACCGGATTTATTAAATGCGGCCAGTAGTCCCGCTACATAGGCTGAGTTAACACTTCCTCCTAAACCATACAGTAAGACTACCAGTGGAGCTTCCGAGCTGAGTCCATTAATTGCCCAGGCGAGATCAATAAAATCACCGTCGGGCAATTCAATGCGCTCATGAAAATCTATCGGTGCCTGTAAACGATTAGTTAGCGTACGATATAAGGTTTGGCCATGTTTATTTGTTAGCCACCAAGCAGGTTTGAATTCACTATGAATAATCACGATACAACATCCAAAAAGTTATTCTTATTTATTTAGTATAAATTTAAAACAATAAGAAATAAAATCCGTAGTGCTCTCTTTGAGGCTATTCAGCAGTAAATTTACAATCCATCAATGAGATAGCCTTAGTTTTATTTATCCACTTATGACCCAGCCAAATGCCTAAAAACAAGGGAATGCAGATGTAGGAAATGAGTAAACCATACCAATCAATAGGATTGGCGACGAGTGCCGAATAGTTTTGTCCACCAATGACAATCGTGCATAAAATAAAAGCACAGATAGGGCCAAAAGGATAGCCTTTGGCGACATAGGGTAGTTTGGACAGGTCTCTTCCCTGACTTACATAAGCTTTGCGAAAACGATAATGGCTAATGGCAATCCCCATCCATGCAATAAAACCGGAGAGGCTGGTGGCATTGAGTAACCAAAAATAAACCGTACCATTGCCAAATACTGACGATAAAAAGGCTAAAATGGTGATGCTACTGGTTAAGGCTAAAGCATGAATTGGTACGCCCCGACGATTGACTGTGGAAAAAACTCGCGGCATATGGCCTTCTTTAGCTAGATACCACATCATTCTGCTGCTGATATACATGCCGGTATTGGCGGTAGATATAATCGCAATTAGGATAACTCCATTGACGATACTTGCGGCAAAGCTTTCATGATATTGCTTGAGCACCAAGGTAAAGGGGCTAGTTATCACATCTTCGGTGGCCAGTTGCGGTGCGTTGTAGGGCAATAACAAGCTAATAATGAAAATGGATAAGATATAAAAGATTAAAATCCGCCAGAAAACCATCTTAATGGCTCTGGGGATATTTTTACGGGGATTACTGCTTTCGCCCGCGGCGATGCCAATGAGCTCAGTACCCTGAAACGAAAAGCCAGCCACTACAAAGGCACCAATGATCCCGCTCCACCCTCCATGAAAAGGGCCATCACCAATGTACCAATTGTGAAAGCCACCGGTGTGGTGCCCGACAACTCCTGTAACGAGCAGAAAGCCGGTAATGATAAAGAGCACGACCACGGTAATTTTAATAAATGACAACCAGTATTCTACTTCCCCAAAAGTTTTGGTTGAAATGGCATTAAAGCCAATGATTAAAAAGGAAAAAATAGAGCACCAAAGGAAGGGGGAGCTGTCGGGAAACCAATAGCGCATAATTAAGGCTGCAGCGGAGATTTCGGAAGCGATATAAATGGCATAGCTATACCAATAGTTCCATCCCAAAGCATAGCCTAATGATGGGTCACAAAATTCGGAGGCATAAACATAGAAGGAGCCGGTGGTGGGCATGTATGAGGCCATCTCGCCTAGACCCGTCATCAAAAAATAAACCATAATGGCCATAGTACTGTAGGCAAGCAAGGTGCCTCCCGGGCCTGCCAAGGCTAAGGCACTACCACTGGCTAAAAAAATCCCGGTACCAATTGAGCCCCCCAACGTTATCATGACTAAAACTCGAGCACTAAACTGTCGTTGTAGAGTGGGTTCTTGGGCTAATTCATCCTGCATTATCAATCCTTGTATTTTGAGCGTAAAAGCGCTCAGCATTTTTAGAGGCATCAGCCCTTAGTCATTAAGAAACTCACACAGCAGACGCTGAAAATGATGCGTTCCTTGCTCTTTGGAGGGGGAGAAACGTCCAGAATCATAAAAACGGGAGCGGATACCTTTTTGTACGGACTCCACTATAGCTTCATCTTCACGCTCAACCTTATCGAGATCTCCTCCTGCTCCTTTGCCCAATTTAGCCTCATCCAAAACATAGGTAAAGAATGAAACTTTGGTCAGCTCTGGTCCCAGGGGTTTGACTACGTTAACAGAGCATCCCCAAGGGTAGAAATTGAGCATGGTATTAGGGAATATCCAATAGTAATAGGCTGCTACTTGTTTGCCATAGTCGGGTGAGTCTTTAGGTATATCAAAGCACTCCTCTCCGGGACTGGCTAAAGCCAGTTGTAAATTACAATAGGGATACAATTCCGTGGTGTAGGTGGTGCAATCAATTACTTTTCTTAAGGAATGATGTACGAAGGGAATGTGTAAAGCCTCAAGATAATTTTCGCAGTATAAAGCCCAATGTGCTTTGACCAGGTAATCTCGAGAACGATTACTATCCAGGCGCATTTTCTCCATAGGCAACCAATAAAGGCGCTCTTTTATTTCCATAAATACCTCATTGAATGGTATTTTTGGGCTTAATGAGGCGAAAAGAAAAGGGGATAGTTCACCAAAAGGGATTGACGGTAAATTATCTCTTGTGGAGGGAAAATGGCAGGCTTTTTCAAATTCCGGCATATACAAAAACTCCCCTCCTAAACTAAAGCGACGGCCATGGTAGGAGCATTTAATTTTTTCGGCAGTACAGGGGGCATCAATAAGAATATTTCCACGATGAGTACAGACATTACTTAAGCAGTGCAGAACCTCGTCATGAGCGCGCACAAATAATAAGGGTTCATCCAAAAGTCCTGGGAGCATGGTGAAGGGAATTAATTTTGCCTCTAATTGTAAGTCTTCAGTACTCAAACAAAACTGCCAGGTGGTCGCGAATATTTTTTCTTTTGCTTCCTCGTACCAGTCTACAGAGGTATAGAACTGGGCGGGCAGGGTGGATGCTTTTTCAATGTCTGGGTCCACGTACAATCTATTCATTACAAAATCCCTTAATTAATACTGTATCCAATTTTTTTCCGGTATCCTTTCGCCCGAAATTGTTTCATATGATTTAAAAATATCCCCATCTTGAGACAATAAAATAGCGATGGGACGAGTCGCTTCGAAATGCGCAAAAATGATCATCATCATTACGGTAATGGGGACAGAAAGAAACATTCCCATAACTCCCCAGATGGTTCCCCAAACTGTTAAGGAGAGTAAAATTGCTAGGGGACTTAAATTTAATGAGTTACCCAGAAAGCGTGGTTCAATTATGTTACCGACTAGAAATTGTATGGAGCCAAGACCGATAATAATTTCTAGAAAATGCAGCCAGTCAGCAAATTGCACTATAGCGAGAGTGGCTGGAAAAAAAATGGCAATAATCGCGCCGATATTGGGAATAAAATTGAGAAAGAAAATAAGTAGAGCCCAAAATTCAGCGAAATCTACCCCCACCCATTTCATAATGAACCAACTTGCCATTGCTGTAGCCATACTTAATAGCGATTTTAAGCCTAAGTAAATTTGCGTGTCGTTCACGATATGAGTCAAAATATTATTAACTAACTGTTGATTTTCTAGGGAGGGGACTAGGGCATCGATTTTTCTGAGGAAGTAGTGTTGCTCCACAAATAAAAAGGCCACATATAAGGCAATGAGTACGGTAGAGCTAGCAAGTGTAGTAAAAACTCCTGAGATTTTTAGAAGCATTGTTTGAATATTAATGGTTTTTATAATGTTGTTAACATTGGTTAACACCTCAATGTGGTATCGTTTATCAATGCCATCAATAATGGATAACAAATGATCTTGGTAACGTCCGGAGGCATACACAACGTTGCTGACATTATTGGAAATAATATTCACGAAGATACTGATAAAAATAGCAGTCACACCAAAGGCTAAAATCATACTTAACCAGTTAGGAAGTAAAACACCTATTTTGGGAGTACGCTGGATAATACTACTGATCGTGTTGAGGATGTGCCAAATAAATATGGCCAAAACAACTGGTACTAAGATGCTGCTGCCAACGATAAGAAAATATCCGACGATCCATACGATAACTAAGCTGGCTGCAAATCCAATAACGCGCCCCATTGCTTTATCTCTTTCAAAGTGAATTCCCGTTAATATACCTATTTTTTCTGAGCTGTGCTATGTTCGTAAGTGCTCCAGATGATGTATTTTTTAAATTGAAATAAAAAATAGTCGTCTTGGCAACGGAAGTGATGCTACGCAGGTTTCCAGGCTTCTATCTCCTCGGTTGCGTTGTCCTTACGTGTCTTGCAATGAAGAGGTTTTCGTATTCTGCTGGCTCAATGTGTTGGGGGGGCAACCGACAATTTATTTGACGTAAAACTTACTTCCCACCAAAAACCCGATAAGAAGTGCCAGGGAGGGATTTCGCCTCATACATCGCAGCATCTGCTTGTAATAAGACGGATTCACTGCTGATGTAACGATTATTATGACAATTAACGATGCCAATGCTGAGGGTAATGGGGAGCTCATTTCCTGACAAATTAAATGGTGTATCCATCAAAGAGGCAATTTTCTGGGCGACAATTTCACTTTGATGAGGGTCGGATAAGTTTTCAAGCAGGATGGCAAACTCATCTCCGCCAAAACGAGCAACAACGTCATAGGAACGCAGCGATTGTTTTAGTCGGGAGCTTACTTCTTTGAGTAATTTATCCCCGGCAATGTGTCCATAGGTGTCATTAACTTGTTTGAATTTATCCAGATCAAGCAAGAGTACACTAATAATGCCTCCAAGTTGCCTCATTTTTGATAAGGCAATTTCCAGGCGATTTTCAAAGAGCATGCGATTGGCAAGCCCAGTCAGCATATCAAAATTGGCGCGGATAATAAGTAAATCTTCGAATTGTTTTCTTAGTACTGCATATTGGATGGCACGTTTAATCAGTTCGGCATCCAATTGATCTTTAAATAAATAATCTTGAGCTCCCTGTTTGATTGCCTCAAGAGCTAAGCGCTCATCTTTATAACCAGTTAAAAAAATAATCGGCAGTTTGGGGGACATATTTTGAATGCTATGCAGTCCGTTAAAGCCATGAGAATCAGGGAGGGTGCGATCCAATAATGCGACATCAAATTCTTGCTCAGAGACAATTTTTAGCGCTTCGCCAATTGTTGCGGCTCGCTCCAATAGATGAGCCTGAGGCATAGCCTGCTGTAATACCTTGCCGATAATCATTGCATCGCCGGCAGAGTCTTCAATGAGCAAGATTTTTAGCGGGTTAGAGGCAGAGGAATCGTGCATCATTTTTTCCTAAGTTATTTAACATATCCGTACGTGTCGTTACTGCGAGGACGTCAAAGTATTTTTCCTGCTATTATAATACTAGTCTTCTTATTCAGGCATGTAAAATGTTATCATGTTTGGGAAGAGTGAGGGTAAATTTGCTGCCAAATCCTACCCTTGATGCGACTGATAATGAGCCATTATGGTGCTCGGCAATTTTTTTGCAAATTGAGAGCCCAAGCCCACTTCCTTTAATTGAGTCCCATGCATGGAGGCGCTTAAAAGGTTCAAAAATTTCTTTAATAAATTGCTCATCAATTCCCAGTCCATTATCTTGGACGGTGATTTTCCAATAGGGGTCCGCATCCTCTACACCAATATGAATCATAGGAATATTGCCTGGCGGTTGATATTTTATGGCATTGGTGAGTAGGTTTTGTAAGACGCGCATAATCTGCATGGGGTTACCATAGAGCAACGGTATTGGATCATGGGTTATTTGGGCTTTTTGTTCTTCGATTAACGCTTTGATATTTTCTAAAGCGCTTTTTAAGGCACTTTCGCCATCAAAGGAGGCATTTTTAGCGTCTTCATGTACACGAGAATAGGCAAGTAAATCATTGATGACTGCTCGCATACGCAGGCCTGCATCAGTCATGATTTTTAAATATTCTTTTCCCTCATCGTCAAGTTTATCTTGTTTTTCAGTTAATAACAGTTCGCCGAAACTATTGATCATGCGTATGGGTTCTTGTAAGTCATGGGAGGCTACATAAGCAAATCGCTCTAATTCAGCATTTGAACTTTCTAAAGCTTGCAGGAGTTTTTTATTGGCGGCTTCTGCTTTTTTACGATAGGAAATGTTTTGCACTAATGAAACAAAGTATTTGGGGGTGCCATCATTACCCCATACTAAAGAGACACTCAATAAGCCCCAGACAATATGCCCATCTTTGTGAATATATCTTTTTTCCATTTGGTAGCTGTCGATTTGTTTATTGAGCATTAAAAGCACATTCTCCAAATCAGTTTCTAAATCGTCCGGATGTGTTAGGGTCTGAAAATCACTTTGCAATAATTCTTCCTCACTGTAGCCAAGCATGCTGCATATGGAATGATTTACTTTTAGCCACTTGCCAGTAGGTGATATTAAGGCCATTCCCGTAGAGGCATGTTGCATCGCGGAGCGGAATATTTCTTCGCTGGCTTTGGTTGCATCTTCTTCTGCTTTACGTTCGGTGATGTCTCGCGCAATGGTGGTAAGACAGACCGGTTCGCCCATAGCATTTCGATGTAAGGTTACCGCTTGCAATACCGGGATTTCTCGGCTGCTACGGTGTAATAAAGCCAATTCCCCAGTCCAAAATCCTTTTTCAAAAGCGGTGGGTATGACTTCGTTAATTATTTTTTGTACGGCCCACTGAGGATGCATATCGGATATTTTCAATGAGGAAATATCATAATCCTCAGGTAAACCAACCATCTGTTTAGCGCTGCGGTTATGGTATAATAAATTGCCTTGTAAATCCGCAATGCCTACAAAATCAGAGGATTCTTCGATTAAGGCTATCAGTCTGGAGTGTTCTTCTTCCATTTTGCGGTTTTCGGTCACATCCCGAGTTATATTAACAAATCCTGCTAATCTTTGTTTGTCGTTATATATAGGTTCCATCATAACATGCGCCCAAAAAGGACTGCCATCTTTACGTATTCGAATTACTTCTCCTTCAAATTTCCCTTTTGTTTTGGCAATACTGATCACATTTAAAGGGATACCTTTAGCAGCATCTTCACGCGGATAAAATAGGGAGAAGTGTTTGCCCACTATTTCTTTATCAGCATACCCATAAACGCGTTGGGCACCAAAATTCCAGCTTTTTACATGTCCTAAGGGGGTTAAAGTGAAAATTGCAATGTCTTTGATGCTGTCGAGAATCATTTTATAGCGTTGTTCGTTATCAAAGAGTGATTTACTTTTTTCGTGCGATTTAAGGATTAAATACATGCATACTGCCATAAGCACGGTTATCAGCAGGCAGAAAGTAAAAATAAGCATGACCACATGAAAGGCAGCAGAAGGTTCCCCTATCCAACGGTGTAGGGTTATTAACGCAAAACTCATCACAATAATAAGGCCTAGGAAGATAAACCACATCCAGGCGTTAAGTTTTTTATAATTGATCTCTGTCATCATGTTCCACTGATTCATAAGGAATTATTTTTATTCATTGAGGCTTATTTGCTCCACAATTTTCGCTGATTACAGTTGTTCGCTATGGAGCGGCTTCTCTTTTAATCTTAGCAGAGTATTAACTATGCATTTTAGGCAAAATATGGTCTATATTTACTTATGTAAACCACGGACATGGAGTTCCAAATGAAGAAGAATAATTTAGCAGTAAAATGCATCAGTTTAAATCATCTTGTTATTATCTTGTTTTTATTTGCCAGTCCATTAGCGGGGGCGTATGCTGCCTGTTGTGCAGGTCATGGTGGGGTTGCTTCGTGCAACAAAACGACAGGGGTTCAGATGTGTAAAGATGGCACTGCTTCTCCAACCTGTACTTGTCCTAAGTCAAAAAATACGAAGAAAGCAGTACCCCCTAAAACGACGACTACCACTCCAGCAACCAAGAGCACAACAACAAAACCAAAAAGTAGCTGGTGGGGTGGTAAATCTAAAACAACAACCCCGGAGACTAGCAAAGGAACTTCAACTGGTAGTGCTAAAGGCTGTTGTTCTAATCATGGCGGAGTTGCCCAATGTAATAAAGCTACTGGGCACCAAATGTGTAAAGATGGCACCCAATCACCATCTTGCACTTGCCACTAAATAGTGAATAAATGGGGTACTTCTATGTTTATATCCGGTGAAACTCCTGGTTCTACGACATGAGAACTGGGAGCGGTATCATTTCGAGGACTATTCAACGGCGAACTCAGTAGGCAATATTCAGTATTGCCGCAGCTTGGCATGCGCTGCATCATGCGTGTATGTGATAGAGGTTGAGGTACTTCTTTCTCTTCCTGAGCCTCTTCTGCCAAATGGTTGATTGGTTGATGTTTGAATCGATAAACATTTAATAAGACAAGGCAGGCTTGTGACATCATTAGCACAACACCTATTGCCGGGGGAATCGTGATGCTCGCGGTAATAAATAATAGTCCTGAGGCGCCCACCATACCTAAATTGTAGGCAAAACTTCCGAGCATGTTTTGGTTAATATTTGCAACCGTTTGTTTTGAAATAGCAAACAATGAGGCAATCGCCATTAATGCACCCGGCTGAATTACTGCGTCAGCAGCATCTTTAGTTACTTGGTCTCCCGAGGCTATAGCACCACTAAAATCGCTTGCCGCCATCGCTTCAGCATCATTTCCTGCATCGCCAAACATGGCTACTTTACGGCCTTGGGTTTTTAATTCTTGGATATAAGTCGTCTTTTGATGGGACAGACATCCTGGAAATACATGCTCAGGTTTAATGCCAAGCTGTTCCGCATAACGAAGAGCTGTTTCTTTAGCAGCACCCGTGCAGAGATGAACTTCTTTACCCATATTTTTTAAGGCTTTGATTGTACGAATAGCATCTTCGCGCAGTGGGTCGGTCATCTCCATATAACCAATGACCGTTTTATCACGAGCAATCAGGATTAGATCATCGCTATCTTGCTTAAGTAAGGCAACCTGCTCAGGGATCACTATGCCCTGTTGTTTCATCAAAGAGCGGCTACCGATAAAATAGCTGGCTCTATTTATTTCTCCAATAATTCCAGAGTGATGCTTTCTATCGAATTCACTTACTTCTAACTCTTCTGAATTGGTGCTTCTCGTATAGGCATAAATAGCCTTGCCTGTGGGATGTGTGGATGTCCTTTCGAGAGCAGCACAAATTTGGCGGAGTTGCAATTCAGATGTCTCTTGTTCATTGAGAGCAATTATTTTCTCGACGTAAGGTTCTCCTGTCGTTAGGGTACCATTTAGGTCAAAAATAACTGTATCTATGTGTTCGGCATTTTGTAATACTTTGGTGCTTTTAAATTGTACGCCATTTTCCGCTGCCTTGTGCATTCCCGATGTCACTGCCAGGGGAATAATTAAGCCTAAGGTACAAGGGCAAGCACTCACTAAAATTGATGCCACACATTGAATGGCAGAGGTCAACGAGAAAAATAGACCAATAGCAGTTCCAGCAGTTAATGCTAATAAGAGCACTAAAGGAATGAAATACTCTAAGTATTGTATTGCTTGCAGCTCAATGGGGGATTTATCTAAAGCAGCCTTGGAAATTAGGGCATCGAGACGTGAAAGATAGGAGTTTTTATGGTTTTTGGTGACACGAACTCTTAACGGTTCTGCATTTTCTGCAAGCCGCATTCCTGCAAGCACTGTAGCGTTAGATTTGAAATAACGAGGAAGAATGGCTCCTGTGGTAATGGTATTATAAATAGTGCTTTCTGCCAGAGACTCTCCATCTAAAGGAATAACTTCTCCAGGATGAACAAGGATAACATCGCCGGGTTCAATCTGGGTTAATAAGACCTGTTCCTCACGCTCAGCAGCCTGATCTTCTGGGTCTGTGCTAATTTTTCGCACTATTTTGGCTGCGCGATCCTGGAATTTAGCGGTACCTATGCGTGCTTTAATACGGTCTTCGATGCCAAGACCGATATGTCTAAAGCCATAGATGAGCAGCGCTGCATCGAACATCATCGGCAGCCAAGGTGCATATAATGAAGCAAGAGATATAACCAGAATTAAACTTGTACTTAGCGCGAAGAGGCTATCCATAGTTAGAGCACGGCTTGCCCTCCATTTTTTCCAGGCGTCAGCATAGGAGTTTGCCCCTAATGCTAAAGTTAACAGGGTACTTAGTCCTGCAAGTGGCAGCATCACAGCAAGTGACATGGAGGCACCGCTCAAACACGCGATTAATACGATAACGCCTGCTCCGCAGCCTAGAAAACCCTTGAACCAATGAGAGGAAAAATATTTTTTTGTTTGGCTAATGAATAGGGCACGGAGTTGGGAGGGGAGAGACTCTGGTGGTATGCTGTTTTCTGCTCTGGGGGCGGTTGCTGGTAATTGCTCTCCCGCGGTTAAAAGCATTTCTTGTGAGTGTTCTACGACTAAAAGTGGCTCTTGAGGATAGGGTAGCAATACTGGCTGCTCATTTTCGGGAATGTAGTCATAATCTTTACTGGTAAATGCGAGGTCTTCAATATAGGTTCTTATTTTTTCCCAGCTTGTGTGTCTTAACTGTTCTTCTCGCTGTGCGCGTTCTGTGCTGGTTTGCGCTTGGTCTAATAGTTGTATTTCTTCTGGAGTATTCGAAATAACCATGGTGGTTTTTTTCGGATCTTTAAATTGCAATAAATCGACATCAAATGAAATAAGCTCAATGGATTCTTCGGCGAGCTTATTCGTTACAATGCGTTTAATGCTGCTACTACAACCTCCGCAAGTCATTCCGGAAACATAAAAAATTAAAGTCTTAGACATATTTACCCGCTAAATTTTGATTTGTATTTTATCTTTTAGTTTATTTGTGAGTCATTAGCTAAAATTGACTTAAAAACAGGATGTTACAATTTGAATGAAATCATACCACATATGACATTTTTTGCACCCTTTTTTTGCAAAATTGTTAATTTATATTAAAAAAGAGGCGTAGATAGGTTTTTTTCAAGCATTTTATTGGTTGCAATTAAATCATGAGATTATTAATTACTCAAACCTGGGTGCAAGAATAGGTTAAGAGAGCTAAAAAATTGGGTGACAGTATTACTGCTTATCGCTATGCTTAAACCACTTTTTAGAAACAGCGGATTATTAAATTTTGAGTTCTTTATCAACGAGAAAAGAAAATTGGCTCGCAATTATTTTTGCAGTTTATTGTACTTATTATTTAATTGTTTCCTTAGCTGCTGCCTGGGGGTTTACGACTGACGATGCCTACATTACTTGGCTTTATGCACGGCAGTTGGCTGAGGGGGAGGGGATTAGTTGGCCTGCGTTGTTGCCGCGAGTTGAGGGCTATTCAAATTTTCTTTGGCTAGTAATGGCCTCTTTAAGTTTTAAGCTTCATTGGCCTGTGGTTTTGACCATGAAATGGATCTCTGTTTTTAGTTTAGGGTCGGGACTGTTTTTTCTCTATCGTTTGAGCCGGCTTTTTTTAAGTCCTTTATTGGCAATGCTTCCGGTGTTCATTTTTAGCCATTATACTGGAGTGGTTTGGTGGACTGTTAGTGGACTAGAGAGCGCTTTTTTCTGTGCTTTATCGCTGCTATTAATATGGCAAAGTGCAGTGGCTTTGGGATTTTCCGCCGTGATAGAACCGGCAACAGGAGATAGTCGTTTATCTACTAAGGCTTGGATAATTGCTAATATTAGCTTGCTATTACTGGCACTAACTCGCTTTGAAGGAATCATTTGGGGAGTTCCTGTTGCGTTATTTATTTTTTGTCAGTGGAAATCAAAATGTATACACATGAGGTTGCCGAGCTCCAAAACAGGCTATTTATGGGGAAGCATCACCCTTGCGTGTTTAGTACTTCCTTATACAATTTACTTAATATGGCGGGTGCGTTATTTTGGGCATTGGATTCCAAACAGTTATCAATGTAAAGCTTCTCTGACTGGGCAGGGAGGGGTGGTTGATCTCGATTATGTCCGTGTTATTCTGCCTTTAATCGTGTGTTCTTTACCCTATTTATTAGCATCTAAAGATTGCCGTCATCTCCTTCTGTGGTTACCTTCTCTGTTGTATGGTGTGATGTTATGGGGGGCGGATCCGGTTTTAGCACACATGTTACGCTTATTTTTAGCTCCTTTCGCCTTGTTTTCTTTGCTGGCTGTTTTGGGTGTTTCTGAGTTTTTAAGCTATTTTAATTTAGCCAAAGAAGATTCACGGCTGCTTGCTTGTTTTGTATTTATCCTCATAACACTTTTATTGATTCCAGGGAATCATTTGACTTCGCTGCATACCTTGGCCACTAATTATCAAAGCCGCAATCAAAGTCGCTTATTGATTGCCAGATTATTGAATGAGCAGGCAGCCAAGGGCGATACTATTTTATTAGGGGATTGCGGAGTAATTCCTTTTAATGCGCGCCCTGATTTACGTTTTATTGATAGTCAGTGTTTGAATAATGCGGAATTAACCCAAGCACCCTATCATCGTAATTTTGCTTTATATGCCTCCTATCTTCGCGAGCAGGTAAAACCTAATTGGGTTATTATCAGCAAGCCTGTTTTAGAAGCTCGTGGCGATTTCTTGATTAGCCTACTTCAAGGCAGTGATTTTTTAACTCATTATCAGTTCATCGCTCGTTTTGAGTCAGGACCTATTGCTCAGGATATAGAAGGACATTCACAAAAGACGGTTGATAATGTTTATTTGGTGTATAAAAGAGCGGGGTAGCCTAGGCTACCTTGACCTTCAATCATATCTACCTAATTCTCGCGCTTTGACCGCGGGAGCAAGCTTGCGTCAAGACCCAGGAATTCGGCAAGGTTGTTTTTCGAGCTTGACGGTCCTGGATTTAATGCCCGTGCTACGCGCCTACGTCCAGAAATTTGGCAGAAGGTTGCTCCTTCGTATTTTTGAGAAGCGCTGATGTCTACGTTGGTATGCAGGTGGTAAAAAACTGTGGGCCCTAAGGCCCACACGATATTCTATTGAGAGTTTGTTGTGGAGCCGCTGGTGAAATTGCCGCTGGGTTGAGTTGAGCGCGTATTTTGTAAAAGCATAATACTGTTGGTCATTAAAATACGCTCTTGTATTTGGCGATCTAAGTACATTTGATAGTTAATTTCAGCCAACAATGTTGCAATTTCTTTTTCGACTGTTGCCGGAGATGCGCTATTAATTTGATTGATCCATTGATTATTCTGGCTCATATCCGCATTAAATAATCTCCAGGTCGCCATTTTAAACTCACTTAATGCCTGGCTTGCGGGTGCTTGTCCAGTAGTGCTTTGATTTTGTGGCAGCCTTTTTGACATAATGAAATACAAGTTACTTAGCCCTACAGAATATTGCGCTGCATAGGTACGTAGCGAAGTAAAATAATTATTCAGCGTGGATTGCGCCTGTATTTGTTGAAGTGTTGGCTGCTGAGAACCACTTGCTGCGGTTGCAGTACTATATAAGGTATCATAGGACTTAAGATTGGGTAGTTGTAATGGCGTCACCGAGCCAGAAACATAACGAATAAAGTTCGCCGCTTGTTGTGCTTGGTTTTGAGCACTTAAGCCTTGATTTTGTGAGTTAGAGCCTGAACCAGGTGAACCCGTATTATTCGAGGTACTTTGGGTTGAATATAACAGTGGCGCAGTTAGATTATTACTGTTTAACTGACTTAAAAATTGTTGGTTATATTGATAGGTAAAATATTGGTACGTTGAAGGGAGTTCCCCAATGATGTTCGCAGATACTACGCTTCCGGGCACCAGGTTGCCATTCGCATTAGAGGAGCATCCAACCCATTCAGTCCCATCGTAGTTCATGCAATAGCTATTATCTGGTGTGCCGAGTATATTTAACAAACCTTGATTCACTGGGTCTTGCTGGAATGTCTGTTGGTCAACATTATTGACAACGGATACCTTGCCTTGCTGTTGTGATGAAGGATTGTTGAACGTTTGTGCATTAAAAGTATTATTGGCCCACGCATTTATTGATGATGCACCCGATACTTCTCCGGGGACTATTTGAGCTAAGGCAGTGCTGAACGCGTTAACGGGAAGGGCACCTAAAAAGGTATTAAACATGTAGGTTTGCATAACCTGAGTTGCTGTCGCATTAAGAAGGGTTTGGCTTACGGTGCTGTTATTTTTGGTAGGGGATTGAGTAATGTTATATCCTAAATAGCCACCAAGGTTTACTAAATATTGTACTAAGTTTTGAGTGTTGGTCGCTGTTTGCTGGGTGCTGTACTGGGAAACATCATCTGCTACAGCAGGCAGAGCCGTCCAGCAAAACAAATTAATCACAGCGAATTTTGATAGTCGTTTCATCATTCATCCCCTTCAAGTGCGCGCAAAACGAGTTTAAGTCGATATTGACAAAAAACTCGCGATAATAAGCGTAAACGTTCAAATACAATGTTTCTCTTAAGAAAAACCCCTGCAGGATCATGGCTTCCAGTACTCGTTTCTTCCGCATGAATCAGGACACGTGAAGCGCTTCCCGGATGAACTGTATCGATTGCTTGCAACAAACGTAGTCCTCTCCCTGATTTAATATTTCCTACGATACGGATGAACTTTTCCTCTTCAGACAGGAGTCCTAAATCGATCTTTTCAATGTCATCAAGCTCCTTACCTAGCTGCTCCATAGCAGCTTCAAATTCGGGGTTTCCATCGAGAGTCCAGTGCTCGACACTTTCCATAAAAGTAATTACGCGGTAGATCATCGGGTCAATATATTCAAACCAATATTGGGAGGATGCTTCATGGCTAAGATCGGGCATGATTTACTCTTTTTTTACTGTGTCAGATTAATGGACGAATTCATTACTTACTACTATAGTATATTATGAAGGGTAAAAGATAGATTTCTAATTTAAAGAAGTAAAAAATATGAAGAAGCAATCAGAATCGAGAATCGTAAAGCTTATTAGCAGTATTCTAAATGTTCGCGCATGGTTTGATTGGGAACGGGTGAGATCTTTTACTCTATACCTATCTAATGGATTTAAACGGCTGTTTGTACCACAACAGAATAATGAAGCTGAGTCTTTTGAAGAGGCGGCAACCAAATTAAATCTGAGTGATACAACCTTAATGACAAAGCAAAAAGCTTTGTTTCGTTTAAGCCTCGTCATGCTCATCGCTGCTGGCCTGATTTTGGGCTATGCAGGCTATCAACTTTTTTATGGTTCATTTAAGGCGGTTTTTGTGAGCTTAATAGTCACTTTAATCGCATTGGCATTGGCTTTTCGCTACCATTTCTGGTACTACCAAATTAAAAATCGTAAGTTGGGTTGTACTTTTGACGAATGGTTTAAGCAAGGATTATTAGGGGAGAAAAAATGAACGATTTTCTTACAAAGACTGCCCTCCTCTTTCTCTTCCCTGCTTTAGCATTAGCAGATAATTCCTTGACTTTTGCGCCGCCGGCCAGTGACTATTCAATTGTATTTTTGGGTAACTTATTTGGTATCGTGGATGGCGTCATAAGCGGCACCGGTAGCCAAATAATGGGGAGCATGTTTGGGGTGTTTAACTCCGCCGTTTTAGCCTTAGGCGGTATGATTATCATGTACACCTTGCTCGTCTCCACGATGAATACGGCCCACGAAGGGCAAATGTTGGGCCAGAAATGGTCTTCAATTTGGATTCCGGTACGTTCCACTGTAGGCTTGTCCTTATTAATCCCTAAAGCATCTGGTTATTGCTTGATGCAAATTTTTGTTATGTGGATTGTAGTACAAGGTGTTGGCGCTGCCGATAAAGTATGGAATGCAGCATTAAGCTATTTGAACCGGGGTGGGGTCATTATTCAAGCCCAGCAAGTAAACCCTGCTTCAGCGCTGGTTAATGGTTCTGCTGGAATGTCGGGTATTGCTTCGGGTGCGATGAACATTCTTGCGGGGCAAGTGTGTATGCTGGGTTTGCAAACACAATTACAAAATCAGCGGCAAAATTATTTAAATCAGAAAGCAAAAAATTCAGGACCTTGTTCGGGAACGCCTTCCGGAGCTATGGCTACATTTTGTAATACTTCGGTTCCTGATTTTCTTGGTTCCGTTAATGCCGTGGCTACGCAAAATGGCAATCCCACTGCGAGTTTCTGGACTGTGTCAATGCCTAATTTTGACACTGGCTCTCCTTATAATTTCTTAAACGGTATTTGCGGTCAGATTCGTTGGAATAATATTAATACCCTTACTACAACTACGAATACCACAACCAAATCTGATAATGCGGCGTTGGCTGCACTCAAGACTACCTTCGGTGTTAAACCTTCAAACAGTACCGTATCTAATACTAACAACGTGGGTAACAATTCCAGTAATTTGAATTCCAGTACTGGAGTAGTTGGTGAGAGAACGAACATTGGAGGAGTTTCCCTAAGTGCTGATGAGTTACAAACTGCTCAGATGTCACGGGCAATTGCCATCCAACAAATGTTTGTGGATTTATCTAATGTAACCCAAACAATTATCGGCAATGCGCCTGGATTTGCACCACCTGGTTCGAATAATTCAGGCAACAATACGCCATTTATTGCTAATCTGGCAAGTCAGCAGTTTGGGGTACCTTATACGCAAAATTCGACTGTATGTAACTCCTATGGCGACACATGTTATATTTGGGGACCTGCTGCGGGCAGCACTGGCGGTGGTACATTGTTTAATGGAACCGAGTTTATCAATGCCATCAATGATTACAATGGTATTATGATGCCAACGCTCAACCTGCTAACTCAAATGAACGACAGTACTAATGCTAGTAATGCTCGCTCATTCATTGCCCAAGCATCAACTCAAGGCTGGATTATGGCGGGGGCTTACTTCTTTAACCTCGTGCAAATTCAGGGCAGTGCGACTCAAAACGCGAGTATGACGGATAGTAATACCGGTTTAGATCAAAGTTCTTTTGATGCAACTAAGATTACGTCGGCTTTTGGCGATAATAACAGTTGTAGTGGTGGTTCTTTCACAACATTGTGTACTTGGTTTGGTGGGAATCGTGCACCAGTAGCGATGGTACAGGGTTTAATTGATGGTTCTGGTATTTCTTCTCCTACCTCTACGTCTTCAAGCAGCCTTGTTCCTAAACCTAATATGACAGCAAATCCTAATAGACCAGCCGTTCCTAGTTTACAATCATCGACTGTTTATGGATTTATCAATAACTCAGTCATGATGCAAACACCAGGACAACCAGGTTTACAACCTTTGACCTTTGCTAATACCATTAACTTCCATATTGATACGTCATTATATACCTTACAACAGCAAAGCTTCTCATGCGGTAAGGTACAGATCTTGTTCTTCTCCTTCTGTTTAGGGCAGTTGTTAGGTAACTTGTTCTATAATGTGATCTTCCTCTTCATCTATAACACGTTGATGCAGGTTTTTGGCCAGATTATTAACCAAGTAATTATGTCCTTCCTGATGATCCCTCTTAGTGGTATGGCTGATATCTTTAAACAAGGGGTACAAGTTCTTTCTGCTCCAGGAGTTAACCCTGTTGTGGCCTTAGCAAATATGGGGGTCCAATACATTAACTTCTCTGGTAACTTATGGATCATGTTATTGGATATGGCGGTTACAAGTGCGCTAATCCCGGTATTTGGTATCTTCATCTTTGCGTTGATTTCTTTATCCCTGCCTCTGTTACTCGCTTGGGTTGGGGTGATGACGACCATAGGATTTACAACTGCATACTATGTGCCTATCTTGCCCTACATGATCTTTACTTTCGGTGCTATGTCGTGGCTGATTTCAGTGATTGAGGCGATGGTGGCGGCCCCAATTGTTGCCTTAGGGGTTACTCACCCAGAAGGACATGATGCCTTTGGTAAAGGTGAGGCGGCAATTATGATCTTGATCAACGTCTTCTTAAGGCCTTCGATGATGATTATTGGATATATTGCGGGTATTGCCTTGTCCTACGTGGGCGTATGGATTCTTAATTCCGGATATGATACGGCTATAGCCTTTATTCAACAGGAGAATACGAGTAAGACGGGTTTAGGTACCGCGATTACTACCTTAGGTGGTGGGGTCAATGATATGGCCTCAGGTACGGGAGGTTATTCGGATTGGGCTGGTGTTTATGCCTTCTTCTTCTCCATTTTGACCTACACTTCGATGTACTTAGTGTTAATTCAAAAATCCTTTACCTTAATCTCTTACTTACCTGATAAGGTATTACGCTGGATTGGTGGTAACCCTGAAAGCTTAGGACAGGAGTCCGCACAATGGGCGGGTGAGGTTCAAAAACAACAGGATGCTGGTGTTAAAGAAACCAGGGATGCTCAAGGTCAGATTGACAAGCAACTTGGTGGTGTTGGTATGAAAGGACTTAATAAAGCGAAAGGTGCCTTGGGCGGCGGTGGTTCTGGCGGTAATGTTGAGGCTACTGGTGACAAAGGAGGCAAAGGTGGCGGTAAAGGCCTAGGAGGTAAACTCAAAGGTCTTGGCGGCGAGGGCGGCTAACAAAATAATAGGGTTATTATAATTAAGGTCTGTTTACGCTTTGGTTAACAAACCAGGATGTAAACAGGCCTTAGTCTTTTCATGAGTTGAGGATTAGTGTGATTGTAACGGATGAAATAAATTACAACGATGCGAGTACCATCTGCAAAGGGTTCATCGCCTATAACCAGGAGCTTTCTTCACCCCGGCCGACCGTGATGGTTGCGCATGATTGGGGGGGACGAGGCAATGATGCGTGTAACAAGGCCATACAGCTTGCTAAACTGGGGTATGTTGGCTTTGCTCTTGATATGTATGGACAGGCGCAGGTGGTCTTTGACAAGGTAGAAAAACGAGCTTTAATGACGCCTTTTATGAATGATCGGCCCATGCTGATTAAGCGCATCCAATCCGCTTTTAATGTACTTACGGAATTACCTCAAGTTGATAAAAACAAGATCGCGGCGATAGGTTATTGTTTTGGTGGTTTATGTGTTTTGGATTTAGCGCGTTTTGGTGTGGATGTTAAGGGGGTGGTGAGTTTTCATGGTGTGCTGAAAGCCCCTGAAGAGGAGTTATTTGCTCCAATTAAAGCTAAAATTATGGTGTTTCATGGTTATGATGATCCTTTGGTCAAACCGGATCAACTAAATCAATTTGCGATTGAAATGAGTGCCCGTAAGGCGGATTGGCAAATCCATATTTACGGTAATACGGCTCATTCATTTACTAATCCTTTGGCGAATGATGATGAGATGGGCCTACATTACAATGAGCTGGCGGACCGTCGCTCCTGGCAGGCAACCGAAGCCTTCTTGAAAGAGGTTTTTGCGGGCTAGGATAGTATCTTGGCGAATTACTGTACTTTGACCTCGGTAATTCGGCACCTACCAACCCCGCAGTGTTGAATGCATGCGCCTCTAATTACGAAAGCAGCTTAATCACGTTATCTCGCAACAGTTCATTTTTCCTTTGTTCTGATAGCTGCAGTTCGCTAAATAGCTCAGCGGAAAAACGAACCCAATCCTTTATATCCATTTGAGTTGTCTGCCCTAGATCGGAGCTATAGATAACCTGAGGAATGGTTTGCAAGACGGCGCTAAAATCTTCCTTATCCTGGTGTCCTAAAAGGTAAGTTAATGCCGTTTGTTCAATCCAGACGAATTCATTCTGAGCTAACTCCTTTAAGGCTGGCGCTTTTAAATTAACTAATGGATGGGCGGGCTGATTTAAAATTAAGGCGGGTACGTTATAGCGAATACAGGCATCTACTACACTGTATACTTCCTCTTTAGAGGCATGTCCTGTGGTTAAAATAATGGGATAGTCATTCGCCATTTTTAAAATATCAATCACATTTTGACCTAATTGCTGTTCGCTATTAAACAGAGTTTCGCCACGTTGACTAAATGGGCTTAAATGGGGATAGCTTAATTGACGCGAAAGTTTTGAGGGATAGTTACGTCCCGTAATTGTAGGAAAATGTACTAATAGTTTTGAAGGTATAAGCGGTTGATATTCGTTCAGGGCCTGCATAATGGCACGATAATCAATTCCACCAGCGAGTTGATTTAATATCAGTGAAGGAAATACGGGTAATCCTTGTTGCTGGGCTAGAGTGGCTTGAATACTGGTTGCCCCAAGGTGGCTGGTTAAAAAAACGGCGCCATGTAATGATTGATAAATTTTTCCTGCTTGCAAAGCATTCCAGCGACGAGCATAAAGATCGGGGCTGGCATGATAATGAATATCAATGAATTGATAATCTGCTAATGTGTTCATTTCTTTTTCGCACCAAGCCAGGGTTGATCATAGCGATAGTCGATGCGTGCTTGTGCCAATGAGGAGCCGTCTTGAATGGCCTGCGCAATATTGAGCTCAGTGAACTTTATTTTTTCTGCTTTCTTAATGACCTCGGCCATTAATTGTCTTGGGATGACTAAAACTCCATTATCATCGGCAAAAATGATATCACCAGGATGAATCATTACCTCATTTATAATCACAGGACATTGTTCAGCTACCTTATGAATACGATTTTTACCTGAGCGCATGTAGGTTCCTGCGCAAAAAAGTGGGTATTTGGCCTCACGAATAAAGTCTACATCCCGAATAGCACCATTAACAACAGTGCCTGCTATATTCAGATGCAGCGCCATTTTGGTAAGGATTGCTCCCCAGGCGGTGCAATCAATGCGTCCCTCATTATCGATGACAATCACCGAATCCTCTGGTACTGCGTCGATGTAATTTGCTGCATTTTTAAACTCAGCACTTTTTTGCTCATTAGCGGCATAACGTACGGTATAGGCGGGGCCGGCCATCTTCATGCCAGGTGCTAATGCTTTTAGGTGTAACAAAGCGCCTTCGACCTGACAGGCATCTAATGCATCTGAAATTTCGGTGGTATTAAAGGTATATAGTTTTTCCAGATATGCATCCATGGAGGTTTCTTCGCTTAGGCTCGGGACTTGATGCCGATTTTTGGTGGCACGTAAGCATTGCTCGATAATTGCATTGGCCATATCGGTGGTGCTTGAATTCCCCCCCACATCACAGGTCACAAATCGTTTTTTATTGATGATAGTACGTACGGATTCATTAATCAGTTGCGCTTGTTCTGTATAGCCGAATTGCTTAAGGAGCATGCTGATGGTTAAGAACATGGCGCTTGGATTTGCAGTTTGTGGGCGCATCTGTGGCCCACTGCCGTGAACCGGCTCAAAATAGCAGTGTTTTTTGCCAATATTGGCGCTGGGTGCAAATCCTAAACCACCCATAACTCCCGCCCCGACATCCGATAAAATGTCCCCAAACATGTTTTCGGCAACAATCACCCCAAATTCTTCGGGGCGGCGAATAAGCCACAGGCCAACCGCATCAACATTGAGGATGTCGGCATGAATATGAGGGTATTTCTGAGCGACGGACTCAAAAATTTCGCGGGCAAAATGACCACTTAGCCTTAAAACATTCGGCTTATCAGCGAAAGTGACTCGGGGTATTTGCTGGGTGTCTGCATGCTCGAATGCAAATTCAAAGAGACGGGTTAAGCCAGCGGTTGATTGCAAGCGCAGCGCACAACTTAGCTCGTCTGCAGGAACGTGCTGCCAGGTTTTATTTTTACTCAGTAAACTAAGTATTGCTTCGGGAGGTGGGGCATAATCAAAGCCAGCATAGAGGCCTTCGGTATTTTCGCGGATGATGCAAAAATTAAAGGCTTTGTCGCGGGGCTGAATTGAAAAGCAAGGGCGTACATTGGCGTATAAATCTAAATTTTGTCTCAGTAAAATAATCGGTGAAATGTAGTTTTGGTGACGTTCACGTAAGTCCTGCGCTAACTCTTGTTGTGCTTCGCGTTGTGGTTTGCTGGTGATTGCCCCTAATAAAACCGTATCGCAGTCATGGATCAGCTTCCAAGTCCTTTCCGGAATAGGAGTAGCTTCGTTTTGCCAACAGGACCACCCAATATCCCCCCTATGTAGGCTAATGGAAAGATCAAGCGCAGTAAATATGGGAAGCGCTGCTTCAGTAACCTCAATGCCAATGCCATCGCCCGGGAGGACCGCGATTTTAAGCTTTTTATTGGGAGTCACTTAAAACCTCCAAAATGAGCTTTTGGCAATAGCTGGGATTATCTTGCAGAACCCGCATACTGGAATGCGGTACCGTCACTAATTGGCCATTTTGAGCAGCAACAACATTTTTATTGTTCACCAGATTAGAGTATTCGCCGATCAAATGTAAATGAGGTACTTGATTGGTTTCTAAGATGGGCCTTGAGTCTGTGTGTAGTACTCGGTTTAAACCAAAAATTAGCCGTTTATAGGCTTGATCACGGTTAAGGTTAGCAGTTGACTGCGGAGGGATGGGATGGGGGTGAAAAACTGGTTCATAAAGCGCTTGCAGCGCTTCTTCAAGTTTATGCTCCTCACATAAATGCACCACCAAACCGAGCTTTTGTTTTAATGGGCTATCTGCAAAACTAGGCGTTGAAAATAAGATAATTGGTTTATTCACGGATTGGAACAATGAAAAACATTGTTGAATGACTACACCACCAAATGCAAATCCAAAAAAGGCATCATAGGCATCGATGCAGGGTGCTAACTTTTGTTCCCAGCGCTGGTAGTAGGCGGCATTGGCTAACTCTTCCAGGATGGACAGAGAGTCGAGGTAGTCAATGGCATAGTCCTCGGTGAGAAATGTCAGCGTTTTAGCAATCGATACCATGTCTTCAGCATGTGCAGAAACCGGCCCAATAACTAATATTTTCTTTTTTTGCATGCAGTACCTCTAGGACAATTTATTTTTTTCTTTATATGCTTTGAGATCTGCCGTGGAGAGATCGGTAATTCCGCGAATAAACTCATCCATCTCAATGGCTTCATGCCCTATTTTTAGCACATCTCGTACGTAATTAGCAGCCTCCAAAACATCCTGCAAGTTATATTTTTTAACGTCAATTGCATGGAGGTATGCTGTAAAAAACTCAGTTCGCAAATTACCGATGCCTTTACCCATTCCCGCAAGAGACGCATCAATAAAACGAACCCCTGAATTGAGAGCGGCCAGAGCATTAGCTTGGGCGAGGCCGATATTGTCATGGGCGTGGAAGCCAAAAGGAATCGAGGTATCTTTCAGATAGCGGTCATAAATTTCTTTAGTACGAGAGGGCAATAAGCTGCCATTGGAGTCAGCAAAATAAATAATATCTGGCTGATGACTACTGGCTAAGCCAACGACTTCATCTAATTCCGCATTCGTATAGTACGAAATATGAATAAAATTAACTGAAACCATCATGCCTAGGTCTTGAGCACTTTTTATTAAAGGGAGCGCCACGGGGAGCTCACCTCGGGCAATACAGATTCTTAATAAGGCCACCCCACAGCTTTTGAGCTCATGCAGGTCTTCCTGGTTTACATTGTGGGGATGAACCATGACTGCTATTTTGGCATTTTTAATCAAGCCACGACAAAAAAGTAAATAGTCTTTGTGGCACCATCCGGCTCGCCCTAAGTCTGGAATAAAATGTAAGGAGCCATTGCGATAACCAATTTCAATGTATTCAATGCCTGAATGATCGAGAAGGGGCAGAAAACCTTCTAATTCATCGTCTTTAAAATGAAAATTTGTTCTATGTCCACCATCTCTTAATGACGCATCCAACAGTTGCATGGAATCGTTCATATAATGCCTTTTGTTTTGAGTAATGGATACAGCACCGCGAGAATTATGGAAACACTCAATGCCCTGATATAAAACGCGGTGTGTTTATTAAAGTATAGCGAACATAAATAGGCAAAAGGGTGGCGATAGATAAAATGGCGCATTATTTTTCGGGTTACCCGATTAGCCCGCCCCTGCATAGGCAGCTCGTGAATGCGTATACTGGGTATTTCATTAGCTTCAATAATAACCCCATCAGGGTATTTTATTGGTTTATTTATGTCTTCACATTGTATATCAATACCAACTAATTTGAGGCTGAGCGTATTGGCAACTTCAACCATAAGCTTGCGATTTTCTTTACATATATTTTTATTTATGTTCTCGTAGCTGCCTCCGCGGCTCGCATTACTGGTATAGCCTAAGCCTACTTTTTCTCCAACGTGAGGAACATAGTCTTCTTGTATGTCTTGTTCGTTAAGGCAAGTATATGCTTCGACATCCAAGCTGATAGGACCTAAAAACTCATTGATTCGTTTACGTTCTTTATTGGTGCGCTCAATTAAGTCTTTAATGTTGTGCTTCCCATCGCCAATAACGAAGGCTGGATGACGAAGCACTACTCCAATTACCTTTTGATTAAATACGAGGACTCTATACGACTGTAAATTGCCATGGAATTCTTCCACAATGATTTGCTCATACGTGGAAAAGGCGTGGGTTAGTTCTGTTCTTAATTCATCTAGGCTTTGGATATTGCATAAAACACCCCTTCCTTGCCGTTCATTGAGCGGTTTTACCACCAAAGGAAATTTTAGTTGAGCAGTCTGCTCGGTAAAGGCATCGTTTTTCAGTTCTTCTTTATCCAGTAAAACAGCTTTAGGAACCGGAACTTCTGCCTCTTCTAATAAGCGATTGGCAACATATTTATGTTGGCCGATGCGGGTACTGCTGGAATAATTTATTGGAGGTTCGGCGCCACAGAAAAAGTAACGGTGTTTGTGCAGGCGCAGCTCAAACCCCTCTAATTCTTCAATAGGTTTCACTGGTAAATATAAGGCTTGAGCACTTTTATAGTAACATAAAGCGTTTCCGTTTATAGCTGTACCCCTCTAGTTTAAATCTAGAATTATTGCTGATACTCTTTTGCCCCAGCAATAATTAGTTTATAGACGCGTTCGCTAATTATTCCTTGCTCGAATTTATTTTTGGCATCCCACGTCATGAGTTGGCCTTTTTGCCGCACTAATTTACGTGTTGCTGCAGTGACATCATTGGGATCGCTTTCGAGTAAAATATCGCGAACCTCTTCATCAAACACCAGATATTCACGCAATGCTACCCGTTTGTCATCCACAGTGGGGACTAATTTTTGCCAAATACACAATCTAATGGTTTCCAGAATATCAATGGTACGTCCTAAGCGCTCTTCCCCTGCGAATGAAGTTACGAGACGCCGCATGGTTTCTGCAACCCCGGAGGTGTGTAAAGTGGTATATACTGGGTGCCCAGTGAGTGCTGCTTCAAGTGCCGCACTGATGGTTTCTGCGTCACGACACTCCCCAACCATGATAAGACGTGGTTTACGACGTAAAGCATTTCGTACCCCGTCCGCAAAGCTTGGCAGATGGCGAGGAATTTCAGATTGACTTACGACGGATGAAATCGTTTCAATTTCATCATAAACGAATTCAATAGGCGATTCATAAGTTAATACTTTACGGTGCGAATCCTCTTTTTCAATTAAGTCGCGAATAATTGATGCTAACAGAGTTGACTTACCTGAACCTGTTGCCCCGGTGATAAAAACAATACCTTCCTGCGGAGCAATGGACTCAAGCACGATGTCCGGAAGATTCATGGTTTCTAACTTAGGAGGGGTGGTGGGAATGGTCCTCAATGTAACTTGAATCGCATCATGGCCTTCAACGAGACAAGCAGTACCATTGACCCTATAACGGTAACGTACGCCACGATTCGGACGGAATTCATAGTGCGTATCAATATCTTTTCCTGAAAGCAGCTGGGTAGTTGCGTTAGGTCCATAAATAGCATTAATTAAATCGCCAAGCTCAGTATTCGATAAGCGGCGATTCGTAATGCGGAGCAATTTTCCATAAACCTCAGCATAGATAGGCTCACCGGTTTGAATGGTGATATCTGATGCGTTGAGTCGTTCCGTATGTTCCAACATTTTATCCATGAATAATGGCGTAAAACGGGTTGGCTCATCAGGCATTAAATGGTCTGTAGTCATAATTAATTATCAGTTTGTCGTTGGTGTAATAACCGGCTGCCAAGATTTGTCTGTTATGATAATTTTAGACTGACTTGCCAATTTTTCCATGTTCTTAAATTGTTCCAACGCATTTTCATCTTTGGCTACTGCTGCTCGCCATTCATTACTATTGATATTTAATGCAGGCAATGCGGTAATACGTAAGACGCGGTCATCAATACGAATTTCGGAAGCATCCCCAGTTACCCCTAAGTCTGTATGGGAAACATAAGGAGGAGAAACCATATTCATTGCTAAGAGCTTGCGATAAAGAATCATGCCGCCAAAGTCTTCTTTGATACGAGCAATGTTTTCTTCCAGAATGGTATTGGCTTGCTCAATACCATTTTTCCATCCTTTCGCTACATACATACACCAAATTTTCTTCTCGATTCGCGTTTTAGGTAGCAAGGTATGGTTTGGATATTCTGGTTTCACATAATCCAGCCATAAATATTGGCGCCATGTTGGAGGCGTGGTCACAAAGTGAGCTTGCTTGGCTACTTTATAGGTGCGATCGGCAACACGAATGTTTTGTGCATCTGCTAAATTTAAGGTATTTCTTCCTTCCAATAGCACTGGAGGAAGAATGTTATGTTCCAGAGTTAATGAGTTAAAGTCATAGATAGTATCTAAGGTACGTGTTTGTTTAGCCAATTGCTCATCAATCGCTTTTGCTCGCCACGCTAAACCTGCTTGGGCTCCAAGGCTGAGCGCTGTTTCTTTAAGTGCCATTTGGCGAAATTTACCAGACTGTTTTCTGGTTCTTTCTTTGACCGTTACATTGGCCATAGCTTGCAAACCAGATAATGAACCGGTGTCACCTAGATAAGCTGATCTGTGGCATGATGCTACCAATAAGGCAGACACCAGAACAGTAAGACTAAGAGTAAATTTTGGCATAACGTAATTCAACAACCTGACTGTTAGGGTAAACGTGAATAAAAGCTTTTATTCCAGCTTGATAATCTATATCACGCAGGATTTCAGCTAAGCTTTGATCTTTAACGGTAAGACTAATAAGTACAGGTATCGCCGGAGATTTTCCTAGGATACGCATTCTATAGTGTGCGGCTTTAGCGATACGTGCAGTCAACTCTTCAATGGGACCGGACCAATCTACGCTTGCGCGGGCTTGTAGGTTATAGGCGTTAGGGATTGTTAATATATTATCTTTGTGTGGTGGCACGACTACTTTTTCTATACGAGCCATTTCATGCATCGAATCGCTAACAGAAACCGCTGCTTCCGCCAATTTAATTGTGGCATCATCGCTGGGATTATTTACGGGCGGTTTTTTAAAAAAGACTCCCGTAGACTTACAACTGGCAAGCAGGATTGAAGCAATTAAAAGCGTGACAAGCTTGTGGTTCATTCAAATTCTTTCGGTCTAGATAATATTGGAATGATTGAAACAGGAGCCACGCTCCTTGTCAAGTCATAACGTAAATTCTGGAAAAGAATCGCCCAAAATCTTTGTTAAATCAAATTGTTTTTTCCTCGGACAGCTAGGTTGTATCCATAAAAAAAGCACTTCGATTTAGCTTTGGCTGGTTGATGAGGGGGATGTTTGCGGGCTTCGTTTTTAAGAAAGTGTTGGTTGCTTGCATCCAGGTTTCATTGTTTTCTGGGCTTTTCAGCCCAGCTTACTTATTACTTTATATTTTCTCAAATAGACCGTAGACGATTTGTCCGGCTTTTTTCAGCTTCACCGTTCGCCAGGATTGTTCATCCAAGGCGATTGCCGTTGGTGATTCCAAATAAACCAAACCTCCGGGAACTAAAATATCCTTCTGCGTCAGTTCCTGGATGCATTGAGGAAGATAGTTTTGCGCAAAAGGGGGGTCGAGGAAAATAATATCAAATTGCTCTTTACTGGATTGCAGATAGGTCCGTGCATCCATTTTTAATAAGGTTAAAGTGGGACTATTAAATGAAGTAATTATCTTCTGCAAACTCGCATGCGCTTGAGGTGATTGCTCGACAAAGACGACTTGAGCTGCGCCACGGGAAAACGCTTCAAAGCCTAAAGCACCGCTGCCCGCAAAGGCATCGAGGCAGCGTGCGTCCCTAATGTCGTGCATTAACCAATTAAATACGGTTTCACGTACCCGATCAGGGGTGGGTCTAAGTCCGTCAATAGCGGGGAAGTGTAACTTTTTCCCCCGGTATTGACCGCCAATAATACGAATTTCCTGTTTCAAGATTGCCCCACTGTAACGAGAAGTAATTTATCTGGATTTAACTGCTGCTGGAATGCCTGTTTTATTTCGTCTTTGGTTACGGCTTTGATGCGAGCGATGTAAGTATCCAAATAATTATCGGGCAAATGATAGAAGGTCATACGCAACAAGATAGTCGCAATGCTGCGATTACTTGCTAAGGAGAGTGGAAAGCTACCGGTGAGATATTGTTTAGCCGCATCCAGTTCTTGCTCGCTGGGACCATTATTGATGTAGGTATGTAATTCTTTTTGAATGATCTCCAAAGCAAGCTTAGTTTGTTGATTACGAGTTGATAAGCTGATGAGAAATGGTCCTTCCCCAGGCATCGGGGAAAATTGACTCTCAACGCCATAGGTTAATCCGCGTTTTTCTCTTACCTCAACCGCCAAGCGCGAAACTAAGGAACCACCACCTAAAATATAGTTACCGACCATCAGTGGGAAATAACGGGGATTCTTATGATCAATGCCTATTTGACCAAGGCGAATCATGGTTTGTGATGAAGGGAAGGAGGTATTCACACGCTCGGCTTGCGCTAATTGTGCCGCTTGGCTTACAGGTTGAGCTGGAGTGCCCTGAGGTAAGCTTCCGGTAAACTGCTCTGCTAAGTGGTGCGCTGTTTCACTACTAATATCTCCTACCATCACGAGCACCGCATTTTGCGCCACAAAATAACGATGATAAAAGTCCGTTACTTGTTTTTTAGTAATGGCATTGAGTGACTTTTTAGTACCATTAACTGGATGGGCGTAGGGATGTTGCTGATACAACGCCTTAAAAAACGCGCGATCGGCAACGTCTTCTGGCGATTCATGGCTTTGCTCTATCGCCATGAGCAATTGTTTCTTTTCTCTGGTAAAAGCTTCATCTGGGAAATCAGGTTGATTAATAATTTGGGCGAAGGTTTTGCTTGATTGCGTCAGGGCATCCTTAGTGACCAGTGAGCGCAGGTTTAGAATGACCATATCTCTGCTGTTTTCTACACTGAATTGTGCTCCAGTGTCTGCCAATGCCTCGGCAATCGTGGTTGCATCTTGGCCTGCACTACCTTGGTTTAACAGATGTCCGGTTAAGGAGCTTAAACCATAATGTTCTTCGTCATAGGAGGAGCCTGCGGCAAATGCGAGGCTCACATCCAGCATGGGTACTTCTTTTGCTGGATAAAACACTACACGTACGCCATTTGCTGTTTGCCATTTTTCCGTTTGAAAGCTTGTCGCGTGGGCGGTTTTGTACAAGCCAATGGTTAACGCCATAAGGCAAGTAGTTAAGATTTTCATGATTTCACCTTAGGAGTGGTTTGCGGCTCTAGTGTGGCAACGGTCATATTATTGTCTTGAAAATAACGTTCAGCCGTTTGTTGAATTTGCTCCGCGGTTACCGCATTAATTGCTTGGGTATATTCATTGGCTTTATTCCAACCAAGCCCTACGGTTTCTAACAAACCCAGTTCCATTGCTTGGCTAAAAATGGAATCCTTTTCATAGGTTTTTTGAGCAATGATTTGATTTTTAACGCGTTTTAATTCGTTCTCACTAACAAGATGTCTCTTCAAATCGTCTAATTGTTCTACTAAGCCTTTTTCCAGAACACGAACGTTTTGGTTTTGGCTGGGGGCGCCATAAACGATAAATTGTGTTTGATAGCGAGTATAAAGATTATAATAAGTGCTCGCTCCGGTGGCGATATGTTGTCCGCGGATGAGATTTTTGGCAAAGCGAGCGCCTTCTCCAGCATCCAGAATACCGGCAATAATTTCCAGGGCATAAGGTTCATATGCGGCTTTTGCCGTCTTTACTCCTGGCACTGAATAACCAATCATCACCAAGGGTAGTTTTGCGGTGCTTTGCACATTAACTGCCTTTTTGCCTAATGCTGGAGGTTCCTGCTGATGCTTACGTGCAGGGATTTGGCGCTGGGGTAGAGTAGCAAAATAGTGTTGCGCTAAAGCACGTACTTGTTCCGCGTTCACATCGCCGACGACCACGAGTGTTGCATTATTTGGTGCATAATAGCGCTGGTACCATTTTCTTACATCATCAACACTCATTTGTTTTAGATCGCTCATCCAACCAATCACTGGATGACTGTATGGTGCTGCTAAATGTGCTGTTGCTAAAAAGCGTTCAAAAGCCAGGGCCTGCGGATTATCGTCAGTGCGTAAACGACGTTCCTCCTGGATTACCTTAATTTCTTTGGCGAACTCATCGGCACTAAGCAGTAAATTATTCATGCGATCAGCTTCTAGTTCAAAGCTGGTTGCTAAGCGAGAAGCATCAGTCTTTTCATAAAATGCAGTATAGTCATTATTGGTAAATGCATTCGATTGCCCGCCAATTTCGGCGATTGTCTTCGAAAACACACCCAAAGGATATTTTTTGGTACCTTTAAACATGATATGTTCAATGGCATGTGAAACTCCGGTAATCCCTCCGGGTTCATCTGCGGAACCTACGTTATACCAAATCATGGATACGGCAATGGGCGCTCGATGATCTTCTTTAACCAATATTTTTAATCCATTATTCAAGGTATACTCTTGAACTTGGCTGAAGGTTTGGCAAGATAGTACCATAAGTAAGGTGATTAATATTTTGCGCACAAATTAACCTCTAAGCAAAAAGATGATAGAATTCCACATTTTTTAGGATTTGTATACTAATATGATTAAATGGTTTAAACGAGGCCAAAGTGAAGCTCCTCCCGAGAGCAAGGAACAGCAGGAAATCGAAGAGTCTATTTCTGAGGCGATTCCCCGCTCTGTAGAACCTGAACCCGAAGTTACCAAAGAAGGTATTTTTGCGCGTTTTCGCAAGAGCCTAAGTAAGACTCGTCACCAATTAGGTGATGGTATAGGGCGACTTCTTTTAGGTAAAAAAGAGATTAGCCAAGAGCTGTTAGATGAGTTAGAAACGATACTCATTTCCGCGGATCTTGGAATTAATACAACGCAAACGGTCTTAAAACAAATTACTGATGGATTAGAGCGTCAGAAATTAGCTAATGGTGAGGCGGTTTATGATGCCCTTAAAGCGCATTTACAATCCATTCTAACCCAAAACGATACCCCTTTAACGTTAGAGACCGAAGATCATTCGCCTTTTGTCATTTTAATGGTAGGGGTCAATGGGGCTGGAAAAACGACCACCATTGGTAAGCTTGCGAAACAGTTTCAGCAACAAGGCAAAAAAGTCATGTTGGCTGCAGGCGATACCTTTAGAGCGGCAGCAGTAGAGCAATTGCAGGTTTGGGGTGAGCGCAATGACATCCCTGTCATCGCCCAACATACGGGAGCTGATAGTGCTTCCGTAGTTTTTGATGCGCTGCAAGCAGCAAAAGCACGTAAGGTCGATGTACTTATTGCAGATACCGCTGGACGTTTGCATACCCAGGGCAATCTGATGGATGAGTTGAAGAAAGTAAAGCGAGTTTTACAAAAGCTTTGTCCAGAAGCGCCTCATGAAACGATGTTAATCTTGGATGCAAGTATCGGTCAGAATGCATTAGTGCAGGCACGCCAATTCCATGAAGCAGTAAATTTAACGGGCATTACAATGACCAAGTTAGATGGAACGGCTAAAGGCGGGATATTATTTGCGATTGCGAGTGAATTGGGAATACCCTTTCGTTATATAGGTATTGGTGAAGGGATCGAAGACTTACGTCCCTTTGATGCTGAACAATTTGTTGGTGCATTGTTTCATGATCACATTTGAGCAGGTAAGTAAACGCTATCCTGGTGGCTATGAAGCCTTAAGCAACGTTAATTTTTCCTTACAAAAGGGCGAAATGGCGTTTCTTACTGGGCATTCGGGAGCAGGAAAAAGCACTTTATTGAAGCTCATCGCGCTTTTAGAATGGCCAACATCGGGACAGTTAATGGTGAATGGCCTGCGTTTAAACCACTTGAAGCGTCGTGATGTAGCCGCTCACCGCAGCCAATTGGGAATTACTTTTCAATCGCCTTATTTACTGAATGATCGTAGTATCTTTGATAATGTTGCCTTACCCTTACAAATCCAGGGCACACCTTATCCCATGATTGCAAAACGGGTGCATGCGGCTTTAGACATGGTCGGTTTATTGAGTAAGGAAAAAATGCTTCCGCCTCATCTGTCTGGAGGAGAGCAACAACGAGTTGGTATTGCGCGCGCCGTAGTCCATAAGCCTGCTTTATTATTGGCGGATGAACCCACTGGAAATTTAGACCCCAAGCTGTCTACGGAAATTATGTCTCTATTTGAGCAATTTAATCAGGTTGGGGTGAGTGTCTTAATTGCCACTCATGATTTACCTTTAATTGCCCGCATGAAACACCGAATTGTCATGCTTAAAGGAGGCCGGGTGTGTTAACGAAATTACGACCCTTTTTTGCCTATCACGTTCAGGCAGCAACACACAGTTTAAATTATCTGTGCAGTAAACCCGTGGCTACCTTAATGACATCGGTGGTAATTGCCATTGCATTGGCATTACCCGCACTTTTTTGGGTCTGCACTGATAATATAAATAAGCTGACGAGCGATTGGAAACGTGGTGGCCCGATTTCTATTTATCTAAAACCTAATTTGACGGAAGCAGAACAACAACAATTGGTACAGAAAGTACGTGATACAGGGGGAGTTGGCCAGGTTTCCCTGAAATCGCCCGCAGCTGGGCTTGCGGAATTAACCAAGCAAGAGGGCATGCAGGATATCATGCGTTACCTTCCTGAAAATCCATTACCAGCAGTGGTGACGGTGCAGCCAGCTGTATCCGTTGATTCTCCCCTTAAGTTGGATCAACTGGCACAGCAATTGCAGACTTTGGCTGGGGTTGAGCAAACCAAGGTTGATATGGAGTGGATTAGTCGCCTTGATGCTCTGATACGATTTGCTGCTCATTTTTCAGATGGTTTATTCATATTGCTCGCTTTAGCGGTGGTGCTGATCATTGGTACGACATTGCGTTTAGCGCTACACAGTCGTCAGGAAGAGATTCAAGTATTAAAGTTAATTGGTGCGAAAGATCCTTTTATTCTTCGTCCTTTTCTGTATTCAGGGATTTGGTATGGGGTTATTGGCGCTGTATTTGCTGCATTTTTAGTTAATATCTTTATTTTGAGTTTAGCCAAAGCCGTTAATCACCTCGCATTTGTTTATCAAATGCACTACTCGGTTGATCTTCTTTCTATGCGGCAAATCTTGCTACTCATTATATTTGCTATTATACTAGGTTGGTTAGGGGCCTGTTTGTCGGTAAAACGGCAATTAGCTTCTATAGAACCTCAATTGTAGTTTAATTCCAAGAGGATGACATATGAGTCAACAATTGCACCTTGCTGCTATGAATTTACCCATAGGCAGTCTTGATGCGTACATTCATAGAGTTAATCAACTTCCGATGTTAACTTTGGAGGAAGAGCTTGCCTATGCCGAGCGTTTTCATTCCGAAGGGGATCTTGAAGCAGCCAGACACTTAGTGCTTGCTCATTTACGCTATGTTGTTCGAGTTGCTCGAGGTTATTTAGGTTATGGTTTGCCTTTGAATGATTTAATTCAAGAAGGCAATGTTGGGTTAATGAAAGCTGTAAAACGATTTGACCCTAAAATGGGCGTACGCCTAGTTTCTTTCGCAGTCCATTGGATTAAAGCGGAAATCCATGAATTTGTATTACGCAACTGGCGTATTGTCAAGGTTGCGACGACTAAAGCGCAACGTAAGTTATTTTTTAATCTTCGTCAGATGAAGAATCGCTTAGGCTGGTTTACTAGTGAAGAAGTTGAAGTGGTAGCAAAAGATCTGGGTGTAAGCACTAAGGATGTTTTGTTGATGGAGCAGCGCTTGAATGCGATGGATTCTCCCTATGAAGCTTCTGATTCGGATGACGGTGGTGATGTTTTCCATGCACCAGAACACTATTTATTTAATGCCAATGACGATCCGGCTTTAGCATTAGAGAAGGAAGACAGTGGGGAGCAGGGGCGTGAGAAATTAATGCTTGCTTTAGAGCAGCTTGATGAGCGCAGCCAAGATATCCTGCAACAACGCTGGTTAGCAGATGACAAGCTGACCTTGCATGATTTAGCCGAAAAATATGGCGTATCCGCTGAGCGTGTACGACAGCTTGAAAAAAATGCCATGAAGAAACTGCGCCAATATATTGAAGCGTAGCGTGCAGGTCGTTTTTGGCTAATTTATTCAGTGCCTGGTTGCATGCAACCAGGCTTTACTTTGAAGTCCTACTCTAAAAAATCCCGCACCAAACTTTCCACGCGCTCATCCATCAATACGCTAACATGATTCGCATTAGTCAAAATCCGTAAATCCGCATTCGGGTATTGTTGGCAAAAACGAATTGATTCTTTGGTGCTCACCGTTTTGTCTAAATCTCCATGAATGCATAAAAAGGGGATATTTGGAGATTGGGAAATAAAATGATTTAATTGAATTCGATTTAAACCAACTTTTGCGCTTTCCTCCATGAGATGGCGTAAGTGAATATAGCCATGCCCACTCAGACGAAATTTTTTAGCCACACTGGCTACGGGACCACGCATATGAGTTGGAGAGGCAATTAATATGGCGCGCTCCGGTTTATAATGTAGGTGCCATTCAGGAAGTTGTCCGGATAAATTTAAGGTATTAAGCAACATGGAGCCTCCAAAAGAATGTCCAATTGCTCCATAGAACGGACCATACTCGTTTAAGGTTTCCTTAATTACATTCACTGCATCCATCCAGGGTAATTGTAGTCCTTTGGCCTCTCCATGAGCAGGAAAATCAAGAGCATAGACTTCGTATCCCTGTTGCTGCAACGTATCGATAATACGCATCATATAAGCCGCTCGTGATATCCAGCCATGGGTAATAAGAATTTTTTTATCTTTGGTTATTTTGTTGGGGATAAAGCGATGTAATACGTGATGACGAGGGTGTTCCTTATGAATTACTTCCGTACGTCTTTTCTCCATAATTTCACAAGCTAATTTTGCAAAATCGCGATATTCCTTTTCCAGGGGAAAATGAATGGGAGTAATAAAAACTTGATAGCAGAATTTAGCATGTAATAAATCCCTAACATATGTTAATGATGTAGTTAACATGATACTAATTCCTTTTATTTTCTTTTAGTGTAGACCAATTTTTTTATTGGTTCACAATTCCTTTATTATCAAACACTATAGAGTAAAAATTTCCTTATTTTTATTGCTGAGAACCGCTGTATTTTATGAACGGAACCAATTATTAAATCACTGGACATTTAAGTAGATTCACCTAGACTATCGTTATCGTTTATTTCAGGGATAGCACATGCATACTTCAAACTATATATATCATCAGGATGAACTAGAACTTCATGGTTTTCTGGCTTATGACTCTTCTACAGAAGGAACTCGCCCTGCAGTAATTGTAGCCCATGATTGGTCCGGACGTAATGAATTTGCTTGTCAAAAAGCAAGCATGCTTGCTGAGATGGGGTATCTTGGTTTTGCCCTGGATATGTTTGGTAATGCCCAGATTGGTACAACGACGGAAGAAAAATCAGCATTAATACAACCTTTAGTTTCTAACCAAGCATTGCTTCGTCGGCGTATAGACCTTGCTTTAAATACTGTGCTCTCCATTCCTGAAGTCGATAAGGAGCGTGTTGCGATTATAGGTTTTTGCTTTGGCGGCCTGTGTGCTTTAGAGTTAGCTCGCTCTGGAGCGGACATCAAAGGTGCGGTGAGTTTTCATGGCTTGCTGAATAAGCCTGGAACTATGAAGTCCGATGCAATTAAAGCAAAGGTGTTAGCTTTACATGGTTATGAAGATCCGATGGCAAATCCTGAGCAGGCCAATGCATTTTGTCAGGAAATGACTGCGGCAAAAGTGGATTGGCAGTTGCATATGTATGGCCAGGTGCAGCATGCATTCACCAATCCTAACGCTCATGATACACAATTAGGACTAATGTATAACTCTGTTGCTGCGAAACGCTCATGGCAAGCAATGACGAATTTTTTACACGAAATTTTTATGGAGTGAATAGGGGCATCTAAGGCCGTGAATACATCATCAGAGGAACTCCTGAGGGAAGCATCTCTGCTATGAAAGAGCATGGGGCTTTATCCAGGAGTTTCTTTCTCGTCAATTTTCAGGGTAAGTGCGTTTGAAAATGAGGTTAAAGCCTGGCCGATTCAATCCCCTTTGATAAGATGTTTAAATATACAGAAATTTATTGGGCGCTATGTGGCGTCTCGTGCTTTAATAAAAATTTATATCCTTGAGTGTCGCTTGTCAGACAAGAAAGAATTATAATCCCTCAAATTAAGCTCCGCTACGGTGTTTTTTTCCTAAGCCTTTTACTATTGATGCTAAATATAATATATTTAAAGTATGGGGTTTTCGGTGCTTTTTATCAGCAAAAATCAATTACTTTGTGGGAATGGTGCGTTTAGTAGGAGCAAGCCAACTTGAGTTTTTCTTCCGGTGATAACACTATGCAGTTGCATCATTTTTTTGAGCGATCAGTCGATAGCTTTCCGAGCAATATTGCCTTAATTTGTGATAATGCTTTTATTTCATACCAAGAATTAGAATGTCGTGCGAACCAGTTAGCTCATTATCTGGTTGCGAATAAGGTATCAAAAGGTAGCATAGTTGGTATTCTTTTGGAACGTTCCGTTGAATGTTATATTGCTATCCTTGCTACATTAAAAGCAGGTGCAGCTTACGTTCCCATCGAAGTGGATTATCCTGAGGAACGAATTAATTATATTTTTTCTGATCTGCAATTTACTGCGGTATTGACCTCCACCACTCAATTAACTCAAAAAAAACTAGCTTGGCCTAGCACTTTTGCTCTTGATGAACTTAGTGAAGAACTATCCCAGCAACCTACCAAAAGATTGGTTTCGACTCTAAATGAACAGAGTGCAGATGATTTGTGCTATGTCATTTACACTTCTGGTTCGACAGGTAAGCCCAAAGGTGTAGAAATTCCACAAAGCAGTATTTGTCACTATGTAAGAGAGGCGAGTGCACTTTATGAGATAACGAGCAATGATCGTGTCTATCAAGGCTTTTCTTTAGCTTTTGATGCGTCATTAGAAGAGTTGTGGATGGCTTTTGCTAATGGTGCTGCCTTGGTTGCTTGTACTGCAAAAGAAGTTCGCTCCGGGCTTGGTTTAATTTCCTTTTTAAATCAACATCAAGTCAGCGTACTCTCTACGGTCCCCACTCTTTTGTCTACCTTGGAAGGGCAGTTACCTGATTTACGTTTGCTAATTTTAGGTGGGGAAACCTGTCCTGCCAGTTTGGTTAAAAACTGGAGCCGCAAGGGTCTTAGAATTATCAATACTTACGGCCCTACGGAAGCAACCGTAATTGCCACTTATTCGGAATGTTATCCAGAAAAAGAAATTACCATCGGTAAACCTCTTTCTGGATATGGTGTTTTAATTGTTGATGAACATTTAAATGAAGTAAGAGATGGCGAAGAGGGCGAGTTATGTATTAGCGGTATGGCTCTGGCTCGTGGCTATGTGAATCGTCCGGAAAGTACCGCGGAAAAATTTGTAACTAATCCCACAAATCAGCAGCGCTTATATCGTACAGGGGATTTAGCCTCTAAAACAGAACATGGTGATATACGCTTTGCTGGACGCATTGATGATCAGGTCAAGCTCCGTGGTTTTCGTATTGAACTCAATGAAATTGAAGCGGTAATAATGCAATACCCAGGTATTAAGCAAGCGGTTGCCTCTTTACAAACCCTGGATCAACCCACCTTAGTTGCTTATGTTTTGCTCGAAAAAAATGCTAAATTTAATGCCAGTGAACTTACGTCTTTTTTAAAAACTAATTTACCAGATTATATGATTCCAGCGATTACAGAAGTTTTGGAATCGTTTCCGGTTTTATCGAGTGGGAAAGTAAATCGCAAGGCGTTACCTAAACCAACTCAAACGAGAGCGGAGAGAGTATATACCGCACCTAAATCAGAGTTAGCAAAAGAAATTGCCCATGTTTGGGAGAAAGTACTGGATTATCCTAAAGTGTCGGTGGATGCTGACTTTTTCTATGATTTAGGCGGACATTCTTTACTGGCTGCAAAGGCAATATCGAGCTTACGCAGAATTCCTGCGTTACGTAATATCTCTATTTTGGATTTATATAAAAACCCCACTATTAGCCAGCTAGAACAAAAATTTAAGGATGCGAATTCTACTCCTCAAGCAGAGGTGCAGCGTAAACCCAAATACCGTGCTCCGCAATGGAAATATTATCTCTGTGGCCTAGGGCAATTCTTTGGTTGTTTACTGCAATATGCGGTGGGCACCTTTCAATTGCTGGCGGTGGTTTTATGTTACAGTTGGGTGACCTCAGAATATTCCATTATTTCTCGTGAATCACAGTTAGCCTTTTTAGCTTTATTTTTATCATTACCGATTATTTCGTTAATGATTACTGTTGCGATGAAGTGGATTTTATTAGGTCGAGTGAAACCGGGTGAATATCCGCTGTGGGGTTGGTTTTATTACCGTTGGTGGTTAGTACAGAAACTGCAGAAAAACCTATTTTTGGCTAAATACCTCGTAGGTTCTCCCTTAGTCCGAATTTATTATCGTCTATTAGGGGCTAAAATCGGTCAAAACTGTCATATAGGTTCTATGCAGATTGCTGCTCATGATTTATTAGTCATTGGCGATAATACATCCATTAATACGGATAGCCGTCTTTATGGATATATTGTGGAGGATGGTTGGTTGAAAATAGGGACCATTACTATTGGCGATAATTGCTATATTGGTGCCCGTGCTGTAATTGGCTTAAATAGCGTTGTTGAAGATAATGCGGTATTGGATGATATGTCCATGTTGCCTGAGCAAAGTTATATGCCTCAAGGCTCTTATTTTTCGGGTTCTCCTGCGGTGCCGGGAGAGCTTCCTGGTGATCACATCACCAGGAAAAAAGTCGAAGTTGAAGAATCAACAATGCTGGAAAATACGATGTTTGGTATTTTGCATTATTTAGGCATTGTCTTTGTTATGGTCATGTTCTATTTATGCTTGATACCCGCGCTTTCTTTTATCAGTTATTACTATGATCAGGGCAGTTATTTCACAACGATTTTCTTCGCTGTTCCTTTGGGCTCGATGCTTTTCTTAAGTTTGTATTATCTGTGCGTCATTGTCTGCAAAAAAATTATTCTGGATAAGGTAAAACCAGGCCAGTATTCCTTGAAGAGCTTTTATTATCTGCGTCATTGGATTATCGTAAAAATGCTGGACAGCGATGAAATCTCTGTGATGGCGGATACCCTTTATTTGCCGGCCTTTTTGCGGCTTCTTGGCGCTAAACTTGGTAAAAGTGTAGAAATGGGAGAGACCCCACACATTATTCCCGATTTAGTGACGATCGAAGAGGGGGGATTTACAGCAAGTTCCGTGGCTTTAGCTTGGCCCCATGTTTATCAGGGTGCAATTAATTTTGCTCCAGTTTCTGTGGGGCGTCGTGGTTTCGTTGGGAATGTGAGTTTACTGTCGGCAGGTAAAGAATTAGGCGAGCGCGCCTTGCTTGGATGTTTGTCAATAACTCCTCCAGGAGATAAGGCAACTGAGGTCAATTCTGCATGGTTAGGTTCTCCTGCTGTATATTTGCCAAAACGCGAGGTATTTGTTGGTTTTTCTGATAAAGAAACTTTTTATCCATCAAAAAAACTGTATTGCACGCGTTTGTTAATTGAGTTTTTACGAATTATTTTACCGACGTCCTTTTCATTAATAGTTTTGTTTAACCTGCTTTATATTCTGGACTACATGCTGGCAACTTATTCTTGGGGGCTTACCGCGCTTGTATTACCCGTTTCCGAGCTATTCCTTACGGTGTGTATGGTTGGGGTTTTAGTCGGCTTAAAATGGGTTCTTTTGGGCAAATTAAAGCCCTTAACCAAGCCTATTTGGGATCCTTTTATTTGGCAAAATGATGTTATTGAATATTCCTATAACTATTACACCAATCCTCATTTAACCAATAAGGTTTTAGGCACTCCATTTGCACTGTGGATCCATCGTTGTTTAGGTACTAAGGCGGGCAAGCGGGTATTTACTGACAGTGCCGAGTTTTCTGAATTTGATTTAATCACTATTGGTGATGATGTGTGCATTAATGCGGAAACTATAATTCAGACCCATCTTTATGAAGATCGTATCTTTAAAGTGTCTAATGTAACGATTAATTCAGGCTGTAATGTCGGTACTGGATCCATTGTACTCTACAACACGGTGATGGAAGAGAACTCTTCTTTAGGTAGTCTTTCTTTATTAATGAAAGGGGAATGCTTACCGGAGAACACCCAGTGGGCTGGTATTCCTGCCCAATCAACTTCAGTGGGGGCTGGTTATCAACTGGCACCTCAAGTAGCTGTGGTGGGTGCAGTGGCTCAAGAAGCGGTACCGGAGTTGTTATAGGCGCAGGCCAAGGTTGCTCCCGTATTACGCTACGCCAATACGGGTTAGGTTTTTTGAATTCATTTTGTTTTAAAAGAAACCCTGGTTGCGAGCAACCAGGTTATGCCGATTAAAATCATAAGCAATAATTATCGATTAAACGAATATCCCCAATACGTACAGCCGCAAAACGGCGATGATCGTATTCTTCAATGTATTCAACAGCAATATTCTTCGCGCTTATCTCGGCTTGAAGTTGTGTGCAGGTTTTGTCTTTTTGCTGAAATAGTTGGGCAAAGACTTCAGCTAACGCTTTTTCTCCAGGGTTTAAACGATTATTACGAGAACTATAGGCTAAACCACTGGGCTCCCGAATAATGGGGCAGGGGATAATGTCCACCTCCATAAAAAAGGCTTTAACCATTTCCCTGATAAGCAAATACTGTTGATAATCTTTTTCACCAAAATAAGCTTTGTGAGGCTTAACCAGGTTCAGCAATTTCATAACTACCGTCAATACACCGTTAAAATGACCTGGACGTTGAGCTCCTTCCATCAGCTGGCACAGCTGGTGCTCGTGCACTTGATAGTTATACTGATCCGGATACATTGTTTTTTCGGTAGGCAAGATACAAAAATCGACTCCTGCTTTTTCCATAATACGTATGTCCGCTTCTAAAGTACGAGGATAGTGCTTGTAGTCATCTGCTTGATTAAATTGCGTGGGGTTAACAAATAAGGTGGTGGCGGTATAGTGATTTTCTTTTCGGCTTGCTAAAAATAAAGAGGCATGGCCGGCATGTAAATTACCCATCGTGGGCGCAAAGCCAATAGTCTGCTCACTTGGCAGCTGTTGGCGAAAGTTTATCCATTCGTGAAGGTCATGAAAAATTTGCATGAATTACTCCTGCATGTTTCTGTAAGTGTTCATGTAATGCAATCAACTTAACAATACAAGGTGCTTTGTTCTTGTATTGATGAGTGTAGGCTGGGCTGCAAAGTCCCGCATCGGAATTGTACGCATATTGTTTGCTGGGCTTTATAGCCCAGCCTACTTGTTACGCTACCAGGTTCCTTAAGTTGGCGCCATTAATTTGCTTAAAGTCTGTAAATTTCGCCTGCTAAAAAGCATACTCAGGTGTCGGGAAACTCACTTGATGTACCTGAGCTGCATAAGCATTAATTGCTTCAAGCAGCAGGTCTTTACCTTGAGCGTAGCGTTTAACAAATTTAAATTTATGGCTAGTTTGCAAGCCTAACATATCATGCCAAACTAGGACTTGTCCGTCGGTATCTGCACCGGCACCAATACCAATAGTGGGGATACTCAATGCATCGCTAATGTGTTTAGCAACTTGTTGAGGTACGCATTCGATAACGAGGGCAAAGCAACCCGCTTGCTCTAATTCAAGCGCTTGTTGCAGCAGGATGTCTGCTTGCTCCTGACTTTTTCCCTGCACCTTAAAACCACCTAATTGGTGCACTGATTGGGGGGTTAAGCCTATATGACCGATTACGGGAACGCCGGCAGTGACTAGATGATTAATGGTTTTACAAGTATCTGCATCACCACCTTCAATTTTTACTGCATGGGCACCTGCACGTAAAAGGCGAGTTACATTCTCAACCGTTTGCGCCAGAGACATTTTATGGCTTAAAAAGGGGAGGTCAGTAATTAAAAATTGATGTTTTAGGCCACGAGCTACGGCTTCTGTATGCAGAGCCATCATGTCCATGGTTGCCGTAATGGTTGTTTCATGGCCATGGACTGCCATTGCCACTGAATCACCAACCAAAACACAGTCAATATCCGATTCAGCAATAGTGCATGCGGAAGGATAATCATAACAAGTAAGCATGGCGATTTTTAGCTGCTCTTGTTTTTTGCGTTTAAAATCATGAATTTTCATGTAGCACTCCTTAGCAGGCTAAGGGGCGCATGGCTAATAAAACTAAAATATACTTCAGGTACCTGTCGCATGGATCAAGTCCTCCATAAATTGAGATGATAAAGGGTCGCTGCCTTAGCTTGCAATGAGGAATACTGAGAGTATTCTATAAATGCTTACTTGGGGTCAACGCGCCATGAGGCTGATAATTCTATTATTTTAAGCAATTAACAACCTCAGATATCATAGTTCAAATTCAGGTAATTGAGAAGGTGCTTCTTCTTTCGCTTTCTTAGCGGGAGCCTTTAAGAGGAATAATAAGGGTATGGCAGATAATACCAGCCACATCATAAAGCGAAAATCTTGTAAGTAAGCCATCAGGGTGGCTTGGCGGGTGACTTCTGCATTCAGAGAAACTAGACCACTCAGTGAATTTAAGGAATAAATACCGGACTGGCTGGCTTGTTGTAAATTCATATTCAAGGGAGTTATGAAATTAGCATAGGCGGCGTGATTCATTTGTGTGCTTTGGGCTAATTTGGTCATGACAATGGAAATACCAATGCTGCTGCCGATATTACGTAACAGACTAAATAAGGCGGTACCATCGTTACGATATTGAGTTGGTAAGGTAGCAAAAGATAAGGTTGAGAGGGGCACAAAAATAAAGCCTAAACCCAGTCCTTGAATGACCCCACTTAAGACAATGTCATGGCCGCTAATATTGGCATTGAATAAGGTCATCATCCATAAAGAATAACAGGTGAGAATTAGACCGAGGAAAATTTGGTAGCGTGTATCTACTTTCCCAGAGAGCTTACCTACAATCATCATGGCAGTCATGGTTCCCAGTCCACGCGGTGCTAAAAGCATTCCTACATCAATTACTGGATAATTTAATAAACCCTGCATGTAAGGTGGCATGAGCGCCATGGTTGCCAAAAGAATAATGCCGATAATGAAGATAAATACTAACCCGACGCTGAAGTTGCGGTCTTTAAACATCGCTGGTTCAATAAATGGACTGCGAGCAGTAAGAATATGGGCACCAAACAAGTACAAACAGGTTAGGGCTACCAGGCCTTCGATGATAATTTCATCGCTATTAAGCCAGTCTAAGGATTCGCCGCGGTCCAGGAATAGCTGTAATGCTCCAATAGCAATACTTAAAAAGGCAAAACCCATCATGTCAAAATGCTTGCCGAGCTTAAGTTTATTTTCTTGTAAGAACATGGTTAAGCCTAACCATGCAAAGATACCGAAAGGTAAATTAATATAAAATACCCAACGCCAGTTATAATACTCAGTTAACCAGCCCCCTAATGATGGGCCAAGGATTGGACCCACCATAACCCCCATGCCCCACATTGCCATAGCCGAGCCATGTTTTTCAGGAGGATAGGTGTCAAGAAGAACCGATTGCGACAGAGGCACTAAACTGGCGCCAAAAATTCCTTGCAGTAAGCGGAATACAATAATTTGCGGCAGGGTTTGTGCCGCACCACACAACATGGAAGCAACGGTGAAACCAATAACAGACCAAATGAAAATACGTCGACGCCCGAAATGATCACCTAAAAAACCAGTTAAGGGTGTAAAGATAGCTGCGGCAACAATATAAGAGGTAAGTACCCAGGAAATCTGTTCTTGAGTAGCGCCCATGCCGCCTTGCATATGAGGCAAGGCCACATTAGCAATGGTGGTATCTAGTGACTGCATGACGGTAGCAAGCATGATTGATAAGGTAATGAATAGTCTGTTGCTTGCGCTGGGATTGGGCTTATTTTCTAGCATGATTATTTAAGCGCATAACGTTTATGCTCTGTATCAATCTCTACCCAGGAGCTTAAACCAGAACGTAGTTGTTGGTTGTTTTTGCTTTGATCTAATTGAATCCGCACGGCAACTCGCTGAGCGATCTTAACCCAGTTCCCGGTGGCATTTTGTGCTGGGATGATGGAAAACTCGGAGCCAGTTGCAGGGCTAATACTTTGCACTACACCAGTCCATTTTTGTCCGGGATAAATATCTACCGACGCAGTTACTTTTTGTCCTGGACGTACGTAAGTTAATTCTTTTTCCGTAAAATTAGCCTCAATCCACGGATGCTCCTGTGCCACTAACGACATGACAATTGCTCCTCGAGTTACATATTGCCCTTTCTTGGGGGGAATATTAATCGTTCCAGAAACAGGAGCTTTTACCTCTGTGTGTTCTAAATCAAGTTGTGCTTGTTCCAACTCAGCTTTAGCCACCAGATAGGTTGGATGTTGTTCTACTGGAGCATTAATGCTGCCTGCAAGTGATTCTGCGAGGCTTTGGAGGCTATGTTCTATCGTTACAATTTGTTGGGCTGCAACCTCTGCGCCTTCACTGGCTTCATCAAGGCTGGATTGAGAGGCAAAATGCTTTTCGGCCAGGTCTACCTGGCGCTGCTTATTCCGTAAAGAGAAATTATATTTGGTACGCGCCAAGGCGATTTCTGCTTTCTTTTCCAAATAATTGGCTTTGAGTGCTTTAATATCGATATTTACCTGCGCCAATTTAGATTCAGCTTTCGCTAGGGCAACTTGATAAGGGCGCTGATCAATGCGGTAAAGTAGTTGACCTTTTTTTACTGTTTGGTTTTCCTGGACCAATACTTCTTGGATGGCTCCTGAAACTTGTGGGCTAAGCGGGATCAGGTCGGCTTTAATGTAGGCGTTGTCAGTTGAAACATAACGACCACCGAATAGATATAAAACTATTCCTGAAATAAGCACAGCAGCAGGCACTACGACTAATAGAATAAAGCGCTTGGACCAGAGGGTTGCTTGAGTTTCTCCGGGGATAGCGGATTCTTTTTGTTCGTTATGCATTTTCATCATCTTTGATTCTGAGTTATCATTTATGCTCGTTATAATAACAGGTTTTTTATGCAAATCACTGAAAAATTAGCCGTCCCCGGCGAGCATCTTTTAACGTTACGTGGTGTGGTTGGTCAATTGGAAGCTGTTTTGACGGTTCCAGAACAAAGAGTTTCTAATTACATTGCCTTTTTAGGACATCCTCACTCCTTACAGGGTGGGACGATGACCAATAAAGTAGTGACCACTTTGGCACGTACTTTCAAGGACTTAGGTATTCCTTCCTTACGTTTTAATTTTCGTGGGGTGGGTCAGTCTGAAGGTGTTTATGATGCGGGGATTGGTGAAAGTGAAGATATGCTTTCTTTGGTGAATGCCTGGAAAAAAGAGCAGCCCGAAGCTCAATTTATTTTTGCCGGGTTTTCTTTTGGCTCTTTTGTGACTTATCGTGTTGCAGCACAATGCGCTCACCTCCTCTTGATTAGTGTCGCACCCGCTGTGCATCACTACGATTACAATGCGTTTAGTCCGGCTCCTTATCCTTGGGTAATTATTCAAGGTGATGAGGATGAAGTAGTGCCTCCGGATATGGTCTTTGATTTTGCGGCGCAAGCACAACCCGAAATACCGGTAATTCGTTTTGCCGAGACGACGCATTTTTTCCATGGCAAGCTAATAGAGTTAAAAAATAAGCTAAGCGAATATCTGAGTACACAGGTAAAGCTCATATGACCTTGACGGCCTACTATGACGCCGCGATTGAGCGTGGTGAGATTAATGATGATCCCTTGCAACGCGAGATTTTGGCGCATATGGAGCGGCTTGCTCAAGATTTAGAAAAGGCAAAGGCATCCTGGTTTGCCTGGATGCGTAAACCACATATCCAAGGCTTGTATATCTATGGGCCCGTAGGTGCGGGTAAAACGTACTTAGTAGACCTTTTTTATGACCATATTGCGGAAAGCCAAAAAGCGCGTTTTCATTTTCATCATTTTATGCAACAAGTTGATGCTCAGCTACGGCGTTTACAGGGGCAGAAAGATCCCTTACGACAGATTGCGAAAAATCTGTCTAAATCAGTTCGCGTCTTATGCTTTGATGAGTTTTTGGTGCACGATGTAGCCTACGCGATGATTTTAGCGGAGCTTTTACAGGCTTTAATTGCGCATGGGGTCATCTTAGTTATTTCATCGAATACTATGCCTGACGAGCTGTATAAAAATGGGGTGCATCGTAAACGATTTTTACCGGCGATTACCGCAATTAATAACAATTGCCAGGTTTTAAATCTCAATGAGCTAAGAGATTATCGCGTCGGGCGTGAGCCCTTAGTGGATGCTTATTTATTTCCTTTGAGCCCTCAAACGCAAGAAAAGATGGAACAGCAATTCCTAAGTTTAGCAGCACCGACTCAAGGAGCTGGGATGATCTTGATTCAGAATCGGGATATTTCGTATTTGCAGCGTGGTGATAAATCCATTTGGTTTGACTTTAATGTACTGTGCAATTTGCCACGTAGTCAGTTGGACTATTTAGAACTTGCGGGTATGTTTGATTCTATTTTTATTAGTGATGTGCCCCAGTTAACGGAGAATCATACCTTACAAGCAATCATGTTTATTCACTTTATTGATGTAATGTATGACCGCGGGGTTAATATTATTATTTCTGCTGCAGTTCCTGTGGAGCAGTTGTATTTAAAGGGCGAGCTGTTGGAAATGTTTAAACGGACTCGCAGTCGACTGATGGAGATGCAATCGGTTGATTATTTAAGTCGCCATCCGAAGCGGGAAGTGCAGGAGATGGGATAGCGGGCTGAGCCAATTTTTTAAAGTATAGGATGCTTAGCTTCATGAGCGCTAAGCATGAGTTTTCTTACTCACCCAATTGCATTGATGAGCTTGTTATCTCTGGTATTAAATTCGGGAATTTGTTAGCAATTGGCTCCATTATTTTTTTCACAGCATCTATTTTTTCTAGTTGCTGCCAATTTTCAGGTGATATCGGGGCTCCATGGCACAGAGATGTCATTAATTCTTGAGTTAATTGCACTGAGTTCGATGGTAATTTAGTGCCTGCAAACAGGGTGTTGGAGGTTGAATTAGTCGATAACTTAATTAAGTCATCCAATTTTTTACAGGTTGTATAAATAACCATTGTCGGTTGGTTTAAAAGTGAGGGAGTCGATGGTAGCGAACACAAATGCTCTATTGCTTTTTCATCTAATAACTGCGGATTTAAGCTAATGAATTTGCTGATACACACAATTAAATTAATAAGGTTCCGCTGCTCCAAAGGCTTATTGTTTAAAATCTCTATCGCTTGATGCGATAGGTGAATATCATGAGCGAATAACATAGCAAAGAAAGCGGTAAAGCTACTGTCAGAGAGTATTTTATGGTCCTCTATATAGGCTTGAATGTTAGGATAGGGTGTATCTGGGGCTAGAGTATAATTAGCATAGAGAACGGTTGCCAGGCCTCGTGCTGTTTGCTCGGGATGAGCTGCGGCAGAGGTAATCGCTTCTTTTGTGCTGTCTGAGCCAATTAAGTTAAATTTGGCTTTGATGGACTCTAATGAACCTTGGACTGGTAAAGCAGACGCCGCACATCCTATTGCGAAATCAGTTTCTTCCGAAAATGCCTGAAGATCTTTAGGCTGCTGTGCATTAAGTATCTGCACAATGTATGCAATTTGTTTGCCTTGGCCAAGTAGATAATCAAAAAAATAGGGATTACTACTTAGTTCTGCATGGTTACAGAGAAAGAGTAGTGTCGTGGTTGAAAAGCTGCGCCCCTTATTTCGTTCGATTATATCGAGCATGTTCTCATCTATAGAAATACCTTGGTTATATAGGACAATCACACATTCGGCCATGTGATTAGCGTGGATTCCTCCGGCCATCACCCGCTCTAAGATAGTGGAGTTATGAAGCAACACTGGATGTTCTTGTAACATAAGGAGTGCTTCTAAGGAGGAGCTAGATACCGTTTGGACATCCTCGCGTATGGGGAGGACAATATACTTGGTTATGAGTTGCGCTATGGAGTCTCGCTTTTCAGAAGATAATGTTTTATATACCTCGGTTAATTTATTCGCACACATGCCACTTTGTGCTATTTGGAGTAGGTGGACAGGTGCTACAGAATAATGCTCTAAAGCAATAAGAACGGTTGTTAGTTGGGTCGCATATTCTTTATGAGCAAATAATAATTCCGTATTAACCGATGTGAGTAATTTTTTTTGATGCAATTGTATTACCCCCTCATAAACCTTTTGCGCGTAGGCTGAACCACAGGCTATAAGTTTCGGAATCAACTCTGCTTGTTCACCATAGATAAGGTTAATTAATGAGTTGATGTTGACATTATATTGCTTGCTTAGTTGTTCATTATTTACGGTTAATGACTGCGCTATTTTTAAGAAAATAAAAAAATTAGTGTTGTTTCGTACCATTGCAGTTAACACATAGGCAGCTATTTGTTCTAGAGGTTGGGACTCTCTAGTTTTAGTATCTGATACAGCTGCAAAATCGTTAAGAAATTCAATTAAATCATTAATATTTTTGCTCTGCTCTGCTTGGGGTATGCCTGGTTCATATTCCTTCATTTGTTTTAATTCAGCTAAGATGACTTCAGTAATTAGACGAAATCCATTGGGGGGGAGTAAGGCTAATGCCATAAAATGGAAATAGATGTCATGCGCAAGAATACCTAGTGTTGTTGAGCTAAGGTTATGTGCCATGGTCAAGTTTTTACTGACATTCCTTGAGGCCAGGGTTACGGGGCGCTTATTATTTAGATGAAAATCACGATATAAGGTTTCGGTCCCAATGACCCCAAGACAGGGCTCCATTTCAATCTGATGTTCCGGAGTACATTGGTTGGCAAGCCAAGTCACCAGTTCAATGGGGGGGATAAGTATCCAAGCTCGCTCCTGGTAACTTATTTCAGCTGCTGGTGTTGACAGCGGTTCAGTTAGTCCCGCTGGGTGAATTAAAGCCTCTTCCAGCAACGCATCACTTTCAGGTTTTTTAGGAACGAGTAGAAATAGTTTATTAATACCCGTTAATTCACGTATCTTCTGTAAGATATAGGCCTCTGAAACATTAGGATAATTTTTGCTTAGTTTTTCGGCATATGTAATTAGTGCAAGATCATTTTCATCTGCTTTAAGCACAACTAATTCTTGCTGATAATCTTTCTTGCCTAGCAAATAGAGGTAACTTTGCAGGAACTCTTCTTTGTTCAGTGCAGGAATATCCTCATTAGATTGTTGCTGTCTTTCCAGCGTTTGCATCAAACCGCTGAGATCAGCATGTGCATGCTCAGGTGGGATTTGATGCGTTAAGAATTGGTGGCTTAAATAGAGATAAATTAAATAAAATTCGGCTTTTTCATCACGAAACGCTGGGTTATTTATATCCCCTTGTTTTACTGCATTAACCAGACGCATTAAATTTTGCTTGTGGCTGTAGGGCGGGGAATATTCATCTAACAGTTGCTCTAAGCTTCCTGAATCAAGCGGTATGTCATCAGCATTAAATGTATTCAGTAAAGCAACCAATTTACTTTTCTTTACGAACTTTGTCAGCATGTTACCCTCTGTTTTTTAAACACATTGATTGCTTTATATTAAAAGTATACGAGTGGTTGTTTGTTATTTCAACAATATGTTTCTTTGGGAAGTGGTTAGGATGAATTATTCTAAGTCTGGGCTCTTGTGAGCCTGGGATTACTTCCATTAAAAGAAGGTTTACTGAAGTGGCTTTTCTGTTTTGCATAAACCATATGATGATTAAATCCCAGCCTTTCCATAACCGGACTGCGGTATATTTTTATCTCATATCCTTTTTCTTTGAGAAAAGCGGTTATTTGCTCAACGCGATGTTCAATATCATGAACTTCTATTGCCAACTGTTTTATCGTCGCAAACTGCTGCGGGAAAATACTTTTAATAACTTCAAATTCAGCCCCCTCAACATCGACTTTTAAAAAATCGATATGATCAATATGGTTTTTCTCAATAAAGCGTCCTAGGGATTCAAGTTTGCATAGAACTTTGTGCGACGTTGTTCTCTTCGTGTAATTCTTTTTAATCAGGTATTTGCGCAAAAAAGGTAGGTATTTTAAGAGATAATATAATTTACGATCTCGCCGACTGGAGAGTTTCAATAAAGTATCATAATTTAATTGGGGTTGAAAATTTGAAATAATTTTATCTTCAGGCCGATAGGTTGCGGTGGCGGTTGCTGCGCCAAAAAGAGTAAATTCAACAGTGCATTCCTCGGGAACATTACCAATACCCATATTATAAACCTGTACTTTATCCGCAAACGGCGCTAAATTATTGCGCAAGCACTCAAAGGTCGCAGGGATCGGTTCGAAGCTGTAGATTTTTGCTTGTTCATCACACTGATACAAAGCATATAAAGAAAAAATACCAATATTAGCGCCTATATCAAATACTACTGAATTGGCGTCTAAGGTCAAAAAATCGCGTAAATAAGCATCCAAGCCATATATCTCTCTGAGTAATATAGAAACTTCCAGCTCATTTATATAGTACAACTCACCAATCGCAAATTCCTTTTTGTTCATTCTTTTTACTCTAAATTAGGGTCGACTATATCAGATACATCGGATGGTCTTTGGGTCATGCCGACTAAAATTAAACGTTCACCCGTATGGCCTGTTTTGCCATGCAAGCACGAGTAATTATCAACAATCATTACATCACCTTTTTGCCACGGAGTCATTACCTGCTGTTCACGCATCAATTGACTGATGGTATCGATTTCATGTTTCGAAAAGTGCTCTTCATTGCCAAAACGAGCCATAAGCGGGGATAAGCTTGGCAGCTGCATAATATAATGTGCAATAGGGTTTTTTACCTTCATACGAATATAACTGGTGTTCGTACTAAAATAACGATTAAGATTATGGCATTGATTAAACCAAACCAGCTTTCCTGAGAGCGGATGCTGACGATAAGGTGGCATTATTTTTTTCGTAATTAAGCCATTTCCTACCGTCCATTGATGTTGGTAAATGGTGCCGGCGAGCATCTCATCAACCACACTTTTTTCGTGGGTATCAAACTGTTCCATCCAGGTTCTGCAATTAATCCCGCCACCTATTTTGCGGATTAATTTCAATTTAACGCCTTCGCCATAAAAGTAGCGACGATACATAACCCCATGAAGCTCCAATTTATTCCTTAGGGCTTCAGGAAGAGAAAACCATAACTTATTGCCATCAATTAAGGGAGTACATCCGCCGGTTTCAGAAGGCTGTGCGCAATTAAAATAGATATGGCTTGGGGTATCATAGTCATATGCTTTTTCATTGTGCATAGGAATCGCCTTTTGCGTGTAATTAATGGAGGTATAAACGCCTTTTTGAATTTTGGTGCGGGGAACCGTGCAGAAATCATAATCAAAAACCGTACCCAAAGCACAGGCATTAATGACATTCAAAAATGCCCCCGGAGCATTAACTTGAAAATTACGAAATAAAACGGCGCCATGTTTTAATAATTGCTCTTGAAATAATGCATTTTCCTCATTAAGAAATTGCACGAGATGCTCAGCACTTAATAGTTGTTGGTCTTGTGGTTGTATGATTAAGGGGAGCTTTTCTTGATTAACCCAGCTGAAAGAAACCTTAATTTTTCCCATGAAATCACCCTTACGATAAAATTATCTATGGCTTTTGTGCAATAACAATGACCCCTTCCCGGCCATCTAAAGTAACTTTTTCTGATAAATCTTTACGTGGATATAATTTAGCTTCTTTTATTACAAAACCCACATGCCTTAATTCACGACTTAATACTTGGTCATCTATAAAGTGTAATGTATCTGCAGCAGCATAACGGGCCAGTTTGCCACGAACCAATTCTTTTATCCCGGTAAAATAACCAGGCCATCGTTGATGCTCGCGAATACGCTGCTCATAGAGTGGAATCAGATCTTTATAAACCGTACGGTAGGGAGAAGAAGATAAAATAAATAATAATGCACCTGGTTTTAGCCAACGATAAATTTTCAGAAACCCGGTGGGCAAATCTTCGGGAGCCAGATAGCCGAGCATATGGGAAATATAACAGCCCGCAAGACTTTCATTAGCTAAGTTAATCTCTTGAGGAAACTCACCGGGCAATAGCGTTAAGCGGGAACGACATGCTTCAGGCGTATTATTGTATAAAATATTGAGATGCCGTTGATCCAAATCATTCGCAATCAGGGACGCACCATTTTTTAATGCTTCAATCGCGACAAAACCATAAGCAGCTCCCAGTTCTAAAACGGGATCGTTTTGTGAGGCTGCATAGTGAATAAATTGTTTTGCATACTCATCGATATAGGTTGAGGAGGGCCCTTTCTTATTTAATGTTTTTACCAGATAACTGTTAGGATAACGATAGGGCGTTAAATCATCGTGCATGCAAGAACCTATATGATATGTATGATTTAAAGGGTGAGTTAAAAAAATATTATTGTCAAATGAGCGGGGTTTCGTTAATAATTATTTTCATCTATTTTACAGAAGGAAAATCCGTTGTCCTCCATGAATAAAAATACTGAATGCTATCAGAAACACGCTATGGAGATGCATTTTCCGGTAACTTATAACTCTGAATTAGGTACACTCGAAGTTTCTTTAGGCTCAAAGCATTACTTTTTTTTTCGTGCGGTCACCCCGCTAAATAGCTATACCAATGCCTTTGTTTCCAAAAATAAATACGCTACTAATTTTCTGTTGGAAAAAGCTGGCATACCGGTACCGAATACGACGGTCATTTACCAGGATCAATTTCAAAATGGGGAGCTTGAAGAGATAATTTCCGAGCTCTCGTTTCCCTTGGTTGCCAAACCAGTTACTGGGGGGCTGGGAGAAGATGTACTGTGCAATATACAGAATTTTTCTCAGTTGGAAGAGCATTTGCGTGAGCAATTGCTGAAGTATGAATCCATCTTGATTCAAGAATATCTTGGCAATTTACAGTCTTATCGCGTCTTGGTATTAAAAAATAAAGTAATAGGTGTTGTCTTACGCCATCCGGCTCATGTAATTGGGGATGGCAAACATAATTTGCAAGAGCTTGTAGATATAACCAATAAGCAACGACAAAAAATAAACGATACCCTCGGACCGATTTGCATTGATACGGAGTTTCATATTCGCTTACAAGAACTAGGTATGGATTTGAATTATATTCCACCAAAAGGGGAGTGGGTTACTGTAGCTTATACCTCGAATGCCACCCGTGGCGGAACCTATATTTCCTTGGGAAAAAAGATTTGCAAAGAAAACAAACGACTTTTTGTCCGCGCGGCCAAAGTATTAGGGTTGGAGTTAGTTGGTTTTGATGTGCAGTGTGCGGATATTAATGTACCACTTGACCATTCCAATGGAGCGATTATTGAGGCAAACCACGGACCAAGTGTACGTATTCACGAACAGGCGATGGATGGAATTCCTACCCCTGTGTGTAAAAAAATATTACGTACTTTAATTTACAAACATCCTTTCGCGTATCTGTATAACTTATACCTGAATGCACCTAGTGCTGTTTATATGAAAATAGGGTTTGTTTTAGTACTGTGTTATGGGCTTTATAAATTAATATCTTGAGCCTGTGAGGAGTAATCGTTTGCTGAATTATTTTCTTAAATGAGAATGATTCTCGATATCATTTGTGTTAGAATGTATCTAATGTTTTCACGTCTTTTGATTATTCCATGACCAGAATAACTGAATTAGCTCAAGGTGACCGTGCTCGATTAGTGAGCTATGGTACCACCGAGGTGCAATATAGACGCAGGCTCCTGTCTTTAGGAGTTACTTGTGGGGCCGAATTTAGTGTGGTCCGCATGGCGCCTTTGGGTTGCCCCATCCAAATTGAAGTCCGAGGCACTGCATTGACTTTGCGCAAGGAAGAGGCAAGCCAATTGATTTTGGAGCGTATATGACCCACGTTTTATTGGTAGGTAATCCTAACTGTGGCAAAACCACCTTATTCAATGCCTTAACTGGTGATAATCAGCGTATTGGAAACTGGCCGGGAGTTACCGTCGAAAAGAAAACAGGGACTTTTTCTTTAGAAAATCAATTAATTAATATCACTGATCTACCTGGTGTTTATTCCTTGGTGGCTAATTCTGGCGGTGTGAGTCAGGATGAACAAATCGCCGCACAATCGGTTGCGACCATGCAGGCAGATTGCATTATTAATGTGGTTGATGCCTGTCATTTAGAGCGCCATTTATATTTAACCAGCCAGATTTTAGAGCTGGGAAAACCAGTTATTGTCGCTTTAAACATGATTGACATCGCCGAGCAGCGCGGTATTTCCATTGATGTAAGTGCTTTAGCTCAGCAACTCGGTTGTCCTGTTATTTCCCTTCAGGCACATAAAAAAGTAGGACTCATCGCTCTGGAACAGGCTTTGCTCAAGTTGCCGCAGGTCATTTTACCTTGGACCCTTCCTTTAGACTCTGGCGTACAACAGGGCTTAATGGAGATCGAAAATGCCTTGATTGCTGAGGGTTATAACCATGCGCTGGCATACTATTTTTCACGCAGAATCGCTGAGGGTGATGTGATTTTAGTTAATGAGCGAGTCACCCAAGCTTTATCAGTATTGAACAATAATGATTTGAGCGTTGATGTTTTATTGGCGGATGCGCGCTATCAAAAAATTCATGAATTAGTCAGTGCGGTGCAAAAAAAACGCAGTGACGCCAGCGAAAATTTTACTGCCAAGCTGGATCGTATTGTATTGCATCGTTTTTGGGCATTGCCAATCTTCTTTGGCATGATGTATCTAATGTTTTTATTTGCGATCAATATAGGTGGAGCATTCCAAGACTTTTTTGATATCGGTACCGATACCATTTTTGTGCAAGGAGTTGCGTGGCTAATGCAACAAGTGCATGCTCCAAATTGGCTCATTGCCATTGTGGCGAATGGGATTGGCAAAGGAATTAATACCACATTAACTTTTATTCCCGTGATTGCGGCGATGTTTTTCTTCTTATCCTTATTAGAAACCTCGGGATATATGGCGCGCGCTGCGTTTGTGGTTGATAAAGTCATGCGGGTCTTGGGGTTGCCGGGTAAGTCTTTTGTGCCCATGATTGTAGGCTTTGGTTGTAATGTTCCAGCGATTATGGCGGCGCGTACCTTAGATTCTGAACGCGATCGGTTGCTAACCGTGATGATGAGCCCCTTTATGTCATGCAGTGCTCGCTTGGCCATTTATGCGGTATTTGTCGCTGCTTTTTTCCCTTCTGGTGGGCAAAATATTGTATTTTCTTTGTATCTGGTTGGTATTTTAATGGCGATTCTCACCGGATTTATTTTACGTAAATCGATACTTAAGGGACATTCTTCCCCTTTAATTTTAGAATTACCTGCATACCACAAGCCGTCTCTGCGCCGTTTATGCAAAGAAACTGCCATGCGCCTGCGCTTTTTTGTGCTGCGCGCGGGTAAATTAATTCTTCCTATCTGTGTGATTTTAGGGGCTTTAAATGCCATTACTGTAGGTGGGGGAATTAATACCGCTGACGCAAGCAGTGAGTCTTTATTATCAATAATGGGGCAATGGCTCACTCCTTTATTTACCCCGATGGGGATTAATGCGGACAATTGGCCGGCGACTGTGGGCTTATTAACGGGAATGTTAGCCAAGGAAGTTGTGGTTGGCACCTTAAACTCTCTTTATGCCCAAGCAGGGCACTTAGGTGAAATTGCGGCCGCTCATTTTGATTTTTGGGGCGGTATTAAGGCGGCATTATGGTCTGTGCCTCAAAATTTATCACAATTAGGAAGCGCTTTTGCAAACCCTGTCTTAGCGAGTGCTGCAGATAATCCAGTATCGCAATCAGTTTATGGCATTATGGCCCAGCGTTTTGATGGGCAAATTGGCGCCTATGCTTATCTGTTATTTGTTCTCCTATACATTCCATGTGTTTCTACGATGGCGGTTATTCGCCAGGAAGCCAATAAAAAGTTGATGTGGATGTCCGTTGTCTGGTCCTTTGTGGTCGCTTATTTGGCTGCGGTTGGGTTTTATCAGGGAGCGAAATTTGTGGAACATTCACCTCATGGCATCTATTGGCTTTTAGGTTCCCTACTGACCTTTGTCTTGCTTCCTTTTCTATGGCATTTCAATAAACGGATGATGGGAGGACAGAATGTTATTGCAAATACGTGATTATATTTGTCGCCAGGGCGTGGTCAGTACCCAGCAATTAACTCGGGAGTTTCATCTGGATTTGCCTACGTTGCAGCCGATGTTAGATGTTTGGATTAAAAAAGGGGTGATTCGCAAATGCCAGGAAAAAGCGAATTGCCAAAGCACTTGTTTTAAATGCCGCATCAATGCCCCAGAATATTATCAATATCAGGCGTAGTTATCTCTCAGAGCCTCCTGGAAATGGCATACTGGGTAGCCGTGCTCATTTAGTACAGCTTGATATGAGATTGGTTTGCGAATCAGGCTTCGCTCCGGTATTACGCGGTGCTAATATAAGCTATATAATCCCCGTTTTGCTGAGATATTTTGCGTCTACGTACTGTTTTTATTATTTTTTTACATCTTTTTTACCACTATGCAATGCAACTTTGATGCTCATTCTTGAAATTTGGGCTAATATATAATCATAAACAGAAGCAATACATTGGATACTAATACATGGCCAATGAACCAGATGAAAACAATATGGATCCTTTAGCAGATCTGCCCGAAGAGCGCAGCATTGATTTGCGCAAATTGGAAATGGAGGCCGATCTTAATGATCCCGTAGCATTAGTTGAGCGGGTTTATCAGATTTGGTGGCATTGGGCTGATTTCCATCTTTATATTATTTCGCCTACTATCCCGCCGGTCTCTCCGCCTATAGTAATTAAACCGGAACTAATCCCTGGGACTCAGGAGTATGAGTTTGTTTACGATATTCACGACTACGGTTCGAAGCTTTCAACCTCGAAAGGCGAAGACATGGTTAACTCAGGCATGTCCATGTGTAAATTATTCTATACCATAGAAAAAATGATTTACATTCTGGTCGAACGATTGAAGTCTGGGGGTATTAGTACGGAAGTTGAGGTGCAAGTTGCTTTTGGTGGGCATTTGTTATCACAAAGAAAGGCTTTTGAATCAATCATTAACCTGAATTATAACGTCGTCGTTACCAACTTCGATCCGGGAGCTTGGGGTGAGCGCTATCTGCAAATTGTAAAACAAAATGCGGAAAAATATGGTTATCCTCCAGAGGCACCTCGGTCAACCTTTAAGCAACCGCATAAATCTCCGGGGATGAAGATTTAAGTAGTTCTTAATAATGACACTTACTTAGGTGTTTTACCTTACCTCTCTTCTCTCATATCTACGTTCCGCGACTTGTTCGCGGAATTCAGCCCCTTCTGTTCGGACATAGGGCTTTAGATCACCCGGACAAGCCTCGACATCTTCAGAAGATCTTTCGACCTAAGCTCCTCTGGAGGGTGGGTGATACCTAAATTCGATTAAATTTTAATCATTTAAACCGTTATATCTCCACACATTATGACTTAATCTTGCGTGATAAAAACAGAGTGCTATACTTCGCATTCGTGCGTCCTTTATCTAACTTTTCAAATTAAGGAAGAAACTAACAGTGAACAAAAAAAGACCCGTTAATCTTGATTTGGGTAGTTTAAAATTTCCCCCTATGGCAATCGCATCGATATTGCATAGGATTTCAGGGGTGGTTTTATTCCTATTGTTGCCAATAATGTTGTTTATTTTTGGCCAGTCCGTGCAATCCGCAGAGACTTTTGCACAGATGAAGGCATTATTAACACATCCGTGCTATAAGTTGATCTTATGGGCTTTTGGGGCTGCATTGATTTATCACGTGCTCGCAGGTATCCGTCACATGATTATGGATTTTGGATTTGGTGAGCATCTTAGTGCTGGTCGGCGTACTGCTGTTTTAGTAATAGTTCTTGCCGTTATTTTGTCAATTTTACTAGGATTCTGGATATGGTAACAAATGTCACCAGCTTAACTGGCAATGGGTTAAAAGATTGGTTAGTTCAACGTGTTACGGCAGTCTATTTCGCTGCGTATGTGTTTTTCTTATTTGGATTTTTATTGTTGCATCCAGGATTGAGCTATGAACAATGGCATAGCCTATTTACTAATCCAGCGGTGCAAGTTGCAACTGCTTTAGCATTGTTTGCATTAACTTTGCATGCCTGGATAGGTATCTGGACGGTAACCACCGATTATATGAAATGTACTGTTCTACGAGTATCAGTACAGATGTTGGTTCTTTTATGGCTCCTTAGTCAATTGATTTGGGGCTTCTTGATCCTTTGGGGGCGGTAAGCATGGCTATTGCACGGAATACATTTGATGCAGTTATTATTGGTGCTGGCGGTGCTGGAATGCGCGCTGCACTACAGATGGCAAACTCTGGTTTAAAAGTTGCACTTTTATCTAAAGTATTTCCAACGCGTTCACATACAGTTTCAGCTCAAGGTGGTATTACCTGCGCTTTAGGTAACTCACATGATGATGATTGGCGTTGGCATATGTATGATACTGTAAAAGGCGCTGATTACATCGGCGACCAAGACAGTATTGAGTACTTATGTAAGACAGGGCCTGAGGCTGTTTATGAACTGGAACATATGGGCTTGCCGTTTTCGCGTATGGACAATGGTAAAATTTACCAACGTCAGTTTGGCGGACAGTCTAAGAATTTTGGTGGTGAACAGGCTGCTCGTACCTGTGCAGCAGCCGACCGTACCGGCCATGCCTTGCTTCACACGTTATACCAGCAAAATTTAAAAGCAAAAACCCACGTTTTTAGTGAGTGGTATGCTTTAGATTTCGTTAAGAATGCTGAAGGTCGTATCTCAGGTGTTACGGCAATGAGCATTGAAACGGGTGAAGTAGTCTTCTTTCAATCACGAGTATGTATTTTAGCTACCGGTGGTGCGGGTCGTATTTATCAATCGACTACCAATGCTTTCATCAATACTGGCGATGGTTTTGGTATGGCATTAAGAGCTGGCATTCCATTACAAGATATGGAAATGTGGCAATTCCATCCTACCGGAATCGCCGGTGCCGGTACTCTAGTTACCGAAGGTTGCCGAGGAGAGGGTGGATATCTTATTAATAAAGATGGCGAGCGTTTTATGGAACGTTATGCGCCTCGAGTTAAAGATTTAGCCTCACGTGACGTAGTTGCTCGTTCGATGTCTTTAGAAATGCGCGCTGGCAAAGGTTTTGATCCAGGCGGTGTTGATTACGTTAAGTTGAAATTGGATCATCTAGGTGCTGATTTAATTATGTCGCGCTTACCTGGAATTCGCGAATTATCGATGAAATTTGCCGGTGTTGACCCAATTATTGAACCAATTCCCGTAGTTCCAACTTGCCATTACAGCATGGGCGGTATACCGACTAACGTGCATGGCCAGGTTATTAGTAAAACAAATGGCGAAGAACATATTGTAGAAGGCTTGTATGCGGTAGGTGAGTGTGCTTGTGTGTCGGTACATGGCGCTAACCGTTTAGGTGGAAACTCTTTATTGGATTTAGTTGTCTTTGGTCGTGCTGCTGGAATTCATGTTGAAGAATTATGGCAATCCAATAATTTGCCTGATGTGGCTTACATCAGTGATGAAGACGTTGCGGCATCTTTGGTTCGTTACACTCGTTGGAATGAATCTAAAGATGGTGAGAGCATTGCGGTTATTCGTGCAGACATGCAGCGCGTAATGCAAGAGGATTTCGGTGTATTCCGTACTGGTGAAGTGATGGAATCGGGCCTAAAACGTTTAGAAGCCTTACGCGAGCGTTTGAAGCATGCGAAGCTGGAAGATAAAAGTCAGGTCTTTAATACCGATCGCGTTAGTGCTTTAGAGTTAGATAACTTAATGGCTACCGCTTATGCGACCGCACATTCGGCCATCGTTCGTACCGAAAGCCGTGGAGCCCACAGTCGTGAAGACTTCCCACAGCGTGATGATGCCAATTGGATTAAACACATACTGTACTTTGAGGAAGGTGAAGTAATCGATTTTCGTCCGGTTAATGCATCACCTAAACATATTGCGCCTTTTGAGCCGAAAGAACGCGTTTACTAAAGAGGATATATCAGAATGTCAGATAATAGAAATTTGACTTTATCAATTTATCGCTATAATCCTGATGTGGATGCTAAGCCTTATATGCAAGATTACCAATTAACAATACCGGCTCAAAGTGATCCGATGTTGTTGACTCTGCTTGAGCGTTTGAAAGATGAGCAGGACTCTACCATCAGCTACAGAAGATCATGCCGTGAGGGGGTCTGTGGTTCTGATGGGATGAACATTAATGGAACGAATGGGTTAGCCTGTATTACTCACGTTTCTCAGTTAAAGACGGATAAAATTGTTATCCGTCCTTTACCTGGTTTTCCAGTGATCAGGGATTTAGCGGTTGATATGTCACAGTTTTATCAACAATATGAGCGTATTGAACCTTATTTACAAAATGACCAGGTAGCTCCTGCTCAAGAGCGTTTACAATCGCCAGAAGAGCGAGCACAACTTGATGGACTCTATGAATGTATTTTGTGTGCATGCTGCACCAGTTCATGTCCTTCTTTCTGGTGGAATCCAGAGAAATTTGTAGGCCCTGCAGGATTATTACAGGCGCGCCGTTTTTTAGCAGACAGTCGCGATACTGCAACTGATCACCGTTTGGAAAAGTTACAAGACCCATTCAGTGTGTTCCGTTGCCGTACCATCATGAATTGTACGAATGTTTGCCCGAAGGGACTCAATCCAACGAAAGCGATTGCAGAAATTCGCACGCAAATGTTGAGACAGGAAACCTAATCGCAGTAATGATGCAATTTATCCGCCCTTGCATAATGCCGGGGTGGAGTCGTTACATAAACCTTTAGCTACACCCTTTGGAGAACGATAATGAGCAGTTCCAATCTGCAAAATGAATGGGCCTCTTCCTACTTGTCTGGTGGAAGTATGGCTTACGTTGATAGTCTTTATGAAGATTATCTTGCTGATCCTGATTCGGTTTCTGCCGATTGGCGAGCAGTATTTAGTGCCTTACCTAAGGTTAATGGCTCTAATCAAGACTTATCTCATCGTGATATTCGCGAATATTTTTTGCAGAATGCGGACAAGAAAGTTACTCATGTTGTTCAATCTGGAGATAGCCATCAATATGAAGTGGCTAGTTTAATTAACGATTTCAGAGCCTTAGGGCATCTTGCCGCACGTCTGGATCCCTTAGAAATGACCGAGCGTCCAGCAGTTCCTAATCTGGATTTGAATTTCCATAATCTGACCAACGTAGATAAAAACCGCCAGTTTTTTGCTGGCACGTCCTTTAATGGCCCAGAAATGCCTTTAAATGAAATCTATGAAGCTTTACGTGAAACTTATTGTGGCAGCATTGGTATTGAATACATGCACATTTCTGATACGGCAGAAACGGTATGGTTACAAAAGAAAATGGAATCAGTACGTGGGCGAGCTACTTTTGACGCGGCTCAAAAAATGGAAATTTTAAAGGACTTAATTGCGGCTGATGGTCTAGAGCGTTACTTAGGTACTCGCTATGTAGGGCAAAAGCGTTTCTCCTTGGAAGGCGGTGATTCTTTAATCCCCATGATGAAAGAAATTATTAATTGCGCGGGCAAGGAAAATGTAAAAGAATTAATCATTGGTATGGCACATCGCGGACGTTTAAATGTATTGGTTAACGTTTTAGGGAAAGAACCTAGCGTGCTCTTCCAAGAATTTGAAGGCAAAATTAAATACGAGCGTACCGGGGATGTGAAATATCATCTTGGCTATTCTTCTGATATTAAAACGGCCTCAGGCAATGTATTGCATTTAGCCTTAGCCTTTAACCCTTCTCACTTAGAAATTATTGGCCCAGTAGTTGAAGGTTCGGTACGTGCACGTTTAAATCGTCGTAATGACTTAGAGAAGAAAGACTCGGTAGTTCCGGTGGTGATTCATGGGGATGCTGCGTTTGCCGGTCAAGGCGTAGTGATGGAAACCTTTAACTTTTCGCAAGCACGTGGTTACGCAACTGGTGGTACGGTCCATATCGTCATTAATAACCAGATTGGTTTTACGACTAGCAATCCTTTGGATGCTCGTTCTACTCTTTATTGTACTGACGTTGCCAAGATGGTTCAGGCTCCAGTCATTCATGTGAATGGTGATGATCCTGAAGCAGTGGTGTTTGCAACTCAGATCGCCTTTGATTTCCGTATGAAATTTAACCGCGACGTGGTTATTGATCTCGTATGTTACCGCCGTCATGGCCACAACGAGGCTGATGAACCAGCAGTAACCCAACCTGCAATGTACAAGAAAATTAAATCGATGCGTCCATTGCGTGAACTGTATGCCGAAAAATTAATACAACAAGGCTTGTTGACAGCTAAAGATGCGGAACAACTTGTTGATGCTTATCGTGACGGTTTAGATCAAGGTAAGCCCGTAGTTAACCTGGTTCATGGCGATTACGAAGGTAAATATGCGATGGACTGGAGTCCTTTCATTAATGGCAAGTGGACTGATAAAGCAGATACCACCATTACTAAAGGGGATTTACAAAAACTCACCGAGCAATTAAATGATTTACCAGCCGGCTTCTCTTTACATCCAGTAGTACAGCGTTTATTAGGTGAACGTGACAAGATGACCGCAGGTGAATTACCCATGAACTGGGGTTATGCAGAGACTCTGGCTTATGCAAGTTTAATCCAAGAAGGTTATGGTGTTCGTTTGTCTGGCCAGGATTGTGGTCGTGGTACCTTCGCGCATCGCCATGCGGTATTACATGATATTGAAACCGGTGACTCCTTTACTCCTTTAGAGCATATTAAAAATGGGCATGGCCGTGGTTTTTCAGTCATTGATTCGGTGCTATCTGAAGAAGCCGTATTAGCATTTGAATATGGTTTTGCCTGTTCTGAGCCTAACTATTTAGTTCTTTGGGAAGCTCAGTTTGGTGACTTTGCCAATGGTGCGCAAGTCGTTATTGACCAATTCATTAGTTCTGGGGAGCAAAAATGGGGCCGTTTAAGTGGCTTAGTAATGTTGTTACCCCATGGTTACGAAGGTCAAGGACCCGAGCATTCATCTGCACGCTTGGAGCGTTTCATGCAGCTTTGCGCGCAGCATAACATCCAGGTTTGTACGCCAACTACCCCGGCGCAGATCTTCCATTTATTAAGAAGACAAGTCATTCGTGATTTTCGTAAACCATTGATTGTGATGACGCCAAAGAGCTTATTACGCCATAAGTTAGCGGTTTCACCTCTAGAGGATTTATTTAAAGGCAAATTCCACACGATTATTCCGGAAATTGATGCTTTAGATGCGGAAAAAGTAACGAAAGTGGTGCTCTGCGGTGGAAAGGTTTATTATGACTTATTGCAAATGCGTCGTGATAAAAACTTGGCTCATGTTGCTATTGTACGAATTGAGCAAATGTATCCATTCCCTAAAAAAGCGCTAATTGCAGAAATTAATAAGTACCCCAATGCTAAGGATATAGTCTGGTGTCAGGAAGAACCACAAAACCAAGGCGTCTGGTTCTCTTCTCAGCATAATATGAAAGATTGTTTACGTCCTGAGCAATCATTGCAATATGCCGGACGAGAATTTGCTGCGGCACCAGCCGTAGGTAGTCCTGCCTTGCATGCACAACAACAATTGGCCTTAGTTGAACAAGCGTTGTTGGGATAAATTTAGGCTATTGCTGTCTGGGCTTTGCTCAAGACAGCGCTCTCTCTTAAATGAATTTAATAAAATAAGAAGGTATAACCATGTCTATCGAAGTCAAAGTACCTGTATTGCCTGAGTCGGTTGCTGATGCAACTGTAGCTGCTTGGCATAAAAAAGTAGGTGATAAAGTTACTCGTGATGAAAATCTATTGGATCTGGAAACAGATAAAGTAGTTCTTGAAGTGCCAGCTCCTGCTGACGGCGTGCTTAGTGAAATTCTTTTCCAAGCGGGTGACACAGTAACTTCGGGCCAACTTCTGGCAAAAATCACTGCAGGTGCTGCAGCTCCTGTTGCTGAGGCTAGTTCTAAGCCAAGTGAAGAAAAAGCTGCTGTAAGCAGTGCTGAGGTTAGTGCTCATGAAGACAAATCTACTAGCCCAGTCGTTCGTCGTATGATGGCAGAGCATGATTTGCAACCGGGTCAAATTCCTGGCAGTGGTAAAGACGGCCGTATTACTAAAGACGATGTGCTTTCTTATATTGAATCCAATCGAGATAAAGCAGCTCCAGCTGCAAGCAAGTCTGCACCCGCTGCTCCCGTGACGGCTATAGGTGCTCGTGAGGAGCGCCGTGTGCCGATGACTCGTTTACGAGCCAAAATTGCTGAACGTTTACTTGAAGCACAACATAATGCTGCAATGTTAACTACTTTTAATGAAGTTAACTTGAAAGCAGTAATGGATATGCGCGCTCAATATAAAGACGGTTTTGAGAAGAAGCATGGCGTTAAATTAGGTTTTATGTCCTTCTTCACTAAAGCAGTAGTTGAGTCGTTAAAACGTTTCCCCGCAGTAAATGCCTCTATTGATGGTCAAGATGTGGTTTATCATGGTTTCTATGATATTGGTATTGCTGTATCTACTGAACGTGGATTAGTGGTTCCGGTGATCCGTGATGCAGATCAAATGAGCATGGCTGAAATTGAAATGGCAATTAATGATGCCGCTAGCCGCGCTAGACAAGGTAAATTGTCTATGGAAGAAATGCAAGGTGGTACCTTCACTATTACTAATGGTGGAGTATTTGGTTCATTATTGGCAACGCCAATTATTAACCCGCCACAAACAGGTATTCTGGGTATGCATAAAATCGAGGACCGACCTGTAGTTGAGAAAGGTGAGATTGTTATTCGTCCTATGATGTATGTCGCTTTATCTTATGACCATCGTTTAATTGATGGAAAAGATTCCGTACAGTTCTTAGTGAGTGTTAAAGAGTTATTGGAAGATCCTGCTCGTCTTTTACTTAACGTTTAATAATCACAATAACAGCAAGCCCGTGTCTGCGGGTTTTGCTTTTTTAAAAGGTAATTGCAATGAATTTACATGAATACCAAGCCAAACAATTATTTGCTAGCTACAACTTACCTGTACCAAATGGCCAAGTAGCTTACACGGTTGACGATGCACTGCAAGTCGCTTCTCAATTATCAACCAAACGTTGGGTTGTTAAAGCACAAGTACATGCGGGTGGCCGCGGAAAAGCAGGTGGGGTTAAATTAGTTTCTGACCGTGATGAATTAGCTGCAGCAGTTAAAGCATTACTTGGAACTCGCCTGATAACGTATCAAACAGATGCGCATGGACAACCGGTGAATGCGGTATTAGTTGAAGAAACTTGTGACATTGATCGTGAATTATATCTAGGTGCTGTTGTGGATAGAGCAACGCGTCGTGTAGTGATTATGGCGTCTACTGAAGGTGGCGTTGAAATTGAAAAAGTAGCTGAAGAAACTCCTGAGAAAATCTTCAAAGTGGTTGTAGACCCATTAGTAGGTGTTATGCCATTTCAAGCTCGTGAAGCAGGATTTAAATTAGGTCTGAAAGATGAGCAAATCAAGCAATTTACTCATTTGATGATGGGCTTGGGAAAAATGTTTGTTGAATGCGATTTAAGCTTATTAGAAATCAACCCATTAGTTGTGACTAAATCAGGACAACTATTGTGCTTGGATGGAAAAATCAATATTGATGGCAATGCGTTATACCGCCAACCAAAATTGAAAGGTATGCGCGATACATCACAAGAAGATGAGCGTGAAAACCGTGCCAGCGACTGGGAATTAAACTACATTCCTCTTGATGGGTCAATTGGTTGTATGGTTAATGGCGCAGGCTTGGCAATGGCAACCATGGACGTGATTAAGCTTCATGGTGGTGAGCCAGCAAACTTCCTGGATGTAGGTGGTGGTGCAACCAAAGAGCGTGTTAGTGAAGCACTAAAAATTATTTTATCTGACGATAAGGTTAAAGGTATTTTAGTGAATATTTTCGGTGGTATCGTTCGTTGCGACCTTATTGCGGATGGTATTTTGGCCGCAGTAAAAGAAGTCGATGTTAAGATTCCGGTAGTCGTTCGATTGGAAGGAAATAACGCTCAATTAGGCGCTGACATTTTAAATAAGAGTGATTTAAACGTAATTGCTGCAACCAGTTTAACTGATGCTGCGAAGAAAATTGTGGCAGCTGTTGCTTAATTAATTGATTGCTATAGAGCGATTGCCTGCAGCGTTAATCTGCGGGCTTAAACTAAATTTCGAGGTCAACAATGAGTGTATTAGTTAATAAAGAAACCAAAGTACTGTGTCAGGGTTTTACTGGCAAGCAAGGAACTTACCATTCAGAGCAAGCGATTGCGTATGGAACACGTATGGTTGGTGGGGTTACCCCTGGTAAAGGTGGCCAAACACATTTAGGCTTACCTGTATTTAATACAATGCGTGATGCGGTAGAAGCAACTCATGCTGATGCAACCGTTATTTATGTTCCAGCACCATTTTGCAAAGATTCAATTATTGAAGCAGCGGATGCAGGAATCAAATTAATTGTTTGTATCACTGAAGGTGTTCCTGTTCTTGATATGCTCGAGGTTAAAGTATACTTAGAGAACAACACACAAGCTCGTTTAATTGGACCAAACTGCCCGGGAATTATCACTCCAGGCGAATGCAAAATTGGTATTATGCCAGGTTCCATTCATTTACCAGGTAAAGTAGGTATTGTTTCACGTTCTGGTACTTTAACTTATGAAGCAGTTAAGCAAACTACTGATAAAGGGTTTGGACAAAGTACTTGTATCGGTATCGGTGGCGATCCAATTCCAGGAACCAACTTTATTGATGCATTAGCATTATTTGAAAAAGATCCACAAACTGAAGCGATTATTATGGTTGGTGAAATTGGTGGTTCTGCAGAAGAAGAGGCTGCTGAATACATTAAATCGAATATTAGCAAACCTGTGGTATCGTACATCGCTGGTGTTACGGCACCTGCTGGTAAGCGTATGGGCCATGCTGGTGCGATTATTTCTGGCGGTAAAGGTACTGCTGCTGAGAAATACGCGGCACTAGAAGCTGCTGGCGTAAGAACAGTACGTTCTCCTGCTGATTTAGGCGATGCGATTGCCGAAGTAACTGGCTGGTAAGAAATTTTTAAGCTGTAGGTTGGGCATCGGTCCAACCTACAATCATAAATAGGATTTATACACCATCCAGGCCACAGTGTTCTCAAAATGGATGTAACACCATGACAAATTTTCGAAGTATTGCTGACATAAGACGTGATTATGGTGAGTTAAAACTGCAAGACCAGAATATCCCTGATGATCCGATTGAACAGTTTCACTTATGGTTCGCTGATGTTTTAAAAAACGAAACCAATGACCCCACCGCTGTAGTACTTTCTACCGTAGACAACCATGGTCACCCTGATTCCAGAGTTGTTTTATTGAAAGGGTTGGAGAATGGAAATTACATTTTTTATACCAATTATCAAAGCAGCAAAGCAAAGCAGTTGCAAAAGCAACCTTATGCGGCACTTAATTTTTATTGGCCCCAAATGGCAAGACAAGTTCGCATTCGTGGCAAAGTCGAGAAAGTAAGTGGGGAACAATCCGATGCTTATTTTTCTTCAAGGCCAGTTAAAAGCCAATTTAGTGCGATTGCATCCCCACAAAGTCATGAAATTTCCAGCAGGGAAATGTTGGAGAATGCATTAAATGACTTAATCCAGCAGCATGGACCAGAGCCTGTTTTACGGCCCGAATATTGGGGGGGATACATGGTTATTCCTGATGAGATTGAATTTTGGCAGGGGAGAGATAATCGCTTGCATGATCGAATTCATTATTACCGGCAAGAAGGGCGCTGGCAGCATCATCGCCTGGCACCCTAACGGCAAAATTTGCCGGCAACACATTTTTTACACCTCTCTTTCTTTGGAACAGAAGTGTAGCCCGTATTAGACGAAGTCTTACTACGGGTTTCCTCACCCAAATTTCCCGTATTACGTAGTGACGAAGCTATTCTTGGTTGTCGAGACCTCCTAAGTAACTCAAAAAACATAGCTTATTCATTATGTTAGAAAAATAATTCCCCAAATAAAAAAGTTGGCCTGCAAATTGCATCTATATATATAGAAATCATAAACGAAGTTAAGTACATAGTTTTTGAAGAAATTGTCAAAAATGAGTAAAGGTTTCTAATTTGGCTGTTACTGTTTTTTTAAAGTCGTAAAATTGCTTTAAGTGCAGAAATTATCGACATGAGAAGATAAAAAAATGCACACAGCTTTAATAATAATACAACTTGGAGTATCACAGTTGAGCTTGGGAAAATACATACAGGATACATAAATTGAGGGTACAATCATGAATGACATTACTGCCTTACTACCACATATTAAATTACGTTTTAACATTGATCATCCAAGCCATGAAGAGAGCTATGCCTTAGGATATGAGTGTGCGTTGGCTTATGCTGCAGAAGAAGATAATCCTTATCCAAAAGGAACTCAAGAAGCTGCACATTGGTTAGAAGGATGGTGGGATGCGTTATCTGGTGATGAGCCTTTATTTGATATTAGTGCGTATTTACAAGAAGAAGAGGCATTAGAGCCAGAAATTGCTGCAAACGACCAGCAATATTGCCAAAAGCATGGTTTCTTGTCACTGGTAATTGAAATCAGTGGGGCAATAGCTGCTTCTGCATTCGTTGGATATCAATTATTTGAGTTAGTAGCCTAGTCAGGCTACTTACTCAGTTGAGAGCTGTTCATCAGCGGTAGACTTGGTTATAATTTGCCTTTTACCGGATCCAATCACTCTGATGAATGCACTCGACAACGCCATAAAAGAAGCCCTTATTTCTGCTGGAGCTTCAAAAGAAGCGAATAAAGCCTATCTGGAATTTATTAAAGCCAATTTCATTATCCCTGTAGAAAAACATATGGAGGGTGAAGAGCCTCGGGTGTTATTTTTCCAAGAGGGGAATGAACTATTTCTTCCGGTCTTCACTGATAAGGCTTATCTCGATGCATGGGCTGCGGAAATAGCCACCGAAATTAATTTACTTAAATTATCCGGTGTTGATTTACTCAAAGGGTTGGGAGACAAGGTTACCGTGTGTTTAAATATCGGTAGTGATGTTTATAAGGAATTCAATCCTTCTGAAACAGCAAGAATGCGTTCTATGGTATTAAAGTTTTTTAAAAATTAGTGGGATTGAGCACCGTCACGTTCCAGTTAACTCCACGGTGCCCTGCCTCCGATTGCCTGAGCAAACCCCTACATCTGAAGATTACCTTCTGGTCTAGTGGCAACCTGCACATGGTCTGCATCATCCTTAGTTAATGTATAATTATGCTCCTGTGCGTATTGATGTACCAGCTCTCTCACCTTACTGTAGATGGCAATTTTTACAAATCGATTTTGCTCTTCCGTTAATTGGCTACTGTCTTTGTAGCCTACCTCATCCAAAACTGCACCGTACAGCTCTTCATTTTCCTGGAAAATTTTTTCCAGAAAATGACCAAGGGCAGCAGAATTAATATCTTGGGTAAAGCTGAAGTGGTCTGCCATTTTATTTAGGTTACTGCTATTCTTGGGGTCGCTAAAATAGGATATAGCTTCTTGCTCTATTAATTTGCCAATAGAGTCCTTCGGTTCTTTTTTTTCAAACATTGAATACATGAGTATCTCCTCCAGAATGCCCCAAAATAGGACTTATTGTGCGCTCAAAGTACCACTCTATTTATAATATGATTTAAAATCAAAATTTTCCAGGTACTGTGGAGTTAACTTGACAAATAGATGCGTGGTGTCTGGGGCTTGTATTATACTAAACCCCAAAATTGCTACAAAATTTTCTGCTTAAGGTAATTAAAGTTTGCCCTAAAATTACTCAGTAATAACAGTGTTGAAATAAATGGCAGCAGCAGTATAATCTTAGGGTAATTTCAGTTATTCTGAGAGAAAACACCGATTCTCTGCGGTTGACCCGCGGAAATTTGTGGCTTTGTTCAACTCGATAATCTGGTAACTACATTGTTGAATGTATGGATTTTTAGAACAACGTTACTACGAATCAGGTAATAGGAGTTTTGTTTTTGGAGTATCTAGCCCGGCAATAACTATTTGCTTATGCTGATAAAACAAGGCGAATTAGGGCTTTTATTGAGTAGAGATTTATGAACAAAATGCATAATGCTAAAGTAGATATCTATAATCACAAGAATTATCTAGGAATTGCTTGGTTAGTTTGGGGTTTAGCTGCTGCTTTTTATTTTTCTGATTACATGGCCCGTGTTGCTCCTGGGGTAATGCATCGTTATCTACAAATGGATTTCGGAATCAATGAGGCTGGGTTCGGTATATTAACCGCTTCGTTCTATATTCCTTATATTCTCATGCAAATCCCTGTCGGGCTGACAGTTGATCGTCTAAGTATTCGCGGCCTATTAACGGTAATGTCTTTAGTTACTGCTTTTGGCTGCTGTGTTTTTGGCTTAGCTGATGGACTGCTTATGGCTTCAGTCGGTCGAATGTTGATTGGCTTTAGTGCGGCATTTGCTTTTGTCTGTTCGTTACGATTAGCTACATCGTGGTTTCCACCAACTATGTTGGGATTATTAGCTGGTTTAACTCAATCCTTAGGGATGTTAGGGGCCGCTGCTGGAGAGGCTCCAGTATCCTTTTTAGTAAGTAATGTTGGCTGGCGTCACAGTATGCTTGTTATTGCCTTCTTATTTATTGCTCTGGCGGGTCTTCTTTATCAGTTCGTTCAAGACACTCCTGCGGGACATCGCAGTGATGCACATTCGGTTAATCATATTAGTATTCTGCAAAGCTTAAAGATCATTTTATCTTGCCGACAAACCTGGATTAATGCCTTATATGCGGGTTTTTTATTTGGACCCACTGCTGTGATTGGTGAGGCAATTGGCCCGGCTTATTTACAATTTGGTCACGGTTTAGGTGCACATGCTGCGGCCTTTGCAACCGGTTTGATTTTCATTGGTTGGGGAATTAGTGGTCCATTTTCTGGTTGGCTGTCTGATAAAATGGGTCGTCGTAAACCCTTAATGATTATTTCTGCCTTATGCGGAATGGTACTTACTTCCATCTATGTTTTTAGCCCATCTTTAAGCCAAAATTATGCCTATTTTATTTTCTTCCTTTTCGGTTTGACTAATACTGGGGTTGCCATTGCTTATGCGGTCTCAACAGAGATTCATCACCGTAATGTGATTGGTACTTCAATTGCATTCACGAATATGATCTCTATTTTTGTGGGTGCCTCTTTACAGCCTATTGTTGGGCGTTTGGTCGACATGGTTTCAGGTGTACGTGCCTATAATGTAGAAAGCCTATTGCTGTCTGATTTCCAGGCAGGATTAAAGATATTGCCACTATGTTCCTTTATAGCACTTATCTTAGCGCTCTTGGTTAAAGAAACCTATTGTAAGCCAATTGAACACGCATAATTTATGCACATATTATCTAAATTAGGTAGGTACTGAATACTCATAATCAGCATCTACCTAAAAGCAAAAAGTCTCATTGCAAAGGCCGATTTCAGCTGTAAGCAATGGCTACATTACTTTCTATTGTTCAATTTTTTTCTTTGTTTTCAATCACTAGTTTATCGCACAATAAGTCTATTTACTGTTATACTTTATGCTGCATTTCGAATTACTAACATGGAGAGCATAATGAAAAAATTGGCAGGATTAATAATTATCCTGGCCGCTTTGGTTCTAGGCGGATATTATGGTATGGGCATTCTTACTGAAAAAACAATCAGAAAGAATATTGAGGTAATTGACCAATCGAATGGATTGCACGCAGAGATTAAGCAATATAATCGCGGTCTATTTAGTTCTGAAGCTCAGATCCAATGGCAGCTACATATTCCTGAGCATGTGGCTGATGTAAATGGAGTTGCACAAACTGTTCCTGCACAAGATTATTCAATGGAAATGCCTTTAACTATCCATCATGGTCCAGTTATTTTCGCTAATAACTCCGTACGATTTGGACTTGGATATGCTGAAGCCGTTTTCCCATTCCCTAAACAATATATTGATCAATTTAATGCGAACTTCACGGCTGACTCAACTAAGCCACAATTAGACTTAAGTATTTTTGTGAATTATTTTAATCAAAGCACCCTGGATTTTAATGTTCCTACCTTCAATTTAACCTCTAAAGATGGTGGCCGTTTTAATTGGTTAGGATTGAATGCGACTACAACTATGTCTCCTGGAATGACTAAGGTTGGCGGTACTGTAGTTGTTGATGGGGTTCATCTTGCGAAAGGTGATGCGCAAGTTGATTTAGGCAAAGTATCTAGTGATTATGATCTACATGAAACGGATTCTGGTTTGTATTTAGGTGATGCGAACTTCACTTTGCCTGAGTTTAACATCCAGGTTAAAGGGCAAAAAATATTCGAAGTTTCAGAATTACTCTTTAAATCAAAAAGCGATATTGAGCAGCATTTATTTAACACAAGCTTTACTATGACCATTAAGTCAGTTTTAGCAAATGCGCAAAATTATGGTCCAGGTGAAATCAATATATCGGTAAGAAATCTTGACGCAGAGGTATTGGCGAAAATTAACCAGCAAGCCAATACAATGCAAAATGGTACTGAAGAACAGCGCCAACAAGCTATGATTGCTTTACTTCCTGAGTTACCTAAGTTATTCAACAAAGGGGCTGAGTTAGAAATTTCTAAGCTCAATTTCAAACTGCCTGAAGGTACAATTGATGGCACTTTGCTTATTTCTCTACCTAAAGATGAAAATGCTAACCCATTCCAATTAATGCAAAAAATTCATGGTAATGCTAAATTGAGTGTTCCTGCTGCTACTGTAAGAGAATTAATGAAGCAGGCAGTAGCCCAACAAATGGCAAAACAACCTAATAATGCGCAACCAGCAATTGCGAAACAGCTAGGTGCTCAGCCTGCTGATCAGCAACCAGGACAAGCTGCTGCTGGACAACAGCCAGCACAACCCGCAGTAGAGCAGCAAGTTGAACAACAATTAAATGCGCTTAAACAGGCAGGTTTAATTGTCGAAAAAGGTACTGATTACTTCATTGAGTTAAGCTTGGACCAGGGTAAATTTATTGTGAATGGTAAGCCATTTAATGATTCGATGTTAAAGTTTTAATTCGAATCTGCATTGTTTAAAAAAGGGGAAATTGTATTTGCAATTTCCCCTTTTTTATTTTTCAGCAAGTTTAAGATATTAAGGGCTCCAGTATTGGTTATTCTCTATTGATTTAACGTAGTTTTTTCAATTCGACCCTTGTCTGACACGGTTTGATTCGGTAATATACTGTTTTTAAAAGGAGGAGCTAATAATAATGACAACAATCAGTAATGAAGTAGTGGATAACACCGCTTCACTAGCCGAGAGCGTAACACATTCAGTACAAAAATATTTTTCAGAGCTTAAGGGAACTGATCCTGTTGACTTATACCAGTTTGTACTTGAAGAAATCGAGACCCCTTTATTTCGAGCAGTAATGGAACACTGTAAGTACAATCAGTCGCGTGCTGCAATTATGCTGGGAATTAGTCGTGGAACATTGAGAACTAAGTTACGTCGTTATTTTGATGACAAATATGTTGGTACGCGTGATTAATTGCGGATCCAAATAAAGGAGGGAGCTAAGGCTCCTTTTTTTATTTGTAGTCCTGTCCCTGGAGGACAGGGAACTACGTCATTGAGCTCATTTTTAATTTGCTTCCATGCCTCGCGTGACAACCAATGGATTACTATCAGTATGCTCAGATGAGCCAAAGGGACCAATATTTTTCCCGGTTATTCGGTACTTAATATAGTCAATCAGATGCAAAATTATATTGAGCAGGTTTTTCGTGTCATGTTTTTCAAATTGCATCCACGTTCTTTTTCTACCTTCGCTATCCTCTTTTACTCCAAAAAGAACCTCTTTTGATATTGGATAAGAAAGAGAATATTGCTGGACCACAGAATGATGAGATGAAATGCGTCTGTTAATGCTGGAATTAAAATTTTTAACTAACTCCTCATAAAATTTTCCATCATCCTCCCAGTTCAGATGTCCACCGTTTAGTATTTCTTGCAATATTTCCTGAGTACGCACCGGGTCTGTTTCATAATCAGAGTTAAGGTGGAGTGATGCGATTAAGCGAAGCAAAAAGTTAATCTCTTCACTGCTGGTTTCCATATGGTGCTGTTTTCTATGTAAGCCGTTCTGTATGTGTTCGAGCATGTCCTTATAGGTGGTTTCAATTTTATCGAAAAATCTAAATAGGTTTACGCATTTAGACATAATGCTCTCTTTTTTTATTAACTGCGTTAATTGTAGCAGCGTCAAATTAAGAGATTATTAAGATTATTGTAAATAGCGAAGGAGCTTGAAGATTTTGTCACAAGAATAGGGTTTTTGCTGGATTTGTTGGTGAGAGAGGGCATTGAACCCCGCGGGCAAGCCGCGGGATAAGAACTATAGAAGGGATTATTCGGCGAACATAGAACTAACAGATTCTTCTATATTTACACGTTTCATTGCTTGTGCCAGCATGTCAGAAAGGCTGACTACACGGATTTTATCGCAAGCACGTCCTTCTTCTGATAAAGGAATCGTATCAGTAATCACTACTTCATCAATGTGGGAATTTCTAATGTTGTTGAGCGCTGGGCCAGATAAAACTGGATGGGTAATATAGGCTCTTACACTTTTTGCGCCGCTTTTCTTTAATTCATGAGCTGCAGAACAAAGAGTTCCTGCGGTATCAACAATGTCATCAACGATAATACAGTGCTTATTTGTCGGATCGCCAATGATATGCATCACTTCGGACTTATTCGGTCCACTACGACGTTTATCAATGATAGCTAGTTCTGCATGTTCGATGCGTTTCGCAACCGCACGAGCTCGCACTACACCACCAACGTCTGGTGATACAACCATAACATTTTGTAGATTTTGCTTGGCAATATCTTCAAGTAACATAGGTGTGGCATAAACGTTATCTACAGGCATGTAGAAGAAGCCTTGGATTTGATCCGCATGCAAGTCAACGGTAAGAACACGACATATTCCTACAGAGGCCATCATATCGGCAACAATCTTTGCCGTAATGGGGACTCGAGCAGAACGAACTCGTCTATCTTGACGTGCGTAACCGAAATAAGGGATTACAGCAGTAATACGAGCTGCAGAAGATCTTCTTAGTGCATCTGCCATAGCAAGTAGTTCCATCAAATTATTATTTGATGGGGCGCAAGTCGACTGAATAATAAATACATCCCGCCCGCGAACGTTCTCAAGGATCTCAACCATGGTTTCGCCATCGCTAAAAGTACCAACGGTTGCTTTGCCTATGGGGATTTGTAAGTGGGAAGAAATTTTTTGTGCTAGTTCCGGATTCGCATTACCGGAAAATATCATCATTGTGGACATGTGTATAAAGCCTTAGACCTAGGTTCATCGTAACTTAAACACATAGCAGAAGACAGCCAAAAAGATATTATTATTATTTGAGCACCAACGAAAATGCATCCTTCCAGGTTATCTTCTGCTGTCTGTTTACTTGTGAATCAACAAGAAAGTGGCAGGGGTGCTAGGATTCGAACCTAGGTATGCAGGGATCAAAACCCTGTGCCTTACCGCTTGGCGACACCCCTAAAAAATTGCAGATTCTATATCAAAACTTCCATAAATTATAAAAGCTTTCATCCTTGCGATGTGGAGGTATTTTGCAGTGCTTTTATGAACATGTCAACTTTGAAAGCAATAATTTTTATAAATTTTTTAAATTTATTTTTTTGGTAGCTTTTTGGTTGGTAAATTAGTTCAATTTGAATTCAAGAAGGTTGTTTTAAACGCCTAAGATGCGGGGGTTCTCGGAATAAGGACACGTTAATTTTTACCTTATTGGAGAGAACCCTCGTGACTTTGGGTTGAGGTAACCCGTTAGATAGACCAATTTTTAATAACAACTTTCACCATTACCCCATTCCCATCTAAACGAACGATGCCAGGAAGTGCGGTTCCTTTTACGGTCGTGTAGTTTCCAAAGGTGACGGTATAGCCACTTTGTCTTAGCATCACTAAGTGGTTAGCGGCATCACGTTGTTCTGAACCTACTTTTCCGGGAGCAGGGAGGCCTCTAACCCAATAATAGAGATTATTTACAGGAAGACGAACGCCTGTTTGTTGCAGTAACAATTCATCCGCATTGGATGAAGTAATTCTTTTGGGTCCATCCTGGAAGGTAATCGTGCTCCCTTTTTTATTAATTAGCACAGTCCCAGCCCCTAAAGGCCCCATTAAACGGATCTGGTATGAGCTTGGCCCGTTTTGTGTCCAATGCATTGCTGCAGACCAGCCTTTAGATTTATTTTTGGCTGCTAAAGCACCACGAATTTCCCAGGAAGAAACCGTTTCTGATTTGCCTGTCGCTGGTTGTTGTTTTTCTGTCGGTGTTTCATTGGGAACTACTTTTGCTATTTTGCTTGGTTGTTCTGGCATCATTGCCGGTCTTGGTGGCGCACATGCCGTTAGCAAAAAAATAGGAAGCACCATAAAACGTTTTAAATTATCCATACTCACCTCGGTCCGTGATCTGGTAAAGCATTGCATCCTACTGTTTTACCAGGATTATTGTAGTTTTTTGTACAACAATACGCTAGACTGGTCGTCTTAGCAATCAGTCTTAAATCATATGAAATCAAAAGCAATATATCCAGGCACCTTTGATCCGGTGACCAATGGACATGTGGATATTATAGGACGAGCCGCGAATATTTTCCCTGAACTTATTGTTGCTGTTGCAACTAATAAGGCAAAAAAACCTTTTTTTCCTTTAGAAACCCGGATACGTCTTTTGCAAGAAAGTGTAGCTGATTTGCCGGGTGTGCAGGTCATGGGCTTTGATAATTTACTTATCGAGTTTGCACAGGAACAAAAGGCAACGGTAATTTTACGTGGTTTGCGTGCGGTATCTGATTTTGAATATGAGTTTCAACTTGCTGGAATGAACCGTAAGTTATCTCAGAATATTGAAACCATATTTTTAACACCATCAGAACGTGCCATGTTTATTTCCTCCAGTTTGGTACGTGAAATTGCGAATTTGCATGGCGACATTTCTCAATTTGTTCCTCCTTGTGTAGCTGAGGAATTACAAAAGAGACAAAAAAGTAATGATTTTCAATAGAAGAAAGCCCAAGTCTTTGGGGGCTATAGTATTAATTTTTAGTTGTTTTTTTGCTGGTGCTAATGCTTATGCAAAACAGGCGCTTAATTATCCTCCGGGATATGCAGTAGCTACGGCTAATCCTTTAGCGACTAACGCGGCTTTAGATATTTTAGCCCATGGTGGAAATGCTTTTGATGCGGGCATAGCCGCTGCGGCAGTATTAGCAGTGGTTGAACCTTACCATTCCGGTTTAGGTGGAGGCAGTTTTTGGTTATTACACCAGGCAAGCACTCGCTCTAATGTTTTTATTGATGCCCGGGAAACCGCACCGGCTGCTGCTCACAAGGATATGTTTTTAACCGCTGCTGGAGAGGTTATTCCCGATTTATCCTTAAATGGAGGCTTGGCCGCGGCGATTCCAGGTCAGCCTGCAGCTTTGGTTTATCTGGCAAAGCATTATGGGCGATTACCCTTAAATAAGAGCCTGGCGCCTGCAATCCAATTGGCTCAAGATGGTTTTTTAGTGGATAAGCAACTCAGCCATTTTTTTCATATGGATGGTCGATTGGAGCAGCTTAAAAAGTATCCAGCAACCGCTGCAATCTTTTTAAAAAATGGACGCCCCTATGAAATTGGTGAGCGTTTGGTGCAAACCGATTTAGCGAATACCTTAAAGCGGATCGCGGAGCAGGGTGAAAAGGGTTTTTATACTGGAGATGTTGCTCAACGCTTAGTAACAAGTGTGAACGCTGCGGGTGGACGATGGGCTTTATCCGATCTGGCGGGTTATCAAGTGAAGCTTAGAGAACCCTTGATTGGTGCCTATCGCAATATGCTCGTGATTACCGCTCCCCCACCTTCTGCGGGTGGGATTGCTTTATTAACCATGTTAAATATTTTATCTCATTATTCTTTAGCATCCCTACCTAAGGTGCAATGGGTACATTATTTAACGGAGTCTATGCGTTTGGCCTATTGGCAGCGTGAAGAGTTTTTGGGAGACCCTGATTTTATATCTGTGCCTGTGGAGAAATTGATTTCAGCAGAGAATGCGAAACAATTAAAAACCCTAATTCCTGAGAATAAAGCAATTTCTAGTGAGGTATTAAAGGGCTATGGCACCAGTTCTATTAAAGAAAGTAATACTACCCATATTTCCATCATTGACGCAGAGGGTAATCGTGTTGCGGCAACGATGACCATCAATTTTATTTTTGGTTCCAGCGTAGTTGCGGAAGGAACCGGTGTTTTACTTAATGATGAAATGGATGATTTCACCGCTAAAGTGGGCGAGTTAAATGTTTTTGGGGTTGTTGGTAGTGATAAAAATAGCATCGCTCCGGGTAAACGTCCTGTATCCACCATGACGCCAACCTTTCTGGAATTGCCAGGGCGGGTTGCGATTTTAGGAACTCCAGGAGGCAGTCGTATTGCGACGATGGTTTTGCTTGCTTCATTGGTCTTTCATGATGATTTTGGCGCAATTAGCATGGTTTCGGCAATGCGTTTTCATCACCAATTTCTTCCCGATTTATTGCAGTTTGAGCCGGATACTTTTTCACCAGAGCTGCAAGAAGCACTTAAGGCTATGGGATATACCTTGAAACCTTTAAAGCAATATTATGGGGACATGCAAGCCATTACTTGGGATAAAGATACAAATATTCTTACGGCTGCTTCTGACCCCCGCGCGATGGGTTTGGCGGCTAGTGTTGTTACTAGTGTTCGAGGGTATGGGGTGAAGTATTAGGGTTTTTTTGAGCGATTCTGTAATATTGTTATCAAACGAGCGTAGCCTGATTGCTTGCAACTATTTCTTGGTCACATCACCTCCGACGCCTCGCGAGCATCCGCGGGGTCTAAATATAGACTGTGTTGACAATGATAGGTAGAGGAGAGTTCTTTACAAGCAACCACGCCGTATAAATATCTGTCTCGGCGTAATCCGCTTACTTACTAATCAACGCTTTAATCGAATCATAGGTTTGCTGAATTAACTCGGCTTTGTTATCCAAACTAAATTCGGTGGTATCAATAGGCTTACCTATATGTATTTCTGCTTCTTGATTCAGATGAATATTAAACGTACGTGCAGGAAGAATATTATTAGCACCACGAATACCGATAGGGATGATGGTCGCTTGAGATTCAATTGCAGTAATAAAGGCACCTTTCTTAAATGGTGCTAGTTCTCCATCCTTCGAGCGAGTTCCTTCTGGAGCGACCCAAAGCACTATGCCACTTTCCATTAATTTTTTGGCGTAAGCTAAATCTTTAATCGCTTGATAGCGATTTTTACGATCAACAAATGGAAATTCTGCAGCCTGCATGGCTTTACCCATTAAGGGAACTTTAGATAATTCTTTTTTCGCCAGCATACGGATGGAATGATTGGGGAATGCTTTAAAACCAAGAGGAATATCATAGGCACTGGAATGATTGCACATAATAATCGTGGCCTTTCCGAGCTCAGGTTGAACCTTATACGGATTAATTACCTTGTATTTTACCTGGACGCTATTGAGTAATTGATCAACCCAATGGTGAAGAGCTTTATCAGTCCACGCCCGGGTTGTCTTACCGAAATAGTATTTGCCAATACAGCGGAGGCTGGTTACTGCTGTATAAAAAAACAAACAACCAACTACCCATGCTGTTCTTATCTGGTTTATTTTCATTATTATTATGTTAAGTTAAATGAGCCGCTAATATAACTTAAGTCGCTACAATTGCCCAGAGACTCCGTGACTGGGAGCCAATATTTGGCAGTGGGGGCAAAATGCAGAGCTGCGACCCCCGATTATAACGGTTTGGATCGAGTGTCGGCATTTCATGCAGGGTTGATTCTTACGACCGTAAACTTGGAGCGAAATGCTGAAATAACCAGGTTTTCCATCAAAGGCATAAAAATCGCGTAGGGTCGTTCCGCCACTTTTTATGGCTTGTTGTAACACTGATTTGATGTGCTTTGCCAAAAGATGATAGGACGCTTCATCAATGTTCTTGGCAGGAGTAGCTGGATGAATAGTCGATAAGAATAAGCTTTCAGTCGCATAAATATTGCCTACACCCACAACGATTTCATTATCCATAATAAATGATTTTATGGGCTTATTTTTATTTTGCGCTCGTTGGTATAGGTAATGGCCATCGAAGGCTTCAGAAAGTGGTTCAGGGCCTAGGTGGGTAAGAAGTTTATGCTGATGTGGGTTTTCATCGATATAAATGAATAAACCAAAGCGTCGAGGGTCGCAAAATCTCAGTGCTTTGCCATTAGTTAAATTCAAGGTGATGTGATCATGTTTTTCAGGCAGATTGGTATTGGAAACAATGCGTAAGTGTCCTGACATTCCTAAATGAATTAAAAGATAGCCTTCACTTAATTGCAGCAGAATATATTTGGCCCGGCGGGTTACCGCCAGGATCTTTTTTTCTGCGCAAAGCTCATTGATATTGGCGGGTACAGGAATCCTGAATCCATAGTTACGGACTTCAATATTCCCAATAATTTGCCCTTCAAGGTGAGGTTTAATACCCTCTTTGGTGGTTTCAACTTCAGGTAATTCAGGCATTATTTCTTATCGTCATGTTCAATGATACGACCCTGTGTTTTTTTAACAATGGTGGTTTTTTTGCTGCTCGGAAAAAGTAGTTCTTTAACTACCGAAATGAGCCATAGGGTTCCGCCAATAATTAATCCCCATATCACAACATAGGAAAACATAAATAGTAGGCCAACAAATAAGGCGATGGCAATTCCGGCGATAATAAATGGGATTAGGGTCTCAAAGATCTTTGGTACTTGAAATTTATTGTTCATAGCATGATTCCAAAATATGTATATGATGAGATAAGGTTAATTATCGACTACATCACGAAATGTTGCAACGGAATGAATAAAAATGTGTTATCCTTATACTATACTTGAGGGATCTGAAGTGTAAAACACCGCCTACAGCCGTGTGTTTTGCCTACGGAAATGGCTTTTTCATAAACTAGCATTAGACGCGGAGTGATTATGCTTTTTGGTTATCTAAACCTGTCTTTTTGGGGGTATGTGGTTGCAGTTCTTGTTATGACGCAAATTACCATTGCCGGAGTAACACTTTACCTACATCGCTATCAAACTCATCGAGCTTTAACGTTACATCCTATCGTTAGTCATTTTTTTCGCTTATGGCTATGGTTAACTACAGGAATGGTTACTGCCGATTGGGTTGCTATTCATCGTAAACATCATGCAACAACTGACGTTGAAGGAGATCCCCATAGTCCTGTTGTTCTAGGCATTAAAAAAGTATTTTGGGAGGGGGCTGAGCTTTACCGCGCTGCGCGTAAAGATCGAGAGATGGTTGCTAAATACTCTCATGGCACACCGACTGACTGGGTAGAAAGAAATATTTACTCGCATTATTCTGCTTCAGGCGTGGTATTGATGTTTCTCATCAATTTATTCCTCTTTGGTCTTCCGGGAATTACCATTTGGGCAATTCAAATGATGTGGATTCCTTTCCATGCTGCTGGCGTGATTAATGGGATTGGCCATCACTGGGGCTATCGTAATTATGAATGTCGTGATGCCGCAACCAATATATTTCCTTGGGGATTTTGGATTGGTGGCGAAGAGCTCCATAATAACCATCATACCTTTGCATCCTCAGCCAAGTTTTCGGTGAAATGGTGGGAATTTGATATTGGTTGGATGTATATTCGTATTCTGTCGTTCTTTGGTTTGGCACGAGTTAAAAAATTACCACCAAAGTTAGCTATGGAAGCAGGTAAGTTGCAAGTAGATATGGATACGGTAAAAGCAGTTATTTCGAATCGTTTCCAGGTAATGTCCAATTATTATAAAGGCGTGATTCGTCCCATATTAAAGCAAGAGCTTATTAATAGTGGCGGAAATAAAGAAACGAAAAAAATGTTTGCAAGAGCAGGCAGCTTATTACGTCGTGAAGATTCTTTACTGAGTTCTAAAGCTAGAGCGCGTTTATCTGCCCTATTAGAAGCACGTGAGCAATTGCGCGTTGTTTATGCATATAAGCAATCACTGCAAAACGTTTGGCTAAAAACAGCGGCATCGCAAAAAGAATTGATTGAAGCACTGCAACAATGGTGCCGTCAGGCTGAAGAGTCAGGCCTGGAGGTGCTCAAGCAGTTTGCGCAACAATTAAAGGGATATGTTCCTGTTTATCATCAAACACATTAATTATTGTCACTTCCTGGTTCCCGCGCATAAAGTGCGGGAATTAGAGGATACTCGCTTACCATCACCACGCGAAAATTTCTTTTATAATCTACTTGCTTAGCTCTAAACTTCTTCTATACTCAAAAGCTTTAGAAAAGGTATTTTGAGGTTTTTAAGAATAGTAGTACTATGATGGTTAGAGTAATAACAGGGAGTTATTTATGACTAAGAGTGTGGCAATCGTTACTGGTGGTACCGGAGGAATTGGTAGTGCAATTTGTCAGCGTCTTGCGGCAGATTATCAGGTTGTTGCTTGCTATTTTAAACATGGAAGACATGAAGAAGCCAAACAATGGCAAGAAGAGCAAAAGCAAGCGGGTTTTGATATCGACATCATTTATGGGGATGTAGCGCAATTTGCTGATTGTGAACGAATAACTGCACAAATGATGGAGCGCTATGGGCGCATTGATGTGCTAATTAATAACGCCGGTGTCACTCAAGATTGTAGTTTAAGAAAAATGTCTCCGGAACAATGGCAGCAAGTTCTTGATGCCAACCTAACTAGTGTGTTTAACATGACACGTAACGTAATCCCGCATATGTTAGATAAGGCTTATGGTCGTATCATTAGTATTTCTTCAATTAATGGACGTAAAGGGCAATTTGGTCAATGTAACTACGCGTCTACCAAAGCCGCATTATTCGGTTTTACCAAAAGTCTTGCTTTAGAAGTAGCAAGCAAAGGTGTTACTGTAAATACGATATCTCCTGGGTACATAGAAACCTCGATGCTTTCAGGCCTTAAACAAGAAGTTCTTGATGCAATTATTGCTAATATCCCTGTTGGACGTTTGGGACATCCTCAAGAAATTGCTGATGCGGTTGCTTTTTTCGCATCCCCTGCCAGCGGCTTTATGACTGGAGCAAATTTAGACATCAATGGTGGTCAGTACATGTAGTTTCCTACTACATATCGATGCAGTAAAGGTCTCAATTAGAAAAGAATAACTCCCAAAAGTTGTTACTCTTGGGAGTTATGTCTATGCTTATTTAAGGTAAAACAACAGTAGAGAGTTCTATGCACAGTCACAACGTCGTATTAATTACTGGGGGTACCGGTGATATCGGTACTGCAATCGCAAAACAGTTAAATGCATCTTCTAAGCATGTTTTTGCTCTTGATCTTGCAACTAAAGAGCATGGTATCGCCTGGGAAGAGGAGTTGCGCGAGTCTGGGTATCGAAATATAGCGTTTCGACACATGGATGTTAGTGACTATGAGCAATGTGAACAGGTCATTTATTCCATTATAAAAGAGTTCGGGGATGTTGATGTTTTAGTGAATAACGCCGGTATTACCCGGGATGCAGTGTTTACTAAAATGACCAAACAGCAGTGGGATGAAGTATTGCGAGTGAACCTTGATGGGATGTTTAATGTTACCCGGCAGGTTGTCGAAAATATGAGAGAACATGAGTCGGGAAGAATCGTTAATGTCTCTTCTGTAAATGCGCAAAAAGGCCAGTTTTCTCAGGCCAATTATGCCGCTTCTAAAGCAGGTATTTATGGATTTACCAAGAGTTTGGCACAAGAATTAATGGGTAAAAACATTACGGTTAATAGTATTTCGCCTGGTTATGTGGATACGCGTTTGATGAAGGGCATTCGTCCTGACATTTTAGAATCAATTATTGAGCAAATTCCGGCGAAGCGTTTAGCCCAACCGGAAGAAATTGCTTGGGTAGTGGACTTTTTAGTTAATGAGAAGAGCGGATACATTACAGGGGCAAACCTAAGTGTTAACGGTGGACTTCATATGTATTAGTCGGCATTAACGACTTATCTGTTCTTCACCATACGACTTTTTGATAAGATGGAGTAGTGCGCTGAGAACAGATAAAACAGACTAGATCAACATTCATGAGAACCCTATGACTCGATTAATAAAAAAATATAAAAATCGTCGACTTTATGACACCGAAACCAGTCAATACATTACTCTTGAAGAGCTGCAACGTTATGTCGTGGATGGGGTACAGTTTAGCGTTGAAGATTCTATGACCGGGAAAGATTTAACCAATACCATTTTGTTACAAATCATTGTCGAGATGGAAGCAGGAGCCAATCAATTTTTGTCTTCGGAAATTTTGCGACAAATTATTTCTTTAGCGAATCATCCCATGCATGCCTCATTAAAAAAAATGATGGAGCAGATGTTCATGGCGATGGAAAAACCCCTGCAAACTAATCCTTATACCCAGGCTACTGAAAACTGGAATCAACAAATGCAAACGATGATGCAGCAGTGGCAGGCTTTGTTTAAACCTTAATATATTCATGAGCACAACACTACGAATTACCGCGGTCAAGAAGCGGTAATTCGGACTTCTACGAGGAGACTATGCTGCACTGCAAAAAAAATAATTCTAATGCATTGACAAGAATGTTTCTAATGTACTATTATTAAATTGTGCGATGCAGCATAATAGTGGAGAGTATCATGAACCAACCTAATTTTGAAAAATGGAGCGATCTGGCTAAGAAACTACAAGAGCCTTTCCAAGCCATCGCTGAATTAAATGTTAAAACATTACAAGGTATTACTTATATTAAACCAGAAGAACTTGCTGGTATAAAAAAGCCTGAAGAATTATTAGAAAAGCAAATTAATTTAGCCGTTGAAAATGGTCATAAGGCTTTGGATTATATGCAAAAATCCTTTCAAATTGTTGAAAAGGCCATGCTAAGTCTGGTGGATGAAGCTAAAAAAACCGGATCGGATAAGCACTAATTATAAGTTTTTACCTACTTTTAAAAGCCGCTATTTAGCGGTTTTTTTATTTTTACCTACAGCCTAAAAAAGAATGCCGGTGCGCAAAACGCACCCCATGCTGCATTGCAGCAAAATAATTTGTTAATCTATTGACAAAAAATAAGAGCATGTACTATTATTATATTGTGCAATGCAACATATATCGGGGAGAGTATCATGAACCAACCTAATTTTGAAAAATGGGGCGATATGGCTAAGAAGTTACAAGAACCACTTCAAGCTATTGCTGGATTAAATATTAAAACAATGCAAGCTGTGACTTACATCAAGCCAGAAGAACTTGCTAAGATTAAAAAGCCTGAAGAGCTATTAGAAAAGCAAATTAATTTAGCTGTTGAAAATGGTCATAAAGCGCTAGAGTATATGCAAAAATCTTTTCAAATTTTTGAAAAGGCAATGTTAAGCCTGGTTGATGAAGCTAAAAAATCATCGTAAGAGATTAGATCTTATTTCCTACCCCGCGGTTTTTCCGCGGAGGTGGGATAACTTATAAACCCCAATATAGAATGTCTTTTCTCAGTTCGGAGGAATGAGCATAGACGCCAGGAATATCAATAAACACGCCATTAGTCGTTAGCTTGCCACACATATTTTGCGCCCCACATTGAATAAACTCTTCATGCGCTTGGCAAAGGATAATCGCATCACATTGCTCTAATGCTTCTAGCTCAACCCAGTCCATATCCATTTTTTCCTGAATTACTAAGGGGTCGCAAGCGAGAACATTGATGCCCATGGATTTGAGATTATCGTATAAATTGATGGACAAGCTGTGACGGACATCATTCACATTGGCTTTAAAGCTCATACCCAAAATGGCAATTTTGGCATTGGATACCAGGATTTTTTGTTTAATAAGCAACGTAGTTAGCTTATGAATGATAAAGTAATAAAATTGTTGGTTTGTTTGATAGGCACAGCTTATCAAATTGTGGATACAATCTAAGGTACTGGCTTGGTAAATTAGATAGTATGGGTCTTCGGGAATGCAATGTCCTCCAACTAAACCTGGAGTGTAGGGGTGAAAATTAGATTTTGTTTTTGCCGCTGCTAAGACTTCATGAAATGGAATTTCCAACTTATCCATTATCTGGGCAAATTCATTCATCAAGGCAATATTAACACTGCGCTGGATGTTTTCCAGAAGTTTACTTGATTCAGCCACCTCCAGACTGTGGGCGCTATGTACTTTGACTCCGGGAATCAACTGATACAGCTGTTCTACTTTTTCTAGTGCTGCTTCGTTTTGTCCTGAGATAACCCGAACGGAGGTATTGAGCAGGGTTAGATCCTCATCTCCAGGAACGATGCGTTCAGAGGCATAGCCAACAAAGAAATCAGTGCCACTTATTAATCCGCTGTTTTTATTAAGAATAGGGATTAACAATTCGCGAGTTGCTCCCGGAAATACTGTGGACTCCAAAATAACCAGGTCCCCTTTTTTTAAAACCGAAGCCACAAGCTTTGATGCGACTTTCAATGGCTGAAGATCAGGAATTTTGTGGGAATTTATGGGAGTAGGTACCGAGATTAAATAATAGTTTGCTTCTTTTAATTGTTCGGGGTCATGAGTGAAATTTATGTTTTGAGTGTGAACCTCAGTAATTTCCATGTTTTGGTCAATGCCTGAAGCGAGCTGCATAATGCGTTGTTCATTGATGTCAAAAGCAATGACTTTGATTCCTGCATTAGAAAGAGTAAGTGCGCTGTGTAATCCAACATAGCCCACCCCTATAATGGCAACGATTTGCGTCATAATGTCCCTTCTGTATGGCGTTCATCTTACAAAAAGTATAGAGTATATTTTGTATATTCTGTACATTTTAATGAGCAGATTGGAGAGGAAAATCGTAAGGATTGAATTGAATAACTTACAACCTTTTCTGCACTAATTTTATTTGCTCCTGGCTTATGCCGGACTAATACGGCCTAAGTTTATTGATTTAAGAAAAAAGCGATGGTTTCTTGTAATCCAGAAGATAAATCATGGGGAGTTGCCAGCCCTAGGGCATGCATTTTATCAACACAACCCACCGAATGCAGAATGTCATAAGAACGCTTGGGTGCATGAGTTGGATGGACATTTTTCCCCATCAACTTCGCAATTGCAAATGCCAATTGATTGATGCTAACTCCTTTACCGGTACATATATTGACAACCTCGCCATTGGTATTTACTTTACTCAGTGCGCGGACTAAAGTTTTGACTACATCTTTTACAAAAACAAAATCTCGAGTTTGCTCGCCATCACCAAAAACTACAGGTTGCTTATTCTCTTTGAGTGCATGAATAAAGCGAGTAATGACGCCGGAGTAGGGAGACTCTGGGGCTTGTCTTGGACCATATAAATTAAAGAGACGTACACCCAAGGTCGGCAATTGGTAGTTTTTTCCTAAGGCATAAGCATTTAGCTCAACAGCCAATTTATCACAACCATAAGACGAAAGTGGTTGAACTCGTTGATTTTCTCGAAGAGGCAGTTGCGTGGTCTCACCATAAACGGCACAAGAAGAAGCATAAACAATCGGAATTTTGCCCGCCTCAATCGCTAATTTAAAAACAACTAAACTTCCTTGCATATTGGTCGCATGAAAATGAAACCAATCCTCCATAGTCATAATGACCGAGGGAACACCAATTAAATGAAAACAACCGTCACTATTTTTGAAATAAGGACGTACCTGTTCTACATCAAGTATGTTGGTTTTGATCGTTTTGGCTTGGGGGTGTATGTAGGTCCCTGAAGAGAAATCATCGATAACAGTAACCTTATGTCCTCCATCAATTAAATAATCAACCAAATGTGACCCTAAGAAACCAGCACCACCGGTGATTAAATAGCTTCCCATTTTGGCATCCTTCGTGATGGGTTCTATATTGGGAGTATAGACTAATCAATTATTATTACCCCTGCTTTTAAAAATCATAGCATGCAGCACATCTGGGCCTATGCAGGTTCTATTTTTTTCCAAGATTCTCATCCAGACAAATCGCTTCAATACTTGTTAGATTGGTGGTGCATTTCCCTCCATCTTTCAAGCTATAATGCCAACGATGTCTCGGGCAGACTAAGCAGCCATTTTCAATCCAGCCCTGTGATAAGTCAGCCCCCTGATGTTTACAATATCTTAAAATAGAATACTGCTTTCCTTCATAATGAACGATGATGCGCTCGCGACGTTCTAAATAGGATTGCATTAATTCACACAGCCTTCCTATGCTGCTTGCGTCCAAAGAAATAAATCCATGCACCAGCGTATTATACACATCAGGCTTACGAGATAGTTTTACTCTAAAGGTCAATGCGAAATCAGGCCAGTTGATTTCCTTTTGCAGTACCTTATGCACTTGCCATGCTGGAGCTTCAATTAAATAATAATGATTGGTGTCGAGGATGGTTTTGACGGTGGTTAAGGTTTTTTCCTTAAAATTTATTTGATACATCAAATCATAATCCTGAATTTTCCAATACAGGGGGACTATTACCTCTTCATGGACCAATTTTAAGTTGTGAACCTTTTCATCTAAGTCCTTTTGCAATTCTAAAAAAACTTGATGTGGATTTATCTTATTGTTTGTAAGCTCACGCCTATAAAAATAATCAGTATAATCATTCGCATAGTCTTGAACTGTTTGATAAAAGTTGGCATCCTTAGGTCGATTTGGTGCTAAATGAACCCATTGGGATGTCACTACATCTAAAGCATCACCTGGCATTACCTCTGGCCATTGGGTATGAGAATCTTTGCAACGCTCATTTAAAAACTCAATGAGTTCAGGTGTGCGAGGAAAAATATTAATTGGCTCAAAGTTTTTATGGATAAGCATTGGGTCTAAAAAGCAAGGAGGGCCGGCAGAAGGGAAATAAAATGTAGGGTTTACGGTTTCAAGTGCTCGTGCCGTCAGTTCAAATTTCACATTTTTTTTGCTTAAGGAAATTTTTTCATAGCTGAGTAGATCATAGTCATAGCAGGTTGGATGCCAAATGGCCCCAGAAAATTGTGCTGCGAATACATCAATGGGTCCATATTCTTTGGTTATGCTTTCCAGGCGTTCGTTAATTTTACAATCATTTATATTAAGAAATGTTTTAGTATTTGCTTTGATTAACACCGCGGAATCGCATTCCAGTTCGGAATCAATAACAAACATGGTGAGGCTAGAACCGTCTTGAAAAACCACGTGTTCCTTATCTTTTAATTCCAGAACTTGCTTACACTGATAATTCATTTGGATTAAGGCATCTTTAACGATGGGGTGCTGGAAGTCGGCCAAAATAAGAGTGAAGTCTCTATTTTCCAGTGAGTTTAAAAAAGCAGGGTCAAAATGGTCTTTATGTTCATGGCTGATGTAGATGTATTTTTCTTTTTGGTTTTTATTAAATAAATCAATAACATATTGCGCCATATGATGGTTCCTGGGGTATTGAAACCAGGAGGAGTCAAAGGCCCCAAAGGATGATAACCATGGATCTAGAATGAGAATAGTTGATGTGGTTTCAATGCAAAAGCCTGCGTGTCCTAAGTATGTAATTATCATTTTATACCTATTTGTTTAAAGTAGGCTGCAATATCCGTGATGGTTGAATCGATGTTCCATTTATAAGTATAGTGGGTCAGGTTTAATAATTTACTAATGTCTGGTTTGCGATCAGCGATGTAAATAAAATCATTATGATAAACCTCACTGAACGGAATATGAGTAATCAGCGATTCGCTGGCACAAATTTTTTTGATTTTTTTTGCCAGGGTATTAATGCTGATGTCTTCATTGAAGCCAACATTTACAATCTCTCCGACTGAGCCCGGATTATTAGCGAGTCGGTCAATTAAATTAACCGAATCCTCCACATTGCAGAAGGACCTTTTTTGCGTCCCATCACCAAAGACGGTAATGGGTTCATTATTCATGGCTTGTTTAATTAATCGTGGCACTACCATACCATATCGAGATAATTGATTGCGCCCGACGGTATTAAATAGCCGTAGAATAATAGTGGGAATTTGGTGTTTATGCCAAAAAGACAAGGCAATTGATTCATCACTGAGCTTGCTAATTACATAGGAAGCATGGCTGGTGATGCTGCTTTCAATAATTAAAGGGGTATGCTCACTCATCGTTTTATGTTGATTACCATAGACTTCAGAGCTAGATGCGATGATTACTAAGGGCTTACTCTCTAGTGAAAGGAGAGTCTCCATGAGTCTTAACGTAGCAAAAATATTACATTTTAAGGTTTCTACTGGATGGTTTAAGACATGAAACATGCCAACGACGGCAGCCATGTGATAGATTCTATCGACCTCAACAAGTGCTTGGGCAAGTCCCTTCCATTTAAGCAAGTCTTTTTTGTAGAAGATAAATCCGGGTTGTTGTTGTAATGCTTTGATGTTTTCAATTCTTCCGGTTGATAAATTATCAACAACAATGACGTCATCACCTTTTTGCACATGGTATTTTGCTAAATTTGAACCTATAAATCCCGCACCGCCAGTTATTAGAACACGCATCATGGTCTCCAACGCTTTATATCGTTTTTATTGAGCCCCGAATTCTGTAGAATTTCGGTGAAGGTGGTTTTTATTTGCCGAATTAAATAAGCTTATTAAATTATAGTCGAAGGTTTATTATTTAGAAGATGGCTTCGCTAGCGTATTACACTGCATTAATATAGGCTTTATATGAGTCTCCTTATCGAGCTCCAAGGCTTAAGACAAGAAAAAACTTTTTAAGTTGCGGGCAAGAGGTTACAATGTATCTTTTATCAGGGAAGGTGTTTCTCTTTTACTAAGGGCTGTTTATATCCTCGATACAGGGGCATTGAGTGATCATTTTTCGTTATTTAGCTAAAGAAGTGTTTGTCACTTTGATTGCGCTAACATCTATACTCGTTTTAATTTTTTTGAGTAATCAATTAATTCAATATTTAAATCGGGCTGCTTCTGGAAGCATTCCCGGGGTTATTATTATGAAGTTAATGATGCTTGAATTGCCAACCTTGTTAAGCTTGCTGGTTCCTTTAGGCTTTTATATTGCGATGCTGGTTGCTTATGGGCGTTTGTATGCCGAAAGTGAAATGACGGTATTGAGAGCTTGTGGTTACGGCTCCGGCCAATTGCTAAAACACAGCTTTATTATGGCATCCTTCGTCGCTGTGATTGTTGCTGCTGTGATGATTTGGGCTAGCCCATACATCTATATTGAACGAGCCAAGTTATTACGTACTACCGGTATTCAAACCTTAGTACAAACCATCATGCCTGGGAGATTCCATGCGATTAACGATGGGCAGCAAGTTTTTTATGTACAATCAATGAGCCGCGATCATACCAAGGCGGAACAAGTATTTTTAGCAAAACGTAGCACCGAAAAGGAGAAAGTTCGTTGGGATGTGTTATGGGCCGATAAAGCCTATGCGGAAACCGACACAAAAACAGGGGAGGACTATATAATCCTGCAAGATGGCAAGGAATATCAGGGAACTCCTGGAAAGGCTGGCTATCAAATAGCCGAGTTTGGCGAATATAAAGCGCGTTTACCGCACCCCATTGTTAAGATAAGTGATGACTTGCGTACCTTCAGTACTGCAAGTTTATGGCCATTAAATAATCCCGATCGCGGGAAGGCGGCAGAATTGCAATGGCGTTTATCCGTGCCGCTAATGGTACTCACGCTCACCTTAGTTGCGGTCCCTTTAAGTCGTATTAATCCACGTTCGGGTAAATATGCTAAATTATTCCCGGCAATTCTTATTTACATCCTCTATGCCAATTTGATGTTCATTGGGCGTAATGCGGTAGTTTCTGGTGCAGTGCCTCAATGGATAGGCCTATGGTGGATACATCTTCTTGTAGCGGCTCTGGGATTATTCTTAATCTGGCGTAATCAGGTGAAATTAGCATGAACATTCTAGATCGTTATATTGCAAAAACTGTTCTTATGTCTATTGGGATGGTTACTTTAATGCTAGTCGGTTTGCAGGTGTTTATTTTATTTGTTGACCAGCTCAGTGATTTAGGACGAGTTGATTATGGGATTATGCAGGCGGCATTTTTTGTTCTATTGCAAATGCCTTATCAAGTCTATTTATTTTTCCCTATGGCCAGTTTGTTAGGTTGCTTGATTGGTTTAGGAATTATGGCTAATCATAGCGAATTAGTGGTGATGCGCTCTTCTGGAAAATCGATACTGCAGATCACCGGAGCCGTTTTAAAAGCATCGGTCCTTTTAATTGTACTGGTTACCATTTTGGGAGAAACGCTTATTCCCCTTCTTTCTCATTATGCCAATGATTACAAAACGGCTGCGGTGAGTGGGGGGCAGACCTTAAGAACGTCCAAAGGGTTTTGGTTACGTAATAATAATGATTTTATTTCCGTAGGCCAGGTTCTACCTGGTTATGTATTGCAGGATATTTATCAGTTTCGTTTTGATGAGCATCGCCATCTAAAAGTAGCTCGCTTTATTCGCGAGGCTAAATACAGCAATCAAGCCTGGATGGCTTATGATGTGCAACAAACTGAATTTAAGGGGGACAGCACCAATGCTCAGACTTTTGCAAGCATGCTTTGGGATGTGCCTGTAAAGCCTAAGATCTTAACCATTAGCAGTATTGATCCCGATGAAATGACCTTACACGAGCTAAATCGTTATATTCGCGAGCAAAAGCGTAACCATCAAAATGTGCATACCTACCAGTTTGCATTCCTGCAACGGATAGTGCAGCCATTTACGACCATGGTGATGATGGTCTTGGCAATTCCTTTCATTTTTGGCCCCTTACGCTCATCAACTATGGGCTCTAAGTTATTGGTTGGGGCCGCTGTTGGATTCGGTTTTCATATTTTAAGCCGCTTTTTTGGTCCGATAAGCACCGTATTCCAATTACCCCCAGCATTAGCGGCATTAGGACCGACGTTTATTTTTGCTGTGTTGGGAGTTTATTTGATGAGGCGTGTGAGGTAGCCCTCACTGTATTGGGGATGACCTTTTTGCCAGCCTACACCACCTGCCCGGCTGCCCACCCTGAAGACCAGGCCCACTGAAAATTGTAACCACCAAGCCAGCCCGTCACATCTAATGCTTCACCAATAAAATAAAGTCCAGGAACGTCATTAGCTTCCATGGTTTTTGAGGAAACGGCATTGCAATCCACACCACCAATAGTTACTTCGGCAGTACGATAGCCCTCGGTGCCATTGGGCTTTATCTGCCAGGTGTTAATTTGTTTGGCTACCTGTTCTAAATCGCGATTAGCTAGATCAGCTAGCTTTTTTTCTGCTAATTGTGGCGGAATGAGCAGTTCAACAACTCGTTTAGGTAGATAGTTGGCTAATAGGGAGTTTAATTGTTTGTGCGGGCTGGAGCCTCTTGCCGTTTTTAATGTTTCTAATAGATTGATTTCTGGCAGTAGATTAATATCAATATGTTCTCCTGCATGCCAATAGGAGGATAATTGCAAAATAGCGGGGCCACTTAAACCACGGTGGGTGAAGAGCGTATTTTCACGAAACGCTATACGTTCATTTTGGGCAATACTATCGACACTAACTCCTGAGAGGAGGGCTATTTTTTCTTTTTCAGTAACATCTAAGGTTAGCGGGACTAAGCCTGCGCGCGTAGGCCATACTTTCATATCAAATTGTTCTGCCACTTTATAAGCAAAGGGGCTTGCTCCCATGGTGGGAATGGACAAGCCTCCACTGGCAATAACTAATGATTGGCATTGGAATGTTCCTTTGCTGGTGTGCAGTTTAAACAGTTCGTTTTTTTGAATTTTCTCAATACTGGTTTGTAACTGGATTTTGCTACCCGCTTTATCACACTCTTTTAAGAGCATATCGACAATATCTTTTGACTTATTATCACAGAATAATTGCCCTAGCGTTTTTTCATGAAAGGGAATGGAGTGCTTTTTAACCAGCGAAATAAAATCCCATTGTGTATATCGTGATAGGGCGGATTTAAAGAAATGAGGGTTGTGGGAGTTATATTTTTCAGGCTCAATGTAATAGTTAGTAAAATTACAGCGGCCTCCACCAGACATTAGGATTTTTTTGCCGACCTTATTGGCATGATCGAGTACCAATACTTTGCGATGGCGTTTGCTGGCTTCAATGGCACACATGAGCCCTGCAGCCCCTGCGCCAACAATAATGACATCTACTTCTTCCATATTTTTGGGACTACTCTAATTCTAGGGATACTTCCACTTTTCTATGCCAAATGACCTGGGCTAATTCGGTAATTTCACAGTTGATCAGGAACGGTGACGTTGATGTTGTATCTAAATTTGTACAAATCAAATTATAACGTCCCTCTTCGGAACTGGGTCGTAACTTTCTTACTAGAGTTTCGCCAGTGATTAATTTAACAATACAGAAGGTACCCATATAGTGGTCTGCATAATCAACAGGAACTAACTTACCACCAACATAGTCTCCAATGGCATAAAACGGTTGCATCGAGTCATCGGTAATTACCGTAATGATCGGGTTTTTATTTTCTGTTTCAAAGAAATTAATTTCGCGCAGAATAGCATCTTTTTCTGCAATGGAATTGAGCGAGAACTTATTAATTGGCCTTGGAGGAAGACCCTCGCCATTGATGAACCATTCTGGAGATGTGACTAAGCCGCAGTCAAATAAGGTTTTGACATATTTGATCATGCTTTTTTTGGGTACAGGGTATCTACCGTCTTCCCACGCTTGAAGTGTTGCAGCAGAAAAACCGCATTTATCTGCAAACTCGCGCCGGGAAAAACCCAACTGCATCCTTACGCTTTTAAGGCGCTCTCCGACAATTTTATAAAGTTCTCTATTCAAATCTAATTCAAATTCTAACATAGAAAGAATCTTAAATATTAATGATAAAACGGAATTAACTTATTTTATTTTTAATATTTATCCATTACAGTACATCATCTATTGTAATAAGTGGGTTCTCGATGTCAATTTTTTTAAAGAAAAGATTACAGAAAATAGGATGCCTGCGACATAAGTATAGACTAATTTTAAAAACAAAGGTTACTTTGTTTATAATTTGCACCAACGGGTGAAAAATTAATTAAATCAAAAAATAATAATATTTATTATTTTTATGGGTTAAATCTATTGAATTTAATTGAAAAAAGAATATTCTATTCGCTTATTCAAAAATTCTGTTGGATTGATCTATGTATAGAACTCTGCAAAGGACTGTAGCGTTTGTATTAATGTTATCTAATTTTGTTAATATCGCTGGAGCTACTCCCGAACCTGCTTCTATGGGAAGGAACCCCATGATGAATGCAGGAAGCGCTGCTAATAATTCTCCCACTTTTCTACCCCATAATGCAGTGCCACAGATGGATGCACCTGCAAATCTTGCTCTTAACAGTGAACAATTTGGATTAACCGGGCCCCTTAATTTAGGAGTTAATTACAGTGATCTCACCGGTACTTACGTCACGGCACAATACATAAAAAGACTCTCACAGAATTGGGCCTTTGGTTTACTGGGGGAGTACGGTAATGATCAATACCGTTATAATGGCACCTTGGGTTTGCAAGTAAGCTCCACAAGCTTAATCAAAGTTTCTGCAGAGCGCTTAAATCAACGTTTACCTTTTATGTTTGACTCCGGTGCAATTTCTCGCCGCATCAGTCAGGATGCTGTAGGTGGACGCTACCAAAAAGTTTTTAATGAAAACTTTTTGGTTAAGGCTCTGGATTTTGGTGGCTATTATGCTGCAGCACACAATCTAGCCTTGTCGCCCGTTATTTACATGTCTAATGGCATGAATTGCTTGGGCAATCCTACTGGCTTAGCGTGTATTAACGAACGTAATATTGCTGGGGGAATTAGTTCCGGAGCTGATGTTGGTTTTACCTTGCTACTTACGCCGAAAACCTTACTGCAGGCGAGGTTAAATTATGATCAGTTGCATTACAGCACGATATTTTCTTCAAACTCTCAATATAATCGCCAAGGCTTTGGTACCACGGTTAATTTGGAGCAGTTACTTACTTCCCGTTTGAAATTTAACGGTGGCTTTGAATATCGCGCTATTTATAATTCATTTAATGCTGCTTTATCGTGGTTGTCCCCATTCTTTTCATCTGCACAAACAGAGATTTCTCTTTTTGCCCAACGCATTGTGTCGAAAAACCCCACACCGGATAATAATATTGTTGGATTGAAAATCGCATTTTTGGGCGATATTGATCGCACCAGAGAAAAAGATTATCAAATTAATCCAACCGCGTTCCTCTCCGATTTGACAACCTGGGTAAAAGAACCTGCTGTAAAAATGAATCAAGTACTGGCTATCGCAGAACAAATAGTCCGTTTACTTGCTCCCAGTGTACAGTCCATCAATCCTAATAGCGGTCCTTTAAATGGTGGTAACGTGATTACCATTAATGGGACAAACTTTAATGGAGATCCGCCGTCTGTACTGATCGATGGACAATTTGCACTAGTAAAATATATTTCGCCAACGCAATTATCGGTAACAATACCTGCAGCCCTGCCAAGGGTGGTTACTCTTGCGGAGTCTACTCACCAGTCGGTACCTGTTAATGTACTGCTCAAAAATGAAGATGGACAACAGACAACAGTAACCAATGGCTATATCTATACAACGGCGGCTTTTGGCGTTCCGCTAATTACTTCCGTTACCCCTAGTACGGGGAATACTGGGGGAAATACCTTAATAAATATCATCGGACAGAATTTTACTAGTGGGGCCACGGTTACTATTGGTGGGGTTAATGCCGAAATTGTCAGTATTTCACCCACGCTCATTGAAGTGCTAACTCCTGCTCATGCGGCAGGAGCGGTTGCAATTGTGGTAACCACCGCTGCGGGAAGCACGACTTTTGCCAATGGATTTACTTACACGAACACGACTCCTGGAATTACCACTATTACTCCTAATATTGGTTCGGCTGCAGGGAATACCACAACAACAATTACTGGAACTAATCTGAATGCCATTACTTCGGTTTCTTTTGGTGGCGTACCGGCAAGCAGCTTTGTAGTGAATAGCAGTACTTCCATTACCGCGGTTACTCCTGCATACACTGGGGGCGCATTAGCGGTTAATGTATTGGTTAGTGATGGAATCTCAAATGCGACCTTAATTAATGGCTTTACCTATCAGCTAGGGGCGCCATCGATTAGTACTATTTCTCCCAACCAGGGTTCTATTGCAGGTGGAACCACGATTACGGTTACAGGCAGTGGCTTTGCAACTGGGACCACTCTTAGCATTGGAGGCATACCGGCAACCAATATTACCGTGATTAATCCAACCACCTTAATGGCGATAACCCCTGCTTATATCAGTGGGCCTTTAGTGAAAGATGTTCAGGTTAATAACGGTGAAGGGGTCTTTACTTTAAGTGGAGGCTTTACCTATGTTGCCAGTGCTCCTGCATTAGCTAGCCTGACACCGACAAATGGTTCGATTGCGGGTGGGACCACAATTACCTTAAGCGGGAGCGGTTTTGTTGCCGGGACCACCGTAACTTTGGATGGAACTAGTGCTACAGATGTGCATATCATTAACGCAACCACCCTAACGGCGGTTACTCCGGCACATGCTAGTGGCTCGGTAGATGTGGTGGTGAATAATGGTGTGGGCAGTGCCACCTTAAGTGCGGCATATACCTATCTTGCGAATGCCCCTACATTAACTGCAATTAACCCCACTTCGGGGAGTGTTGCTGGTGGTTTATCTGTAACATTAACCGGAACGGGCTTAACGGGAATGACCGCCGCCAGTTTCGGTGGCGTTCCTGCTACTAACGTAGTGGTTGCCAATGATACTACGATGACCGCCGTAGTTCCTGCTTATATTAGTGGGGCTTTGCTCGTGGATGTCATTGTCAGTAATAATAGTTCTAACGCGACTTTAGTGGGTGGATTTACCTATCAGGCAGGTGCACCAACTCTTAGTGCAATCAGTCCTAATACGGGTTCTGTTTCCGGAGGGATAACTGCGACCCTACAGGGTACTAATTTTGTTCCGGGCACCATGGTGACTATAGGCGGTGTGGCGGCAACGAATATCAATATAATTAATGCAACAACCGCTACATTGACTATTCCGGCTTATGTGAGTGGGCCCTTAATAAAAAATGTGGTGGTGAATAATGGGGTTGGGAGTGCGACGTTGGTGGGTGGATTTACCTACGTTGCTAATGCCCCGACCCTTAACAGTATCAGTCCGATTACCGGGTCGATCACCGGTAGCACCTTAGTGACATTAACGGGAACTAATTTTACCCCGGGCACCATCGTAACTTTTGGCGGCGTGGTGGCAACGAATGTAAACGTTAATAGCGCTACCAGCTTAACAGCAGTTACTCCTGCCTATGTCAGTGGTTCTTTGACCGTTGATGTGATGGTGAATAACGGCGTTTCCAATGCGACTTTAGCGCAAGCCTTTACTTATCAAGCCATTGCTCCGACGTTGGCTAGCATTACCCCTAATAGTGATTCAGTTGTGGGGGGAGCAACGATTACGGTGAGTGGTAGTGGTTTTGTTCCTACAACTACCTTAACTATTGGGGGCATTACAGCAAGCAATATTCATGTTAGCAATGTAACTACCTTAACCGCCACAGTTCCCGCCTATGTTAGTGGTTCCCTAATTAAAGATGTAGTGGTGAATAATGGCGCGGGCAGTGCGACGCTAACTGCGGGCTTTACGTACATTGAGAATGCGCCTAGC
>NZ_JBGORX010000005.1:0-199944 GCF_044626755.1 Legionella lytica | reverse complement strand
TGGTTTTAATATTAGGAAAAATCGCTTTTAATGCGGCACGGCTCATTGGTTCCATTTGCGCAATCTCGGACTCACTTAAAGTAATTGTTTCTATATTAGGAAGAGAGTTTCCTAATTTATTTAGCTCCTCTAAAGGTAACTGGTCAAGGTAATTACCGCTCAAATGAAGAGAACTTACGCTGGCCGGGAGAGCTACAAAGGCTTGCGCTAACTCAGCACCACTTTTGTTGCCAAGAGAGTTTTCACTCACATCAAGAGAATTCACGCTGGCCGGGAGGGCTGCAAAGGCTTGCGCTAATTCAGCACCGGTTTTTAGGTCAAGAGAATTGTAACTCACATCAAGAGAACTTACGCTGGCTGGGAGGGCTGCAAAGGCTTGTGCTAATTCAGCACCGCTTTTGTTGCCAAGGGAATTGAATCTCAAATTAAGTGAGCTGACACTGACTGGGAGAGCTGCAAAGGCATGCGCTATTTCCGCACCACTTTTTGGATCAAGGTTATTAAGATTGTATGTGTGCTGCATCAAATGCTCCTACGCTAATAATTAATATTAATTACCATTTATATCGAAATAAAATGATTCATTGTGCTCTTTGGGCTAATGAGAAATTAAGTATTTGGGCAGGCTAATCACAGCCTTTATAAGTCTTTTATGAGTCGAGCTCGTGATTGACACGTGATTAATTGCTTAAGTTTAACCCTGTAGTGACAAATAATAACCATTTTGGGTTGGTTTTGGGAATGCTCTTCCTTGGAAATTAATTTATTCCCAAATGGAAATTTGATGATGCCGCCAAGATCAAAGACCCTTGGCGGATATTAAGGTATGCTAATCTAATCTTTTCTGAGCATATGATGTAAATAAATGTTAGCTAATGCGACATCCGTGGGTGAGCTGTTTAAAGACCTTCATTTCCTTAGTGATTTGTTTAATTTATTAAGGACGAGTTCAACAATCTTATTTAAATATTTAATCCCACCCCTGAACATAAACAAAACCACTGGGCCATTGATGATATTTAAACCGTAAATTTTGACACAAATGAGGCCATAACCTCATTTAACACCCCACTAAATTGAGAGTTATTGGAATAGAGTTAGTATTATTTCCCGAAATAACACCTGTAGATGTTCCTTCGGACATGTCAAAAGTCGTTGTACAGCTGAATTCACAACTTTCTCCCGGGGCCAAGGAAGGTAGACAACTCGTTGTTGTACAGGTTGTATATGTGTCATCGACAGTGAAGTTAAGACCCAGAGCAGCTACAGAACCTGTATTAGTTACATTTATTGTCACAGGGGGATCACACGTCACATTATTTAAGGTATTTGTATCTGTTGCTATAGTAGTGGTAGTGCCTGTCGAGCATGGAATGGCTTGCATATCAAAAAAGGTGCTGCGAGTATTAGTACCTTTTACTATGATGTTGTTAATCAAAAACGATATTGAGGTGTTGGTGGTAAAAGATATTGTGCAGCTATTATTTGGATTTAGGTTGGTTGGGCAGCTATTGTTAGCTACTACGTAATTAATAAAATTACTATTCGTAGAATAAGCTTTGATGTTCTTAGCAACAATTCGCGAGTTATTTGTAATAGTGATGGTTCCAGGTTGTGATAAGCATGAGACAGGCGGTTCACTCACACTTATAAGACAATTTTGTAGCGACTTGGAGCAGGTACGCACACTTGCATCGCTTCCTCTCAAGCCTAATACAAGGTTAGCTTGTCCTTGTGCATTTATAGGACTAGCGGTAAGAGAAGTTAAAGGGAGAACTAAAAAGTAGCGCCATAGTTTAAAACTCATAAATTTTCCTTTATTTTTTATAGCTAAGTTATCCTCTATTTCTTTTTGAGGTCTTGTTTAAGATTAATGCTTCCAATTATTTGTGTAAATTAATTATTGGGGTAGGATGAATGTAACCTCGAATAATTAAGGAAAATCTGAAACGGAATATTTAAGGTAAATTTTTTTATTTGGCATAGGCAAAAACTCCGCCAAGGCTCCAGCAACTAATTTTGAATTTTTAGGAACAAATACTTCGCAAGTTACGGGGTGAACCAACTGGACAAGATGTATCGGATTGCATCCAGTATGGCCTGTCATCCTTAACAGAAGAATTTTTCCTGAAAATCTCTTCCTAACCCACATCTATGATACATCGCGATAGTTTTCATTAAAGAGAGGATAAATCCATATCGATCTCGCAGCATAGCCACGTCCGAAAACAGAAACTCTTAAACTTTCCATAATATTTTTGACTGAACCTACATCATCAAAATTTCCATTTGAGAAATAATTACTTTCCACATGAGCGCATTCTCACTTTAAAGCAACGTTGATAATATTTATCCAAGTTGAGTGTATCTTTAAACACAGTAACCGACTGTTAATAACAAGACCGCTAAAACAAGACTTAGGAAATCGGGGATTTACTAGCATAAATTCCTAATGTCTAGAATTGGCCTTAGAGCACAATAACTCATTCTAATTTAGATAAAAATGATAACTACATCAAGTATTTATTATAAGTAGGACATTTAATGAAGCAGACATACACACTGACTGACCTTGAACTAAAAAGTAGCTCTGAACTAGTACAAGCCTTTGCAGTCTTACCCTCCCGCGTGAATTCTCTTGATTTAGGTTTCAATTCTCTTGGTAACAAAAGCGGTGCTGAATTAGCGCAAGCCTTTGCAGACCTACCAGTCCGGATAAATTCTCTTGACTTGAGGGGAAATTCACTTTATGAAAAAAGCGGGGCGGAGTTAGCGCAAGCCTTAACTGCCTTACCAGCTAGCGTGAATTCTCTTAATTTGAGCGAAAATTTCCTTGGCTACATGAGTGGTGCTGAATTAGCACAAGCCTTTGCGTCCCTATCGCCCAGCATAAATTGCCTTGATTTAAGTTTCAATTACTTTTGCAAAAAAAACGGGGTTGAATTAGCTCAAGCCTTTGCAACTCTACCCGCCAAGGTAAAAACAGTTGCCTTGAAGTGCAATTCACTTTACGAAAAGAGTGGTGCTGAATTAGCGTATGCTTTCAGCGCCCTACCAGATAGCGTGAATTCTCTTGATTTGAGTTTTAATTGTCTTGGCGATAAAAGAGGGGTTGAATTAGCTCAAGCTTTTGCGGCTCTACCGGATAGCATGAATTCTCTTAATTTAAGCCGGAATGCCCTTCACAAAAAGAGCGGGACTGAATTAGTGCAAGCATTTGCGGTCCTACCGGCCAGCTTGAATTCTCTTAATTTAAGCCGGAATTCCCTTTACGAAAAGAGCGGGACTGAATTAGCGCAAGCCTTTGCGGCCGTACCGGCCAGCGTGAGATCTCTTGATTTGAGCGACAATATCCTTGACCAGTTACCTTTAGAGGAGCTAAATAAATTAAGAAACTCTCTTCCTAATATAGAAACAATTACTTTAAGTGAGTCCGAGATTGCGCAAATGGAGCCAATGAGCCGTGCCGCATTAAAAGCGATTTTTCCTAATATTAAAACCATTATCTTATTAGATAATTATGGAGCAATTAGAGGAGGTAATGATTTAGAGGCCCGTCACTATTTTGCTAGTAGGCTTGGATTAACCAAAACACCTCCTAGCCTTAAAAGTAATGTGGCTGCTTTTTTTGCTAGCCATACTGAACTCCAGGAGCAAAATAAGAATTTACCTTTGGAGCTACAGGAATTTACACAGCATTTTGTGTATTGGAATAGAGTATATTTTCATTATGTATCATTTGAATAAGATTGAGTTAGTCGTTTGGTGATGAATGCCTAAAATAACTTCTAAGCAAATCTATAAGAAGAGTACTCATTCCCATCAAGAAAATTCCAGGACAGATTGAGCCCTGAAATTATTTTTGACCACAATTTATTTTAAGCAGGTTGATGTAAATGCAAATAACAGGGCCTAACGCAACACCTAATCTGATGCACTCTATGCAAATTTTGTTACAATTTTTCTTTGAGCCAGCCACTAAATGGAACGCGCGCCTACTATTCGCTGGATTGGTATTAAGTGTTTTGACCCTGACAGGGCTTGGGATAGCATTGGGCTGGTGGTGTTTTCCTTCGGTATACACCGCTTTTATTGCTAAAGATACAGTTCTGCTATTTACCAGTGCACTCAGGACCTTGTTAATCGCAAGCCTTATATGTGGCAGTAGCTATGGATCAAATTGTCTTAAAAATAAATTATTCCAAGAGTGGGGGTCCTGGTTAACTAGCAGATTGACTGAGCAATATAATAAACATCATCTGAAAATTTTTAGAAGTTATAGAGATAAATTGGATAATCCAGAGCAACGTATTCAAGAAGACGCTGAGAATGTTGTGCAGGCAACGCTGGATTTATCTGTAGGTTTAATTGAGAACCTGTCTAATTTCATCATGTTCACCACGCTATTAGCGGTAACGGGAGGTCCTCTTTCATTAAGTATTTTAGGGCTTAATATAGTTATTCCGGGCTTTTTCATCTGGGTGGCTTTACTCACAGGGATTTGTTCTTCAGTAATCGCTTATTTTGTAAGCAGCTCGTTACAGACTGCTACTTTAGAGGAAACAAAATGCCGTTCTAATTTTAGGGCCAACTTACAGCAGCTGACCATTTTTTCCGAAGAAATAGCTCTGGAAGGTGGTAGTGAATACTTTGAAGCACATCTAAAAAAGAACATAGATGAATTTTATACTAAATCCCTACAACGATTATCAATTCAAAATAGGGTTAATACGTTTAATATGTTTATTAATACAGTGCAAGCTCTTGTCCCTTTCTTTGCTGCTGCTCCACTTTATTATAACGATGTCATTACTTTGGATGCATTTTTTTCTATAGGATATTATTTTTCTATGGTTACCCGTTCATTAAACTGGTTTATCAATTCATTCGAAAAGATTAATCAATTTCAATCCAGCCTTAGCCGAATTACTGAATTACAGCAGGTTTTTGATGAAAATAATTCATCCCAAGGGATTATGCGTATTATAAGCGCTGGTAATGAGCTGGAAATTAACGATGTAAAACTTACATCGCCGAATGATGGCCAAGTAATTATAAAAGGACTTAATTTAAAATTTTCTGCTGGTATTGATACCATGATTCAAGCTCTATCCGGTACGGGAAAAAGTACTCTGTACAAAGCAATAGGAGGAACTTGGTTATCGGGTGAGGGCGAGATTATTATTCCTCATAGCCTTGACTCAATTTATTTTTTACCACAAACACCAACTATTCCTGACAATACGTTAAGAAATATACTTGCCTACCCTCAAGCAGAGTGTAAGTACTCTGATGCGGAACTCCTTTTTACATTAGAGGCAGTAGGAATGGGACATCTTGCTGAAAAACTCGATGAACGTATACAGCTTAATTCGCCTCTTTCTTTAGGGCAAAAGCAGCGAATTGCATTAGCCCGTGTCCTACTAAGGAAACCAGACTGGGTATTTTTAGATGAGGCAACTGCGTCTTTAGATGAAAAGGCAGAAGCTACAGCCTATACTTGTCTTAAGGAAAACCTACCCAATATAACCATTATTAGTATTGCTCATCGCTCTACAGTAAAACGCTATCATAATAGGGTGTTATTTTTTAACATGGATTCAGAGAAAGATGTACAAATCAGTGAACAAGCTTGTTTTGAGTCTGTTGCTTTAATTGAGCCGGCAGGGCTTTAATCGAGAAGAGATGAGGCGATGTGTTTCCTAAATCAAAAAGAGAATGAGCAGCACTCGCGCATTCTTGGTGCGACTTATTATTTATCGCGTACGGAGGATTTCTCAAATCTACTCAATTACGTGCGAGTCGATCCCTGCTGTGGACAATAACAGTATCTCCATCCCGTACATAATTAAGTAGTGCTTCTAATTGAGTACGGTGAATATCTTTTCCCGAGGCCAAATGCAATTCCGTCTAATTGCCGATCCGTATTTTGATCAAAACTACTTACAGGAATATAACCGATATTTTTCCAGTCATTATTTGGTTCGCGTGAGTAGTGTCAGGTTAAAATCAATGGCTTTAATAATAAAGTGTCAATAAACTTATATATTATATTTTCCTGACACTATATTTTTGCCGATACCTGACGTCAATTTAAGGTATACTCCAAACTGACACACACCCTCCTGAGCTTTCTTCTAAATTGGGAATAAATGAGAGTGATCTTGAGGTATAAAAGCAACATATTTGCTCATTAATAAATGAGACCTATCCCGAAAATGGATTTAATACTGATTTTCGTTTTGCAAAGAGTCATATTTAGATTATTTTAGGCTTTGGGTATTTGCAATTATTTCTTTTTTATCCGCGACAGGCTGGAGGAGTGAAGCCTCAGAAAAGAACCGGGATGAGCTCAAATTCAACGATTGAACAAGTCTTTTTTTAATTTCTTCCACAGAAAGGCTTTGTCTTTTTAAATCTTGATAAAAATTGTCAAGTTTTTCAATCCGAATAGAAGCACCATGATAAGCAGCAATTTCACATGCATTTTCATTACCAATAAGAGATAGTACCTCTTGGTATTTAATAACAGAGCTAATATTTTTTCCACCACCATGAAAAGCAGCTATTTTGGTTATTTGCTCATGTGTAAAATTTAAATCAATTAATTGATGATGATTTTTAATAACAGCTGAACAATTACTAGCTCCTCCATTAGGAATGGCTATATGGATAAATTGATTTAACGAATATCCTAACTTTTTTATATCAAAAATATAAATTAAAGCTTTTTCTATATTTTTTGGTCCATATGGAGAGAAGCTAATTCGTTTAATCTGGTCTGGAGAAAAATATTGGCTTAGTATTCCAATATTTACACTAGGTGCTTTATCAAAAAAATTAGGTGCGTTTGGCCTAGGCCTTTTTTTACGAGGCTCATCTTCTAATGAAAAAAAACGTTCCATCTCATTATAAAGCCTGCGCTCTTTTTCATTAAATGATTCAATAGAGAGTTCTCTTGTCGATTGATCATCTAGAAGAAAAGACTGTAATGCTTCGATGTTCCAAGAAGGAACAGGTTGAATTAGCAGGGAATTATTCTTTTTAAAAGAATTTAACGGGGATGTAATGTTTTTTTTCATAAAAATAAAATAACAAAAGAAGAGCATTTTACGTCATGCTCAAGGAAAAAGCAAAAATTGACTATTTATTATAGCTTTTATGCGACATATATAAGTACACATCACTTGATGGCTGATGTTGCCATACTCAATGTAATTGAGGAAAAAACCTTTATCCTTTGTGCTGGCATAAACTCTTAATTTTAAAATAAGGGCATTGTTTTGAATCGCCAGATCGCCTCCACGTGTGGGAATTCTTGATAAAACTTTACCTAAACTTATCAATGCATTCCTGATTGATACCCCTCAATACAAACTTTCATAGAAACTTAAGAATCCCTTCACCTTGGTTCCCTATACTAAAGAAACAAGCAACTACCAAGTTCCCAGATTGGGAAGTAAATAGGAAGAGAATATCATGAACTTCAAGTCAAAACTCGCAGCTTATTCGTATACTATCTCCCTATTAAATAAGATGATGGTAGAGAATAATGCAGGAGAAGTAGCACTTAAAAATTGTATCGAGAATGTTCGCATTGCCGTTGAAAACCATGAGCAAAATCCACAAGTGGTGATTGATCTGCTCCAAACACTAATTGCAACGGAACAATTATCCCCAGAGCGTATAGCCCTTATCACTCGATTACAAAAAGACATTAAAAACAGTGATTATCAACAAAGTCCGCAAGACAAATATGAGAATCCTTTGGCTCGTCGTTTTGAAAGTGAATGTGCTATTCAGCTGTTAGTGAATCCAACAACCGCAATGCTTGATGCGGTCGGGCAGGTATCTGCCCAACTTATTCAGTATTTAGACCATTTAACGGAAGAAGAGCTGAAAACGATTGAGTGTGATATTTTTTGTGAAGAGTACCATGCTATTTCTTTTGGCGCATTTAAAAAGGAACCGACACTAGACAACATTAAGGGGATATTGCAGGCTAACGATAAAGTACAGTTAGCGGAAATCATACATATTCATTATAAGTTAGCGCAATTTGTAAGTCGTGAATATCCTATTCGCCATCATGGTGAAGCAAACAAGGTAACAGTCGTTGGAGAATTTGCCCATATTATCAATGAATTTTATTCTAAACGTAAAGATCCTACCGCCGCTTTTTTCACAAGGCTTGCACTCGATAATTTGGGAAATAAACTACGTTATCATATTTCGGATGATAAGCTATATGATAGTCCTTTATACACAGCGGGTGATAATAGAGGACGGGGCAAAAATGCAGATATGCTCCGAACTTGTCAAACCGGTTTGATGTTAAGAGGACAAGAAAAGTTCGAGGAGGGGTTCTTTAAGCATGCATCTTCGTGGGTTGCTGATTGTAAGAGCCAGTCTGTTAATTTAGAGTCACAATATGTAATTGATTTAATTGATAATGACGCTGTATATGTCTCAGGTCCATCGGGAATGACCAGTAATTTTTTAAATCAAATGGAAATTATTGCCAATTTAGACAATGAAGATTTAAAAAAGAACTATTTGGCTGCTTTTGCAAGCTATATTGTGGCAGGAGGATTTCATAGCTGGCATGAAGTTCTTGGCCCGGCCCAATATGCGTTGAATTTAGTCCCTGGATACCAGGTCACTGTTATTGAACCAGGAAAATTAGCTCCTCCTCCTAATTACCATCAATTTTTTGCTCAACAAGCTGCCATTGACCATGAGTTTAGTGACCGCTTGGATGAGGCATGGACGAATTACCTTAGATTCTTTAAAACAATCTATCAACCACAATATCTGCCAATAGAACATCATTTGGAGTTGCCCCAACAAGTACAGCCAAATAGAGAAGAAATTTCGCCGGTAGAGCCACAACAAGAAAAATATGAAATGTCCGATACGTTGAAAAAAGATTTGTTGGCTGAAATTGACAAATATATTCGTGCACGAGGTAATGATAAAGGAAAAGTTCACTTTTTTTGGAAAGTGATGCATAACACGAAAGCAGCAGAGGAAAAATTAAGCGAGGTAATTTCATTAAAAAAAATGGTGGGTTTGGGAGATATAGATTCCATTAAAGATTTTGTCGTCCAGAAAAAAGCTTTGTTAAATAATACTCAACAAGCCTCGGAAAAAATCAGCTATAATAGGCTGCTTTCTCAGCTAGATACGATAATAGAGCAAGCTAAAGGAGCCCAATATCAGCCTAATTTTACTCATTTTTAAACAAATAACCTCAAGGAGATCTCGATATGTTTCAATCGCTATATCATCCTGCTCAAGGAAAAGAAAAATTATTAAATTGGTTGGCATTAAATGCTCCTGGTAAAACTACGGCTAGGTTTGATTCATTTAAACTCTCGTCAGATGATGTAATTAGGATTGCCTCAGCTCTAGAAAAAAATAATCAGGTAAAAACGCTAAGTTTTAGGGATTGTGGTCTGAGTTCGGAAGACATAGGCGTACTTCACGGCGCTATTTTAAAAAATAGTACTTTAGAAGAGGTGAAGATCGAGAAATTTAAGACTTATCCAACTGATATTCTAGAGTTAATAGAAGGAATTGATACGCATGTTACAAACAATATGGAGAATAAGCAGAAAACAACTTTAAGCAAATAAGACCCGGGTAAATGCATCGAAAGAATCGTTTTAGATGTTTCTCGGAAAAAAGTAAAAATTAATTTTGTCTTGTGTTTTAACGGTTCTTAATGGAGATTTTATGTTTAGTGAAGAAGTTAAGCAGATGCAAGGTAAGGATAAATCCAATGTTTTTGCCTTGTTTATAACAAAACTCTCTTACTACTCTTGTCCAGGCCAGGAAGATAAACAACTCATCGACTCAATCATTAAGAACATAAAGCCATATTTTTTTAATCATAGTTATAACTTCCTGGTTTTAGAAGATCTGATTAAGTATAAGTTATCACTATATAAACTTATCTCAAAGCCCCTTGCCGCTTTTCTACAAGAAGTCGTTGAATGTATAAAAAATCGTGATTTTAAGAAATATTTTGAGCATGATACTATTCAACACGAGGATTTAGAATGCCGAGTGCAACGAGTTTTCGAATCTAATTTGGCGATCAAAATCCTCTCTAATCCAAGCAAAGGCATGTGGAAGAGTATCAATAAAATTAGCCTTGCTATCATTTCATTATTGAAAAAGTATCGCCATCAGTCATTTTTAAATGAATTTCTTGATGATTTGGGACCAAGCATTGATTCCAAGGACATGCCTCATTTAGCTTTGGCATTTGGACGTTTTGCGCACCGGCCCTCGATAGGCGAGGTGATTGAGACACTGAAAAAGCAAGATGATTTCGTACAAATTATGTTGATTCACTTTATGTTTTTCCGAGACGCTTATCAATCTATCCCACTCTTGAAGCTCCCAAAAAATCTTGATACTTATCAAGGTGATTTCAAGCAGTATTTACGTAAAGAATGGGTGGCTAATGAAGATCCGCGGATTTTTTTCTGGGATTATATCCATTTCTCTCCTGATCTTTATAACGATCGTGGAAGGGGCGAATTTCATGATGAATTGTCATGTCGTTTAGGCATTAGCACCCATGACGAGGATATTGAAGATTACCCTCAAAGGGATACGAGCTGGTTACCTGATTGCCTTTGTCAGGAAGCAGATATAAATTCAGAGTACGTTAAATCATTGGTTGCACGTAACATTCCCTATGTAGCTGGGGCATCAGGAATGACTTCCCTTTTTTGTGGGGCAATGTTGTTTTTAGGACAATTTACTGAGCAAGAAGAGTATAACTGCTATCTTCTTAATGTTATGGCGTTTATTGTCGGTGGTGGTTTACATAGTATTCATGAAGTCTTGACGGTCCCTCGTGTCCGCTTAGGCTTGCTTGAGCAATATGACCTTTCTCGTACAAAACTTGGTAGCTATCACCATTTTTTTGCCTTGTTTCAAGAGGACCCGGTTATACAGCAAAACATTGATAATGCTTGGGAGTCAACAATAATTTGGATAAAAAAGCATTATTCACAGCTGATACCAATTCAAGCGATTGAGGAGCATATAGACCTTAGGTTCAATAGCGGATTTAATTACCACTGACATTTGATTTGATCTAATAATTCAATCCACATGATAAATTGATGGCACGGTGTCTAAAAAATAGGGTACTCTATTTGCTGCCTATAAAAGTCCAACTAAAGAAATTATGCTACCTCGATTCCGCATTAAGAAAAAGTTTTTTCTCCCTAAATTAATCATGGTTTTTTTTTATGCAGCAATTCCTTTGCCTCAGCTCCCATTGTGAACGACATTACCTTACTAAATCCGATCGCAGTAAAAGAAATCTTAGCTCCTAAATCTATCGACGAAATAAGCCAGCTTATAAAAAATCATCCTGGTCCGATTTCTATTGGTGGGGGAAGATTCAGTCAAGGAGGGCAAATTGCCACGGACAATACGCTATTTATTGACATGCGTAGTCTAAATCACATTCTAACCCTTGATAAAGAAAGGCTTTTAATCACCGTAGAAGCAGGAATTACCTGGAGAAGAGTTCAAGAAGAAATTGATAAATACAATCTGTCCCTACAAATCATGCAGTCATTCTCCAGCTTTACAGTTGGAGGATCGCTCAGTGTTAATGCACATGGACGCTACGTCAATGAAGGGGCAATTATTAAATCCGTTAAATCAATTAAAATTGTCCTTGCCGATGGGCAAATTGTGAGTGCCAGCAGAGATGAAAATAGCGAGCTTTTTTTCGGCATCTTGGGTGGTTATGGTGGACTTGGCGTTATTGTTGAGGCCACCCTCTCCCTGAGTACGAACACTCCGCTAAAAAGAGTTGCTCAAAAAATGAATATAGCCAACTATAAGAATTACTTTCTCCAAAATGTTCGCCACACCCAAGATACAGTCTTTCATAATGCCGATTTATATCCTCCTAATTTTCAGTATATTAATGCCATAACCTGGAAAAAAACTAATGAGCCGGTCACAATAAAAGAAAGACTCGCCCCGATAAGCCGCCCTTCTGCATATCAAGAATTTCTTTTAAATTGGGTCGCAGAGAGCAACTCAGGTAAATATTTCCGGCAACATATTTATAATCGTTATGAAAATTTAAGCCCCATTATCGAATGGCGTAACTATGAAGCCAGTTATGATGTACTGATCATTGAACCAACTTCTCGCGCAAAATCCACCTACGTGCTACAGGAATATTTTATCCCGATCAAGAATTTTGATTTATTTACTAAAAAAATGATTGCGATCTTGAAACGAAACCAGGTAAATGTGTTGAACATTTCCATCCGTCATGCCCTACCCGATAATGAATCTTATTTATCATGGTCGAGAACGGAAGTTTTTTCATTTGTTATTTATTACCAACAAGGGGTTACTGAGACAGATAAAGGAAATGTTAAAAAATGGACGTCTGCCCTAATTGATGCGGCATTGGAGGAAGGTGGAACCTATTACTTACCTTATCAAATTATTGCCTCTAAGGATCAGTTTTTACAAGCATACCCCAATGCTCCTGATTTCTTCCGCTTAAAAAGCAAATGGGATCCTGATTATAAATTTAGAAATAAACTTTTTGATCAGTACTATACCCCCACTTCGCCAGAAAGTGCTAAAATATAGCTATAAGGACGACCTTATCCATCACGGTTTATCATTTCTGGACGGCCAGACTATTTATAAGGAATAATAAAATGGCCTGGATCTATTTATTTTTCGCAGGATTACTTGAAGTTGTTTGGGCATATTATATGAAACAATCTTCAGGTTTCACTAAACTGACCCCATCACTTATTACCCTTATTACTATGGCTCTTAGTTTTATACTCTTGTCCATATCCATGAGAAGCCTATCCTTAGGTACGGCGTATGCAATTTGGACTGGTATAGGCACAGTGGGGGCATTCTTATTAGGCATCTTCCTGCTAGGAGAGCCCGCAAATATATTAAGAATAATCGCGGCACTGTTAATTATTAGTGGGCTGGTTTTGATGAAGGTTTCGGGTTAAAAAGAACCTTCGCCAATATTTATGTATACTTGTTATTTCTCTGCCATAATAATAAATGTAGTGATAAAGCAAGCCGAGGTTCGCAGCGCACACCCCGGGTTGCTTCACTGCGTTCGCAATGATGTTGATGCCAAATCAGTTTAAAAATTTAATTTAGGCAATAACCCTTCATTGCTGTAAAGGTCAGATAAGTCGTCAATGAAAAGATTAATTTATCCCAGCAGCAAAACTAGCAGAAGCTGAAAAGCACATGGTTCCATCCACAAAATAGATTACAGATAGATATTATAGCCAAAAAGCTTGTCTTACCCCTCTAACGCAATTAAATGCAATGTGATTGAATAAAGCTTATAACCGTTTTGACAAAATGTGGGTCCCAAAGATTATGATGATCTTTGTCATCTAATGCCACAAAGGTTTTGGGCTCATTAGCCTGCTTAAAAAGTGTCAATCCTTGCTCAAAGGGTATAAGCTTGTCTTGTTTACCATGCAAAATAAGCAGCGGAGCTTTCACATGATGTATCCTTGCAAGCGAGTTATATTTATCCCAAGGTGGTATAAAAATCCATGGGTAATGATAACGGGCAACTGCTGTCAAGGAAGTATATGGAGACTGAAGGACTACTGAACAAGTGGAAAATTCCTCCGCCATTTTTACGGCCACACCAGTACCTATAGACTCACCATAAAGCACTAAGTGAGACGCTGAAATACCTTGCTGCTGCAAAAAATGGATGGCAGTACGTGCATCCGTATAAAACCCCTCCTCTGTAGGGCTTCCCTTATTAACACCAAAACCACGATACTCCAAAAGCAACACCCCAAATCCTGCATCCATAAATGCACGGGCTAAAAACATACGATAACCGATATGCCCCGCATTCCCATGCAGGAATAAAATCGTGGGTTGATTCTCTTTAGCGGGTTTATACCAAGCAAGTAAATCGATGCCATCACTTGTTTCAAGGCGCAGCTCTTGCATATCCGCAGCATGGTAAACTTGTCGGCTGGGTTCTTCATGGGCAGGAAAATAAATTAAATTTCGTTGAAAAACATACATTGCTACGGAGAAAATAATTAACGTAGCACAAACAACCTTAAGAATACCTATAAGCATGGTCAAAAATCCTAAGAAAGTAAATTGACTGATCTCTTTCATTATTACCACTACACTATTTTTTTCAAGTAACTCAATCAGTCCCTGCAAAAACCGCAAATTACGCAATACAGACAATCATGCTATATAATTAAATACATAACCTGCACAAGGATGTCTGCTTTCATGAGAAAAATAATCTTGGTTTTATTAGTCCTACTACCCGAACTATTTCTAACGGGCTGCGTTATTGGTGCAAACTCTTCTCCCGAATACATAGCCCCTGCTTACAATCGAAATTATGTCTCTTCTACGGGCTATGGTATGAGTGATTATGGTCTTGGATTTGGAACGAGTAATCCTCGTTATGGGCTAATGGATTTTGGTATCGAACATTAGGAAAACCCAATTTTCCTATTTTATTGATCATTCAGTTCATTAAGGAAGACTCTGCCCCGTCAACTTTTTATGCAGAAAACCACCTACTTTGATTGGAAATACAACTATAGAAAAGTCAGAAACCAAAGATACGTTTAAAGCAGCGCTTGTCAAGACGCTATAAAACACTCAATCTTGACGTAAGCCCGTATTAGCGCAGCATAATACGGCTACGCATAATGAGCTTTACTCCTCTCTATTGCTCGCAGTGATGCTCTTCCTTGAGCTCGATGTCTTGATGTGATAATTCGTTTTTGATGATGTACTTTTTTAAGAGATGTAACACAATTCCCTCTATTTTATCATCGGTGGTATCAAATGATTTCTCGATGCTTTTATTATCCATAATCACTCCTTCAGTAATTGTCTAACAAACGTTTTATTAGCAATCAGGATGGTCTATTTTAGTCAGTGATTAGTTTTTAACAATTATGGTTTTCCACAAATAAGGGATAAATATAGAAAGTCTATTCATGATAAGTTAGGCTATGATGAGTGAACCATTTAATGAACTTATTATGACCTTAAAATTAGGCTGGCTACATGAGCTTTACATCAATTGGCAAAATGATCGCGTATCAAGTCTTGCCGCAGCCCTTGCTTACTACACCCTATTTTCTCTAGCTCCAGTTTTATTGATTTGTATTTCCTTAGTAGGAACCTTATATGGAGAGGATGCTGCCCGGGGACAGATATTAGGGCAAGTTCAATCCTTATTGGGAGAACAAACTGCTTTGCAAATCCAAGAAATGATAAAAAATGTCAATCATCCTTCTTCTGCATTCATCGCCCGCATTTTTAGTATTATCGTTTTATTATTTACTGCCTCACGTGTATTTAACTCCATTCAAGAAGGCTTAAATATTATCTGGGGTGTTAAAGTGAATCACCACCAAAAATGGTTTGCCGCGATTAAAAATCAATTTGTCTCATTTGCGATGATATTAATTTTTGCTTTTTTACTCTTTTCCTCCTTAGTATTAAGCGCCCTATTAGCAATTTTAAGCAGCCATATTAATTATTTTATTGGTACGAGCATCTTCATTGAACTTGTAATCAGTTACTCATTTTCTTTTTTATTAGTCACCCTACTCTTTGCCCTGATGTTTAAGAGCTTGCCTGATATCGAGCTTAAATGGAGCAATGTATGGGTCGGTGCCCTAATCACCGCCGTATTATTTAGCCTGGGGAAAATAGCCATCGGCTTTTATTTGAATAAAGCTGAGATTGTCTCTGTCTTTGGTGCGGCAAGCTCGATTATCGTGCTGTTAATATGGGTTTATTACTCGGCACAAATATTCTTTATCGGTGCGGAAATAACCAAGATTTATACGAATCATAGAGCATCCCTTCCCAGATCGGTAATTGAACCTTAATGCGGTGTGCCTTTGAGTACGATCAAGAGACCAAGGCCTTATTGGCAAGCTCATCATGCACGCACAGAGAAGGAAAAAATAGCTACACTTCGTTTATTACTCACACAATTCGGCCATTAGTTCTTAATTATACTAGTAACTACTAACGGTTTCTGAAAATACGTTTGCTTGTTCTTGAATTAATGTGGAGCTAGGAATGGCGCGATCTATGTGTAAAGGAGATATTTCTTTTGGACTGGGATATATATTCCAGTCTCATTTTTTTCTCTCGATGTAAATAATAAGATTCATTTTCATCTGCTAAATGTGAAATGAATTCCCATGTCTGCTATCAACTTGTCGATGAAGCAACAAGTATATAGGTACCAACCTGATGAAATTGTTAAAGGTTATGAATATGAGAAAGATAGTTACATCATTGTAAATGAAAAAGATTTTGATAAAAAAAGTCTTGAGGTATTTAAAAACCATCTATATTGAAGAATTTGTCGACCTCAATAGATAATTTATATTACACCAAGCCCTATTACCTGATACTGGAAGGAAAGAATAAAGAAGCTTATGTGCTCCTTCGAGAAGCATATAGCAATAAAAGATTTTTTCCTAAGACCACGTTCGGGTAAAAACTACTGCATTTGACTTCAAAAAACGTCTCCGTTCCATTCAATGAACGAATATACGCCCATCTGCTAATAAAGATTTGAATATCTCCATCTTGGCAAAAATATCACCTAGGTGTATTTTAAAGATCTAATTATGGATACTCCCCTCCCCTTCCATAAATGAAGAGAGTGTTTTACTAGTAATTCACACAAGTTCTTCCCTTCTCTAGTCAAAGATGAGTTGAAAAAAGTCAGAGCGCTATAAGCTAGAGAGGTTTCTCCTTAAGGTTAAGGAATTGACGTTGCTATTCCTGATTAAACCTAAATCTATCTTAAATAAGGTAAAATAGTTTATTCTGATATTTACGTATTTGGGATACAGTAATACCCCGCCTAAGTGGCTGGCACAATTGATAAAGAGTATGGATGAGTTTTAGCATCTCAACTAAACATTCCGCCCTATGCGATTAGAATAAGAGTTTATTGTGTGCCCGCCCTACTCACGAAATATACATCCAACAAGAAAATAGGAAAGGTTCCCTAATTTTTTTTCGCCGGAACTTTTTTACCTTTTTTTCTGGCTTTTGATAAACCAATCGCTATAGCTTGTTTTCTACTAGTGACCTTCTTATCACCTTTACCACTATGCGCTTTACCTTCTTTGTATTTATGCACTTCTTTTTCTACTTCTTTTTGTGCTCCTTTACTGTACTTAGTCATGATATTCTCCTTATGTTTCATTTATTATAATAGCCCGCTCAGTAAAGACTGATCATGCACGCTAATCAACAATTAGTGAGAAGAAGTTACGTAATTACTTAATTAATTGTTTATTTATTGAAGCTAAAGTAACATAAGGCAAAGGATAATCAGTGTTAACTATTACGCTTTTTTTTCATGAAAGTAGCACGATGCAAAGCGTACATTAAGAACTACCCCCTAGCCTCATGTGGTATTTTCCCTCAAGGTTGTTCACTATAACTCATAATAGAATCAAAAAAGGCCTTATCCCCCAAACTGAGTCGAATCGAAACCGCCTTTCTGATTAAACCGGTACGTACATCTTTCATGAGAGGCTTTGTTAGCTTGATTTTTTTCTCTAACTCGAGAATTTGATTTTTTGTTTCCTCAGTAAAAAAGACCTGTGTCGCATTTTCTAAAGGTCCTTGGTTTAATCCTTCATAAATATCATCGATAAGTTCACAGTAATCCAGATCCTTTTCATATTCAGCCCATTTGATTTCGGCAAGCGTATATAAATAGTACTTAACCGCATCCTCAATAAGTAAGGATTGCTTACCTCGTCCACTGTATTCTTTGTCTGCCTGTACTTTGAGTTTTTCTTTAATATCTCTTGGAAAACGTATACATACGAGCCATTTTTCTTTTTTTTGTGGCAAAGCAAAAAACAACTTTTTACTTTTTCTTTTTTCAGTCATAAGCTTCTCTTATTAGAATCAAAAAAATCAAAAATATCATTTTTTCTTTATTTATCAATAAGTTATGAAAGCGTGACCCGGGTCACGCCAACTCTCCAACGGCCATTTCTTTAATCTTATTTAAGATACTTTCTAAGCTTTTAAAAGAAGATTCCTCTTCAATTCTTTGAATTTCAGGAAACCTGGAAAGTAATAAAGCACGCATGGTTATGGATTCATGCTCATCATTAACCTTAAAAGTTGCCGATTTCTTTATAGCCCCACCTTGTCTACCGCGTGGCTTAGGCATTTTTTCAACAGCATCACTGAGCTGAATTTCATTCGAATCTAATTCTACAGTTAAAGCGTGTTCTATTTCATCATATGATTTAGGCACCAATGCTCTAATTGTTTTAAACGTCAATTTATTCTCGCGAATGCGTGAAAAAAATACTGGGGGATAACTTTCAGGCTTCGTACATATAGAACGCAAAGCACTAGCAATACTTTCATTAAAACCAATAATGCCAGATAACTCTTTTTTAGTAAGCGAGTGACTACTTGGATCAGCAAAAAGAGCTTGCACGATTTGAAAATTCTGAGAAACGGTCAAACCCTTTCTGAGATTATTTTCTGACAATTGCCTACGAAGTTTACGATGCTTGACCTTTAATTTGGCTAACATACTTTCATCAGTAATTTCAATGCACGTTACGGTTGACACACTAGCCATCATAGCCGCTAACCGACGTTGATGGCCTTCTAAAATTACATAGCCATATTCTAAATTAGAATTATGGAAATAATCAGGATCATTTTGTCTATCTGCTAAAAAAATCTCTATGGGTTGAATTAATCCATCATTACGAATAGAAAAAGCTAAATCACGAAGTGAATTATAACTATCCTCTAATGACTCAGTATACTCACAATGCAATTCAGAAAATTCAGGAATTACATAATCACCAGACTCAGAAAAGTTACATAAGGATTGTTCAGTACCAATCTTCAACATGTCCCTTAACCAAGCTTCATCAATGATTTCACCTGGTCTTGGGTTTTGAGGGTCAGGAATCAAAGAGAAAGGATCGTGCTCAACGAGCTGCTTTCCTCGGGTAAACTTTAGATTCGCTGTAATACCTGCACGAGTAATCGTATCAGGCTTATTCACTTTCGACGTTAATGAGCTCGCCATTAGTTTCTTTTTGATGGACACGTTCTTTATCTCCTAATACTTTTTTATAAACAAACTCACCCAAAGCAAGTGCTTCAATAGCAAATCGATCATTATCTTTTAATTCAGTATAAGGTGCCGAAATAGGCGCTTGATCTTCATCGATATCAACAGCTCTTGGAGAATCATGAACTTCAATTTCGTCAATTAATAACTGACTTAACATTGGATTAGACATAATCGTATCAATAATACGATTTTGCGGAGTACGCTTGTTATAATCAACTTTATTTTTCAATAAGCCGATAATTTTGGCTTGGGAATTACTGGGGCGATAGACGTTTTGACGATTAACTAAATCAACCATTCCAGCTAGACCTTGCAATGATTTGTTACTCAGCTCCAACGGTATTAAAACATGTGTTGCCGCGCGAATAGCACTTTGCGTCAGAGGTCCTTTTGCAGGGGGTGTATCGATAAGAATCAAATCATAACCACAATCAATAAATTCATCCATGGCAAAAAAATCGTAAGGACGCTGTACAATACTTTCAAGACTGTCACTGTATTCAAAAGCTTCAATGTCCTTGATCAATCCGGCGTCACTAGGAAGAATATCTAAATTCTCAAGATCTGTAGGATAAGGAACTACGGGATTTTCAGTCCACATATCTAATGCCGATGAGCGACCGTCCCAACCGTCATCATCTGGGTTATTAGGATCATAATCCGGATGCAAAGGCGGTTTATAACTCGACATGTCACGAATACGAGTATCGCGAAGAAATCGGTACGACATATTGCCTTGCGGGTCAAAATCGAGAACCAAGACCTTTTTATTTTTTTTAAAAGCAATATAGGTCGATATTAATTGGCTAATCAGGCTTTTTCCAACACCACCTTTATTATTAGCAACGACTAAAACTTTAGGTTTTTTCGTGGCCATACACCTCTCCATAAGTTAATTTGTGAACCCATACATTACCTAAAATTGAGGAAAAAAGCAACCAATACTCAATACCGTATTGAGTATGATATAAAGAATAAACTGGAAAGCTAAAAAAGGCTATAGTTCATGTAAAATCAGGGTTCTAGAGGAGAAAAATAAATCTTTGACATTTTACGTATTGAGTATTGACATAAAGGATAACGATCACGTATAAATGGATCATAAATTAATGCGTACAGTAAAAAAGAAAGGTAGGGCGGCAAACAACGTAGAATCCACTCAAAGCATTTGTGCTTGAATCTTGTTGGCAAATTAGATTTAAGCTCCGATTGGACGAAAAAGTCGATGAGAAAAAGCCAGGTACCAATGTGCAGGCATTTTCTTCGGCTTTTTCGTTCAACCAGAGCATGAAATGGTATTCCCTCAATACTTGTAAACGGTGTACGCAAAAACAGATACATAGAGCTATATGAATAGCCAAATAACGGAAATAAATAGGAACGTAAATGAAAAAATAAGAATAATAAAAGAATGGTTATGAAGAGCGGCAACTCCTCATAACCTCAAAACATTTAATAACGAACATAGCTAAATGTCCTAAAATGACGGAACTGGTAATTCCTTCATTTTTTTGGATCTATCCGTATTTATTTTAGCTCTGTTCCCTAAAAAACACAATAGGATAAGGATATTATCTATGGGGAATCTTTGCTCGATTTTTCACCTAAGATTTAAGAAACTTGTTACAATTATTAAATCCTCACGTAAAGCCCAACTTATTGATTACATTCTACTAGGTTGGCAAAGCAGCACCTACAAATTAAAAGGCTCTGAACAAAAGTGGTTTATGAAACCTTATTCACAAATTGTAGCCGACACAGGAATTCCTTTAAGTACTCTAGAGCGTTACATTAGAGAATTAAATGAAGAAGGCTTTATTACGCGACGACAAGCCCTCTACAGCAGAACCAAAGAGCAAGGTGAATTTGAAGTTAAAAAAGGCACCTACATTTGCATCACAAATAAATTATTGAGTTTACTTGCGGTTGAAGTGCCAGCGGAGACTTTACCTGAACAACCAGAATCGAAAAAGGAAACAAAGTGTTTAAAATCCACCCTAAATGAGGGGTCCGAATCCCTCAATATGAGGGAATTATATATAAGTGATCTTTATAAAAAATCATTAAATAATGTTATTTTCAAAAAAAGAACATTTCATGTGGATAAAAACCAAAATCAACGATTGATACAGCAATTTAACTGCATACAAGAATTATTATTTTCCGAAATAAAAGAAGAAATTCCTGACGAAGTGAAAAAAATGGTTTCAGGCACTTTTTTTAATCTTACATTTGAACATCACAAGTTATTTTCTACTCCCAAACAGTTAGTAGCAGAATATTTATATGCTCTTCTTAATGTAGATTTTTATATGCCCAATACGCATTGTTTTAAGTATCGCAATAATATTTTGTCTAAATTGGTAAGAACAAATACTTGGCGAACACCTAAAGGATTTTATAAGCATTTTTATTTAGGGCAAAATTTTGATGACCAACAAAATTTACGTAACAAGCAATGGCAAAAGAAAAAAGAGGCGGAAATAAAGCCTCCCAAAGCAAATATAACTCATAAAAATCAGTGTTTAGCCCAAATTGAAGCAACATTATATGAAAAAGGAACCTTAATTAATGAGTTGACCGAGAACCTATATCAGGAATCTGATGAAGGGCTCATCGCGCAAATCAGAGAAAATATTCAATCAGTTAGAAAAGAGCTTGAATCTTTATGGATACAACAGGCTACTTTAGAGCAAGAAATAGAACATGAGCAACAACTTTGTGCCTAAGAGGGAAGTCTTCTTAGTGTATTGATACAAATGTAGAGCATACGCGTACAAACAAAAAGTACAACTCCGTTCGTAGTTGCAACAGAAGAGGGGAGGGGGCTTGGAGTTAATTCGGTTACTTTACTCAACTATCAAGCGGATTCGTAGTCTTGTTGTGCCTGAAGATAAAGTTTTATTAGCTGTGCTAAGTTTTTTGCCTGAACTTTCGTCATAATATTGGAGCGATGAGCTTCAACTGTGGAAATAGATATAGAAAGTTCATGAGCTATTTGCTTATTTAACTTACCATCGATAATGAGCTTGATAATTTGCTGCTCTCGTTTAGATAAACTGCTGATGCGTTTATTGATTAGGTGGAGTGATTCATTATTAACGGACTGGTTAACATGTTTTTGCACTTTCTCTAAAAGTACTTGCTCATTAAACGGCTTTAATAAAAAGTCTTTTGCACCTAATTTCATCGCGCGTACGGCCATGGGGATATCTCCATATCCTGTAATGACGATTACGGGTAAAAAAATTTTTTGTTGTCTTAGTTTTTCTAAAAGTTCCAATCCACTTACATGAGGAAGACGCACGTCGGTGATAAGTAACCCAGCGTTTTGTGGATCATAACTCTCTTGAAAAGAGGATGCTGTTTTATAGGTTTCTACGTGAAATTGTATGGACTCAAATAGCCATTGTAATGAGTCACAAACTGCCGGCTCATCATCAATGATGTAGATAGTTTGCTTATTCGTTTGCATATTATTCCTAATATCCTTAAGCTAAGCTAGCCTTTGTAAATTCCTATAAAACATAAAGAACAAATTAGTTAATAACTTCCACATCATGCGCTTGCATGCCTTTTGCACCTTTAGTGAGAGCGAAAGCAACTTTTGCTCCAACGGGAAGCGATTTAAATCCATCACCTACTATTCCACTAAAATGAACAAAATATTCTTGTCCTTCACTTTGTATAAAACCAAAGCCCTTATCATCCCTAAACCATTTAACAGTACCATTTATTTTTACAGACATGATTGTTCCTTGCTCATGAATTTAATAGAATTTGCGAATTATATGTGAATTTTTTTTAAAATTAGTATCATGGAAAACATTAGTTATGAGAAAATATTCTTAAATTAGATTGGTAATTTTTTCTAAAAAAAGGTCTATCTTAAACGGCTTTTCTATAAATTCATCAATTCCGTAATTTAATTGCGTGTTAATAATGAGCTCTTTAGCGCAACCACTCATCATAAGAATTTTGAGTTTGCTGCCATTGTTTCTAAGTTTCTGTACTAATTCGAGCCCATTCATTGAGGGAATGTTCATGTCCACAATTAAACAGCCATCCCCTTCAGGAGAATACTGTTGTAAGAAATGAACAGGGTGGTGAAAAACATTCAATTCTATAGCCTCTTCGTAAACTGAATGTAATAAAAAGAATAACGCATCACAGATCGCCTCATTATCATCAACAATATAGAACTTAATTTTTTTCATTAGAGGTATCGAAGGGTATACTTAGGACAAAGCAGGCGCCTTTTCTCTCTTCGGCTTGAAAATGGAGTTTTCCACCCTGATTCTCAATTAAAGTGCGGCAAATATGTAAGCCTATGCCATGCCCTTGTTTTTTAGTGGTAAAACACGATGTTAATATTTTATCCATATGCTCCTTAGGTACTCCAGGCCCATTGTCCCTGATTATAACTTGTATGTAATTGTCGCAAGTTGATGTTTCAATGGTTAGTTCGGGGTGTTCTTCATTACTATTGTGAAAAGCCTCAATGCTATTGCGTGCTAAATTTAAAATAACCTGAATAATGTGAGTTCTATTAATTAATACCGACGGAAGGTTATCAACTAAATTGAGGGTAATCTTTAATTCAAGCTCAAGTAATTCGTAATGAAAAATAGATAAAGCGTCATGTATTAATTGATTAATATCCGTTTTTTCCACATAAACATGTTCTTTGCGAATAAATTGCTTCATGTTTGCAATGATTTCCCCTGCAAGTTCTGCTTGTGAGGAAATTTTTTCTAATGCCAGTGACAATCGCTCTTCTAAATTATCGGAAGTTAATTTATTTTTAAGCATGAAAAGACAACTACGACTGTAGGTAGCAATGGCAGTTAATGGCTGGTTGATTTCATGTGCCAGCGCGGTAGTCATGGCATTGATTATACTGTTTTTACAGGTTTTACTGATATCCGCTTGCAGTTTATGTTGTAACTTATAATCGGCGGTGTCTTTAATGCGAAAAATTAAGTCGTTTTTTTTGCGAAAAGTATTATATATAGAATAAAGGCGTAACTCGTAACAATAATAAATATCACTCTCTTGATTAGGATTTTCAATTAAGATGCTGGTTTTCTTCCCTGAAAGAGCATCTTTACACGCATTGATAATATTTACTTTTAAGCGTGTTTTCTCTACAAGCGCTTCGTGTAAATTCATGCCGACACTAATGCTCTGGGATGTCATACGTTGTAATAAGGAAGTAAACAACTGATTGCTAATTTTAACATTCAGTTCGTCATCCAAAACAGCAATTGCATCATCCGCATGATGAAATAAGTTATTGATTAAGCTCAATAATTCAATATCCTGATCCTTACTTTGCGATTGACGTATGGAGGTGGTTTCTATTCCATCAATAGCAAGCAAATTATTTCCCGCCATGCTGCATTGGAACAGTATTTGTTTATATGAACCGTCTTTTTGAACGATTTCAATTTCACATGCCTGTTTTAAATTAGTGCTTATTAATTGTTCTATTTTCTCTTTGAACGATTCTTGATGTCGTGCGGGAATATAATTAAACAACGATTGGTTTATTAAAGTTCGTATACTGGTTTCTAATAAACGAGATGCGGGGCTGTTAACTTGCTTAATAGAAAAGCTCGTGTCAATTATAAAAGAAATAAAGTAATTAGACGTTTTATTTCTTTTTTTTATCAGTTTCATAGGTGATTTTTTCCAAAAAATCCTATTAATATTCCCTATAGTTAATATCGATTGGTTTAGCTTCTTTTTTATTATATTCACTTTATCCCAGTAATGATGTATAGAATCTTTCTTATGACAGAGACATAAATCGAACTAAATTTTTTGTGGTAATTTAGTATACGCAAATGTTGCTGTTCTCTATTAAAAATTAATATTTATGCTGAAAAATAAAATTAATATTTTATTAAGGTAATCCATAGTGCAATTATTTTAAAGCGTGCTTTTTCGATAAGGATGTTTCATACTTATTTGTATTCAACCTGAGTAGAATCTGATTTAATTTATTTTTTTCTTGCCTATGGTAACAAAAAAATAGACAAAGTAAAGCCAAGCAAGCAGTTCAGTAGATGCACTGTTTTTGGCTTAAATAAAAATAGAAGTCTAATTTATAAGTGCAATTATTCGATTTATTACTTGGGTTGCAAATAGTAAATAATAATATTTTTATTGGCTGTGGTGGAATGTGCCTTCGGTATTTTTATAAGGTTGAACAAACCGGCGCAATTGTCCGAATGGCGATCTCCAACGTTATCTACTATATATAATAGGTAAGCGCATTCGTACAATTCATGATTAAATGGATTAAGGATTTTCCTACAGCGTCCATGAACGCACTAATTGTATAATTGTTTTTTACAAGCATAATGATTTTATTAATAGTCCTTTTAGGCTACGAAATCCTCCAGCTTTATGGCCCGTTTACAAATAGCCTCCCACATAATGCGTGTAGCTTTCACGGTGTGATGCGGTTTCACGCGATAGGTAAAATAATCATAAAAAATGGGGTGAGTTCTGCTGTAAATCCGGATAAAATGCTGTACAATATGCGACAAATTATTATCCATTAAATTTTATAAGAGTATTATGACTGACTTAAACCTTTATAGAAACATTGGAATCTTCGCTCACGTAGATGCCGGAAAAACCACTACTACCGAACGTATTCTTAAGCTTACTGGTAAAATCCATAAAATAGGAGAGGTTCACGATGGTGAATCAACAACCGACTTCATGGAACAAGAAGCTGAGCGCGGTATTACTATTCAGTCAGCAGCAGTAAGTTGTTACTGGAAAGGCACACGCTTTAACGTTATTGATACCCCAGGACACGTTGATTTCACTGTTGAAGTATATCGTTCACTGAAAGTTCTCGATGGTGGTATCGGGGTATTTTGTGGTTCAGGCGGTGTTGAGCCTCAGTCAGAGACAAACTGGCGTTATGCGAACAATTCAAAAGTATCTCGTTTAATTTTCGTAAACAAGCTCGACCGTATTGGTGCAAACTTCTTGAAAGTTACTGACCAAATCAAAAAAGTGTTGGGTGCAAATCCTTTAATTATGACGTTACCGATTGGTTTCGAGGATACGTTTGTTGGTGTGGTCGACTTATTATCTCGTAAAGCTTTTGTTTGGGATGACTCAGGGTTACCAGAAAACTTCACTGTTACTGACGTACCTGCTGATATGCATGATGATGTTGAAATGTATCGTGCACAATTAATTGAAACAGCTCTTGAAATGGATGATGAGTTGCTAATGGCTTACTTAGATGGCGAAGAGCCTTCAATTGAAGACATTAAGCGTTGCATTCGCAAAGGTACATTGGAATTAGCATTCTTCCCAACATATTGCGGCTCTGCGTTCAAAAACAAAGGGATGCAATTATTGTTAGATGCAGTAGTTGACTATTTACCTGCTCCACATGAAGTTAATCCTCAGCCATTAACTAATGCGGAAGGGGAGCCAAACGGTGAATTTGCAATCGTTTCTCGTGATGAGCCATTCCGTGCTTTAGCATTCAAAATTATGGATGACCGTTTTGGTGCCTTAACTTTCGTACGTGTCTATTCAGGAAAACTAAATAAAGGGGATACAATTCTTAACTCCTTTACGGGTAAAACTGAACGTGTTGGCCGTATGGTTGAAATGCATGCGAATGATCGTAATGAATTACAAAGCGCTGAAGCAGGCGATATTATTGCGATTGTCGGTATGAAAAACGTTCGTACCGGTCATACTCTTTGCGATCCTAATCATGAGTGTACACTTGAAGCGATGGTATTCCCTGAGCCAGTAATCTCTATAGCGGTTTCGCCAAAAGATAAAGGCTCAACTGAAAAAATGGGTGTTGCGATTGGTAAAATGGTTGCAGAAGATCCAACCTTCCGAGTGGAAACTGACGAAGACTCAGGTGAAACCATTCTTCGTGGTATGGGCGAATTACATCTTGATATTAAAGTAGATATTCTAAAGCGTACTTATGATGTTGAGTTAATCGTAGGTCAACCACAGGTTGCTTACCGTGAAACGATTACGAAACAGGTTGCGGACAGCTATACGCATAAGAAGCAATCAGGTGGTTCTGGTCAATACGGTAAAATTGACTACACTATTCAGCCAGGTGAGCCAAACACTGGGTTTACGTTTGCTTCAACAGTTGTTGGTGGTAACGTTCCTAAAGAATTCTTCCCTGCAATTGAGAAAGGCTTCCGTTCAATGATGGGTACTGGTACGTTGGCAGGTTTCCCTGTATTAGATGTGGTCGTAACGCTGACTGACGGTGGTTATCACCCAGTTGACTCTTCTGCGATCGCGTTCGAAATTGCGGCAAAAGGTGCGTTCCGTCAATCAATACCTAAGGCTGCGCCGCAGTTGCTTGAGCCAATTATGAAAGTTGACGTGTACAGTACTGAAGATGATGTTGGTAACGTAATTGGTGACTTGAACCGTCGTCGCGGTATGATCTCTGGTCAAGAGCCAAGTGCGGCTGGCGTTCGTATTAAGGCCGATGTTCCTCTTTCTGAAATGTTTGGTTACATCAGTACCTTACGTACTCTTACTTCAGGCCGTGGTCAATTTTCAATGGAATTCTCTCACTATGCTCCTTGCCCAAATAGCGTAGCTGAAGCAGTAATTGCCAAAGAAAAAGAAAAGAAAGCTGCTGCTAAGTAATTCAGTAAGCGATTTTAAAAAACCCTGTCAGTTATACTGATAGGGTTTTTTTTTATTTCAAATTAACAGGATTGATTCTCTTCCCAAATAATTTAAGAAGAGTAAAGGCTGGGAGGCAAATAAATAACCAGATGATAATTGATTATTACTTGCGCTTTCTGATTGATTGAAAGCATATTGCTGTGTATAATTTGTCCAATTTATGTGGTTGGAACAGAAATTGAATAGGCAATTAATTCGTACTTATGAAAAATTAATCCAAATTCTAAAACTAGATAACAGCGATACATTCTTTGCCGATTGGATTAATCAAGAGGCAAGGCTAAATCCGCATCAGTGGGGTTCAAAAAATGCAATAAACGAGGATGAGTTAAACGATGACCCTGAGTTACAGCATCTACTTATTTCTATTCTTACCGAACAATCAATACCTGATTTTTTTCAATGGCCGGTATTTGTTCCTGCGAAATACTTAGCAGGACACATTGGAAAATTAATTCAGTATATGGATGCAAAATACCCGACGTTAGAAAAAATAGAAAAACTAGAACGAACAAAAAAACTTGAAACACTCGTTTTTCATGCCTTAGCACTAAGGGTTTATAAAGAAATTAGACAGCATGAATTCGCATTTCCTAGGATGATTGATACCGGAGAGCGTAGTGAACGTTATGCAAAGTTGTGTAACCAAGTAGCAGAGATTAAAATAAAACTATCTAATCAACTAGAGCTTGATGAGTCTTCGGAAAACAAAGGTGTTATCAACATTAGATCTACTGGATTAAAAAGCAACGAACTTGTCGATTTATATAGCCAGGATTATCGTCATTTGACGGTTAAGCCGAAACAAAAAATGTCGGTAGTCGACTTTTGGGCAAGCCCCGGCCTTCTACATCAACTCTTTAAGCAATTACATTTTTATAAAACTAGTGTAAATAAAAATGGTCAATTAGCTTATAGCGATTATTGTCGTACTAATGCCGATAAAGAAGACAGTGATGAATTTTTTTCACTTAGAAGATTAAGGTGTCAATTAAATCAAACCTATACATCAGGGCACTTCGAACCTTTATACGTCCCATATCTTATTACCTACTTACAAAATAAATATCATTCGGCTACCACCTCATTATTAGATCTTTGTTCGGGCTGGGGGGATCGTTTAATGGGAGCATTTATTTCACAACAATTAGGATTGCAGCGCTATGTAGGGACAGATCCAAATAGTGGATTACAAGAATGTTATCAAAATATAATCCGAGAATTCGCTCCTGACGGTTTTGAAACGATTATCCACGACAAACCGATGGAAGATTTAAGTGAGCAGGAATTAATGCCCTATGGAGTACGTCATCAACTTATGCTGACCTGTCCTCCTTATTTTTTAGAAGAGATATATCAAGGTCAAGAGCAAAGCACTCATAGATATACAACATACGCACTTTGGAAAGAAAAGTTTTTATTCAAGCTTCTTACGCAAGCATTAATGTCTATGCAGGTGAATGGATTTATTGTTTTAGTGGTGGGCGATAATAATGCACATAATATTTTTAATGACCTAACTCAGCATTTAAAAGAGACCTCTTCATTATTTAATTACCAAGGATTTTTCACGATTGCTCCTAGCCATAAACAAAAAATTATCATTACACAATGTCAGCCGATTCCATCACTATTATCATTGCCAATTCATTCTTATTTCAATAGGCTATCTCAAAATCATCTCACTCACCGTGCTGTTGTGGAATCAATACCTGATAACGAGAGTAATATATTAGTTCGGAATAAAAAAAGGAAAAAAAGCAGTGAAGAGGAGGGCTGGGAATCTACGCCCCAAGCGAAGCATCTTGATGAGGGAACCATACACAAGCCCACTACGCTTATTCGTCTCCGCAAGGGAGGGCGTTTTTTTGTTGCCGCACCGAGTCAAGCCCCCGCAAAAAGTGAGATCGAGATATTGGATGCTGATAATGTCGATGCAATGAGGCATGAGTAAATATTTCTATTGAATATTGTTATTATTATGTGATAAAAAAATATTAAATTTAAATCATTTACGATTAGGATTTATTAGAAAAGCTTTGAATTATATAAAATATGCATCAATAAAGTTTAGTTTTGCTGGCTGTGGTAATTTTTTTTGTTTGACCAGAAAACGAATTAAATTAGTTAACGGAATGACTGATCGTCTCCTACAATACAGGATGTTAAAATGTTTTCGAAAATAAAATCACCTTCTTTTTTATTAATTTCCTTTTCTTTGAGTTTCAGTTTATTAGGAGAGGCTTTAGCAGTACAATTGGTAGCAAATGGTACCAACGAAGTTGCCTCAGGAACTTATGATACGGGTGTTGCCACACCAACTCTTGGTTATAGCCTCTATGCATTGAGTGGAGGAGTTATTACAAGCAGCACTCCTCTTATACTCATCACCGGCGGTAATTTTTCTTCTGGGGCTTATGCTTTAGGTTTAGGCAGTAGCATTTCTTTGGCAGCGGGAAGCACCGTAAGCACCTCAGGTAGTGCTGATGCAAAAGCAATATTCGCACGCGATGGGGCAATTATTAATGTTGGTGCAAACACAGAGATAACTACCTCGGGTGCGAATGCAGATGGTTTATATGCTTTTCTTAATAATGCAACAATCAATGCTACAGATGTATCAATCATTACTCATGGCACTCAAGCAAATGGAGTGCAGGCAAATGATGCGGGCAGGATAAATGTGACCGGGTCAACCATTACAACTAATGGTATTTTTGCTCATGGGATTTATGCTATTGGCTTGGATAATCCAACGATTACCGCTTCCCAAACCAATGTGACTGTCAATGGGGCTTCTTCGAGTGCTGCCGAAGCATTGCAGGGTACTATTATCCTAGATGAGGTTAACCTTAACGTAGGAGCTACCGTGACAGGAGGAAGAGGGCTCTATGCGGACAATACCAGTACCATACTCATGACAAATGGTTCAATTACCATCAATGGAAATTCGAGTTCGGGAGGGGTATATGCACGAGGAAATAGCTCGATAACTTTAACTAATGTTATCACTTCTATAGCGGGCATGGGTAATTATGGGATTGAGGCGATCCAGGGAGGACTTATTACTATCAATGGTGGCTCGATAGATACCAGTGCTGATGGTGAAATGGCACTTTACTCCTTATCCTCAGCAAGCCAACGCTCCTTAATTAATGCCTCAAATTTCACTATTACTACTTATGGTAATGCAGCCTATGGGGCGTATGCACGCAGTGGGGGAGATATAGTTTTAACCGATTCTACTATTGAAACGTACGGAGAAAATGCTTATGGTCTTTATGCGACCCCTTACAGTAGCGGGGTAACGAGTATAATAAGTGTGGAGGGAGGGGCTATTGAGACGCATAATGCCACGGCAATCGTAAGCGATAATACTATTTTAAATACCACCCTTAGGGATACCACGGTTACTGGAAACGGCAGTTTGCTGTCCGCAGTAAATGCTGGAGTAATTAACCTGGAATCCTATAATTCAACATTAACTGGTTCTGCCTTACTGGATTCTGCGACGAATGCAACATCGAGCGTTTCACTTTTCGACCATAGCATATGGAATATGTCGGCTAATTCCGTTATCACCAACTTATTGAATGACAATAGTACCATTTTTTTTACCCCACCAAGTGGCAGTATTTATAAAACATTAACTGTTGATAACTATGTAGGTAATAATGGGTTGATGCAGCTGAACACCTTCTTAAATGGCTCCAGTTCGCCTTCAGATATGCTAATCATCAATAATGGCTCTGCTACAGGGACAACGGGTTTAATTATTAATAATACCGGTGGGGCGGGGGCTTTAACCACAGGGGATGGTATTTTGGTAGTTGATGCTCTAGGTGGTGCAACTACCTCATCCACCGCCTTCTCTTTAGCATCTCCCGCAGTGTCCGGTCCATTTGAATATTTTTTATATCGTTCGAGTCTTAATGGAGATAATGAAAATAATTGGTATTTACGTTCCATTTGTCCTGCGAGTAATCCGGAATGCGTACCTGAGCCACCTGCACCACCTGTACCCGCAAATTATCGAATCGAAACGCTAATTTATCCTACCTTAGCTGCAACGACTTTGCTCTATGGACAAAACCTGATTGGTACTTTGCATGAGCGAGTTGGGCAGGATGACTGGTCAAATGATGCATCAACCAACGCCAAAAACCGTGTTTGGGGTCGCCTGATTGGCTTACATGGCAATAGGAATCGTGTCAATCATCATCAGCGGATGCGCGGAGTGAGTTATGATTATAATTTTTCAGGCTTACAATTAGGTGGCGATCTTTTTTCGCAATCTCTAACTAACGGCTCAAGCTATCATCTTGGGGGGTATGGTGCTTTTGGTCGTTCTGATGGGGATGTAAAACGTTTTTCCCATTATATCGGTAATAATTTGTTTACAGCATACACAGTGGGTGCATATGGAACCTATTATTCACCAACGAAAGCATATATTGATACGGTCTTACAGACTACCTTTTATACAGATATGAACTCCAGTTCATTTAGAGCCATCGCACTGGATAACAGCGGAGTAGGCTTTGCTGCATCAGTAGAAGGTGGGTATCCTTTGCTGTGGAAGCAGCAGTGGGTAGTGGAACCTCAGGGACAGCTTATTTATCAATTCGTTAATTTAGATGATACACATGATGTCGGTGCAAAAATTCGTTTTAGAGATAATGATTCACTTGCAGGGCGCTTGGGGGTACGTTTGGCAAATGAACAGACATTTAATGAGCAACAAAAAATCAAAAAACTCACTACCTGGTTTCGCCCTAATTTCTGGTATCAGTTTCAAGGGGATCCGAAAGCGCAATTTACGTCAGTCTATGGATACATTCCGTTTCAATCTCAATTGGAAGGCGCCTCAATGGAGTTTAATCTAGGAACTACAGTTGAATTACCTAAAAATACTTTTATTTATGCAAACGCCAGTTATACCACCGGGTTAAATTTGCATGTGAATGCGTATAATGGTCAACTGGGTTTCAAGGTAAAACTAGTATAAAAGCAGGAACTTAGTAGAGCCTTTTCTGAAAAAGGCTCTTCCATCGCAAATCCGCGAGCGTCATTGGATTAGGCCTTTAATGCAGTAAGTATCGCTTCATTTCCATTTTCTTCTTTTTTATCTAGTCTAGGGAATGGGAAATTGCTTAAGGCTTTTACAAAAGAGTCCATGACTTGTTTTTTGGTTTCAGTTGAGCTGCCAACTTTATTCTCTAGTTGCTGAATAAGGGCCCTTAGCTCATCGTTCTTATAAATTTCGTTAAAGAGTTCAGGAGTAGAGTCAGGTGCATCTCCGCGCTTGAGAGCGATACACGAGGCAATAAAAATTGCCGTGGCTGCAAAACAACAGACTTGATTATTTGTTCGCGATTGAAATTTTTCTCTCCAATCAAAAAAACCAGTGCGGGGATCGTCAATGAATACCTGCGACTCACCAGGGAGCTTGAATGCTACATATTCATGTACCGCTGGAGGTACCTTTCCTAAGAGTTTGGAAAAAATTCCTAATCGTCCTTCATCACTCACAAGACCACCCACAGCAATTTCAGTAAAAGGAATGTCAAGACCTTGTTGTTTGAGGCCAAATTCTACCCCGTTTCTTATGAATAATGTTTTATCTTTTAGACCACATAAAGATTCCGCATCCACAAGAGCAAAATACGTTCCATTGTTTTTTCGAATAATTTGAAGCCTTAAAACATGACCTTCATCATCTTTATAAGAGACCCAAGCCTTTTTGCCAGTTAATTTTTCTAGTAAATACTGAATTTCATTTGAATAGAGTCCCAAACTGGTCAGTACCGTTGCTGGCGTAGAAAAAAATTTCATAGTGTGTCTCCGATGAGCTATCTATTAGATAAATACTGTGGAATGATTGAAATTCACTGTGATCTGGTGAAATATAGTACAGTCAATTTAATTGTAAGTCAATATGGTATGTTCATCTCCTGGTTTTAAATGTAGCACATACGGACTTAATTCTTAGCTTTAACTCCTATTACAGCAAACAGAAATCTCTATATAAATCATTATGTTTCATAATGGAAACAAGTAATGTGGCATAAAAACCCACCTAACTAATCTGGTTAGTCTATAGTTTTAATATTGATTTCAACGAAGTTTGAGTGTAAATATTTATCAATGTGACTACAAGTTAAGTCAAAACAAAGAGCTTGTGGTATTATTCAGCATATTGAACGATTATGTGAGTTTATATGGCCAAATTTAAATCACTTGAAGAGCGGATGAAGCATAAGCAAGGTAAACTAATACCTGCTTCAATGTGGAAAGACAATCAATTATTCAACGAAACCTTAGAAGAATCGGTCATTTCTATTATGAAAGCCGGTAGTAGTGAGGCAACAATTTTAAGTTTAGATAAATATAAATCTAAACTCAACGATCAATGGAAGAAGAAGCAAGCCTGGCTGGGAATTGCCTTGGCTCAGCCCAATAATTTTTCCTTGCTTGAAGAGACAGCAAAAAAACTGGAGTTCAATAAAAAAACGCTATTTTCATTATTCGCTGTATTAGGGAATCTAGTTTTTTTAGATACCTATACAAAACAATTTCAAAGTAGCCAGGAAGTTCTTGATCTAATTAAGGATAATGAATTTTATGCTTATAGAAAAGGAGCAGAGCATGGCCATGCAGAGATACTAAACTACCTGGAGTCTAAAGCTTCAAGCCTTACTCGGGAAATGATCCTTGCCGAAAATTATGCGGCCTATAAAAATGCAGCTAGCAATGGGCATGTGGCTGTTCTTAAAGATTTAGAAGCAAAGGCATCAGAATTAGTCATCAAAATGATTGAGGCACAAAACTATTATGCATTCCGAATGGGGGCAAAAAATGGTCATATAAGTGTATTAAGTCATTTAGAATCAAAAGCACCCCAATTATTCGAGCACATGGTAGAAGCTGATAATTTCCGCGCTTATCGTGCATCGGTAGAAAATGCACAGATAGAAGCGAGCCATTGGTTGCTCTCAAAGAGTAGCCGTTGTTTTGCTTATGCTGAAGCTCATGTGCAAGAATTTGGTAAAGCGAGTGTTAATCCATTTATTAGCCAACACTTAAGTGCTCTTCATCGTGAAGCGCTTAACTTCCCTCCACCCGGTGTTTTTGACATTCAGAGTTTGGAACAAGCCAAAATTTGTTTTTACCTAGTAAGAAATTTAATTCGCCGTAATGAGCGTGCTTTAGATGATGAGATAAAGTTTTTACTCAATTTACCTTCGGTAAAAGCCTTAGCTCATATGGCAGTTACTCCAGAACAACCTAATGAACTGATACGACTTGCTCTGACCACCGGGAATCAAGATGCCGCGACCATTCTATTAAATATTCCCGAAGTTAAATCTTTAACAGAGGAAAATGATTATTATCGTGCAGAAGCACGTGGAGAATTAGATTTATCCCAGTTGTGTAAAGATGGTGAATCATCCATGACCGCTTTGACCACTGGTGAACAAAAACGTCTTGATGATGCGATTAAACGATATGGGCCTACTCTGAAGAGCAGAGGTATGAGTAATCTCATGAGTGATCTACGTGCTCAGCTCATAGAACGGTATACAGCAAATCCAGCTTCAATAGTAGATAGAGACGGAAAGCGAATTATTCTGCCTATGGATTTTGCAGAATTTAAACATCTTAAATTAAAAGAAAATGAGTACCAACTTGCATTAAAGGCGTATTATCAAAATAAAGATCATTCGGCGTGGCGTTATTTATCTAAACCTAACCCATGGATGCATCCCGATGCAGAATATGTTTATCAGGATAAAAAAACTTTGGCCAAGTGGTCTACTTTTGAGGATTATCAGCCCCTTATTGGACTTCTTTGGTTGGCAGCCAAGGATAAAGAAACTGAACCTACAGAGGGACATACTTTTGAATCCCGTTTAAATCATTATGTTGACGAGTTGGCTCTCATTGGACGCTCTCATAATTGGGATAAAACACGAGTTACTTCAAAAGAGAAACTAGAGGAATATGATGACCTAGAGGGAGATAGACCTTCTTGTTATTCGGGTGTCAAACGCAGACTCTTTCAATCGGTTCTAGGACATCCTCTGATTAGCATCGTAACTGAAGATGTGATTTTAGGGGAAGTAAGAAACTTTGCTCGTGAACATTTTCAATCATGTATTCGAGAGGACAATAAAGCTGCTTTAAAAGCTGCGTTTGAAGATTATATTATTAATATCAATAATATCAGTGAGCCGAATAAAAACCTGCTAACTGCCTTAAATATCTCAGCTGTAAAACAAAGGGAATTTGAACATTATCTAACAACAAAATACGGAGCTCAATACTCTGAAGATTTTGTTTTTATGAACATAGTTCGAACCAAGATGACTTTATCTGCTAGTACAAGTGATTTTTTTGGAAATTGTCATGCCCTAATGCTTGATGGAACTGCTGGGCTATATCAGATGTTGGAAAGTCCGGCGGAACAAAAACAAGAAAAAGTTAAGGTGGGGCACATAGGATTTTTCAAACCAAAACCAAAAGAAACTACTCTCAATGGGGTCGATGACACGCTGTCAGCTCATTCTTCGAGCAGTTCCCAAACAAGTCAGAAGGGATAAATCAATGGCTTCAGGGTCTTACCCGCTTCATTCGGAAAGGCTCTGCAAGTCAATCGTCCCAGTGTTCTGATATAAGGTCTTTCATCACGAACTAGATCACTACCTGAACGATGGAAATTGGTTCTCAATTCGCGTAAACACTCCTAGGTCATTAACTACCATTTTTCAATTATCAATTTTAAATCTGGTTCAGATGTTCTCGATAGCCAAATACCATTCAAAACTGCTGTGAATCGGATTATGACACCTATTTTTCGGATAGTGCTAAGGCTGGAGCCAATATCTGAATTTTTTGTCCTACACTTATAGTATTGAATCCCACGTGCTTCTGTATATTAAATTACAATTGCTAGGAGTTAAGATGGCTAAATACGCTGAGCAAATCACAAGTCTTTTTTCTAGCCTAGATATATTACTTATAGAGTCCTATATAAAAAAAATTGATTTCGACGAGTTAAAAATAATCTATGCAGAAATTTTACCTAACATCAGAGATGTAGATCGTAGAAGACAATTGAATGCGATGTTAGTTGAACGAGAAAAGCAGATTCTTACGACCTCTGAAAAACAGAGTGTCGTTGAAGGTGCACTCCAAAGCAATGTAAGGGTTAGCGATCAGCTGCAAGTGATGTTTGAGGACATCACTCAAGATATTCTTTCAGGATTTAATAAAGAAGAGGTAAAAGAAGCACTGCTGCAGAAAGCATCCAATATGGAATTATTTGTGCTGAAACGTAGATTAAGTCTCATGGCTGCTAATGAAGAATTAGAGCTATTTAAGATTGATATCGATGCTGAAATTGAAACGCGCAAAAAAATTCCAGATGTGGATCCCCAGATATGGATGGATGAATTCCATGAATTTCAAAAGCAGGAAGGAAATTTGCAGTGGGAAGAAAAACAATGGCAAAAACTAATTAGACACGGTCAAGAAATTGAAGCGGAATTATATACTCCTCCACCAAGAACCTATGAGGTGGTTGAAAAAAAGAAACCCGGTTTTTGGGCTAATGTAGGAAATTGGGTGTCTAAGGCGGCTACAAACACCGGAGAGTTTTTGGTCAAGAGCGTTGCCATGGTTGTTGGATATGTTCCTTTGACGGTTTATAGTTATTTATTTACACCTGCTCCAAGACCTGCGCCAGTAAAAGAATTGAAGCCAGTTCCAGATGATTTTACCGAGGATGAGGAGTTGGAATTAGAGCTATGGCGTGATGCCGGTGCTCGAGCCATAGCAGAAACCACAGGGTTAACTGCGGTGGGCGGTACTAAAAAGCGCGATGCGGAAAGTATTCAAAATTCACTCCATTCCCGTTTGGGGATGGTAATGGCGTCACAAATGGTGGCGGCAACAGAAAATGAAAATCATGGTGCTATCAAGACTGTAATTGGGTCTTTAGTTAGACCAGAAGATAATAATAGAACGGTCCGTTCACTGCAGGATGCCATCAAAGGTGTGGTTAATCCAATTGCGGACAATCCTTTAAATAGCGAACATGCCTGTTCTAAAGGAGGCGATGCTGATCTAGTTACTTCTATTGAGTTCGAGCTATTCAAATCCTTATGTGAAAATCCAGAAAAATTTGACAAGTATGGATTGAAACTGACAAGAACTGAAAAAGAACAAATAGATAGTTATTATAACAGTATGGAGAAAAGTAAAGATTTAAGCCATATGTTGAAGCATGTTTGTTCTGACTGGGGTGGGTACCGAAAGACAGATCCCAAAAAAGGCGAGCCGAAAGACAATTACATCAAAGTTGACGAAGATTTTGAAATTAAAAACGAACGATTTGAGCAAAAGCTACATCTTGCCAGTAGATCCTTGCAAGATGCAATAAAACAATTACCCGATGGTGAATCCTTATTCCTTGAAACTGGCTTAGAAGGCCATGCGATGCAGTTGGTCATCAAAAAGGAAAATGGAAAAATTAAACTTTCCACCTATGATTCATCTGGAGCTCTAGAAAATACGGCCTTATCCAAAGGAGGTGTGAGCATCATTAAAGACGGTTCCAAAGGCTTTATGGATACTCTGAGAACCAAAGGGTTATGGAGTGCTTTGGGCGACATTGGAAGTGCTATTTCAGGGATTTTCCAATTATGGGGGATGGGCTATAAGTCACAACGCAGGAATGCCTTATCCTTCACTGTTTCTGAGGATAAGTTATATACCGCTGAAGGTTTAGATTATTTAAGTACCCTAGTACGCTCCAACTCAATGGCTGGTTGGGCACAAACACATATCGACTTAAATATTAAACATAGCACCATGGAAGAGCGTGATCAGATGGGCTATTTTGAGCGATTATCCGCTCTAAACGCTCAATCGGATATTTATTCCAATTACATCAAAAATTTTAGTTCCCTCTCCGATCCTGATGGGGTACCACAATTTGAAGAGTTATTACAAAGACCTCAAAACACCTCGAACTGTTTTGCAAAGAAATCGCAAGCCTGTGAATTATATCAATTAGGAAAAGCGACCTATAAAAAAGTTCGACTCGCGATGTTACTGGAACAACGCGAAGGCATTTTAAATGATGTTTGTGGAAAGAACGGAGAGGTACAGGCTGAAAATGCAGTTAAGTTTATTAGCTCCCAGTATGTAGACATGCTGAAAAGCATCGAACCCGAATATCTTTCTCCAGATGAGCTACATGATGTATCCATGCGCTTAGCCGAATTAGAAAAACCACCCACTACCGAATACTATAAAACCTATTTTAACGCATTATTGGATGCAAAAGCGGAACTTCTGAAAAGTAATCCTAAACACATAGCGATTGGGCGTATCGATGATAAAATCGCTGCTCATGCTAAAGCTTTATATTCGTATTTAAAAGCGAATAATAAACAGGCAGAAATTCAGGAAATCTTCGCACCTGCTGTATATAGTACAGACCCAGTATATGATTGGAAATCTGCTGTTATGCCATTGAAGACTGATGAGTCTGGCAAAATAAATGATGCTGCATTGACCCGATTAAGCGAACATTCCACTGCTATGGCGTGGAAAGCAACAATTCAATTAGTGAATCATCAGATTCAAAAACTAAGCGTTAATGAACGACATATCGAATCTGAGAGCGAGCGATTGAAATCAGTGAGCGGTTGGGGTGTGTCAAAAGTTACAGCCCACGATCTGATGAATGCAAATATAGTCAGCTTCGTTACCAGTAACGATAGAAAAGAATATACTAAAATAGAAATCGATGTAGGAGGTAAACGCAGAGAAATTGACCACGATACATTTTTTAAGCTTGTAACAAAAAGTGCAAATAAAGAGGCGCTTACCAACCCTAATGTAGTTGGGATTATTAACTATTTACGTAATTCATCAACAACAATTGAAGCGGAATATAAGAGCAAAATACGCGACGTACAACGCCAAGCCTTTGCAGAGAAGCTTGCTACTAGTATCGATAAAGCGACTAATCGCCTAAAAGCCGATGTGATAAAACTTACTGAAATTAAAGAAAAATTGACTCAAATGATTGAGGATGATTTTGCACAGCGCATTACATCACTTGAGGAGCAAATTGAGGGAGAAAAAGCGATTATTGGTGTAGGGAAAAACTCTGTCCAATTAAGAAATCTGGAAGCACGTCTCGATCTTCTAAAAAAAGAAGTTTTAGAAATTGAGAGTTTGAAACAGTCGGCTCTTACAAAACTAGCACGGTTGGAGTCTGATGAAACAGTTCCTGGTTCTCTAAAAAATCGTATTAAAATTGCCAATGAAATTTATGGAAGACTCAGTGATAAAAACTCTGACTTGCAAACGAGTAATGCGGTATGTCATGCATTCTCATCTGCGGATGAACATCTGGAAAAAGTCCATAAAGATTTAATGTCAATTACCCAAACTTTTGAAGTAGATGATATTGAAAAACAAATCAATGATCGTCATCTCCATGTGAACAAATTCCGCGAGCGCGTGATTACGGCTCATATGGACACTAACCCCGAATTTAGAATCTTGGCTGAGCTCGCAGCGGGAAGACTAGGAACTGAGAAAGAACGAAATCGGGAAATGTATAAGCAATCAGCTGAGGAACGGGCTGAGTTTTACAAATTAGGGAAAAATTCATTTTTACCGGGTAGCGTGTATTACGAAATACAGGACATGAATAAAAAGCTTAAAGCAAAAGCTTTTGAGATTGTAGAACGAAAGGTCCTTGTTAAATCGGACCATTATGCTCCAGATGATCTTAATTCGATGTCATCTGGAAATGATGAGTACATCAAGCTTGATGGGATTGCTGGAGAGTTAAGCAAAGAGTCTATACCCGATGAACTGAAACAGGAATGGGTTCGTGGAATGTTTGCTATTTGGATAAAATTTGAGCGTGCTGAGCTCTTAAACAAAGCTCAAAATAGCGCCAATTCCACCGAAGCAATTAATAATCTGTTCCATCATTTCTTAGAACAAAAAGCAAATATTAAGTACGCAACACTAAAACAATCGGGATATCCCATCGATCTCAATGAAGCCCAAATTCAGCAAATGGGATGGAAGCCGATTGATATCGAAGCCATACGTCAAGAGCGCCATAATAACGCACTAATCACTGCCGCAAAATTTAAAAAGCTGGAGGATGCTCGACCAAAACCCAAAGATACGCCTACTGTTGTTGCAGTTAAGCTAACTGGTGACGATTTAGAGAGACAACATGTGGTCACAGAGGTTCAAGATTTTGCACCACCAAAAGAGAATTTTTTAAAACTGTATGAAAATATAGTGATTGATGGAAGCACGCTGAAATTTTTGCGTGAACATCCTACTCCTACTTTAAAGGGAGATACTCGCGAAAATTACGAACAATACTTTAAAGACATAGCGGCTCATTTACATAATTTGAAAACGTTTAATGGATTGGAAAATAAAGGTGAACGCGTTCTTGAATTTTGTGATTCGGCTGCATCCAAAATCTTTAATTTGCCTTATCCACCTCCTGCTCAATTGGTAAATGATATTACCGAAAGCATCTTGGAGCGTTATCGAGCTGATGATGAAAAACACAGCTTAGATAAAGGGTTTATGGATTTAGAAAATCATGAGCGCTCACAATTACTCACAGGTTTAATTAAATTAACTCTGTCACAAATTGATCCTAGCGTTGATGCCAGAGTTAATCCTAAATTCTACTCTACGATTAAACAATGGGAAAAGTTAATTATTCCTCGTGATGAGGCGATGTCACAAAAAATAAGCTTATTAACTCCAAATGGAACGGAGCCGGTTGATATTACGCTCTTTACAGAAGTTGATCTTGCTCTTCACGGTTCTCCAATTGGTTTGGAAGGTTTGTATGAAGGTCAAAGAGGCTTACAAGTAGCCTTACTCAACTACGGTAAAGAAAAACTGGTAGATGCTGACTTGCGTAAACTTGCCGATAAACTGAGTATGAGAAATGGTGATGCCTTACTTGCACGACAAGTTATCGACTATTATTCCAATGAAGCATTTCTACTTTCTAAAGATGGCATAAATAGCACACAAGGTCGAGAGCTCTTTGAACGAGCATTTTTAGATGCGTTTAGAAATGCCACTACAAAGCAAGAAAAAGAACAGCTATTGCATTTTATAAATAATTTGCCTTTTAGAAATGCCATCACCATGCAGGAAAAAGAGCGGTTATCAAATTTCATATATGAGTTACCTTTAAATCAAGCGAAGATGCCTTGCACGCTTAAAGCGCCACATGCATCATTTATCGATGAATTGTTGCTCAAAGCAGCCAATATTGACCCTAAAGCATTTAAGGAAATTACGGGTACAGATCTACCCTTAACTACGGCAACAGAATCGTTTGTTCATTCATTGACTGTAGATGATCCCTTGAGTGTCAAAAAACCGGATGCAACCGATAGACTCTTTGGATTTGTCCGAGAGATAAATCTATTGGCATTAAAAATAGAGCATTTTACTAATAAACCACAACCACTTAGTGAGGAGGATGTCGCTGCCGTAGATGAACTCTACGCGAAACTAATATGCTCTAACTTGGCCTATAAATTAACTTATGATCAAGCTACTGAAGAAACTATAGCTAATCTGAAAAAGAATTTTGAGTTTTCTCGAGAAATGGGATTAGCTCAGACGAATATCAGCAAATATCAGGATCAAATCACTGAATTCTCAACTACTCTTAACCAAAAGGGACGTTCAGCACTCTTTACCAAAGTCTTCTCTGCTTATGCGAAGGATTCTAAATTTGATGGTCATCAGATTGAAATTGAAACGTCGGTCTCATCCACTAAAGATTTACCTGGTTTTATCACGTTGGCAGGGCAGGTTTCGCTGGATGTTTTACATGGTGTTCTTTATATGGGTAACAATAGGTTAGGCGTGATGCCTGCCTATATTCAATCTAATATTGCCCTTCAAGAATTAGGTATTGGTGCTCTTCCATTTAGACCCAAAGACGGTGGATACATCTATTCTGAAGATAATGTGGAAGAGGGTGGTAATAAAATAAAAGCGTCCATTACGCCTCAGGAAGATGGAAGTCTTATAATCCAAAGAGAGTTAAAAATTTTAGATGGTACTCCTAAGATCCTTCAATACATCCAGCCTGATAAGATGAGTGCCGTGCCTATTGCATTAAAACGAAGGCTCAATGCAGCACATTATTTTGTCGATTCTAAGGGGGAAATCCATGGGTTTACCGCAGATTTTAAACCTGTATTACAATTATCGCTGGGTGATAATGAGATTTGGAGTGGTAAATTAATAGACCATCGTGGTAAATCAATTGATATCAGTTTGCATACGGTGGAGGAGTCTGCTGCTCATGATTTAACGAGTATTTTCCCCGCAGATGAACTGATCAATGTGAATAAGAACACAGTTTATGTTCCCTCCATTGCTAGATATGTAATTTATGATGAGGTTTTAGCAAGTTATTTCCTATCCGATAATGACAGCATTGCCGATCTTTCCTCAAGAATGCATCTTGATATAAAGAAAGATGGCAGTGCATTTACCACGAAACAATTGTCATCCTCCGAAGAAAGAGAGGTTCATGGTTATCAAGAGCAAATTCAAAAATTAAAAGAACAAACACCTGCTCTTAAAACACAAATTATAAAAAATGCCAAAGCGCTGCTGGAAAAAGTGGGAATGGAGTCTGCTGCTCTAGAGCAAGAAAATATTCAAGATGAGGAAATTAATACGTTAATTCAGCAAGCTTGTGAAAAAATTACCTTGCTTGGGGATACACCAGTCCAAAAAGACGCACGACTGCTCGAAAAGCAAATTCAAAAAGATCAAGTAAGAGTGCAATTGCTCGAAGGAACGGGTTTACTCAGTAGACAAGCCCGAGAAGAGGTAGCGAAAAAAATTAGTGTGCTTGAAAATAAAATTAGAGAAATTACTAACCCTGAGTATTTTGTTTTTGTAGCGAAATCGCCACAAATTGAAGAATTAGAACGATCGCTCGTTCAACTTAAGGATGCCATGGAGCAGTCCTATCTTGAATTTAAGGCAGGCGGAAAAGATAGAGATACTCTGGCAATTCAGTATGAAGCAAAGAAAAACGCCTATTTACAAGGTAAGTTTAAACTGGATCAAGCTTACTCAGCCGCAAGTTATTTGCGAACTTATAGCGAACAAGGTGGCTTGTTAAAAGCTCAAGACTTCCAAAGTATTCTTCATATTGCTTCAGTAGAGGGTAAGACCACAGTTTTAACCCAGCTTTTAGGCACTAATATTCCAAAAGGCCCTTTAAAATCAACTGAATTAGATCAGTTGCATAATATTCAGCAAACGTTTATGGCAAAAAATGAACCTTTAAGCGTAGAAGATAGAGCCGCGCGAATGATGTTGATTGGTACAGAACTCCAACATCATATGTTAGAGCGAGCTGCATGCGCCTATGGTAGATTAGATCAATGGGATAGAGAGACTTATAACAACTTAATCAATCAATTTCTTTCAGAAATGGATGGTGTTTTAAGGACAGAGAAAGAACATCCTGGAACGTTTCCCCATGAACAATTTTCTGAGCTATGGCGTAGTCTACAAGCAGAATTTACTGATCAACCTAAGATCTTAGAAAGATGGATACGCATACAGTTTAAATATCCAATAGAAAAGAGAATAGAATTTGATCCTAGTATGCTCGATCACTTCTTTATCAAACCCATAACTCCTGTTGATACTGGTGAGAAAAAACCCATTAGTATTAATACCCGAACAACGGATATGCCCATTGAAAGTATGGGGGCTCGATCCTTGGTTACCATTCAATTGCATAGCAATCCGCAAGAGCTTATTGATAAAGCTCAGCTTGAACTTGAAGAACGTTTACGAACAGAGTTAAGCGAGCATGGTGAATCGGTTCAGGCCCAAGAGGATGGTTATTATTACGAAAATTATGGGGTCTTTAATGAAAAAACGCTTGAAAAACTGTTCAGTGTCACTCCAAGCCATAAGGGGCTTGGTGGATTAAGTGAAGAACATGTTGCGAAGTTATTTGACTTAATGAAACAAAATGGCTGGGTTCGAGTCGTAGAACCTAAAGAGAAAGGGCAATTTCAGCTTGCATTGCATCCGAGTGAGTTTTACTCCTCTCACAAAATTGCCAGTTATCTCGTTGAAAAAGGGTTTGCACAAGGCGAAGTACGCGCCATCTCTGACAGATTGGAAACATTTTTATACCAAACTGCAGTGAATGGTGGCACTTACTCTATAAAAGCAGGTGCTCGAGACGAATTAATTGAAAAAGTTACTGAAGCTCAAGAAAAATGCAATATTGAATATTTAATGGCCAAAGATAAACTTGAATCAATTTTGGCAAATTCATCGCCACAAGTTACATTTGCCGAGCTCAATTCAGCTTACCTCTTAAATGATTACAGTAGCCTTCTTGCCAAATTCCCTATAGGAACTGATCTGAAGAAAATTGAAATTTCTTTGAATAATAATATGACTCGCTTGTTATACTACAAAACAGAACTGGATCATTTAAATGATATCGAAGCAACATTCAAAAGAGGAGAAGATGCAAAAGCAGTTTCAATGTTACACATTAAACGAAACTACCAACTCGATAGACTGCTTGATTCTGAAATTGCTTTAGATGCAATGGCAACAGATCCACAAGTGGTGGAACAAGAGCGAAAAATGCAAAGAGCATATCTCTTGTTTGAATCTGGCTTTGGTCATCGTTGTAATACCCGTCAAGTAAATATTTTCCGTGGTCTATTGCTTGATGAAGAAACTAATCCAGACAAAATTGACTCTGCTCAAGCGCGAATGGGATTTGGTAAGACCACTTTATTACCTTTGGTTGCTTTATATAAAACAGATCCCAGTAAATTAGTTCGCTTCATAGTTCCTAAATCAGCACTGGAAACCAATACCGCGGATATGTCTTCAAGCCTGGGAGATTTGCTTGGTGGTCGTGCCGTAAAAGATGATTTCCAACGTTATCGAATCGAAGCAGATCCTCAACCCGATATGGGCTTGGAGAGTCCTCGTTTACACTCATTGCAAAATGCCAAAGAAGATCTAAAAAAACGACTCGCGTTGTATGAACGAATCAGAGAAAATCGTGAAGTGCTGGTACAAGCACCTAATGTTCGTAACTCCATGGAGTGTCAAGCTAAGATTTTCTTAGATATGTTAAATCGAATTAATCCTAAGGAGACCTTGCAACGTCAAGAGCTTGTTGAATGCATTGCGGTGTTAAACCAAATACGTTCTATGGCCACTGTTTCCGTATTTGATGAGTTGGATGCGACCCAAGATAGCGCAACAACGGACGTAAATTATACTTCGGGTATCAAAGAGTCACTTGACTCAGCGGAAATTTATCCATTGGAAGTGATTACTCAAATCATCAAAGCCGCAAAAGATAGATCGCCTGACGCCTTGGCTGATGCATTGCTTGCGCAATTTAACATCGTTGATGATTCTGAACAGAGCATTAAGAAATACATTATGTCTTTGGAAGAAGAGCAACCTTCAGGAGTTAACCAGGAAAATTGTAAACAAATTTATTTGATGCGGGCTGTCTTAACTGATCCGGTGATGCTCAGCGTATTTACCGAAAAAGAAGCGGGTACAGACTTTGGGGTTTGGTTTCAAACTGCATCCGATGGTTCAAAAGAATATGATTATGATGCGCTTAGAACCGCGGGTGAGGCAAAATCAACTAAACCCTTGTTAATTACCATTCCCTATCAAGCGGCAAATACTCCAAAACCACAAGGTTCGAGATTTGATAATCCAGAGGTTACCGCAATTACCACCTTTTTGTATTACCTCGATTCTAAAACCAAAGTATATGAAGACCCTCATTTAGAGTTTTTAATTGAGTCCATCCGCACAGGAGTTGGTGAAAAACCCTTCTTAGACCAATCAGGTCAGCAAATTGATCCTGAGTTTCGAGAACTATTTGAGAAGCTGAAAGAATTAGCGGATATTCAGGATCCAATTTTCAGAAACTCGCAACGACATGAGTACTTTAAAACTCTAGATAAAGATGGTGTTGCCTTTAGAAAAATGCTGGCTCGCACCATTATCCAAGAGCAAATAAAATTCGATACGGGTAAAGCCAACAGTAACCGTTATGAGCAAGGAACAATGCAGGATGTAGTCATTGGGTTCTCAGGTACTGCAGGCGACACATCCTCTCATTTTAAACAGAATATGCTTGACCCAGCTGCCGATGGGAACATGACTTTAGGTATTATGGGAAGACAAAACTGCCAAACCACTACAACACTCGATACTGATGGTTTTACTAAGAAGGGTGATTACACCGCGAACTTGATTCAAGCTTTAGCTGAATCTTCATTTCAGGAAAAAACAAGAACATTCATTGACGTGGGTGGTTTATGCAAGATTTCAAATCGGGGTGTTGCATTTGAAATAGCCAAGCAATTAAAGCTAAAAGAAGAACCATTAAAAGGATTAAAAGGCGTTATTTTCTATGATGACGTCACGAACATGAAAAAGGTTCTTTCTGTAGATGAATCGGGTAAGGAAACTATTGTTGAGTTAACTCCAGATATGGTGGCTGAATCCGATAAAAATGGAAGTTATTTTACCTATTATGATCAAAGTCACTCCCGCGGTGCGGATATTAAACAGATGAATGGAGCCAATGCTGTTTTAACCTTGAATTTTACCGTGACCAATAATGATTACAAACAAGCGATTATGCGAATGAGGAAAATTGTCGACAAGACTGCAGGCCAATCATTCTCAATCGCTGTACCTGAAAATGTAAAAAAACAGATTTTAATTGATTTAAAACTTACAGTAGAGGATAGACCAGAAGGATTAACAGGGAATGATATCGCTTTTTGGCTAAGACAAAAAGAACTCAAAAGTGATTTAAATAATATTTCTGTATTTAAAGCAGAGCTCGATTCCGTTGTTAAAAATGCCATCTTGCAGCAACAAGCAGAAATAACCAAATTAATGGGTTCTGGAAATTTAACTGAGGAGCAAGTAAACCATTTCAGCACGTTTGTACAAAAACTCAGTGAGATTAGCTCTTTGCCCTTTATTCCCAATGCGGTAGGAGATTTAAAGGCTAAATATGGTGGAAAATATGGAGAAACTACCAAAGAACAATTTATTAAAGATTTGGATACTCTATTTAAGAAACGTATGGATGAACTCTATCAGGCTGTTGATCAGGCAAGAATTGATCTGGAACTTCCTGAAAGACAGGGCAAAGGTGTACCTGAAAAAGATCTAGATACACAAGATCCTTACTTTGCAATGAAAAAGAGGATTATAGCAAGACGTGAATCGCAATTAAGCGATAAATTTGTGATTCCATCGAACAGCGGTAATGCTTTAGCGGAAGGCGAAGCCGTTACTGAAAATCAATCTCAAAGTCAATCACAAAGTCAGAGCCAAAGTCAAAGTCAAACACAGACACATTCATTTTCTGAGGTGAATAATGAAGAGGTGGTTGTTGACGCTCGCTTATTAAAACATGACATGACCGTTGAGCCGATTTCAGTTGCTTATTTATCTAAGCCTACAGAAATTAGTGCACTGCCTTTAGCAAGTAAAATAGCACACATGACAAAGTTATTCTTAGATGATGATTCTGTTCGTTGCAGCTCAACCTATAAAGCAACGGATCCCGTACCTCCAGTTCGTTATTTTGTCGCTCGAGAAGCAGGTGATCCTAAAGTTATTTTAATCAATCAAGATGAGGCAAATAAATTTAAAGCATCACCTCAAGAAGGTTGGAGTCTCTATGACATCCGAGTTAGCAAAACGCATGAAATATCTAAAGCAAAAGTTCTAACACCAATAGTGGGTCCTGAAATTGCTTTACTACAAGAGCCAACAGTGAGTAAATTAAATTTTGCCGCCTTTAGACATCCAGTAGTAGGCGCCACTGTGAGCGAGTTGGCAGAATCTTTTAAAGGAATATTAACTCCAAAACAACTTCAACCCACTTTGGATATTACTTTTTCTAATACTGAAAATCTAACTGCTCAGGATAACGTATTTCAGATACCTGAATGGGGCTTTACTGGAAAAAATACAACCCAATGTAAAATACAAATTCAGCGCACTGAAATAGAACATACAGAACAGCATAAAGAGACTGGTGTCACTATATCTATTGGTGAAAATGACGGTAAAGCGGATGTGTTTATTTCGTCAAAACTAAACGATCGGTTCACCAAAGGAGACAAGCCTAAGGCGATTAAGAAAATTAGAGATGAAATTGAAGAGGAACGCGAAAAGGCATTGGAAGAACACGCCTCTCTTAAAAAAGAACATCATGATCTTCGGGAGCGTAAACATGAACGAATGGATCACTATGCGGAGTTAATTAGACAGAAGAAAGAAGAAAGAGCAGTGGCAATTAGCGAGGGCAAGCAAGCAATCATTGATGGCTATCCTAAAGCAATGCAATCCTCGCTCGATGCCAAAGAATGGTCTAATGGCCCTGTGGGTTCCCTCGCGTTGAAACATCTAAAAATGTTTGCAAGAAATAAAGTTCAAGGTGCAACTCACTATGGGTTCCAACTCGATAAAGTATGGTGTGATGATCTTGAGATGGGGACGAGCTATTGTCTCAACAAACTTTTTAAACTGAATAAAGACAAAATAGTGAAAGGTGATGCCTCAGGCTTAAGTGACGAGGAATTATCTGTACTTTTAAATAAAGAATTAACTAGACTTCTGTTGGTAGTCGAAAAGAGATATTCCGATGCAGTGCCTTATAAAGAGGACAATGAATTACCTATGGACTCTTTATTTAAAGCAAGCAGAGCACCCGCTAAAATAGGTTCAAAGCAAAATTTAGAGGTTACATTCCTAGGACAAGATTTTGATACCGCCTTTAGAAATTTATTCTATGATGTTTATTGTGAACAAATTGATGATAAATTCAAAGACGGTCAAAAAGAACGAACTAAAGCGTTTGATGATTTTTCTAAACATTTTAAAAGCGTCATTTTCCTAGCTAGAAGAGAAGATCCACCACTTACTCAAGAACAACTTCAAGAACGATTAATGCTGGTTTGTAGAAACTTTGCCTCTAAAGTGGGTTCCAATCCCGACAGGATGGAAAAGAGATTCAAGGATCGTTTGTGTTATTCCATCACTGCTGGACTCAATAAAGCAGAAAGTAAGACAGCCATACAAAAGGCAATGAAAAATATGGTCTTAAATGGCATTCTTGACTCCATTGGAGTTGCCACAGAAGAGCAACGAGGATTTTACGAACGTATTAAAGTGTGGTCAGAAAATAAAATTGATAAAAATAATTTCCCATTGCCCGAGAGATTGAAAGATTATAAGACTACTCCTATTGATAAGGAGGAAATCAGGGCCGCTATTAAAGAGGTATTAGCTGCGCAAAAAGTCAAGGCAACTGAGGGAGAAATCGAAGTTATGGTTAATAATACCATAGCGAAGATGCGTGGCCAAAAAGCTCTTGAAGAACTTTTAGAAAATAACTATAGACCCGTTGAAAATCGCGAACCCAAGTTCGAGCCAGATCCTGAAACGGGTGAACCACGAATCATGTTTGATTCTAGCCACAAAGAAATATTAAAAATGGACCGGCAAGTTTTAAGACTTGAGAAAGAAATAAGCGAACTTAAAAAACAACGTAAAGAAGAAATAGATAAGCTTGATCAGCAATGCAAAGAGATAAGAGTAGAATTGAATAACAATGAAGGATTATTAGCACGTTTAAATACCGAGTGGAATGCAATTCGTTCCTTGATTACGAACATTGGTAAATTCTTTGGGCTATTCACTACGGATAATCACGTTATTGTTAATGCGGAGCAAATAGAGTTCTTTGATGATCATTTCGATATACCTACTATTATCGAAAAAGATGTAAATGCTTCCATCGATCTAATATTCACTCCGCCCGAATACTATGATGTACAAACTGAAATGCTAGTACAACGTGAGCATTTACATGGACTTGATGATCGCATGATTGACGAGCGTGCGATAGAGGTGCGCGCTGAAAGCTCCGTTCTTAATGCAGGAAGGATCGTCACCCAAGAAGCTAGTGAGGTACACCCAAGAGAGAATGTAGTGCAAGGATTGGCCAATGGACCAGTCTTGGAACAACGACAAGAAATAATAGCCGTTAATATTGAGTCTGTAAAACTTAAACCAGTTAAGTTGGTAGTTGATGGCTCATTGGAAGAAAGTGCCGGGTTGGATCATGGGAGCGACGAGGATGAAATGGAAGTAAATCCTGATGATCTGCCTCATCGTAAACATCATATTGATAAGGGAGAAACCGTTAGATATAGAAATCTATTAAATGAGGGAAGAGGGGAAGATGAACTCCGGAATGACAACTCATTAGGTGTGAAGTGAGAGTGATACAACCCTTGCTTACTCATATAAGTCAGAACATGGATTTAGGCGTATAGTTCCCGCGTAAATCCATTGTTCTAAATGTGTTCGTTGCATCAAGGACATTTTACATTAGGCCTTAGGGGAAAAACTTTTCGCGGCATGCTCCTCTAGTTTTGCTCCTTCTTCAGCTAAACCAAGTAAAGGGCCGAAAACTTGTGGATATTTTTTATAAAGTTTATTAAATTTGTCCCTGTGGGAGCTTGTTGTAATTAATGCTTGTTGTTGGGGAGTTAGGGGCACTTCTTGATAAATGCATAAGACTAATGGATGGATATTGGTTTTTACAAACAAGGTGTCTATCTCATTTTCGGTGAGTTTTTTACAGACCCGGTTTATATTATGCAATTGTTCATAGGGCATTGCTAAAAGACGCTCTAAGAATTGGGGAGATAATTGGATTTCTCTCTTCATGGTAGAGGGTTGTATCAATCGTAATGCTTTGATAATAACTGTGAGTTCATAAATCAATCGATAATTTGCAGTGGATCTTAAACTCCATTCACGTTGCTCTTTGAAAATAAGCTCCAAGCTATTTTTCGATAAGGGCAAATGCGCTAAATGAAGTAAATAAGCAATTGTGAGCAAAAAATCACTACTCAATGACTGTTGATGAGCCTCGATGTAATCATGTAGTTTTTCTCCATTTGCTCCAGCAATTTCAGGTTCTTCACTAAGCATTCGATATAGATTTTCAATGGTGCTTTGAAGTAGAGGCTTTTGCTCGGCAGCATTGAGAAAGAGTGAAAGTATCGTTAGATTTTGCGTGCAGTTATTGCGCATTGCTTGGAAGGGAGGAGCTTTGGGAGCAAATGGGTCATGTATCGCGCTTTCCCATTGTTCTAGAATATGTTTTTGTTGTTGTCTTAATTCCGCAATAGAATATTTTTTACTAAGTCCCTGTTGAATCAAGGGGGTGGTTATTAGGGGACAGTTGGCTAGTTCGATAAGCAAAGGAATGTTTGAGTTGCAGACTAAAGATTCTGCCTGTTGGTTTAAAATGATGAGATTGGTCAATGAGATGTTTTTCTTTTGACTGATGATAAGGCTCATGAGTGGTAAGTTCAGTTGAGTACCTAGCTCAGCTGCGCTAACGAAACGTCGTGCAATGGAGCGGATGAGGAGTTCTTCACGGTCATCACGTGCATTACTTAATCCCTTGGCTAATAAATTGAGCAAAGATTCATCGAGGTATAAGTTAGGATAATTTTGAAAACTGATGACAATAGCAGCCAGATGAGAGGCTTGAGCGCTGTGGCGAAACAGTAAATTAGCAATAAATTTGTTAAGAAGATCTTTGGTTTTTAATTCGTCAAGAGCATGATAGACACCTAATGCATGGTACGGATGGCAACGTTCAAATCGTGAATGATAGGGTTCATAGACGGAAAATAGCTGGGTAAGTTGCTGGATATTAATCCCAAATTGTTGATTAATTTCATTGGCACGCGCTTTAAATTCAGGAATTAACTTAATCAGTCCAAAATAAAAGAGCAAGGGATCTTCAATCAAGCGTTGATGCAGAAAGGTCAATGTATAATCCGGTGAGAGGGCGCTGTTATTGGTACTTGAGTCGCTAGGTAGATCATTGAGTTCCTCTATGGCCTCTTTCATACTGGGAAAATCAGTAACTGCGCTACTCAATTTAGGAATGACAAAGTCCATAATGAAGCGAAATTCATTCGTGGAGAGCAGAGCTAAGGCAATGAAATGATAGTGACTATCATGGGCGGAAATACTAAATGGAGTGCAACTAAGCTCATGTGCAGTTTCCAGATTTTTGCGTACAAATTGGGAGGGTAAGTTAATCAAGCGTTTGTTTTGTAAATGGAATTCCTGATATAAGGTTTGTGGACTAATAATACCAAAACAGGGTTCTATTTGAATTTGATGCATGGGATTACACTCACGCGCAATCCATTCGACCAGATGGAGCGGTGGAATTAAATAATGGGCTTTTCCCTCATGAGTGACCAGGGCCATTGGTGAGCGGATGGTTGGATCATCTGAGGGTTCTAGTAGTGTTTTTAATAATTCATCTTTGCAGGTTGCCTGGCCTTCTTCAATGGCAATAAATAGGTTACCAAGTCCTGGGTTGACTTGTAATCTTGTTTGTATACGGTCAAGGTCAATGTTTGGGTAGCTGTATTGTATGTGCTGTAGATAGGCATCGAATAGCATTTTATGCTCAGGCTCATTGAGTTTGAGCGCATGAATCTGGTCATAGCTCCGTCTTGCCAGCAAATACATATATTGTTGCAGAAAGTCTTGCTTGGTGATTGATAAAATAGCCTCCTGTTTTTGATGGCGGATCTTGGTTAAAAAGCCTGCAATTAATGGTTGGTCTTTTGCATTTTCTAATTCCTTGTCTAAGTATTGTCGACAAAGATAAAGATAAGCCAAATAGACCTCAATATTTGGATGAGCAAACAGTGGATGGTCTATTTCACCCTGCTGCATAGTCTGGACTAATGCTGCTAAATAATCGCGATTGGATCTGGGGGGATTACTCCCGGGAACCAAGGCTTGTTCATCGAAAGTATTAATTAACAGAGTTAATTTACTATTTTTTACGTAAGTGAGAAGCATGACACAAGTCCTGGGCGTTATGAGGGAATATTTTGATGATTTAGTGCTTATTTTGCTTCAAATTTTAACATAGAGAGCTTTCTTTTGAATAGACAAAGAAAAAAAATTATTAGAGTATTTGATCAATGTAGCGGCTGCAAAGTTTACATCGAGGTGAGCACGAACTGTGTTTACTGGGTCTGAGGCAGCCCTGCCTACGATATTGTGTTTTATTCGCTGTCCTTGTTTTCCAATTGATGGCCATCAAGATGGCGCTCTTGGCGTTCATTTTCTTGCTTGGCAATTTTTTTTTCCTTTTTGGTCCTGCCAAATTTAATGCGATTTTCAGAAGCCTTTTTTTCTTTTTCTACACGAGCTTTAGCCTTTCTTTTTTTATTAAGATTAATGATTTCTGCCATAGCACTCTCTATCGATTACCCTCTTTATACTATAGCGCAACCAGTTATGAAGCAAAAGGCATACCCCGCTTTAGTACTAATAATCGGTTGACAACTCATGGATCTTTAAGCAACTATCGCGGCTAGATATTATTGAAAGCCCCTATATGAATGGGGCGGTAGTTGGGAAAAATCATGGACAACCTCAGGAAATGAAGAAGATATACGATCTCATTATTATTGGTTGCGGGGGTATTGGTAGTTCAACACTGTACAATGCTACGCGTGCCGGATTATCAACCTTATGTATAGAACAGTATGAACAAGGGCACCAAAAGGGCGGAACTCTTGGGGAAACTCGAGCATTTCGCAAAGCCTATTATGATAATCCTGCCTATATTCCGATTTTAGAAAAAGCGTATCTAGATTGGAAAAATTTAGATGCAAATAGCGAAATGGATTTATTTATCGAGTGTGGTGTTCTTGAAATGGGGCTTGCGAATAGCAAAATGAGTGTGGATGCGATTCAATGCTGTAACGATTATCAAATTCCTATTGAACTCTTAAGCAAAGAACAAATTACCACGCGCTTTCCTGGGTTTCAGGTTCCAGATGAGATGGTTGGTATTTTTCAACCTGAGGCTGGTTTTTTGCAAATCGATAATTGCATGAATTATTTTGTTAATTCCGCTACTGCCAATGGGGCGTCCGTTGCTTATAATGAAAAAGTTGTGTCTTGGAAGGTAGGCGAAAATAACCTGGTTCAGGTTACAACAAATAAAGCGACGTACTACAGCAAATACTTGATTATAACCACGGGCTCTTGGGCCCCAGAATTATTGCATGCACTGGATATTCCATTGCAAATTATCCAAAAAAAATTAGTATGGATTTCTGTACAACCAAATGAATACAGCATTCAAAATGGCTCTCCTTGTTTTTCATATCATCTCAATGGTGAGGTTTTTTATGGATTTCCTAACATCAGTGGTCTTGTTAAAGTCGCAAGACATAATGGTGGTGCATTAATGCAGCATCCGCATGACTCGCCAGAGTTTAATAATGAAGCTGATGCGATTAAGCAGTTTGCTAAACAGTATTTACCTAAGCTCACCTTCAGCGATGCCATCAAAGAAGCCAGCTGCTTATATGATGTTACGCCGGATCATCAATTTGTTATTGATAATCATCCTGATTACCCCCAGATTGCTTTCGCAGCCGGACTATCGGGGCACGCCTATAAAATGAGTAATGTTCTGGGAAAAATATTGGTGGATCTTGCAAGCAAACAATCGACAGAGTTTGATATTTCGTTTTTATCATTAACTCGTTTTTAAGGGTATTTTGCTTTGCTCTCCGTACCCTCTTAGCACTAATTACACAACAAAGCCAATTGACATGACACATTGGTATGGCTGCTTGAATGTGTCATGTCAGTTTGTTTTATTGGCTACTCGACCCAAGAGTTGCACTTGGTGTTTTTTCAGATTGGTCTTCGGTTAGATCATCTGTAAGTGCTTGTTGATTTACGAAAAATTTCCCATAAAAGTAACGAGTTATATCTCCAAATTGATAACTTGAAGAGGTTTGCTCACCAGTACGGGCTTTAAGGTTATCTTCATGTTGTACTGTCACAGCGGCAGCCCAATCCATAAGTGCTTTAGTGTAATCACCAAATTCATATTCTTTTGTATTTGATTTGGGAACGTTTGCACTTTGATTAATAGAGACTAAAAATTCTTTAACTATGGACAGTAATACGTCCAGTTCATTGAGGTTAGTTTCATCAACACCTTTATTATTCTTTACGGTTTCGTTAATAAGTAACATATAACGTGGACCACGTTGGATGGGTTGAATTAAAAGTGATTCTAAATCATGCTTTCCTAAGTGGCTGATAACGGCGGCGTATTCAGGTTCTTTTTTGCTTGCAACACAAAAACTATTATAAGCTTGTACATAATCTTTGTAGGCTTTAAAAAAAGCAGTGATAAGTTGCTGACGCTGCTGCCTCAGGACTGAGCCGTCTGTAGTAGAAACATCGACAGCTTTAATTACATTAGATAGTAATTGGTCAGAAATAACTTTTAACGGGGGAATTAATTTTTTAAAATCACTAAGATTTTGATTTTTACGTACATCAGATTTATCAAACGCATTTTCTAGTAAAGTTAGAGTCTGATTATAGCTTTGCTCTGTTTTCATACTTTCTTGAAATACTGGATTATTTACAATAGGATTTCGTTCGATTAAATCTTGCATAAAGTACACCTTTTAGTTATTGGGATTAAACTTGAAATTAGGTCAATATGGGCGATATTATAACATAGTTTATTTTATGTATGCATTTTATGCGCTTTCGAGATTTTGGTCTCGTCAATGTAACTTTTTTCAATGCAGGAAAGAGTTCCTGTTTAATCTTTGAAGGATCCGTGGAGTGCACGGAGAATAAGAAATTTCTTACATGATAATGCGCGATTTGGAGTTTTATTCTTCATCATTGTTAGCTATGATTAATGAGTACGAGGAAAGACAGCGGACGTCTTAAAAGGATTGTTTAGAATGCATTAAGGATGATGCACAACCACAAGGATGTGGTCTGTCTCCTCGGGATACCAATTTACTTTTCCACTTATCAGTAAGCGTTTATCCGTCTCAAATCACATCTTTAGCTCACCCATAGTGTTAAATTTGGCTCCCATAGGGCTGTATTTCGCAACGATCAAATATGTTCTTTGTCTGGGGTAAGGGTGTGCTAATACTTTGAGAAATGATAAATTTAGGTTTGTTCTCAAAAAATAAAGTGTGGCGATTGGGTACTTGGTGCGAATGAGACTTAGTTGATGAGTATTCAAGCGCATGGGTTTTATTTTCAGGGGGAAAAAACAATGATGAAGCTGAGCGTTTAATAAGCTGTTTTGCTTTATCCATCGATTTATAAAAAACAGGTTCCGCAACAATATCGTGTATCCCACCGATAATAGCACCCACCGCTCCCAGAAGAACACTCCAGCCGACCAAGGTGAAAGGACCGCCAACCATAAAGCCTAAAGTTAAACCTATAACGGCACCAATAATTGTTCCTCGGCCCGTACCAACGGCAATGCGCTGGGTCCAGGGTAGGGTGTCGGCACTCATCGCTTTTTCATCTGGCTCTATTTTACGGGCTAGACAGATAATTAATAACCCTGCAAACCAGCCAACGAGGCTCCCAAGAGCTGAACCAAGCAGGACGCAATGAACTAATGCCGCTCCAGGACAGAATGCATAAGCAAGTACAATACCGATGTAGCTAAAAAAATTAGCAGTGCTACGGGCAGCATAAGACCAACTGTTTTCAGTAGTGCTAGAGACTCCCCAAGACTTCTCAAAATAAGAAGATATAGTTTGACCACAAAAACCTAAGCCCAGACCTGCGATAATTGATAGGGAACTGGCCCCAAGCGCAATGGCAATTTCGGCACTGAGGCCTGGAAGAAGCGCCGGTCCTAAAAGTCCTCCTAAAACTGTGCCTAGAGCCATGCCAAGAGTTAGGCCGCAGCGTACGTAATTATTATTAAACAGGGAGCGATCTTCACTAACCAAAATGCCTCGAGCTTTGTCTTCCTCTTTATTACGTGTCAGGTAATTGATCAGCGGTACACACGCCATGACCGCAAAAAAGGTTGCCACTGCGGCAATGGCACTGTAGAGGGTTATGTTGCTTGTGCTGGTCAGGGTGTCACAATCATCGAGGTAGGATACTAGCCCACCAATAAATTGTCCCAGAGACGTCCCTAAAACAAGCGCTGTTTTAGCATATTTGGACCATCCTTCAGTTCCCATTTGCGCATCAAGACTTTCTGCGTCTTGCTCTAGGTTGCTCTCATAGTGGTGAATAATAAAGGCAAATAAACCGATCATCGAGCCCATCAACATGCTGTGCAGAGAAAAGGATAGTTTGCGATTAGATAAACTATGGTTTAGTGAAGCAAAAATAATTCCTAAAGAAGAGCCTAAGCTTGCGAGGGTTTTTAAGTTTCGATATAGGGGATTTTTTGCATTGGGTTTCGTATATAAATCAAAATGCATACAAATCCGATGAATTAATTGCTCACCTAATACCCAACAAATAAAGGTGGCAATGGTGTTGCTCATGCTGAGCTTCATGCTGGGATCGCCGTCGATATCCTCCAGCACGTAATAGAGGGCTATTGCTATGGCTCCGGTCATCGGTTTTGCTAATTCAACATAGCGTGCTTGATAGTTTGCTGTTTCTTTTAATACTAGGCCCATGTTTATTAATCCCACTATTAATTGATATTGGCTATCTTTTTTTCTTACTGACAGCTAGATAAGCATTTGGCCCGCATAATAAATTGATATAAAATAATAAACAATGACCAATTTTAGAATCATATTGATGCAAAATTTGCATGAATCGATTGGGGGTATAAAATGACTGATTTTATAATTAGTGATGCCTTGGTGTTTTTAAGCGTGGCGGAAGAGGGAAGTTTTGCGGCGGCGGCTAAAAAACTATTTATTTCTTCTTCAGTGATTAGCAAACGCATTAGCCGCTTGGAAAATCAACTTCGAGTGCAATTGATTCAACGAACCACGCGCACCATGGCCCTCACCGAAAGTGGCCAACTCTTTTATGAGCATTGCAAACGGATTAAATCGGAAATTAATGATGCTGCGGATAAAATCCAACAACAACACCAAATCCCATCAGGGCTTCTGCGTATCAACGCCCCGATGAGTTTTGGCCAGGTACACCTTATTCCGGCTGTGAATGATTTTCTCGCTTTGTATCCTGAAATGAAAATCGAATTAATTCTTGGTAGCCAATATGCGAATTTTATTTATAAAGGCTTAGATCTGGCTATTTTCATCAATGATTTGCCGGATACTTCTTTATTAAAATCGCGAAAGATTGCTCTTCGCAATAGTGGTGTTTATGGTTCTCCAGACTATTTTGCACGATTTGGCATGCCTGAAATCCCCGAAGATCTAACCCAGCACAACTGCCTTATTTATCAATCAGAACCTGGGAATTCCTTAGGAATTGGACAAAAACATGAATGGCGTTTTTATGATGAAAAAGATAAATTGAGTATTCCTGTATCGGGGAATCTGCGCATTAATAGCAATCAAGGCTTGGTAAAAGCTGCATTAGCGGGGGTTGGTTTAGTTAAGTTATCGAGTTTTATGGTTACGGAAGAAGTTAAAGCGGGTCGTTTAATTAGTGTGTTAAATGATTATTGTGAGCATGATATTAATATTCATGCCGCTTATCCGAACCAACGTTATTTGCCCTCTAAAGTCCGAGTGTTTATTGATTTTCTTTTGGAACGTTTTGATGCGGAAAATTATTGGAAGAGTATAGGGTAGTTATCGATGCGATAGCTCATATTAGCACAGTATAATACGGCTCCAGTTGAGTTTTTATATTTAATCCATTACTGAAAAAGCACTAAAGAAAAGTGGTCTTTACTCCAATTATCCCTTTGGGTATCGGGATAATTCATACAGTTCTAGCGCAGGATAGTGTATAATAAAGCCACAATTAATTTCGGTATTTAAAGTGAGTTCATATGAGTTATGTAATTTCTGCTCTTTATAAATTTGTATTATTAAGTGACTATCTGCAGTTACAAGAGCCTTTATTAAATTTTATGAAACTTAATCACATCAGAGGTAGTTTATTATTGGCTGCAGAGGGTATAAATGGCACTGTTGCAGGAACCAGGGAAGCAATCGATGCTCTTTATGGTTGGTTTAATGAACACAGTGCTTTGGCGAATATTGTTCATAAAGAATCTTTTGCTGATGAAATCCCCTTTAATCGAACCAAAGTAAAATTGAAAAAAGAAATTGTTACTATGGGCGTGGAAGGAGTATCTCCTAGTGATGTAGTTGGAACTTATGTAAAACCTGAGGAATGGAATGCATTAATTAGTTCTCCTGATGTTACGGTCATTGACACGCGAAATGATTACGAAGTACAAATCGGGACTTTTAAAAACGCAATCAATCCCAATACCACCTCTTTTCGTGAATTTCCTCAATATGTAGCAGAGAACCTATCACCTGCAACGCATAAGAAGGTTGCAATGTATTGTACTGGTGGCATTCGTTGTGAAAAATCCACAGCGTATTTAAAAATGCTCGGTTTTGAAGAAGTCTATCATTTGGAAGGCGGGATTTTAAAATACCTCGAAGAAGTACCCGCAGAAGAATCATTATGGGAAGGGGAGTGTTTTGTATTTGATGATCGCGTTGCTGTAAATCATTCATTGGAAAAAGGTAGTTATGAACAATGTCATGCCTGTCGTTTGCCGATTAGTGAAGAAGACATGCGCAGTGAGTCTTATGTTCAAGGGGTGAGCTGTCCTCATTGTGTTGATCAACATACAGAGATACAAAAACAACGCCATCAAGAACGAGAAAAGCAAAATCAGTTAGCAAAAGCACGTGGTGAAACACACATTGGTGGCGATGTCGCTGCAATTATTCAGACACGTAAAGAAATGAAACAAAATCAGCGCAGAGCGAATGCAACAGAGTAACATGCACTGAGCAAAAGCGTAGGCTGGACTGAAAAGTCCAGCAACTACCCTTCGTGCTCTTCCCAATGCTCCAGGATCATCAAGTTAAGAGAACTATCTTGTCTGAATTTCCAATGCCTTTATTCATCCCTTCTTACCCAGTAGTTTCTCAAGCCCATTTTGCAACCTGAGGGTATGGACTAAAAAAGTCACATGCATTTTTATTAGGAATGGGCTATTCCCAAAATTCTTGTCCACTTAATTAACTGTTAATTCCTGGTATTTAAACTCCTTTCTTCTATCAATAAAGGAAAATATCAATGTCTATTTCTCAGTTACTCGAGGCACTTATTCGTATTAGAAAACAAATAGGTACTTGCCCTATCCCTCCCCAATCAATGCCCGTACCTAGGCAACATAGTATTCAAGAAAAATTTGCAGCTAAGTGTGATCTGGCGCTCACTGAACTGACAAAGTTAGAAGAATCGATACTCATAGAATACGGGGCGCAGGGAGCTGAGTTTTTACAAATAACGCTACACGAATTAAACTTTCCTAAAGTGCTACAAGAGCAACTCAATTCTGACGTAAAGTTTATTCTTCCATGCTCGCTGTCAGGAAAACTCTTGCCTTTATGTGAAATGGCTTATCAAAACGAACAAAATGGTCTAGCAATTGATCATGCTGATAAATTGGCTAAGATTTTTGAAAAGTACCAAGACGTTTTTGATTATTTAATAAAATTTAAAACGCAAAATACGTTTGAGCATTTCTTTCATGATGCCTGTCTTTTCGAATTACCTGATGTAGAGACTTGCAATTTTGACGTGTGGAAAAAATTAGCCAATACTCATCTAGCTAATCCTTCTTTCAGAGCTTTATTACCTCATGCAACAGAAATTGAGGTCTTTTGCGCCACGGGAAATAGACAGAAAAATATACAAACAAATACCCAGGCGGTAGAGGATAAAATAAAGGAAATTGCGAAGACAAGCAAAACTTATAAAGTCCTTAAAACAAACCCATCACCAACGCAACAAGCAACACGAGACGAAGAGTTAGCCAATTTAAGCATGAAGAGCATGCAATTGAGTCATGAATTGGCGCAGCTTTGTAAAGGCATGTCATTGATGCATTGTAATATGACTATTTTAGATGCTTTTTATAAGGAATATCAAAGGGAATGTAAAGATCATCAAACGTTGGTTAAATACGGCATTTCGAAAGCCAGTATCAGAGAGTTTAATCAGTTAATTCCTCGCAACGATGATGTTCTTATTCCTAATTTATTTATCAAGATAGCGGATGAAGGCTATGAAAATTATTACCTGAAAAAATTAGATGTTATGGACAAAGAGGGGGCTGCGCTAGCTGCTTGCCTGGGAAAAATAACGCATTGTTGCCAATACATTGGTGGGGCTGGCTCTAGTTGTGCAGTAGATGGTATTAGTTCGCCCCATAGTGGTTTTTATGTTTTATGCAGAGGAAATCCAAACGCTCCCGCTCTGAGTGATGAAATTATAGCCCAATCTTGGACATGGCGAAGTAAAGATAATGCGCTGGTTTTTGATTCGATTGAAGTGAATAAAAATGAACCGTATTGTCCCATCATGCCTTTCTTTAATCAACTGACAAAAGAACTAATTACTCAGGGGCATACTCATAAAGTAGTTTGTGGCTCAGGCTCAGGTATTGCTAGGTATCAAGGAGTTATTGATAATTCGGCGAGCATAGAGAAATGTGTGGATTACACAGGTTATAGTGATGCATCAACACAACGTGTTTTAGCCGATGTGAATAAGCCTTTTCTTTTCTGTAAATCAGAGTATCAGACGAAGTCTTTAATAATAGAACTGCTTACGAGTGGAACTCCTTTTAACGAGAATCGGATGTTACACGATTTTATTTATTATTTATTATGTAATAAAAAAAATTTATTGGAGTTTACTTACGCGCTTCTAACTGAGTCACTCAGGGATAAAAAAGCGGAGCTGGATGCACTAATCATTACTGTTTTAAGCACCTCCGATTTTCTTAATAACATCAGCAATATTCAATGGTTATGGAGCACTCTCCCGGAGAAGCATATTCTTATTTTTGAGGCTATTAAAAATAATCTTCCGAATATCATTAAAAGTAGTCATGATTTTTGTGCTTTGTTCCCAATAGTGTCGGTGGAACAGCAGAACGAACTCTTTAATTTAGTGAAAAAAAATCTCCGGGAAATGATAAAGGGGGATAAGTATGCGTGTGCGGAAGTACTGACTCTTCTGTCTAAGGAGCAACGCGCAGAGCTTTTTGACCTCTTAAAAAATGACCTTTCTAACCTTATTACAGATAGTTATGAATTGGATATGTTATTTAGATGTTTAATTCCAGCACAACGTATTGAAGTATGGCATATCATGAAAGACAAGTTGTCAAGTGTCCTTAACGCTCAGGGACTCGTTAATGCACTTAATGAGTTTTCTCCTGGAGAAATTGCGTTATTAGATAAGATTATAAAAGAAATTCTCCCCGAGATAATTAAAACCCGGAAGGAGTTTAATTCGATTCTTGATTTGCCTCCCGAAAAAAGTAGTGTAGTTTTAGAGAGTATTAAAAGCAGTTTTCCTTATATTATTAAGAATGGTGAGCAATTAGGCGCAGTAATTAAGCTTCTCCCTAAGCGCCACACAGAGATCTTAGAGATAATGAGTGCTTCTTTAAGAGATCTGATTGGACACTGCGATGAATTTATTGAAATTTTTAAGGAGCTTGCTGACGATAATCGCTTGGTTTTTTTCCGCAGTTTAAAAAAGGGAGTGCCTTTTCTAATTAATAATATGGACGACTTTGAGGCAATGCAGGCATCTCTTTCTTTGATCTTAAATGAACCACGAAAAACATTGCTTGAGGTAATGGGGACGCATCTTCACCGCACCATTAGAACCCATGATGATTTTATTAAAATGCTTACTTATTTGTCTCCAGAACAATATGATGCTTTGTGTGAACAAATGCAAGACTCACTAGACAGGATAGTACATACTACAGAGGAGTTGCGGGCTGTGCTTCACCATTTTACGCCTGTACAAATTCTTAATATATGCACGAATATACAATTCCGCCAGCCTGAACTAATTAAAACTATTGATGATTTTGCTCTATTTTTAACACGTGTGCCTCAAGGGGAAATTTATACCGCTTATAAGAAAATTAAATTTAGCTTATACGGGCTACTTAATAGCAGTAACGATTTAGCTACAATACTTCAACCACTTCCATTGGCATCAATAAAGGAAATTTGCCGTGATTTAGGTAGGGATATTCCGTACTTAATTCAGAATGGTAAAGATGTTTTATGCGTGTTTCAGCCCTTAGCTCCAGAGCAAATCAACGTTGTCGGTACTTTGATTAAAGAACATTTGCTCAAAATCATCAACAACAGCAATCAGTTTAGCGTAATGATTACTTCTCTGAAGCCAAACCAGATTATTGCTGTATGTGGCGTGATGGAAAAAAATATGCCGCGAATCATCAATAACAAGGAGGATTTAATTAAAATACTTAAACCTCTGGCACCAGAGCAGATTAATGCTCTTTGTATTGCGCAAAAAGACCGTTTGCTAAAACTAGTAAAGGCTCAAGCTATCTTGGGAATAATTCGTGCCAATATTTCAGAGGAACAAGCCAAGGCCTTAATCAGATTAGTCGACTTTTCAAGCTCAGCGCATAACAGTACGAATAATCAGTATTCGTTCTTTTCCAGCGGGGTATGTGAAATGGACAGCACTAGTTGCAGTGAGGCATCCTTTAAATTGTAAACTGGTATTAAAACCTTGGTTGCAGTAAGGAACATTTAACGATTCGCTTAGAATACTGTTGGGCTCTTCATCGCGTTACAATAAGAGCCCGCTTCTTTGGGAGGTCATCTCATGGATGGCTATCAAAAGCTTTTTAAGCGATTTTTGAATGTTTTTGAGTACTTTTCTTAAAAAAACGGTCAAAATAGCTGCTTACCACCCGAGTTATCTGTCTTGCTTTTGGGTGTATGTGAATGACGTAATTGCTAACCGCCACCAGGCCATCTCGCACTAAACCGTCTAACAAATTAAGCTCTTCGTCAAAATAATTAAACGGATAATTAAACAGTTCGCACTGTTCTTTGAGATCCACTTTCAAATAACACATAATCTCATCGATAATCTTTTTTCTTAATTGATCTTCAATAGAAATCTCTATGCCGCGTGTGATGGGTAATTGATGATTTAATATGTCACTTTTATACTGTTTTAGCTCTGAAGTATTTTGGGCATAGCCGTTGCCTAATTGACTGATTGATGAAATGCCAAGACCAATGAGATGTGGCGCGCGCTCTATACTATACCCTTGAAAATTCCGTTTGAGTGTTTTGGTATTTAACGCACGGGTCATTGCATCGGAGGGGGTGGCGAAATGATCCAGGCCAATGGGTAAATAACCTCGTTGCTTTAGTTTTTCAGATGCGGTGACAAACATTTCTATTCGTGTGGTGTTATTCGGGAGGTCTTTTTCTTGAATAAGTTGCATATGTTTTTTCATCCAATGGACATGAGCATAGGCAAAAAGGGAGATTCGATTGGGATTTAACAGAAAGATGGCGTCTATATTGTTTTTAATACTTTCTATTGTTTGTTTGGGCAATCCATAAATCAAATCCAGGTTGATGTTGTTCATTCCATGCTGTCTAAAAAGATTAACGCAGGATTGCACTAACTCAAATGACTGCACTCGATTAATTGCCTGTTGAACTTCAAGATTAAAATCTTGGGCACCAATACTCACCCGATTTACCCCGGCACTGGCATAGGCTTTTACCTTTTCTGCATCGACGGTACGCGGATCAACCTCTATGGCTATTTCCGCGTGAGGCGATACATTAAATAAGTTGTGAATGCTGTTCATCAAATCTAAAAAGAGTGGTGATGGCAATATTGTGGGCGAGCCACCACCAAAATGAATGTGGGTCACCCTGGTGCTAGATAAGCGTGCGGCGACTAAAGCTATTTCTTGCTTTACAAGGTGAATATAGGCCCCCAGAGATGAATCCTTATTGGAGACTTTAGTCGCGCATCCGCAATACCAGCATAATTGCCGGCAAAAGGGAATATGAATATAAAGTGACAGCTTGTCTTGGGCTGGGAGTGTGCTTAGCCATTGTGAATAAATCGCACTGTTAATCTCAGGAGAAAAATGAGGGGCAGTGGGGTAGCTCGTGTATCTTGGAATCTGACCCTCATAATTTAGGATTAATTGCTCGGAAATATCATTTAAAAACATGCCATCACCATTGTTATAAAGAGACTTTGTGACACTAGGAATTCCGGGTTCGGCCATCCCCACCTAGATGCGGATACCAGTCCATATTTATCCATTCTTATCGGGTTCCCCGTTTTTTTGCTCCCTTAGCTCCAGCCACATTGCATTTAATATTGCAAAGGAGCAGGCGAGCCCTGTTCCAAGAATCCAGGAAAAATACCACATTATCTTCTCCTCAGTGTTAATATGAAGCATGTTGTTCCGTAACGGTTTTTTCATTGACCTTGCCGCGAAGGACACGATAAACCCATGCGGTGTATGCCAGAATAATCGGTAGAAAAATTACGGTTGCAATCAGCATAATAAATAAAGTCATTTGGCTTGAAGAACTATCCCAGACCATTAAGCTGTGATTAGGATGCGTTGATGAGGGCAAAATGAAAGGAAACATGCTTACCCCTACAGTTGCGATTAATGAGCCGACACTTAAACTACTTAATATAAAAGCGATGACCGTTTTCTTGGTTAATAGAATGGCCAGCCAGGCACAGACAATACTCAAAAGAGGCACCAATAACATACTTGCTATCGTTTTATAATTAGTGAACCAAGCGCCAACTTGCATCCCCACTTCTTTATACAAGGGATTGGATGGGCCATCGTGTGGCATTGCGCTTGTCAAGGCATAACCCTCGAGCGTTTTAGTCCAAAATCCCATGATGATGAATAAGATAGTCATCAATAAAGCAGTATAACGTGCGCTTTTTCTCGCTTTCTGCTGCAAGGTACCTTCTGTTTTTACTTGCAGAAAAAATGCGCCATGCATGGCGAGCATGAATACGGCAAGGACGCCACAGCCGAGCGCGTAAGGGTTTAGTAACTGTAAAAAAGTACCGGTATACATTGCTCTTAAACTGTCGTCATAATGAAAGGGGACGCCCTGAAGTACATTACCTACAGCTACGCCGAAAATTAGTGTAGGCACTAATCCGCCGATAAAAAGGAGCCAATCCCAAGTAGATCTCCAGGTAGGATTATCCAGTTTAGAGCGATATTTAAAGCCAACGGGTCTTAAAATCAAGGATAATAAAACCACTAACATGGCCAAATAGAAGCCTGAAAAAGATAAAGCATAAAGATCGGGCCAAGCTGCAAAAATTGCTCCACCACCGAGAATAAACCAGACCTGATTGCCCTCCCAAGTGGGTCCTATCGTATTAATTAAAATACGACGTTCGGTATCTGTTTTCGCAAGCCAGGGTAACCATATGGCAACCCCTAGGTCAAAACCATCCATAATCGCAAAGCCAATTAATAAAATGCCTAGTAAAAACCACCAGATTATTCTTAATGTTTCATAATCTAAAATCATGTTCCCCTCCGTAATGAAAGTTTGCATTAATAAGCTTGCGAAGGTTCTACTCAAGAACCATTCCATCTGGGCCAAGGCGAATGTATTTAACCATTAGGTACAGCTCCACCACGGCCAGGATGGTATAAAACAATACAAATCCTGTTAATGAGGTCAGAACCTGATTCGTTGATAAACTGGATGCTCCCATAAAAGTTGGTAGGACTCCTTGTACCACCCAAGGTTGGCGTCCGTACTCAGCAACTACCCAGCCTAGTTCCGCGGCAACCCATGGCAGTGGTAAAGAATAAAATGCCATCCGGTGGTACCAGCACGTGCTGTGTAGCTTGTTTTTCGCGGCGAGATAAAAACCCAAGGCAAATAGCAGGATAAAATAAAAACCACAGGCAACCATGATTCTGAATGAGAAAAAGAGCGGTGCCACTTTGGGTTTTAAGTCATTTGCGGCTTTGCTTATTTGTTCTTCAGTCGCGTCGTTAATATTGGAGGCGTATTTCTTAAGTAAAAGGGCATAGCCTAAATTTTTAACATGGCTTTGTAATTGTTCTTGGGCATCTTTATTATCGGGCTCATGCTGCAAGATGCTTAATGCATTGTAGGCGAGCAGACCATCTTTGATCCGGTTTTTACCCTCTTCAATTAATTCATTAATACCCTGCAACGGGGTGTTGAATGAACGGGTGGCGATAATGCCTAAGGCATAGGGAATTTTAAGGGCGTATTTAGTTGTTCTGGTTTGCTCATCTGGGATGCCAAAAAGAGTTAAGCTAGCGGGGGCTTTCTCGGTTTCCCACATGGACTCCATAGCCGCAACTTTCATCTTCTGATCTTCATTGGCAAGATAGCCACTCTCATCGCCAAGAACCACGACGGATAAGGCTGCTGCTAAACCAAAAGTGGTGGCAACCGTCATGGAGCGTTTTGCAAAATCTTTATTGCGATTTTTCAACATAAAATAGGCACTAATGGAGAGCACAAACATCGACCCGGTAACGTATCCTGCACTGATTGTATGCACAAATTTTGCTTGGCCCACCGGATTAAATAAAATATCAAAAAAGCTGCTTACCTCCATGCGCATGGTTTGATAATCAAAATAGGCCCCAACGGGATTTTGCATCCAGCCATTAGCGATTAAAATCCATAGTGCCGATAAATTAGTACCTAAAGCCAGCAGCCAGGTACATGCTAAATGTTGCCGTTTAGATAAACGCTCCCAGCCAAAGAAAAATAACCCGACAAAAGTCGCCTCTAGGAAGAATGCCATTAAACCTTCAATGGCTAATGGGGCACCAAACACATCGCCCACGTATCGAGAATAGTAGGACCAGTTTGTGCCAAACTCAAACTCCATGGTTAAGCCAGTAGCCACACCCAGAACGAAATTAATTCCGAACAAGACACCCCAATATTTAACCATCTTTCGCCAAATCTCTTTACCGGTCATGACGTAAACGGTTTCCATAATGGCTAAGAGAACTGAAAATCCTAGGGTCAGAGGAACAAATAAGAAATGGTATAATGCAGTTAATGCAAATTGTAATCGAGACAGGTCAACTACCTCAGTTGCTGGAATCATTTAAATACCTCTTGTTTCTTGATGAGAGCTGGCTTTTCTGCTGAGCCGAGGAACCACTGATCACCCTTTTCCAGTGGGAGATGCATTGTGCGAACACAAACCCACCACAGCAAAAAGAGAAGCAGTAATTTGAATGCTAAGGTCAAAGAAATATCGCGTGTAATTGGTTTGATGATGCGTGCTCCGTAATATTGGCCATCAGCTAATCTAACTTTCTGCCTTTTAGCTTTGTTTCATTTTATATGCAGCCTTCCTGCAAATACCCTGATATACATCATGGAAAAATGTAAAAAGGTATAAAACAAGCTAAACTATGCAAATGAGCAATTTACGGTGTTCTGATGCACACAAAAGATAATCAATCCTGTTCGTACTGTGGATTCTCGCCTTTTTGCACGTCAGAGGAGGCTAATTCGCGATGGGTAAATCAAGTTAATGCGGCAGTTAGCCAAGAGCATGTTCTTAAAAAAAAGCAGTCTTTGTATTTTCCTCAGACCAACTTTCATAGCTTGTATGCGGTTAAAGCAGGTTGTTTAAAGACTTATGAAGTGGATAAAGAAGGTAATGAATTACTGCGCGGCTTTTATTTTGTCGGTGAGATCCTGGGTTTTGAGGCCATTGCCCGTGGAAATTATCTTTACTCTGCGGTTGCGCTTTCGGATGCACTGGTTTGTGAAATTCCTTATACTCATTTTCTTGAATTGTTGCGTTCTCATTCCAGTTTACAGCAGCACATTTTGTATTTAATTAGTCAGCAATTAGCTACAGGTTCTTATTTAAACTTCGTGACAGCAGAGCAGCGTTTAGCCGCTTTTCTCATTGACTTGTCGACGCGATTAGTTGTGTGTGATCAACGAATAGAATTTCTTTTGCCGATGTCTCGTCAAGATATTGGAAATTACCTGGGATTAACTGCAGAAACGATTAGCCGCACGTTTACCCAATTCAAAAATAATGAAATTATTTCTATTGAACAGAAGAAAATTCAGTTGCTTCAACTCCAGCAGCTTAAATCACTTGCCGGAATAGTGAATTGATTGCAGTAGTTGCGTTTTTCCTCATATGTGGCCCAATTAAGCAATGGCGTGATGTATTAGAGAAAAGGTGAAACCAAATTTCTCAGTATGAGCTCATTCTACTCACCCATACCGCTCAAAGAAAAATTTAATACATAATGTACTATTATTAAATTAAATGAACTATTTTTTTCACAAAAGCCATGTCTAACACAAACACTGATAATGATTTAATAGAATTGTTTATTACGCAAAATGGTCCTCAACTGGAAAAGGCAATACATGAGAAAACCGTGATGCTGGAACCACCGGTCGCTCTTGAAGCGGGTCCATTGAATAAAGATAAAGCCACAATCCAACTTGAAAAAGTTATTAAAGCGTTTCTCACAGCTCAGGCAGATCCAGAAAAACCGCCCATTGAATTTACTATAGACAGCAAGCGAATTTACACCGTCCTCGACGGTCATAAAGTAGATGTAAGTGCTTTATTATTAAATGCAAACCTCTCTCATTTATCTTTTAGTATGCAAGATGCGGATAATTATATGATTTATATCAATAAAAAGGATATAGAGTTTGGTCCTTCACTACTTGAAGTCGAGGGAACTCCTACTATGGACGATTATCAAAAACGTGAAGCGAACAGTCCTCATCCTAACGCTCTTAAAGAATTAAATCTTGCAGAAAAAACAGCCATCAATATTTATACGGGTGGTTTTTATAAGCCTTGTAATGATTTACTCAGGGGGCTTACGGAGGGCTTACCAGAAATAAGCTCAAAAGAATTAGGCGAAATATTAGCTACAGTAACAATGAGTTGTGTGGGTTTAAATAAAATTTCTGAATCGACTACTTCTTATAGTTTTCGTGTTGAAGAACATCGTGGAGCAGAGTTTTCGCAAAATAGAATTAGTGCAGTCCAAAAAGGTGGTTCCGTAATGAACGAATCTGCATTTTTTAGTACTGCTTCTGGACTTCCCAGTGATCCATTTGTTACCGAAATGAACAAGGAATTGATGCTATCTGGTGCAGGTAATGCAGTTCTTTTGTCAGGATTAATAGGAAAATATGTTGCAGCTATTTCAAAACAACCCGATGAAAACGAATATTTAATTCCTCCCACCCAAATGCAATGGACCGGACATTATCAAACACCTGAGGGCGCAAATTTCTTTATTGCCAACCCTGTTAGAACACCTACGCTCGCTTTAACTGCGGAACAATTGAAAGGGTTTTCCCCGACAGCCACCCCAGAGTCAGTGAAGCCAGCTAAAGAGGCTCCAATCATGACGGACTCTCCTGACAATATAGCATCCACAAATGATTTTAAACAAAAACTTCATAATATAAGAGTACTTAATGAATCAAATGACGAAGACAGCGATAATCATTTTAATCCTTAAAATTTATAATATTTCTGTACAGGAATATTGTCTATTTCACCAAATAGACTTATAATTCTACAATCAACCCTTAAATAAGACGACTTGAACGTTGGATAAATTTTCCGAATTCGCGAATGAACACCAAAGTTTGCCCACCTCTGATTTAGCCCATTTAGCTGCGTCTTCAAAATATTATTTTACTCTTTTTCAACCAACAATTGATGCACGTAGACTGCTAACTCATGTAGTCAAAGGAGAGCATGATTCCGTGCAAACTGTATTAAAAAAGGATATAAATTTAATTTTTAAAAGAGCCTCGGTTACAGACTATTCTGGGAGGACTTTTGAGAATATTAGTGCTATTGAATATGTATTTTGGGCTTTAGATGAGCATATGGGGGTAACAATGCTCGAGTGCATACCCCCAACTGAAAACAGAAGGGTATTTGAGCAGTTGATTTCTCAATATAAAAAAATCCATATCCGGGGTGTAACCTATAAACTAAATGGAAAAACTAGTACAGAAATGCATTTTGACTTTGTAAATACCCTTATTAAAGAGTTACAAGTACAAATTGAGTCCAGGCAAGCTTGTGGGGAAAAAGATTGGGCTGCGATTGAACGCCAATGGATAGAAGGTGTGGGTGGGGCACAAAGGCTTCTTCCCATACACGTTGTTCATGAGTATTGCTCTGCAGTTCCTTTTTCTCCTTTGCCGCAATTTATTAAAAAACCCCTTCCTTTAACACAATTTCGTAACTCATTAAGCTCTAAAAATGAAAATTGGTTTGACTCTGAGTTAGGCCAAAAATTTGCTATATATAAGGGAAGAGGGTCGGAGCCAAACACAGGACCTGCAAGCCATACGCGCATGACAGAGGCCATGCGTGCTGGAATGACGAGTATCCTTATCGCTAATTTGAATGCGATGAAATCGTTATTTGAAGTAAGAATAAAGGCTTTTGATAACTTGCTTCAAAACACCCCATTTTTAGACCATGCAAATAAAAATAATTAATTTTAGAATTAATCTTATTCGTAAAGAGTGTACCTCACTATCTATGGATTTTTTTGTGAGTTTGTTTTCTTCCTAATTCTGGTTCAAAAGTAATTCTATGGCACTTAAAGTCGGTTAGCTATCTCATTTCCAGTTTTGGCTGGATATGCGCTAAAATCCAAAGCACCAAAGGTCGTAATTGTCGTTCTGAATGATTGTTAAGTGGCGGAACATGAGTATTTTTAAACAACCGCCAAGCTACCTACCTAAAGAATTAGCATAAGCAGGTAAAGAAATCCTCTTGTTTTTTTTGGAGACAAGAGGATATGCATAAACATTAATCAGACCCTTAGCTCTTATATTCGAGTATTTTAATTAAATTTTCAAAATCGCAAGCAGAAGGAACACAGAGTGTATTCTGAGCTTTATTATGGTTATTTAAGGCTGTATATTCAGGATTAAGGAAAGTCTCAGTTAAATTTATTGCATTGTTACAGTAATCATCCTTGTATTTACTGTGAGAATGATAAAAAGGAATTCATAATATGAAAAAGAGTGAGTGTAAGAAAGGTATATTTTCGCAATTTGCACAGTGGGTTTCAGAATTAAGTGGGCAAGCAGGTTCTTTTTTAACGGCCTCAGCTCTAATTATTATATGGTTAGTAACGGGTCCTTTTTTTAACTATTCTGACACATGGCAGCTTTTAATTAATACAGGTACCACAATTGTAACCTTTTTAATGGTGTTCCTAATCCAAAATACCCAAAATAGAGATACTAAAATAATGAATTTAAAATTAGATGAGTTAATTAAATCCCATCTACAAGCCAATAATTTGTCTATTGACCTGGCTTCATTATCCGATAAAGAGTTGGAAAATTTAGAAGAGAAATACAAACATATATGTCATGAGCGTTCTCAACGGTTGAAGAAGAAATAAATCTACGCAATTAGAGCTTTATTAATGGCATATAACCTCTTTAAAAAGTGCGAGCCCAACACAAGCCCGATGATATTCTGATAAGACGATAACAGCTCAGCAGTGGCTCAGGTGAACCCAACGAGGAGGTTGGCTAAAGATACTGGTTTTTTAGAGTCTTTTCCCTGGAGATCTCTTAAAAGTAAAATTAATTGTTTAATTATTCAAATAGATTAATAAGAGAACAAAGGTTCGTTTATAAAATCGGTTCGTCTCAAGTCAGGGAGCTTTTTCTCTTAATGTTACCTTAATATTTGTCAAATATAATAGCAGAAATTCTTAAAATCAACCATTAGGTGCATGTATGACGATTAGAGTTCTTTCTTTTGATTTTGATGGCTGTCTCTTCCATAAAGGATATGTTTATTCTGAAGATAAAAATGTTGTCAAAAGTAATGAGACATTTTTGGAAGCCGTTAAAAAGGAAAATGAAGAATTTACTACCGTTTACAGTTTAGTTGGTTCCAATAGACAATCCTATAACGTTGATATGGCCAATTCTTGGGGAAAAGGATCTTGTTTTCCTGCAATAAAAACAGTAAGCGATTATCTGGGTACAAAACTAGATACATTTCTTCTAGCTGATATTTTCGGTGATTTGCCGATAGGAACCTCTTATAGTCAGGCAACCAGTAGCAACAAGCATGAGATAAAACATAGTGATTGGATGTTTGATGATACTAAAACAACGCTTATTTATGCACAAATCCATAAAATAGCGAACCAACATCCTAATGAGCCCATTGTTTTGGATTTTTATGATGATCGAGGTAATGGAGAAAGAGCGACCCACGATATTCTCGAACAATTAAGAGATTTTTATACCCAGCATCACGCCTTAATACCTGCAAATGTGACTTTACGCTTAAATCATTATGCTGGGGGCAAAGTTACTTTGATGAATGAAATCAAGGGAACAGGATTTATTGATGAAAATTATCAACAAACTGTAAAAGATCTATCTCAGCAAGCAGCCACAGAGTATAACAATGGACACTCTAAGCCAATTTATGTGGCTAATAATGCAAAGCCTGAGGAACTCAAAAACCGAAAAGCTCGTGCTGTTAGTTCACTTCCTGAGGCGTTACAAAGTATTATTATTGAGAATCCTGTACCTGCTGTATCTGAAGAAGAGTTGCTAGCACGAAACAAATTTAATGATATGTTGAACGCAATTTCAGATAAAGCTGAAGCATTAGCCCGTACTGGAAATGACCTTTATGATGATGAGCTGAGGAAGCAAAGCGACGCTTATCACAGTTACTCGGGGGCAGCTCATGCCGCACGTACCTTACATAATTCTCTTTATGAGGCGGCGCAAACATATTTCGAGAATAATAATAAAGAGGCGTTTAAAGCGGCGGCAGAAAATGCAATCAGGGAAGCAAAGGAATCTGAGCTCCAAAATCATCGCGGTTCCTTAAAACAGATTCTAAGTTATGCTAGCCTTGCTGTCCTTGCGGTGCTGAGCATTGCGACTGTGGGTGCGGCTTATGTGGTTGCAGGATCGATTAATTATGCACTTAACGGTCAATTTTTCTTCTCTACAAAAATTAACACCGACTCCATTAATAAAGTGACTGAGTTGCAAGGTTCAGTAGAAGAATTAATTGGGGCTTCATTAACTATTTAGTCTATTTTTGCGTCTAAAAAGCCATGTCACTCGACATGGTTTTTTAGGCTTTGAGTCGTGTGAGCTTACCATGATGCTCCCTCTTATAAGACTCTAAAGCTCATCGCGGCAAGAAGTGAAAGGAACCTGTTAACCCCATTTCGTTCTCCTCATCGGTACTGTTACTTGTTTTTTCAATTAGCTCTATTCTTGTTTCCTGCACTCTTTCTCTAAGCGTTTGCAATAGATCGACATCGGTTGTTTTTTCTTCAGTAATTTCTTTAGAAAGAGGTGCTGCGGTTAAATCATCAATGCATTCATTTACTTTTGCCTCGAAATTCAAGACTAACTGTTTCTGTAACACCAGAGACTTTCGAATTTCATTGATACGGCTTGCACTTATAGTATTTTTTTCTTTATATTCAATTAGAATCGCTGCGAAAAATAGCGGGGTCTCCATGTGTCTATCCACATCAACATGAGGCATAATGTGTGTTGTATCCAAGACATTGCGAAGCTCCTGCGGCATTGCGTCAAAAGTTCGCCGATGAAAAATAGCCAGTGCATTTTTGCTATCGGGATCGAAGGGATTCCATAGGGTTCTGAGCATGGCGATTCTATCCAGTGTGGCATTGGTGAGCACAGGAGCCGCTGGAAAAGCCCCTTTATCACGTTGGGCATACAAAGAAGCAATCCCGTTTTGAATCCGTAATGCGATGGGCCCACCTTTTACTAATTCTGCTACATCAATTGCCGCATATTGTATAGTGCCTTTGAATGTATAGCTCACTAGTTCATCAACATCTACTTTTGAGGTCATTGAACCACAGTCAATAACCATAATTTTGCCCTTTTTATCTACTACGAAGTTTTCAGGTTTGAGATCTCTATGAGCATATGGAGTTCCGGTAGAAGACAATGCCCCCGTACCTAATTTGCTAATTAAAATACTTATTTTGATTGCAAAATCCATCTCTAAGGCTTTGAGCTTAGCGGATGCGGCTGTTTTCTCATCCGAACCGCCATTTTTTTCTATCTGATCAAATTGTTCCCTTGCCTCTATTATTTTCTTTTGTAAGGAGCTCCCCTTATTTTCCATAATTTGGTACACCTTACATGGATAAATTGAATCGGTGATGAACTCAAAACCAAAAGAAGGAACATCATTGCTCGGTAAAGTTGACGCCACTGGGCCGACCTCCATTAGATCCTTGTCGACTTTTTTCTGACCTTGTCCCTGCCTTTCCGTGTTTGTTCTTACCAGCATCCGACCACGTGCAATACCTAAATCCTTGTTGAAAAGTGCTTCTACTTTCAGAGCTTCGAGTCCTTCCTCATCCTCAATCTCTACAATTTTAATTGCTAATGCTTCGCTACGAGGCAGTAAAGAGCGAGCGTCTTTTACTTTACCAAAAGCCCCACGCCCTAAAAAGCTTGGCTCTACAATAACAATCGCTCCCTCACTGTCTCTGATGTAAGATTGCGTCAACTTAATGTCATGGATAATTTGTCCTCGGCAGCATTTTACATTCTCCGGGTTGTTATTAAAAAAATCGATAACGAGCGCAAGTTCGAGTAATTTTTTTTCATCGGGACTTAATACCACTGTAGATAACAGTTTAATATCGTTTTCTGCTAATGGTATGTATTTGATGGGCATATCTAAGCTCCATAATATGACTATATATAAAACACCCTGTTCGTTTATTAATATTAGACTATTATGTATTTTTAGGTGGCTGCATGTTGATATAAAGAGATAGGAACGTGATTGTGCGGACTTAGAAGTTCTAGTTTTGGGGAAATATGAGGAATGCACGAGGGGATAGCATTAGAAAAAATTGATATCCCTGCTATTCTCGTAGAGATACAGCTGGAATGTTTGGGATCCTCTAGGAATAAAAAGCTGAGGATCCCTTAGGCTTATCAGCCCTGCGACAATAGCTTTATGGAATTATTACTTCGTATTTGATTAATTCAGAAGTGGTATCACCACATTGAGAATTTAAATAGTAAGTATACTTTCCGGATTTGCCAGGGAGGGTGTTTTCAGTCCAGGTTAAGGCAGTGCCTTTCCATAAGAGTTGTTGTACCCAATTTCTCACCTGATATTCATCTATCAGTAAGCTACCTTCCGGTTTTTGCCATTTTAAGGTGACACTTTTTTTATCTGTAGTATAGGTATATGTGATATTAGCCGGTGGTTTGCATATACTTGGCGATTTTACATTGTAACTTTTAATGCTTTGTACGAGCATACTGGCGCTCTTCATGTGTGGGTTTGGAGCACCGGCGTAAGGACCACCCATAGCTAAATTTACAATCAGATAATAGCCACCATCGGGATTATTAAACCCTCTGCTTAATGCATTGGCTCCATCCGCAGGTAAGTTATCGGTTTTAAGCGGCCCCCAGATTTTTTGATTATCAAAATATCCAGTAATGATATAGCCATTTTTAGTACTTTGGCTGTCTTTTTCCCATTCAAATCCCCATTTGTGAAACTGATTATATAATTTGTCGCTTTCTGTTTTGGTAATTAATCGATATCCTGGGCCTTTACAGTCACCACCTGTACAGCTTGGAGAGTTACCATTAAAATGAAGGGCTGCAGTACTGACATTAAAGTCAGTATTTTTAGGATAAGCTTCCATAATATCGATTTCCCCATTATTCGGCCATTGACTATCATCGGTAGGCAATAACCAAATCGCCGGCCACAAGCCTGTATTATAATTGGCAGGATTTTGCTGGGTTTCACAAGAGCCATCGTCACTGGTTTCGCAGCGAGGTAATTTTGCTACAACTTCAAGATAGCCATGAGTTGTAGCACTGGTATCCCAAGTGGCTGAATTTACTGGGGAATTATAAGGCGGACTTTCAAGATTTCTACGAGTCATAATCTCGCCAGAAAGCCAATAGTTATCGTTGACCTTTATGGCACTTAATTTGAGCTGGCCAGGTTGCTTTGCCTTGTCCCAATAGGGTGCAACTAAGGTAGTATCGTACACATTAATCTCACCAGACTTACGATGATCGTAGTTAGTGGAGGCGTAATAATTTAATCCTTCTTCATTTTTATCAGTAAGAATATTGCGGGAGAAACTGCACTGTTTATTTTGATCAAAGGAGCAAGGCATTGCGTACAAGAAGTGAGAAAAAATTAATGTAATGAAGGCGATAATTATCTTGTTCATAATATCCGTATTTTTTAATGAATGGCTTAATTATATAGTAGAGTTTTATTAAAGATTCAAATAGAAAGCTTCAACTTTAATCATATAGGACCAAAGCTCAACTCCTGCTCTCAAGACGCTGGAGATAAAACAGTTCATAGCTCAAGTTTTAAATTGTTTAACTAAATTTTATGAAGTATTGGGGGCACTGTCAGTTTGGCTTGGATATGCGGTAAGACGCGTAATAAGTCTATTAAAGAAATTGTTGGTAAATTTAATGCTCAAAGTTCTAGGATGGTCCTTAAAGGTAAAATTTAGATAATCCTCCGGAGATTTTTGGAGGAGGCTCCTACTATATAACTCAAGGGTTTCTCTAGGTTTGTTAATCTCATTTAATTTATCTAGGAGTGTTTTTTTGTTTTTTCCGATACGAGATTAGGAAATAAAACAGGTAGAACAGATTTCAAGGCTTGATCGTGGTATCTATAAGCGTAGGGAGTTAGATACCAAGTTCAAGCGGTGGCAGGTGGTTTTTCTCTAATAGTCAGCTGAGACTCATCTTTGCCATGAACGTGCTATTTATTTTGAACCGGTTTGTTCTCACTAAAATTATATCGCAGGCCCAGCAATACGGAATTAACATTCGGCTTATAACTTCCTTGTAAGGTATCATCTGATACAGGTTCAATACGGGTACGTTTAATACTATTGTATTGCATAAATTGATAGCTTAAGACCAGATCCACATTGCTATTTAAGCGTGCAATAGCCCCGGCTTTTAATCCACCACCGGTCAACCATTGATTAAAGCTACCACTGACTCCTATGTTACCGGCTGTCGCTTCACTTTTTACTACAAAATAGCTTGGAGAAACTCCAGGCCCCACAAAAAGTCGAACCGATTCATTAAGTTGATAAGCAGGGAGTAAAAAGAAGGAAAACCCATACTGAAACTGTTCTTTGGTCGCCACATTTTGCGTAAAGAACCAATTATTTATTTTATAATGTGATGCCCCAGTAAATAGCTCTGCATCAGCTTCTAAAGCAACTGAAAATCTAGGTTTTAAGAACAATTCATAACCTGTAAGCAGTTGCCCATGAAAATTGGTATACGCATTATCAAAATGAGCGGTAGTTGGTGTTTCTTCTTCCAGCGGATATCTTAAATCTTTTTGCACTTTTACGGCATTAATACCTAAATTAATACCAGCATACCCTCCAGCCTCCGCATGAAACGAGAGCATTGAGGCGATAATTACTAATAGGCTGTATTTATTATTCATGTTCTACCTTCTTTATAAAATACTAGGGATCGTAATTGGATTTGAAGTGCGGCCGACATTCGTTTCATCAACCGCAGTAATGGTGACATTGCGTACGCGTTTTGGCGTCAAAATGTTACCAATAACAAAGCGACGGTGTTGCAGGTCCAGTTTAACCGTGGCGCCCGGCAAGCCGTTGACTAGATAGGTCATATTTGTGGTGGGAAGGCAGTCAGCAAATAAAACAAAAGCTTCTTTAGTATTCATGCGATTACGATCCGCGCCAGTTAATACAGGGGCTTTAGGCGGTGTAGCAACAATCGAAAAATTATTTTTGGAAATATTAAAGAATGTTCCATTGCTTGCCTGCACCATAACTCGTGCGGTCATTGTATTAATATTAGGAACACAGAGGTCAACATGACCATTGTTGCTGGTGCCAACAACTAGAGGTGTAGGGTAGCTGATTCCGCCATCCGTGGATAAGAATACATTCACTGACAGGGCACCGACTGGGAACGTATTCGTATTGGCCACATCCCACCTTACGGTTTGTAATGATTGTCCTGCCCATTGAATATTTGCGGCAGAGGGATTTATTACCGTAAAAGGGCCTGCATTACCATCGATCTTTATTTGGGTATCTATATAAGCATTACATGAACCAACAGGAGTGTTGGCGCGTGTAGTAACTCTAAAGTTCATTGGTCGTGATACGGAGGATAATACTTCCCAAGTAAACGGACCGCCGTTGACTAAGGCACTAAGTTTAGGAAAATAGCGAGTGGGGTTGGTTTGGGGAGAGAAGCTTCGGAAATTGGGGCCTCCTCTTGCTGTGTCTACCGGCGGTTGAGGGGATATTTCATTATCCAGCTGCTCCCAGGTATACGTAACGGTACTCCCGGCAGAGCCTGGACTTGCCACTGCAGTTAATGCAAAAGGTGTTTTTGCCGGAATGCTCACACCACCGTTAGTCTGGTGAATTATTGGAGCACTAGGAATTGGCGTGGTCACAGGGCAATTGTGCTCAGCACTAGAAACAAAGTCTCCCATTTGTTTTAGGCTCGTGCCATTAAAATAAGAGTCAGAACTGCTTTGCACATTCGGAGGGCAAATTCCTGCATAAGCCATGATTGTACTACCCGAGCCCGGCTCTACTGCGGTAGGGTCGTTACGATTGCAGGCATTATTTTGCACATGCTCTGCACCAAACTGATGCCCCATTTCATGGGCTACATAATCTACATCGAAGGGATCATCTATGGGACGAGCTTTACCTGTAGTCCCCATTGCTTTGACTTCATTATTACAAACACTTCGGAGCCATGCCAAACCGCTACCTGCGGCATCTACAACATGGCCAATATCATAATTGTTGGAGCCAATAATTCTATCTACAGTTTCTTGATTTTCTACAAGTAGTTTATCGATATTCCCGCTGGTATAAGGTTGGGTGGCTGGATCAGTAAAGATAATTTGATCGTTATTGGCAATAATTTGCATGGTAATTGCCATATCGATTTCATAGATGCCGTTGACGCGATTCATTGTGGTAGTTTGGGCACTTAATGCATCATTGACGGTGCCACCATGAAATTGGGTATATTGCGCGGTTGCTGCCATGGCCAGGCGGTAGGTTTTAAGTTGGCACGCATTAAATTGTGCAAATGAGGCGCTGTGAGCAAGGGTTTTGATTCCAATGTTTGTGCCGTGCACATTACATTTAAAATGACTCCTACCAATAAAATCCTTTTTCTTGTAGACCACATAATATTGATGCTTGTCTTTCCCTAAGGGATCGATAAAGACAGGACTTTTACCTGGTCGCAAAATCATGGAGTGGAAGCCTTGAGCGGTTAAATCTAATTTGACGAACTCGCTAGGATCGGTAACGCCATAAGCATCATAGGTTTTAATCGTTGGGTATCTGGCACTAAGTTCTGGATGTAGGGTACTGTTTTCTACAATTCGATACAGTTTGCTGCTTCCATCAGGCAAGGGCAGGGCTATTTGAGTGCCGACTCCTGATTTTAATCCATCACGATGGGGAACATTTTCCAATTCTGCATACAGTTGGCTTAAATCAATATGGATGAGGCGGTACTGTGTTGCACGAACATTTTTTTTATTCTGTGCGCTCAGTGTTGCAGGATTTACATCGGTAAAAAAGTTATCAACTATTTGGTCTTGTGCAAAAGCAATAGAAACAAATAAAGCAAGTAGGGTAGTGAGAAGCGTCCGTGTCATCATAAATTATCTTTAATAATCAATGAACATAACTTAACACTAGAATTAACAGAGTTCAATCTTTTGAGCGTCATCCCTACCTTGGGCTGGGATGACCTCTTGCAGAATGGGGATTATTTTAAGGTTCCGTAATAGCCGACCATATTCGCAAGAGTAATGGTATTGGCATAATTACTACAGGTACTGTCTTGAGTCATAGTCCAGTTAAACAGCCCAGCTAATCCAATATAGGTTGGGAAATCAGGGTTGCAGTTAGCCAGGTCTACATCAATACCATTAGCGATTTGTGTTTTAGGGTAGCCTACAGCGATAAGCGCATTAAAAAAGCGATTGGCCCATGTTTCATCAAAATAAGTTTGGATATTGATTAAATCAAAACTCTTGACGTTTAGAGCATCCACTTGGGTATAATCAATACCGCTAGACACATTATTTCCTGCAGGAGTAATGGTCAAATAATAGACTTTGCCATCTTGAAGCGATGCATAATTTAACGCATTTCTTAAATTGGCAATTACACCATCAAAGTTGGCTTGAGGAATAGAGCCGGAGGTTCCTCCAATGCTTTCATCATCAATATCAATACCATCCAGATTATTGGTACGAATAAATTGAATTACGCTGGGTACAAATAGATTGGCATGATTTATGTAATCCCTATTCACCGCGCTCCAATCATCTTTATTCCATCCCAAAGACATCAAAATTTTTACGTTGGGATTGGCTGCGCGCGCTGTTTGTACTAATAAAGCCAAACGTGAAGCCTGCTCGATTTGTCCTCGTTCATAAGTAAAAATGGCTCCATTTTGCAGTGTATAAACATGGGCAAAGGCTACAAAAATGGCGCTTACACGGTTAAAGGGCGGAATAGGCGCCTGATTAGGCGGTAGCCATTGGCCTGCGCCGGAATTGTAAATCGGGTAGAATGTTCCAGCGTAAGGCCGTGGGAATTTGCTGCTGGGCAGGGCGGCAGTTGCTGTGACGGCAAGGCGATTTCCTGCTACAGGTACAGAACAAGTGGCCCCTTTGTACGCGCAAATTCGTGGCATTAAGTTTGATTGTGAGTTTTGCCCCGTTCCCTGTATGGAGACAACAAAAGAGCAGCTGGCGCCAGCGGCTAAAGTGGAACACGTTGTGCTGCTTAAAGAAACCCTTAAGGTAGTGTTGGTAATTCCAAAACCAGGTTCTACAGTAAGTCCATGTAACATTGTTGACGTATTATTTTTCGCATTATAAGTGACATAAGTCGAACCTGTTGCCGAAATGGCAATAGGACTAGAGCTGCTCGGGATAATTTCAATAATCGAGGCGGCATGCGCTGCTGCCGTTAACGAGAGTAAACCAGCATAAATTAGGAATACGATGTGTTTTTTCATAGGTTTATTCGTCCTTGTTAACCAAAAGATGCGGCCAGGGTAAAGATAACTCCCTGGGTAGAGAGGTTTTTAACTTTGAGGTGAGCGAATGATGTTTGTGCCAATGAACGACCCAAGGCACCTCGGTCCATACTAAAATATTGATATCCAGCTGAAGCGTGATATTGAATATGTCGCCTCTGGTCATCCCAGAGCAAGTATTGCAGGCCTGCACCTAATTCATAGGCAAAAGTTTGTGTCGTGCGATCACTAAAAGGCACTATTGGGGATGCGCTCAAAGAAGGATCACTTGGTTTCTCATGATAAGCTGATAATTTATTCCAGCTTGAGCCAATACCCACCAACACATAAGGCTTCAATGCATAGCGTGAGTATAATGCTTTGGCTTCGAGCATCAATGCATCGCTTTTGGCTTGAAAACCATAGCGCAAAGTATCGAAAAGACCGGCATTGATAAAGGGGTATACAGTTCCTTTTACTTGGCCTAATTGGAAAAAATAACCGGCCAGGCCGAGAGATAATTGATAAGAAGGTAATGTGGCATTTTCAAAAGTATGACTTGCTCCTATGGCCCAAAAACCCTGGGTGTTTGTTTGGGTTTTGGTGTGATAGGCATTAGTAATTGCTTCATTAATTTCAACCAAACGGTTATTTTTAAGCGTTGAAAAATTAGGGCCCCTAGAAACAAAAAGACTAATTTGCTTGGTATTTCCTGGGCTTGCGAACATCAAAAAAATACATGAGGAAACCAGGAGTTTATTCAGGCTAACATCCATATTTATTTATATCCTTATTCTAAATCATTAAATGAAATGTCCGTGTAATGAGCTCTTTATCCCTCGCTGTTTGGGATTTTAAGTAGATGTCATTGAGTGGATGCCATTTAAGGTATCTCTTTGTTTATTGTAACAAAAATCTCTATTTTCATGAATCGTTTATTTGCAGTGTACTTATAAACCACTATCCAGTTGAGCTTAGGTGGGCTTTTTGATACCAATATCTTGTCTACAATTAAAATGTGACACTAATCTCTGCGCAAACTAAGGGAGTCAAGACATGACTGGTTGGATGATTTATGGAGCTAATGGATATACAGGAGAATTAATTGCAAGAGAAGCAAAAGCTAGGGGATTGCATCCTCTTCTTGCAGGACGTAATGAGAAAGCAATCATCTCCTTAGCGAAAGAGCTGGGGTTCAATCATCGTATTTTTGATCTCAGTGAGCAGAAAAATATTGTAAACCAGCTTTCTGATATGCAATTGGTTTTAAATTGCGCCGGCCCCTTTTCTACCACAAGCCAGCAAATAATCACCGCATGTATGCAATCGGGAACCCACTACCTCGATATTACTGGTGAAATCGCAACTTTTGAATACGCACACAGTCAACATGGACTAGCAGAAAAAGCGAACATTGTTCTTTGCCCAGGAGTGGGATTTGATGTCACACCAACGGACTGTCTTGCCGCTCAATTAAAACAAATGCTGCCGGATGCAACTTATTTAGCACTCGGATTTGATTCGAATTCTGCCCTATCTCCGGGGACGGCGAAAACAGCTGTAGAAGGACTGGCTATGGGTGGAAAGGTTCGTATGAATGGCGAAATAAAAACCGTTCCGCTAGCCTGGAAAACCCGTCTTATTGACTTTGGTAAAGGAGAAAAATTATCAACGACCATTCCCTGGGGAGATGTCAGCACCGCATTTTATACAACGGGCATACCTAATATAGAGGTATATATCCCAATAAATGCTAAAAGATTATCGCTTTTGAAACGGGCGAATTATATCCGTTGGCTTTTAGGTTGGGGCTTTATACAAAATTTCTTAAAGGAAAAAGCTGCTGGGCAAACGAGGCCTAATATGGAGCAGTTTAAAAGCCCAGGAACTTATGTCTGGGGTGAAGCAACCAACGCCCAAGGTGAAAGCAAAATAGTTCGGATTACCACCGCGAATGGTTATGCACTTACGGTAGCGAGCAGCTTAGAAATTGCTGAGTATGTGTTAAATCACAAGCCCCAAGGTGGTTATAAAACACCCTCGCAATTAATGGGTGTAGATTTTATTAAAAGGCTACCTGGTTATAGTGAGTGATTTGGCTGTTGTTCTATCCCGATGGTCCTCATGCTTAATGAGTGGATTTATTGAAATAGAATTGGCTTTTATGTAAAATAAAGGATCATTTGTGCGCTCTATTTTATCTTCCCTGCTCATTCATGAAGCTTCTCCCCGATATCAATAATAAACAAAATATGCTTAATTTTCTGATTACATGCGCTATCTACCGGAAATGCAGCAACGGTTTTCAATAAGCGTGCTCCAGGAATTAGTATAAACCGTCAATCGAGAAACTTATTTCGTTAATGAGCAAACATTATAAGAGCTCCTGGCAAAAACGCTGATTATGCATCCTCATGCGTTATACGATTTATTAAGTTCTTTTTAATCGCAGGCCATTCGCAGCGAAGAATGCTAAAAACTATTGTGTCGGTGATTTCTTTATCTTGAAGAATCATATGCTGTCGTAACAGGCCTTCTTCAGTGGCACCTAGTTTCTTGATGGCATGATAGGAGCGGCTATTACGTGAGTCAGTCCCTAATTCAACTCGATTAATGTCCCAGCGTTCAAATGCCTGCATTAACATCAATAATTTCGCCTCAGGATTTACCTTGCTACCCCAGTAGCTAGGAGTATACCAACTATAACCTAAAGAAAGACTTTTGTTTTCTAATTGAACTGCATAATAGGCCGTGGCTCCTATAATCTCTTGACTGATTTTGCAACGCACGACATAAGTAATTTGCTCCCCAGTCTGCATTTTATCAAGGCAAGCATTAAACCAAGGATCAAATAAATTGCTGGTCGCTTTTTGTGGCATGTATTGCCATATTTGTTCACAATCAGCGGCTACAGATAAAGGTTCTCGATGGTGAATGACAATAGGTTCTAATTGGATTAGAGTCCCATCTAAGACATCGGGTTCTGATATGATTATTTTTGCAGACATGAAAAGAGTATGTCCTTGTTGATTAAGCCGTAACGGTATTTTTACTTTTGATATTAAAAAAGTGTAACACAAAGCCATATATTGGGACAAAGGCTAACCAGCTAATGAGAATCTTAAAACACACATCAACCATCGCAATTTCTGGCCAATGTTGGTTCAAAAAGGGATTGCTGCTGTGGTAAAACGCGATAGTAAAAAATAGAAGAGTATCTACTATATTACCTATCGTTGTTGAAATAGCTGGAGCAACCCACCAAGAGGAGCTATTGCGCAAACTCTGAAAAATAAAGACGTCCATTAGTTGCCCAATGGTGTAAGCAACAAAGCATGCTAATGCAATTCGTAACGGCATATAGTGCAGGATGAATGCATTATCCCAACTGAAGGCACCCATAATTTCAAGGTAACTTGCTATAAAGTAGGAGATGATTAGTCCAGGGAGCATGCTGATAAAAATGATTTTTCGTGAGGTTTTTACATTGGAAAGCCGCGTAGTCAGATCGGTCAAAATAAAAATGAAGGGGTAAGTAAATGCACCCCAGGTCGTATGATAACCAAAAAGCTCAAAAGGATATTGCACTAAGATATTACTAAGCGTTATTAAAAAAACGTGGCATGCAGTAAGACGCATAAGTGGGAATTTTTGATGTTCAATCATTTAAATGTGCTCTAATTTATAACGCTCAATGCCCCAAAAACTTTGGTGGTAATATAGAATCAAATTGTCCCGATTTTACGCTTTTTCCGGGTGTTCAGTCAACAACAGGGATTATCGTATTGTCCCCGTATTAAGGAGAAGAAGCGGGGGATGAACTTATCGTTATACCTTGTTGTGTTTCAATATAGTTTCTATATTTTTTTAGAGTTTTTTCTGGAATCGATTGTTTTAATGCCAGTTGCCGTTCGATAACGCGATCCCAACCTACGGCCCAATTTGCTTCATGATTAATATCAATACGATTTTTTTCAAGAAAATCACCGGTTAATAACACTTCAATTAATTGTTCTTGCTTCTTACCATAGAGAATGCCCGCATCTTCAGTAATAAGCAGCCAAGCCCCTTCGAGGTTGCTTCCATAGGGATTACGCATGTCAAAACCATGCTGGTAGAGGTCATGTACATTCATATCATGGTGTACATGAGGCAGAATATACTTTTGGCCTTTATTTTTTAATGCGAGAGATAAATTATTGCATAAATGCTCTGCAAACTTGTTCAGTAGTGTATCTGATAATTTATAATGAGCTGTTTGCGCTTCCTGCTTTAATATCCTACGTGCTAAAACAAATATTTTGTCTTTAGCCAAATTCTTGCCTTCTTGAATTAGCTGATCGAAGGCTTTTTGTATTACTCTGTGATTATACCGTGATCCATAATGTGTATTCGTCTTATCTCGGTAGGCATCATTAAGAACTTGTTGAAAGAGGAATTCATGTGGGGTGATGCATCCAGCGCGAGATAGCGCAAATTCACTGGTAATGTGTCTGATATGATTAATTGATAAAACTTTTTTTTCGAAAGATGAAATCGTTATTCCTTGTGTCTCTTTCTGTCGTGCTTGCTGCTGTATTTCTACAAGATATTCTTGAGTAGTACTCATTAATTTTTTTATATTAAAAAACCCTTCCAGGCCTGGTTTAAAAACATTAATAACCTCGGCGAATTGAGGTATTATTGATGGGGGATGGCCTAATGCTAGTCCATCCCAGTCACCTGCCACAATGCGGCCACTTTTATTGTATACCTCAAGAATAGTCTTATGAGTCTCTTCCTCGGTTAGCTGTTGACGCAGATTTTCTAATAATTCCGGTAGATTTTTGCTTTGTTGAATTAAGTTAAAAAAAGGATGGTTTTCTCCCATTGCCATTTTAAACTCTTTTGCGGAACGTGGACGATTCGCGAAGACTTCTGCTTTTTTAATGCTGGAGGGTGCGGGATTTGCATCTTGCTCTTCGGTGTATCCTAGATCGAACGTATTTTCAAATACCTTGTTGTAGATATTATCGGGTACTATTTCTAGTTCCCGTGGTTTCTTTATAATTTTTTTTTCAAAATCCCAGTTGGGATCGTTATCTGGGCGATCCCAATCACGGGAATAGAAAAGAGGATTATACCTTCCTTGAGCGAGGTTGATCGTAAACTGACCATGGAATGCCGTGCGTTTAGGCCCTCGCCCTTTTTTATAAATTAATCTTAATAAACTGGAATGTTCATCAAAGCCTAATATTTTAAGATCCCCTCCCACTCTTAGTTCGCGGATGATGTCTCCCATATTAATATCAAGTTGCATGGTATGTTGATAGTTGGGATCTGTTGGTTTTAAAAGCAAATTGGAGGCATCTTTTTTATTATGAGGCAAAGGATTTCTATAACTATCCATGCGAGAAAAGCGCAACTCTTTAGCGATTGCACCTTTAAAAAAACCTTGTTGGCTTGTTTTTGAAAGATTAACACCACTTTTAGCGCTGCGATTTTTATTATATTGAGGTGGATCGCCTGCTCTTAGAATAACGGCACATTTGAGAGCGCTAGTTTGTGTCATATTCGCAGCGATAAACTCTTGTTGTGCTCCAGATGCCACCATTGCTTTGGAACCATAGATAACCCCTTTAACATTTGGATTGTCTGCTACTTGCATTGCAAAGGGCAATGCCCTAAGCGTTTTTCGAGCACAGGGCTTTTGGTTTTCAGCTAATTGTGTAAGGGGATGATTTGTAGGGATGTAATAATCCAGCTCTGATTTGTCCATAAATAGCTCACTAGTATGAGGCAAGATACATTTAGTAATTTCATCGTACCCGTAGTTCGATTTTTAATATATATCATGCTAAAGAGTTATAAACTAGAGTTTCGCGTCTTAAATGCGATTGATAATCATTCTCATTGACATTTGTTTTTTTGAATGTAATGCTTTCAACTTCTTATACATTAAAATTGAAGAGGGATTTTTATGTTTGATAAAATGAGTGCTAATTCACATGCTATTTCATTAAGGTTCTGCGCTAATTGCTTAAAAAAATTTTGCCCCCAGACAGGCTCTGATTCGGTGAGGTTTTTTGTGCCCAGTTTCGATGCATTATTTAGAAATCATTTCGCCTATATTGAGTTATCTAAAGAAATGGTTGATGCCATTTATAAGATTGAAGAGCATTTCAGCGTAGATTTAGCAGAAATAGCGGAGATATTGCATGTTGAGGTAGGGGATTTACCTTCTTATGAACGACAAGAGGAAATAAAGGCATTTTATTCTTATTCATCAGAAATTAATTTTCATTTTATAAACCCTGTTGAAGCTTAAGCATGGGAAGTAAATTTTACATCTCACTATTTTATTGTGATTGAGTAGAATTCACTAATCGACACTCGTCAAATGTATTTATAAATTGTTAGGTTGGACCCAGAGTCCAATCTAAAATTCATTGCGTAACCAATAGAAACAGGGAGTTCGTCTAGCTTTTGCCGAGTAAGCGAGCTATGCTAATTCATCGAGTACATCAGAGACAATGCATTTGAATTCAATTTATGAATTGATAAACTGGTGTATTTAAAAAGTCTTTGCAGAAATTTTCATCAGCGAAAAGAAGAGTTCCATTAATGAGAGCTAGACTATTTAAATTCATAAAATCACTAATTAAGTTGGTCTGTTTATGCCTTATAATTTTGCTTACGTTAAGGATAATTGATTCACAACGTGGACCTGCATTGGAGTTATGGCATACGTATGTGCCCAAAGAAAAACATGCTAAAGAACTTGATAAGCTTAATTGGACGCAATACATCGCAATAGAAAATGCTCTTTTTGATGGGGTACGCACTGAGGTAACTGGAAAATTAAATAACATACAGCGTATTCCGGGTAACCGATATTTCTCGGGCAGCCCTGTTTATCCCGAAAAATTTACCACCGATTGGAATCGTTCTTATATCCTCGAACCCCAAGGCCCAGCTGTTGGAGCAGTAGTATTCTTACATGGGTTGACTGACTCTCCTTATAGTTTACGTCATATTGCTCAACGCTATGTTGCTCATGGTTATGTGGCAATCGCGATTAGACTCCCTGCTCATGGGACGGTGCCGGCCGCGCTAACTGATGTTAAATGGGAAGATTGGTCAGCGGCTACTCGACTCGCAGTACGCGAAGCCCGAAGACGCATCGGACCCTCACAACCTCTGCATCTCGTAGGTTTTTCTAATGGTGGCGCACTGGCATTAAAATATGCTCTGGATTCTTTAGAAAATAAGCAATTAACCAAACCTGATAAGATTATTTTAATTTCACCGATGATTGGAATTACTCGTTTCGCACGTTTTGCGGGATTTGCGGCGTTACCGGCGATTTTACCGCCATTTGCAAAAGCCGCATGGCTCAATATACTTCCCGAATTTAATCCCTTTAAATACAATTCGTTTCCAGTTAATGGAGCAAGTCAGTCTCATCGTTTAACAGCAGCATTACAGCAACAAATAGCACGCCTTGCTAATGAAGAGCGCTTAATGGAGCTGCCACCGGTATTAACCTTTCAGTCAGTAATGGATTTTACTGTAAGCACGCGTGCCATCATTACTGCCTTTTATGCTAATCTGCCTGCAAATGGTAGTGAATTGGTGTTATTTGATTTGAATAGGGCCGCTAAATTAGGTCTTTTATTACGTCCTTCCGCAGATACGGCGGTAGCTAGGTTGTTAAATGCCCCTCCGCGAACATTTCGTAGTGCCATCATCACCAATGCAAACGAGGGTAGTATCGAGGTTGTTGAACGTGTCACTGAAGCTGGGGCAATAAATGAGCGTGTTTCTCCTTTAGGATTGGCTTATCCCCGAGATGTCTATTCGTTGTCACATGTTGCGATTCCTTTTCCAATAAATGATAGTCTATATGGCCTTTCTCCTGATTCAAAAGAATATGGTGTTCAGCTAGGAACCATTGCTTCGCGTGGTGAACGACAAGTACTCATTGTCAGTTTGGATTCAATCTTGCGCCTTTCATCTAATCCATTTTTCCCCTACATGATTAAACGCATAGAAGAGAATATTCCCTCGACTATTCCACCAACAAGAATCGCTCCCTGAGATGGGGTTAAAAATTAGTTTCAAAATATTTGTTATTTTACTATATTACTCCTAAATTAATACATTCGTAGGTTATTGATGTTTCAGGGATTGCAACGCTAGTCAGTGTGTAGCGAGGAATATTTTTGAATATAGCTCTTGTTAATATGGAAATGAACTTAAGGATTATTAATGAAAAAGGTTACGCGTTTTTTTTTCAATAGTTCCATTGCTGTTTCATCGCTTTTAGGTGCTCAATGTGTGTACGCAACACAGTTTGATTGTACGAAGATGACCGTTTCGCAAATCAAACGTGCTCTTGATAATCATTGGATTACTAGCCAATCTTGCGTAAATCAGTTGCTACAAAGAATTAATACTCTATCACCAGTGAATACCCCACATGTGGTGAGTGACTATCAGGGGTTACAAACCTTTCCTGGCTTGAATGCCTATGTTTATTTAAATCCTAATATAGTGCAGCAGGCGATTCAGGCAGATCAATTAAGAGCATCAGGGGTTAAAAAGCCCTTATTAGGAGTACCCATTGCAATCAAAGATACGATACCCGTTCCTCTCGCCGGATATCCTAACTCCAGTGGTAATTTATACCTAAGCAATCAATATACTCCGCCTAACAACGATCCGGGCATTCAACGTTTACTCGATGCAGGCGCTATCCTTATTGGTCAAAATAACCAGCACGAGTTTGGTTCAGGTTTAACTGGAATTAACTTCTCTTATGGGCCAGTAAGAAATGCTCATGATAGTGCGCGAATTGCAGGGGGTAGTACTAGTGGTGGCGCTACGGCAGTTGCCAGTAAAATAGCTCCGGTTGCGATTGGTGATGATCTTGCAGGTTCGCTGCGTGTTCCTGCGGCTCTAAATGGAGTAATTGGATACCGACCTTCTGTATCTCGTTATGCATCACCTACTAATTCTTCATTGACCGTTCCTTTTGCTCCTTATCCTTCCACTATTGATGAAAAGGATAAAATGGATGTTCGCGGTATTGTTGCGCGTAGCATTCGTGACGTAGTACTTATTGATAAGTTCTTGTCTGAAGATGGTGGGGTACAACCGAATCTTCATAGAAAAATACGTGGTATGCGTCTAGGGGTTCCACAAAATTTTTATACCAATATGGAGCCAGATGTTGCTAAAGTAATCCAAAAAGCATTTAAGAAGTTAGAAGGACGGGGCGCTATTTTAGTAAAAACGCCTAATATCCCGAATATTGACCCGGCTCAACCTATTCCTGGGTTTCTCAGTCCGATTACTACTTATCAAGGCTTATGGTTTGCAAAATCCAGTATCTTTTTAGGTGGTACTCGTCATTGGGCGCAAGCAAATAATATTACGCTTAACCCTATTGGTGCTGACACTGCCGCCGGTATGGCATTGATTTATCAGATATTAAGCCTTCTATACCCAACTCAAGCTGCAGAAGAAGCTTATTATACTAATATCTTAATTCCGGCAACGAATGGACCGATTCAAGCCTATGAACAATATTTTATTGATAATAATTTGGATGCCGTTATTTATCCAACCTCCTTGCTTGCTGCGGCAAAAATAGAAACTATTGTGGTGAATGGCGGTAATCCATTGACAAATGGTTTGTATGATTTTGCTTATACAACGCAAACAGGAAGAACAGGTGGCGTTAGTGGGTTTTATAACGAAAATGGTTTGCTTTCTCCTCTATTAGGAACTCCTGCATTGAGCATGCCTGTGGGGTTAACGGCTGGAGATCGTCTGCCAGTTGGTTTGGAAATTGATGGTTTAAAAGGTCAAGATTCTAAATTAATGGAAGTGGGTGCCGCAATTCAGCGTGTGTTTGGTGTGCATCTGCATCATTAAATAAAAAATCGTTGCAAAAACAGAGCTTGGTTTTGCAACGATTTCCCCCAAAAGATAGCCTCAAACAGCATTGTGCTATAATTGACCAGTGTCAGGAGAAAAAAGCCGATGAGCTAAAACCGCTTTATCGAAATGATGAGAGGTGCAGATGGATACTATTGCAGTGATTCTCAACAATAAAGCTCGCAATCACAGCGCAGCTACTCCCTATTTGCAAGGGTTGCACGAAGCTGAAATCGCGTATCACCTTTATGATACAACTCCTGAAGATTTATCAGAAACTATAAAAGAATGTATTCAAACTTATAAGGTTATTCTGGTGGGTGGAGGAGATGGGACAATCCGAACTGCTGCACATCATTGTGCCAATACGTCCATCATTTTGGGAGTACTTCCTTTAGGAACTTTAAATCACTTTGCCAAAGAAATGGGACTACCTGAGGGTGTGGATGAGTTCGTTACTTGCCTGAAGGAGCAACAAACGAGCAAAATTGACGTCGCTAAAGTAAACGATTTCATTTTTATTAATAATTCATCCATTGGTTTTTATCCTAAATTTGCGGATAAACGAGATCAATACAGTAAATATTATAATAAATGGTTGAGTTATATTCCTGGTTTTTTTGAGGGGCTCAAAAAACACAAATCCTTTAAGCTCATTATCAAAAGTAAAAATCTGCAGCTTTCTTTACACACTTCCTTTTTGATGATTAGTAATAATGTTTATTCTTATGAGTTTCCTGTAGCCATTAAACGAGAGAGTTTTCAAAAAGCATTATTAGGAATTTATTATTTTAAACATGGAAAAATTCGTATTTTTAAATTAATAAAGCGCCTATTTACGAGCAAAAACCTTTTAGAAATAAAGCATTCAAAACATCCTATTGAAGTGCATTTTCGGAATGAGAAAGAAGTTACTATTTCTTTAGATGGGGAAACTATTAAAGTAAAAACCCCGTTATATTATGAAATATTGCCGGGGTCCTTAACACTTTTAATGAGTCCATTATGCGAATAGTTCATATTTCTGATTTGCATTTTGGTATGCATAATCCTGATATTATCGAGCCTTTCATTGAGGATTGCGCTTTGTTGAAACCTGAACTTGTAATTATTTCAGGAGATCTAACCCAAAGGGGAAAGGCGGAGCAATTTCAGCAATTATCAGAGTTTTTAAGGCGTATAACGGTTCCTCAACTGATAGTTCCCGGCAATCATGATATTCCTATGCATAATCCTCTGATGCGCTTTTGTCATCCGTTTAAACAGTTTAAAACGTACATTTCCTCTGATCTGGAGGTGAGTTATGAGAATGATGAAGTTAATATCCTAGGTGTTAACAGTGTTACGCCTTATAAACTTAAAGACGGGGCATTAAGTATTAAGACCTTAACTCGAATTAAAAATCATTTTTCTGTTCACTCTACGCAATTAAATATTTTGTTTTTTCATCATAACCTTAAATATTTTTCGGGAATGCATCATCCTTTGAATAATGCGGAAGAGTTTTTGGAGTATTTAAAAGACAGTCCAATTCATCTGGTTTGCACAGGGCATTTGCATTATTCTAATTTACAATTAATTCCTAAAAGGCAAGGTTTTCCATGCGCCTTGCTGCATGCGGGCTCTTTGTGTTGTCAACGTACCAAAGACGAGAATAATAGTTTTTACTTTATCGAGATCGAACGCTTGCACTGTTCTATTTCCAGGCGTATCTATGTAAAGAATGCCTTTTCACCTGCAGAGCAGCACTCATTGGATTTTGGGGCTTCGATAATTTAAAAAAGAGAGTCCAACCATGTCATTAGAGGATCCTGGCCTTTTTTACTATGCGTGCGCTTGACTCAAATAATTTTTCTTTCAGCTGGGTTAAATTAGAGTAGGTTAATTTGCCATTATGTTTCACAATTTTTCCATCAATAATGACTGTTTTGACGTTTTGTCTTCCAGCGTAGAACACTATGGATTGATAGGGATTATGTACGGGCCAAAGATTTACATCTTGAAAATCAAGAAGTATCAGATCAGCTTTCATGCCTTGGGCTACTTTGCCTACCATTTTTTCTAAATTAAGTGCCCGTGCGGCATTGCTTGTTATCCAATCCAAAGCATTATCGCAATTTAGACTGAGATGCTTCACTAAGTCACCGGAGTCAATTATTTTCTGATTAGCAATTGCACGTTGTGTCTGCAGCGCAAAACGTAATTGGGTAAACAAATCCCCCCCTATATTCGAGGCAATATCTGTCCCTAATACGGGTAAGCCTCCGGCTTGCACTATTTTTCCGGTGGCTGGAAAACCCATTCCCATTTGCATTTCCACTTCGGGTGTAATGCTGAGTGAGGCTCCATGATCAGCAATTAATTTATATTCTTCATCGGTCAGATTATTCCCATGCACAAAATTAATATTGCTGTCTAGCAATCCTGCTTCATAAATTTTTTTTACTCCGAATTTTGCCGATCGAACTCCAATGTGCATAGAGGCTAGAATATTCAATTCACGAGCTAATCTAATATCACTAAAAAGCGCTTCATCGGTTGTTGAATCAGGACCACGAACCGCTAAGGCCATCTGTATACGAGCATTGGGGCGAGAAAAATGGTTTTTAAAAAATGGCACTGCATCTTCAGGATGCTTTTCAGAACTATCAAACCACCATTTTCTCGCATCGATTCCGGGTGGGCCATAGCCAAAAACAGCACGAATTCCTGACTCCTCCAGACCGCTTAATGCGGCATTCGCCCAATCAACACCATTAATGTTATTACACCAATCCAGGACACAAGTTACTCCCGCATCAATTTGCTCCAAGGCGCCAAATAGATTAGCAAGATACATATCTTCTGGCGTAAATTGGCCGCCAAGGCTATCAAGCATTTTTTCGAAATAATCAAATAAACTCCAGTTTCCGGCAACACCATGCAACCCGGATTGCCATACATGAATATGGGTATTAATTAAACCGGGCATCACAATCATGCCTTGTGCATTAACGATTTCTGCATCTACAGGATTTAGATGAGGGCTAATTTCTTTAATCGTGTCATTTACAATTAAAATATCCACTTTTTGCCAGTGTTGAGGGGATTCTGGATTTAATAACAAGGCATTTTGAATCAAAATAGAGTTTTTCTGCATGGTTATCTCCTTACGAAGCTTCGTCGCAATGGATGATTTAAGATTATAATGTTTATTATTGATTACACTTAAGAGGCTATCAATGAAAAAATAGGAATTTTCTCCCTAATAAAATGTTACATTCACATTAAACAGATACTGACCCCTTTAATATCAATGGCAGCGGAGATAAAAGAGCAAATTTTTAGTAGTGGTGGGGATTGCATTTATTTTGGATTTGGGGAGATTAGTTCCGAGGAGGCAGACCACATCCTTGTGGTAGTGCATCATCCTTGATGCAATTCAAATCCTTCTTAAGACATCCTCTGTCATTCCTCGTACTGAGTTAATGATAGCCAAGAACTTTGAGAAGTTAAACTCAAAATAGCTCATTATCACGTAAGAAATCTCTTAATTTGCAGATAATTTATTCTCATTATTATAAATGGGGTACTTATTACTTCCTAATAGGAAAAAAATCAATAAGTTAGCAGTGAATGGCGAGAATTTCTGCGGATGTCATTAGATTTACCTGCCCTGTAAAAACTGGGAATTCAGGGTCAAACAAAAAATATTATGGCCCTAAACATAACCCAAATCTTTAATTTCACTTCGTTGAACCCAATTGGCACACCACCTTAAACCTGTGCTGGTGCAGAATTATTGGAATTCTCTAGCGGAGTATAGGCATCTTTGGAAAACTCACTGGGAATCCAGCCAGTCAGTAGTGTGCCACGATAGAGAAGTTGGCACAAAAAGACCGCTTTGCATAGGTCATTACTGTCATAGGATGAGCATTGAGTACTTTCAAATAGCATGGTAATAGCAAGAGCCATTTGAGCCGCAGAAAGACCAGCTTGCAGTAAATGCATCGTTTTTTCTGATAGGTGTGTATCTGAACGAAAGAATGAATAGGTTGAAATAGCCACTTGTGCTAATTTTGTGGGGATCATTGCTGCGGGAGTAAATGCCTCTAAACTCGAGCTGATTACTTCTGTAGCAGCATTACTTCGTTGAGCATTACGATGTCCTGTCGATGAGGAAAATGGGCCGCGTGTGTTGAAGGTGTTCCTTAGAGTAGTGAGCGCATTATTAAAAAAACCAGGCATAGAATATCCTTATAATTCAATCAGAAAAAATTCAAAATAGGAGAAAAAAATAGCATGGAATAAATTTAATTCATAGACATTGAGGTGGAAATTCATGCCAATGAATAATAGGGTGCTATATGGGTGAGCACATAAGCTAACTCATCTAATCGCGGGTGGCGCTCACTCGATTACGCCCCGCTGCCTTGGCTGCATAAAGTGCATCGTCAGCAGCACTAATAAGCTCGTCAGCAGTTCGGCCATCATCAGGGAATGATGCAACACCGAACGAGACAGTAACGGGTATCGCTGAGCTGCCGTACAATATGGGAGCAGCAGCCAGTGTGCTTCGCAATTGTTCAGCCCGCTCAATGGCTAGAGGTTTATCTACTTTCGGTAACAACAGGAGAAATTCTTCGCCACCATAGCGGCAATAGATGTCACCTTGGCGAGCCTGTTGCCTCAAAATATTACTAAAAACCCGTAATACTTCATCACCGGCAAGATGGCCAAAGTGGTCATTCACCATTTTGAAGTGATCCAGATCGCCCATGATTATACTAAGAGGGTAATTATTATGCTGAGAGAGGGACAGTTCTCGATCTAATGTTTCTTCAAGATAGCGACGGTTATAAAGACCAGTCAGAGCATCATGTATTGATTGGTCAAGCAATATTTTTTGTAATGCCTGCAATTCATGTTCCGCACGAATGCGATCGGTTACATCCATAGTTAATCCAATGAATGCGGGTTTGTCATTGATTTCCATGACGCTACTATGAACCTCCACATCAATGACTTCACCATTTTTACGTAAGCCATGAAATAGGTAAACAACCCGCGTTTCTTGGCCAGAAAGTCGGTTTCGGATACTTTCTGATATGAGTGGTCTATCCTTTTGGTCGATGATATCGAGTGGCCCTAATTCCCGAATTTCCTCGGCACTATACCCAAAAATTTCATTAAATTTGGCATTTGAATAACTGAATTTTCCATTCTCAATGATTACAATACCTACCAGAGACTGGTTCACCAAACCGTGGAATTTCTTTTCGGAGTCACTTAAGGCACGAGTTATTTTTTCATTTTCCCGTAATGCCTGTTCTAGTTCTGCTGTACGGATACGTACTTGTTCTTCTAATATAACCGCGGTCTGGAACAGACTGTAATCAGAACTTTGAACACTGGTGCTGCGTTCGGCACGATCCATCAATGCCTTTATTATTTTGTTAAGACGAACTATTTCCCTCTTTAACTCTTCTTCGTTTGACCTAGAGTTGGGTTGCGCTGTGTTAAGCATTATCCATCTCCTTTGAATTTGAGCCTATCGCAATTCCAACTAAAGTTTGATTAACATGCACGCCTCGGAATTGCTCACCATAAGTATTAAAACCAATGGTGTTGTTTTGCTGAAAAATATCGCTAATACACGCTATTGTTTCAGGAGAAACCTCAATCTTGCGTAGAATACAATCACAGCCGAGAACCAGTTGTGGTGGACCGATTTCAGAACGAAGTTGGGCGAAATTTTCCTCCAGGTTATCTAATAAATTCACTCCTTTAGCCACTCGAAGGACCAATCCATTCTCAATGGCGCAAAAAAAAGTCAAGCTACCATCCGGATTGGCTTTTTGGATAGAACGCACGTAGTTGGTACCGTCGATCATGACGACAATAGGTGAGGCAGCAAAGCGCATCGAATCAAGACTATGCACATCAATACCGAGTATTCTTGCATATTCTTGTGCTGCGGGTAGTCCATTGATCTCCTTTACCTTACGGTGGGCGGTATCTGCTTCCGTGACAACCAATCTGGTATCAGTAGCAATAAAATGCTGGGTTTTGAATATCTTAAAGGGTAATTTAGTAGTAACCAAAGTGACGATAGCGCTGTCTGAATGAAAATGCCCTTGGAAATACACATAGGTAGATTTGAAGTTAAGGCTATCACCAGCTGAACCACCAATTAGAGGAATTTTTCCCAGCCCACTTTGCAATATTCGAGCGACCGGTTCTTCCCGTTTTGATAAGCCATCAATTAACAAAAAGGCAAAGCTGTTTTGAATATCCGTTTCTCGTTCCAGACGGTGCAACAGCTCTTGGGTAAAGTGCTGGCATTTAGAAATTTGTAATTGTTGCAAGTGAGTAAGAAGACCGGCTACAGCCTTAAAATCAGTCGCTGAAAAACTAACACCTGTCAGGCTGTGATCTAGATACCCGGCAGGGCCAATTTCTCCTGCTGTAGTACAACCTACAACTTGTATGCCTGTAAAAAGACGTTTCATTTCGTCTGCCAAGGCATCCAGATCATATTCACTTGAGCAAAAGAAAATTACTAACTCCATGTTTGGCTGTTTTACGGTTTCGTAAAATTCACGCACAGCATCACGCGCATTTGCCAGACAAGATTGAGCTCGACGTATGGAGGAGTTATTCCTCATCGTTTTCTCCAAATCCGTTCTATGGAATAACTTATTTTATTATAAAGTATAGATGGGTATAAATTATGGTGGGTATTCAGAAAGGAGCTTTCTGCTTTAGATAGCCGAGGATATGAGTCTCCTGGCGAATTGCTTCATGTTCTAAGCAGGGGAGATAGCAAAGAAGATCCCCTAAGGTATAAAGCAGTGACATGTTTCACGTGTACCTTGAAATTACTTTTTTGCATGGAGAATGGAAGTGCAACGAAATGGAGTCTTTACGAAAAGACACAGTAAATTTTTGATTGTCGGGGAAGGGAGTAGTGTTCCGAGGAGACAGACCACATCCTTGTGGCAATGCATCGTCCTTAATGCGTTCAAATAATCCTTATAAGACATCCGCTGTCATTCCTCGTACTCAGTTAATCATAGCCAAGAATTATAAGAAGTTAAACTCAGAATAGCGCATAATCATGTAAGAGATTTCTTAATTTGCACATAAGGGCTCCTAGGGCGTGCTCCCATTCCTTGAAGCAATGGGACAAGCCCTTTGCAAATTCAAAAAAATGAAAAGGATTCAATAGAGGAAAAAGGACTTTCTTTGTTATTTTCGAAGTCTTTGCCTGCATTAATAAAAGCCATTTCCATCTTTTGTCTTGAATAAGAGAGGCGCGGGGAACTAATACTTACCCATCTAGCCAATTAATGGGGTTCATTTACTCTTTTATCGGCCTAATGCGGGTTGTCTAACAAGCTCAGGAGGGTTGCTCTCTTCACTTGTGCTCTGCTTGTTATTTGGTTTGGTCCAGGTAAATGAATCATGCGCTGCATTGATTCGCGCTTTCAGTGCGTTTAATGAGTTTTTATCTGCCAACCAATCACATCGTTCATTTGCTAATTCATTGCTTGAAGCCGCTGGCTGTGTATGCTCGCGTTGGGGGTATGGACTTATCTGCGTTAATTCTTTAGGCTTTATCGCTGGGCTGTTTCGCGTAGCATCTTCTGCTTTTGTTTGCATGGTGGTTCCAAGTGAAAGAAACCGATTATATAGATAGAGAATTGCTGCTGCAAATAAATGCTTCATTCTCGGCTTTTATTGGAATCAACTGATAAGTTCCCCATTTCGCACTTGCATTAACAATAGATGATGATCAAATAAAAGCATTTTCGATGCATCCAATAATTCGACTGGCACATACAGATTATATGCGAAATCCTATGATTTTCTCTATTAAACAGCAGGTTTATTCCATTGGATTTGGGTAAATGAGGACAGAAACACTCTGATTCGTAATTATTTATACCAGGGGAAGGGAAATTGTGTTCCGAGGAGACAGACCACATCCTTGTGGTAGTGCATCATCCTTGATGCGTTCAAATAATCCTTATTAAGACATCCGCTGTCGTTCCTCGTACTCAGTTAATAATAGCTAAGAATTGTAAGAAGTTAAACTCAAAATAGCTCATAATCATGTAAGAAATCTCTTATTTGCATGCATGACGCGGACTATAAATTCACTTTATCCAAGCCTATACTGCGGATTGCTGGGGAGTTATGGATCCGACTCAGGCGAAATGTTCAAAGGCGAACATGATTTATTACTCACAAATTTCATCGTTTAGTTACAGAAGCGGCGAGTGATTTATTTTTAAGCTATATGCTATATTTAAAATACGACGTGTAATATTTGTGTGCATCATGCCTAAAAAATCATCTCAAGTGGTCGTAGAACCTAAACATACTCGTGAATCCGTAGATAAAGTAGTCATTGGAACAGATCCTAAAGAATTAGTTGATTCAATTAATGAACTCATAGAGCATCCTGAGAAAAAAATAATTCATTTACAGAAATATTTGCCGACTCACGAAACATTTTCTGTCGAAGATGTTTATTCTATCATTGAGGGGTGTAAAAATCCTCAATTAAAAGAAGCAATCAATACAGCACGTGAAAAAAATCCCAAACTTTCAGTACAACAGTTAATTGCTATGATCGAGGCACACGCTTCTAAATTAGGGGTGGATGTGAATCCGGTCTTAAATATTAGTAATGTTAATGCTGATATTAAGAAAATTTATCCCAATGCAACAGATATTGTTAATGGGATCCCTAGAGAACCGATTAATTATAGCGATGATGAAGTCAATACAGTTATCGTCGGAGCAGGGCCCATTGGTTTGCTAAATGCTATTGGCATCATGAGAAAAAATCCAGGTGCTAAGATTGTGATGCTGGAAAAATATGATGAATATAAAAGAAATCATACCTTGAGGATGGATTATAAAGAGGTCGAAAAATACATCGATGCGATGGGGCCGCCACCCGATCCTGCATTGGCAGAATTAGCAGATCGATTAAGAAAAAATCGTGGTTATGATCTGGCAACTTTTGGTTTATCGGCTATTCGGATTAGTGAAATCGAACGGCTTCTTAAAAATCGTGCGGTAGAATTAGGCGCGCAGATTATTACGGGGGCAGGTATCACTGATTTAAATGAGCAAGTAATAAATAAATATGAAAATGCTGATTTAATTATAGGGGCGGATGGTACTCGTGGAGTCGTTTCCGAGCAGGGAATTGGTAAAAGTTATGTCTTGTCTCCTATGCGGGATAATATCCTGCTTGAACCCGGTAAGCTTTATCTACGGGAGGTAGGGGGACAAATCTTATATTCAGTCATTAATCAGGACGGAGTAGAGGTTATCGATAAACCTCTTGATAAAGAACGCATTCAAGTTACCCCGGGGCTTAGTGAAAAGGAGCTCATGAAAAAAGCTCAGGAAATGAAAAAAGATATTTTTGACATCGCGAGCCATAATGGCGATATAGAAATAATCGAAAATTCTAATAAGAAAGAATTTGATTTTGTATTGCAATTGCGTATTGAGGTTGAAGGGAACATCAAGCCAATCCCAGTTCCTACCCTTGCCCGATTCATGCAAAATTTTGGAGTAACCGGCGAGGAAGTTATTGGTAAAAAAGATGAAAATGGCAAAACAGCCATGACATTCCAAATCATGATTACCAAAGAGCAATTTAAGATTTTGGAGGCTGAAGCAAAATCAGGTAACCCAATCCGACCTTTTAGCGGCGATGATCCCAGAGCAGGGATAGTACCCGAAGTGGTAATGCAGCAGGTTAAAGGTTATTTGGGAATGAGATTGCGGCATTACACAAAGGAAAATGACCTTGTAAATCTTGATACGGCGACCATCAGTGTCAACGAAGCACCGGCTACCTATGCCAAAGAGGTATATAAGCAGGTCACTGATAATAAGGGAAAAAAACGGGATATAGTTGTTGTCGGTGATGCCGCAATGGGACTTTCTTATTTTAAAGGGATTAACGCAGCTTTTGCAGCCGGTGCCAAATTATTAGATCAAATAACGCAACCAGCAGCAGAAAGAGCTACGAGCTTGCAACACTATAAGCAATGGTTTGAGAACGATTTTGCTCCGAGAAAAGTCAAAGAAGTTGGCTTTTATAGTAATTATGTGATTGGGGCGATGCTGGGCGCTTTTCGTACATTAAAAGTGATTATTGGTTCTGATAAATTAATGAGCTCTGATGCTGCCGAAAGGACGGTGGATATGTATCTTGCACATTTGGCAGATGTGAGACAGGCTAAGGCGAACAAAGGTGAAGCCCTCCCTGAATGGAAGCATGCATATGAGCATGACGGACGTTCTCTACAAGATGTTATCACCTTTCAGCCCCAGTCAGGTCGTATATTATTGGAGCGAATAGGTAAAGAAATGGTTGATAGCGTTAAACCCTATAAATCTTTTTATCATCTAGCGCGGGATCTGCTTACTCCATTAAGGTCTGTATATCACATGGTTGCAGGATGCTTCCAGTTGGCATTAGCTTTACCAATTGAATTAGTGAATGCTGCTGTCGGGGTTATTGCGCCGAATAAATTAGAAACACGCATGGGTAATTTGCAGGAATGCACTAAAAATTTCTTTACCCGAGTGGGGGAAGGGGCATCACGTGTTTTATTTGGTGTGTCCTTAGCTGCTGAAAGCCTGGTGCTTCCTGTAAAATTGGCATCACGAGCTATTAGTACAGCAGTGAATGGCAACATATTGATCGAAAATAATAAAGGCATGAGTAAATTAATTGCTCAAACAGAAGTACTGGTGACGGAGGATAATGAGACTCAAGTGCTCCAGGACAAGCAATCAGAGGAAAAACTCGAAATGTCCCAGTTGAAATTAGTTGGGCTGGCCGTTGAGATCCATAGAAAATTTGAAAAATCTTATGAGCGGGGACAGAAGACTGAAGTGGATTGTATAAAAGAGCAAGAGCAATTTAAAAAATGTGTGCAAAATGGCACGAAAAAGGATTTCAAAGAATATTTCGAGCTCTTCAAGCATTCTTCCCAATACCATACAGCTCAGCAAGGAGTTACTGAGCAGAATGATAAAACTATTTCATTCAAAGATTACAAAGATGAATATAGGCAAAATCTTCAGGGGGAACCTAATCTGAGCGTGCGACCTGAAGCAGAGCAGCACCATACAACTCCCACTACAGGGATGTAGAAATACCCCTTGAGTCAGGCCTTGAATTTGGAATTCGAGGCCTGAGAAATCATGGAGAAAGTTAGGTTTGATATACTCTTTAACGTAATTTCATTTCTTCCGCAAAACCTTTATTACTCACCTTAACGACAGCCTCTACATTTGTTTGTGCTGTTTTGCTCAAGGTAAATCGACAGAGGGATTTTGAGAATAGCGAGCATGGAAATAATTCTAAGCACAAAAGCCTTTAATGACAAAGTACAGCGAGTGGGTATTTCATTTCGCCCATAATAATAGAAGTATTTCTTAATCCTGCAAAAATCCATGATGCTAGGGATAAAGAAGCATAATTTTATATGGAAGTTCATGGGTTTAACTTTAGGAACTCTTCTCGAGTGATAATATCGCAACAATTTTCTTTGGAAGAAAATACAATAATAGCGTTCCCTGATTGAAGATTATGTACTAGTTGCTTTTTCTTAGTCTGAATCTCCATTTCATGTTCCCCATAATCAGTGCCTTGACGAGTAATAACCTCAATAATTAAATTATCCAGGGCCTCTTCACTTAGTAATGTAGGATCAATTTCAATCATATTTATTTTACTCAATTAATTCGGCTCTAAAGGAATAGCGATTCCGAGCGGTAATAGTGTTATGTGGCAAGGTGTTGCTTTTGTTTTCTTGTTTATAAATTTCTGTATCGAGCCACGTTTTTTCCTCAGTTAATACCTCGTTATCTATAATTTTCCACCAGCACTTCGGTAGTTTTGCGGTTCCATCTGACCAGCGGTACTGTCGATTTTTTAATAAATCTTTTTTATCAAAAGGAGCATTTTCAGCACAAATAAGTGTTTGTTTCTTGCGCACATTACTTTTAAGCTCATCAAATGCGCCAGATTCATGTAGAAGAAGGTTTAATGTCGCCCAACAATCGTTAATCGCTCTATGTCCGTCATAAAAATAGCCAAGCTTCCAGTTAAGGTAATCAAGCTTTGAACTTTCATAGTCGCGTTCTTTCCAATCGATATCTTTTATTGTGCAACCGAAAGGGAGGGACGTAACTTTGGTTCTTATATTTTCAGGAGTTTGTAATTCTAAAAAATTACGGTCAAATTGGGCATTGTGACAGATGATTACATGACTCTCGTTGAGGGCTTGTAAAACAAAATTCCAATTAATGGTCTTTCCAAGTACATCTTCGTTACGAATACCGGTAATTTTGGTAATTTCTGGAGGTATTGGTTTTCCAGGATCCTGGAGTTCATTATAAGAATGCTTAATTTCAAGAACTCCTTCCTCATTGGAAAATGAAAATGAAAGCAAGCCAATTTCAATGATTTCATCCTGGGTGGCATCGATACCCATGGTTTCTAAATCAATAACGGTGGCGACAAATACCTTAGATGCAGGCCCTGGAATAGTGTTGTTAAAGCGCATTGGTACTCGTTTTAACACGTGAAAATCGGGATGTTGAGATAATGCATCAAGAGCTTGTTTAATCATTAGAATACTTATAGGTTTTAAATAAATTTCTCATGGGGTAAATGGTAACGCAGAATTAGGATGGACGTTAGTGTTTTCAAGATATGCAGGTGGTAATTTTAAAATGCCCGTAAGTTTCTCAAGGAACTAATACTGCGCTATTTAAAGTAAAAGCTCGTCGATAGGTTCTAACTAATTAATCATTAATATTATTTTTATTTTTTAATAGCTGATTTAGTCGTTGCGCATCTTGCGGCGCATTGGCTTTTTCATCATTATCAAAATAACAATAAATTGTTTTACCTTGTTTATGCCAATTAATAAATTTATCCGCATATTCTTTTAAGGTTGAATCTTCATAAGCCCCTTTATAGGCCTGTTCGTGTGGCCCATGCATTCGAATATAAATAAAGGGGCTGGTGACTATTTCTGGTGAGCGATACATTTTATGATCATAAAAGCAAAGTGACATTTGATTTTTATCTAATAGTTCATACAGTTCTTCGCAAAACCAGCTCTTATGCCTAAATTCAAAAGTATATAAATACTGTTCAGGTAATTGCTCAATAAATTGTTTTAAAGTAGGGATGTCTATTTTCCACCAGGGTGGAAACTGAAATAATATGGGGCCTAATTTTTCTTCAAAGTGACTAAACGCGTTAAGTAACTTATTCACACTTTCCGTGCAATCTTTTAATTTCTGCAAATGAGTAATATATCGATTTGCTTTACATGAAAAAATAAAATTGGATGGTGTTAAATCTACCCAATTCATTACATTTTTTTCTTTAGGAATTTGATAGAAACTATTATTAAGTTCCACACTATCCAAAATGTTAGCATAATACGGCAGGATCAGATTGGGTTTTATCTTTTGAGGATAAAAATTGCCTAACCAACCGGAATAGCTCCACCCTGATGTACCTATATTAAATGGATTTTTGGGCATAAAAATCTTAATTTTTATAAAGGTATCTAAATTATAGGCGCAGAAAAATAAAAAAAATTATCAGAACCAATAAAGATTTGCCACTGATGCATAATACGCCTCTTTGAGGCAAACACATGATGAGATGAATTTATTGTTCTTAATTTAATCCATTTGATCATTATTTAATAATTTCTTAATAATTATCCTGTAAAATTTAGCACAACTTACTAAAGATGTGATTTATTAGGAGATCCCATGTCAGCAACTCGTTCACTAACTAATCTCTATGGCTCTTTCTTTTTCGGCTGTGGCCAAATGGCGGTTAGCCCTTATTCATTGACATTAAAAGCATTTATGGGGTCTCAGCCTACAGAAAAGGATTTGGTTTTAGGTGTTGGCGCCTGTATTTTTTTATCTACAGTAGTACCTATTTTGCCCCAAATAACATCATTTACATTTGTGGCTGCTGCATTTACTGCAAGTCTTGCTTTAGCCAGCATGTTTGTTACCTACCCAGTTTCTCTTTTGATTGATGCGGTTAATCCAGAGGAATCTTCTTCTTTCGTGTTTAGCAACTAAGAGTCTTGCTATTTAATGATGTGGTTCAATGGATCACATCAAACCCACTTCTTATCTTTTTAGTGTTCGAAAGCTGTGGGTTATAAGCTATATCGAATTATATGTCCTTTCCCTGTGATACTACCTATCAGGGGCTATGAAATTTTAAATACTCAATCCTGTAAGTCAGATTAAGAGATTTCTTACATGATTATGAGCTATTTTGAGTTTAACTTCTGATAATTCTTAGCTATGATTAATTCAGTACGAGGACAGACAGCGGATGTCTTAATAAGGATTATTTGAACGCATCAAGGACGATGCACCGCCACAAGGATGTGGCCTGTCTCCTCGGAACACTAGAAAGCCTTTCTTCATAATAAAAAATCCCCCGCAGACATTAAATGCCATATGAGCCATATCAACGAGAAGGGTTTATCGGTAGGCATTCATGAGGTATATCATTTATTAAATTAAATAAAAAGTCGTCATGCGAACAAAATGGAGCAACCTAGTGCTGAGTTTTAACGAAGCATCGTTTTCGGTGTTCGCAATTACGAAATTTACATGTTCCGTAAACGCTTACATTATAGGCTGGCTGAAACAGTAGATTCTTCAGTCAGCGACGGAATACTCTGTATGAGATGGTTAGTAACATCTTGTTTACCCTCGTTTAAAAATAGAGCTGGGAAATTTCGGGGTGGTCTATTGGTTAAAAAATTCGGGATGTTTGAATTGACCTTGGCAGCCCAGAGATACACGTGATTTTTTAAGTGTTGATACATTGTTTTAATGGTTTGATTCAATAGTTCATTTTTATAATTTTTTTGTGATTCAACCAATGCATGATTCGCTGCAAAAACTCCCATAGAAGCTGCTGTCGCAAGCACTCCCCAGCCCAGTAAGGGAAACGCCGCAAAACTACTAAATAACCCTAAGCCCGCCAATAATCCCGATAATCCCGCGCTACAACCCGCTATAGAACCAAATGTACCAACAAAAGCGAAAAACATAGGAGGGCCAGCTTTGGAGAAAGGTATGGAACATGATTTAACCAGTTCTTTCTCGATTAACGACAGAATGGATTTTTCTTTAAATAATTGCTGTTCAATCATGATTTTTATAATGCTTAAAGATTGGTTTAAGGGAGACTGTTTATCATTTTTATCTACAATTTGTTGATTAAGTTGTAAAAGTAAATAGGATTCAAAAGACATCTTTCTATCGGTTAACTGATAGTTCTTGTCCATTGTGGTGATGTATTCCTTAATGAATTCCAGTAATTTTTGCTCATTTTTTTGCAATAGTAGGTGAAATTTCTGTTGCTCTTCCAGAGCTTGCTCATAAGACAAATAAAATATAGCCGTAGAGACTGTTAAAAAAAGAGTGGTGGCTAGGCCCCCTAGGGTGAAGGACAACAAGCCACCCATTGATGCGCCAACCACACTAAAGGTTATTCCATAGAGTGGCCAGGCAACACCAGCCCCTGTACCCACGCCATTAATTATTGATCTGAAAAATGCCATTAAGTATATATCCCATTCGATAATGGTAACTATGAATTTAGCCTGTTCCTTGTAATCACTCATAAATGGGCTTTATCATTTAGGAATGCTCGTTGGCTGTTCTAGCGCAGGGAAGTACAATATACGGCTTTAGTATTTTGAACTTATCATAAGTGCATGAGTACTTACAAATGTACCATAATAATATAACTCTAAAGAGATTAGCTCATTGTCCAGTTAATCGGTTTATTACATTGCTAACCGAGAGGTTGAGATGAATAAGCATCGATCGCTAAAAGGGAGAAATATCCTATAAAATGGGTGTTTTATGGTCCGTAATTGATGCATATGCATCAATTTGTACTCACTGGAAGGTAAAAATATATAGCCTTTATTCAAGGCTATATAGGAGCTTGAGCTAATCTATCTTAAGAATGCATCAATGAACAGAAAATTTAGAAATCTGGTTGAGGGGGGGCTTCAATTTCGGATAAAGTTAAATCCGCTGCTATTTTTTGAGTTTCTTTTAATTCATTATGAGGGGTTTTAAAAAAGCTAATGGTTGCCAATCCTAAAAGACCCGTACCGGCTATTGCCAGAGGGATAGTGTATGTGGAAGCAATAATAATAGCCGCAGCAATAACTGCAATACCACTTACAGCGTAGTAGGGATAAAAATTTAAAATGAATGCAGCGCTAAGTCCTTGTTCCTCTTTATTTTCTGGATGCCTCAAGTCAAGGTCTGCTGAAAATTTAGCAACAAACTCAGCTCGTTCAGCTAGATGTTCTCTATATGCTGCTTCGTATAGTTCAGAGAGGAAGCTATTTATCTCCTCAATTCCTTGACCTGTTTTGGCACTGGTTTTAAAGTGATAGCTAATATGGTGTTTTTGTTTAAATTCAGTAACTATTTGCTCCGCTATGGGCTTATGAACTGAATCAGCATCTTGTTCAAGCATTCTATCAATACGAGTTTCAACCAAAATAGGCATATAGGGTTGAGTAATTGATTCCAAATCACTACTTAACGTCTGGAGCGATTGTTCATCAAGGGGGTCAAAGCAGAGGAACATAACGTCGGTGCCCGCATAAAATGCTTGCTTCAATATTTGAAATCGTTCTTGGCCGGCTGTATCCCAGTATTGTATATGTGCCTTGGGTGTGGTTCTCTTGGTTGGCTTAGCTGGATCACTCCGTAGTTCCGATGACGAAGGCAAACTTAGAGTACCTTTGAGCAAGCTCGCTCCTATAGTATATTTATATTCCGGATTAAATTCTTCACCTCGTAAGCGTGCGATCAGCGCTGTTTTTCCAACAACATTACCTACAAAGCACGTTTTATATATCGCCAGGTAGGGCAGTTTAGTATTCGTCATATTATTATTCTTATTTTAAATCATAAAAAAACATCATGATAACAAAATGGGCATATGGGCGCAGCAAAATAATTGAGTTGCTCTAATCTAGAGCCAAACTGCTTAAATAATATCTATGATTGTATTCGCGGTTTCGATGGTTGGATGCTGAATTCAAATTATCACATCATCAACGTATGGCTACAATACATTCTCTTGAGCAGACTTGTGTTTTACCCTGAAAACGGTTCTATTCGTGCGACGACAAAATAAGCTACACTATAGAGCGCTTGAAATTTAAAAATTAAATCGTTTCTTTAAGATATAAAAGGTATGAAATGAATAACTCCGGTCCACAACCAGTACGTCAATATTTATTGCTAAACGGAGTGTTTTCTCGCTTAAGGAATAGATTATTCTATATTATTTTACTCTTGATTTGTTGTTGGTATGGTTATCAAATATATCTGGATGGGCAAAACCATAAAGCAGATAAATCCATTTCCCTGCCTGAAGCATGGGATGATATTAAATCCAGCAAATTTATCCATGACATAGAAAATTCCTTTAATGGTACCTCAAAGCATTCTTCAAAATAACGGAGGCTAGCGAACGGGTAGCCTTATCTAAATTAAAATGGGTGCATTTTTCCATATAGCTCTAGCAATCAATCGATATTCTTTGCCTGACTCATCTTTACTGGGTTGCTCGAATCATTTAGTTATAATCAGGTTTAGTAGGGGCTTACACAAGGAAATGGAACATGATTTTGATAGGTTGTTAATTGCTCAATGAGGCTTTATTAATTATAATCAGACAATAAATTTTACTTCTTAGAGTAATGCTAAAAGAAGTACTGTCAGTTTTTGCGAAACTAGGGGAATTTTTATGAAGCCAGAGCGCTTGTTAGCAAAATACGGTTTATTTCAAACCGATACATTAGAAGAGAAATATATTAAATTGAAAGATGCGTTTACTCTTTTATTAAATAGAACAGAAGAACGCTGTAGAAAATATTGTGAATACCGGAATGATCAAGAGCGTTACGCTAATGTGTGTCCTGATGCTGTTCCTGGACTTATGGAAAGAATAGCTATGATTAACTCTTCAACTGAGCGTGTGCAGCTTGAATTAGAAAAAATTGATGAGCTTAGCAGTGTGGATGAAAAAGTTTCTGCTATTACAGCTTATGCAAAAGGATTGGCTGAAACACGATTTAGCGCATTATTTATGGTAATTTTATCGGGCGAGTTAAACAAGCGTTGGATTACGCTTGCGGAAGAGCTAGTGCCTGTTGCAGAATCCAGTGCGTCAAATTGTTCTTCTCAGATTTGAAGGTCAGATAAGGAAGAGCAGGGGCTTAAATTAATTTTTATTTATCCTTAAGCCATAAGTTGTAATATATATTGAAACTACACTAAAAGCAGGCCAATCACTGGATAAATAGGAACAAGATGTTTCGTGCTTTTTTTATTTGGGGGCCTTTTTACAAAGATCTCGCTAGAGGTCCAAACTCCTATGGTCTCTAAGAGGTGATAGAAGAAGGTCCTCTAGTAATCGCCCCTTTTCTGTCTGTGGTATTTCTTCGGCTCTATTGTATATTTGCATTCTTCATTTATTCATTAAATTGCATCTACCCGCAAAAAAACGAAGGATTTAAGTGGATTCCCCAAGACGTGCATCGATTAAATCAATTTCTCTTACAAGTCTGCGTGATGTTGCATCTGAAATTTTACGCTTCCTGGCCATAAGAAAAATGTGATTACGTTCTGCCTTTAATCCCGTTCGCCACAGCTCTCTTTCCGCTTTGTCCGCCTTTCGCAGCGTATCTACTTCCGCATCCATACTTTCCATGCGCCGCTGATATCCAGCTATTGCGCGTAATGCGGCACTAGAATAAAGCTCAGCATCAGTCGCTGCACACGCCACTAAATCATGTTGCTTTTGCTCAATTGCCATTATTGCAGCTTGGGCCGATTCGTATCGTGCCAGGTCTTCTTCACGTACTTCTTTGTTATCAGCGGGTAATTGTAATCCCTTGAGCAGCCAGGGGAGGATAAGGCTGGCAGCCACTAACGACATCAGTATTACTGCCATGGCCAAAAAAATTGCTAAAGCGCGATCTGGGAAGGGTGTTCCATCAGGCATTACCAAAGGCAATGTCATAATACCCGCCAAGGTGATTGCCCCACGAACTCCTGCCAGGGTGGCCGCAGCAACTAGACGCCAATGCCCCTGTTTCACTCCTACCTTTCCGCGTCGCTGTGATCGCCACATCCAAACCCTAAAAGCCCCCCAAACCCAAACAAATCGGAGCGTAGCAAGACCAATATTTATGGCCAATGCATAAATAATTAAATACCCCGCTTCTTTATTATTGCTTTGCTGCACTGTGGAAACAGCGGAACTCATAATTTCCGGAAATTGCTCGCCCAATAATACAAACACAATACCATTAAGTGAAAATTGCACTGTATTCCATACAGTGGTTCGTTGAATACGTGTGGCAGCAAGTGCACGTCCGCTGAGCTCGACATAACTCATAGTTATACCCGCCGAAACTGCTGCCAGAATACCTGATGCATGTACTTCTTCAGCAATTAGATACGCACCGAAAGGTATTAATAAGTTAATGAGAATAGCTGAGCCACTGTCTTCCCCGATTTTTAATGCCAGCCCACGCTGAGTTAAGCTTACTCCCCAAGTAACCCCTACGCCTATAAATAATCCAGCCAGGGCTACCCAAACGAAAGTCAGGGAAGCGGACAGGGGTGAAAAGGTCCCGGTTAGTGCAGCAGCCACCGCAAAACGGAAACATACGAGGCCAGAAGCATCGTTGAGGAGAGATTCACCTTCAAGGATATGCATAAGACGCTTTGGAATAGGAACACGTGCTGTAATTGCACCAACTGCCACCGGATCAGTGGGTGACACAATAGCTGCGAGCGCAAAAGCTACTGCTAAAGGCATTGACGGAATCATCCAGTGAATTAATAAGCCAATTCCCATTACAGTCAACAACACCAGTCCTAAAGCCAGCGCTAGGATCATCGTTTTATCCCGAAACAAACCTTCTTTGGGAATGCGCCATCCATCCAAAAAGAGTAATGGAGGTAGAAACAAAAGAAAAAAGACATCAGGGTCCAGGGTGACCTCTTGTTCAGTCACGCTCGCAATGGCGATACCCAGTATAATCTGTACTAAAGGCAGGGGTAATGAGAAAGGTAACATCCTAACTATATAACTACTTGCAATTACTGCAAGCAACATAATTAACACGACTTCTATCGAATGCATACACTCTCCGTATTATCATGAGATGGCTTTATATTATGCTTTTACTATACCACTTTTATTTTTTTTATGGAGAAACTGAGTAAGATTCCAATAAATTATAATTTATTTATTTTTTAGATCGTTACAGCATGAAGATAAAGGCGACACGAATTTAATTGACGATCTTCAAGGTGATGACTCAAATACCGGTAAAAACTGAAATTCATACTTATACTTTAAGAGGGCGATTTATTGGGTCGGCAGTTATCCTTATTAATTAAATTAAGGCGGCGGTTAATCAATGAAGAAAGAAAACTTAATAAGTGTTCTATCGCGCTTTTTACACTCTCAATGGCAATCGTTTATTGTGCTCCTTTCCCTTATAGCTATTGGTATCTATCTTATCCTGGATTCTTTAAATGCCACATTCACCAATATCCCTTTATTACTTTTAATTATCATTGGAGGAATCCCGTTATTTGTACAAATTTTTTTGAAGTTGCTAAGAGGGAATTTGGGTGCTGATTTTCTTGCTGCAATTGCGTTAGTTACTGGGATTATCTTACAACAATATTTAGCTGCATCGTTAATTATTCTCATGTTAGCCAGTGGCCAAACCTTAGAGCGCTATGCGCGACATAAAGCCTCTTCTGTTTTATTGGCACTAGCGGAAAGAATGCCCGCTATTGCTCACCGAAAGACGAATAGTGAAATTGAAGATATTCCATTGGCTGAGATGAATATTAATGATGAAATTGTTATTTATCCTCATGAAACCTGTCCTGTAGATGGTATTGTCATTGAAGGCAATGGGTCTATGGATGAGTCTTATCTTACCGGAGAACCTTATCAAGTTTCCAAGGCACCTGGTGCCTCCGTTTTATCGGGGGCTATCAACGGAGAGTCGGTACTCATCATTAAAGCAACCAAGCTACCCGTGGATTCACGCTATGCGGTTATGGTAAAAGTATTAGAAGAAGCCGAACAAAAGCGCCCATCAATTCGCCGTTTAGGGGATCAAATTGGCGCTATTTTTGCACCGGTAGCGCTGTTGTTTGCAGCGGGTACTTGGTATTTTACACAGGATGCCATTCGTTTTCTTGCGGTGCTGGTTATTGCAACACCTTGTCCTTTATTAATCGCTATTCCCATTACAATTATTAGTGCTATTTCACGAGCTGCGAAACAAGCTATTATCATCAAAGACCCTATTGTTTTGGAACGGTTACCTACCTGTAAAACCGCCATTTTTGACAAAACTGGAACACTTACTTATGGAAAACCAACGTTAACTGAAATTTATACCGCTCAAAATTATACAAAAGAGCAAATCTTACAATATGTGGGTAGTCTCGAGCGTTATTCCAAGCATCCCCTTGCCAGTGCTGTAATTCAAGCAACACAAGAACGGCATATTGATTTAATGGAATCGACGAATGTCTCTGAAAAGCCGGGACAAGGTTTAAATGGAATCGTTAATCATCGAAAAGTAAGTGTTACGAGCCGAAAAAAATTATTAGAAATGATGCCTGAATGTAACTCATTACTCCCTCCTGTTTCTCCTGGTTTAGAATGCCTTATTTTGCTAGATAACCAATATGCGGCCGCTTTACATTTTCATGATGCACCCAGGGCGGAAAGTAAATCATTTATTACTCATCTGACTCCTGCTCATCAATTTAAAAAAATTATGTTAGTTTCCGGTGACCGGGAATCCGAGGTTAATTATCTCGCAAAATTAATTCCATTTACTGAGATATATGCGTCACAAAGCCCTGAGGATAAATTAGCTATTGTGCGCGGTGAAATAAAAAAAGCCCCTACTGTGTTTATGGGGGATGGTATTAATGATGCTCCTGCTTTAACCGCCGCTACGGTGGGCATTGCCTTTGGTCAGCATAGCAATGTTACTGCAGAGGCAGCTGGTGCTGTTATTATGGAAAACACGTTAAGTAAAGTGGATGAATTACTGCATCTAAGTATCAGTACAAGAAATATTGCAGCCCAAAGTGCTGTTGGAGGAATGCTTTTGAGTCTCATTGGAATGGGATTTGCGGCGACGGGCTTTATCAGTCCAATTATGGGTGCAATTCTTCAAGAATGCATTGATATTCTTGCCATTATTAATGCATTACGATTGGCTTTTGGCTCTAAAATTAAAATTGATTTACCGAATGATTAAAAATAACTTTGGTGTATATAAAATGCCATTTTCGCAGTTAAGAAGTGCTGGATGATATAAACATTGCTAAGTTAGGATGCGGTATAAGGGGAGGGGGCCTATCGGCCCCTACCTTGATTATTCTTCTACACTGATTTCGATTTTTTTCTCAGCCGTAGCCTCTTTTTTAGGAATCTTGATTTCAAGAACCCCATGGGTATAGCGTGCTGTGATTTTGGCATCATCTGCAGTTTGAGGGAGACTGAACCGACGATAAAACTGACCTTGAGTTCGTTCTTTTCGGGTATAACCCTGATGTTGTTCCGTTTTTTCAAACTGGCGTTCACCCTTTAAAGTAAGAACGTGTTGCTCTAAAGAAATACTAATGTCTTCTTTTTTTACCCCAGGAATATCTGCAATGACTAAAAAGCAGTCTTTTTCTTCTTTAATGTCCACCAACGGCGACCAAGTGCTGGTTTCGATGGAAGAGTCGTCTTGCTTTTGCAGGTTAAAAAAATCATCGAGCAAATGGCCCATATCCCGGTACATGGGCAATGTTCTTATTAATGTGTTCATGCTGTCTCCTTAAATATGTTTTTGGTTAATTTGTAGATAGGGACTCGTGTATAAAATTCAAGGTTAATACCCTAAAATTTTTGATGAGAATATTTTCCTAAATGCATGCCCTACGTCCGCTCACTCCCTCCAAGAAAAGGATGCGTTGCAAATCAGCTAGCAAGTTTCTATTTGTTTAATGGGTTAACGTAAAATACTGTTGAGGGCGCGCTTTTTAATTTTATCAACGGATTAGAAAGTCCAATAGATGCGAGTATCTCTCTCTTTGTTAATTACTAATCAAAGAGCATTGGAAGGGCCATTAATTCTTTTCAATATTCATGATCCTTACAAAGGTCTAGGCCAGAGGTCAAAATGAAGCCCCAGATTTTAAGTCTAAAGTATTACTCTTTGCTGATTTAGAAATGTTTTGTAAAAGAGTTTCCGTGGTGCTGTGACTTGTCATTTTTGAACCAATATAATAAAGCCCAGTGCCTCTGTTGAGAATTAAACTGTGATTCTTGTTTTTAAGAATACCCTCTACACGCTCTTTTACTTCTTCTGCTGGTAAGGTATCTAACTCTTCGACTAAAAATGTTATTTCATTGGCTTTAATTTTCCCTTTGATCCCATTTCCCTCATTTAATTTTTGGCCATATTCTCTTAATGCAGTAATGGTTTTTTCTAATTCTTCTGAATGCTCAACTTTTGGAGCTTTGGGTGGCTTTTGAATGCAGCCCATATCGGTTAAGCCAGAAAAAAGGTCCTGTTTGGGATCATTTTCGTAAGGTAATTTATAGACGGTAATAAAATTCACCTCTGCATTGCTGGCTTGGGCCTCATGCAGTAGATGACCTGCCAGGAAATTAACCGCATCTTCCCGGGTATCAAAGCGAACTATACCGTAGTTATTTTCATAGTATTCAATGTGGTCTCCGACCATTCTTAATCCTGTGGAGTGAAAGCCGCTGGTTAAAAAATTAAAGTTGAAAATGGCTTTCTCATCCAGATCTTTTAATGCATTCCAAATCGCGTCTCGCATTTTTTGTTCTTGTTGTACGGAGAAATACCAGCCAACTCGCCTAAAAAAAATATCCGCCAAGGTAAAGTTAGTTTGATAGGTGTTATATAGTTTTTTGCTTGATGCCTGAGTGAGATGTTCCAAACGACCTTCAGAGGCTAATTTTCCATATTCATGAGTATGTCCCCAACAATATCCTCGAAAATCGGATCCTTTAAAGGGATCATTCGATTGGTTAAAAGGAATATAGTGGGTCGCATATTTCTTTGCAAGATCATAATAATGAGCATTATTTACATAATAATCATACTTATTGATTTGAGAGTGGGCGGTTTTTTGAATATCTTTAAGAACCAGACTAATTAATGAAAAGTTAGCTTCATTTTTAATGGCCGCCTGTTGATCAATATCTTCCAGCATGGCGTGAATGCCATTAACTACTTTTTCTAATTGCATTAAGTCATATTTTTTACGTAACGCAAAAATATCTTCGCCACTCTCTTTATTTTCTTTTAAAAAATCGGCAAAGTTAGGGTTATTGGCTTCTAACTCTAAATTTTTTAAATCTTGCTCCAGCTTTTTAGCAAAGTCTTTATTTTTTATATTCTTGACGTATTTATAGCAGTCAGAGTAGTGCATAATGAAATCACAGGTTGATTTTTAATTAGCCTTATTATAGCGTAAAATTAATTTGGGTGCGTCTAGTGGAGAATTATTTTGAGGTGTTAGTAATTAGAGTACCGCACCGTGTGCACCGGCAGGTTCAATGTCCATCCAAGTATGTACTCTCCCAGGAACTTTAGCGCCATAATTTTTGTACAATAAGTGAGAATTAGTTATGCCCGAAGTAGATCCATTCCGGATAAAAACATTTAAAACACCTAAAGAATTTTCAAAATGGCTTGAATACAACCATGATACGGAAGTTGAATTATGGCTAAAAATTTTTAAAAAAGGATCCGGAGAGGAATCTATAAATTGGGAAGAGGCGGTAATTGAAGGATTATGTTGGGGCTGGATTGATGGGGTTAAAAAATCTCTTGATAGCCAAGCTTACCTGCAGCGTTTTACTCCAAGGCGTTTGGGTAGTAATTGGTCGAGACGAAATACAGAACACTCGGAAAGACTCATTAAAGAGGGTCGAATGACAGAGGCTGGCTTGAAACACATTCAAGCTGCAAAAGAAGATGGGCGTTGGGAGGCTGCTTATGCTCCACCTAGCGAGATGATGATTCCTTCTGACTTTTTATCGGCACTTGAAGTTAATTTAACGATCAAAAACAATTTTGAAGCTTTAAGTAAAACAGAAAGATATCATATTCTATACAGTCTTCATACTGCCAAAAAAGTGGAGACAAGACAAAGACGATTTAAACAATTTATTGAAATGCTCACTATAAAAAACGATTGAGGAAGAATGACCACTCTGGTGAGGTTTGTTACTACAAAAAGGGAGTAGGCAAAACTCCCCCTTAATTTTCTATCTAGTCCGATAATAAATCCTACAAAATTTGCGAATTTATGATTCTAATTTAAAGCCTTTATTTCTACCATCGAAGTACTTGTGATTCCTAGGCGGCGTGCGGCTGCGTTAGAAATATCTATAATTCGCGAACTATAAAAAGGGCCTCGATCATTAATGCGCACCACCACTGTGCGTCCATTTTTTACGTTCTTAACTCGTACTCGGGTATTAAATGGAAGCGTAGTATGTGCGGCCGTCAGAGAATACATATTGTAACGCTCTCCATTAGAGGTCTTGTGATTATGCAGACGCTTACTATAAAACGAAGCAAGCCCTCGTGCTTTATAACCTCTAGCCGATCTAAGGGGTGTATAAACCTTACCTTTAACTTTATAGGAGGTTATACCATGCCCCTGATGTGTTTTTACACAAGCGGTTAAACTAAATAATAATCCTGTAATTATAAAATAGTGTATTACTTTAATGGCTAATCTCATGATTATACTCAAATACTAAAATAAGCCTGCAAACATAGCACATTGAGTAAAATATGGCGACATAAAGTTGCACCGCACATGCAAACATAATTAGGACTTACCTAACAAAAATTAACTTGAAAATATATCAATACCATTCGAGGTCCACCTTTCTCACAAATCCATGCTATATATAAATAAGCACTAGATGATAGCCAGGAGAAACAAATTGGAAGTTTTTAATGCAGGAAGCATGGGAGCGGTCAATCTAGTTTATCCATCAGTCTTATGTTGGTGTCTTTTTTTTGGGCTTGGTACCGGACTTTGTTTGTTCAAAGTAAATCCAAAAATGGCATTAAGAACAAATGGATAAGCTAGGGGACAAGAATGACATTTGATTTTTTATTTCCAATATTGTTATCCAATATCACTATAATAACCGTGTTCTTAACTCTATTCTTTGTAAAAAAAATTAAATCAAATCGCGAAAAGATAAAAATTTTGGAGGCGCTAAAAGAGCAAAGCAGAGAGTCCATTGAGAAAAGTGAAGTAGGGCTCACTCCCATATTTACGCGTTTCTATGGTGACAAAAGCGAATTTTATTTAAAAGCCATTAAAAAGCAAAATTTATTATTTTGTAATCAAATAATTACTTTAATATTGGAATATAAGCCCAATGTAGTTAAAACATTGCCTAGTGTTATGGAGCTATTGAATAATGCTTATATTGATTCTCTTTATGAAGCATCGCACTCTTATCAAGCTTTAGCGCAAAACCCTAGTGAGCGTGGTGCGCATCCATCTATTCATCCTGAATTCAAAGAATTTATTAACACTATGTCCGGGGTGTCTAATCAACATATTAATGAAGAAATATTCCATGATTCTGAGGCAACTAATAAATACCTTGTGGATTTAAAGGAAAAAATAGAGACCGTTTTTATAGAAAACCAAGAAAAGACCGAAGAGCTTTCCCAATACATGGACTTAATTGAACAATTGCGCCAAGAGAAAAAAGATCTACGCGCTTCCGTGGGTAAAATGCAGGAACTAGTAGAGCAAATTTATGATACGTATAAGCATGAATTAGAACTTCCTGAAAAAATATCGTTTAAAAATATTAAACACGATGTTCTGGTTTCCGCGTTTAGATTAGATAAGTTTTCTTCGTTATAGGTGTATTTAAATAAAACATCAACACAAGGAACGAATATGGACACCAATAAACGGATTTTAATAGTAGATGATTTTGGAACAATGAGAAAGCTCCTTAAGGGAATGCTGGTTAAACTTGGCTTTAACGAAATTACCGAGGCAGAAAATGCACCTAAAGCTTGGGATATTTTACAAGAAGGGCCATGTGACCTTGTGATTAGTGATTACAATATGCCCGACATGACCGGCATGGAATTGCTTGAAAAAGTTCGTCAAGATGGAGCTTTATCCACCTTACCTTTTATTTTATTGACTGCTGAGGACGATGTAGATCTAATTATTGAGTCAAAAAAACATAATGTGAGTGCTTACATTCTTAAGCCATTCAAGATTGAGGTCATTGAGTCCAAATTGCAAAGTGTCTTTGCAGGTTAAATAGGGATAATAAAACCGAACAATACCTCAATAATATGGATAACCAGTGCGAGCTTTATGATGAATAATGACGAAGATAATGAAATTATTAAAGAGTTTTTAACCGAATGTACCGAACATTTGGATAATCTTGAAAATGATTTTGTCTCCCTGGAACAAGACCCAACGAACCCGAAGTTGTTATCAGCAATTTTTCGAGCAATGCACACCATTAAAAGTGGTGCGGGAATGTTGGTTTTCCCTCATCTGGAAAAATTGACACATGCCGCAGAGAACTTACTCGTCTTATTGCGTGATAAAAAAATGGTGTTAGATGCTGTCTGTACTACGGCCTTATTACAAGCGGCAGATGTGGTGCGCGGAATGCTAAAACTTATTGAGTCAACGGGTAAAGATGGCACTGAAGAGCATAGTGCACTGATTCAATTATTAAACGAATTGCGTTCTGGAGGTAGCGGACTCACACAGTCCACACCGCGTGCCAAATCGATGAAGCATAAGGATGAGTTGGTGTCGCCCAAACAAGTTAAGGCAATCAACGCGCAGGAAGAGGAGAATCAGGAAGATCTTGTAGACCATGAGCCATTATTGGAACCAGTGTTGGATAATAGTGGGGGAAGTGTTGGTCTACTCCTAAATGAATCAGAGAATAAGTGTGCTTCGAACATTGATAATACAATACGCATTAATGTGGAGTTACTCGATAAGCTGATGAATCTTGTGGGCGAGTTAGTACTTTCTCGGAATCAATTATTGCAATTTATTTCCATGCAGTCTGATTCTAATTTTATTGCTGTCTCTCAGCGATTAAACTTAATTACCTCTGAATTGCAAGAAGGGGTAATGAAAACCAGAATGCAGCCTATCGGGAATGTTTGGGGTAAATTTCCTCGCGTGATTCGTGTTTTAGCCAATACCTGTAAAAAACAAGTTAATCTGGAAATGTTTGGTAAGGAAATTGAACTGGATAAAACGTTAATTGAGGCGATTAAGGATCCATTGACTCATGTGGTGCGTAACTCCGTGGATCATGGAATTGAATTGCCTGAGAGACGCAAAGAGATGGGGAAATCTGAAACCGGAACCTTGAAACTTACGGCATATCATGAAGGTGGTTACGTGAACATCGAAATTACCGATGATGGTGCCGGAATTTGCCCAGAAAAACTTAAAGCGAAAGCGCTGGCCAAAGGTTTAATCACCCCGGATCAAGTTGCACGTATGAGTGCACGGGAAGCCTATGCTTTAATTTTTTTACCTGGTTTTTCTACTGCGGAACAGGTCACTAATGTCTCAGGGCGTGGGGTAGGCATGGATGTGGTGCGTACCAATATTGAACGCATTAATGGAAGCATCGATGTACAAAGCAAGGTGGATTGTTACACCACGATTAAGATAAAAATCCCGCTCACTTTAGCGATCATTCCCGCTTTAATTATTACGTGTAAAAATAATCGCTATGCGATCCCCCAAGTCAGTTTGCTTGAATTAGTTCGTTTGGATAAAGAGCAGATTAAAGAAGACATACATTACATTAAAAATACTCCTGTTTATAAATTAAGAGGCAAATTATTGCCTTTAGTTTATTTGGCCAAGGAATTAGAACTTAGTGATGCACCTCATTTTAATAAAAATGATGAATCCATCTATGTGGTGATTTTACAGGCAGGAGATTCTCGCTTTGGTCTTGTGGTTGATGACATTAATGATACCCAGGAAATTGTGGTAAAACCGTTAAGTAAATTATTTCGTGATATTTCTGTATTTGCCGGAGCGACCATTATGGGAGATGGTAATGTTTCCTTAATTCTCGATGTAACGGGATTGGCACACAAGGCTGGTTTACTCTCTGCAAATCTTAAAGCAAGTAACAGCATGCAAGTAGGCGTGTCTAATGCGGAGGATTGTGAAAAACAAACCCTACTTTTACTCGGCTCCAACGATGATAATTTAATTGCCGTTCCACTGAATAAAGTAAATCGTATTGAAGAGTTCTCCACTAAGATAATTGAAAAAGCAGGCAAACAAGAGGTGGTGCAATATAGAAATTCAATTATGCCGTTAATACACCTTGATTCCATGATTAATGATGCTCGGCCAATTCACAATCGAGATAAAGTTCAGGTCATAGTGTACTCGAGCGCTCAAAATAATTTTGGTCTTATCGTGGATCATGTTTATGACATTGTCGAAGGAGTTTTTACCCTGCACACCCACATGCTACGTAAGGGGATTATAGGAACGACGGTGATTGAGGAAAAAGTGACGGAAGTAATTGATATAGAAAATATTATTTACAGCGCCTTACCCAACTATAACAAGACTATTACATAGAGAATAACTATGACTCAGCACGAGAGAAAAATATGTACTTTTTATCTGGATAATTATTTTTTTGGCCTTGATGTCTCTCAGATTCAAGAAGTGATTCGTTATCATGAAATAACGGCGGTTCCATTGGCGGATGAAACCATCAGTGGTCTGATTAATCTTCGCGGACAAATTGTTACAGCAATCGATATGCGTAAGCGATTGGATTTCCCAATGCTTCAAGAAGGACAGAACTCCACTAATATTATTGTACGCACTGATGATGGCGCGGTGAGTCTATGGGTTGATGACATTGGTGATGTCATTGATTTGGCGGGGGATACCTTTGAACCACCTCCGGAGAATTTGGAGGGCGAAATTCGTAATGTACTTAAAGAAGTATGTAAGTATGAGAATAAGCTTTTACTTATTTTAGATATAGGGCAGGTTTTAACCTTAAATTAAAAATGGGATGTATTTTGCAAACTATAAGGAGTGCATATGAACAGCTCAGAAAATTCAATGGAAAGTGAACTACCAAAGCCTCCAAAAGCAAATGGTAAAGCCGCTAAAGACAAAGAATACACCGAAGAAGAAATGATTCAGCTCGAGCGCGAAGCGTTGTTAAAAATTATCAATACTACCAGCATTGTCTCCACCGCAGACAAGCGTGGATATGTTCTGGATGTTAATGACAAACTATGCGAAGTATCTCAATACAGTAAAGAAGAATGCATTGGTAATCCTCATAATATATTCCGTCACCCTGATATGTCCAAGGCAGTATTTAAGGATTTATGGAATACGATTGGTTCTGGGAAACTATTTAGAGGCAGAATTAAGAATCAAAAGAAAGATGGCTCACCCTATTATGTCGATGCGGTTATTTGCCCCGTTTTAGGCTATGACGGAAAACCAATTAAATATCTAGGCGTTCGCTATGAAATCACGAATGAAGAATTAGAACGTCAAAATATGAAAGGTATTTTAGAGGCAATCAATCAAGCCTATGCCTACATTGAGTTTGATCATAAAGGCAATATTCTTCAGGCAAATGATAATTTATTGAAGACCTTGCAGTATCAGTCATCTGAGATTGTAGGTAAACATCATCGCATGTTTGTCGATCCAGAATATGCAAAAACCCAGGAGTACACGCAATTTTGGGAAGATTTAGCCGAGGGCAAGCTGTTTAATGGTGAATTTAAACGCATTGCCAAAGATGGTACTACTGTTTGGTTACAGGCTGTGTATGCCCCTGTTCGTGATGAAAATAATCGAGTGGTTAAGGTGGTGAAAATTGCCACAGACATTACGGAAAAGAAATTAGAGCTGGTTGATCGGGCTCAAATGATCCTGGGATTTCTCAAAGAAGCCATGAAAGGTAATCTCAACTGCAATTTACCGGTATTAGGTAACAACACGCCGATTGATCAAATCAGCGATGTATTGAATAAGTTCTTCGCTCATTTATGTGACTTAATTCAATCCATAGCAAGCACTTCTTCTATTTTGTCAGAATCTGCGGAGAAATTAACCGATATTGGGGAAAAAATGTCGGGAAATGCGGAAGAAACATCCGCGCAGTCAACGCTTGTGTCTGCGGCTTCTGAACAAGTCAGCGCGAACGTACAAACAGTTGCTGCAGGAACCGAAGAGTTAAATGCGAGCATTAAAGAAATTGCCAAAAGTGCAGTCGATGCGGCTCGGGTTGCCAATCAGGCAGTAGTGGTTACTGAGGAAACCAATAATAGCATCGTGAAGTTGGGTGAGAGCAGTACCGAGATTGGTAATGTCGTCAAAGTCATTACGGCCATCGCCCAGCAAACCAAATTGCTGGCCTTGAATGCAACCATCGAAGCAGCACGTGCTGGTGAAGCCGGCAAAGGTTTTGCGGTAGTAGCCAATGAAGTTAAAGAGCTTGCTAAAGAAACGGCTAAAGCAACGGAGGATATTAGCTCCAAGATCGAGGCCATTCAGGAAGACACGCAGAGCTCAGTCGAGGCAATTACTAAGATTAACTCTATTATTAGAGAAATTAATGAAGCACAAACTACCATTGCCAGTGCAGTCGAAGAGCAGACGGCAACAACTAGTGAAATTGGGCGTAATATTTCTGAGGCCGCAAAAGGTAGCTCTGAAATTTCTGAAAATATCATGAGGGTAGCACAAACGGCACAAGAAACTGCTAATGGTTCTATGAACACCAAAAGCGCTGCTGAAGAATTATCGCAAATGGTAGAGCAGTTAAAAGAAATTGTCGCACAATTTACCTATGAATAAGGACCGCTATTTAGCCTGACGTCGGCCACGGCTGCGTCGGGCTAAAGCATAGGTTGGTTTAAGCAGCAAAGGAGGGATGATGAAAGTTTTATTAGTTGATGATTCAAAAACAGCCCGTATGATGCTGATTCGCATTTTTAAGGAATTGGGAGATTGGGAGATTTATGAAGCAGCTAACGGCCAAGAAGCGTTAGTGCAGCTCTCCACAATTAATAATATTAGCTTGGCGTGCATTGATTGGAATATGCCCGTAATGAATGGTTTGGATTTTTTGAAAGCCGCGAAGCAGCATCCTAATTTTTCTAATACCTGGATGATGATGGTGACCACCGAAACGGAAATGGATAATGTTAAAAAAGCGATGGTATCGGGTGCTAATGAATATGTAATGAAGCCTTTTACAAAGGATGTTATTAGAGCAAAGCTCGAACTAATGGGGCTAATTTCTTAGATAATTTAATGAAATACATGAACTGTAGGTGGGTATTATCGTGAAAAAAATAAGCCTAATTGTGGTAGATGATTCGGTAGTTATTAGGCATCTGGTTGGTAATTTTTTAGCAAAAGATCCTGATATTGAGTTAATTGCAACAGCAGTTAATGGAAGGATTGGGGTTGAAAAAATTAATCAAATGAATCCTGATATTGTCATTCTTGATATCGAAATGCCGGAAATGAATGGATTAGAGGCACTGGTTGAAATTAGAAAAAATCGACCTCAGCTACCCGTCATTATGTTTAGTTCCTTAACTACAGAAGGAGCAGAGGCGACATTAACCGCTTTAAATTATGGCGCTAATGACTATGTTACTAAAGAGGCGAGTGGCTTTTCTGTTCAGGAAAATTTGCAGCGAGTCGGGCAAGAACTGATTTATAAGATTAAAGAGTTGGTAAAACCAAAGCCCATTTTATCCGCGGCGATTGTTAAAAAAATAGATGCGGCTCCAGCGCCTTCAGCCTCGATAAAGCAAATTAATCTTGTTGCCATCGGTACTTCTACTGGAGGCCCCAATGCGCTCAAAGAGGTAATACCCCATATACCAAACGACTTCCCCGTCCCCATTGTTATTGTACAACATATGCCCCCAGTTTTTACTAAAGCTTTGGCAGATAGTTTATCCAAAAATAGCCACATTACGGTTGCTGAAGCGCAGGATGGCGAGCTTATTGTGCCAGGAAAAGCGTTAATTGCACCTGGAGGGTATCATCTGACGGTAGCATTGGAAGGGAAGCATTACGTAGCACGCTTAAATCAAGAGTCCCCAGAAAATTATTGCCGCCCTGCGGTGGATGTTTTATTTCGTTCTGTTGCACAACATTTTGGTGCGCATACACTTGCCGTGGTCATGACTGGGATGGGACAAGATGGGATGAGAGGATGCAAGTTAATTAAGGAACATAATGCTCAGGTAATCGTGCAGGATGAAACAACAAGTGTAGTTTGGGGGATGCCTGGCGCAGTGGCCAATGCAGGTTTAGCAGATGAGATTCTGCCTTTGCAAAATATAGGTCAGGCTATTATTCAACGTGTCAATCGAAGCAGAAAACATCATGGACAATAATAATTTTGAATTTGTCAGAGAATTTCTAAAGAAAGAAACCGCTATTGTTCTTGATCCAACAAAAGAATATTTAGTGGAATCACGCTTAACTCCGCTTTCCAAAGAGTTAGGGTTTACTTCGTTGGATGCACTGATTAACTCATTCAAAGGTAATCCCAGCGAAAATATAAAATTGAGGATGATTGATGCAATGACGATCAATGAAACTTTATTTTTCCGTGATATTCATCCTTTTGAGGTTTTAAAAAATAAAATTTTACCTGAAATAATTGCTAAAAAAGGAGAGAAAAAACTGGAGATTTGGTGCGCTGCGGCGTCTAGCGGGCAAGAGCCTTATACTATTGCCATGATTATTAAAGAGCTTGAAACGCTTCTTGCAGGCTGGGTAATTAATATTATCGGCAGTGATATTTCTGAAAAGATGCTTTTTAGAGCAAAAAATGGAATTTATAACCAGCTGGAGGTGAATCGAGGTCTACCTTTACCCTACTTAGCAAAATATTTTCAAAAAAAAGGTTCGGAGTGGCAAATTAGCCAAGAAATACGGGATATGGTGCAGTTCCAGAAGATTAATTTAATGAAGCCTTGGACAATACCCCGAATGGATTTGATATTTATGCGTAATGTTTTAATTTATTTTAGTGTAGAAACCAAAAAAGAAATCGTACAGCGAGTAGAAAATACATTACACCCTTCAGGATATTTGTTTTTGGGTGGTGCGGAAACAACCATGGGTATTAATGATCAATTTGAACGTGCAGGTATTGATAAAGTCCCTTGCTATCAATTGAAGATCAAACATTAATTTATCAATTAAAGGATAATGCTATGTCTATCGTGAATACTTCTGAAATCTGGCTCAATGCGGCAACTGATGCGATGAACGATTTTGTAGGTATGGGGTTGGGTGAAGAAAATGCGGCAGTTTCAATTATGGAGCGTTCCAAAATCGACGACCCGCAGCAGCTCTTTGGTTCTTATTTAATACTTAGCTGTGATGATCATCAGGTTGAAATTGGATTACATGCCAATATGGAAAACATGAAGCGGATCACACAAAAAATGCTTGCTTTAACTCCAGAGGAGCTAGTGGATAATGAGCAGATGAGTGATGCATTAAATGAGGCGCTGAACATTATTTCGGGTGGCATTAAATCCAGACTTAATGAGCATATTTATGGAGGAATAATGTTGGGGCTTCCTCACTTTTCCCCCTATGTTGAAGCAATCCATGACCGAGCTTTTCTTTTACAACATGTTACTATTGGTGATTTATCAATAGGTATCTCCGTACAAACCCTAGCTTAGATGGGTGCTAAATAGTTCTCAATTGGCTCTGATGCCTCGGTACTATGGGACGTAATTAGGTATCAATTTACTATGCTGCTTGCATTTCTTCTTTTAAATTGTACTTTATCGCGGTTTATTTAGGTACTTAAAGTTAGGATTTTTAAGTAGGGTGCTTTTCCACTAAATCTTCTCTCGATAACACCTCACTATCACTATTTATTGTCTATCACGTTGATGATTCATTCATTTTTTCCTTATCCCTATTCCTACCCAAATTAAACTCATACGACTTAATAGGGGGGCTTATTCTATAACGTTATTGAGCATGAATATTATTCGCGCCAGTTTAAGCTTTCCTTAAACCCTGCTTGCCATAATAAGTGATATAGAAGCATTAAAACCTTGGAGATTATCATGCCTAAACGACTCAATGCGGACACTTATTTCAATATGATTAAAGAAAATCATAAAAAATATTTAGAGCACAATATGGTAACCCACTTAGAAGCTGCAGGAGGTGAAAATCTAAGTCTTATTGAAAAATATACTGAGAACTTAGCCTTTTATCACAATAAAAAAACACGTTACCTGAATGATGCGATTCAGCAATTATCTACCAGTGCGAAGATTGGGCATGGTGCCTTAGCCGCTTTAATAGGAGCAGGGGCTGGTGGGGTGGCCTTTTTGGCTACAAATAATAATCTTTCGCCCATTGCTTTTCTCAATCCCTTGGCAGGCGCGAGTACCTTGATTTCAGGAACATTTAGTGCCGCTTTAGGGGTCGGAGTTACTGCCTTAGCTTATAAAGCGTGGCAGGCCAGTGCAGAAAATCCAGCCGGGGTTAATTTGGCAGAATTTCAAAGCATGATGCAAAGTGCAGGTTTTACTAATGAAAAATATGCTCAATTATCAGAAGAATTGGTTCGATTATTTCACTTTAGAGAATGTGTTCTTTTAGGCTTAGTCGATAATAGCGGCGCGAATATGCGAGCTGAATTTAAGAAAGACTACCCTGCAGATTACACCGATGAGACCTTAAATGCAGCGATTGAAGTATATTTTTTAGCTCAATTAAATAAGCTGTTTAACAACGCGTTTCGCGACATTTATGAGATTCATGAACAAGAAATTCAAGATGATAAAAATGAGCATCCCGTGTTAAGTTGGATTAAGAGCTATTTCAACAATCCTCAGGAACGACAGAAGTTTACCCAAAAAATGCAAATCGAATTTATGGAACAATGCTTGGGTTTTCTGGAAAAGGAAATGTTAGAACCCAGCTTTTTTGCTAAATATCCTTCTGCAACGGCAAGTATTGGTGGATTAATCGCGGGCGCTGCTGTACTTGGCTTGGCTACCCTTATAATTGGTGGCCCGATTACTCTTGGTATTGCCTCAATTGCTTTAGTGGTGGCTTGCTTAACTGCTGTGCCTATCTACTTCTCTATTAATAATATCGAATCATTAAAATTTGCGCGCAGTACTGAAAATCGTAGTGCGATTAAAAACACGATAGAAAATATAAGTAAGGAAGTGGAGCGTTTAAAAAGCCTGGTCCAAAAAGTCGTAGAAACTAGCCCTGAAGACATAACCCAAGCCGGCAAGTTTAAAAGCCAAGGAGCTGAGAAGGGCTGGGTAGATTATATTTTGAATAGAAATACTGAAGTAGCTATGGGAGCTGCCACTGCTTGGGTAAGGGACTATGCCTCACGCTATCGACACAGCAAAGCCATTGAAATTGATTTGCAAAAGGAGCAAAAAGATATAATCAATCAGGCTGTAGAGCAAACCAGTTCATTACAAGATGCCTTAAAGTTAGTTCAAAGTAGTGAAAACGCGGATAATATTCCTAGATTACGCGATTATATTGTTAATACCAGAGCTTATTTAAGTAAACTTGATAATCAGGAATTCATCAAGAATTTCGGGTTGGTGGAAAAAATTAAACAACAAGTTTTGGAGATTGTCGCGGTTGTGCCTGCGGGGGGATATATACCTCAAGATCTCATGACATTCTACACTAGCCCAATTGCAGAGGGTGGACTTGGTGGATTAGCTCAAGATTTATCTCAAGTAAATAAATTGGCACCTGTGGTGGATGAGACTGTAGTCCCTGACAAAAAACATCCTTATTCTTTAATGCTGGTTGCAGCACAGCGTTTCGACGATGCTTTGCATAAGAGGGAAAAAGAGTCTATTTTGCTGGGAGACGCTCAATATAGAGCGATGCTAGGCTTGCCCATTGAGAATGGCTCAGAGCGAATGGAAAACAAAATAAGTTCTGCCAATATTGAAGAGTATCTGAATAGTTCATTCAATTTTCTTTACTCACTTAATAAAAGCTCAAAGGTTGATTCCACAAATAATTTAGACACTCCGTTTAACAACAGCAATGAATTCATTTTATATCGCACTTTATTAATTAAACAACTAGCCAATTTATACGATTCCAATAATTTGGGAGTTGACGCTGAAGTCCGCAGTAAAATTGAGAAATTTGTTGAGAAAAAATTACTGCTGGATGCAAAAATAGTACTGGATAATGCATTAAACCAAATGCTCTTTATTGAGCCTGATAAGGATGGTCCTCGTATTAACAGCCCTTTAGAGGTTCCGCTCTCGGTGGAACACCTTGGCTATGTCGCTGATGTAATTCGAGTTGATTTAGCTTATGCATCTAAACCGATGACTCCTTCGATGCTCATTGAATTGGAGGCGAGCAATTTCTTAGTTTCTAAAGCACAAAAAACAATGTTTAGCTATCACAATTCATCGGATAAGTTGAGAGTGGCGCATAATCCTAAATATGCCGAACTAATCAAGCAAACTATTGAGACAACGCACGAATTTGTTTCAACAATGTCAGAAAATAATGGATTAGTAAAATCGGGTGCATTGAGCAGTTATCTTCATGGTGTACTTCGTGAGGTTCAAGCATTAAAAGGACAAATTAGTAATTACGAGCAATTGGACTCGAAGTCGGATCGCCTGCCCTTTGAACCCTTTATCCAAGCGAAGGTATTATTGCAGGAGTATGAAAATGAATTAAATATCATGCTTAATAAGGCGCCTGTTAACCTGCTAAATTCCTTTCTGAACATTAGTGAGTTTGGTAAAAATTCCATTGATTTAAGTGTGCTTCTTAATGATTGGGAGTCCTTACAAGACTCTATTAATGATTTGAGTGCTTGGGTGTCGGTGTCTGCTGATGATTCTGAGAATTTACCTGCTTTAGTTGAGAACAATGTAGCGGAAGAGGCTTCTGAAAATCCCCATGTTCAGAATCTTGCCGATAGCGATTTAAGTTTGAGTATTTCGGAATTTATTGATATTGGGGATAATTTAGTTGATGCACCAATACCTGCTTCAGCGGAGAATAGTGCAGCGGAAGAACCTACTGAACATCCTAATGTTCCAAGTCTGGCTGAGAGCGATTTAAACTCGAGCAGTTGGGTAATGATGAAACGCTCGGTAGTGCTAACAAAAGAGACACCCAAGAGTGCGCAGTCCTCTGTAGAGACCCTTCTCGATAATTTTATAGCTTCTCTGGGGGCATACATCGAGGCTGTTGCTCGTGAGCCCAATAGCTACGGGAGTTTCTTTGCGGGCTATAGCAAGAGTGCGAAAATAGAGAGTGCAACTCGTCTTAATGATGCTTTAAAAGCTCTTAGAGAGGGTCATTCTGTGGATACAGCATTTTTAGCTAATGGAATTTATTCAAATGGACGCTTAAAGGATTGCATTCAAAAGAATCTTCAGCAACTGGAATGTGCTTCATTGGACAATCTTTTTGAAGTACATGCCCCACAACATCAATCTGTTGTCTCTCCTCACTAATACTCAACCCTTATCTCTTCTGAGATAAGGGTTTTTTCTCTTTATGCCCCGGGACTATGAGCTGCCTGGTTTTCTTCGAGTTTCATATCTATTACTTCACAGACACCTTTCTGCCCCCCGACCGGGAGCCTGGTAAAAGGGCATGATCAAATGAAGAGCGCGAAGATACGCTTCGATTATTGAATCCCCGGTGTTATACTCCATTACACCGTCCCAATTCAAAATAATTAAATGCTGACAAACATAAAAAATACGTGCAGTGAACTACAGGTAGTAAAAAGCGATTCTGAAACTACAGAAAATCCCCCTGAAGGACATCCCTTACGTGCCGAAAAGCCTTACAGAGCATTGTCCTGGAGTAAAGCTTATCAGACGACAACACATCCAGACTTTGATTTTGTCTCTCTGAGTATAGAGGTGATGAATGATAAAATGACTGTTTTTGCAAGCAGCTTTAATGAAAAGACAAAAACCTATGCAATACATGATGAGTCGAGTCATCAAGTAAAAAAAGACTCGAAAGATAATGCAGAAGTGCATTACTCCATGGCTACTAAAACACTCAATATCTATGCGGAACGAGTATATGATATTACCCAACTTAAAAAAGTCAGCACAGCACAGTTCCTACCATCCATGTTGTTTGCTCCTCAAGACTTCGTCATTCCACCAGAATCCAACGGACGTAGCATGGTTCAGGTAAAGTTAGGGCAATTATTTATCAGTTTTTCTCCTGGTGGCAAAGAAAGTTTCACACTGCAAATACAACGCATTGATGCAACTAAAAACAAATTAGTTCCTTTTTTAAATATAGCGGTTGGTAGATATCCAGAATATATTCATTTTGAAAATCTATTACCCATTAGTTTGAATGCATTTTATAATTCACGTACATGTATTGGCCCTCGATTCCATGAGTGGGTAAAAAATAAAGAAGGATTGGCTCATGCCGCATGCATCAAACAAGGGCTTACTCAATTGGCCTTAAATCAGTCATTAACAGAACACGAGTTGCACCTATTTCAAGAAAGTTACATTAACCTGTTAATTTCATGTCAAAAAGATTTTTGCGCGGCCTCAAATTCTGCTCCTATATTTACGTTGCCCGATAATAAACTAACTAGTAATATTAAAGAAGTTGCTTTTCGCATTCTGCGTACCATGAAAGAAAATAAAGGTATGAACTTTGAACAATTAACGCCCATTCTAAAATGCCTGAAAACCCCAACACAAGAGGTTCTCCATGAGCTCATTACCTCGACTTTGCATACGGGAGAAAAATTAGAAGATATGGGGCTAACCATAACCTATTTGCAAGAAATAATAACCAAACTCAATACAATCCCCAAAGAAATGTCACATTTCATGCGTCATCCTGAAGAGAAGCCTTTGTTTTTTTCAGAAATTGCCGGGAAAATTGCCGCGATCTCTCTTGCGAATTTAGGAATTGACGCAGATGAACTACTGGCTGTTTTTTTGGAGTATTTAGAAATGAATCCGCTCGTGCAAAGTGAGTTCATCGATGCATACATGATTCAAAAAGTAGCTAATACCTTGGTAGATAAACAAAGATATAATTTAACTGCTATTTTAAATGATGAATCAAGAGACGATTTATGGCAAATTCCAAATAAATTGCATTTGCACCAGATCGAAGAAATACAACAGCCTAAATGTTTTATATAACACCTGCCTAAGGCATCCGCCCACCTAGAGGATGTCTTAAAAAGTACCAAAAAAAAATATTTCATGTGTCAGTCTTACAAGTTAACACCTCTGAGGGGTTCTGTGGAAGAACCCCTTTATGGCGCAAGTAAAATGCCCGGATTATCACCCCTAATACCGCGTTGATTAAGCAAGCTTTTAATTTCCTTACCAATGCAATTGATTTTAAATAAATAATTCCTTGCTTCACGTTCCCTTAGGAATCATCGCAATTAAATAGCCTGCACTATCTGTACAACAAATAACGATTGATTTTTGTGGTTTGAAATGATGATTTTTAATAGGGAATGGGCAAGTGATTTATTCAATCTCTTTGCAAAATACTTTTTGGATTATGACTAAGTAGGGAGTATTTGAGTATGGATATTGTGAATGATGTGGATTGAAAGGATGCATCTCGTTTTTATTAGAGATACATCCTGGAATTACTTCAACGAATTATTGGCTTACTGTAGATGGCTTCTTATAGGGAAGGAGCACAACGCGTTAAATATTCATCGTCTCCATCTACATTAACCTGATTGGCTTTTATTGCAATGACCTCATGGGTTACTGCTGCACTGGCGTCATTGGTTACGGCCGCACTGGCATCATTGGTTGCTACCACCGCGGCTGTATTGGCTACTGCCACACTGGCATTGTTGGTCAATGCAGAGAGCATTTGTGCTGTTGAATTATTGGCGCTTGCCTGCACATCTGGTTCTGAAGCTTGGCCAATTATTCGGTTTTTTATTGTTTCATAGAGGAAACTTGCTCCTTTAACGCAGGCTGGAGTAACGGTCAATAAGCCTCCAGTAATTGACGTTGCTGCAAGTACAGCAAGACCTGCTGGTGGGAAAAAAGGAACTAAAACAAGTCCGGTCAGAGCAGCTAGAGATAAGGTTATTCCCACGGTGTTTCCAACAAAACGGGAGGCCCCTAATTCAGATAAAACTGCTTCATTGCCTTGCTTACGTTCATTTAATTGTTTCATGGTTTCCAGATGTTGCGTCATTGACTCATTATTTTTTTCAATATTTGCTTTGAGGTTTGCAATTTGCAACGCATCAAGCCCAGGGGCTTCTAGTTGAGCAAGCAATTCCTGGTTATTTTTTAGTTCGTTTTCTAAAGCTTCGGTTGTGGTTTCTATATTGCTATTTAACTTATTAGCTTCGCGTGAGGCTTTATAACGATTATAGATATCTTGCCCTAAAAAAAGCAGGCTTGTAGCGATACCCAAACTGGCTCCCGTTAACGCGATAGGCAATCCTGCTACCGCAGGGGCGAGTATTCCTGCAAGTGCTAAACCAAAAACAACACCAGAATAGGCCCACTTCATTGGGGTGGATATAGGAAAAGGAGGTTTCTCTCCAGCCAGTAGGGCGGAAAAATAAATAAGTGGCATACTGATAAAGTTAATACCAGATAAGGCTGCATCAATAATGCTAAATGCATTACCTGCATTGGTGGCTCTGGGCAGGTGTTTCAATTGAGCAATGGATGTTAATCCGTGTCCAAGTGTGGTGAGCGAATGCAAGAAACTAATAAAGCCAGGAATTTTTTCTGATACTGGGGTGCCAGCTGCCTCTCCGGGTAAATTGGTTGCTTGAGTTTTATTAGTTTTTGCATTGGAAATCTGTTCTGCAAGTTCCTCTGTTTTTTGTTTAAGAGTAGAGTGTATTTCTTTTGTTTGCTCATTCATGTCATTCTCCTCATAAGCTTCTTATGTTAATCATAGCGCCCCAGTCTGTTGGCAGGCTTAAGCTGCTTTGAATAAGAGGAATGGCATGTGCTAAAAGAGAATGGGGGGCTTTGAGTCCCCAGTATTGAACGGGCTGTAATTCAATTTAAAAGGGTTCTGGGATTAGTGTTGATAACTCTTGTAATTAGATTTTGAATCGGGAGTAGTGTAAATTTGTTGAAAGCTTAAATTGCCCCCAGATCCATGAAAATAGGTTTGGCAAACGAAAAACTGGAATGACCTCGTCGATTATTTCATGACAATTAGGGATTGAGTTTTTACGTTGAAAGTCTCAAAATTAGGGGCCGGAGCGTGTCAAACCATCGAAGACAATGGGGCCTGCAGTTTTAATCAGGAATGCAGTATTTCTGATAAATAAACAACACCTGTATGGGCCCGTAAATGTGTAAGTCCTAGATTGAAACAACATGGACACTCATAAAGCAAGTAATTAGTTTAGGCTAGGAGTCATTGTCATGTGTTTATTGAAAAAATATAGTTTTTTAATGATCTATTTATTGTTAATTCTTCCCCTTATGGGCTTATATTTTCAGGGATGGTTTACTTTTCTTCCCTTTCTTATCGTTTTTGCTTTTATTCCATTCGTCGATTTCTTCATTAGAGACCCTTCGAATCCCAGCAAAGAGCAGGAAAAGCAGTTAGTAAAAGATAATTATTTCAAATACTTAACCTATGTGTATGTCTTCGCCCAAATACTCATGTTCGCGTATGGCGCTTATGTAGTGAGTACTCAGCATTTACTATGGAATGAGTGGTTAGGTTTTACTATGTCCCTAGGATTAATATCCGGAGGTGCGGGTATTAATTTAGCTCATGAAATGATGCATAAAAATAATCGTGTGGCGCAATTTTACAGCAAGGTTTTATTGGTTAGTGTATGTTATGGACACTTTTTTATTGAGCATGTTAAAGGGCATCATGTTCGGGTCGCCACGCCCGAGGATCCAGCGACCGCCCGATTGGGTGAAACGTTTTATCAATTTATACCTAAGACATTGATAGGCTCATTGAAATCAGCGCTCCATTTGGAAAAAAAACGCCTTGCTCAGAAGAAATGTGCGTTATGGAGCATTCATAATAATTTCTGGTGGATAATTGGCATTCCTGTTGCAATCAGCTTAAGTTGTTTATTCTTTGGAGGAGTAGGGAGCCTCGTCTTTTTTCTATTGCAATCCTTCATGGCCATAATGACCTTGGAAGTAGTTAACTATATAGAGCACTATGGCTTAGAAAGGAAGAAATTAGCAAATGGCGGCTATGAAAAAGTCAGCCCTTACCATTCATGGAATGCCAATCATTGGTTAAGTAATAGCATTTTATTTCATTTGCAACGTCATTCAGATCATCACACCTATGGAGCTCGGCCATATCAAATTTTACGTCATATGGAGCAAAGTCCTCAGCTCCCATCGGGATATCTAGGCATGATCGTGCTTGCCTTAATTCCCCCTCTTTGGCGGTTAGTGATGGATAAGCGAGTGCTAGCATATAGAAAACAACTGGAACATCAAGGAGTGTATCAGGAAAAAACACTTCATGCTTAATTTAAATTAAACCGGAAGGGGCGCTATAGCGCTCCTTCCGAAGTGATGATTAGCCTAAAGCAAGATAAACTAACCCACTTCCTTCAACCTGAGATGATGAGAGGCAATTCGTTAGAGTGTTATTTCCTACCTGGCAACGGACCAAAATATTCGCGTCAAAATCCGCAATATAGGCATAGGCTCCATTGACTGTTAAAGCCAAACCAGTTGGGTTAATTAAACCAGATACCGGAGTATATGGATCAGCAATGGAATTACATACGCTAAATGCACCCCCACTGTTTATGGAACAAACAGAGATAAATCCCGGGTTAGTAGGATCCGTATGAACGTCATACCCTGTGTTCGTAACATAAGCTATGGTTTCTTGATTATTCAAAGCAATATTGTGAGCACCTAAAAATGGAGTAGACCCAGAAGAGGTTGGAGGCGTCCCTTCGCAACTATTTAAAGAGCCATTAATGATAGGACAAAGACCTATTTGATCATTACCAGAAAGTCCAAGTGTAGCGACATATGAGAGTGTATTATTTTTATTAAGGGTAATCCCATTAGGCGAGTAACTCGCGCTAATTGCTTGGCCATTACAGTTTAAGTTGCCATCATCTGCTACCTCACAATTCCAAATGGTAGTTCCACTACCCCCAGCTATTTGGGTTATATATGCTTTACTGCCATCCGTACTTAAGGCAATACCTCCCAGTCCTTGCGTGCTCGAATTCCAAGCGGAACTACAGGTATCAAATTTACCCTCACTGTCAATAGTACACTTAACCACAGGAGTATCATCACTCGTAGCATAATTCACCACATAGGCTAATGTTTTGGTTTTATTAAATGCAATTCCTTGAGGAAGATTAAATTCTCCTGTCATTTGCTCACAGTTACCCGGAGCAGCATTGTCATCAATGATACAACGAGCCACACCGTCGGCCTTTGTGACATAAACATACGATTCACGAACATTTAATTGAGTACTAACAACGCTAGTATTTGCCCCTTGAATGGTAAACATCGATGGCGCTACCGCGATACGGGTTGGGGTAAATGTCATCGTACAACTACCTTGAGGTGCAATCGAAGTACAGGTACTTGCAGTCACCGCTCCTGCTAAAGGGGTTCCAATGAACAGAGCATTAACATTAGTTGCGGTGATATTTGTTGATAGATTGGTAATTGTTATGGTTTGTGCGGAACCAAAAGTTTGCAGTTGCAAAGCATTTGAACTCACCGCTAAAGAAGCAAGGACCGGAGTATTTACTTTTTGTATATTGAGTGCAGAGGCTGGGCTAGGTCGGTAGCATTGGTTTGGATTGGGACTTCCATCAGCATTTGCCTGACAAAGAACAGGTCCACCATGAATCCCATTTGCGGGTAAGGCATTACCACTGACCTTAAGCGTTAACAAGCAAGTACCTTGTTGGCTTTTAGGGGCCAAAATGCAGGGGCTTGTTTGTTGTACGCCGGGGGTTAGGGAGGAGTGAAGAACTAAGGTTTTTGCTCTTTGGGACTGATTATAAACGGTGTATTGTACCGTTGCGGTATCTGTCGGACCAAGTGGAAAATTAGTACTCGTTAGGGCTTCAAAGCTCCATAAGGGTATTCCTGCATAGGCAGTTGATAACAAAAACATACTTGCACCAGCAAGCGTGCCGCGCCATAAAAAAGTATTTTTCATAAAAGTCCTTAAGCAATACTGCTTTCAATGTTATGGGTATAAAAGGATTGGTCTATTCCTGCCAATCCCACCCCATTGTACCTGCTATTGACACCCGATAAAAAGTCTTTATAGCACAATGAGTTACATAAATAATGTTAGCAAAGCAAAATAAGGAATTCAGATGGGGAAATTATCGATGAATTTTTACTTTCAGGTGGGGCTTGGCACCACTCAATTAGGTGGCCAATACCCAACCATCCTGAGGCTATGTTTTTTGCCATTTATTAAAATAATTAAGAAAGGTCTGAATGCTCACTTCATGGCTCCTGCGTTTTTGAAAATAGGCATTAAAATTGAGATTGACATCTATTTCATTTATTTGAAGTTCGCATAGTTCGTTAGAAGTTACATCTTTAGGTAAATAACTCCAACCTAAACCATGTTCTACCATGGCCCTGATGCCATCTACAGTGGATATTTCATACCCTATATTTAAATCCAAAGAATTTTCTTGAAATACCAATTCAATTTTATCGCGTAATGAGGTAGTTTGTTCATTTAACACTGCAGGAAAAGATGCTAATTCAGCAAGCGAGATGATTTTTTTTTGTTTTGCCAAATCGTGGGTTTTATTAACCTTAAGTGCATAAGCCTCATTCCATAGGTTGACAGTACTAAATGCATCCGATATATCCCTTTCTGGACTAATTACCACATCGACTAAACCATGATTTAAGTAAGTTTCTACATCATATTCCGCCATAGTTTTTATATAAATTTGTAATCGCGAATCTGTATTTTTTAAAAAGCTAATAAATTGGGGTAATACATAGTGGGATACAAATACGGTGGCGCCAATTAATAAATAGTGTTCAAAAGACTGAGCCTGTTCTTTAAACGATTTGACCATATTATTATACGCGGCCACTATTTGGCGGGCGTAGGGAATAAAATGATTGGCAGCCTCAGTTAAAATCAGACGTGCCCCATCCATAATAAATAATCGAGAACCTAATTCATCTTCCAACCTGCGAATTCTTTTACTCATCGTCGATTGCGTAACATACACTCTTTTGGCCGCGAGTGTATAAGAGCGGTATTCTACTACAGCCAGAAACGATTTAATTTCTACGATATCCATCGTGAACTTCCTTAAAATCTTTTGCTTATTAATAAATAATAGCAGTAAAAACCTTAAGTTACTCCTGATAAGCCAGTTTTCAGCCCTGGGCGCCTGTATTCTGTATAAGAATTAATCAGTATTTTCTTTCATTCCATCCTAAGACCCACTTAAGTCTAATTGTATATTCTGTAATCTCTAAGATAAATTATAAACCACTAGAGAGAATAATCATGTCTAAGAATAATGGAAAAACAAATCAAGATCCAAACCTATTCAGTGCGGCGGTTAATGTGATCAAGGCTGGGCTATTTCCAAGGGTGCAATCAGACCATAAGTATACCTACCCCACTCGAGAAACTTTGCATCATCATGTCCCCCCTCATGTCCAATCAGTTAATGAGTATCTTGATAAAGAAGGAATTGATTTACATAAAGGGCACATTGATCATTTTAAAAGAGGAACTGATATTGATACTCACACCGTACCTATGAATGGGTGTGCCTATATTCATAATTTCATTAAAAACGCTAAAAGCATAAAAAATGAAACTAAAATTGTAGCCTCATTTCATGAAGAATATACGAATGAAACACTAAAAGGTGCTAACGCCGATCCCAGAATAAAGGTGTACGCTAGTGTGGGTGTATTCGCTCATACTCTGTTTGGTGCAGCAAAGGCTGCTCAAAATGCTTATACCGCTCATGAGGATGATTTCGCTACGGGCGTCACCCTGGATTACTATCGTAACTGTAAGTAAGAACCGAAGTTCGCTACGGCAATCTTAACCTCATTTTAAATTCTAACTGTGAACGCAGTTAGAATTTGTTTTTAAGAGGATTAAAGAAAACTTGAGATAATTTAAAAATGCATACGAGGAGAATTGCTTTGAAATTTTTGCAGACTTTTTTTTCAGGGATTACTCAGAAGAAGACGCCTTTCACTAACCAACGTGAAATTTTAGAAAAATATGACCAAGGTATTAACGATAATGGTGAATTGGTGGGAATGTGTAGACCGATGAGTAATACCTATCTAGATCTTATTTTAAAAGAAAAAAATCCAACGGAATATTTAGCAGACGATAAAGAATTTTTAGCATTATCCATTCATGAGGAAAATAAAGAGCTGTTTGCGATCCAAGCAGGGGAGACCGACATTGATCATTTTTCTTTTAAAGAAAATAATATCTTCCATACCGACGCAACCTTTAAAAAAAATGAGCTGAGCCCCAAAAAAGTGACTCATCTACTGGAAAATAATCAGCATCTATTAATTACTTTTCCTCAACAGAAAGATGCTCATGAGGTCTATTTAGGGAAGAAAAGTAGACAGAGCACAACCTGTCGCTTTTTTGATGCTAATTTAAAGGGTGGAGAACGAATTGATAGCTGCCAAAGCCTCATTCCCCAGGTAGTTGAGTTAATAGAGTCTCAGTATTCGCAAGAGGATAAACCTTTTTATGTAGGAATGGGTTAAGTCGCTAAGAGCCTCTCATTTTTAATATATGTTGGCACAGGCTTTGGAGGGCAATTTTCGATTTGACTACGAACGGGCAGCTGGGTTTCTAATGCAATTAGTTTTTAAAAAAAATAGATCGCATTACAGCACAACATTTTGGCTCACTGAATAGTTTTTTTCCTCCTCAGAAGCATAACAAAATGAACGCTGCGCAACAGAACTCACTCGTACCGACTCTACCCCGTAACTAACGGATGGTCCGGCCTCAATGCAATTCTGATCGTGGAGGGTGACTGCAAATCCTCCGCGCTAACAATTAAAATAAGACAGATGAGGCAAGAAAAATAATTAAGGATTATACTTAAGCTATTGCTTATGGAAGGAAAAAATCATGTACGATGACTTGCGTGCGCCTTATAAAGTAACCGATACACCGGCACTGCAATTAGGTGGAATTATCGTGGATAATAAATTAATTTCCGATGCCCCTGTATTTTTGGTTTTAAAATCATTAAATCGACACGGTCTTATTGCTGGTGCAACGGGCAGTGGGAAAACAAAAACCATTCAAGTTTTAAGTGAACAACTGTCCTTAGCAGGGGTGCCTAGTTTGGTAATGGACATCAAAGGAGATGTGTCCGGAATAGCAATGCCAGGGCAAATGAGCGATACACTGGAAGCAAGAAGCCATTCGCTAAACTTATCCTACACTCCTAGAGGTTATCCGGTCGAGTTTTTGACCTTGAATGAGTCATCTGCGGGAGTTCCATTACGCGCTACTGTAGAAAGTTTTGGTTCTGTCCTGTTTTCTCGAATGCTGGATGTAAATGACACCCAAGAAGGGGTTATTGCTATCTTATTTCAATACGCCAAGCAAGAAAATCTACCCCTTATTGATTTAGCCGATGTTAAATGCCTATTACAATTTGTACAAACGAAGGAAGGAAATGCCAAAATTGAAGCCAGTTATGGTTCAGTTGCCGCTTCATCAACGGGCACCATTATGCGTAAAATTGTAGAGTTAGAGGCGCAGGGCGGTGGCGATTTCTTTGGTGAGCCTGCGTTTAATGTACAGGATTTATTAAATATAAATGGGCAAGGTCTAGGCGTGATTTCCATTTTGCGCTTGTTAGATATGCAAGATAAGCCTAAATTATTTTCCACATTTATGCTGAAGTTATTATCGGATGTTTATCGCGCAATGCCGGAGTTAGGGGATCCTGAAAAGCCCAAATTAGTGCTGTTTATAGATGAAGCACACTTAATTTTTCGTAACGCGAACAAAGCTTTATTAGGCCTGTTAGACACTGTAGTCAAATTAATTCGTTCGAAAGGAATTGGCATTATATTCTGCACTCAAAGCCCCAATGATATTCCGGAAAATATTTTGAGCCAGCTCGGCTTAAAAATACAACATGCTTTACGTGCATTTACGGCGAAAGATAGGACTGCAATGAAACTGGTGGCTCAAAACTTTCCACTGTCCGCTTATTATAAAACCGAGCAGTTATTAACCGCACTGGGAATAGGGGAGGCACTGGTCAGTGGATTAGATGCTAAAGGCCAGCCTACACCTTTAATCCAATGCATGATAAGAGCTCCTGAATCACGAATGGGAGTCATAACTGAGCAAGAACTACAGCAGGTTGTGGGTAGCTCTACTTTATATACTCGATACCATCAAAAACAACAAAGAAACTCCGCTAAGGATATCTTAACCGCGCAAAAAGCTACCCAGACAGAGCAAAGCATCTCTGAACCCGATATCGAAAATGATTCACGCGCCGCCGAGCTATTTAAAGCGGTGACTAAGAGCACCTTGTTTCGACAAGTAGTACGTCAATTAGTACGTGATTGGACGCGTGCCATTATGTCCGCACTAGGGATTAAAAAGTAAATGCCATGAGTTGCCAATGCCGTACTAGGCTTTTATGCTTGTGAAAGCCTAGTACGGTGAGGTAAACCAACCCCATTGTGAACGAAGAGAGGTAGCTCCGAGCTCGGGTTTACTTCAAATCAAAAAGCTGGCTTGGTCTTCATCTAAGTATCCCTCAGCTAGGGCATCATTTAGACATCTAACTGTTTGATTATTAGGGCTTTGAGTGGCAAGAAAATAATATCTCCCAAGATCCTGATTGAATATAATCTCATCCACATGCAGGTGTTGTTTTATCCCATCCACTTGAAAATCAAAATCATCATCGGATAACAATAGACTCAGTTTTGCGCCAGGGAAAAAGCTTGGAAATCCATGGTGGTTATTCGCATGTGCAAGTCCCGAATAAAAAAGATAGGGCTTGGATTGGTGCTCCTTAAGAAATATCCTACGTGTGTTTTCATCAAAGAGTGAATCCCGTCGTTCGTAAAACTCATCCCAGTCTTCTTGGGTAGGATGCCTAAAATATTCAGGGCTTCCTTCCCGGGCTTTTTTACAGTCTAGGGCAACTACTCTAATTCCTGCTTGGAGTGCTGCGGTCACTACGGCTCTTGTACTCTCATCACCATGTATTAATCCAGAGCTTATAGCGACTGAGCCATTACTTTCTAGTGATTGATCAAAGAGAAGTTGATTTTCATCGTTGGCAAACTCAAAGAATAAGGTTTCGATGCCAATACGCTTAAAATAGGGAATATTAGCAATCAAAAATTCTTTAGGAAATTGATGGCTATGATATTCATTGATGCAAATCCCGGGTGGAAAACCCTCCACAAGTTCACTGTGGATGACTTTTTTAAAAGAGGCATCTAATTGTTTTAATTTATTTTTTTGATTAATAGAGCGAGTAAAAAAACCGTCTGTTGCCCATTTAAATTTGCTCATGATAATGACCTTCATTTATTAATGAAGCGCTGTGTTTTGGTTTAGATAGGAAAACCAGATATCCGAAAACCTGGACACTGGTGTTGGTGTGGATTAGTTTGTTCGCGCTGTTTACAAATAATTCCGCCCAACCTCGACAACAGTGTCCAGGCAGCGCATTATCATCATGTGTTGTACGCGTATTAGGTTCATTTTAGAACATATCAACGATTAAATATAAACCACATCATCGCAGCAGATTAAACAAAAAGTCAAGTTTTTATGAGATTCAGGGGAGCTGCTCCTTGATTGTGCGTGGAGAGTAGGCCCTATCACTGAGCGTGAAGAAGGAATACTCATCGATGAGTATGACTGATTCTAAGGGGTTTAGTAATTTAGAAACAAGACAACTCTATTGATTTTGCCGCAAAACTAGTTTTGCGGCAAAATCCTAATTTAGCAAGTGCAGGTTACAATTATAGAACCACTACCAGTTGCTCCGTTATATCCATTTATGACAATATCAAATTCTCCATTGGCACTCCAGGTAACCTCGCTTTGAAGACCGCAACCATCATCATCACTTGCTATACAGACTCCGAAAGGAGGTTGTTGTGATTGAAATATGGATAGCTGGCTGTCCATAGTTGTTTGGCCACAGGTGCTTGCTTTTAATTGTCCTCCGTTGCATGCACTACCGCTATATTGAAACAGTTTATAACGGCCTGGATTGGGACCTGGTAAACCACAAGTTACAGACCTTATTCCTGTAAAATCAACATCTAGATCAAAAGGCAGGGCTGTTGTGCTGTTTATGCATACTGAGGTTGAAACCGTAACAGAATAGCTTCGGGAACCTGTATTGGCATTGGCATCAGTTGCCCCAATCGTGAATGAGAAGGTTCCGGCCGTCGTAGATGTGCCTGATATTTGCCCAGTCGAGGTATTTAAACTAAGGCCGGTTGGTAATGAGCCAGAAATAACCGCATAGGTATATGGGGCAGTGCCATCACTGGCAATAATGGTTTGGTTATAAGTGCCATTGAGAGGCGCGGGTGGCAGGTTTGCCGGAGAAATCGTCAGCGGCGTATTCGCAACTACTGAAATATTTCTGCACGCGGTATTGCTGACTGGAAATAAACAATAACCATTACCCATGGGCACACAATCCATGCCTAAATTACCTATTTTGTAATCTGGCGTGTTCACTTTAATCCCCGCATTCGGATAGGAGTGTTTGGGTACGGCGCATATATTTAAGCTTAAGGCAGACACATTATAGTTTTGACATGATAAAGCTCCTCTTCCATTGAGGCAGAGAGTAATTTCCACATCGGCAGGCGTACCTGTTGCTGAAACATTAAAAAGCAGACCACTACCCCCACCTGCTAATAAGACTTGACATGTCAACATGAGCAACACCGCGCTTATATTTCTTATATACTTGGTCATAATTCATCCATTGAAACTAATAATTTGAGTTAAGTAGACGTTTTGTCGCAAATTTTTCCCAAGCGCAAAACGAGGCTATTTTGGGCGATTTAGTGCGGGGAGTCTATAAAATTATTTAAAATAGTTTGTTTTTCAGATTGATTATACTAACTTTTCATAGCAGCACGGTTCTCTCGTATATCCCACTCAAGTTGGCAATGCCCTCTTTCTTATAAATTTTAAAAATGATAAAAATAGGTGTAAATGGATTTGCTTGAGCTAAAGATGCTGATTTATCAAGGAAAAACGCTCACTAAGGTCAAAAATAAAGAGGCTGGTAAAAATCGCAATGATGTAGATGGTTTTTATGCTGATAGTGAGGGGATTGAGTATTTTGTAAAAAAACCACAGGATACTCGAGAGTTATTCACGGAACTCTTTGCAGGCTTACTGTTGGAAGAGTTTAAGAGCCGCGGTTTTATTGAAAAAATACATCATGCCTCACTGATTTGTGCCCAATTAATTCAGTTCGACGATGGGAGTTATGGACTTATTCAACCTAAGGTTGAATTTCAGGAATTATATAAAGTAATTGGGACGGGCTATTATGACGATTCCGACCGAAGCCCCCTCTGGGAGATGTTTTATGGCCCACATTCCTACTTACTACTTACTCAATTTAAGCACTATTATGGTTTGGCCATCGCATTAATGTGTTCATTATTACTCGGCGACCATAGTGTACACAGTGGCAATGTCGTTTGTTTAGAGCTCTTATCATCAAGAGAAAGATCTTTTATTCAATTTGCCCGTATTGATTGGGGTGCGGCATTTCGTTATTACGGACATAAAAGGAATAATGAGGATCTTTTTTATCCTTATGAATATCAAGGATTTTTTAATCACAAAGGATATACGAAAGGATATTTTTTAAACTACAAACGCATCAAAGGGCTTTTCCCCGCTATTGCTACTCATGCCAAACAGTTTCGCGAAAAAATTAATAAAGAAACACTGGTCAGCATGATTAATAGCATTTTAGGTAAATTACCGGCGGACCTAGTGGATAATGATATTAAAGAGCAATTGGCTAAATATTTATATATCGAGTCTTTTAAGAACATAAGCTTTGGTGAGCAGGGGGATTATCAACAATTTTCTGAGGATTTAGCTGAGATTTTACTGCAGCGATTAAATAAAATGACGGCTTTAGCAGATTTTACACATCCTCCAAGCGAGCCAAATCAACAAGATTACCAGGAAAGTACCCCCATTACTGTTGGATTATCTTTAAGCCAGGCTATTTCTTTTGCTGAACAAATGAATCTTTGGTTAAATACCATTTCCTTAGCTGATGAACAAAGTATTTTTGATTTTAATAACATCGACCGGGGGCAACTGGCCACTCAATTTAATCATTATGTGGAGAATCTATTACGGCAAGTTGAGCGAATAGAGGGTGTGAGTACAGTCGCTAAAACTAAAATTGCAAAATTACCACATCCAAATAGTTATTTATATCGTGATTTATTTTCCTTTAAAGCGGATTTACGCCCAGTTTGTTCTCCAGAAAATGAAACGAAATTCCCCTTGCAAGAGGGTTTGTGGCCACTTACTGAAGCTCTGTTAAAAGCCAGTTTCAATATTCTTGTTACCCTGAGGGTACTGCAAGAAACACAAAGTTCCACGGTACATTCCAAGGCTGCAGCCACTCATTTTCTATTTGAGGCTTTAAAAGAATATTTAGGTAATTTTAATGAGCTTTATCACGATTGGTTGCATGAGTTAGAAAATAGCCTTTGTCTGTTGCCTGAGACGCAACTGACAAAAATATACATTAAGGAATTACCCTTTATCAATTCGAGCGAACTTATGAATATCCTCGCCAATAACTCAGAACTTAAGTATCGAATGCACCTGGCTGTCTCGGAGTTTGGCACGTAGCAATTGCCAGCTAAATGACGGCACGTTAGGTTAGGTAGTTCGCATTTGCTGCAAATGTTCCTCCGTTAATACCAAGGAATTACTGGTGGCGGTGGCAACTAATTTTCCGGCCTTGGTTTTTGCCTCGGCACGCATAATGATTAATGTCCTCGATTGCGCGATTAGTTCGGCACGTAAATGAATAAACTCATCTTTTGCTACAAAGGGGCGGATAAAGGTAGTATTTAATTCAAGAGTTACTACAGGCCTTGAGGCCGCCATATAAGATAAAGGCCCAAACACTTCATCAAAGGCGGCACTTAAAAAGCCTCCTTGAAAAACGCGAATTGGATTCATAAACTGGGTATTAAATGGGATTGTTGCGCTAATCATTTTGCCCAATTCAATCTCAGTATAGATTGTTCCCAAGGTCAGATTCGATTGTGGAGGTAAATCCAGGCTAATATTTTGTGCAGAAAAAAAGGTTGCCATTTCCTGCATTTTCTGCATCACTTGCTCGTGTGCGGACATAATCACTCCCAAAGAATTAGGATGAATAATTTAGTGTATTTATTCGCTATTGTCGATTTTTTCAACGAGTTTCTTTATTCGGTAGTTGTTTTAGGTTTGTCTTTTGCTTGGTCGTAGGAAAAAGCATCTAAGGAAACTATAAATAGATGGTTTATTGCGGATAAAGGTTGAAATTTGATTTCCTCTCAAGATGTGAATTAAGAACGCTCCAATGTTATGCTCTGCTCGCTGTCGTCAATCAAGGAAATGCTCATCATGTTAAACCCTAATGATATGAAAATATTAACCAGTATGCTCGAATCCATGAGTGAACATGAACGATTCCTCACCTTGGAGAAACTTGATGACAACGGTACGACTCTTTTGCATCTTTAGTCCAAGCTGAGGATGTAGAAGCTTTGAAGAACATTTTGCTTGGGAGCAATGAAGTGAAAGATTTAACGGGTAACATTCTATTGCAATCCATTAGGAGAAGTTTTGCCCATATAAAAATTATTTAACCAAGATCTGACGTATTATTGATGATGTAGACACGCTGCTGCAAAATGCCATAAATCAGTTGGTCGTAGCGCAACAAGCCAAGTCTACAGCTCTTCCAAGTGCCGGAACCCAAACTCAACTTGGTTTCTTTCCCCCCGTGGCTCCTACTTCGGAAACCAAAGTGGATGAAGGACCTATACATAGTCAGTCATCTCCATAAACGTAGCGGGTTGAAAAAAGCGGCCTCCTTGTCTGCCGTAAGTAACATGGTAGACAAGGGGACGTATCAAATTGTTAGATACTTGTGATTGCGAAATAAATGTTACATGGTCCGTACACAGCGAACTGCTACCGCATTAATCTTGCTAATAAGTCCCTGCCCTCCCAAAGGAAAACTCTCCACTCTGGCGCTTGAAGTATCTATCTCAGTTGAGGTCCAATAAAATGAGGTAGTGGAGAAGTTTCCTATATTATTAGGGGCTAAACTTGAATATATGTTCTGGATTAATGGGAGCGTCTGGGTCCCACAACCAGAACCAAGCGATAAAGCATCATATCCGAATTCACAAATCGCGGGTAAATACCAGTTGTTTGCCTGAGGTGTTTCTTTATTTAGGCACCCCTGAGCGGCAGGAAAGTCTCCGGGTGGACTGGCGAGCAATTCGGTGTTGGCTTCGCCATTTGCACTATCTGTTGCACCAGTGTCACTGTCGGTTATAGACCACTCCAAGGGTGTTGATTCATCGGCAAGAGCGGCTACTTTACCTCCTACACTGGTGGTATTGGCCGTCGTATCATCAAAAGCAAAAACATACCCATCTTGATAAATACAGCCGTAATTTAACACAACCACATTGCTGCTTACTGGCGTTGCATTAGCTGCTTGAGCGGTAATTACACTGGGAAGAGGGGGGGTCCCTGTGTCTGAACAGGGACTACTCCCATCTGAGCTGGCTGTTGCTCCTGGGGTGATAGTAATAGTACAAATGGCCCCCGGGAGTAAAGGCGCGTTGCAATTCGTTGTACTCGAAACAGTCCCTGTAGGCCATGAAGGGATTGAGACACTAAAATTAATGGCGGGTATGCTCCCTGTATTTGTAATGGTGAGTATTCGTTGTGTCCCAGAATCGGGTGTTCCCCCGACCCCATACTCCGTAAGTCCTGTGACACTCAAGGCTAAGTCACTGACACTTGTTGATAAAGTAGTGCTATTGGTTACACAGTTCACCTGTACATCCGTCACATTAGACGCACCCATAGTGTCACTGCCATTCGTTACGGTACATACTTGGTTTACGGGCTGGGAGCTGACTGTGACTGAATAAGGTGAGCCCTCGAGAATGGGAGTAGGAAAAGTAAATGACCCGTCCGCATTGAGCGTGATTAATTCAGTGCCGTTATTCTGCAATACTACCGTACCTTGAAGCCCTGATACATTGCCTCCTACCGTGTGGGGCATCGAGCATAAAAACGCATTAAGATTAAAAAATAAAGAGGAGGTGTTGCTTCCTTTCACTAAAACATTGCTTATATAAAAAGCAATATTCGTGTTTGTTGCAAAGGAGATGGTGCATTGGCCATGTGGGGCTAAGAGTGAAGGGCAGCCATTATGTTGCACCACATAGTGCAGAAAATTTGAATGTGTAGAGCTGGCTTTAATATTTCTTGCGGGAATAGAGGAATTATTTTTAATGGTGATGGAGCCGGGGGTCGCACTGCATCCCTCCAGAGTGATATTGGTGACACAGTTCAAATTTAAATTACTGCACAAAGCATTAGATTGATTCTTGGCAACACTTAAAATCGCTTGAGTATTACTGAATGTATGGGAGGCAAAGAGGATAGTAAACCAAAATAAATATTTTTTCATATACAATAATCCAAATCCTTACTAACTTTAAGAAATTGAATTATAAAGTAACTTTTTTCGCCAGCATAATTTAAAAAATATCTATATCAGGATTATTCTTGATAACATCAAATTTATTTCTGATCCGTGTTACTTTCTCGCCCAAAAGAAAATTTATTTTATTCGGTAAACCGTTTGCTGCAAGTGAGTTTTGGAAAAACACTTGAGCACTGTCAAAATCGTCATTTTTACTAAAATAAAAATCGTGTACTCTTTGATTTGAGTCAACATATAGGTATAACCAAGCACCTTTTACACGCGATTTAATTTTTGAAATATTTAAAGGGGATGTTAAGGCTTGTCTATGTAAAAAATTGTTCTCAACTTTATCAAAATGATTTTGAAGTTGATTAAAATCCCCTTCACTAAGTATCAAATTACGTTCTTTTGCCAGTTCTTGCAGATCGGAAAAATCTAAAAAGTAATTTTTATCCCAAAACAGCAATAAAGGAGACACATAACGTGCCCATTGTTTGTTTCGGAGATACCAGTATGTACTATAGATGTCCTCGAGTAGATCAAAAAGCGTATAACTAAACATTAAATTTCCTTATTATTTTTGATGAATTATAGTTAATTGATTCCCTGAGTGATATTAAGTAGCTACCGAATTGTAAGTGAGAGGGTTTGGCCTTATTTGTAAGCAAATAAGGCACTGAGGGGAACTGTCGCTATTTTATAAATTTTGAAATTAGATAACCAACTCCTGCTGCAATAAGAACAGATTGAATGGGTTTATCTTTGATTTGACTAACCAATTCTTCGTAATTACATTCTAAATTTTTTTGAACGCCACAGGCCTGTTTTTTTACCGAATCACTGATGTCTTCCGCCTTATCTTTTACTTTTTCGAGCGTGTCTTCGGCATTCTCTTTTAATTTATCTGCAAAATGATTAAAGTTGTCCATGATTTCAATCTCCTAAAGACCCTAATAATTAGTTACTCCAAATGGAACGCACAAATGCTATCTCTTTTTTAAATACGGCCCAATAAAGCTAAAATAAGTAAAATAATCAGGAGTGTTCCAACTAAACCACTAGGTCCATAACCCCAGTCTTTACTGTAATTCCACCTGGGGAGACCTCCTATGAGCAGTAAAATTAATATAATTATCAATACAGTACTTAACATATTGACCTCCGTAGGTCGAGTTGATTGCTCCTGAGGAGCAATCAACGTTCCGTTATATTTGGTAATATTTAGTAATTGACTCGGTTACATTACGATCGGCGAAATTAGGCCAATGTTCCTTATCAAACCCGGGGGCATTTTTTAAACGATCTTTATCCACATTTAAAATAAAGCAATCGTCCTCCTTGTCGTAGGAAAATGCATTCCAAGGTACCGCAAAGAATTTATTTCCAAAACCAAGGAACCCACCAAAATCTAAAACCAGATAATTAACTTGTCCTGATATTTTATCGAGAACAACTTCGTTAATATCGCCGATATCTTCTCCAGCAGTATTCTGGACTTTTACACCAGTGATCTCACTGGCTTTTACTACATTATGATTTTCCATTTTAATCCTCCTTGATAGAATAAATTGGCTTATTCTTTTACTTCACAGGTTATTTTTGTGCAATCGCGGCAGTTTTTAACAGCAAGGTCAAAACTTGATGCGGCTGAAGCATGGTGTTTTTCCATTTCTTCATCGGCAGCCTTCTCTGTAGCTACATCACTGCTGCTCGCATTGGTGGTGCATACCCAATTTTTGGTAACGTCTGTGCTTGACGCTGCAAATACGGTGGAAGTTCCTAGTACAAGCAAAACTATTATTAATTTTTTCATTTTGTTGCTCCTTAATTATCCTTAATATATAGCGTTATTTGTCCTGAAAATCTTTAACTATTTTCTGCGCTTCCTCTTTGGTATAACCGTAATGTTTTTGTAATTTTCCATAAACCTCCTGATGATTTCCTTCAATTTCTTTGTAGTCATCATCGGTGAGCTTTCCCCACGCTTGTTTCATTTTTCCTTTTACTTCTTCCCACTTTCCTTCAAATATATCCTTGTTCATAAAATTACTCCTTCGTGTTTGTGAGACAACTAAGTTGTGCAGAGCAAATAGTTTTGCTCACACCATTAAAAAATACGGGCAAATAACCACACAAGAATGAGAATACTGATGGGAACACCTAATAACCAGGCAATAAAATATTTCATGACATCCTCCGTGAGCCTTATTTAGAGTTTAATTATAGACCAATATTATTGACTTTGTTTCAAAAGGAGATTATTAACTCGACTGCTCACGACATCTCATTCGTGAATCTGCTGAAGGAATGACATTTCCACTGAATGACAGAGGATGGCTCATCGTTTCTAAAGGTTTATCAAATTGATATGAAATAGCCGAAGCGGCTATTTCATAGGAGCAGGTGCTGCTGCACTGTTTTCGAAGGGGAAATAGCGTAAGCTGAAAAATAGCATATTGTCATTGGTTTGACCGCCTACCGCTTTTCCAATAGGGACACCGTCTTGGTGTGCGTCAGTGCCTGCGAATAGAATTCTCTTCGTATAGGAATATTGTAAGCCGGCTCTAAATTGACCGTATGCTCCATCATAGATTTTATCCCATAAGCCAGTAGTTACTTGCCATAATTCTTTGGTATTTCCTGCGCAAATGCCTCCTTCAGTGCTACAACCTGAGTTATTTGCGTTAGGAATACCTAAGCCAAAGAAATTATTAGTTGGCGAAGGGGAATAAAAATAAGTCGCTTTTTGGCGTTCTTGACCACCAAAAACATAGACATCAAGTGCTCGAGTGACGTGTGCGGTAATTCCTGCCATGATGGTGAATTCATCAATTGGCTTCAATGAGCCGTTTTGAGCAAAGGTTACATCGGGTAATACACCTGACGAATAACTGCCGATTCCACTACCTAAAAGCGCACTACCCTGAACATCCAATTTCTTGGGAATAATTTCAATGAATGTGCCTATTCCAGCACCATATCCCGTGGTATTTATATTGGTTTTTGTGCCATCGGTGTAATACACCCGATCATAAAAATCACGGTAGATACCAAATACTTCCAAATGGACTTTATGATTATTGAGCGTATCTTGATAAGCTAATTTTCCTACCACATCAGGAGCATGGTTAAAGGAGAACGCGTTTGCTACTGGTAAGAACTGGATTCCAGGAGCACTACAGAAAATATTGCTAATTCCATTAAAAGCTGGGCCAACTCCTGCGGGGGCAGGAACACATGCTGGAGTTCCACCGAATAGGGTTTGTGCATTTTCAGCGGATACCGCAGCCCAGAATCGCTGCCCAAAATTTTTGGTCAATCGAACTTGAGGCTGGCGTTTCCAGAGAAAACCGACAACGTACTGGGCATCTATGGTGGGGGGCAGCACTTCATGCCGGGGTGTAATACCATCATTATTTAAGGTCATGAGTGTCCAGGCTTGTCCTGCAAGAAGATGCCATCCCGGCAGGCTCCAATCGATATTGGCATAGAATTGACGGATTCGTAAGTCAAATGAGTTACTCTCATTTGAGTTACCCGTACCATTTCCTAAGAAGTCTGTTTCAACATAACCTGAAATGAGCGTTTGGGGGTTAATATTGCTCTCAGCTAATGCAGAAAGACGGCTTTGACGAGCAGATAAACGAAATTCCTTCATATAAGCTTGAGGCAAATTTAGGGTTGGAATCGCGGCAAAGTTGGAGCCCATATCGGTCATGATATTACGCGAACGCCAAACGCCTTCACCCGCAAAGAAACCGCCAGGGGTAATTGTTATTTGACCCAGATGAAATTTTTTATCAGACCAAATCTTTTTACTGATCGTTTCTTTGGGCGGCTCATTAGCTTTTTTTTCCGTTTCCGCGTTGATTTGCGTGGATACACCAGCCAGGATACATGCAAACAGCATTTTTAAGAGCGGCGTCAAGCTAAATAGCGGAGATTTACACGAAGCATTTACAGAGAGGACCACTTTCTTCTTATTGCAAAAAGTGTTATTTATCAATTTAGTACATCCTTTTAAAATCAAACAGCGTAGAAACAAACCCCTTCATCTGTTCCTCTAATTGCACTTTCTGTAATTTTCAATTTCAAAAACTATGCCTGTTGTTCTTCATAAGCGCACCCTGAAAAAATTACTGCGCAATTATCCATAAGATGGAGGTATTTTCCCAGTAAAATTTTGAAAAATTTAATTGGTGGATTGGATAGTGGTCCAATGCCTAAAAGTATGTGCTGGGCATTAGCATTTTTTATAGGTATTTCATTAATGGATGCAATTTTTCAAAGGCCTATCAGAGTGATAGACCTCATAATCAATGAGAATTAGCCCGCTCATAAAAAATTAATTGCTTTACGGAAATAATGTAGTGTGACATAGAAAAACACCGCGCCAATTAAGGCAAGGGCTGCAAGCTGTGGCCATACCGTATCCAAACCGGCCCCGCGGAATAGAACCGATTGAGCGAGCATAACAAAATGAGTGGTTGGGGCGGCCAACATAATATTTTGTACAGGCAGGGGCATATTTTCCCTAGGGGTCATTCCTCCAGAAAGCATATCCAAGGGCAGAATGATCAACATCAATAACAGACCAAATTGTGGCATGGTACGGGTCATTGTCCCCATGAATATCCCCATGGATGTTGTGGCAAATAAATTCATTGCTGTACCCAGCATAAACAGTGTTACGGAGCCTTCAATGGGGATCGCAAGAATTTTACGTACGACGACGATGAGGGAAAAAGTACTCGCTACCAAGACAATTAATGCCATAGCCCAAATTTTACTCGCCATAATTTCAAAAGGAGTTACCGGCATTACTAATAGATGCTCAATCGTTCCATGTTCGCGCTCACGTAGCAAAGCTGCTCCCGTTAGGATGATTGAGAGCATCGTTACATTATTAATAATTTCCATCACCGCGCCAAACCAGGTCTTGGTCAGGGTGGGATTAAAGCGGACGCGAAGAGCTAAATCAACAGGGTACTTTGCGACGGAGCGATAATGTTGCAAAAACTCGTTAATCTCCATACCGAGAATGGTTTGAATATATCCGGCGCCCACAAATGCTTGTTCCATTCTGGTTGCATCCACATTCAGTTGAATCGCGGGACTGCGACCGGCTAATACATCGCGTTGAAAATTGGGGGGAATATCCAGAGTAAAGGTGTAGGTTCCTGAGTCCATGCCGGCATCCATATCGGTCATATTAATCATGACGGGTTTGGCAAATTGCGGTGGATAAAAGGCATCTTCTATCCGCTGAGATAGGGCTGATTTATCCTCATCAACAATCGCGATGGGTGTTTTATTCAAAGTTTCTGGAAGTGCGGTCGCGGCAACATAGATTGAAATTGAAAAGGCAAAAATGATTAAGGCAATCATCATAGGGTCGCGTAAGACGCTACGTAATTCTTTAACACCTAAATGAAAAATAGTACTTGCAGACATGTTAGTGCTCCTGTTTCTTTAATAGCAACAAACACAGTGTCAATAAAACAGGTACGGCCAGTGACAAGGAAAAGAAGGCGGTATGTAAGGAAGCAAAAGAGAGTGCTTTGGAAAAAACACCCCGCGAAATAATGAGAAAATAGGTGACCGGATATAATTTCCCAATGACAGCCCCCATTCCTTCCAGTGATGATACGGGTTCAAGAATTCCCGAAAATTGCGTTGCTGGAAGAATAGTTAAAATAGAGGTACCAAAAATTGCTGCAATTTGACTGCGCATGAAAATAGAAATTAGAAAGCCCATTGAGGTGGCAATGAGCACGTAAATGAGGGCCGCTAAGGTCAGGGTAATAAAGCTTCCGGTGATCGGAACATGTAATATGAATACAGATAAGCCAACCAGTAAGAAAAAATTCAACATGGCCAATAGGATATAAGGTAAAAGCTTGCCCAGTAAAAACTCCAGTTTGGTTACCGGGGTAACATATAAATTAACAATAGAGCCTAATTCCTTTTCACGCACTACAGACAGGGCGGTTAACATAGATGGAATAAGCATGAGTAATAAAGGGATAATGGCAGGGACCATCGCCGGCAAGCTTTTGACATCCGCATTGTAGCGAAACCGCGTTTCAATGTTAAATGTAGATAAGGTGGATTGTTGTGCGACTTCAGGATAATTATTAGCAAGCCAATGTAAATGCAGTCCTTGAATATAATTTTTGGCAGTCTCCGCTCTTTGGGGCATAACACCTTCGATCCAGGCACCAATTTCAACTGATTTTCCTCGTTTTATGTCTCGTGCAAAACCTTGCGGTATTTCTAAGGCCAGATTTAATTCACCCGAACGCATGCGTTGGTCCAGTTGCTCATAATCGGTTATTGGCGCTTGTTCACTAAAATAACGCGAGCTGGCGATGTTTAAAATGTAGTTTTGGCTAGTGGTACTTTGATCGCGATCTAAAACGGCAAAACTCAGATTTTCCACATCCAAATTTAACCCATAACTCATAATGAACAGTAGAATAACGCTCCCCAGAAATGCAAGGGTTGCACGTATGGGTTCACGTATCAGTTCCAATGCTTCACGACGGCTGTAACTGAACATTCGTCTGGGATCAAACAATTTATGATTGTTGATTTTCTTTTCGATGACAAAAGTACTGTTCACTGCTACGCCTGAAGTATCATTCACTTTCTGCTCTGCTTCGACTGCTGCTTCAAGATAACTAATAAATGCGGTTTCTAAACTGTCTGCTTTTTTGCTTTTAATCAACTCTTCGGGTGTGTTACTGACTAGCACACGTCCAGCATGCATCAAGGAAATGCGATCGCATCGCTGTGCTTCATTCATAAAATGAGTTGATATAAAAATAGTAACCTGATCATGGCGTGCTAAATCAATCATGAGTTGCCAGAATAGGTCACGTGCCATGGGATCAACACCCGATGTGGGTTCATCCAGGATTAAAATTTCTGGCTCGTGCAGTACGGCCACGGCTAATGACAAGCGCTGTTTATGCCCTAGGGGTAGGGCGTCAGGATATTCATTAATAATATCGTCTAAATAAAAGCGATTGATTAATTCTTGAATACGCGTATTGATGCGTTCTTTGGGTAGATGAAACAATTGGGCGTGTAATACTAAATTTTGATAAACGGTCAATTCGGTGTAGAGCGAAAAGGATTGGGACATATAGCCAATTTGCCGACGGGTATTCATGTCATTGGCATCAACGGTTTTTCCAAATAACCATACTTTCCCCTCACTAACGGGCAATAAGCCGGTGAGCATCTTCATTACCGTGGTTTTTCCGCAGCCATTGGAGCCAAGAAAGCCAAAGATTTCCCCGCGCTCGATACGAAAATTGACTTTATCTACTGCAATAAAGGCCCCAAATCGTTTGCTTAAATTTTGCGCTTCAATGGCGATTTCGGGATGAGCTGACTGCTGGCGAGGGGTTAACATGACCTCTTGATGACGTTCGCGCTCCGAGGTTGGAAGGAGAGCGATAAAGGCATTTTCCAAGGAGTCGGTTTGTGTTTCTGCTAATAAGCTCTCGCGAGTGCCGGTTGCCAGAATAGTGCCTGCATTCATTGCTACCAGGCTGTCAAAACGGGCTGCTTCTTCCATATAGGCTGTCGCTACCAGAACACTCATCGTAGGTTTATCGCGACGAATGGTATCAATTAATTCCCAAAATTGACGCCGTGACAAAGGATCAACACCGGTGGTGGGCTCATCCAGAATCAATAGATCTGGGGAATGAATCAGGGCACAACATAGGCCTAATTTTTGTTTCATTCCACCTGATAGTTTGCTGGCCGGGCGATCTTTAAATGCGAGCAAGCCTGTATTGGCGAGTAAACTGTGAATGTATTGCTCGCGCACTTCTCGCTCATGGCCAAATAGACGCCCAAAAAAATCGACATTCTCCAATACGGAAAGAGTTGGATAAAGATTTTTTCCTAATCCTTGAGGCATGTAGGCAATACGGGAGCATACCGCCTCACGATGTATTGTATTGCCCATATCGCCTTGCAAAACCTCTACCGTTCCCTGTTGTATTTCACGCGCACCGGAAATTAAAGAAAATAAACTGGATTTTCCTACCCCATCAGGACCAATAAATCCGACGATACTCCCAGCCGGAAGCTCCAGGCTAATCTGATGCAGAGCCTGGGTTTTGCCATACCATAAACTGACATCCTTAATGCTTATTACCGGCTTGGTATCGGTCTGGTTCATTGGGTAGATTCGCTTGTAAATTGGCTGGCCATTTACTGTCAGGTGTTAAGGGAACATAAGCCATACCGGGTAAACCGGTTTTTACGGCGCGGATGTATTGACGCAATAACTCGGGGGCAATCCGTGCCTTAACACGAAACATTAATTTTTGTCGTTCATTGGCTGTTTCTACTGTTTTAGGCGTAAATTGTGCTACATCAGCAATAAAAGTAACCTTCGCTGGAATGACGTATTGAGGAAGGGCATCTAACACCAAATGCACCGGAGTGCCCAGCTCTATTTTGCCTGCTTGTTCCGTTGGCAGGAAAAAGATCATATACACATTGGTAAGGTCTAGCATATTTAAAACCTTACCTCCGGCACTTAATACTTCTCCGGGTTGAGAAATACGAAATTGAATGCGCCCATCAAGAGGAGCAACCAAGGTGCTGTCTTTAATGTCCGCTTTTAAACGCTCAATAGTTGCTGCAGCGGCTGCAACCGAAGATTGCGCGCCTTTTACTTTTGACTCGGCCGTGGCAATGGTGGCTTCGCGTTCTGCAACTTGGGCCTTAGCCACATCAAAAACGGCTTGGGCCCCATAAAATTGAGCGCGTGCTTCATCTAGATTATCGAGAGAGGCATGTCCCTTGGCAGCCAGTTTTTCTATGCGCGCTAAGCGGTTTTTGGCCAAATTTAATTCGGCTTGTCGTTGGGCTACCGTGGCCACAGCAGCTTTTTTTTCGCTTTGCCGTTGGGTTACTTCATTCTTGGCACTGATGACATTACTTTTGGCTTCTTCATATTTGGCCTGTGCTTCCCTTAATTGGGCTTCAAGCACGTCGGTATCCATAACGGCCAGTACTTGGCCAGCGTGGACATAATCGCCTTCATCCACATCAATGCGTTTAATGCGGCCGGCAATTTTGGTGGCAATGTCGACTTCAATGGCTTCAATACGGCCATTGCCACTGGCAAAATCATCTCCCAGCCCAGGGGTCTGGAGATGCTTCCACATTAAGAAAGAGAATAGACCTAGCAGAAAAACGGCTAGTCCTATTAGCCACTTATGATGTCCTTTCAAGCTCATTGTTTTGTCTCTTTTATTTAACGAGTCCTGCTATGTTTTGAAAGTATAGCCTAAAGCCAGGGGGTTGAATAAAAGCTCGATTAGTCGCTTCGTTAATTCTCGAGCAATGTGCGGCATTGTTTAAATTATATAAATAAATTAAAATAAACACACTTTTGTCTTTTATTAAGCAGTCATTATGCCAAGAACACCTGATGAGCTAGAGCAAGCTACAATTCTATCAAGAGCGCCGACTATGGTGATTAATAGTGACGAGGAAACGGCACCTCAAAATACGACGTCACTACAGCGTTTAAATGCAATGGCACTTGCGGATATAGGATTTTGGGGGCATAGCACAGAACTCCCTGAATATTCGGAAGAGGAAAATAACAATCCTGAAGTGTCCCGTCCAGGTCCTCGTTAAAATTACCTTGTTTTATGCCCCGTTGCATGGTCGGGTTTATTCTTGTACAATCCAGCCATTATTTGTAACTCATACGTTATCCAGAGCACAGTAATGGATAACATTAAGAGTTACAGGGTTTAATCAGTATTTAACAGAGGAGCTATTGTATGCGTCTTTCATTCTTTGAAAATGATAATAAATTTGACAGATTGGCAACGAAAGAAAATTTGATGGTTGCTGGCGGTATTCTTGCTGCTTGCGCATTAGCCGCGATATCACTGACCGCTTTTTTTGTTGCGTTAGCTGCGACACTTTGTTTCTTCGGATTCCAAGCAGCACAAGAGAAAGACGATTCATTTGGCTTTAGCGTTAAATTTTAGTAGATATGTAGGATCTTTTCTCCTGTATCCCTAAGTTGCTGTTTACTGAACTTGGGGATAGTTATCGTTGCTTTTGGTGGAAAGCAATAAAAATGCCCGGTATTGAGCAAGCGCTAAAATTTTTTAACCTCCATATTATCAATAAGTTAAGAGATTTCCCCTTTTATCGCCCCAAGCAAAAATTTCTGCTTTGTCATCGCTTACAAGAATATAAGCGATGTTGTCGTTTCTGTAATTCCTGCGCCCTTCTGTGATGTGGGCTAGATTAACTCTCCTTGATGAAAAAATAATAGTTCCATAGTCTCTTTACGGCATAAATTGTTCTGATATTATAACAGTTGCATAAAGGAAATCTTATTAGGAGTAGTAAGTTACACCTACTAATGTAAGACGATAAGGAGTATTTTCCGCCTAGGTTTTTGGGTTTTAACCTAATTAGGCCCAATTTAAAAAAAAGTTGATGAGTCTACTGATGCCTGCCACTCCATTTGAAAATGAATTAGCCAAATTGCGCCACGAAATTAGTTCTATAAACCAAGAAGCCTCTTTATGCTTTGCAACAGCCTCCCCCTTAACAATGCAGCTTTGTGAGTTTGCTAATGGGCTTAGTTTTTCAACCTATGCTCTCATGAACACAATTCATGCGATTAAAAAACAGCTTAATGAAAATCAACATAAAATGAATGATTCCCAAAAGCATGAAGCATGGAAATTGCTTTTTACCTATTATCAATTAATCGCTAAAAACCGCAATTTGATTGAACAAATCACTAGTGAACGCCAAAGCAATAATTATCTTTTTTGGGATGCACTCAGTGAAACTAAAAAAAATTTAGTGCTCATCCATGACTTAATTCTTGAAATGGACTTTAAGGCGGTACATCTGTACCGCCAAAGTCTTTCACCTATTGAACTAGCTAGTTCGCCCACCCAACACTTACCACTTAACGAGCAGGTAGCGAAGCCTGGCTTTATTGATAAAATAATTACACGTATTTGTTTGCGGGTAGTGACTAACGTGGCGCAAAAAGAAGTATACATTGCTGACACGCTAAAAAGAACGCTGCTTTTTGCACCTAATGACACGCATAATTATCAACTGCGTGTAGACAAAAAAACACCCGTCCAAGCGATTGAATACCGTCATCCGGTTGCTACTGATCTATGGCTTATCGTTGTTGGTGGTGCAGGGGCTGCGTATACGGATATGTTACCCCTGGCACAAGAATTGGCGCTGCGTAATCACTACAATTTTCTTGTGGTTGATTACCTGGCACAAAAACCCACGTCATTTGCTGATCCGGTGAACTCGATTTTAGCTGCGGCCAACTTTTTGTTGGAAAAAAAAGGCGTTCAACCCCAAGATTTGGTCTTGTTGGGACATTCAAATGGGGGTCGCATCGCACGGGAAGCAGCCGCTCAGATTCCTGGTTGTAGTGTGATTACTAACAATACCTACACCAGCTTGGAAGAGGTCATCATTAACCATGTGCTCCATGCTACAGAATCGCTTAAAAATGCAGGTGTTTCACTGGGTAAGCACAGTGAAGAAATTATCAATGCGGTGAGCGCTTTTTTTGAAAAGTACCATTTAGACGAAAAAGTACTTAACATCTTGCGCAACGCCTTGGAAAAAACAGCGAACGACTACCAATCCGCAGCGACTAAAATCAAAATTCCAGATAATAAGCATGTTGCAGTTTATGTGGCTCCCGCGACAGCTCATGATGAGGCGGGCAAGAAGTGCTCTAAATCGGGTGGGGACAAAATTTTATTTGACGCGCTTGATGGCAAGGCTCAGGCGAAAAAGGCAAAATGGGCCGATCCCAATCAACATCGCCTACTCAAAGAAAAAGACCGATTTTTTAGTCCTGATAAGCAAGGCGTCAAGGCGGTGAAATATAAAGACAGTCCCAATCCCCAGCAAGCTGGCCATTATACCGTGATCAAAGGGATTTCCGAGGAAGAAAATACCCATAATGTGGTTGATGCGGAGCTATTAAGTATTGCTCTCACTGAATTAAATCAGTTGAAAACTTATAGGCCCTTGACTCTTCGAGAACAATTCGCTGCTTTATTGGAAAAATATGACCTTTCTGACGAGGCCGAATACCTATTATCACCTGCAGGAATAGAACTTATCTCCGCAGAACGTTTCTTGTTATTGAAGGCCATGGCACGATTCATGAAAGAGCCGACTGATGTTGAGCTACCGACCCAATTGCAACTCATGCGTCTTTTCCAAGCGAGTGACGTTGCAGCGGATATCATCAGTGCCTATGAACCCGCTTTAAATAAAATGATCTGGGGTGATAATTCTAGCGAATGTAAAATAGGAATGAAGTTTTTGAAAAATCGTCTTAATACATTAACCGAACGTCCCTTCGCTTCCGAGCCACGCTTGCATGGAAACGGTTCTTATATGAGTATCAATTTAGCAGATACGGTCTTACGACGATTAAAAAACTATCATGCTAAATTGCCTCAAGAGCTGTTGGCGGAACATTGTGCATCAGATGCAAATAAGCCGGCAAAGCGCCATAGATTATTTACCCCGCTAGTGACCGTTTCTGATTTGGATCTGACGTCACTTGGTTCCAATCGTTATGGGCTTATTTGTGTTTAAATTCTTTGCTGGGGCTTAAAAAAAATCATTGATACCAGGAGTCCTTATTTTTTTAGTTTTCGTGCTTGAATACATTCCAGTAGCTTGCTATCGACATCATTTTTTTGCGGACATTTCTGTAAGTATTTTTCTACGGCACTAAAGGCTGTTTGACTGCCTGTTGTTTGAAAAAGAAAGGGAAAAATAGCATGAATTAAGCAGGCACATCCTCCTTTGATCATCGAAAATCCAAAGCAAATGGCGAATAATAAATGCTCCCAATAGCTTTGATTGACTGAAGCAGGGTGTTCAGTAAATAACTTCAACATAATAATTTCTCCCAAGAATCCGATGCATAAACAAAGGGTATTAACTGCTGTATCTTTTCATCATAAATAGGGACTATTTTGGTTATATCCTCTTGCGCGCAAAAGTAGATGTCTTTTTCCAGATTTAGTTTGGTGAGACGAATACCCGCAGGACTAGTCAACAGAGTCTCTAATAAATTATCAGAAGAAACAGGGGCGTGCTCGCCTTGCACTTGCAAGGAGCGTAGCTGCTTGTAATAAATGAGAGAGCCTGCGAGCAGATCATCGGGTTCTAACGTACCCTTGTAGCCAGCTAAAATAATCGCGATATTGAGGTTCAAATTCAGAGCGATGTCTTTAGCCAGTTGTCCTACGGCATCCGCGTTAATCATTGCGCCAATTAAAGTGGTTACTTTGTGAGCGATGCAGGCTTTAATGGATGGAATGCCATTCGTTGAGAAAAAATGCAGCTCACGACCTTTGTGAGTCGTGTGGAGCAAGTCTTCGGGGGAGTTTCCATAAGTGAAGTGTGGTATTTTCACACAGTTCTGTTCACCTGCGGTAATTTCATTAGGGTTCACCTTGAAGGATGCATTGTCGCCTAAACGAATGGATTTTATCCCTCCCATAAAGGCCGCAATAATTGAGGTGCTTGCGCGCAAAACATCAACAATAATACACAGATCACCTCGCTCGGCCGCGCGATGTGCTCCTGCAGGACCGACTTCAAACCGAATAATTTTATGGTTCATGGAGCTTCCTTAGAAATCGTATCCGCCCTTAAAGAAACTCGCAGTGCTTCTAAAGCCAATACATCTTTGGGAGCAATATTTGCTAAATTTACGGAAACCCCTAGGTGATTAATTAGCCATGCTTGCTGATGCTTTATCGGCGCTTCAAAAAGTAAATCTTGAGGATTGATCTCCGTGATGATGCGTTCAAAATCTTCGGTTTTAATTGACGTGTCGGTGTTAAAAAGGCCGGTGGTACCGGATTCGCGTGCTTCGAGAATAATCTTCCAGGCCCCCGCATTTAATTGCTCTTTTATTTCCGTTAAGCGATCGTCGATGCTTAATAAGCTGTCTTGTTGGGCATCCTTTCTGCCGACTTCGGAGAGCACAACAAAGCCATAATTTTTTGCTTGGGAGATTAAGTTAATTTTTTCTTCTAAGGGTATGCCCGCTAGGCCATCAGATAATTCCAGGCAATTAAAACCCAAGCGCACACATTCGTTAAAATATTCTTCTATTTTATTTTGCCTGCGCGCTACCTCAAAAAATGTTCCTCCGGCACAGACATGAATGTTGGCTGATTTTAATAAATCGATTTTTTGCCGTAACAGTGGTTCTGGATAGAGTTTGGAGGTTCCAAAACCTAATTTAACGACATCAATATAGTCTGCTGCCATTAAAAGAAGGTGTTCCGTATCCATTAAATGCATTCCAGTATCTAATAGTGAAGTTAATCCTTCTGTTCTTGGTTTTAATGAATGCTGTGGAATCTTGATAAAAGCAAATGGAGTTGAGGATGATGTTTCTATAGAAGCCGATTTATCCAGTAGGGTTTGAATATGCTCTATTAATAAATTAATCGTGGGGTAATTTACTACAGTTGCTTCAGACAAATGGCAACGGCTTTTTAAATGATTCTGCAGTCGCGCTTCTAATTCGACTGCCATCAGGGAGTCAAGCCCAAATTCGGCGAAATTTTTATTATCATCAATAATCGCACTATCAATATCTAACATATCACTTAATTCTACATGAATGGTATGGCGAAGATTTTGCATGAACTCTGAAGGGCTAGGAGGTTCATCTTGTTGGGTGTCAGACATTCCTGCATGTGAGCTTGACAGGATTTTTTCAGATGGCAGGGGCTCGATTACCCAGAGTAATTTGGTTTCGAGTTGCCTATCCATTAGTTGAGATTGGATGAGTCGACGTCTTATTTTTCCGCTTGTTGTTTTAGGAAGACTGCGTTCATTGATAAGCGCGATTTGATGCACAGATAATGAGTGATCTTGCAGAATAATCTCCTTCACGGCACTAATAATCGGTTGTAGCTCAGATTCAGGGCAGTTCTTATTAATTTCAACGACTACAGCCAGTTCTTCTTGATAAGTTCCGGTAACACTGACTGCGGCACAAGAACCTTGGCGTATGGCCGGATGACAAGTTTCTACGGAGCGTTCAATGTCATGCGGGTAGTGATTGGTGCCATTGATGATGATTAAATCTTTTAATCTTCCCATGATGAATAAGCGATTGTTCATGGTAAAACCTAAATCGCCCGTGCGTAAATAATTTTTTTCGTTTGTGTGTGGCAGGGTGGCTTTAAAATAAGTGTTGGTCTCTTGTTCTTGATTCCAGTATCCATGAGCTACACTGGGGCTAGAAAGCCAAACCTCTCCTATTTGCTGATCAGAACATGGGATTAGGGTTTGTGGATCAACAAGGACAGTGCCTTCAGAAAGGGTACCACAACATACAACCGCTTGCGCTGTTGGATCGGTGGCAGAGACTTCCTGCAGTTTATGATTGCGTAGTTCTTCTTTATTGAAATAATGAGTTAAGCCACCTTGTTCTCCTGTAACCATTAAGGTATTTTCTGCCAGGCCATAACAGGGCATGAACATTTCCTTTTTGAAACCACAACTCATAAATTGGCGAGTAAACTCATCCATAACATGTGCATTAATCGGTTCGGCTCCATTGAGAAAAGCATGCATGCTGCTTAAGTCAAGTTGGGCTTTAATGTCTTCGGAAATCTTTTTATTACATAAGGCATAGGCAAAGTTAGGTGCTGAGGTCACCGTACCCTTAAAGGTGGTAATGGCTTGTAACCAGGTTGCCGGATTACGCAAAAAGGTCAGAGGTGACATGAGATAAACAGGTATTCCTGTAAAAACTGGATAGAGTATTCCACCAATTAAGCCCATATCATGGTAGGGAGGAAGCCAAATAACACATACTGAATCCTGTTTCGCGCTGTAGTATTCATTAATAAATTGCAGATTATTCAGAAGGTTACTATGACTAACCATCACTCCCTTGGGTTGGCCAGTAGAGCCGGAAGTATATTGTAAAAAGGCAATGTTCTCTGGTTTTATCAAAGATTCTTTATAATCAATAGCTTCATTTGCGGCAATCGTGTCAGTATTAATCCAGGTGAATTTATCAAAATCCCATTGGGTTAATTCATAGGCATTTTCTTGAAAACGCTCCATTAAATAGGTAACAAAAGGTAGGTTTTGTAATGCTTTAACATATTTCAATTTAGTGATTTGTTTAATAATACTTTCGGTCGATAAAATAATTTTAGGTTCAGCATTTTGTATGACAGCTTGTAGTTTTTCTATGAGTTTTTTTTCTGCAGGGGGATAAACGGGAACTGCAATGACCCCAGCATAAAGACAAGCATAAAACGCGCAAATAAAATCTAATCCAGGTTGATAAATTAATAAAACCCGGTCTCCGGCTTGTGTATGTTGTTGAATTCTTGCAGCAATCGACTGAGCTTTAATAAGCAGGGAGGGGTAATTCAACTGCTCTTCAATTCCTATTGAAGAGTTTAAAAAAAATAATCGATCTTGGGCTATTGTTTGAGCTTGTAAATTAAGTAATTCAACCATATTTTCAGGTTTAGGGTGATGCAGAACCATAATGTACTCCTGATTAATTGAGCGCTAAGCGATCACGTACGCCTTGAAATGCAGCCAGGGTAATTTCCACATCTTCCAGACTATGGGCGGCAGTAGGAACAAGACGGAATAGAATGGTTCCTAGAGGAACAACTGGGGAGGTTACTGCGGTTACAAAAATACCGTATTCATCCCGTAAAATATGCAGCATTTCAATTGCCAGTTTCATATCCCCTCCACGAATATAAATTGGAGTAATCTGAGTTTGCGTTTGACCTAGATCAAAGCCCAGTTTTTTCAAACCGGTTTGTAATGCGGTAGCTATTTCCCATAATTTTAAGCGTTTTTCTTGACCAGCAATGATCAGATCAGTGGCTTTATCAATGGTATGAATAAGAACTAATGGGTGTGCTTTAGAGAAAATAGCGGGTCTTGAGTTAAGGCGTAGATAGGAAATTACCTCTCGAGGACCACTAGCAAAACCACCGATGGAAACAAAGGCCTTAGCAAAGGTACCGAAATAAATATCGATTTGATCCTGGAGATCAAAGTACTCTCCACTTCCGCGGCCCTCATTGCCAAGTACTCCTAAAGCATGTGCATCATCTAGAAAGAGCCGAGCCTGGTATTTTTCCTTCAACGCACATATTTCTGGCAAATTCGCCAGATCGCCGCGCATCCCGAAAATACCCTCAGTAACAATTAAAATTCCACCTTGATTTTCTTCTGAGGCTAACTTTAATTGTCGCTCTAAATCGGCCATATCATTATGTTTAAATGGTTTAATACGCACCCCGGTGCGCGCTTGCGCCAGAAAAGCGGCATCAATCATGCAGGCATGGGAATATTGGTCAATAATGATTGTGTCACCTTTTCCTGCCAAGCCAGTGATGGTTCCCAGTACTCCCAGGTAACCTGCAATAAATAAGGCAGCGTCTTCTTTTTGAGTAAGGTTGGCGAGTTTTTTTTCTAAATTTATATGATCCATGGTATTACCAGACATCAGCCGTGCACCCATGGGGGTTGTGGTGCTCCAATTTTGTACTGCTTTCAATCCGGCTTCTTGAATTTCTGGGTTCTGGGCAAGACCTAAATAATCATTGATGGTCCAGACTATCATAGGTTTGTTTTGAAACTGCATGTGTGGACCAGATGGGCCTTGCAAGATAGGGCTAATTAAGTAGTTGTCATCATCCTTGCTTTGGGCTGCAAAATTTCCATTTTCGCTATAACATTTATCAAAAATATCTGCTTTAGCCATTATTTATTCCCTATACATTAGACTTAATATTCAGTATAGAAATTAAACTAACACACATCCATTTTTTGACCATTATTTTAAAAAAGTTGTTCTTAAATAGATACTTAATAATTCTTGAAATTGCTAAAATGCAAAAACTCTCACTAAAATGACGGTGCCTAGAATCAAAAAAATAGTACCAAAAACATAGTTGATAACGCGCAGCGTATCAGAAGTAAAATGTTTTTTTAAAATAAAGGCGATGGCTGCGCTGAGCATGAACCAAACCAACATTGAACCGAATATAATACTCACGATTAAGATACTTCCATCAAGTAAATTCAGGTTCAGATGCTCTAATCCTAGAGCGGCTAATACGGCAAAAAATAAAAGAAGGGCGGCTGAATTAGAAAGAGACAACAGAAACGCTTCAATTAAAAAATGCCAGGATGAGTGTTGGCGCTCTTTGATGTGCGGTGTTTTAGGATTTTTTAAATAGTGTTTGATTCCCAGGTACAATAAGATAAAACCACCCAGACACTGTAACTGTGTCTGATATTTCGTTAATTGCTCGGAGATAAAGGTGAGCCCACAAGCAGTAATTAAACCGAAAACTCCGTCAGCCAAGGCGGAGCCTATTCCGGTAACAAAACCTGCTTTAAATCCGAGGTTTAGAGAGCGCTGAATGCATAAGGCCGCAATAGGGCCCATAGGGGCGGAGACCAGAATTCCTATTATTAGTCCATAAATAATTAAAATAATCATGAGGTTATATTATCTATAAGGTTAGAATACGCTTAACTTTAATTATCGATTACTATTAAGGTAGTTTAGGATATTCTTTCTATTTTCTCTCTAATTGTGGCGATTTTTAAAGAATTACCCACATCTCTTAAGAAAACCATAATAAAAATTATATATAATTTACAAATAGTAGACAGCTAAGGTTTTATAAACGATGCCAAGAAAAATGCTTTATTCAAATGAAATGGATTTAATCATTAACAGACATCTTTCCGGAAATAGCGAATGGGAAAAAAATGAAGTCTTGGTGCCTGTTTCTTTTCTTGAACTGAAGGTAACATATTTCTACAATAAAAATAAAAATTTTATCATTATTTCGAGTCCGCTCGCTGTAAAGCCAGGAAGAGGGGATGCCGAGGAACCTTCATACCAAGCCACCATTGAAGCAATAAAAAATCAACTGGGTAAGGAAAACTTTGGTATTGGTTGCTCCTTGTTAGGAAAAAATCATTACATCGCTCTTTTCAAAGAAGCGGGAGAGGAAGGGAAAATAGCGATATTTGATTCCAAAATAAGTTCTCCACATCAATTTTTTAAGTCACCAGAAGCTCCTGGTTTTTTTGAAAAAGTTTGGGGACTAGTTAAGGCACCTTTTAACGCTTTTGGCTTGTGGGCTTTTGCAATTGGAAAAGAAATACACTGTTCTTTTCTTGATAAGGACGTGACCTTGTATAGACTTGGTACCCAACCATTTTTTGATGGTGTAAGTTGCGGTTTTCATTCTTCGGGCGCGATTTTAAATATAATTGATTTAATGCACACTAGCGAAGTAACAACGGAAGAAGTCGTTCTCTCCATAACCAACCATAAGCATTTAGACTTACAAGCAGAGTGTATTTTAAATACTAAGGATGAGGCAATCCCAGCCATTAATCCCACTATGTGCTTGTTAGGGGCACAAGTTGAAAATAATTCTGCTCACGAGCCTTTAGTTAATTCTGACGGTTATGAGCATTCTGAGGATGAGCTCGCTCCAATTAAAAAAGAGGATGTGGTGCCTGGGTCTATTCAACAGGATGAATTTGAAAAAAACTCCGTCCATACCACATTGAGTGGGCTGTATTTCTAAGTTAGAAAAAATTATATGCAGTAAGGTTGGTGACCAACCCATCCTGCTGCGCTTCGATACACATGATATTTTGGGTTAGTGTCATCATAACCATATGAAATATTATGAATTATTTTTGGTAAAAATAACTCCAGCAGCCATACTTTCTTTTCTGGTGCTGACTATAGCCCATGCGGGAACTCCTCTGATCTCACTAGACTTCCACTTCTGTTCCGGCTAACAGGGTGAAAATCATTAAATATCAAGTGACGAATCACTCAAAAAAAGAGCATACCTTGATGATGTTGCCAATAACGGGTATCAGTTAATTAATCGACGTGATAAGTCCACCCTCAACATGGATTGCTGAGCCATTGGTTGCCGCGGAGAGCGGACTTGCAAGATAGGCTACAGTGCTTGCGATTTCCTGTGGTTCGATCATGCGTTGTAGGAGGGAGGAGCTGCGATGCTTGCTAAAAAACTCTGCCTCCATTTCGTTTTCGGATGCTGCGGGATTGCTCGTGACACTTCGCAGAAAATCAACTATTCCTTCCGAGCGGGTAGGTCCTGGCATCACTGAATTGACGGTCACACCCGTGCCTTTGGTAAGGTTGGCTAGTCCACGAGAAACAGAAAGCTGGGCGGTTTTGGTAGTGGCGTAATGAATCATGTCTGATGGGATCATTAGTCCCGATTCGCTGGAAACGAAAATGATGCGTCCCCAATTGCGTGCCAACATCCCTTCGAAATAAGCCCGTGCGAGTCGAATGCCTCCCAGTACATTGATTTCGAAAAACTTTAGCCAGTCTTCATCGGTAATCTCGGTGAACTTTTTGCTTTCGTAGATTCCGAGATTATTGATTAGAATATCGACTTGTGGTAATTGCTTCACCAGCTTGGCCACACCTTCGGCACTAATGGCATCAGCCAAAATGCCATCTACTTTTTGACCGCCAGAGGCTTTTATACTCGCCACGGCCTCATCCAGCTTTGACTGGTTACGACCAGTAATAACTACTTTTGCGCCTTCGATAGCTAAAGTACGGGCAATCTCTAAGCCAATACCCGCCGTTGAGCCAGTAACCAGGGCAGTTTTATCATTGAGTTTTAAATCCATAAAAATCTCCAGTCCGCATTGTTTTTTATGAGGTATTCTTTTCAGTTATAAATAGTTTTCTAAAAGTATGTCTTAATAATGCACTATTCACTAGTGTATTTAAAGAGGTATCGAATCCATATCCTCTTTTAGCAAAAGGGCAGGATCTCAATAATGAGCAACAGGTTTAACATCCAATATTTAAAAGAACGCTTCTCCCATAAAGCCGGATGCATTTCCTATAAATGCTCCATGGGTGGGCGGCAATTGCATGGAATGAAATGCGATTAGGCTAATTAGTGTAGGTCGATATGTTAACTTCTCAGATCTTGCAATTCTAAAGCCATTAAAAAACATCAAATAACACCAAACCATTCTCATCTTGACCATTACTAATGTTACAAGTCCAATCGACAACCAATTGTTGCTTTTGTAAAACCGGATCGAAGAAATTCATATGTAGTGTCGCTGTATTATCTTCAAAAACACTTAAACGACCCGACAGAATTAAAGATTCTCCAGAAGGGCGTTCTATAAAAATTTTCATCGATGTGGTGACGGTATCGATTAATCGTTCATTAATTGTTTCTTGAGCATGGAAGTAGTGGGTAAAATCAAATCGGGTGGTGGCGCCATCTAATCGCCTCATTACCTGAGTGCGAATGGTGGGTTCCGTTACAAGACAGTTATCAAAATGAATGATTGCTCTGACTTCATTGCCATTCTCAACCGCTTGCACTAATTGAGAAAAATTAATGATATTTGTACCGGCTGCATTCGTTTGATTTAAGGAAAGTACTAATAAAACACTAACAACAACTGATCGCCAGATTTTCATTTATGTCCTCCATGAACCATTCATTCTATGACGCTCATCACTTAAATAATTGTTCTTTTATAAGTTGGGAAATATCAACCATTATGGTTAATAATGTTTCATTAAATGTATTTAGTGTATTATCTGTTTGTTAAAATTTCCACTTTCTACTGATTTTTGAATCAATTAAAAACTTAATAGGTAGGCAGATTTTTGAGGGAAGAGGTGATTGCACTGTATTTGGAGCTAGGTCTTAGCATAAAGACCTGGCTCCAGTATGTAGTTTATGAAATAAGTTGCTTATTGTCCTGCACAAAAATAGTAGGCATGATAACTACTAGCAATACCCACACCACCACCCCCTGATAGAGTGATACGGGTAATAGAGTCATTTATAAAATAAGTATACTCGGTGGGTATTGAGCTGGGTGTTATGGTCGCTGTAAACACGACCAGGTTCCCTTGATATGCTGTAAAGGTAAAAGGCCTTAATATAGTCAGCAAATCACTAGCCATTTTAAACCCAATTTTTGTATAAGAGGTGCTGCTTGGCAGGCTCATGGTTATCGAAGGGCTGGCTCCTAGGATGAGATAACCCATTGTTACGAAGTTCGTCAGGTCAGTATCCGTTAAAAACCCTAGATTACCTATTTGGCCTGAGCCGATTACTGTGATTCCAGGTGTTGATGTGAGGGTTATGGGCACGCAGGTAGGACTCACCGTAATGGTGGTCATCTGAGTGTCGGTGTTACTGCCATTAATGGTAACGCTTGTGGCGGGTGTACTTACGGAGCTGGTAAATGTTATTACACAATTATCTCCTGGAGCCAGAGTACCCGTACAGCTATTGTTTAACACCGTAATATTGCTTCCCGTCGGAATACTTGCGGTAATACCCGCAGCATTAACTAAAGACGTATTGGACACGGTAACCGCGCCACTACTTCCTGCATCAAAGGCTAAGGTACTGGGATTTACACTAATGGTTGCAGTTGGTGCATTGGTTACCGTGACGGCGACATTCTCTATAGTGGTATTGTCTCCCTTCACTTCAATATCGGTTGGTCCTTCAGGAGTGTTGCTGGTAAAAGTAAGGCTACAAGTTTCACCTATGCCCAGATTTGGTAAACAGGTATTGCTTTGCTGGAAGAGGTTACTGCCTAAAGGGATTACTGAACCGACGTTAATTGCAGTTACTGTGGAGCCCGAGCTGTTTGTCACATTCACGCTCCCTGTTCCACCGGCAGTAAACATCAAAGAGCTGGGGCTAACGGTCAGTAGAGCGGTTGGGGTGGCGGTTACTGTGACTGCAACGGGTACGGGATTGGTATTGCTGCCACTCACCTCCACCGAGGTTGGGCCTTCTGCCATCGCACTGGTTAATATAATCGTACAACTAGTACCTACAGCGAGACTGCTATTACAATGATTACTGAGAACCGTAATGGCGCTGCCCGCAGGAATAACTGCATCCACATTCGTTGCAGGAACAGTCGATGTGGAATCATTAAAAACGGTTAAGGTTCCATTCATGCCTTGAGTAAATACCAGCACTGTTGGGCTGACACTAATGTTTGATACAGGCACCGGTGTAACAGAAACAGTTACTTGGCTGCTGTTGGTATTGCTGCCACGGACTCCTACAATTGTAGGTCCTTCAACTGCCGATGCAGTCAAGGTGATGGTACAACTCGCACCAACAGCAAGACTTGCGCCACACGTACTACTTTGTAGCACAATACCGCTACTGCCAGGAATGGCAGCAACTACATTGTTTGCAGGTTCGGAAGAGCTACTGCTGTTGGTTATGGTAAAAAAGCCATTGGCTCCGGCGACAAAACTTAGACTGGCAGGGCTCACACTAATTACTGCGCCAGTAGCGACGCTGCGCGTAATATTTAAACTATTGGCTGCACTTGGTTGGTAGCATTGATTCGGATTGGGACTATCGTCAGTGTTTGCCTGGCATAAAACGGGACCATGATGAATTCCCTCTTGAGGTAAGGCGCTGCCGGTAATAGTTACATTAAGAGTACAACTGCTCCCCGCTTGGCCTCGAGGGGCTAATACACACGGAGTGGTTTTGCTGATTCCTGGCATGTCGCGCATGACGAGTCGTTTTGATTTGGGTGATTGGTTTTGTACCTGATACTGGACACTCACGGTTCCATTTTCAGCAACGGTCTGGGTGGGATTGCTTCCAGCGCTTGGCTCAATGGTCCATAATGGTGTGGCGGCATGTGCTGCAGAGAGTAAAAGACTTGAGATAAAAAAAACAAATAAAGGGCTTATTTTTAAAATGGTTTTGATGGCTGAGGTTAAATATTTCCTCATCATTAATTTGAGTCGGCTTAAAGCAAAGAAAAAATGCTGCATGAATACCTCCGGGTATGAGTCGCTAATGTTTTCGACCTGTTTAATCCTTTAGACTGGAGCACAATATTAAAGTAAAACAACCATACAGTGTATTGATTTCATAAAAAATTATTAAATTAAAAGCTATCACCAAAGGAATTTATTGCCTGGAGGAATGTTGCTGACTTTAAGGAAAACGTGCATAGGGTTTGTCGTTAAGCACTGCTTCTTTTGCCCATAGGACATTAAATTTCATGTCGATCTTTGACATTGAACCATTCTTCTATAGCTGAGCATTCTTGATAAGTGGCATTTTATTGCTAGACTTTATTTCTAAGCTCGTTTTTTATCTAAATTGTTTTTAATTGCAAAGGATTGGTTATGGTTTATTCAGTAAGAAATAATTTTTTATCTTTATTTGTTTTATGTTTATTGAGTTTTAGTAGGGTACTTTGTGCAGACACCTCCCTCCAAATAGATACTATCCTCACTGATCACGCTTCCGGTGATCATCCAATGCCCAAGGAAGTCTTTACGAAGGATACTCAAGTTCTTTATGTTTTTTGGAAATCAACACAGCTGAAAGAGGGGCAAAAAATAAAATCAGTTTGGATGGCAGAAAATACTAATCAGGCGGCCCCATCTAATTATAAAATTGATGAGGTTGAATTAACGCTTCAGCCTGGGACAGCAACTAATTTAATTGCGTTATTACCGGGTAACCAATGGAGTGGTAAATTTAAAATTACTAAACCCAACAAGGGTTGGCCAGCAGGTAAATATCGGATGGATATTTATGTTGATGATAATTTAGTTAAATCCATAAAATTTAATGTTGCACAGGCTACCCCTGCGAGCACCGAACATAATAAATCAGCCAAGGCTTGGGGTGTTATCGCTGTTGACTCTGCAAGCCGTGATACAGACTGTGCTTTTGGTATCGGTGGTGGTTCTTCTCGTGTGGAAGCAGAAACAAATGCTCAAAATTTCTGTAATGAAGCGGGCGGCCAGCAATGTGGGGTGGTGGTGGCATATCAACAATGTGGCGCCTTTGCTCTTTCTAAAGATCGGGACGGAGCAGGAACAGGACCTAGCAAGGAAATTGCAGAAGATGTGGCCTTAAGTCAATGTAAAGACCCCGATTGTGAGATCATTGCTTCTGATTGTAATTAATCAAAAATCTTGACATGCCGCGGTCTGACGCGGCAGCATTTGGTTAACAAATAGATACCAGGCTTTGCCAAGATCAGTGAATAGAGGATCTTTTCTATTCTCAAGTCCCTACCAAGCAGATGCATTGACTTAAAAACGACCTCCCTTACCGATGATCCTTCAAAGGAAAATATGCGCAAATAAAACAACAACATTGAGCTGAAGAGAATAGGGACCACTCTTTTTCTCCTGGGATAGCGTAGAGAGTGGTTTGATTCGTCCCTAATACTTGCATCAATTAAGTTTTATTAATTAATATGGACTTAAAGTTTTAACACTAGGGTTGAGCGCGCGGGATGCTAAACATCAATCTTTTAAGTTCCATGCGAGGATGGCTATTGGTATTGTTCCTATTTTGGGTGAATAGGGCAATCGCGATTCAAACGCCATCCCTTGGAAATTTTTCTTTACCTTCTTCTCAGCAACCCGGCCCCTTTTTTTCATTTGGACAAAATATTATTGATAAAAATCAATTGGTTGTTTCTTACACGCCTGATTATGTGTACAGTAAAACGCAGAGTATTATTGAAGGTACGCCTTCTCTTCTCTATGGACTCACTGACTCCGCTTCTATATTGTTGACCCTTCCTATTGCGTTAAAATATGTAACTGGCACGAAAACTTTTTCGGGGATGGGCGATATGGTTCTTGATTTAGAATACGCCTTCTACACTAAGGAAAACGCTCACTATTCGGATCAGGCGACGATTATTTTTTCCCCCACATTCCCTACCAGTAATTTAGTTGAAATTTCTAAGAAACTTGACCCAACCAGCCGTACATCCGGATTTTCCAGAGAAAACGCGCCCTCTACTTTCAATGCAATGAGTTATTTTATTGGTTCAACTTATGCGCGTACCCTGGTGGATTGGTATGGCTTTGTTGCTCCAGGAATTTTATTCATCGACAAACAGGATTCCATTCAGCAAGGAATGCAATATTATTACAATTTAGGGGTAGGGCGTACTATTAACTCGGTGGAAAAAAAATATATATTCTTAGGCTTGGTCGAATTGAACGGGCAATATAGCGAGCGAACTAAATTAGGTTCTGATGTGGTGCCAAACACGGGAGGCAACATTATTTATGCAACGCCATCGCTTTGGCTGTCTACTTCTAAAATGACGTTCCAAGTAGGCATTGCTTTACCGATTACACAACGTTGGTATGGGAATCAAAGTAAAATTTCCTATTATTCAGGTGCTGTTGTGACTTGGACTATTCACTAAAAATTAGGTGTGCTAACGTCATTGCGAGCCTTAGCGAATCAACCCATTTGCTGCCTTTTAGTTTCAAGATTTAAAATATTAAATGTTAAGCAAAAGCATGTTCGTGTTGCTCTCGATGAAGTCGGGTGTTTAATTCCTAAAATAATACCAGAGCGCGGGGCAGGCCGCGCCAGGGTAATTCGTCTACAGGATGATGCAGCAACTATTTAACTCTTGGGCTTTATGTTTGAAAGATTGAGCTTCTTGAGCCAGCACTTCACTTCTTTTTGTCAAGTCCTCTATTTTTTCTTGACGTTGTAACATCAGGTCAATATTGTTTTTCATTAATTGTTTGGTTTCTTCTAATGTTTCGTTGATTTCGCTTATTTTTTCATTTTGAGTATATTTTTCTAAATCGCTTGCCGCAGTAACCATGGTGATTTTTTCATCGAAAAGATATAAATAAAGGTAAGACATTTGAGAGGCATTCAGTTTGCAATCTGCAGCAACGATGCAACAGTTGTCTTTAACTTTATACACTGAAAACCAATAGTTGTCTTTATTGAAATAGTGGATTTGTGCTGTTTGAACCTGTGCGTCACAAAAATCGGTGATTTCTTTTTTAGTAGTATCGGATAACACTTTACTAAATAAACCGAATAAACTATTACCTGGAATATGCCAGGAAAATGGGGTGTTTCCAGACTTTGTTGCTAAACCAAAACATTTCATCCTTGTTCTCCCAAAAAATAAAATTGCGCTAATCAGCGCGTTTTCAGAATAGCTATTTAAGGTTAGTAATTGCAAGATCATTTTGCAGCGATTTGTTATGGATGCTGTCTAAAAAATAATTTTTTGGTTCTCATCTTTTTTCTCTACGTAGGGGCAGATAAAATGAGGCTCTTTTTAATTGTTTATCTTCATGAGCATTTTATGAAACCCATTCATTTGTTAAACGTAATTCTCGCCAGCACTTCTCCTCGACGTTTGCAAATAATCCAAGCGCATGGATTAGCTGCTGTTGTTATGCCAGCTAATATTGATGAGGTTCAGCAAAAGGATGAAGAAGCTAAAGCGTATGTAACCCGACTCGCCAAGGAAAAAGCGCAAGCTATTTTACCGTGGGTTGATGCTAGTGCAGCTGACGTAATTCTTGCAGCAGACACCACTGTAGCTTATGAGAATCATATTTTAGAAAAACCCCAGGATGCTAAAGACGCATATAGAATGTTAAGCATGCTCAGTGGAAAATCACATACGGTTTATACGGGATATGCTCTTGTTTTTTTACCCGAACACCGCTGGTGGATTGACTGTGCGGCAACGCAAATTAGTTTTCATCATCTCACGGACCAACAAATAAAAAGTTACATCGATTCGGGAGATCCATTTGATAAAGCAGGGGGCTATGGCATCCAAAATGTGCGAGATACGTTTGTTAAAGAAATCCAGGGATCCTATTACAACGTGATGGGGTTGCCTATTGAAGAGATTATGCAAAAACTCGCTGAAGAGCCCACTTCGAACATTCGTTAAAATAGTGTAGTCCAATGCCGGATCTTAGCTAATCGTAGCCCGTATTAGCGAAGCGTAAATCGGGATCCCAGCCACCGGCTAGAGGTGCTCAATATACAACCATTTGTATATTTGTTTATCTGTGTGTATTCTAATTTTAATATGTTGCGGGTCAATCGCAATACGATTAAAACATTTTACATCCATGCTGGAGATGCCTCATTAAAAAGCATCTGTCAATTTTTGTATGGTTTAATGGATAGCGGGTTTAAATTTGGTTCAACCCATGGTGTTGAGAATGGTGGCGCGTGGACATACAAAGGATTGATTAGTGCTAATTTAGCTGAAAAACTCTCTCTATGTGAATTCATAGCCCATTTAAGTACCCTTTATTTAAAAATGATGGATACAGGGGAGTATGGCATGACTATTCATGATATTGATAATAACTCAACCGTCGAGCAGGTTTTTCAGCACATTATCGATATTTTGGATAGGTTATCTGTCGATGATTTTCACCAGTATTTTGGTCCAAACCAAAGTAAAGCAGATTTATTCCCTGCTAAAAGAACGTATTACAGTAATTTTAATGAAGCTGCTTCTTTGTTGGCAGATTTATCTATATTCACACAGCCTTCCGCTGAAGTTCATCAAGAGGATGAGCCTACTGGGGAGTTGACGCTCAACTAAATAGCTCTCAATAGCACCCGCGCTGTGCCGAAGGGCATTTATAAATGCGCTCCCACACGAGAAGGATTTGAGCAGCTTAAAGCAATCGATTCTTGCGCTGTTCTAAATGCGCATTTAGTGAACAAGTGAGGCGAACCATCTGGACCAATTGTTTTGTTATGGTCGCAAGGTGCTGAGGATGTAGTCTGCTTCAAAGACATGGACCTGTGGAGTTGGGCCAAGGCCCAACTTACAACTAATAAATACAACTCTTAGCTTCATGCTTTGAGGCTGGGATAATTGTCTTCAGAAATAGTTTCCTCAATATTGTCATCCTGAATCTCTTCAAGTGGATTATTTTGTCCTTCATCCTGGAAAAAAAATGAGCTTTGATTGGTTATCAATGACGGCGATTTGGGGGTCTTCTCCCCCTGCAACTCAAATTCTGTAGTAATTTCTCCAATCAATGTACGAAGCTCAGAGCTATTGCTACTATCTTTGGCGTAATAAATTAAGCGGCGTTGGAAGTAAGATTTAACATCCGCTAAGGAACAATCAAAAAGCAACGGGCTTTTGCTTTTGAATAGCTTACGTAATACTTCTATTTCGTAAATATAAGCATTCGATTCGGTATTAGGAATATCGGCAGCGACATTAAAGGCATGTCCTGTTTCATGAACTACTGCCCCGATAATATCAATAGGGTCTTTCTGTAAAAACGATTTTTGAAATACCAAAGTCCCATTTTCAATCCAGTTAGAATGAAACTTGCTTAGTCGCCTAAATGTCATTGAGTTTACAAAAATGGCCGGATTATCCTGAGCACCAATAAACTCTCCTGATAAGACCAGATCAATTTCTAAATGAGGAATAACCACACAGTTGTCGTTCAAAACTCCAAGACGACTTAACTCCCGACATTCATCAATAAGTAGCCTAATATGATAAATTGTAAGCATGGCGTACTCCTTACACACACGATAAATCTTTATGTCATTGAACAATAATGTTTATTGTTTCAATCAATAACCCTTTTGTGCGTGAATTGGTTATGCTATGCGTTAGATTAATCCTCCATTGCTAAGAGATATACCATGTGTCTATACATTACTCAAGTAAGATGTATCGATGAGAGATCGGCATTGTCCAATGTAAACAGTCTTCAGTTAGCAGATGAATTAGAATGCGGTAATGGATATTTTACATGAATAGCGTTTACGCATTATCAGTTGAGGCGAATAAGTTAAACCAATGGTTACTGAGGGGTTGTGAGTTACTTGAATCGTGGGTACACATTGCAATCGCACTTTTCAATAATCTAATGTACCCATCCTAATTGATTTGCAGTCCGGCTTAGATTCTCACGCGACTGCGTAAGATCGGTGATCCGCAGTTCATCAAGCTCGCAGAGTCGTCCCCAATCACCGTAGCAAATCGCTCGCGCCAGTGCACCTTCGCCCAGGTGAGCCTGAACCGCATGGCAGCCCCCCTTCCCCGGTAACATTCGCATTAATGCAAAATCGAAACCGAGACCAGAAGAGGAAGAAAGAGGAAACCAAGATTTATCAGCCGTACCCATGACATTATCAAAAGTAAGAGCTCTAGGCAGATTTTCTCCGTCCAATGAGGGGAACCGGGTCTTGCCACAATACTCGTGCGCGACATGCGCCGGTACGTCTCGCTGCGCCATGCCAACTTTCATCCAGGCCTCTTGTCGTTGATGATAGTTCAATTTACTAAAATCATTCACATAATTATCCAATTCTGTAATCCATGAATGGAAATCAAACCGTAGTTTTTCACTCAGTGGCGTGGTTAGAAAGGAATAAAAGAAAGAGAAGGGATTCTTTGACTGGTGTTGTTCTAAACTTTTTTTAAGTGATTCATATTCTGTTGCTGTAAACGAGGTATTTTTATAATTATCGACAGTAGCTTGTTGTATTTTGGAGTTGTTTTGACCTACCATCGTTTGTAATTGACGAAATTCACCAATCGTTAAATTTTTCAAAATAAAACTCATGTCATAGTGTGCGTTTTGATAAGAGACACCGTGTTGCTGATAAATAAGGCCTAAGCGTTCTATTGTATCAATTTTTTCTAGCACAAATGCTTTCGTTTGCTCATCCATATGTCGTTCTAACATCCGTTGCATGTGGGTATCTTTAGCCCAATAAGCATATTCATAGGGGGTACAATGAAAGGCCCGTCCTGAGTAATCGTTAAATGTATGTGCTGTTCTTAGCAACGTTTGTTTGTCTTGTGATGATTCTAAAATAGTATGGGCTTCCTCTTGTTTGCCTCTCGCTACATCATACCAAAGCTCACGGATTTTAAACGCAGGTAACGCATGGCAGGCTGCAACCACTTCTTTGGGCAGCCTTGCCCATTGTTCATCATTTAGCTTATCTATAAGTACTTCAGGAGCAATATCAATCGTGATAACGGGTTCATCTTGAGGTGCGAGCAGATTGCGATGCGTGCGCGCCGCTTGGCGCGTCGTTGCAAAATATTTTTGATAGAGAGTGGCTGCGGGAGCAACATTCGCAAAATCAGTGCAAATCAATCCTTTGTTGGTGATAAAAATATCATGTTCACCGCGGGCTGCCGAATCCAGAAACATGAAATCATCCATGTATGGATTTTCTTTAGTGGCTGTCACTGTGCGGTAGGTAGTTTCAAATTTTTGAACAATTGCATCTTTATCGTTTTCAGGTCCAACAGCGCTTAAACTACGTGATAAATCAAATTCATCTTTGCCTTGATGGACATTAAAAAAATCAATAACAGCATGTTCCACATCACCACCACGATTAAGCGTTTGCGCCACAAGCTCTACTAGTGCATTACTTAAATTAGGGGATGTATCCAAAATCACACCAAAATTTTTATCGCTAATTCGTTTGGTACGACAATAAACGTTTAGATAACTTAAGTAAAACTGCGTTAAAATCGATAATCGCTCTGCCTTTTCAGACGGAACGGATGACAGTTCAAAATAGAAAGGGGAGCCCTGTAGCGTACTCTGTAAGTTCGGGGCGCAAATCCCCAATAATGTCTCGATGTACTCACGAGCCGTTGCGTGTTCATCAAACCCCATGAGTCCATCCACATATGCTTTATCAACTGCTTGCTCTTGACGATGCGCATCCGTTCTTTTTTTAAAAAAATCATGAGGTACGCCATATTGAGTAGCCAATACGTCTTGAATGTTTTCAAAAGAAGCATTTGAGGGTAAAACATCCAATACGTTCTGAATAAGTTCTGTCCGAGGATCTGGTTTTCCTAATGCAAGTCCAGGAAAGACCTCGTGCATTTTATTATACAAAGGAGATAAAGGCGTACCTTGACTGTCATTGCCTCGATTGATTGTAAAGACTGGATTCACCACCGAAGATACCGGATCTTGAACTCGGGGTCTTAATTGAATACTGTATAAATTAGAAGGCTTACTCAAAAAGGTATTCACACTTTCTTGATAACTTGATCTCATCCCCCCAACTGCTTCAAGGTAGGTGTTGATTTGAGTCAAGCGTTCTCTTTTAGTTTTGTACAGGGCATCACCTGCTTCTAATAAGGATAGATGAAATTCAAGTGTGCTTTTATAAGACTCTAATTCCTTGATGGCTCCACCTTCAAAAAATGCTTTTAATTCAAGATCTGATTTACACGTATTATCGGTACTCACCTCAAGACCGGCTATAAAAGGAACCAGAAGATGGACATGATTGGTTGCCGGATTAATGTGAATGTAACGAAAATTAATAAATTCATTCAAGGGGATTCGCATCGTCTGGTGTCATTTTCTATTCAATATGCCTTTATTATAGCTTAATTAAAAACTTTGCTCTATTCTTGGGTTGAGCATTTTTGGGGCTTCTACAGGACTTGTAATGGGGAGTGTTAATGATATGTTCCTAGAGCTCATGTCTTTTTAGCATCTTTAACTTAGGCAAACGTTTGGTTTAGGGGAAGGATAGTGAGACCAAGAACCCGATAAAGTAATTGTTCGTGGTAGGACGAATATAGATTTTTCTACATTGATATTGTCCTGTTGTAGGGTTTTTCCTCCAGCGACCTTTAAGCCAAGCACCACCTGACTTGGCTTTTTGAATCTCTTCTTGAACAACAAGCGCTCCTGTCGGGTCTCTATAATTTAATTGGTTTTTTCCTACTAATTCCGGATGTAAAGGAGAAACATAAAACATGCCATTATAGTCAGCAATAAAAATATCATCTGAATTTTCAAATTTAAATCTGTCATCGATACAGAGGAATTGGTATCGATACAGATAAGGAGAAAAATAATAAATCAGATATTTTAAGACACTTTATCATGTCGGCTTACCAACAAAAAAAGGCAATATTTAATTAAAGAATTTTAATGAATCTAAGCTAAAAAGCGCTTCTTCTGTCTTGGGTAAAACCGTCGATATATTAAAAGCTTAGTGGTGGATTTTTTTATTCACCGTAACAGGGTAAAATTTAAGACCTCTCAAAACTCTTGTTATATTACGGATGATAATGAAAAAACTTTTCTTAATCTTTGCTATCCTACTGGCTCCAACATTTTTATGGGCGACTTCATATGATTTAATAAATTTAGAAATTATTAAAAACGATGAATTTGGAAGCTGCTCTAGCTTTCTGCAAAATTGCTCAATTACGGTCAGCCAAAATTTAGCTCAATGTCTACCTACTCCAGGTAAAATTACTATTAAAAACAACTCAAAATTAAATGCAAAGAATATCAGCGCTTTTTCTATAGATCCAAATTTCACCAATTATGTTATTCAACATAATCAATGTCCCGCTTCGCTGCCACCCTATCAAAGTTGCACTATTGTTTTTTACACCAATGCTCCGGTGGCTTTTTCATTATTTAATATCGTAGTAAAGGGAAGTAATACCAATTCATCCTATTTTAATATGGAGGCAATAAGTTGCACTTTTACTCATACCGTAGGTGGCACTATAACCGGTTTGCTAGGCGCGGTAGGACTACAAAACAATGGTGTCGATCAGCTCATTCAAAATGCTAATGGAAGCTTTACTTTTCCGACACCCATAGCGGAAGGCAGTTCTTACAACGTGACGATACAAACTCACCCAGTAAATCAAACGTGTACCGTAGCTAATGGTATCGGAGTGATGGGAGGTAACAACGTAACTAATGTTGTAGTAAGCTGTGGAACTAATACACATAGTGTTGGTGGCTTGGTAACGGGGCTTACAGGTACACTTGTTTTACAAAATAACGGTGCCGATAATCTTAACTTAGACACGAGTGGTAACTTTACTTTTCCCACTGTTATAGCGGAAGGCAGTCCCTATAACGTGAGTGTACTCACTCAACCCGTAAATCAGCTTTGTACGATCATCAATAGTTCAGGAATAATAGGTAATGCTGATATAGTAAATGTAGAGGTAAACTGTATAGATACTACGACGTTATCTGTAAGCTCACCAACAGTCACGATTCAAGCAAATACAGGGTCTAGTACGCTGACGGTAACTAATACTGGGACGCTTGATGCCCAAAATGTATCAGCAGTACTTCCTCCAACCTGGAATAATGTAATTCAAGATTCTAGTGAGTGTCTGAACATAACTCCTGGAAATTCTTGCCAATTACATTTTTCAAGTCCCCTCCCTTATATAGCCCAAGGCAATATCGCTGTAACAGGAAACAATATCTCTTCTCCTCCCTCGATTGCTATAGCATTTACTATTTCAGGTTATTATGTGTTTTCGATTAATACCACTTTAGGAACTGCCACGGTAAGAGATTCATCTGATCTTCCAGATGAAAGATGGGGCGCTCCGGGTATAACTTCTGCAATAAGTTTAACTAATGGTGCAAGTAATACTAACCTTATTATCAACACACCAGGAATCGGTGCGAATGCCGCTTTGAATTGTTATAATAATACAAGTGGAGGAGCGCCAGTGGGTACATGGTATTTACCTGCAATTCAGCAACTGGGAGGGTCGCCTGCTGTAGATAATATTGATACTAACTTAGTACAATTAGGATTTGGAAATGATGCTATAGGCTTTTCTACTTATTGGAGCTCCACACAGCAAACCGGAGGCGGTCCAGGCCCAGGCGCTTATTTTTGGATATTTAATAATCATAGCCAAGTACTTGGCAATAAAGTTAATGCTTATGCTGTAGCGTGTGTGCGAGAAATTGCTTATTAATATTTCATATACTTTTATGTAGGCTGCTGTAAGGCTACTTAGGTGGCCTTCGTCCTTGGGATTGTTTATCACGGGTAGAGCGCCTCCGCGTATGGATGCTAATTCCTTTGAATCTTCTAAAAAAAGTGCAGTGATAAACATTTATTTTGATGTATTTGATATAAATAACCAGAACAGTTCGGATTATTAAAAGCGAACTTATTAGATAAAGAAGTAATAGAAAGGTATAAAAGAATCCAGCAGAACAAAACTTTGAACCCTAGGGTTTAGGTGGGGTGCAAACGTGTCAGTTCAGGCTTCCCACGATTAACGTGATATAGCACAACGCTGACAACAGAACGCTCTCCATAAAAAGCTTATCGGCTCAAACATTTTGTACTGCTGGTTAGAAGTAAGTATAGCACTTGAATTGAATAATGATAATTTTTGTAACTATTTTATCTGCCAATGAGAATAGAGAAGGAGGTGTTGTCCCGAATGTGTTTTATTACCCGTTGGATTAACTGTATTGGGGCCCAATACTCCATAATTAGCCAACTGTTAAATAATGGATTCTAGATAATTCCAGGTAACAGCTGCATCAAGACTACGTGCGAGTGAGGCTGCGTCAGAAGAAAGGTTGATGCCACTAAAACTCACCCCACAAGGTGCAGTACTTTGCGCCATAGTATATAAGGAGTATGTGATAAACTATTGCTACCCGTGTCCGTAACAATGGTTTCAATATAACCGGAATAAATCACTTGAAAATGCCGATCAGCTTAATTTAGCTGCATTCATTAAACGCGTATCCCTTTTCTTCCCTGATGCAAAATGATTAGACAAAATGGAATTTGCTCCCTTTGCCGCAAATAATGTAAAATTGTAAGAAGCTTTGATTGGATCTTCTAGAAAGCTCATGGTTGCCTCACCTGCGGATTCAAGAGCTTTGCTTGCAGAATCAAAGGTAAATTCTACTATATTCCCTTTTTTGCACTCAGAGATAGTGTTCTTTGGCTCTGCTTCAGATGCCTTTGGATAGAATAAATTATACAAATTTTTCCCCAAATCTTTCGTGGTTTTTCCTGCGAACAAAAAGAGTTCAACACCCTCCGCACCTATCTGAATCTGTGTTTTAGCTTGTTCCGTGTCTAATTTAGCAATTTCATCTACATTGAATAGATAACCTTTTAGCTTTTCTTTTATTTGCTGTTCTATTAATGTTCTGATTTGAGCTTCGTAGGGTGACAATTGCGACCGGATAGCTTGCTTGGCGACCCCGGAAAAAAAAGGGGCAGTTATTTTAGATGCTAGATGTAAGCCTAGGTGCAAACAAATATCAGAGCAGATTGCTGTTACAGCCATTCCCACTGCATCAAAATGCTCATGAACTATAGGCTTACTTGTGCTGGGAGCTAAAGGAAATAATGGATCTGGTGCGGGGTAATTGGGGAGGATATTGGGTAATCCCTCATAATACTTGGCCCCAATTACTAATCCTGACACTGTGGGGCCAACTGACTCAATAATCAATTTAGCTGACTTTGCACTTGCATTGCATAGGTTTGAAATGACTTTTTCCGTTAATTCTGCGGCTTGTGCTGGTAAATCAATGGCTTCAAGAGCTGCACCATAAACCTGTGCTCTGGAGTCAAATGAATCTATCTCCCAATCTGCAGGGGTAGGAAATTCTGGGGTGTTAGCGAGTACTATAGTCTTAATTTCTTCTAGACTATAGGAACCCAAACCCACTTGATGTACTCGATTCGTAGCTTTCACTACGTCATAGAAATTTAAGATGCTGCTACTCATTTGCAGCATAGTGTTCAAATTAACAGCCATTTGTGCGCCATTTAAACCCATGGAGATTAGCGGATAGCCAGAAATTTCTGCAATATTTGCTGCTCGTTCTATAGATACTTGCTTCCAGGAAGCATATCCTTGAGCCCCATCTATGATTGTATAAGCTGCCCCTTGAAGCAGTCTCACTGGTTCAGTGATTCGTGTCGCAAGAGCATAAGTGCGAGATTTTACTTCTTCAATATTACCATCAAGACCCCTGATTTTTGCGTCCCTATCTAAAGAGCTACGAATATTATGATGCAGCTTAGTGAAACTTGAACTGGATTTTCTTTGTCTTACTATACTTTGTAAGCCAGATAAGTCCGTTGCTCCTTTTGTTAATTTATCTAAAGTATAAAAAACTGATTTTGCAAGTAATGGACCTGCTACTTCTATAACGTCTCTAGTGAATTTGTGAGCAGGTTGTGCATGGCCGATTGCCGATTCAAGATATTGGATTCCTGGAACTTGCTTAACTGCCTTTGCAGGAATTAGGGTAAAAGCCTTTCCAGGTAATGTAACCGCTAAGCTATAAAGACTATAAGCGCCATTATTAAAGGTATTTATTGGACCAGAAAATGGTTTTTCAAAAGGCACTTCAAGGACTTCCACTACCTGGGCGAATAAAACCCCTCTATTGATGGTAGAAGTTATGGTAGCTAAAGTTTGGTTAAAAAAAACGAGCCGTTTAGCATCCTCCTGAAATCTGCCTTTTTTCTCTATACTGGCCTCGCTCATTATTTTTTTTTGCATTTTAAACAACCTATCAAATTAGAAACCCACAAATGCAAGCTCATTATAAATTTTAGAGATCCGAGTATCCAGAATTCCATCATCAATGCGAAGTATGTTGTCGCGTCCAGCACCTACTCATTTCATTGATTTTGTTTTTCTGGGATCGTTTAAATTTTAATTCCCTATATTATTAGTACTAGTGTATAACTTTTTACTTAAGGATTTATTAGGGTGCGATCAAATCCATTTGAAAGGGCTAATTCGCATTACTTCCAACGTGTAATTTAACCCAGAGCTCTAATAATAATGGGGTTCTTCTCAGCAAGCTCTGCTGTTGGGCTTTGAATATAAGGCTGTATAAGTGAGCTGATTTGCCTTACTAAGGAGGGAGGGCAGCCATAAAGTTGTAAATAAAAATCTAGACCAGCATGGTGACACTCGGTAAAGCTAAGTTCTATTTTTTGGTAAGAAATACGGTCCTTTTTAAGAAAGGCCATTTTAATAGATTGCTCCCGTAAACAAACAGTGACATGGTTTGTTTGTAAGCCATCCCAATCTCTTCGTACATAAGAAACTCTACGTGCATCGACCATATTCCTTTTTAAAATGATGCCATCAGGATTTGATATATGACGTAAAGTATACTGAAATTGCTCGCGTCCAAAACGAGAGGTTTCGACGGAGGCTTGAATTGTTCCTCGTAGTATTTTTTTATCAACTGGATGAATTTGTTGTTCTAAACGAAAGCGCCAGGTTTTATCTCCAACGGATAATGAAACCTCTTCATCGTTTTTTAAGACTATCCCTTGATGAAGATGAAAACCAGAGTCGAGTAATATTAGACCATCAGAGCACGCTACCAATAAGGCAACGTGACCGAATTCCTCAGTACGCTCATAGTGGGAAGGTAATGTGGCTGGAATAACATACATCGGAGGCAGTCTCATGATGGCTTCCCAGTTACGGCAGTAATTTAGAATATGTTGAATTAGGCCCAAAGTAAGACCAATGCAATTTCCTGAGGAAAATTGCTCATAATGCGCGAAAGAATCTAACTGAAAGTTGGGCGCTGACTGTCGTTGTTGAAAAAACATGCCAATGTTGTTGTACGCTGTAGTGAACAGATGTTCTTTTAGCCTCTGATTAAGGCGCTCAATAATCTCTTCACAAACGATAGTTGTCTGAGGTTTGATATCAATTAAAAAGGAGCTTAGCTCGGTTTTCTCTTTTCCCATTGCGAACCACTATTTATTTTAGGTAAAAGAATCTGTAGGCTATTTGCAACGTGCATGCTGCAAAAACATAGCTACAGTTCAAATTATAAATCTACATCTATTAGCCCAAAAGAACTACCTGCATTAAGTCATCAATTACCATAATAAGCTTGTAAGGATAATACCCCAGTTTGTTTACCCTTGACTAATATATGATAATAACCGGCAGAAGGTAATACTATATAAAATAGTTCATCATTATTGGCTACTTTCTTTAAAGCGGTTTCTTTAACTACGCCTTCAAAATCGTAACGAACAAATAACTCTCCTAGGCGCTTAGTGTCTCCAGCATCATTAAACAGACGGACTATAAAATACTTATAAGTATATGGATAGGTTCTTAATACGGGTACTTTGATCTTAAAGCGTTTCTCTAGATTTGGTGCCATTGTTAGTCCATCCACAATTTGACCATTTTTGAGCTCAATCTCTGTGGGAGCGGGCTGCGGATTAGGGTCTGGGTTAGGTGTCGGGATACAGTTCCCATTCACACCAACGACATTGAAGCTGGAGACGACATCAGTTGTCTCATAATTTAAGTCGTGTGCGGCTTTGACTACACCACATGCAGCAGAATCGTAAGTGGCATCAGGAGTCCAATACACTTGATTAGCAACTAAAAACACTTCAAATGCCTTTTTTATACCCCAATTATCTTTGGTTGCCAGGGTATAAAATGCCTTATTATAAACCCCGGAAGTATAATGTACATTTAAGGAGTTATTATAATCTCTAGCATGCTCAATAGACATTCCATCTTTACTTGGGCGGTCAAAATAACGCATGGCTGTAGTTGCCCCGCCTTTCATAATGGACGCACCAACCATCCAGTCATTTTCTTTGCCTTGTTGGTGTTGCATATAATATTCAGCAACTTCACCAGCCATGTCTGAAAAAGCCTCATTAATAGCACCTGATTGGTATTGATAATTTAAATTAGAGTTTTGTTCAGTCACTCCATGGCTTACTTCATGAGCAACAACATCTAAGCTCGTGAGAGGATAGAGTGATCTTCCACCATCACCGAAAGTCATCTGCTGGCCATCCCAAAATGCATTTTCGTAACTTTGCCCGTAATGAACTCTTAATTTTAACTTGGTTTTTAATGGGCTAATATTAAACCAGGTTTTATACATATCAAACACAATATTGCCAAAATAATGAGCATCGTTAAGGGGGGAATAAGCACCATTAACGGATTTATAAGTATTTTCTGGACAAGCAAATTTAAAGAGCACCTCTCCACTGGTCTGGCCATTTAAATTATAAGTTTCCACTTTATCGGTTTTCATTTCACAAGCATCGCTTACTGACAGAGGGCTAAAATCACGTCCATAATAGTAAGAGCCTGTCTTTTCATTCCCACCAGGACCTTGAGCATCTCGAGTGGTTAATCCGTCCCATTGCTCGATTATTTGTGGGGTCTTCGCATTAATAATAAAATGAGGGCGTTGTGGATGTTCATCTCGAATCATAAAGGAAACACGATAAACTAATTTAGCTTTGTTGGTTTGCTTATCCAACATTACAAATAAGTCTGCTTGTTCTGAATCAGTTGGATTGTGACTTGCATGCGCTTTTCTTGCTAAGCTAATTGCTTCTCGCGCAGTAATTGTTGGTTGAGTATCAGGCAGATCCTTTTCTATATTCGCTAAAAAGCGCCCCGACCAATCGTCATTATTATCACCAGTACTACTTAGTTGGGACGCAAAAACAGGAACTCCCTTATAGTATTGAGTGAATTTATTTTTTATTACACCGTTAGAGAGGTCAATTTTCTTGTCTAGCTTGAAGATACTGTCTTTTTCAACAATAAATCCATTCTGAGTTTGATGCGTATATGCATTGAAATTAATTGAGTTGAGAACTTCCCATTCTGCAGCATGCAGACCGTAAGAGGCAATAACCCCTGATATTAAACAAATAACTCTTTTCATAAAAACTCCTTGTAAAAGTGAATGCTCGTGTCTGTTTGATAAACAAAGAGCAACTCCTAGTGTACCGTGGCAATAGGGAAAAATAATTTCGTAAAAATACTCAATTTGTGAAAAATGAGCCTACGGATTCCCGTTTATTGCGTGTTTTTACGTATTTAAACTAGTGGTAAATTGCGATACAGTGGCAATAAAACTTTCTACCTACACCAATGAAACAGACTGATGAAATACAGCAAATGATTATTTTATCTGAAGGATTGAATGATTATTGCAAACCACTACAACAATTGGGTATTCATTTGTTTAATGTCATGATTAACTACGATGATAATAGGCAAGTGTATTTATGTAATAATCCATTATGGGTACGAGATTATTATCAATACGAGCTTTATCAAAGCAGCTTCTATGATAACAAGCCCTCGTTATTTCTTCATGATGAATATTCGCTATGGGAAGAGCACTCTGAACAGCCGATTATGCAATTTGGCCTGAGTTTCTATGAGAATCATTATGGCCTAACCATAAGCCGTCGACGGGAAGAATCCACCGCCTTTTATTTTTTTTCCGGCTCTCAAAAAAATCCGCATCTACCGCAATTTTTTATTAATAATTTTTCTTTTTTGGATCGCTTCATTAGTGAGTTTACCTCTACTAAACAGGAGTTGATTCAAGATGCATCGGCAGTCAGCTTACTACGGTATAAAAAAGGCAGCGATTCGCCTTGGGGTGAACAAGCGGTGAGTTTATTACAAAACCAACAACAGATTCTGAAAAATAAATGTAACTTTATAACGCAAGAATATCTTCTCGATGCGCATATTGATTCGCCTCTTTTTAAGACGTTAAGTCGCCGACAAAAGCAAGTTTTATATGGGCTTTCTCAGGGACATTCTGCCCAAGAGATTGCCGATCATTTAAATATTTCTCGTCGCACGGTGGAGCGACACTTAAGTTTATTAAAAAATAAGCATCCAAATCATTCTTATATTGAACTTATTTTGGAGTTGCTTAGCGCAAAACCTAAAGAACTATTATTAACCTGATTTAAGAACTGGTTTTGTCGCAAAAAGTTGTCTGGAAAAGTAAGTAGATGCAGTGGTGTCAATCTGACTTATTTTACCAGTACCTAGAATAGCGGGAGTCGGAACTCAAAAAACTATATTCCTTTAAGTTTGTCGTGGTAATCTCTTCAAATCAGTGGATAATATCCATCCTCTTAATTGCTCCTGTAGGCGCTGTGATCTCTAAGCCCCTGCTGGAATATGAGCACACGCAACTAGAGAGCTTATCAGACCAGTTGCGCTGGAAAAGATGACTCTATAACATCATTAACAGAACTTACTTCTGGTCTAAAAAATCTCAACCACTTTTGGGAAGGAGTACTTCGACTTTCAATAAACCTAGGGATAAATTGTTCTGGATCTGAGCCGGCATTAACCAATGCCTGCATTATTTCTTCTACGGATTCGGGATTTAATAAATCACTTTCGAGCGCTTTAGCAGCCAATGTTAAGGCGCTGTCTTTTATCTTGTTAATTTGTGTTACATCAATCCCTTCAGTAATCAATTCGGTCACAATTTCATTGTGACAGTAGCTTAGAGTTTCCATTAATGCGTTATTACCATGATTATTTACATGATTTAGCTTAGCTCTATGCTTAAGCAATATCTGCACACATTCTCTGTGATTTTTCCTTGCAGCTTCAATAAGCGCATTATTTCCTTTACAGTCAACTTTGTTTACGTCCGCATGGTGCTTAATCAACATTTCCAATGTCTCTGTAAACCCGAGTTTTGCTGTTTCAATTAGGACTGTACTAGCGTCTTCATTGGCAATATTGACATTAGCTCCTTCACGCAGCAATTCTTTTGCAGCAGCATAATGGCCAAATAGGCAGTAAATTGCTCTTGTTAAAGCCGTTTCGCCACCCTTAAGCGAGTGGTCTACATCTGCACCTGCATCAAGAAGCATCCTCAATACGTCTACAAAACCAGCCTGCGCAGCCGATGCTAATGCGGTTTCTTTATCGTGATTCGCATGATTTACATCTATGCCGCCCTTAATCAATATTGGAACAGCGTCAATTAATCCATTCTCTATGGATAGGATTAATGCGTTATTGCCTAATTCGTCTATCTCATTAATGTTGTAATTCTCTTCAATACAAATTCGTACTCGCTCCATATCTCCGCTAAGCACCGCATCAATTAAAATACCCATAACAGTCTCTCTATAAAACATGGCTGTTTATTATACAAAAGAGGATGGATTATACCAATACAATTGCGCTGTTAAAAATCATTTATAGATTATTAAATTTAGAAAGTCCCTATAAAATGTACCTCCAAGTTTCTTTAGAATCCTGAATAAAGGGGACTATCGTATCAAAATGATTTTCCTAATTTTACTGGGGCGTGAGAGGGTACTGAATTACGGGATGTAGAGGAACTAATAGTGGAATGGGGCTTGAGCGTGGAGTGCTCCCAGCAGGCCGCTTTCTTGTAAATTCTGCGATGGTTCAGTCCCCAGGATGATTCAATGCTTGGAAAAATTCATTCCGTAAGAGGGAGCTGTGTAACTCGCACGCTGATTTCTTAGCCTCGGTGTTGTGTGACAAGCGTCAATAGTAGAGTTTCCTTAAGTCTTTAATGAGGCAACAACTCGAATTAACTCTTAATTAAATATTCTATCGAGAGCACGCTCAATTCCGAGAGGATTGCTCGATATAGGTGGAAAAAGACTATGTTTTACTAAGGGTGAGTGGGGAGTAAGGGGCCAAGAGCTGATAAGCTCACTCATGGTATTAGAAGCCGAATCAGAAGTCCCACTCGTTGGTGGGGGATTATCTATACCATAAATATGATCCTGGTATTCTTGGTAGGTTACAATTTGATTGTCCAGCAAGCGATGAACTTCTTCTTTTGATATTAAACCTTTTGCTTCTGCATTAATTAATAATTGGTGTAACTCTTCTTTTACTTGTAAATTAGGAATAATAAATTGCAAATTGGAAATATTGATATCGTAAACATGCGTAGGGGTAAGCTTGTCCCAATTTGACGTGGTCATAAAAATAGGGCCATGTTTATATGCGGAGGTATCCTGTAGGGAGGGAGTAATTCCACCTAAGAATCGAATTTGGGCTTTTTGATCCAAAATTATGTGTAAAACATTGAAAATACCACCCTTGGTAGCGCTAATACCTGCAAATTTAACCTTATTGCCTGGATGAGTTTTAAAATAGTTAATTATCTCTATAAAATGTGGATCCTCTAGATATTTTAAATGATTGCTCATGCAGGGAGAGTCTATATTATCAACGGGGGTAAGGACTTCCCGAGGAGAGAAAATCTGTTCGAATAAAAAGTCACACCTGTAATATGAATTTTTACACATAGGAAGATTTTCTTCAGGATTAATCTGTTTCTTAATCAACGGAAAAGATTGGAAATTATATTGTCTTAAAAGAAGGATATCTCGTCTGTATAGGCTGGACTTATAGAGTTCCTGGTCTGAATCTGGATTAACTTCTTCATCATACCCTGCTAGTAATTCAGCCAAAACCTCATGAAATGAGCGGACCCCCTCGATATCAGGGAGCCCGTCGGTGTAATGCCTAGAGAGATAATTATTGGTATCAATTAGCCACTGAATCCAATCAGTATTTAAGTTCACGTTAAATTGATCCATTAAGTTATCTACGAAGAAATCGCGAAACTCTTTTGTTTGAAAAGTCTCTACTGCGTAAAAAATTTTTTTAAACAGGGTGATGCTTGAACGATTCATGGAACGTTAGACAACTTAAATGAGGATGTAAGAACTAAGTGTACAAAGATTTCTCAAAGTAATCAATAACATCGGTATCGTCAGGTATATATCCTCTTAGAGAACATCCGAAATTGAAAATGTCTCTGTTCTGGATTTAAGCTATGCCCCGTGATTTATCGTGAAGCATATTTGAATAAATTCCATTATCTCTAAGTGCAAGAAGCTTTGATGCGAAGAAGAGTTACCTATTAAGATTTAGCTGCTTTATTTGCTATTTAATAGAATAGACGTAACAGGACAGATTTTGGTGATTAATAATGAAGAGGAGGTAACTTTAAATCACCCCTCATGGGTTGACATCAAACCCTGTTGGGTCATACTCTGCACTAATAAAAAAGCCCAAGTTGTAGCCAACAGAATATATTAAACAGGTTGAATCATACATGGAAAAGCAAAAATGATAGTCATTTTGCTAAAAACTCAATAGAAGGAGCCTGATTCCTGGAACTGGCGGAGATTGTTGGCAGCTGATAGCAATCTATTGTTAGGATTTATGGGAGGATGAGCATGAGTGATTTGGGTAAAAGTTTAATTCGGGGCTAGGCTAAAACCCCACGCTACGATAAAAAAGGTATAGTTGATGAACAGAACTTCTAATGATCCATTACACGGCATTACCCTAGAGGCTATTTTAAACACTTTGGTGAGTTATTATGGCTGGGAAGGCTTGGCAGAGAGAGTCAAGATTAACTGTTTTTCTTCGAACCCCAGCATTAATTCCAGTCTTAAATTCCTGCGCAAAACACCGTGGGCAAGAACTAAAATTGAAACCCTTTATCGTGATTTATTAAAAAATAAAGATTACGACAATTCATAATGGAGCAATAAATAATATGAAGGATGTTTTTATTAATAAAGAACATGTGGAACTCTTTAAAATTCTTAAATTTGAAGGTCTCGCCTCGAGTGGAGCCGAAGCTAAGGATATGATAGCTGCTGGTACTGTATTGGTAAACGGCATAATAGAAAAACAGAAAAGAAAAAAGATGATTTCAGGAGATACGATTGAAGTGAATGGGGAGATCTTTCGGCTAAAGTTGAGTGCGAAATAACATTTCATTATACTCGTTCTGTTAAGGATATGGATTAATCCAAAAAAAGAAGAAGGTAATTAATACCCGGTATTTTGACTCATTTTAATATAAAGAGGTAAAAAAGGACCGTCAATTTAACTTTTGCTAACCTAAAAACTAATTGAGTCGAATTGCGCATGAATATTGTCATCCGATGTGTTCGTTTAGCTGGCTAGTTCATTTATATTGCTTCACTTCATTGAGCTCCCGAGCCCATAGCTTGCCTTCAAAATATTTCTTTACCGCTCGCTGCGCTCTTTTTAATGAGAGGTATTTATGAGAGTATACGCTCTTTATATTTACGCATTAAACGATAATGAAAACAGGAAATACAAATCCTAAACCAAAAACAGGTGCTAAGCTCGAAGAACTAACTAATGTAGTTATTTTTTTTATCAATACCAAAATTCAAAATAGTACCGAGCAAAAAATAATCAATCCTGGCTCCGCATTTAATGGGAATAAGATTCCTTCTATTTCAGTGCCTGATTATTTAAGACGGCATATAGAACACCTTCCCTTGAAGGAAGTAGATATAATCGGGATGTTCGTCCTTTTAGAGCGTTACCTTAAAACAACCACTACTAAACTAACCTTAACAAATGTTCATCGTCTTATTACTAGCTGTATTTACGTAAGTCATAAGACTCTAAATGATGATTGCTACTCTTTATCAACCTATGCCCAAATAGGAGGGGTAAGTAGCGCAGAGCTAAGAAATTTAGAATTATGTCTACTTTTTTCTATAGACTTTGATATAGGTGTTACCCCCGCGATTTATACCTCCTATAAACAAATGTTTATAAATTATATGCAATCAACCAAGGCGCAAGCTTCTACCAAACCCACTTCCGATACAATACATCATTCCTCTACAAAACCCGAGGAACGAACTGTTACTAAGGAGAAAGCGCTGGTGTCCGAAGCAAAAAAAACAACAGGAGAAAGTGTTTTTGCAGCACGGCACCGATTTATGCCTCCTTCATCGCAAAGTCAAACATCTCTCGAAATTAATGATTCTCTTCCGCTAAAAAATAACTTTAATGCATAAGAGGAATGTAGCAGCCAGCGCCAAACTTGTTTGGCGTTCATTTATTATTTCTCATGGCTCATTATGAGCCGGATAGGGCTCTTCAGGTTCTTTCATTTAGACCGTTTCCTTGCTCCTGTCTAACGACTAAATGGCTTCTTTTACTCTCCTGCTTATTAATAAACCTTTTTCCCAATAATGAGCATTTTTTCTTTGATAAGTTAGTGTTGATGCATATATTTAAGTGTGCATTATATAGTCATATAGATTGTGTCCTATACTAAATAGGCTTAACTTATGAAAGGGGATTCATTATGCGATCTATTTTGGGGAAAGTTATAATCGTTTTAATGGCTACAGGATTTATGGCTAACAGTTATGCAGCCTGGAATTGGAATAGGAATGTTACCAAATGTTACGGCGGGCATTGCAAACATGTTGTAGTACACAAACACTGTAAGAATGGTAAGTGTTGGGATTATAAGCATTATAATACATGGAATAGATAATTGACCTTCGGCTGGAAGCTTTTTAAAAAGGGCATATCTATACTGGGCACTGTACGATAATCAATCTGGTCCTAATGCGTCTTGAGATTAGGGCCGGCGGTTTCCTGTTGATTCATGGGGTACAATTACATTATTTTATAAGATTATTTGAGAACCTTTTAAGTACGGGTCCTCAATCTTGAGAATCAATAGGTGGAATGATGAATTACGGAAAGATCTCCCTAAATATATCTTACATTATATTTCTTATCTTATTAATAACCGCTAATGGTGTATTAATAATGTGTACGCTTGATAAAAAAGGCTTAAATCCTGATACATCGCCCTTTTTATGGGCTGCAATTGCGGTCTTCCTTGCTTTTATGATGGACCGTATTTTAATTATGCTTTCTCTGGGTTTACAAATAAATAAAAATCTCTCAACTAGGGAGGAGAATAATAAATCAACCGCCTCCTATGCTATTTTACACGTTATATTTAGTATTATTTTATTAACGGCGGTTATCTATTTTTCCGGAAAGTTTCTCCACTTCTGGTATAAAACCTTATTCCCGCCTAATCATGATTTAGTTTTTTCCTTACAATTCTTAGGATTAATTGGAGGCTATTTATTCTATATAATGGCCCGATTTCCTCTAAAATATTTTTTTAATTTCATTTCATCACCTCTTAATAAGGTTTTAAAATTACCTACTTATAGGCTCTTGAATGAGGGAATTGAAATTAACTTCAATACAATTGATTTATCCAATTCAAATAAACAATATACGGCGTTCTTATCTTTTAAGGATATTGAACGGATCCAAATTCTCACCTATATGGATGCTCTTGCTTATTTTAGATACCAAATAAATCCGGACATGCGAATTCAAGCGATGAAAAATAGTCTTATGGTCGATGGAAAACAACCGGATTATTACATTTCATCTCCCGCTGGAAATGGTACAAATATTCTCATAGAAGGAGCAAATATATTTTATTTCCTGTGTCTTAAAACCAAAGATGCTAGGGATTTAACTACCGCCTTCCAGACCTTTAAAAAACAAATGAGTGAGTCTGAGGTCAATCCTGAATCGTGATTTTCTTTAGGAAATTATATGGGCCAAAGGCACCGGCAATGGGTGATGTAACAAGTTTTTGATCATTTAGCAGAGCATATTTTTCTGTATCAACTCTTTTGCCTTTAAATAGGGGTAACGTCTGAACCCCTTTCTCGAACTGGTGGGCAGCACTTTTTTGATTTTTCGCAGCGTATAAATGACGAAACCACCCTAAGGTGGCTCCGAGCAGACTCATTTTGGCGCAAGGCCAATTTGTGTCTACATTTGAAGTATAGTATATAAGGCATATCTGTCAAATTATCGTTCTTTTTTTGTCACAGAGCATAAGAAGTTTCTTACAAAATAATGTGTCCTTTCGAGTTTTACTCTTCTTTATTGTTCGCTATGATCAACTAAGTATGGAAAGGCGGCGGAATGCACCCATGAGCTTCCCCATTAATAAATTAAAAATTAACTTGCATATCAGCAAACCCATGAAACGTGCAGCAACTCTTAATAAATCACCTCCTTTGGTTTTTAGTTTGAACTTTTTAAGCGGTTATTATCGGATTATGAACTTAGAAAAAAGTTATTTCTAAACGTTTTATTTAAGCCAAGGGAAAGGCTTGTTGTTAAAAAGAAGTAAAAAATTATAGACTTCATTCATTTGCATCTAAGCTTATAGAGGAACAAGCAATTATTTGATGTTTGTTAACTCAAGTCCAATGATAAGGAAATCCTATGAAAGCACTCTGTTGGCATGGGGTAAAGTCTATTCATGTAGATAATGTGCCAGATCCCCAAATCATTAACGAATACGATGCCATAATTAAAGTAACAGCTACTGCAATTTGTGGTTCGGATTTACATTTACTTGATGGCCTGATGCCTACCATGCAAAAAGGAGATATTTTAGGTCATGAATTTATGGGCGAAGTAGTAGAGCTTGGTTCTGGAAAAAATAAACTTAAAGTAGGTAGTAAAGTCGTGGTTCCCTTTACGATTTCCTGTGGAAAATGCCATTTCTGTAAGAAAAAATTGTATGCATGTTGCGAGCTGTCTAATCCTAATGGTGAATTGGCACGCCAGCAATTAGGGCAAACACCAGCTGGGATGTTTGGCTACTCTCATCTCTTGGGAGGGTTTGCCGGGGGACAGGCTGAATATGTCCGTGTTCCTTTTTCTAACATTGGGCCCATTGAAGTACCTGCTTCCATTCCGGATGAAAAGGTCCTTTTCTTGTCGGATATTTTTCCTACAGGATATATGGCCGCTGAGAATTGTGGCATTCAACCGGGGGATACTGTAGCGGTATGGGGATGTGGGCCTGTGGGACAATTTGCCATTCAAAGTGCTTGGATGCTGGGAGCGGCACGGGTCATTGCAGTTGATTGTGTCCCCGAGCGTCTGGAGCTTGCTGAACAATTGGGGCATGCAGAAACCATTAATTTTCAGGATGAGGATGTCTATGATGCATTGATGGTTATGACTCGAGGCTTAGGTCCAGAACGGTGTATTGATGCCGTAGGGTGTGAAGCACATACGGGTCCTAAATGGGATTCTATTGTAGATAGAGTCAAACAAATCGCTTATTTGCAAACTGATAGAGCTCATGTAATCAGAGAAGCTATTCAATGTTGTGGAAAATCGGGAACGATTTCTATACCGGGAGTATATATTGATAAAATCGATAATATTCC
>NZ_JBGORX010000004.1:0-207500 GCF_044626755.1 Legionella lytica | reverse complement strand
GGCGGCTTTTTTTGTCCATCATAAAGAACTCCTCGAACAAAATACGAACTTGCCTGAGGAGCTAGAGGAATTTACGAAGTATTTTTAATTGGCTTTGTGTTTTAATGTACCCAGCCACATGAGCCGTCTTACTTCCTTAGGTTTAGTCCTTCTTGTTTCATAATACGATTTATCTGCGCCTTATTATGAAACATAACTAATCCTTATTGGGATTATTATCTTTAAAAAAGGTGGCTTGTAAATTAAGTTAGGTTCGTTCTAAATGAGTATAGAAAAACTACCGTTTAAATGAACTCATCTATTTCTGTATTAAAATTAAACTTGAGTGCGTTATAGTGGTTTAAAAAACTGTTTCAATTAAGTATTGTTTAATTTATTTCAATAAAACGTTTTATTGAACTCACTCTCATTTTCTTATCTTACAAGTAAGGCACACTCTAATGATTGGTGGGAAATAATAAACCAACACCTTTCATATAATTTAAATTCAAACTTTTGATAGCTAACTATCAAAACATCTAGATTTAATTGATAAAACTGTATGTACCGTACTCGATCAATTATAACCAAATCAGAGGCTATCATCAGCCCCAGAAAGATTATAATCCGCCTCTATTTTTGGGCTGTTCCAAAATAGGAACTAATCTTCAAGAAAACAGATCCGACTCGTTCAGAGGAGGCCTACTAAGCAATTATTTATAAGCACGGAGCTTTTCTATTAAATCAGAAAATTAAAATTAACTTTTTCTAATGATTTTGCACATAATTCAGCCTGGTAAATCCATTTATTTCTTATTTTAGAGTTTTTTTGAGATTTAATTTTTCTATCTATAGAATCAATGACAGTTTCTAAACTAAAATTTATATTAAGGTAAGCTCTCATATCTCCAGAAGAATGACAGGGGAATGGATTTATTACCCAATTATTTAAATGATCTTTCATAATTTCGGGAAGTTGCTTTATTTCTGGAATATCATGAGAAAAATCCTCAATTACTTCATCCGCAATAAGAATTCTCGGGAATATAGCTTCTTCGCTTTCTATTTGATAGGCTTTATTTAAAGCGGGACCAAATATTACATTATCCTGATGATATAATTTTCCTATGTAAATCCCACCTCGAATAAGTATCCCTCTTTCCAAGAAAGCCGTAATAAGTTTAGGTAAGTTAGAAAAAATTCGTATTAAATCTGCTGTAGGCATACTCATAACTAGAGAATCAGAAAAGGCTGTAAGCTGAACCTCATATGGATATGGAGATGACTCATTTTCAGGACGAGCATTTTCTCGCTGTTTACGTTGTTGATATTGCGAGCTAATGTTTAAAAATGGATTAAGTAATTTATAGATAATTTCAATAGAACAAGTGTTTATAACCTCTTTCCATCCGAGAATATCAATAAATACGCATGTCCTATTTTCATATGCTATCTCATCCATATACGATCCAAGGGATTAGTTTATTTAAACTAAATTATAGGCGGTCATAGGATAATATCTTGATTAAATAGTTTATTAGCGTTGAGTTCATTCGCTTCACTTTAAGACACCACAGTCTCTGAAGTCTTTACTCCAGTCTAAGCAGTATTCCTCATTAATTTAAGCCAATAAAACTTGGCGGTTTCCCTATTTCTCATAACATAGGGTTAAATTACAGAAACGGGGCAAATACGAACTAGAAATAAGTAGCAGGTAGTATGTAAAACATTATAAAATGCGTTTTCTTTAAACAAAACGAGGTTTTAGATATGCATTGCGATGTAAAAAAATTTCAATACTCTGGTAAGCAAGCATCCAGTATTGGTCTGGTTGACATTACTGCCAGCGTTTATGGAACAACGATGACACTTAATGTTCCATTGGATAAAATAACTGACATAGTTAATTCATTATCCAAAGCTAAAATACCTTTAAAGTCAATTGGATTAGCCAGTATATCAATCCGAACCCCTCTACATGATACCGAGAATATCAAAAGAACTTTAGAAGTATTAGCTAGAGATGGGTTCATAAGTCAAGATTTTGCACAAGAAATAGCAACCAATTATCCTAATGGCCATGGAGGAAAAATGGATTTGAATAATCCATTTAAAGGAACAAATGCTCTTTTAAAGCTGGCCGCATCAAGTATTTTTAATTTAAATGCGCAATTAGAAAAAGAATCGCGCAAAGAAAAGGAAGATAAACAAGAAGATCCTCATTGTGGATTTAAACTTGGGTTATAGGTAAGTCCTTTTAAACTAATCGTATAATAATCATTATGCGATGAGATATACATCAACTCATCGTATAATTCGATTTATTGTGATAGATTATCTTATCAAAATCTAATCGCATAATTAGTAATGGCCAAAAATACCTATATTGAGAACTATATCGACTATCAGAAAACTACTGATAAGTCCCCCATGACATTGTCGTTTGGTTTGAAGCCGTCAATAAAGAAGTAATGCGATTGACTAATATTACACCAACCGATGCACGTCATATGTCTTATCTATCAATCCAAGCAACCCGCTGTTCTTTATTAACAATTCTCTATCCCGAACACCCCTATATTCCATCTTCGAAATATTTCAAAGATAATGACGTTCTTCAATTAAACTTTCATACGGAATATGTAATTCCTTATGTAATTTGACAATTTGAGGCAGAGTTAAGTTACGCTTTCTGTTTAAAACATCACTAACCCGACTTTTAGGACCCAAAAAAGCTTCCAAATCCTTTCTTGTTAAATTCAATTGATCCATTAGAAAAAGAATTGCATCGACCGGGTCTGATTGAGGCATTTGATGATGCTTATTTTCATATCCTTCCACAAGCACAAGAAGTACATCGAGCTCATCTCCCTCTGGAGTATCTTGCTCAGCCCCCCAAAGAGCATCAACTCGCTCTAAAGCAATTTTATAATCGCGTTCATTATGAATTGGTCTAATCATTTTCAACCTCCGAAGCATTCACTCGATCATACTCTTTGTGAGTACCAACAAATTTAATAAACATGGCTAGTCTCGGGTAATCCATAGCACAAATAATGCGATAGGAATTACCTTTTATATTAAAAACTATCCTGTTATTAGCAATGATGGATGCATTTCTTAGTGTATCCTTAACATCTTGAGGGGTTTTCCAAGTCTGCTTAGAGCAAAAATGGTACCACTCATTTAAATAAGATTGCATGTGCTCATTGCCAGGCAATTCCCAGTAAGTTTTAAGACGGCTTTTTGCTATTATTCTCATAAATTAATTATATGTTACCAAAATGGTAACGTCAATAACTAATTTAATTCGTCATAGTAAATAAAACGGGGATTTGTTTTACCTCGACCAATGAATCACAAAGGTAACCAAAAACAAATGCATCTTAGTTAAATAATCGAGTTAATTTTTCATAGTTAAAATATCTCAGGCTCTGTTGCAAAAAAGAATCAATTTAAAAAGTATTAAGTTTTTGACGGATCTCAACTGTATAAGCCAAATTGTTCGTTAATGAATGATATTTCCGTCCGAGCTCCATACATCCAGATATTGAACTGTCCTTTTTTAAACATCCGCATGATCTCAAAGCCTTTAATCGTTGCATAAGCGGTTTTCATGGACTGAAATCCACGGACTGGGTTAATAAGACGCTTAAGTTTTCCATGATCTGCTTCCAGGCGATTATTACGGTATTTAATTTGTAAGTGCTGAACGTGTTCAGCAAGTGTTCCCTCCTGTTTTAACTTTTTAATCGCTTGACCATAAGCTGGATTTTTATCCGTATTAATCACTCCAATATCACAAGTCGGATTACCCTTTATTAGTTTTTTAAGAAACCGTTTAGCCGCAATGGTATTACGTCGGTGTGATAGATAAAAATCAATCGTATTGCCTCGTTCATCAATGGCACGATACAGATACTTCCATTCGCCTTTTATCTTGATGTACGTTTCATCCAAGTGCCAACGCCGCGAATAACGCTTTTTATGCCATTCCAGTCGCGTTTTTAATTCCGGGGCATAATGCTGAACCCAGCGGTACAGGGTTGTATGGTTTATTTCGAGGCCACGCTCAGCAATCATTTCTTCCAAATCACGATAGCTGATCCCATATTTACAGTACCAGCGAACACATTGCAGAATTACTTCACCATGAAAGTGACGCCACTTAAAGGCCGCTGGTTTCGTTGAACGCATCTGGGATTCCGTTTGATATTTTTACCTTCAAGTATAAACTATCGTTCGTTTTTGCAACGGAGCCCTATTTTGAGCGGTCTATGTCGCTTTTTCCCCGTTCCTGTAATTTAAGCCAAACATTGTCAGAATGGTAGGTGTTGGGATTATAAGCATTATAATACATGGAATAGATAGTATTGTTATTAGCTTAGATTGGTTCCCTAATTTTTCAAAAACGCGTGCTTTTTGAAAAATTAGGAGTAAAAATACGCCATCTATACGCTTTGAATACCAAATTATGTTAAGTCTGCGCTTCTATCATCATTGCTATAATAATCTGGTTGACAATAATTAATTCAGGATGAGAGTATTACCCGCTATTTTTTGTGGGTGTAATTTATGTACAATGATTCGGAAGTTCAGGCACAAGTAGAAAAAATAAAACAATTTGCAGTTACAGGTAGAAAGATGTTTGGGGTAGCTGCATTTTTCGAACGTAAATGCACTGATTACTATAATGCAATAGATAGAATAGAGGAGTCACTCTTTAAATATTTTAATCAAAACATGGTAGATACTTTGTCTGAGGAACGATTGCCCTTTGACATACACCATGTTTTTTTACTAATACGCTCCAAGCTTAATGAGAACACGAAATCCTTTTTTATCAAAAATGTAGATAAATGTATTATAAACGAGAGTTATTCGTTCCAAATATCCAAAGAAGGTTTTGATTTTATCCCTCCACTAAAAGATTATTCTCCTAAGGTTCAAGAGTTTATGCAGCAATTTGCTTATGCTGTAACTCTATACCAGGTGTGTTTAGGCGTGGCTGTTATTTATGAGGAGCTTGCAGAGCGTTTGCAGATCACACAATATAAAGAAATGATTAACGGTATGAATGAAATTGTTCGAAAAGTTAATGCAGTAAAAAATGGAGAAGAGTCATACGCGCAAAAAAACGTACTACTTGGGATGTTATTTAAGCAAGCAACAGATATAGATACGAAGATTAGTAATTTAATTGCTGCACAAAAGAGTGATGCTGATTTTTATAGTGAAAAAATAAGTCAACTAATTAACCTACTTAATTTGGGCGTTGTCTGTTTGCAGGGAGCTTATCAGCAATTCCCTAATAAGAGTCTTTTATCATGGCTGGTTCGGGATACTAATTGGCATCGTTTACTCAAGACCATTTCTTTTTATTTATATTCTAACCAATATAGTTTTAATTCAGTAATCGATGGAACACATAAAGAAATACAGCAGCATATTGCGACATTCTCAGGGCTTAAAATTGAGTTTCTGGGAAAAGTTAATTCATTGGTTCATGAAGAAATCTTTAAAATAAGGGTGCAAGGAAGTTCATTAAATCATCCGCTTCCTATATATAAAGAGTCTTCCGAGATCTTGCGAGCGCTTTATATTGCTCCTTCTCATGGTAAACCTGCCGAGGAAATGAAAACAAAATCCCCCTCTATTGATTCTTCAGAAAATAGCAAACAAACGCCACAACATCCGCGTATCTCAGAAGGGATAAGTATAAAAGCGTTGCAGCAATATCCTTCTTATACTTGGTATCGCATTTTAAATAATGGCCAACCAACATCCATGCCTTCGGAGAGTAGTCTGGTACCGAAGAGATAACCTGGGGAGGTTAGGGCTCTTCTGATAAGATATGTTAACACTTATTGTCAGAAGACCTTACCTTGAACAGAGTAGGGCTGGTTAGACCTAATTGGGGGTTTATCCAGATAGCACTGGTTTGTCCTGATTTATCTCTTCATTCCTTATAGAATAAGGGTTTTGGGTATCGTCACCACCGTTAAAACTGATTAGTAAATTCTAATAATTCCGTTAATATAAACAAGTGCATCGCTTGTGGAAAAATAAAATTTCCACACAAGCTAATATGCTGCCAAGCAACGGTGCCCATCGTTTAACTTGATTGACTAACTGCACATCATCAGCAATTTCACATTGTAGTAATAGGGCTTTTCCGCATATCCAGCCTTAACTGGCAATGGTTAGTGTTCTTGGATTGTTTTAAATCCAATATGAGTGCATTTAATTCAAAGTATTTAATGTTCTTTCAAAAATAAATGCTCAATTACCTGCTGCGGAGGATACGTATTTAAAATATAACATTATGATAAATAGTTACTTTTTATTCATCATTGCCAGTTAAGGCTGGATATGCGGAAAAACCCCATTTAGCGTTGATTAATTCATCATTTGCTTTGACTTGACTATTTACATCTACCATTTTTTCTTGATATTCAGTAAATGCTTTTTTCATCGTTTCGTTATGGATATGTGCATATCGTGCTGTCATTTCAGGTGATTCATGTCCTAAATAATGTTGAACCATTACCTGAGGAACCCCTGCATTAATCATTTGTGTGCCAATGGTATGACGAAATTGATGAGAACTAAATTTCCATATAACACCATTGGTGTCTTTAATGCCATATTCTACAGCCAAGCTGTTTAAAGAACGATTTATATGACATGCTGAGACGGTAGGGGACTTGGATTGACTTTGGCTAGGGAAGAGATACTTCGATACCTCATCATTTAAAACTAAATTTTGCTGAGCTTTTATTGCAATTATGCATTCTTTTGAAATAGGAATTAAACGAACTCGCTTTAATTTCTGCTCATTTACTCGCAGCAATAAATCACCATCACCATCTTCTTCTAAGCAATCAAAACTTAGAGAGCATACTTCACTAATTCTACGTCCCGTCTCCATTAAAATAATAATGAAATGCTGCATCCATTCGGGAAAGTTATGAAGATGCCGCTTTAGCTGCCTCAATACATATTCGCTAATATATTTAGGAGCTTTGTTAATATCCCTGGGGAGATCGCTATTATAGATAATTGGTTTTTCTGGCCAATCAAGCCAACCCTCAAGTAAAACAATTTGATGAAATACTCTCAAATTAATTAAAGTGATTCCCCTGGTCATGGGTTTCAAATTCTTCGTTGATAGATACTGCATTAAGCCTACGATATGAGAGCGATTTATATTGCTTGGTGCAAAAGAGCCTTCAATAGTTTGTAGGTACTCATCAAAATGATTAAAACTTCTTATATAGCCTCTACAAGTTGCAAAGCTGCGAGTCGCAGCTTGAAGTCTTACAAATTTTTTAGCTGCCAATTTTAACCACGGAGTAGTGATTTTATTAAACTTCATTGAATAGACAGAATGCGTAACATCAGGGGGAAGACCAATATCAGATGCTAACCATTCATCTTTATCTAACAATTCATCGTGAATTATGGGTTGAATTTGATTCAATAACGGGGGGTTCATCAATTTTTCTCCTTATTAGAGAGAAATTGTTTAAATGCTTGTTTCATCTGTTTGGTATCTATATGTGTATAAATATCAATAGTAGTTTGAATACTTGCATGGCCTAAACGCTTCTGAATGAGAGACATTTCCCAGCCTGACCTGAGTAAATCAGAGGCATGGGAATGGCGTAACATATGAGGGCGAACGTATAAATTGCATTTTCGACTTAGAGTAACAAATAACTTTTTAACTACGGAATAATTCAGCGCGTCATATGTTGTAAGATTTATAAACACATATTCGGCGAGTTTATTTTGATCAAGAGTACTAACGTAATCACTATATAAGCCCATTAGTTCATTAGGAACTTGTATTACATTAGGCATAATGGTTTTATTCCTAACACCATTTAAGTTATTAGAACGATATCTAATATGAATCTCATTATTCCAACAAATGATATCCTCATGCCTTAAAGCTAAGGCTTGGCCTATACGAATGCCTGTTTCATATAATAAGCAAACAAGAAATTGATCTCGGTAATTGGTTTAATTGGTAAGTGATTGTCATCAAGAACTATCCATGTGACATCATAAGAATTCAGTTTAATTTTTTGTACTTTCATAAATACCTCAATGAAGAATGCGGATATACGCTTAATTTCTATCATTGAATACTATGAATACTATAGTTTATTAAGGTCTGATTATCGAAGTAATCAGACTTAGAAAAATACCCTGCCTCTCAATATCAGAATATCTTGCGCAGCAATATTAATAATCTCGATGAGCAGTTACCGTTTTAACCTTCATAAAAACCTCAAACCCACATGCGTGCGCATAATTTTGTATGGTTTTCCAGCTCGGGTTACTATTCCCCTTCTCTAATCTTGATATGTTCCCTTTTTGAGTTCCCATTCGCTTTGCTATTTCCTCTTGAGTTAAACCAGATTTTTTTCTCATAGTGAGCAATGTATCAATTAATGCAAACTCGGACTCTAATAAGTCATATTCTGCTTTTACTTCAGAATTTTTAAATGCTTTATCTTTTAGGTTTTGAATGCTCATGATCAACCTCTGCTTTTCTCTTTTTTGCTAAATCTAACTCAAATTTAGGTGTTTTATTGCTCTTTTTAATAAAGGCATGCAAGACCATAATATGCTTACCTTTCATATAACAATATAATGACCTGCCTATTCCTTCTTGTGCTTTGGCCCGAATTTCAAAAAGACCATCTCCCATCGATTCTGTGTGAGGAGGTCCAAGATTTGCTCCATGGATTTCAATTAGCTCTAATAACTTAATCATACGAGCTTGAATCTTTGACGGCATATTTAATATAGCCTCTTCAACAGATTCATTATAAAACCGGCTAATCAGTCTGATGAGCCCGTCATTGTGGCATTGCAGGAATCATCTGAACGTTATCCCGCGTATGGTTTTAGTAGGGGTTTTATCCAGATAGCACTGGTTTGTCCTGATTTATCTCTTCATTCCTTATAGAATAAGGGTTTTGGGTATCGTCACCACCGTTAAAACTGATTAGTAAATTCTAATAATTCCGTTAATATAAACAAGTGCATCGCTTGTGGAAAAATAAAATTTCCACACAAGCTAATATGCTGCCAAGCAACGGTGCCCATCGTTTAACTTGATTGACTAACTGCACATCATCAGCAATTTCACATTGTAGTAATAGGCAATGTCTAAGACCTTAAGGGTTTAACAGGTGAGTCAGGACAAACCAGTGCTATCTGGATAAAACCCTATTAGTGTATAACACTCCAACTTTTTTTCCTGAAAGTTCATTTCTGAGCATTTTTTTCTTTCTAAGTAATAAGTTAAGTAGCTTCCGCTCAGCGTTCCTGCTAATGTACATATGCCTGTAATAAGGCTGCCAATATACTCACCCATTTATTTTCCTTCAATATGTATGATGTCGAATGATTAATGTTTTAATACCAAGGCGCGCGATCTTGCTCTAATAGCGTTACGTTATTTAATTATGCATAAATTTATGAAGCTCTTCACGGTATTCTGGCCATAGTAGTTTTTCTTCTTCCTCTGAGATATCTTTAATGATTTCGTATCTATGATAAAGCGCTAAAAGATTATCTACGTTAATGTACACATCCTTTACAGCATGGAAAAAAGCATCAATCCTTGTAGAGTTTTTTATTTTATGGGCTTGGGGGTAGAGAACTAAGGGGTAACACGTATGAGTATGATCTATATAAACCGCTCCCAATTCCTCTAAAATCTCCAACGGGTAGTATTCCATTAAAAGAATAGGATCATCTTCTCCAAAAAAGTTGAATTTTAAAATGTATTGTTCAAATTCATTAACAGCATGATTAAAGTTATATATCTCTTCCTTAGTCTCGTCCAGAGATTGGGAATGTAAATAAAATTCAAAAAATGCAATGGAAATTAGTGTTCTATAGCAAGGGGCATTTGGATATATATCACAGTTTATGTACTCACATTTATTAAATCCTTTTAATATTGACATTATTTTTCTCCATGAAGAGAACAAATCTAGTTTTTGGCTACTTGGCTTTGAAAATCGTTAGGAAAGGTGCTAATGATTACGCATAATATTTTCAATAGCCACATTTATAATAATAGGATTTTATTAATCGAAAGTAAAAAAGAAACAAGGAGGATCCAAAAAAGGGAAAAGAAGGAAAACAAGTTTTCCAACATGCAATAACTTCTGGTTGAATGAAATCTGCTTTATTTAGGCTAGAGTCGTCGTTCTTAAAGGCTTGCTTTAAAAATGAGAAATTTCTTACAGACTAAGGCACAGGATGGTCAATTTTATACTTTTTCTATAATTAAACCGTTTGGTGCAGCTACTGAATGTTGACAGGATGTCACGCTTGAATTTGTGAGAATTTTAAGGAGTGGTAGTTAGGGTTTTTCCGCATATCCAGCCTTAACTGGCAATGATCAATAAAAAGTAATTAATTATCACAAGTTAGATTTTAAATACGTATAATCCGCAGCAGGTAATTGAGCATTTATTTTTAAAAGAACATTAAATATTTTGGCTTAAATAGACTCACATGGAATTTAAAACAATCTAAAAACACTAATCATTGCCAGTTAAGGCTGGATATGCGGAAAAACCCAAGTCCTGTAAATAAATCATTCTAGTCCAAAAGTTTAATTGACGATGCTGTTAGCAGGATAAGGACTCAAATGTTGACCTTTTTATGCATTCAATGTACAATCATTTGATTTTTTGGACAATATCATGAAATATCTAACCCCTAAATTTTTTGAGCCTATACAGTCAAATCTTGGGCCTGTTTTAAAATTTTGCGACAAGCGTGAGCTTTCTTATTTGGGTTTGAGTTGTCGTTTCTTTAATCAATACCTTAATTATGATTATCCACATATTAAACAAAATGCACCTTATCCATTTAGAAATTATAATAAGCCCTCTAAGACCACGAGCAAATTTGAAATCGATAATGTTGATAACATTTTGATTTTACCAGACAACCGATTGGCCTTAAGCGCAAAACGCAATTTAATTATTCTTGATATAGAAAGCAATCAATATATAACATCAAAATGGCAACCATACAGAGTTTCTAGCCTTGCTAAAATATCCGCTAATACAATTATTTCCCAATCATATGGTGGTTATATAGATGTCTGGGATATCTCAGAATTTCGACATATTAAATCCTTAACTAATGAACCTAATAAGTTTATAAGTGGTATTACTGTCTTATCACAGGAGCTTGTTGCATTGCTTCGTGATCAGAAAATCGAAATTTGGAATTTAGAAACAGGAAAATGTGTAAAAGAATTTGACGGTTGGGGATGGTATGCTCCAACCGGTTTAGAGAAATTGCCGGATGGCCGTTTAATAGCAGGCTCATTCCACGGGGACATAGGTATTTGGGATATAGAAAAAGGTGAATGTGTTGAAAAGTTATCAGGGCATAAGGGAGCTATTAATTGCTTGAAAGTGTTGCCAAATGGGGATCTTATTTCTGGTGCAGATGATAATACTATTAGAATCTGGGATGTAAAAAAGAGTAAAACGATAAGAGAGTTAAAAGGGCATACAGGACCTATTACTAGTGTAGAAGAATTACCAAATAGATGTTTAATTTCCAGTGCATATGATGGAACAATAAAAATTTGGAATACCGATGATGGCAGTTTTTTTGATTTGGTGAAAACAAAGAAACCGTATATTGGCCAAATTAAAGTACTTCCCCAAGGTAATATTATTGTAGCCTTTGAGAATACATTAGAAATTTATCATTTTCCTTTTTTGGAGATGAAAAGCTCTTCTGTTTTGGAACCTAATGTAAAATCAATTTGTAATATGATGTGATAAAATAAAACTTTTACTGGGCTAGACTAAAGATTTGGGTCAAAGCATAAATTAAGTTCCTATTGGTATTTTTTGTGAAGAGGCCGTCAACATCCCCCAACGTCAATGTCCATTAATTTATAACAGCATGGACAGTCAAAAAACGCCTGGGGTTCTAGGCGTAAACCGTCCAAATTTCCGGAATATTTGTTATCGCATTGAGTTTTATTCAGGTTTATGACTAATTCGGGACTTTTTAATAGTTCTATACACGCAATCTACGTTTATTTATATAAGTATTCAACGCAATATGGCTGGTGTAACCTAATAGGGGTTCTGTGGAAGAACCCCCAAAAGTGTTCGTTCTGAATTAAACAGTCTTCAAGAAATATTGCCGTAAGTGCTTTTCCATCGCATTAACCATTGCAGCTACATCAATCTCACCGTTGCTTTTTTTAAAATTATATTTGCCAGTAAAGACAATATGCGCCCAGGCAATAGGGGAAATTCTGGCAAATTCTTCAATAATCTCTTGGCTAACTCTTTCTTTAAGCATCTTCTCATAAATAGTGTTTAAAATAATGGCATTGTAAGCAATGATACAATTTGCTACGAGACGAACGGCATGTGAGTTCACTTGATTGTCTATCATTTTCCTTCCTTTAAAAACACCACGATATATTTTCCTGATTAATCCTTGCAATTGGTGGTATCCTTCAGTTCGGTTTCTCGCAGTTCGTAATGCTTTTCGAAGAGCCATGTTATCGATTAAATTCAATACATGGGTGCTTTTGAATATTGCATTATACTCAAATAACGCCTTTTTTAATCCGGCATAACGAGCGTAGGAATTGATTTTTCGGACAATGTTCGCCTGTGTGTTTTCTTGAAGAAGTAGCGAAAGCAAGACTCTTAATATACCTCTTTCTTGAGTTTTAATTCGGCTTTTATCAATTATTCCTTTCGGTATAATAATTCCAGTGTAATGATCAGGTTTTTTGACCGAATATAGTTCATTCGTTGTCTCTTTAATGTCTTTAATGCTAGGCACATAACACACAAATAAATTTCCAATCAAATTTATATGCCTCTTAACGAACGATAATTATTATATAAATTAATCCATCATTTCACTTTATATATATAATATAAAATGTATAATTAATATATATATTATAGGTTAAGTGTTTTCTCGCTTATTTATGAGCACATTATGAACAAAACAATTGCATATCTTCGTGCATCGACTGATAAACAAGATTTGAATAATCAAAAACTGGAAATATATGAATTCGCCAAGAAAAATAAAATTGAAATTGATGATTTTATTCAGATGACGATATCCAGTAGGAAAAATATAAAAGAGCGTCGCATCGATGAAATGGTTGAGGCTTTGGATGGAGCGGGAACATTAATAGTTACTGAGTTGAGTCGTTTAGGACGGAGTACACCAGAAGTAATCGGCTTGGTAAATGAGCTAATAAATAAAGAAGTTCGAGTAATCGCTATAAAACAAAACCTAGATATTAAGCAACATGACATGACATCAAAAGTGATGATAACTTTGTTTTCTCTATTTGCTGAACTTGAAAGAGATCTTATTAGCATAAGAACCAAAGAGGCATTGGCAAGTAAAAAATTACAGGGAATTAGATTAGGCAAGCCGAAGGGAACTATACAGAAAAGTAAATTTGATGAACACATAGATAAAATCAAAGAGCTTTTAAGGCTTGGATTATCAGTAAAAAAAATAGCTACTTTTTTGGGATATACAAGTCATATCGGACTTAACAATTATGTTAAAAAGAGAAAACTTCGTGAATTGGGGAAGAGCTTATGAGTATGAAATATATACGCACGTATTATAAAGTGCCTGCAAAAAGAGGAAAAAAAGTTATTGCTAATGGACAATTAGGGGTAATTACTGGTTCAAGAGGTGCTTATTTAAAAATTCGCTTAGAAGGACAGAAAAATTCATTGCCTTACCATCCTACTTGGGAAATGCAATATATTGATTATATATAATAAAGTTGAGTAAAAAATGAATCTTGATATAGATAGTATGGATATCAATGAGCTAAAAGAGGTAGTAAAAACTCTTGTAATGCTAGTTAACCTAGAAAGTGATCGAATAACTTCGGTTCAGGAACGATTGCTTTCTCTTGAGTTGAAATTGTTAGAGAAAGAGGAAGGCGGAGTAAAGCCCATTAAAATGTGATTTCGAAAATGTAGCTTTGCATGGCAATAAAGTAGCGATAATATTTCTACATCATTGGATGACAAATGTTGTTTTTACAGAGTACTTAAGGATTTAGGACACAACAATGTTGCAGTTTAAGCCTAGCCTTTTTTACATTAAGCAAGAATAGCAAAGATTGCGATTCGATTCTGATTATTTTCACCGGGGATTGGGTTCAATTGGCCATTATTAATGAGTGGCTGCATTAAGTTTAGAAGCCGTCTTCACTAATAAAAGTTCAAAAACTAATCGCATGAATCAAGCCTGATTTCGTGGTAAAGTCTGGCGCTTAAAATTATATGTGGATTAATTCGAAGCTGCTTTGTGAAGTGACATTTATTATTGGATTCATAAACAGAATGCAGAGGCGATTTATACAGGGTACAGAAAGCAATGGCACGTCAAACTATTTCTGACTTTACCAGGGAAGATGACAAGCCCATTTCTGATTTTAAATACATAATAAGGAAGATCAATTTTAATGCAATATACTGTATTAATTAGAAAATTAATTTGGGGGTTGTGTTTGCCATTTCTGCTCATATATATGGCATGGTGCTGTATAAAAGGATTAAATCCTTTTGAAAACTCTCTTTTTTGGATATCAATCTTGTCAATGATACCTATGTTGATATTAAAAGCATATAAATTGCAAGAGAGCGTTATTGAAAATCAAGTAGAGGAATTTAGGGAAATGGGAGCAACTGAATTTTTAAACTTTATGAATGAATTTAAAAAAATCCCATTAGGTTCATTTAGAGCTTCTTACAAAGAAGCTTATCGACAAGAATACCTTAGGCGCTATAACAAAGATATTTTTCATGAAATACCTATGTTTGACTTAAATGGTTGAGTTTTGAAATAGTACGATACATTCGGATTATATCAATTAGATCTAGATATTTTGATAGTCATCTATCAAAAGTTAAAATTTAAATCATATTAGAGGTGCGTGGTTATTATTTCCTACCTATCACAAGAGTGTACTCTATTGATTGTTTATAATATTTCCATGAACCCGCAGGTAATACCTTCCATCCACTATTTTTGAACTCCTCCATGCGATTAGCAATATCGATTCTATCCTTTGCGTCTAGAATCCCACAAATCCACTATTTTTCAGAGTCAAAAGTTAGTTGACGCTTTGCTCCATTCTTTTTCACTTAATTGATTCTGAGGAGAGCCATGCTTCTCAGAAAAAAAAGCAGCTTTTTTCTCTGTAATCGATGAAGCTTGAATGGTAGCTGTCTTAAAGTGATCGACGAGACTATATTCGTCTACGCTCAAAGCCATGAGTAATAACGGCTTATCTACTATAGTTTGCAACCATATATTCCTAATTTTTTCTTTAATATTCCCCATAAAAAATGGTTTGAATTTCTCAATATACTCCTCTATAAATTCAACGAGATTTTGATAATTTGCCCCCACTTTTTTTTCTATATCTTCAGGCCAAAAAATTCCTGCTAAAATCAGGAGCCATGCATGATTTTTCCCGATTTTTTCCGTTTGTATTTTATGTAAAATATTAAATATTAGCTTTGGGTCATTGAGCTTTTTCCCAGTAAACCTTAATAATGAATACTCATTCAATAATCGCCAAGATACCTGCGCATTATCGTTAATAAGTAACATATACAAACCTTGCAAGACACGTGAGGGTGAATGATTGGCTAATAACGCACTACATTGTGCAAAGGCTTCTTCGGCATTTTTTTCAATTGAAAAATCTAAATTTGCTTTTAAACGAACAATTCGCAACATGCGATAGGGGTCAAGAGTAAAACTTTGTACTGGATTGATGTTTGTTCGTAATATTCGGTCATTAAGGTCCCTCAAACCATTGCCGGTAGGGTCTTCTATTTGATTGTTATAAGGATTAAAATATATAGAGTTAATAGATAAATCCCTATGCATAGAATCCTGAAGCAACGAAGTCCCTAAACTGGTATAAACCGTTATACCATTATCAAGTAAAACGGAATAATTTTTTACGTTCGCCTCACCTTCTAATGTCGCGAAATCATAATATTCATTTAATGCTTGATTGATTATTATGCGGACAATTGGTTTTCGCGCACCAATAATTTGAGCTGTGAGTCCTAAATTTCGCGCCAGGTCTGCGACTAATAGATGTTTCGCATCAGAAACCACGTCAATATCATTACTAGGCCTCCCTAAAATAGCATCCCGAACAACTCCTCCAACAAGATAAGGAGTGTAACCTTTTTGTTGAAGCGCATTAAAAATTAATTGCAGCGAAGTGGGAATCAATTTTTTTAATTTCTCTATAAGCTGAGAATTATCTATTTTGTTATTGGGAAAATTTACTTTTATACTAAATTCTGAAGTTTTTTCTGTAGCGGTTTTTGAGATTTTATTATCATCATTTGTTTTAGAAATAATATTCGGCTTTTTAGGATCGGCTTTTTTCATTAAGTGAGTCTTTTTTTTAGCAAGGAAATTGTTCTCTTGTAAAACGACTTCTTCCTTTATTTCCTGTAGATAATCTTTAGGTCTTAGCGATTCTATTGAGTCATGAAGAAAATTAGACCACAAAAGTAAGTCTTTCTCTCTTTCTGATTCATTTATACTTTCCTCAAATCCAATTTGGATTTGTTCAACAGCAAAAGTAAAAATAGAAAATGCTTTTTCTTCTAAAATTGAAGCAAAACGAAAATTCCCTTTTTGAGATTCGAATTTAGACCAGTATTTAAAACAATCCGCAATAGAGGAGTTTATACCTATCTGTTTTATGCGATTATCATATGTAATTTTTTTTTCTTTTAAAACTTCATAGGCGTGAACCGCCTCTTTAAATCGTTTTTTCTCAAATAACTCATATGCAGCATCTTCAGGTGTAATTTTTATTGGCTGCTCATAGAAGTTATTTAAGTTTCCTCTATCACGAACTGTTTTGTTAACTGGTTTAGCCGGTGGAGTCAGGCTTTTTTTAAATAGATTCTTTTTTGTGGATCGTTGTTGTTGAAATTCCTTGAGCAGCTCTCGAGCATGTAATTGTGCTATTTGTACTTGTTGATTGCTTTCCTCCAGACTTTGCTCTAACTGACTCGAGAAATGTTTAATGCGGGCCTTTTTAGGGTGGTCCACAAAATTGTCTGAAATTATTTGATTAACTTCAATTATCTGTTTGCAAAATGCGATAAATGACCTAATTTCATTATATTCTAAAATAGAGAGTTCTTTTAAAAAAGAACCTAAATCCTCGGCAGTATTTGATTGCGTGCATAGCTCATAAAAATCAATTAACTTATCAAGATATTCTATATAGAAATAGCGCAGAAGTGGGTAGTTAGCATTAAAAAAAGCATCATTAATTATGCTTTTTATTTCTATATTTTCATGAGAACGCCAGGGGCGAAAAATGAGCAGAAGGTAATTTTTGGTTAATTCAGTTCCTTGGTCATAGTATTTCCTTAATAAAGGAAAGACCATTTCATTGCGCAAGGTCCCTGAACGTAAATTAATCTCAATTTTCCTAATATCTCGGCCCCAATCTCTGTGGATGTCCATAAAATAATGAAGTACATTCATTAGAACATTGGCTATCCTTTTTTGATTTGCATCAGCTAAAAGCGGTATCATTTTTTTCGCTTCAGCATAATAATCATAGCCATTTTTGAGAAATACTTGATTTCCTGGAGGAAGGAAAATGATCAGGGCACTTTGAATTAGTGAATGGATCTTAATTTCCAAAGTACACTCAGGGTCTTTGATAATATCTTTTTGCAAGACTAGCGACATCCCTTGAATCGACAACGCATTTCCTGATAGCACAAACCGGTTATTTCCAAGTGCATCAATTAAATCCTTCTGCTGACGAATAAAGTTAGCTACCTGATCTTGGAAGGTATACATCTTTCTACTCCAATAAGTTAATTATGTATTTGGGTTCGACAGCAGCTTATTTTTTAAACTGATTTCAACAATCATGAGGTACAAGTTCATCGAAGCTCAAAGAAAAAAACAATTTTATATCGTAAAAATTTATTTAATACCTGGACCCAAAATTTGATCTTGATAAAAATTGCTGAACTTACTCTCCCTTTGTCTTCAATTTACTTCGTATCTCTGGCGCCATGCGCCTGAGAGCCGTTTCCACTTCTCGCTGCGCGTCAAGAATCACCAGCAGCGTTGATTTATAACTAGATGCTCTTTGGCAGAGAATTTAGTGCAAAGAGCTTCAAAATGAACTAGAGTAGGTGGATTTAAATCGGTATATAAGGGTATTCTTTGTATACAGATTTTAAAGCATTAGGCATCGACTTGGCAAAAAATATTTTTAGCGGGCAGCGTCAATTGAATAAATTGTTAGAAAGCGGGATAGAGATGCCGCCATGTATACGGCTTCTTGTTCAGTGCCTTTTGGCCACTTAGCCCTGATATTCTCTGCGCTCTTTCTCCTCATCAATTTATCGGTTTCTAGAACCCATGACGCTGTTTTTGAAGAGCTGCTCTTACCTGTTTTGCTATTACTTATTGTTTTAGGACGGTAGTAACAAAGTTTCTATTTTTTGTTGCATTTTATGCAGCACACGCCAATTTAGGCTGATAACACGCACCCGTTGCTATGTATGATAGCCCAGATAATTCGGGTATTTTTATTGGCCAAAGCGACTGCTGCTTTATTGGTGCCATGCTGAAGCTTTTACGAGCAACCCATTGGTTTTTCGTATCGGCTTTTATCACACTAGCGCGTCACAGTGCGTGCCCCATGGATGATTAACGTTCTAAGGTGACGGTCTCCTCGTTTACTAATTCCTCCTAATCTCACTTTATGGCCACTGGAATGTTGTTTGGGAGTTAACCCAAGCCATGCGGATACTTCACGACCATTTTTAAATACATTAGGGCCAACAATATTGGCCACAATAGCCGAGGCAATCAAGGGCCCAATGCCTTCGATTATTTTCATCACCTCACAACATAAAGGATTATTCATTGCCTGCGCTTTGATTTCCTGAGCGAAAAGGAAACCATTATTGAGTGTTTTAAATTCCTCATAAAGTAAACAAATAAAACATACGTCATACTACTAATTCGGTGCTCATCCAATCGCTCTATCAGGGGACGAACTTGAGGAATACCTTGTGGAAGAATAATTCAGTATTCATTCAATAAACCTCTTATCTGATTAGCCTAAGCAGTTCGTTGTTTCCCTAACAGCTCTCTTACCCGATGCATCATCAATACGTCTTGTTGAGCAGCCGTTTTTAATGTAACACTTTTCATTTCTGGACGCGTGAGCGCCTCCGCTATTCCTGGCGCATCGTCTTTATCATTCTTATTCCCATCACCTAGGGCTTTACAAATTGCGGCGCGATGAGTTTAACCTCATGCCCCAATGATTGAAGTGTCGCGCTCAATGATGGGCACGGAACACGCCTAAATACCAACCAGACATGACGTACAATTGCTCATGACTGAATTCTGCTTAGGCGTTTACTTAATACCTGCTTCCCTGCATCATTAGTTCCATGGAGTTGGAATATATTCTTTGCTAAACCGATACCTTTATTCATGATCCTCCCCTTTTTGAATGACTTGTTAACACATTCACTCTGGCTCATTATGAAGACTCTTTTAAGTCGATGGCTCCATACTATTAACTTAGCTTTCTTAATATTCTATTAATACTACTTTGATACTATTCTTATCTTTATGGTTTTTGGTGAGGGTTGTCATGAGATTTACAGAAAAATATTACCTTGGAAATTTAAAAGACCGAACATTATACGATTTTGCCAGTATGTTTGGGATTGGTAATATTGAGAATTACGTAAAATCTAATGATTTTCAATTAACCACTGAGGATGAACAGCTTGTTACAAAAAATTACCGCTCTCTTTCTCTTACTTACCACCCAGATAAAAATTCTTCCCCAGATAAAAATTCTTTAGAATACACCGAAATATTTAAAATTATCCAAAATGGCTATGGGATTATAATGGATAATACGCAGCGAACGAAGTATTTTCAAGATGTTCAGGCGCTATATGCCTCACAACGACTATCCTCACCGTCATCAACTCTTGTGAAAAAAGCTAGTGATTTAGAAAGACTTTATCAGAATGAATTGATTGCTAAAAATCAGCTTTTGCATACAAATAAATTGCTACTTTCTAAAATTGCGGAGCTTGAAAAGACCAATTCAAAGTTAGTGGCAGAGAGCCCTCAAATAGCACTAGAAGAAAATAAGAGGCTACAGTCTACGATAATAGAAAAGGAAGGAAAAATAAGCGACTTAGAGAAAAGTTTCGAGGTTATGAAAACGGCTAAAGATGCAATGTTTGCACGCTATGACTCGCTATATAAACAACTTCAAAGTTCTTCTGCTTTAAATCAAAGTAAATCAAATACCACCAAAAGAAAACATGAAGAAATGGAGACAGCTCCTAGCAAGTTAAGAGCGACTATCACACAACACCAGGAGCGTATCAAAAAATTAGAACCGGAGGTCAGTGGATTAAAAAAGAAGGTGGAACTTTTAGAAGAAAATGAGCAAGGACTCCTCCAACAAAAACAAATAGCAGAAGAAAAACACACACAATCGCTATTACAATATAAGCAATTAGCAGATGCAAGAAATACTCTTGTTGATGAGTATAATAAATTAAAAGAAGAATACTATAAGTTAAAAGAAACACCTTTAGAGTCGACTAAGCAAAATAAATATACAATGTTTTAGGTCCCGTCATGTATAGCTCCAGCTTAGATGTAAGAGGTACTCTCAATAAGATTGTTAGAATTAGAGAGGGTTAATCTGACTGGATGGCTGTAGATAAATTTGCGTAATTGACTATTAATAGGGGAAAGTTACAAATAATTTTACATGCGGATGAGAAAACGTGAATTTGGCTTTGTTCCATGCCGTGGTCTTTACATATGCTTTGAAATAATTATTAATAGGGCTCCGTTGCATTAAAACCGTGTACAAAATAGTGCTTCTGAATAGATCTCCTTTATTACACAGTTTTATTGCAACGAAGCCCCTAAACTGGTTCTGTCGAAAATTTTATAAAAAGCTGGGGCACCCTTATTTAGGTCGTAGTTATGCTGCAAGCTCATAAAATTGTTTCCAAGCCGGCATATCCCCAGCCATTTCCATCTGTCCTTTTTTAAGCATTCGATGCAACTCAACTCCGGTAATAGTTGCTCTGTGGCTTCAAATGATTTAAACCCAAGCGTATATTTCGTACTATTTTTGATACCACGATGATCGTGCTCTACCATGTTATTGAGATACTTTATGCGTCTTATTTCAATCAGTAAGTGCCAGAATCCATAGATAATAAATAACAGATTATTGATTCGCTCTAAGGCCGCGGTATTGGAACCTGATTTATCAATGTTAACCTTTTGTGGCAGGTCACTAGAGGCAATGGCTTTTTTAAAGAACCTCAGTGCAGCAGGACGAGCTCAGGTTTCTGAAAGCATAAAATGGTATTACCTTCCTTATCAACAGCGCGATAAAGGTAAACCCATTTGCCATTCACCTTAATATACGTCTCATCCATTTTCCAACTACTGCCAACAAGCTTCTTCCTTTTTCTGAATGCTTGCTCCAATTGAGGCGCATAATACACAACCCATTTCTGTACGGTTGAGTGATCTACGTCAGCGCCTCGCTCAGCCATTAGTTCTTCAACATTTCGGTAGCTCAGTGGATAAGCAATCTTCCAGCGTACACCGCCATCAATAGTAAATCTTTTGGAAAATGACGGCCTTCGAAACTAATCATAGTGCACCTTTTTTGTAGTGCAATATAACAAGGATTTTCTATTTTCGACAGAACCTTAAATGCCAACTCAGCGGGTGGGATGGTTCATTACATTGGAGCCCTTCAAATTTTCAACGTTCTGTTATTAGACTGGAGCTGGTTAATTTTGGGCAGCAAGACCCATTTGAGAAGTCATGAAGAATAAGAAATATCTTATATGCAATTAAGACTTTTATGCTGGCGAATCCAAATAGTTTTTCTATAATGAAATCGTTTGGCGCAGCGGCAGGTGACAGGATGTCAGCCATAAGGCCTTATGGTCCCAAGGTGTATTGTCGCTGTGCACAAGCACGACAAGCGAGCCCCTAACTCATTTCTTTATTTAGTCCGTTATGTTCGATTTTTTTATTCCTATTAATGGAACGCGAAAAGAGCCAAATGTTTGACTGGTATCTACTTCGAATTTGAGTAGATAATCAGCTTCTAAGCAAGCTCCTTTTAGAGCCCAATTTTTGGGCAGGAGCTAGCTGCTTTGTTGGAGCGTTGATGCATTTCCAATTCAATGAATAGATGGATATCTAGTTCACTCGGTATGAGGCATTAAATGTCTCTAAAGCAGCACCTGTAGTTTGAGCAACAACCCATCCTTCAGAGGCTTTAGACCCCTCCTTAACGAGAACCGAGTTATAGTATTATTTCTAGAATCCTCTGACATCAGCACAGGATGTCTTAGGGAGAATAACCGGCATCAGGGGCTCCTTGATCTGCTTTTTGGGCAGCCTCAGGGGTCTCCAATACTTCCGTGGTTATATGCATGTAATAAACCGGAAACTCTCACTGTCCAACTAATTCAAATTGCATGCCTTTTGCATCCAGAACTGGGCCCATCACTTAATTACAATCCGCAGATCGTCGAAATCCTCCTTCGGATTCTTTTTATCAGAACTTATTTTTCTTTGAGCATTAACATACTGATCTTCTATTTTACTATATTGCATAGTAAGCCAATTGTAGGTTTCATTGGACATGAAAAAAGTATTAGTATCTTTTTTACAAAAAAAAGGTGTTCTATGGGTGCTGTCCTCGAGTTCTATTTTTGAACGAGGATGAAGAGCCGCCTTAACATAATATTGTACTGATACAGAATTAAACGTTGAGAATTCATTTCCTTTAATAAGTAAAGGCTGAACTTTTTCTTTAGCTGTTTCAATATTATCAATATTAATTGTACCTATTTCGCTCATTAAATTGTCGTCTATTTTGCATGGATTAATATCTTCAATAACAGCTTTTTCACCATTAGGATAGAAAACTAGCATTCCATTAGGTGCTGTAACTTCAATAGTTTCGCTAGTTAATATTACCTGTGAAAGTTCTTCAGCAAATTTTTCTGCATAGGCTTGCTTGCCCTCCCATTCTCTTCCAGTATTGCAGGCCATTAAATTTATTTGATTAACAGTAATTCCTTTTGAATGGTGAATGTTATTAATGTATTTACCTATCGCTGCAGCTAATTGAGCAGGCTTTATACCTGCAACATCATTTGGGTTGCCATGTGAGATAATATTTAATTCAGTAGTTTTATCGTAATTGTCATCCACAACTAACCCATCGATAAAATTAATGATGCCGTGATTATTCGATTTACATAAATAATTAGCATTTCTTTGTAATTCAGCTTTATCATTTCGATTAGGGGTATTAATAATAATAATCATTATGTTGCCTCTCAATAATTTAACAGAAGTAGCATTCATCTGAGCGATTACCCTCATCGCTCACTTATCGCGTGCTTTATGGCTTCAAATTTAAAACTAAATAGTGTAAAAATTTTTCAGCTCACTTAGTGGTTAAGAATAATGTTGTTTGTTTAAGGCTTTTAGTGTGGTTGTCATGTTATAACCTCAAATCTTCACCCATTAGGGTAAATTTAATCCACTAAGATTAAATATTGATTTTATTATGGCTTCGTTAAGGTTTACTTAATTAGCAATGAATTTTGGGAATGGCAGATTATATTCGTTCATAGGAACTATATTACTGGTAGGCACCCTAAAGTTAGCTGTTGCTCTCTAGGGTTGGTCTGGGCGATGACTTTAATTAAAGCGATAGAGTCCGATGTAGAGAAAAGTTAAATTGACGCAGTCCTCTATAAACATTGGGAAGATATTACTGTGGGTATAGATAGAGTATTAGTATTTGTGCCAAATATCGCTACATTGGTAGATCCAGGAGGTCCACCGTTAGTGTAAACAATTTGACAGGGTGTTCCTGGAGGTAAGGATGCGGGGCAATAATTGTTGTAATAAATAGCGTATGGTGGTGGGGCGGATGTATCGAGATTAAGAGCATTAAGGTTACCGGTATTGGTAATTGTGACTGTAACATACTGGCCTGGTCCACTACAATTTGGTCTGTAAGTGAGTATGAAAGAAGTATCCGCGGAAATTGTTGTGTCTGTATTAACTGGACACTGGATTGCGTTTAAATCAAAATAATTTGTATTAGTATTATCTCCTTTTACTATAACTTTAGGAACGTTAAAAGTACTGGCAGTATTAGTATTAAAAGAGATAGTACAGCTGTTATTTGGGAGTAATTTTGTAGGGCAGTTGTTTGTTTGTTTAACGTAGGTTTTATAATTAGCATTGTCTGAAAAAGCCTTAATATTATAAGCATTAATCTTTGAATTATTAGTAATTGAAATTGTGCCCTCAGTAAGTAAGCAAGGTGCTCCAGGCTCACTGATTGTTATGGCACATGTTGCAGCATGATTTTTACAACTAAATACATCCGCATTTTTATTTCTAATACCAATGAGCAACTCAGCTTTTTCAAGATCATAATTACTGGCATTTAAAGAGGTTAGGGGGATTAGGCATAAAACACCTATTTTCTTCATCAAAATTCCTTTTTAGAGCGATATTTACAATTGTAAGAAATGGGGCATCCATTTTATATCATCCTGTAATATCGTCAAGTTGGCTATTTATTCAGGAAAGAAAGAACTTGGTGAGGTTAACGTGATGTTGAACAGATAAAAAATGTTTTTTTAAGAATTTTGTGACTTAGTTTTATAGGAGTTAATCATACATGAAGTTCAATCTCCCGTCGGATGATCCAAGCCATAAAATATCAAAATTTTAATCAATAAGATTTTTTAGCTCTTATAGAACGTGATAGGGCGGCGTTTAATGGATTGGCATAAGTTATTGACCAATGTTTTTATTAGTTTCAGAGATAAATCCATTAAAAAAATTGCTTTTTATTATGTATCTTGTGCTATTTTGCAGCTGAATATTTTTCTAGATATTTAGGGTAATAAAATTAAGGTCAGGCTTAAATAAGCCTGACCTTAAGAAGCTATTGGTTATTAATAGTATATTGAACTTCACCCATTTTTCGATTTTTTTCTACTGCATAATCACCTTTAGGTGAGTTATCAGTATGTTCACAATAAGCTGCTTTATTTTCTAAAGTATACCGAATTATTACGGTTTTGCTGGGTAGTGAAATGGTATGAAGAGTAAACTCTCCTTTCATTGGCAAATCTTCGTTAGTTCGATTAATCGTAAATACTTGCTCTGATTTATGATTTAATTTTTCAAAAGCTCCGGGCTGAATTTCTGCCCCATTTAATTTAATCGTGGTTACTAATAAATCATCAGCAAGATTATTTTTTAATCTTACCTGAAATCCTTCACAAGATGAGGACGCAGAGGCAATTCCTGTCACAAAAGCTGATGCAATAATGGCTAATTTTAATTTTTTCATTTTTATTATCCTATTACTCGTTAAAGGAAAGTTCATTTTTGTGCTTTTTTATTTAAATGTCAATATATTTTTGACATATCGAAGAGTGTGTTATGTATAATTAGTCAATTATTTATTGACATACTTTCGTGGGGCATGATGGCATAGACAAATAAACTGTTGAGCTGGGCGTAATTTATTACAGGAAGCAGGTGATGCTGGAAAGGAATTCGAAAAGATATCGTTACCCATTGGAGCTGATAAGCATTGCGGTATTAGAGTTATCCTCGGTTTAATGACAGTTACCAGGATGAATCGGAGCATTTATTGTATCGTGGGATGTCAGCTATGAAACGATACGAAAATGGTGCATTAAATTTGGCGCTCATTTTAAGAGAGTCATTAAGAAGGGAGCCCCTCCCTCAGATAAATGGTATCTGGATGAGCAGAAATACGTATTCGTAGCCCTACCTATTATCTGCCATGGATGATGAGGCTTTGAGTTGGATGTGTTTTGCCACATCGGCAAAAAAGGCGGCCATCCGCTTTCTGTATCGTCCATTGAATAGTCATCCAAAGCCTTGCTTTATTCTAATAGATAAGCTCAGGAGCTGCACAAAGCCAATTCGTCACATGTGGGAGGGAGTCGAACATCGTTCGCCTAAAGGAGCTCAATAATCGGGTAGAAAAAGCCCATTAGCCCACGCGCAGAAAAGAAAAATGCTTTATTCATTTCACCTCTCCTGCAGGGGCAGCTCGTCATCGCAATAAGAACAGCTTCTCGAGAATTTAATAAAACGGGGAGAATACCGGCCACTTTCAATATGGAAGGCAATATTTATATCTAAAAACAAATAAAACATACAACTAGTTAATATTTTGTTAATGTTTAAGATTTATTATTTTGCTTATAAATTTAAAATAAAAGGCTAAATTATGAGTAAAGTAATTCTTATTCATGCTAATTGTAAAAATCCTACTGCAAAAGGGGATTTTGCTTTTGCGGGTAATATTGCAAAGGACATTGTCCATGAACTTGCGAGACAGGGAATAATGGATATGGATGTCGTTTTAGTGAGTACACTGGATGGCATAGCTCGATTTTCAAGTATGTATGGAGCTCCCGTAAATGGTCGTATATCGGTAGAAAGTACTAGCATTGCCCTGTCTTCTTTAGAGACATTTGATGCGGTTGACAATACAGTCGTAGCATTTATTGACGCCAACCGTTGTAAGCATGCTCCATCAGATATTATTAAACGCGTTCTTTCACCTGATAGTAAATTCTTATTTGTGGGAAATGTAAACCAGGTGGCTTTTGCAGATTTGTTTACACAACATCTCTACCGTATGCAAACAAAGATGGATCAACCAAAACTCTATGATTCTTTTGATGATGGCGATGTGTTGATTGGAAGTGCTGGTCTTGGAGCTGAGCGGTTAGGTATTCCCGCGATTACCAAATCAGAAGATTTACCTCCATTATTAAGTTCTGATCAGGCAAAGGTACCCACAGGTAATTATGGATTTATGTATCTTGCTGCAGTAGATTCTTCTAAAGATTACAAATTAATTGCGCAATATATTAAATTAAGTGATCAAGACCAATACATCCTTGTTGGGCAGTTCACCAATAAAGAATATGAAATTGAATCTGCTTATAATCATGATATGACATTAGCTACCTCCAAGCCTTTGCCGGCAATTGAGTACCATCAATCATTACCATACGGCGTAATGCGACAAACGGTTGCTCACGCGAATGGCCCATTGGTTTTGTCAACTGGTGTTACAAGTACTTTGGAGGCGATGAGAGACAGAAAGTTACCTTATTATCAAGACCTCGATAATAATACAGAATTTGTGGCAGCATATTTAATTGCAGTGAAGTCAATGGTTGCCAGTGATACTTCCTTATTTGGAGCAATGCCTCAGATGATTATTGAACTGTCTAGTTTGCTTTTTGCTAACAAACCATTAAGCAAAATGGATATGGCGCGCACCGATACTTTGTTAAAATTGGATTCTATTAATTCAAGATTAGTGAGCACCAATCAAGCAATTATCGATAAATATAGCGGTAAAATCGCACCTCGGCTTCTTGGTTTTCTTGGTGAATCACGAAAAACAAGTGATCCAATACAACTTGCATACGTATGTGCCTCATTACGCAAATCAGGTGAAATGGGCAGTCCAGTCCATGATCAGGCTCTAAGAAGGGCAGGGACTTGGGGACGTTTATTTGAACTTAAGGTACTCATTAAATCTATGTCTAAGCCGGATCTGGATAAAGTAGATCCCACTTATAAACGTCCCGCACTGCAGTGGGCTGTTGTAAACAAAAATTTTGATTGTGCTTATGCATTGGTAAAGGCTGGCGCCTCTTTAGACCTTCAGGATAAGGATGGGCAAACTGCGCTGCATAAAGCAGTGAAACAAGGCGATCGACAAATGATTAAAATGCTTATAGATGCAGGTGCTTCGATAGATATTCCTGATCATTCATCCCATAGGCCTAAAGAGTGCGCTCCGGATAGCGGTATTTTATTATTTATTAATGATTGTCATTCTCATATGAAGAACTGTAAGATCATATAATATAATCAAGGTTGGTTGGCTATTGATGCCCCAGCCTCATATAACCATCGATGGCGGCGTAATCTCGTGATGGATTTTAGTCACATTAGGACATTTAAGAATTGAGGGTGATGTTTGAACAACTTGAAAACATGCAAAGTCCTACTTCAATGGCCGGTGTTTTGTATCAGTGCTCACTCTCATTGAATTATCCGCCAAATCATGGACACTAAAATTAATTAAGACGAAATGGTTTATTACCATAAAAAGGCCTTAAGGGCGGATATTTTATTGCCCGATAGCGACGCCGTAAATTTAAATTTTTACCTTTTGTTGCGTTTGGGTCGGTGTAATTTTAGGTATCACTAAGGCATTAACAATATTCTGTTGTTTGTTACGCCAAATGCATCTCAAAAAAATTTTTTTATAAAAAAGCATATCGCCATTCATAGGCTAGGGAGATACCCATAAGAACGTTCGCATTTAAATCCTCTCACAAATTGCCCTTTTTATCATAGAGATTTTCTAATCCTTAATTAAATTAATAATTAGTTCAATCACTTATGTCGTGAGTAACTAAACGTGCAATAGCTTCTAAGACAATTCATTTACTTGGGCTCCCAATTTTTTTCCAAATTGTGATAATTTTATGACGCTAAACGCTCATTCGATCTGGGTTAAAATAACCCAAATTACTTTCCTATTATCTTACATGGTTAAAATTTTCCACAAGTGTGCTCGTTTTTTGTGTTATCATGCCATTTATTATCATAACTAAACGAGATGATTTTTATGCACGGAAAAATAGATTTACTAGACACTCTTGAGCTTGGTTTAGATGCTGTTGAGGGAAAAACTGCGATGTTAGAAATTATGGAAGAAAAAGCACGGGATATGTTGGCTTTAGAAGAAGAGAAAGCGGTGGCTATACTCCTTGGCCAGGGGTTGAATGAAGGAGCATCTAAAAATCTAAAAGCAACGGTTTCTTTCCCACCTAATGGTACATGCGTTAAAACTCAATCGTTTTTTAGTGGTCAGCATGAAGCATCCGTTATGCAAGCATGTCAAGGATCACCGTTTGTTGTTAGGCATCTAGGGGATAAACCCAGTCAAATTGGTGGCATTTGGAGTTTCTCTATGAATGTTGCGAGTGGGAAATGCCTGCAAACTCAACTTTCTAATGCTCCGCAGCCATACTCTGAGGCTGCCACGATGTATTTCTTGGTTCAGATTTTCGCCGGCCTATGGCATATGCATAAGCAGGGCTTTATCCATCGCGACCTCAAGCCTGCTAATATCTTTTGCGATAACACAGGTGGTGTTTGGGTAGCTGATTTGGGCTTTAGTATTCGGGCAGAAAAAGCACGAGATATTCTTGGAACGCCTTCCTATATGGCCCCTGAGATTTGGCGAGGCCAAGGATACTCTCAAAATGTTGATGTTTGGGCTTTGGGTATTTCACTTTACCAGCTATTAACCAAGCAACTTCCGTTTTCAGGACCCACGATACAAATACTGGCAGAGAACATCACTCAGAAACCCTTTGTGTTTCCCCCCGCTTTAATCACTAAATATAACATCTCCCCCTCAACAGTGGGTCTTGTTTCTTGGATGTTAACAAAAGATTGCTCCCAGCGCCCCTCGCTTGATCAAATTATCGCAACCCCTTTTATGCAAAACGCTTTTGCTCAACTGGCAAAAATGCTTGAGGAAAAACCAGGTTCTGAAGAGAAGGTTAGAAACTTAAGAAGTTGTGCTTACAATGCAGCGATTACAGCGGGTGTTGCCGGTTACAATGCATATATCACTGCAGCAGGTAATACTAATCAAGGGGCTGAAGCCAGACGTGCTTACAATGCAGCGATTGCAGCTGGTGTTGCCGATGTGAGTACTCATAATGCATATATCACAGCAGCAAATAACACCGGTCAACGTGAGGAAGCAATCCGTGCATTTAATGCCACAGTTGTTCATGGCGATACTAATACAAAAACACGTGAAGCGTATGCACAGGTTATTTCACGTCAAACGGGTCAAAATGCGTTATTTTTCCAGCTTCCACCACAAGAGAGAAGTCCTTCTGTCTGCCATCAAGTAAATAGACTATCTGTTTAAGATTACTAGTGGCTTGTAATGCCCACATTATTTCTAATGTGGGCTAATTGTTCATCGTCTAGTAAGAATTAACTTTATTGATTTTATAGACCCCTCGCGGGGATCTTGCTCAAAAGGTCACAGGTCAACAAAAAATCCATTGGAGTTAATCTTTACAGGACCTTAATATGGACAATGTTCCTTTTTTATTAGGATTCCCGCCGGAGGTCAATAAAATACAATGTAAATTGACGATGTCTTATTTGATAAATTTTGATAATAAATACCCAATCCCCGCCGCCAATAAAACAGAAGTTATGGGTTGTTTACGGATTGAATAAGCCATAGAGGTCACACCTTTTTCTATACAATCTTGCACATTTTCTTTTCCAGACTCATAGATATCCGTAGTAGCTTGTTTGACCTCTGCGGCTAATTCTTCTGCTTTAGGCTTTGTTTCATTATATGCTTCAGCTGTCTTTTCTTTGGCCGTATCATAAAGGTCCCTAGCTTTGTTTTTAATATTTTTGGCATTCTCATCAAAGTTATTCATGATTTTTCCTCTTCCGTAATTAATAAGCGTCCTCTTTTAAGAGTAACAATCAAATTTTATTTGTCAAATATGATACAAAGTGGATTGCTTTATATCTTGCCTTTGCTTTCAGTCCATGATGGGAAGGTAATAGCATATTAAACCACGTCACTGATTCTGCTTTAAGAATACTCCTCTAACGTGTATGCAAGATTCTCAATACATGGTTCATGCTTTTTTTAGGTCAATCTACCCAGTGGGTATGATGTAATTCATCAAAGCTCTGGAAAATGAAGCTTTATTTGTCTAAAATAAGTTCATAATGGTTTTTTTAAGGATTTATTTATGCCGAACCAAGAAAAAAAATATTTTGCTGTAATAGTACAAAATTACCGCTCATCGAGTTCTGATCCTAAGGCTCCGCCTAATTCTGAAAATGTTTCTTACCGTTTATTAGAGCCGCAATCCAGAAACCGGATAGAACAGGCGATTCCTAAATTAATGGATATGTATCATGTTGAACGAGATCAGATTTCTTCATTTGAATGTTTTATTCCAGACGAGATTTTTGAAAAGATTAGCGCGGATTATGAGTATTGTTTTAATGATTTAACAGCGAATGATATTGTCAAAATCCTTCTTATAAATCAGTCTCATTACAATAAGCTCACGCAATCCCCCAAATCTTTGCAAGAACTCTCAGCGGATGCTCTTTTAAAAAGCCCACGCTTTTTTAATGGTGATACCATCAATGATGCAGTAAAAGAGACTATTGAACAAGCAGAGGAACGACAACACGAAAAAGAGGCGGAGGAGCGAATTAATAGAACGCCGATACAAAAAAGTTAGCTCTAAAAAAGGTGGCTTCGAGTTAAAGTTTAGCAATCTTGCAATCTTATACGGTAATGGAAACACTTTTGTTCTGTGGTAAGAGAGTTGAGGGATGGGGAGTGTTGTTGTTTTTGTGGGTGTGTTGGGCAAGCCTTTTGGGTGACCACACAAATCCGCAAATTACGCCGACGGTGTCGGCACAATTCCAAGTTGCTGCCCAAGTTCTTTTGAACCACATTTCATATAGCATGTTTAAGCTTTTAGGTTAGCACGAGATCCAACAAATCTCCTACTCCGCCGGCTGAGTGACAACGATGCCTTGATAGGTTCTTATTGTGGATACACTTGATGTTGTGTAGAAAAAGTGCTCTCTAATTCTGTGGTGATATGATTAACGCTCATTTCAGAATGATACCCTAAAATATTTCTAAACACATTCCCAAAATCAATTGTGTATTCTGATTTTTTTCCAAAAAAACCAGCCTGAGCGTGTGGTTTATAGATTGATTTGGTTAAGATGGAATGAATTGTATCATTTAAGCGTTGCATTTGATGATATGAAATTTCTTTATTTTGTATATTCATTAGTGAATGTTGGATTATCTCAATAGCTTTTGATTGATCAGCTACCCCTATTTTTCCCCAGTTACCCTGTTGTTTAACACATTCATGGGCAAACAAAAGAGCAGTGGTATTATTAATATAAAATATGGGTTCAAATGGATTAGGCAAATTCGATAAGTTTGGCTGATTTTTATAGTTTTTAAACTGCACAAGGCCTTTTTTTATTTCTTCAACTAATTCCTGATTAGAAAAAAGATCGAAGCGATTGGGATTTTCCAATATCACTGGAGTAAAGCCTTGTTCAATTAATAGCTTGGGTAGTAAAGCAAAAACAAAAGTACGACAATTACCATCGGTAAATGGATGTAATAACTCCAATTCGTGGATCAACGTTGCAATGCACGATAATTTCTTTTCATTAGAATCCGCTTGAATTATCTCTTTTTGATAAACCCCTATGTAATAGTTCATCGCATCCGTAATCAATTTATTACTCATAGCATTTATAAAGAATGAAGGGCTGGAAGATAAGCTGTCGAATATTTGTTGCGGTGTCGAAGAAAAATCATCCTTACAATTTAATCTAAAATCTTTGTAATAGCTATGGTGCCTTTTTTTTTTCAAAAAATTCTTTGACTCCTGCTAACGATGTATTATGAGTTGCCTCTTGAGTAGCAGCAACAAGGCCAAAGCCATGGTGATCAAAATCTCTAATGCCTGTTTCTGGAGCTTGATCTTCTGGTGGATAATTTGGATATAATACATCTTGCATACAACGGTCATGAAGTTGAATTAAAAAGTGAACGGTTAATGGTTTATCTAGGCTATCCATTGCAAATCCAAAGCCATTTTGTATGCTTTTTAAATAACCAGGTTCATTTTTTTCAAATCCTCTGGGGCCAACCTGCTCTTGCCGATTCCCATCAATAAATAACCTCCAAAAAGACTTTAGAGGATAATTATCAAAGTGCGCAATAAAATTTGACGGAGGCATGGTTTGCTCTTAATTTTTTCATTTAGTATAGTTATATACCATGGAGTATTTTATAGCAAACAAGCCAATTCGTTCAACGCTCATTGCCCGCATGAGCAGCTTCTTATGAGAGCCGTATATACGGAGGATGGAGTCATTTTGCAACCAAGCCTAGGACCTTGCTCTTGATTCGGATTAAATGATTGAATATAATTCGATTTAATTATTTAAAGAACATTTTTTGAGAATATTATGAAAAAATTTTTTGCGTGCTTTAAAAAAAATACTCCCTCCACAAATACTCATCCTAAAAATAAAAAAAGTCTAAGCAATAAGAAAGAATCATTTCCTCACATTGAACCAGTAATCCCCATTGAAACAATGACCGATCCCGAAATAATACATGAATTAGAAAATACTTCCTCTGGGTATTGGTCAGTACCCTCATGTTAATTTGGAGCAAAGGCTACCATTAAGTTAACTTTTGCAGCCGCCCCTGCTCTCAGCACGATATGGCTTCAAGGGACGGCTTAGATTAACCCAATTAATTAAAATGATAGGTAAGGTTGGCAGAAAACTCATTTAAGTTAATATTTTTTGATCTCACTGGCTGTACGGTGCCTGACTCATTTAAGACCGTGTCTCTGTAATGCGTACCAGTTTGCAAAGGTCCGGTACCCACAAAACGATAGGAAAAACCCAAACTAAAATTTTTATTAAAAAAGTAATCTGCTCCTAAACCAGCATCCCAAGCGAAATTAGTAGAGGTATGTCCATCTACCACGGTGTTAAAACTTTGGACTGGATTTACATAGGTCGGAACATCAAAATCAGCAAAGCTGCCAATTTTATTTCTCGATGCGCCAATACCTCCTTTGACAAAAGGTACAAATCCCCCCCAATCTACAGCGGGTTTTAAAATTAAATCTACCAAATACGTTTCGATTTTTATCCCTCTCGCTTCGTAAGTTTCAAAGGGGTCGTTTGAAAAGTCAGCGCCATTATTTCCATCTATGCGCCATGAATAACCACTACGATAAGCATAACCAAATTGTAAACTTACATTTTGATTCCAATCATAGCCAACAAAAGCCCCTACGAAGCCAGCAGTACCAATATCACGATTAAATGTTGCATTGGGGAGGGGATGGAAGCTTGTTACATTAATCACGACAACAGGCTCAAGATGTGCTTCTGTCGATACAGAACCTCCACCTTCTACACCCAAATAAAAAGAGTGTTTGACCGTATCACTCCCCATAGTTCCTGCAAAAATAGAGCTGCTCATGGTAGTAAAAAGACAGGCCGTCAGAATATTTAATTTAAAAAACATAACAATCCTTATTATGAGATAGGCAAATATCCTAATATAATCATTAGGATATGACAATAGTATTATTAAGAGCCAGATCTTTATCTAAGTGTATCTTTAAAGGCTAGATCCGTCCGTTTTTTTGCATTAGTTGATGTAAATTATGAGGTAGTGGAGTCGTCATTCAGTGACCTGAGTGAATTTTGCACGACAATTTAATATTGGCAAACACATTGTACCTTCATTGTCAGGTCAGACTATTTTTTTGTACAGCAAAATCGACTATTGGACTCTTCTAACAACTCTATTGACACAGAGAATGTTTTAAAAGAAGTTGAGGAAAATTGCAAAGATAGTTATTCCCACAAATTTGCTTAGACCAGGCAAGGGTAATATCTATTTAAATTCGATCACTGAATTGACCTTACCCTTGCCCTAATTGTGGTGCCTTTCCAAGAGAGAAATCGAGAAATAAGCAATAGATGAGGTACTTTAATTACTTGCCGTCCTCAGTTTTCTATACTCCTGAAAGCACAACAAAAGAGGCCATAAGCTCAAAAATAAAACAGGGGGTTGGCATACTTAAAACGAGAACATGCGACATTAGCAGAAGAACATTCTTTTCTAAAAAAGACTGTGTACTCAAGGGAATGACATCAGTAAGGGCATGTTTAAATCCTCTTCAATAAGGAAAATCAGTCATTGCTTCTCAAAGATATTAAAAAAATTATATTTACAAAACGTTAAGCTAAACTCCAAATCGTTGTCAATTTCTTTTAATTTTCCCTTAATAATAAACTGATACAATGTCGTACCTTACAGTCCTTTCTTTCTTTTAATTTTGAAACAATTTATTTACCAAAAAAGTTCTAACTCGCTAAATTTCTTAAAATTACCGGACCAAGAGTTTTTAAAATATATGTCTGGGAATAATATTCAGGTCAATGATTTGTGGGCCGAAGAAAATCCTTTACCCCATGTCATATTAGCTAATGAGTATTTCGACTGTTTTGAGCGCCTATTACGAGAATGCTCTGAACAACTTAATCCCAACTTATGTGATGGAAATAAATTTGGTAATAAATCTTTATTGATCCTCCTAACGTTGTTAGTTTCCAATCAATCATTAATACATGAGTTTCTTGATATTTATAAAGAGTTAATTGATTTGGATTATCAAGATGATGAAGGTAAGACGGCTCTGCACTATGCCATCATTCTTGGTCGTCCTGATTTGGTATCTCGGCTTGTAACTGCTGGTGCATCAAGAATAATTCTGGATAAAAATGATAAATGTGCAGAGGATTATATTTTTTGTGATATATCTACTATTAAACGTATTTTGAAAAAAATAGACATTGAACCTTATCGTGATAGCCATGCATTAAGAAATTCTCTTCGAGATCATCAAGAGCGCCCGCTAATGTTGCAAGGAGAGCAAATGGTGCAAAATCAAATGGTATTAATGCGTATTTTCAGAGCTTCATGCACTCTGTACCTTTACATAAAAGGTCAGGATGGGTTATCTCCCTATATTGGGGATAATACATGGGTTACAGATGAAGAAATGAGGGCTTATGCTCGACGTTGTTCTAAAGACCTGCAGATCCCCGTGTCGGATATATTTATTAAACAAAAATTGGGAATAGAGGAACACCAGCAGTTTCAGGATAAATTGCACACGCTTATTAACAGCTTTTCAGGCGTTACTGTATTAGATCGTTGTTTAGAGGGTCATAAGACTACTCGTCAATATTTATTATCAGATTTATTGTCTAAGCCGAGCAGTAGCTTATCTCCTTAAGGAGTAACAATAGGTTTAGCCAAAAATATGGGGAGGTTGATGCTGTTGAAGCTTCCACCAATAGTATTCTTGGTTTAGGTTAGCTCCTCAACAACTACTAGAAACACAGCGCCTCCTGAACAGATGTTAATGAATCGGGTTATATCTATCTTCCTTATGCTGGAAGAATTTTTTGCGTCCGGAAAAACCGTGCAACAAATAGCGCAGAACATTACAAAATTTTCCAATAAAAGATAAATATATTATTTATAGCGCTAATGAAAGCAGCAATAACTCAATATATATGAGGAGTCGATTCCGATAATAATGGGGTTCAGCAAAAAAGAGAACAGAAGATATACTGACAAAGGATCCGAAGTCTATTTATCAATGGTCAAGTCGGATTATACAGATTGAGATCTGTGCAAAGTTTTGGCTTTTATAAAAAGCATCGTTTTGTAAGTGAATTTACACAGGTTTAGAACCAAATTAAATAATATTTTAATATATCGACAAGGAAACTAGGTAGTTGCTAAATTATAATTTAGAGCAAAATGAAAACTACTGCCTAGGATTACTAAAAGATGGAAGACCTCATGATATCCAAATACGGTAGGAAAAGGATCGGGCCATTTAAATGCATAGATTAGAGCACCAATGGTGTACGTTACGCCACCTAATACTAATAATTGGGTGTCTATTAGGTCTAAAGAAGATTTAATTTCGGGAAAATAGAACACTCCAATCCAACCCATAAAGAGATAAAGAAGAGCTCTAGTCCATTTTGGGGCATGGGTCCATATAGTCGTCATGCATATTCCAGCGAGAGCAACGAGCCAAAAAATGGATAAGAGCTGCAATCCTACGGGGTTTTTTAACTTAAGGAGACATATTGGAGTAGCTGAGCCAGCGATTAATACAAAAATAGAAGCATGATCCAAACGTCTTAATAATAAATATTTCTCCCTGCTCCAGGTTTTAGTATGATAGAAACCACTCACGCCGTACTGCATCATCAGACTACCCGTATATATTAGACTCGCAACAAGTGCGCGAGGCCCATTACTGTCAATTAAGAGTAGTATAGAGGGGTAGAGAATAATAAAAAACGCGGCCAGATGTGTGTATCCACGAGCGATGGGTCTCATTTTAAATACTCTATATTTTCATAAAAAGTTAATGGTCTATTTAGATAGTTTAAATAAACGCTGTTATTTAATATTATCATTCTCCGGTGAAAAAAACTTCATTTATGTGACACGATAATTCAAACTCTAAGGAATTATCCGAACCAATTAACTCGCTTTTTAAATACGCATGTTGCTTCGGAGAAGTAGGGTGCATGAAGTTCAAGTGGTTACAGGTTAGACCATTAGTCCTAGGTGACTTACGGGGACAAGCTTCGCTTTTTGTTTCTGATAGTGACTTTTTAGAAAAAAGAGGAAATCCACTGGGTAGGCCCAATTACTATCAGCCTTTCTCACCCTTTAATAAATGTTCACAATCATTTACAGATAAGGGAGGACTAAAATAATAGCCTTGCACGGCGTCAACGTGCTGGATGCGTAATAAATTCACTTGGGAAATCTCTTCAACTCCCTCTGCAATCACTTTTAGCTGTAGGCGGTGTGCTAATCCAATAATGGCTTCTAAAATAATCTTATCTTGCTCTTTTAACTGATTTTTATTAATAAAAGATCGGTCAATTTTTAATTTACTAAGTGACAAACGTGTCAAATAGGCCAAGCAGGAATATCCTTTACCAAAGTCATCAATGATTAAATTAATGCCTAAATTTTTTAACGCCTCCATTTCTCCTATAATGCTGGCTGATTCGATAAGAATGGATTCAGTTAACTCAAGCTCTAAAAAGACTGGTTCTAGCTGAGTTTCCGTTAGAACGTTGGCAATTAATTGGCTAATAGATTGATTTTCCAATTGTAAGGGGGAAATATTAACCGCTATAGGCACTGTTGGTACGTTTTGATTTTGCCAGCTCTTAACTTGCTGGCAGGCTGTACGCAGTACCCATTCGCCTACGGGCAACATGAATGGCGTTTTTTCGAGCAATTGAATAAACTGATTGGCTTCTAATAATCCCTTTGTTGGATGATGCCAGCGCAGTAATACTTCAAGACTTATAATACGCTCGCTTACTAAATCAAAGATTGGCTGATAAAATAAACAAAATTCCTGATTCGCTAAGGCATTTTCGAATTCAGTTTCAAGATGATGGTTTTGCTGAATGTATTGGGTTAAAGCCACTGAATAAAACTGATACTGGTTTTTCCCCAGTTCTTTAGCTCGATATAGAGCTGTATCCGCTTGCTTTAAAAGGCCTTGAATATCCGTAGCATCTTTTGGAAATAAACTGATGCCAGCACTGGTTGAAATATGGATCATATGGCCTTGTATCATAACTGGAGCAGCTAGCTTCTGATAAATTTTATCGATGATGCCTTTTACCTGCACGCTTTCATCAAAGCTATCCAATAAAATCACAAACTCATCACCTCCAAGGCGTACAGGTAAATCACCAGCTCGCAGACATGATTTAATTTGCTCTGAAAAATAGATAAGTAACTTATCACCGACTTCATGACCCATAGTATCGTTAATCTTTTTAAAATAATCTAAATCCAGGAAAATTATGGCTAATTGTTTGGCTTCACGTGATAAACGCGAGGCGCTTTGCTGAAAAATTTGAAAGAGCAGATTTCGATTGGCAAAACCCGTCAATGGATCATGGGTTGCTTGATAATAAAGGTACGCATTTTCTAATGAAATGGCGGCTTGAGACACTACGATAGTAAGGTCTTGTAAGTGCTGAGCGGTAAAGGAATGCTTAAGCATATTATTTTCAAGATAGAGAATGCGTCGTAGTTGGCCTTGATAGAAGAGAGGAATTATTAATATCGATTTAGATTTAGATTGCTGCAAATAAGGGTCTAAAAATTGGATGTCGTTAGCGACATCCTGTATTAGTACAGCTTCTTCGGTCCGTTGGACGTAGTTAAGAACCGTTAGCGGTAAATCTGAGCGTGTCTCGACGCTTTTTGCATCCACTAACCAAATGCGTTGTTGTTCTAAAGTACCTTCAGCTTCGATAAGCCAGGAGTTATCCTTCTTTATGACCAGTACACTGCGTTGTGCGCCCGCATTTTCAAGCACAATTTTCAGTAGTTTTTTTAATAATTTGTCGAACTGTATTTCACTGGCAATCGTTTGGGTCAATTTGAGAATTGCCATAAAATCTATAGAAAGATCATTGCTTGATGTTGAAGTTTGGGGGTTGGCCATAATCTTTTGCTGTAAGGATGTCTTAGGACTGTCATACTCATAAAAAGATTGGGGATGTTGTTGTTTTAGACGCTGGCAAAGGGCCAGGGCTCCCCAACGCTCATACCCATAATGTGCTTCGCGAAAATAGTGTTTTGCTAGGTGTGGCTTGTTTTCCTGTGAGTAAAATCGAGCAGCACACTCATTAATAACGCCAGTAAGTTGAGGGTGATTATTATCCAATGCAAGTTGAGCTGCCTGGTCATACAAATCACTGGCCTTGCGATAATTTTCCTGAATAGCGAAGATTTCGGCACTAAGCACTAAATAATACGGTTCAAAATTGGTAGGACACCATCCGGTCCAACGTTTAAAGGACTTTTGAATAGCGAGGAGCTTCTTTTTGTAACCGGATTGCTCAGCGAGGGTGGCTGTTTTGTAGCTCGCAGCTAAGCTCAGACCATAATATATTTGTCCTTCGACATAGGTGATGGTTCCTATAGCTGAATCTGCAAATATCTCGGCATCTAACCCCATTTTTACTGCTAAAGAAAATTTACCGGTCACATAGGCGAGTTTTATCGCACAAAAGTAAAAGCAAGCCTGTTCATGCTGCGTTTTGCATTCAACAATAGATTTGAAGGAACGCGCTATTTCTTGATCAAAGTTCTTATTTATTACGGAATGCTGCAAGTTGATTATTGAATATTCCACCAAAATCCAAACCGGATAGAAATAGTCATTGGGGTTGCGTTTTTTTAGCACTTCTCTGAGGATATTTGCAAGGTCAGATAATGGGTAACTTAAAGCATATTGATTTAAAAAATGACTTATAAAACTATAATCAGCGGTTGTTAAATCCCCTGTTTGTTGGGCTAATTGATAACTGTGTAAGGTGTAATTCAAAGATTGAGAGAGTGGATATTTCCAAAAATGGAGAAAATGTCCCATACAAAATTCCACTTTAGCTAACACAGAAGGATCGGGGTAATATTCAGCGAGCCGATAAGCAAGTGCAACGTGCTTAAAACTTGCGTTATAGCGCTTAAATACATGGATTAATACAAATGCATAAGCTGCAAAACAATATGAACTTTCAGGTGTGTATCCGTAGCGTAATGATAGTTTAACAGCATGAAATATGAGTAGAACAAATAATTCTTTGTTCGATGTAATATAGGTAGAGGCATATAACTGGTTTAATATTTTTTGCAGCAAACTGTATTCATTACTCGCTTGTTGAGTTAAATCCAAATTAGTAAATTTTTTACCATACAATCTCCATTCTATAGACAGGTATGCGGTTAAAATATGATAAGATTTAGGGTAGAGAGGGAGATCAAGTCCAAAAAGTCGTAATACTGCTAATCCCTGCCGCAGTGCGTCATTATAGCGATTCGCAAGGCTAAGCCGTATAATATCAAGTTGGTAGACCAGCATTTTATCAAGCGTGGTTTGAGCCTGCTGGAAGAGTATCGCCAAGTGTTGCTGTGCAAGCTGATGATCATCAGTTAATAGTTCACTTTCAGCCAGCCCACAATATAAAGCAAAAGTTAACTCATAATGATGCTTCCAGGCATCTTCTGGTAATAGGGGCATAGCAATACGGAAATAATTTTTTGCAGCTTGGTAGGCGGCAACCGTTTTTGCTTTTTTGCCTGCTTGTAAATTAAATTCGGCCAGCTCCAACCTTTCTGTAGATTGAGTAATTAACGACGAAGCTTCATTTAAATGGTGTACAACTTGGCTAAGATAGGTTTCATCACCCAAATCCTTATTCGCATTGGTTAACAATAAACGACCAATGTTTAAATGCAATTCACGTCTAAGATTGGGTACTATAAGTTGATATGTTGCTTGCAAAATACGGTCGTGTTTAAACTGAAAGATCATCAAGCCTTCTGAACGTTGCGCATCAGTGAGGTTGTCCTCCATCAAGTCGATGGATTTGTAATTGCCTTGAACTAATTGGATGAGGTTGGCGTGTAACGCTTCTTGCAACAAGCTCAGGGTGAGTGATACAGATTGTTGACTGATAACCGATAAGGTGTGCAAATCAAACTGGATACCAATACAGGCGGCTAATTTCAGATTCTCTTGTGCTGGCTGTGATAGCTGCTGGATGTTGTTAATAAGCAGGTCGACTACATTTTCGGTCATCTGTTGCTGCTCGATTTGTATCATATCCCAGTGCCATTGGCCTTTTTTATAATCGAAAGTTAACAGATGGGTATTATGTAGGCTTTTGAGAAACGTGTGGATAAAAAAAGGATTACCCTCGGTTTTTATTTGCAGGATTTCAGCCAAAGGTTTTGCCCGCGCAAGTCCACAGCCCAACGTATCGGCAAGTAGTTGTTGCAGATGAAAATGGGTCAATGGTGGTAATTTAATAGTATTGAGGGCTACGAAGTTGGCCATTAGCTTTTTTTGAAATTCCATTAATGGATGGCCAAAATCCACCTCATTATCTCGATAAGTACCTATCAACATAAAATAACTATTCGCTGTATCCTTTAATAAACGTTGTAGCAGTTGTAACGATGCATTATCTGCCCATTGCAAATCATCCAAAAAGATAACTAACGGATGATTGGCCTGGCAGAAGACTTTTATAAATTGCTGGAATGCAAATGTCAGTTGGTTTTGAGCTTCACCAATAGTATTTTCCAAAAGTAATTGCGGGCCAAGCAGTTGTTTCATCGAAGGAATCAAAGCCAGCAACGCATGCCCTTGATTGCCAATAGACTGTTGTAAGGCCTGTTTTAAGTGTTTTAGTTTTTGCTCAGGCTCTGCCAATACTTGTCTAACCAGGTTTTGCAACGCATCAATGAGCGCACTATAAGGCTTATTCTGCTGTAATTGCTCGTATTTACCTTGAATAAAATATCCTTTACGGCAGGTCAGTGGTTTATAGATTTCCTTAACCAGGGAGGTTTTACCGATCCCGGAGTAACCAGACACTAGAACTACTTCATTTTGTCCTTGACTAACTCGCTCAAAAGCAGAGAGTAGCTCTGCAATGGGCTCTTCACGTCCATACAATTTTTGTGTTTGCTGGAGTTGATCACTGATATCAATAGCGCCCAAGGTAAACTCAGCAATCGTTTTTTTTGATTGCCATTGTTTAGCGCATTCGGCCAAGTCCGCTGCTAAGCCTCTTGCGCTTACGTAACGCTCTTCTGGCATTTTAGCCATTAGTTTGATAATAATCTGGCTAAGCATTGTCGGGATATTTAGAGGAAGTGATGATAAAGGGGCCGGAACTTTTGCAAGATGACAATGCACCAGCTCAAGAATATCCGTTGCATCAAAAGGTAAGTGGCCTGCTAACATTTCATAAAAAGTGACTCCCAGAGCATAAAAGTCGGTGCGATAGTCAATACTTCGGTTCATTCGCCCCGTTTGCTCGGGCGATATGTATGCCAGTGAACCTTCTAAAAGATGAAGATTATTATAGCTTTGTGTTTCTTCCAGTAGCTGTGAAGAAATACTAAAATCTGTCAGTTTGATTAACAGCGTTTGAGGTTCAATAATGATATTTGCAGGTTTAATGTCTTTATGAATAATATGCTGTTGATGTAACTCAGCTAAAGCGTAGACCAACTGTAAGGCGATTGTGAAGAAAACATCCAGTTCTAATGGCTTTTCTTGTAAAAAACTCTTTAAAGTCTGGCCATTGATATCTTCTAAAACTAAAACAGTAAGGTGACCTTGTTGAATGAGTGCATAGGACTTAATAACACCTGGAATATTGAGTTGCTTGAGTAAAAAATATTCGTGGTGCAAGTCTGCGAGAATTTTAAGAGAGGGGTGCTCTGAGTAGGGACATTTGAGCATAACGGGAACATTATCAAGAAGCCGTAACCCGCGGTAAAGTATCGTGTTAGGGGTTTGATAAAGCGTACCCAATATTTTATAGCCTTTAATAATGCCCATATTAAGCGGATATCCAAAACAGGTTTTATCATATAGTTCTTACAAGCCTTGGTGAGCTATGGACTGGGCAGCTCAATGAAGTGAACCAATATGAATAAACTAGTTATATAATTATAATGTTGTTATCAATAAATTATAGTACCCCGTAGTGTCACTTTCATATTAGGTATTTCAAATGCTCTCATTACACTAACCCTTTAAGGGCTTGTTACACTACAGGATGTTGATCACAAAGCAATTTCCTAATGAGCTATATCCCTATCCTACTTAAGATGTTTATCCAACCACTTCTCAAATTGTTCTAAGACGCCCAGCATCGCGTGCATAATCGAAAATGCTCATCAGCCCACGCGTAGAAAAGAAAAGTCTCTTATTCAATTGCAGGCTCAGAATGTCATTGCATTGATGGGTACTATCAGGAATCTCTTTTTTCATTTGATCCTTTGTCATTCCAAGTGTTCATAGCGCATGACAACCATTCATGCCGGCTTAAAGTTTTCTTCAGTATAGGAAAAGTATACTCGCTGAACAACTAACACGATGTAGAGGATCATTATTATGTCATTTACGCTGACTCTATTAGGAACTGATACGCAATTTTCTCCCAATAAAGTAGAAAATTCTTATGATCGAGCTGAGACTTTAAGTTATATTTCCACGATGATTGAAAATAAATCAACTGGTTTTGAGGATGATACAGTTCGGTTTAAGAACAACCAAGTTGCGGTAATTGATGGCCCAACAACCCTTGGAAGTGAGGTCGGGGATCGAATTGCCCGTGGTGTTGCTGCTGCTCTCGAAGCAATAAGCCGTGGGGAAACACACATTAACGTTATTGCTCATAGCCGTGGAGCCGTTGAAGCCATTTTAGTTGCCCATGAGTTAGAGCGAATTCAAACATTGATGGAACAACAATCAGATGATTTTAATGATGAAGTATTAAAGAGCCCATGTCCTCTAACCCAAGGGGCAATGAATACACACCAACAAACATTTGCGAATTTAAACTGGGAACAACTCAAGAATAATATAGCATGTGTTAAATTATCTATATTAAACGTTGATCCAGTGCCTGGTGGGGATTATGTGGGTATCACTCATTTCTCTTCCCTTGCATGGAACGATCCTCGTTTTTACCAACTTCCTAAAATTGTTAAAGAATATGAACAGTATATTTATGAAAATGAGCGCACTCGCTGTTTTAAACCGATTGTCCCTAAACCGGTATCAGCAGAGACACAATTTAAACTAATAAGTTTACCGGGGCATCATGGCACTGGTTCAGGAAATCTTCTTGACCAACAACGTAGAGCCAATGCCTTGGGCGCAAACACCACACATGTTCAGGAACTTACTATTGTAAAATTGATTGAGTTCTTGAGTCGTAATGGGGTTAAGATGACCCCTCGACGCGGTGAAGATGATCCCTTTTGTCATTTAACTAAAAAATTATTTGATGAGCACGGGGAGCCACAAAAAGAACATTTTAAACCTATTTATTTTGCATTATATAATGAAATTCTCGCTAATAAAGACGCTTATAAACAGTACAATAACACCGCTTATGCCTTTCTTGGCCAAGAGCAGAGCATTCTCAAACTCTTCTGGAACATTACTGACCAACGGATAGTGCATTACCATGCACATAACGACACGTACCTTGAAACGATTATACCTCCAGTTCCCGGTGGTCGCTTTCTCAATTATGAACATGCTCATTTGTCTTTAAATCGTGATTTAGGTTTAAGTGGTGATAACATTCCATTAAATCAAACGATAGACAAAGCCGTAACGCGCTTACTTGAGATTGCAAGACATCACCGCAGCCTACGCGCGCTGGATGAGAACAAGGAGTCTCTTTTGATAATGGATTCTTTCATTGAGGATGATCTCGCTTGTGCTCTATACACAACAGAAGGTTTTGAGCTCCTTTTAGACGGAGTGAGTACGATTATTGAGGAAGTAAGACAAACCTATTTACAAGGTAAATTGACTGACACCCAGGAGCGAGCAGATGTATATCATGCAGTTCAGAATACATTTAAACAGTTTGCAGAGTATACGAGTGCAGACCAAGACAATGAAATTGCTCGAACCATTTACGAGACATTCAGATCTAATTTACGCGATATGTTAACGAAAAAGCACGAGGGCTTACAAAAGCATTATCAGGATTTAGTCCATAGGATGCAGCAGAAACAATTTGTTAGCGATTTAAATGAGGCAATGCAGCAACTTAATGAACAACTCGCTGACAACAAGTTAACTACCTATTTTACTCAGTTTATTATGCAGCTTAATGAACTCAATTCAATAAATCCTAACGTGAGTGAAATTAATGAATTTTTACAAAGCAAATTTACACAACTTCAGCAAATAGAATTTGAAGAAACAGAGGATGTATCCAATAGGGATTGTGCTGGTTTACTCATTGTGGAGGCTATTGCAAAGAATCAGCGTTACACCACAGACACTATTATTCGTGAAGTAATTAGTACCTCTAACGAGTTAGATGCCTTTAAAAAAGCGCTTCCAGATTTTCAAAATATCGATAGTACCGTTATTAATTACGAACAGCATGAAGCGCTTTTAGCGGGGCGACATAAACAAGTGGTAGACGCAACAGCTCAGTTTATAGCGGCTCACAATATAGCATTAGAGACACTTAAAGGTTACTTTGACAAAGAAAATGAGGCTCTTTATAAAGAAATTTCAAGTGCAGCAATTTGTTTGGGTGTGGATGATCCATTAGTGCTGGCGAATCAAGAGCAATGTAAACAAATTCAGGAATTAGATGCGAAACAAGAACAACAAAAGAATGAAATCGGAACTCTAACTGCAGAGAAAGAAACGTTAACTCAGGAAGTCAGGGAGCTAACAACTATAATCACTCAACTGAATTCCGAGCAATCAGCGTACAAAAGCACCATCGAAGATGAACACCACAGCCTGACCGAACAGGTGACCCAATTAACAGACGCAATCCATCGATTGCAGTTTGAGAAAAATAATTTTGACATCAAGATCGAATGCAAATTTCAAACTATCGTAGAAGATAGGCTATCCCCTTTGACAAAAGATTATTTATTACATTTGGCCAAAAAAGTAAAACAGCACGTGAATCCTCATCTAGATCTCAATGATGTCGCTAATTTAGCAAACAATGTTGCTGCAATTAACACCTGGCCTGAAGAGCAAAGCGTGCAAGGGTTAAAAGATAAATTTGCTAAGGTTGCTACGCTGTACACTATTCTAGAGTCTACTGAGAAACCCAGTGAAAAGGTTAAGCAATTTTATCAGGAGTTAGATGAAGCCAGAGATACGCTGTTAACACATCGTGATGCGGCTGGGAAACGATTCGCAAAAAATGCGTTAATTGTGTTAAGCATTATCTTAACCGGTGTTATTCCTGGTTTAGCAGTACTGTTTACTCAGAGTACGCCGAAGTTTTGGCAATCAACTGGGCAAACGTTCTTCCAATCCACGAAAGGCGTAGACATCAACGTTGCCAATCATGAGCCGGAATCAGCGCTAGCTGAGGAGAGCAGACCTTATGCGCGACGTTAATTAATCGCTTTTCAGTTAATCTGTAAATGTATCGTTTGGCTCCGGTTATTTCAACGGGGCCATTTCTCGACTGCTTGTTTAAAATTAATTTATTGGACCCTGACTATCCCTTATTCTGATTCGTTAGCATCTAGTCCTATCTTTCCTGCGACGTTCATTTTTTCAAAAGGTTCTTTTTATATACTTTAAACATACAAAGTAAATGAACTCTGGCAGCGTAATCCCCTTCAGAGTCACCCTAATTTACTGAGAGTCAGGCAGAATGTTTCCTGAATCATTTGGAGGAGTCCTTAAAATGAGAACTAAATTAGAGCATGAGGATAGGAAATCAAAGCTAAACTTCTGGAGACCTAAAGACCGCACTCAACAGCCTGCTTCGCATACTGTGCAACAACAAATGTCAGATAAGCAAATAAGAACAAAATCCGTAGATAACTTTGATTTTTCTTCCTCAACCTCTACCGGAGGTGTTACTGGAAGTAGGCGAGTTAAGGAAGGTACGTCATACTATCAATTAAAACCCTCTATCCTTGATAATAGTTATTTAAGACGCATTAAAGCTCATGGTACTGATCGAGAAAATTTAGGTGAATTTATTGCGGCATGTATTGGTCAGGAATTATTAAAAAGTATCACGACTCAAAGTGAAATCCCCGAAGTAAATCTTGTGTATGATCAAAACAGAAATAGAGTTTTGATTGCCTCCAAGTATATCGGTACCAATGCACTAAATTTAGATGATTATATCAAAAAGCAGGTTCCTTTTGATAAAGCGCACGCTAGTTTAATTGCTGGTCAGAATTCAACGGCGGGAAATATTGGCTTTGACAGTGAGCTTATGGCACCATTGAAAAGCAGTTTAGTAGATGCAATAGCAATTTCCGCTATTTTAGGCGACCATGACATTAATCCGGGTAATATGTTAGTAGTTACTGATGAGCACCAACAAACGCCCCGTGTTGCCAGAATTGACTTAGGACATGCATTTAATGACTTATTGAATGCTCCTGTTTTTTTCGGTGGCTCTGTTCTTAATCCGGAACATCCTGTGCTTGATTTCATCAATCGAGAAAAAATTGCCGGAGTTGGTGTTAGCGGTGGGGCTCCATCCAAACTATGGCGAGATTATCCTGGTCTGTGCTCTCTGGATGTAATGCCTGAGCTGGCCACGAGTTTGGCAAAAATTGGCAGGGTGGATGAAGCGGTTATCAAAAAGGGAATTCAACATGCAAAGATTGAATTTTCAAAGTTAATCATGGATATGCAAGAGAATCATTATACTCAAGGTATTGAGCATCTGCAGAAATCGTTAATCGAAATCAATAATAATCTCTCTCCCGAAAAAATAACGTTTAAATCCGATGATTTATTAGCCCAATTAGAGCAGGTATTTGATAAATTAGCTCTTTTTACAATTAAAAATTGCCAGGATGCTCTATACACGGCTAATCTAATAACCCTTCAACATACCATTCGTTCTTTACTCGGAGAGGGCGCATCAATAAGTGATGTTTTAGACCATGTGCAAAGTCTGCCTTGCTTTGAAGCATTGAGAATTAAAGCGGATACTGAACTTAGCTGGATAAAAGATAATCCAGAGGCTCCTGCCTTTCAAGGAAGTGTGTTTCAGTTTACGGTGCGTAGCAAAATACAAAGTTTAAATGAACCATTAAAACCCCCTGTTGCACATGCCATAGCACAGAAAATAATTAATTATATTGATGGATATAAAAACGAGGTGCGTCATCAGTTGATTGGGCATGCCCAGGGACAACAAAAAGCAGAAAAATTAGGACTTGATCTTTACCGGGTTGGTGAAGCCTTGACGAATAATGAGATGAAAAAGGCTATTGAGATAGTTAATCATTCAAGAGACGAATTTATGGAGTTATTGAAAGGAAATAAATTCAACGGCGGGTCATCAATCATAAAATCCCTGAATAATATTGAGTTCGATTTAAAGAAATTACAAATGACCACTTTTCGAGATGTAATGCAGGGGCTTCGTCAATCCATTGTATTACCCAATGAGCAGTCTGAGAATAATGCAAAATTAAGTTAAATATTTATTTATCATCAAGGAGGTTTCCAGTGTTTGAATACACACCCTATCACGTTACTTTATTTACTCCCTCGGCCATCCGAGAAAAATCGTACCTGATCAATGATTTTTACCATAAAACTATAGAGGATATTCTGTTTGCTTTTCAGAGTATCCCCCCTTATACGGAGCGTCTGGATTTAAGTGAAAATGACTTATACCTGTGGATTGATGAAATAATAAAGGCTTTCCATTTAAGTGGGGTAGAGATAACTTCTTTAGATCTGAGTAATAACTGCCTTGGTATCGTAGAAACCAGCCAATTATCTCAGTTGTTTTCACTTCTTTCTGTTGCTGAGATTGATTTAAACGGTAATGAGTTGAGTAAAAACCTTCAGATTGGCCACGCATTTAAAGCATTGGCTACAAATAAAAACCTGATTTCCGTAAATTTGGGAGCCAATCATTTTAATAAGCAACCCATAGACCTATTGTGTCAAATTATTGATGAACTTCCTCCGTCGCTGGAAAAGTTAGTGCTTTCAGAAAATTATCTGGGCGAAAAAAAACTTAACGAATTAGAGACATTTTGCGCTCATTTATCACGGCATAGGAATTTAAAAACACTTGATCTGCATAATAATTTCTTTGATGAGGAACAAATAGAAAAGATAAAAAAATATTTACACCCCTCCGTAAATATTCTCTTTGGAGAAGAGACAAACCATGAGGAAAAGCAGCATGGTTTTTCTATTTAGTATTAATCCTTGCGCGCTATGACAGCACGGTGAGGAGCAAGAGTCACAGGGCCATCAATTAACCACCTGATTACCAGCCAAACTGAAGCTGAACCCCAACATAATTGGAGTTTTTTCCTCCTACGGCGCGAATGGACTCCGCCACTTGATAATGTACTGCTTCAAGAGCACTGGTGAAATGACGCGATATGAGCCAATCAAAACGCAATTGATAATAATGACCTGTAAATCTTCCTCCCTCACCGGCGGTGCCCCCTACGGGGATAATCGGCTGGGTATAGACGGCGTCAGCAATAGTTTCGCGCCACAAAGCGGCTGCGGCAATCATCGCGGTTAATGAGGGATTCGGTTGCAGACTGAAGGAGGGTTTAAGATGAATAAAGTTAGAATAACCCGTATAACCTGAAAGGGTGACATAATAGCCGTTGGGGAAGAGGGGATTAAAGGTGCCAAAGGTTTTCCCATGAGGATTATGGTTACCCGAGGCGGCATCAAGCTGCAAACCAAGGCGGGGAGACCACCGCAATTTATTGAGTTTGTATCCGGAACGTGAGCCCATTGCCCAGGCGCGAATTTGTTTATTGGCAATGCTTCCTTCCTGTCCCATAAACTCTAAATCCCAATCAAAAGCGGTCCCTTTGCCGACAATGCGTGCATCCAAAACATGACGACGTTCATTTCCAGAGACGGAAACGTAATGCACATTATCTTGTTTGAAATGAGCAATATAGGAATTTATCTTACCCAGGCTCTGTACTTTGCGTTCCACCCGAAAGCCACTGAAGGTGTAATGACTGCTGCTGTAATCGTCAAACGCACGAAGATTTAAGGTAAGCACCGGCCGACTGTAAAATGAAATAAAGCGCCAAGCCCCATGCTCATAATCGCCCCAGAGTGCATCAAATGATAAACGCACGTTAGGTCCATCACGGACCGAAACAAAACGTTGTAAATCAAAGGCAAATTGTTGACGACCGGTACGAAACTTAAAAGTGCCTCCGGCAATTGGTTCAACCAACGTGGTAAATGCTTGCTCTAAATCCAAGCGGTTTTGATCAACTGGGGTAATGATGGTTTTCCAGGGTGAAAAATCACTTTGAAATTGCACGAAACTTTGCAGTTTATTCGCAATATGTAAATCAATATGTTGTTCAAAACGGCTAAGAAGGTACGATTGCGGAACGCTATTGCCTACATCAAAATTAACGGCATCATTACTTTCAAAGCGTTCACGCAAATTAATCCCAAAAGAAAGATAGGTTTGTGGGTTGGTTTTGGATAAGGGAATGTATTTCAGCTCATCAAAAGGTTCACGCGGAACCTGCGGATTAGCCAAAACAGACCAGTCCTCTTGCCAGCGATTAAACATAATCTTTGGGCGTTGTGGCGTCTGGGAAACTGAGGTGTCCTGGCTACCGAGTACATCACATGAACTGAACAGCAAGCTATAAAACAGTATGCCTCTGGGGTTCATTTACTGTTTTGTCGTGGGTTTTTGTGAGTCGTCTATGCCCTTTGTTAGTTGGTGAATTTCAGCAATGTAGCCCCCAGGAAATTGAATCATCGCTGAGATACGGCCTCCAGAATTAACTGGCGCTACGAGAATTTTCGCTCCAGCAGCTTGCGCCTTATTTAAGGTTTCTTTGAGGCTGGGTACTTCATAACCGGTCATTTCGTGCCCATAAGGCCAGTTTAAATGGCCATTGGTCACAATTACTAGCATTTTACCAAAGCCTGATTCTATAGACATACGTCGATAAGTAGTTCCCGGTTGCCCAATTTCTATTCCTGAAGCTTTAGGGTCATCCGCAACAATTTTTCCTCGAGCAAAGCTGGAGAAGCGTTGCGCAAATAAATTGGCACGATCTGGAGAAACATAAACTCGATTTTCGGGAATGGTTGCTAAAGGTTCGTAGGAGGGAGGGGTCGTATGCCAATAGATTTGCATGTTCACGCCACCTGGCCACTGAATAATTGCATCTCGACCAATCGGATCAGGAAATGGAGCTACAATCACATCTGCACCCGCGGAACGTGCGGCCAGGATTGCCTTATCAAAATCATTAACCAAATACCCAGTTCGTTCACTGCCAAAGGGATGAGGAACTGGTGTTTTAAAGCCAAAGACAGAAATGGTTCCCGCAGGCGTTAGCGCTAGTTGTGACATTGTTTGGCTGGGGGTAGGCGTTACCTGGAAAACACCTTTCTTCGATGTTTTTCCACCAAAAGTGCTGACAAAACTGGAAACAAAACGGTCAAAATTTTCAGGAGCAACATAAACGTGGGTAGTATCATACTGCGGTCCAACAGCAAAACCTGGGCTTTGCATTGCATGAGCTGTGCAATGGGTCATAATGAATAAAATAAAAGCGCTTATCCCTATTTTCTGCATGAGAGTATCCTTACCAAAATGATTATTAAAGTAAGAGGTTAATGATCTACATCCATTGACCTAGTACTTAGTTCGCTTTTTTTAAAATCGCGTAAAATTATACATTTATTTAAATTTTTTGTAACCATTACCTCTGTTCAGCGTGTAGTGGAAGCCACATAAAATACTGAGCATGAACTATAATTGATCTATTAATAGGGGTGCTCGTTGTGACGCGATAGTTCGGACCAGAAAGAATGCTCTGGATTAAGAAATTACTGGCACCTAAAATTCGGTCTTGCTGCTGATTTATATTAATTCAATTGAGCCTAAGGCTATCTGATTCTTTTATTCCTGCACCTGCGGGAATCTATTTCCTTAAGGCTCCTCATAGGAGAACCTAGAGATGGATACTATTTATTACAATGGTAATTTTAAAGGTTCAGGTATCAGTAAAAAAATTACCGCGGTTGCCATTGAACATCATCGGTTTGTGCAATTTGGTTCAGACGATGAAATCATGAAACTGAAAACCTCATCCACTAAATTAATCGATTTGCATAAGAACACGGTGATTCCTGGTTTAAACGATTCGCATATCCACCTCATTCGTGGCGGTTTAAATTTTAATATGGAACTACGTTGGGATGGGATTCGCAGTCTTAATGAGGCTTTATATCTGCTTAAAGAGCAGGCGGCACGTACCCCAGCTCCGCAATGGGTTCGTGTGGTAGGGGGCTGGACTGAATTTCAATTTAAAGAGCGCAGAATGCCTACCTTAGAGGAAATCAATGCGGTTTCTCACGACACCCCTGTTTTCATTTTACATTTGTACGATCGAGCCCTACTCAATAAAGCTGCATTGAATGCGATTGGTTATGATAAAAATACCCAGGAAATGCCTGGAACCCAAATTCAACGCGATAAATCAGGTAATCCCACCGGAATGCTCATTGCGCATCCTAATGCCATTATTCTTTATTCGGCACTAGCGCAGGGGCCTAAATTGGACCGTAGCGATCAAATTAATTCGACCTTACATTTTATGCGCGAATTAAATCGCCTTGGAATTACCAGTGTCATCGATGCCGGCGGTGGTTTTCAAAATTATCCCGATGACTATGAGGTTGTTCAGCAATTGGATAAAGAAAATAAGCTGACTTTGCGTATTGCCTATAATCTATTCACGCAAAAACCAGGGCATGAATTAGAGGATTTTACGCATTGGACGCAAATCTCAAAATATCAACAAGGAAATGATTATTATCGCCATAATGGTGCGGGAGAAATGCTGGTTTTTTCTGCGGCAGATTTTGAAGATTTTTTGCAACCACGTCCTGATTTACCCGATGTTATGGAAGAGCAGTTAAAACCAGTCGTTGAGGTTTTAGCGCAAAAAAAATGGCCCTTTAGACTACATGCAACCTATGACGAATCCATTGCACGCGCATTAACGGTTTATGAGCAGGTGAACGCTGAATCGTCCATTGACCGATTACACTGGTTTTTTGACCATGCCGAAACCATTTCAGATCAGTCTATTGAGCGTGTGAAAAAGCTTGGCGGTGGGATTGCGATTCAAGACAGAATGGCCTTTCAAGGTGAATACTTCAGTGAGCGTTACGGGAGAGAAAAAACGTTACGCACACCACCAATTACTAAATTGCTAGATGCCGGTATTCCTGTCGGTATGGGCACTGATGCGACTCGGGTTTCAAGTTATAACCCTTGGCTTTGCTTGTATTGGCTCACTACGGGAAAAACGGTGGGTGGGCAATCATTGTATCAAGAAGATAATATTCTTTCGCGCGAAAAAGCATTGGAACTTTATACCAAAGGAAGTGCCTGGTTTTCCAATGACGAAGAGAACAAAGGCTCATTTCTTCCGGATCAATTGGCTGATTTTGCGGTACTGTCAAAAAACTTTTTTGAGATTCCTGATGAGGAAATCAAGGATCTTTATTCCTTGATGACCGTTGTTGGTGGTGATGTTGTGCATGCTTGTGAGCAATTTTCTACATTGAATCCGCCCTTACCGCCAGTAAGTCCTTCCTGGTCTCCAGTAAAGTATTATGGGGGATATAACCACGGTAAACTTTTTACTTCTGCAGCGCGTGTAGTGCACCAACACCATCACTCATCGTCACACTGTGAGCATAAGTCATGGCAATGGAGTGGTTGTTTTTGCTGGGCATTTTAGGTTGCAGGTCAGGGTATTAGTATAAAATTTTATGAGTGATGTAAAAGAAATTAAACGCCCTATACTAACACCTGCCTACTATCATTTGAGCCTCATAACAAAGCTTAGCGGATGCACTACTAATCCCGGAAATTTCTTTTAATCTATTCTAAGGCTTGCATGTCGGACACATACATCTATCAGAATAGCGAATCAAAGGAACAAAGAACATTCTTTGCAGCAAAGCAATAATATTATTTGCGGTGGTGCGTTGAATGCGACCTAGGGACGAATACAAGTCAATATGCCTATTGGTTAACTTAAAAACAGCAATCGAGGTTCTGTGCTTTCGACTGGAACCTTAACCTTTCTTTTTGGAGCTCTGTAAACGAATTCCTTTCTCTTCAATAGTAATTAGACTACGTTTATAAAGTTGACCTATTGCACTTTTAAAATTCTTTTTGCTTTCGGCAAATGCCTGCTGAATTTCTGCAGGTGAACTTTTGTCATGCAAAGCTAAGAAACCACCGGATTGTTCAAGCCTAGTCAGGATACGCTGCGCTAAGTCATTAATGTTGTTTTGTCCTAATTGTCTTAATGTAACATCAATTTTGCCATCGTCACGTATTTTCTTAATGTACCCTTTGATTTTTGTGCCATACATCAAGGGTTGAAAAATATCATCCGAATGGACTAATCCCCAGTGGTGATTATTGATAATTACTTTTCGTCCTAACGGTGTGGTATCGGCAATTAGTAGGTTAACCTCTTCACCAGGTTTAAAACTAGCCTCCGTCTTATCCAAAAAATAATCGATTTTGGAACTGGCAATAATGCGTCCCTGATGATCTTGTTTTAAATAGACAAGGTAGGATTGTCCCTTCTCCATAGGAGAAAGTTGTTCGGGTTTGGGTACCAATAAATCTTTGTCCAAACCCCAATCCAGGAAAGCTCCAACCGCATTGACATCCACTACTTTTAAAAATGCACAGCTACCCAATTTGGCATGAGGTCGTACGGTAGTGGCAATAATTTTGTCCTCTGAATCAAAGTAAACAAAGACATCCAACACATCACCAACTAATGCCCCTTTAGGGATCGATTTATTGGGTAATAGAATTTCGCCCCATTCTCCTCCTTGCAAATACACGCCAAAAGGAACTTCTCGTATCATTTTTAATTTATTAAATTGCCCAATTTTAATCATGAGAAAACTCTTTATTCTAGATTGGTAAAGCTTAACACAGAACCAATAATGTGTTTATTATTTGTTGAGATTGCTACACAATCGCAGCAGATGACGTTTTTTCTAATAAGATTATATCGGTGCCTCGGATGTGCGATATTTTTTTAACTGTTGTTGTTTCCTGGAGGAGTGCCGGTATCTCGGCAAATAAATCAAAACCATGATGTTTTAATGGACGTAATAAAAAATAGGCCTTACCCTTTTCCGAAAGCGAGTTCTCCAAAGCGCGAATATAATTCTGAAATGAGCTATCTAAATAAAATCTACAGCGATTTTTAAATTCAGAAGGAGAAAGTACTCCGTGCCCGACCAGGAAAAAGGGTGGATTGCTGATAATTACATCATATTTACCCTCCCACTCTTTTTCATGTAATTCATCGTAATTGATAAGATGCCAACGGCATTTCAGTTCAGGACGATTGATATGCGCCAGGTTTTGCTGAAAATAGTCGGTATAAATATCTTGGACCTCAATAAAATCAACGTGTCGGATCGCGGGTAGATGCCAGGATAGTTCCATACCAATGACTCCACACCCGGCGCACAGGTCTAAGATGCGTAATGAAGCAAGATCGGCGTAGGACTGTAATTCGGTTGCAACAAATTGCGCGAGCTGAACTGAATCAAGACTAAAATGATATTCGTCAGGTTGTTTGTAATGATAAGTAAAAGGCATTATTGGATTTCTTTTGCATTGGTTAAATCATATGACGGCATAGATGAATTTTTTTTCATTTTAAGTGATTTTCTTGGCCCATTATAGTCTCTAAGCCTCTTTTTCTTCCATCCTGCACGACCTTTTTAATCATTCTGAGAGTAAGTAGACAAAAATAAGCCAGTTTTGTGTCTAATCGCTTTTTTCCCGGAATATCCAAAAACTACTGCCGTGCTATGGGATCGCGACGGGAGAATTTAATCATGTATATTAAGAGATTTTTTTGTGGAAAAAAAGAATAAATTGTTAAGGTTTCCTTAATGTTCCAGCCGTATTATGGGTTTTTATCAACTAAAATGGGTGGAGTCTTGTTATGCCATTTAACATCGATTTATCAATAGGGAAACCTTTTGTTAAGCTGCAAATCACTAAAAATACAATTACACTTTATTTTGCTGGTGCAGAGGTAGAAGTACTTAATTCTGCTATCGAAGCATGGGGATCTTTAGATAGGAATTTTTTAGGCTCTATCCCTGGGTATAATGATGATTGGTTCCGAGGCCCTGACGCTCCTCATATAAAAAGAAATCATACTCATAGAGGTGAAACGGATGTAGATCATTTTCATCTTGAATTTGTCACGGAAGTTACGCCAGAATTGTTGTCTTTGTATCTTAAAAAGTTCTGGGAGCAACAAAGTTCGCATGCAGATGTTAAGTTCCAATTTTTTAGAAAAGGTGAGGTAGAGCATATTTTAGAAATCTTTGAAATTTATTATAAAGAATACAAGGGAAGCTCGGTTGAGGCTTTAGTCGAGGAGCACTCCCGACTCACTGCAGAGGAAAGGGAGAGTTATGATAGGGCGTTGCAAGCTGAGCGAGCTATAGAGGCGCTAAAATTTTTGACTATGTTTACTGTTCCAGGAAGAGCAAAGTCGACATCGATGCATGCTTCTGAGGAAAATTGTCTCATAATGTAAATCATATTTCCTTGTGCTAAAGCTCACTTTGGCACAAGGGGCTGTGCATTTAAATAATGTGCCAGGCTCTAGGGTAACATCAGACGCTATTATCGTACGTTTGTTGCATGTAGGCTCGTGTGTGCTGGTCTGCATGATTTTTATAACCTTGATAATAACAACGAGCAATCAGATTGATTAGCGGATCAGTGACTCCGTTTAAAAATGCATAGTGAGTGTTATCAGAACAATGGTGTGCCTTATGATGTTCTTTGGAAAGCAATATGTGATGATTCTGCAGCCAGAGGATCAATCGATTTTTTTTAGTGGCGTTGTGACACCAATAATGAGACAACTCGGCAATAGATGAAAAAATACCAAAGGCAACCAATCCAGTATTTAAAAAAACGCTTAAATGGACGCTGAATTGAACCCCCACTAAAACTAATAAATACGTCAACAACCAAAATTTAGTTCCCGACTCATCAAAATAAACTCGTAATGGATGCCTTACGGTATAAAAAAATTTCGCATGATGTAGATGAAATGCAGCAATATAAGGCCCGGCTGCAGAGTTATAATAAGTATTATTATCCATATACATATGTACTAAACCATTAATAAAATCAGTAGCGATATAGGCAACAATCAAAACCAGAATTAAATAAAAACAGGAAGTACTTTCATAGGTATCAATTAAATTAAATAAGGTCATTGCCTGCAGCGAAATAACTAAAAATGACACCAGGCGCTCAAAGGATTTGTATCTCCAATGGCTTAAATACTTTTGAATGGCATGCATAAATTCATTAACTTTATTATCACTATAGGAGTTTAAACTGGCCATTTTTTATATCAAGTATGATTAATTTTAGAGAGGCCTTAATGATATCATTAATACACAATATTTCCTTGATGAATTAATGATTTGACGCAGGACATTCTCGAAACTACTTCAGCAGAGCAGCTTGCGTCAAGGAAAACCATATTGGCGTCATCACCAGCTTTAGGCCATTGTTGTTTTCCTTGGTCATTCAATGGCAGAATTTTATTGGTCGCCATTTTCAGTAATCGCGATAAGGCGAACTCTGTTTCCAAGCCGTATAAATCAGCAGCTATATTCGCTTTTTGTAGTAAATTTCCCGAGCCTAAAGTACCCCAGTGGTCTTGGATATTGTCATTTCCGATTACTACCTTAACGCCATGTTTCCACAAAGTGGGGAGGGGCATTACCATATTGTTTCTAAATGGTACGGCGGTGGCGATACCAATTTTCGCTTCTGCCAGTCTGCTGGCAAGGCGTTCAACTTCTTTTTCTGGAAGAAAAGCGAATACATAAGCATGGCTAATATAAACTTTGCCCGCAAGTTGGGGATTTTCTAATGCCTTATCAACCAGGTAATCAATAGTGTTAACGCCCGAATTGCCGGTTTCGTGGAGATGGATATCAATTCCTTTATTATGTTCTAATGCTAGGGCGACAGTAAAATCGATTGGCTTTTCAATGCTTCCATCAATCGAAGTTGGATCGAGCCCTCCAAGAAATCCTACACTTTTAAACTGGGCGACTTCTCTCATTAAGGATTCGGTTTGGGTGTAGTAAATACCATGCTGGGGAAACGCAACTAATTCGGCGCTAAACGAGTCTTTTTTATGTTCTAACGCAATTTCCAGATGCTCTAATGAGTTTAAACCGGAGCTCGGTTCAATGTTAAAATGGGAGCGCGCGTAGCTTATTCCATAGGATTGCAGTAATTCGATTAATTGTTCGCTACGGTGTATCGAGGTGTTCAATAATTCAGGAATAATGTGTTGTTCCAAAGCGATCATATCTTTTATGGTTCTGCTTTTTCCAGGCACGGCTTTCCAGGGTAAACCGTATAAAGTTTTATCAAGGTGTACGTGCATATCTTTAAAGGCTGGAAGCATCAACATGCCTTTGGCATCGAGTGCATGTTCATTCGGAGCATTGGCTAAAACATTAGTAATTTTGCCATTGGCTATTTCTACCAAAAATAAATCAGTTCTAGTGCCTGAGATTTCCCCTTCCTCATAGATAAAACCTGTTTCGAGACGCACATTTTTAAAGACGATGCTTTGTTTTACGGTATTCATAATGGGCCTACGTTGATCTGGTTTACCACTAAGTAATAGCCAATTTTTAGCAACACTGCAAAAGAGCAGGACTCATTGGCACCTTTTGGACTAGCTCAACTTCCTTTATCAAAGGTGAGAAGAATGGGGCAGGGGGCTGATTTAGTGTCTCTACATTCCTTCACCAATTGTGAGAGTGAATCGCGAGCTTCGGTTAATTCTGCAATTTTTAAATTAAGCTTATCAACCCGTTTTTGTGCGAGAGCTCTTACCTGATCCCGATCATTTTGGGCATCTAATTCCAAGAGCTCTTTAATTTCTTTTAGCGTAAACCCAGCTTTTTTGGCTGAAAGGATGAATTTTAAGCGGGCGATATCTTTATTGCCGTAACGCCGTATTTTTCCCTCACCTAGCTCCTTACTCACTGCTGGAATATGAAGGAGCTCTTTACGTTGATAATAACGAATCGTTTCTACCCCCACGTCACAGGATTTAGCAAATTCACTAATGGTTTTATTATCCATCGCTTGACTCCGTACTATGGTACATACCCTATATTTGAATTATGGATCAACGGAGAATGAAAATGAACAACGTAGTCATTAAAAAAGCTACTCTTTACCGTATGGTAATGCCCAAACATATTTGTCCTTATGGTCTTAAGGCAAAAGATTTATTGCAACGCAGAGGGTATGTAGTAGAAGACAATTGGCTTACTACTCGGGAACAAGTAGATACCTTCAAAGAAAAACACCATGTTAAAACTACCCCGCAAACGTTTATCGATGGGGAGCGAATTGGCGGCTATGATGATTTATGTCGGTATTTTGGCAAAAAAGTAAAAGATCCTAAGGAAAAAAGCTATCGTCCAGTCCTGGTGCTGTTTGCAATTACGGCACTTATGGCTATGGCCATGAGCTATGCCGTTTTACATAGTCCTTTTACATTGAACGCCTTAGGCTGGTTTATTTCTTTTAGCATGGTGGTTCTTGCGCTGCTTAAGTTACAGAATATTGAGGGCTTCGCAACTATGTTTCTAAATTACGACCTCTTAGCTAAGCGTTGGGTGCCTTATAGCTATATTTATCCTTTTGCGGAAGCTTTAGCGGGTATTTTGATGATTGCCCATGCGTTAAATTGGATTTCTATTCCAATTGCTTTATTTATCGGTAGCATTGGTGCTTTTTCCGTATTTAAAGCAGTTTATCTGGATAAGCGTGAGTTGAAATGTGCCTGTGTTGGCGGTGACAGCAATGTCCCTCTAGGCTTTATTTCTCTTACGGAAAACCTAATGATGATTGCTATGGCTATAACGATGTGGCTTAGGTAAGTCTTTAAGACTGATTGGATAATAGGTTGATTAATGTATCTGAATAGGGATTGGCAATGAGCTGTTCTTTTTGAGCCTTAGACAGTTTTTTAATATAGCGTTCTATGCGCATGGCAATGGATTTACCCGTCTTAACTTCCCAGTTTTGGACAATGGCGATGGGTTTGAAACTGCGGGTGTACTTACTGCCTTTTCCTGAAAGATGCTGTTGAAAACGCTTTTCAAGATTGTCCGTATAGCCTGTATAATAGCTTTGATTATTACAATGTAAGATATAAACCCAATAACTTTTTTCGGACATGTTTTGCAGTATAGAACATTGATATTCGGTTGATTTAATCTATATGATATGCGGGTTGCGTGTCATGAAGCAAGTTATCACGTCTATCTATATTGATTTTATAAGCGTAATTTAGTATTTTGCCGGCCTTTTAAACAAAGAGGATGTTGAAAAATGGCCATACCAAGTCAAATTCTTGCGGATTTACGTCTATTGGGGGTTCCTACCAATGCAACATCAGTAGATGTCATGCGAGCCTTCAGGGCGGCGGCGAAAAAACATCATCCTGATAAAAATAGTGGAAATGAAGTGGTGGCTGCGGAGAAAATGCGGGAGTTAATTAAGGTTTGCGAGCGTTTAAAAGCTTATTTTGAATTGAATGCACAATTACCTATCTCAGCGAGTCACGAGCAAGATGAGGCGGAACAGCATTACGTAACCGCATCCAAAGCTTATGTTAAGCATGTCTATGCATCCAGTAGTTGCCTTGTTCCCGCTCAGATTGAGCTTGAAGAAGGGATTCCCTTAGACGAAGAATGCACTTTTTATGCTGCTTGTCCTTTTTTAGCGATTTCACTCGATTATGATCCTTATGCATTTGAGGAAAATATGGGCAGTGCCAAGCAGCGATATTTCAAGTTATTTGTCAATTTGGACAAGGCAAAAAGTCACTTAAAAAAGTCACAGAGTTCCATGTCTCTATGTGGAGCAGTGGATTTTCTACGCTATGATCTCAAACGTTATGGTTATATGGCTTCAGGAATTATTTATTCATTCCGGGGGTACCCTCGGGTGATTAGTGAGTGTTTTGCGCGAGGCGGAGTTGAGGCTTTAATTCCCTTAATCACCGCGTATCATGTGGAGCAGTTATTTGCCTTGAGTGGCGAGCAAAAAAAATGCTTTCAGACTATTCAGGAGCTCTCAGGTGCTTCAGTTGAGTTTGGCGTATTGCTGAAAGATTTTCATGAAAAAACAAAGCTCAATGGAGCTACAGTGAATGTACCGTTTATTAGTAAGCAAATTCCCATTGAGATTGTTGAAGCTTATCTCGACGAAAAGCCCGCTCCGCTGGCTATTGCCGCTGGGGCAAACGCTTCAGCAGGTAACTTAGCATTTTTCCATAGAGATGATGTGAGTGAACCTTCTGCATCAGCTCCTGCTGAACTAACGCCAAGAATCCCTTTTAACCAATGTTAAGATACTCGGTGTGGAGGATTGAAATCGGGCGATAAGCCAACTTCACATGGGAATTTGGGTGAAGTTGGCGGCACATTACTTTTTGTGAAGGTTCGTACGAGGCTTCTCTGCTATTGTTTGGCAACAGGTGTACTTTAACCATGAAGTACACCAGTTTTTGCATATACTTATACTAGAGACTGTTCACTCTGCACGTTACGGCAAAACTCTGAATCGAGAACTCTATTCACGGATAAGAGGGCTTGAAAAAATGATTATTACAATAACTAATTGATTTAAAATATATATTTTAAGGGTTGGTGTGATTGTTCCTTTAATTTTATTACTGGCCGCAGCCTGCGTTATTTATCTTTCTTGTGAATTTTTTGTTAACGCTATTGAATGGGTGGGGCATAAATTTAATGTCACCAAAAATGCAACGGGGACCATCCTGGCTGCCTTTGGCACCGCGCTTCCTGAGAGTGTGGTAACTTTTGTCGCAGTAGTTTTTGGTAATACCCCCGAGCAAAAAGATCTTGGGGTCGGGGCGGCCATTGGCGGTCCATTGGTTTTGGCCACGGTTGCTTATGCTGTGGTGGGTTGGGTGTTTATGGCGCAAAAAGACAATCATGGAAAGAAACTTATATCCCAGATTACGGAGCGTCGCCTAGGAAAAGATCAGCGATGGTTCATGAGCATTTTTATTTTTAAAATAGCACTGGGGTTATTTGCTTTCGCATTTAAACCTTGGCTTGGAATCGTCTTTTTGCTGGCTTATGCACTTTATGTGCGACAGGAGATGACAGGAGAAGATGATCCTGAGCATTTGGATTTTATTGAGCCGTTGAAAATAAGACCTCATGATGCAAACCCTTCACAATCCTGGGCATTGTTACAGACGGCGCTGTCCTTAATTGTTATTTTTATCAGTTCACGTGTATTTGTTCATCAACTGGAAATTCTAGGGCCAATCTTTGGATTGCCACCACAAATGGTGGCTTTGTTATTAAGTCCCATCGCGACAGAGCTTCCAGAACTCATGAATGCACTGATCTGGGTGCGTCAGGGAAAGCAAATATTAGCTTTGGCGAATATCAGTGGGGCAATGATGATTCAGGCCACTGTTCCGAGTGCTTTAGGAATATTTTTTACTCCCTGGATTTTAGATAAAGCATCTATATGGGGGGCTGTAATTACCTTATTGTCGATTTTTGGGCTGTATTTATTGTTGCAAAAAAGTGCGTTAAATGCTGTGCGTTTGGCGTATTTTGGATTGTTTTATGCGGTATTCGCTGCGGGGCTCTATTTTATTTAAGCGGTTAAGTTTGCGCGAGCATTTTTGCGAAATGCGCTATTACATTGTTGGTTTCCTGTAAGCGAGTTATTTGATAAGAAAACTTAAGGGTAGGCTCGATTGTTTTATTCAGTATCTTTTGACATCCAGATTTATTAAATAAACTTATTCAAGTTACTCTTCCCTGCACTAGTTTCTCTTGCTATGGTAGTCAGGATTTTTTATAAAATGAATACATAGGAATTTTTAAGGATAAATACATAAGGATATAAAATGCTCAATCCACGTGAAGTGAAGACTGCAGAAGACGCAAAACGCATCGTTGAAGAGAGGCAATTAAGCCATGTCAAAGTGGGTATTTTTGATGTCGATGGTGTAATGCGTGGCAAGTATATGAGTCGCAGTAAGTTTTTTTCCGCTTTGGATAATGGCTTTGCATTTTGTGATGTAGTTTTGGGGTGGGACACAAAAGATAAGCTTTATGATAATGTTCATTATACCGGTTGGCATACAGGTTATCCCGATGCCACTGTACGTGTTATTCCCTCCAGTTGTCGTGAGTTAGTTGTAGAAGATAATCAATTATTATTTCTGGCTGAATTTTCTGAAAAGGCTGAAACAATTTGCCCTCGTGCGGTGTTACGACGCGTCCTCGAAAAAGCAAAAAATATGGGTTTTGATGCTTATGCCGCATTGGAATATGAATTTTTCGTTTTTGATGAAACTGCTGAAAGTGTTCGGGCCAAAGGCTTTCGTGATTTAAAAACGATTACTCCGGATAATTTTGGTTATTCCATCCTACGTAATACTGTTCATGCCGAATTTTATCATCAGATTTTAGACATGAGTGAGGCAATGGATTTTCCTATTGAGGGACTACATACCGAAACAGGTCCAGGGGTCATAGAGGCCGCGATTGCGGTTGATTCAGCAATGAATGCCGGTGATAAGGCCGCGCTATTTAAAACCTTTATGAAAATCCTTGCGCAGCGCAATCAAAAAATGGCGACCTTCATGGCGAAATGGTCCATGGATTACCCTGGGCAAAGTGGTCATATTCATATTTCACTTAAAGACTTGGAAGGGGGTTCCGCATTTTATGATCCCGCTAATGCTTATAATATGAGTCGAATTCAACGCCAGTTCCTGGCAGGACAACAAGCGTTAATGCCAGAGTTACTCGCGATGTTTTCACCTACAATCAATAGTTATTCACGTTTGATCCCAGGCTATTGGGCTCCAACCGATGCAACTTGGGGTGTTGAAAACCGTACTACCGCATTGCGAGTCATTCCTGGTAATGAAAAATCGCAACGTATTGAATATCGTCTGGGATCTGCTGATGCCAACCCCTATCTGGCTTTGGCGGCTGCAATCGGCTCAGGTTTGTATGGCATTGAACAGGAAATGGAACCCAGAGAGGAAATTAAAGGGAATTCATATGCAGAGACACATGATAAAGAATTAGCATTGCCACGAACTTTATGGGATGCCGCACAAAATCTTAAAGCATCCCGAACCGCACATGCTTTATTTGGCTCCGATTTCGTAGCCCATTTTGCCGCAACTCGGGAATGGGAGGAGCGTGAATTCAGAAGACATATTACAGACTGGGAATTAGATCGTTATTTTGAAATTATTTAGGGACCAAAATGAAATTTAAAACATATTCTCCTATTGATAATTCGGTGTATGTAGAGCGTTCTTTTGCCACTCAACAGGATATTGATTTGGCATTGGAAAATGCACGTGCCGCACAAAAATTATGGCGCCGTGCCTCACTTGCAGAACGTGAGGAATATTGCCAGGCGGCAGTGGATGTTGTGGTTGCTAATAAAGACGCGATTGCTTTGGAGTTAAGTTGGCAAATGGGGCGGCCCATTCGCTACACTCAAGGCGAAATTAATGGGTTTGAAGAGCGGGCAAGATATATGATTGTTGCAGCAAAAACCGCTCTGGAGCCGATTGAATTACCTGAAAAAGAAGGCTTTATTCGTTATATTAAGCGAGAGCCTTTAGGGATTAATTTGGTCATTGCCCCCTGGAATTATCCATTCCTCACTACCGTGAATTCGGTGATTCCTGCAATTATGGCCGGAAATGCAGTGTTGTTGAAAAGCTCTGCACAAACCCCTCTGGTTGCCGAGCGATTAGCCCAAGGATTTAAAGAAGCGCGTTTGCCGGAAGGGGTTTTTCAATATTTACATCTGAACCATGCCGACACCGCACAATTAATTCATTCTGCGGATATCAATGCTGTTGCATTCACTGGCTCCGTTGCTGGTGGTGAGATGGTGGAACGTGCTGCAGCAGGTCGTTTTATTCATATAGGCTTAGAGTTAGGGGGAAAAGATCCCGCCTATGTGCGTGCAGACGCTGATCTGCAACACGCAACAGAAACGGTGATGGATGGTGCTTTTTTTAATTCCGGTCAGTCTTGTTGTGGGATTGAGCGTGTTTATGTGCACCAGGATGTTTATGATGAGTTTTTAGCTAAGTCGGTGCAATTGGTAAAGCAGTATCGTTTAGGACGTTCGGATGATCCCGAAACAACCTTAGGCCCAATGGTACGTGCAGAAGCTGCTGATTTTGTGCGCGGACAAATCAATGAGGCTGTAGAGCAGGGTGCCGTAGCACATATAGATAGCCGCGACTTTGCTTTAGACAAACCAGGATCTGCTTATTTAGCTCCACAAATATTAACTGAAGTAACGCATCAGATGCGGGTGATGAATGAGGAAACCTTCGGTCCCTTAGTTGGCATCATGAAGGTGGCGAATGATGAAGAAGCCATTGCCTTAATGAATGACAGTGAGTATGGATTGACTGCTGCAGTGTTTACCCAAGACCTGAACGAAGGTATTGCCATCGGAGAACAATTACAGACGGGTACCTTCTTTATTAACCGCTGTGATTATCTGGATCCCGCTTTGGCATGGACGGGGGTAAAAAACTCGGGAAGAGGTTGTACTTTGTCCTCTGTAGGATATGAGTTCTTGACGCGCCCCAAGTCCTTTCATATTAAAAAAATAGGAATTTAAACAGATGCTGAAAGCTAATTGGAATTACCCCACAAAAATTCGTGTGGGCAGGGGACGACTCAATGAACTACCCGCAGCGTGTGCGGAGTTGGGAATGAAAGCGCCATTATTGGTTACCGATCCTGGCTTAGCCACTTCGGTATTGGTAGAAAACACCTTGGCATTGATGCATGAAGCGGGAGTAAAAACTTCCGTTTTTTGTCAGATTAAAGCCAATCCAACCGGTGAGCAGGTCCTCGATGGTGTTACAGCCTATCGTCAGGGATCTCATGATGGTGTGATTGCTTTTGGCGGTGGTTCAGCACTTGATGCGGGCAAAGCCATTGCGTTGATGGTGGGGCAACAGCGATCTTTATGGGATTTTGAAGATGTGGGTGATAATTGGCTGCGCGTTAATGTGAAAGCAATGGCTCCGGTAATTGCCATCCCCACGACCGCAGGGACTGGCTCTGAAGTCGGTCGAGCTTCGGTCATTACCGATAGTGCACAGCAAATCAAGAAAATAATTTTTCATCCAAATATGCTGCCTGCTTTAGTCATTCTTGATCCAGAGCTCACCGTTGGTTTGCCCAAACCGATTACTGCGGCAACCGGAATGGATGCTTTATCACATTGTTTAGAGGCCTATTGTGCTCCTGGTTATCATCCTATGGCTGAAGGGATTGCTTTAGAGGGAATTCGCTTAATAAAGGAGAATTTGTTACTTGCATACTACGAAGGGACTAATCTTGCTGCACGTACGAATATGTTAGTGGCTTCATCGATGGGAGCCACTGCATTTCAACGTGGTTTAGGAGCCATGCACGCATTAGCACATCCTTTAGGCGCCTTATACGATGCCCATCATGGTCGTCTTAATGCCATTTTAATGCCTTATGTGCTCCGTGCTAATCGTTCGATGATTGAAGAGCGCATAGGCCGTTTGGCAGGTTATTTGTCTCTTAATCGCGGGTTCGATGGGTTTTTAGACTGGATTATCCAAATGCGATTGGAGTTGGGAATTGAGTCTACCTTGGCAGAAATAGGGATTGATACGGCACAAATAGATCGCCTTGCCACGATGGCAACAGAAGACTCTGCGTCAGGTTCGAATCCTATCCTATTTACCCAACAACAATACAAAGACATTCTCTATTCAGCATGTAACGGATATTGAGGTATTTATGAATCTTGGAATTTTAAATTGTGATCGAGTGAGTGAGGTATTTGCAGTACATTACGGACAGTACCCGGATATGCTGTCCGCACTGTTCCAACCCATAGATCCCAAGATGACGTTTACCGTGTTTAATGCAGTCGACGGAGAACTACCAAACAATGTTCATGCCGCAGATGCTTATTTAATTACCGGAAGTAAATACGGTGTGAATGATGGTTTTCCGTGGATTGCTGCACTGGAAGAATTCATACGCATTTTACATGCCACACCCAAAAAAGTGATTGGTATTTGTTTTGGCCATCAAGTTATTGCCAAGGCTCTCGGGGGAACAGTAATTAAATCTCCAAAGGGCTGGGGCATTGGTGTATTACAAAATCAGATCATACAAACTAAAGAGTGGATGCATCCACCAAGACCCCATTTCAATTTACTGGCCAGCCATCAAGACCAAGTGATTACGCTCCCACCGGGGGCCCAATTATTAGCAAGTAGTGAGTTTTGTCCTAATAACATGATGCAAATAGGAGAGACGATGTTAAGTTTACAAAGTCATCCCGAGTTTATTAAGGCTTATGCTAAAGAGGTAATGCAATCACGCCAAAATATTCTTGAAGAGAAAGTTCTAGCTCAAGGCTTACGCTCTTTAGAGCTAGAACATGAACATACATTAATCGCACAATGGTTGGTTAACTTTTTAGCCGCGAGCTAGTGGCAGCACCTTTTGTAATACACCATGATAATTGTTTCTTGTCTCTCGATAGTGGTTGTTAAGATAGCTATCTTACAGTTGATCTAATCGTAAAGACTGTTTCACTAACCAAAAATCATGCCATGGGTCTTCTTTTAATTGAGCTAGCCGCTTGGGCAATGTTTTAATCGTATAGCTATTTTCTTCAATTCGAGTGCCAAGTTCATCCCAGGCTAGAGGCGTGGAAACAGGGGCATGAAGTCTGGCCCGTGTAGAATAGGCCCCTATAGCGGTAGCCGTTCGTTGATTTCTTAAATAATCCACAAATATTTTGCCCTTTCTTTTAGACTTACTCATGGTGCTAATGTATTCGTTCGGTTTTAGTTTTTCTAAAAATTTAACAAAAACCTGAGTGAATTCTTTAATAGTATCCCAATCGTATTCTGGAATAATTGGGATGACCACATGAAGTCCTTTGCCTCCAGTACTTTTGACAAAAGATTTAAGTTGGTATTGAGCCAAATGATCGCGTACCTCAATGGCAGCTGCTACTACTTGTTTCCAAGGGATATCCGGAGCGGGGTCTAAGTCAATCACCAGCGTGTCGGGTTGTTCGATGTGAGTAATACGGCTACCCCATGGATGAATCTCTAAAACGCCCATTTGCACTAAACTCAACAATCCTTCTCGATTGTTCAGGTAAATATAGCGTTCACGATTTTCATTGTCTGGGTCATCAAATGGATTTAATGTTTCGGGAGTGGACTCATTAAAATGTCGTTGGTAAAAGCATTGACTGTAATTAGAAGGGCAGCGCACTAAAGTCAAAGGTCTTAAAGAAATATACGGTAATATGTAGTCACTGATTGTTTCATAATAAGTCAGTAAATCTTTTTTTGTAATTTTATCTTCTGGATAAAGAATTTTATCTGGATGAGTAATCACAAAGGGAGCTTCTGATTTTTGGGATGAGTTTTTTTCCTTTTTTATCTCTTTTAAAGGAGTTTCTACCTCACGTCTCACATTCCTCGCTTTTTTATCTAAACGTATTCCTTTAAAACTTGGATGACGGATGTGCCCCTCTGTTGTCCATTCAGTAAACTCTACTTCACACACCAAGTTGGGTTCAAGCCAATGTGCAGTAGTATAGCCAGGAGGTTTGCTGTTAAACGGGTTTTTTGAGGCTTTATTTTCTTTGAGGAGCTTATTAATTTCATTTAATGATTTTTCAGTAAATCCAGTGCCCACATTTCCGGTAAAGTCTAATGTGCCTTTGGTGTTATAAGTACCTAAAAAAAGTGACCCAAAATGAGAACGCTCTCCTTTAGGCACGGTGTATCCTCCAATGACAAATTCTTGTCGTTTTAAGCATTTAATCTTTAACCAGCCCTTGCTTCGTTTTGACAGATAGGGGGCTGAAGCAAGTTTGGATATCACCCCTTCCAATGCATGCCCACATGAATACTGAAATAGTTTCTTGCCTTCTTTAAGAATGTGCTCGCTGTAATGAAGGGAGGGGATATTTACCGAGAGTAAATTTTTTAAAATCGCTTTACGTTCTATTAAAGGGAGCGATTTTAAGTCATACCCATCCAGGTACAGAATATCAAAGATAAAGTAGATAAATGATGCTTTCAGTGGATTTTTCACTGCATTTTGAAGTAATTGAAAGTCGGAACGTCCTTGTTCGTCTAAAACGACGACCTCACCATCCACCAGTATTTGTTTAAAAGGTAAAAGACTGATTGCTTCTACTATTGAGGGAAATTTATGAGTCCAGGAATTATTATTTCTCGATTTTAGATCTACCTCAGCACCATTTTTATAGGCAAGAATACGATACCCATCCAATTTAATTTCATGAAGCCATTGTTTACCTACTGGCGGTTTATCAACTAAAGTAGCAAGCTGGGGTGGAATAAACCCAGGAAATTCACTTTGTTCTAAATTCTGGGGTAGGGTGATAGTAGGTTTTTTCGGGGTCTTCGGTTTATGTTTAGGTTTTGACTTGGCTTTTTGTTCTCCAGAAGAGCTCCATACACGATCATAGTGGGAAGCAATTTCGTCAATACGGTAATTAGAAATAACGCTTTTATCGAGAGCTTTGGTAATATCATATTTTTCTTGGCTTTGGGCAAATTCATCCTCATGTTTGATTAAAAACCAATGTTTTTCATCTTTAAAACGAATTAAATCCCATCTCCCGTTAAGCTTTTCTGCATGAAGAATAAAACGCAAATGCCCTTTTTCATAGGCATCATAAGGTTTTTCATCTAACGGCTCCCAAGTTCCCTTATCCCATAACATGACTGTACCCCCACCGTACTGCCCCTTGGGAATAATTCCTTCAAAGCTGCCATATTGAATGGGGTGGTCTTCGACATGCATGGCTAAGCGTTTTACTTTGGGATCTAAGGACGGTCCTTTAGGTACGGCCCAACTTTTTAATACTCCGTGGAGTTCAAGGCGAAAATCATAATGAAGATGACTGGCTGCATGTTTTTGAATAATAAAAAGGCGAGGATGCTCTTTGCTTATTTTTCCCTTAGGTTCTGGAGTTTTTGAGAAATCTCTTTTTTTGTAATATTGACTCAGATCCATAATCATTCCTTTGTAATATGAATAGTCCAATTGTTAGTAATTTATTAGGAGCGGGTATATTGATTCCTTTCAACAAGAGATCTTTAATTTAGAAAGTACTGTACAGAATGATGAAGGCCACCTAAGTGGCCTTCCAGCGGCCTAGGCGTTAACTAAAAGAACCTGGTCGCATTTTAATTATAGATATTAAATCAAATTGTGTCAAATTCGAACTATTTTGTATTAAGCTTGAAATGGGTAATTGGTGGTTTGTATTTACATTTACTGATGGTTTAATGCTTAGCATGAAAAAATGAGATATTTTATTCCATGAATTCATGGGCGAAGTAGTTGAACTTGTAGTGTTCGCAAATCAATTAGGTGTTGAGGAGAACATCTAGTTGCCCATTCTATACCGATTAGTAGAGGAGAGGGGGTGTTTTTTAACTAACACGCGGGCGGTCTTAATCAGCAATGGGAGAGCGCCGCATCCTCAATATTCTCGCTTCTTATCTCTATTCGACCAACACCTCGATAAATTAAAGAGCTCAATGACTGGCAGAGTCAATGATTTTGGGATTTGCATCCAAATTAGCAAGAAATCAAAACTGCGGTTTTATTATTTAATGCAGAGAGCAAAATAGATAATCGATCATAATGGGATAATTCGAAAGCAGGTACTACTTTGTTTTCAGAGGGCATTGAGTTTGAATTAAGAATTTCTCCATTCACTACGGTTATTCTTTTTTGGGATGATTGAATCATTAAGTTGGAATTATATAAGCGTGAAATCATTTTGCTTTTCCGCCTCGCTTCCGCGGCGCGTAAAAAAATACGCGCTATTTTTCGTGCCATTCGTTCTTCTAAAGACAAATCCTTTTCGGGGTTTTTTTTCTTTTCATTCGTCCACCATTTTTGAAAAGCACCTTTTTCATAAGTTCGCTCAAACTGTTTTAATAGTGTGTAGCCAATAAATAGGCTCGAGCGTATGCCTAGTTGTTGAATGACGAGATGCTCTAAACGGTGTGTTTTTAAAAAAAGGAGCCAAGCATTTTTTAGTTGCTCCGTGCTCAAGTGCTCCTCTCCATAATCCATTGCTTCATGGTTTTTTAGTGCATGGATTAATTCCATTAACCAGCTTAGTGCATCCTGAGGTTTATGGGGCCATTAATGTAGATGGAGTCTCTGAGTTTGGATAATGCAGTATACTCAGGGTCATAAAAAATCAGGCTTGTGCGCTCTAATGTGAGTAACACATTGTAAGGTGGCGACCATTTTTTTATTTCATCCGATTCAAGTAAGGCTGCTTCCAAGGGGGTATCGCACTCAATGGTTTCAATGTTCCAGACTTGAGCGAGCATTTCTAATTTGCGGCGGTCTCGATTTTTAACCCCGCGAAAATAGGAATTTACGCGTGTTTTTAACGAGGTTGCTTTTCCAATGTATAAAATCGTTGCGTCTTCAGCCAGCATGCGATAAACCCCGGGTTTTTCCGAAATAGTTAACCTGTCGAGCCGCTCAATGTTGTATTCATAACGAATGGGTTTCTTTTCAGAAGGTCTGCGAGCTAACCAGCGTTCAAGACTTGAATAGCAGGATACATTGGCTGCAAGAAGTTTGGGTAAAAGCTGCTGCCACACATATAGGGTCATGGATACATGAGAGAGGATTTCATTTTTTGGGGTATTGGGCCATTTATAATACCCCGCGATTGCTTTTAAATTGTGGCTGGGGAGATGGGGTAAGAGGCGTTTCGCAATTTTTTGTGAGCAGAATAATTTAAAATTTAACTCGTTTGTTTGCGTCTGCTCTAAATAAAACTGCTTTAAAAAACTTTTTTCAAATTGCGCATAATGCGCAATTACTATGGCCTCAGGGCCGAGTTCATTTAATGCCTGCTGCAATTGGTTAAATACTTTTTGAGGTTCCGTGCTGTGTTCTAAGTCTGCTGCAGTAAGATGAAGCATTTTTTTTATTTTGCTCGGAATGAACGCCTCATTTAGTTTGAGGGTCCACTTTTGAATATCAAGAAAATGCAATGAGGTTGGGTTAAAGATACTCCACCCTATTTGCAATAGCTGGCCGGTGCTGGGGTGCATACCCGTTGTTTGGCAATCGAGAATGAGAATTTTTTTATGGGAGAGCTCAGTCATTGGCACTTAATACCGCTGATTGAGTTTCTTTGATTTGCAATTCTAGATGATTATTAGGATAGACTTGATTCCAGAAGGATTGCACATCCTTGATAATTGATGTGGAAATCAGCTCTTGGGGCTTTTCAGAAAACCAATCTTTGGGCATGCATTGGCTGTATGGAGTATGAAGAAAACGATTATCCATTAATACAATTAAGCCTCTGTCTGTTTCACTGCGAATGACCCTTCCTGCTGATTGAATGGCTTTAGCCATGGCAGGATAAGTATAGGCGTATTCTTGCCCCTGCTTATAATAAGTGTCGTAATAGCGTTTCATTTGTTCACGCTCCCAATCAAAAGACGGAAGTGGAGGGCCAATTATAAACGCCCCAATAGCGAGTTCACCAACGTAATCAATTCCTTCGGCAAACATGCCCCCTTGCACGGCAAAAAATAAATGATTCTTATTTTTTTGATGAAGCCGCATGAGAAGCGATTTTGTTTCTGGTGCCTCCATTCGGCGCTCTTGTCGAATTAGCGTAAATAGGGACGTGCTCGGCATTTGCGCATAAATTTGTTCTAAAAATTCGAAGCTTGGGAAAAATACAAAATAGTTGCCTGGCTTTAAGGCGGAGAGCCGAACTATGACCTCAATTATTTTATGACTATTTGATTTTCTATCTCGGTATTTGGTGGATACCTGAGGAATAACGAGCAATTTACGATTATTTGGTGAGAAGGGTGAAGAAAATTCTTCCGTGTACAAACAGGCAGTGTTTAATCCGATAAGCTGGCTGTAGTAATCAAAGGGTTTTAAGGTGGCAGAAAAACCAATAACTTGTTGGAAGTAGGTATAGTGTTCTTTTAAAAAGCTAGACGCATCACAGCAATTAATTTTTAAGGCATGATGTTTGGGGTGGAATGAAATAAAAAACTCATCGCCTCCTTGATTCACAAACTCAAGTGCTGCGGTAAAGTCGGACCAGTAATTAAACAATTTTAAAATTGGATCATCGCTTTCGATGGTTAAATCTGATTCTAAATAATCAGTAAGCAATTGATTTAATTTTTCTTCTTGTTTTTTAAATACTTCTTCTGGGGCTTTGGTGAGGTGGGGTTTATCGACGTTGGGGAGCGCACACTCATCAATAATGGTGATGCATTGGTGGATCATTATTGTAAGTTTTTTCTGAAAGGGGTGTGGGTATCTATCGAGTGCATCTAAATAGCGTTCAAAAAAAGCGACTTCCAATACGGGGGAAAAATAATCCATGCCACGGCTTGGTAAATTGTGCACCTCATCAATGACTAAATTTGGTTTCTCTTGTTCGCCAAGTTTTACGCTGACTACTTGCCCTGGTGTATTCGTTGAAGAAAATACATAGTTGTAATCGCCTATCACTACATCGGAAAAGGCAATACTCTGCATCTGCAACTCGTAAGGACATACTTGGTAGGTTGTTGCGAGCTCTCGAAACACCGCTGCATCCAAGTTCTGGTTTTTTTGAAGCTTCTTTAATACGTTATTATTACTGCATTTTGTGTAATGATTTTCCGCAAACTCACATTGTTTACTCGTACAAATCGGTTCATTTTTCATGCATAATTTTTTTTTAGCGGTAAGCATTAGAGAAGAACACGCAGAGCCTTTTTCTTGAAGCAAGTGAACCGCATTTAAAGCGACATGGTGTTGGCTGTTCTTAGGGGTTAAATAGAGTGTCTTTTGTCCGCGGCTTAAGGATTCCTTGAGTGAGGGATACAAAATAGCCATCGACTTACCTAACCCGGTGGGGGCTTGAATCAGCATGGGCCTTTGGTTCTTCATGGAGGATTTAACAGATTCCATTAATTCTTTTTGATGAGGGCGTGGTTGAGTAAAAGGAAAACTAAGTAGACTACTTTGCTGTTTTCGACGCGTAATGCGTTTTTTTGATTCTTTGATTTCTACTACGAGCTCATCTAGGCGGCGAGTTAACCATTCCTCAAAAGCCTCTTGATTAAATTCTAACACCAAGGGGTAGGTTTTTTTATTGCGTAAGGAAACAATTAATAAATTTAATTTGGGAATGGTCTTGGTTTTTAACCAATGAATGTAGCCATAGATTTGTAATTGCAGCCAATACGGATGGGTGTAATAGTTGTCTGCAAGCACTTCGATTAGTTTTTGAGGGTCAAAAGCAGTTTTAATTTCCTCAATTCGTAGGGGGTCTTCCTGGTAAATGCCATCCATTCGCCCGGAAAGGTTAAAAAAATACTGTTTATAAGAAAGCTGATGAACGACATTTACTTCGGGTGTGTAGTTGTCATGTAATTTAAGTTGTTTGTATTGAAGGCTTTGATGCGCTTTAATGGCGAGTTTGGATGTCAGGTTAAAACCAGAATAGGTATCAATACTTCCTTCTCGGGGAGAGGGAAGCGCTAGCTCTGTAACTGATAAGTTAAATGTTTTCATTACAACAACAATAAGAAGAGGTAGTGCGTCAAGTTAATATGGGTCATTTTTAGTCAAAATTAGGTCTTGCTCATGATAGCATAAAGGCCCTGAAATGGAGAGTAGTTGTCCATTTATAAAACATCCTCGCCCGATTAGGCCTCTTTCTTTTTCTGTGTTTGTTTCGTGCGGCCTGTCGACTTGGTTTTCTTTGCGGCACGGTCGCTCTTTTTTTGCATGCTTTCTTTCAGCAAGGAGATGAAGTCAACAACGGACTCTTTGCTCTGGGTTGCTGTAGAGGGTATTTTCTTGCCTGACTTTTTAAGCTTCTCTGTTTCTTTCTTCAGCCACTTTTCCATAGTCTCTCGGTACTCATTCTGGTATTTTTCAGGATTCCAAGGATGGCTCATGTCTTTAATTAACGCTTGGGCCATTTTAATTTCTTTATCGGTTATCTTATAGGTTTTAAGTTCTTCTTTAGGCACGTTAATTTCATCTTCCTCGCGTATTTCATCTGCAAAATGGATAAGGTAGAGTAATAACGCATGTTCGTGGGGAATGATAAGGCTTAACGATTCTTTGGTTCGGATAATGACCTTGGCGACCCCTACTTTATTGGATTTTTTTAAAGCCTCACGCAACAGAACATACGCTTTTTTATTTTTACTTTCAGGTTGGACATAATAGGGTTTCGAATAATACAGGCTGTCTATTTGGTTGAGGTCCACAAACTCCTCGATATCAATAAGCTTAAATAAGTCTGGGCTTGCTTTTTCGAGTACCTTTTCATCTACTATAAGATAGCTGCCTTTCTCATACTCCCATCCTTTTACAATATCATGCCACGGCACCTCTTTCCCAGTCTCTTCACTGACTCGCTGATAGCGCACGCGAGATTGTGTTTTCGAGTCTAAAAGATGGAATTTGAGTTCATTGTTTTCTTCAACAGACACTAGAGAGACAGGGATGGAAACAAGACCGAAGGAGATTTCACCTTTCCAAATGGATTTAGCCATAATTCTTCCTTTATTATGGATGCTTAGTTAATTCTAGACTATTAAAAACGATAAAGAAGGGGTTTTCTATAAATTGATTAGGTTATCCATCCACCAGGAGAAGCTAGGTTGACCTGTGCGTATAAGTCCGTTGGTTGAGTAAACCAAGTTGAGGAAGGCCGAAAATACGGCGATGCCGCTGAATCTTAAAAATAAGAAATATCTTACATGCAATTAGTCGCTTAGCTGCTGGTTAATCCAAATAGTTTTTCTATAATGAACTCGTTTGGCACAGCGTCAATTGACAGGACGTCAGCCTTAAGGCCTTATTGGCCTCAAGGTGTATTGTCGCTGTGCACAAACACGATCAACAAATCCCTATCTCATTCATGATTCGTTTTTTATTTAGTTCGCTCCATCGCAATGCATCATATCGATTTTTTTATTCCTATCCATTGTCAGAGGGAAATGTGTCAGCTAATTCCAGCAGTATAGTTTATTGCACGCGACATAATGAAGTTAAGGAGTAAGGTTCTCTGAATTATTCAGGCCTCTTCAATGTAAAAGGCTTTTAACCTTCCTCCTAGTTGTGCGCGTATGAGGGTGAGATATTTTGAAGGTTTCTGCAGTATCTATCGTAGTGTGTTTTTTCTTGCTCTTGGAGTCTGTACAAAGTTTTCAGAAAAAGCGCCAAATAACCCATTCAAGAATGGGGAGCCTAGGAACAGGCAATAAATACTTCATTAATCCCCCTTCATGGGCATCCTAAAATAATTGAGGCTTTTTTATTGGCTTTGGATGAATAACCTGTGTTTTCAGAGATCACAAGTCGGGTAGTAAAATTAATTAATGAAAATTCCTTTATATTTTAACTAAGTTAAAGCTGTAAGTGGTTTTATATCTTGCTAGATGTGCAGTGTTAGGCCATAATTTAAAACACTTCATGCATGAAGGAACATTGACAAACAAATTTATAGGGAGATTTATTATGAACAATCACACTAAAAATGATGGAAAAGGTCATAATTTAAACCAAGAGGATCGCATTAAAGGTGGTGAGCATTCTCATAAAGGTACCCCCAAGAAACAAACTAATCTTTCACAAGACGATAAAAGAAAAACAGAAAAGCCTCATAAGTAAAAAAATGCTTGCCTTCTGCAATGGAAGGCAAGCTTAGCCTAAATACTGAGCCCATTAAAATAAATATGCGATTTACCGCTAACAAAGGGGTGCTAAGAAGTACGATAATAAATGCATTCCACTTTTAGGATTAGCAAAATCTTGCCGGTCAGGGAACCAATTATCAGTTGAATTGGGCATTTGTCACTAAGAGACATTCTCTGGTAAAGCTAAGAGTCATTATTCTTCTATTTAATTTCAATTTTGAGCTCGCATTTCTCATTCGCCTCTTCATGCTCAAATCCACCTATATCTGCGGGGACATAAATGCGCTCTTTGTTGAAAACCTTTGTTCTCTTATCCTTTGTTGATGTTGAAACCAGAGCGGTAATCAATAATAAATAGGGCTATCCAGTTTAGGAGTTGAGCCCGCGAGTAGTGAAGGGAATATGCTACCAGTTTGAGAAACTGGTAGCCTAGAGCGATTAGGAGTTACGATATTTTTCCCAACGTGTAGACAAATCCTTCTCAGGTAAAGTTTCGTTGACCCCTAAAATAATACCACCAGATTGAATTTCTGTTTCAATCACCTTCGCCTTATCTTCAGAAATCCCCCAGCCAATAAGTGAACCTACCAAACCACCGGTAATACCTCCTGCGCCTGCGCCGGCTAATCCTGCTGCAATAGGGCCCGCGACAACAAGACCTAATCCAGGTATGAGTAGGCTGGTGCCTAAGGCGGCTAATGCGCCTACAATTCCTCCTAAAGCGGCACCTGTTGTTCCACCAACAGCCAGTCCTTCAGAGGCTTTAGACCCCTCCTTAACGAGAACCGAATTATAGTATTTATTTCTAGAGTCCTCTGACATCAGCACAGTGATATCTTGTGGAGAATAACCGGCATCAAGGGCTTCTTGATATGCTTTTTCGGCAGCCTCAGGGGTCTCAAATACTTCGGTGGTTATATGCATGTCTTTCTGCGCATCCATAACGTACTCCTTTTTTGGTCAATTCCTTGCTTTTGCAGGATGTAATGAACCAGTTTCACACCAGTTCGCATCATAAAACATTAATATGGGTTATATTTCATGTCTCTATGCGAAATTAATCTGCCTTATAGCAATATATTTCCTTATCTCCTGTATTTACGGGTTTTAATACTAAAGGCTCTTCACCACCACCTTCAGTTTTGTTCATAAGACAACGATACCCAGAGAAGGTATAATAATAATTACCCTCGGGCATTAAATAGCCTTTTGAAGTAGTATAGGTTTTGTTATCTTCATCTACTGTAATGGGTACACTTTTCCAGGAGTTGGTTTGAGTATTAATTACATTCTCTGCAAACCCAGGAGAACCACATACAATAAGAAACGTGCCTATCATAAGTTTTTTCATCATAATCTTCCTCTATATAATTAGCTGCGGGGTGAATCTATTAAGCGGTAGCCCAAGAATGAGAAGTCTAATCGTATTGAAAGAGGATCTTATTCTTCGTTTACTAAAATCTACGACTTAAAAGATACCCCCGCCGCATGGTTCTATTTTCATCTGACGGTTAGGGACCACCCCGGGTAAGTAAAACAACGATGAGGACAATGAGTATTATTCCCACTCCGCCACTGGGGTAATATCCCCATCCACTGCTATAAGGCCAAGTAGGTAACACTGCAAGCAGAATAATGATTAACAGAAGTAAACTAAGATTCATTATGAACTCCCTATATTAACCGGCAATAGGTACGCGAGTACCACTCAATATTCCGATTTTCCTAAAGGTGAGAAACCTAAAAATAAAAAAGTAAGCCTCTCACGGTAATTATAGACAACTTGAGATTTATGCAACCCAAAGATCTAAAATGATTAATTAGCTAGTTATGTTTTATAACCTATCGATATTTCTCTGCAGGCTCCAATTATCTTTTACGAGATCAAAGAAGTCTCTAAGGTGGGATGGGCTGCTTAAACGGATATGCTTCGAAATCGAACAGAGTTAATAAAATTGATCTATACTTAAACTCTATAATGCGCTGGGAGGTGTCATGAAATATTTTATTGCCTGGTTACTGGGCGTACCTGTTAGCATTCTTCTTATTGTATGGTTATTTTCCCGCATTTTCTAAATGTAAAGCCAATGAAAATACAGTTAATGCAAGGCTATTTTTTCAACATACAGGAGTTATTATTATGAATAAAGATATCTTTCAAGGAAAATGGGAAGAGGTAAAAGGTAAAATGAAACAGGCTTGGGGAAAGCTGACTGATGATGACTATACTGAAATTGAAGGAAATCATCAGGAAATTTACGGTAAATTACAAAAGCACTATGGGTATACCAAAGAGGAAGCAGAAAAAGTAGTTAAAGATTTTCAGGATAAATAATTTAATTTTAAAAGGATTTAGACATGAAAAAATTAATAATGATTTTGCTGATATTAGGTACTTCTAGTCTCTATGCTGAGACCAAGACGGATTTGACAAAAAATTGGATTTGTACCACCAATGCCAGTAGCAGTGATGTGACTTCTGATAAGGCAGCAGATGAACAAATGGCGAAGCACCAAGATGCAGCGGCATCAAGTTTTGACTTTGCTGCTAAAAATTGTCGGGATTGCACCAAAATAACCTGTGAAGCACAAGACTAACTTAAATTTGAAACGTAGCAAAACACGCTTCGGGTTTGAGAAAATAGGGGCTACTGAGGTAGCCCTAATAAACACTAATTAATTTGGCAGAGCTATTTTAATTACTCCGTTAGGGCGCAGTTAGCTTGATTATTCAATAATGCTTTTCTTTAAGATTTTATAACGAATAGGCTTAAAGGAATAGTTATTAGATTCAGGTGCAGAGCAAGCAGTTAATCCTACCAGAAGATTCATACAGCTTTGAAACATAATTTTATCGCCTGTTTTGCTTAAAGGAGGTCTTACTTTAGTTAATCCTTTGGGGGTAATATGCACATTCATAAAAATATTAAATGTAGTGGAAATATTTTTAGCAGGAAAATTAAAAGGCTTAAATGCTTGCGCTAAATGTTCATAACATCCCGTTCGTTCCTCAGTTTCACCATAGAGAATGTGAAAGGTTTCTCTACTGCATGGGGCAAAGATAAAGTCATGCTTGCCGACATCATCATTAATGATACGCAGCATGGCATTACTCTGATTTGAATATAAAGTATCTCCTGTGCTAAGTATTATTTTACCATTGGTATCAATAGACTTCCCAGAAGAAAGAAACTCAGAGTTATCATCTAATGAGATACAAAATAAGTCGGACACTTGTTCGCCTTCCACATCTTCTACTATTAATAAGTCGCCTTTATTTAATATAAAACTTTTACCAGAACACGGATTAATGAGGTTCCAAGGAATCTCTGATGGGGGGTTCTTAACAAAGGGTACCACATCATGCGCATCACTCAGTCTTCCACTGTATTGTAATGCTTCTGACTCTTTTCCAAAGTCATTAAGCATAGGGTTAACTGAGCCAGAAAAATATAAATCTCGTTCGCGTATTTTATTTTTCATGGGTTCGAACTTACCATTTCTTTTAAGTTGTTCGAATTGTTCATGAAGATTAAAAATCAAAGCGGGTCGGATAAATCGTCTTGATTTACGAGAGCTATGAGGATGAAGGCCAACCACAAAAAAACCATGCTCTCCAATACTTATGCTAAATTGGGCACTATCTAAATTATCACTTACGTTTTTATCCCAACCATAAATTTCTTTATCAAGGTTGTGCAAATTTTGTAAGCGCTCCCATAAAAAGGCTTCAAATTCCCTTTCCGTAATTCCTAAAGAGTGCTCAAAAATTACTCCAAAGGTTTGAAGAACATTTTTCTTTTTTTTCCACCTAGTTAAAAACTGGTAAATACCTACTAGAATTTCAATATCATCGTTGCTTGAGTCTATGCTATTGGCCACTAATATTTCGAGGCAGTTTTTTTTAATAGCTGCTTTTGCACCAATACAAGGAAAAAAGGGATTCTCAATAAAGTTAAAAAAGGATTGTTTTAATTCGTCCATAAAATTCGTAATCCATTTATTATTCAGTGTTTTTTTTCAGTATAGTGTACCTAAAACTTAAAGCAACGATACAAAAGGAGATAGATCACCTACACGGGGCAAACATTGGTAAGTTCATTTAATTATTTACTGGAAGAAGTAAGGCGCTGAAATATTAAAGAAGCGCTCATACCGTGAAAAACAATTGAAACAAGCACGATAAAGATAGTCATACGCCATAACTGTTGCCCGTATTTAAGAAAATAATTAGTTTGATTAAGGGCATATGCCAGATAATAAAAAGAGCCTATACCTCGTATGCCAAAGACAGATATAATAACTCTATGATAAAAAGGTATCTTGGAAGTAATTAATCCAATTAATCCAGTTACAGGTCTTATGAGTAACAAAAAAATTAAAGAGGCGATTATTTCATTTCTTGTAATTTGTTTAAAAAGTCCTTGATAAATTAATACGCTCATAATTACTAAGAGCAATGGAATTATGAGCCGCTCAAGTTGTTCTGTAAAATTGTATAGTGTGTTATGCAAAAGATGATCATGATCATAATGCCGAAACACATGAGCAGCTACAAAGACCCCTAAAAAACCATACCCATTAATTAATTGGGCGCTTCCGTACGCTAGAAAAGTTAAAGCTACTGCAATAAATCCATCCTGGGGCCCAATTACCGTTGTGGGCTTAAGAATTATTTTGGCTGTTAGGTATCCAATTCCGATTCCGGCAATAACACCCGCACTTATTTTCCAAAGCATATTCCATAGCATCCAATGTATTATAGTTTGATTTGTTATTGGAATTACTGTTAAAACTAGAGCCAATTGTACGAATGGGAATGCTAGACCATCATTAAGGCCGTCTTCACTAGTTAATGCAAAGCGAACGTCATGCTCATTACCTTTCCCTGGCGGTCCCACTTGCACATCACTAGCTAATACGGGATCCGTTGGAGCAATAAGTGCACCTAATAAAAAAGACACAATGAAAGGCAGATCTAATAGATACATTAATAATAATGTCATAAATCCAATCGACAGAGGCAACGTGATGCCCAATAGCCGCCAAGTAACATTCCAATTGCTCCATCCCAAAGGACGATCAAGTTTTAAACCTGCACCCAATAAAGAAATGATAAGCGCTAACTCGGTTAGGCGTTCCGTTAATTGGCTATTTTTTAAAGGATTCACATTAGGCAATTTTGTATCTAACATCGATACAAAAATACCTACCATTAACCAAATCATCGGCAGAGATAGGGGGGCTTTCTTTAATTTGGAAGGTAACCATGCGGACGCAAGAAAAGCGGCGCCAAATATAAAAATGAGGGTATCGTAGTATTTCAAGTCAATTATTCCCTTCCTGTATCATTTTATTTATCTAAATGATGTTCTTCCGTTCTGGTTAAATACTCTCATAAATTAAGTGCCCACGCCTTTAACGGGAGCACGGGTACTTCTTTCGACTAGGATGCGAACATTAGTGTGCTTTTCTATTACTTTAACATCTTTAGTTTCTATGAAGAATTCGAAATTACCTTTCAGTTTTTTCATATTCAACTTCGTGGTAGTTAGGCTATCTTGCATCTTATGATGGAGTCCCCGCGATAGCTCTCATTTACCTATAAAGACGGATGCATTTGGAAAAGAGGTAATCAAATTAACCTCTCACTTAATGCGAATTGCTGTGCAGGTAGCTAAATTGTACAGAGTAATAGTTTCATCTGCATGAGTTTGTTCAATGTATTCGCATCCCTTGCCTTCTACTACACATGCGTTTGCGTTTCCATGAATAACATGAGTTTTGCCATGATTTTCTATTTCTATGGTTCTATTTTGCGCAATATAATCATTGATTTTTTTGGATAATGTGCTCATTTTCGCTCCATGAAGAATACATTCTAATTATAGACATTTTAAGTCTGTTTGCTGCCAGTATTACTTGGTTAGCATGAGTATTTATTCGAATGAACTTAAATAATCTATATTTATCTTTATGATGCGTGATATTAAATATGAATAATGGTTTCATTGAGGATATAGCCTACTGAAATTTAACTTCATCCATTAAAAAATGACATCCTTTCACAAGAAGATGGACTTTAAGATTTTCGACATAGATAGCTTCACCTTCTTCAGCTTCTCTAATGTTAGTTTGACCTATTTGTCGGCCATCAATTATCACCGTCATCCCAGAGCCTAAACATTCTGCCTTATTCCCCGGTTTTATCATTAATCCTGTATCTTCGCCTAAGCCTAATCCTAATTGTTCAGGGTTCATGATAATAGCATGGGCAAGCCGCCCAAAACGACCACGCTTTATGAAATGAGTATCGATAATATAGTTAGGAACTAACCCAAAGCCTGATGAGGTGTGTAAATTGTTGTATATCAGTGCTTCTGTTCGTCCTCCTGTTTTCATCATGACCGAAGACATAACCATTGCGCCGGCACTAGTACCAGCTACTAAAAAATCAGCGTCTGTGTGATATCTGTCTTTGATCATATTTATCAATGGAGTGCCACCTAAAATTGTAGATAGACGAAATTGGTTTCCTCCTGTGAAAAAAATCACACCCGCTTCTTGGACTCGTTTTAAATAGGCAGTGGAGTTAGTTTCGGTGCGATCAGCAATAGGTATAAAGTCAATTTTTTCATATCCTAACTTATTAAATACCTTCTGGTAGGTATTTTTTATGCTCTCTTGGATTTTGGAGGCCGAGGTAATGACTTCGATTGTTCGCTCTTTGGCATGTGGAATTAACTCACGTAGTAATTCATAACGAGTAAACTCACTAGTATATTCCATAATATCTGGAGGGGAACCTACTTTATCTTCTCCTCCACCTATTAAAAAAAGTGTACCCTTATTAGACATAAGACAACTCCTTTTGTATCCCTTTTAAAAACTCGATTGCCTCAAAGACATTTTCTGGGGTGTAAAAAATAAAAGTTTCAGAGTGGGCTCGCTTAAGTGCTGTTTTAACTGCGGTATATTCATTTGAAATAACCTCAACACTGGGGACATATCCTGAGTTTCTTATTCCGGTCATTAATTCATTGGTGATATTTTCATTGGTATTTCCACGAGTATCTTCCGGATGGGTGATAATAATTTCATCAAATAACTCAGCTGCGCAGGACCCTACATTTTGCATATCAATAGGCCTTCTGTCACCAGAAACACTAATAATTCCAACACGATGTTTACTCTGCTTGGTATTTAAGTAGGTTTTTAGCTCTAGATACCCTCCCTCATTATGAGCATAATCCAACATGAGTTCAATCGAGTCAAAGGTAAATAGATTCATTCTCCCCGGTAAGTTCTCGGGGGTAGGATGAAAATTATAAAGTCCAGTTTGAATATCTGTTAAAGAAAACTTAGATATAAAAGCTACTAGAACAGCGGGGAGTATATTTTTACTCATCGCGCTGGAGGTTCCTTGAAATGCAAGGGGTATGCGGGAAAGAGGGGCTATAGTATTTTTGGTAATTCCTTTTTGCACAACAATGAAGTCTTTTTCAATATAACACGCTAAGCCCCCATTTAATTCACAATGTTTTTGAATTCTGTCTGTCTTATTTAAAGCAAATAACGCCACAGTGCATGAAAGCTCTGTTTTTAGTGCATACACTAAATCATCCTCGGCATTTAAAATACAATATCCTGTTTTTTTTGTGCTTCTCGCCACTACTGCTTTAACTTGTACTAATTCTTCCAGGGTATTTATTTCTTTTAATCCTAAATGATCTGAGGATACATTTGTAATAACACTTATGTCACATTCATCGAAAGCTAAACCTGAGCGTAATATTCCTCCACGAGCGCACTCTAAAACCGCAAAGTTAATATTAGGTTCTCCCAATACCGCATTTGCGCTTTTAGGCCCACTGCAATCACCGGAAAAAATTAATTTTTCATTTATATAAATGCCTTCTGTGGTGGTGAAACCCACACTAAATTTTGCAGTTTGTGCTAAAAAAGCGGTTAAACGTACCACAGTGGTTTTCCCGTTAGTACCCGTAACTGCTACAATAGGAATAGTGAATTTACTTTCTGGCGGATAGAGCATATCTAAAATGGGTGCAGCTACATTTCTGCTTTTACCTTGTGAGGGCTGTAAATGCATTCGAAGTCCAGGACCCGCATTAACCTCAATAACAGCGCCACCATATTTTTGAATTGGTTGATTGATTCCTTCCGATACGATATCAATGCCGCAGATGTCTAAATTAACAATACGTGCAATACGCTGAGCTAAATGTATATTTGAAAAGTGCACCAAATCGGTAACATCTGTTGCGGTACCTCCGGCGCTTAAATTTGCTGTACTTTTCAAATGGAGTATTTTTGACTCGGGAAGTACGCTATCTAAGGACAGGCCCTTTTCGATCAAAAGAGTATTTGTTTCTTCATCAATCTCAATTGTCGTTAAAACTTTCCCGTGTCCTTTTCCACGTCTAGGGTCAGAATTAATTTTACCAATAAGTTCTTTAATCGTTTGAACACCATCTCCTTCAATACAGGCCGGAGTGCGTTTAGCAACAGCGACTACTTTATAATTAATTACTAAAAAGCGGTAATCATTCCCCCGAATATACTCCTCGATCAGAATTGTTTTCGAGATTTTTTTGGCTAACTCATATCCTAGTAAAGCTTTTGCACGAGAATGAATATTCGTTAATACGCCTCTTCCATGATTGCCATTGTAGGGTTTTATAACTAAAGGAAATGAAAGATTTTCTAACGCATTTTCGAGCTCAGCTAAAGAGCAAACGGTAGTGCCATGAGGCACGGGTATAAAGTGATTTTCTAGGATTTTTTTAGTTAACTCCTTATCACTTACTGTATCCATCCCAATAGCGCTGGTTTCTGATGTAACAGTAGCCCAAATGGACTTCTGATAACAACCTTGACCAAATATAACGAGCGAACTATTGGGAAATGTTTTAAATGGAATGTTTCTTATTTTAGCCTCATTTACTATCGATGCCGTGCTTGGACCTAAACTTGCTTGCCTGGCAATGTATTGAAGTGAGGAAATATCTTCCTCGAGTTCATTATAGTGTTGCCCTGATGCGAGCTGCTTCACTAGATTAAAGGCTGCTTTTCCTGCATAAAGTCCAGCCTCTTCATGCTCATAACTGAATATGACCTGATATACACCAGTTTTGGAGGTCCCATAGGTACGACCAAACCCACAATCCATTCCTGCAAGTGTCTGTAACTCTAAAGCTACATGTTCTATGATATGGCCTAACCAGGTGCCCTCATTTAATCTCATGAGAAACCCCCCAAAGACTCCAGGAGAACATCGATGAGCATTTAAACTCGGGAGTAGCTTTATAAGATTTTCATTAAAATTTTTTATAAGATTACTGGGGCGCTCTTCATACGTATCAATATCAATAGTAAAAACAATTAGCTTTTTTCTGTAATTAGACCAGTAGTTAGGGCCTTTTATTACTTGTTGATTAATAATAAACAATTTGATTAAATCCTTTTAAATAGTAATAGATATTCTCATCGTCCAATAGAGTTTTGAACTAAGGATATGTTTATATAATAATTTATGTTAGGTGTGGATTACCTTAATAGAAGCAACGGATTACTTGATGTATGTAAAGATGGGAAGTAATTAATAAAACATCGTACAATAAATCCCGACCTATTCTTGCAACCTATGGGTTCAAAGTACAATCCCAGCTATTTATCCTTTCAACCGGGAACGATTGTTATTGACGGAATTTCTTATGTGTGATCGAGGTATCCAAAGAATGATTTTCTTGGCTGTGTTGATTAAATAAAGACATAAATTAGAAAATGAAGGTAGTAACCTTTGAACAAATGGGTAGCCATTCCAGTGACAAATAAAGTAGATTCATTCGCAATTAATGTGGATCATATTTTTATAGAAGCAATTAAAGTGGGTCACCGAAGAATTATATTCGCATTTAATTCGGGCCAAATTTGAGCTCTGTTTGTGGGTTGAGTGGTTTATGATTGCGAGCCGCTGCAGATAGTTTCATACTGTTATGCGTATCAGCTCCATAGTATAATGATATCTTTTCGGTTTTTTCTCGCCTCTTGAGCTTCAAAATATTTTACAATCTAGTGCAAATGATGCCTTTTTGCGACACAGGCTGTTTTATTGATATCATAAATTAGTAGCAATATTAACTTCTATTCTGTTGCTTGGCGACTTCTTTAATTATTTAAGAACAACAAATGAAAAACAAAATACCTCAGGAAAAATTACCTCCAGCTAATTTAAAAAGAGCGCTGGAATATGTCACAAGCCTTTGTCCTTTAGGCTCTTCTAACAAATTGGCAGACCAGATACGAACTAATTTTTGGACTCGAACCGCTACTCAGCTTAGAACAAATAAAACTTATTTTATTCCGTCTCATAGAGCAACTAGAGAGGACCAAGAGAAGAATGCTACATACGATCCTAATCAGGGCATTTTTATGTACACCGAAAAAAATTGGCTTTATGGGTATAGAAAAATGGGGGGCTCCTCTTTACAGCTGTGCCCTTTAGAGCTTACTGATCAAAAAATCTCATTAGATGTATTTCATTTAGAGCATGAACACTTATGGGTTTTATTTCTGGCAATGGTCGCCAAAGAATTAGGTGGAGGAACTTGCGATTTTAAGTCAGCACTTGCAGCTAAATATCTCTGGGAACATAGCGAGGAGATTAACCGGATTGAATTAGTTAGCGCGTTAGATTTTCAGCACTGCTATGTTATCATAAATCGAGAGGGAATCCTTGCTGATTATAGAACGTGGGGAGAAAACGCATGGATAATTGATCCTTGGTATGGGGAAAATGGGATAATTTATCCGGCATCCAGCTTTTCAGAAACTATAATGAAAATAAAAGCTTTTGATTTCAACCAGCATATGAATTTAAAAGAGCTGGGTTATGGACAAGGAGCCTACACACTTTCTCTACCTTCAGAAGAACCATGCACCTGCACTTGTGAAATTAACCCTCAAAGCCAGCCCTATCCTAAATATAATGGAAAACCTATAGATCATTATTTCAGTGTTGATATATACCCCCATCGAGAAGAAGAATTAGAAACCCCTTTTGCCTTTGTTATACATTTAAATAAACACAAAGAAAGTATGGCTAAGTGTTTCCCTGAGATAGAAAAGAAGCCTGTCTCCTTGAAAAATTCTAAGTATTCTTTATTCGACCATAAACATAATCAAGAAACTTGTGAACTAAATGAATCGGTTTTGTCGCCAAAACAATTGTAGGCTTAGGATGGAGTAGGTTAATTTTGGCCAGCAAGACCCTAATATCGTTAGATATACTGTTTTTCTGGCTGGAGAGGCTGTATTTTCGGAGTATAGAGTGAAGTGTTGCAAATAATTTTAAAAATGAAGAATCATGAATTTTGGAGGTAGCTCATCTGTAAAACAAATTGCTCATTAATAAAAGAAATTTCATTAGGGTTTCCATACATCCACGGGTTAAACGCCTTTTTAAATATGCGCATCACTTCAAAACCTTTGATGGTAGCATAAGCAGTTTTTATTGAGTGAAATCCTCGCACAGGATTAATAAGACGTTTAAGTTTTCATGGTCTGCTTCTATTCGATTAATCACCTAAAGCTTGAAAATGGATTAAATATTCTATTTAAAAAATTGTTTTTAACTCTTCCAGGGTCACCCAAATACTGTTCCCCTAAACTGGTTGAAATGGTGCGGCGTTTCCGTTCTTTTTGCCGCCCACAATCATGTAATGTTTTCTACTTACTCGATTTTCCAATGATATAGCCAAGTAAAGCAGATATTATTGCCGTAATAATTATACTGGCCCATTCTTTTTCATAGTCTAGGCTTCTAACATTGAAAAATACTAAAACAGAAAAATAAAAAACACCTAAAATCATAATTAACGCAATAGAAAAAAGAAGACAATCTTTTACTCGCCTAATCTTAGCATCTGTTTGGTACTCTTCATTACATGTTTTATCAATCTTTGTATTTTTAAGAGTTTCAGAGGTTAAAACTTTATTTTTTTCTTGCTCGACATCCATAAAAATGCTCCTCTTTAGATACTACAGTTTAAGACTTTTAGCGCAAATTCTTGTGGCAAGCATTTGCCTTATTTAACTAGCAGATATTTCCACTTCCGGTATTAATTATATAATTGATAAAGTAACAACGACTTTAAACAAATGGAAAACGATAGCAAAACAATTCATTGTAGTTGAATTAATTATCTATGTGTTTGTCACCAAAGACCACTCATTCATAGCTATTTGCTAGGATTTCCAAACTAAAAGCGTGCAGTATTTAGAGCCGCGCTGACCTCTAAGTTTAGCCAGGGCGCACAAATTTTTCAAAGCGGTCATCAAAACAGGAAAAGACCAAAGTCCTTATCTGCCCAAGTTTGGACTCTATGCAGCCATAAATCAGGGTGAGCCCCCAGTTGTCCAATAAATCCTTACTCAGTCGAATCACATAATAGCGTAAGTCTTTTTCAAAACACAGTTCGTGGTAGCATCCTTTGACAATAATTCAAAATGGATCAGCCCTAACAAAATGAAGAGAATCTAGATTGTTAGTTTATTAAACTGCATTAAGAGCTACATTGATAATCAATACAATCAAGCCCAACGTGCGTCGAAAGTAGTTTACACCGCTTGTTAGCTCTAACCATGCCCAAGTAAAAATAAAACCAAAGCTAAGCATATGAAAAATATAGGTAATTTGTGAATGCCAGCCGGCCAAAAGCAAGTTTAATATTGTAAAAATAAACCACGCAATTAACGGTCCATTTGGTATCTGTAATATAACTATTCGGCCATTTTTGTCTTTAAAAAAATTTATCAATTTACCCATTTTCTAATTTCCTAAAAATAGAGATAAAACAACCAAATTTCTTTAACCTTTTGAAATTGGACTCTTTCCTGCATGCTGAATTAGGGGCGCGACTCCAATGATTATCATGCCCCAATTTAAATTCTATGAGAGTTGTTTGCTTATTCTTTCCTACCTACCAGTAGAGTGTACTCTATTGATATATTGGCCGAGCCTCACGTTAAGGATGTCCAAAAAAAACAGCGGTTAAGTCGTCTTCAAAATCATTGTTCCATTGAGTTGCATAACCTCCTTGGTAGCATTTTTGTTTCTTGTTTGATAGTCGATCAACGGTTATTTCAAACTGATTGACGTATAGGCCATTAGAATTTGTTTTGGTTGTATCATTTATATCTTTGTCTTTTAAAAGAAAATCATTTTCATCAAATTCATTTCTTCGGATACATTCATGAAAAGCGTCTATTTCACCTTGTCCAATATTCATTTTTGTCTCCTTACCATGTCTCTCTTTTAATTGTAGGCCTTGATGCTGATATATAATAAGCTATCGGCTCAGAGATAGACCCTTCAGAACCTAATACTGATGAAAAGAATTAAATCTCTATTCTCTCTCTAAAAATAATTAAATTTTAGAGATTAGATCTACTTTTTTAAATAGGGCATTTAATAGTTTTCTTTTTGCAAAAGAGCAGTTTATTTAGCGTAAGGTGCATATGAATAATGGATTATAATACAAGCACGGAACAGGAGAAGTCGCCGACACAGTCGGCCTGTTTGGCTACGGCGCCCGGCCGATTATTACGATACATTCTTTGTAAATTTCGCATATCTCCAGCAAGGTCAACCCTTATTTATCGATGCGAACATTTAGTGCTCGATTCATGATGCTCGGCAGGCTCAGACTTTACGGCTAAAAGAAATGCGACTTATCCTTGCTAGTAGTTCGCTGAGCAGAGGACGAAGAGGGCAAAATCATCCCTTAGACGTTATGATTTTGCCAACTTAATATAACTTATGGTGGTGAATAGTTTATTTTTTTTGAATTTGTTGTTGCAGCTGTTGGATTTGTTGCTGGAGTTGGGCGTTTTGAGTTTTAAGTTGGTTTTGAAGATTAGTATTTAATTCTTGTAATTGTTTTTGTATTTGCTCATTTTGTTGTTTTATTTGGTTCTGTAGTTGCGTATTTACACTGCCTAATTGATTTTGTAATTGAGTGTTGTTGTCTTTTATTTGAGTTTGCAAGGTTGAAAATACTTGTTGAATTTGTTGTGAAGAGTCTCCCCGAAGAGCTACTGTATCAGCAATACCCCATAAAGGAATTGTTAATGTGCTAAAAAAAACTAATCCTCTAAGCATGTTTTTCTCCCTCAGTTATTTAATTTTAACTATAGATAGATTTGATTGAAAATACAAAACGAAATCTTTTTCGGCTAAGATCAAAAATAAAGGGTCCAGCTCGATATGTGAACCGGAATAAGTACGCTGAGCTTATGAAAACTGAAATGGAACAATAATATTTTAACGAACGTGGAAAATAGAAGGTGTTATGAATGAGTTAAAAAATTACCATGACTTAAAGAGAGCTCAATATAGGGGTTAGAAAATACACAAATACAAGCGTATTTGGCCGCTATGGTGTTAAATATCAAGAGATTGGTATTTTTTATTTTTTGTACAGTGATACTAATTTTGATCTAAATTCGTTCATATTTTTCAACAGCCCGCCCCGTTTATTTAACTAAATTAAATCTCTATTTGAGTCGAATAATTTTGCTCATAACAAATATGATTTAGCTTACAATCCGTTAGTGATTACAATCAAAATGGAGTTATGCACAAATCAAACTTTACTAAATAGATTAAATCATCTTAATGAACAAGAAATTAAAAATATTGCTTTGAGACTTATTTCTGGCTTGATGGATTATGAAAAGGAAAAAATATTTACGCAATTAAGTCTTGATACTGTAGTTTTTGGGAATAATGATGAAGTAAAAATATTAGATGAATCGCTCATCAATCTTCATTGTCCACAAGATATGACTAAGAGTAATAGGGAAATGTATACTTGGCTAGGTATGGCTCCAGAGTTAACCGAGTACAGTCCTTCCGATCGCCGTGTTCATTTCACTTCGGCCTCAACTGTTTTTTCATTTGGTACCATATTGTTGCAAATGTTTAAAGGTGGAGAGGAGTTTGATTTTTATCTGACTCGTAACAAAACAGAGCAAGCAAAAAACCATGCCTCACATAATGTTCATCCTATTCCTGAACATTGCCCCAATATTTGGAAGGATATCATTGTGCGTTGTTTACATGATAAACCAGAAGCTCGTCCAACCCTGGCAGAGGTACAAAACATGATTATACAAGTAGAAATAGGATTAATCGAACAAAACAATACCTCTGTTCCCAAAAATAGTTATAATGCATTAATTGCATGGAGTTTGTTTCATGTAGGAAAAGAAAGACAAAACGAACCTATAGTGCATGCGAATCAAATAATGCCTTAAAGGTGTTAACTAAACTTTTGAGCTAGACTGTAATTTATTTATAGGAAGCATGTGATGCGGGATTTTGGTATGGAGTTACCATCGATTTAATGACAGTTACCGGGATGTAACGGAGCGTTTTATTTGGATAGTGGAATAGATGACAGCTATGAAACGATACGGAAATGGTTTCTTAAATTTGGCGCCTGTTTTAAGAACATTATTAACAAGCGAGCGCCCAGACCATCGAATAAAGGGCATATAGATGATTAGCAACTACGCATACGGGTGCGTCTTATTATCTATGGTGTGCCGTAGATGACGAGGAGGATGAGCTGAATGTATTTCCGTAAAAGCGAGGTAATAAGAACGCAGTCATCCGTTTATTGAATGCCTATCCAAAGCCTCGGGTGGGTTCAAAGCGTCATTGTACTCATGAGCACCATTAGAAACCTCTCTGCAGTGGCCGTGGGGTTACTACACTCTCCGGAAAATCCAATGTCATAATACCAAGTATGTTTGATTTGAGGCGGCTAACGAAATTCTTTGCACCTAAAATTCGACAAATCTACTTTTTGGCAGAGTCAAAAGTTTAGTTGACCATGCCTAGCTCGTCTACTTTCAGGGGTATTATCCAGATAGCACTGGTTTTTCCAGATTTATCTCTTCATTCCTTATTAAATATGGATGTTGGGTATCGAAACCACCTGTAAAACTCATTAGTAAACAATTGATATTTAATATATTAACATTAGATAGACTGTAACATTTAAATTGATGGCAATGTCTAAGACCTTTATTCTACAAGGGTTTAACAGGTGAATCAGGAGAAACCAGTGCTATCTGGATAAACCCCATGTAATGAGGGGCTAAAGTCATCTAAAGGTTGAAATTGATTTTCAAACTCTTCCCATTTAAAAAAATCAGGAAACTCCAGAGAGAACCCTTCTGGGGTAGCGGAAAATAGCCATTAGATCACATGTCCCTATTTCTTTATATTCAGGCAAATGAATTTTCTTATAACTAAGTATAGAGGTTATTAATAATTCATTAATAGAAGCACTCCCCCGGCTAAAGAGCATAGCTTGTGATAAATGCCAACTTAATTCAGCAAGAGTTTTTATAAATTTTAAAAAATTATCTTTATTTTGGTAGTAATTCTCATCCTGAATAAGTTTATCATAAAGTATAGACATTATTTTTTTTGAATTAATAAACTCCGAAGGCGATGTATGCTGAATTAGTAATCCATCTATGGAAGGAGCATAGGTCAACCGTGAGTAATTAATTGTAAGCTCATTGTCACAAAATTTAATATCAATGTTATTGCCAGATTCATGGAAAGGGGTACTCCCTCTCAATAAATGAAACCTTTCTTGTAAGTCCTTCTTCATGTCTCCATATCGCAGATTATCACCTATCGAAGTGATTGCCTGTGTTGTTCTAGGAGTACCTAGCTCACTTCGTACTAAATGATAATTTAGTTTTTTATATGCGCTAATCCAATTTTCGTAGAAACTTAACTTATTATTTTCTGCTTCAATAGATTCGTACAAATAACTCGGTAATTCTCTTTTTTTTCTAATGAAGTAGATGGCTTTTTTAAAATGTTAGGGTCTAATAGTTTTCTAATAATCCCAATTATACTTAAAAGCTCTTCAAAAGAAGGCCTTTTAGTTATGATTTTAGCGATTACTTGGCTTGCTTTAAAACAATCATGGGCAAACCGACTATTCTCCCAAATAGCATTCAGTAAATGAGACTGAGCTACAAAGGGGTATTTTTCAATTTTTGGAGGTTTCATGACGGTTAAAATAAAAACAATAAGTAAAAGTATAAGCTATAAAGCCAAAAATAACTTAATTTTTATCACTATTTCAGGCTTTGTTGCAAATAACTATAAATATGAAGAAATTTCATTACGGCCTCCATGCATCTAGGTTAAACATCTGGCGCTAATGGCATTCTTGTTTTCACTCCTGAATAGCTTGATTATATATTGGGATTTTTATCTGTATTAATCACACTAATATCACACGTTGGTTCAGTTTCTTCAGAAAGCGTGTGCCTGCAATAGCATTGCGTCGATGAGACAAATAAAAATCAATCGTATTGTCCTGCTCATCAATGGCTCAGTATAAGTACTTCCACTCACCTTTCCCTCGAATCTAAGTCTCATTCAAATGCCAGCGCCTTGCATAACGTTTTTTAAACTAGTCAAGTTCGTTTGTTCGGTTCTGTTGCAAAAACGAAATTAGTTCACACTCAAAAAAATAATTCCCACTTATGTATTAAAATTACTGGTGAAAAGCTTTAAATCTCCATTCTATCTCTAAAAATAATTAAATTATTAGAGATTAGATCTACTTTTTAATAGGACATTTAATAGTTTCCGTTTTTGCAAGAGAGCCATGATCTGTAATTAAACGACCTCAGCTTCCATTAGATCATTTCAATTCATAATAAGATTGACTGATTAATTTACATGTTGGTTTTAAATTAGTATAATACTTATTTAATCTAAAGGTATCGATATGTTTGATTTTTTTAAATTCGGAAATAATAATAGGGGAATGATAAAAGCTGGAGCTCAAGGGGCTCTCATTGGAATAGCTTGCTCTTTAAATCAAATGATTGATTGTGAAGAACATCCTCTTCCGGCAGCAGGAGTGTTAGTTAGTTTAGTAGCTCTTCACTTATATCTTTGTACATTATCGTCTACTCCTAATGTAATCTATAAAGAATCTCAGCCTGGTACAGCAGAGAAAGAGAATGGTTTTTATTTAATTGAAGATAACTCTCAAAAATTAAAAATATAAGTAATTTCGCTCCTCGTGGCAAACCACGGGGTATTTATTGCAACGTAAGTTCTGGGGCTTAGGCCAAATAAGTAAAAAATGCCAGTTAATCCAGAGCTAGATAACAATAAAAACTAGCTCGAGAAGTTTTCAAATGCCCTTGATGCTGAAGAGTCTAATCTCGCTAAAAAATAAAACTAAATTATTTGCTTAACCATTAATGAGCAACGTATGGTCCAATTGATGGGGTACCTTTGTGAGACAACTTCGGGACTCGCAGAGGTATCCATGAAAGAATGACATAGTCAACCAAAATGTTCACCGCAGTTAAGCAGCTTTCATTAAGAAATCACTCTGTTTTTCAAATTGATTTGTAAATATCTTACATAAGAATGCAATCTAGCTCTTTGTTTTTTTGCAAGTCTAGTGATTGGGGTCCCTTAAATTGGTAACATAGTTCAAACCACCCTTTGAATGTCTATACCCCTTCAAAATGCATCAATCTCTTATTTAAATTTCTAATATGCTGAAAACACGTACATCATCGTACGTTCATTTTACAGTTATGTAACGTTTTTGAAGATTCAAAAATATAGTTGACGGTGCCCAGTTAAGATCTGTCTACAACCTATACTTTTTAAGGCGATTTTTTTCAAGAGAACCGTAATTTTTAATACATAAGTAGGAATTTTTTTAGGGTGTGAACTACTTGAAACAGAGCCAATGTTCATAGCTGACGGTGCCGATAACGCCCATTTACTGATTGAAGTAAGACGTATAAAATACATGAATAATATGATAGAGCAGGACTATTGTGGTATTAAAAGTATAACAAAATACATGCTTAGGCTTTAAACCATGTGAGGCGGCTGAGGCAACCATTTCTGGAATTGAGTTGCATCGAATGCTTAAAAAGGCACTTGCACAATAAGGTGTATAGGCCTGTTTGGAAACAATTTTATGAGCCTGCAGAATAACTACGTCCTCAATAAAGCCATCTTGAACTAAATTTTCGACAGAACCAAATTCTATCTCGTCAATAAAGGAGATACTTGCAACATGACACAGATAGACCCATGGAAAAACCTGGAGCAACAGGTATTGAATCGTTTCGTGCAGCATGAAAAAAATCACTTTAAAGCATTATCAAGTGGTACTATTACATTGGAATTTAGCACACAACACATTACACTCAATCTACTCATTCGGCTTGCATTAGAATCCCAACTTGAATTCCTGATGGAAGCTTTATTTTTGGGAGAAGGCTTACAACTTGGACCATTTTTTTGTATTCACGTGGTCAATAAATATGCATTCTTATCCTTATCTTATGATTTTATCTCTGATATTGATTCTAATGCATTTAGTCAAGTCACAAGCAAATTAAATCCTGAAACAACACTTTTTATTGTTTCTTCAACGTCATTCACAATCATGATAGTTCTTTATGAACATAAAATTTATGTTCATAGTGTGATATGGAATATTAACCCATTTAATCAGCCAGCAATTGAAAGTTCCAAACGACTAATGAAGAGAGGGCTCTCCTATGCATAATCAGCATGTCACTATCCTTCTTGCAACTTATAATGGTGAGACCTATTTGAAGGAGCAACTAGAGTCTATTATTCAGCAAACTCATAAGCATTGGCATATATTTGCGTCCGATGATGGCTCAAATGATCGTACAATGACTATACTTAAACACTACAAAATTCAGATTAATAATGGTCCACGTGAGGGATTTGCCACTAACTTTCTATTCCTTATCACTAAAGTAGGCATGAATAGTGATTATTACGCGTTTTCTGATCAAGATGATATTTGGGATCCTAATAAACTAACACGAGCAATTGATTGGCTTAACCTAGTTCCTGAAGACACTCCTGCTCTTTATTGTGGAAGAACACATTTAATCAATGACAAATCAATCAGTATGGGTTATTCACCGCTTTTTTTAAAAAAACCTGCTTTTAAAAATGCATTAGTTCAGAACATTGGTGGCGGCAATACTATGGTGTTTAATAGAGCAGCACTATGTCTTTTACGTCAAACTAAAAAGCATTATAATGTTGTGTCACATGACTGGTGGGCTTATTTATTAATCAGTGGAGCTGGAGGGGAGGTATATTATGACTCGCAACCCAATCTTCACTACCGGCAACATAACGCAAATATTGTGGGAAGTAATTCCAATTGGATGGCACGAATATATCGAGTACGAAGGCTGTTTCAAGGACAATTAAAGCAGTGGATAGACTTAAACAATAAGGTTCTATTTTCGGTATCCCATTTATTAACACCTGAAAACAAGAAAATTCTTGAGCAATTTCAATTGGCTAGAAGAAGCCCTGTGATCTTGAGGCTTATAAAATTGATGCAACTTGGAATCTTTCGGCAAACCCTATTCGGCCAATTAGGTTTGCTTATAGGTACTTTATTTAATAAAATTTAAATGGATAAGGATATATGACAATTCTGGTAACGGGAGGCGCAGGGTTTATTGGAAGTAATTTTGTATTAGATTGGCTTTCTTCTGAAAATGAGCCCGTGGTCAATGTAGATAAATTAACATACGCTGGTAATCTAGCCAATCTTGAAACATTAAAGACGGATTCACGCCATTACTTTATTAATGCTGATATTAATGAACAACACCGAATGAGCTTCCTACTTAAGGAATACAATATTCGAGCGATCATTCATTTTGCGGCTGAAAGTCACGTTGATCGCTCGATTCATGGCCCAGCAGCTTTTATACAAACGAACATTATAGGAACATTTCAATTATTGGAGGCTGCTCGTACTTATTGGAATCAATTAAGCAATACAGATAAGGACGAATTTCGTTTTGTGCATGTTTCCACAGATGAAGTCTACGGCTCGCTGACACCTGATGCTCCTGCTTTTACCGAAACACATCGCTATGAACCTAACAGCCCGTATTCAGCCAGTAAAGCTGCTTCCGATCATTTAGTCCGCGCCTATTACCATACTTATAGATTGCCAGTGCTAACCACCAATTGCTCCAATAATTATGGTCCTTATCAATACCCAGAAAAACTCATTCCACTTTGCATTCAAAACGCATTTTTAGGTAAACCGTTACCCATCTATGGAGATGGTCAACAAATTCGCGATTGGTTGTACGTCAGTGATCATTGTGCGGCTATTCGCTCCGTATTAACACGAGGTACTTTAGGTGAGGTCTATAATATTGGTGGATGTAACGAGAAAGCAAACATTGATGTGGTTAAGATTATTTGTAGGCTATTAGATGAGTTGGCACCACGTAAAGACAAGTTATCCTACGATAGGCAAATCACTTATGTTACTGATAGAGCAGGCCATGATCGACGTTATGCTATAGATGCAACTAAAATAGCCCATGAATTGGATTGGAAGCCACAGGAAACATTTGAATCAGGGATTAAAAAAACGGTTCAATGGTATTTAGGACGCCATTTGGAGCAACAGAGCGTATGAACGTACTTTTGTTAGGTAAAGATGGTCAAGTAGGGCGTGAACTGTGTCGCGTTTTATTACCTTTAGGCCACCTTACGGCATTAGGAAGAGCAGAGCTTGACTTAATGGATCTTAGGGCGCTTAAGCTTAGATTAGAACATGTTAAGCCACAACTTATTGTCAATGCTGCAGCTTACACTGCAGTCGATAAAGCTGAAACGGATAAAACCACCGCTTATCAAATCAATGAACTGGTCGTAGCAATATTAGCGGATTTTGCTCGACAGCAAGACGTGATTTTAATTCACTATTCCACGGATTATGTCTTTGATGGCGCAAAACAAGGGGCGTATCTTGAAACAGACACGGCTAATCCCCTTAATATTTATGGTGCATCCAAATTAGCAGGAGAGCAGGCCATTTTGCGGAGTGATTGTCGTGGATACATATTTAGAACAAGTTGGGTTTATTCATCACACGGACATAATTTTATTAAAACCATTTTAAATTTAGCCAAAAAAAGTGACTCTCTCTCCATCGTTAACGATCAGCACGGCGCACCTACCTCAGCTGAGCTTATTAGTGATGTAACTTTGCTTGCTATCATGGCAATAGCGCATGATCGATTATCGCCAGGTATTTACCATTTAACTGCTAGCGGAATGACCACCTGGTATGACTTGGCATGTTATATCCTCAATTTATCATTGATTCAAGGCATTGACTTCAAACTGGAACCATCTAAAATACATCCCACATTGAGCGAAGCTTATCCGCTTCCAGCTGCACGGACCAAAAATTCAGTGTTAGATAACAGGCTCTTGTCTTCAAATCTAAACATCGTGTTACCAGAATGGGCGATTTATGTGGAGCGTATGATCACACAATTAAGGCAAATAAGTTTTTTAGCATGAAGCGTAAAGGAATAATACTCGCAGGTGGCGCGGGTACACGGTTAAATCCAAGCACTACAGTGATTTCGAAACAACTTCTTCCTGTGTTTGATAAACCTATGGTGTATTATCCATTAAGTACTTTAATGCTTGCTGGAATACGTGATATTTTGGTTATTTCCACTCCCAGGGACCTGGCATTATATCAACAATTATTAGGTACTGGTGAACAATGGGGTATTAACCTTGAGTATGTGATACAGCCAACCCCAGCAGGCTTACCTCAAGCTTTTATTTTGGGCGAATCTTTTATTAACGATGATCCTTGTGTATTAATCCTAGGTGATAATATTTTCTATGGGCACGAGCTATCTCATTTGTATGCCAGTGCAATGCAACAAGCAGTAGGGGCCACCGTTTTTGCCTATCATGTTCATGATCCTGAGCGTTATGGGGTTGCCGAATTTGATGCTATGGGAAAAGTGATTTCTTTGGAGGAGAAACCTAATAAACCAAAATCAAACTATGCTGTGACGGGTCTCTATTTCTATGACCAAAATGTAGTTCGATTAGCCCACGATCTCAAACCCTCTGCACGCGGAGAGTTAGAAATTAGCGATTTAAATCGGTGGTATTTAGAGCACGGTAAATTAAATGTTAAGCTTATTGGAAAAGGACAGGTGTGGTTTGATACAGGCACCTTCCAATCACTCCTTGCAGCCAGCATGTTCGTGAGTGAAATCCAAAGTCGACAAGGTTTAAAAATAGCGTGTTTAGAAGAAATCGCTTATCGAAAAAAATGGATTGATGCAAAACAGCTAGAGCGACTGGCTCAGCCTTTACTTAAAAATGAATATGGGCACTATCTTATAAGCTTATTAAAGGAAGAGGCATTAGTGTTAGCATGAACATAACCCCACTACCTATTGAGGATGTAATTGTATTTGAACCCAAAGTATATGGTGATGACAGAGGCTTTTTTTTAGAAAGTTTCAATCAACGGCATTTTGAAGAAGCAATTGGCCGTTCAGTGCGTTTTGTACAGGACAATCACTCTCGTTCAATGAAAAACGTAGTGCGCGGATTACATTATCAAATCAAAAAAACTCAAGGGAAGCTGGTGCGGGTTGTTTCAGGAGCTGTTTTTGATGTGGCTGTTGATCTACGCCAAAGCTCTCCTACATTTGGTCATTGGGTAGGGGAAATTTTATCCGCTGATAATTTTAAACAACTTTGGATTCCAGAAGGTTTTGCACACGGATTTGTTGTGTTGTCAGATACAGCTGAACTACTTTACAAAACAACCGATTTTTGGTCACCAGATGATGAACAATGCATCATTTGGGATGATCCAGTTTTAGGTATTGATTGGCCAATTAAGGGTTCGCCTTTATTATCATTAAAAGATAAGAAAGGACTGCCCTTTAATCAGGCTAGAGTATTTACATTATGAGGGTTTTTAGTTCTACGCCACACGAGATGATCGCAAGTTTTTGGCGTAATCGCGTATTAATTGCAACATTAATTAAACGAGATGTGAGCAGTCGTTACCGGGGATCCATGTTAGGGCTGCTTTGGTCGTTTTTTCAGCCGGTGTTAATGCTGGCTATCTACACTTTTGTTTTTAGCGTTGTGTTTAAAGCCCGATGGAATGTTGGTAGCGATTCTAAAACAGAATTTGCTCTTGTTTTATTTGCAGGCCTTATTGTCTTTAATTTATTCTCTGAGTGTATTTCCCGCTCGCCAACATTAATCCTATCTCATGCGAATTATGTTAAGAAAGTTGTGTTTCCTTTAGAGATTTTACCATGGGTTTCTCTTGGTACAGCTTTATTTCAAATGCTGATGAGTTTTTCTGTTTGGTTTTTATTTTACATGCTATTGTTTGGTTTACCACATAGCACATTATTGCTTTTTCCTTTAACTATATTACCTATTGTTTTAATCACCATGGGATTGAGTTGGATGTTAGCATCAATTGGTGTTTATCTACGCGATGTAGGTCAAATCATTGGAATCGTTATTACTATACTAATGTTTCTTTCCCCTATTTTTTATCCAGTTACCTCACTTCCCGTAGAGTATCAATCAGTTATAAGACTTAATCCCTTAACGCCAGTAATAGAAAATGTAAGAGACATTTTATTTTGGGGTCATATTCCACAACTTAAGATTTATTTTCTTTACACCTCGTTTTCAATACTATTAGCATGGTCAGGGTTCGCTTGGTTTCAAAAAACACGCAAGGGGTTTGCTGATGTCCTCTAACATTGCGATCAAAGTAGACCAGTTAAGTAAATGCTATCGTATTTATGATAAACCGAGGGATCGTTTACTCCAAATGTTCATGGGTGGCCGTAAACAATATGGTCGTGAATTTTGGGCACTAAAAGATGTATCTTTTGAAATCAAAAAAGGGGAAACGGTTGGGATTATCGGTCGCAATGGCAGCGGAAAATCAACGTTATTGCAAATGATTTGTGGCACACTAAACCCGACTGACGGCAAAATCGCAACACAGGGTCGGATCGCCGCTCTATTAGAGCTAGGCTCAGGGTTCAATCCTGAATTCACCGGGCGAGAAAATGTTTATATGAATGCTGCCGTGCTAGGTTTGACGCAAGATGAAATAAATGACCGCTTTAATGATATTGTTGCCTTCGCTGACATTGGTGAGTTTATCAAGCAACCGGTGAAAACATACTCTAGTGGCATGATGGTTAGATTGGCTTTTGCAGTAATTGCGCATGTAGATGCGGATATTTTGATTATTGATGAGGCTTTAGCGGTAGGGGATGCATTTTTTACGCAAAAATGCATGCGTTTCTTACGGACTTTCATGAAAAAAGGGACAGTACTTTTTGTTAGTCATGATACCAATAGTATTAAAAATCTATGTAGTCATGCTATTTGGCTTGAAAAAGGTCTTATTATCGAAAAAGGAACGCCAAAAGAAGTTTGTGAGCTTTATTTAGAAGCGTTCTATGAAGCACAGCAAGGAAAAAATGCTGCTTTTATGCCTGTGCTAGAGAACTTGCTTGTTACCCGTACATTTACTGATCAACGTTTACAATATATCAATTCCTCTAATCTACGTAATGACTTAAAAATATTTACTTTTGATCCAACAGCCTCCTCTTTTGGAAAAATGGGTGCTCAGATCTATGATGTTAATTTACTTAATGAGGAAAAAATACCTCTCTGCTGGATTGTAGGTGGAGAGCCAGTAATACTTGAAATAAATGTTAAAGCACATAAAGAATTAAGCTCACCAATAATTGGTTTTTTTGTGAAAGATCAACTAGGCCAGGCTCTATTTGGGGATAACACTTTTTTGACATATCAGTTCAATCAGATAACCTGTCAAAAAGGTGGTGAATTGCATGCCCATTTTAATTTTAACATGCCTCTGCTTCCTGTTGGGGAATATAGCATTACCGTTGCAATTGCTAATGGAACTCAAGAGAATCATGAAATACATCATTGGATTCATGATGCTGTGTTATTCAAATCAGAGTCGAGTAGTGTTTCTTCGGGCTTAATTGGGGTACCAATGAGAGAAATAAAATTACACTCTATCAGCTGACCTCTATTATTGATATGGGAAGAACTTATATGAAACCATCAAGAAAAAACGTATTAATTACAGGAGGAGCTGGATTTATAGGTTCTAATCTTGCTGTATTTTTAGCAAATAAAGGGCATGCGGTTACTGTCTTAGACATTTTGTCACCGCAAATCCATGGTGCAGAGCCCGAACGATCTCCTTTATTTAAGTCAATTAAAAATAAAGTGAAATTTATACATGGCAGTGTGGGTGATGCCCAGTTATTAAGTGAAATACTTACTAATCAAGATGAAATATATCATTTAGCAGCCGAGACTGGTACGGGGCAATCTATGTATGAAATTGCTCGATACTTTGAGTCCAATGTTCAGGCAACCGCTATTTTATTAGACTCTTTAGCGAATACCCCAAATTCGGTAAAAAAAATTCTAATTTCATCGTCGCGAGCTGTTTATGGTGAAGGCAAGTACATAAATAACATTGGATCCATTGTTTATCCGAAGGCCAGATTGGAGCATAATATGCGAAAGAAGATATTTAATCCTGTCTGCGACATTGATAAAACTGAGCTTAAGGTACGGCCAACAGACGAAGATTCCGAAAAATATCCTACGTCAGTGTACGGACTAACAAAATTAGTCCAAGAAAATATGATCATGAATATAGCGCCTACTCTTGGCATAGTGCCAGTGGCTGTTAGGTATCAAAATGTTTATGGCCCCGGCCAGTCTTTATCTAATCCCTATACAGGAATTTTAGCTGTTTTTTCTACACGAATTTTGAATGGTAATCCTATTGAAATATTTGAAGACGGCTTGGAAAGTAGAGATTTCATTTATATAGATGATGTTGTAGCTGCCACAGCATTAGTGATGGATAGTGATTTAACGGCTAATCAAGTTTTAAATGTGGGCACAGGTGTTGCCGTGACCGTTAAACACGTCGCTGAAAGTTTGGCCGCTCTTTACAATAAAGAAATAGAAATTAACGTGACCAATCGTTATAGATTAGGTGATATTAGACATAATTTTGCAGATATCGAAAAGCTTAAAAAGTTATTAAATTTTACTCCTAAAGTAAGCTTTGATGAGGGATTAAAAAAATTTTCTGAATGGGTTATAAAGCAAGAGATTCCAGCAGATCAATTTAATGAAAGCTTGGAACAATTAAAGCACAAAGGTTTATTGAAAGATAACGCACTGATAGGCTAATGGAAACACTTGGATAATTGAAAGATGATGGACTATAAAAAAAGAACATTAAGAATTCAAAGTATATTATATAATAATAGTGAAACTAGTATACAAGCATCGTTGAACAGCATAGGTCGCGCAGCCGAATTATTAAAAAAAGCAAACTTGATTGATTTTGTTGAAGTTATTTATGGAGATTGCTCGCAAGCAAAAATTTTTGAAAATGATAATTTAGAGTACTTAATTAATAATAGTTCATCAGGAATTGATAAAGTTATTTGTATCTTCTTTAATGAAAATTTGGGTACGGCTAAAGGCCATAATTTGCTAATGCAAAATGCATGCACTGAGTACTTGGTAATACTTAATCCGGATATTATAGTTGCACCGAATACATTAATAGAGCTAATGAGAGGCTTTTCTTCTAGTTTAATTGGGATTGTTGAAGCAAGACAACTCCCAATTGAGCACCCAAAAGATTATGATAGTCTTACAGGTGAAACTTCTTGGGCGTCCACCGCCTGCATTTTAACTAAAACTGAAATTGCACATCAAATTAATGGTTTTGATCATGAATCATTTTTTCTATATTGTGACGATGTTGATTTTTCATGGCGGGTAAAATTGGCTGGTTTTAAAGTTATTTTTAAAACTTCTGCGATTATCTTTCATGATAAACGTTTAGAGGACGATGGTTCTTTAAGCCCAACTAATGCAGAAAGATACTATTCCGCTGAAGCGGCATTGATGTTAGCTCATAAATATTCCAGGCATGATTTAGTAGAAAAAATTAGTAATGATTTCAGGAATTGTGGAGATAATCACTGTATGCAAGCGCTAAAAGAATATGAAGCAAGACTTGCTAGTGGGAGATTAGTCCCATCAATTGATACTAACCATAAAATTGCACAGTTTATTAATGGTTATTATGCTCACCATCGATTCTAATTGAGATCAATAAATATGACAAATGCACAATATAATAATAAATACTCTGAACAGAACGTTTATGGACACGTAGTGAGCCTTATTAAGGAGCATGGGGTAAGTAACGGAGTGCATTTAGATATTGGTGCTGGATTTGGTGCCATTGCTGAACCTTTAAAAGCATTTGGTTTAACGTATATAGGGGTGGATAATTATTTAGATGGAGCTCACTCTCTACAAGATAGAGGTTTTCCGTTCCATAAAGTTGACTTATTAGACACTGATAATTTGTATAAAAATTTACTAGATATACTGGGTAATCAAAAATTAGCATCTATATCTATCATTGATACGTTAGAACATTTAATTAATAATGTCAGAGTGTTAACTGAAATTCATAAGGTAGCAGAAAAATTTAATTCGATTTTAGTAGTTTCAGTGCCTAATACATCTCACAAAGATATTTCATTAAAATTATTAACAGGCCGCTTTGATTATACTTATACAGGCCTTTTAGATCATACACATGTCTTTTTATATACAAATGATACTTTAAATAAAATAACAAAGCATTGCGGGTGGCGGCAAATAAATCAATATGATGTTAAGATGACCAAAACAGAGCAGTTTATAGAAGACAATATATTGCTGCACGAGCAACCTATTTTTGCACAATATATTAATAATATTAAAGAAAAAATAGATCCATATCATGATACCTACCAATTGGTTAGAGCTTATCTTCCTGCTTATCTTCATGAAATAGATTTTTCGGAGCTCTTTAAAGAACCTCCAGTTGAAAATAAGGTATTTCTTTCAATAATAATTAGAACTCAAGGATTAAGATGTTCTACTCTAAGAGATGCCATTCTCTGTTTATCAGCACAAAGTAACCAAGATTTTGAAATAGTGTTAGTGGGACATAAATTATCCTTACCACAACAGATTAAAATAGAGCAAATCATTTCTGAGCAAAGTGAGGACATGAAAAATAAAATCCGTTTCTTACTAATTAATGATGCCAAGGGAAGAGCTGCTCCATTAAATAGAGCTATTAAAGTAGCAAAAGGCCAATATGTTAGTGTTCTTGATGATGATGATGTAGTTTTTTCTAATTGGGTGGAAAATTTTCAAATACTCGCACGCAAAGATTACGGCCGGGTACTACGAGCGACTTGTGTTGAGCAAGATATTCAAGAAGTTGTTAAACCCAGCAAAAATGAAGATCTTGAGTTTAAAACTATAGGAAAAATTAAAAATATTTATCCCAGTCAATTCAATTTGTTAGATCATTTAGAGAATAACTATTCTCCTTTTATGAGCTGGTCTTTTCCCCGCAGCATATTTCATGATTTTCACTTTGAGTTTGATGAAAGTTTGGCTGTTTGTGAGGACTGGGATTTAGCTATGAGAGCAGGTTTGTTTTGTGGTGTTAGCAGTAATTCAACAATTACAGCCATTTATAGAAAGTGGAAAATTGGTAATAATTCTTTTAACACGCATCCACCAGAACAGTGGCAATCTGACCGCCTTAAAATAATAGCAAAATTTTATAAATATCCCCAAATTATTCCGGCAGATTCAATAAAAGAAATAATCAAAATTAAATCACAAAATGGGGCATTGCAAGCTGAACTTGAAGAAATAAAGATTAAACTTGAAAATAAGCAGCGTGAATATGATGAAAAAAATTTAAATAATGTACGAAACCCTGTATCAAGAGCACTATTTTATTTATATAATAAAATCTTAACTGTTTGTAGAAAATTAAAACGATTTTTTTGGAATAAAAATAATTACTCTGTGATAAAAGGGTAAGTAATATGAGAAATATTAAGATACTTCGCTTTTTTTATCATTTAGGCAGAGGGAATTGGAGTGATATTAATCGAGGTATTAAGCATCTTTTCAAAAAAATTGTCCTTCACTATTCTGTAAGTGAAAATAATAATTCATGGCTTCATAAGTTACTCTCTAAATTATTTATTTTGATTAAAATAAGTCCTCAAAGAAACAAAAATTCTCTCGCTATATCTTCTATTGTGGCGCTAAGAGAGGGCTATATATCCAAAATTACAGACTCAATTCCCTTGAAAATTATAAATAATGAACCTCTACCAGATATTGATATTTCAGTTGTAACATATAACAGTAGCCGTTGGGTGTCGTCATTTATCAATAGTCTATTAACGCTTACCTATCCACCTAAAAAAATATCGCTTTATTTTGTTGATAACAATTCTACGGATGATACAGTAAAACAATTACTCTCCGCGTTTGAAAAACTTCGTTTCTATGGATTTTCAGTAAAATTAATAAGATCGTTAAATAAAGGATACGGTTTTGGACACAATATAGGGGTAAGCGCAGGAAAGTCTCCATATTGTTTAATTACTAATATTGATCTTGTTTTCGCTCCAGACGCATTATTTCATGTGGTATCCCAAGCGTGCATAGACGATCTATTAACAGTAACCTGGGAGCTACGACAAAAACCATACGAACATCCTAAATATTATGATCCTGTAACAGGTTATACCAATTGGAATTCTCATGCCTGCATATTAATGCGCCGGAGTGCTTTTGAGCTTATTGGGGGATATGACGAAAATATATTTATGTATGGGGAAGATGTAGAATTATCTTACAGATTTCGCAGGGCAGGGTTCATGTTACGATACTGCCCGAAGGCAGTGGTAACTCATTACTGTTATGAAGACATTGATGTAATTAAACCATTACAATATACAGGTAGTACATTTGCTAATTTATATATACGTTTAAAATATGGCACAGTCACTGACTTGCTTGCCATTCCCTGGATGTCCTTAAAGTTAATAGCAGCTCCGAAACTATTTCCCAGCGTATGCAAGCAAAACTTATATAATTTATTGCGCTTGATAAAGCTGTTACCAAGCACATTGTATCATCGTCGTCAAAGCAGTGCTTTATTCCCATTTAGAAAATGGGATTATGACATCAGTCGTTATGGTGCTTATTATAAAGTACCTGAAATGCGGAGTCAGACACCATTGGTATCAATTATTACACGGACATATGCGGGACGTGATTTATTTATAAAGCAGGCTATCCTATCTGTCGCAAATCAAACATGGCCGAACATAGAACATATTATTGTTCAAGATGGCGGGGACTGCATGCGAGAAATGGTGGAAAATTTATCACACCGGATACACCATAAAATTGTATTCGTAGGCTCAACCAAAGTAGGTCGCTCTGCGGCAGGAAACATTGGTCTAAAAAATGCAACTGGTAGATGGTGTTTATTTCTGGATGACGATGACTTGTTATTTTCAGAACATATAGAAGTTCTTGCTACATTACTTGAGGACTCTATGGGGGCTCGGGGTGCTTATTCTTTAGCTTGGGAAGTTGTAACTAAAAAAATTAGTGATGATTCAACATATGGATATGAAGAACTAAGTTATAGGGTTTCTGTCGCACATTACCAGCCTTTTGATTATGAGGTATTAAAAAAATATAATTATATGCCAATTCAATCTGTGTTATTTGAGCGTACATTATTTTGTGAGTTAGGAGGTTTTAATGAAGATATGGAGATATTGGAAGATTGGCTCTTATGGCTTAAGTTTTCAAAAAATAATCCATTTATATACGTCGATAAAGTCACCTCTATGTATAGAACCCCGGCAGAACCCGAGTTGATAGCAAAAAGAAATATGGCTTTTAATCATGCTTATCCTCTCGTTGTTATGCAGCAAAAATTTATATCCGAAGTATAGAGAAAATAAAAGATGAACCGAAAAAATAATTTAGATTTTCTTAGATTTATGGCTGCAGCACTTGTGATTTACGGGCATGGTCAAGTACTTCTCGGATTACAACCATCTACTATTATAGGTATTTCTATTCATGTATTAGGGGTTCAAATTTTTTTTGGAATAAGTGGGTATTTGATCTCTGCAAGTTGGCAACGACAGCAGTCAATAACCATATTTCTCGCAAATAGAGCACTTAGAATTTTTCCTGCACTTATTTGCATAGTTATTCTCAGCGCCCTGGTTTTGGGTCCCCTGGTCACTAGTTTATCATTCAGGGAATATACTACAAATATCCATTTTTTTTATTATTTTCGGAATTGTGTTCTATATACATCATATAATCTTCCTGGAGTATTTAACGATAACTTTTATAAATATGCTGTCAATGGTTCTTTGTGGTCGCTTGCCCCCGAATTTTTTTGCTATGTAACCGTGGCTTTTGTTGGCTTAGTAACGCGGGGCAGATCGGCGATTTTTTTATTTATATTACTTTTTTGCATATTCACATTAACTATTTGCTTGCATCCTTATTATATAGAAAAACAGACAGTTATTTATGCTACGGATCTGGTACAAGCATCAAACGTTATAATATATTTCATGCTTGGAGCTATATTTCAACGTATAAGAGTTGTTTTTAAAAAAAGTGTCTCTGTTTTGTTAATTATACTTTGCTTATTTTTACCTTATATAACAACCACCCCTGTTTTAACAATGTGCCTCTATGCTGTAATGGTTACATATGTAGCTCTTAATTTTGGGCTATCAACAACTCCTATACTTAACAACTGGGGTAAATATGGTGATTTTTCATATGGAATGTACCTTTCTTCTTTCCCTATACAGCAGCTTTTAATTTATTTAACTAACAATAAGACTCACTCATTACTATTAATAATTAGTACTCTTATTTTAAGTATTTTATATGGAATAATATCGTGGCATTATGTTGAGCGCATTGCATTGAAAATGAAGCCTCAAAGAGGGGAGTTAGGGAGCAATGGCACAGACAAGGTTTTTTTCGAAAATAGTAACGCTCTGTTAAAAGGCGTTTATTCCGATAGCACTGGTTTGTCCTGACTACCGAGATCGTCAACTAAATTTTTGAATCTTCAATAAGTAGATTTTCCGAATTTTAGGTGCAAAGAAGCTCAGTTGCTGCGTCCTTCCAAATGTCTTTGGATGATTGAAATTGGTTTCTTCGTGGTTGGTCTGGTTTGGTGTATCGGCCCACGGCGACTGCAAAGAGATTCCTGGTGTTTTCCATGAGTGCTTAAGCCCATTTTATTATTTTCAATAAGAGAAAGTTTCTTTTATCTACGGATTATCCAGTTACGGATAGTATTAGCGCCGGGATTTTTGGAGTGGTGTCATTGATTATAGTTTCTGATTTAGCAAGTGGAACGGAGCGATTTAATTTTTTATTGAATGTTCTTAGATTATGCGTAGGTATCACTCATCACAGAGTAACATTCTTGCAGGATTCATAACAAAATTTACGGATTCATGTGGGATTTATTTCACTATCCTTTATTGCCGCAATTGGATGACTTCAAAGCCTTAATAGTGGCGTGGCTGTTTTCATGGACTGAAATCCTCGGATGTTTAAAAAGGACAGTTTTGTAGTGCTCCCCCCTTTAAACCGGTTCACCCAGCTATAATTAACGACTAGTAATAGGACTATATCGACATCATTAGAATGTAATGAAATAATCCACTCAAGTAGTAATCGACGTCGTTGGACTCCCTTAGAGAAACAACAAATAGTCCATGAGAGCTATCATTCAGGAGCAACGGTATCTTACGTTGCGGGAAACAGGGAATACCCCCTAGCCAATTATTTTATTGGCGTAAATTAATGGAGAGCAGTGCATAGACTGGAGTAAAGGCTGAAGAATCCGTTGTACCCCAAAGTGAAGCGGTAAAGCTAGGCCGGGAAAAAACTGATCTCGCGGCAACCCTTGCTTGGTATAAGCGATTTCGAATAAGAGCTATAGCCCGTGCTCTAGAAGTATCTCGTATAAAGCTAATAGAACGGCTTAAAAAAATGGAACCACGAAAGAACCATTACGTTAAAACCGAGGACAATAAACTGCTCCCTTATATTCGCGAAATCACGGACAAACGCAGCAGCTATGGCTATCGAAGAGTCACTGTTTTACTCAACCATCGAGTGCAGTCTGAAGGCAGGTTAAAAGTGAACCACAAACGTGTATATCGCATTATAAAGCTCAATAATTTATTGCTTTTGGCTCCTAAGAAAAAGCCAACACGAGCGCACGACGGTAAGGTGATTACTTTAAAAAGTAATACGGGTGGGTGCTGTGATTGCCTTACCATTCAGTGTGCTAACGAAGCAAGAGTTCATGTTGCTTTTGCTATGGATACCTGTGACCGAGAGGTTATTAGTTACATTTCATCAACTGTCGGCATAGATGGTAGAACGATTAGAGACTTGCTACTTGAAAGTATAGAATATCGTTTGGGCAAAATAGGCGTATTAGCAAAGCCAATACAGTGGCTTAGTGACAATAGATCTTGTTATACAGCTCGCGAAACAGTAGCATTTACTCGGACAATTTGGCTTTGATGTGAGAACCACGCCCGCTTATAGCCCTGAAAGTAATAAAATGGCTGAAGCATTCGTCAAAACGTTTAAGAGAGATTATGTTGCATTTAGCGATCCATTTGATGCGCTGCAGTTACCCAATGGGCTCGATGACGACAATGAACATGCACCCATAAAGAATTAAATATGATGGCACCAAGATAATTTATCAGAAGGGCTTTAGCGGGCTAAGTGCTCAGGTTATATAGGGGAAACTCCAATAGAGAATTCGCCAAGAAAAATAAAATTGATGATTTTATTCAGATGATAATATCCAGTAGAAAAATATTAAAGAGCATCGTATCAATGAAATGGTTGAGGTTTTGGATGGGGGGGAACATTAATAGTCACTGAGTTGAGTCGTTTAGGACAAAGTACGGCAGGAGTAATCGTCTTGGTAAATGAGCTAATAAATAAAGAAATTCCGGTGGTCGCCATAAAACAGAACCTTGATATCAAGCAACGCGTGCAATATCCCATCATTGAGAAAACAATGGTATAATGTGGTTAGTAATCATATTATCGAATAGAACACATGTGTTTCCTAGTGATGAATTGATTATGAGTTTGTAGCAAAAAAAGCATTGCTCCATTATTCCCGCCAAAGTGCAGAATCAAACGAAAACAACGTTAATGTGCGTAAAATAAACTGATTGGTCTATACCCAGCGAAAAAAGCTTACCACAATAATTAGGAAAAAGAATTTGTTATTATGTGAAGGACCATACGAATACAAGCTTATGGATTTACCCAGAACTTTTGAAGCAATAATATACAAAGATAAGTATTATTTAACATCAGGATATCACTCAAATGCAAATACACGAGGAGCGTCATGAAGGGCGAGTGCTTAAAATATCAATAGCTGTTACCTTAATCTTAGCGGTGGTAGGTATTTTATTTGGGTTATTGTCGGGTTCATTGGCTATTGTCTTTGACGGTATGTTTAATATGGTTGATACCGTTATGTCAACCTTGGCTCTTTTTGTTGCCCGTCTTTTAACAAGAACAGGGGACCGGAGATTTCAATACGGTTACTGGCATATTGAACCTATGGTTCTGGTTTTAAATGGTAGTATTCTAATACTACTTTGTGCTTATGCGATGATAAATGCCATAGGTAGTTTAATGTCTGGTGGGCATGAGTTGAATTTTGATTGGGCATTTGTGTTTGCTCTTTTGGTCTTTTTTTTATCCACGGGCATGTATTTTTACTTGATTAAAACAAACCGAAAAATCAAGTCCGAATTCTTACGATTAGACATTCAAAGTTGGCTAATGTCTGGATTGATCTCCTCCTCTCTCCTATTGGCGTTTGGTATCGCCGCGTTATTGGATGGTGGGGTCTACGGATATTTTACCCCCTATATCGATCCCCTTATTTTGGCGAGTCTTACTGCTTGTTTGATTTTTGTGCCTATGGCCACGGTCCGAGATGCACTGCGAGACATATTTCGCATGGCCCCTTTGGAGCTTGATGAAAAAATAAGAGATTTTTTAGAGCAGCTTATAAAACAGCGTAATTTCAAAACCTATACAAGCTACGTTGCAAAAATAGGACGTGCACAGTTTATTGAAATACATATAGTGCTACCCCTGAATTTTCCAATTTCAAGCATTGAAACCTTGGATGAAATTCGTAATGAAATCGCATTGGCTATTGGAGAAGACTCCCCAAGACGTTGGCTAACCATAGCTTTTACTGCAAATAAAAACTGGATTTAATGAAGAAGTACATCCAAAAAAAATATACCAACTCGAAAGAGCCAAGGAATTTGATTTGGGGTGTGACAAAACAATGGAACGAAAAGGTACTTTAAACCTTGGAACTTAAAAGTTATTATCTGGTTAAACTTAAAGTCCCAGAGTTAATTAGACGGGTAGAAGATCCATTGGTGGGTTATTATAAGAGTTATAAAGGATTAGCAACCCCGATGTAAAAAGAAATACCTCGCGAATCTATGTTCTCAACATAAAGTGATGGGAATATATAGAATGGGTAACAGAGTCACATAAGCCCTATCAACTCCCCCTTATAACCCATGATTCCTCTCTTGCTCTGTAATAGAATTAATCGTGGATTGATTGAACTCTTGCCGAGAACCAAACTGGTGAAAAAAGTTGGGGTCTTCATCCTTCAAAAGGCGTAAATGTCGTTCTCGGAGAGTGTTCATTGTCGTAGATTTTGCCCAGGATTTTCCTGTGTTTTCACAATAGAATGCTTCAATCAATATAGGACCGCAGCTGCTGAGGTCCGTTTGGGGTAATACGTTCGTGGAATACTCAATACTCATTCCATCCTCTATTAACTGGGCTTCGTGTAAATCCGTATAAAGCAGAGTAATTTGTTCAAGTTTTTCTTGCTCAGAAAGGAACCCATCAAAATAAATGAGTTTGTTAATTGTAGAGCCAACCCAATTGATTTGCACTCCTGTCCAATGATTTTTTTCGACGTCATTTATAGGAATCAATACGCGAGCTTGAGCGTCCTCTGATAACGCAGCATGTATTTTCCAGCTCTTCAGCGTTTCTCCGATGCGCGCATATTTCGAAGAACTCTCCAGTTGCACTGCACTCAAGCAAATTGTCAACGGCACTCCCTTCATGCGATGTTCCAATATTTTATTAATGTCTTCAGCTTCATAAAAATAATTGTGATTGGAGGGATAATAATTTTTAGGTACCACAAAAATACTAATAGCCGGCATATTCTGGCTTGGAGAACCAGCGAAACTGTTGCTGTGTTCGTGCATTGCCGAGTTATCCCTGAATAAGACACCCTCAGTCTCTAATTGCGGATAATTTGGCTTCTTCCTGGAGGAGGCTTCATGGAAAAAGCCAATTTCTTTACGTTTTTTTGATGAGAGCTTGTTTTTTTCAGATTGAGTTAAAACACTCTTTAAATCCAGATGATCTTTAATATTTTTTAGCTGGCTTTTTAAATTATCGACTACATTCGATGGCAAATTGTGAATGCATTTACTAATGTAGTAGCTAAGAAGCGCATTAATGGCACTTTCTTCTTGTATACATTCCGCAGCTCGTCTTAATAAAACAGATGCTATGTGGGCAATTGATTGAGGCAAGCGATAAATTGCCAACTTGGAAATAAGTATTTGCATCTGCTCCAGATTTAATCTCCTCCATAACTCATCTAAAGTTGCTGACAGAATTAATTGCTCTATTTCCTGACCAGAGCAGGTATTTAATAGCCCAATAAAGTATTTTGCCTCTGAGAGGTTTAAAAGATCGACCAGGAAGATAGCAGGTATATGCTTAAAAAAATCATGTACTAGTAATACTGCGGGAGAGCAGGGAGAAACTCGATTTCCTGGGTCATTAACCTTAACTCTTGGAATTAAATGGTTGCCAACATAGATTTTTATGATATTTTTTAACTCCATACGAAATCTTTCTTCTTGTTGTAGGGCTATGGCATTAAAAAGAGGTATGCAATGTTCTAGAGGCGCTGGGACAGGCGCATGTTTTTTTTGAGGACTGGGCAATTTTTCCTCTTCTCCCGCCATGTCATGAACAGGAAGGCTAAGGTCTTTAATCCAGCAAGTATAGGGAATAATTTTAAGTGTTCTATTTCCTTTGGATGCACGGGTCACGTTTTGACTTTCGCGCAACTCATCTTCGTCGTCCCAATTGTCGGTTACCACACAATGGTTATCCTCATCCAGATGATATTCATATTCATTGGCTAAAAACTCAGGGGTCAGTGAAAGCTGTTTTTTTTGCTGATTCATAAGGGGGGCTATATATTGGTTATGAATGTCTTGAAATGAAAGAACATAACCGATTTTATTACCTGTTTTGCGGATAACGCGCCCTATCATTTGCTCTATATCTTGCTCAGGCTGTATCGAGTTAGGTTTTCGGGCAATAATTTCCCAGGCTAAATCGGGGCAGTCAAAGCCAAAACGCAGTTTTTCTACAGCAATTAGAACACCAGCACTCGAATGGGTCACAAACTCTTTGACTTGTTTATCATAATCCTTTTTATTGCCTTTGCTATGAACGGCGTAGGAGCGAATATTGGCTTTCTGCAAATAAGCACATAATTGTTCGCTTATTTTAATCGATGGCACATAGATAATTCCTTTAGTTTCCGCTAGGGTGAGTCCTTCTCCTTCAATACCTGGATGATATTGATGGTGCAACAAATCGGGCAAACAGCGCAGAAGTATCTTAACATTAGCCTTTGAATAGTCCATATTGAAACTACAAGGTACAATCGACGCATGAAAAGCACCATTAAAAGCATCTTGGATGCTCATCGAATACAATGTATGGGGGATGCTATCCGGTTTGGGAGGGGTGGCACTACTGGCAATTGTGATAGGCTGTGCGTCTTTTTTGGCAAATAAGGTACAGGTCTTGCCGATTTGAGAGGAATAGGCATGGTATTCATCAAAGAGGATCAAAGAAGCGGAGGTTACATAAGCTTCATCTTGACCAATTAATTTGTTGAAACTTTTTTCACAACAAATGATAATCGTTTTCTGTTGTTTAACCCAGCGATTTTTTCCAAACAATTCCAGACAGACGCTCTGGCTATCGCTGGAAATCTTTAAAACAGCCTCATTAGAAATACTTAAGGCATCGCCTTTCTTGGATAGGATGGCATTATAACGGATTAAATCCTCATAAAACTGATTCACCAGATTAATGTGCGGCGTGACAATAAAAATAGGGGCATTCTCCATCGAGGAGTGCCAGGCCATCAAGGCTAAGGTGGATTGAATCACGGTTTTACCACTTCCGGTGGCCATCACTAAGCGAGATGGAAATTGATAACACTGAGCTACTTGTTGAATTGCTTTTTTCTGATAGTCGCGCAATACGCTCTTGGTGTAATCATAATGATTAATTAGATTATAAAAATTAGTTTTAAAATCATTGCCTTTTAATAAAGAAGGTGCGATGGCCACCGAAGGCTTTTCATCAATATGATTAGCAACCGCGTGGCAGCGTAACAAATTAAATTGCTCTAAAAACTTCTCATAATGCGCGTGACGTTGACGATTGACTTCAATAAGGTTATTTAGCGACTTAATAGCATGGCGTACGTGTTGTTGCCAGGATGGTGGCACATTCTTTAAATTCATAGGCTCGTCAAAAGAGCATGCCTTTATTCCACTCGCAGCAAAGGCATTACGGTGCTTTATGGCGCGTACAAGATGAATGTCGCTTACTGGCAGGGTAGAAAACCCACGCTCCTTCTTCCCTTCAAATAAATAATCGAGAACAATTTGAAAATAATAGTCCTCACCCCATTTTTGAGATTGAGTGGCCTCTGGAAATAAGAAAAATAAGTGTTCTTCCTCTGGAATCAACTCACGAATACGTGCCATGTTAATCATAAAAAATTTAGACCCTAAGGCAGTAGAGGCCTTGGGCCGACCTGAGGCCGTCGCCACACTAATGCAGCCTGTTTCGCTTAAGTGGTGTTTCACCATGCCAAATAGTTCATGCCAGGATGGAGGAATTTGTAATGAGGGGCTTACGGCTAAAGTCTTAATGTTGTCATCTAGTAAAATGAATTCATTAAGGGCGTATTTATAAGCAAATAAAAAGGCGGTGAGTCGCCTTACTGTAATGCTACCCAGATGTTCTTGATAATCCCCATTATATTTAGTGTTCATCTTTTTGATGACCAATAGGTCAAAGGAGGTGGATAAATGGGAGCGGAATACTGGTAATTCTTCTTCAGTGCAAATAAGCGCTACTCGACCCTGTGTTAGAGGAGGAATCAAGGCTTTTTCTTTCCTACCCGCACAAACAAAGGTTGTTATTTCGCATGGACGGGCATGCTCCTGTAACGTATATAAATCCATTTCCCAGTGTGGATTTTGAATAGAATGACGATGTGCGGGTTCGGTTGACCTGGATAGACTACTTACAGGAAGAAAGGAGAGCTCCTGGAATTCTGTTTTTTTAGAATCTGATGCAGGAGGAACAGGGCGTTTAGGAAGAGGTATGTCCGTAAGATATTTAGGGGCAATTCCCGTCTCATGATAAAGTTTAATATGAGGGGGCTCCATCGAGCGGAAACCCTGTCTGGAAGAATCGGAGGAAATAAATCGATTTCCATCCTGTACTACGTTATTGGAATTAGTAGGTGCAACTTCAACTATCAGGCCAGGTAGTTCAGAAGGGGAGGCTTCTTTTGAGCGTTTCGAGCCTAAAGAGGTTGCTCTTTCTTTTTTTGAGTTCTTAGGTGGACTATCCCTTTTTCTTTTCCTTAATGTGTCATAGTCAGATTGCGGTGGGAGGGGTTGTTTTTCTTTCAATATTTGGGTTAACAAGTAAGAAACGCTTTGTCCCATTTTAGGGCCTTGGATTGGAGCACTGTCTAAATAGCCGCTGGCAAACAAAGCCTGGTTCTGACTTAGCAATAGCCGTCCTTCCTCAGTGTCAGCAAGCAGCCACAACACTGTTTTTCCCTTATCAGGACCTGAAATTGGACCGGTATTTAAATTTGCATTATGTAATAAGCTAGGATATTTTATTAATAATTGGCGTCCTTTGGGATAAAAAGCAAGTAACCACAAAACAGTTATTCCTGCATGCGGGCCTTCAAATGGACCGTCATTTAATTGTGCATTATTTAGTAAATCAGGATGCTTTATTAATAATTCAGCTCCTTCTGGAGTAAAAGCAAGAAACCACAACACAGTTTTCCCTTTTTCAGGACCCCAAATTGGACCGGTATTTATATTTGCATTATCTAATAACGCAGGATGCTTTATTAATAATAAAAGTCCTTCTTTAGAATAGGAAGCAAGCAACCACAACAGTGTTATGCCCTTGAAAGAGCCTTGCCTTGGTCCCGAATTTATATCACATTGTCTTAATAAACTAGGATTTTGAATTAATAATTGATTTCCTATTGGATCGGCAGCAAGTAACCATAACACCGTTTCTCCCTTGTCAGGACCTGAAATTGGACCCGTATTTAAATTTGCGTTATGTAATAAACTAGGTTTATTTATGAATAATTGACGTCCTTGGGGAGAACTCATAAGATACCATAACACCGTTTTCCCCGTGGCAGGGCCTTCAATCGGCCCGGTATTTAAATTTGTGTTATCTAATAAACCAGAGTGCTTTATTAATATTTCACGTCCTTCTTCAAAGTTTGCAAGCAACCACAATAATGTTATTTCAGAGTCGTGTCTTATCTTGGCATTTAAATTAACTTGACTTAATAAGTCAGAATTTTGAATTAATGATGGATGTTCTATCGGAGTAGCAAGTCCTCCCAAGGCTGTTATCCCTGCTGAAAGATCTTCTGGGTCAGCAGCAAATATCTCCAACGCGATTATTCCTGCTGAGAGATCTTCTTTTAAAAGCTGATTAAGATTTTTTGGGGTAAGCAAACTTCGATTTTCATTTAAAAAATTAATCCCTGATGCTGTTTTTGTCAGAGCCGATAATAGTGTTATATCCATCTCTTCACGATTAATTTCAACTAATAGTGTAGAGTGATATATTAATAAATTAATGCCGTGAATATTAATTGCTAAAAAAATTAAATTGGTGTAATCAGCATATTTACTTTGGTCAGGATTGTAATAAAGTTCATTTAAAAATGATGGGGTTAATAATCGAGGATATTTTTTTAGTATCTCTTCAGGGTCTAATTGTTCTACAATTTTTTTTAAATTATGATCTAGAACCGTTTCTTGATCAAAACAAGGTAACTCATTTTTTTCTTGCATGATTAATATCCTTTAGGCGAGAAAAGAGCCAATTATCTACAATCAAAACCAATAAACAGTTTGACTTACTTTTGCACAAGGAGGCTGCAGTATAGCCTTTCTGGGTGTATTTTGAAAAGCGTTGTTTAAGAAACAAATATTTTCCTGAATGGAAATTTATGTATGGTATTTTTGATCTGAATGAGGCAACTATCGCGATGTATCTAGGTGACCAAAGCTGACTAGCTTATGCGCCAGTTGTTGGTAACGGCAGGGATACAATTCTTAACCTTCTGCCAAACAAGAGTACCCAAGATGTACTTACAAAAATACTTTCCTGTGCATTTGAGAAGGATTTAAACTTTGGAGTTCTCAACAAAAAGAAGTTCCTTTCCATGTAACTAGTGCACACCAGGCCCCGAAGTGGGACGCACTCAATAAAAATGTGCTAGTGAAATTGATTTTGATTTTCTAATTTCGTAGCAACGCCAATGCAGCCAAACGTCCCATATCTTCTTTGGATGTGGTCAACGTTTTGCTTCGAGAAATGCTCAAATACAGTTAAATTCCCCTGCTATTAAATGTCTATTAAGTTGTATTTAATTAGACTCATGAGACTCTTTGGGCACGCGCATGTATCAACCAGTCCACTTCATCTAAGTGAATTAACTGATTTGTTTGACCGTTATTAGATTGGAATTTTACGAAGTAGGGGATTCGTAATTCTAGGTATTTGGATCTGAACAACAAATAATACTATTTAATCAAGATTTAAAGATATAAGAGATTATCCCTTTATAGTTAATTCCTCATTTCATATTTAATGGCTACACGAAGGAGAAAAATGAAATATAAATTGGGTAATAGGGTTCTTTTCAACTGGGAGTTTTGGTGCCTCAAAGTTTGCATTAACTATCCAGGTCTTCTAATAATTATTTTTACCAAATTTATTAGATATTAAAGCGTTATAATCTTCAAAAGGAAGTCTCCACTCAGGCTTACCAAACCAGTTATTATCCCACTGCAATTGAACATTCGTCAGCTGTTCTGGGGTAATCAATACATCGGATACATTAGCATCAGGATGGATTTCAGCAAGACAATTTACAATTGTAAGTGCTGCATGATAAACACCACACAGATTCCGCCTACCTCTACCCCCTTCTAAAGTATCAGGGGCTCTTTTAATCTCTAGCTCAGTATATTGAGGATCTGAATGTTTAAACATCAAAATCTTTCCATCTTGATATTTTCGAAAAGTTAGGTAATGACGTTTATTATCATAACAACTTATAGACTTATCTTCTTCTAAGCTCTGAATGCGTTCCTTATCTGTCATGGAGAGATTATTTAAATGCTTATCCTTTGCTTCACCTATAAAAACAAGAGCATCAAATAGGTCATTAACATCATCCATTTCATCATAATTTTTTAAATAAGCTAAAATAGTGGCTTTTAAAACTTTGTTTCCAGGGTGTGCTACTATATAGCTATTATCTATAGCGGATACTACAGTTTCATCCACTATTGATTTAGCTTTTAAAACTTCCTTCATTACCGTCTGTCGATTTTCCGAATATTTACCATATAGTTTAATACCATAAGGCAAAGATTCTACTGCTTGTTCAAAACTACTTACTGTACCTGAACTAGAAGCAGGCACTTTAAAAATGGAGTTTCTTTTCCAATTAACTCGATTACGCGTTATAATAGAAGGGCACGGCTTTCCAATACATTGAGAAAATTGCTCTGGTGTTAAATGAATTTTATTATTTTTCTGCTGGGTAACTAAATCATTTAATAAAGGTACATCAGCAATAGGAACATTTATTAATATTTGTTTCTTATTAATTTCAGTTAAACAATAAAATTGATTACCAACAATTATCCCTCGATTAATATAGGATAACAATTCATCTTCGCTTGGCATGGTAGGTAAAAGATAAACGTCTATTCCTTGCTCGGTTTTAAGATACTTATTATCAATATCTGAATAAATTCCTCCTTCTTTCAATAAAATTAGAATTCTTAGCCAATCAGTTACCGCAGAATAATTTCTGTTGCCGACCATTTCTTGTCTTATTCGTGCTATTATTTTGGGAGCAACCCCCTCATCCTTAAAAGTTAGGTTAATAAAATCATTTAACTCATTAATTTCTCTTAATTTTAAACGATTATAAAAATTTATATCCATTTTTGCCGCATTTTTATAAAAGCGCATGGGATTATCTACCCAGAGATTTACCGTATAACCTATTTTTTCTGCTTCTGTAACGGCTGCTTTAAGATTCAGAAGATATTTTTCAGGTATATCTCCGCCAACCCAAACAAAATGAAATACTTTAATTAGACGTTCTTGTATATTTTCCTCTTTGCTTTCCATTTTAATGCCACTTTGTATAATCTTTCATCATAATTTAGAGTATTATTGACTATTTTTCAAGGTTATTTGTTGTACCTCTTTTATCATTTGACTTATAACTTCTTTTAATTTAACACTTAAAAAATAGACTCATTTAATTTGATTTCACCGCATTCAAATGGGCTTTGTTGCAAAAATTAATCAATTTTCACCTTTTATTTTGATGCAGGTTTTTATCTAAGTGCCAACGCCTGGCATTAGCATTCTTATGCCATTTCATGCGTTTTTTAAGTTCCCCGCATAATACTAAACCCAGCGATAAACGGGGGTGTGCTCTAGTTTAAGACCTCGCTCTGTCCTCAAAATCCCTATTGCTGATACCGTATTTGCAATACCAACACACACATTGCATAATCATGCCACCATGAAAAGGACCTTTTTAAACCCTATAAGTTTGGTGGAACGTATTTGAATGGTCCTTTATACGAGGACAGTAGAGTAAATTATAAACTACTTTCCGTTTTTGCAACGGAGCCTCTATTAGTATGTGGCCTCGTATTGTGATTGATGACATCATCTTTTGTAAGTTAAAAGAGGTGTTTGGTGGAAACTTGCATCCCATGATTTTTTTTAAATTTTTAGGATAAAATTTTAATAATGCTGGATGTGATATTTGCAATGGAGGTGTATTATGAGCACGGGATTTTTTACACGAAATAAAAGGTTGATGGATGCACTTTTAGAATTGGCCTCTAAAGATTCTCAATTATTAAATATCCCAAGGATTGGTTAAGTCAGTATTTACTTGAAAATATTGCAGAAATTTAACTTTATGCGGTCCAATAGTTGGGGACGTAAATGGCAATCTAATGCTCCTATCGGGGATTACCGCTAAAAAAAGCGGAGATGATTAAGACTCAGAATATTAAGTCACGTATTTAACTAGTTATTGATATGCTGACTACTGATTTAATCGTAAGGAAATTTATTTTATTTCCCGGGCTTAATTAAGTTTGTTAATTAGTAGCTTTAATTTTTTTAAAAAGGATTTTCATGAAAAATATGCTTTTGGCGATTATTTTAATCTCCCCTTTATCTCTATGGTCTGCTGTGGGACAAGCTTTTGAATTACCTAAAAGTGCCACAAATCAGGGCTTGGTGCTCACTATTAATAAAGGTAAATCGTTTGCTTCGTCTTGCTCCAAATCCCTTCAAAATTGTACCCTTCAAATATCTCAAACAGTTTGTTTAAATCCTCCGGCTTTTGTAACGATTACAAATCATTCTAATGTGAAAGCTATGAACATTAAGGCTCGTTCTAATGATGTGAATTTTAACACCTACGTAATACAAAATAATAATTGTCCTGCTGCGTTAGCCCCTGGAGCAAGCTGCTCTATTGCATTTTCTACAAATGCGGGCGTTTCCTTCTCTATAGCTGATGTCATAGTAAAAGGCATTAATACGAATGCTTCTTTTCTTAATTTAAATGCATACCAATGTTATTACAGCGTAGGCGGTACCATTTCTGGTCTTACCATGAGTGGTTTGGTTTTACAAAATAATGGAGGAGATAATCTATCAATAAGCACGGGAAGTACTGCTTTTACATTCCCTACACCTATCCCTTTAGGTGGAAGTTATAATGTCACGATAGCTCAGCAACCAACAGGAAATGTGTGTAATATAACAAATAGTACAGGAAACAATGTGAATAATAATGTTAATTCCGTAGCGGTGGTTTGTTCCTCTGGAGCCTTAACTCCTATTGCGGGAAGTCCTTTTACTGCGGGCTCACAACCCTATGGAATGGCCATTAGCCCGGACAGCCAATTTATTTATGCAGTGAATTTTGTAGATAATAATATTTCAGCTTATAACATTAATGCTTCTACAGGAGTATTAACTTCAATAGCAGGAAGTCCTTTTCCAACAGGGAATGCTTCTCAAGAAATTGCTATAACCCCCAATGGTCAGTTTGCTTATGTTACTAATGGAAATGATAATGCAATTTCAGGTTATAGTCTTAATCAGCTTACAGGTGCTTTAACTCCTCTCTCAACAAGTCCTTTTCCTGCAGGCACTACACCTTCTAATCTTGCTATTTCTCCAAATGGTTTATTTGTCTATGTAGCAAATGCCAATGGAAGTAATGTTTCAGGCTATAGAATTATGAGTGATGGCTCCTTAACCCCCTTAATGGGAAGCCCATTTGCTACGCTTGCTAATCCCGGTGCGCTTACTGTGAGCCCTGATAACAATTTCCTCTACGTAGCCAACAGTAACTCTATTTCAGTTTATAGTATTGCGATAGGCACGGGGGCTTTAACACCCATATCAGGCAGTCCTTTTCCAACCGGCAATACCCCCTTTGATATCACGCTAACCCCGAATGGCTTGTTCGCCTATACCGCGAATTTCAGTGCCAGTAGCATTTCCGCTTTTAGTGTTAATACAGTAACAGGCGCTTTGACACCTATTTCAGGAAGTCCTTTTTCGACCGCCAATACCCCAACAAGTATAGTAATAAGCCCCAATGGACAATTTGCTTATGTCACTAACTCTTCACCAAATTCTATTAGCGCCTATTCAATTAATCAAAGCACAGGATTTTTAACCTCTGTGGCCGGTTCGCCTTTTGCTACAGGTGCAAATCCAAATTACGGTGTCATAACTCCTGATGGCCTATACCTGTATACATCAAGTTTCTTGGGCACTACAGTTTCTGGGTTTAAGATTAACTAGTGGGAGTTAAATTTAGGCTCTTGTAATTTGAAGGTTACATTTGTGACCTTCAATTTCGAGCAAGGGATTAATCCTTTAGCAACTCTTATCCCAGTTAACTTGGCTCAAGCAGAAATGGATCATGATAAAGAGCGGGGGCTAAAGATGCATTCTATTTAGATTATAATCGATGGAAATCTAAATTACAGATACTATTGATGACAATCCAGCTTCGTGAATTTATCGGGTTGCTTCTACAGCTTATTCTAATGTGGAAATTAATAAGCTGATATTGGCAATCTTAAACTACTGCGGTTAGCTCATGAGCATGGAATTCAATTATTTGAGAGGGGAGGGCAAGTTGTTATTGGCGCTGCCTGTAGGTCTGATTAAATTAATTAATCAGACCTACAATTTAAGGTAGATGTACTTTAATGCGGAATTGATCTTAGATAATATTAAATTGTTAATTACTCGCTGAACCTTCATATTAGAAATTCTATTTTTGGAAATAGCTCTAATTGATGGTATTGAGCTTTTGAAATTTTCGCCGATCAGTACGGGAGTCTCTAATAAAACAGAGAGCATAGCCCGGGTATAGCGAGAACGAAAACCCGGGATTTAGGACATAGTAATACCTGATTTATACTAATTGCCACATCCTACATTTTTATCCAAAACTCGCGCTAACTTATGGCGATACAGTCTGCCACTGGCCATTCCTGAAAAAGGGTTGCGTCCATTGCATGCGTACCTGTTCGTTTTTTCCCTTAAGCGCGTTTATTAATTTATTTGTCTTCACAGTAACTGAATGATTCGTAGCGTCCATTTTTTTAATAGAGATTAGATTACTGTTTTGATAATTGATAAATTGCGGCAAGATTATTTCAACGTCAGCATCTTTAGCATCAACCTCAATATCACAATCATTTGGGTTAACTACATAACTTGGATTTTCACTACTATGAATTGTCTTGTGAGAACAATGAGTCGCTGACGAAACTAACAGATCCTTAGCATTGTATTTTTTAGAATTAGCCAGACGATTCAAGAACTCAGCGAGATCACCACTGTAGCCGCATAGGTTAATCCGAATGAAATTATCGTTCTCCCCCATTGAGTTACCATTATCCACGGCGACATTAATATCTTTGAGTAGAACCGTTGCAGCGGCCATCTTTTGGGTATCTGGATTATTGAGTTTGGCAAAAAATGTGGGACTGCCTTCAATACTCATTACTTCAGTTCCAGGATAGCGCTTAAGAAGCTCTTCTTTGACGATCTGATGCCTTTTTACGATAGTATTAAAGGCATCCCTGCGCAGGGCTTGTCCTGCATCAGGAAGTGTTGCAAGAGCAGACATTAGATTTAACGCCTCAGCAACTCCCGGAGTACTCTCCCCTACGGTTAACTTCCATACGTAAGAAAAAAAGTCATGGAAAATACTAGCCGCATACGTATCACTCATAGGAAACCACATATAGCCCAGCCGATATCCGGGTTTTCCCAACGCCTTGGACACCGAATTAAACGCCAATACATGTTTCCCTTCACTCTTAGCCTTGGTGATCCAGGCAATATTCTCTTTAATATATCCTGAACCATCACTACCATAAGAAGGTGAAGCAAAAACAAAATCAGCAATAATGATGTTAGCTTGCGTATAAGGTTTACGAAAGGTTCCATCAGGATTATTGGGTGAGGTTACGAACTCGACGACTGTTTCATCCGGTTTAGGCTTCACCTCGCTTGGATCATTAAAACCCTGAAATCGTGCATTCGGATAAGCACGATAAGTCACTGCATGTTCATGGAATGAGTAAAAAGGAATTTTTTCCACAAAAAGAAAATGCTTTTGAGGCTCTGCCGTAGAAATAGCATAAACAAGAGCAAAAATGATTTGCAATGAACCATTTGAGGGGCAAAAAACATAGTTTTTTTCGTTAGGATCAAGAAATAATCCTTGGTTACCTACTCGCGAATGATAAACGCGAAGAGTTTGATCGACGTCATTAAAAAAAGTTTCGCTGGAAGGTATCAGGAGTTTTTTTTCACCAGGCTGTCCCAAGTAAACTGCACTATCATAAACATGAAGGGCTGGGGGATTGAGCAGTCCATAACGCTGATATAATTCGGTGAACATCGGCGTTTCATTTGGCCGCATGTAAATTAGGGGCTCATAGGCATTAGCAGAAGCCATAACCGGTACGCACAATAAAAAAATCACTCTATTGAACTTAAATACTGTTGCCACTGTCTTTAAAAAAATCGCTTTTAGCATCGCCAATCTCCTATAAAATACTCCTAAGGCTCTGCGCCCAATCTAAAAGCAAAATACAGGGAACAGTCCGCAACGACCTGGGTTTGAAATGATATGAAATTTTTTTATAACGTCTTAGAGTTTATTCAAGAGAAATAATATACCGTGAACATCAAAAATATTATATACCTATTTGAGCTTGTTAATTAATTGATTTATTTTTAACACGAGGTTGCCGCACGAGCTGGTCTGGAACGCGCAATAAACGAAAGAACTCTTTAGATTTACATTGATAAAAAATAACCAATATGGTAGTATATGCGCCAATTTGTATGGCTATATTAGTATTGGTATCTTATGAGTAAAACGCTAAAAAATGAATCTGATTGCAGTGAAATACAAGAATGGATTGTTAAAAAAAGACAAAACCAAACCATTCCTCCTGAATTATTAAAAAAATTTGAATCAGAATCATTCCTAAATGCATTGCATCAGTCAGATGAGCTCTACAAGACGTTTTATAATAAAACAATCTACATTAACCTACATACAGACGGGTTAGTTGGGCATGTTTCGGGCGATCTGCCCGTATTGTCAGATGATGGAAAAACGATCACTTTACATCAAAATATTGGTTTAGATCCAGCTCCCGATGCGCCCCTTTTTAAAAAAATAATTGGGACTCAAGGTTACATTAACTCACAAATACGTTCAGAAGAAAAAAACAGACTATTGAAAGTAGCAGTCCATATCTCCGAAGAACGGTACGAGCAACTGGCTCATCTGATGCGCGAAGCGATTGATAAGCCCCCGCCTTACAATGTAATGGGATTTAATGGTCATAATTGCATCCAGTGGATGCATGGCTTACTGCAATCGATCAATATTACTGATGGATTGAACAATAAATTCTCCTATTCTGATATCAATCAATTGGATTCAAAACCAATACTCACCCAAGCAAGACCCTTTACTGAAGAGTTTAATAATGAATTACTTCAGACTTATACAGCCGACATGGTAGATGAACTGGCAACAACATTACAGACGAAACTTCAAGAAACGCGTCGAAACAAGATGCAAGAATACAACGACTCTCGAATTAAAAAGGATCTGCTTTTCTTTTTAGAGAAATCTCAACCAAGCGAGCAGCAACCGACCCCCGATGCATCCAGCATCGAGCAAGAGCCGAACGTAGATTTTGAACCAAATGATTCGCTAACCCAATTTGCTCTTGATGCGACTGAACTGGATTGTCTCATCAATGACTCCGCTCTTTATACCCTATCCCCAGAGGAGCCTACCCCAACTAAAGCGCAAGAAAGTCCATCAATTGGTAACCCGCTGAAAATAACCCATGTATCTCTAGGCACTGTTCATAACAATCATATGGGTATTGTGGCCTCTCTCGAAAATGGAAGCTCTATAGGTATTGGTCTTCATGCACGAACAGGCTCATCCTCCACGCTTACTTTTAATCTAATAAGTCCTTTGACCACTTCCGCGCTCGCTTCAAGTATGGCTGTCGTAGCCCCAATAACTGCACTTATAGTAACCATTTCCTGGATGTACAATAAACGTCTTAAACGCATTGAAAAACATTTACAACATGATCTCGAGCAAACTCGAAATAATATGGAATCAATAAATAATTCATTGCAACTATGCATCAACGACTTTCAAGATGAGCTCATTGATACAAAGGATTTTATTACGAAGCTAAATGCAACTAATGCTTTAATCACTAGTGAACAAACCGGTTTATTAAATCGCGCACACTATGCCCTTAAAAAGAAAAAATACGAGAATGTGTATCATTATTTTAAAAAGATTTTTGTTATGCAACAAACTCTTTTAGATAATACGCACCGTATGGATAATAATAATTTATTAGAAGAAACGCGCGCGCAGCTGTCTTCTCAACAAAATCATTCTCTTATTAATCTGATATCCTATTTAGAACAGATTACTAATAAACCAACACTCAGCCCGGCTGATTTTTATGAGGCACGGGAACTAAAAAATTTGCTAATCAATAAATTACTATTGAACAATGTCCTTTTATCAAAAGATAATTTATTAAAGCTCCAGGCACTTTCTTTAAAATCTCCATCAGCATTAACTTCAGTGGCCTTACCGCCCATGCCTGGCAGCGCATGCTTCCGTACTACAAAAGAGGAACATACAGCAGAAACCTGCATTAACAGTTTGCATCAAAAATACAATAGATTAAAAAACCTCATAGAAAAAAAAGAAAGCTGTATTGAGGAAGAAAGAAGCCTCTTTGTTGAATCGGTATCTCTTAGTATGAATACCTTAAAACAAATCAAGCTTAAAGGAAAGGGTAATGATTGTAAGAGTTATTTTGCATCGTTTATGGAGCGCTTAACTTCGGAAGTCGAAGCAAATGCATCGACTACACCCTTATTTTCTGCCGATGAAATTAAAAAAATAAAACAACATAACTACACGCTCACGGTACATGGATATAATAAAATAACACTTCGTTTTTTTAATCCAGTAATCAGCTCTACATTACATGTAATGCAAGATCGCATCTCGCGCTGGGAAGAGCGCAGTATTTATTATAAAGGAAGCAAAGCAGTAGAATTAATGGCAGGAGCAAATCAGTTTTTCCCGAGCGTTCTCCCAAACCTCTGTTGCCTTCCTATCGCGTTAATTCAAAATAACTCATCCAATTGGGGTAAGTATTTTAATGAAAATACCCATAATCAACTCGTGCAATACACACAGCCTATGACCTATTTAGTCAAAGCAACTGATATTGCTTATTTAATCTCTAAATTACCTTTCGCATTTAAAAACGAACAGGCAATGAATATTCTAAATGGCATAGCAAAACTTACCGCTTTCTCTACGTTTATTTACTCCTGTTATGACACTTATAAAACGCGCAAAATGAATCCTTTGTGGGTTAGAAATACCGTTGATTCTGCGTTTAAACTGTTAGAGTATTCTAAATCTCCTTTACCCAAAAGGTCTAAAGACTTTTCTTTTTTTGATCATGCTAAGAAAAAATTAGCCGATAAAGGATGGCTACAATTAGGAACTTTACCTACGTCACGAGAGTATTATTTATTCAAGGACTGGCTCCAATCCTTGCTTGCAGTAGGACTTGCCTTAACTCAAAAAGAAGAGAGTTCCTCGCAAAATACGAACCTCTTGATATCACTCTATAATGCATGCAGCGGTGTTTATACAGAACGTAGTTATGAGGCCCTTATGGCCAATGCAACATACCATCGGGCGCACAATAATTTTGAGGCGCTGGAAAACAGCGTCTCCCAGCTACGTAGTGATTTAACAAAATACCATGGGGCATTTTCTCAACAAGATGATAGTATTATTGTTACTAAAGCACGTTGTTTTTTAATTGAAATAGAGCGAGTTCTATTAGAACAACCAGGTTACAGTAAAAGTGTTGGCATTGGATGATTAGCGTATCAGTGGAATTTCAAGTACCAAGGCAAGGCTAAACAACAAGAGCATCTAATACCTTATTATCCGAAATTCAGATTATTCATAATCCAATTTCGAATGGAAATTCTCTCCCTGCACATCGACCCAAAAGTATTGTCCGAAATGGATTTTACTCATTAGCCAGGGAAGGGCGCGGCCTTAGTCTTTAGCGACACGATTTTTCCACCAATGCTACCTATTGGGCGTGCTGCCATCAATCGCAAACACAAATCCACTTGATATTGGCAAGCATATTCAATAACTGCGATGGTAACCGCTGTCGAAGTACTTCGTTGTGGCAGTCCCTGACAAGTCCAAAAGTGAATCCAACATTCCAAAACTTCATTGTTAGTTAAGTAAACCTTCATATCCCATGTTTAGAATTCATCGGAATTAATTTAATAAATAGGAAATTACATGAACGTTGAAAAACTAATGGGTAAGGCGGAATCAACGGTTGCAACTCCATTATTCCCATTTGAGGAGCTGATAAAAAAATACGATCTAGCCAATAATCCTGTTGAATGCTCAAATCAATTCGAGAGTATCTCAGATTTAATACCAAACCGAGCTCATTTTATTTATGTAGTTAATCCCATAAGGGATAAAGATCAATTGGCTTTGATTGCTCAATTTAAAGCACTGAATCCCGATTACGCGACCACTTTATGGATTGATAAGAGTGTTTATTCTGAAGAAGCAATCTCAACTCTTACAGACTGGGCAAAAGAGAAAAGCATCCATTTACTTGATATAGTCACTTCAATAGCTCCTTACTTGACCCCTCTAGACAATTATTATCAATTTGAACTTTTAAGAAAAAAACCCGGAGCTGCCAGTGACATATTAAGAATTCTTATTTTAAAACACTTTGGAGGAATATATTCTGATATAGATGTATTGTGTGTAGCTCCTCTGGGAACCATAAATGATAGTTATGGTATGCAGGTTAATTTTGGCGAACGCACAGTAACAAAAGCAGGCCAACATCCATTAAGAGAACATGATGAAAATAGTGAACAAAACCCTAATAATGATATGTTAATTGCACGGCCATACCACCCCTTTCTTGATGAATATATTGCTAGAATTCAACAAAACTATGAAAAAACTGCCTCAGAACTTTTTCCCAAAGATGGAACCAGGGATTTTCACTATGAGCAAGACTATGAAACAGTTGGAAATGCACTATTTAGAAAGCAATGGACTATTTATGCAACAGGTCCAGGCGCTTTATTAAATACAGTAGACGCGACTGAACAATTAATTTCGAAACAGGTTAGTGTTACCAAAAATTTTATTTTTGGATGTTCACTGAGCTGGATGAATGAAAATAAAACGGAAAATTTATCGGAAGAAGAAGAAATTCAGCGTCTGGTAAATTGCATCTCTGTGGATATACATCATGAGCCTCGGGTATTAAGATTGGCAGGTTATGCTGCTTTATGTCTTGATGATGTAATACTGGATAAAGCTTTTGCCAGGCTTACTAAAGAACATCCGGAGTATTTCACTGAAGTAGAAAGAGTACATAATTTACAGCAGTATGAGGCAGCAGGGTTATATCCGGATGGAGAATTTTTATTTAACAAAAATATTTTCCCCAAGCTAAATCATGAGAAATTATTGAGTCATTATATTGCAAGTGTTCTCACTACCCCTCAAATCAATGAGAACAAAATAGTAGGCATCCTTTCGCTCATAAAAAATAGGGAGATACCAATTTGTGAAGAAGAAGTAATATGGGTTTTTAACCATTTAGCTTACACTTGGGAAAAATCGATAGAAATTCAATCGAAAGCCATGGCCTTGGTAATTGAAGCATTCAATGAGCGATTTGCCAAAGATTTTAGAATAGATGTTATTAAGACCTTTATTGCCCACTCTTTGAATTTAGATTTTATAAATTATCTAATACAGACCACTGATAGAGAAATCCCTCAAGAAAAAGCCCTTATAAAAATAGGGAAATCCATAAATAAATTAAAGCAAGGGATGCGAACATTCTGCGATCCGAACTTAACCAATAAAGAGCAAATTTTAGAAAAACTTGCCGAGAAAACCCAAGAGATTGCACTCAGCTTAAAAGATAAAGCTCAGTACGACGCATTTTATAACTCCAATCTATTAAAAGTTACCTCTGTTTATCTTGCCAATACACGATTTAACAAGGCGCAATTGATGGGAGCTAAGTTTGAGTACTGTCACCTGCAGGGTTGTAGCTTTAAACAAGCAAACTTAACTAATGCCGTATTTAAAGGGGAAACTAATCTCTCGAGGGCTGATTTTTCTCAGGCTATTCTAAATGGCACGGATTTTAGTGAACCCTCATTAAATCTGCAGGATGTTATCTGGGCTGGAGCTACATTTTCTCTGAAAACACCCCCGAAGCTTGACTGGAATAAATATGGTCCTGAGATTCTCTTACAGCAATTAATCTATATAGGAAAATCAGCCCAGCAAATTACTCATCAAAAACAGGAGTTAACAGCGCTAGTTAATTGGATTTTACATGAAATTACGGATATAAGCTCCTTAAAAAGGTTGCCCCAATTAATCGAAAATGAACCTGCTTTGCAAGGAGAAGAGGAAGGACAAGTATCTAGCCTCTTTAGTTATTTTACCTTTTTCCATAGTCAGCCAAGGGGGAATATTGTTTCCCAGGTAAAAAATTGGCTTAGTGAACAGCTTGAGGAGCAATCTCAAGTTAAATTAAAGTTTTAATGTGTTTGTATCCAAAGCCTTGTGCATGTTATTAACGACAGGTAATCCTCTATGGGTAGACGTTATCTTGCGATAAAATAGCAAACGAATGATGCTTTATACTGGGGGTATTGTAATGAAATGGACTCATTTCCTCATCGAGGCAATAATAATGCCTTGTTGAGGAATTTAAAAAGTGGAGCCCTGAATATGAGAACTTTTGGTATTGAACTTGCAAAAAATGTTTCATGTTAAACTAGCCGCAAAAGCTCAAAATAAGGGCGTGCGTGTGCTATTCGAAATGAATTTAAAGCATGCTCATTGAGCATTGCTTCAAGACATCTGTTTTTATGGTAAAATAATGTTAAATATATGGGTATGTGGAAGATTAAAAGAGAGGTAATTATGATTGAAGAAACCCAAAGAGACTTTATAAAAAATAATCAGGAATTAATTCAAAAATTTCTTCAGGAATCTAAACCCTACGATGATGAAATAAGTGCCAGCATTCAAGCAACAATAGCCCAATTTTTATTAAATACCCGCATTGAATTAAATAAACGTACAAGTGGTCGAGATTGGATCAGTACCGATGAAATTGTACAAGCTCAGATAGCCGTACTGCGACGTTGCATAATAGATTTAGATCAGTATTATTTAACTTTGCAAAAGGGTGATTCTTTGCAATAACGGATGGTTTTAATGACGATAAACTCTAGGAGAGTTTTTAGAAATTCTAATGTAACTCCTAGTTCAATCGTCATTCAAAGATAGATGTAACTGCGAGATAATTAAGGCCCAATTGTGCATGAGTTCCATTTCTCATTACTTTGGGCATGCACAGTAAATAAGCTTTTTATTTATTTACGTATTTGGCGCTGAAAGCCTTCAATGATATTGATGGTGTAGAGAATGCGTATTAGCTGTTCTGGATATTTAAACTATTGAGAAAGAGTATCCCAATTGACCTTCAGTATTTAGGGAGCGAGCATATTTTTCCCCCATTTTCATCAAACTCCAAAAAGCCGAGGCTCGGGCAGATCTTTGCTTTTTACTTTGTAACTAGTTTTAAATCGGTCATAAATGCCTTTTAGTCTTTATTGAACACATACTTTAATGAGTTGATGGACGATACAAAGCTGAATTTCTGTTGCTTTCCCCTCGGACTTTAAAATAATACATAGCGTCTAGAAAAACTATGAGATCCAGGTAAGATAATTTAAATATCTCTTGGCCATCCCTGGTTTTTCGAGAATGCTACATTTTCCATTCAGCGATGGTTTTATCTTGGTATTGATAATCTAAATATACCTCTAATAAAGCTGAAAAATCTTTACCATATTTATTCACAAATTGGAGTTGCCATTGACTACCACTTGCATTTTTTGCCACGCGATTTTTAATGATGGTTAAATAAAAATCGATGTCTTCTTTATCAATATGAAGCGCCAAAAGGCCTTCTCGAGCATGTGGAATTAATGCGTTTAATAAGGTTATAGCGTTGATTTTATCTCTATGACTTCCCCAATAAAATGTGGTATTTAAACCATATTTAGCGGCATCAAAAAAGTTTTTTCTCACCTTGAAGAAGGGCAGAGTCTCAATAAACTGTGGGGAGCTAAAATAATAGTGCATTAATCCGTAATAAAATGCGGCATTAGCAACCATATCAGTGACTGTGGGGCCTGAAGAAGGGGCACGGTGTTCAATTCTTAAATGAGGGATTCCTTTGTTGTTAAAATCAATAACTGGTCTATTCCATCGGTAAATAACCCCATTTTGCTGTCTGACATGAACCATTTTTTCGGTGGGTGATTCCTTTGCGTCAGGTATTAGGTGAGGAAAATAAAGATTTTCTTTAAAAAGCTCAAAAAAAGTTGATTTTAAATAATCATTTCCAAATAAGCAGCAATGAAATTCTTTTTGCTGTTGAAATGTATTTAAAGTCATTACTTCATTAAAAATGAAAACCCTACTTTCATGCCATAAAAAATGCCCTAAAAAGAAAGGACTATTACTCGATAAGGCGAGCATGGGGCCTGCAAGGAGTTGGGCAATATTGTAGTAGCGTACCGATTGACTTAAGCCTACTTGTAAATGCATTTGAAACGCTGAAAGCAATCCATTCACCGCTAAGGAATGTGCCTCTAATTGCATAGGCTCAGACCCTCCGACATCTATATTGATAGGTCCGTTATTGTATTCTTTCATCAAAGAATTTAAGACATAATAACGGGATTTATTTGTTAAATAAGTAATGTGGTGGTGTTTGTGAGTGGCGGTAGGTAAGGAACCGATAAGAGCTAAATAATAATTATCCTTTTGAGCATGGGCGGTACATTCGTTTAACGCATTTAAAATAGTTTGGTGTAGTTTTGAAAAACAATTTTTAGTAAGTTCAAAATGAGGGGTATTAATTTCTAAGTGAGAAGCCCCCACTTCCGGCACTAGAAACGCTTTATTTACTTGGGAAATAAATTGAAGGTTATTTGGTGAAGGATTTAACTGGTTATCAAGCAGAAATAATTCTATTTCCGCACCAATTTTCATCCCTTCCTCACTAATAGAGTCGGTGGTAAACCACTCTTCTAACATTGTTGTTTCATCGGTTAGTTTTTGAGCAAAATCACTATTCTCTTTATCAATAGAAATTCGCATTGTTCCTCACAGATTTTGTTGTTGTAACCAATATTCCAGTAATGCAATTTGCCAAAGTTTTGAACCGCCCGTAGGGGTAAAGTGATTAGTTTTTCTCAGCGCCTGGACCGTATGGGAATTAAAAATCCCTCTATTTTCTATGGTTTTTGGAGAAAGCATTTCTTCCATGAGCGAGGCGATTTTTCCTTGAAGATGTTTAATTGCAGGGACGGGAAAATAACCTTTGGGTCTATCAACTATTTCTTTAGGCAAAAGCTGTCTTCCCAATTGTTTTAAAATATATTTTCCGTCGTTGGGTAGTTTAAATTTTAGCGGCATAGAAAAAGCTAATTGAACTAATTGTTCATCTAAAAAAGGGACCCTGGCTTCGAGGCTTGCTGACATCGACATATTATCGACTCTGCTTAATGGGCCATTCGCTAATGCCGTTGTACTTTCATACAGAATGAGTTGTTCAATAGGATTAGAGGAGCCGCTTTCCTTACATAAATTCAGTAAAAACTCATGGCTTAGATTCGGTGCTAAATAATCTTTAGCGATTAATTGTTTGTATTCGTTATAATTTCTATCTGCTATCACCTTAAGCATTAGTTTGGCTGATTGTGAGTCGGTTAAGGGGGTAGTGGGTAGTTTTTGAAACCAATGATAACCGGCGAAAATTTCATCAGCACCTTGGCCGGAAAGAACTACTTTTACATGCTTCGCAACCTCTTGGGACAGTAAATAAAAGGCAATGTTGTCGTGGCTAACCATTGGTTCAGACATTGAAGCAATACAATTGCTCAGGGTGCTTTCAACTTTCTTATTTGGAATCCAGAGTTTATGGTGATTTGTGCCAAATTGTTGAGCTACTTTGTCTGAATAGATAAATTCATCCCCTTTTTCATTGTTAAATGAATCGAATCCTACAGAAAAAGTATGCAGACTATGGCCTTTTAGCTGGGAGGCAAGAGCTACTAATAAAGAGGAATCTAAGCCACCTGATAAAAAAACGCCCACTGGCACATCGGCCACGAATTGTCTTTGAATCGCGAAATTTAATGTTTCTTTTAATTCTGCAATCCACTCTTCTTCTTTGCGAAAATAATTGATGCGATCAGCGTAGTTTAATTTCCAAAAGTAATTAATATCTTTTTTTCCATGTTCATTAAGCGACAATACTGTTCCTGGGGAAAGCTTCTTAATCCCTTGAATAAGAGTCAATGGTTCCGGAGTACTGTGAAAAGTTAGATAATAATGTAATGCAGCTTTATCTATTCTCGTGTCAATGTCTGGGGATTGTAAAAGGGCTGGGAGTGTTGAAGCAAATAGAAAAGTATGAGGCGTTTCGGCGTAATAAAGAGGCTTAATGCCGAGTCTATCCCTGGCCAGGATTAACGTTTTTCTTTTCTCATCCCATAATGCAAAGGCAAACATTCCTTCTATATATTGTAAACAATCCTTTCCCCAAGCATCATAGGCTTTCAGTATTACTTCCGTATCTCCCGAGGATTGGAAATAATAGCCTTTTTGCTGAAGTTTTTTACGAAGCTCAAGAAAATTATAAATTTCTCCGTTAAATACCAAGCTAAGGCCAAGCTCTTTATTTATCATGGGTTGAGCTGCTTGTTCGCTTAAATCAATTATTTTAAGTCGTTTATGGCCTAATATTAATCGTTCATTGAAATAGTACCCTTCACTATCCGGTCCCCGAGAATTTTGTTTTTCGAGTATTTTTCCTATAGAAGGTATAGGGAAATGATTTTTTAGTTGAAAACAACCGGCTATTCCGCACATGAAGAACTCCGTAGCTGAATCGTTAAAAGGGATCGATACCCAGTCTAAAAATAGGTGTGCAATTAATAGCTAGGGGTGTTACCTGAACCACTATTTGGTGTGGTTCCATCAGAATTTCCTGAATTATTGGGATTCGTTGTGGTGTTATTGCCGTTGGGATTGTTATTGTTGTTCGTATTGTTATTGTTTGAATTTGGGCCTGGGGTAGAATCTGTACCCATTGTATTATTGCCTGCGCCCGAATTAGAATTGGTGGTATTTGTTTCTGAACCGGTTAAGGAAGAAGTGGCGTAGACGCTTGAGAAGAATAATGTTGCTAATAAGATAATTATTTTGTTCATAATTCTCTCCTTGGAAAAATGGGGTAGCGATCCATTTATTAAGTGTAGTACCTTTGTCCGATAGAATCAAAGAAAGAGCTTAATGGTTATTTTTTGTATGAGCGTTTTGGTCTTGTTAGGGAGCTGATAATTACATTATTGTTTTATTGCTATTAAGCGGAGGATCGTACCTAAAACAGCGACACGAGTTAACAGTAATTTAAATAAATTGTAAGCTTGGCAACGAACTCCCATACATTTTGGCCTCAAATTTTATGCGCAGATTAACGGTGTGCTCTTCAATCGTTCGATGAGAAATTTTTAACTTTTTTGCGATCTCCATAAGGCGAGGTGAAAGCTTAGAACTCTGAGTAGTGAAAAGCTCTAATCGATATCTTCAACAAATTGAGGCGCGTAAATACTCTTTCACATGTGCTGTATCTGCTTATAAGTTTTTCCTAAGGTTTCTAAATCGCGTTCACCATGATTTTGACGTAAGAATAAGTTAAGCTCCTCATAACGTTGATGAATTAATGCATCACAGGCTAAAGGAAAGGGGCCATAGGTACGGGCAAAGCGGGTTAAAATATCGGTGCACAGTTGCTCTATTATATGGCGTGTTCTTAATGCTAATTGATGTAGCTGCATGAAGTTTAATCCTTGCATTATTTCTTTCCCTGAACCTTCTAAAACACAACGAATCGTCCAAATATTAGATTCCATTGCAGCAATATGAGCCAGGGTATGAGCATCTTGTCGAGAGTTGTTTAGACTATACTCAACGAGTCCCGCAGCGCCTCCCCCCCAGCAAGCAGCTGGGCCTAGAGCTCCTTGCCAAAATCCCTCTCGAGCAAGATACCATCCTTTATTTTTAATAAAGCTTTGTTCACCCAGTGGAAAATTGGTAAATGTCAGGGTGGCAGTATTGGTATCTCTAAACGCAGAAGTAACCCACGACTCATTGTTTACCTCAATATGCTCTTTGGATGAGGGGTGAGTTAAATCTACGTCAAGGAGCCATCCCTCAGAAGTAATTAAGGCTCGGTCTACCATTCCTGCTCCACTACAAAACATCTTAGTGCCGTTTAGAACCCATTGAGTATTTTTTTTATTGAGAGTTAAAGGATGATGAGGAATTTCGGATGCCCATACGGCATATAAGGCATTTGTTTTGATCGGATGATTGGCTTCGTGTAAGATTGATAGCGCATCCCAATGAGCCTCTGCAAGCTTTGCTAAAGATAATCCCATCTGGCCTACATTAAATAAGTGTAATAAACGCTCTATAGGATTTATGTTTTTAGGTAGGAGGTCGGTTTGTTGTACTAGTTTACGTACTTCAATCTCTAAATTATCCATAGTTTCGTCCATTGAATGAGGTGAGTTTTTCCGCAAATCCATGAGGGGCACGTCCTTGTTTGCGACCACTTGTAATTACAAAACAATCAGCATGGGATTTTAAATTCAAACTTAAGGTTTTCAACCTATTCCACAGATCATGATCCTCCGCCGTAACCAGAGGTTTCCAACCTCCGACCCTTTGATAAACATCGGCACGGATACCCAGATTGGCACCATGAATGTGAGGGTGGGAGTCATCCTCATAAATGATGTATTGATTTTGGAACAATTCGGGAACTTGGGATTCATGTTCGGAGTAGGAATCTACTTTGACAACTCCTGCAAGGGCATGAATTCCTTGATTTGCCCATACGAGCTGATTGGCCAGCCAGTTTTTAGGAACTTCGCAATCGGCATCCGTATTGGCTAACCAGCAAACCTCTAATGAACCTTTATAACGACTCAGAGCTTCTTCAGTGGCATATCGCCTTGCAAAGCCTACATTCTCCTCATTAATTTCTAAAACAATGCCCTGAGAACCAATGATGTTTTGTGCTATTTTAAAGGTATTGTCCTTTGAGGAATCAACGCAACAAATTATATCTGTATGAATGGATTTAGGAATTAATTGGATAGCTTTTATAATTGAATAAAGACATCGTGGTAGAAGCTTTTCTTCATTTTTAGCTGGAATGAGAATGGAGAGGTGCTTAATCATTATTTTTTTCCCAGTAGTCTAAGCGAAAATCTTTGGTACGCACACTTCGCTTTAATTGAAAAACGTTTAAAGAGCAAATTATAGAGTGCACTTCATCCGCACTGATGAGGTGATCGGATGATGTTCCTAACCAATGAGAAGCGAGAAGATGAAAGGAGGAGCTTTGGGTGAGAATGATTTTTCTAATAATATTTTCCCATTCCTCCGGATAAAAATAATAACCAATCTCGCTTAGAATAAATAAATCTGTACGTGGGTTGGGTACATAGTTGCTTAGTGAATCACATTGGATTTTAACATTGTTGAATGCATGACACCTTTTTTGGGCAAGTGCTACGGCCGTAGAGGAAATATCAATTGCCTCAACAACGTGAGCTATCTGAGCTAGTTTTTCCGTTAAAATACCGATAGAACATCCCGCCTCAAAAATATAATGAGGGCGTTGATTACGTACAATGTCGCAAATTTTCTGATAACGATTTAATTCGTACGCGCTTGAGGCGAATTGCCAAGGGTCAGAGTTATTTTGATACATCATTTCGAAAAATTCGGCTTTAATATTCATAAGGAAAATACACCTCGAAAGGGCGTTGGGCCGGGATTAATAGATGAGGAGGTAAGATAGCCTTACCATAGTCCTCCGAATATTGAGAAACATAACAATTTAATGCATTTTGTTTTAAATAAAATGACTCATCACTTAATGAGTAGGTGTGGAGGGCAAATTGTTCCAAATCTTTAATCGATGAATGATGCCAAGTCCAAAAAAAATAAAAACTCAACTGTGCTTTTTTTCGCTGCGCTATTTTTAAAGCCACACGACCTACGGCTTCATGATCTGAATGATAATCACCCAACCAGGGGGATAGGATGTGATCTTTTTGATGAATTAACGGTAAAAGCAAGTGTTCTAACTCTTTTTCGGCAAACTTTACCGAGCTGTCCGTTAATTTCAGACGTATAATGTTTTCTTTACTCACACCTAAGAATTGAAGCGCTTGCTCTTGCTCCAACTGCCTTATGGTGCGCATATTTTGGTTTTGCGGACAAGAGTTCTCTCCATCGGTAACCGCAATAATTGAAACATCGATATGTCGTTTGCGCAAATCCGCAATTAAGCCTCCAGCCCCTAATGTTTCATCATCAGGGTGAGGAGTTAAAAGAATGGTTCTTCGTTGGGGCCCCTCCCATTGCGGCTTTTGTTCTAAAAACTCAAGCCATTCTTTCTCCATGGTTATCATAGATAATTCCTCTTGACTGGACGTACATAATTATTATTTCTCGAGGATATTTCATGGTAGAAAATGGTGGTTTTTTTATTTAAAAACACCGGAACAAATTTGTCTTTAATTAAAATTTTAAAATTATTTGTTCTCTGGTTAACTAATTTAACGCTACATCCGGTGTGAAATAATTCAATTTCATATAAATTTTGATGATAAACCAGTTTGAACGTCAATCGTTTTATCCACGATGGAAGTTGAGGATTTAAACTAAAATAATGGGAATAGAAGATAATCCCACTCATATTCTTGGTTAATAAAGAAATAGTTCCTGCCATTACCCCTAGATGAATTCCTTCTTCGGTAGTACCTCCTTGAGTATCTTCAATGTCGCTGTGTAATGCCTCTTGGTATAGTTTTTTGGCTAAAGACATATCTTTAGTCATAAGAATGGCGGCAAGCGTCATTTTACTTAAAGTAGAACCATGAGAAGTTCGTGATAAATAATAGTCGATGGTGCGACGAGTAGTATCCTCAGAATAATCATATCCTAATTGATGAAACAGACGAGTAAGTTCTTTGTCTTCCAAAAGGTAATAGAGCATCAAGGTATCGGGTTGTTTGGCGATTTGGTATTCGTTAGAATTTTTATCTTCTGCTTTAAGAATTCTGTCTAATCGCTCACATAACGTGTATTTTTTTTGATAGGTGTCCCAATCAAAGGGTTTGAGATTTTCATAGCCTTCGAATTGACTTAAAACCTTTTCATGGAAGGGAATAAACATATTTTTTATAATGCTTTTCCAGCGTTCAGTCTCTGATTCCTGGATATCTAAAAGAGCAACCAAATAGTGATATTGGTTTTGATTTAAAATATTTTTTAGCTCAAGAGCCTTTTCTAACACCCAGACCGCCATGACATTGGTATAGGTGTTATTTTTTAATCCGATTGCATTAGGCTCTATTCCTTGCTCATGATATTCATCAGGGCCCATCACCCCATGAATTTCAAATTTATTCCTTTCAGGATTAAAAATTGTCATACTATTAATAAACTTGGCTATTTCAAGAATGATTTCCGCGCCATATTCCTGTAAAAACTCCTCATCTTTGGTAATTACATAGTAATTCCAAATGTTATAGGCAATTGCCATATTTACATGCCTCTGGCGAGAACTTTGATCCGGCCCCCATTTCCCTGATTTAGGATTTAAATGAACTTTCTGTGTTTCTTCCTCGCCATTACTGGCGCTTTGCCAGGGAAACATGGCTCCTCGAAAGCCATTCTCGTGGGCCAATAAGCGTGCTGCATTTAAACGATGATAACGGTACATCAGTAGGGAGCGAGCAATTTCGGGAAAATTGAAAAAAAAGAAGGGCAAAATAAAGAGTTCATCCCAAAACACATGGCCGCGATAAGCTTCACCATGCAATCCTCGAGCAGGCGCTCCACAATCGATATGCATGCTGTGTTTTGATAAAGATTGCAGGGTATGAAAAATATGAAAGCGAACCAATTGTTGTACTTGGGGGGCACCTTCTATTTTAACATCCGCTCTATCCCATAGTGAAGACCAGGCAAGAATATGTTGTTTTAATAGATGATTATAATTGTTATTAGCAGTAAGCAGCTTGATTGCATCATACAAATTTTCAGAAATCCCCCAATCTTTTGAATGAAAAATACTTACTAATTTATAAACGGTTATTTTTTGATAGGGTTCTACAACAAGTTCAAATTCCTCATGGATGTTATTTGTTTCTTCTTTTATTTGAGAGGGGCAATTAATTAACTGACTTTTTTTATATATTTTGGTTGTTATTGCTTCTGAAATTTCAAGGTGTGATTGCAGCATTCTTGCCTGGAGATAAAGATATTTTTCTTTACTAACTCCCTTATTCATTATTTCAAGGTGTTGAGAGTTTAATTCTTGATAGCGAGGGACACCATTATTTGTTACTTCACCATAAAGAGAGGAACGAAGGGTTATTTTTCCAGACCAGTTTTCAGCAGTAATACTGTAGCGAATACCCCCTAAATGGGGATTATGTTGACTTAAAAAACGTAAGCTATTGATGACAAAAATACGCCCTTTATGGTCTTGTATTCGGTATGAACGCTTTAGCAGTCCTTTTTTGAAGTGGAGCATTTCCTTAAAAGATAACAAAGTAACATTCGATATTTCGAACCAATCCTCTTCCTCAACCTTAAAGGTTAGGGGTAGCCAATTAGGGCAATTAACTAAATCTTCATTAATTAAATGTTGATTAGCGATTTGGCTTATATTTCGATTGTATACCCCACCCAAATAAGTTCCTGCATAATGAATGGGGTCTTTGCTATCCTCAAATGTTCCGCGAGTAGCCACATAACCATTCCCTAAGGTAAAAAGAGTTTCTTTTAAGCGAACGGAGGAATCATTAAAGCTGCGATAGCTTATTATCCATGGATTCATATTAAATTTCCTTTAAAAAAGATAGTTGGGTTAGAAACCTTTGTACTTCTAAAGGTGAATTTAAAAAATAATTTGCTTTAGTATCTAAGGGATTTTGCTCTACTTTAATGGTAATACCTTTTGTTTGAAAAACTTCAAAGGCATCTTCATCAGACACATCATCACCAATATATATAGGGATTAAATGAGGATTATTTAATTTAAATTTTTCTAAAATAGCATTCGATGCAATGCCTTTATTCCATAATATATTGGGTCTGATTTCATATACTTTTTTGCCGTAATGCTTTTTTAATCGGGGGTAATTTAATAAGACAGCATCAATTTGCTTTTCGATTAAATCTAGGTTTTCTTTATCTACTAAACGATAATGAACAGAGAGCGAAAAGGTCTTATTTTCGATAAGACAACCCGAAATGCCGTTAAACTTTTTGGATAGGCAGCAGTCGAGCTCTTCTATTTCTTCTTTAAACGCCGCACCTATTTGATAATAAGAGCGAGGCCCCATGAATTCAAGTCCATGATTTCCTGAATAAAAAAGGGTGGAAATATTAATATGTTCTTTTAAATCATTAAGCGCTCGTCCACTTATAATCACGGTTAGATATTCTTGGGAAAGACTGCTCAGGCAATCATGCATCGCGGCAGATAAAATCGCCTGCTCCGGTCTATCTACAATTGGGGTAAGGGTGCCGTCATAATCTAAAAAAATAATAAATTGATAACAATGTTTCATCAGTTGATGAATAGATGGTAGAACGGCCAATCCTGATATTGGCTGTTTATTATCGGAATTGTCATTATTAAAAAGTTGTGGCGCTTTGGACAAATCAGGAAGAATGTAATCAGGTTCTAATTCAAGAAATTGAGAATATAATTTTTGCTTTCTATCAAGTGCGATTACTTTCCCAAATTGACCTTTTTTGGCAGCTTTTACTCCAGAAAGAGCATCTTCAATAACTAAACATTCTTGAGGCTGTAATTTTAATCGCTTCGCGGCCTCAAGAAAAATATCGGGTTCTGGCTTTCCGGCAATATTTAATCGTTCCGAGATAATTCCGTCTACATATATAGGAAAAAGGTGCTCAATCTGAGCACTTTTCAAAATAGGAATGCAGTTTTTGCTGGAAGATATGAGTGCAATTTGATACTGATTTAATAATAGAAACTCAATAAATTGCAGCGTATCCGGAAAATAATTTACAGGGTGTTTTTTTAATAGTGTTTGAAAATAGTCATTTTTTTTGTCCGCCAAATGACTGATCCATTTCTCTTGATGAGCATCAGATGTAATTTTACGAGAAGTTAAGAAATTAGAGAGGCCTTCATTTCGCGGCATGCCATCTAAGTAATAAAAATAATCGTTCTCAGTAAACAGCTCATCCTCTGTAGGATTTAGTTCGAGTAAAAATGCATCTAAGGTGTTTTTCCATGCTTCAAAATGAAGAGTTGCGGTCTGAGTAACCACTCCATCCATGTCAAATATTATCCCTTTAATATTATTCATTTGCACTCCTTGCAAAAAAATGCTCATTAAAAAGACAGGTTCTTCATTGAGAATAGCTGCTTTAAATTATATTGCAAGAATTTAATAGGTCATTCTTTTCTTCATTAAGGCAAAAAAAATGCTGAAAGTCCCTAATTACACAGAAGATAATTTTCTTAACGTATAATGAAAAGCGAGGAAGTGAGGTGAGTTTTCTCCATTGAATATTCCATAACAGTATAAAATGATTTTTAGTTGTTCGGTAATAATCCACAAAGGTGGTATTTCATACTATAGTTTATGTGGAAGTTTACCGAGTAGTTAAACAGGATTTTATCGTTCAAGGGAGATTGTAATGAAAAAAACTATTCTAGGTGCGCTATTGACCTTATTTGTCTCGTCTGCTTTTGCGGAAAATATAATTAATACCCAAACCAATACATGGAAAAGCATTCCTATAACCGTAGATGAAGACAGTAAAACTTATACCACCCCTAAAGGATATTTAATGCCCGAGGGTAATTATTATTATACGTTCTCTGGTTACCGTTGTCTTATGAATAAGACGGAAGGTGGTGGGGATGAGCCTTTAGTATTAAAGCCCGTAAATACTGGCGACAAGGAAATTTATTGCTATAAAGATAATTAATTCGACTTCTGAATGACAGGGTTTAAATCCTGTCATTTAAGATTTAAGACCCATTTATCTTCTGTTGTTATTCAATATTTTTTTGTTGGGTAGAGTTAAAGAATCTATTTTGTAACGCAAAAGGTTTTGGTGTGATGGTATTTTGGTCTATAATTTACCATTGTGTACAGTAAAAAAGGAAGGATAAATAATCAATCAATCAAGGAGCAAACAATGAACGAACACAAAGACATGCATATTACCACCGAAGTATTTAATACCCCTGAAGCCGCTGAAAAGGCATATCAAGATGCCATTGATGCCGGCTACTCACCTCAAGACATCACTGTGATGATGTCCGAAGACTCAAGGAAGAAATATTACAATTCGGTCTTAGTTAAAGAAGGCTCTAAAGCATCTGAAGGATTGGCCGTAGGAGGAACAACAGGTGCTGCGGTAGGCGGAATTGTCGGAGCATTAGCGGCTCTTGGAACCAGTCTTCTTATTCCAGGTTTAGGCTTAGTGATAGCAGGTCCTATTGCGGCTGGTCTTGCTGGAGCTGGCGCAGGTGGCATTACCGGTGGCTTAGTCGGCTCTCTCATTGGTTGGGGTATCTCTGAAGATAAAGCCAAGGTGATTGAAACAGAAATTCAATCAGGTGGTATTGCTTTAGGGGTCAATGAAACGTTACCCGATAGTAATTTGACTTCAAAATGGGAAAAATACCGTGATTATTAATTAAGGAAGCTACCAGTTTCTGCTCGTCAGAGACTGGTACCTAAACATTTACCTCATTAAATTAGGTTAAAAATATAAATCATACAAAGCAAGGAGGCTGGTCATGACTCATAAGCCAAAACCCCCATTCCCTCCACAACCCATTACTCCCCCTGGAATCGAAGCTAATATGAATCCTAAGCCACAGTATCAGGCTGACTCTTATAAAGCTGCTGGAAAATTAAAAAATAAAGTGGCATTGATCACGGGCGGGGACTCAGGGATAGGCCGCTCAGTCGCTTTACTCTATGCACGCGAAGGGGCAGATATATCCTTGGTCTTTTTGCCAGAAGAAAAAGAGGATGCTGAGAAAGTTCAACAGGAAATTCAAACCTTAGGCCGAGAAGTTTTGCTTATTCCAGGAGATTTAAAGAACGCTGAATTTTGCCAAAATGTAGTGGCGAACACTATGGAGCATTTTAAAAAAATTGACATTCTTGTAAATAATGCGGCTTTTCAAAAACATCAACCTAATCTTGATGAGCTGAGTATAGAACAATGGAATCAAACATTTATGAGTAATATTTATGCCTATTATTATCTCTGTAAATTTGCGGTGCCCCATATGAAAGAGGGAAGTGCTATTATCAACACCGGTTCCATTACCGGATTAGAGGGAAGCAAGGAATTATTGGACTACTCATCAACAAAGGGAGCTATCCATGCTTTTACCAAATCTCTTGCTAAAAATATTGTAGAAAAGGGGATTCGGGTTAATTGTGTTGCGCCAGGGCCGGTTTGGACGCCTTTAAACCCTGCGGAAAGAAACGATAAGGACATAGAAAATTTTGGTGCGGATACGCCCATGGGCAGACCCGCACAGCCAGAAGAAATTGCTCCGGCATACGTATTTCTTGCGTCTAATGCAGACTCAGGATACATCAGCGGATTAATTATTCCTATTTTAGGAGGTGACACTATTGCAGGTTAACTAACAGTAAAGCTATTCCACATTGCTATAATCTCACTTAGGTTGTTTGTTATTACTAACTAAGGTCTTTTAGCGAAATGTTAAAGTCAGAATCAACTAACAAGCCCGTATTGCGTGGGATAGCTATCCATTTCATTTCTTTAGAAGACAGTTTTTCTGAGGTTATAATTACATGCTTTGTAATCGCATCCTCACAGAAATACATTGTTTCAGGTTTAGCTTGAGCAGAGGTGCAATAACGAAAAGCAACGGTATGTTTTCCATTAGTAATACAAATATTAAAATAGCACACCCCATTTTTATAATGCGTGTTCACTATGTTATTAATAACATGCAATGTCTCGAATAAAGCTGCATGGATATCACTTACATTTCTAATTTTTATTTTTTTTGCCAATTGCAAAAATAAAGCAAAAATTAACTCCGAATCGGTTGTTCCTTTTATCCAATTATAAATATCATCATCTAGTAAATTTTGAATTTGGCGTCTTACTTTTTCAAAATGAGGAATCCATCCATTATGCATAAACAGCCAATTTTTATAAATAAAGGGATGGCAATTAAATTGAGAAATGCCGCCTGTACTCGCAGCTCTTATGTGACCAAAAAAAATGGAGGCTCGGGTATTTTTTGCAAGATATTTTAAATTTTGGTCATTCCATGCAGGAAATAATGAGGTAAAGAGGGCGGGTGTTTTGCTATAGGAAGTATACCATCCTAAACCAAATCCATCCCCATTAGTCACCGTCCTTGATTCTCTGGAAATAAGGCTTTGTTTGACCAGAGAATTGCTGGGCTTAATTAAAAGCTCGGATAATAATATGTCTTCTTTCCCAATATAGGCTACGAATCGGCACATATGCTTCTCGCTTCTATTTTGTGATACATCAAAAACATAGCATTCTTATATTATAGTCCAGATATAAATGTTAGCTTTTTGATTTTTTTTATTCATTATTCTTCTACACTTTAATAAAACCTAATGGATAAAGGCTAGACTTTGTCATTATAAAAAGCCCCCAGAAGGGGATAGGAACACTGTAAATCAATACAAAATCGCACTCAGGTAATGTTTTGTTTTTCCTCATGTTCAAAAGGGACGTAACTTGAGATAAGGATATACGATGAAAGAATTACTCTTTAAAGAATCTTCAAATTTCTCAATTGGCATGGAATTGGAGTTTCAAATTATTAATCCGAAATCATTTTCGTTAATTTCGCGTGCCAGTGAAGTTTTGGAGAGTATCCAGGGAAGTCCCTATCAACAACAAATTAAGCCTGAGCTGGCTGAAAGCATGATTGAGATTAACTCTTCAATTCATTCAAATGTCGCTGATTTAGATGTAGAGTTTCAAAAACTATATAGTTTTTTATCCGCTCAAGCATCAGCGTTAAATATTTCGTTCTGCGGAGGCGGGGTGCATCCTTTCGATCAGTGGAGCACGCAAGACCTTTATGTTAAAAATAAAAAAATTGCTTCCTTTGGTAAAAAATATAAATTTCTAGCACAACAGGCAACTGTATTTGGTCAACATGTGCACATCGGCTGTAATAATGCTGAGGAGGCATTGTATCTCATACATGCACTTTCCCGTTTTGTGCCTCATTTTATTGCCATTGCAGCCTCGTCCCCTTTTTACCAAGGAGTGGATACGGGGTTTGCCTCCTCAAGATCAACTCTTTTTAAGGCATTTCCTTTTAGCGGAGTCATTCCTTTTTTTAAAACCTGGTCGGATTTTTCTAACTATTTTTATAAAATGCGCGATTTAGGGGCAGTAAAAGAGTTTGGGGATTTTTTATGGGATGTTAGACCGCAACCCTTGTATGGCACCGTAGAAGTTAGAGTTTGTGATACTCCATTAACATTAAACACGGCAATTTTAATCGCTGCGTATGTGCAAACCTTGGCTTTTTATCTTTTAGAGGAAAAGCCTATAGAAATTTGTCCCAGTTTATATTCCTTTTATGGCTACAATTACTTTCAGGCGAGTCGATATGGATTTAATGGGGATATTATTGATGTTGCTAGTGAGCAACACTATTTAATTGATCAAGACATACTGGATACCTTAAAAAAAATAAAAAAATATGCTCCTAAACTACAAACAGAGAAATCGCTTCTTTTATTAGAAGAAGAAATAAAAAATAAAAAAAATGATGCTGAACAATTGAGGACTATTTTTAATGAAAGTAGTTCTTTACAGGAAGTTGTATGGAATCAATGCCAATGTTGGGCAAAAAGCGCCGGTTAATCCTTAATGAGGAACGCTGAAAAAAATTTTTATACTTCTATGTTTTCTCCAATTCTCGCCAAATTTTATGGAGCTCTCCATCGGATTTTTGTTTTAAGCTTAAAATAATAGCTCCATTATTTAGCTTTTCTTCATAGTCTTGAGCTTGAATTTCTGATATTTCTAAACCAATTAATGTTCCCATTAAGGTTCCTGTTACCACTCCGGCAAGAGGCCCTGCAATAATCAATCCAATAGCGGGAATAAAGATATTGGTGCCAAGAGCTGCTAAAAGGCCAATAATTCCTCCCGTAATTGCTCCGACTGAGCTGCTTTGCACAATGCTTGCGGAAGATGAAAGTTGAGAAGGGATTAAATCGCCATAAATCTCTTTCATTGTGGCTTCAGTCATAATGATGTTAATTTCATTTTTTAGGTAACCGGCATTTAAGGCTTCTTGATATGCCTTTTCCGCGCTTTCTTTTGTAAAAAAAACACCTATCAATAGATTATCATCCATTTTTGCCTCTCCCTGTACTTTCTTATTTAATTACCAACATAAAAAATAGTTCAGAATAGTGAAAATAATTTTATTATTCCTCCTCCTTGAGTAAATGAGTACCTAGTTACACATTCTCTGTTGTATTTAATTAAGTATGAACCCAAACCTCGATTTGTACAGAATTAAATCATTCGCTGCCTGGGAAAAATAACTCCCTAAGGTGGCAGGGAGATGGGCCTGCCTTAGAGAAATATGATTTAGAGGCTATATTTCACAAAAATAACTCTTAATTATTTATTTTATGACAAAGGATATATATGTCCTGTCTTCTAAATTGGAGTAATAAATGTGTCTCAGAGGATGAGATGTTTATTTGTTGACGCATTTGTTCTTTTTAGATTTATTAAGTTTGAAGAACTTATTTTTCATAAGAAATATCGTTTCCTTTGATAAAATTTTCAAATAAGTAAATTTTACGAGAGTGAGTATAAGTAAATATCCAGGTCATTCCGTAGTTAAAATTATTTTATTCTTGAATGGTTTCCATAATCATTATATAGTTTCATTATGAAACTAACTGGGGTGGTTTATGAATATAGAGGCAATAGATGAGTTAAGATTTTATTCACGAGAGCTTATACGGGAATTTGGTTTTTTAAATGAAGCGAGTAAAAATGAAAATTTAAATTTTGCGCAAATTCATTTGCTGCTGGAGTGTGATCGCCATGGGGCTATTGATCAACAGGTGTTAGCCAAAAACTTAAGAATTAATAAATCCTATGTAAGCCGCTTAGTTAAGTCTTTAACCAGTCTGGGATATGTTGATTTTTATGAAGTAGAACATGATAAAAGAAATAAACCTATTTATCTTACTAGTTTGGGTGTAGAGAAGATCAATGAGATTAATGCCAATGCGAGAAATCAGGTTCTATCCGCTTTTAACTATGTCACCCCAGAAGAGCGGATGAAAATAATTGAAGGAATACAGCTTTATAGCCGGGCTTTGAAAAAGTCTCGTGACCTTCAAGGTATCAGCATACGTCTTATTGAGCCACAAGATAATGAGCAATTGTGTATTTTAATCAAATCGGTATTAAGTGAATTTGGTGCGAATAGGCCTGGATTTGCGTACATGGATGAAGAAACAGCGTCGATGTATGAGTTTTATCAGGAGCAAGGAAAATCCTACTTTGTGGTCCAAAAAGATAATAGGATTATCGGTGGAATAGGATTTGCACCCTTGAGCGGTACAAATGCTGGGATCTGTGAATTAAGAAAAATGTATTTAGATAAAGAGGCTAGAGGACGGGGGCTTGGTAATGAGTTATTAAATATTGCGATTAACGAAGCTAAATCCACCTATAAAACAATGTATTTAGAAACTCTGTCTCATATGACCCAAGCTATATCCTTGTATTGTAAGTTCGGATTTAGTTATTTATCCGCGCCTCTGGGAGATACCGGGCATTACAGTTGTGATACATGGATGATGAAGGAGATTTCATAAAGGAATCACGCACATTTTTTTAAAATCGATAGGTTAGATTTTAATAGCATGCTGACGGAGTTAGTAAATTATCTATTTTTAATTCAGTTGTAAAAAAGAATTTTTAAGGCAGTATATTTCTTGGGACATTTATTAACGGACCACGGTAGTCGAGAGTGGTGATAATTTATGAGGGGTGTCTCAAGGACTAGCCACAAGAATACGGTCTTTTGTCTATCACACTGCTTAACCAACGGGTCCCATTAATAACAAAGCATTTCTAAGGAGAGGGGAGATGAATTCCGGCAGAACTAAGGGATTAAGATTATTCTATATAGCCAGTTTTTTACTATTCAATACGAGTCACGCAGAGAGTTATCCTTTTCAAATTGGTGCTGGGATTTATGATATTACCGGTGCTGCAGCGGAAATTAATATGATGGGGTATGCAGCCCCGCTGCAATTAACGACGGGGATCCATTCTCGTTTATGGTCACGGGCTTTTATTATCGCCTCTCCAGCGAAAGATCAGCGTGTGGTTTTTGTTAGCGCGGATTTGGGCATGGCCTTTCAGTCAGTCAAACAGGGTGTGGTTAAAAAATTAAAAGAGCATTTTGGTGCGCTTTATCATGATAAAAACTTAATGATTAGTGCTACGCATACGCATGCGGGACCTGGAGGTTATGCTTTTGAGACTTTATATAATTTCACCGCTCGTGGTTTCTATAAAGATAACTATGATGTGGTGGTAAATGGAATTACCCAATCTATTATTCGTGCGCATAATAATTTGGAGCCGGGTACGATTTACATTGAAGAATCAGAACTAACAAATACTACAAAAAATCGTTCCCTTAAAGCCTACTTAAAAAATCCCGAAGAAGAGCGGGCTTTGTATGAGCATAACACGGATAAATCGTTTACCTTGCTCAAGTTAGTAAACGCTCAGGGTGAGCCTATCGGTATGATTAATTGGCATGCGGTACATCCTGTCTCGATGAGTAAGGATAATACCCTGATTAGTGGTGATAATAAGGGCTATGCTTCTTATCTTTTTGAGCAAGAGATGCGTAGTAATTGTCTGCAAGACAAGACCTTTGTTGCCGCTTTTGCTCAGGCGAATGAAGGGGATGCAAGTCCTAATATTTTTGATACGGTTGCTAATGGTCTTTGTGGTGAAATGACTTGCGTTGATATTCACCATACCTATGTCATCGGCAAACGCCAATATAAAAAAGCCAAAGGGTTATTCGCGAGTGCTAATGAGCCCATTGGTGAGGGTGTGGAGTACCGCCATCAATATTTAGATATGGAACATACGAAGGTACGAAGTGAGTTTACGGGAAGCCAAGAGCAATCCACGTGCACCGCGGCTTTGGGCTATTCTTTTGGTGCGGGTACTTCAGATGGGGTGGGCTTCGAGTTTTTATTCAGTCAAGGTCAATTAGAGTCTGATTCTTTTGTGAATTTCTTGCGCAATATTATTGCTACTCCTACTCCAGAAATGACGGAATGTCAGAATCCTAAACCCATTTTACTGGCAGTTGGACTGAATCAACCGGCGTGGGTTCCTCATAATATGCCCATCCAACTATTTAAAATTGGTCATTTAGTAATTGCGGGTGTTCCCGGTGAATTTACTACTATGTCAGGACGTAGGCTAAAAAAATTATTGAAAGAGACGTTTCAAGGCCAGGTTTCCCATGTAGTTATTGCCGGGCTGAGTAATTCTTATGCGGGTTACGTTACTACGCCAGAGGAATATAGCCAACAAAATTACGAAGGTGGTTTTACGGCATTTGGTAAATGGACTTTGCCTGCTTATTTGCAGGGTTTTAAAGGCTTAGCACTTGATATGATGAATCAACGAGAAACCGATACAGGGCCCCTACCCGAAGATTTAAGCTCTAATACTGGAAGTTTGATTTTTCCTGTGCTGTTTGATGATAAATGGCCGGTGATTCCATTTGGCAGTGTGCATGAGCAACCTAAAGAAGAATATCAACCCGGGGAGATTGCCCATGTTTCTTTTTGGGCAGGGCACCCACGTAATAATTTAGAAACGATGAAAGGCTTTTTGGAGGTACACCATTTACTTCCTAATGGCGAATGGGAAACGATTGCTCATGATTGGGATTTTAATACGGTTTATCGTTGGGAGCGTATAGGTATAGCCTATGCTTATGGACATGTTTATTGGAAAATCGCCAAGAATACTCCTGCAGGTAGTTATCGTATTTATCATTCAGGGCATTATAAAATGGGTTGGAATCAACAGATTTATTCCTATGAAGGTATATCTGATACGTTTAAAGTGAGTTAAGTCTGGCTCAGCCTTTAGGCTAGCGCGGGGGCATTGTGAGGCTCAATATGTCGTTAAGGCGTGGACATCTGGAGCAATGAGCATTTCTTTTATCCATGCATCAAATTTAATTGCCCCTGGGTATGGTTTTGGAGCATTCCCCCAGGCAATTTCAGGCAAGTTATGTACGACATTACCACTACCTATAATGAGTATTCCTTGTTCTCGCAGCGATTTTAATTGTTGGCCAATACGATAATGATATGCTCCAGATTGTTCTAAGTATATGCTCAGCTGGACTACAGGAATATTGGCTTTAGGGTATAAATGACGCAGCACTGACCATGTTCCATGATCCAATCCCCAGGTTTCATTATCTGGGTGCACCATGTGAGTCACCCAAGTTCCTTCAGTTAGCCAGTGGGCTGCGTTTTCCTAATTGTTGAAGGCATTCAGTAAAGTCATTTTTTTCAATTGCATTCATCGGTGAGCCATGACCAATGAATAACACGGGCATGCGCCCTGGATGTTTAGACTTTGGGTCCGTCATTACCAATCTCCTGGTTAAACTCCTTTTTGGGTTTTAGTGTAATATAGCTTGAATGCGAAGAGAGAGCAGGAAAAGTAATTTTTTGAATTTATATTGGCCTATTGGGATTTTGCGAGCAAAAGACGTGCTTGCTTATCCTCTTTTTATGTATGATAAATTTGGCCAAATACACTCCATTCATAGAAGCGATATTCACTACTGTCCCTGGTTCATTGATTTTTCCATAGAGATATCAGCTTCCTCAGATAAGCCCTTATTGGGAATTATTGGGGTTTCTTTAAAAAACCTAAACTGATTTTCACTGTTGGCAATAGGCTGTATGTTTAAGCTTAAATCGGCTAAGGTCATAGTCATTAAATCTAGCCCAATCTTAGTAAGAATAGGCCCCACAGTGTAGGATACAAATGTGTTTTGGTTTTTTCTAATAAGTTCCTGAGCCTCTCTAATTGGTTGGGACAAGTCTGGCTTCATATTTTGAGAGGCCATTTGAGAGAGCCGATCAATTTTACTATGCAAGTTCCGTGCTAGATCACCTATTTTTCGTTTTAGCTCAGCATTTAAATCAATGTGGTTTAGAGCGGAAGAGAGCTGTATTGCTTGTATTTTGATGTGAACCAAATTATGTTGAATAAACACGGTATTGTCGTCAGTAGGCGGAAAGGTGAGTGCAGGAGTACTTGGGGCTAGAGTTAGTTGAGTAAATAAAGCAATAGCCTGTTCAATTGTAAATCGTGAATCTACATCAGCCTGCAACATTCCTTTCAGCATGGAGCGAATGATTTGTTTGTTATCCGGGTCGATGAGGTCCTCTAAACCGGTAAATAATGAATCTAAATTTACATTTCGAGAGTTTTTACCACACAGTTGCAAATCATCCTGCATATAACTTGTTTGGTTAACTCGCCAGATCAGCGCTAAGACTCTACCTAAAGAAAAAACATCAATTTTAACGGTCTGTTTGCCTCTGAAAAATATTTCTGGAGGAGCATACGCTGGTGTGCCACAGCATTTTCCATCAAGTGCATTCGCTTTCACACTTAAGCCAAAATCGAAAAAGTTCACCAGCCCAGCGTGTAAGTCGACTAATATATTCTCGATCTTTACATCGCGATGAATAATTCCTTTATCGGTTATTTGTTTTTTTAAGGTGTGCAATAATAAGCGAGTGAGGTCAGTTCGCTGTTTTAAAGTTAAGAGACTAATACCCTCTAGATCTTCATCGATAAGAGTAAATAATTCCTGACCTTTTAGTTTTTTCATTACCGTATAACTGGTTTGCCCATCGATTGTAGGACGTTTTATCCCTAAATGACTTGCCTCTATAGACAAGTTATATTCTTTCAAAATGGTCTCGATAGGATTTTTATCATCGTGTTTTTGAATTTTCACGGCACGGGTTTTGTTGTTTAGCCCATGGGGTTTAAACAGAACATCATTAGAGCGCACTACTAAAGTGCCTTCTATTTCATACACATCACCAAATGTACCTTTTCCAAGGAGGCGATCGCTAATGAACTCATATCGATACCCCATTTTCCTTTCGTTACGTTGGCGTTTTATCACCTCAGAAGTGAATTGAAATGGAGTGCCATCTTCGAATGCATACGTGTGTCCTGTTTGCCAGACATTAATTTTTTCTGATTGCATATTAAAAAATGCAGCTAGTTTTTTTGAGTATTCTTCGGGTATATTTGTTGGGCTGATCGTGATCATTGAGCCTCTTTCTTCTTATCATTCTTGGGTCCATTATAGCCATATTTTATTAAAAAGTGCTTCAGTTTTTGGTCATACGTGGTGTGATGCTTTTTTAGTTTATTGGATAACCACAGATTAATAATATTAAAATGCCATTTTCTAAAAATAAGTCTTTAAATTAATTAATATATTTTAATTTAATAATATAGTTAAATGGAATATCAGGCGTTAATCTTAAGTATGAGGGATAGGTTAAGATAGGATATGAGGTATCTCAATTTAGCTATTTGTTTATTAATCAGTTTCTTGAGCGCAACTGCTTTGGCTGCCAAGGTTTTTACATTTAAAGAAGCCTTAGCAATGGCGTATCGGAATAACCCCGAATTGCAGGCTGAAATAGATAAAGCGCAAGCTATGCGCGGATATTTTATTCAAAGTGGTCTTTATCCTAATCCTCAACTGACCTTAACCGCAGAAAACTTTGGGGGTTCAGGGAGCTATTCTAGTTATGAGGCAGCAGAAACGACAGCTGCTGTAACACAGCCTATTCCTCTAGGAAGGCGTCTTTCCTATTTGAAAAAAGCAAGTTATGCGGATTATTTAGCGTCCTTAGGACAAATTCAGGTGCAGAAAGCAGCAATTTATATGGGGGTTGGGATTGCATACATCGATGCCTTATATGCAGGACAATGGCATCAGGTAACCCAAAAACTTATTGCACTGAATAAAAATATTGTTAACTCGATTGAACGACGCGTTAAGGCGGGGGCTGGGTCAGAGTTGGATTTAAGATTAGCCCAGGTACGTTTAGGAGAGGCGCGCATTCAAGAAAAAAAGGCGCAGCGCGATGCATTATCCCAGCGCGCGAAACTGGCTCGTTTATTAGGTAGGGGATTAAGGGTGGATTTGCCTTTAGTGGATCAGGGATTGCCAGATGTAACTTTAAATTGGCGCGAGCTTTTAAAAAAACTACCGCAAAGCCCACAACTCATCCAAATGCAACAACAAATAAAAGCGAAACGTGCAACCATTACTGCGGTTAAAAAATCGGTTTGGCCTGATTTAAACATTCAGCTAGGTGGGCGGCATTTTTCGGATGATGGCAGTAATGCGGCGGTCATGTCTGCTTATGCGCAAGTCCCTGTTTTCGACCGAAATCAGGGGAGAATAATGACCGCAGAGGCACAATTGACGCAAACAATACATCAATATCAGGGGGCAAGGCTTGATGTTCGGCAAACAGTATATAATGTCTTTTTGCAAGCTCAGCAAAGTCGTTATGAAGCGGATTTAGTGACCCGTTCTTTATTACCCTTGGCACGAAAGTCAATAAAATTAGCGCAAGATGGCTATCAAATGGGGCGATATACTTACATTGAATTATCGCTAGCCTTGAATACTTTATATGAAGAAGAACGACATTATCAGCAAGCACATGCGGATAATCACAAAACATTAATTCAATTGACAGGACTTTTGGGTCTGCATCCGACTAAGGAGAGTAAATGAATTGGTTCGCGTCACTAATTTCTTTTTTGCAAATTGCTGCGTTCCTCTTAGGGATGAGTTCTTTTGGGGTCTATGCACACGTTACTCATGCTAAAGAACACGAGCATCAGCATGAAGCAATAGAACTAGGCTCTGAGGGTGGTCGTTTGTTTAAAGAGGGTGATTTGACTCTAGAGCTTTTAATTTTTGAACGAGGTATACCCCCTCATTTTAGAGCGTATTTTTATAAAAAGGGTGAGCCGATTTTACCTCCAGAGTCCGATTTAAGCATTGAGCTTACTCGATTTAATGGCAAAAAGGAGCAAATCAGTTTTATTGCCATGAAAAGCTTTTTACAAAGTAAGCAAGTTATTGAGGAGCCCCATTCTTTTGACGTAAGAATTCGCTTTAATGACTCTGGAAAACAATTCAATTGGCATTATCCTTCTTATGAAGGACGAGTAAAAATTCCTCCCGCCATGCTTAAAGCGGCAGGAATAGAAACAGCAATTGCCCAACCTCAAGTGATAAGAACTCAATTAAATGTCGTCGGTAAAATCGCCACCAATCGCGATACCACAGCCCCCATTTACGCGCGTTACTCCGGGATTATTAAATCCATGACAAAAAATCTTGGCGATGAAGTAATCAAGGGGGATTTATTAGCCATCGTTGAAAGTAATGAGAGTTTACAAAGCTATGAAATAAAAGCGCCTATCACCGGAACTATTGTGCAAAAACATGCAACGAATGGGGAGTTCGCGCAAAATACTAAGCCTATTTATGAAATCGCGAACCTCGCTAATGTCTGGGCTGATTTTACTTTATATCGTAAAGAAGCGCCCTTAGTAAAATCAGGTATGGAAGTGATTGTGACTGGCGATGAGGGAAAACCTAAATCCATAAGTACTATTTCCTATATTTCTCCTTTAGGTATTGAAGACAGCCAAACCACCTTAGCGCGCGCGGTTCTTCATAACGAAGAACGCTTATGGCTTCCGGGTATGTATGTCAATGGTGCTATTGTCATTAAGGAAAAAACAGTCCCCGTTGCGGTCCCTGTTTCAGCGTTACAGCACATGGGCCAACAGGATGTAGTGTATGTGCAGCAAGGCGATTATTTTGAAGCCACTCCCGTACTGCTGGGGGAAAAAGATCACGAATGGGCTGAAGTGATTTCAGGATTAGGTGCCGGCGAGCATTATGTAAGTAAAAACAGTTTTTACATTAAAGCGGAAATAGGTAAGGAAGGGGCAAGCCATGAGGACTAACAAAGCATGATGCTTGAAAAAATTATTCAATTCTCTTTACGAAATCGGTGGTTAGTTCTTTTATTTACCCTGATTATTGCAGCCTTAGGCGTTTATAATTTTCATCATCTTCCTATTGATGCCGTACCTGATATTACCAATGTACAAGTACAAATAAATACGGAAGCATCGGGTTATTCGCCTTTTGAGGTGGAGCAACGTATCACCTTTCCTGTTGAATTGGCCATGAGTGGATTGCCCAATCTTGATTACACGCGCTCATTATCTCGTTATGGCTTATCTCAAGTGACGGTTGCCTTTAAGGACGGAACGAATATTTATTTTGCCCGGCAACTGATCAATGAACGTTTACAAGAGGTGAAAGATAAATTACCGCCCGAAGCAGAAACTACCCTAGGCCCTATTTCCACAGGGCTGGGTGAGATTTTTATGTATACGGTAACGAATAAAGCTAATGTTCCTCATAATAAACGCCATAGCCCCACGAAACTGCGCACGATTCAAGATTGGATTATTAAACCGCAATTGCGCAACGTTGAAGGGGTCGCGGAAGTGAATACGGTTGGTGGGTATGAGAAGCAATTCCATATTACTCCCGACCCAACTAAATTGGTGCGCTATGGCTTGAGTTTAAATAACCTGGTTGAAGCCCTGCAACGCAATAATGCGAATATTGGGGCAGGGTATATCGAGCATAATGGCGAGCAAAATCTTATTCGAGTGCCAGGCCAAGTGCAGAATATTACTGATATAGAAAATATCGTAGTAGCCAATTTTAACGGAACTCCGGTACGTATCCGCGAAGTGGCTGAGGTGGCACTTGGCAAGGAGTTACGTACGGGAGCTGCCACAGAGAATGGCGAAGAGGTGGTCTTAGGAACCGTCTTTATGCTGATGGGTGAAAACAGTCGTACCGTGTCACAACGTGTTGCCACTAAAATGAAAGAAATTAATAAGTCACTGCCTGCTGGAGTTGAGGCGGTTACTGTCTATAATCGCACTACGCTGGTTAATGCTACTATTAATACGGTAAAAAACAATTTACTCGAAGGCGCATTGTTAGTCTGCGTTATCCTATTCCTATTTTTAGGTAATATTCGTGCAGCACTGATTACGGCAATGGTGATTCCCTTATCTATGCTCCTTACGATTACCGGCATGGTGACCAATAAGATCAGTGCAAACTTAATGAGTTTAGGGGCGCTCGATTTTGGGTTAATTGTTGATGGCGCGGTCATTATTGTTGAAAATTGCATCAAACATTTAGGAGAACAGCAGCATACTATAGGGCGAATTTTAAATCTTGATGAGCGTTTAAAGGTAATTTCTCAAGCTACCACCGAAGTAATACGTCCCAGTATTTTTGGGGTATCAATTATTACGGTTGTTTACTTACCGATTTTAACCTTAACCGGTGTTGAAGGAAAAATGTTTTTACCTATGGCAGAAACAGTCATCATTGCGCTCTTGGCATCGATGCTTTTTGCTTTAACCTTTGTCCCGGCTGCCGTTGCTATTTTTTTGCGAGGGCGTGTACAAGAAAAGGAAAACCGGTTGGTGCATTTTCTTTCCCTAGGTTATGCGAAAGTATTAAGACAATGCTTTCATGCCCGAAAAAAGGTGATTGGGGCTGCGATCGGTTTGATTTTTTTTAGCTTTATTCTGGCTTTGTATTTAGGAGGGGAATTTATCCCTAGCCTTGATGAGGGCGATATTGCCATGCACGCCATGCGTATTCCCGGCACCAGTTTAACCCAAGCTATTTCCATGCAAGATTTGGTTGAGAAGCGGGTAAGGGAATTTCCAGAAGTAAACAATGTGTTTGCCAAACTGGGAACCGCAGAAGTTGCGACTGATCCTATGCCCCCAAGTGTGGCAGATACATTTATCATGCTTAAACCACGCAATAAATGGCCTAATCCGAAGAAAACCAAACAGCAACTGGTTCAGGAAATTGAGCAAGCGGTGCAAGAAATCCCAGGAAACAACTATGAGTTTACCCAGCCCATTCAAATGCGTTTTAATGAATTAATTTCCGGGGTACGTAGTGATGTAGCCGTTAAGGTATTTGGTGATGATATGAGTGTCTTACTCAAAACCGCGGATGCGATGAGTGTAGAGCTGAAAAAAATACCTGGCGCTTCCGATGTAAAAGTGGAGCAGGTGAGTGGTTTACCGCTGCTCACTATCGATATTGATCGCAATGCGCTCGCGCGCTATGGTTTGCAAATTGGCAGTGTTCAAGATGCCCTGCTGATTGCGATAGGTGGCAAAAAAGGTGGGGAGGTATTTGAGGGTGATAAACGCTTCGATTTGATCGTACGCTTACCCGAAGCATTACGTACAAGTCCTAATGTGTTAAGACTGGTGTTTATTCCACTGCCCCTTGGCAAAGATGGACATAGCCATTTTATCCCTTTAAGTGAGGTCGCTAAAATGGTACGCAGTGAAAGCCCTAACCAAATCAGCCGTGAAAGTGGTAAACGTCGCGTAGTGGTGACTGCGAATGTAAGAAATCGGGATTTAAGCTCTTTTGTTAACGAAGCGAAAGAACATATTGAGCAAACGGTTAAAATACCCAGTGGGTATTGGATCCGATGGGGTGGTCAATTCGAACAGCTGCAATCTGCCTCAAAGCGACTGCAAATCGTTGTACCCGTAACTTTATTAGGCATTTTTTTACTTTTATTTATGAGCTTTGGAAATATAGGTAATGCTTTGCTCGTATTTTCTGGAATTCCTTTGGCTTTGACCGGAGGCGTTTTTGCACTTTGGTTGCGGGGTATTCCTCTTTCTATTTCTGCAGGCGTAGGTTTTATCGCCTTGTCGGGGATTGCTGTTTTAAATGGTTTAGTAATGATTACCTTTATCAATAAACTACGGGAACAAAAAAAATTATATTTAAAAGACGCAGTGTTACAAGGCTCACTAGCGCGCCTTCGCCCGGTATTAATGACTGCCTTGGTTGCATCATTAGGTTTTGTGCCTATGGCATTAGCTACGGGTACGGGTTCAGAGGTACAGCGACCGCTTGCCACGGTAGTCATTGGCGGTATTATCTCATCTACCTTTTTAACTTTGTTGGTATTACCTGGATTGTATTTTGTATTGCATGAGCGACGCCCAAAAAATCGCGTTAAGAAAAAACGAGAAAACTAAGAGTGAATTGATGCTAAGAAAAATTGCCTTGGTCCAGTGGTTTGGACTGGGTCGCAGTAGCTGCCACTGACTACGCTATGAATTATAACATTTTTAAAGAATCCTAAGGCCGTATATTTCATTGAAAATTACTCATTAATTGACCATTTTATGGATCCCTTGGTCAAGCCACGGTAAAATTTTCTTAGCGTGACCTCATGGACTTCTACTCTAACTAATTACGAATGGTATTTTGTGCCGCACCACATGCTATCCATGATTAGGCTTGGGGATACTATTAACCTCAGTGTCATCACAGCTACCATTTCCTTTTTTAATATGGAACAATGTATTTCTGAGGCTCCCTCCAGAGGATGCCCGTGGTGATTTCTCTTCTTTTGGGGCTTGAAGTTTAAGAGACGCTTGATATAAAACCTCTTCATCAGGAGGGGTATACTGTGCTAAAAATACCGGCAAGGTAGTGCCATAACTTACCTGCTCAAAATTAATCTGTACTTTAATCTCCACGAGTTTTTTCAGAACAGCCCCTACCATTTCAGCACGGATCAATTCATTGTCATTACCCGCATTGGCAAACGTAATTTCAGTAAGAATATAGCCTAAAAAAGGCAAGGTAGTGCGGTATGCATTATAAATATCGCGCATAAATTTAAAATTTTTCTGGTTCGAAACGACACGGTTTACTTCATCAATAATACTGCGTTCTATTGAGGGTAATGTATGAAATGTATTGGTTAATCTTGAAACGCCCATGTTATTAAACACACTAGACAGCATCATTAGATGGTTTAAATCCGGGTAATGCTCCGAATCTAAAGGGCATAGATGTTGCGTTAATTCAACGAAAAAAAGCAATGCATTGTGAAGATTCTCAGCGGATTGAGAGAGAATTTTATCACTAAAATAGACACTTAACTTATTAAACTGTTCAGTAAGCTCTGTAATGCAGGAGGCATTTTGTTGACGTTTTTCCTTAAGCCAGCACTCTTCCCTAAACTCATTAAGGGATACTCGCTGATAAAACGCCATGGTTAAGGTCCTTAATTCTTTTGCTATTAGCTCAACATGTTCTACGCGTTTTTTGGGAGTAAGCGCTAAGGCTTGATTAATCAGCTCATCAAATGAGTCATTGGTTCTAACCAAATTATTATGATTAACTTGTTGTTTTATTAAATAAAAATTATGGAGTAAAGGTTGGCTGGATATCATGGAGCTTAATTGAAATGCTTTCTCCACATAGTCATTAAATTCGCTCCCTATTTCTCCTAACTCTGATCTTGGATTTACATTAAGGTTACACAGAAACCGTAACTGCAAACCTACTTGAGGGGGCAGATAAACTTGTGCAGTAGCATGATAAAACAATAGTTGTAATATCAGAAAGTTAGCGATGGATTTTTGTGCCAGGTCACAATCAAGGTATATCAGTCTTAAACCAATCAGGATCTCAATCAGTGAATGAACATTGAGAAGACCCAAAATACGATGAGATAAAATGCTAAAGTCGAATTCTCGTGCCGAATTAGGTTGTTCCTGTCCAGCAGTCAATAACCATAGTTTTTGTACTATTGTTTTATTTTGGTATTTTTCAGTGTTGAGGTTGAGTTCTTCCCGCGGAGGGATTTCAGCCAATGCCTGATTATTAATAAGGAGGTGAGCAAATAATTTAAGGAGGCAATTGAACTCATGCTGAACTAACGAATAGTGTTTATGGGCAGCGGGGTGTAAAAAACTCATTGCTTTGGAGAGAAGCATTTGGACTTGCTTCTTATCTAAATCAGTTTGATCAAAATCAATTTCTAGTACGTGATGCATACAGAATTGATTAAATTGCGCCTGTAATTGTATGGCCTCCTTAGAATTACGGTTAGTTTTATAGGCGATAACCAAATCTTTCACTAGGAAAATTAATTGCTCTTTAGATACCTCTGAATGGCCTTCGGCTATATCTGCATTAGCTACTCTTGAGCGAGATGAGGATAATTTAGGATTACTTGCGGAAGATAATAAGGGAAACTCCTTCCATAGCATCTCTTTAGTGCTCGAGTTAGGGCTACGATAACGTAAATCTAATTGTTCAATGGAGGCCAATTCCTGGCAATATAAAGCTTGGTTCAACCCATTATCATGGGCCGCAAGCCTCATGGGGGATTCGCCTTTGAAGTTGGTTAAGGTGCGGTTAACTAAAGGATTTTTTACCAATACTCGAACCGCCCAGGATTGCTTGTTAAAAATTGCGGTATGTAAAGGAGAATTCCCTGCATTATCTACTTGATTTAAGAGTTCAGGAAAATAGTCCATCAATAATTCCAAAACTCGTAAACACGAAGCATCACATTTAGCGGCATAATGTAACAGGGTATGCCCACCGCGATCACAAGGAGTAGCTTTGGAACGCCAAACTTCATTTTCTAGTAGTTTTTCAAGAACCTGAAATTTATTTTTTCGTATTAAAAAATGAAATACATTCTGATCTAATAAATACCTAAGATCCAATAATGAAGAATCTTGGTTAAACCATTTAATTAAGTTTTTTGCGATGTTCTTTTCATTTTCATTAGATGTTATTAAGTTTTTTATTGTTTGCTCATTCACTAATCAATTCCTTGGTGAGTGCTTGCTTACATTTTCATTAATTTTATTAAAATTTGATATTAATAAAAAAAACATTAAATGAATATTGTTATATATTATTTTTAATGGTGAAATTACTTTCAAAATGAAAGGAGCACACCCAATTGGTTTAATTGTTATCAAGTGGGATTGAAATTGGTCTGATCGGCTGTTTAAATTGGAGTGAGGTTTTTGAGCTATTTTATTAGGATTCCTTGACACTGTACTATAGTACGTACTCTATATTGCTATTTATAGACAATTCACGTTGATTAGGTGATTCAATTAACTTCGGAGCATATATGAGGTCTTTAGTTACTCTTTTTGTGATTGGTTTTTTCTTTAACAATCCTTTGTCCTATGCTAATACGCTGGAACACGCGAAAGAGCATACACTACCTAGGGAAAATGCTATCCAAATAGAGATTGAGAATGCGCCGAGTAAAATTACGGCTAACACGACACAATTACTTCATTTTCAACTTCTTAACAATAATAAGCCACTGACCTTAAGCGATCTTAAGACAGTACATACAAAAAAGATTCATGTGATGGTTATTGACCCCACACTGACCGATTATTATCATATTCATCCAGTCAGGGATAATAAGAACAAAGACTTTGTTTTCAAATTTACCCCAAAGAAAAATGGTTCTTATCGAATATGGGCTGATATCACCCCGATTGCTACGGGCAAACAAGTGTTTATAAATACAGATATTGGCTCCTCTTCAGAAAAAGCTGTAATTAATAAAGAGGTCACGTTAAGTTCCAAAGTAGTTCCGTATCAGTTTGATTTGCAACTCGATGGGCAACCTCGGGTCGGTAAACCGGTTATGGCAACCATTAGGGTAACCAAAGATGGAAAACCTTTCAGTCAGCTCGAACCGGTTATGGGCGCATTTGCTCATCTTATGGGTTTTAATGCAGATTACTCTTCCATTCTGCACATTCACCCTATGGGAAAAGAGCCTGGCAACGATGCAGAGCGAGGGGGCTCACAATTAATGTTTCATATCGAGGCACAAAAGGCAGGTTTCGTTAAATTATTTGCGCAATTTCGAATTAATGGAGAAGACGTTTATGTCCCTTTTGGCATCATAATCAGGTAATAGTATCAATCAATGCTCTGGGGTTTTTGACTATTTAAATGATAAAATATTCATTCATTTGATTCGTCAAACTTATGAAATTCTTGAGGAGCAAGGGCAATTTTTATTTACCAATATTTCTAAAGAGAATCCAATCCGTGTGGGAATGGAGTATATTTTAAATTGGCAACTTATTAGGCGTTCACGAGAAGATCTCTATGTAGGCGTCAAATGTGCATAGTGATGCAGCTTCCATTGGTAAAGAGGATACAAATCTGACTTTTCTTATTGAATTAATTAAGTAAATTAATTTGCGAATTTCAGCAGGGCTCTAATCTTCGTGAAGAAGCCTCTGCTTCAAGGACAACAAGAGTGCTGTGGCAATTTGTTTCCTGGCCCGATTAAATAACCAGAACTAGCTCCTCCTCTGGTATAACTGGGGTTTCTGATGCAGCGGTTGCAAAAAAACCTATCTTCCTGACCATTTTAACTTCGGTTAGCGTTGTATCCACTGGTTGGCCCCCTTGTCTTTGCATTTCTTCGCTATAAGAAGTCGCCATATCTTTTACGGTTAAGAGTGATAAATTTCTCTTTAGAGAATCGAACAGAAGGTCAGTCCAATTCTCTAATAGGACTCCAAAGCCTTTTCCTCCTAAAGAAAATCCTTGTAATGCCGCCTCCCGTGTTGGTTCAAAAGCTAATGGCAACAATAAGCCTGTTAGAATGCCGGCTCCAGTACCATATAAAGTGCCGAGCCCTATACCTACTATGAGTCCGGCTGCTATGGAGAAGAAAAGCCATGTTAAGGTAAGTATCGTGAGACTTACAAGCAAGAGGCTAATAGCAAATGCCATTGCAATCATCTCCACTTTCGAGCCGCTTTTATAAGCTTGCACTGCGTCATTTTTGAGCGATGAACATAACATAAAAGGGAGAGAGAACATACCAATTAAATAACCGAGTATACGCCCTGCAATGACAGATGAAAGAGTGGTATTGGATAGGCGCTCTCTAAATGGAAGCTTGGCTTTAAGCATACCATCGTTCCAAATATGATGGGCCAATTTTCCATTGGTCTTACCCGCGATAACCAAACTTTCAGCTGCAAGTCTCTCTTTAATGGAGGGATGGCTAAAGAGAAGTTTTTCTAAATTATTCGCGGAACGGATGTTGAAATAAATATTTTTTTTAAATTCTAACGATATTTCACACTGCTCTTGGCTGTAATCCACCATACCAATAAGCAATTTTTTATTTTCTTGACCATAAGCCAAGAAGTCTGCCATAAATTGCTCATCAGTTAACAAATCATTTAAAATAAGAGGATAGAATAATGCTAATTGAACATGCAGTCCTTTTTCTTTCAATAAATTAAAGTACTCTTCATTTTCGTAAATAAATGCTATTTCTTCTGGGGAAAATTGACTACTAGGCGCTTCTTTTTTCTCTCGGAGTTTATCTAAACGTGATGTCAAATTTTTAAGATAATTTTTATTTACTTCTAATACATTAGCAAAACGTTTGCAAAGAGTTGGCAATTCATTAGGATTTTCTTCACCTAAATATGTACTTATGTGCAAAATCAGGAAATCATCCAATTCGGAGAATAAGTCAGCACTTACTGTCATTTATATCATTCACTTACTGAATTTAAAAGTGAATTGTATCGCCAGTTACCTTTAAGGTCAATTATTGTCTTCCATGTTTCGAAATTAATTTTTCTGGTCGTGTTTTGAAATAATATTTTCTATATTTTAACCAATTTGCAGAGTTTAGAGTGTAAACTGTGCCCCAGTTTATATACTTCCAGGCCCAGCAGGGTACATTAATTAAATATTTTTGATCCTCGCCTGGAACAGAAGCCACACAGATACTTATCGACCAGAGATTGGTTTTAGTAATTTTGAATTTCGATATTCAGCATGCGACAGGCATTTAAGATTTCTTCAACACACAATTCATTATCATTAGAATAATACACAAAGGCTCGATGAACATTGCTACTGGTGGAGTTTAACGAACAGCCATCAACCGATGAAACTGCACCATACCTACCGTCAGCAAGGCTTGCTCTAACAACCTGGCCATGATCGATGAATATCAAACAGGACATACTCTGATTATTAGAAAAAATTGAATTTAAATAAAATGCATTAAAGCACGGACAGGCAAGCGCAGTGTGGTTAACTGATAAAAAAAGCACCATTAATAATATTAAAAGCGTATTTTTCAAGACGGACATTATCAGCACCAAATTTAAATCCATTTATTAAATTATAGGACATCCAACCTAGTGCGGGGCCTTAGTGAATGCTTTCGCATCGGCATTACCTCAAGTAATACTGTTTGCTTTATTCTTAGGGCGCCTAATTCATGCTGATGTATCAACGAGAAAGTTTTTACTTAAAGGGGCATTGTTTTTTGTAAAAATCCTTGTAGCATTTCTTTGTTGTTTAAGATGTTTCAGCACGGTTTCTTGTGTTAGAGATGGTTTACTATCATTGTTAAAAGGATTTTTATATTATGCGTTTTATTGCGTTATTCTTATTTTTTATTTCATCAACGCTTTTTGCTCAAGCTAATTCTGCTTGGATTTTGAAGCAGCATCCTCATTTAAAAGGAACGGTACAAATTAAGCAGTTTAAATCAAAATCATTACATGTAGTGCAAAAGAAGAATCTCTCTTATCCAACCCAACTTCTTCGTGTAGCCGGTGATTTGAGTGCATTTGAGTTGCATAATTGTGATTCTGTTATTGATGAGGTTCATAAAGTTTTAGCTCCTCTTTGGGCTAGAGAAGACCTTTTTTCACAAGGCTATATAATATGTTCCTCGGAAAATGATGGTAAGCCCATACAGTTTATGATTGGTAGTAATTTTGATGCATTAAGTGATGAAGCCATGGCTGTATTACAAGATTTTCCTAATCAAATTAAAAAGGATGCTTTTTTTGGACAAGCCGCAGCTTTAGAGCCGGTAATTACGGTCATAGCCTCAACAAAATTGGATGCAAATTTTATCGACGAACCAAATTCTAACGTTGAAGCCCGTTACAGGACCGAATATAAATCAGTTTTTGATTCTGTATATGAAATGGAGTCAACATTAATTCATGATTCTAAGGAGCAATCTGATAGCCGTTTTGAATTTTTGGATAGTTTTATGGAAAAATGGTTGCCTTATTCTAATTTTAGGGATTTTTTAGATAAAAGTACTATTAGCTTGTTAGTGGAGCCTTATGTAGTGGTTCAGAAAGAACCGAGAATCGTGCATTTGAGCTCCTATTTTTGGGGAACACCTGATAATGAGAAGCAGGATTCCTAATTATTTTCCTATGGGTCGTCTCCGGAGTGTTGGGACGACCGTCTATCAGCGATTAAGCCCCGCATTATTTTCCGCCTGAAAGCAAGGCAGTAAATTTTTCGATGCTCAATGATTTCTTCCGAGCCGCCATTCTGGTCAAAGGCTACATAATCTACTTCAAATCAAAGGAATGCTCGAGTGATGGATTGCAAATTTGAATACAACTGGATAATATGACCTTACAAAAAATAACAATAAATGAATGACATGAAACTCGCACTTTTTACTACGGCGTTACTAACAGCCGCCTGCGCCTCAGCTACTCCTCCTGTTAATAACTGGTATACGAGCGCTTTTGGTGGTTATACGCACTTATCTTCGAATGTAAAAACCTATTATTATGGTTACTTACTTTCTGATGTGCATTATCGTTACGGCTATGATGTAGGCGGTAGTATTGGATATCAGAGCTTTCCTATTCGTTATGAGCTGCAATATACTTATTTATATGCTGATACTAATCAGTACAGCTCTAATTACATAAAACGATTAAAGATTGATGGCGGTACTAAAGCCAATATTCTTATGGCAAACCTTTATTATGATTTCCATGAAATAGTGGGCCATGTTTCCCCCTTTGTTGGAGTAGGTATTGGTTATGCTTTGATGCACGCGACATTAAACAGTACAAGTCGCTTCCATCGACCTCATTTTAACCGGGATCAAAACTCCTTCACTTATCAAGGTCTTGCTGGATTGACTTATAATTTTAGAAATAATCTTGCACTGAACGCAGTTTATCGTTATACCGCAACAGGCAATAACAGTTATTGGGGCAAACCTCTCCAAGCACAAATGGGTAATTTAGAGGTAGTCTATCGTTTTGATTTCGCCAGCCCTAGTTATAAATAATGGCTTATTATCTTTAAGAGACAAATGATTTCATTTCTAAATAAAGTTCAATTAAGTAAAGAGTTTTTTTCCTGCCCACCAGATTCTGGGACTATTTTTTCTGCGGGGAAAATGACCGTTAATTGTGAAGCAAATTCTTTTTCTATAAAGTCTTTGCTTTCTTTAAAAGAATTACTTGTCAAAGAAGAAGAGGACGTTTTCCGTTTTTTAGTAGATACAGAAGGCAAGTTATGGTTTGCTTTTGAAACTCGCCCTCATAATAATGCACCCAAACATTTTCAAATGACCGGTGCTCCTTTGGAGGCTGCGAGTTGTTTGACTGCAGGTAATATAAAATTTAGCAGTAAAGCTGGGGCGGTTTTAAGAAACATCAGTCATCGTAGTGGTGATTTTCGTCCTTCATTCCTTTCTCTTCGTTGGGTATTAGCAATACTTCTTATCAATGAAGAAATACTTCCCTTTAAGTTGCCTCGATTTATTGTTATAAAAGAGCTAAAAAATGAAAAAGTATATAAACATGTATGGCGCCTAAAAAAAATCAAAAAATGGGTGGATAGTTTTAGTGATAATGAAGCGCTGATAAATCAATTACGTCAGGAAAACCTTTATAGCAAAACCGTACATTATGAAGCAACGAGGCATCTTGTTGAAGAAAACTGTGCTGTGTTAGTGGGGAACGAAGGGCAAGTGGCTTTCGGTTAAATAGAGGATTTGAGTTTTATAACATGCAATGATTACTTCTTCGCCAGGGTTGAATCGACCCCGGTTTATACCAACTCGATTCAATATCTCAAGAACATTAGTACACACCTTCTGCGGTTTGCAATCACTCATGTGTCTTTGTCATTTAGCGATTCATTTTTCAACAAAGGGGATGGTTTAAGTGATTAATATCCTATTGGTTCTAGTTGCATTTTTATTGGTTTTATTAAATGCTTTTTTTGTGGCTGCTGAATTCGGGATGGTGAAACTGCGTGCTACTCGCGTGGAAGCAATCAAAGCCAGTTATGGCCTAAGAGGTAAAATTTTATTTCATGTGCATCAACATCTTGATGCGTATTTATCAGCGTGTCAGCTAGGTATTACCTTCGCATCTCTTGGTTTGGGTTGGATTGGCGAGCCAGCGTTTGCTCATTTAATGGAACCCCTGCTGATTCTTATCGGGGTGACCTCTCCGCAGCTTATAACCGTTATTGCCTTTTTCACCGCATTTTCATTGATTTCTTTCCTGCACATTGTTGTTGGTGAGTTGATGCCTAAATCATTGGCTATTCGTCAGTCAGAGCGTGTCTCTGTATGGACTGCTTTGCCCCTATATGGTTTTTATTGGCTTATGTATCCTGCAATTTGGGCACTCAATACTTGTTCGAACTTTCTGTTAAAAGTTTTTCATTTAGATGCTGTTCATCATGGTGAGCATTTTTACTCGACCGACGAAATAAAGCTCCTTTTAAATGCGAGTCATCTTCATGGGGAGTTGAGCGAAGAGGAAGTTGATATCATTGAGCATACTTTGGATTTAGCTGATTTGAAAGTCACTGAAGTCATGCGTTTCAGTGAAGAAATGATCATGATTGATTTAAACCAACCCATTAAGCAGATGATGGATATCATTATGGAGCACCGTTATAGTCGCTATCCTGTATATGATCCTGAGAAAAAAGACATTATTGGAATTATCCATGTAAAAGACATCTTGCCTGCCATTTATCAAAAATCTGAACTCGATGATTTAAGACCATTTATTCGGCCTATTTTAAAAGTTTCGCGTCGTTTGCCAGCATTAGATTTGCTACGACAATTTCGTGAAGGAATGCCACATTTTGCGGTGGTTTATCGGGGTAAGAATACCATTTTGGGTTTTGTTACTTTAGACAATTTATTGCAAGTGCTTATTGGTCGTATTAAAGATGAATTTCATCGCACCAAAATAGATTGGGTCTTAAACAAAGATGGAAGCATCACCGCTTCAGGAAATTGCTCCATCTATTCTTTGGAACAAGCAATCGATCGCGACATTGATGTGGAAGATGACATAGATATTTTAACCGGATTGTTTTTACAACGCTTAGGCTATATACCCAAAGAAGGGGAGCATATAGATTTTCCGGAATTTGAGGCGGACATAGAAAAGATCAAGGCGAGTAAAATAGTAAAGGTAAGAATTTACCCCAAAAAAATATCAGACTAGTCATTAAAGCTGAGGATTTAAAAATGATAAAAGGCTTGCTCTCTTCGGAAGTAGAGGAACGAATACAACAGGGCAAACAGAATATAGCCACCACGACAAAAACTAAAAAAATCGCGGAAATATTTATTGAGAATATTTTTTCGGTTTTCAATTTGGTCATATTTGCAATTATTATTTTCCTAACCACGTTCTACTTTATCGAGCATGATGATCGATTGTTTTTTGATATTATTGGTGTATCTTTTATTGTCATCATTAATACATTCATTGCTATCTTTGAAGAAATTAAAGCGAAACGAGCTTTAGACAAAGTAAATTTATTGTTGACGCGTGAAGTCAAAGTGATTAGAGATGGAGTAGAGCAATCCATTGATCAATCCGATGTGGTCCTTGATGACATCATTCTCTTAGAACGCGGTGACTCAGTAGTAGTGGATGGTGTCGTAGTCGAATCTACTAAGTTAGAAATCGATGAATCTTTGTTAACTGGGGAATCCACTCCAATTAATAAAAATAGAGATGATGAATTAATGTCCGGAAGCCATTGTCTTTCCGGCAGGGGAGTCTATAAAGCGGTAAAAGTGGGCGATGATTGTCATGCACAGGAAATTACTAAGCTTGCCAAAAAATTCAAACGCAATATTTCTCCTTTGCAAAAACGATTAAATTTTATTGTAAAAGCTTTATTTGCAGTGGCTTTAGTTTTAATTACTCTGGAAATGGCATTTGGACCAGCCGAAGCAAATCGGGTGGAACTGATTCGGAAAATAGCCACGGTGATGCTGGCACTGGTTCCCCAAGGGCTTATTTTGATGGCTTCAGTTACTTTTGCGCTCGGAATTTATCGTATCAGTAAAATTGGTGCGATTATACAAAAGCTTAATGCCATTGAAGCTTTTTCTAATACTAAAATTGTATGCACTGATAAAACCGGTACTCTCACCCAAAACAAACTGTCCGTGCATAAAATCACGCCATTAACTACTGATTATTCTATCGAGGAGATAAAACAACTTCTAGGGACCTATGCGCGTTTTTCTCTCGATAAAAATGCGACCTTAAGAACTCTGGAACCTTTTAATGCCTCTGATGCTCATATCACGGGAGAGATTCCTTTTACTTCGGACAATAAATTCAGCCTCTTACAGTTAATCATCCACGATGACAAATTACTGTTGTTAAATAATAAAAAAACAACGTTTGTTCTAGGTGGTTATGATGTGTTATTGGATAAAATTGACGATTCACAAAAAAAGCAGATTGATGCGTTGTATCAAAAACAAGAATTAAAAGTTTTTCGCAATCTGATATTTGGTATCGAGAAATCTAACTGCTCACCAGAATCTTTTGCAGAAAATACGAAAGGCCTGGAAATTGAACCGATTTGTATCATTTCGATTATGGATCAGGTGAGAGACGATGTTATGGAGGCGATCGAGCTTTTCCAAAGAAAAAACATCCAGGTTAAGATATTATCAGGTGACAATGCTTCATCTATCCAAGCTGTTGCCCATGAGATTGGTTGGAAAATCCAGGACAGTGATTTAATCTCGGGCAGTGAAATTGATGCAGTGGATGATGCACAGTTATTAAAGATCATTAAAGACAAAAAAATATTTTCTCGTCTGAAACCGCAACATAAACTGAGAATTGTTAAGTTGCTTAGAGAAAATAAAATTTACACTGCTATGATCGGTGATGGAGTTAATGATCTACCCGCAATCAAAGAAGCGGATATTGGGATAGCTATGGAGGAAGGGAGTAGCATTACCAAAGAAGTGGCTGACATTGTTTTATTAAAAAACAAATTTACGCTTCTGCCTAAAATTTTTGATGAAGGCAACAAGATTGTTAATACGATTAATGATGTAGCGAAACTATTTCTTACCAAGACATTTTTAGTTATCTTTACTACCCTGATGTCGTTTTTTGCCTTTTATGATTTTCCGTTGACACCACGTCGGGTTGCCTTAATTAATATTTTCTCTATTGGTTTGCCCTCATTTATCATCGCGTTAAAAAATTCCAATATTAACAAATTAAAAAATTTTACAGCCGAATTATTTTCCTTTGTCATGGTTTCCGCATTATTAATTGCGGTGGCTTCTTATGTAGGTCAGTGTGTGGCGGAATGGTATCCAGGACATACCTCTGAAGATTTACAAATGGTGATGCTTTCAATCATGGTTATCGTAACAACGACTAATTTTTTGGCGGTTACCATTCACAAAAATGAAAAGAATTTACGATTATATTTTTTATATGCTTTTGGACTCATTGCCTTATATTCCTTACTAGCGCTTAGCGAAAGCGAGCTTATTTTGATTAAATGGGCAAAAATATTTTATGAAATATCGTATCTTGACCAAAAATATTGGCTGGTTACTTTTTTGATTAGCTTTGTCTTTTCAATCGCGATTATCCTGTCCCAACTTGTGCGGAAAAGAATAGTGAGATTAATAACACGTTCGCGCTCATAATGTGGGGATATCGATTTGAATTGAGCTCCTGATGATTAGTACCAGCTCAATTCAATATCTTAGCTCTAAGGGCTAAGAGCCCGAGTAATTTCTTCTAAACCTTTTTCGGTTTGTAATAAGGATTGAATCTCCAGCATTTGATTACGCTCTTGTTTCTCAATTTGCTGCTCATGATGTCTGGAGAAAAGCGATATAGATGTTAAGGAGTGCTTGTTGAGAGAGGTATTATATTTTACTAAGCGATATGCTGTAAGTAATTGCTTAAACTCAAATGATTTGGCATCGACAAACATAAGCGGAGTATAGTCCGCATCATTTTTTTGCAATAAATCAGCACCATTTTGAATAAGTAAAAGAGCCGCTGCAAAACTGCTAAACTTACACGCATAATGCAAAGGAGTCCATCCTTTAGTACTAGCGGGTGCGACATTAACTCCGGTTATTCCGGCATCGATTAATTTGATTAATGTGGTGACGTCATTTTTTTTTGCCGCTACGCATAATTGAGTGGATTGGGTTGCGTGCAAACTTTGATAATTGTCTCGGGCATATATATGGCTTCCGGAATCAGGATACTTATCATCTTGTAAATGCAGGAGATCTTGGCTTTCTCTATTGGTCATACGTAGGTAAGGTTCTAAACCCCGATAATTACCATCTTTATCACTAGGCAATTTACTCCAATTATCACTAAGAATAATCTTCCCGCTCATTGTGTCCATGTAGACTAAAGAAAATCCCTGCTCAGCTAGAGTTTTCCCGCAGGCCCTTTTTTCTTGAAAATGAGTTAAGTTGAGCTTAGCTTTGGTCGCTGCAAAAAATTGTTTTACAAAATCACTACTTTTTTTGGATTCCTCATGATCAGCCCAGCTTCCGATAAGCGTGATAGTGCATTCCTCTATGTTGATGCTGTTCCCGTGGTATTCAGCAAAAAATTTGTTCAAATCATCATGACAACAATTATCATCCCAATGCAAAACAGCGCTGCGTGAAGGATGGTAAATAAATACCCCACAACAACTACGCAAAGAGTCAGTACCGATGAAGGGAAGGGCATTTTTTGCCTCAACGATTAGATATTCTTTTTGTAAAACAAGGTTGAGTTTGGGCATGGTATTTTTCTGTATCTGGATATTTGTTGGTAATGATATAGAGGTTTTATTAAGAGAATATTAAGTCAATTTGATTTAAAGAAAGTCTTTAAAGGTCGCTATTATAGGCATGAATCGGGTTATACAATAAGAAATACTGGCATGATGGTAAGGAATAAGCCACTATTGTTTTCTAAGATTATGTAATTTATTCCATACAAAAAGTCGTCATTGTAAACAAAGGAAGCAATCCTGGACTGGGTTTTAACGAAGCATCGTTCTGGGTTCTCTTTGTTCATAATGACGAAACTACTATTTTCGTGAATCCTTACTAAGTGCCTCATATGAAAAGAGATAGCTAAGAACAGGTAGAATAGAATACTTTAGGTGTTCGAATCTAAAAACTCTTCCAGGACTGCTCGTGGTTTGTTTCCGAGTAAATTACTTTGCATATTATTTTTAAATGTGACCGGAACGCCTTTAATCGCAGTACCACAAACAGTTGCAAATTTATCATTTACCATTTGATAGAAAATCCAATCTCTGTATTTTTCTTGGTTAGAAACATACTCATAAACTGGCAAGAATGCTTTACAGTGTGAACACCAGGATGCATGCACTAATAAGACTGTTTTCGGCATAGCTAAAGCAGCGCAATCATTGCTTGTAAATGGTTTTAGTGTTGCAAAAGTCAGCGCGGGAAGCAGTGATGCTAGCATTATAACCAACCACTTTATTCGATTTTTCATTTATTTTTATCCAGGGATTTGGGGATAGGGATGATAAATTATCTCCCAATTTAAATCAATTAGAATAAAATAGTATAGAAAGGGATACTTATTGCACTAGAGAGTTATTAAAACGTCATGATGAAATAATAGGATAAATCTTTTGAACTGCACTTTAGGTTAGAGGTGCAGTTCAAAGGAAATAGCGATGAGCAATCAACCATTTACTTTCGGGGATTCGTGCATTCGTTGATCTTTAGAGTGTAGAAGTAATTCGTCGCTTCTTTTTCGCTTATTATTAGTATTATTTGCAGAAAAAAGAGCAGCCCAAGTCCTAGAGGCTGACCTATTTAAAGGCTCTATTAATATAGCGCTATCCGCCTCAATTATGGATTCATCTTCATTTTCATCAACATCTTGTGCTAAATAATCAGTCGAAAGCGGAATAATTTTATTTTGATTCTTAATTAAGGGTTGAATGTATTTCTCATGAATATCCGAAAAAGTAACAACAAGACCAATTTTATCTTGATAAAGACGAATTACCCGCCCAATCATTTGTTCTATATCTTGCCTTTCATTCCCCATTGCTGGCTTACGTAAAATGAGTTCCCAACCTAAATCAGGACAATCAAAACCAAAGCGAAGTTTTCTCACTGCCAATAAAACACCAGGCTTGTCACGTCGTACAAACTCTTTTAACTGATCTTCTTCCTGAGGATTTTTACTGTGTATCTCATAGGCATCAATATTCGCGTCTAACAACATCATTTTTACTTTTCTACATAACTCGATACTTGATAAATAAATTATTCCTTTCGCCTCAGCCAGAGTAGAGCCTTCATGAAATCCGGGATGATAGCGGGTTTTAAGTAAACGAGGTAAATCGTTAATTACTAAGTCTGCATTTTCAGAAGAATAGGGGATCCCCAATGATTCCGCGATAATGGGTGCATGAAACTGTCCATTCAAGGCTTGATCTAAGCTTAAAGTATATAAAGTTGCTTTGAGAGCATCTTCCAATGGGGGGGTCGCACTACTCCCAATAATCATTGGTTTATTTTCATCAGGTAGTGCCCCAATTAACTGTTTTACCGTTTTGGAATAGTAATGATATTCATCCAGCAAAATAAGTGAGGCCTTAGAAACAATATGTGCGGCTTCATCTAAAAGCTTTTTAAAGCTGTCTTCACAAATAATAATAATTAGCTTTTGTTGAGGAAAAAACTTATTTTGTATGAGCGCATCGACGCTGATGCTTTGTTGATGGCTTGAGACTGTAATAATATTCTGTGGTAAAACCGAAAGCGGATCGCCTCTCTCTAAAAGAGAGTCATTGTAACGGAGTAAATCTATATAAAATTGATGAACAAGATCAATGTGAGGAGTTACTATGAAGACCGATTGAGCTAAAAGGGAAGTCTGATGAGCCATCAATGCCCAGGTTGATTGAATAAGGCTTTTTCCACTTCCGGTAGCCATAACCAAGCGGGAGGGCTCTTTATATGCGGCCGCTGATTTAATAGCATCAGCTTGATAAGTACGTATCATCGAGGAATCAAAATCATAACTATTAATTGATTCAGTCCAGAATGTTTTGAAAAATTCTTCGGGTGGATTGAATGTAAGGGGCATATCCATTTCCTCTAATACATTACTAGGCATTAACAGGGGCACTGACACTCCGGTTAGGTTATTTGCCAGAGCATGTAATAAAGACAAATCAGCCTCTTGAATGTTTACCTCTAGTGCTTCATGCACGCAATAATTATTGGCAATAATTTGATTTAATTTATCGAGAGATAACTTCAGAACGTGCTGCAAAGGTAGGGGAAAAGGATAGAGCTGCTCTTCGAGATGAAAGGACTCTGCTCTTTTGCCACTGGCGGCGAAAACATTTTGATGTTTTTTCGATCGGAGCAGCCCCATCGATTCAATAGGAATTATTCCATACCCACAAATTCCTTGAGATTCAAATAGATGATGCAATACAATCTGAAAATAATAATCCTCACCCCATTTGAGTGCTTGAGCAGCGTTAGGAAAAAGGAGAAAAAGTTCCTCTGCCCCTTCGAGCTTCTGGCGGATAAATGCCATATTAATCCAGAAGAATTTCGAGCCCAGCTCATTAGACGCTTTTTTACGTCCCATTAAAGTACCTACACTGGTACTGGCTTGTAGAATCGCCTCAATTGTCAAAAAATTAATAACTTTATCCCAAGATGGATTCCCAGATGTGGGATTAATCGCGAGGCGCTTAATATTATCATCTAAAAGGGTAAAATTCGGGCACTCGAAATGATAGGCAAATAAAAAGGCAGCTAGGCGTCGTGCTGTCACACTACCTAATTGGGTATAAGAACCATTATATTTGCTTTCTATTTTATGTATTACTAATAAATTAATCTGAGGGGATATATAAGGACGTAAGGTTTCCAACTCTTCTTGGGTGCAAATTAAAATACTCTTTCCTGGTGGGACATAAGCATTTTGCACACGTCCGGCGCATATAAATGTATTAAATACAACAGGATTGATGTTCTGACTATCAGTATAAAGCGTTGCAACGAATGAATCAGTGGAAATATCCAATGAATAGCAAACTGAGAACGTGTGTATGTGTTCACTAACTTGGGCAAAGTCTAAATACTGATAAGGGGAAACCCTGTAACTCTTGGGGGGGATAACAGTAGGTAATCGTGCATGCGGTTTTCCCATAATGTATTTTGTATGAATTCCCCCTTTGATCATCTCCGCAGGTGGTGGTGAAGGAGGTAGTACTTGTGGTTGAGGTTTTGGGACAAGACTGTGGGATTGGGCATAAGCATGTGCTTCGATTTCAGAATAATCAGCATCGTATCCTTGAGCTAAGGATTTTGCATAGGAGCTAGCAAAGGCATCAACATACACTTGGGCATGCACCTCCCCGTATCCTTGAGCCTTAGCATAGACTTGGTCGTACAGGTGTGCTGGAATAAGTTGACTAAATTGTGCAGGTAGCGTCACATAATAAGCCTCATACATTTTGCGAATAGACGTCAGCGAAATATTATGTTTACACCGGATCTCCTCTACCATCTCATGATTTTGATTTTTGATATATCCTTCAAGCTCTATAATGATTGACCTCTGAATTCGGGACCCAAACATAGCAGAGTAGCTATAATTATCCGCCTCTTTATCAAAACCAGAAAATTTATATCCTTTCATTATTTCTGCTATAGAGGCGTTATCCCGAGTCCGATATTCCTCCACTTTTGCAACATTACCGGCTTCGGCATAACCTCTGGCAACTTGGTGCACCGTATCAGGGTGTTTATCCAAATGGTCGCTGACTTTTTGATCATTTCCTGCCCGCGCAAATAGCCGGGCCATAACATTGGCTGAAAGGCGATTTTTTTTTCGACAATCATTAATTTCTTGGTCTTTATTTGCCCTTATTAGCGCCAAAAGCTCATCTACCTTTGATACATCTTGGAAAAAAATACCACCACTCATGATAATTGCTCTAAAATAAAATGACCAACATTGTAACAGAAAGGTCGCTGTTAATGCTATCGGAATCTAATTTGATCGAGGTGACCGCTTGATGTGGGGAATGAAAAAGAAAGGACTAGATTAATAAAATCAATAGGTAGACACAACCACTAAATAAAGAGTGGGGCTAAATTTACTGTTCACAAAGCCCTTATCAAATCCTGAAAATAGTGCCACATGATTCGGATTAGGTCCCCAATACACCAAATACGCTTTAGCTAATGAAAAGAGAAGTACTACAGGAAGTGAATACTTCGAATCAAAGTAGGAAGTGATAAAGTATATAAGCTGATTAGCCAAACCATGGCAATCATACACACGCCAAGTGTACTGTCTGTCTGTGCTTACTCTAAGCTTTCTTCTTTTTTATGGTGATTTGATTGGTGTCTTGTAGCTATTCTTTGTAATAATCAAGCTATGGCCATTATCAACAGAATTTTAGGTCGTGAGTAGCTCGGCTAATCTTATTTATGATTTTCCTTGTTTTGTCAGCTCCGGAAAATCATAGTCTTGCCAACCTGGAATATCTGCCACTTTAAAACAAAGCTTACCTGCTGCAGGCTGAACAGTCTTTTCCAGAGGCACTTCGGATGTCAAAACAAGTGAACCAAAAGGATAGGTCGCATCAATTCCTACGGAAGAGGCGAGACGAGAATCTAGGGGAATATCATCTAGAATAGAAGGATCTAAGGGGCCTGCCGGTAAATTTTCCACAATCATAATGTCTTTATGAGGCTGCATTCGAAAAGAAGTAGCCCAGGTTACTTGATTAGGATCTTGAATGTTAATGTCTGGGTTCACTGCGATGACCATTTTCGGGCGCAGATTACTTGCCATGGCAGCGAGAATAGCCTGACGCGCTTCCCCATCAAATCGAGGCTCAATTGCTATGACAATATAAAAGGATACTCCTCCTGACGCAGGAATAGCTACATCGGAAATCGTGGGGAAGGATTTATTCATGCTCTGAAAGAAGGAGGCTTCAAAAGGTATTTGTTTTAAAAAGTGATTTTCAGTTGGCGGCACCCCAGTTAATAGGGCTTGGAAATAGGCATTCGTGCGATGTGTAATCGCTTTAACCCGGGCGGTCGGCTTCATCGAGCCCGGCGTGTAATAGCCAGTGTATTCTCCCAAAGGTCCTTCAAACACTAATTCGTCTAAATCTATTTCGAGCTCAAAAACCACTTCAGCATAAGCCGGCACTTGAACATCGATGGTTTTGCAGCGAGTTAAAACAACGGCCTCGCCGCGAAGGCCTCCTGCTACAGCAAAATCATTTGTGTCGTCTTGAAGTTGGAATTGGCAGGTGTATGCGATCACGGGATCAACTCCAATCACTAAAGCTATGGGGTACTTTTTATGACCTAACTGACGTGCCTTTTCCAGGTTTTTGCCTAGGCGATGATTGGGTTGTGCCAAGAATGACATGGTATTTTTGGAAATAATCTGGAACCGATAATTTCCCATGTCTGCAATGCCTGTTTCTGGATCTTTACTTACAGCAATGCCTGCAGTTATATATTGTCCGCCATCACTAGGACTATATTTAGGAACAGGAAATTGGGATAAATCAATTTCATTCTCTATAATAATTTGTTCATGAGTTGCGGCATTGTCGGTAAGCACTGGTTCAATCGGATTTTCTAATCCCTCTAGGATCTGTTTAAATATGGAAGTTTCGTCGGCTTGAAACGCAATCAAGGTTTTTTTTCGAGAATTATACAATCCACCAATTAGGGGAAAATCAGTGCCATTATCATTAAATTGAATCGCGGGACCACTGATGGAGGCACTTTTTTGCAATGCTTTACCAACATCCGCAGACAAATCAATTGGCCGATTAACCTCAATAATTTCGCCATTTTTTCGAAGGGCATCAATGAATTCCCGAAAATCCTTAAAGGGCATGTTGGCTATCCATATAAAAATATTATATAAAATATAGGATTGTTTCGCCTAAATTTCCATCGCTTTAGAGACCAGCACGTTTTACCCTTAAGCCAAAGATCGCGAAAAATTAAGAAACTTATACTATAAATATATATTAGTGCTTCATGTGTTTTTAGAAAGATGCTTCAAGGAAAAATGATGATTGCCCCAGATATTCCAGAAAATGAGGCGGAACGTTTAGCAACATTGTATCAACTACAAATCTTGGATACAGAGCGAGAAGAGCGTTTTGATAGGTTAACTCGCATTGCCTGTAAGCTTTTTGGTGTTCCTATAGCGGTCATTTCTTTTTTAGAAGCGGAGCGACAATGGATGAAGTCTACTCAAGGCTTTGATATTCGCGAGGCAGTCAGAAAAACCTCGTTTTGTGGCCATGTTATTCTATCCGATGAAATTATGATTGTTGAGGATGCCACTAAAGATATACGTTTTTATGATAATCCCTTTGTTGTGGGAAAACCTAATTTCAGATTTTATTTAGGCTGTCCTTTGAAAATAAAAACATATAATGTGGGTGTGATTTGTTTAATTGATGATAAACCTCGCTCAATCAAGGATGTGGATCAAAATATTGTGTACGATCTTGCGGACATGGTAGAAATGGAATTGGAATCAATCCATTTGGCCATCACTGATGAATTAACCGGCTTATCCAATCGACGCGGATTTTTAAAGTTAGCCGACTATTTATTTCAAAAATATCAACGCGAAAATAAAATTTTTACCTTATTGTTTTTTGATTTAGATAAATTTAAACAGATTAATGATCAATTTGGGCATGCAGAAGGTGACAGAGTATTAAAAGTTTTTGCGAACGGTCTACTTATGAACTTTCAATGTCATGATGTCATCGCTCGTTTAGGTGGTGATGAGTTTTGTGTATTGTGCTCTGGGTATAATCCAAGCGATGTAACTGGTATTATTCAACATTTAAGAGACTCATTAAAGCCAGTCGAAACAAAAGGTTATACGATTGAATTTAGTGTGGGTAGTATTCAATATAATCAGGAAGAGCATAAGACATTAGAAGGCATGCTGACGCTTGCTGATGAAAAAATGTATGATGAGAAAAAAAGTAAGTAGATAAAGGAAAAGAACAATATGGAGCAACCCAGTTTTACTACAAAATCGCTTTAGATTATTTCGCCAAAAGCTCTTACTCAGGGCTGATGTTCTAAAACGATCTTCCCAAGGTTCTCTCTTCAGGCTTATGCTCCGTTGGCAGCAAGCCGTTTTTGTCTTCTATCTGACTCAGATTAGTATTTTGAGAATCAGAAAGCCATTCTTGGCAAAAAGACTTATTATGTTGTACGGCAAAGTGCAGAAGTGATTCCTCATGCTCACCAATTCGTTCTCTTTCTAATTGCTCTCGCGTAAATCCAGAAAGTGCATTAACATTATCTCTAAGGATTGCCCGCATGGCGGGTGTATTGCCATCCCAATCTTGTTGATAAAGAATTCCGGCGTTTAAACACACTGCAACAGCCTCTCGTGTACCTTCCTCGGCGGCAAAATGTAGCAATGATCCTCGAGAATCTAGCAAATTTCTCAATTGTTCATTTTTCAGTAAGATGGTTAAACATGCTGATTGCCCATTTAAGATGGCTAAATGAGCGGGAGTATATCCCAGGAAATCTGAGGCTTTAATCAAATCACTTTGCTCTAGAGTAGTTAACAAGGTATCAAATCCGTATATGGCCATATAATGTGCTACATTTTGCCTTTGCTCCGTAATTTGTTCTATTGCTTCTGGGGCAGCCTGTTGCAATAAGGAATACATTTCAGTTCTTTTGTTGATATTTTTTTCCTTCTCTGAATCTGCTTCACTAATCGTTAAGCATAAAGCTAAATGAATTGGATAGAGTTTTTCTTTATCAGGACTGTTTTGTGCTCCTGCCTTTAAGAGCAGTTTTACGGCATCTAAATTTCCTAAAGCGGCTACCAGATGCAAGGGGGTTCGTGCATTTTTAGGATTTACGTTATGGATATATTCTTCTAAAAACTTGATGTATCCTCTGTAAGCGGCCCATTCAACAGGAGTTAAATTCATGAAATTAGGATTAGGTGTACTCACACTCTGACTCTGTGGAAGAAACTCATCAAGATATTCCCGAACCATAGTTTGCAATATGTTATATGCGTCCTCCGGTCTTTCTTTTGACACTAGGGAGGGGGCATACAAAATATTGTCGTTACACCATCCTCTTAGTGCCTGCAGTTGTGATGCATTTGCATAAACATGGGTTAAGCCTAATTCCTTAGCTAATTGCTGATAACTTATGGACATTTGTTACTCCTCTTTGTATCGATCCTCAGGCACAAATTTCCTACATTCACTTTGCTCTCTCTAATTTCAACGTGCATTCCTTTAATATGCTCTAGTTTGGTGAAGAATTAGGATGGGTAACTGTAGGCTGACTATAGTACCTTTTATTAGGAGCATATTGTTTGGGGCTCGTACGCTTCATGAAATGGTTCATGCTCATTATTAATCCCTTTCACATCTATTTTAGCATAACCTCCATTCTTATTTTCACTATCAGCTAATATGCCAAGGCTTAATTAATCCTGGAAGTAAGAAATAAAAAAATCCCAAATAAGAACCCAATACGGTATTTTTTACCTCATTACAGAGTTTAGGTCGCTGGAGAAGGGAAGTGATTATCAATCCAGAAATCTTTTTGTGAATAGGATGTCCTATGTTGTTCTTCTTTTGCCATAAATCCCACTTCATCAATACTTGTTTGGCATAGCCAGGTAGTCATTTGTGCGGGCGTTTTGCTTTGAAACGATTTGGGAGTAAATAGTGCGACATTTTTGCCTCTGTCTTTATCTCTGGCGGAAATATATTGGAAAATTTCTACACCAGATTCCCGCATAGTAGAACCAAGATGCTGGGTTTCAGAATAAGACGTTGGGGATGTTAAAGTTACTTCGTACTGTGCAAAAGGGTCTTGGTCTAAAAAAATACTCTTGTCGCTCCGTACCTTGACTGTAAACGAGGTGTATTGATTTGATATGGGTTGTTCATACGGCGTTTCAGGGCCAAGCATGTATACAAATCGATAATAAGCTGTTTCCGATAAGGCCGTCTTGATATTCAATGAGCCATAAAAAATTCCTTGTTCAAAGGTTCTGCCAAATCTCGAGCCATATTTCAAGGGGGGGTATCGAAATGGCGTGGTGAGCAAATAATGTAAAGCACTTGTATCATTAGGGAGCGGATTTTTAGTTGACTCTAATAACTCCTCTAGTACACCTTGTTCATATACATTGTTTACCAGTCCTAAAGTTGCTATTTGTTCCTGAGATTCTACTAATCGATAAATTTTTGCCATTAAGGGCTTTACCTGATTTTTCCCATCAGTTTCGGACCAAATATCAACCATTAGATCTTTCCTCGAATCGCATCTAAATAATTAACCACTCGAGATAGTCCCAAAACGCTTTTCATCGTTTCCAAAGGGACTCCCTGAATATGTCGATTATTAGTTCTTAACCAATGCTTCATTGCCTCCACATTGCCGCCATTTAATGCAAATAAAGAGCGATAAACCCTTATTAACAATAAGGAGCACTCACCTTCTTTGCTTTTAACATCAATTTTCTTGTTACTTAATGAACGCGATAGGGTATTACGATGAACCCCAATAATTTCACTTAGATCATTATGGGAAATATCTAAGATGTCTTTTAAATTATGTAGCGCGATTGCTAAGACCTCGCTTTCACTTGGTTTTGACTCGATGTTCATAAATAGCTCCAGCATGCACCATATGTAATATATTAGCATGAAATGCACTTTTTTGTGCGATTATTTGTGCTTATTAATAAAATACTTCTAGAGTATGAATCCTCTTAACCTACCTTTTTCCCGGTCGGCTTGGCGCTGATTTTTGCCGCGCTAAGGTTGTTGCTAATCCGAAAAACCGTTCTATCTACTCGTCGTTGCAACATGATTTCTACCATTACGGTTTCATTCGGATGAAGAATTTTGTTAATGTCGGCAAGGGAGGAGTGAAAATCCAGTATACGGTAGAAGGCAAGGGCTTGAGTGCTTTCTTCCGGATGAGCCTTGATACGAAAACCCAGATTGCCTTGCATTGCAGGTGTATTAATTCCGCTTTCCATGACGTCGTAGTCCAGATAATAGGTAAGTTTACCGTGATCCAGCTGGTTTTGTTGGCGATCAACGAAAAAACCTGGAGGAAGTGCATATTCGCTGTATTGGGGGCCGGCAGTTAGATAAAGATCATAATCATCAAGATGATTGCCTCGATCATCAATTAGCCGAAATATAATCATAGAATAGCGACTAGTCGTGAACTCCCGCTTAGAAAGAATGGTCTTTACAAACTCTGTGTGTTCCTTTTTTTGAGTATCTTCAGTAAGCTTATTCAGCTCTTTTGTTAATGCACCATAACCGTTACTATCTTTTACTTGGAGACAGCGTAAAACCCATAGAGCGGTAGGGTGGCTGGCTGCATTGCTCATAGTAATACTGCGTAGGATCCCCATTTTTTTACCGGAATGTGAGCATTGAGGCAGGATTCCTAATGCCATTGGTTTTGAGCGGATCATTTGCGAAACTATAAGATTTTCCCCATTAGTTCCTGCTTGATGTAACTTTAATAAACTGTAATTCATATTTGCAGCAGCAACACGTACAACACCATCCGAACCGGGTTCACCCGTGTACGAGTTAAGTGCATCATAAAGTTGGCGATCAATTTTTTGGCCTGTTAGTACAAAGGGAAAGATAGCATTAGCCGGGCAATCATAATCAAGCCAGCTTTCATTTAGTTGCCAGCTCATATTGCTGCCAAGCTCTAACCAATCGAGCACGTGTTGTCCGGGTTCAATTCCTTCAAAAAAGCTTTTGATTCGACTTAGTCTGGATTTTCCAAGTTGTGCTAGTGCTGAACCGTGGTTGGCAGGGGCTAACATAATCAGATGACTCAAGGGACATTGTGCAAGATTATTCTTAAAATATAAATCCATCCATTTACGCACTACGGGGCCACCAGTTGAGTGAGTAATGCACGCAAAGCGTTCCCCATTGTGCAATTTATCAGCAATTTCATCTCGCAGCGCTTGCTCAAATGCTCGTGCTATGTCGTCCACGGTTACACTGTCGTTAAAACTAATGTAGCGTCCAAGGTAGATATTGCCAACGTGAATATTCAACATGCCATCGATGCTTTGGCTTGCTAGCCATTGCGGAAGCGCTCCATAAGTATTGGTATTAGTGACATTCCAGCCATGGACGAAAATAACGATCATAACGTTCCTTAATTATTGATACGAAGAGGAAGAATTATTGAGCAAGGCGATGATATTGGATTATTTTACAATAATATAGCGGTATTTAAAAAATTCCTTTGGCTTGGTTCTTTAAGAACTGATTCATAGACTTCTGTGGTTTAATTAAGTTAAGATTTCTTGTCACAAGCCAAAAATTACACAGGTCTTAGGAACCTCTCGAAGGACGGATTGATGCTTGGGCATGGATGAAAATAAAGTTTGAATAGGGGGTGGGTTTTATTGCCGAGGGGCTCAAGCCACAATGACATCCATCTAATTAAATTAGTTTGTGGGGAAAAATGAATTCTATTTCAGAAACAGAAACGGCAAAACGCTTTATTACCGCTGGGGCTTTGTTCGCTCTACTTGCTACGGTTTTGGGTGCTTTTGCTACTCATGGTTTACAAGGAACATTTAGTGTTGAGCAAATGAAAGTCTTCCAAACCGGAATTTTTTACCAGTTTGTACACAGTTTGTCGTTGATTATGCTGGGTTTGCTTGTGTTGCATGCAAATTTTAAGTTGATACGCTGGGCGGGGTATTTATTTATTGCAGGTATTTTGTTCTTTTCCGGAAGCTTGTATTTACTCTGTATAGTAAAGATTAAACCGTTGGGGATAATTACTCCCATTGGTGGTATGTGCTTTATTATGGGTTGGTTATCACTCGCTATTGGAATATATAGGAAGAATTAAATTCCCCCAGGGTGAGCAAAGTAGGTAATGCAACCTTCTATGCCTTGAATCCCTGGGTTGTTTCGTCACTACGTTTCTTGCAATCACTAGGTTAACGAATTAATCGCTGCAAAGAATGATGGCGTTTAGCGATTAGGACAGCCGGCTTGATGATAGGAAACTAAAGCGTTATAAATGGCTTCATAGTTTGCAAAAGAAACTTTATTGGCTTTAATGTCATCAAATACTCCATTAGTACGATTGCAATCGCCCATGTCTGTAATATTAGAGTGATCCCCATTCGCTTTTTTATAGGAAATAAAATTAGTTCCACAATGTAAATGGGGCCGTTTCGCTCCACCATTGCCTAAGAAATCTTCATTGTTACAAAACGTCTTTTTAAAGTTCATCTTACTAAAATCAGTATTCTCGGCGAAGGATGTTCCTGAAAGTATGGTGAATAGATATAAAGTGACCATTGCAATTATTTTCATCATAAAACCTTAAAAAAAAACTAGAGGTCAAAATATAACACGATTTGATATATATTGAATATAATCATTCTGAAAAATACAAGTAGGTTAATTTTTCATTAATAAGCAAGAGATGGAGTGTGCCAACCTGGTACTTGTTGATCAAATATAGTGCATTTGATATAATTTATGTCTTTCCAGCCAATGCCTATTGAAAAAATAAAAACTTTTCAATAAAAATGAGATTTCCTAATGGATGACAAAATAGAATTTAGAGTACCTCAAAAAAATCAGAAGAAAAGAAAATACATCCCAGAATTTAGCCACTATTTTGAGCTTGATGAACATTGGATGGAGGCAAAGGAATTTATTTTCGGGGCATTAAAGTATAGATATCCTCAGCACTTTATTAAGGATGAACCTGATTACCGTAAAATTGGCGAAGAATTAAAAAATAACCCCATTAAAGCAAAAGCAGCTCGAGAAATTTTTATTTGTTATTTTAAAATTTTATACAAAGCTACTCATAAAACTGCTAATACAGACTATCCCTACATGGAGGATATTATCCAAGAGTTTGGCGACCAAATTATTGCACATGGAGTAGAGGAAGCTAAAGGCGGAATGTATAATTTATTGATGATGGCTGTGAGTAATAAAATATGTGTTCCTCAAATCTATTGGGGAGCTTTGGTTCCGGGTTTGCCTAATATATCTCCTGTTTCTCATGGGCCTTATTATGTCGTTTATACAACACCTTTTTATCAGCAGGAAAAAGCCCCCAATAATCCTTTATTGTCTGATATTGCCTGTATCCTCGTGCCTTTTGAGTCCAATAAAACTCTGTTAAGGGAAGCAATGAATAAAATGGTAGCTTATGAATTAACGACAGAGTCAGTAAGCTCCCTTTTTCTTTCTAAACTGAGAAGTTATGAAGAGTTTTACCATGAATTATTAAAACATAAAAAGGAACCAAGAATAACGTTTGCTAATTCATCTTTCGCTCCTCTCAGCTGGATGTCCGCTGCAAACAGTTCATCCAGTGAGGAAACGGAGTCTCATGCAATACCGGAGGCTGATGACGATGATGATTGTTTGGATTGGATGTTAGAGCTTTGATTTGAACTTGTCCCTCATCTTGTTTTTAATCTTATGCGTTTATCCAGGCTGGATTCACTGATTTTGATGTGCCAGTAGTACTGGGTACTGAGCTTGAGCGCTTGAAGCAAGAGATGATGCAGGCATCAACAGCTAATGACGTTCAAATACCGCAATTTTCTCATGCTAATGCATTTTTCCTACCCGTAAGCACTCAACAGAAACCCTACCACGAGTCCTTACTCTGTAATCAATGTAATAGGTAGTTTGGTGAGGATTCAACGATATTTTTATCGTTGAATCTGTGTTCGCTCATCCAGAGGTTATTTTTATCTCCTATAACTTAGATAAAGACCTATTATTGGGTTTAATTGATGGTGCTACGATTGGTTCTAAGATTTTAAAAAATCCGTGTAGGTGTTGCTGGGAATCATTCATAGGCAATAATCTCGTTAATTTCGCGCGGTTTTGTTCATCGCTCCCTGAAAATACTGTAGGCACGGCTCTATAATTTGCTTGGGGTTCTGCATCGGGTTCCATTCCTTTAAATTTGTTGAATAAATGGTATGCCAATGTTTTGCTGGGGGTAGGGCTTTTTTCTTTTGAATTGCTTTTATCTGGTGCAGTATTTTTGGCTTGAGTGTTTTCCTGGATGTAATAGGCCATACCATTTTGATGAATAATGACGTCATTTCCGTAAAGACCACGAATCACTTTCAGGACAAAATTATCTATATGTTCAGAGCGGTTTTTGGGAAAAAATTGATTCAATTCTGAAACGAAGGCATAACTGTTCATATTAAGGGTAAATCCGATGACTACAACCTTGTATTTCAAGCCAAGGCTTAAAGCTCCCCGAAACATTAAAAACTGCAGTAAGCCTTGAGGTGTAGTATTTTGCGGATCTATTGAGGAATTAGTTTTTGCAGCGAGTACATAATGCCAGATAATGATGGGTTGCTTTCCGGGTAGAACAAGGAGTTCATGCACCGTTCCAGCGATTAATTCGTTTACCGTAATGCGCTGGTTGCCCACCAGAGCGAAGGATTTTTTATATACTAATTCAACAAACTTATTGCTTCCGGAGATGTCTTTATCAAATGAAAATCGCACCTGACTGGTTTTGATAAGATTCCAAAATTCATCTGAGGTGGATGATCCATGAATGAGCTGATAAAACCGTTGCTGTTCAGTAGCGGACATTAAGGCTAGAAATTTAGCTTTTTTCTCGGGGGACAAAGTGCATTTAAATCTTTTTTCAATCAAAGTACACCAAAGCTCTCCTGCTTCTGAATGAGATAAGCTCTCCTTTTTCGCCGCTACTGCTGCCGAAAACTCCAATTTATCTTGCTCAGTAATTAATGAATCAAAGCTTGCTTCGACTAATGAGGAAAAAAGTGAATTTTCGTCTTTGCTAAGTAAGGCTGCGGATTTAAAGATTGTTTCCAGTTCGATGGGTGGGCGATCGGTAGATCGAGTAATAAACGTGGAGCTAATTTGTTGGTGGGTTGCTACTAGAGAAATACTAGTTACTCCTGTGTCTCTATTGCTGAGGGATTCTTTAAGTGGAGGTCGGAAGTAGCTCCACATTTTATTTAGAGCAGTACACTGTTCTAAATGCTCAGATGTCATCCATTCTATTTTGTTATAAATAGCTTCATAAAGCGTTTCTAATCGATAGGGGCTATAGGCAGCGGAGCGGCTAAATCCATGGGCTAATACAGTACCTAAGCAATCGGCTAAATTATTGTGGATTATGTGCCCAAGCAAGGTATCTTGTTGTTTCAGATCAAGTTGGTCGGGATGTATTGGTGTATGGCTTATTAGCCAATCAAATTCTTTAATAGGGATAATTGCTAGCGGGGGAATTATGCCTATTAATTTTAAGTGCCCATCATCCATACGCTTAAAAAATGGGTATTTAGGCAGAGGGTTCCCTTCGTAATCGCAATTACATTGACACTTAGGCGTGCTATTAGGATTACAATTATTATTACAATTACTACGATGAGTTGTTTCGAGCACATACTCATCATCTTTTAGTAACTCGTAATTTTGGCGAACGCTTGCATCATATACTTCAAAAGGTCTTTTACCAAAGCTATCCAGTAAACGGACTACTTTTGATGTCTTGTGATGTACTAAATAAAATTGTGTATTTTCTCGCTCTACCATGAAGTGCGGTTGGCTTTTTGATGGAGGCAGCAATCTTCCTGGTTCGGAAACATTTAAGGTAACCATCGGGCTTTCTCTATAGGCGCGTACCAACTGAAAAATCCGGTTTATTTGGTCATTTGGTGTACCTATAGAAAAGGTGCGTTCTTCTAAAACTGTATGGGTAAAATGCTGGTTGGGATTTTCCATAAACATTGCAATATGCTTTAAATCTTTATGCAGTTTCGTTGCCTGAGGTATTTTATTTTTTAAAACTTGAATAAATACATTAAATGCATTAATCGTTTGCAAAACAATGGCTTCTTCCTGCGCCCCACCAACACAAAAAAGACCACCACCATTGAAACTGTACTCTTCCTCACTAATATTATTTTCTGCCAACAGGCTCATACACCATAGCATAAAGTTTCGTTTCCTCTCTCCTTTCATTGTGGTGCGAAGAGATACTCGAATGATTGGGTTTTTCGTTGGTGCTAAATCTGTGGTTGAGTTGGAATAAAGTTCAATGGCGAGATCGCGTAGAGCAAATGAAGGTTCATTTTCTATTCTAAAGCGCACAAAATGAACCAGAGATAAGTTAGGCGTTAATTCAATTTCAGGAGTGGCTTGGTGGCGCAGCGTGCCATTTCTTGTCACAAAATGAGTTAAGGGTAAATCCAGATCTAAGTCTGGCACTAAATCACGTGTAAAAGCGATTCCGTGGTGTAAAGAGCCATTTTTTCTCGACTGCTCATCTACACAATTAAAAAAATTACCCATTCTATAGAGTTCTGTCATTATGGCACCCCAGATTTCTGATGCAATATTATACGTTGTTGTTATTTTTGGATCAATATTTAACCATTAAATAGCCCTAATGGTTAAAGTTTACCCCGTAAAATTTACGGGTGTGTATAGCCTAGATGAACGAATAAAATGAGCAAGAGCCTTTTTTGTAAACAATTTTAGGTGTTTCTATGCCTCGTACCTTATCGGATCTGGATATTATCAGCGCATTGCTGAGTGTGGAGTACCTTTTGAATCAAGCGGGTATTTTTTGGAACGAATCGCTGGGTGTTTATTAACCCAAAAGATGTTTGACCAGCTTATGGAGTTGATGAACGTTAATTCACAAGAGCAGTGGCTCAGTAAGCAGGGACAGAGAGACAATCCCCAAACGGTGCCATTGTTTTTGCTGAACAGATTATAAAAAGTATTAATGGGGTCCTTAAGCAGTACACCCAACAATTTGAGATTTCTATAGAGGAGCGTGAATATTTGCAAAAAGTCAGGCTCCAACGACCCAGCACGAATTTTTTTGCACCAGAAACAGGTTTTCACCAAAAACCTTCTGATGAGGCTCAGCATAATCATACTCTGTAAAGGAGCATCTTTTCCTCTTAAAGAAAAGAACTCAGCGATAAAATATCGTTGAGTTCTTTTTAGTATTAAGCAGGTTTTATTTCAAGGTACTTTCTTGCCGCGTTGCGGCTTGTAACTCGGCTCCTGTTAATGCATCAGCCTCTTTGAGCGTTTTAATAATTGTGCTTTGAGTCTCTTTCTCCGTTTGAGTTTTAGGTTTCGCACTCATCGCCCAATCTAATGCCGTTTTGGGATTAGTTTCAGATTGACCATTAATATTAAGTTCAATTTGACGATTCAACTTATGTGTTACTAATAACTCCACAACTTGATGTTTTAATCCAAAAGAAGCACGTCTTAAAGCCAATTCAAAATTATTCTCCCTTAGGGGATTAAGAATAGATTCGTCATGGCATACTTTTAATACTTCATTAAGTAAAGGGTGTTCTTGTTTCCAAATAAGGTAGCGACGACATGCGCGTTGAAGTACAGACGTAGCGCCTTGTATTTTTTCTTCACGCACTTTTTTATCAGCCATCCCCTCAGGAAGCCATGAATGATCGGCTTTGCGTTCTATTTTTTCCTGTTTTGACATGCTTTTCATTGCCGAACTATAAGAATTATTTGATTCTATTAATTTGGCTATAGGTTGATAAAAGCCAATATCACTACGTTCATAAAGTGCTAAAAAAGGTAACCATTTTTTCTCGATCGGAATGAGAGGAGGGATGCGTGCCCCTTCAGGAGCAACATTTTCATAAAGATAATTAAATAATGCTGGGCCTGACATATTAATTACAGAAAGCTTCATGAGATAAGCTTTAGGAGTTAATGCTGATGAACTGTTGGATTTAACTTCTGCTAGGCTGGTTAAATATTTTCTAAAATGGAATACATTAGGATTTTCAGGATGTAAATGATGAAAATTATCCATTATTGCCTGCATGTCCACTGAATTTACCACCTGGTTTATTTTGATATCAGGAGAGAACGTGTCCCAAGAAAAGTCTTGTGTGTATCGCTCAATTATATGAGTTTTAACTTTTTCTAAAGCGCCTAGTGCCGCAGCAGATAATTGTGTTGGAATTTTATCATTCAGGCTAAATGCCAAACAATCTGTATTTACCAACAGTAACACGCTCTGTTGAACAGGCATGTATTCTGCGGTAAAAAGTACTGGGCCTCGCAGCGATAAATAGTCCGCGTCAGCGCTAACCTGTGTTAAAGAAACACGAACGTCAAAATCACTGTATATGCCATATTTTTCGATTACTGGTGTTAATAGACGTGTGCAATCAGAAGCTGCAGCCATATTTCCACCCGCTCCCTCAAGAGCATGCTGAATTTCTGCTTCTGCATAGGCATAAAGCTTTTGATCTTGGGGTTGTTGCATTTCAGATTTAAGGCGTTCAAATTCAATAGAAGTAATGTTATGTTGTTTGCAAAACAGATTTAATTCTTGAATCGCAGTAGGTGAAAGACAGGTTGAGCTGTAGATAAAAGACAATATTGCATTGGGATTATTCTGACGCATTTCAATAAAACGTAATTGATCTTCAACTCCTAAATAACTGTCAGGATTCGTGCTAAACCATATTTTATAATAGCGAGTGATATCAAATAAGTATTGCGGATCTTTGGAATTAAACTCTCGATTAAACATTGAAGCCCCATGTAAAAGTCTTTATTTTAATCAAATTGATTTTTATTTGCAATGAAAGTTTGTTTGAATTCCGCATCATGTACTTAATTGATGTCATTTGTTTCCAAATGATGGTTGGCCAACATGAGCAAAGCCATGGGATCATTATTCTTTGCACTTTCCTTAATCCAAAATAGATATGGCTTCATATTTTTTTGGTCCAAATAATGCGTGGCACCTAGTCTTTGAGCTACCGATAAATTGGCTTTTGCCATTAGCAGTTGGACGGCGAAAGGTTTCGCTTTTATCTATCTTGAGCTGATTTCTTTGTATATTGAATTACTTGTATCTGGTATGTTTTGGTAATTTCTTTGTTTAAAATATCAGAATAATGTTCCGATACATCAGTAAATCCATCAAGACAAGTAATTGCAGGATCGTTTAAAAAGTGTCGTACAACCAGGGTTGCTGATTCTGAAAGCTGCGAGGCAATTCGAGTCAGGTAAGTCGCAGCCATTTCGTTGGAGAAGTAGGAAGGGGCGTTTGATAATGAAACAAATTTACTTTTATTTTCATTTTTCTCCAAAGTGGAAACAATGTCTTCTTGGATGTAGTCTACCTGAGTATTTAAGAGTGCTTTTTTGGCTTGAGCAAATAAAGTGGGATTACATTCTGCAGGCAGCGCCTTAGGGGAAGTAATTTCGCCAAAAAAAATTAATTGGAGCATGTAATTTTTTCTCGCGAGGGTATTTAGAAACATATCATCAAAACATTTTTTATAGGTTTTATAAAAGCTGATTTTGGGATCTACCTGAGGAAATATGCCTGGCTTTATTTTCAACGTGATGCTCATCAATACCGCGTATATTCGTAAAAAACAGGTCCATGCCTTTTGAGGAAATTGATGAGAATAATAGGCTTTTTGTTCTGCCAGCGTCATACAATCAAAAATTCTTAATCCCTTTTTTCCTACAAATTTACGAATAAATTTACTCATTTTACGAACGGTTTGCTCCCATTTTCCAGAATAAAGAAGCGGAGTCCATGCGTTTTTACGAAATAAATTTAAAAAGTACACTTTTGTTTCAGGCTTTAATGTAACTAATTTATTAAACAAGATTTCTCGGGTTTGAGCCGTAGTATCTGCTGAGGGATATCCAAAAAACTCAAGGAATTCATTATGTTGCAAATGCCTTACACTTTCAACTCGTAGCTCGGTTAAGTACAGTTGCTCTAAAGAAAGATCCACACAAATGAGTTCTTGAGGGCATTTAGCTAATAGGGGAATAATTCTGCTGCCACTCCCAGCAATTGCAACGACTTGCGCTGTATTTTCTGCAAGAAGCTCTGCTTCAATGGCTGAGTCTTCATTAGCTAATGTATATACTAATCCATTGAAATGCGCCTGTCCCATAATTCACCTTGTTTGAATTAGTTTAAAGATCACTGGTCATTAACCAATTCCAGTCTCGTGGGTTCTTCCCATAATTAAATAATGTCATTGTGGAAAAGGGGAGGATTTGTATTTCTGCAAGCTTAGAAACCAAGGGATCTTCTGCTGCGATACAAAACATATGGATACACCCTTCTTGAGGCATGCTCTGTTCCGGATTTAGTGCCTCGGATTTTCCAAACTGAGCGTGCAAAATAGGAATTTTGCTTTGATCGTGCGTTAAAATTAAATCTTTAATTCCTTCCAAAGATAAAAATCGAATTTTTCCGCGGAACTGTTCCAAAATAGGTTGAGCTTTTTGCATCGCATTTTTATCTAAAGAAAATAAGTTAAGCTGTGTATTTGTTCTTACTGGAATCCATCGAAGCCATCTAATCAGTTTTTTCATTCGATTTTGATGACCACCGCTAGCTGGATTCATCGAAATACCAAAGCCATTCCACGAGGTGAGGAAATTTCGTAAATAAATTTTATAGGCCATTTTGATCGGTAAATGCCGGCCTCGATAGTCTGGATGGATTTTTAGATCGCAATAATACCAAATCTTTTTTATTCCTGTATGCGATGGCACATCCCTTAGAACAGCAGCGACAACTCCAGCAACTTTATTTTTGTCTACAAGCATATAATAATCGAGCTTTCCTTGGCGTTCGAAGAAAGCAAAGTAATCCTTGCCATGATCAATTTTAAAAAAGTGATCTCCATATGGGTACTCTGCCTTCTGCTCCAAATCTACAATTTGGGAATGATAAAGCGCTTTATTTTCGGGTGTTAAACGGATTAATTTCATGAAATCAAATCAACTTGCTGACACTTTGGGAGATACGATTCTTTAACATCAACGTGAAGCTGATTTCCTTGAATCCAACGTCTGTTACGTGCTCGGTATAATCCTTCGTATAATCCATAAAAGAGAGTGGCTCCTAAGCGAAGACCTTGTTCGACCATATTCCGAGATGCAGGATCTGTATTCCATGATGCTCGTAGGATGCTAAAAAAATCCTCTGCATGTTTGATGTCTAATTCTTCGTGAAGATCGTAATGAATTAGCTGGCTAGAGACGAGCCATCCTCGTTCTACTACATTTCGTCCGATAAAGGAGGAGATATTTGAGAACATTTTCTCGATTATTCCCATTGCTCCAACCCCGAGCAAATAATTATCGGAGTTACAGACACCATCTAATGTGGTATTAAAAATGCGAAGCTCCGGCCATAAAGTACGTGTTTTCACTGTTTCAAAAGTACATCCATCTAATCTTTGCAGAAAGGTTAGAAAAGTAAATTTATGAAAACGTTCGCTGTCTCCTTCGCCGTGCTCTTCCCAGACGTTTCTTAATACACCGAGTCTTAGTTCAGGGCAGGGAATTTTTGATACCAAGGCAGCCATGGGGCGGGCGAAAAAATCAACAGCTGAATAAAATTGAATTTGTGTCTCTACAAAATCATTTTTATCGAAGGTGCCATTTTTCAGGTGAACAAAATAGGGATTATTTAAATAATCCATTTCGCGGAGAATATGTTCTATTAGTTGATCCATGCTTATCCTACCTTTCTCATGCTATTGATTTGTGCATAAAATAAACTTCTATCCTGTGCCAACAATTCTGCGCTTTCAGCATCTAAAAGTTCAAAATGATCTGAAAAGTATTTCATAAAGTCTTTTTGATTATTGAGCTGACGCGTAAGTAGTCGTGCACCTGGTTTCATTTCATGATTGAGGCGACTTGCCAGGTTTCTAATACCTTCTTCATCCATCCAGTCAAAAATATTGGAAAGGTGTACCAGATCGAAGGAATTAAAATTTTCGACTTTATCGATTGTATTATTAAAGAATTCAAAAGAATATTCGGGTGTGGAGGCAGTGAGATAGTAAGGAAGACACGGCTCCTTATCGATGTACTGTCCTAAAAATAAATGGTGAATAAAATAATTTTGAGACATGTTTTCTTTTTCCAATCCTGCCTCGATTACCTTTCTGAAATACTCTGGATAAGAGCCTTTAGGAGCGTGCTGAACTGCTTCCGTACCAAACATGGCCTCGAGCAAACTATTATGAAAAAACAAATCAAAAGCTACTTTCCAATATTTATGCTCAAAGAGCGTAGTTCTTAGATTAACGCGGTGAGCTTGCTCAGGGGTGGTCAAAAGTGCTTTCAGCTCTTCACGATTCAAAATAAATTCATAGATAAAGTTTCTAAAGGAACGGAAGAGTGATTCAAAATTTCCTCCTTCATTTAGGCCCAATGAAGAATCGCTTTCTATATTAAAAGAGGCTTTTTTTTCTTCGAGTGATGCATTCTTTAAAGTGATGATTTTCTCTTTTATCAGTTTAATTTGTGCAGGATTAGGATCAACTAAAGTAAACCGAAGATTAGGAAAATAGGCCTGTAGGGATAAGGCGGTACATCCTCCTGAAGCAATAAGCAGAATTTCCTTAGCTTCAGAGGATTGAATTATTTTTCTTTCGATTTCTGGATCTTCTCTAACCACTGAAAATTGAATCGGATTATTTTTACTCATATTATTCTGACTCTCTGTCTTTTTTGCGTAATTTATTGAAAAATAAGCTTTAATACTAAATTGATGTTATGGCGCTGTGAGTATTGTATGCAATTAAAACAATTTGTGTCAATAATCAAGAGATTTTAGAAAAATTGAACTTGTTATACACAAGAGAAGCTTGTCTATTTATTCTCTCGTTTTAGAATGTTAGGACTTTTCATCTTTTTTTCTGTTTTTCGCAGGTCTTACTATTAAGCGTACATTCCTTTGGCCTTTAAAAAAGTAGAATACCCAGTCGATAAAGACCAAAATTTTAGTTCGGAAGCCGATTAAAAAGTAAATGTGAACAAAACACCAGGCTAACCATGCAAAAAAACCACTGGATTGCAACGGGCCGGATAATACGAGGGCATTGAATCTACCGATGTTAGCCATCATACCTCTGTCTTTGTAATGAAACCTAGGTCTCTTATCGACGGGGAGTTGTTTTCTAATTACATTTCCGACAAATTCACCTTGTTGCAATGCCACTGGTGCAATAGCAGGTAATGGTTCATTATTTTCTTGAAAACAGGCCGCATCACCAATTACAAACAACTCAGGATTTGTAGACAAGCTTAAGTCGGACTGGACAATAACTCGACCTGATTTATCGCAGGGTGCATCAAGTGATTTTAATAGCGCAGATGCTTCATTGCCGGCTGCCCAAATGATGTTGTGAGCTGGAATAAATTGATCCCCAAAGGCTACGCCTTCGTCAGTAATTTCCGTGACTCGTGTATTCAATAGCACCGTGACACGCTGTTTTTCAAGAGTGTGTTGTGCGTAGGTTGCCAATTTTTGAGGGTAACTATTGAGAACCTGACTACCTCCCTCGATTAGATAAACCTTGGTCTTACCCGGATCAATCGAGCGAAAATTACTTTGTAAACTCTGATGTGCAATTTCAGCTATTGCGCCAGCCATTTCGATTCCTGTCGGCCCCGCACCAATAACAATGAAGGTTAATAAACGTTCAATCAGTGATGCATCAGTGGCATTTTCCGCTAACTCGAATGAAGTTAATATCATTTCGCGAACACGAAGTGCATCTTTTAAGGTCTTTAATCCCGGAGCAAATTGTTCCCATTGGTTTTGACCAAAATAGGAATGGCGTGAGCCCGGTGCAACAATTAGATAGTCATAAGGAATCTGCTGTTGATCCTCAAGGCTTATTTGTTTATCGCTTTTGTTTATAGCGGTCACTGTGGCCATTAAGGTTTTGACGTTTTTACTCTTACGGAATATTTCACGAATAGGGGCTGCAATATCTCTTGGAGACAAGGCTGCGGTAGCTACTTGATATAATAAGGGTTGGAATAGATGATGGTTTGTTTTATCAATAAGGGTGACAGAAATTCCCGGTTGATTTGCCAATGTTTTTGCGGCATTTAACCCGCCAAAACCGGATCCAATAATCACAACCTGTTTTGTTTTCTTTGAGAAATTCTTTTTCATTAAAACCCCATATTCAGTCTTAAAAGTTAATTTTAAATGAGTATGTGAAATTACACCATAATAGGAGCGCGCGATAATTTTTTTTCCTAAGAAAGGAGGGTCAATTAGCAAGGATTTAGAGGAGGTGCGTTTTATTGATGGCGATTAAGAAGCTTTAAATTGGGTAGTTATCTTTTTGGGAAGCCAAAATTAAAGAAGACCACCGTAGTGGTCCTCCCCGTAAGTCTATGTCCTCAAAAAGAGAAAATTGACCTACTAGTATAAGTATAGTAAAAGATGAGGAAAATTCAACTAAATGGATCGTTTTAGAACACATAGTTTGATTGAATACATTGCCGCGGTGATAAAAAAAACACTAAGAGTTTATTCTAGCTTAATAGGTTAATTTTTTCTTAAGAAATATGGGCTAGAATTAGTAACATATTGATTATAATAAGTGGCCCACGAATGAAATTCTGTAGTAAATTTATTAATGGTCTCAATTCAATTAATTTTGTTGCCTCTTCTTCTAATGCTCTTAAACAATCGTTAATTGCGTTTGCTTATCAAGAGCTAAAAAAAGAACAAGAGCAACGTTTAAAGCAGTTATCAGAACTTCCCATCAGTATTCCTGGTAATGTTATAGCAAGTGAGCAATTAGAAGAATACAAAAAAAAGCAGAGAGAGGCTGTGGAGCAAATGGCGGCTCAAATGAATGCTATTTCTGAGGAATATAGCTCTTCTTTGGCACTTGATGTTGAACCTAATATTGAGAATTTACCAGCCTTTATTAAATCCATTGCTCAAAATTTCCGTGATATAAAACACCTGGCTTATACTCTTTCTGATGCGCCACCTGCCATTAAAAAATTACAGACACAATTATATATCGAGGTCTTATCTAAGTTAGACCAGGAAGAGCGAGAGGCCCAATTACAAACCCTATCATTAGCTAATATTCAAGACATGATAATGCAGGCTATTAGCCTTTATGAACGTGATCCTCATGACGTTCAATTGCGTAATCAATGCCGAATAATTGTGCATATGGGTTTTTATGAAATTATAAGACGTGATTGCACACAGGTAGCTCTTGTAGATGAGTCTAATAAATATTTAGAACATCAAGAATTTATAAATTTGCTACATTCTAAGTTAATTAATGTAAATCAATCGACCGTAATCGATAACTTAAGTCAATATAAAGCTACTGATGGAAAATCGATTGGGGATTTGTTAGTAGAAGCCGAAAAAAAATTGCAAATAGGTATAACAGACGATTGGACTAGTGATGAGCGCATCAATGCTCTGAAAGCAAGAAAGGAATTATTTCATGCATTAAGGTTTGGCCAGGAGGACCGCAGGGAATATGCAAAAAAGACTCAAGTGAATCTGATTCGTGATCTATTTTGGGCTAGAAACATCAGAGATATGGAGTTATTTACTAAAAGTAGGGTTACTGATGAGGTTTTTACTCGTTTCGCCCAAAGACGATATTTGCACCAGGATTCACTCTTTAAAGCAAAAAATGAAGTAAAGGCCTATAAGGTAGGGCAAGAGCCCAGATTTATCAAATTACAGGATATTCTCGAGGAAATATACGAGAAGTCTAAGGCGCAAGGGCTTAAACGAGGTGATAAGAGGGAACCGTTTACCGCCAGTGAGCCTAAAATTGAAAAACACATAAAGGATATTTTTAGAGGACAACGTGTTAAGCCGATTATTAATTTGTTATCTAATGGAACAATAGAAATAAATCTTTTTTATTTTAATTGCGATGATGCCTTTGCTAAAAAGCTAATTGATGTCATTGGAAAGAATGGAGGTTTTGGGCGGACTATTAATACGCAATCAATGGAGCAATTTCTCAAGGAGTCAGCGGTTACAGATAAAGTCCAAGGAATCACCCTAACAGGCGTCTCCCTTGCCGCTATAGAACAACAGATTGTTGTGATGGCGAGAATGGGCCAGCTTTCGGATGAACACGCTCATGCTTTTCTGCAGCAATTGACTGCAGTAAAAACGCAAATCGATGCGACCCAAGTATCCGAAATTCGTGATTTAAGTCTCGATAATAGTGATGAGCTATTATTACGTAAGGTGCTTGAATTATATTCCATTTATGCATCTAAACAGGTTAAAGATGCATTCAATGCACCCACCCCGACGGTGAAATCCCCTATTTCCATGACGCTGGAAACTGCTTTTGCTCACATTCAGGCTGGCCGATTTAAACACGCTTTAGAACTACCAAGGCTTGAAGGATATTTGAACGAGGCTTATCAAAAATTATCTCAATTAAATCCTCTGGAAGTTGCTGAGTCTGTTAAACCCCTTATTGAGAAATCCATTGTAATTTCTTCATCGGCACAGGAACGTCAGAGTTTATCAGAAGAGTTAGAGCTCGCTTTTAAATCAGGGAGTGAGGTTGCTAAAAAAGTTGAAGCGATATATCTAAACGAATATCGTTCGATGCTCCCGACTTTAGGACTGAAAGATCCTCATGACATTACGCACATGGAAGAACAAATTAAAATCATGGCAGAAGAAATGTCTCGATTGTACGAGCGGGTGGAAAAAGGGGAACCATCCATCACGAATGCAGAGCAAGATGCTTATTTTTCTATTTTAAAGGCAATTGCTGTAGCCATAAAACCTAAAGCTCTTAATGAGGTTCAATTCAAGGTAAAACATTCCGCCACAGGGCAACATACAGTAGATGTTTCAGATGAAAAAGGACAACCTGTTGCCTCCGTTTCTGTGAATATTGGCGAGATAAAACTTCCCTATTCTTTATTGAAACCTGTGGGAGGAGATTTTATTTTTTCCTATGGAGGTAGTCGCGGAATTATAGCTCCTTTTGAAGGGCTGGATGAGGCGTACAGTGGGGGCAAGCGGAAAGGGCGCTTATTTACTCATAGCAAGCTCTTGGGCGTGGGTCAATATGGTTCAGTTAAAGAGGTTGAAAGTTTATTATCTGGTTTAAATCAGGTCATTAAAAAAGGCTATGTGCCTGGTAGTGATGCAATACCCACATTCCAAGACACGAGTCGAAATGATTTAAGAACAAGACCTATTACGGCACGTGATGATCCTCTATATCGAATTGAAAGTGATATTCTGCAAAATTATTCCAAAGCCGTGCGGGAAAAATATGGGGTTACCTCCGGGAGTACTCAATATTGGATAAAAAATGATAAGGAGAGAAAGGCTGGTAAATTATTTGCCCGCGGTGGGACACTTCGCCAATATCAAATTTTGACTGAGCGTGCCAAAGGAGATACCTATGCTGATACCGCCAATCAAAAACTAAATTTATATACTAAAGCTGATATTGCTTATCATGATCCTAATAAACGAGGACAGCCACGTGCACTCGAATCGATAGGTTCTCTAAAGGATAGCCTTGAATTATCGCAACAAATTGTTAGTGAGGCCCAACGTTTTTCTGAGCTGGGTTTTTCCCATAATGACATTAAGCCAGAGAATTTCCTTTATAAAAAGAATCCTGATGGTAGCTATCAAGTAAAATACATTGATTGGGCAACTGGGGGCTTTGAACAAACTCTTTTAGGACAACCATCAAAATCGCTCACCGAAATTTTCTCTGAGATTTTCGGCGCTGATCTGTCACACAATATAAGTCCCGAAGGGAATAGATGTTTTGATATGAGCGGCCGTTATGTAGAAAAAAGCGATGTGGGTTTTCGTTATGGAGTGGATCCAACCTTGCAGATTGTGCATGGGGCACGCAATGGAACTCTGCCGTATATTAGTCCTAAGGTGTTGGGGGAAGAGAGGGGGATAATCCCTGAATCGGGTAGCGTACCGAAACCCGAATTAAACACTGTGTTAAAAAACAGTGAACCCTATATGGATGATTGGGCTTTAACGACCATGATTTTTGGCGTTTGCAATCGACATGCTTATTTTACTTTAGTGAAGGGACGTGCTGTTACTGACTATGTTGTCCCGGGTATTTTGGATGTTGATGGAAAAGAACCTTTAGGATTAAAAATTGTTGATGTAGCTAAATTCAATCAGTATTTTGCTTGTGGCACGGATATTACCCAAGAAGGAGATGTATTCAGTAAAAGAGATGCGGTGATGTTTATTCCCTCTAATCAGCGTGAAGGGGAGCCACTTCATCTCTATCGTCGCTTGCAAATGATTCAAAAGTCATTACGTGATTCTTTGCGTGCTCAAAATGAACTATTAGAAGACAATCCTGAGCAGCAAATTATTCATGATATTGACACCATTTTAACGCGAGTTCGTACAGTAGTTGGTAGTGGCGAAGGGCTTAATAAAATCCAGCTCAAAGAAATTATAGCCTCATCACAGCAATGCATTAAGCGCTATGAAAATATCCATAATCAGAGTTATAAACAGTCACTTCTCCAAGCTGAGACATTGCAAGCCGTTTTTAATGAGCACGAGCGAGTTCCATTAAGAGCAGATGATCTGTTAGTCGAAGTAGGCGAATTAAAACGGATGGATGTTTTATGTATTTATCCAAGGACGAATGAGCAGATAGAGCAAGCAATCGCTATTTTAAATCAAGCGCTGGATGAGCCTCAATTTAATGATAAATTTGTTGGGGAGCATGCCCCTTTTAGGGCTTTATTAGTAGAGGCTATCTCTCAAGGTCAAAATAAAATTCTCAATTCTTTATTAGGAAAAATAACACAACCTAATCCTGCATTTATTGCTCAAGTTAAAACAAGTGGGTTACTGCATTACGCGGCAGAGCAGGGAATGACAGATGTTTTTTCTAATTTAATTCGTGCATTAACAAAAGCGGGTGCGACAGCAGAAGAATTATTCGACTTAATGATGTCTGAGTATGGTCCGACCAAACAAATTAAAACAGCACCTTATGTAAAATGGTCAACAAATTGTTTTCATATTGCTATTCGTAATAACAATAAGGGGCAATTAGCGGCTATTTTAAATTTACTGCCTCAAGGTCATGCTCATGATGAGTTCATTGAGGAAGCATTACATCTTTGCGCTGTATTGGGGAATAAATCGCTATTTAATCAAATCGTTGCTAAGTACAATGAACTAAATTCTGGGGCTCAAGATCGAATTACCCCACAAAAAATTCTTGGCATGATGTTCCCACCGGATGGGCTGTCGCCATATCATTTATTTTTAACTGACGAAACTACTTCCGAAGCAATTCCTTTTGCTCGGCTTGAGAAAACATTCTTATTAACGCCACCCACTGAAACTGACGCTTATCCTCTTTTGATTGCCGCGAAGAATGGCAATTATTCCGGGGTTAAAAATCTAATCCAATTAGCTGATAATATTCCTCTTTCCAGAATAGAGTTTACCCAACTTTTTACTCAAAGTGATGAAGAGGGCAAGAACTTATTGAATTACATTCTAGAGCAAGGCCAGTATACTGTTCTAAACACAATCTTGGCTCATATTAAAGCCAAATGCCAAGATTCAGAGAAGGTATTGGTACACTTGCTCAGTAATCCGCATCCAGCGAACTCACTAAGAAACTTTTTAAATTCTGAAAAGAATGAGGTCAACCAATTTAGGATTGTACATCAATTATTTGATGAAATTTCTCCAGACTTTAAAACACCGGAATTACAGGAATATCGCATCATTGCGTTATTAGTTAATAAGGATTGGCTGATTGAAAAAGCAAATAATCCTAATAGCCATGCAGCGCTACGTGACCTGTTACATAATGATAAGTTATCAATAGAGTTGAAAGTTGGGCTGTTTAAAAAATTGGTTGAAGCGGCATCAGAAGAAACGGCCAAAAAGTTCTTTAACGGATTGCTCAAGGAAATTACCCCTCGCGTAGAATTGGATGTTCAAGCTGTAGTTGCACTCAACTTGCCAGTTAAACTCCTTCAAGAGGTAGCACGACAAAGTAGTGATTTAAATTCATTAATTGGTACTTTAGTAGTGGATCAGGAACTATTAAATCAATTAACTCAGCAAGTACAAAGCTTAACTCAAGAGCAGGAGCGGTTGTACGAGTTATTACGTGATAAGCAAAACGCTGTAGACGACAGCCAAAAAAGCCTAAGCAGGAATGCAGAGGAACTGGACTCTGCAGCCGTTAAAATCCAGCAGTTGCAGGATGCGGTTGAAGAAACCGCCCGTGCGCATGTGCGCAGGGTCGCTGAGTTGGAATTAGCGATTTCTAAGATGGATGAACATTCTAAGGATGCAGCACGTACACTGCACGAACTCCAAGACCAGCATCAACAAACCATGGAAGTGCTGGAGGAGCGTTTGCGTCTGGCAGAACATACTCGCCAGGAGATACAGAACGAGCTAGTTCAGGTGAAAAGTGAATTAGAGGAACAGGTCTTGGCGGTGCGCCGTTTGGAAGGGGAGGCACAGGAATTAAGGAATCAGAACCACTCTTTACAACTGGAGTTGCAGGCCTCAAATCAAACTCTTGAAGAGGTTCGTTCCCATTTAAGCGAGGAGTTAACACAGTACCAAAAAGCTACCGAGACCGCTCAATTAGCGGCCAAAACCACCTTAAAGCGTTTGGAGTTATTGCAAGAAGAACATACCCAGCTGACAGAAAAAGCACGTAATCTGGAGGAAGGCAATCTTGAGTTGACCTCTACGGTGCTTTCCTTAGAGTTAGAGATATTCGAACTAAAAGAACAGCAAACTAATTTGCAAGACTCCGTACGTAATGAGCAACGCACAGTAAGTGAAACCGAGGCGACTCTGATTAAGAAAGCTCAGGAGTTGGATGAGGCCACCGATAAAATCCAACAATTACAGCATGAGGCCGAAGCAAACGCTCGGGAGTATGCGCGCAAAGTCGATGAGCTGCAATTAATAATTGCCCAGAAAGATGAGCATTCCGAGGGAGCCACGGTTGAACTGCATAAACTCCAAGAACAGCATCAACTGGCTTTGGATGCGTTGGAGCAGCGTTTACGCCTGGCAGACGGCAGGCATCAACACCTTGCCGACGATCTCCAGCAGGTGCAAGGTGAACTGGATAGGCAGGTTGAGGTCGTGCGCCGCTTGGAAGGGAAGGCGCTGGAATTAAATAGACAGAACGACTCCTTACAAGAGCAATTGCACAGCTCTCAT
>NZ_JBGORX010000003.1:0-287652 GCF_044626755.1 Legionella lytica | reverse complement strand
AAAGTGCCCACACAGTTTGTCTTCTATCTTATTAATGAACGTTTGCCCCGAGGCGTGCTGCGTATTCTACTGATTTCGACTTCCATGTCAAACACTTTTTTCATTTTTTTTAAAAAAAGATTGCACAGTGCTTATTGTAAATGCAGCTTGGCGATTCTACGCTTACCTACTTGTATTACATAACTTTGCCCAGAAGCCAGAACCAGTGCGGGGTCTTCTGCTTTTTCGCCATCTATTTTAACCGCTCCCTGCTTCACCATACGCATGGATTCAGAAGTGCTTTGGGTTAAATTCATTTGCTTTAATAGTTGTGCCAAAGAAAGTGAATCATCATTTATTATAGAGAACTCTTCTAAATCTTCAGGAATGATTCCTTTTTGGAATCGCTCAATAAACTCTCTATGCGCTTGTTCGGCTTGCGCCTGATCATGAAAACGAACAATGATTTCTTTAGCGAAGTCTATTTTAATGTCGCGAGGGTTTGCTCCCTGAGCCACCGAATCTTTTAATTCCTGAATTTCTTTTCCTGTTTTAAAACTTAACAGATCAATATAGCGCCACATTAATTCATCAGATATAGACATGATTTTGCCAAACATATCTGCAGCCGGTTCATTGATACCTATATAATTGTCTAAAGACTTGGACATTTTCTTCACGCCGTCCAATCCTTCTATTAATGGCATCATCATAACGACTTGGGGTTCAAGGCCGTAATGCTTCTGTAATTCACGTCCCATTAATAGATTGAACTTTTGATCGGTTCCACCAAATTCCACATCAGCTTTAAGCGCAACTGAATCATATCCTTGTAATAAAGGATATAAGAATTCATGAATGGCTATAGGCTGACCTGAATTATATCTCTTATTAAAGTCATCACGCTCTAGCATACGTGCTACAGTGTGCGTCGCCGCCAAGCGAATTAAATCCACGGCAGTAAATTGCCCTAACCACTGTGAGTTGAACGCAACGGTTGTTTTTTGTGGGTCAAGAATTTTGAACACTTGCTCCTGATAGGTCTTCGCATTTTCAATAACAGTTTCCTGACTCAAAGGCATGCGCGTTACATTCTTTCCTGTTGGGTCACCAATCATTGCGGTAAAATCCCCAATCAAAAAAATGACCTCGTGCCCATATTGTTGGAACTGTCTTAACTTATTAAGTAATACCGTATGTCCCAAATGCAAATCGGGCGCCGTCGGATCAAACCCTGCCTTTATTTTTAAAGGAGTTCCCTTTTGGAGCTTTTTTTCGAGTTCTTGCTGTGGAAGTACCTCTTCACAGCCTCGCATTAATTCGGAACAAACTGAATCTTCAACTATCATGGCATCAAAACCTTTATAAATGATTGACCTATCTTCTCACACCGAGTATCTTAGCCCGGTTGGCAATTTCCTGCCATACCCAAGAGGTGATTTTAAATAATTTGTCACCCGTTTTTGAACAAAATGCACACAGTGCATTCTTGCGGATGACAACATGTAGGCAAACAATGGATAAAAAACCTTATATTCGAACACGACATTCTGGTATTCAATCCAAATTATTAATGGGTTCTGCATTAATTGTTGCCCTTTCTCTACCTTATTTGCTGGTGAAAAGCTGTTCGCATGAGCACAATAGCCAAGCACGTCAATCTATTTCATTACCCAAGCAAGAAAAGAAACAAGTAACAGAAGAAAAAAAATCTGTCCCGCTTGTAGAGCTAGCTAAAGTAACAGAGCAGACAATTAAAAAAGAAGTTGAACACATTAATAAAGTAGAAAAGGTTAAAACTAGCCAAGCTAGTGTTCCCCATAAGTCGGATAAAACAGATAAAACAGAAAAGTCGGTTAAAAAAACTGTCGTAGCCAAAGCTGTAAAAACAGTCAAAGTAACCAAAGACAATGAATGGCAAACTGTTAGACCACGTGCTGGTGACTCTATGGCCGCCATATTCCATCGTCTTGGATTAACTGCGCAAAATTTACATTTGGTTGTCCATAAAAACCCCCATGCGAAAGTATTAACAGCGATTAAACCCAGTCAAGAATTGCAATTTTTGATTAATAAGAAGAAATTGGAAAAGCTGGTCATTCCTATGAATGATATCCAAACGCTAACCATATATAGAGATGGAGCCGTTTATAAGACCAAAGTCGACTCTAAAAAAGTAACGAACCAAGATCGTTATGTTACGGGTGTAGTGAAGGGATCATTATATACAACAGCACAACACTTAGGCATCCCCAGTAAATTAATGAGCCAAATGACTTCTATTTTAAGTAAACAAGTCGATTTTGCACATTCCGTACGTTCCGGAGATCGCTTTTCAATTGTTTATGAAGCACAGTATGTAAAAGATAAAATGGTGGGAATCGGTGATATTGTTGCCGCGAGCTATACCAGTAATGGTAAAACAGCCCAGGCAGTTCGTCATATCAGTGCAAATGGTTCACGTGATTATTATACGCCTCAAGGTGAAAGCTTTAAAAAAGCATTCTCACGTTATCCGGTGCGATTCAGCCATATCAGCTCAACATTTAGTAACTCAAGATATCACCCTATCTTGCGTTATCGCCGGGCTCATAAGGGGATTGATTTAGCTGCACCGATTGGTACACCGATTATGGCAACTGGTGATGGGGTTATTAAAACCATTGGTCGTCATAATGGTTATGGGAATATGATTGAAATTACCCATGATAAGAAGTTCAGCACGATTTATGGTCATATGCTTAAATTCCAAAAAGGCTTGTCTAAGGGAAGTAGAATTAAGCGAGGCCAGGTGATTGGTTATGTAGGGCAAACAGGTCTTGCTACAGGTCCTCATTGTCATTTCGAGTTGCATGTACATGGGCAGGCAAGAAATCCGACATCGACTTATTTACCAACGGCATCTCCAGTTCCTTCGCGTGAAATGGCAGCATTTAAAGCAAGAACTCGTTCTTTGTTTTCCCGCCTGCAGGCTATGGAAAAGACTGGCTTTGCTAGTAATAAAAACGATAAGAAGAAAAAGAAAGTTGGGTAGTATGGTAAACCCGTATTCGCCTAGCGTATTACGGGATTTTATGCCTCAACCATCCGGATTACGATTCGTCTAAAACGGGCTACGCTTGCTTGTTGCGTGGCCCGATTATCCAAATAAATAACGACAAATAACTACTGAGGCAATAATGCCCGCTAAGTCTGCCAATAAGCCGGCGGGAATTGCGTGGCGTGTTCTACGAATACCTACGGAACCAAAATACACAGCAATTACATAAAAAGTTGTTTCCGTGCTTCCCATCATGGTGGCTGCAGTTTTAGCAATTAATGAATTTCCGCCATATTGATGAATCAATTCCGCCATAATGCCAGTGGATGCGCTACCTGAAAAAGGACGAATAAGGGCTAAAGGTAAGACTTCGGAAGGCATGCCAATCAATTCCATAAGTGGGGCAAGCAGCCTTCCCAATAAGGTAAAAAAACCTGATGCCCGCAACATGCCAATCGCCACGATCATCGCAATCAAATAGGGTAAAATACTTAAAACCGTATCGAATCCTTGCTTAGCGCCAACAATAAAAGCATCAAACACATTAACCTTTTTTATGGCCGCATAAAATGGAATTCCTACTACAAACAGCAGCAGCATCCAATTGGATAGCTGATTAGCGATTCCACTCATAAGCTATCCGCCTTCTCAACACTAAAAATCGGTAATTTAGCAAGTTGCCTTACCACAATAATTGCGACTACCGTGGAAATAATCGTTGCCACTAAAGAGCTAAACACCACACTGGTAGGATTCGTGCTGCCATTAGCAGCAAGATATGCAATGGCGGTTGCCGGAATTAACTGCACGCTGGAGGTATTAATTGCAAGAAAAGTACACATGGAATTACTGGCAACACGGGCATGCTGATTCAATGTCTGCAGTTCCTTCATTGCTTGTAGTCCAAATGGGGTTGCCGCATTGGCAAGACCGAGCATATTAGCGGAAATATTCAAAGCAATGGCCCCCATCGCCGGATGATCGATAGGCACATCCGGAAATAATCGTCGTAACACCGGTCGCAAAACTTTACCCAAGATTTTGATCAAACCAGACTCTGTGGCTATAGACATAATTCCCAGCCACAAACACATAATTCCCGCCAAGCCAAGAGCAATTTCAAAGCCCAGTTTGGCAGAATCTGTGACTGCACGAACCACCTCATCAATCCGTCCTTCAATGACACCAACTACAATTGAAAGCAGTATCATTCCTAACCAAATTATATTTAGCATTCTTGCCTCCAGGCTCTGGAACAAGTTAACATGTACTCCACATCCAGCTCAAAATATAAGATACTTCTGATGAAATACACTTCTGCTCCCTTACGCAAATTTGCTTTGCTTATTGGTTTTCTTACTTGTACCAGTAGCCATGCTTTTGATTCCAGCACCACTGAAAAACAAGCAAATTCGTCAATAGAAGAACTATATCATAAGCTAAACCGCATGCCGAACATTTCTATGGCGGGGCGTATCGATTGGATAAGTAAGCACTTTATTGGGATGCCTTATGTGCTAGGCTCCTTAGGAGAAGGTCCTAAGGCTCGTTATGATCAATTTCCTCAATATCGTGTTGATGCCTTTGATTGTGATACTTATGTAAATACCGTGGTCGCTTTGGCATTAGCAAATTCGCTGCCTTCATTTCAACAATGCATGCAAAAAATGCGCTATAGCAATGGCAAAGTGTCTTACATTCAACGAACCCATTTTACGGGTTTGGATTGGAATCAATACCATCAACAGGAAGGGATATTCAAAGACATTACACAAATGATCAAAAACAAAAACAATCAGGCTGTAGCTCAAATGGCTACCGCCACCATTGACAAACCAAATTGGTATGCTTACAAAACGATACAAACTATTCGCTTGCAAAACGCCAATAAAGCAGAACAAGAAAAACGCTTAGAAGAATTAAAAACAAAAGGAGCAAAACTGGAAATTAGGTCAGAAAATGTGCCTTACCTGCCTTTGACTTCATTATTCCCCAAACAAAGTAAACCAGATTTACAGTTATTCGCGCAAATTCCTAACGGCGCGATTATTGAAATTGTACGACCTAATTGGAATGTAAAAGATAAAATTGGTACCTCATTGAATATCTCACACTTAGGCTTTGCTGTTTGGAAGGACAAAGTCCTGTATTTTAGACAGGCCTCATCCGAATATGGCAAAGTAGTCGAGGTTTCTTTAGTTGATTACCTGAAGGATGCGCTTAAGAGCCCCACGATTAAAGGAGTGAATGTCCAGGTAATCGTGCCAAAGCAGTCTCCTTGTTCTAGTTAATTACGAAGCACCTATTCGCGTAGGTTAATACGAAGTGAAGCCGTATTAATCCTACGCGAATAGGGACTACATATTGCAAAATGCAGGTTTCAATGCGCTTCCAGTTTAGGTAGACTATACCTCAATTACTGAACATGCTATTTAGGAATTGCAATGAATTATGGATTAATAGAAAAACCAGCACTATCGGCCACTGACTGTCTTGTACTTGGTATCTTTTCTGATGAAAAACCCTCAGGCTTTGTTGAAGACCTTGATAAAGACCATGATGGTTTAATTAGTAAACTATCTCAAAGAGCATCTGAAGCAGGCGATCTTATTTGGCACACCAGTGCGCAAGGCCATTCCTTATTATTGGCTCAGTGTGGCAAGAAAGAAAAATTTAGCTCTAAACTGCTGAAAAAAAGACTATCGGAAATTACTGATGCAATAATCAAACACCGTTTCAAATCAGTTACCCTTTGCCTCCCCCAAATAACGCAACATACTGCTGATTGGCAACTCGAACAAATGATTATGCAAATAGATAATCATCGTTTTCAACAGCTGGAATTTAAAAAGAAACATGCCAAACCTCATCATTTAGCCCAAGTTAATTTTTATTTGCCCGAAGCAAACCCCAAAGCATTAGATGCGGGGCAAGCAATTGCTCAGGGAATTGAGTTTACTCGCCAACTTGGGAATCTGCCCGCCAATATTTGCACCCCAACTTATTTGGGAGAGCAGGCCATACAATTAGCAAAAGAATTTCCAAGCCATCTCAGTTGTACCGTATTAGGGCCTGACGAAATGCGTCAGCTCGGAATGGAAACTATCTTGGCAGTATCCCAAGGCTCATCTCAGCCACCACGTTTAATTGACATTCAATACAAAGGTGCTGGCGATGCCGCGCCGATTGTGCTGGTTGGTAAAGGCATTACCTTTGATTCAGGTGGCCTGACCATTAAACCAGGCAATACCATGGATGAAATGAAGTATGATATGTGTGGTGCCGCGAGCGTATTAGGCACGATCAAAGCGTGTGCTCTGCTGCAATTGCCAATCAATATCGTGGGCTTAATTGCCAGCTCTGAGAATATGCTAAGTGGTTCCGCAGTAAAACCAGGTGACATTGTTACCAGTATGTCTGGCCAAACAGTTGAAATTCTTAATACGGATGCTGAGGGTCGTTTAGTGTTAGCAGATGCTTTAACGTATGCCGAGCGTTTTAATCCTGAGTTTGTATTGGATATTGCAACCTTAACCGGCGGCATTATTGTTGCCTTAGGTACTGTTGCTACGGGCTTAATGACCCAGGATGATAACTTAGCTCAACTTATTGAAGATGCGGCTATAGAAAGTACTGATCGTGTCTGGCGTATGCCCTTAGATGAAGATTATCAGGATGCACTCGATAGTCCTTTGGCTGACATGATTAATGCGGGCTTTGACCGCACCGCCAGTAGTATTACCGCCGCCTGTTTCTTATCGCGATTTACGGAAAAATATCGATGGGCTCATTTAGACATTGCAGGGACTGCCTGGACTTCCGGAAAAAAACGTAATGCAACTGGAAGACCCGTTCCTTTATTAACTCAATTAATTCGCCATGTCGCCAATTCGCGTTGATTTTTATTTATTGGAAAGCGATCAAGACCACGCTCGGTGGCTGATCGCGTGTCGTCTTTTAGAAAAGGCTTATCATCGGGGTCATAGGGTTTATGTTTTTTGTAACAATCAACATGATGCCGAATTGATTGATGAGTTGTTATGGACCTTTAAAGAAGACAGTTTTATTCCCCACAACCTGCAAGGTGAAGGACCAGAGCCTCCCCCACCAATACAAATTGGTTATGCCCAGGAGCCGCGTGGATTTAATGATATTTTGTTAAATTTGAGTGATCAAATTCCAGCTTTTTATCCTAAGTTCAAACGAGTTATGGAACTGGTGAGTAACCGAGAAATGGAAAAGGAACAAAGTCGGATTCATTATCGTGAATATCGAGTTAAGGGTTGTGAGTTACACACGCATCCGATCAAATAATTAAGTGTGCCCTGGTTGCAAGCAACCAGGGCACACTTAATATATTATGCATCCCATAACACATTACACTCATCTCGGATCGAGGCCTGCAATAAATTAAGTAGAGGAATTGCGCGTTTCTCCAAGCCAATTAGCATTTCACCATCCTCATCTTCTTTAGCTGAAGATTGAGAGCCACTCTTTGCCAAACCCTGTTGTAAATGCGTCAATGCCTGGGGCAGATCTTCAAATTTAATTGCCCCGGGTACCGTACCACTGTGTCCCATTAATAACAATAATTGCTTCGCGACATCGCCAAAATAAGTAATGTCTTCGTATGCATCAGAATGAAAGGTCACTAACATAGCAAAACTCCTTTTTAGTGGCAGTTATTAGTTGCCATAAGCCCGTAACAAATATTCAGCTACAGCGCGTAATCCCATTGCCTCACCGCCCTCAGGTTTACCTGGTTTAGAACCTAAATTCCACGCCATAATGTCAAAATGAACCCAGGGTGTGTTCTTGGAAATAAAACGTTGCAAAAATAGCCCAGCGGTAATCGCCCCCGCATAAGGACTATCACTGGCATTAGCAATATCGGCAACGCTCGAACGTAAAATTTCTTCATAGCCAGCAAATAGAGGTAAACGCCAAACAGGATCCGCTGTTTTTTGTGCTGTTTCCTGAAGGGCGGCCGCCAATTGATCATCATTAGTAAACATAGCAGAAATTTCAGTCCCTACCGAAACCCGAGCCGCCCCCGTCAACGTAGCAAAATCAATGATTAAATCCGGTTGCTCTTCACTGGCTTTAACTAATGCATCAGCAAGAATCAAACGCCCTTCAGCATCCGTATTATGAATCTCTACCGTTAAACCATTGCGCATCGTCAATACATCGCCAGGCCTAAAGGCATTAGGACCAATCGCATTTTCTACTGCAGGAACTAATACATGTAGACGAATAGGTAAATCGCGCTCCATAATCCATTGAGCTAAACCAATAGCATGGGCAGCCCCTCCCATGTCTTTTTTCATCAAGCGCATGCCCGAAGCTGATTTAATATCTAAACCCCCACTGTCGAAGCAAACACCCTTGCCAACCAAGGTGATTTTAGGATGGTTTTCATTACCCCAGACTAAAGACAATAGCCTTGGTGCTGATGCAGCGACCGCTGCACGGCCTACCGCATGAATGGCAGGAAAATTGTCTTGTAATAAGTCATCACCAACCCATTGCGTAAATCGTCCACCGTAGGTATCCGCCAAGCCCTGTACCACTGTCGCTAATTCCTGTGGCCCTAAATCGCTGGTTGGTTTATTAATCAAATCACGTACTAAAAAATGAGCTTGGGCTAAGGCATTTATATTAGCGAGCTCTTTGGCTGGAATCACCAGGCGTCGTGGTGCTACAGAGGTTTTTTTATATTCTTCATAACGATATTGCGCCAGCGCCCAATAAACCCTGGCTTCTTGAGTTACTTCACCTTGAACCTGATAGGTATTTGCGGGCAATTGCTGCGCTGCATTTGCCAAAGCCAATTCATAGCTACCAAGACCGGTGCCTATGTAAACTCGATCAATTAAGCCATCCGCATTATTGATTAAACAATAATCTCCTGCCCTTCCTTTAAATTCTCTTAACTCAAAAGAATTACGCTCCACTGCTGCAAACGAATTAATCCCTTCCTCCCATTGAGATTGGGATATTAAATAAAGGGGAATTGCTCGATCAGAACGAGTCTCATAAAATAACTCTGCATGCATTTTTTATTCCTTCATTTGACCACGAAAATGCTTAGGTCTAAGTCCTGTCAAACCTAAAACGAACAAATAAATCACCACCACAGCCAGGACATGGGCTCCTAATAAGCCTAAGCGAGCTACTGGCTCAAGATTTAACCAATAATCAAGGGTTCCACCCATTAGAATTAAGTAAATGCTAATCGCTGCGTTAGCACATATTAATTGTATACTATATTTTAGCCAACCTGGCGAAGGTAGGTATACTTTGCGCTTTATTAATAAAAAGAGCAGAACGCCACAGTTCACATAACCGGCTAAAGCGGATGCCAGGGTTAATCCTGCATGAGCAAAATGCCAAACGAACACCGCGCATAAGATGGTGTTAACCACCATTGCCAAAGCCCCTACCTTCACCGGGGTGCTAATATCCTGACGCGCATAAAAACCCGAAGCTAATACTTTAATCATCATAAATGCGGGCACCCCTGATGCTAATGTAATTAGACTTTTTTGCGTTTGAATCACATCATTGGCAATAAATTTACCATAGGCAAAACAACTTACCACCAAAGGCATAGAAAATAAACACAGGCCTAATCCCGCAGGTATTCCAATCAGCAAAATGGAGCGTAATCCCCAATCTAATGCCTGTGAGTAATGAGTAATGCTTTGTTCTGCATGACGTCTGGAAAGATGTGGCAGAATTACGGTGGCGATTGCCACCCCAAATACCCCTAAAGGAAAATCAGTTAAACGATCGGTGTAATAAAGCCAGGATACGCTACCTACCTTTAAGAATGAGGCAAAAACACTATCTACCATTAAATTCAGTTGGGCAATAGAAACCCCAAATAATGCGGGGACCATTAATTTAAGTACGCGATTCACTCCTGGATCATTACGTACTAAGCGCGGCCGAACCAATAAATTTCTTCGATATAAAAACGGCAATTGAAATAATAATTGGATAATACCTGCGATTAATACTCCCCAAGCTAAACCAACTACGGGCTGAGGCAAGTGAGGGCATAAATAAAATGCTGCTAAAATCATGCTAATGTTGAGTAATACCGGGGTAATGGCAGGTACCGCAAAATAACCATAGGTATTGAGTACCGCTCCAGACATTGCGGTGAGGGAAACTAACATTAAAAAGGGAAAGGTAATGCGTAGCATTTCCGTAGTTAATTGTGCACGACCGCCATCATGACTAAAACCTGGGGCAAACAAGAAAACAATAATTGGCGCAGCGAACATCCCTATAATAGTAACTACAGTAAGGATCGAACTCAGGTAACCTGCAATCCGCGCGATAAAAACACGCACATCATCCGGCGAGCGTGTTTTTTGATATTCCGCCAGCACGGGAACAAATGCTTGCGCAAACGCTCCTTCAGCAAAAAGACGACGCATAAAATTAGGAATACGAAAAGCTACAAAAAAAGCATCCATTCCCGCCTGAGCACCAAAAAAATTAGCCAACACCATATCTCGAGCAAATCCCATCATGCGTGAAATGAAGGTCATTAATGAGACTAAGCTGGTTGAACGCAGCAAACTTTGTCGTTTAGGAATCATCGTATCGGTTTTCGTTGCAGACATATTTCTATCGATTATAAAATGAATCCCGTATAATATACCGAGAATGGCGAAACATACATAATTTTAATGCTATGTATTGACAGATATATACAGAATTCTATTGACAAAGTCTAGTCCATTGGGCAAGATCACCATCTTTTGTACCATCTGAATGAGTGGAGATTTTTAAGTGGCAAATATTAAATCAGCGATCAAACGTGCTCGCCAAAACGTGAAACTGCGTAAACACAATGCCAGTGCACGTTCTATGTTTCGTACTTACATCAAAAACGTGCTAAAAGCGGTTGCAGCAGGTAATAAAGAAGAAGCTACTGCTGCTTATGCTAAAGCACAACCAATTATTGATAAAGCTGCATGCAAGGGCTTAATTCATAAGAATAAAGCTGCTCGCATCAAAAGCCGCCTGGCTGTACGTGTTAAGGCAATGGCTGCTTAATTTGCTGCTGCTTATAGCAACTCCCCAAAACGTAGTCTGTGATTAAGTGAAGATTTAATACGGGCTATGTTTTCTTTTTTTTTCCCTAATATATACAGTCAGATCTCAAGCTGTACTGGACCTATTTCCTATTGCCTAAACTCCGAAAACAATTAAACCGGTAAAAACCGGCCCAATTGTTTTTTTGTTTCTTGGCGCCAGGTGCTAACTAGAGAACCCCGGAGGAGAAGAGGATGCTGAATTAGAAATAACTTTTGCTCTTGCATTCATTATGTTGCTGAATAAAACTTCTTGGGGTTTAAAAGCCGTTAGAATATCTAACAAACGCTGATTATCATTTACCACCGCCATTACCGCACCCACCGTTTGCGGATCTTTGGGAATATCAATTAATTTAGGCAGCTCACCGGCCAAAGAGTGATGAAGCCCATCTACTCTCTCATCTATTTCGTTTACCTCATCCATAGACTGTGCATTTTTCAGACTCTTTTCAAGCTCATTATATATGGTAGTCATCTGCTGAGCCGCACCTTGAAGCGCAATCAACGAGTCTATAAATTTCTTGGCTTCAATTCTCTTCTCCTCAGATAAGGAAAAATACATCTCATTGATAGCTAATGGCTGCCTGGCGTCATTAAGGTTTTGTGTCGCTATATCGGTATAGGCAAATAGAATCTTTACGTTAGAATTCTCTTCGCTCTCACAAAGTTGTAATAACTGATTCTCAACCGCTACATTTAGAGGAATATCTAATTCCACTCTTTTAGATTCACGGTAGATTCTAATTTGATTTTGCAGTTCGATCATTTGATGCGCTATAGAAAAAAGCGCCTCTGAAGTTTTCGCTTGAGTTAATTGCTCTTGAAATGCTTCGAGCCGTTGGTTAAACACATTTATCTCACTCATTTGAGGTTCAGTCTTAAAAAACTGTATGAGTCTTAGCGCTGCTTCTTTGACAGAAGAAGTACTGAAAAATGACGAGCTTCTATTCTTACCCATTTTTAATTCCTCAACGTTTATTGCCGCTAATATTTTAAACATCAAAATTCCTATTTTTTGTTTTTGATGTTGCAGCTACATCAGTAGACTGCGTCTGGTGTTCCTTATTTGTTTGCTCCATCTCGCTCAACAAAGTACCTTTTACTTCACTTAAGGTTATATTTACAAAAGAAGAAGCATCTAATAAGTCAATACCACTATATTTTTTAATTTGTTCAATCGCAGAATCAATGGATTCAGGCTGTTTCTCTAATTTTGTTAAAACATCAAGAGCCATTACCACCACCTGCCTATGCGTTGTATCGGATACGCGTTTAAGCGCCTGGGTAATTAAGCCCTTCATTCCTTGCTGATAATCACTAAGGGCTTTCTGCGCCCACAGAGGAATCGCCACATGTTCTTTACGGCTCTGCGCATCATCCATACCCATATTGGCTTTAACAACTTCATTTTGGGAACCTTGGACTTGTCGTGAGGAAGCAATCGCAGAATGAAGTCCACGACTTCCATAAGCTTCTCGATGTTTGAGAATTTCGTTGTGTTCTTCTTCCAATTTCTTCAATAATTCAACAATCTTCTGCGAACGCTGTAACTCATCTTTGGCATCCACGTTCACAACGGCTTGAATCTCTTCTCTTGCTTTGTCAAAATCCAATTTCAGCTCATCTGTTCTCAGACGACAAGGCTCTTGCATACCACCAAATAACCCTAGCTCCAAAAGATCAACCACGTCTAATTGTTGTGAAGGCTGACTGAAATATTTTTCCTCTTTAGATGGTTTTTCTGCTTCTTTATTAGTCCACTTTAAATAATATTCATTAAAAGTCATACACAATTTCTCAATCTCACCCTCCTTAAAAAATTTTAAATGCACCGAACTGTCTTTAAGGGCTAGCATATGCTGATTAAAATCTTCGGGTGTATAAGACTTATTGTCTCTCAAACGATAATGATTATGATTATGATTAGATTCGCCTTCAAGATGATGCATTAATTTTATATGTACCGCGTTACTTCCACGATAGTACATGTCACAACCATTACTTACTTTTTGGTGGGCTATTGCAGCAGCGTTATAAAGCTCATCACGAAATTCTTGAGGGTATTGATCCATATAGCCATCCGCCCAGAAATACCAGGTTAAACTGTGGCCTTTAACTTGTAAGGCTACACGAACCGGAATGTTCTTTTTCTCCAAGCCTTGTGTAGAATTTTCGTATGCTGTTTCATATACCTGACCTTTCGTTAATCGAAAAGTTCGCCCTGCTTCTTTATATTCATCTACTAATTTTCGATATTCTTGTTTATCACCTGAAGCAACAAGAAGTTGTAATTCTTCTGCTTCTTTTGATTTAAACGAATGCATAAAAGGAACATAATGAGTTTTATCAAGGAAAATAAAAAAAGGAGCTGGCATAACGGTCACCAATCAGGTTAGGTTAAAATCATCTTGTTACTTTAATAGTCTAATGGAATATATTGATCAGTTCAAGTTCTTTTACACCATTGTGCCTCAATTTAAATCAAAAGCTACAACGATTCCCCATGTGGCCTTTTCGATGATGGTGAGGGGAATGATTCTATATTGGTTGATTTTTCCGTTTTATTTTGTTCTTTAAAAAACTTATATTGAGCCGGAGCTGCATTTTCGGCAACCTTAGGTGAGTTATCGTCTGTCTTTTTTTTAGCAGAATCACCTTTAGTTAGAATCGCATAAGTATAATCCAATTTATCGGCAGCAGACTGCGGAAGTCCTGCATTTAATTGAGCCCGCAGGCCAATAGGAATACTATTTAAAATGTTAATAAGATAAGAGGGTATCGCAGCAGGCTCATTGTGCTCCAATTGTTTTACCAACTGCATTAATGGAGAGATAGTATATTCTGGTGTTGAGCTTGCTGGATTATACTGCTTCAAAGTAGGCAATAATTTTGCAGCTGGAGCGGTCTGAATTAAATGCTCAATCTGCTTTGCAATAGGTTCTACACTAAGATTATGTGCATGACCGGCAATTAATGCCCGGGTTAAAAATATCATCCCATTAAGTCCTGCATACTCTCCGGTCTTAATGGGCTCCAATAACATTAAAACACTTGCCTCTTTTTCTTCGGGTGTCTGGTAGGCCTCTAATTGGGAAATAATTGTCATTAATTGAGCCAGTGCTACCGAATTATCGTTGATATAAGCAGCCTCAACCAGAGTCAACAGAATAAGATGCAGAGAGGATAGCCCCTGATGAGGCCCTTTCTCAATTATTTTGTATAATTCACTAAGAAATGGTTGTGGATTTTTATCTAAAGCAAGCAATAGTGCGTCTTGAATTATTGCCACCAGATTTGTATCGTGCCGACCTGCTCTTAATAAGGTACTACACAACACATACAGGTTGCTCTTATCCTTGAATAATACACTACGGGTCAACTCTTTAGGCAATGCCGCTGCCATAATCTCAGGGTCGACGTGCATACACTTGTGAAAGAGTTCAGCGATGGGAGTGGTTTTTTCTTGATTATTTGGAACATTAACCGTTTCATGCAAAGCACGAAGTAAAACTAAAAGTGGATTTTTGCCTACCTCACTTCCCTTACCTTCATTTTCTTTTACCAGCATAGAACAAAATTTAAAACCTGGGATTTCCAAAAGTTTATTAAATAGTTTATCCAGCGCCAATAAAGAGCTGGCATGCTTTTCATACACCAAAGAATAGTAATTATTCATCCACACATAAAAAAAACTTTGTCCTGCGAACATCCCGTCAGCCGACTTTTGAAACATTGTTTTTAAAGCCCCCGGCTCTTGGTTTATCATTCTTATGGTGATCGCCACAAGAACGTCAATAGCATCCGCATCGGATGACTTTACAGCACAATGTAGCGCATAGGTAAACCAATGAAAGAATGTATCTTTGGGTATATCCTTTAGATTTTCCACATTATTATTAAGAGCATCGATGAATAATGCTAAATCGGCTCCTCGCAAATCCGCAGCACGCTCACCTACATAACGAGTTATGGGCTTGGAAAAAAAATCCTTTTGTATATTTGTCATCGAAGATGCCTATCAAGTGAATAGTTTGTTATTAATACCAATTATGGTATTAAATCAACTAATAGGCAAATGGTTAATTTATTAACCAAAAAGAGCATCTTCCTTTTAAAACCTATTTAGATTAGAGGTAAATGCACCATCACCCCTCAGAGTATCATCCTTCAAACCTGGCTGAAATAGTCGTAATGAGCTCCCATACGAAGAGTCGCCACTCGACGATGCTCCAGCCACCTCGTGTGGAACTGAATCAAAATGCTCTGTAACAAAACTTTCTGCTCTCATTTTACGTATATTTACAAAAAAAAACTGGGTGTCTGGGGGTAATAAAGAACGAATATAAGATTGCGCTTGAGACTGAGCCAGTGCATCAATAATTACTTGTGCATTGGGTTGCTGTATTGGCTGATTTGCATCTCGTGCCAGACTTATCAATTGATTTATCGGCGAGTAATTATATTCAGGAGTTGCATGTCCAGGTACCGATTGAAATATTGCTGTTGTTAATTGTGCCGCTGGCGCCCCTTTAATTACATCCAAAATAAAATCCATCATAACGCTCACATCAATATGATGTGCTAGAGCAGCAATGAGTGCTCTACATAAAAATACAAAGCCATTAAGCCCCTTATATTCACCCTCGTTAATTGTTTCGAGGAGTGCAGAAAACATTGCCTCTCTTATCCCATCATGAATAGTTAACTCGGTAAGTAGGTTCATCAACTGAGCTACAAATACAGAGTCTTTATCTTTATAAGCAGCTTCCACCAGACTTAATAAGATCAGATGAAATGAGGATAATCCCGGTTTTAATCCTGATGGGTAGCACTTATATAAAGCATCAGTACATTGCTCAGGAGCGCTCTTTAGCGCTTGCAAAATTGCTTTTTGAATGATGGTAACCGAAAGGGAATCAGCATGTAAGGTTGCTTTAAGTAATATACCACTTAACAGATAGAGGCAACTCTTACCGAGGAAAAAGCCCGCCGTAGATTTTTCACTCAATGCAGTTCCCATAAGAATTGGGGCTTTTTGCATACATTGATCAAAGAGCTTGGCAATAAGCTGGGTTTTCAGCTTATTATCCATTCTTTCAGCTGAGAGCTGAGCACTACGCAACAAAACCAAAAGTGCATTTCTTCCTTTATCACTGCCCTCTTCAATATTTTTAACTAACAAAGAGCCAAACCGAGGACCCATGACATCTAATAATTCATGAAACATGACATCAAGGGTTTCTAATGTACTTAAATCATCGTCCGTACTGACGACAAGAGAATAATAGTTATTCATCCAAAAATAGGCAAAACTTTGTCCTTTAAGGCTCCCTTCAGTAATCTGTTTACTAAACATAGCATGCAAAACATCAGGATCACGGTTTAAAAGGTTTTGCGTAAGACTCATAACCAAACTGATAGAGTTTTTCTGCAAATTGGAATTGAGGTTTGAATTAGAATTGGACTTCGAATTAAGGTCCATGCCAGCCAGTTTAACGACACAACCTAAAGCAAACGATAACCAAGGAAAGAAATTTTTATTTTCGAGTTCTTGTACAGTAAGCTGGGTATTTATACTTACCGTATTGAGTTTATCAAGTAAAAGAACTAGGCGGGCATACGATAACTCGTCTTGCTTTTTCAATAAATCAAAATTGGGAATAGCATCCAAAACATCACCTTCGGTTTCATCTATTGACCAAAAAAGCATTTAAATAGCCCAAAAAATATACAATATTACCTTTATTATTACCTGTTTTAATTTAATACACAAGGAGTTTTTATAAGATTATCGAGCATCATCATTCACCCTCAGGGCTATCCAGAATATGGCACACAAACACCTAGCCATATTCTGGAGAAACCCTAAGGTTAAGTTCCCACCCATTCAATGCAATGCTGGAGAAGCTTGCCCCTCAGAAACCACCTCATCCTCAGAATCAGGATCGCAATAATTACGACCGATAATTTTGCACAGTTTTTTCTGATCATCCAAAGATAAATAGGATACTAAAACTTCCAGCGGATTTTCGCCTAAAAAAGTCGCGTCTACTTCATTTTCGTTCTCAGTAAAAAATGCGAGTTCAGGAGGTAGAGCCTCGTTGATTCTGATGCCATGCACTAAGGCCATGTACAGAGAATTAAATAAATATTCTGCTTGTTCTATTAGTTTTAGCAAATGATATTGCTCTTTATTTTTAGGTAAATTAGCCAATGAATGAAAAAACCCAGCCATCCCGGAAATTTTTGGGGTTTTTATTTCGGGTTTGATAAAAGAAAATCCTTGATAAAAAGCAACTATTCGTTTCATCAATTCCGTCCGATAAACATCACACTCTTTAGGTAGTTCCGCTTGCCGTAACATCCACTCTAATTTTTGTAAGGTTCCCGCAACCTGTTTGGCCTGATAACAATACTCATCATCAACCGCAAAAAGCTTGTCTATAGTACTGCCCGGTAACGGTTTAATTTTTTGGGGGGGTATAGTCCAAATTAATTTAACTCCTTCTTTTTTCCCGTCACGATAATATACTTTTTTTCCAGAAGATCGCGTATGTGTATCCAGATCGCCTTCGCTATGGAGGATAATATTTTCCATCCCCCCACTCACCCATCGAGGAAAAGTTGATTTATGATAAGGGGCTAACTCTTCAGAAGGCAGAACAGTTTCTAATAAAGACAAAGCTTCCGTCTTACAGGTATGAGAACCTTTGAAAGTCGGTCCTGTCCATCCTAGAGAAAGTTTAAAATCAAAAGGATGAAGCCTTGAGTCACGCTGGTCAATTTTAGCTTTCCGCAGTTCAATTTCATACACCTCTCTCGAGTGTTTCTCTCCTGGATAACATCTCATTTTTCCAGTTGGAGAAGCGGTCAGACCTATATCTCCTAAGACTTCTCGGACAGCAGACTCTTGAGCTTGAACTCGGGACCTGCATTCGTCCTGTAGTTCGTTAAATTGCCCTTCAGTAAGTTCGTAAGAATAGCCATGCAAACCATATCCCATATCCATAAACCGAACTTCTTCGTGCATTAACCATCCATGGTTACCCAACAAATCAACATCTACCCCAATGTTTCTTTTAAGCTGAGTAAACCAGTCATTTGGGCTTCCTGTACTCGGAACGCCGTAATATCCCCAAGTATCAACAACTTCTACTTGTTTCCTTTTTTCATTATATTTGGATAAAATAAAAGCCCCATGCCAGGCCGGATTACCTTCCACAGTATGATCAAAAGTACAGAAAGTCACCAAATACGTCATGTTGTTCTCCACGTCCTGTTAATAATAAGCGTCCCATACCCGAAGATATTCTTAGTGCATTAACTGTTCCTCAAGTTATTCTGATTAACAATTAGCAAAGATTCAAGTGGCAGATCAGAAGGTAGGATAAGAAAATTAATCACTCTATTTTTTTAACTATCTTTATTTTTGATGCTGGCAGGCGCTATTAAGTTATGGGTTGATGCCGCAGTCATAACGCGGTAATTCAGGAATATTATCAGGTAAAAAAACGTTAAAGCAGCGCCACGAGCCCGTGGCGCAACCTGGTGATTAACTAAAGGAATTCCCTATTTTAGCTTGATTTACCTGCTCGTATGCACGACGTGCAGGTTCAAAATCAGGGTATTTGGTCACTATGTGATGTAAAATCATACGCGATAAGAGCTCATCACCGCGATTCCACTCATTTAGGGCATCAAAATACAACCTGTTGGCAGCCTCTCCAGCAACAATTGGTGCGCGATCTAGGGTGACTGGCTCAACGAAACTAACGCGAGACTGGTTTTTCGCTTCCAGGCGCTGTAATACTTTACGTGCTTGTAAGCTGCCATTGTCACTAGCTTGTTGCAGCAAGAGCTTTCCTTTTGAGGGGGATAACTCACCTGCAGTGCCCTCTAGGTAGTAAGTACCTAATTGATATTGAGCATAAGCATTTTGTCGTGCTGCCAATTTTTGGTAAAAACCAGCTGCCATTTTTGGATCTTTCGCAACACCTAATCCATAGTGGTACATTCGGGCTAAAGCCAACATAGCCTTTTCATTACCCTTAGTTGCGGCAGCCTGATAGTACTTAAGCGCCTCAGCAAAATCTATTTTTGAAGTAATTCCAGTCTCTGAAAGCAGACCCAATTCATAAAGTGCATTTGCATTACCTAAATCAGCAGCCTTCTTATACCAAACTAAAGCTTCTTGTTCATCACGAGACTGACCCAGCCCCATGAAATAGATGCCACCTAATTGATTCATCGCATCATGAACCTTATCATTTGCTGCTTTGACAAATAACTCTTTAGCTTTTGCATAATCCACTGGCGTACCTTTACCATACAGATACATCAAGCCCAAATTATAAAGGCCCAGAGCATTACCTTTAGCTGCGGCCGTTTCATAGGCTTTGAGTGCTTGCGGGTAATTATCATCCACAGTCTCATTAATGAATCCTAAGGCAACATAAGCTTCCGGTAAGGTCGCAGCTGCTTTTTGGAACCAATCTTTTGCCGCACTGTAATCCGGTTCACCACTATTACCTAATTGATAAAACTGCCCTAATAAGTATTCCGCGAGTGGCTCGCCTTGCTCTGCCGAAGCAGTATACCAGCGTTGTGCGGCTGCCATATCTGGAGTACTACTCAAGCCGTTTTCATCCATATAAGCGAGTTTTAACTGTGCGTCTTTATCTCCTTTCTGAGCCAAACCTTCATAAATCGCTCTGGCTTCTTTCATTTTGTCAGCATCAGTATTTTCCGCCAGATAATAATCAGCCAGAACAATCCCGGCATGACTATTGCCTAATTCATATGAGTGAATCAGATCGGGTAAGAAATCCCGTTTTGCTTGTTGTAACAGTACGGCCATATTAAAATCAGCATAAGAGAACTTGTCTTTTACGGCCTGTTGCAATTGCACCATGCCTTGTTCACTATTTTTTTCAACACCTTTACCTTCAGCAGTATAGGTACCCAAAATAAATTGGCTTACCGCATTTTGTCCTGCTTGTTGGTACCAGTGCATTGCTTGCGCAGGATCCGCGCCAACTCCTATGCCACGATCATAAAGCAGGCCCAAGAGCAATGCTGCTTTTTCATTTCCAGCTTCAGCCTCTTCTTTGGCAACAGCAAAGGCTTTAGCCTGTCTTTTAGCATCACTATCCATGGCATTATAAAATGCGAGTGGCAATAAGGCATTGGAAATACCGCGGTCCGCAGCACCTTGGTATAATTCACGAATTAACGCAATTTTTTCCTTTTTTGCATCCACACTTAAATCACTATCATGCTGGCGTGCCAAGCGATCCGCTAAATCGTATTCAGCCAATCCATAATTATTTGCTGCAGCTAAATACAACATCGAATTGGCTTGCTCAGGATCGGCTTTGATGTACTCTACTCCCTCAGGCCCTGCTATCCCTTTTTCCAAAATTCTCGACAGTACATATTGAGAATTTTTATTACCCTTAAATGCGGCATCAGTTAAGTCTTCTAAAGCAAGCTGATAATCTTCTTTACTCTTCGCACGCTCTAAGTACAGCATACCTAGATTATACTCAGCTCCTAAATGCTGTTGCTGTACTGCATTTTGATAAAACGCAATTGCCGCAGAATCGTTTTGCGCCACCCCAATTCCATATTGAAACATTTGTCCTATTTCAAATTGAGTTTGCGCATCGCCTAATATTGCACGGTTATATAATTGATAAAACTCGGACATCATATTAACTTGCTTTTGCCAACCCTCCGTCCACATATCCATAATGTTTGGCTCTTGTGGAAGCTCCGCATATTGTGCATCAAGATAGGGGGCAGGTAAATCAGGATGAGCAACAATAAGGCTGTTTGCACGCTCTACCTCAGCTACTTGATTATTTAAAGGGTAAACTGGATACATCCATTGGTTGGATTGGGCACTAACCTCGCGGCTTAAAAGTGCATCATAATAACTAGTAATGGGTACGTCATTAGGTTGTACCAGCGCAAACTGTGGTTTAAAGATCTGGTGGCGCGAGATAGTTTTTAATTTAGGTGATTGATTATATGCATAATCCCCTAAAACAACAGGATTGTTCCAAGCACTTAAAATACCATTCATTTGATAAGCTGTTTGTGCCAGCTTGTCAGTCGTGCCATTACTTAGCCATAAAGCTGCAGCAGCCAAAGCACTCCCTTGATTAGTTGCTTTGTCCTCTTGGTTTGCTTGATCCTGCCATTGTTTTGCCATATTCAAATCAGCATCAATCCCTATGCCTTTTTTATAAAACTCGGCAAGTTGACGTTTTGCTTCCGTCGAATTATTTTGTGCAGCCTTTAATGTCCAGAGAAATGCGGCTTTAGGATCATGTATTGGGCTTTTCTCATTCAAATAAATTTCCGCCAAATCAAGATAAGCTTGATTATTTTGATAGTTTCCTACTTTTTCAAACCATGTGAGTGCTTGTTCTTTTTGATTTTGAGCAAGTGCAACCTCACCTAATTGCACCATTGCAGGAGCAAAACCTTGGGCTGCGGCCTTGTTCAGTAATTCTGTTCCCTTTTCAACATCTTTATCAACCAACTTGCCAGAAAGATAGAGACTGCCTAATTTAGTAAGCGCTTGCGGATTGCCATTGGCTACTGCTTTGTTTAACCAAATAAGCCCTAATTTATTGTTTGATGAATTGCGACTGTTAATAAAATTTTCAGCCAGAGTATATTGAGCAACAGAATTACCATTTTTTGCCGCATCGATATAATAACGCGTTGCCGTATCGTAATTTTTCTTCACCCCAATGCCATAGAGATAAGCTGCAGCGACAAACATTTGCGCATCGACGTTGCCAGCCGCTGCGGCCTGTTTAAACCAGGTCACTGCCTGTCCTAGGTCTTTATCATGCAATAAAGTATATTTCGCAACGAGCATGATTGCAGGTAAATAACCTTTACGGGCCGATTGCGTAAAATAGCGCATGGCTAACTGGGTATTTTTTAGTTGGCCGTATCCATACAAATAAATACGTCCTAAATAATAATCAGCAACCGCATTTTTTCCGGTTTGACTCAATAAGGGCTCGATCGCCGTATTATAATTTCCTAAGCGATAAGCGCTGAAATCATCGGCAACAACCTGTTGGCTGGCGGTTGCTGCGAGCAAACATACCCAAGGCACTAGCGATTTCATGAAGATTCTCCCTCTATACATGGCAATTCAGTCTTAATTCACTGGCAAATCCTATTGCTGAATTGATAGTTATACCCCTGGTATAATGCCATAATGTACTACATCATTAACGGCCCCATTTCTTGAGTTACCATCGGAAACCCAGAAGTTGCCTTTATTATTTAAACCAAATTTTACGTGTACATATTCACAAATTTTAACCGTATCCGCACAATCCACTATTTTTCCGTAGGATTTTTTGCCATCCCCTAAGGTACAGACAAATCGGACCACAGGCTCGCCTGTAGCTAAGGCAGCCCACTGATTAGGGCCAATGGTGTGATTGAAGCGAGTAGAATATTCACTGTCTTCATCACGCATTTGATACAAACTTACAGTCTGGGGCAATTTATTATAAAAGAAGTAGAGCGATTGCAAAGCCCCTTCTTTTCCAGGAAAAAGAGACAAAACCTTAAGACGTTGCTCATGACCTACGGGAGTACATCCTATAGGAAATCGAGCCTCTTCTTTTGCAGCCTTTTGTTGGGCTGCGAGGGGATCAATTTTTTTAGCTTTCGCAGCCTCAAGTTCAGTAGATAACAATCCAACAAAAAGCATTAAAGAAATTGAGGTGAATTTTTTTAGAGTATTCATCATATTTTCTCACTGTCATTTATTGGACGAACAATCACAACAGTACCCATGAAGTTGTTACGTTCACTGGATAACTCGACGAACTCCCGATTCAACCATTTGGCATCTTCAACAAACATACGTACACAGCCATGACTTGCTCTCACACCTGGAATGTCGTCTGAGCCATGCATTGCAAAACCTTTATGGAAGTACATGCAATAAGGCATTTTGGCACCCCCTCTCCCAATGGGGAATACATCTGAGGTACATTTTTCATTTTCTTTACTGAACATGCGGAAAATTCCAGTCAAGGTACGGCAAGAACGATTTGAATCTGAGCATTTATCTCTTCCTGAAGAGATAGGTCCCCATTTCACCAGATTTCCCTCAGCATCATAAGCGCCCCATGCAAGTTTATCTTGATCCACGACAACTGTTTTTTGGTTTTCGCTGGGTATTTTCAAAGGAAATGGTGCTACATCCAGCATAGTTAAGTAGGCCAGATTTTTAGGTACGGCAATGACTTTACCAGCCCAGAGCGGGTTATAAGTCCGATTGATACGTTGTACGACATCACGTTGCTGTGCATCAGGAAATAAATTTTCCCAATTTTGCCCTGAAACGATGGTGATGCAATTATATTGTGGGTAACCACATAAACCTGTACCGTAAAACCCTGCGTTTGCTACGGCACCCATAAGCATCATCAATGCAGTTAACATTATTTTTTTCATATGCCGCCCCCTTCTCACGAACTTTTATTATTCTATGCAAGATTTATGCTTAATTCTAAGTTTCTTTAATTATTCTTATCCTAGAAAAAATGCTTTAGCGATCCCTTGCTAAAAGCTTAACTGCATTTTTTAGGACTACGAGCATATAAAATAAGTTTAGTACCAATATTGTTATTTTTACCAGTAATTTAGCCTGAGTTTTGTAGAAAAAAAATGTTGGTTCTGGTGTCGTGCGTTATTGGGTATGAGAGTAAAGAGTTTAGTGAACCATTAATAACTTAAACGCTCAAATATAAATCAAAAATCAGAGGCCCAACCTAATAAGCCTTATTATAGCGAATTACCGCAGCTAACCGCGGTAATTCAGTTCTGATGCTATGCTCGTAAATACATCTTTTGTTGTAGAAATGCCCCATAATAAGCATTCATATCCTCATAAAGCTCATTTAAATTTTCTACCTCATAATACTCTGAACGTGCCTTTTTACGTAAATGCTCATATTTACTAATAAAATCATCAAAGTCCAATTTATTATATGTATCTTCATCATACTCATGAGCCGTTTTTACTTGTGCAATTAAATCATCTAACTTCACCAAAGCCTCTTCAAATTCCTCCTTACTTCCATACACGATAAATTCTGGTTCTGAGGATGGACGTGATTTAAAGAGCAGATAAAGAAGAATTAGCCCTAAAGGAAGTAACGTGATTAAACCGAGCAAGTACACGGAATTCTGAGAGCTCATATGAGAACGATTAGCCGCAGAGCACTGCGGCTGATCTGGAGGACAAATCGCTGAAGTAACATTCGGAGCGGCCATACGTTCCTGATAGAAAGGAGTACTGATATTAGTACTAGACAAAATTTCATCCACCGTGGACGGAGTACAATCAGCCACGGGAGGTACAGATACCTCCGGTAAAATATGTAACTGTTCAGGCTCTTGCGGGGGAATTAATCCTTTAGCCTCATACTGGACCGTAACCCACTCATGCATTGAGCCCATCAGACGATTTAATTCTTGTGCCTGATCCGCAATCGCCACAAAATTGGTTTCTTGTATTGAAGGTTTATTTAAGTGCTCGAGAATCTGTGCCACATTTTTTTTCAAGCCCTGTCTGGTATTCGCAAGCTCAGATGCCGTAGAGGGATATTGAGCCAAGATATCCTGGTTCTTAATAAAGGTATCTAATTTCTCTTGATCTGCAGTAAACCACCGTTGGAAAAAAGATAAGTTTTGTTCATCCTGGATTGCTTTATGATAGGCTTGCGTATTTTCAAACAATAAGTCATCCATGGTTTGTGCAGAAAAATCAACAAAATGATCAAGCTGTTTCAGCAATAGTGTTAACTGCTCTTTAAACTGATAAACCGTGTAAACCTCTCCTGCTTGCCCCAGAAGTCCAATGGTTTGCTCAATGATTTTTTGGAATCGACCCAACTCATTTAAATCGATGACCGCTTGGGCATAAAGCTGCAATACCTCTTCCTCCATATCGATGAGGCTAAAATTAGCACAGTTACGTAATCCGTCAGCGGACAATCGCAAAGCCGATGTTGACACTGCTAGCGCTTGTGTTTCCTTTTGAGCACATTCTTTAGCTGCTAGCGTTGGATACGCTTTTAAATCATCCAGCTGCCCACCAATCAAATCTCGGGGGTGTGGATTTATTGCATTAGGATTAAACGCAAAATGTGCTCCTCGATTACATTCAGTATAAAGTTGCTGCGTTGCTTTAGCCAACTCACCTAGTCGGTCTTTTAATAATTGAGTTTCCGCAAGATGGGTTAAATGCGGTTTGACTTCAGTATTAATTGCCGTACGTAAATTTGCTAAAAAGAGTCTATCAGAACCAACTAAAGGTGAGGTATTGGTTTCAATTGCAAGAATATAATGATACAGATGCTCTAATTGCTCCTTCGTCTGCCCAATGTTAGGATTCTGACTTATTCCCTTCAGAATATTATTTATATCCAACATGATAAAATTCATTGGCTGATTTAAATGTTCTGCTCGCAAGTTTTGATTGCGTAACCTTAAATAATCCCCTGTTCTTTGCATCAATTCATATAATTGGGGCCATTGCAAACGCTGAGCATCCACTGGCTTGACTAAAAAATCCCCCATTCTCAACACCTGCCGGGTTTTATATGCTCTTGAGAAGAACCAAGAGTGATCATAAACGTTGACCAGCGCTTGGTCATCATCATTAGAAAACCACGATCCTGAATTGAGAAGGTAATCTGCGTGAATGCCCGAATTGGCGCGGACATTTAATACCCATGTTCTTAAGCCTAGTTCTTCATCAGTATAACAAGCCTCGGAATACAGCCAAAAACGCGAGCTACTCGGCATTGCTTGGTATGATGTGTACTGTTTTTTCTCTCTTCCCATGATGCTCACTCCTTGAGACATGTCCTTGAAAAATACACATAAAAAATAGATTAATTTTAAACCAGTCTAATTTGATAACATTCTTTTATTGAAGATGCAACACACAACAGCTAGGCTGCGTCTCGCATTCATTAAAACAGCTACAATTTAGGTAATAGTGATGGTAAAATGACGCATAGGGAACCTCTATCCAAGGATGACTTCTTATTAATTGGGATTTGTAATGCGGAGAAATTCTTTAGTTTTAGCTCTTTTTTTAATCATCCTATCGATCATTACCTATGCAACAGCGCCAAATACAGCTTGTATTCCTGAAGAGCGTACGATAGCCATTACCCTCGATGATTTACCCCTTGAGCATGCTCAGTTTGAAAAAATCACGCATGCATTAATAAAACATAAAGCGCCAGCCATTGGCTTTGCTATTGCTAAAAATCTTAATGAGGATAACCGCAAAGACCTACAGGATTTTTTAGACACGGGCTTTGTGTTAGGTAGCCATAGTTATTCTCACTTAAACTTACGAAAAGTATCTGCTGCCTCCTATATCGCCGATGTGCATCGAGCTGATAAAATCCTTAGCCCACTCATGACTGGAACCAAATATTATCGTTACCCTTATCTTGCCGAAAGCAGTTTCGCTAAGAAACAAAAGGTCCTGCATTATTTAAAAGCAAACCATTATCAGGTCGCTCCAGTAACTATTGATAGCCGTGATTTTATATTCAATGTAAAATTTACTGACGAAGTCCGCTCAAATCCAGAATTATTCAATAAGTTACGCCAACAATATTTAGATTTTGTCTGGCAACAAACAGTATTGGTGGAATACAGCCAGCGCTGCAATTCAACGAAGCAAATTTTACTGCTGCATGCGAATCGTTTAAATAGCTATTTTTTAGAGGATTTATTGCACATGTACGAACAGCATGGGTATCGGTTTATTAGTTTAGATGAAGCATTAAAGGACACATCCTCCTGAGAGTAAGATTGCGCGAGGGAGCAATCCAGGGAATCGCGCAGAGGAAAGCCACAGCACAAGTTCACGCAGAGCGTAATCAAGGCTGCAGTTTTTATTATTGATTAAGTCCTTGCGGAGGCTGAAACTCTTCTCCATGAGGCAATGTGCGAGTATTTCGCGGATTATGAAAGAATGAACGTACCGACCCCCACCAAGATTGAGACGGTCTTGGCAGCTCTACGATTTGTTCCTCCTCTTCAAGTTCAACAATATTGGCAGATTCTGGATAAATCCTATCTTGTACTGCCTGAAAACTGGAAAATACACTCTTTAAGATAATGGGTAAGAGCATTAACATGCTAAACATAGTGATCAGGTTCGTTGACTCACCAAAAGCTAAATAATTGCTTAATGATTCAACGAGGGCCACCATCATTGCCAGTCCCATAAAATTACTAATCAACCCAGAGGCACTAATATTTTGGTTATCCATAGGCAATCCGACACTTTGCATGATTTCGTAGTAGGCAATCCAGAGCCAGCTTAAGTCAAACCCCACACTAAACCAATGTTGCTGATACATTTCTTTTACTGAGTCAGGACCTAAGATATTACGCATCAATTCAAAATTGATCTTCCAGCTTTTAAGCGTCAAGGCCAGCATCCCCTTCTCTTGAGAGTTAGCGGTTTCGGCAAAAAGTTGGATAAAAATGCTGTGCGGATCCGCAATATCAAATAACTCATAAAATGATTTATCCGAACTTAAAAGTCGGCGTAATTGCACATCGGTGAGATCGGCAAAAGAACCAACCCCTGGAGCCAATGAATTATCTTCTGAACAATGAGCAATTACCGTATGTGCCTCTTTCATCATTAAGACATCATTACTGCCATCACCATTAGCTATGATAAAAAATTGATTATCCTTCAGAAAGCGGGCCAAAATGCCTTTCCCTTCTGTACTCATTTCCGCAAAAATAATTACTGGGTGAGCTGATTTATCACGCGCTAATAATTTCTGGAATGCAGTCAACACTGCAGAGTTAATACCAGAAAAAATGACCGTACTCTCTGCTGGAATATGCTCTTCATCCAAAAGAATGTTATCGTTCTGCAAATGCTCTGCACGTAAAATATTAATTGTTTTAGCGTACTCAGAACATAAGACGTTAGCAATATTTTCTGCCGCTTTGGTCGTGTCCCCCGTAGCAACAAATACAGGTACCTGAATACTGCGGCAGGAACTAATAAATTGTTCAGCACCTTTTTTTACCGGATTATCGATAATAAACGTTCCATGATGTTGCATGTTCTCCAGCAACTGGGGATTATCCATGAGGAAGGATTCAATATCTTTTTTATTATCCTGATCAAAATACGCTTGCAGCTGTTTAAATTGTTTTTCATTAAGTTCTGCTCGTGCAATACACCAATCACGCGATAAAACACCCATACGCGTGTTCATGCTGTAATAATCACGCAGTAACCGGGTATTATTAAACGCCGTAGTCTTGGGAATGCCACAAAAAACCAAATGGTGACTTACACCATCACGTACCAAAGTTAAGCGCCCACCAAAATTTCGATATAAACCTAAGTGAAAGGTTTCTATTTCTTTTTCATGCTCATTTAGGAAAATATTTTTTCTAAAATGATTATTCCCGAGCACGGCAACCTGTAAATTAGATTTTTGCTTAAGCAATGAATTAAGTAATTGTAATATGGCATCTTCCTCAGGCTCCATCTCTTTCAGATTATTGGTATATGCCTGACAAAAAAGCTCGAACACTTCCGCTAATTGGGTGCCACTGGGTAGAAGACTGGGATCTTTCTTTTTCACTAAACTCTGTATTTGTGCGGACATTGCCGTAGTCCACAGCCCCAACACATTCATACCATTAGTAGTTAAAGTTCCCGTTTTATCAGAAATAATCGCCACTCCTTGAGGAAAACGATCAAGAGTATACCCACTGAGCGCATGGCATAAATCAACGATGCGCAGCGCATCAATAGTTTCTAAAGGTCTATCCCCTAGATTTTTATTTAGCCGTTTCAGTAACTGACCATTAACCATTTCTCGCAAAAATTGTTCGGAAAAAGGAATCATGGCTTGAAAAACATTAAAGGTGTATTTGGATATTTCTGCAGGCAACAAGCGTAGATCCGATTGCGTACACACCGCTAATGCGGCCGAGGCCATCAGAGAGTGGTACACACTTTTACGTTTACGATCACCGATAATCTGATTAATTACTGCGGCTTTGCGGATGTCATTATTGGATAAAAATTCATCTGCAGGTTTAATTTGAATAAAAAAATTCTTTGCCCCAAACACATTTAATTTATCCCCTACCATAACCCCTGCTTGTTTGCCATCACGAACCAAACGTAAACAAACCGTTTTATGAGGGCTATCCCATGCAGTTTTGGAACGATGCTCAATCCAGACATCCTCACCATTTTGTGCTTTCAGGTTCACACTAAACTTTTGTTGCTCAAGCTCCTCAAGAAATTGTCCTTGCTCACCTTGCTTTAAAGCAATCAGCTCTCCGGAAATTTTAACTGAGGCTAAATCAACCGCCTCATTACAAAAAACCAAATCCCCCGTACGTAATAAGTATCCCAGAACCGTAATGAAATGAGCTCCCTGAGGAGTAAATTTTAAAACCTGATACTCCTTATGATTGTATTCATAATCATCTTGAATCATTGCCTGTTGAGCTAAAGACTCTCTAATAGTGGCCGGAGTTAAATCCGCTATTAACGCAGGAGCATTACGAAATTGTCGCAATGCCCCCTCTCCCTGACGAATATTTTCCGCAATAAGACCCAGCTGAAATAAACGGGGTATTGGCATCAATTCCCTGGCCATAATATGCCCCAGTTGAAAATATAAATTACCTACAGGGGTTAAACCACTGGGAATAGTCGCCGTATCAGAACGTTGTGCGCCAAGATTATGCTGCCACTTGAGTAATTGTTTCTGCACCTTTTGCGTAAGAAAAGAAGCTCCAGCAGGCACGAATAATGTACTAGTGGCAATACTAGCAATTAATGAGTAATCCTCAGAAAATTGTTCGCTAGTCAATCGTTGGGTGCCGGTAAAGACGGAATAATACATGTAAACAATACCAACAACTTCACTGGCCACCGCGGCAGAAAATGCAGCCGTTGATTTAAAATGCCGGTCCGTAATGCGGTTTAAGGAGCTACAGCTTAAAATGGCAGCACCAAGAATAAATTTATACACAAAATCATAATTTTCACTGTCCGTCTGATATTGGCTCATACCGCGAGTCAGTAACTCGCCAAAAACCAAAGCAATCCCTGAAGTGGCAATAGGCCAGGCGTAGCGCTTGAAATTGCGCCAATCTAAGGAGTCCGCCGAAAATACCAGGCTAAGCGCTTTATAGAGCTCTTGTGTTTGGGAAAAAAGAAAATGACCAATATTTTCAAGCGTGCTGGTAATGTAATAGCTGCGGTCAGGCTCTTCATTTTGTATAAGCCCCACTGATAATGCTCTACTGGGTTGCGTTGCCTGTTTGTGCTTGCGTTGTTTATTATTGTGTTTTTCGAACATTTTATACATCCATTTATATAGTTTCTATAACGTAATAGTTCTCAAAAACACGTCGTCCTGCGACGCTTAGAGGGAAGGTTCTTGAATCGAACAGAATACTAGTCCAGAAGATCAATACAGTCATTCAAGAGCTCCTTCACTTCGTTCAGAATGACGCCCCTCACGTAAGCTATTACTCCAACACCTTCGACAATCCGAGTGTCTCATCATCATGATGAAAATAAATTATGATTTTTGGCTATTATTGTGTCAATAGCTATTTGCTAAAATTCCGTGGTCTGCAAACAACAATACAGGGAAAATCGCTGTCCGATGCGGTAGAAACGGTGGCTATTTAACCGCTTCGATAAAAATAGGTCTAGTCTCATAATAGAGTTGACCTCCATATTTACACTGGCAAATATGTTCAAATGCATTCAACATATCCGCGATTAACTCTCCCTGCTGAGCTTCAGGTATTTTTTTAATGGCCGGCAAAATTAAGATTAAATTTTTCATGTAATTAACATTAGGCAGGGCAATTCGATAGGTTTTCAAATCCATTTTAACCTGACGAAAAGGAGTTCGGTTCAATGCATTCAATACGCGATAGAAATAATTAGTATAAGGCAGCAACCTTTGAATATTGTCATTTGCGACCCCAAGATGTTGTCCCCTTTTGGCTAGCTCATACCAAATTTGTAAAATACTACTTTCAGAAAATGAGGAAAAGGTCGCATAAAATCGGCCTTCTATTTTTAAGGCTTGATAAATATTGGCAAAGGCAACTTCGATTTTAGTCCAATGCAAGCACCAAAAAGACAGAACAAAATCATACATGTACGACTGTTGATAAGTTTCAATACGTTGAACATCAAAGGAAAGATTTTGGCTCGACCAATAGTCTTTGGCATGGGCTATCATTTCTGCAGAATTATCAATAGCCTGGATTTGGCTATTTTTATAGGTTTTAGCTAAAAAATTAGAGTATTGCCCATCTCCACAACCAACATCTAAAATAGTTCCAAAAGGACGCACGCTAAAGGTACTGCGAAATTTTTCATTAATTTGCGTCTGAAAATAATTTCCGAGGGCGTATTGCTCAGGATCCCATATCACTCCGTTATTCCAAATCCAGTAAAACTTCAGCTACTATACCGTAAAGTATTAATAATTCGAGTCTTTTTCTAAAATTAAATTTTCCTGTTACAACATCCCGTATTACGCAGCGCGGATACGGGATAAGGATGCAAGAAACTAGTCCTCAACCAGACATAGTGGGAGTAGTGTTCCGTTCTTCACCGCCGAGCAAAACAAACCCCTCATCCTCATCTGGAACCTGGACTGCTGATTTAGACAAATCAGTAGTCTGTTCAGGTTTTAGAGGAATAGGTTCTACAGAGGGTTGAGAGGTCAACTCCACCTCAGGCTGCTTAGAAACAGTCAAGCCACGCAACGCACTATTTACTGAAGTAAAAGCCTTCGCCTCAATCGTTGATGCAGTTTCTTGGAATAGACTCAAACTCTGATACGCAGTGGAACTCATAACCCTGGGAACATAAATAGCAAAGGATTTAAAGCCCTCTAAAGTATGCTCAATTAATCGATGAACTTCTTTACTTAAATCTTCATCATTGAGGTCGTTTTCCTCTAAACCACGCAAACCATCTCTTAAATTAATCAACTTTTGGCTAATAACCGCACGATGACAAACATTTCCATTGCCCCCTTTATGCTGATTTCGCTCAATAGCTAAATTAAGCCACTGAATCACCCCCTCTTGAAAGTCTTTAGGATTCTCTGCATGTTTATTAATCTCTGTTGCCAATGCAGCACCCTCTCTTTTAAGAGCATAATTTTTAGGTAAAATAAGACGCAACAGCTTTTGTAAAAATCCAGGCTCTTTATTACTCTTCGTTGTTTCTTCACCTAATGTTGGTGTTAAATCAACTTCTTGTTTTTGTAAGGTAGCTAATTGACCTTTTATATTATGTAAATCACGTAATTGAACCGCAATCCTGTCCAAATGTCCTTGATCTATATGGGTTTCTGCTTGCAGAGCGTTCTCTTTTCTTTGTAATTTATTTATGGCCCCTTGAATAACCTTTTCCAGCTTATGTGCGTGCTTTTTAACGACCTCAAAAGGAGCGGGAATATCTCTTAAGGCCTGTAAGTCGTTTAAGAGATCTACTGAGGCCTTAATTTCATATAAACCTTTTATATTCTTTAAGCCATTCTCTTCAATAGTTTTTTCCCAGGCAGATACTTTAAGTAAGTTCGGTTGAGAACTAAAACGTATTTCATAGAGAGGAATAATTTGCTTTCCTGAAGGCACACAGACTTCGGTTGAGCGAAACTGAGAAATTGGGTCAATATCTTTAGATAAGGCCATGTACGAATCAAAAGGCTCTTGCGGTCGAGTACGATCATGCAGGCCTCCTTTTTTCAGTACAATTTCAGGATTACCTACAAACACTTTACATACTAAAACAACTCGGTCTGCAGGCTGCCCTGTCCCTTTTTTTACACAACTGCACATACCACTTTGCTTACATTCACTACACGTAGAAAAAGTCGCCGCTTTAGATAACTCCGATGTGAAATAAACACCTTTGCCTAATGGTCCATAACCATTCCCCTTCACATATTTGCAGCGTTCCTCATCAAAACCATTTTGCATAATCAACGAAGCAACATCCGCATTCGTGCCATGATAAAGTAACATTTCTCCTGGCTCTAATTGAATATCATCTGTCTGGATGGTCTGTAGTTCTTTGGCAAGAACCCCTGAAATCGGATCAACCGGTTTTTTTAATGCGTCATAATGTCCTTCTAGGACCGGATTAGATAATTTCTTCACTTCAGTGATGTGCGCATAGTGAGTATCACCACCAAAAGTGGGAACATCCCCCGTCATTTCTTTCCATAATTGAGCAAAAAAAGCCCCCCATCCTTTGGCATAAGCGGCCCCTAGGCGAGAAGGTTCGAAACGCATTGATACTTTTTGTCGGTCAATTGCCTGCTGACGAAATTGACTATCAAAATCTTCCACGAGCTCATGTGTAAGAAACTCCGTATGATTTATCTCTATAGGCAAGACTTGCTTGGCGCTTTTGTCCTTTAATACGGCAACTAACTCTCTTTGTGCCTCCATAGGTTTTATACCTAATACGCCTGCCTTTTTAATTGGGTTTTCTGCAATGCATTTCTTTATTTGTTCTAATTGCACGATGTTGATTGGCTTATTTGTTAAATCTAATACGCCCGTCAATGTTGTCTGTCTTAACAACTCCGCAAAATCACCCTGTAGGCCCTCATGAATAATTCGCTGAGGGTCGAGTTTTACCTCACGCAATTGTTCCATTGACGTACGTACATCGCGTGCGTGTTGTACTTTTAACTTAGGATTATTTTCTTTATCCTGTTGTGAAAATGTTTCAAATTTAACGCGTGTGCCAGTCATTTTACATAACTGAGTCGCATGAAGTAAAAAGTTCGTGGTCGCACGCTTCACATCAATTTTTGTAGGATCTAAAAATTCGCCTAACTCTTCGTCGATTTGCTCACGAACCGACTCGGTGGGAGAACCAACTTTGCAGCGTACCAAATCAGTATGATGGCTTAAATCACTTATCCCTTTTAATAAATGAGCTAAGGCTAATTTATGTTCTCCAGGTAACTTATCAACTAAATCTGGATGATTTTCTAATTTGGGCGCATGAGTTCCAATCGCAAACTTCAAAAAGTTAACTAAATCAGGATCAAAACCCATTTCCAGAGCCACAACCGCAAATAACTCGGCCGAACGTTGTGCATTGGATGGATCCTCTTTACCCGATTTTTCATTGGTGCGACCACTACGACATAAGTAAATGGCTAGTTCCAGACAGGCTTTTAATTCCTCATCATTATTAATTTCGGTAGCAATGGGGGCATATTCTTCATTGCCAAAGTTTTGGAACAAATTCAGATAGTTTTGCGCATAAATACGTTGTCTTACGGCATGAGTCGTATCATGGTTACGATGATGTAGAGTGAAATTCTCATGGGTAATATCAACGTAGCCCCGAAATAGCACAGGGACATCGAGGTAAGGTTTGTTGATGTAATTATCGGCTAACACTTGCCATATTTTGCTATTATCTCCTTCCCCAGCTAACCAGAAGTGCTTAAAGTCCTGTAACGGCTCAAGATCAACCGCCATTCTTCTCCCTAAAGTTGAGGATTTTGTTGGCAAAACAACAGGTGGATTCTTTTTAGCAACCATAACAATACTTCACTAAGTAAACTTCCATGTATTAATCATAACAAATGAAGATTAAGTAAAGATTAATACTCGCAGAAGACTTTGAATGAGGTACGATTGATTTAAAATCACTCAGGGTGAAAATACTGAAAAATACGCAAAGCCAAATACTCGCTAACCCCAGGAACTTTGCCAATTTCCTCTAAAGAGGCCTTAGCCAATTCACGGATGCCACCAAAACGGTGTAATAAAGCTTGCCTACGTTTAGCCCCAACTCCCTCAATATCTTCTAAGGAGGACTCTAAACCGCGTTTTTGTCGTTTCTTCCGATGTGCAGTAATCGCAAAACGATGTGCTTCATCACGAATATGTTGCAATAAATGTAAAGCCTTTGATTCATCGGGTAAAATTAGTTCGCGCTCCTCGTGAACTAAAATCAATTTTTCCCAGCCCGCTTTGCGCGAAGGGCCTTTAGCCACACCTAATAACAGCACTTCCGAAATATTTAATGACTCAAGTACTCGTTGGGCTACCCCAACTTGACCCTTGCCCCCATCAATAATCAGCAAATCCGGCAAAGATTGAGCTTCCAGCAAACGTTTAAAACGACGACTGATTGCTTGCTCCATCGCTGCATAATCATCACCCGGAGTAATGCCTTCGATATTAAAGCGGCGATATTCACGCGTATTAGGTCCCTCATGATCAAATACGACACAGGAGGCAACCGTGGATTCCCCTTGAGTATGGCTAATATCAAAACATTCCATTCGCTCAATAGGTTTTTTAAGGCCTAAGAACGCTTCTAATTCAGTAAAACGCGACCTCATTGTTGAATGCTTGCTCACGTACTCAGCAAGCGAAACACGTAAATTATTTACCGCAAAATCCATCCACCGCGATTTCCTCCCCCGAGGATTGATTTGTATCTTACAGGCTTTGCCGCGTTTCTGCGTCAATGCCTCTTGTAAGGGTTGATGATCCGATAAGGCATGATTAGTAATAATGAGTGGCGGGATACGCTCTGGTGTATCAAGATAATAAAAGCCAATAAAAGCATCAAAAGTCTGCTGCCATAACTCATCCATATTCAACTCGTCTTCTAAACCTTTAGTAGGCATAGAGGGAAAGAAACTCTGACTGGATAATACCTGCCCTTCACGGATGGTGACGCATTGAATACATGAAAAGCCAGGATTGACCTCAATAGCAATAGCATCAGCATCGCCACTGAGCTGCATCATCCCTTGCTGCTCTTGTACCAAGCGCAAGTTTTTAATCTGATCGCGAAGTACCGCAGCCTCTTCAAAGCGCAGCGCCTCTACCGCCTTTTCCATCCGGGCTGCCAATTCATCAAGAATTATTTGGCTTTTTCCTTGCAAAAAGCGGATCGCATCTTGAATCGCGCGCTGATAATCTTCCGGCTGAATGTAATCAACACAAGGGGCCGTACAACGCTTGATTTGGTATTGTAAACAAGGACGCGAGCGGGCATTAAAGAAACTATCCCGGCAATTACGAATTTTAAATACCTTTTGGATGGTTAAGATTGTTTCTCTAACCGCGTTAACACTAGGATAAGGGCCGAAATAATTCCCCGTTAACGGTTTTTTTTTCGAGCGATAAATTTCAATGCGCGGAAAATCGGGGTGGTCAGAAATATGAATATAAGGATAGGTTTTATCATCACGTAACAGCACATTGTATTTTGGCCGCAACGCTTTAATCAGGTTACTTTCCAACAATAAGGCTTCAGTCTCACTGCGCGTAACCGATATCTCTATGGAGGCAATTTGGCTGACTAGAGAGCGGGTTTTACTCCCAGTATTTTGTTTATTAAAATAACTGCTAACTCTTTTTTTAAGATTCGACGCCTTTCCCACATACAATACCACGCCGGACTCATCCAGCATTCGATAAATACCTGGATCGCCGGGCAATTTCGTAAGAAATTGCGCCAGCTCTTGAGCGCGATTTTGCATATTAATCTTCGGATGCTATATCAGTTGGGTTTTCGATAATTCCGTGTTTTAACGCCAGATAGGTCAGCTCAACATCATTTTTAATGCCCAGCTTTTCAAAAGTACGATAACGATATCCATTAATTGTTTTGGTGCTGAGGAAGAGTCGATCACTAATTTCCTGCACGGTCATCCCACGGGTGATCATCAACATCACCTGCATTTCTCGTTCTGACAACATATTAAAAGGCGAACCTTGTACATCCTCTAAGCTGTTAATCGCCATTTTCTGGGCAATCTCAGCACTCAAATATTTTTCACCTTTAGCAACTTTACGTATTGCTGCAGCCATTTCTTCGGCTCCAGACTCTTTAGTGAGGTAGCCCATGGCTCCTAACTGTAAAACACGAGTGGGCAATACATCAGAACACATCGCAGTAACGGCAATTACTTTCACATGAGGATTAGATTTTTTTAAACGGCGGGTTACTTCCCAGCCATCAATGCCAGGCATTTTCATATCGAGAAGCACGACATCAGGACCATGTTGTTTAACCAATGCTAAAGCCTGCTCACCGCTTTCAGCGTCAGCAACAACATTTACATCCGACAAATCTTCAAGTAATCGTCGAATTCCCATTCTAACCAATGCATGGTCATCAACAATTAGTACTTTAATCAAATAATGCTCCTTGACGTACAGCCAACGGACAACGCATGTCTGCCGATGTTATCAAGACTATCTCTGCATTACAATACGCTTTGTCCATAGATTCAGTAAAATCATGTGACGGGCGAAAGATAAAAAAACCATCTATTTAAGGATTGTTCAACTTAACAGGCCCTTATATGAATGTTTGGATTACCTGGATCCACCTCAAATAATGGAGGAAACTCCCCTAATTCGCGTGTGCGTTCTAACAGTTTGCCAATATCAGAGAGAACAAAGTCATACAGTACCTGATAGTTATCAATCACGAAATAGATAGGCTGCAGTCTATCGATCCGATAAGGTGTGCGAAATGCAACGATGGGGTCAAAATAAACGCGCAGTGGAATATCACTTTCAACACTGTACACGGTTTCGCTAATAGAGGAAAGAATCCCTCCCCCATAAGCCCTTAAGCCTTTAGAACTGCTAATTAGGCCAAATTCAACAGTATACCAAAACATACGTTGTAACAAGGGCCAATCTTCTTCAGGAAAACTAAGTACTTTACACGCGTAGTCATGGACAAAATCGGCATAGATGCTGTCGGTTAACATAGGACAATGTCCAAAAATCTCGTGGAAAATATCTGGCTCTTTTACATAATTTAATTCTTCTTCGGTACGAATAAATGTTGCAACAGGAAAATGTTTATTTGCCAAAAGCTCAAAAAACTCTCGTGCTGAAATCAATGCAGCAACAGGTGCGACCTGCCATCCTGTTTTTGCCTTAAGTTTCTGGCTCAAATCGGGCAATTGAGGGATGCTTTGAGAAGTAAGGCCTAAGGTTTGCAACCCAGCAATAAAGGCCTCACATGCCCTATTTGGAATTAATTTTATTTGACGCTCAAACAAAATATTCCAAACCTTATTTTCCTCAGCCGAATAATTAACATTTCCCTGAGCATCAGGAACATGTGCAACATAGCGGCTTGTAAACTCCATACTTTCTCCTTACTCATCTAGTGATCGTCATTCCAAGATGACGTATTCATCTAATTATATTATGTACTACGAAACTGATTTGTGCCGCACTCGATTGCAATCTAGTTTTGGCATAAGCTTGCCAATTCATAACCATCTCATTTATTAGGCAATCTGCGCACAAAAGTCAACAACTATTATAGAATTTTCAAAATATACGCTACACTCGGGAGGTGAATTAGCATTCAAGGAGCACTCACATGACCATAGCCATCTTGGCAACAGGCGATGAAATCGTTCATGGAGATACATTAAATACGAACGGCCATAATCTAGCCCATGCCCTGAGTACCGAAGGTTTATCCTTAGGTTTTCAACTTTCGTGTAGTGATAAAGAACCAGACATCATTACCTGTTTACAGTTTTTAGCCGCAAATCACGACATTATTATTATTATTGGTGGGCTTGGGCCAACTACTGATGATCTCACTCGTTTTGCTTTAGCAAAGTTTACCGGGGTCGAATTAGTAGAACATAGCGAAGCCCTGGAGCATATTAAAGCGCGCTTGCAACATATCAAAATCCCTTTGAATCCAGGAAATCGTCAACAATGCCTTTTTCCCGCCGATGCGAAACTCCTCCCCAACCCCAATGGGAGCGCCGTAGGTTGTTATTATCGCTGGAACGATAAAACTTTTATTCTCCTCCCCGGACCTCCTCGCGAATGTTTGCCGATGTTTAATGACTATGCATTCCCTCTGTTGCAAGAAACATCGCACAGCCAAAAACAAATCCTGAAATGGAAAGTGTTCGGTTTAGCAGAAAGTGAAATTTCCCAAACATTGGAAGAAGCATTAGCCGCAATTGATTGCCAAACAGGCTATCGTTGGGAGTCGCCCTATATTGAATTCAAAGTGCGTTGCCGGCCCAATGTGGCTGAACAAATCAAAGCCTTTGTCGACCCCATTGTGCAACCACATATAATCAGTGCCGTAGATAAAAAAGCATCTGACACCTTACGTGAACTCATTAGCGCGCGCAATGAACCAATCACCATTATTGATGAAGCAACAGGAGGCTTATTGCAAAATATTTTAAGCAAACCTGGTCTACACCATTTAGTCAATTTTAATGGATTACAAAGAAACAAGCCTTATTTCCACATTTCAGGCTTAGATGATTATTGGCATAAGAAAGCGATAACCGGAACAACGCAGTTAACGATCCATTATCACGATGGAAAAAATGAAGGGACGGAAATGTATACGATTCCCTACCGCACACCCTCAGTACGAGAACATGCGGCAGAATGGTCAAGCTTCAGGATTGTTCAGATCATCAATCAATTGCATCAATGAATAACACAGTTGCTGAGTTCCTTGACCGCTGATTGCGGAAATGGTGAATACCTTATCCTTCCAGTTCAGGCCATTAATAATGGCCTGAATGCGCTCATTACGACTTTCTTCATCAGGCAACATATCAATTTTATTGAGCACGAGCCAACGTGGTTTTTGCACTAATTCAGGATTGTACTCAGCCAATTCATGGATAATTGCCTTCGCCGAAGCTATGGGATCACTTTCATCTAAAGGAGCCACATCGATCACATGCAACAACACGCAAGTACGAGACAAATGCTTTAAGAAACGATGCCCTAAACCGGCGCCAGTAGAAGCTCCTTCAATAAGCCCAGGAATATCAGCCATAACAAAACTTTTATGCGAAGAAACACTGACCACACCCAAACCTGGATGCAATGTAGTGAAGGGATAATCAGCAACTTTCGCCTTGGAGCTGGAAACAGCACGAATCAAAGTCGATTTTCCAGCATTGGGCAAGCCAAGTAGGCCCACATCGGCTAAAACACGCAACTCAAGACGTAAATGTCTAGACTCTCCAGGACTTCCGGGGCTGGTTTGACGTGGAGCACGATTCACACTGCTTTTATAACGGGTATTGCCTAAACCATGGAATCCCCCTTGCGCAATGAGTACAGGAACCCCTACTTTGCTAATATCACCAAGTAATTCGCCACTATCAACATCATAAATCAGCGTTCCCACAGGAACTTTAATGATTAAATCGTCACCTTTTTTACCGGAACAGTTTCCGCCCATACCGGGTTGGCCGTTTCCAGCCTTATAGTGGCGCATATAACGAAAATCAATAAGGGTATTGAGATCATTACAGGCTTCGAAATAAACGCTGCCCCCATCACCGCCATCCCCACCATCTGGACCACCACGAGGAATGAATTTTTCGCGTCTGAAGCTTAAGCAACCACTACCACCATTACCGGCATCAACCTTAATAAGTGCTTCATCAACGAATTTCATGACATACCTCAAAATAAAAAGAAAACTCTGTTGTCAGAGACAGGGAGCATTTGTGAGCGAGCTGTGAATGAGGATATAAACCTCATCCTTATACTTCGTAGCCCGTATTAAACGAAGTCCAATACGGGATGTTGTGACACATATCCGCGTATTAGACTGTGCCAATACGGGCTACGTTTTTCTGATGTTTAATACACAGTAGCCCGGTTGCAAGCAACCAGGCTACGAGTAAAGACAATCGGTAGAACTTAAAAGTCCTAGTTTGCAGCTTCTTGTTCAGCAACAATAGTTACATACTTACGATTTTTTTCGCCTTTAATTACGAATTTAACCAAGCCTTCAACTAAGGCAAATAAAGTATGATCACGACCAACGCCAACACCTGGACCTGCATGGAAACGAGTACCACGTTGTCTTACAAGAATCTCACCTGCATTAACAAACTGGCCACCATAGCGCTTCACACCAAGATATTTAGGATTCGAGTCGCGGCCGTTACGAGTACTACCACCTGCTTTTTTATGAGCCATTGCTATCCCCTCTTACTTGCTAATCGCAGTAATTTTAACTTGCGAATAATATTGTCTGTGCCCCATTTGTTTCATATGGTGCTTACGACGACGGAACTTGATGATTTTGACTTTCTTGTGACGGCCATGATCAAGTACTTCTGCTTTTACAATTGCTTTAGCAACAAATGGCGCACCGCAAACAATATTGTCACCATCAGCTAACATTAAAACTTCTTCGAATTTAATTTCGTTGCCAACATCGTCAGGCAGCAATTCGATTTTAAGTACATCGCCTTCCTTTACGGTGTATTGCTTACCGCCAGTTTTGATTACCGCATACATAATTTTTCTCCAATTCGCCTGATTGGCTATCACAAATTCAATAAAGTCGCATATTCTATGAAATTATGCCAACGACTTCAAGTGCAATTTCTATTTATGTTCATTTTAAAATATTGTATACTTTGCCACCCTTTCCAGATTTAACAGCAAAGTCTTTAAGGTACGCAATTATTTTGCAACCTTGAATATTTTGGCCAAGAGTTGAGAAATGTCAATAGATTCTTGGATCTGGTATTTAATCTGGTCGCGGATTAAGTAAGGGCCATTTAATTTTTGGAGCATATAATAATGTCAAATATTCTATTAGAAGCAGAAACAAGAACGGATATGGGGAAAGGTGCGAGCCGCCGCCTACGTCGTCTTGAAAATAAAGTTCCCGCAGTAATTTACGGCGGAGACAAAAAACCAATGTCTATTCTTTTCCCACACAACAAAGTAATCAAAGTATTAGAAGCAGAAAGTACTTATTCTAGTGTTTTTGATATTACTATTGATGGAAAAGTTGAACACGTAATTTTAAAAGCATTGCAACGCCATCCGTACAAGCCTGTAATCATGCATATGGACTTACAACGTGTTTCTAAGAAAGACGTTCTGGTTAAATTAGTACCTCTGCATTTTATCAATGAGCAAAAAGCTCCTGGTATCAAGGCTGGCGGTATGGTTAACCACACCATGACTCAAGTTGAAGTTCGTTGCCAAGCTAAAGACCTTCCAGAGTTCATCGAAGTGGATATGTCTAAAGTAGCACTTGATGATGTGGTGCATTTATCACATCTGAAGTTACCCAAAGGCGTAAACTTAACAGTTGATGTTAACGATGGTAGCCATGACGCTCCTGTTGTGAGTATTCATATGGCTCGTGTAGGCTCAACTGAAGAAGCAACCGAAGTTCCAGCATCTGCTGTACCTACTGTTGATTCAGAAGAGAAAGGTGAAGAGTAATTTTCCCTGTTATCAGAGTCAGGCATGCCTGACTCTGATTTACCTAAACCCCAAACACCCTAATCCTACCTACTCATCATGGCGATAAAACTTATCATTGGTTTACGTAATCCAGGTTCAGCTTATGAGCATACGCGTCATAATGCCGGTGGATGGCTTACAACAGCCCTAGCGCAACGACATAGTGCTACATTCAAAATAGAGAAAAAAATGCAGGCCGAGCTGGCTGAGCTCGAAGTGGATAAGCATTCCAGCAAATTGGTTTTACCCCTAACATTTATGAATCATAGTGGGCAACCGACACGATTAATCAGCCAATTTTACCGCATTCAACCGGAAGAAATACTAGTAGTTCATGATGAATTGGACTTAGCTACAGGACGAATTAAATTAAAAACCGGTGGTGGACATGGTGGACACAACGGTCTAAGAGATATTATTGCCCAAATCGGCAGCCCCAACTTCCATCGTTTACGTATTGGTATAGGCCATCCAGGGCATAAAGACTTAGTGCACCAATATGTACTCAATAAACCGTCCGCACAGGACAGACAACATATTTACGATGCAATCGATAGAGGGATCGCTGCGATGCCCTTACTTTTATCTGGAGATATTTCCAGAGCAATGAATCAATTAAACGCTTAACAGAGGTACTATTCATGGGATTTAAATGTGGGATCGTAGGCTTGCCTAACGTGGGTAAATCAACTCTTTTTAATGCCCTGACTAAGGCAGGTATTGAAGCAGCGAATTACCCCTTTTGCACCATTGAACCAAATGTGGGTATTGTGACTGTTCCCGATCCCCGTCTTGATGCCTTAAGTGAGATAGTTAAGCCGCAGCAAATACTTCCGACGACCATGCAATTTGTTGACATTGCGGGTATTGTAAAGGGTGCCTCTAAAGGTGAAGGTTTAGGAAATCAGTTTTTAGCCAATATTCGTGAAACCGATGCCATTGCTCATGTGGTCCGTTGCTTTGAAAATACCGACGTGATTCACGTAGAAGGTCGTGTTGATCCGCTAAGTGATATTGACGTAATTAACACAGAATTAGCATTAGCCGATATGGAAGCAGTTGAAAAAGCCATGCTTAAAGCAGGCAAGAACAGTCGTAGTGGCAATAAAGACGCTATTGCAGAAGTAAAAGCTCTAGAGAAAGTTAAAGCTCATTTAGATGAAGGGCATCCCGTACGCACTTTGGAATTAACTGCCGATGAAGAGTTAATTGCTCGTCGTTTATTTTTACTGACCGCAAAACCGGTTCTTTATATCGCCAATGTGAATGATGATGGTTATGAAAATAATCCACTATTGGATAAGGTACAAGAACTTGCCGCACGCGAAAATGCTAGTATTGTTGCCTTATGTGCAGCTACAGAATCTGAGTTAGTTGAGTTGGATGACGAAGATCGCAATGAATTTATGGAGAGTCTGGGCTTAAGTGAACCAGGTCTGCATAAAGTAATTCGTGCAGGTTATGATCTTTTAGGATTACAAACTTATTTTACTGCAGGCGTTAAAGAAGTAAGAGCTTGGACCATTCATAAAGGTGCAACAGCTCCGCAAGCAGCTGGGGTAATTCATACTGATTTTGAAAAGGGTTTTATTCGCGCTGAAGTAATTGCTTATAATGATTTTATTAGCTATCGTGGTGAACAAGGCGCCAAAGAAGCGGGCAAATTACGCCTGGAAGGTAAGGGATATGTTGTCTCTGATGGCGATGTAATGCATTTTCTCTTTAATGTGTAGCCCTGCTCACATTTAATTGATGAATTTTTGCTGGGCTGTTAGGCCTAAGGTCTCCTCAGGCCTGACAGTCCATCCTACTATTTTTTTCTGAAGTTGAACGCCATTACCTGAACGGATGCCTTGACAATTACCCGGTACAACTTTAGCATTTGCTGATTGAATGGTTGAGGAAAAACAATGACGATTGAGAGTATACGCGAAACAGTAATTGATGATTTTAACGCGGTCAATGCTTTAATTGTTAATAAAATTGAATCTCAGATAGGTTTAATTGATGATATGTCCCACCATGTTATTGAAAGTGGTGGCAAGCGACTACGTCCCCTTTTAGTGCTCTTAGCCAGCAATGCTTGCGGCTATCAAGGCCAGGATCATATTGCTTTGGCAGCGATGGTGGAATTCTTTCATACAGCCACTTTACTGCATGATGATGTTGTCGATGAATCTACGCTAAGAAGAGGGCGTGAAACCGCAAATAATATTTGGGGAAGTAAGGCAAGTATCTTAGTTGGTGATTATTTGTTTACTCAATCAATCCAATTAATGGTGGACTCAGGCAATCCGGCCATTTTGAAACTTTTTGCCAATACAGCATTAGATATTAGCTGTGGCGAGGTCAAACAATTATCAAATCGACATAACCCTGCCCTTACTTTTGATGAGTATTTCGAGGTGATTCGTGCAAAAACAGCCTTGTTATTTGCTGCTTCCTCCTGTATTGGTCCCATGTTAAGTGACGCATCTAAAGAAGTCCAAGACAGTATTTATGCTTATGGCTTACACTTAGGTAATGCCTTCCAACTAGTTGATGACGCGCTGGACTATTGCTCTGATGCCAAAACCATTGGTAAAAACATTGGTGATGATTTGGCAGATGGTAAAGCGACTCTACCATTAATTCATGCCCTAGAGCATGGTTCAGAGTTGCAAAAACAACAAATTATTGAGAGTTTGAAAAAGGGAAGTCTCGAGTTTTTACCGGAAATTCTGGTTGCACTGGAAGAAACGAAAGCCATCGAATATACCAAAAAGATTGCCGCAGAGGAAATTGACTCCGCCCTATCTCATTTAATGGTTTTACCGGAATCAAAATATAAAGAAGCTCTCGCTGAGCTCGCTAATTTCGCGTTACAACGAACTTATTAAAAAGCTTAACCTGGTTGCTTGCAACCAGGCTCCATCTAAAAGATTTTTAGATTATTTCGAGTCTATGCTCCCATCTTAATTCCCTGAGGCATCAGCAACTGAGCATTCAAATCCTGATGTGTTGCGCATAGGTCATTCTCAGAATTAGTGCCAGAAAAAAATAAAACACGGCCCGTACTTTTATAATGAACTGCATGAGCAGCACCCAAAGTTAAGCTGGCCAAGAAATTAGTAAGCATCATTAAAATAAGCCGCATCGCTTGCGATTGAGCGCATCGATCATGATGAAGTACATCATGGGTATAAGTATCTTTGGCGTTCTCCAATGAAGTAATTAAGCTCTGCGCATCCTCTTTCGTGGAATGCTCTAATTGATAATAATGCTGTAACGCCTGATAACATTCTGCCTGATATATAAGAGATGCTGTACTCGCTTTCTGGTATTTCTCTGAGGATGATTTTAAATTAACCAAGATGCGTTGATTTGCATCATGGACTTTTAACACCCCCGAACAAAATTTCTCATTCGATATAAGCCCTAAATAATCAGCAATATTCAGCCGAGCTTCCAAAAGAGCAAACACGGTCATTAATTGCTTGGCAGTTAAAACATTCTGTTGCATGAATTGCTGTAAACAAATTTCCGTACTCACCTTTGCAAGCAAATTAATGTGCTCATGCTCATGTAAATACGCAATCAAATGACTGCTTTTAATCCCCGCTTGATACAAAATATTTACTGCTCCCAAAAAGGAGCCAGGATTTTCAGGCTGGTATTGAGCAACAAGAATGTCCTCTAAACTCGTTAAATAAGTGACAACTCGCGTATAATATTGCCGACCAGCAAAGTTCGAGCAACGAGCTAATAAATAATGCATTGCCGTATATAACTCTAATAAATCAATGTCATCCAGCTCGCTTAACCCCGCGCTAATTTTGTTAAGTACTGCAAGTGTCATGATTTGATATTCAAAACTTAAGCGTTCACTTGTACGCGCATATACTAATAAAATGTCTGCTAATTGCTCTGCCTTGTATTGTTGGGAAATATAAATTTGTGACGCCAAAATGAGACAATCAATATGATCAGAGGCATCCGCACTAATACGATGATATTTTCCCACCCCTATTTTAGTAAAACTAAAATGACCAAAACTATCTCTTGGTTCAATAATATTGCGCGTAATATTATTAAATGAGGCATCCTGCGATGTAGTAAAATACAATTGCTCCAAATTAGTCAGCATATCTTTATGAGTGACAATCTCCTTGTTACTTAATAAAGAGGTAAGTAATAAATTTCTTAACAGCGCACCATTGCTAAAATGCTGTTGTTTTATCTCCTCAAGCGAACTCCCACAGATACTGCTAATAAAAGCTCCTATGCGCATATCCACATGCCGATTAAAGTCATCTTGGGAGTTTTGCTGCATCTGCCGAATCAATTCCTCCGCATAACTGTCTTTAGCACAAAGACCTAAGACACGGCCATATTGCGCTTGATCACTATGAATCAGACCAAATTTTTGATGACTTTCATGCAAAATGATTGAAAGCTGCCCCCTTTCTATTAATCCCTGAACTTCTGGTGCTAATTGTAAATTAGCGTACAAAGCCGTGGTCGCATCAACAATAAGGGTTAATGGTTTATCACGCTTTTTTCCAATCAATTTGCGCCTGATCAAATGATTAATATCTACCCCCGGAGTTAGACCATTTTTATTAACCATTGGGCCTGCAGAAATAATATAAATATCCGCATCCGACTCGGTTAGGTTCTTTTTGGTAATATGGGCAAACTCATAATAGCTCGGCATACATACTTTAATCTTAGGTTCTGCGCCGCTATCTGTTTTCATCTGGCAGGCTAATTGCATGGCTAAGGTATACGCATTGGTTCCTGATAATGCTGGAAACGCAACAAAATGCGCATTGGCGATGTGTTCTTCACTAAGAGCAAAAGAGCTCAGAAAGGTTTTTTTAGACTCACTAATAAATGCATTAAAACTGTGAGTTAGGGACTGCTCATCCGTCTGCTTTAATAAAGCTAAACTAATTTCATGGATAATCACATAAATACAGAATGCGTAGCGTGGATAATGATACTCATAAAAAATATGGGTTAACTCCAGCAACAAGCTAATTCGTTTTATGGCATCGGGGGGCATATCCGGCAAGGCCTGGACTAACTTAGCAAGATTCACAGCCAATAATCGCGTAGGATGTCGGCAACTGGCTGCAATCGCGTTTATTTTTTTACATACAAGACTTTCTAGCAACTCCTCTCTAGTTACCGGTAAATTATCAATGCCTGAAATTTCCGGGCTTATGAGCTCAGGATAAAGCTCTGCTCTAATATTTTGCGCAATTTCCCATGGAGAGGCAACCACACCGCAAGCCCGTACAATCTCTTTTACTTTAAGAATTTGACCAAAATTATATCGGGGAATCACAAGCAAACCGATACTATGATTCATATCCTTAATTAACTCTATGGGCGCTTTGAGCGGAGGAAAATGGGCCTTAATAATCTCCTCAATGGGAGTATTATTCAATAAGCTTACTGGCATGTACTCATTGACACTTTCAAGTTCTGGATCAATTGCAAACTGCAAGAGTAATTGTTTTAAGAACACTGCCGGTAAATCATCATCTCGATGATAATAGGCACGAATATGAATATAAGGATTTGCCGCCTTATATTTAGAGTTTGCTGGCAATTCGGCCGCATGACGTCCAAACATAATTCGAGACAATAAGCGCTGTTCATCATCTGGAGGCATCATGGATAAATAGGTGTTATAAGGGTCTTGGATAAATTTGAGATTGATTTGCCTTTTTCGCCACAGTCGCTGAATGTATTTAGCCGCATGTTCTTGTTGTAGTTCATCAAATTCTAAAATTAATGGCTCATCCTGGGGATCTTGCAGCGTTGACTCAGGCGATACCTCGGTATCAATACCCGATAAACTAATCTGCTGTTTTAAATAATTGCATAAAACTTGTAATGAACTCGTTGAATCAAAAAAATCATTCATAGTGCCATTGATGTTATTGTGCGTTAATTTTGAAGGAAATTACTTTAACAAGGATGCAGAAAAGAGGGAATATCATTTAATAATTAAAAATACGGGGGCCTAATTCATCCTCATAGCCAAAGTCATGCAAATCTTTTAGCCGATAAGTAAATAGTATCCCATCAAGATGATCACATTCATGCTGAATAATACGCGCATGAAAACCTTCGGCAATTCCTGTAATAAAATTACCCTCAGCATCATAGCCACTGTATTCAATTTTCTTATAGCGTGATACCAAACCTCGCAAACAAGGAAGACTTAAACACCCTTCCCAACCATCAACCATTTCTTCAGAAATGGGCTTATAAGAAGGATTAATCAAAACGGTAAAAGGGACAGGTTTTGCATTCGGATAACGTTTGCTCTTCTCAAATCCCAGCATGATAATTCGTTTGTTACAACCAAGTTGAGGCGCAGTAATCCCTACTCCACCCTTCTCCTCCATGGTATCACGCATATTTTGCAGTAAGGTTGCAATTTCCGGATGCGTATTGATTGGATCAAAATCAACAAGAGGTGTAGAACGAATGCCTAATTGTTTGCTACCCATTTTTACAATCGCTTGTGTTGACATGACTGGTTCCTGGGTTAATTGAGGAATTAACGGTTTTGAGTCGTACCTCAAAAGATGAATCTTTTTTTAATTATAGAGTTTAATTGTAGAAAAAAAAGAAAACCTTGGCAATAATTAATCAATTACGCGGCTTTTAATACGGGCTTCCGTACTGAAGCCCGTATTAGCACAGCCTAATCCGGGGGCAATTTTCTATGCCATGTGAATGCATTCCATACCACCTAAATAAGGTCGTAAAGCCATAGGGATATGAATGTTACCTTCTTTGTCCTGATAGTTTTCCATTAAGGCGACTAGGGTTCGACCGACAGCAAGACCAGAACCATTTAAGGTATGGACTGGTTCTATGTTACGTTCTTCGTTACGTCTATAACGCGCTTTCATCCGACGTGCCTGGAATGCTTCCATATTCGAACAAGAAGAGATTTCACGGTAGGTATCCTGACTTGGTAACCATACTTCGATGTCATAAGTTTTTGCAGCACTCGGCCCCATATCACCGGAACATAAGGTAACAACCCGATACGGTAATTCCAGACGTTGTAAAATTGTTTCTGCATGATTAACTAGCTTTTCCAAAGCAAGATAAGATTCTTCCGGTTTTGTTATCCAAACCAACTCAACTTTTTCAAATTGATGCTGGCGTATCATCCCTTTAGTATCTTTACCATAAGATCCCGCTTCACTACGAAAACAAGGGGTATGGCATGCGTATTGCATCGGCAACATATCCTCAGTAAGTAGCGTGTCACGAACTGTATTAGTTACCGGGATTTCCGCGGTTGGGATTAGATAATAACCTTGATCACCAGTTAACTTAAACAAATCCTCTTCAAACTTTGGTAATTGCCCGGTACCTAATAAACTGTCTGCATTGACAATATAAGGAACATAAATTTCCTGATAGCCATGATGCTGTGTATGCACATCCAACATGAATTGGATTAAGGCACGGTGTAGTCGGGCTAATTGATTACGCATGACGACAAAACGACTGCCAGTTAATTTAGCAGCCATTGCAAAATCCATTTGTCCTAAAGCTTCACCAAGCTCATCATGTGACTTCACGGTGAAATCAAAGCTGGGAACAGTTCCCCAGCGTCTCACTTCTACATTTTCGTGCTCATCGGCACCAACGGGTACTGATTCGTGGGGGATATTCGGCAAACGCAAAGCGATTGCTTCGATTTGTTGTAATAAATCATCGAGCTCTTGCTTTTTCTGCTCTAGCTCCGCACCAATGCGGTTAACCTCTTCGCGCATGGGCTCAATATCTTCACCACGAGCTTTGGCAATCCCAATCGCTTTGGAACGCGTGTTTCGTTCATTTTGCAAGGCTTGAGTGGCGACTTGCAGTTCTTTACGCTGTTCATCCAAAGCTGTAAAGGAGCTGATATCAAATTGAAAACCACGCTTTAACAACTGGGAAGCAACGAATTGAGGGTCATCTCGTAATAATTGAATGTCTAACATAGGCTGTCACTCTAACTTATGATTTTGTTAAGAGTCAGCCACACTCCGTGATGCCGCGGACAAGCTGCGGCATCCAGGCAATTATAAGGCTGACTTTTACACTGGTTTGTATCAAATCCGGTTTGATATATCCGCCCACTCAGCAACGAAGCGGGTAGTCTTTAGCTTATCGTACAATACCACGTGTTGAGCGATTTAATAAATCGATCATAGGAATTACTTCTGGGCATTCGTTCTGCATCAGCTCCAGCTCCGCAATCGATTGCTGTACGGTGAGCCCTTTGCGAAAAATTACTTTATAAGCACGACGTAGCGAATTAATTGCTTCGGAAGAAAACCCGCGTCGACGCAAGCCTACTGTATTAATGCCATAGACTGAAGGAGCATATCCGGCAACCATAATATAGGGAAGCACATCTTTAGACACATAAGTAGCTCGAGCAATAAAGGAATAAGCACCTACATGGCAAAACTGATGTACTGCAGCATAACCACCAATAATGGCATAATCATCAATTGTTACATGTCCTGATAACGCGCCATAACTAATAAGAATGATGTTATTGCCTAACATACAATCATGGCCAACATGGGTATAAGCCATTAAGAAGTTATCATTACCAATACGTGTCACCCCACCGCCTTTGACGGTACCACGGTTGATCATACAATATTCGCGAATGATATTATTATCACCGATTTCCAAGCGTGTAGCTTCACCTTTATAAGTAACGTCTTGTGGTTCATCACCTAAGGAGGCGAATTGAAAAATTTTATTATTTTTACCAATGGTCGTTGGACCTTTAAGCACTGCATAAGGACCTATCCAGGTATTCTCACCGATTTCAACATCTGCACCAATTACTGCGCCAGGGCTTACTGTTACACCTTTCGCTAGTTTAGCAGATGGGTGAATTATTGCTCTTTCATCTATCACTTTTGAATTTCCTTTGCTGCACTTAATAAATCCGCAGAACAGGCCAGTTTATCGCCTACATAAGCTTCGCCATGCATACGCCAAAACGCTTTTTTCCTTCCTAAGAATTTTACTTCCAAGCGCAACTGATCTCCCGGAGTCACTACATGTTTAAATTTTGCATTATCAATACCTGCAAAAAAATGCAATACATTTTCCTCATGAGTATGGGATACCGCAGCTAAAATTCCACTCGCTTGCGCTAATGCTTCGAGCATTAACACACCTGGCATTACTGGATTTTCGGGGAAATGACCCGTAAAAAAGTTCTCATTAACCGTAACGTTTTTTATCGCAGTCAAATAATCAAAAACTTTGTAATCTAATACCCTATCAACCAACATCATTGGGTAACGGTGAGGCAACAAATTAAAAATTTGTTTGATATCCAATATAGATTCACTCATTATTATTTCCTGTCTTAGTATCAGGTTTGGGTATGACTGAACATTACGTCCAATTACACCTTTTGGGCTTCTTAAAAGAGCCGTCATTATCCTGCTTTAATCAGTCCAAAGCAATTATTAATATTAGAGTTGGTTTATATTTCTACTATTTTGCGCTAAATGATGGCCAATTAAGTGCTCAATTTCTTTTCAAGAGCGCCCAATCTATTGATATAATCATCCAAGCGACGAAATCGTGCTGCATTACGTCGCCAGCGCTTATGTTCATGTACTAGAGTACCCGAGGAATAAATACCTGGCTTAGCAATAGATTTGCTTACCGTTGACATGCCGGTAATCACCACATCCGCAGCCAAATGCACATAAGCCGCAATGCTGCTCGCCCCACCAATAATGCAATCAGCCTCTATTTGCGCATAAGCACCAATTGCCGCACATCCAGCAATCACGGTATTTTTACCAATCACAACATCATGAGCAATCTGTACCAAGTTATCAACACAGACTCCCTCATCTAAATAAGTATCTCCCAGGGTGCCACGATCAATTACCGTATTCGCCCCCAGATGTACTTTATCTGCCAGAATCACGCCTCCAACAACCGGGTCTTGCACCCAGGAACCATGTTGTTTTACATAGTTAAAGGGCGAGGCTCCCACGATTGCTCCAGAGTTAATAACTACCTGCGCGCCCATTTGAGTCCCTGTATGGAGCACCGTATTATTGGCAATCAGGCTGTTTTTACCAATGCGCACATCCGCTTCAATCACGCTATGTGCACCGATAACCACGCCCTCAGCAAGCTGTACACCTGCACCAATAACGCAATAGGGTCCTACGCTAACATCTTGTCCTAATTGGGCGCTAGGATGAATTTCTGCGCTTGCCGCAATTTCTGCTGTCCGTGATGGTTGTTGCGATAAATATTGTGTGGCTTTGATCATCGCCTGTAAGGGGTTGTTCACAATAATGGCATTGCCGGAATAGGCGGGATGATGCTCTGCCTTAAGTAATACGGCACCTGCTGCCGTATTACTTAAGGCTTGAGCAAATAGAGGATTGTCATAATAGGCCAAATCCTGAGTCCCTGCTCGGCTCAGTGAAGCCAAAGAAAAAATGGCGTGATTGGCATCACCGTGCCACACGCCATCTAAATACTTAGCTAATTGGGCTAAAGTTAGCAACTTTATCGCGCCGAATTAGTTAATTGCTTTAACAACTTTATCAGTTACATCAAGAGTATCAGAACTGAAAGGCGCTGCATCTTTTTGTACGATTAGGTCATATTTTCCGTCTTTAGCAACCTTAGAAATTGCTGCACGAACTTTAGTATATAGACCTTCCATCGCTTCATTGTTTGCAGTGCTTAATTCTTGTTGGTATTGTTGACCATCACGCTCGAATTGTTGTTGCGCAGTAATAATTTTTCTTTCCAGATCTTTCTTCTGAGTTGCGCCCATTATTGCGTTATCACGCTTAAATTTTTCCATATCAGCTTTCAAGCTAGCTTCCATAGCAACTAACTTGTCACGACGTGGTTTGAATTCTTTTTCCAACTTTTGTTGGACATCTTTCATTTGACTGGAAGTCTGCATGATTTTTTGTAAATCAACCACGCCAATCTTTGCTGCATCAGCGAATGCACTAGCACAGAATACGCTCAAAACAAAGGCTAAAACGCCACCAAACCGCTTCATAAGCTCTCTCCTAAATTAAAGACCAAGATGCTAGCACAATTCGAAATGGGTTGCGATATGTACCCAAGATGAGATTGAAAATATTTTTCAGGATAGGCAAGCGGGGACTGTTAAGCCCCGCCTACCTCTGTATGGGATTAGAATCCAGAAGACAATGCAAACTGGAACAACTGTTGTTGGTCGAAACGTTGCGGATTCAATGCTTTCGCTACGCTAAATGCTAATGGACCAAATGGAGAGCGCCACTCTACCGATACCCCCGCTGAATAACGAATTGGACCGGCATCATAACCCGTGAATATTGGTGCAGTATTGTATGCAAAGACGTTACCCGCATCGGCAAAGATGGTGGTTCTGACGTTATCACGACTTAAAGGATAAGGTAAAATAAGACCAGCACTTGCGCTCGCCAAGAAGTTACCTCCCATAGAGTTATGGATATTATCCAATGGACCTAACGAGAAACTGTCATAACCACGAACCTGTCCTGGTTGCGCTGTACCCCCTGCATAATAGTTCTCGAAGAATGGTAAGCCTCTGTTGTTAAACATGTTTCCATAACCCGCAAAGCCTTGCAGGGAGAAAATCCATCCACGCATAATTGGCTGGTAAAGGCGCGCTTGATAAGAACCCTTATAATAAGATAACGAGTTCGAACTCGCAGGTAATGCCACTACTGCTGTAAGCTGTTGGTTCATACCACGGGTTGGGTATGGGAACTGATCATAGCTGTTTCTCGCCCAACCCGAAGACAAACGAATCTCCTGGAAATGACGGCCGTATTCTGTTACAAAATTCTGAATAGGAATAACATAGCCTACGCTTTTAATTTCTACGTCCTGATAACCATAACCTAATTGGAAACTACTTGCTTCACCTAAGGGGAAGTTATAATTCACATCACCACCAAAGCGGTTAGAACTGTAGGTACTCACGTTTAAATTTCTTGGGTCAACGCGGGCGAAATAAAGATTTACGCCTCGTCCAATCCCGGTATCAGTGAAAAATGGATTGTAGTAGCTAACATTGTAATCTTGCCCCCATTTACTGGAAGTGAATGCAGCCCCCATTGAACGACCAGTACCCATAAAGTTATGCTGGTTAATTGACGCATTAACTTGATAACCGTTGGTACCATAACCAATCGAGGCACTGGCTTCTGCCGAGGGAGCCTCTTCCACTTGCACGTCCATGTCCACTTGGTTATTCGCTCCAGGAACAGGAGTTGTTTTCACATCCACATTTTTCAAATAACCCAACAAGCGCAATTGGCGCTCAGATTCTTTAATATTATGTAATGACAGCAACCCACCTTCATCCTGGCGAATCACACTGCGTAGGACGTAATCACTGGTTTTCGTGTTGCCATGAAACTTAATGCGACGTACATAAACATGACGTCCTGGTTCAACTACGAAGGTAATAAATACGCTTTTATCTTTTTCATCTAATTGTGGTTCAGCATTAATCGCTGGGAAACCATAGCCCACATCCCCCAAAGCCAAACCAATTGCAGAAATTGATTCGGTTACCTTCTTACGAGAAAACACCGCCCCCTTACGCACTTGAATCAAGGAGTCAATTTTTTCTTTGGGCACTACCGTCTTTCCGACTACTTTATAGCCAGCAAAGCGGTATTGAGGGCCTTCATCAACATGAATGTTAATAAATACATCTTTTCTATCTGGCGATAATAAAACCTGGGAAGAAACAATATTAAACTTCAAATACCCACGATCCAAATAATAAGAGCGTAGCGCCTCTAATGAAGCGTCCATATTAGCTTTCGAGTATTGGTCTTTTTTCGTAAAATAAGTAAATAAATTCGAGGTAGATAATGACAGCTCAGGTAATAATTCACTGTCTTTAAAATCATGGTTACCGATGATTTTAATTTTCTTAATTCGCGATACGCGTCCTTCGGAAACCGTAATATTAATCCCCACACGATTCTCAGTCAGTTGCGTTACCCGAGTTTCAATACGCGAATTATATTTTCCTCTGGCGGTATAAGCTTTCTTTAATTCTTTTTCTAAACGTTCTAAGGTCGAGGATTGAAACACACGGCCTTTTACTAATCCCATTTCCTTAAGAAATTCTTTCATCTTTTCGGCAGGGATTTCTTTATTTCCCGTAATATTAATGGCCCCAATCGTTGCACGTTCAATCACATTAACAACGAGAGTATTACCTTGACGTTCTAGAGATACAGATTGAAAAAAACCAGTGTCGTAAAGAGCGCGAATAATTTCACCGGTTGAACTGGAGTTAACTTCTTCCCCCACTTGCACAGGAATATAGTTTAATACGGTTCCAGTAGAAACCCGTTGCAAACCAGTAACCTTAATACTGCGAACAACAAACCCTTCATCTGCCATTGTTTGTGTAGACCAAGCCAAAAGCGTTGAACAACAAACCCCTACTAAAAACTTACTACTGATCTTTTTCATTATTATTTTACGTCCAGTTTTTTACCTCGCTAACCACTAAATGCGCTTTTTAGCAAAGACTAAAATGGCAATTTATGGCGATGCGAAGCAGGCATGTGATTCTGGATATAAAAAATATCCAGATACATTAAATTTTGAAGCACTTTTTATCGGAAGTAGAAACTACTGTCAAGCTTCTATTTGCCGCTAACCCGTCAATCTTGATAAATCATTCGTTAACGCGATAAACATCAACGCCGCCAACAATAACAAGCCTACATAGGCCCCAGCTGACTTTAAGCTATCGGATACGGGCTTACCTCGGATAACTTCGAGAACATAATACAGCAAATGCCCTCCATCAAGCATAGGGATGGGTAATAAATTTAAAGCGCCTAAGCTAATGCTTACCAAAGCTAAGAAAAATAGATACGTAGCTAAACCACCTCGTCCGGAATCTCCTGCCCCTTGAGCGATTCCCACAGGACCACTGATGCTATTTAAGCCTAATTTACCAGTAACTAAACGTCCCATTAAAATAAAGGTGGTGCCAGTTAACTGAGCTGTTTGTTTTAAGGCGATATTTAATGCGGCAAGCGGTTGTTCGCGCTCCATACGTAACCAGCGCTCTGGCCATTTAACCTTTTGCGAACGCACACCCAAGAAGCCTTCAACTTTTCCTTTATTATCATGGCTACCCACATGCACGCTAAGGTTTTGTATTGTGCCGTTGCGATTAATTTGTAAGGCTATTTGCTCATCCGGACGTGCCTGCACGTATTCAACTAAAAATAACCAATCATTAAAGGGTTTACCATCCACGGTCAAAACCTTATCGCCGGTTTTCAATCCCGCCTTATCTGCAGGAGAGTCTGGAATCACTTCACCAACAATCGGAGGAATCGATGGAATAAAAGGTTCTATTCCTAAACTTTTTAGCGGATCAGGCTTTTTATCATCCAGAACCCAATTGGCTAAAGGTAAGGAAATTTGGCTCTGTTGCCCATTTTCTAAAGATTTGACAACAAGGTGCACCGTTTCATTAGAACCCACCATTGGCATCAGGGCGTATTGAAAATCCCGCCAACTATTTATCTTGGCATCATTTAAGGAAATGATCTCCTCTTTTGCCTTAAGCCCCGCCTCTGCAGCAATACTGCCTGGACGTACCCCGTCAATCATAGGCGCCAGAGAGGGCATGCCAATAACCAAAACCAACCACAAGGCAAAAAAAGCAAAAATGAAGTTAAACATCGGGCCAGCAAGCACAATAGCAATACGCTTCCAAACCGATTGATTATTAAAGGCTAAATGGCGCTCGTTTTCTGGCACCTCGCCTTCAGACTCATCCAACATTTTGACATACCCGCCAAAAGGAAAAAGAGACCAGGCATACTCCGTTCCCTTTTTATCTGTCCAGCTTGCCAAAATCTTGCCAAAACCAAAAGAAAAGCGCAGTACCTTTACTCCACACCACCGCGCAACTTGAAAATGACCATATTCATGGATAGTAACCAATAACAATAAGGCCAATAAAAAATACAGCAACGTTAAAAGCATGACGCTACCCCACCGTTAAGCCAAAGTAAAAGACAGGGAGAGCAGCAATTAAACTATCCAGGCGATCTAAAATACCACCGTGGCCAGGAATCAGCGTTCCGGTATCCTTTAAATGACAGCGCCGCTTGAGAATACTGATAAACAAATCGCCGAAAATTGAAATAATTACCGTGCAAAAAGCTAAAAATAACCAGTACCCCATAGCAACGGGATGAAAATACATACTGCCAACCCCTGCTATAATCATAGACAAAATTAAACCACCTAGCACGCCCTCCCAGGATTTTCCTGGGCTAACTTGAGGAATCAGCTTATTTTTACCCATCAATTTCCCACTCAAATAAGCGCCAATATCAGAAGCCCAAATCAAGAACAGTAAATACACAAACAGCGCCTTTCCCTTTGGCAAATGGTATAAATGAACCAGGCTTTGAACAAATAAAGGTAGAAGCACGATACAAGCAGCAGCAACCACGGCAGGATAGCCCCAGTATTCCTGAGACTTAGGAAAAGTAACAATCGCGGCAATATTAAAAACCCAGAGAACTAACCCTAATCCAAGCCAAAAAGAAAATAGCTGACCACATACCCATAATGCCAAGAGCATTACAGCAAGAAAGCCGATTTGCATGCCTAAATTTTGTAAGGGAATTAACTGAAAAGCCTCTCTGCCTGCAGCTAAAAAAATCAAGATGACAATACTTGCCAATAGCCAAGGTGGGCCATAGAAGATAATAAATAAAACCAAGGGCACTAAAATTAAGGAGGTAATTAATCGTTGTAAAAACATAAGACTGCCCTCTATAAGTAATTTAATGCATGCTCTTAGCTCCGGGTCATTAACGGTTGACCGACAGGCTGCATGCATTAGTTCAATTAGTAATTTGGCCGAAACGCCTTTTTCTTTTGCTAAATGAAGCTAAAGCTTTTTCTAGTTCTTCCTCACCAAAATCCGGCCAATGTACATCTGTAAAATAAAGCTCGGTATAGGCAAGCTGCCAAAGAAAGAAATTACTGATGCGTAATTCGCCACTAGTGCGAATGAATAAATCAGGATCCGGTAAATTCACCATATCCAAATAACTGGCAAAACGAGCCTCATCAAGTTCATCAAGGCTCAACTCACCTTGAGCAATTGCTTGTGCCGCTTTTTTCGCTGCGGTAACCAAATCCCATTTGCCACCGTAGTTAACCACAATATTCAGCGTTAATTGCGCATTATCTGCAGTCACAGATTCCGCCTCGCGCATTTGTTGTTGCAGTGAGGGAGACAATAAACTACGGTCTCCGGTAAAACACATGCGCACACCATTCTGATTCAACTCGCTAAGTTCTCGCCGTAAAGACTCTATAAATAGCTCCATTAAAAAAGAAACCTCTTCCATGGGGCGCGCCCAGTTCTCAGAGCTAAATGCAAATAAACTTAAACAGGCAACTTTTTTTTCCATGCATGCGCGAATCATTTTGCGTACGGAGTCAACTCCCGCCTTATGACCCTCGATGCGTGGCAAACCTTGATTTTCAGCCCAACGTCCATTCCCATCCATCACGATGGCAATGTGTTGAGGAATTTTTTGTTCCAAAACGACTCTTCCAACCTTACAAAATGTGCATAGTCTAACCTTTTTAACATCAAATTTTAAGAGTTATTCCACGATGTGTTGCGATAAATCAAGTAAATTCAATAGAAACAAGCCCCCTAACTTCAGATTGTGACCGTACAAAAGATAATAGTATAATCGGCTTCTATTTAACGTATGGAGCGTTGCATGCATAAGAAAGCTCCCCTGCTGCTGATGATTTTAGATGGCTGGGGTTATAATAAGAATAATAAACACAATGCTATTGCTCAAGCCCACACCCCTCAATGGGACGAATGGTGGCAAACACGCCCTCATATTCTTTTAAATGCTTCAGGCTTGCCTGTTGGCCTACCTGATGAGCAAATGGGCAACTCAGAAGTAGGACATATGCACATTGGCTCCGGCCGTGTGATTCAACAAGATTTTACTCGTATTAATCAAAGCATTACTCAGGCTGAATTTGCTAAAAATCCAGTATTTCTTAATATGCTCCAGGAACTAAAGCAAACCGGCAAGTCGCTCCATATTATGGGTCTATTCTCACCCGGGGGGGTTCATAGCCATGAGCAGCATTTATTTGCTTTACTTGCACTCTGCGCCGAGCATAATTTTCACTCAGTTTGTTTGCATCTTTTTCTGGATGGGCGTGATACTCCACCGCAAAGTGCACTACAAAGTATTAAACGCTTAAATACTGAATTACACAAATATCCGGTTGCCCGTATTTGCTCCATTAGTGGCCGCTATTATGCGATGGACCGTGATAATCGTTGGGAACGTATTGCTCCAGTCTATGACTTATTAACCTTGGGGCACAGCCAACACCAATTCCCCGATGCAGAAACGGCCATTAACACTTATTACCAACAAAAACTCTCCGATGAATTTATTCCCCCAACCCAAATTGGTTCAGAGGCAATCGTTAGTGATGGAGATGCGATTTTATTTTTTAATTTCCGTGCTGACCGGGCAAGACAATTAACTGGCGCATTTATTGATAGCGCATTTACGCAATTTAACCGCCAGGCATGCCCGCGTTTATCGCATTTTGTCAGTATGACTCAGTACGATAAAAATTTAGCGACTACCTCCGCCTTTCCCCCTATCCCTTTAAATAATACCTTAGGGGAAGTGATTGCTGCTCATGGGCTGAACCAATTACGCATTGCAGAAACCGAAAAATATGCGCATGTCACCTTTTTCTTTAATGGAGGTAAGGAGCAAGTCTTTGATAATGAAGAACGGATCTTAATTCCTTCACCTAAAGTGGCGACCTACAACCTTCAACCAGAAATGAGCGCACCTCAATTAACTGACCGTTTGGTAGAGGCAATTAATAACCAAACCTATGATGTCATTATTTGTAACTATGCAAATGCCGATATGGTAGGACATTCAGGTGATTTCCCGGCAACCATTAGGGCGATTGAATGTTTAGATCAATGCATGCATCGAGTATGGCAAGCACTGGAAGCACAAGGCGGGCAACTACTTATTACCGCCGATCACGGTAATGCGGAAGAAATGTTTGATGAGTCCACACACCAAGCCCATACTGCTCATACGACTGAGCCCGTCCCCTTAGTTTATGTTGGCGGCGATTGGCACTTTAGCCGCACTGAAGGAAGTTTAACGGATATAGCGCCCACCATTCTGGCACTATTGGGAATTACGCCTCCTGCAGAAATGTCTGGCCATCAATTATTAGAAAAAGACTCATGATTAAATGTACAAAGAAGCTAAGCAATAACCGGGTTAGCATGTCGTTAGGCATGCTGCTTTGTTTGAGCGTGCATGCAGCCCCCTCCAACCTGCAACAAACCCAGAGCCAACTCAAACAAATCGATGTGCAAATTAATAGTTTGCAGCAAACATTAACAAACGCCCATGACAAGCGCGGCGTGTTAAACCGTGAATTAGCCGTCACTGCAAAACAAATCAGCAAAAGTGTGCAAGAGTTAAGAATCATCCAAAAAACTTTAGATAATAAAGCCGCAAAAATAATTACCTTACAAAAACAGGTTAATCAACTGGACCAACAACTATCTGCACAGCAACAATTGTTAGCCAATCATATTCGGGCTCGCTATCAAATGGGGGAATATCAGCCCTTAAAGTGGTTGCTTAGTCAGGACGACCCCTACAAGGTAAGCCGCATTTTAACCTATTACCAATACATCATTAAGTCACGACAACAGCTTATTGTTCAAGTCGATGCCACCCTAAAAGAATTAACTCAAAGTAAAGAAGTACTTCATAATGAGTTAGCTGCCACCCAAAAGCTGAAACAGGAACTGACCACAAACCAGCAGCAACTGGAAAAAAATAAAAATTATCATACCTCTTTAATCAGTTCATTAAATAATGAAATTCAAAGCAAACAAAATAAATTGCAAGAGGCACAAAAGAATAAAAATAATTTAGCCAATCTGTTAAAAACACTTGCGGTCCAAAGTGTTCCGCAACCTAGCATGCCCTTTAATCAAATGCGCAAAAAATTGCCGTCTCCCATACATGCTAAAAAGCAGGCCTTACGTAAGATGAACCAGGGAGTGACATTTTTTGCCGATGAAGGCTCAGTGGTTACTGCCGTTTATCCAGGCAAAGTTGTTTTTAGCAATTGGTTAAAAGGCTATGGTTTACTCATAATTATTGATCATGGCCAAGGATTTATGACCTTATATGCCCATAATGAATCGTTATTTAAAAAGAAGGGAGAACCGGTCAAACAAAATGAACAAATTGCTACTGTAGGTCATAGCGGCGCAATTAAAGAAAACGGTCTATACTTCGAAATAAGACTAAGGGGAAAAGCAATCCCTCCTCTAGCTTGGTTGTCCTAGGTTAAAAGGCAGATTGTTGATTACTTTAACAAATAAGAATAAAGAGGGCTTAAAGTAATCGCCTACACCTCTGGCACTTAAATTGCATTAAAAATATTAAGAATAAAAAAAGAAGACGGCTTATTTTGTTGGCCTGCATCCGAGGAGATCGCTATGTTGATAAGAAAATTATATCCTTGCACGCTTGCTGTAGTCTATGCGTTCACATTGATGTTACCTCTGACGGCCTTTACAGCTGATGAACCCCAAGATAGTTCTGAATCTAAAGGGGTACCATTGGAAGACGTACAACGCTTTTCCAATGCAATAGGTGAAATTAAAAAATATTATGTGAAACCCACAGACGACAAGGAATTATTTGATAATGCCATCCGCGGGATGCTCAGTGGTTTAGACCCTCATTCAAGTTATTTAGATGAAGAAGAGTTTAAAGAACTACAAACATCAACTAGTGGTGAATTTGGTGGATTAGGTCTGGAAGTGACCATGGAAGATGGGGTGGTTAAAGTGGTAACTCCTTTAGTTGATACCCCTGCCTTTAAAGCGGGAATCAAATCAGGGGATTACATCATTAAATTAGGGAAAGAATCGGTTCAAGGCCTCTCTCTAAAGGATGCGGTTAACCTGATGCGGGGTAAATCCGGCAGCACTATTCAGCTAACCGTGCTACGTAAAGGCGTAAATAAAGCCCTGACCTTTGATTTGGTACGTGAAGTCATTCAAATCAAAAGCGTACAAAGCAAAGTATTAACTCCGGGCTATGGCTACATCCGTTTAACTCAATTCCAAGCCTTAACGGGAAGAGATATGTTACAAGCCATTGAGCGTTTAAAACAACAATCAGGCGGCAACTTAAAAGGTCTTATCCTGGACTTAAGAAACAACCCAGGAGGGTTACTTGATGCGGCAATTCAAGTGTCTGATTCCTTCCTTGGTAAAGATAAAACCGGTAAACCCGAAACAATTGTGTCTACTAAAGGCCGTTTACCCGGTACCGACTTTACCGCACTATCTAAGGGAATTGATGTCTTAAATCATGCCCCAATGGTAGTGTTAATTAACAATGGCTCAGCTTCTGCTGCAGAAATTGTCGCGGGAGCGCTAAAAGACAACAAACGTGCAGTGGTACTTGGTACTACCAGCTTTGGTAAAGGTTCAGTACAAACGGTATTACCACTTGATAGTAAAACAGGAATTAAGTTAACTACTGCTCTTTACTACACACCATCAGGTGCTTCAATTCAAGCGAAAGGAATTGTGCCTGATATCGTGGTTAATGAGTTGGAAATTCCTAAAAATACTGCAACTAAAAATAAAGATGCGACTGGATTTAGTGAAGCAGATTTAAATGGTCACATACTTAATAAAACCAAGGCAGAAAAAGCTGCAAAAAGTCCTCAGGCTCAGCTTGATGATCTCTTGCATAATGACTATCAACTTTATACAGCACTCACTGTATTAGAAGGTATGGCTTTAGCTGCTAATAAATAAGCAATAACACATCAGCTGGGCTGAAAATGCCCAGCTCACCTTACCCACCCTACTCCCACGTTCAGTCCTTCGCTTATAAACGATTATTTAAATCCAGCCACGACTTGATAAAAATAGAACAAAATGGTAAATTATTAACGCAATAGACGAACTAAAGGAACATATGGGTATCTTGAAGTCAATTTTTATATTCTTGGCGAGTATCATAACCAGCATCGTAGCAACAGCAGCTCCCATCAGCTTGCACGATAAAATTGGTCAAATGCTACTTATTGGATTTGATGGGAAACATATTAATGCTCAGTCAGAAATAGTAAAAATAATTGCCAAAGATAATATTGGCGGCGTCATTCTATTTGACTACAATGCGCAAACACAAACCTTTGATAAAAACATTGAATCTCCCGCGCAAGTAAAACAATTAAATCATGATTTACAATATTTTACCCAACAAGCTAATTTAAAATACCACCGTCTTGCATTACCACTCCTCATTTCGGTGGATTATGAAGGCGGAAAGGTTACGCGCCTCAGTGAACAATATGGATTTCCTGCAACTCTGACTCCCAGCGAAGTCGGTAAACAAGGTCCCCAAGCGGCTGAGGCAAACTCCGAGCTTATGGCTCAAACTTTGGCCGAGTCAGGTTTTAATTTAGATTTTTCGCCCTTACTTGACGTCAATATCAATCCCAATAATCCCGTCATTGCCAAAAAAGACCGCAGCTTTTCTAGCGATCCCAATAGGGTTATTCAAAATGCGGAAATTTATTCACAAAATTTTTTAAATAAAAAGCTCCAATGCGTTTATAAACATTTCCCAGGGCATGGCAGCTCCACAACAGACTCCCATATAGGCTTTGTAGATGTCACTGAGACCTGGAGAATGTCTGAATTAGAACCCTACCGCTACTTATTAGGGCAAAAGTATTCTTGTGGCGTAATCATGAGCGCCCATATAGTAAACCGTCAGCTTGATAGTTCAGGGCTTCCAGCTACTTTATCCCACAAAATGTTAACTGACCTTTTACGCCATCGAATGCATTTTGATGGTGTTATTATTACTGATGACCTGCAAATGAAGGCAATTAGCGATCATTATGGCTTAGAGCAGGCCCTAGTGTTGGCAATCAATGCGGGTGCAGATATCCTTATTTTTGGTAATACCTTGGCCGCCAAACAAGATCCCGCGCAAGTAATTCAGATTATTGAAGCCAAGGTACGCTCCGGTGAAATTAAACAAAAACGGATTGATGAGGCCTATCAGCGTATAGTTACCTTGAAGAAATCCTTAGTGCACTAATCCTCCTAGCCTCCCACGCCCAAACAATCCTGCTATTGCGGAGGCTTAAGGGGCGCAATAAATTGCCCTATCCTAATAAATGATTGACACACTCCAATGAAAGAAAATAAAATTTCCCATGCTTTTTTCACGATGATTATTATATGCTTTATAAAAAAACAGGGATGTCAAAATTTAAAAAATATATTTCTTACCTCGTTATCTTTTCACAACTCTCATCGATAGCCATAGCAGCTCCCAATATCAATACCGGTAATCGCTCGTTGCAAAAAAACTCGGACACCTCGGTCAATAAATTTATGCCCGCATTTTCAAATGCTCAAGAATCAGTCCCTCTTGATAAATTAAATTTCACTAATAACAGTTTCAATCTCATAAGCCCTTTGAATTGGGGAGTAACCTATAGCGATTTAACGGGAACCTTTGTCAATGCTCAATATGTGCATTCCTTAGGAGACTCTTTTGCCTTTGGGGTACTGGGTGAATATGGCGCGTCGCAATATCGTTTTAACGGAACATTAGGTTATGAACTATCCTCTTTTGCGCAAATAAAATTTAGCGCTGAACGATTAGAACAAAAATTACCCTTTCAATTTGAATTTGAAAAAACGAATTACCGTGTTCATCAGGACGCTTATGGTGTACGCCTGGAAAATGTTTTAAATAACCCTTTTTTACACGACTTAAATTTAGGTGGGTATTATGCCCAAGCAAATAACAAGCGATTTGCTGGGGTTGCTTATATTTCTGACGGGATGAATTGTAACGGTTTTGAAGCAGGATTGAATTGTATTAATTATCGTAACCTTGCAGGAGCTACAAGTTCTGGTGCAGATATTGGTACGAAGTTTTTATTATCTTCAAAAACATTGATTAACACAAATATTTACTATGACACTGTTCGTTACAATACCATTTTTTCCAATACTCCCAATCACAATCGACAAGGATTAGGGCTGGGTGTTCGCTTAAATCAATTGCTCACCGAGCAATTTAAATTAAGCGGTGAAGCCACTGCAAGAGAAATCTATAATACCTATCAGGCCGGCCTCAATTGGCGGCCCACTTTTTTAAAAATGCCTATAGAGGTTTCTCTGATTGGACAACATATCACCTCTCGTAATGCAACACCGGACAATAATAGTATTACCTTGCAGTTCTCACTGTTAACTCATTCAAATCAATATGAAACAAAGTACTCACAGGGAAATCGTATCCTCCATAACATTACTCAATGGGTTAAAGATCCCGCGGTGAAAATGCAGCAAGTTCTGGTTATTTCGGAAGAGATCAACAAACTATTAGCACCACAAATCTTCAATATAACTCCGGCAAGTGGCCCACTTTCAGGTGGTAACCTGGTTACTATTCGAGGCAGCAATTTTGCACCTGGAGTACTAGTATTTGTTGCAGGACAACTTATAGCAAATATACAACAAAACCAAAGTACACTCACCTTTACCATGCCTGCATTCAATGGAAATGAAAATAAAACCGTAGACATTGTCGTTCAAAACAGGGATGGCCAAAAATCCACTTTGTTGTATGGCTACACCTACCTCGATGTGCCACCGCCTTCAGCACCTACAGCAACTATTAACGCAACGGGTACGCTAATCACAGGCACTGCACAACCAGGAACTACCATTACTGCCACGTCAAATGGTCTTCAGCTAGGCACCACAATTACAGACATGAATGGTAACTATTCATTACCACTTAATCCCGCCCAAACGAATGGGCAACTAATCGCCGTAACTGCTTCGCTGTCTGGACTTGTAAGTCTGCCGACCACAATAACCGCACCCAACATTCAAACCCCCACCATTACCATTAATCCCGTTGCTGGGGATAACACTATAAATGCCGCTGAGGCAGCAGCAGGAATAGTGGTAACGGGAATAACTACAGGTACTGAGGCAGGAAATGTAGTTTCCTTAACAGTGAATGGCATAACTTACTCCGGAACCGTAGTTGCTGATGGCTCCTGGTCTATTGCCCTAAGTCCAGCCGATTTAGCTGTACTGCCGCAGGGTACTGTTCCCTTTACTGCCAGTGTGACTAATGCAGCAGGCAATATTGCCACCGCCTCAGTCAATGTGACAGTAGAGACAATTTCTGTTCCCACCATCACCATTAATCCAGTTGCAGGGGATAATGTCATTAATGCAGCTGATGTAGCAGCAGGAGTGGTGGTAACGGGAACAACTACGAGCATTCCGGCAGGAAATACAGTTACCTTAACCGTGGGTGGTACAACCTACTCAGCAACTGTACAGGCTGACGGCTCCTGGTCTATTACCTTACCTGCAGCTGATTTAGCTACCCTGCCTCAGGGTATTATTCCCTTTACTGCCACAGTGACCGATGCAGCAGGCAATGCTGCCACCACTTCAGTCAATGTGACTGTAGATACCACTCCTCCCACCATTACCATTAATCCCGTTGCTGGGGATAACACTATAAATGCCGCTGAGGCGGCAGCAGGAATCGTGGTAACGGGAACGACTAATGCGGGAAATGTAGTTTCCTTAACAGTTGATGGTATAACCTACCCAGCAACTGTACAGGCTGACGGGTCCTGGTCTGTTCCCTTAAGTTCCACGGTTTTATTGGCCCTGCCGCAGGGTAGTGTTCCCTTTACTGCCACTGTGGTTAATGTAGCAGGCAATACTTCTACTATATCGGTAGATGTGACTGTAGATACCACTGCTCCCATCATCACCATTGATCCAGTTGCAGGGGATAACATTATAAATGCCGCTGAGGCAGCAGCAGGAATAGTGGTAACGGGAATGACTGGTACGGGAAATATGGTTTCCTTAACAGTGGATGGTATAACCTACCCAGCAACTGTACAGGCTGACGGGTCCTGGTCTGTTCCCTTAAGTTCCACGGTTTTATTGGCCCTGCCGCAGGGTAGTGTTCCCTTTACTGCCACTGTGGTTAATGCAGCAGGCAATACTTCTACTATATCGGTAGATGTGACTGTAGATACCACTGCTCCCATCATCACCATTGATCCCGTTACAGGGGATAACATTATAAATGCCGCTGAGGCAGCAGCAGGAATAGTGGTAACAGGAACGACTACCGCTGATGCGGGAAATGTAGTTTCCTTAACCGTGGATGGTATAACCTACCCAGCAACTGTACAGACTGACGGGTCCTGGTCTGTTCCCTTAAGTTCCACGGTTTTATTGGCCCTGCCGCAGGGTAGTGTTCTCTTTACTGCCACAGTGACCGATGCAGCAGGCAATGCTGCCACCACCTCAGTCAATGTGACTGTAGATACCTCTCCTCCCAACATCACCATTGATCCAGTTACAGGGGATAACATTATAAATGCCGCTGAGGCAGCAGCAGGAATAGTGGTAACGGGAACGACTGATGCGGGAAATATGGTTTCCTTAACAGTGGATGGTATAACCTACCCAGCAACTGTACAGGCTGACGGGTCCTGGTCTGCTCCCTTAAGTTCCATAGTTTTATCTACCCTGCCGCAGGGTAGCGTTCCCTTTACTGCCACGGTGGTCAATGCAGCAGGCAATACTACTACTATATCGGTAGATGTGACTGTAGCTACCCTTCCCCCCAACATCGTCATTAATACGGTTGCAGATGATGATGTCATCAACGCCAGTGAGGCAGCAGTAGGAGTATCTGTCACGGGAACAACTACTGCAACTCCAGGAGAAACTGTTATCCTAACGGTGGGTCCAGGGAACTACCTCGCAACGGTGGATGCTAGTGGCAACTGGAGTATTTTCTTGTCCTCAGCGGTTTTAATGGCCCTGCCCGACGGGACTATTACCTTTACGGCGAGTGTAACCGATGTTGCAGGAAATGTTGGGAGCACATCACGAGATGTGGTAATAGATATTAATCCTTAGCTCTCTTTGGATAGATGGGATTATGTGCATGAGTTTTAGAAGAATAACCGAGCAGGAAACCTGCTCGGTTAGTTAAAATGATAGTTCATCATCTGCGTTGTAGAAAAATACACCTGCTACTGACCTCGCAAAAGCGGGCTTTGCAAATAAGCCTGCATTTTCTTAACGTCTGAATCATAAAGATTAATCCATTACCTTTATCCGGAGAATTAAAAAAATGCTCCTACTCTCCAAACTAATTGCCATGCAGGCGCATTCTCATAAAGAGTAGGGAAAAAAAATCGCATTAAACAACCTCTTTTAGCGAGTTAGTCTTGGTATAGGCAACCCCATTTTTATTCAAATTAAACGCTCCCATAACACCAGTACCCGAGCCAAGCGCTAATAACCGTGCTGCTATAGCCTCGCAAGAAAACTCTGTGTTCGCTTTCATTGCGATCAGGGCGCTACTATTTAATAAATGAAAAATATCATAAGCATAACCCGCCTCAGTAACGGGTTGGCTCAAATACTCCTCTTTGAACTGGGCTACAAACTCAGGCTTTATGGTGCTTGCTAATGCTGCTCCACGTTGGTGGTTTGGGCTTTGTGCCTGAAAATTATTTTTACCATCAGCAACCGCATCACAGCCTAGGCAGAAATGAATGACATTATTTTTTGCGGCTAAAGGGGCGACAACCGTGCCAGATGCAGAACCTTCTGTCAAAAGCACATTAATATGACGTGCCTCAATGAATTTCTGTAAGGTCTCCGCGATATGCTTGTTCTTGGGTTGCGCATCCAAAGTATAAAACTCATAATTAATTTCAGCAGATTTGCTTTGCTCACGGGCAATTTCCATTGCAGCCAAGATGTTTCGACCGATATAAGCTGATTTAGTAGAAAATGGCGCATAAATACCAATATTAATGGTTTGCTTCATCGTTTTTGCCGAAGCACTGCCCCCAGCGATTATAAGGCCGAGATAAAACATAACGCCCATAAAAACACTCAAAATAGCGCTAAATCTTGATAGTAGTTTGGTCATATTTATTTAATTTGGTTAGATATTGGTAAAATCATTTTGCAATGAATAAAGTCGAAATACAATGCTTATAATGAAACCCTCAACAAAACTCAAAATATCTACGCTTGTTAGGTTCACGTTTTAATCCTCACTTTTTTTATGAGATAATCCAACTTTAATTGGGACCCCAAAGGACATTATGAACAAACCACTCTCCTCCTTGCTTGGCCTTTTTCTTATTTCTCAAGCGCAGGCCAACGTTCAAACCTATTTTGATCAGGCGAAAAATGATCCCAATGCCCTATACGCCTTTTTCAAAAAAATGCCTAAGGGAGGAGAGTTACATTACCATTTAGCCGGAGGTGCTTACCCAGAAGCAATGCTTGAAATAGCCGCAAAAGGTAACTATTGCCTGGACACCAAAACATTGGCGGTCAATGACAATGTAGAACTCTGTAGAGACAAAATAAGTATGGGTGAACTGACCAATACGCCTGCACTCTATACTAAAACAGTTAGAGCCTGGTCACTACAAGATTTTATCCCTGGTGTCGAATCAAGTCATGATCACTTTTTTAATAGTTTCTTCAAATTTTTACCCATCGTCAGCAATCACAGTCCTGAACTTATCGTTGACGTGGTTAAAAGAGCAGCTAATCAACAGGAACAATACTTGGAATTGATGATTTTACCAGATAATGCAAACTCACTTAGTTTTGGCGTACTCCTAAAGGGGGCCAGCTCGTTTGCGGAAATGCGGGAAATTTTATTAGCGAATCAAGAGTTTCAAAAAAATATTGAACATACCATTATCGAGACTGAAAGAGCACTAAAACAAGCGCGACACGAATTAGGTTGCGATAGCAACCCGGAATCCGAAAAGTGTAAGCTTACCCTTAAGTTTTTATATTACTCCTTAAGAGAACAACCTTTAGATGCTGTTTTTGCCCAAACTCTAAATGCCTTTGAGGCCGTTTCCCGTTCGCAAAGCAAAGGGGGAAGTTTAGTGGGGGTAAATCTGGTACAAGCAGAGGATGGCATTATTTCCTTGCGTGATTATCGACAGCAAATGCAAATCTTTCAGTACCTGCATCAACTCTATCCCCAGGTTAATATTTCCCTGCACGCAGGTGAAATTACTTCGGAAATAGTCACTCCATCGGACTTAAACTACCATATTCATGATGCACTTTTCATCGGACAGGCACAAAGAATTGGGCATGGTGTGGATATTGCTCATGAAGATGATGTCGATAAAACCTTGGACTATATGGCCAAACAACAGAAAGCGGTGGAAATTAATTTAATTAGTAATAAACGAATCTTAAATGTTTCCGGGAAAGAGCATCCTTTAAACTATTATTTAAAACATCATGTTCCCGTGGTCTTATCTACTGATGATGAAGGAATTTTGCGTACAGACTTAACCAGTCAATACGTAGAGGCCGTGATTGGGCATGGTTTAGATTATCCCACCATAAAACAGATAAATCGTAATGCCCTAACCTACTCCTTTGCTCCAGGGAAAAGCATTTGGGCTGATGCGGTGAAGGCGCAATTGGTGTCAGAATGTCAGGATTTAAATAGTGTGGAGTGCAAGGAATTCATTAAGAATAATCAAAAAGGGCAATTGCAATGGACGCTGGAACAGAAATTAAAGGCCTTTGAGAGTCAGTATTAAGAAGTTTTATATTGACCTTGTACTCATTGAGCTCATGGCTACCTTAAACCTTAAGTATTATTGAGCAGAATTACCGCGATATCCAGAGAGTTATTGCCTCTACCCCGAACTTATGAATACCGCGGTCAAGCCGCGGTAATTCGAGAGTATTATAATGGATGCGAAAAACGAAGAGCGTGCCATAGTCCAACCTATGACCTAGTTCTTAAACAGTAAACGGATCCTGAAGAATAATAGTGGAATCGCGCTCAGGTCCTGTTGATAACATATGAATAGGAACCTTTAACAGGGATTCAATACGCTTCAAATAAGCGATTGCATTCGCTGGTAAATCAGCCATATTGGTCACATCTGCCGTAGACTCACTCCAGCCAGGCATCTCTTCATAAATAGGCTCTAAACCTTCAAAATCAGCCGCTGCTTGAGGTGGGCGTGAAATTAAATTGCCTTGGCTGTCTTTGTACGCTACGGCGATACGCAATACGTCCAGATTGTCTAAAACGTCTAATTTAGTGATGCACAAGCCAGTAATGCTGTTCAACTCAATAGAACGCTTTAATAAAACCGCATCGAACCAACCACAACGTCGCGGTCTACCAGTCACTGCACCAAATTCTTGACCACGCTCAGCAATGCGCTTGCCCACATCATCAAAAAGCTCGGTTGGGAAAGGCCCACCACCAACACGAGTGGTGTATGCTTTGGTTATACCTAAAACATAATCAATGAACTTAGGACCAAAACCAGCACCATTAACTACCGAACCGACACAGGTGTTTGAAGAGGTAACAAAAGGATAAGTACCGTGGTCAATATCCAAATAAACCCCTTGGGCTCCTTCAAATAGGATGTTATCACCCTTTTCACGGTGCTCATGCAAGGCGGTAGGAACATCACAAACCATAGAACGAAGCTCATCAGCCCATAGTGCAGCAGCATCCAAAATCGGTTGCAGTTCAACCGCAGGTTGTTTGAAATATTGAGTCAGTACGAAATTGTAATAATCTAATACGTCATGCAATTTTTGGGTAAAACGCTCAGGATGGAATAAATCCCCCACTTTCAACGCGCGTCGCGCCACTTTATCTTCGTAAGCAGGACCAATTCCACGACCAGTAGTACCAATAGCGGATTTCCCCATATGCGATTCACGTGCCTTATCTAAAGCAACATGGAACGGGAGAATTAATGGGCAAGCCAAACTAATGCGCAAGCGAGAACGAACATCAAGTCCGGTCGCCTCCAGCTCTTTAATTTCACTCAGTAAAGCTTCTGGCGACAAAACCACGCCATTCGCAATGTAACAGGTTACGTGCGGTCTAAGCATACCTGATGGGATTAAACGTAGAACCGTTTTCACCCCTTTAATTTTTAAAGTATGCCCCGCATTATGTCCGCCTTGATAACGAACAACAACCTGCGCGTCTTGCGTTAATAAATCGACGATTTTGCCTTTGCCTTCATCGCCCCACTGTGTACCTAAAACAACAACGTTCTTACCCATGATCCACTCTTAATCTGAAAACACTGCCAGGAATTGAACCTGATTTCAGCAAAATCGGACATTATAATTACTTTTTAGCAGCGATACCATCATTTTTTGGTATTGGTTGCTTAAAATAATTAAAAAATGCACTGCTTTGATCCAAAACCAGGATGTCTCTTTTACTGTTAAAACTACCTTCGTACGCTAACAAGCTACGATATAAAGTAAAAAAGTCCTTATTCTTACTGTAGGCTTCCGCATAGATTGATGCTGCTGTTGCCTGTCCTACTGCGCGCACTTTTTGTGCTTGGCTTTCTGTTTGGGCAATTAATACCATCACATTCGCATCCGCCTTCGCTTGAATTTCTTCAGCCGCAGCCTGTCCATCGGCTCGATGTCGGTTAGCAATTTTTTGCATGTCTGCACGCATACGCTGATAAATTGCATTGCTGGTATTAGCAGGCAGTTCAATGCCTTTAATACGCACATCCACAACATTAATACCCAACTCACCGGCTTGCTTTTCCGCGGCAATGCGTAATAAATCCATCACATTATCACGACCACCGGACACTACTTCAGAAATAGTACGCTTACCAAATTGAGCCCGGAGTAAGGTATTTAACTGCTGCTCCAGTAAGGTTTCTGCTTTAAATTCATTACCACCGGTGGATTTAAAATAGCGCGCCAAATCAATGATTTGCCATTTCACGTAATAATCAACCATTACGTCTTTCTTTTCTTTGGTAACAATACGTGTTGATTTAATATCCATTGTTTGAATACGGGTGTCAAAAATACGTACGTTTTCAATGAAAGGCACTTTGAAATGCAAACCTGGATTGAATACTTTAACCTTATTCGTATCACCATCATTCACTAAACGACCCAAGCGTAAAATAATACCTTGCTGTCCTTCAGTGATGGTAAATACGCAGGCAAAAAACAGCAACAGCGCAATGAATAATAAAATACCAAGAGTTCTAGTTGAATTCTTCATTATTGCTGCCCCCCTTGATTGTAAACTGGTCTGGTAAGCATACGCCCGTCAATTAAATTGCCTGACTCCGCAGTCGTTCCACGCTCAGCTTTGGCATTGTGTTTGCTAGCAGTCAGGGAATTCTCTGGTTGGCTTTTAGCCAGTTTATCTAAGGGTAAATACAATAAATTACCTGCTTTACTATCAACAATAATCTTGCTGCTCTTAGTTAAAACCATTTGCATGGTTTCCAGATACATACGCTGCGCGGTAATATCCGGCGTAAGTATATATTGCGGAAGTAATGCTAAAAACTCAGCAACCTCACCTTGTGCCTGCAACACAACCTGTTTAGAAAAAGCTTCCGCTTCTTGCTTGATACGGCTGGCATTACCTTCGGCAATCGGCACTACCTTCGCAGCATAGGCCAGAGCCTGCTCTTTAAAACGCTTTTCATCTTCTTGTGCTTTAATGGCATCATCAAAAGCATCTTGCACACTCTCAGGAGCACGAGCTGGTTGAGGTGATACGTTGACAATCACAATACCCGTCTTATACATCTCTAGGGTTTTAGTTAAGGTTTCGTGTACTTGATTACCCCAAATCTCTCGCCCTTCGGTGATAATCTGGTCTAACGTAGTTGTGCCAACAACCTGTCTTAATGCGCTGGAAGTAGCCTGTTGTAAGCTTTCTTCCGGATTTGCTACATTAAACAAATACTGTTGTAAATCCCCAATACGATATTGTACAGCCAAAGATACAGAAACCAAGTTTTCATCACTAGTCAGCATTTGGGCTGAATAGGAATAGTCTAAAAGCCTATCGACGTTCATTACTACTTTAGACGAAATAAGTCTTGGTATCCAATGCGGTCCTGGCCCTACAGTTTCGACGTACTTACCAAAACGAAGAATAACTGCTTGTTCAGCAGGATCGACAATAAAAATCCCTGCTAAGGCCCACAATATGAATGCAGACACTGCAACCATAATGGCGATTAAGCTGGTATTCGAACTGGATGTTTTAGGTGGCTCAGTACCTGACTTACCCGCAGTACCAAAAAACATCTTTTTCAACTTGTCATGAAGACGTTTTAGAGCTTCATCCAAATCTGGAGGTTGATTTTTACCTTTCCAGGGATCTTTGCCTTTATCTGGCTCGTTCCACCCCATGCACTACTCCTGACCGATTTTAAGAAAGCTAGGATTTTAGGAGGTATATGAAGTTTAAGCAAGTCCTCAGCATCGAGAGGATGCTCCATTATCAAGCATTTTGGAGCTCCCCCTCAACATACAGGATAAGGTTATGCTTTATTTTAAGGTGTAACGAGCACTGGAGCACTGCCATTCGACGGGATCTCTTCATGCAAGCTTTTTGTCTCTGATTTAATCATGTCTTTAATAATAAGACGGGTTCTACTGGTAGGATGCTCCTTTGAATACTTAAGTACGGTCGCCCAATCCCCCAATCCCTCGGCAATCATCCAATTCATCGTGCTCCAAGGATTGGTAATTCGTTGGCTGTTATAGGCTAATTTATAACGTTCCACAAATACAGCGTATAACTTAAGCGGGTCTTCCTTTCCGGTGTAAGTTGAACCAGCCTTAGAAGGAAGCTCTACACTACCCAAATCATGTTCTGCATTATCGCCATATTTTCGCGTAACCCAGCTTTCTACCATGGAGCCCGCAGCACTAGGACGGCCAAAAAGTTGGCGCAACGCATAACCCCAGGAATGGTCCACATAGATGATTGAATGCAAAGAAGTACCCATCAAATGACATCGCCTTACAAAGGGATCAACCAAGTCAGGGTGTTTTTCAAGGTAAGAATCAATCGCTTTGAGCAACTCCATGCGCTTATTTGCTAATGATTGGCACATTTCTTCCCGACGAGGTGGCTCTGCGCCATGACAAAGTAACATGGCTACGCCATCAATTAGCGATGCTTTTTGTGGTTCCAAGACTAACTGTTGGCACAATGCCTCAATCGAATTATGGCCATGCTCATAAGATTCAGCGCGATCATTATTTTCAGCCTCAAGGTCAAGCTCTCCCGCAGGAGATGTCAGCAAGGCGGCAAGCGCCCTAATTTTTCCTAAGCGCGCCGCAAACAAAAGAGGCGTCTCCATCAAGGGCCCTACAGGATTGTTTAGTTGTGCTCCTGCCCGCACCAATGCTCTCACCCCGACACCAAAATTAAATAGAATTGCCTGATGTAAGGGCTGATATTCAATGGGCTCTTCTGATAATTGATTGCTTTCATGAACATTAGGATTCTGTGCTAAAACCGCTTGCAATAATTGCCTGTTTTTAGTGTCTAATGCCAAGGATAATAAAGTACGTCCTTCCTTATTGCGGCGATTTACATCAAAAAATCGTTGTTCTAAGAGAGAGCTCGCCAAACTAAGCTTGCCTAAAGAAATTGCATAATGTACTGGTTCCCCGACATTTTTATTCTGGACACGGGCTAAAACAAAAGAAAGATGAGGAGTCAAATTAGATGAGGCGTCATTCCGCTCCCCATCATTATCGGGTTCCTGGTGTTGGTGGATTAAATAATTTACTACCGTCAACTGTGTGGAATCAGGCATCCAAAAGGATTGTTCTAGATAACCCTCATCTGCCTCGAGTTTTTGAATAATAAACTCTTGGAATCGCTCCTTCCCTGCTTCAATGGCTTTGTGTAGCTCAATAACAAATCCCATGATATGACATCCTTTTCTGGTTGCTATCGAACTAATACTACACAGGGGTTAATCGAATATCAATGCAGACTGGCACGTCATTCTAGCCAAGCTAAAGGATGACGTGTCTACAAGGCTATCCTACGATTTCAAGAAAATAAGATCCCAAACGCCATGCCCCAAGCGCTCACCTCGCAACTCAAACTTAGTCAATGGTCGCGACTCAGGCTTAGGAGAATAGCCTCCTTCAGCTTGTGAATTGTGTAAGCCCGGAACTGCCGACAGGACTTCCAGCATATGTTCTGCATATTCCTGCCAGTCGGTAGCACAATGAATAAATCCACCCGTTTTAATTTTCTTGGTTAGTAATTGAATAAACTCCGGTTGCACTAAACGACGTTTATGATGGCGTTTTTTATGCCAAGGATCAGGGAAAAAGATTTGTATTCCCGCAAGCGTGTTATCCGCAATCTGTGTCTGAAATGCTTCCACCGCATCATGAGCCACAATACGTACATTAGTTACTTGCTGATCATGCAAATCAGCCGCCAGACTCCCTACCCCTGCTTGATGTACTTCAATACCAATATAATTCAGCTCGGGATGATGTTGCGCCATCTGCAGTAAAGAGGTCCCCATACCAAAACCAATTTCCACAATGGTATCTGCTGCGCGCCCAAATTCTTCGGTTAAATTCCACGGAGAATCTGACATGGATAAAGCATAATCCTTAATCCACAGATCCAATCCTTGCTGCTGACGATTACTTACCCGCCCTGCTCGCAATACATAACTTTTTATTTTACGATGCATACTAATAACTCAATTTATAAAAATTGCGATTATATGTTTCTAGAAAAATCTTGCAACTGTTGCGTTTTTTTGATATAAAACCGCTCTTGTATTTCACATCCGGCTATTTGCCCAGAATATTACAAAGACAACCATAAAATTTCTAAATTTGGAGTAACACAATGTCTAGAGTATGTCAGGTAACTGGCAAGCGACCCATGACTGGTAACAAAGTGTCGCACGCTAACAACAAAACCAAAAGACGCTTTCTACCCAACATTCAAAATCACAGTTTCTGGGTTGAAGAAGAGAGCCGATTCGTCACTTTACGCGTTAGTACTAAAGGTATGCGTATAATTGATAAGTTAGGCATCAAGAAGGTTCTGGATCAAATCAGAGCTAATGGCGAAAAAGTATAATTAAGGGGATAAACCATGGCAGCTGTCACCATCAAAGTGAAAATGGAATCCACAGCAGGAACTGGATACTATAAAACTACGACTAAGAACCCTCGAAACCATCCTGAAAAGATGGAATTGATGATGTACGATCCGAAAGTTCGTAAGCATGTTCTATTTAAAGAAAAGAAAGTAAAATAATTATTGAGCCCCGTTTTGGGGCTTTTATTTCCCTCGTTACAGCTGTATTTCCTTGGCTGGGCTTTTCTTCGTTCAAAATTAACCTCTATTCTTTTTAAATAGCACTCGATTTTACTCAACTTCAATGGAGTTAGGTTAATTTAAGCATCGCAGATACTGGATAATCCTCACGAATCGTTTAAACTGATAGTTAATGGCAGTAGAAAGAAACAAAGAGGATTTGCATGAAACCGTCACTGCAGCTTAGTATAGGCCAACATTTGGCGCTTACCCCACAGCTACAGCAAGCAATTAGGCTCTTGCAATTATCTACTATCGATCTACAACAAGAGATTCAACTCATTGTTGAATCTAATCCAATGCTAGAAGCGACCCCAAATGAAGATAAAGAGGAGTTACTTCAGGAAGCGCAAGCTAGAAGCAACGATGAGTCCACCGATTTTCAATGGTCTGAGCTTTATCAAATTTCCAATAAGCGTCATCAATTTGACGATAGTGATTATAATTTTGATAATTTGCATTGCACTACTACCAATTTACAAGACCATTTACGCTGGCAATTAGCGTTGTCACCAATGAGTGATGTAGACAGAGCTATAGCAACCACCCTAATTGACGCGATTAATAATGATGGTTTTTTAAGTACCTCTATTGACGATTTGCATGCCATACTCAACAGCGAAGAACATCCGATTGACCAAGAAGAAATAGAGGCCGTACGCCATCGTCTACAATTATTTGATCCTGTAGGTTGTGCGTCTTTAGATCTAGCAGAAACGTTAATAGTACAACTCGAACAGTTACCTCTAGAAACCAGCCATCTGGAACTTACTAAAAAAATTATTCTCGAAGATTTGGATTTACTTGGCCAACACAATTACAAACAATTAATGAAAAACCACCAGGTTAACGAAAAAATCATTAATGAAGTGTTACGTATCATTCAAGGCTTAAATCCCAAACCTGGGCATTTGATTCACCATGATATTACTGAATATATTATTCCCGACTTGACGGTTAAAAAGATAAATAATGAGTGGAAAGTCGTCCTAAATCAAAATGTTTTACCCAATTTAAGCATTAACAATCAATATGCCTCATTGATTCAACGTGCAGACAATAGTGCCGACAATTTATTCTTAAAAAATAATCTGCAAGAAGCGCGATGGTTTTTAAAAAGTATTCAAAGCAGACAGGAGACTTTGCTTAAAGTGGCACGCTGCATTATGGAGTATCAACAAGGTTTTCTCGAGTTGGGTGAAGAAGCGATGAGGCCATTGATTCTTAATGATATTGCTTCGGCCTTGGAAATGCATGAGTCAACTATTTCTCGCGTTACAACGCAAAAATTTATTCATACTCCTCGCGGAGTTTTTGAGCTAAAATACTTTTTCTCCAGCCATGTGAATACCGATGCTGGCGCTGAATGCTCCTCTACTGCTATTCGAGCAATAATTAAAAAATTAATTGCGGTAGAAAATGGAAAAAAACCATTAAGTGATAGCAAAATTATGCTCTTACTAGCAGAGCAAGGTATTCAGGTAGCACGAAGAACCGTAGCAAAATATCGTGAAGCGATGGGGATAGCTCCATCGAATGAAAGAAAGAAATTCGTATCTTAAAAGTAAACCGAAGGAGGTTCCTTATGAATATTAACTTTACTGGACATCGCATGGAGGTAACTCCTGCTATCAAAACCTATGCTGAAGAAAAATTTACTAAGCTTGAGCATCATTTCGATCATATCACTAAAATTAATGTAATTTTTGATATTGAAAAACTAAGACAAATTGCAGAAGCAACTATTTTTGTTGCGGGTGGAGAATTACATGCAAGTTCAGAATCAGAAAATTTGTATGCCGCAATAGATGCATTGATTGATAAACTCGATCGCCAGTTGCTAAAACATAAAGAAAAAATTCGTAGTCATTAATCACAAGAGTAGCCTCCTCTGCAACTGAGGAGGTGTTTTCTTTGCTTAAAAGCAAATATAATAAAACCGTGTAAAAAAATACCTATTCAAAAATCCACTTGACTTTTTTTGTACAAGAATCCCTGTACCCTAAGCATTCTTCGTGATACATTAGCTAAAACGCAGTCGCTCTACCCGAGAGTCTGTTCACATTGCGTTTTTAGGACTTAAATACGCTTATGATAAAAACAACGATTACAATCATCAATAAACTTGGCTTGCATGCTCGCGCATCGGCAAAATTTGTTTCAACTGCAGCGCGATATCAAAGCCAAATCAATGTCACCAAAGGTACCCAAACAGTTAATGGCAAAAGTATCATGGGAGTCATGATGCTTGCGGCCAATAAAGGCAGCTCGATAACCATGGAAATTGAAGGCCCAGATGAAGAGCAATTGAATGAGGCATTAGTCCAATTGATTAATAATTTCTTTGGTGAAGGCGAATAATTCTTCCACACCTTTAAATAATGAATATTGAGCACTCTCCACTGCCATCATACAAGCCAAATAAAGCCAGGCCTTTCTACTACTTCCCGTTCAACAAGAGATACGTGACTCAATGAAGGCAGCAGAATCATCCTCTAGTCCCGCTCTGGGACCTATAGGCTAGTAACCATAACTTGATTGCTTCCAACCAAGTTATGCTTTTATATCTTAGTGTTGTCTTTCACTATGCTTTCTTTGCTTTCTCACCTTATGTACCGCCAATAAAGTAATTATTAAGCCTGAAAAAGCATAAAGCCCAAAAGTGATGAAGATAACCCAGGATGGATTTGCAGCAATCGCGACAAATAAAACAATCATCACCAAGACATATAAAAAAGGAACCTTTCCTTTAAAATCCACCTCTTTAAAACTGTAATAGCGGAAATTGGAAACCATCAATGCCGATGCGACTAGAGACATAATCGCCGTTACTACCGCGACAAACATGTTATGCCAGTCATTTTGGTAGCATAACCAAGCAAACGATGCCATAACTGCTGCTGAAGGCGGGCAAGGCAAACCCTGAAAATAACGCTTATCTGCGATTTCCAGCTGGGTATTAAAACGTGCCAATCGTAAAGCAACCGCTGCCGTATAAACAAAGGCAACTAACCAACCTACTTTACCTAAATGACTCAGTGACAAATTGTACATTAATAAAGATGGAGCAACCCCAAAGGTCACCAAATCCGATAAACTGTCATATTGAGCGCCAAATTCAGACTGCGTATTGGTTAAACGAGCAATACGTCCATCTAAACCATCAGCAATCATGCCAATAAATATAGCAATAACAGAAGCCTCATACTGCCCTTTCATCGAAGCAACTAATGAATAAAATGCTGCAAATAAACTAGCGGTAGTAAACAAATTCGGTAACAAATAAATACCTGAACGATTTTCTTTTTCCATTGTCGCGATCAACCCTCAATAAACGCTTTGTTAACAATCACACATGATAGGGATAAAATTCGCTTTTGAAAACACAAATATATTGCAGTAAAGCGAATAAATTTCAATACAGAAACCTGCATTTGATGTTATACTTAGCACAGTGTACTTTAATTGAATAGAATTATGGCAGATTCACAAAAGAAAACAATCATTATTGAAGGAATAACCGCTCAAGGGAAGACTTTTCGCCCTAGTGACTGGGCAGAACGCATGAGTGGCTCACTCGCAAGCTTTAAAAACAAACGCATCCATTACTCCCCTTTATTACGTCCAAGTGTTAATAGCGATGGATATCAGTGTGTCCTTCTTGATCCAAAACTTAAGGAATCCAGCCCCTTACTTTACCAATCCATTATGGACTTTGCCAAAGCAAATAACTTGCGGATTTGTGGAGAGGAAAATTAATTGCCACCGAGGCATCTAGCCACCTGCGCACTCTAGTACCCCTGGCTTTGCTTAATCGCCATAGTCCAGCTCGCAACAGAGCCCATCATATTATTCATTATCGCCACGGTATTATCAAAGTTCATCGATAATATTCCCGCTAAAATAAATATTAATCCTTTCGGCCCATCTTGAGCCCCGGGCTCACTGGATTGCGCCACGAGAACACACCCTCGCACGAACCATAACACTCCAGCAGTACGAATCAATAAGCCCATGGAACTGTAAATATTAGTTGGATCGTAATTAGTATACGTTAAAATATTACCCACACCAAAGGCCGTATTGGCCGCGAGATTAAGTGCCGAGGGTAAGTACAATAAAAGTGCGCCAAAGAGCAAATACATCATCGGCACAAACATCCTCTCTTGCGATTGAGATTGGGCTCGATGATCCCCTATTTTCATTAGCTTCATAACCGCAGTAATGAAAAATAAGACTCCCAATAAATACGCCCCCCCTGTAATTAGCCGCTGCAGAGGGTATAAAGATTTGCTTAGATTGCCTAAAATGGCTATTAAGTCGATGGTAGTCATAAGTTAATTATATGCCTCGAACCCTTGCAATGCATAATTTTTTCCTTATATTAAGCACTTTATATTAAAAGTTGATACATTTATGCAAATAAATACTTTTCCAGTCACCTTAGTACAATCCGTTATGATTACGCCCAAGGTAAAGCATCTTATTTTTAAATGCGATCTCAATCCTTGCTTTAATTATATACCAGGACAATTTATTACCATTCATTTTGAACATGAAGGAAAAATGATAAAGCGTAGTTATAGTATTGCAAATGAACCAAAAAAAGACAATACGATTGAATTTGCAGCCGGATACTTTGAAAATGGTCCAGGAACCCAACTTTTATACAACTTAAAGCCGGGGGATATTATCAACATAAACGGTCCATTTGGACGGTTAGTCATGAAAGACGAGGCTCCAGGTCGTTACATTCTAGTCGCCACCAGCACCGGTATTACCCCTTATAGAGCGATGCTGGCAGAGCTTGGTAGACGGATGGAGCAGAATCCGGAATTACAGGTTGTTATTCTCCAAGGCGTGCAACGACGTGATGAAATCCTCTATCCTGAGGAATTCCGTAATTTTACACAAAAATATCCCAAGGCAACATTTATGCCTTTCTTAAGCCGTCAGCCTATTGAAGAATTACAAGAACATGAGTATCACGGCTACGTACAACATGCCTATCCTAATCTGAACTTAAATCCGCAACAGGATGTAGTTTATTTATGTGGAAATCCAGGTATGATCGACGAGTCATTTAATTATTTAAAAGAGCAAGGCTTTGCCATGCAACAAATTATTCGTGAAAAATATATTTCAAGATAACGACCAGGAGCAAATAGATTATGAGCTATGAAGAATTATCAGCCACTATGGATGACATGTTACAACTAGGCAAAGGTATTTTAGCCGCAGATGAAAGCAATGGAACCATTGGCAAGCGTTTTGCCTCCATTAATATTGAAAACACGGAGCAAAATCGTAGAGATTACCGCTTAATGCTTGCAACCACTCCTGATTTAGGAAAATACATTAATGGGGTAATCTTATTTGAAGAAACCTTTGAACAGACTGATGAGCAGGGCACTCCCATTGCAAAATTATTTGCGGACCAAGGTATTGTTCCAGGAATCAAAGTAGATAAAGGACTTGTTGATTTAGCTAACACTGAAAATGAGAAAGTTACTCAAGGTTTAGATGGCTTAGCTGAACGTTTATTGCACTTTAAAAAATTAGGTGCACGCTTTGCAAAATGGCGTAACGTCTACTCTATTTCAGACACTACTCCCAGCTTATCGGCAATAAAAACTGGCGCAGAAAACCTAGCGCGTTATGCAGCCACCTGCCAATCAGTAGGAATCGTGCCGATTGTAGAACCGGAAGTGTTAATGGATGGTGATCACAGCATTGAACACTGTGCTGAAGTTTCTGAAATTGTATTACATGAAGTATTCCATGCACTATTTATTCACCAAGTTGAATTAGAACACATTATTTTAAAGCCAAGCATGGTTACTTGTGGTAAAGCAAACGCTAAATTCAGCGAGCCTGATGAAGTTGCAGATTACACTGTTGGTGTATTCCGTAATAATGTTCCTGCAGCGGTACCCACCATCAACTTCTTATCTGGTGGCCAAACTCCACAGCAAGCTACAGCGAACTTAAACGCCATTAATAACATCATCCACCAACCATGGTTACTGAGCTTCTCTTACGGCAGAGCATTGCAAGAAGATTGCTTAGCGGCTTGGGGTGGGAAAAAAGAAAATATCAATACGGCTCAAGATGCCCTGTTAAAACGCGCTCGTTTAAACAGCTTGGCATGCCTTGGTGATTATCAAAACGATATGGAATAATATCGTGCCCATGCTAGGTCCATAATAAGGGACTCGCACAAGCTTTGTTTGCTGGGCCTCACAGCCCAGCCTACCTGTTTCCTATTTCTATTGCGATTTCCCTCTTAAATCAATATCCCATATCTCCACTACTTCATTATCCCGAACCATCACAAATTGATCATACAGATTAATCGTTGGATCACAGTGAGGAACCACCATTTCAATTAAGTCTCCATTCCTTGGCAAAACTCCTGGAGCGATAATTTTTCCATGTTCATCGCCAAATCCACCCCAATCATAAGATAAGTGAGGATGGCTAATAATCCGAGGTTGATACTTAGGATCAAAATAAATAGCCTTAGTCCCCGCATCGACCGTAACATGTTCTGATCTATTGCTGCTAATAACGGTACTCCAAAGCGTCATGGCATTTTGAAATTGTCTAAACTGCTGCGCGTTATCTTTAGAGCCGATACGTTCATATTGCACATCCATAACCGTATAAGAACCCGGTTGAATTTCGGTAACTTCAGACGCATCAGGATCAATATCAAACGTCCCGGTGCCAGAACCGGTTAATATATGCAATTCAGGAAAAAGCGGTTGCAGCGCACGAAAGATCTCCGAGGCCATTTCCATAGTTTTTAAAGAGCGCTCTTTACGCTCCTGATAATCAGCAACATGCTGTAAATTTCCTGCATAACACTGCATTCCCTGCACTCGCAGCCAGGGTAGCTCTTGTAGGAAACGAGCAAAGTTCAGCGCATTATTAGGATGAACACCAGTTCGACCAATTCCCGGATCAAGATCAATTAACACCTGAATAGGTTGATTCAGAGTATGTCCAAGCTGATTTAAAGCCTCGGCATTCTGCGGATTATCAAGCACTAAAAGCAGTCTTGGTGCTTTTTTTAAACAACGAGCCAAGCGCTGTAATTTGCATTCAGAAACAATAGGTGAGGTAATTAAAATATCGACAATTCCCTGTTCAATCAGGATTTCTGCTTCGGAAAGCTTTGCTGCGGAAATGCCAATAGCCCCTGCGGCAAGTTGTAGTTTCGCAATTCGCGAACATTTATGCGTCTTACAATGCGGGCGCAGGCCAACTCCCATCTGGGTGGCTAAATTCTGCATCAGGCCAATGTTTATCTCGAGTTTAGCCAAATCGATCACTAAGCAAGGAGTATCAATTTTTTCCATGTTCCTAAATCTACCTTATGTATGTAAGTATGAGACAGCCTTTAAGCTACGACTTTTGTTTAAGTTGTGGCTGTTGTACACCTTCTATCAACTCAAAACGCGCATAAAGCGGTAAATGATCCGAGAGCATTCGCCAAGGTTTTCCCTGTAAGCAAGCAACCTCCTGTACGCGCATGCCGCGGAAATAGACACGGTCAACACAAAGTGCGGGGCGAATCGCAGGAAAAGAACGGGCATGTTGCCCTTCTAAAGAAATAAAAGCCTCCTCCACATTTAAATCTTCAGCTAATGGCTGGGAAAGTACATTGCGCCAGTCATTAAAGTCTCCGGCCATCAGCAAAGGTTCATGAGCAGGTACCACTTCTTTAATTCGCTGCATTAAGGCCGTAGATTGCTCCATTCGCTCTCGTTTAAAAAGACCTAAGTGCACGCATAATAAATGAACCATCACGCCATTTACTTCCAATTGAGCATGCAAAATGCTTCGAGAAGCACGTTTTATGTTTGCTAAATTAATATTCTCGACATCTTTGAAAGCATACTTACTTAAAATTGCATTCCCATGATGTCCTGATTGATATACTGCATTTTTGGCATAGGCATAATGCGGCCAAATGTTTTCGGCAATGTATTCGCACTGAGGGGAGTCAGGCCAGGCATCAATTCGTTTTTTACGTTTTCGATGTTCGCCCTGGACTTCTTGTAAAAAAACAAAATCAGGATTCAAACTGCCAATTGCTTCTCGCATTTTAGGAAGCAAGAAACGAATAGCGCCAACCCCAAAACCTTTATGGATGTTATATGTTATCAAAGACACGCTATGTGCTTCGTGTGGCATCACCTCACCCTTCCCTAACGTGAAACTTTCTTACTAAGCATATCATTAAATTGGAGAAAAAAAACACTAACATCATCATTATTTGTACAAATAATCAATTGCTCTTTAGTTTAAAGCAACATATTAACCGCTAATTCGCTTTTGGTTTATACTTGAAACATAACTTGTTACGGGTACAACCAATATAAAATGCAAGAAATAACCCTTTCTATCCCCGGATTCTCAATTGCCGGCAAAACATGGGGAAATCCCCAAAATCCCCCCATTCTCGCCTTACATGGCTGGTTAGATAATGCCAACAGCTTTGCCCTGCTGGCCCCATACTTGCAAAATGACTTTTACTTGATTGCCGTTGATTTTCCAGGCCATGGACTATCCTCTCACCTCCCGCCTGGATGTAACTATCATTTTTTTGATGGCATTTTTATTATTATCGAAATAATTAAAGCCCTAAAATTAGATAAAGTACATTTACTAGGTCATTCAATGGGTGCTTGCATGGGCAGCTTAGTCGCAGGTGTTGCTCCTGAGCGCTTACACTCCCTTTATCTAATCGAAGCCTTAGGCCCTTTTTCGGCTCCAGCAAAAACAGCATGCAATCAATTAGCCGAATACGCCCAATTTATTAGCCACGCGCATCGCCCCCCCAAAGGTTATGAGCAATTTGAAAGTGCAGCCTTAACCCGTTCACAAAAAGGTTATGTGTCTATAGAGATTGCCCGACTTCTTTGTGAACGTGGTTTAGTGGAACAGGAGGGACGCTTTTATTGGCGTCATGATCGACGCTTAATAGCCCCCACCCCACTGCGCATGACTGAAGAACAAGTACTCTCCTGTTTACACAGTATCAACACTAAGGCTCATTTATTACTAAGTAATGAAGGATTTGCTTTTGATACGGAAATCATGGAAAACCGGATTAAAGCGGTGAAAAACATGGTGGTACATCGATTAGCAGGTGGTCATCATATTCATATGGAAAAGCCCGAGCTTATTGGGCGGATGTTGGTTGAATTTTATAAATAAACGATTGCTCATACCAAAAAACCTGATTACGGGCAATCAAGCGACACTATTTACAAACCTTAAGTAATAAAAAGGCCTAAGAATGGAAACAATTCTTAGGCCTTTTTACAGATAAATTAACGACTAGAAGTACAACGAGAGTAATTAATCGCTACTGTTTTTAGCGCGGCTTTCACAGCATCCACTGAGTAACCTAAATCAGATGCGGCACTAATCACCCCACAAGCACCTTCATCAAAAGTTGAATACGGTGTCCAGTAATCCATATTGGCTTTAACCATTACGTCAAAGGCTAAACGAGCATTCCAACCTTCCGTAGTAGACATCAGATAGAATAAACGGTTGTACACTCCACTAGAATAGTGCACATCTAAACCACCGTAATATTCGTCGGCGGAGTCAATAGAGGAACCGTCACGGCTCGGTACGTCCATATAACGTAGTGCATCGTAACCGCTGTCTTCTTTCATGATCTCACCACCAATACTCCAAGTATTTTTTCCTACAGAATAATACTCAGCTGCTTGTGCTGCCATATCAGAGAATGCTTCGTTCATACCCCCAGATTGTCCATAGTATTCAAGATTTGAATGCTGTTCCGTGAAACCATGGCTGATTTCATGACCGCCAACCCCCAGTGATACTAAGGGATACATCATTGTATCACCATCACCAAAAGTCATTTGACGACCATCCCAGTATGCATTTTCATAACCTTGACCATAATGTACGCGCATTACTAATTGCATTGGCGAACCATCAGACTTGGTTAAGGCTTCAACACCATACCAATCATGGTACATGTGCTTGATAACATAACCAGCATAAAGAGCATCATTTGTTGGTGATGCAGCTCCATTTTCGCGATCATAACCATCCCCTTTATAACCAGTCATGTAAATGCCTGAGTCATTTGTTTGGCAATCAAACTTCATTGCTTTGGTTTTTGCGCTGTACTTATGGAGCATATCAATAACTTTCACATCCGTATTTTCCATGAAACAGGCAGCAGCACCCTCATCACGTGTTATTTCTAAATAAGGGAATTCACCACCATCATATTTATATTCACCCGTTTTGCTGTTTCCACCAAAACCAAACCCTTTAACGACTGGTTTTGCTGTCTTCACATCATTCCATTGTACAAAGGTCTTGTGTGTTTTAGCATCAATAATTGCTGTTGGGCGAGCAGGAATTTTATCTTTATAAGTTACGAAAACACTCACCTTATAGGCCCAATGTGCTTGATTTTTATCATCAACATAAACCATGGGCGCAACATGCTCTTCGCTTAATTCATTCCCTGCGTATTGAGCTTTAAATTGCTCTAAAGCAGCAGGCGCATTTTTAACAAAAGAAGCTTCTGGTTTGCCTAATTCAGATTGTAAACCCTGGTAAACAACGCCATTCATCGCTACATTAGCTTGGGCTTGTCCTAGTGATTTTGCGGGATAGGCACTGTGAAGAATTGCATAACCGCCATGAACAGGAAATCCTGCATAGTGCTGTTGCATACGCACGTGGGTCATTTTGTTGCGGTCGGTATGTTCTCTTACAAAACTTAGACTATCAGTGCCCACAGAGGCACCTTGAGTAGTCAGCGAAAACTTTTGTTTTAATTGAGTAATCGATGCCTGATGTAAAGGCATTGGCTCTGCAGCGCGCACAGGTGAAGCGATTCCTAAAGCTAAAGCAACAGCCAAAGGCGACAGATAGTAATTTTGATGCATAAATTAACTCCTTGAATTGCAACTCTACTACATATAAAAGTAACTCTCCTTCAAAACCAATAATCGTCCTGAAAATCAAGCCATGGAATAACTTGTTAGCTTCAAGGGCGAGTCACACCGAAAAAGTTATAAATCCTAAAAACGTCACCCTTTATGGCGAACAAATAATGTTTTTTTAGGTATAAAACCGCTACAGCTCAACAAACTAATCCAAGCTAGCACAATTTTATTGTTTTTGAAAATACTAAATGCATTTGTATTTGATTCAGGAAACTTACGCCCAAACTCTTGTAGGCCTTATGTGGTAAAAAGCAAACTAACGTGCAGAGAACATGCCGAGATCCTCTTGGATATGGACAATTACCTAAAGATAAGGCAAAATTTGCCAAAAATTATTCTATAATTACGGAATGATGAAAAAAATCCTGGTCTTGCATGGCCCCAATCTAAATCTTCTGGGAACAAGAGAACCCCATATCTATGGTGCTCTCTCGTTAGATCAGATCAATTCTCGTTTAACTCAAGAAGCAACTCGCGCAGGGGTAGCGCTATCTTGCTATCAAAGCAATTCTGAAGGAGAGTTAATCAATGTGATTCAACAAGCAGGTGCCGACAAGATTGATTACATTATATTCAATCCCGCAGGTTATACCCATACCAGTATAGCCCTGCGCGATGCACTAAGTGCAGTTGCCATACCGTTTATTGAAGTACACCTTAGTAACATTTATTCCCGCGAAGCTTTTCGTCATCACTCATACTTCTCTGATATTGCCAAAGGCACCATCAGTGGTTTGGGTGCACAAGGGTATTCGCTTGCATTAACCTCAATTATCGAAGAATTAGAGAGAACCAAATAATGGATATTCGTAAAATAAAAAAATTAATCGAATTATTAGAAGAAACCGGTATTTCTGAAATTGAAATCAAAGAAGGTGAAGAGTCTTTAAGATTAAGCCGTTACAGCAATGCTCCTGTTGAAGCACCTGCCGTTCATTATGTTTCTGCTCCAGCGCCTCGGGTTGAAGCGGCTCCTGTTGCAAGCGCCCCTGCTGCTCATGAAAGCAAACCTGCAGCTGCAATGAGTTCCGGCCATAAAGTACGCTCTCCTATGGTAGGTACTCTGTACGCCTCTCCATCCCCTGAAAGCCCCCCTTTTGTTACTGTGGGCCAATCAGTAAAAGTTGGTGATGTACTATGTATTGTTGAAGCGATGAAAATGTTCAACGAAATTGAAGCCGATCGTGCAGGTAAGATTGTTGAAATATTAGTAGCAAATGGCGAAGCGGTTGAATATGACCAAGTCTTGTTTGTTATTGAATAAAAGGTGCACTAATGCTCAATAAAATTGTTATCGCCAACCGCGGCGAAATTGCGCTTCGTATTTTGCGCGCCTGTAAAGAGCTAGGCATTCAAACCGTAGCCGTGCATTCGGATGTAGATAAAGATCTACTGCACGTGCGACTTGCGGATGAAACCGTATGCATCGGCCCTGCTCCAGCGCAAAAAAGTTATCTTAATATTCCAGCAATTATTTCTGCAGCAGAAATCACCGATGCCGTAGCCATCCATCCTGGCTATGGATTTTTATCGGAAAATGCTGATTTTGCTGACATTGTCGAACAAAGTGGATTTAAATTTATTGGCCCTCGTGGTGATACCATTCGCATGATGGGCGATAAAGTATCGGCTATTCATGCGATGAAAGCAGCCGGGGTACCCTGCGTTCCAGGCTCTGACGGCCCTTTAGGCGATGACGAGCACCATAATCTGGAAATTGGCCGCAAAATTGGTTACCCAGTGATTATTAAAGCTGCCGGTGGTGGGGGTGGACGGGGAATGCGTGTCGTACATAGCGAATCTAATTTGCTAACCGCCATTGCTTTAACCCGCAGTGAGGCAAAAGCAGCCTTCAACAATGCCACCGTTTATATGGAAAAATTTCTGGAAAATCCGCGCCACATTGAGTTCCAGGTATTGGGTGATGGTAAAGGAAAAGCGATTCATTTAGGTGAGCGCGATTGTTCCATGCAACGTCGCCATCAAAAAGTAGTGGAAGAAGCCCCTGCCCCTGGCATCAGCCCGGAATTACGCAAAGAAATTGGGGCAGCCGTAATTAAGGCCTGTGAAGAATTGCAATATCGTGGTGCGGGAACTTTTGAGTTCTTATATCAGGATGGTTGTTTTTACTTCATTGAAATGAATACACGTATTCAGGTAGAACATCCCGTCACGGAAATGATTACTGGTATTGATTTAATTAAAGAACAAATCAAAATTGCCAGCGAGATACCAATGACCTTAACCCAGGATGACATTACACTTCGCGGTCATGCCATCGAATGTCGCATCAATGCTGAAGATGCTAAGACGTTTATGCCTTCTCCAGGAATGATCAAATTGCTGCATCAACCAGGTGGACCAGGAATTCGTTTTGACTCGCATATTTACAGTAGCTACACCGTGCCCCCTAATTATGATTCTATGATAGGGAAACTCATAAGCTACGGTGCAACACGAGCGGAAGCTATTGCTCGCATGCGCAATGCCTTAGATGAAATTATTATTGACGGCATCAAAACGAATATTGAATTGCATCAACGTATCCTCCACGACCAATCATTCGTTGCTGGCGGTACGAATATTCATTATCTGGAAAAAATGTTGAAAGGTTAATATTGTGTGGTTTCAATTAAAAATAGAACATTGCCCTGTTGAGCAAATAGAGCAATTAAGTGAAGAACTGGAAGAGTTTGGCGCCCTGTCGGTTATGCTCACCGATAAAAACGACAATCCAGTGCTTGAGCCTGAACCAGGAACAACTCCGTTATGGCCTGAGGTAATCATGCAGGCCTTATTTCCTGAGGCCATTCAGGCGCAGTACACTCGTGATCAATTAACGCAAATACACCCAGGGTTATCCCTAACCCTGGAAATCCTCGAGGATAGGGATTGGGAACGTGCGTGGATGGATGACTTTAAACCACAGCGTTTTGGTCAACGTTTATGGATTTGCCCAACCTGGTCAACGCCCCCGGAACCTGAAGCAGTTAATTTAATGCTGGATCCGGGATTGGCTTTTGGTACCGGAACTCATCCTACGACCTCCTTATGCTTAACTTGGTTAGAACAAGCAGCCTTGCAACACAAATCGATTATTGACTATGGTTGTGGCTCCGGTATTTTGTCTTTAGCTTCGTTAAAATTAGGTGCTAAGGAAGTTTATGCGGTGGATATTGATCAACAAGCCTTACAAGCAACGCAAAATAATGCGCTGACGAATGGTCTTGACACGAATAAACTTCTCATTAGTTTCCCTGATGAGCTAAGAAATCCCGTAGATTTAATTATTGCCAATATCCTGTTAGCACCATTAATGATGCTTAAAGAGCGTTTCCAGCAATTGCTGCAACCCGACGGCATGCTGGTCGTTTCTGGAATACTCCAAGAGCAAGCACCTCTGCTTATTGAAGACTACACGCATCTCTTTATGCTGGTAAGCCAAGAAAACCTTAATGGCTGGTCCTTATTAGTTTTTGCGCGTAAATAATTACCCCGTTGCAATGACCGGGAGCAATGCATTTCGAGCAGAGCTCCCGTATATGCCAAAATTCTTTAGCTATATTGATTCAATAACCCCACCATCTCCTAAGACAAAGACTCACTCCCTTAAGATAACCATAAGCTTTCAATGATAAAATGGTTTTCATTTATACCGATGTGTTAGGAGAAATATGTCTTTTGCTAAATTTTTTGATTCAAATAAAACTCATGTCATTGAGCTTTATAGTTATAGCGATGAATCAATAGAAGAAATGATGCACGAAATAATTTCTGGCACTGACGCAGGCTCCATTTTAACCGATATTTACGGGCAAGAGCTTAGATTCGTCTACGTACCTCAAGCACCAAAATTTCGACAACTTTTAGCAGAGGCCAAAGCAAGAGGCTATACCCAATCGATAGTAAATCTGTATGAACCAAATAATATCTCCTATTTAGCATTTAGATTACAACATGGCGATTCGATACTTATTAATGCTCAAAGTGATATTCAGAATAACTTAATTGCCGGATACGAGGCTGAAGAATTAGCAAATATCCTTAATGAAGATTTAGGTTTAAACAAATTTTTACTGAAAAATTTAGACGTCGACTCGTGTATGATGGGAAGAATCAAAAGCTATCGTGATGAGCTAAAACGGTATTTAACAACTTTTCAAACTATTACAACCTATACTGATTTATGTTCGGTGTCTAAAAAAAATAATAATCCCTCTAGAATATGGATAGCAGAAAAAAAAGATTGGGACATTTTTTATAGCGAAAATGAATTAAATGAAAAAGGGACCCGTATTATTGAATATACAGACGCTTATATGAATCAATTAAAAGCGAGCAGCCTTAACTTCGAAGAAAGTGAGCTAAAGAAACATGATACTTTAACTGCTTAGCACTGCAAGCGTACCCCAGACATGTTATTTAAAAATAGTCCTGAAAAATGCCGTCATAACTGAGAAGAATTATTCTCCTTAGTTTGACGGCAATGCAATCCAGATCTTATCTCTATTTAATGCGCGGGACCGTTACCACCGCCTTTATCGGTACCAATACCTTGAGTATTTCCTCCATTCCCTAAACCATCATTGTCACCAGGAACACTACTTGGAGTGGGCGTTGGAGCCGGAGTAGTACTAGGATTAGGTGGAGACGGGGAATTAGGAGGAGGATTAGTATTCATACCTGCACCATTATTATGGTAGGTTCCGCTCCCACTAACATCCCCACAGCTTGCATACGCAGAGTAAAGCGCTCCTAATCCGCATAAAAAAACCAATATTTTCTTCATTAGCGTCTCCTTTTCATTGCATTTATCATCCTTCCAGTACTTATTGTAGACAAGTAATACCTGAAGTTTTAGGTTACTATTCTTCCTCGGCCCTACCCTTAATGCAAAAAATTATCCAATTGCTTGATAATCCTCAATAAACATTCCAAAATAAAGAATTCATGTTATTTGTGTCCCAGGAGTTAAGGAATGACCCACGACAGAGAGTTTAGTGATTTAATGCATGCTGTAGCAGAAAAAAGCCTGCAGATTATTAATGACATTCAACAAAAGCCGCTGGATGTGTCATCCTTGATTGACCAATACATTGACTTAACAGAGCACTTTCAAAATGTAGTGTCGGTGATGCTAAAAAACCCAGAGAAAATATGGGAAATGCAATTAACCTATTGGAAAGATGCCATGGAACTGGCACAAACCCAATTCGCCCATTGGCTTGAGGGAAAATCAATGCCCATCACTGACTCTCGCTTCAGTGGCGAAGATTGGCTGCATAATCCTTTTTTTAACTTGCTAAGCCAGCACTACCTTTTAGCAACACAGCATATGAATGACTTATTTGAAAAAATGGAGTATTCAGATAAGAATGCCGCCAAACGCATCAAGTTTTTTACCAAACAATATTTAGATGCTCTCTCGCCGGCAAACTTTGTGCATACCAATCCACAGTTAATGGATGAAACCCTAAAAAGTCGCGGCAAAAATTTACTGCATGGATTACATAATCTACTTTCAGACGTAGAAGTTGGCTCCTCACGCCTAATGATTAAAATGACCGATGTGGATGCCTTCAAGATTGGCAAGAATCTGGCCGTTACTCCTGGAAAAGTGGTTTTTAGAAATGAAATGATGGAGCTCATCCAGTATTCACCTACGACCACCAAGGTAAAATCAATACCTCTATTAGTTATTCCACCCTGGATTAACAAATATTATATCCTGGACTTAAGCCCGCATAATTCATTTATTCGCTGGGTAGTAGAACAAGGGATTACGGTATTCATTATTTCCTGGATAAACCCGGACGCAAGCTTTGCGCATAAAAGCTTATATGACTATTTAAAAGAAGGCCCTCAGGAGGCGATAAACGTCATCAAAGAGCAGATGCAGGTACCTCAGGTTAATACCTTAGGATTCTGCATTGGCGGCACCCTATTGTCTTTGCTTCTCGCTTATAATAAAGCCCATAAGGATAATTCAATTCACAGCGCCACATTCTTGGCAGCCATGATTGATTTCAGTGACCCCGGTGATATTTCCGTGTTTATTGATGAGCAACAAATTGCCAAGCTGGAAAATGAAATGAAGTCTAAAGGCTATTTGGCCGGAAAATTTATGGCTTCCAGCTTTAACTCATTAAGAGCGAATGACTTGGTATGGTCATTTTTTATCAAAAATTACTTACGTGGGCAAAATCCTGTTCCCTTTGATATTTTATATTGGAACTCTGATTCGACGAATATGCCCGCAACCATGCATTCTCAATATTTAAGATGGATGTATTTGCATAATAACCTGTCGCAGCCCAACAAAATTCATCTGAATCATACCCCCATCGATGTAAGCAGCATTGATGTACCTACATTTTTCCTATCGACGGAAAAGGATCATATTGCTCCCTGGCAAACCACTTATACAGGTTATCAGCTGATGAGTGGGCCAAAACGCTTTGTTTTAGGCGGCTCAGGGCATATCGCAGGAATTATTAATCCGCCAACAGCCACCAAATATGGCTATAAGGTAAACCATCATGCACCCTCCACCCCTGAGGAGTGGCTAGCACATGCAAGCGAACATGGAGGCTCCTGGTGGCCTGAATGGATGGATTGGTTAAAAACACATTCCGGAAAATTAATTCCAGCCCCGATTTTTGACAATTTGAAACACCTCCCTATTATGGATGCTCCGGGCAGTTATGTATTATTAAAGAAATAATAGCTAGGTAGCCTGGTTGCCAGCAACCAGGCTAGAAGGATTATAATGAGGTAGTTTCTTCTAGTTGTTTTTCTAAAGTAATGTAATCAATTTTTCCTGAGGCTAATACAGGTATCTTTGCTGCAGGATAAATTTGAAAGGGAATCAGCAGTTCAGAATAGCTCAACTCTTGCACCTTCTTAATGAAGCTTGCCTTGTTTGCTTCAGTTGCTTCACTAAATAAGAGAATCTGCTCACCTTTTTTAGCACATTTTCTAGAAACAGCAGCATGTAATAACTCAGGCCAAATAGATGCCGCAATTCCCTCAACAGCGGTTAAAGAAACCATCTCACCCGCCAGTTTTGCAAAACGTTTTGCACGTCCGGCAATAGTAATAAAATCTTCTTCATCCATGGTGACAATATCTCCAGTATCATGCCAACCATCTTGAGGACCATTAACCATTCCTTGCTTTTCCGAAGACAAGTAACCTTGCATGATATTCGGGCCTCGTAGGAACAAACGTCCTCCTTCAGCAATTCCATCCACCGGCTCAATACGACGCTCCATGAACGGTAACATCATTCCTACGCTTCCTGGAACATAGGCCAAAGGACAGTTCATTGAAATCACCGGCGATGCTTCCGTAGCACCATAACCTTCATACACTTTGACGCCAAAATTATCGCTCCAGTAACGCATGGTCTCTGGTTTTACCTTTTCTGCACCCGCAAAAATATAACGAATACTACTAAAATCATGCCGTTCTGCAGCACGCGCATAACCAGTTAAAAAGGTATCAGTACCAAACATAATGGTTGCGCCAGACTGATACACCAGGCCTGGAATAATTTTGTAGTGCAAAGGAGAAGGGTAAAAGAAACAATTTAACCCTGTCACTAAAGGAAGAATGCCCCCCGCAGTTAAACCAAAACAATGGAATATAGGCAAGGCATTAAAAAATATGTCGCGTGAAGAGAAATCGACACGTGAGGTCAACTGCCAACAATTAGCAAGCATATTGGAATGACTTAAGACGACGCCCTTTGGAATACCCTCAGATCCCGATGTAAATAAAATCACCCCAGTCTGCTCAGGAGTCACGGGCTCGCCAATCAATTGATAGGACCATACCGGAAACATTCCTTTGGCTAAGCCCGAAAGCTTATGACCCAAATTAATTGAGGATTTAAAGTCTTCTAAAAAATGTATTTTCAAGCCCGCATTTTGTAGCTCATCCACTAAAGTTTCTAATTTAGCTGTAGCCACAAATTGTCTTGAAGTGTATATATTTTTTATTCCCGCTGAATGGCAAGCAGAAAACAAATTATAAAAGCCCATGCTGAAATTCAACATCGCCGGAAGACGGCGATAAGCATGCAATGCGAAAAAAGTCACCATCCCCGCAATAGTAGTAGGCATCATCACGCCTACGTGCTCGCCAGCCTGAGTTTGCTTTTTAATTTGTCGCCCTAAAATAAAACAACGCGCCAAAAATTGACGATAACTCAGCGGGGTGCGATTCGAATCTTCAATCTTTGCTTTGTGCTTAATACCTAAATAGGCACCATCAATTAAGGCACGAAATAAAGACTTCGGACGAAAGCTGTTTGCAAAAGTTAATTCACTGATTAGGCGAAATAAGCGCAAGCTAACAGTAGCCCTATCGACAGACCTATCTTTAAGGCGCAAATAAGAAGGGGCCGGTGATACATACAGCGTTACTTTAGGACGAGCTTGAATACGATTCTTGTCCTTACTAATGGAAAATATACTGTGCTGTGCTCCCTCAATACGGATAGGGATCACCGAGGCTCTTGCCTTTTTTAAGATCAACCCTGGGCCATCAAAAACACGAAGACTATCTTCCTGAAGTCCAATTCCCTGAGGAAAAATAACACAACGCTTGCCCGCACGAATAGCTTTAACCAAAGCTCTGGCCGCTTGTGCGCTAGTTGAATCAACGGCGATGACATCGGTAAATAGAGTCATCATTTTCATCCAGAACCACCCGGTAGCATGGGGATGTAAGGCAACGGTTAAGCGCTCAGGCAATAACATTGCAAGCAATAATAAATCGATTTTGGACGTTCTATTGGCAATAATTACAGAATTAGCTTCAGGCTGATATTCACCTTGCAAACTGACTCGAAACCAATAGGTTAATGCTGCTTTAATCCAGCGTTGGGCACGTTGCTTTAGCCCTTCTTTCCACGCGACTTGTTCCATATCTCTTATCTCTAAATAAAAAATTCGCCATCGGTTATACCCAATCAATCTTAATTTTGCAAGATTATTGCCCCTCAGGGCATGTAATGGATTGTGTTCTTATAGTGAAATTCAGTAATATGACAGCGTTCCTAGATAGCCTAAAAAATTTGTCGAAAGGAGTCTTAATTAATTGACCGACACTCATCCCGCTAAATTCGTTTATATTGCCATAGTGTTCACCTTATTTTGTAGCTCCGCGTTCTTTTTTCATAAATACGCCCAAGCAATTATCTCCTGGGTTGAACAATTAGGATGGCTCGCCCCCGTGCTGTTCATCATCATCTATTGCCTGGCTACCATTATGTTTGTGCCAACAATGGTCATTACTTTAGCCGGAGGTGCTCTTTTTGGTCCCACCCTAGGTACCCTGCTCAACTTACTCGGTGCAACTTGGGGAGCCGCCTGCTCTTTTCTAATTACTCGCTATTTCAGTGGCACTTGGCTGTCGCAAAATAAAAATGGCAATGTAATGAAGCTCATTCGCGGCGTAGAACAAAAAGGCTGGATGTCCGTTGCAGTATTGCGCTTATTTCCTATAGTTCCCTTTAGTCTGGTCAATTACGGTTTGGGCGTGACCGGAATAAGATTTCGTACCTATTTATTAACCACTTTTATTTTTTTGATTCCGCTAGAAATTATTTATACTTATTTGGGCTATGCCGGAATGGATGCCTTATCAGAACAAGGCTCTTTTTATCGTCGTAGTGGTATTATTATTTTAGGACTTGCTTTGTTGCTGCTGTGTTTATGTAAATTAGGGGGCCTGAAACTGAATAGCGTTTCCTTCAATCCGTCAAAAAAGACCTTAGCCGCTCAAGCAAAGGATGACTTAGTATAAAATTAACCCCTGCGAAAGAGCGAACCACTTGAAGCCCCTGTAAAGAGTTCGTGATAAAAACCGCCTCAGCTGCCTCTATTCTGGCTTGGGTTAATGATTGTTCATAACAGGGAATATGGTGTTGCTGACAGAAGGTCAGAATCCTCGAGCGCGTGATACCCGGTAAAACACCATCCGTCAGTGGCGGAGTGAATAAAGCATGCTGCTGAATAATAAATAAATTGGCGCAGGTGGTTTCTGTTGCATGATGCTCTGAATTAAAAAATAAGGCATCATCCGCACCCGCCGTCAGCGCCTGACGTCGCGCCAAAATCGCTTCTAAATAATTAACTGATTTTACACTATAGATTGGATTTGCAGCATCCCGCAACCAGGGGGCAGAAATTAAACGTAAAGCTTGTGTTTGAGCGGTAAATTGGAAGCTTTGCAACACTAATTGGCTGTGCTGCCCATATTGAGTCAAACCACGAGGTGCACTCCCGCCACTTAATATGGCCTTAACTCCCCCATTAACCAGCTGATCTTTTTGGATTCTTTTTACTAAATGTTGCAACCAATGCTCATAGGGAAGAGTGAAAGGAATACCTAACTGCTGTGCGGAGCTGTTTAGCCGTTGCCAGTGTAAATCAGCCCAGCACGGCTTGCCATGTACTACTTTAAGTGTCTCAAACAATCCTTCTCCTAAAAGGATACGATCATCTGCTGCGAACACTTTACTCTCCTCCTCCTCCATGAACACGTGGGTATGCATAATCTGGGTGCTGTCTAATAGTCTCCAAAATCATCCAATTCATCTCGTAAACGCTTTTCATCCAACATTTGTTCTAAACGTCGGCGCGCATCAAGATCTTTAGGATTCGCATTTTCGATTTCTGGATCAATCTCCAAATCCTCTTCGAGGTCAAACTCTTCAGCTACTTCGCTCGTAGTATCATCATCATTTTCTTCAAACAAATCACTCATAACGTTCTCTCAATGATTTATTAATATGTCTAATCGGGTAAAACCGAAACGCGTATATACCTTATTTTTTTTTCTTTGCCTAGGGTTTTAAGCAGTTTAATTTGTCGGGGCATTGCGATAAAAATAATATTTGTGCTACAAGAATTCAATTTTACTAAAAGAGCAACAACTTTCATTTTCGGCCTTAACAGAAAAAGAGAAAACGCTCTCATTTTTTAGCCATATTCCCTTAGCCTAATCACTTGAACTTTGAGCATAAAAAAATGATAATTTAATCAGAACATATAGAGATCTATATCAATATGGCGGACAAAGTAAAAAAAGCATTAAGAGATACCATGAAACAGATACGTTCTAAAATGTCTGTTGCATATAGCACTACATCGTCCAATCAAGTATGTACTCGTATACGTTCTTTGGAACAATATCGACATGCAAAACGTATTGCTTTGTATTTTGCGGTGAATGGAGAAATTGATTTAAGTGGTATTTGGAGTACAGCACCCTTGCAAGGAAAATTTTGCTATTTCCCCGCAATCAATGAAGAAGATTTAACGCTTTCCTTTTTACCAGCAACGCCTGTGACTCCATTTAAAAAGAATCGCTATGGCATTCCTGAACCTGATGTGAGTCATGATTTAGCAATACCCGCAGAAGAGCTAGACTTAATTTTAATGCCTTTAGTTGCTTTCGATGTTCGTTGTACACGCTTAGGAATGGGAGCGGGTTATTACGATAGAACATTTAAAGACAAGACGAATTGCACCTTAGTGGGTGTAGCTTATCAGTTCCAGCGGGTGAATTTTATTCAGCCTCATCCCTGGGATATTCCTCTGGATGCAGTGGTTACTCAACGAGCGATTTATTGGCGTAACCCAGCATAGCCAATAATCGCATCATTTTAGGGAGATGATGACGAAGTCACTCTGATGTACTAAGCATGCAATCCTGAATTGCTCGCTGACATAACGAGCATTTATAGACATTCCTCTAGCTAGCTTAAAGCATCAGCCCCAATCTCCCCAGTACGCACCCGCACAACTTGCTGCAAATCATAAACAAAAATCTTCCCATCGCCAATTTTACCGGTATAAGCCGATTTACAAATTGCCTCGATCGCCGCTTCAACCATATCGTCAGGCAAAGCCAGCTCAATTTTAATCTTCGGGAGAAAATCCACAACATATTCTGCTCCGCGATATAATTCTGTATGACCTTTTTGCCGTCCAAATCCACGTGTTTCAGAAATAGTAATCCCGGGTACATTGATATCCATTAAGGCTTCATGCACATCGTCCAATTTAAATGGTTTAATAATCGCAGTAATCATTTTCATAATATATTCCGTATGCTTTTTTTAGGTTGATACTTTTGTTAGACTCGTTACAAATATAATAAAGGAGTGAACCATGTTCGACCCCAAACAATTTGACGATTTAGCGAAAAAACTTTTCGCAGCACTTCCTCCAAGTCTACAAAACATTGAAAAAGACATCCAACAAAAATTTAAAGAAGTGTTGCATGCCGCATTTTCACACATGGATCTAGTGACTCGTGAAGAATTTGACGTACAAACCAAAGTATTAGCACGGACCCGCGAAAAATTAGACCATATTCAAGAACAGGTTAATGAATTAATGAGTCATAGTGAGAAAAAGAAAAAAGAAAAATAAAAAACTAGCGCCTAGTTCATTTTGACCAGGAAGTAGAAATGAACGCAGACCAACAAAGTCCAACCGATTAACAAGGAAATTAATCCACATGAATCTTGCATTTACAAAGACACGTAGTACCGTAGGTATATTAGCGCACCCAGTATCCGTAGAAGTCCATTTATCGAATGGGATGCCAAGCTTCGCGATTGTAGGACTTGCGGAAACTGCAATCAAAGAAAGTAAGGACCGAGTACGCTCAGCCATTATCAATAGCCAATTCGAATTTCCCTGCCGCAAAATCACCGTCAACTTAGGTCCTGCCGATCTCCCAAAAACAGGTAGTGGTTTTGATTTACCCATCGCATTAGGCATTCTTGCTGCATCAAATCAAATCCCCCAACAAAGCTTATTGCATCATGAATTTATTGGTGAGCTTGCATTAAGTGGAGAGCTTCGTGGTATTTCTGCGATTATTCCTGCCGTCCTTGCTGCCCATAAAAGTAATAATCATTTAATTATTGCCAATGCGAATGCCATCGAAGCTTCATTAACCGGCTATCAAAATATCAGCACCGCCAGTAACTTACGGGAGGTGTGTAGCTATCTATGTCAAGGAACCCCTTTACATTTTCTACCTCCTCGCCCCGAACAAAATAGCAGTCAATCCGAACTGGACTGGTCAGAAATAAAAGGACAGCTTCATGCCAAAAAAGCGATGGAAATTGCCGCCGCTGGAGGCCATAGCATTTTGCTCAGTGGTGCTCCAGGAAGTGGTAAAACCATGTTAGCCAAACGCTTTAGCACCTTATTGCCGCACCTTTCAGAAACCCAAGCCTTAGAGTGTGCCGCGATTAGCTCCCTTCGTGGCAAGCTGCCTGATTTTACTGAATGGCAATCGCCCCCCTTTCGTGCTCCGCATCATACGGCCTCGCCGGTGGCTTTAGTAGGTGGTGGCAATCCTCCCAAACCCGGAGAAATATCCCTGGCCCATAATGGCGTATTATTTTTAGATGAGTTACCTGAATTTAACCGCCATGTATTAGAAACGCTAAGACAGCCTTTAGAATCGGGCACGATTTGTATTTCCAGAGCTGCGGCACAAGTGGAATTTCCCGCCAGCTTTCAATTACTAGCCGCCATGAATCCTTGTCCTTGCGGGCAATGGGGAAATAGCCAGGCAGACTGTTTATGCAGCCCCGATCGCATTAATCGCTATTTAGGCAAGCTCTCCGCCCCACTCCTAGACCGTATAGATATGCAAATCACCATCCAAGCCTTAAGCCAAGAAGAGTTAATAAAACCCAACAGCAATCCAGAAAAACAAAGTGAGCGAATTCGCGAACAAGTGATCCAAGTACGCACAGTACAAATGGCGCGCCAGAATTGCCTCAATGCCAATTTAAGTGCAAAAGCCTGTGAACAAGTATGTGACATCGGTACTAAGGAACAAGAATTCTTAAGTCGAGTTATGAGGCAACTCAAACTATCGGCGCGAGGCTATCATCGCCTCCTTAAAGTCGCGCGAACCATCGCTGATGTGGGTGGAAGTACCGCTGTAAATTTAGCGCATTTACAGCAAGCATTGTCGTTTAAACATACTTTGCAAAAACCAAAGTAGACAGAAGTCCTGGCTAATCACATCATCGATGTGCCACAGCTTTTCGGTGGCACGTCGATTAATGAGCGAATTTATTTTGATTTAATTATTGATTTACCACCGCATCAAAAACCGCCATACGTGCAAATACGCCATTCTGCACCTGTTGTAGAATAAATGAATGAGTGCCATCAGCTATATTAGAATCAATTTCAATGCCTCGATTCATGGGGCCTGGATGCATCACCATCACATCCGACTTAGCTAAAGCCAGGCTTTTCTCAGTTAAGGCAAAGTCGTGACGATACTGTTCTAAATCCATCTGATCATCCGCCAGTAAACGTTCCCGTTGTACGCGCAGGCACATCACCACATCTGCATCAGCCAAACCTTCACAAATATTAGTCGTAACGCGCCCGTAATGGAGCGTCTGGGGCTGCCAAAGTGCTGGGGCGATTAAAACCAACTCCCCCACCCCTAAGGCTTTTGAGATACATTGAAAGGAGTTAGCAACACGTGAATGACGGATGTTTCCCAAAATCGCGATTTTTAATTGTTCTAATTTTGGTTTACGCTCCAGAATCGTCATCATATCCAGTAATGCCTGGCTTGGATGAGCATGGGTCCCATCTCCAGCATTAATTATGTGAATACCTTCACCCAAGTTTTGGGCCAGACTTTGTTGCAAACCATCTTGTTGATGACGAATTACAAAGTGACGAATTCCCATTGCCGCAAGCGTTTTGATCGTATCCTCAATTACCTCACCTTTAGTTTCAGATGAGCTTTGCAGATCCAAATTAATCACCGGCATCGATAAATGATTCGCGGCTAACTCAAAACTGACTCGAGTCCGTGTGCTGTTTTCATAAAATAAATTAGCCACCGTATGCTGCGAGTAGGCAGGATAATTTTTTTGTTGTTTAAAGGAAAAGGCACGCTGTAATAAAGATTCGATTTGTTGGCGAGATAATTGACTAATTTCTAGAAAATGCTTCATAAAACCTCATTCAGGATATTGCAGCCACTGCTCGAGTATAACACAGGCAGCAATGCTATCCACCTCGGTTTGTTTGATTTTACGATACCCGCCTTGTTCAAATAGCTGACCACGAGCTTCTACAGTAGAAAGACGCTCATCGACTAAATGTACCGGCAAAGCAAAGCGTTTACGCAATTGTTTGGCAAAACGTTTTGCCGCGGCAGTGGTATAGAGTGCGCTGCCATCAATACAGGTAGGAATCCCTACAATCAATGCTTGGGGATTCCACTGAGAAATAACGTTTTCTACCGCGTCCCAATCAGGTACTCCCTGTTGCGCACGCAGTGTCGCTAAAGGCGATGCGCTGCAAGTTAATCGCTGCCCTACAGCCAGACCAATACGTTTGTAACCGAAATCAAAAGCTAAATATACACCATCAGGCATGACCAGAATTTACACTCAGTTGATTCATTTTGATGCCCAAAGTTAATCCGGCATACTCCCAACGATCTTCAAAAGGAACTTCATAGAGAATTTCTGAACGGTATGGACAAACTAACCATAGATTATTCAAAATTTCTTTTTCCAATTGATTATCCACCCAACCGCTGTAACCCAAAGTAACCAAAACATCTTTTGGTCCCTTATCGTCAGCAATGGCGCGAATAATATCATTGGACGTGGTTACCGTCACGTCCTCTTGTAAAAACAAACTGGAACGCCATTCACCCAAGTCCTTGTGCACCACAAAACCGCGCTCTGGCTGTACTGGGCCTCCAAACATTAAAGGCAAACTACTTTGCTCAACCCGTATGGGCTCAATATCCAACTGCTCAAAAACTAAAGATAAGGAAAACTGCATCGGGCGATTAATAATTAAACCTACAGACCCTTCCTCGCGATGTTCACACAGGTAAATCACTGTCTTTTCAAAATTTGGATCGTGTAGTGAAGGCATCGCGATCAACAAATGGTTTGCCAAAGAGTTTATTGTTGTCATACTGCCTCCTCATAAAGAGCAGCTGTCTATTTTAATTATACACTATAAACAACGTGCCCATTTACTAATCACCAAGTATCAACTGCATTTGTGTTTTTCTTTGGTGCAGCAGGATTTTGCCCCATGATAGTAACCTTAATGTACAATGCTGATTGCTGAGCAAAGGTATTGCCTGCGGAAAAAGACCGCGATGAATTATCCGTTTGTTGTGCTCCTTCCGGGCTACCTAAAGAAACCCATTTATTAAGAGGAATCATTAGCTTAGTATCGATTTTTTGATTATCAAATTGTTGTCCACCAGCAGGATTCATTTGCTCTCTTAAACGACGCACGGACAATTCCACTTGTGAACCACGCAAAACCGGCTGCACCAAAATACCATTTTTAATCTGATGCTGCTCATAACTAACGCCAGAGCCATAAAAGCCAGCACCGACAGAGGTCACAATGGGTACCTCTTGATTCATCGTAACCAAAGCCGACTCACCATTCATTACCCGCACCGATTGACTTTGTAACATTTGCGATTGAGTCTGAGTACTGTATGTTACTGAATTATCGTTCTGAGCGCTAAGCCACTGGGGGTCTCCTTGATAAACAAAAACATTAAAAGTAACTGGAGGCACATCAATCTGATGCAAGATTGTTCTGAGTTGCGTTAGCGTTTTTGCATCCACCTTGGTCACCAAGGTTTGTCCTGTGCCACTGAGTGCCTGCCCTTCTGGCATCAAAGGTTCCATTAATTTAATTACTTTTTCTGCAGGGATGTACTGTAACTGAATAACCTTTGTAATTAATTCTTGAGCAAATACATTATTTACGAAAAAAAATAGCCCAATTAACCATAGCCGTTTCATTATCAAACTCCCTGTAAGCACGATTTATTCTTTTTTAACGACAATGTACCTTCAAAATATACATAAAAAACAACTAATCTTTTCAATTGTAGCACCAATATCCGGAGTCAATGGGTTTTGTTCCTATAAAAGTTTGGGTATACTTCAACAAAATCTTTTTACCGAGATCACTATGGGTAGCATTTTTAACATGTTTGGTCCTTCTCCAATAAGGCCGATAGAACAGCACATGCGTAAGGTACATCAATGTGCAAAACAGCTATACCCATTTTTTGAAGCTGTATTAAAAAAAGATTGGCCCGCAGCAACCAGTATTAGAAACAAAATTGTGTCTTTGGAAAAAGAGGCTGACCTCATTAAACGAGATCTGCGGCTTCATTTACCCACAGGCTTATTTTTACCTGTTTCCCGCACTGATTTGCTTGAGTTGCTTAGCGCTCAAGACAGCATAGCCAACAAAGCAGAGGACATTGCTAATATTATCATCAGCAGAAAAATGATAATTCCTGAAGCACTGACATCACTGTTCATGCCATTTTTACACCGTTGTTTGGATGCATCCAAACAAGCATGTAATGCTATTAATGAATTGGATGAACTCCTGGAAACGGGGTTTAGAGGCTCTGAGGTTAAAATCGTTGAAGAAATGATTATGACTCTCTATGAAATAGAGCATGACAGCGATGAACGGCTTGCAAAAATAAGACACCGTATTTTTGAAATCGAAAAAGATTTATCGGCAATCGATACAATCTTCCTCTATAAATTGGTCCAATGGATCGATGACTTGGCTGACAACGCTCAAACAGTGGGCAGTCGACTACAAATTCTAATTGCTCGGTAGTAAATTCCTATGGATTATTCATTTGTTTATCTTTGTATTGCTATTATTCTTTGTTTTTTAATGACTTGGGGGGTGGGGGCCAATGACTTGGCCAACGTCATGAGCACCACCATGGGTTCAAAAGCAATCACCGCGCGGCAGGCTATGCTCATTGCGATTATCTTTGAATTTGCAGGAGCATTTATTGGTGGAACCGAAGTCACCGAAACCATGCGCGATGGGATCATCAATACCAGTCAATTGTCGGAGCAACCCTTAATACTCATTGAAGGGATGCTCGGGGTTTTATTAGCCTGTACTATTTGGATGAACCTTGCCAGTTATATTGGGGTTCCCGTATCCATTACCAATGCGTTAGTAGGTTCAATGGTGGGTTTTGGCGCGGTAGTGCTTGGCTCTGATGCCATTCATTGGAATCAGGTAAGTCATATTGCAATCAGCTGGATTACCTCCCCCCTGATTTCAGGAATCGCTGGATACATGCTATTTATCAGCATTCAACAGACCATTTTTGTGAAAAGTAACCCATTAGCCAAAGCAAAAATTTACATCCCTGTTTACCTGTTTTTAATTGGTACTATTTTATCATTTATTACCGTATTTAAGGGTTTGCACCATTTTGGGATTCATTTTAATTTTAAACAAAATTTAGCGGTAACCCTGGCTACCAGTATTGTTATTACCTTGATTGGAATGATCTTTATTCGACGTATACCTGAGCACCCAAGAATCAGACGCAGGGAACGTTTTATTCAAGTAGAAAAATACTTTGCGGTACTCATGGCTCTTACGGCCTGTGCTATGGTTTTTGCCCATGGCTCAAACGACGTGGCCTTGGCTGTTGGCCCATTAACCATCATTCATAGCCTGGTGATGCATTCTCATCAAACGTTTGATGCCAATAATTATCCCGCCTGGATTATTTTATTGGGCTGTGTTGGGGTAGTAACGGGCTTATTGATGTATGGAAGAAAGGTAATTGAAACCGTAGGTAGCTCCATTACCGCCCTTACTCCCAGCCGTGCCTTTGCCGCAACCTTAGCAGCAGCAACAACGGTTGTGGTGTCAACCAGCATTGGTATTCCAGTTTCAGCAACTCAAACCCTAGTAGGTGCGGTGCTGGGTGTTGGTTTAGCACGGGGTATTGGTGCATTAAACTTGATAGTGATTCGCAATATTTTCATGTCGTGGGTGCTGACCTTACCTGCAGCATCGCTCTTAACTATCTTATCGTATAAAGTATTGCATTGGTTTTTAGGCTAATGTAAAACAATCTCTATGAGCTGAGCTCATAGAGATATTGATTACTAAAAAATTTTGATCTAAAGGAAGTGCGGCTTAATCCTAAAACAAAGCTCATAAAGCCTCACTCTTTGATTATACTTGTATCTTATTAACCTTGAGCGAACGTTGACGATGACTACCTCTCAAATGAGCTATTAAGGCCTCTTTACTAGGGGATAACTTGGCTGGCTCCCACCACCAGAACATCATGACTAAAAATTACCTTTTTTTCAAAATGATGCTCAATTTCAGAAGGCACTAAATATTTTTCACATCCCTCCGAACCTCTCGAATACGTTTTTCTCGCATAATAGCATCCCAATTGATTTAAAAATAATGCAGACAAAGTACTGGTCACTATTTTTATCTATTAGTTTTACTCGAGAATTCCGCAAAATCCTTAGAGCAGTGACCGAAGGAGTTGAAAAGTGAGGTTAATCGAGATGAGTTCTCGACGTCCAAAATAAAGATTCATACCTTATCGTCTATTCTGGATGGCTGACAAGATGGCTTTCCCTTCATTCGGGAGGAGTTGTTTACTAAATAGGACAACGGCTCAGGTAAGGCATCTCATCCTGAGCTGTTATGAAATCAAATAACTGGGTAATTAGGAGGAGAAAACTTAGAATCCTTCCCAAATTTCCCCTTTTTGTTCTTGATGGTCTTTGTTATCACGAATGTTATCTAAACGTTTGTGCTTAGTAATTTCTTTGATTTGTGATTCTGACTTACTATGAGTTGCATCAAATTCGAATAAAAATTTATCATAAGGGCTTACATAGGCTTTATCTATATCATTGCTATTCATAATCAATTCCAAAATTCGCACATTCTTAAAACAGCTATTTTATAACTTTTTCACCTAAGTTACCATTGGCTATATTTAAAGAAAACACCGAGGCAAATCATGAGCTTAAAAAAAGCAGAACTGCATGTCCACTTAGAAGGCACAATTACTCCAGCTCTGGCCGCAACACTAGCCAGCCGCAATAAATTAACCTTACCCTCTGGACTTGTTGCCCCCGATGGAAAAAGTTATTTGTCTAAAGATTTCCTAGATTTTCTTAAGGTTTACGACAGCCTTGCGGCGGTAATTAAAGAGCCTCGCGATTATTATGATATTACTTTTGATTATTTAAAGGCTCGAGCGCAAGAAAATGCCATTTATGTAGAAATGTCCTATTCTCCTGATCATGCCGAACTATCCAGTGGTATTCCTTCTGCAGAACACCTGGTTGCCATTCAACAAGCCATTGATGATGCAAAAGAACAATTCAACATTATAGGGCGCATTATCCTTATTGCTGTTCGTCATTTTGAGGTTGAAGCTGCTGAACGTTTGGCACGACAAGCGCATAAAGATGTTTTCCCATGTGTTACCGGTTTTGGCTTAGGTGGTGATGAAGCAAACTTTCCGCCAAAGCAATTTGCTAAAGCTTATCAAATTGCCGCCGATGCCGGTTTAGGATGCACCGTGCATGCAGGTGAATTTGCCCCTGCAAGTGGCATGGTAGAAGCGATGGAGAATCTAGCGATTACACGTATTGGACACGGCGTTAATTCAATCTACTCTCCAGATACCATGGCCATGGTTAAAGAGAGAGGAATTACCTTAGAAATTTGCCCAACCAGTAATATCTTTTTAGGTTTGTTTAAAGACATGAAGAGCCACCCCCTCCCTAAATTTTATGAAGCGGGTATGAAAATCTCTATTAGCTCAGATGACCCTCCATTTATGAGCACCACCCTTGGACTAGAATATCAACGTGTTCAGCAGTCTTACAATTACAGCGATGAAACAATGAATGCCATTACGCGTATGGCAATTGAAGCTGCATTTGTTGATCAACAAACCAAAGAGGAATTGTTAGCACGCATTTAATAAGGCAGGCCATCTAAGCACATTAGATATTGCGAACAAAGTGAAGCACCCAGAACTGAATTTTAACACAGCATCATTCTGAGTTGCTTCGCCAAGGCTTGCAATGACGAAATTTACCTTTCCCGGAACACGTATCTTGCGATAGAGCCCCTGTTCATGAGCTCTTCGTCGTAAATGCCTCAGGAGGACATATTATTGTTATGCAACTGTTCCAGCAATTGTTCAATATAACGTCGACACGTTAATGGATTATTTAAATAGTTAATAACTCGACGCGTTCCTCCGGTACCAGTAATCGATACCATTCCATAACGTAAAATACTGCCCATAATTGATTGGCGGATATCGATGGCTTCAATCTTGCTTAACGGGATATCAATTGTACGTCTGACGATGATACCAGTACGTAAAATTACCTGGTTCGTCTTAATCGTCAGCGAGGAAAAGTAGTACGTAACCCAGGTCATAAACATCCATGCCAATGCAAAGGCAGTCAGACCATAACCCACCTCGCGAAAATGAGGGCTATAAGATGTTAGTCCCAAAGCACCGCCTAAAGCGAGGCTAGGCCAAAAAAATATAATCCAATGCATGCGGGTAAAATAGACAATATTACTGTCTGTTTTTTTATCAATCATTATTCACCTATATTTTTAAATATCCTTGGCAGATGCCAAAACAGCTTCAATTACAAAGCGTATTTGTACTTTTAAGGACCATCTATATAAAATTATAATATTGTATTTCGTATTAATTTGCTATTCTATAGTTGATCCAGTTTCAATAAAGATAAAACTATGCGCTCTATTAATCGTTGCCTGAATAAACAACTCGTTGACCTTTGCCAACGTTCCTTACAATTGGAAGAGCTTTCTAATAAGCTACGCCAATTTCTTCCAGAGGAGTTAGCTAAAGAATGTCTGGTGGGAAGTTTTAATAAAGGTTGTTTATTGATAACCACATCCAATGCGGGTTGGTCATCACAATTACGTTATTTAATTCCTGAACTCCGTGATAATTTGCGTAAAGCAGGCCTCTATCAATTGCTCTCCATTAAAGTGTCTGTGGTGGCCCCTGTTGCACAGTATGAAAAGTCCGCAGAGCCGCAAAAACAGCAATTATCAGCGAAAGCCAAAGAAGTAATTATCAGTGAAAGCCAGCACTGCAGTTATGAGCCCTTACAAAAGGCATTACTGCATTTAGCCGAGGATGCTTAAAACGCATCCGCAAAGCGTCGAGCCACCCATTCTTCACCTAAATAGCCAAAGCAGTCTTGCAAATAATCCCGCAACTCATCTTCTTCCATGAAATGCTCAAAGCCAATCGGTTCAACATCATGATGCACATAGGCCCCAAAATAGTGCTGGGAAAAATGCATATAGTCCTTGGTATGCAAAATGAAGGCATGCCATAAATCATCAAGAATAAGCAAAGGGCCAAAGAGATAGGTTTTTTTACCCTGTTGCGCTCGTTGTTGATTGAGCCATAACCATCCCAAAAGATCGGTAAACAAAAGCTCTCCCTCTTGCTTACTAAACTCAGGATGGTGATGGCAAAAATAACTGACTACTGCAGGGTTACGGTAGCTCAGTACGTGCCTCAGTTCCATGCTCATTAACCACAACAAGTCTTTTGTGTACTTGGTTTTTGGGTTACGTAACGAAGGATACGGCAAATCATTTCTTCTTTAGTCATTAGATTCTCCAAAATAATCGAATTGACTCAACAGTCTACCTAATGTATAGAAATCTTGCAATTGCATTCTTGTTTTTCTTTCCTTTTACGACATTACCCTTCCATACCTTTGTATTGAACACCGACAGAAAGCACCATGTTTTTATTATTTAATCCGGCACTCGCTGGAATGTAAGCTTCTTCTCGGGTGGTATTATCCCTCATGTTCATGCCAGCAACTTTATTAGGTACATAGCTAAAAGCGCCTTCAGCAAAGAGTTTAATTTGCGGTCTTACATAGTAACCGGCATTAACCGTAACATTATAAAACTCAAAATTGTGCCCGCCATCATGGAAGGTAAGATCACGCATATAATGCTGATCCACATCTTTTGCCGTGACCCAGCTACTGTATTTAAACAGCGCATTAAGCTCATAGGCGTTCATACGATAATTACCTAATATTCCAATATAAGGAGTACTAAAGGTTTGCTTATAGCCAATCCCCTTCTCACCTTCAGGGAAGCAACCAACATCCGCACCATCATTATAAATGTAACATCCCCCTTTGGCTAAGAAGCTGAATAAAGTTCGTTGGTATCCAACCATAGCGGCAAACTGTACCGATGAGAGTTTAAAAAAGCGTGCTCTAAGATTAAAATCAAATTCATTAGCTTGGCGTAAATCGGTGTCTTTGCTATGCGACCAGTCACTCCAATGTTTTTCGAATGGATTTAACCAATCGTAATCATCCATTACTGCATCGCCCCGGGCTAAAGTTATCCATCCTTGCGCATTAAAATCAAGCCAGGGTAACAATTTGTAATTCCCTTCTCCCTTGATTACTGCAGCACCATTAATTTTCCAATTTAATTGGCTTAACTTTTCAGCCCCTTCATTTTCATACACAAACTCTTGTGATTTTCCGGCTAAATAGCCAATTGATGCATTCACGCTCAGGCGATCACTTAGTGACGTACTGGCTGCGTAAGTAGTGGAGGTTGCTATTGTTAGGGTAGTTAAGGTTAACTTTGACCATTTGCTTTTCATTATTATTATATCCCTTACTTCTTATTTTTCAGGAGCTCCTTTTACCCTATTTAGCAATTTTTTTGAAGTCTAAAACGCCTTATTCTTTGTGAATTACTGCATTTACGACTATTTATGCAAAGATGGCTAGTAAAGCGTAAGTTAGAGGCAAATGGCTCTGCATTAAATCAAAGTGTCACCTTGTCCGGCCTCCAGGATATCGATGCACAAAGAGAATTGTAAATTCCGCGAACAAGTCGCGGGATCTTGATGGTGGAGCAATAGAAGCAACACACATAAGGGAGCGCCATTCGTCACCTACATTGAGTGACAGCGAGTTTTTAACCACCCTATTTTTTAAGCCATTAACCCACCGTCAACGCCAATGAATTGACCAGTAATATAAGGAGCATTGTCCGAAGCCAAGAAAACAATAGTTTTGGCAATTTCATCAGGACGCCCTAAACGTTTTAAAGGAATCTGGTTAATAACTACCTCTTTTACTTCATTGTTCGCTGTAAAGCGGTCAAACATGGCGGTAGCAATTGGCCCTGGGCAAACGGCATTCACGCGTACATTCGCGCCTGCAGCCTCAAGTGCTGCTACTTTAGTAAGGCCTTCAACAGCATGTTTGCTCGCACAATAAATAGAAGCGCCTGGAAAACCTTTTCTGCCGGTAACGGAAGAAATATTAATAATAGAGCCTGAACCTTGGGGGATCATTGCCTGCAATTCATATTTAAGGCAGAAAAGAACACCAACCACATTGGTATCAAACACCGCATGAAAACTCTCCACCGTGCTTTCAACTATTGGCGCATTCTCCCCTTCGATACCCGCATTATTCACCGCGACATCCAAACGGCCAAAACGCTTTATGGTCTGTGCGACTAAGGTCTTAACATCATCTTCGATGCGAACATCAGCACGTACAAACTCAACCTCAGCACCTAGCGCCCTTAACTCGTTTGCCAAAGACTCCCCCTCTTCTTGTCGTCGTCCAGAAATAATAAGATTTGCTCCTTCTTGAGCAAAAGCAAAGGCAGTTGCTCTGCCAATACCTGCAAGAGCCCCAGTAATGAGAACCACTTGTTTGTCCATTTTTGACTCCTTGGTGATCAAGCATCTGCGCGTGCTAATCCTTTTAGTATAGTAAATTGTAGGCTAGCTCTTTAGCTCAAACAACTCCGGAACTATAATAAGTATTAAGAAGTTTTTTATAGGATGATTTGTTTTGCTCCCCAATATTACCACGACCTCGTACCTGCAATTACCGGATAATTTTTATGAAAAAATTGCCCCTACCCCAATTACAAATCCCTCTATGGTGCAATTCAATCACGAATTAGTAGCAACTCTTGGAGAGCCTGATGCTACACCCTATAGCAAAGAAGAAACACTAGCAATTTATGCGGGTAACTGGATCCCCCCGCAGTTGCAAAGCATTGCCTTAGCTTACTCTGGCCACCAATTTGGTCATTTCGTCCCAGTGCTTGGTGATGGGCGTGCGGTTATGTTGGCGGAAATTATTGCCCAAGATGGCACCCGCTGGGATATGCAGTTAAAGGGCTCCGGAAGAACCCGGTTTTCTCGTAATGGAGATGGACGGGCACCACTGTCAGCGGTATTAAGAGAATACATTATTAGTGAAGCAATGCATGCGTTAAAGATTCCCACGACCCGTTGTCTTGCAGCAATTGCCTCTGATGAGAAAATCTATAGGCAAACAGGCTTAGTCCGCGCAGGAGTACTTACTCGGATTGCCACTGGTAGTTTACGTGTAGGGTCCTTTGAATATGCTGCGGCTCAGAAAGATACTCATCTTTTAAAATGTTTAGCTGACTACGCTCTAGAGCGTAATTTTCCAGAATTATTGCAGCAAGATGCGCCTTATGTGGAATTATTTAAAGCGATTGCCGAACGCCAGGCAAGTCTGATGGCTGAATGGATGGGGGTTGGTTTTATCCATGGAGTTATGAATACTGATAACATGGCCATTTCGGGAGAAACCTTGGATTATGGTCCCTGTGCGTTTATGGATGAATTTACTTTTGAGCGGGTATATAGCTCGATTGACACTATAGGCCGGTATGCCTTTGGCCAGCAACCGACTATAGCTCGCTGGAATTTAACCATGCTTCGTTTAACCATGCAGCCCTTGTTTAATGAACAAGAACAGCAAGCGGTAGATGAAATTCTCAACGCATTTCCTGCTCGTTTTCATCATTATTGGAGTGCTAAAGTACGGGCTAAGCTAGGCTTACAAGAGCTTAATCAGCAAACAGTGAAACTCATTGAACTATTTTTTTCCTTGTTACAACAGCATAAGCCTGATTTTACAAATACCTTCCGCTTATTAAGCCTGGCGATTGATTCTTCTGAGCAGCAAAAAAGCTTAATCCAAGTCTTGGGAGGGCAAGCCCAAAGTGAGCAATGGGTTAAAGACTGGTCTCATTACATAAAACAGCAAGTGGGGGATATAGACGTTATAAAAAAGGAAATGAACCAGGTAAATCCTGCTTACATTCCGAGAAATCATTTAGTAGAAAATGCGATTAATCTTTTTATTAGGGACAATGACCGTCGTTTAATGGATGCGCTGTTGACGGTTTTAAAGAGTCCTTACGAACAACAGGCCGATACGCAGTATTTGCAGTCTTTACCACAGCCTGAAGAGCGAATAATACACACTTTTTGTGGAACCTAGGGTTAATACCAGCGAGAGGGATATGTCGCAAGAAACAAAGTGATGAGACACACCAGGAATTCACAGCCTGGAACTCTGGGTTGCTTCACTTTGTTCGCAACGACGGCATCCGAATTAAATTAAAACTATACTTAACTATTTTTCTCATTGCTAGCAATGGAGGGGTCAAGCGTTTTTACATAAAGTACTTCTTTTAATAAAGCGCCCCCCTCATAAAACTCTTCAAATTTAGATGACTCTGAAAGCTTAAAGCCAAGGGCCTCATAAAAATTCCGTGCTTGGCTATTCTCTTCTAATACCCACAGCCCAACCTTTTTATAACCCAATTCAACTAACTCCGCCATTGCAGCCAAACACAACTGGGAGCCTAAGCCCATGCGCCAATAATCGGGATGCAAATAAATAGCACTTATTTCCCCGAACGCACTTTGCGCGCTGTTGCCACGAAAAGCACATATACTTGCAAAACCCACAAGTTGCTGTTCCAGTTCACAAATTAATACCCGAACATTCTGATTGATGAGCGCAGACCACTGTTGGGTTCGCTCACTTAAAGACAAGTTTTTTAAAACCTCTTCAGGAATGAACTCTTTATACATCTTTTGCCAAGAACAAATATGTACTTGAGATATTGCTTCTGCATCCTGTACTTTTGCTATACGGATAGCAGTCTTATTTTTATTCATAATTAATGTCTTTAGGAATTCTTCGGCTATTATCGCTAATTTTTACCGGGTAGGAAATGGTGTTTTTCATTTCCCCGTATTTCAAGTACTTGGAACACGAGGAAAACGTGCATTATTCTTCGACCACACTTAGACACTGCTCACCTTTAGTAACCAGTGTAATCGTCGTATCTTTGGTTAAAACACGAGAGCCACAAGTAATATTTGCACCAACAATCGAATTTTTTCTATAGCCAAAAACATAGGTTCTATTTTTGGAGCCTTTGCCTGTATATGATTTACCAATTGCACCGGAACGCTGTCCATCCACAGAAAAACCAATACCAGCAGCAGTACCTTCTTTAGTTTTTACGGTTATGCGGATACTTTCTTCAGCAACAGCGTGCAGAGAAAACAAAGTAAATATGATGCCACTAAATATTTGGATTGGGTTCCTTATCATAATCTCTCCCTCTGTTTTTCGTTCCAAAAAACACACTTATCCTAATATATAGAACAAGTTAATCGATTTTGCCCAAAACGATATTTTAAATACACTAGCTTTTCTGCCTTCCAAATCCATCATACATGAAACAAATATCTAGGGTAAGGCTTATTTAAATAATTTAGGCGCTGGCAAAATCGATTTAATTACCCCGATAAATTGCATTACGTATACCACAATTATTGCGATCATTGCGCAATTAAAAAGTAAATTAATAATAGGGGCTAAAGGAACATATTCATTCACAAAAAAGAATAAAACTAACATTAAAATAGCCATTAACAACTGGTTAAAGTTCATAATTGCCAATCCTTAGTAGATTGTCGCTACTTTTAGTATAATACGGGTTACATAGCACTACATACTTTTCTGTATTTTTGCTATTAATTCCTTACAAATAGGATATTTAGCTTGATTACAATTCGTGGAGACATTCTTTTTAATCGCCTTTATCTCCGATCAGATAAGGACTTGCGTCACTCCATGGGCAAATTACCGCGATTACGGCGCGGTAATTCATGGTTATCCTTCAGTATGCCTTAGGCAGATTAGAATTCACCGTTACCAAATAACACAGCGAGTTGCATTCACCATAGGACTATTATTAGGGATATTAAACGCCTCTTGGAATTGCGGAATATTTGCCAAACTTCCATTAACGCGATATTTAGCTGGCGGATGGGGATCGGTTGTCACCTGATTCTGCAATTGCTGAGGCCGCATGTTCATTGCCCAAACATGTGCGGTACCCAAAAAGAATTGTTGATCAGGAGTCATGTCATCAATTGTTTTTGCTTTTTTATAAGCATCGGAGTGATGAAACGCTCGGTATGCCAAAGTGATCCCACCTAAATCAGCTGCCGCCTCACCCACAACTAATTTTCCTTGCACATGCAAATCACCATTCACTACATATTGCGAATATTGATCAATAATACATTGAGTTGCCGCTTTGAACTTGGTCAAATCCTCAGGAGTCCACCAATTCTTTAGATTGCCATGACCATCAAATTGAGCTCCTTGGTCATCAAAGCCATGGGTCATTTCATGCCCCATAACAAAACCAATAGCCCCATAATTCACTGCCGCTGGCGCATTAGGATCAAAAAAGGGTGCTTGCAAAATTCCTGCTGGAATATTTAAGTTATTCATTGATGGATCGTAATAAGCATTAATCGTTTGTGGTGTCATACCCCATTCACTGCGATCAATGGGCTTACCAATTTTATTAAGATCACGGTTGACTAAAAATTGATTGGCACGTAACACATTCAACACATAAGGACCACGATCTATCTTCAATGACGAATAATCCCACCATTTAGACGGATAACCAATACGCTCTTCCATTAAGTCTAATTTTTTCAGTGCCGCCTCGCGAGTAGCCGGAGTCATCCAGGCAAGACTCTTAATATCCTCACGCAAGACATAGCGAATATTTTTCAGTATATCTAAAGCTTGTTCTTTTGCTTGCGGTGAGAAATAACGCGCTACATACAACTTGCCAATAGCAAATCCTAAAGCCGCATTTTCAGTACCCACTACTCGTTTCCAACGAGGCAGTATTTTTTCGGTTCCAGTTAAAGCGGTTGCCATCTTAAAGTTTTGCTCGACAAAAGGCTTAGATAAATAAGGTGCGTAATTATCAAGTAAGTGCCAACGTAAATAAGTTTGCCAATCCTGAAGCGGTACACTTTTCAATTGATCATTGAGCGCTGTAAAAAAGCTGGGCATGGCCATATTAATGCTTTTAAGATTTTCTTGCCCTCTAGCTTTAAAATAAGCAGGCCAAGAAAAATTAGGCGTCATTTTCTCTAATTGAGACATATCCATAATATGATACACCGCATGAGGATCACGTTGTTCGACTTGTGACATAGACGCTTGGGCAAGTTTGGTTTCTAATTCCATTACGCGCTGTGCTGCAGCAGCAGCTTTTTCAGGCTTATCGCCCAATAACTCCAACATTTTCGCCACATGCGCCACATACGCATCGCGAATCTGCTTAAATTTAGGTGTATCTTTTAAGTAATAATCTCGATCAGGAAGTCCTAATCCCCCTTGTACGGCGGCAGCAATCATTTCGCTACTGTTTTTATAATCCTGCATACTGCCAAAACCAAAAAATGCATCGACGCCAATCTGATGTAAGTGAGCGATTTCATTTTGTAAGTCTGCTAAATTTTTAATATTTTGAATACGATCAAATTCTGGCTGTAAAGGCGTTATCCCTAATTTGTTAATATTTGCCTCATCCATGCCGCTGAAATAAAAATCACCAACTTTCTGCTCAACACTCCCTGGCTTGGCTTTAGTATTTGCTGCCGCCTTAATCAGCATTTGATGCACAATGTCCTGTACCTTATCATGTACTATATTAAAACTTCCCCAACTTGGGTATTCAGGAGGAATAGGATTATTTTTTTGCCAATTCTTATTTGCATAAGAATAAAAATCTTCAGCCGGTGAGACACCAGGATCTAACCAATCCATATGCAGCCCATCATTCGTTTGTTTTTTTGCGGTATCCATATTCGCGGAAAAAGCAGATGAGGTACATAACAAGGCTAGAGTTAATGCTTTAATTTTGAATGTCATACTACGGCTCCTTTTGCGTCAACTTAGAATTATAGTCTATTGAAGGCGAAGTGCTGAGAAACAAGCTTATTTTTACCCTTGACCTGCTACGGGCGTCGAAAAATAAGCGAATAGCGCAGAGGCTAATCCATAGTCTACTCAGCTCAAATGCAAATTCTAGCTAAAATTGCATTCCAAACTATAATGGCAGTAAGTTTATTATTTCGTTTAAAATAATAAACTTACTCTCTCTATACCTTAGTATCAAGCAAAATTCATCGCTTTAAATCCGATTAATTCGATCTTAATGTACGTCCTGGCTCAATTAGCTCATCCTTATTCAGCGACTGCAAATAGCTAATTAAGCTTTCTTGAGCAGCAATCAGTTTTGTAGCAAAGTCTATTTGTTTTGCTGTAATAAGTTTGGTTGCCATATCGCTTTCTAGCACAGCCACAGGCGCTTGTTGCGGGTCAAAAAACTTTGATAAATTACGCATAGAACCACTTCGTGGAGAGCTTGGTGAGCGGGGTCTACCTTTGCTGATATCAGGCGAAGCTGAGCGAGGACTATTTTGATGCTGTATCACTTTAGCTTTTTTGGCATCCATAAATTGCTGGTGGTATGTTTCTATTTGCTTTTGCATACGATCTATTTTATCAAGCGATAGCGACTCTCGACTTAATAGCAGCTTTTTAATCATAATAGCCTGCATGTCCATTAACTTATCTAAGGCTCTTAATTGTTCTGGAGCATTTTTCGTAACCCCTTTAAATAAATTTATAGGCACCATTTTCGGGGATGAGGTTTGAGAGGACGATGCTTCAGGCTCCGACTGAGGGCTTAATTTATCGAGTTTTTCTCGTATAACTTTTATTTGCAATTCTAATCGGGGTATGAAACTTTCAGTATTGAGATGGCAAATATCTCCAGAGGTAAAAGGAAGTATTTGTAAGGAAGTAATGCCGGTATTTCCGAGCAGATTAATTTCTTGTAACGAAAGATTATGACTTATTCGTTGCAATAGAAACTCTTGCCCTTCGTCACTAAGAAAATTATTAGATAAATCAAGACACGCTAGCATACTAAACGACATAGAAACTAATGAAATTAGGTCAGAGTCCGTAACATTACAATTAACTAACTCAAGTTTTTCTACATTACTTCCACTTCTACTCAAATTCAATAGCACCATCGCAGCATCCAGATGTGGATTATTATTTAGACATAGCGATCTTAATTTTACATATTTAAGTGCAGGCTGTTGCAATAGATTATTATTTAAATCAAGTTCAGTAACGTATTTTAATTGACCTAGCCGCTCTTCATGAAGATCACTAAGCTGGCAATTGCCAAGCGTTAATTTGCCAATGGAAGATAGTTCGTTAAGTGCCCTGACTAAATCATTAACATCATCTTCAGACAATTTTATATTACTAAAATCCAAGGCAATCACCTTCTTTTCAATTTTTATACTTAAAAAATCACGATAATCGTCCCATGTAGTTAAGACCAGCGTTAAGTTTTCAGATAAGTCAGCTTTTTGTGCTTGTGCTGCTACATAAGCATTCATTGCGATTATTGGCATTAGATCCTCCAAGGATTTATGGTCAAAATAAGTATAAAATAGCCATATTTTATACTTTGATTAACTAATGTACAAGTTTAAGAGGCTACGATGATTAAATTTTGACCGAGGTGACTTGGGAGCAATTAGGCTCTTTAAAAACGAATATCAAACAATGTTGAGGAAGATGCAACTTAAAAAGGCCGTCCTGGTTGCAAGCAACCAGGCTACGCTAATTGAATAAGGAGGGTTTTAGGCTTCTACAGGGCGAAACTCATTATGCATTGCAGGTAGATAATCTTCTGCATCAAAAGTAGTATACTCCCACGCGTCTTGTCGTACCATTAACTCACGTAATAATCGGTTATTCAGCTCATGTCCTGATTTATGGCCTTCAAAGGCACCAATTAGGTTTGAACCTAATAAATAAAGATCGCCAATCGCGTCTAAAACCTTATGAGTTACAAATTCAGATTCAAAACGCAGTCCATCTTCATTAAGAACACGGTAATCATCTACTACGATTGCATTATCCAAACTTCCACCTTTAGCTAAATCACACTCACGTAGCTTCTCGTAATCGGAAAGAAAGCCAAAAGTACGCGCACGGCACACTTCTCTAACATAAGAGGTTGTAGAGAAATCAAAGCTTACTTTTTGTGGCTTATCATTGAATGCCGGATGGTCAAAATCAATAGTAAAAGAAATTTTATACCCATTGTATGGGTAAAATTGTACATACTTGCCATTATCTTCTACACGAATGGGCTTAGTGATACGAATGTATTTCTTAGGCGCGTTTTGCTCACGAATACCTGCAGACTGGATTAAAAATACAAATGGTGCGGCACTACCATCCATAATAGGAAGCTCAGGCGCATTAACATCAATGTATGCATTATCAATGCCTAAACCAGCCAAGGCCGAAAGCAAATGCTCTACAGTAGCAATCTTCACCTGGCCATGATGCAATGTAGTACATAACATCGTATCACCAACATGCTCGTAAGATGCAGGGATTTCAACCACTGGCGAAAGATCAACGCGGCGAAAAACAATGCCAGTATTAACAGGAGCAGGTCTCAGGGTTAAAAGCACTTTATCACCTGAATGCAATCCCACGCCAGTAGCCTGGATTACTTTTTTAGGAGTTCTTTGTTTTATCATTCAGTGCTCACCTTGTTCCTATTCCTCATAATATTATTATTTTACGCGCAAAAAACTTCGAGATTTTACCAATAAATTATAAGTTCGTCTATTTTTTTATAAATCGAATAAAACAAAACCCGGGCATTTGCATTACAAACCCCGGGTAAGTCTTATCTACAACCGTAATGCTTACTACGCTTCTTCTTGGCGACGCAAGAAAGCAGGTATATCTAGATAATCAACATCAGGGACATGATCACCATTTGCTTTCATTGTGGAAGACGCTGCGGTTGAACCTTGCTTACGTACTACCGCTGGACGGTCTAACTCTTGGTAGTCAAATGAACCATCACTTCTCATTGACTCAATTAAACGCGCGCGATACGCTTGTTGTGGTTGAGCTTGCTGATGACGTTGTCTTCCATCACCCAAACCAGTAACAATTACAGTAACTCGCATTTCATCAGTCATATCTGGATCAATTACCGTACCAACTACCACAGTAGCATCATCAGAAATAAATTCTTTAACAACATCGCCAACCTCTTCAAACTCACCGATTGACATATCGAGGCCTGCAGTAATATTCACCAGGATTCCACGGGCACCTGAGAAATTCACATCTTCTAGTAACGGCGAAGCAATTGCAGCTTCCGCGGCTTGACGAGCTCGTTGCTCACCTACCGCACTACCGGTTCCCATCATCGCCATACCCATTTCGGACATTACTGTACGCACGTCCGCGAAGTCGACGTTAATTAAACCTGGACGCGTAATCAGGTCAGAAATCCCTTTTACAGCTCCAAGCAGTACATTATTAGCTGCTTTAAATGCATTCAATAAACTAATATTCTTACCTAAAACGCTGAGCAACTTATTGTTAGGTATGGTAATTAGTGAATCGACATGTTCTGCAAGACGACGAATTCCGTCTTCTGCAGCCATGGCTCGTTGCTTACCCTCAAATGAAAAAGGCTTGGTTACAATCGCAACCGTTAAAATTCCTAATTCTTTGGCAATTTCTGCAAACACAGGAGCAGCACCCGTTCCAGTACCACCGCCCATTCCGGCAGTAATAAATACCATATCAGCGCCTGTAAGCATTTCACGAATTAATTCGCGGTCCTCTTCAGCGGCTTCACGGCCAATTTGTGGGTTCGCCCCAGCACCTAAGCCTTTAGTTAATTCATCACCCAACTGAATGTGAATTTTTGCATTAGAGGCTCTTAGCGCTTGAGCATCTGTATTTGCACAGATAAACTCAACGCCATCAATCTTTTCAGCAACCATGTGCTCGACCGCATTACCACCGCCGCCTCCGACGCCAACTACCTTAATGACTGCATTACTATCTTGTAGTTGGCCTTCCATTAATTCAAACATAACCGTGCTCCCCATACGTTTATTCTGTAATCGTAACTAGTAAAAATTTCCTCTTCCGCTCTCTTAATTGGTAAAGCGTTTCCAGTTACATGTATCTTAAAAATTTCCTTGAAACCATTCTTTCATACGCAACCACAAGCCCTTAGAGTTTTCACTCATTGCCGGAACATTATAGCGTGCATCGTATTGTTGCTGGTATCCGTGCAACAGCAAACCTACACCCGTAGCAAACGCAGGATTTTCAGTAACTTCAGCCAAGCCAGATACGTGTTGTGCATAGCCTTTGCGCACTGGCGTTTCAAAACAAAGTTCAGCCAGTTCAATCGCGCCGTGTACATTCGCTGCACCACCAGTAATTACAATACCAGCTGCCATGCGATCTTCAAAACCGCTGCGACGCAACTCATTGCGCACTAAAGTAAATAATTCTTCATATCGTGCGGAAACAACATCAGCTAATGCTTTTGCTGAAATTTTTCTTCCTGGTCGCTCATTAACACTGGCAACTTCCAACATTTGGGTTGGATTTGCTAATTCAGGTAATGCACAGCCATGAGTTAATTTGATTGCTTCTGCTGCTTTAGTTGGTGTACGTAAAGCCATTGCAATGTCATTAGTTACTTGATCACCAGCAATCGGAATTACTGCCGTATGCTGAATTGCACCTTCACAAAATACAGCAATGTCGGTAGTCCCCGCACCGATATCTATCAAGCAAACACCTAGGTCTTTCTCATCCTCAGTAAGCACTGCGTGACTTGAAGCCAACTGTTCAAGGATAATATCACTCACATCTAAGCCACAGCGACGAACACATTTAACAATGTTTTGTGCCGCACTCACCGAACCAGTCACTAAATGTACTCGTGACTCAAGACGTACACCCGCCATACCAACAGGCTCACGAATGCTGCCTTGATAATCGATAATGAATTCTTGTGGTAGGATGTGCAGAATTTTTTGATCCGCGGGAATCGCAACGGCCTTTGCCGCTTCAATCACGCGCTCCACATCGGCTTGTGATACTTCTTTTTCACGAATGGCAACGATCCCATGTGAATTTAAACTGCGTATGTGACTGCCAGCAATCCCAGCATAAACTGTTCTGACTTCGCAATTGGCCATTAACTCAGCTTCTTGTACTGCTCGCTGAATCGAATTAACGGTGGCCTCTATGTCAACAACTACACCGCGTTTTAAACCACGGGAAGGATGACGACCAATCCCAATTACTTCAATTGTTCCATCGGAGGATACTTCACCTATCAGTGCATTAATTTTTGAGGTGCCTATATCCAAGCCAGTGATAATATTTTTTTCTATTTTCTTAGCCATTATCGTTCCGTTTGTTGTTTCCACTGCACTGCCATACCACGTGGATAGCGTAAGTCTACACTTGCCAGCTGCTCGATCTTTTGAGCAAATACAGCTGGATAGGCCTTACAAAATCGCAGCAATCGTGCGTCTAACTCGTTCTTTCCTAAGTATATTTTTATGTTACTTCCTATTAATAATACCCAAGATTGGTTATCTCTTAAATGCAGTCCAGTAGCATTCACTCCGTACATTGATAATATCTTACTCAATTTTTCATAAACTTGTAAGACTTCTAGTTGCTGAGATGATGGTCCTTTTAACTTGGGTAGACTTAAATCGCCAATATCTGAGCCTTCATTAAATAACCGGCCATCGCTAGTCATTAGTGATTTACCCCAAATGGCAACTGGTTTCTTTTCGATTAGCCTGATTTTTAACGTATCTGGCCAAACGCGTTCAACTATTGCCCTATCTACCCACGTCATTTCATTCAGCTCGCTTTGCAATGCCCGTGCAGGCAATGCAAAGAAACTATCTCCTACATATTTAGCTAAAACATCCTCTAACTCTTTATGAGTCACATGTTCATAACTTGCCGCCACTTTAATCGTAGTTATCGGAAAATACTCTGGATCAGATAGGTACCAATAGCCCAGGCGACTTGCCAATATTACCGCGCAGAGAATTAACCCCCACAACAGGCAAATATAACGTAAGCTTCCAGACTCATTGCTCCTATTCGTACTCATTGCACTCACAGATAATTAGTTACTAAATGTTCACGACAATTTTGATGAACCTGGGCAATACGAATCAGTTCATCAAGTAAATCAGGATAAGCTAAACCGCTGGCCTGCCATAACTTTGGATACATGCTTATGGAGGTAAAACCCGGCAAGGTATTAATTTCATTAAAATAAATAGTTTCTGTTTTATCATTCACAAAGAAATCTACACGTGCCATACCTTTGCATTTTAAACGGGTAAAAACATCTGCAGAAGCTTGCTTTAATCGCTCAGCAAGAGCTGGGCTTAAAGGAGCTGGAATAATTAAATCAGTTTGATTACTCTCAAGGTATTTTGCCGAATAAGAGTAAAAACCATCAGGATGATGTACGCAAATTTCACCTGCCATACTTACTCTTGGAGCCGCAGAGGGGTCTAGGCTTTCGAGTACAGATAATTCGATTTCACGCCCTTCAATGAACGATTCTACTAAAATTTCTTCATCGTAGCGCAAAGCATCATCCACTGCAGCCAATAATTCGCTCATATTTTTAGCTTTATGGATGCCCACACTGGAACCCATAGAGCATGGCTTCACAAATAATGGCCAACCAAATTCGCTGGAAACTTCTTGGCAGAAACGTTGTCGTTCTGCAGAGGGCGCATGCCAGGATAAAAGCTTGTAGCGCGCGGATTGCAAACCATCAATACAAGCCACACGGCGTGTCATGTCTTTGTCCATGCCAATCGCGGAGGGTAAAACATCACATCCAACATAGGCGATCCCCGCCAGTTCCAAGATACCTTGTAAACAACCATCTTCATACAAGGGACCGTGTACTACAGGAAACACTACTTCGGCATCCACAGCAAAATGTCCATCAATTAATAAGCTTGCTAAAGGCTTAGAATGCTCGGTAACTACTGGAAGCTTGTCTTTATAAGCCAATAGATCTTCATATTGATGCACATGAAAAAATCCCTCTTTATCCATGGCAATCGGGATAATATGATATTTTTCGGCATCCAAATGAGTTAAAACAGATGCAGCCGAAACTAATGAAACTTCATGCTCTCCGGATTTTCCACCATAAAGCAGTGCCAGGTTGATTGGCTTAGACATTAAGCGTCTCCAATAATATGAACTTCGCGCACCAACTCAATAGTTGTTTGCTCACGAACTTTAGTTTGCACCAAATGAATCAATGCTTCAATATCAGCTACAGCAGCTGAACCCTGAGGTTTGATAATAAAGTTGGCATGTTTCCGAGAAACCATTGCCCCCAAACTAAATCCTTTTAGCCAGCAAATTACGTAAAAAACAAAGCCAAATCAGTAGTATTTGCCGGCTTATCCAGCTTGACGGCTGTCCCGCCACTACGCCGGCGGTGTATTCTGCCAAAGATTCATTCTAAAGCAAAGTGCCTTTAGATTCTGCAACTCGCTTACACTCTTTTTCAGTACTACTCATCATCGCTTTTTACAGTTCTTCTTTCATCAGGTTCACTGCAATTTGACCAATATTCCCAGCGCCTTGCATTAGAATAACATCACCATCTTGGATAAATTCATCCAGCATAGCCTTAAGCGAGCGCTCATTCACTAAAGTCACATTTTTTTCAGAGCTTTCGATTTTTTGCGCTAAGCTTTCACTGCTAATTCCAGGAATAGCTGCTTCACCAGCAGAATAAATATCAAATAAAAATAATTTATCTGACAATTTTAATACATCGACAAATTGATCATGCAAAGACTGTGTTCTTGAATAACGATGAGGCTGGAACACATGCACTAAACGTTTATTCGGCCACACACGGCGAAATGCGTCAATGGTTGATAAAATTTCTTGGGGATGATGACCATAATCATCAACGATCAATGCTGAACCACGCTCAAAATGCTTTTCACCCAACATTTGAAAACGACGCCCTACTCCTTGGAACTTAGCAAGAGCACTCTTAATGGCTGCATCGTCAACACCTAATTCAGTTGCAATGGCAATAGCTGCTAGAGCATTTAATACATTATGACGTCCTGGATATTGGAAGCGAATATTGAGCACGGCATGGGGTGCAGGGCGAATTACTGTAAATTCACTAATTAATTCATTCTGAGTCCAATCAACGGCGCGATAATGAGCATCATCACTAAATCCATAAGTTAAGGTAGGACGTTCAATTTGGGGTACGATACCTCGAACCTCAGGATCATCCACGCATACTACGGCAAGACCATAGAATGGTAAATGATGTAAGAATTCCAGGAATGTGGTTCTCAACTTATCAAAATTATCATCATAGGTGCTCATGTGATCAGCATCAATATTGGTGACAATTGCCATCATAGGCTTGAGGAATAAAAATGAGGCATCGCTCTCGTCAGCTTCAACAACGAAATAAGGTGACTGGCCCAGCTTGGCATTCACCCCTGCGCTATTTAATTTACCGCCAATAACGAAGCTGGGATCTAAGCCCCCTTCTGCCAATAAGCTACTGACCAAACTCGTGGTGGTTGTCTTACCGTGCGTTCCGGCCACCGCAATGCCATGACGAAAACGCATTAATTCTGCCAACATTGCCGCACGGGGTATGACCGGAATCATCTGTTCGCGCGCTGCTGCAACTTCAGGATTATCCATACCTACGGCGGAGGAGCGTACAACAACATCAGCCCCTTGAATATGCTCTGCCTCATGGCCCAGATAAACCGGAATGCCTAAAGATTTTAATCGTTGTACCGTGCTGCTTTCACCTGCATCAGAGCCAGTGATGCGATATCCCTGATTATGTAAGACCTCAGCAATACCACACATACCCACACCACCAATTCCAACAAAATGAATTTGTTCAACACGCCCCATCCTTGGAGATATAAATGGTCCTGAATAACTCACAATTCCCCCTTATGCTGACAGTGGTTTTAATCCTAAAGCCTGCCAACGATTTTCATGATCAATTCGCAATAATAATGCTACGACCACACAATTAATTACCATACTTGCACCACCGTAACTCATCAGTGGTAAAGTTAACCCTTTTGTAGGGAGTAAACCTGAATTTACCCCCATATTAATAGTTGCTTGCAGCCCTAACCAAAAGGTCAAACCATAAGCTGTATATGATGCAAAAAACCGTTCCTGCAAAAACGCATTGTACGCAATCGTCAGACCACGAATAACCAAAATACTATACAAGGCAATGACCATCAAAATGCCTATTAAACCTAACTCTTCTGCCAATACTGCGAACAAAAAGTCGGTGTGTGCTTCAGGTAGATATAATAACTTCTGAATACTCTCCCCGAGCCCTGCACCAAACCAGCCACCACGCCCAAAGGCAATTAATGACTGCGTCAACTGATAGCCACTATTATACTGATCGGCCCAGGGATCTAAAAATGCGGTTAAGCGGGCAAGTCGGTAAGGGGAAGAAACCGCTAAGAATGCCAATGCCGCCATAACGATGAGCAATAGCCCTATATAATACCGTAATTTAACGCCAGCAAGAAATAACATAGCCATAACCGTGCCAGAGATCACCACGGTTGCGCCAAAATCAGGCTCACGTAACAGTAATACGGAAACCACCCCCAAGACCACCATAGGCTTGATGAAACCTAAAATACTCTCACTTACTGCTTTTTGCTGGCGAACCAGGTAGCCTGCGAGGTAAAAAATCATGGTAAGTTTTGCAATCTCAGAAACTTGCACCCCTATTGGTCCAACCGATAACCAACGGCGACTGCCATTTACCATTTTTCCAATGCCAGGAATTAATACGATGAGCAACATAAACAAACAGACCATGAGCAAGGGACCACTAATACGTTCCCAAAAGCTGCTGTCCGTACGCACCACGATTAAGGCAAGCATTAAGCCGGCAAATAAATAACAGGCCTGACGAATTAAAAAATGAAAGGGTTGATGAAAATATTTAGTTGAAATCATGACTGAGCTTGATGCAACCATCATCAAGCCAATAATCAATAAACCAATGACAACGCTAATCAACCACTTGTCATAAAGAGAAATGGGTTTGCTTACAGGTTTACCTCTTTGATTAACGTGTCTTGGTTTCATGCCCTAAAGCCCACATACAAGAGAAGTAAATAATTCTCCGCGATGATTAAAATCACGGAACATATCCAAACTGGCGCACGCTGGAGATAATAACACGACATCTCCAGGTTTAGCCTGCATTTTAGCGACCGCCACTGCATTGTCTAATGAAGATGCGCGTGCGATTGGAACCACATCAGCCAAAGCCGCCTCAATTTTATCGGCATCTTCACCAATCAAAACAATCGAACGAACAAAATCTGCGATGGGTTGTGCCAATTCAGTAAAATCAGCTCCCTTTCCTTGTCCCCCCGCAATAAGCACAATCCTTCCTTGCATAGAACCTCCTATTCCATTAATCGCAGAGATTGTCGCACCGATATTTGTTCCTTTGGAATCATTTATCCATTCGACCCCATCGAGGGTTCGCACCCACTGACAACGATGGGATAAACCAGAGAACATAGTGAGTACGTGTATAATGTGCGACTGCGCAATCCCTGCAGCATCAGCTAAAGCACATGCGGCCAAAGCATTGAGCCAATTATGTACTCCTTTGATTAATACAGACTCTGCAGCCAAAATGCAAGTAGTTCCTTTAGCTAAATAAATTTTTCCGTCTTGATTAATTAATCCCCAATTTCCCGCTGTAGGTGTATCTTGACCAAAAGAAATGGAGTGTGCTGATAATGCAGGCACAGTGTGCTCATCTTCACGATTGTACAACGATACCTCGGCATGGTGATACACACGTTGTTTGGCAGCGATGTAAGCTTCCATCGTATGATGTCTATCTAAGTGATCTGGCGAAACGTTAAGGATAGTTGCCGCAACCGGTTTTAAGGAATGCGTTAAATCCAACTGAAAGCTCGAGAGCTCTAAAACCCATAAATCATACTGATGTTCATCATCAAGCATATCCAATACTGGGGAGCCAATATTGCCAGCAACGGCGACCTTAAAGCCGGCGGCCTTGGCCATTTCCCCGACTAAAGTAGTTACAGTGGACTTGCCATTAGTTCCGGTGATCGCAATCACTGGAGCATGGATTTCACGTGCCAAGCATTCAATATCACCGTAAATAGGAATGCCCGCAGCACGTGCTTGATTTAAAAAAGGCATATCTAAGGCTAATCCGGGGCTGGCAATAATATCTGTTAATTGCCCAAGCACTTCCTCAGGAAGCTGTTGCGTATAAACATTGGCCTCCGGAAATTCAGCAGCAAATTCAACTAAATTAGGGGCTTGTGGCCGCGTATCAAAAGCAACAAACGGCTTGTTATTTCTCTGTAAATAACGTGCTACTGAAAGCCCTGTTTTACCTAACCCTGCAACTAAATATAGAGGATGTTTCATGAATGCACCTTGTCTATCGAAGTTTTAAAGTAGCCAATCCGCATAACACAAATACAACAGTGATAATCCAAAAACGTACGATTATCTTTGGCTCAGACCAACCTTTTAATTCAAAATGATGATGCAGTGGTGCCATTCGGAATAAACGCTTGCCATGGGTGTATTTAAAGTAACCCACCTGTAAAATTACCGAAATCGTTTCAATCACAAACAAACCGCCCATCAACAGCAATACTAATTCTTGACGCACTACGATTGCGACAATCCCTAAAGCCGCGCCTAGGGCTAAAGAACCCACATCTCCCATGAATAACTGAGCGGGATAACTATTGTACCAAAGGAAACCAAGTCCTGCGCCCACAATGGATGCACAGAAAATGGTTAGTTCACCTTCATTCGGAACAAAGGGTATTCCTAAGTAATGAGCATGCACCGCATTACTGGAAGCATAGGCAAAAATCCCTAAAGCCCCAGCTACCATGACGATTGGCATAATGGCTAAACCATCTAAACCATCAGTCAGATTTACTGCATTTGAGCTACCGACAATAACAAAATAAGCCAGAATTGGAAAAAAAACGCCCAGGCCAATAGTCACTGATTTAAAAAATGGTACGGTTAATTGGGTATGTACAGGTAAGGTAGCGTTCATATACAAATAAACTACCGCAATAATGGCGATCACCGACTGCCAAAAATACTTCCAACGCCCGGGCAATCCTTTACTATTTTTTAGAACTAATTTGCGATAATCATCGACCCAGCCGACAATTCCATTACCTAAAGTCACGAGCAATACCAGCCATAAGCTAGACTGTTGCAAATCTCCCCAGAGCAAACAACTTACAGTAACCGCAAGCAGAATCAAAATCCCGCCCATGGTTGGGGTGCCTGCCTTTGACAAATGCGACTGAGGACCGTCGTCACGAACCATCTGACCAATTTGCATGTTGCGTAACCAGCGAATGGTATAAGGCCCACAAACTAAACCTACGATCAATGCAGTTAATGCTGCCAAAATGGATCTAAACGTTAAATATTGAAACACACGTAACGCATGATATTGTCCTTGAAATAACTGCGTTAGCCAGTAGAGCATGTTGTTGTTCCTCTTGTTAGAATAGCACCTTAAGATCTATCGTATTGCATCATACGCAAAAACGTAAGCATTCACCTAAACACTGCAAGCTAAGAAACTGTAGTCCGTATTAGCAACGCATAATAGAGGAGCAAAGTCTGATTCAAGCACGCTGAGCAAGAGCCCTACATCAAGACCACAGTTTCCTTAAATTACCACCACAGGTGAATACTCACGACAATCAACGACTTTCAAGGCATGAAAAAAAAGTGGCCAAGCATATCACACTCCGGCCGTATCAATTAAGCAGTTTATTCACTATTTTTTCCATCGCGCTGGATCGTGATCCTTTTACCAAGACAACTGTATCAGAAGACAACTCGTTGACTAAACTTTCAACCAGAAGTTCCTGATTCTCAAAGTGCTTTCCACCGGAGCCAAATGATTCGGCTGCCAATTTGCTAAATGCACCACAACTCAGTAATAAATCGATGCCTAAATGACGCGCGGCAAGCCCTACTTCTTGATGATGTTGGGTAGCCCAAGTACCTAATTCACCCATATCGCCAAAAACAAAAATCTTTTTACCTGGACGCTCAGCTAAAACCTCTAAAGCAGCCAGAACAGAACGTAAATTAGCATTATAAGTGTCATCAATGATAATCGATTCATTTTTACCAGACAGTACGGTTAAGCGTCCTTTCACACCGCCAAAATTAGTGAGACCCTGTTGAATATCTTTAATCGTAATGCCTATCGCATAGCAACAGGCAGCAGCAGCCAAAGCATTACGTATATTGTGCATCCCAGGAACATTTAATTGGATATCCGCTCGTCCATTAGGCAGAATTAATGAGAATTGTCCGCATCCTCGAGCATCTAAACGAATATCTTGTGCATAAACATCGGCAGGATGTTCGATTGAAAAACGTAATACTTTTTTATGCGTTAATAACTCATCCCAAAAATGAGCATAGCTGTCATCATCGTTAATTACAGCAGTACCGGCTGTTGCAAGGCCTTGATGAATTTCGCCTTTAGCATGAGCAACGCCATCAATGGAGCCAAAGCCTTCGACATGCGCGGGTGCAATGTTATTAATTAGGGTTACATCGGGATGAACAATTGCTACGGTATGTGCAATTTCCCCAGGATGGTTTGCTCCCAACTCAAAAACAGCATAGCGGTGTTGGTTATTGAGCTGTAAGACGCTTAAGGGAGCGCCAATATGGTTGTTTAAGTTGCCTTTAGTGGCATGCGAGGGTGCAGGCAAGATAGCCGCGATCATTTCCTTAGTCGTGGTTTTACCATTCGAACCCGTTAAGGCAATAACGGGACAATGAATATCTTGACGATGAGCCGCCGCAATTTTAGCTAAAGCCTGCAGTGGGTCTGGCACTACAAACTGAGGGATACTCACCCCGCCCACTGCATGCTTAACAATAGCGGCCAAGGCCCCCTTTGCTTCAACCTCTTTAATGAATCCATGTCCGTCAAAATTGTCACCCTGAATCGCAACAAACACATTTCCCTGTTTTATTTCGCGACTATCAGTGCAAATACCGGTAACTTCAGCATTAATCTGACATGATTGAGTAAGTAATGCAGCAACTGTATTTAAATTCATATTAGTAAGGAAAGACCAAAAGTCTAGTGTACTAACACTTTAGCTTGGAGTTCAAGGGGTATTGTAGGAAGCCGTAATTTTAGTTACTTCCCGCGGGAAGGAGAATGAGAATCGTAGCCGTATTACTTGCGCTAATACGGGCTACAATTTCGCAATAGAATTCAAAATTTTGCCTGGATTAAAACAGAATACCGCAGACAAGCCGCGGTACATTGGATTTTTCTAAGCTAACGCGGCATCAAGATGGTTCAAGTTCAGTGCCTGCTGATAACGTGCTATACGTTCCTCCGTTAAAGGACGGCGTTGTTCATCGAGTAAATGTGCATCTAAGCCATCGCTTAATTGTTTCGCGGTATCCAACATCGTAGCAAAACGTTGAGCATCAATCTTAGGATTATTCGTTGCCTGCATATAAAGACACAAACCGCGAACAGAAAATGCACCGATATTCTGTAAATCAAAAATACCCGTCGCCGTTGCGGCAGCTAAGCTGCATATAATCGGGCCATCACCGTTAGTAAATTGATGGCGATGAAATAAGCCATTATCACCGAAACGTAATCCTGCAGCTAAAACCGTTTGTAATAACTCATATCCGGCAAACTGTCTGCTTTCCTTCGCCAGTAAAAACATCATGTGTGTTGGGCCGGTCGCTTCTTCAACAGGTTCTTGCTCACATGCATCAACCTGCCCTAAATCAACTCTGGGTGTTGTTTGCGTGTCCGTATTTAAAACAGCCTCTTCATCTTCAGGCATTAAGCGAGGTTGCGATGGGGTAGCGTTGTTTTTTACTTTCTCTGCGGCCGCAGATTCAGCATTTAATTTCCGTACAGCAATGATGTCATCATTATTATAACTTGGCCCATCATAAGCAGGGTTAGGCTCTGCTCGTCCCCTACTCGGTTTCGGTTGTCGTACTGTGTTTAAGCCCTGTCTACGAGCCTTCATTAAGCGCCCAATGGCAACAATTACCCCAATCAACAACAGGACATTAAGAATTAAACTCCAATTTGCCTGCATTCTTTACTCCATAGCCAAAGCTTGTCTTACATCAACAGCAACCAAGCGAGAAACACCAGGTTCACGCATAGTTACCCCCATCAAATGATCTGCCAACTCCATCGTTACTTTATTATGTGTAATAAAAAGGAACTGTACGTATTGTGACATCTCTTTTACCATAGCGCAAAAACGCCCTACGTTAACATCATCTAAAGGTGCATCTACCTCATCCAACATACAAAATGGTGAAGGATTTAACTGGAAAATAGCAAATACTAAAGCCACTGCCGTCATCGCTTTTTCCCCACCGGATAATAAATGAATCGTACTATTTCGTTTTCCAGGTGGCTGTGCCATTACTACAATACCAGCTTCTAGTAAATTATCACAAGTTAATTCGAGTTGTGCGCGGCCACCACCAAAAAGCCGTGGGAAAAGTGCCTTAAATGAAGTATTTACTTCATCAAAGGTATTTTCAAGACGTACTCGAGTTTCCTTATCCATCTTTTCAATGGCAGTTTCAAGGGTGGCTAAAGCTTCGCACAAATCATTATGCTGCTCATCTAAATAAACTTTACGTTGTTGTTCGCTGGCAAACTCTTCGATGGCGGCTAAGTTAATCGCCCCTAAACGTTTAATTTTATCCGTCAAGGCCAGCAGCTCATCTTCGCGCATTCCTTGGCTGATACCTTGAGGAAGGTGTTCTAGCACAGCCTGAGCTTGTAAACCAGATTCATCCAAGGACTCTTGTACAGAACTGGCACGAACCGCTAAAGCTTGTTCTTCCATGCGGGCGTGTCCAATTAACTCTTGCACCCGCTTGACTTCAAGATCACAATTTAAAATATTGTTCTCAAGACCTTCAAGATCCATACGCAATTGGGCCTGCTGTTCACGGCTCATGGTTAATTGCATTTCCACTTCAGCTTGTTGCAGTAGTAGGTGTTCTAATTGCTCTTTGAGTTCGGAACCGGGATTTTCCGATTGTAAGCAGAGTAAAGCCAGGTTTTCCAAGCGTTCTTGAAGAATATCCAAGCGTTCCTGTTCACGAGCAATACGATCGCCTAATTGCTGTATTTTATTTTTTTCCCGATCCTGCTCTATTTCTGCATGATGTAAAGCCATGCGAACGTCTTCCAACTGCTTATTGTGCGAGGCTAAAGCATTGAGCCATTCTTGCTTTTCATACAGGCATTGCTCGTGCTGCAATTCAGACTCGTGACATTGCCCTTCTAATTCCTGCAAGCGCTCGTTAATGCCCATGTGCTCAGCAACAGTCTCTTCCAGAACCATCTGCAACTCTTCACATTCATTCGCCAAGGTGGCTGCAAGTTTTTCAGCATGCAGTATGCCCTGCTCATTGGTGCTTAAGGCAGCACTGTTGGTTCTTAATGCCTCATTAGAAGAGTTCACGTTCAGTTGCTGCAGCTCAATATCTTTAATACTGTTTTGCACCTCTTGATGATATTCATCACGCTGTTTTCTTAACGTGGCAATTTGGTGCTCGAGTGAACTAACAACCTGAGTTAGATCAGTTATTTTCTGTTGCCGTGCGAGTAAGCCTAACTCATCCTGCTCCTTAGCTGGAACAAATTTAACCCAACCTTGACCTAGCCAGAAACCATCAGGCGTAATAATCGATTGGTACTCAGCCAATTCCGGCAACCAGCTTAATGCTTCATCAAAATGTTCTGCGGTAAAAATATGCTCTAAAGGATGGACATGGGCGGGCAGGGTGCCTTGTATTTTATCAAGGAGGCGAGGACGCGTCGTAGTTTTTTCGGTAACTGCGCGCAATGTAACAATATTTTCCCCTTGACGTTCACAAAGTTCTCGTTGCGGCCATAATTCCTCAAAGGTTTCCAAAACATAAGCGTGCAGCGCCTCATCCAGTACACGTTCACAAGCTACTTGCCATTTGGGTTCTGCCTGCAGCACATCCATTAAGCGCGGCTTGTCGGTCCAGGCACTAATACCATTTTGATTCGTTTGCATTCCTTGTCTGGCAGCACGCTGGGCCGCTTGCAAGGCAGCATGTTCGCTGTTCGCTCGATGAAACTCATCTTGCAATTGATGCAATTGCTGTTCTGTTTCTTGTAACTTCGACCTTAATTGATTGGAATGTTCTTGGCATTGCTTTAATTGTGCTTCATCAAATTGGTGATTTTCTACCAATTTTTCCCGCTGTTGTTCTAAATCATTGCGGGTTTGCTGTAATTCAGTAATAGAGATGGATTCTTGTTCTAAGTGCAGCTTTTCCAAGCGCACTAAGGTTTGTTGTTGTTTTTGCTGCAAATGCTGCGCATGGACTTGCGCCACTTGAAACTCTCTTTTCAAGTTATTCGCTTGCGCCTGCACTTCTTGCCAACGCATATCCCATTGAGTCTGTTGCTTTTGGGTTTCCTGCGAGCGCCCTTCTTGCTCTTTAAACTGAGTTCGTAATTTAGTTAATTGCACATCAAGACTTACCGCTTTTTGTTGGCACTGTTGCAACTCATCTTGATCTTGCTTTAATTGTTCTTCTGCAACCTGCCAATCATCTTGCATTTGCTGCTGATCGTGTTCCAAACGTTTTTTTTCACGAGCCTGTTGCTGAATGGTTTCTTCTAAACGCGCAATTTCCGTCCCCAACTGATAAAAGGTTGCCTGTATTTGTTGGGTTTGCTCATCGGCATCATGGAGTTTCTCATTGAGGACCACGCGCTCGGTATTAGCCTTAGTCAAAAGACTTTGCTGTTCGGCATGCCTCACTGCTAAATCGTGTAATTCGTGCTGTTTCACCTGCTGCTGTGCGACAAAATCACGCCATTTCAAAGCTAAGATTTCCGCACGACATAGTTGCTCTTCATCTTTCAGAATAAGATAGCGTTCGGCCGCTTTAGCCTGGCGCTCCAGGCGCTGCAATTGCTTATCTAATTCGTCACGAATATCGGCCACACGAGTAAGATTTTCGCGGGTATGGGCGATACGCTGTAGCGTTTCTTTGCGACGTTCCTTGTATTTAGAAACCCCAGCCGCTTCTTCAAGAAAAACACGTAAATCTTCCGGACGTGCTTCAATCAATTGGGAAATGGTACCCTGACCAATAATGGAATAACCACGTGCCCCCGCTCCAGTACCTAGAAAAATATCGGTAATGTCTTTGCGACGACAACGACTGCCATTTAAATAATAAGAAGAATCGCCATCCCGCGTGACCACCCGCTTTACCGCAATTTCACCATAGCTGGCGAATGGCCCGGTTAAGCGTCCAAGGCTATTGTCAAAAACTAATTCGACGGAAGCCTGTCCGACTGGTTTCCGATGGGAAGAGCCATTGAAAATAACATCCGTCATGGACTCGCCACGTAAATTACGGGCAGAGCTCTCCCCCATAACCCAACGTACGGCATCAATGATGTTGGATTTTCCACAACCATTAGGACCCACTACGGCAACCAACTGACTTGGAAAATACACCACCGTAGGATCGACAAAGGATTTAAAACCCGCTAATTTCAATTGCTTTAAATGCATGGCCTTGGCAATTTAAACAAAATAAACGCGCATTATAACTGAGGAAATACAAAAACGCTGCATTTTACGCAGGTTTGTACTACCAAATTATTAACTATCTTGCGTATAATGCCGCCATCGATAAAACATAGGTATTTAAATGAAGCGACTCCTCAAAAAATTACCCCTCACAGCCTTAGCTTTTTGTTCCGCTCTTACCGTTACCGCAACAACTTATGCAGAACCGCCAAACTTAACCTGGGTAAAAAACGAACTAAAACAATACCATGATTCAGGCCGTTATGAGAACGATTTAGCGCAAGTGGTTGCTAAAGCTCAGCATTTTATTAATCAGCAAGCGCGCATGAATGCAAAAAGACAAAACCCCAAAAAGCTAGCAATTATTTTAGATATAGACGAAACCAGTTTATCTAATTATAAATATATGATTAAACGTGATTTTACAGGAACAAAAGCCCAGTTTCATCAAGAGGTCATGGCAGCGAGCTCCCCTGCAATTAAACCGACTCTCAGTCTCTATAATAATGCGATACAACATGGAGTGAACGTATTCTTTATCACTGGAAGGCGTCAACCTGAAACCCACGCAACCATAAAAAACTTACATCGTGCAGGTTATCATAAATGGGCAGGCCTTTATTTGCGTCCCAGTGGTTATGAGCAAAAATCCATTATTCCATTTAAATCCCGGACTCGCGAACTAATTACTCAACAAGGCTATACCATTATTGCAACGATTGGGGATCAGTATAGTGATATAAAAGGTGGGTATGCTGAAAAAGGATATAAATTACCTAATCCTTATTATTATTTACCCTAGTATTAAAAACAGTACGTCATCCCAGGAATGCTTGCGGCATTCAGGATGACAAACGCCGTATCCTTTTTCGTGAGATTGATATGACTATTGCTTTAGTCTGGTTTCGCCAAGATTTAAGATTAAACGATAATCCTGCATTTATCGAAGCCTGTACCCAACATACTGTGGTAATTCCGCTGTATATTTATGATGAAAAAAACAGCGTTTTAGGAGAGGCTCAAGCCTGGTGGCTGCATCATAGTATTAACTCGTTAAGTGGCTCTTTAAAACAGCGGGGGTTAAATCTCCTGCTTTATAAAGGTGAACCCCTAGAGATAATATTAAATTTACTCAAGACGCTTCCCATCAGTGCGGTATTTTGGAATCGCTGTTATGAACCCAAAGTGATTGCTCGAGATAAACAAATTAAAGCAACCCTATTGGAGCAAGGTATTGAAGTACACAGTTCCAATGGAAGCGTACTGCACGAACCATGGACGATAAAAAATAAAAGCGGTGACTATTTTAAAGTGTTTACTCCCTATTGGACGCACTGCAAACAAAGCCTTATTATGCAACCGCCCATGCATTTAAGCTCCCAACCTAGTGGGCTGGATCTGCAAAGCGATGAGCTTGAGCAATGGGGCTTATTACCCAAACTCAATTGGGCTTCACGATTTAGCGATTATTGGACACCAGGAGAAGACGGTGCACAACACAAACTTCATGAGTTTATCGAGTATCACCTCCACGCTTATAAAAAAAATCGCGACTACCCAATAAAAAACGCAACGTCGCATTTATCTCCTCACTTACATTTTGGCGAAATCAGCCCAGCAATCATTGTACGTGCTATTGAATTAGCTAAACTTGAGCCCGATTGTGATATCGCCTCCGCCGAACATTTCCTCAGCGAGTTAGGCTGGAGAGAGTTTTCCATTTATCTACTCTATCATTTCCCCAAACTTCCCCATGAACACTTTAAAGCTGAATTTAATGCATTTCCTTGGCACAATGAAAAGCAGTTATTAAGCTGCTGGCAGAAAGGATTAACAGGATATCCCATTATTGATGCGGGCATGCGAGAGTTATGGGCAACCGGTTACATGCACAATCGTATACGTATGATTGTGGCTTCCTTCCTTACCAAGGGACTGCTGATTGATTGGCGTTTAGGTGCAGCTTGGTTTTTAGATACTCTGGTGGATGCGGACCTGGCCAATAATAGTGCCAGTTGGCAGTGGGTTGCGGGTTGTGGGGTTGATGCGGCACCTTATTTTCGTATTTTCAATCCGGTATTACAAAGTCAAAAATTTGATCCTGAGGGCAGCTATATTCGGCAATGGGTGCCAGAGCTTTCTCAATTAGACAGTCAATCCATTCATGCTCCATGGGAGTCGCCCCATGCTGGAAAAATTTATGCGCAGAGCAACTACCCAAAGCCCATTATTCATCATAAAGAAGCAAGAGCGAAGGCATTAAGTTATTACCAGCAATTAAAAAGCTAAGCATAAGTAATTCTGTCACTGCGGATGCGGGGGCCTTACAAGGCCCAGCCAATCTGGTGCAATACGAGGATTCAACAGATGTACTTATTTGCCCGAAAATCCGTGATGCTGCTGGTCGGCATCAGGATTACTGGTTTCTTCCTTTACTAATTTGTGAATCACCTGATTCATAAGCAGGGTTATTTGCTTTTCATACATAGGGCGATGATAGCCTCCCTCTAAGCCCCAATAGACTCCAGCAATTAATTTTTTATGCTCATGATACAAATCAAATATTTTCTCATAAAAGGTAGTCATATCCGCATCACTGAAGCGTTGTTTTTTGGCCTCGAGTTTACTCATCATGCGGTTGCCAATGTATTTACCGCAATAGGCCGTTTCATCCTCGTGAGAGTCCCAGCCGCTGGGTAAGAAAATCATGATTTGCTGTTTGTCTTTTTGGGCCTTAGCAAGCTGTTCTTCCATTTGGTTTATGGCAAAGGCCAGAGCAGGATGGAGCTCTTGGTTTTGACGGGAAGTAAATCTTAAATCTACCGCTAAATATTGCGCCCAACCATTGCGCCAACGATTAATTCCTTCTTTTATTTGTTCACCGGCAAATCTCAAGTTTTTTTGGATAAAAGAATGATCTTGCCTAGGATAGACCCGTGAATCAAAAATATCCACATGGCAAACCGACAATTGATCACCCGCAGTGATTAAATCATCGCCTAACCCATTATCGCGGTTAACATCCGTTCCAATCACCAGAAAATTTAAATTTGGATTGGTTAATGCCATGTATTTAATTAAAATTTCAGTTTTATCCAGGATACAAAAACCACTGCCCTCATTTTTAAATGCATGATGGCTGGGTAAACCAAAAGAAAAATGAAATTTTGCGCCCAGAGATAAAGTGGTAGCCAGATCCTTAATCAGAACTTCAAACGCTCCTGGTGTTATTACTACGTCATTATCTAAAGCCAGAACACCACTTGCTCTTGCCTCAATACAATCATGCACTAGCCTTTGCAAGTAGGTAAAGGAATGGGTAGTGAGTAAGGCCTGTAACACTATATCCCGTACCGAAATTTGGCTTAAGTACCTAAGTGCTGCAACCTTATCCCCCTCTTTAATTGCTGTAAAGACCTTACTCCACGATTCAGGGAGGGTAATTTGATCGGTATTGATAAGGGGTAACGAGGAATGCTGTGACTGGATTTGTTGTATTATTTCCGCCATATTCGTTAAGCGCTGATATTGATCCTCTTGGGCACCAGCAGGCATTTCATGCATTTGTTGAATATCGGCAGGAGAAGGAATTTGAATCCCATATTCCTGATAATTTGATGTATTTTTTAACGTCCGGGATCTAAAAAAATAGTTTTGTTTCTCTTGCATTTTCATTTCCTATGAAAATTTAAGTGACGATATGAAGCCCTATAATCTCTTGTTTCATTCAATAGATTATAGGGCTTAATTAAAGCTGGCAATGAGGAAATTAGTGATACATCGGTTGAACATAGTATGTAGGTTGCTCATCAGCCAAAGGAGCTGTAGGGCCTGCATGCGTCAATGCAGCATCATAAGTATCCATCAAATCTTGTGACAAACCTTGTCGAGCACTGGCATTTACCGTACGAGCCCCCCAAAATGTAAGCCCGCTACCCACTGCCGCAGTGATAGTACAACTCAAAGTAAGAGCAGCAACCTGAGTTTGGATAAGGTGAAGTCCGAAAGCACTACCCCAAGCACTAAGAGCAGAAGTGCTACCAAGGGAAGATGCAAAGGCGGCAAGACTGGTAATGACCATCATTGCCCCTAAAACAACCATTAAAGCGCCTAACAGTTTCTTACCTACTGATGAGGTGCCGGTTGCTTGCTCTGCTATATGGTGCAGGCGCTCTGTCGCACGTAAATTACTGCTGTCATAATGCAACTGCGTTAAGGTATTAGCCAAACAGATATAAAAATGATAGTCAATCGGTTCATTTCGACGCAGCTTTTCACAGATCTCAATATCAATCGCTTCAGCGCTTCGTCTAATACTCTGTTGTAAATAGGTGGCTTGCACTAACGAATTACTCAATAAGCGATTCATCGTTTGCTGATACCTCTGCACTTCATCGCTGTATAAGTCAGACTCAGTAATAGCAAAAATGTGAGGCTGTCCTTTTGTCGCAGCACGAAACCAAGACATAGCATTCCATGGAATGTTTAGTTCATCTAAAAGATCTTCTTGTGGATCTAAATGGGTTGTATTAATAACCTCAGCCAGAGTGCTGAGAAAAACATCATTTTTATTTTCTCGTTGTACTCGAGAATACATATCGGCTACAAAGCCACACAAGCGTAAATAATTTTCCTGCTGCGTTTTGATATCAGCTACATCGAAAATTAATGAAGGTAAGCCACTATGAATTGCGTGCAAACAGCTACGAACAGCCAATGATTGGTTGCTCATATGCTTATCTTCATAAGCACTTACCACCGCGAGTAATTTCTCGCGTAAATCCATTACGAGAGTACGTGGATTAGAGACTAAGACGTTTAAGAATGCCCTTGCAGATTCGATCTGTTGCTGTATCTGCTCATTCTGTACGAGTAATTTATTCAGCTCTTGAGTTACCGTGCTAATGTTATTTTGATAAGGGCGCATATCATTAACAAGGGCTTTTCTTTGCTGATCCAAAGAGCCTAAGTGGCGTTGTAACTCAATAATTCGATAATTAGTATTGTGGTCGCCATGTCGAGGAGGGTGATAGTTTGGATTAAGATAAGCTGACATATCCAAAGATACACCAGTATTCGAATTTAATGCTGCAAGCGTTTCATTGAGAGTCTGGTCTAAGAGTTTTAATTGCTCTTCAAAGGGAGTTAATACAAGCTGATATTGCTGAATACGAGTGATATAATTATTAATAAAATTTTGATTGTTTTGTAATGTAATATCCCAGAATTTTAACTCAGATGGCGTGTAACGAACAACGTCAATAGCAGGCATAAGTACCCTCTCGGTTTAATTATGTAGGCAGCACGAATTATACAGCATGTAAACATTTAAGGCAATAACAATTGTTCCATATTTGCGCAAAATATTCCCTTTAGTTGCAATTCGTCCTTCTTAAAGTGTAAAAATAGCATTTGCACTACCTTGGGTATAAAATACCAACCTTAAAAACCTCTGCCGAAAACTGAAGGAAATCACTACATGGCTGCAGCAAAAAAAATTCTGGGAACTTATTTTTTTCCTTTTATTTTAATTTCCTCTATTCTACTGGGAGGATTGACCGGCTATTACCTTGGTTTCATCACGCCTTATTTGAAACCTTTTGGCGAAATTTTTCTAAATCTGATTTTCACCGCCATTGTGCCTTTAATTTTTTTCAGTGTGACTTCTGCCATTGCGCGACTTGGCTCAATAGGCAAGCTGGGTAAAATCATTTTTAATATGGCTATAGTCTTTCTTTTTACCAGTTTAATCGCCGCCATTTATGCCCTGTTTGTAGTTAAAATGTTCCCCCCAGCCCAAGGGATTACCTTGCCACTAGCAACGACGACGCAAGCCAATACCGCAAGTATCAGTAGCCAAATTGCCGGCATCTTTACGGTAAAAGATTTTAGTCACCTGCTGTCTCATCAACATATTTTAGCCTTAATTGTATTTTCTGTTTTAGTAGGCATTTCCACCTCACACCTCAGTGAGAAGGGGCAAGTGTTTATTGACTTTTTGCAGGCAGGCGAAGAAATTTTCATGCGGGTTTTCACCTTAATCATGTATTACGCACCCATAGGTTTTTTTGCCTACTTTGCGGTGCTAATCAATGAGCTAGGCCCCCGGTTAATGGAAAGTTATCTGCGCATTGCAGGCCTTTATTATTTTTATACATTATTATACTTTGTGCTGGGCTTTACGGTGTACGCCTACATCGCTGGAAAAATGCCAGGCGTGAAATTATTTTGGCGTGCAATTTTCCTCCCCTCAGTCACCTCGGTTGCTACCTGCAGCAGCGCCGCAAGTATTCCCGCCAACTTAATGGCTGCGAAAAAAATGCGTATTTCCCCTGAGATTTATGAAACGCTGATTCCCTTAGGCACGATCATCCATAAAGAAGGTTCTGTTATTGGGGGCGTTTTTAAAATTGCCTTTTTGTTTGGGATTTTTCATTGGGACTTTTCGGGTGCCAGTGTATTACTTACAGCCGTAGGCGTTTCTTTATTAGTGGGTACAGTCATGGGGGCCATTCCTAGTGGTGGAATGCTAGGGGAGTTACTCATATTAAGTGTCTATGGCTTTCCCCCTTCGGTTTTAATTGCGATTGCAGCCATCAGCATCATTATTGACCCATTAGCCACCATGCTTAATGTTACCTGTAATACCGTGGGCAGCATGATGGTGGCCCGATTAGTGGAGGGCAAAGATTGGTATAAAGCAAGACTCAATGACTAGCCCGTATAGACCATGTCATAATACGGGCTAGTTGAGGAGAAAACTCCGTATTACTCAAGAGTTAACGCTAAAGCTGCTGCATTAAGCACGGCAGCAATACGTAAAGACGCTTGAATCGCCAGCATACTTATTCCCTCCTCACTTAGTTGGGCCACATGAGAGTGAATGCACATCCCACACCCATTTAAAGCGGATACGGCGAGAGCAAACAACTCAAAATCTGCTTTAGGCACTCCAGGATTTGCCATCGCATTCATACGTAAATTAGCAGGTAGCAATGACAACTCTTTATTGCCTGCCAAATGGATCGCACGATAGTACACATTATTCATGGCCATCAATGTTGCAGCTATTTTTGCAGCTTGGTGTAATTCTGAGGTTATATGTGTCTCTCCTTCTGCTAAAATCGCCTCGAGTATTTGTTTATTTTTAAGGCTGTATGCAATAGCCAAGCTAACCCCGTAAAATTGCCTTTCGGTTAAAGCCGTTTGCACGATATTCCCAAATAGGTTACTCAGGTTAAGACGTATGTCTTTAGCATAATCAGGAATACTTTGTTTTAATTCTTCGATAGACATAATAACCTCTCATTACTCGTGGTATTGAATTCTATTCATGTAGGCTAGGCGGTTAAGCCTAGCAGTGGGCCCTCGCTATAATCCAGTTTGCTCGGCTTTGTTACAATGTATCCCCACCCACAGGGCGATTACAAGGACAGAGCTCATCAGTTTGTAATGCATCCAAAATACGTAAGACCTCTTGTGGATTACGACCTACGTTTAAGGAATTAACGCTGACATGTTGGATGACATTATTAGGGTCAATAATAAAAGTCGCCCTAAGCGCACAACCGCTTTCCGCATCACGAACTCCTAAGCCATCGGTTAATTTTCCATTCACGTCCGCAAAGCTGTACTGATCGAGGGCATGTAAGTCTTTATGCTCCCTACGCCATGCCAGTTTTACAAACTCATTATCGGTACTGCCTCCTAAGACAACTGCATCACGATCATTAAACTCAGCGTTTAATCGAGCAAACTCCACAATTTCTGTTGGGCATACAAAAGTGAAATCCTTAGGGTAGAAATAAACTACTTTCCATTTACCCGCAAAACTTTGCTCGGTAATTATTTCGAAAGCACTTAGCCCATTTTCCTCATGGTTATTGAAACCAGGTTTTACCGCCACTACAGAAAACTCAGGTATTTTTTGGCCAACAGTTAACATAATCATCTCCTCATTACGGGTTACTCTTTTAGTATAGTGATGGTGTATAATTATTTAAAATGAATAAAACAGATGTATTTAATCGGAAAAAGCGATGAGAAAGTTAACCAATCTAAAACAGTTACATTATTTGCTAAGCCTTTATGAGCATCAGCATTTTGGTCGTGCCGCCGCAGCTTGCTTTATTAGTCAATCCACCCTAAGTGCAGCCATTACTAATCTTGAGGAAACCCTTGAAGTACAGCTTTTAGAACGCGATCACAAAACCTTTTTGTTCACCCCAGTGGGTGAAGAAATTGTCAAGCGTAGCCGCGCACTGCTTGAGCAAAGTGATGCCTTAGTCGATTATGCAATGACCCAGGGAAAAATGATGCAAGGCAACTTTTACTTGGGAATTATTCCTACGATTGCTCCCTTTATATTAAATGGTCTGCACACTCTGTGTCAGGAACGCTATCCGGACTTAACGCTCTTTATTAGAGAAGATACCACTGAAAATGCATTAAAACTTTTAAGCGAGGGCAAGCTCGATATGGTAATCCTGGCCCTGCCTTACCCTACCCCAGATCTGCATACGCGTATCGTGGGGAAAGATTATTTCCAATTAGTTTTACCCAAAACCTGGCAACAGCAAAACCTTGATCCAGAAATCAACAATTTACCTGAAAACAGTGTCTTTCTGCTGGAAAAAGAACATTGCCTGACAGGACATGCTTTGCAAGCCTGTGAATTGAAAGACAGTAAACAAATTAATCATTTCTTTGCCACCAGCTTGCATACCTTAATTCAAATGGTCAATCATCAGCCCGGAATTACCTTTTTACCCACCCTGGCCATTAATAGCGGGATTCTTAATGGAACGAAGTTAATTGCCCTGCCCTTAACCAAAAAACAAGCTTATAGAGAAATTGGTGTGGTTTGGCGAACCACCTCTTATAAAGCAACGATGTATGATAAATTGACCCCGCTCATTCAACAGGTAGTTACGGATACACTTCAACACAAGTTTGTATTATAGTTTTCTTTTATTTTGCTAAAAGGGTGAAAAAAGATGCGTCAACTTACTGTATTAATTCTGATGTTAATTTCGTATTTAGCCCATGCTAATACCACTCACCGTATTCCCATACTCGCAAATAACAAGGTTCAGGTGTGGAAAACTTTGATTTATCCCAATAAAGAGCAAATCTTAGCCATGCATCGCCATGAGCATGATCGGACCCTCATCGCGTTAACTTCAGGCAAACTAAAGATTACCAATAATAAGGGGCAGGTACATTATCTTGAGCTAGAAAAGGATCAGGCTTATTATTTGCTCAAAGATGTGCCCGGTGAATTGCATACCGATGAAAATGTGAGCGAGCATCCCATAAAGGTTATTGTGGTTGAACTAAAGTAGCATTGGCGCAGCAAGATGCCTTAAGGAATGTCGAATTACCGTGGCGTGGCCACGGTAATTCAAAGAAAGAGCGTACCAAAAAAGCTTAGCGCTACTGAGCAGCCTTATTGTCATGATGGCATTTATGATGATGCCTGAAAGGCATCAACACCCCTGCTTTTTGAAATGCATCAAATCGACTTTTAGCAACAATCATCGTGATTTTATTATTCACTTCATTACTTTTCGCCACCAAAGCTTCAACATTATTCCATTGGGCATTAGGTGTGGTAATTGCCGTCTTGATTTGCGCTCTTAAGGCACGTTTTTCGCTAATTAATGGTTTCATGTCAGTACGCATACTTTTTCTTATCGCCTGCAATTGCGCACGTTGTTCTGTAGAAAGTGATTTAAATTTAGCGCATTGCTCTTGTTTTTGTGCCTCTTTCTCCCCATTCGCGGTTGAAGCTTGCGCAAAGACGACTGAAGCCCCGACTAATGCGAAGGCGCAACTATTAACAAGTAGCAAACGTTTAATATTCATTTTTTTCTCCTATTATTTAACTCTCATTGCTAAGTGTAATGGGCCAATGTAATAGGAATATGACAAATGGATTGTTTCTTGTAACAATGTTGTTACAATAAATCAAAGACTTCCTACCCTAGCTGTAGGCCCTGCATGAATAGCAAAAAACACCATATTTTGATTATTGATGACGATCAAGAAATCATTGATTTAATCAACGATTATCTGATTAAAAATGGTTTTCGTACCACCTGTGCATTAAATGGGCTGATGCTCAAGCAACTGGTGCGAGAACATAATTTTGATCTGGTGATTCTCGACATCATGCTGCCGGGAATGGATGGCCTGCAACTCTGCCAAATAATTCGTCAAACATACAGCATGCCCATTATCATGCTCAGTGCCGCCAACAGCATTGCCGATAAAGTGGCCGGGCTGGAGTTAGGTGCAGATGATTACATCTCCAAACCCTTTAGCGCTCGTGAGCTTTTAGCACGAGTCAAAGCACAGTTAAGGCGTACCCAAGGTGAATTAAGTGAAGAGCGCAAAAAACTCGCTCCCCTGCAACAAATCCACTTTGAAAGCTGGATTCTCGATCGCAACACCCACGCATTGATCGACCAAGATGCGGTTGCTATTCCCCTCAGTCAACGCGAATATGAATTATTGCTTATTTTTTTAGAGCATCCTGGACGCATCTTAAGCCGCGATCAACTGATGGATCTTTTATACGATAAGCATTTTGATTCGCAGGATCGCACCATCGATGTATTAATTGGTCGTTTGCGTAAAAAGATCGAAGTCGATCCCCGCAATCCGCAAATCCTATTAACCATTCGTGGCGGTGGTTATCAATTTAAAACGAAGGTCGATATGTTATGAGCCAGTTAACTAGCACTGCGAAAAAAACACTGCTGGGCTTGGTCCTTGGTAATCTCATCATTGGCTTTGCGCTGCTGCAATTAGGACAATATTACGCCCACAGCCATTCCTTTGTTTCTGCTAATGCCATACGCTCATTAACGCGCCTAGTGAATCAATTGCAAAAAAGCCCGCAATCCAGTTGGCCCTCCATTCTGCAACATCGCCATTCTCGCTGGTCTGAAATTAGCCTATCACCTACCCCCGTATATGAGCAAAATGCATTGTTAACCTTAAAGGCTCCTGTCTTGTTCAATCTGATGAAGCAAAATAAAAAACTGGAGTTTTCTTTATTCATCCAAGAAAATGCCTGGCTCAATGTCAGTATGATTCCTCCCGTATCGAATCAACTAAGTTTTATTATCAGCCTCTTACTTATTTTATTAGGTGCCTTAATACTGCTTAATTATTGGGCCGTAAGAACATTAAACCAACCTATTCAAACCTTAATCCAAAGCCTAAGTTACAATGAAAACCAAGACAATTGGCTGCCCATCCCTCTGACGGGAAACTCTGATCAAAAAGCCATTTTTAAAAAAATTAACGACCTGCAAGAAAAAGTAAATAAACTTTTAGCTAACCGCACTCGCGTTGTGACCGCTATTTCCCATGATTTACGCACCCCATTAACCCGATTGAAACTGAGAACGGAATATCTGACCAATAATCCCCACTATGCCAAGATTAGTGCGGATATTAATGAGATGGAACTGATGATTCAGGAAACCTTAGATTATTTTCGTGACATTAATCATGAAGAAAAACCACAACGTTTTGATTTGGTCGCGCTGCTGTCCTCATTAAGAGATGATGCCTTAGAGTTAAATTATCAGGTGCATTTTACGAGCGACTGCTCTAAATTGATTTACTCAGGCTCGGTGAACTTATTAAAACGCGCCTTAAGTAATCTAATTAATAATGCAGTACATTATGGGGTTCAAGCAACAATCCACTTGCAGCAACCATTACCTCAGCAAATTCAAATCACCATTATGGATAAAGGCCCAGGCCTGCCGGAAATCGAGTTAGAGCAAGTGTTTCTCCCCTTCTATCGTGGGGAGCAATCTCGCTCACGTAGCACTGGCGGTACCGGTTTAGGATTAACTATTGCCCGCGAAATTATCCAAATGCATCAAGGTGATATCGCTCTAAGTAACTCATTAGAAGGCGGTTTAAAAGTTCGAATAACATTACCAATTAAATCATTGTAAGAATACATTAGCCTCATTAAAATTGCCTACTATTAATAAATTCAACTAAACTAATGAAGTGGATGTACAATAAAGGCCAAGGACTGAACCGAAATGCTCTATAAGATTTTCAGCTATCTAAAACATTCTGATAGCATCGAAAAATATACTCGCCAATATCGACTAATTCAATATGTTACTTGGGAACTTCTTTTTGTCTGTATTATCGTCGCGATTTTCTACTCCATGTCACAACTGTGGATTTTAATCACCACCATTAGTATTACGGGTGGATTAGCCTTCGCTAATTTATGGCTACTGCAACGAACTAAAAATGTACACTTATGCAGCCAGCTCCTGGCTGCAATTATTTTTTTCGCAATCGTTCTTGGTAACTATTTGGTTTGGGGAGTCGGCCCACTGCATACCCAATGGTTCTATGTAATGCCCTTACTTGCCGCATCACTTACGGGAATGAGTGGTTTATTGATTTACTCCATTGCTTCAATGCTAATACTCCTGAGCTTTAATCAATTGGTCATCCCTCCTTATTATGATTTACCCCCCTATCAATTCCTGGCGATTGAACTGATTAATCATTTATTCACTTATCTTATTATTGTAACGACTCTTGCTAGTTTGCTGCGTGAAAACGAGCGTTATGAGCAAGAATTAAATGATAGGAACTATCTGTTACAAACCGAAAAAGATAAATATCATTATTTAGCTCGTTTTGATCATCTGACTAACTTACCTAATCGCCGCTATTTCATTCAGCATTTGCACGAATTAATTAATACCATACACCCCAATCATTGCATTACCGTATTCTTTATTGATTTGGACAATTTTAAACACGTTAATGATCGCTACGGCCACAATATAGGGGATCAATTGCTTTTAGAAACCTCCAGACGTCTGCAACTTTGCTTTCGTGAAAAAGATTTCATTGCCCGCCTGGGTGGTGATGAATTTACTGCCATCGTCCCGCATGCTCCCAATAAGCGAACACCCCAGGTTATTGCAGAACGTATCATCGAAGAGTTTCACCCCCTTGCTACTCTTGAAAATGGAGAACCTTATTGTTATTCCATTAGCATCGGCTCAGCCACCTATCCGGATGATGCGACAACAGCAACAGATTTGGTCGTTAAAGCAGATTTGGCGATGTATGATGCCAAGAAGGTATATGGCTGTTCTTATAGTAACCTTGATGGCGTACGAAATAATCAGGGCTTGTTACGGAATAATGGTTAAAACAAGGAAGTTCAGAAGCAGGCTGGGCGCCGGACCCAGCTTTGAACGTTGTGCAAATCTCGTTTGCTGGGCCCGGCGGCAGCTCGTCCTATTTACGCGCTTGCTTGCAAACGAGCTTTCAATAGGAACAAAATAGTTTGCTTTTTCTCTTTAGACACAGAGTCTGATTGAATTAAATGTAAACAATAATCCGTAAAGGCATTCAATCGCTCTTGGCTTGACTGTGCTGCATCATCAGTCATTTGAGTGTTGTATCCACTCTCTAGCTCAGTTGCAACTGCCATTGCTGCTTGTTCATCAGGCTCTTGGGTATTAGCTAATCCTTCTTGCTTGCTTACTGCAGCAATTTTATCTAACAGGGTAATCAGCTGTTGTTTACTTACCTCAGTCGCGGGAGCTGGTTGGCTGCTTTTGATACCTCTTCTCACTAAATCATCGTGATCACGTCGTTGTTCTTGTTCCCAATACTCTCTATCCCCTTGGAAAGCAATAACCGTCATCAATACTCGTGGATCAATACCTTTATGATCAAATAATTCTCGGTCCGTCACATGGAAAGTCCAATCATTTTTTAGTCTAAAGAATGAACGAGACATATGAGCCATTTCTTGGCTAGTTACTGGATCATAAATAGTAAATGTTGTTCCCCAAAAGTTCATTGAGGCTTTAGCAAGTCTCGTATAACCATCACGGTCATAAATATCAAAGGTAGGGAAAAACGAAAATAGGCGCTCGTCAGCAGCACCTAAATAATTTTCAAAATTATCGTATACATCAAAATGTGCCGTAAATGAAAAGAATTTTGAACGTGCGTAAGCAATTTTATTATCAAAAGGATCATAAAAATCATAAGTTAACAAAAAGCTAAAAAATCTGCGATATAAAGTGCCTAATTTTTGAGTTCGGGTTTCAATATCATAACTGGTAGTCATGCTCAACCAGTGCTCTTTCACATAAAACTCATCTGGAACACGATTAGGAACGCCTTCTGCAAAAGCACTAAAAGAACTAAATAGCATCAACGCAGCTGCAAGAATTTTTTTCATATAATGGCCTTATCCTTTATTATTAGATGAGGCGCATTATATTTAAATATTATTAAGGCAATATTAAGTTAGCTTAGCAGGTAAGCTCTTAACATCAGGGTTCTTGGAATAGGCATCAAGGATGTCATTAATTAATTGTTCTACAATACTTTCCTTCATGTCCTCTTCGATTAAACCCATCTTTTCCTTCATCCCGGCCAACCGAGTTTCAATCTCTTTAGCAACAGAACCATTCGGGAATAAAGCGGCCAACAGACGCCGTGCCTCTGCCGGTCCAAGATGTCGATATAAATGGTTTCTCACTGACGCATCCTCAGCGGTGGTACTAAATGCCCACAATTCAACCGGTCCTAAAGTTAGTGTAAGTAATTGTACGTTTACCCCATTTTTAGTAGCGAATTGAGCGAGGAAGGTAGCGCCGCCAAGTCGCGGACCATGTACCCGAGTACGTAAGGCATTCTTTGCAGTTTCCGAAAGCCCGAATATAGACGTGGTTTTTTCAATCGCTTGAGAAGGGCCGGCATCCATAATATAAATTGCAGTCGCAAAATCGATCATCACTGGATCAAAGTCATCCACAGACTGAGAGAGCAAAGCAATTTGTACTTTCCATTTACGTCCTTCACGCATGTCGATGATTACTTGTTCACGCACAGCAGCTGATTTCGAAGTACGATGGAATTCGTCATAAACAATACGTTTATGGTCTTCCCGTATCTCACGCACACGCTCTTTATGATACTCCTTGTATTGTTCGGGAATATTATTCAAGCTTTCTTCAGTTAAATAATAATGTCGTGCCAAAACATAACGTGCCAACATATACATTACCGCTGTTTGGCGATCCGCAGCGTCCCCACCACTCTTAGCTACCTCATCAAGGTCTAGAGAAACGACACGCGCATCCCCTATATCAAAACTAGTTACCCGTGAAAGGATGGGGTATTCGCGCACCGCAGCAGAAATCATGCGCGAAAATGCATTAATTAATGACTCCCCGGTAGGTGCAGTAATCTTTTCATACAAGTCTTCAATCGAAGGAGTACGGCAAATAGAAGCTGCATCTGCAAGTAATGGCATAGCATAGCGTTGAGCCAGCATCGCTTCATGCTCAAATCCGGCAGAATAGAGTGAATCCGTTACTTCCCACCAAGTAGATTTTGAATCGCGTACAAAACCAATCTCCTCCAAGATACTATCCAGAAATACTTCAACACCTGGAGCATAAGGAGTTGGATTATATTCATCCGCCATACTCTTAAATAATTCATCCACAACCATACCCGCTAGATCGGGCATACCATCATAGGGCTTTTCTGCGCCTAATGGGGTGGTCAATAAGGTAATAAAGTTCACCAGGAATGCACGCTCTAAAGCAGTTGGGTAACGACAGCCTAATTGGGTATCAAAGGGATTAATTGAATAATCGGGCGTCATCCTTAAGCGGTGATAAGCCACTAAATGGCGTTTTGAAGCGGGTAATGCTTCTTGTAAAAGTGAAATCAATCCACTACTGGAGGGTCCAATATCAATAATAGCAATACGTGGTAGGCGTAATAAACCACCAGATAAACATAAGGCTAAATTGATCGCGTTAGAAAGAACGGATTTACCCGAGCCAGGACGCGCATAAACCAGATCAATCCATGTAGTTTGCTCTGTAGAACCGGGCTGGAATGGCCAAGGCTTTCCATCAGGGGATCTAAAAAGTAAGGCTCCTTTACTCCAGGGTGATGCAGGACGTGTAATCGGTAGCATAGAAACTACAGCACTCAAAGGTGCAACAGTGGGTACTGCTGTACTATTCAATGTTCCTGCTAACATGCTGGAGACAAAGCCGCCAAAAGGATCACCACAAATTTCAGATACGTCCGTAGACCCCCAGCCCTGAACCGCTTTAACTAATTCAGAACTGCGTTGACGTAGTAAAGGTATTCGTCCTTCAGGGGCCCAAGTTGTGGCTACCACACGTAAACGAACAATTGATTCATCCGTATTAAGTTGCAAATATTTGAGCAAGTTAACTGAATCACTAATTAAACGGTTTTGTGCTGAACTGAAACTTAAAATTCCAGCCAAGAGACCTTTTAATTTAATTGTAGTCAGTCCTTCACTTTCAATTAAAAATGAAATTTTCCAAGGAATATGTGAGGGTAAAATACGTCCAAACAAATACACAAAGGGTCTTACATCCTTGGGAAATAAATCAATGTACGTAGATGAGTAAATCTTATCGCCTACTTGAACAGTGCGAAGGTCAAGAACCTCAGCATCACGCGGAAGCACTTGTTTAGCTAATGAGGGCCATAATAGATCCGAAGGATCACCATCAAAATTATTAAACTCGCGTACAGGGATCATGTCTCCAGGCAAGGTAGCACGCCACTCATCAGCGGTATAATCCGGGTCAGCAGTCATACGAATCGCATGCACTGCGTCATGAACCTCTAATAATTTTCCGGCAACATGTAAGGAATCTAAGTCATTCATAATGGCACGAACATAGGCATCATGAGTATCACGTAATTCAGGAACTGCGGCATAAATTGTTTGGCTGGTTTTAAATGGCGGTGCTTTAGAATCTTTTAGCATCTTCATTTTTGCTTTATTAGCTGCTTTTAACTGTTCCGTTGTTAAGTTAAAGGGTCTGGTAATTAAGACAAAAAATAAACGCTCTTCAGCACAATACTGTGCCATATAGTCAGTGCGCTCTTCAAATAGGTCACCTAAATTTAAATCAAGGCGTTTGGCGGTTGCAGTTGCCGGAGCGTAAATGTCACGAATTAACTTTCTAATGTTTTGCTTATCATGGCTAAAATAAACCTGTAAGCCATGGCCTGGGCGCCCCATAGCCGCTTGAAACGCGTTGGTTAAGCCTGCGACCAACTGATCAAATTCATCAGGACCTGCAAGTGCAGAAATCCCTTCGATTTTAATGATTGATAATAAAGAACCATCATGATTTACCAGAACGGTTGGACTATCCGCCGTTTCTAAATCGATGTAGGACTCTGTTGTTTGCTTAAGTGAAGTACTTAGCCAGGCAAAGAAGGTATCAACCCCTTCAAAAAAAGATTCTGACCAATGCGCCATTTTTATTATCCCCATTTAGTGTAGCTTAGGGTCATTTTCCATTTCTACTCTAGTGGAAAAATGGAAACAACCACTAGGGCAACGAACCTTATATAGTAATTTCTTCTAAGGCACTCGCAGCCCATTTTTCAATCTGTTTACGAAATTTTGCTCGAGAAGGCAATAAGAGTATGTTTTTAAATAGTTGTGACCTTCTTTCTTCATCATTCACCCCAGCGTCAATCATTAATTGACCAAAAATAGCAGGATCACTGGTACCCTCACCAAACTTTTCTTCGACTAGCTGTGAACGAAATTTAAATCCCCGATAAATGTTTTGTGCACTGGATTTATATCCCGTATCGTTTGTTATCGCACAAAATAACACATGGCATAGACTATTTAACTCTGTCTGGGTTAGTTCAGGAAGATAGACAAGTGTTCCACCACCGTATCCACCAACACCAACCGATTCAATAAAAAAACACTGTGCACAAAAGCAACAAGCCGTTACCAAGTTGGGTAGTTTATTATTAGAGTAATTATTATCAAGGTTAACTACTTCTTGAAACAGACGTGCTTGAAAACCACAAAACTGACAGGTATAACGATCCCGTTGCAAAACTTTTTGCTCATATGACTTAAATCGTTCGTCGACTTTTCTAGCAGAATATAAACGCCATGAACCTGGCGTAGCCAGTAACTTCAACTGTTTTTTTTCTTGATTCACTGCCATATTTTCAGCCCACGTTGCCTAATATAAGCTTATTATTAACTGATATTTTTATTATCAAGGCCTATTGGCCCATTAGAAAACCAATACTTTACATAAACAAAGCGGGTAAATTAAATTTACCCGCTTTTATTACAATTAAACTATTATGAACCAGTGTAGACAGTACCAGTAGGACCAGCAGTTTTACCACCTGAAGAACCAAACATGGTCGCGCCAGTTACCCCTAAAATTGAAGGGAGGAACAGTAACGCTGCAGCAATAAACACTAACGCGATAGGTGTACCAATTGGAATTTGAGTTGGGTTATCTTTGTGCTGTTTAAACTTCATAATCGCACCGATAGAGAAACCCAAACCAGCCAAATAAGAACCTGCTGTGATTAATTTGGTTAAGTTCGTAAATGACCCCGTAATTGATGACGCCATAGCACCGATAGTCATACTTCCACCAGCAACTGCATCCTGACAAACCAAGGCTAATAAGCTTAGACAAACAATACTGCTCAACCAAGACTTGAAGCCTGCTTTACTAATGATTTTACTTTTCACTATTGTCTCCTAAATTTAAAAGTAAAAATACACACCAACATACTATCACGTGCCGTATATTGTATTATTAATCATATTGATAGTCCCTACAATATTGATTGCCAAAATTCCCCCAAAAACATGAACTAAACCCTTTCCTGTTCCTCCTGGAGGCTGCCCTTGCGACGCTGAACGCGCGATCAACACCCACCCTCTCACAAAAGCTACCAGTCCAATCACCTGGATGATAATCGTCAGCGGCCTTCCGACCACACTCCCATTACCAAACAAGAAATCTAAGGTCTGATTGCTACTGCTTACTGGGGCGTATTGAAGAATATTTTGATAACCAAAAGTACTCTGCATTAACGTTGCAAAAGCTGTCGGGAAATAAATAAATATTGCCCCTACCATCAAATAGACTACAGGCTCTTTAACACTTGTGTGACTGGACATCATCGTCCGCGCCTCACCATACACTTTTAGGCTGTAAATTGCTTTAAATAAAAAAGCGCAACCTATTAGATATGCTCCGCCCGTGATTAAGCGTTGTACAGGCACCAATGAATTTGCAATATTGGTTAGTATGTTTGCCTGACTCGCAACCCAGCACGCAACCGTCCCGCCTGTACATGTTGAATCAGCCATATATAATTACCTCAACTATCGTCTTGACTAAACCTAATTGTCCGTCCAGAACTCGTTAAGACTCGACCTTCCATAGAATCAATAAGCTTAACGACTCCATATCCCGCAATCTTTGTCCCTTCTCTTACTGTAAGTGTAGAACCATTTGTGCCAATTAGCCAAGCCCTACCCGGAATTACTGCATTAATATAATAAATATTTGCATGACCATAACGTTGAGGAGGTAGTACCCTGCGAACCACCTTAGGTTTTGTACGCTCCATTAAGACAGCTATTACTTCTGACTGCTTATTTAACTGATTGGTCAAATCCGTAATTGTTTGGTTCAATTGAGTAATTTGCGCACTTAAATTGTTAACATTGTTATTTACATTACCAACCTGTTCGTTCATTGAAGAAACCTGTGATTGAACATTTTGTTGGTTTGTCGCAATAGATTCAACTTGTTGCTTCAGCTCCTTGTCCTGTGGGACTGAAGGAGTTGGTTGCGGAGCAGCCTGTTGAATCGGTTGTGGTTGCAGTTGTGGTATTGGTTGTATTTGCTGCGTAGGTGCAACCGCAGTAACTGGTGCAGGAGGAAGATTCCCTCCTTTCTCAGTTGTACTTTTTCCAGAGAAAATGCCACCAACAACTTTATATCCCACCATAGCAGCCACAATAACGCCTACAGCAATTAATGCGTTACGTCGCACATCCTTATTCGGCCCCTTGGGAGATTGCCCTGGTGGTTGTGGTGAAGGGCTTGAACCTGACTGAGAATTGTCCGTTGACCCTTGGTCATAAGACTCATACTCGTCGAATTTATATTCATCATTTTGATCGTTTTCTGCCATTGTCTTCTACCGTCAAATTAAAGTGATCTTACATCTTGTGTAAACAACACGCCTAAAGGACTACCTGCATATACCTCAACAGTCGTTGGTCTATTAAATAATTGCTGTGCTTGTTGCCCCCAGGTTTTACCCACTGTTGCCAATCCAATGACCGCATTTTGCAAAGTTGAGCGCCCCACACCGTTAGCAACAGTTACGTTGTTTCCTCCTCCAGTACCACCAATAGTAATCGTGGTATTAGCTGACTGGAACGCGTTACCAAATCCTTCAAGGAACGAAGAAGCGAACAATGAACCATAGCGTAATAAGTAATGATGGTCTGTTCTACTTGATAGAGCCGTTCTCGCAGTGTTTGGATCAATCGCAAACGCGGAAATCGATATAGTTTTTGGAGCACCAGGTACTGACATAGTGTTAAAGGTAATAATCATCTTGCTTGCTTTTGAAGGCAAATTGAAGCTACCAATTAACTTGGTTCCCTTTAATTTCCCAGCAACAATCGTTGCAAGAATAGGGCCAGGCTCATCACTATTTACCGACGTATCCATCACCGCAAACAATACGTCACCTGTTTTAATTATGGCCGCTTGTTGCTCTTGTGAACCACCCATAATTTCTTGTGAGCCAGCTCTGCCCCCAGCTCCATTATTAGCGCCACTCGCAATAGCATCCTTATCTTCATTACCAGCAACATAGTTTTGTCCGCTAACATTTTTCCAATCTACGAGTAACTGATTTGCTGCTGAAAGCATATCTGCACTTCGCTGTTGGATTTTTTGTTGGTACTTCTGTTCTGCCATTTGCTGAGTCTGGCGATTTAAAATAGCTTGCAATTGCTGGTTTGATGCAGCAGCGCCTTGATTGGCGACACCACCTTGACCCACACTAGGCACCCCGCTAAGACTAAATGCACCTTGTTGCACATTAGGGTTACCTAAGCCAACTAACTGCATCTCTGCAGGAGTAAACCCTGCAGCATTTAAATCAGCTGCTGTAAATCCTGCATCTTTTAAATTTTTAGCACTGTAGCCGGCAGCTTTAAGCTCAGCGGCACTAAAACCTGCATCCTTAAGTTGGGCTGCGGTAAAGCCTGCTGCTTTAAGTTCAGCCGCAGTGTAACCTGCATCTTTTAACTCTTTAGCACTAAAGCCTGCATCTTTAAGTTGTGCTGCAGTAAAACCTGCATCGTGGAGATCTTTGGCACTAAAGCCTGCATCTTTAAGCTCTTTAGCACTAAAACCAGCATCCTTAAGATCCTTGGCACTAAACCCTGCGGCCTTAAGTTGGGCCGCCGTAAAGCCTGCATCTTTTAAGTCTTTGGCACTAAATCCTGCATCCTTAAGCTCCTTAGCACTAAACCCTGCGGCTTTTAATTGCGCCGCAGTAAAACCAGCATTTTTTAATTCTGCCGCAGTAAAGCCTGCATCTTTTAACTCTTTTGCAGTATAGCCAGCATCTTTCAATGCTTTCGCAGAACAGCCTAAGGTTTTTTTAATCGTTGTCGCACTAATACCAGCCGCTCGAGCTCTTTTCAATGAATCAACACTGCAATCCGACACACGGCCTGCAGCTAAAATATCCGCTGGAGATAAGCCCGCATTTTCTAGGTCTCCGGTTGTGTAACCCGCTGCCTGCAACTGAGCAGGAGTATAGCCGGCATCAAGTAATGACTTAGCATCATAACCTGCATTTTTTAGCGCATCGGCACTACAACCATTTAAATCTTTAATACGCTTTGCACTAACGCCCGCAGTAAATAATTTTTTCAAGGCAGTTGGATCGCAGCCTGCAGCCTTGATTTGTGCATCAGTCAATGGAGTGGCCGCACTTATCTGTTGGGGGGTAAACCCAGCATTAGCTAACTCTGCATCAGTAAAGCCTGCGGCTTTTAATGCATCGGCGCTACAACCTGCATATTGTTTTATTAATGTGGCGCTAACACCCGCTGCCCTCTCTTTTTTTAATGCCTCAGGATCACAACCTGCCTTTCTGACGTCATCGGCACTAATTCCTGGTGGCAGTTCGGCTTCGGCCTCTTTAATCTGAGCAGCGCTGTATCCGGCCTTCGCCAAATCTTCAGGGGAGAAACCAGCATTTAATAAATCTCTAGCGCTGTAACCAGCAGCTCTTAATTGCTCTGGCGTAAATCCAGCCTTTCGTAGATCCGCGGCGCTAAACCCAGCATCTCTCAATTCTTTAGCTGTATATCCCGCTGCTTTTAAAGCTTCAGCACTACAGCCGCTGATGCGTCGAATCGCCGAGGCACTTACGCCTTGTTTCCGTAATTTTATTAAGTTATCAACATTACATCCTGCTTTGAGTACATCCGCGGCAGAAATACCCTGTGGCAAACCGCTCGCCCGATTAATTTCATCATCGGTAAAACCAGCACCTTTTAATTCACCATCAGAAAACCCTGCATCTTTCATTTCTTGGGCAGTAAAACCTGCACTGCGTAATTCGCAAGCGCTAAAACCACAATCTCTCAAGCGGCTTGCCGTATATCCAATATCTCTTAATTGCCGCGCATTAAATCCGGCCGCCTTCAAATCTTTACAAGCACAAACCTGATTTAGGTCCTGTAACTTATAACCATTATCTTTTAATTGAGCACAGCTACATGCTGATTTAATATCGGACAATTGTGCGCCCTGACCTAAAACTTGAGCGAGCACAGATTTTGAACACCCACTATTTTGTAAATTTTGAATCCATAAAGAGCGTTGTGCACCTTCTTCATTTTCACGAGCCAATGTTGCAAAGCCAACCCCACTTTGGCCATTCTGGGAACCAATAACCCCAACCCCCTGGCCTAAAGCTTGTGTACGAATAATAGTAGGAATGGCACTACCCCCAGTCTGCTCTGCTTGCTGAGCCTGATTAACGTTTTGTTCCTCTTGTAAGCGAGCATATTGGGCGGTGGGATCAAGTACCCCTGGAATCGATTGAATACTTCCGGGAGCTTGACTGAGAGTTGCCTCAGCACTGGGTCCAGTATTAATGGCTCTCAACTTAACATAGCCAATTACTACTGCAAGTACTAAGAGTACTCCGGTAAAAATGATAATAACCCGGGAACGAGTATTAGAAAAAAGCGATTTAAGATTTTCTTTTCTGCCAGCCATGTTATAACCCTTCTACCTTGAGCTGCATGACTTTTCCATGCCAGGAGACTAATAATACCGGAGACTTTTGCATTTCATAAGCATGTGTACCATCTGCGCTGGTCATACTTGCAAGCCAACCCGGTGACAATATAGTAAGATTTGTACGAATAAACATTCTATCGTTGGATAACCAAGCCCGCGCATCACCGCCGACAATCCCCAAGCGTTTACTTCCAGGAGGTGGAACCCCATCAAGAACGTGTAAAAGCAACTCACTAGCGGAAGGAGGTAGCCCCGCCTCCATAGGCCGGTTTTTAGCATTTGGACCAAAGCCTTGAACGCGTAAATCCACCCGATAATCTACCGCTTTTTGACCCGGAATGAGGGTTAGCATTACTGGAGTATTTAATCCCTGCAAACGCACCGCCAGGTTCCCGTAATTGTATAATTTCAATGCCTGAATCATTAGAGTATTACTTGTTTTATCCCATTGAATATTAAACGCGGATGGATCACCCAAGTCGTAGGCCGCAATTGGCCATGGCGAACCTGTAGAATCTAAAAATACCAGTGAAGATACAAATCCTTGTGCCAAACGAATAACCGGAGGCGTAGAACCTGGGGACAAGTTAACAAATTGGGATGTCGCTGTAGGTTTCGGTGGAGTGCCCGGAGTGGAGGCTTTTGCATAGTCCATAGTCTGTTGCATTTGTCTTAAATGGACAATTTGTTCTGGAGTTAAAGGATACAAACCACGGCTCATATCTTTGAAGGCTTTATTATCGATGACTTCTTCATCCGATTGACTAACTACCTGCTCATTAGGATTTTGAGTTTGTGGTTGAGCTGGTTCCGGCTTTTGCGGAGGAGCCTGGTATAAAGAATCAGATAATGGAATCGGAATATTGGTGCCACCCGCCTGATTTTGTCCTTGAGCCTGGGGTGCTTGACCTTGATTTCCGCTTTGCCCTAAACGCTGTTGTAACATACGTAACTGTTGCAATGCTTGTTGTGCACTATCCTGCTGTTGAGGAGGAGCAGCAGCAAAGGAGACGCTAGCCCCCCAATGAGCAATACTACATACTACACAAAACTTAAAAAACTGATTCACCTTTTTCATTGAGAAACTCCACCACTGGCAGGTCCAACAACAAACTGTGATATACCAATTCCTCTAGGAGAATTCAACGTTGAGACTCGGGTGATTAACATAGTCACCACATTATTTTGTTGCGTAAATTCGCTGGCACTCTGATAAGTTACGAGAATTGGCATTTGTACGCGCCACGAGTAACTGCCATTTAAAACCCCTTTCTGCAAAATAATTGGCGCTCTAGTCGCTACCGCAGAGACAATCAATTTTTTAGCCTTAACCGCATCAAGGTTATTCGATTGTTGCAGGGCATTTAGGAACTGATCCCAACCTTCTGCAGTGAAAAACCCTGATGAGGCTTGTAACTCATCTCGGTAGTTCACAAAGTTATAAGTAAATGCAGCAATAGCCGCCTGGTTCGCCCATTGCAATACTGCAGAGTCAGATTGGTTTGGCTCATTTAATGGGAATAAGGGCGTAATGCGACCATTGAGACTAGTAGCAAAATATCTAGGCGCAGGAGGATGGGTCAGCATATAAACCAACATAGACGCCAACACAAGGTTAACCAATAATGCAACGAGCAAAGCAAGCATTACCTTTCTCTGGCTATCCTTATAAAACTTATTTCTCAATGTAACGACTGTTAAGGCATCTTCAGCCATAATATCCTCTATTTTTATTGTGCTTATTGCGGTATCAGTTTTTCTTCCTCATCAGAGGGCGGATCTGGAGGTAACAACGCCTGTGATGACATATTTGGCGCTAACATAGGGGACAACTTTATTGGAGGAGCTACCCCACTAGTAGCATAAAAATCTCGCTCAGGCTCACTTAAATGGACATAAAACATTAACAAACCCAAAATACAACTCAATGCTAAAGAAACAATTAAAGAAATTAAACCCCGTCGGAACACATTGACATGAAAGCTTTTGTTCTCTTTGATTAAGGCCCAACCTTCACGATTCATTTTTACTCCTAACCCGCAGCTCGCCTAAAGGTAATTTCTATTCGCGCATTGGCGGAATAATCGCCACCGAGTGGGTACGCAATAATAGGTTTATCACTACCTAAACCTTGGGTAAAGATAAAACGGCTATCAATACCTTGAGACCATAAATACTCACCAACCACGCGAGTACGCGCCAAAGTTAGCGCATGTTCTCTGGCCGGAGATCCGTATTTACTACTGTATCCGGTGATGAATACTGAAATTTTGCGAAACTGTTTTAAAAATATTGCCACATCATTTAACAGTCCATAAGAGCGCCATTTGATGTTGGGTGTTTGCGGATGAAATAAATAGGTTGCAGGAATGCTAACCATGTAGTCTTGGCCAATGCTAACTACTTTCACCCCATGCTTATTAAATTTTTTCATGTATTTGATGATGGTGGTATCACAAGCACCAGTATCTTTACACGGACCTCTGGGTAACTCTGGGGGTAAAGCCCAATAGTCCCTACCACACGAAGTTATCATGATACATAAGGCAATCGCTCCTACAGCCCTAATTAGCCAGACTATATATTTAGTAAGTACTGATCTCACTTTTGATCCCTCATGTTACAAAATAAAAACCACTTCGAATGGCTGTAATTGACAAAAAGTCTACTAACCCAGGTTAAGATAAATTTACAAATCATTACGTTACAATGAATTCAAATAAATTGCTATTTTTTTAAATATTTATTTATGTCTTAACATTTTTTTTATTAATTTCAGTCCATTTATGCATCATATCTGTAAAAATATTTACCATATATCTCTTTTAATGTTAAAGTTTCGTTTCCTCTCGTTAATGAAATCAATGATGAAACAAATAGTAACTCCTATGCCCAAAGGAATAATCGCACTCTATTTGGTGCAGGCTCTGACCACCTTTTCTTATGCTACCCTTTATTCATCTCTTGCCTTGTTTCTTACCAAACAATTACAGGTAGAACATCGACTATCCAATAGCATTGTAGGGCTTTTTCTCGCACTTAATTATGTATTGCAATTAATTGGTGGCCTGCTAGGAGGGCGTTTTTTAAGTAATCGTGCTTTATTACTGCTTGCATCAGTAATTGAAATTTTTGGTCTATTTGCTTTAGCTACTCGCTCTATGTCACTTTTATTTGCCAGCCTAAGCATGTTTTTAGTGGGCTGTGGTATTAGTTTTACTTGCTACAACAATATGCTTACTCAGCGCTTCAGCTCTGAAGACGAACGTAGAGAGACGGCTTTTATCCTTAGTTATGCGATGATGAGTATTGGTTTTTGCGCAGGATATACCTTAAGCGGTTTCTTCGATTACACCAATCAATATCAGGGACTCTTTTATATTGCGATTCTCATGGATATCGTTACGATCTTCTTTATCTTACGCAACTGGCCCATTTTAGTAGACATAAACACTCCCTTAACTCAAGTGAATTCATCGCAACGTCTAAGAATTAATTGCATAGGCACCTTAATTACACTGGGTTGCATTCCCTTCCTGATGCTTTGCTTTAAAGCAACCCAAATAAGCAATGGCCTGGTTGTCAGCCTAAGTTCGCTCATGTTTTTAATTATTCTCTATCTCGGGTATCACCAAAAATCTCCAAAAGATAAAGAGCGCATTATGGCTTATTTACTCCTGGCAATTATTTCCGTACTGTTTTGGATGATTTATTTCACGGGTCCAATGGGAGTCATTCTCTTTATTAAAAATAATACGGATCGACATCTTTTCGGCTATGAGATTGCCACTCAATGGCTATTAAATATAAACCCCTTGGTCATTATTGCCTGTGCCCCAATACTGTTCCTGCGCATCAGTTCGCTGCAAACTAAATTTAATTTTTCTGTTTCCAGGCAATTCGCCTGTGGCTTTATTTTATTAGCGCTGTCCTTTTTTTCCCTGGCCTGCGGGATCAACTTCGCTGGCGCAGAGGGATTTGTATGCCTCTCGTGGATTATCGCTTATTTTATTTTCCAGGGGCTCGCAGAGTTGCTGATTGCGCCTGTAGGCTATGCAATGATTGGCCGTATTGCTCCGACACATTTACAAGGTTTAATGATGGGCTCATGGATGATGATTGCAGGTGCAGCGGCCTCATTGTCGCATTATTTTGCCAATGAAATGGTAAAAAACGAAGCTCTTGCACCAACGCTTACTAATGAGCGCTATTTATCTATTTTTGAACAATTAGGAATGTGGGCTGTTGCGGGAGCCGTATTTTTATTTTTAGTTTCTCGAAAAATTAAGACCTTTATTAATCCGACCGTTGTTGAAGGAATTTAAATAATGGCTCCCGCGGTCAAACCCGCGGGAATTCGGAAACATTGAGGTTTATTCTAATCCATCCTCATTCTTCTTGTTTACTTTATCACGTTCGCTTGCAAATTTAACGGCTAGATCTCTGACTATATCCGTTAAGGTATGTGGATCGATAAAGTCACGCTCTTCAGGCGGATAACTGGTTGCCAATTGGAAGTCCTTAATTAACTCATTAGCGACCGTGCCCGCATATTTATCTTTAGCTCCCGATAGACGCTCAATCGTCAGCATTTGATTACGCGTTTCATTAATTGGTAATAAGGATTCCGAGAAGGTTTCTTTATCACGCACTAGTAACGGAGGATCCCCTACGTTGACACGTAATGGGCTAAATATGGTTAAGGCGCCCTCAACTTCTTCCTCAATTAACTCCTCAACCGGCTCTGGTTCATTAAAATTGTGGAATGCAATTAAGGCAGTTACGCCACGCTCAATCGGTTCGCTTACGGTAGATTCGCGCAATAACTTACTGATGAGTGTAATTTCTTCACTATCCGCTGTCTTATTAATCGTCAAATCACCACTATCAAGAATGGACAGGAATGAAGTTAACTGTTTTTGCAACTTCATTAAATACTCATCTGGTGGTGGCTCAACTTTTAGGAATTGGTTGATTTTTAATTGCTTAACTGGTTTGGGGTTCGCATAAAACATACGGGCACGAACAATTTTTGATTTGAAGAATATATGCGCCTCACCCTCGGTTTGCTCTTTAAGGTCTAAAAGATCGACCCGCGCTCTTTTTTCAAATGAAGAGCTCTTGCTGTCCGCATAGCTGTTCGACATGGTATTTTCTTTAGCCTGGAATGAGTCAACCTTAGTAACATAAGCCTCACCCGCAGTTTTGGTAAAGAAGTCCCAGGTTTCCGTAGGGTCTTCCAGTTTCATACAAATTTTAATGTTGGTGTTTGCACCGATTGATGCTGCCTCTTCTTTAGATGCTTTTTGGAATGCCGGCAAATCCTGGCCCGCAAAAATAGCGGAGAATCCAAGCGAACGCGCCTGAGCAGGTACCACCGCAAACCCTTGCACTGCATAATATCCGTACTCATCAAGAATACACATATAAGGTGTAGGTGCGTTAGTCGGTTTTCTTAAGATAACGTCACGGTAATCCCCTTCAACGTCTTCCCCCAAACCTGCTGCCATCATCGCTTTTAAGGATGACACGATAATCTTACCTAAGTTTGCCAACTCATCCGGTGATTTTTCTAGTGCGGGCAATAACACAACCAAAATTCGACGATTCAAGATCACATCTTTAAAGTCCACCTCGGCCAAGTTGGTACGAATGATGTGCCCATAGGTATCTGCTAAAGAAGAGAAACTTCGTACAAGCTGCATGGTGATGAAACCATGTTGTTCCAATACTTGCGATACTTGTTTCCCTTTTTTTTCTTTATTGTAACCAGGTAAGGTATTTAAATAGTTACGTAAGGGGTCTGTAACCAACTTTGGAACCTGCTCAATGTTAATACTTTCCATATCGTCACGTGGAAAGACTTTATCAACCACGATGGATTCCAAGCGAGTTAAGTCAAAGTAGTTACGAATACTGTTCGCATCCAAAAGAATCGCGCCATCATCGCGCATGTAAACTAATAAACGCATTAAGGCCTCAACGAATGCTATCGCACGGCCTTTCCACATGTCGCCATCGCCACCACCTTGGGAGGACCCCATTAAGCTCACCACCAGCTGTGTTAACATACTGGAAGAACCCTGACAAAATGGATTAAGGGTATTAGATAATCTTTTTTCCTGAGGCCCCACAATATCTCGCGCACCAGTCATGAAGTTAATTAGTAATAAATCATCCTCACGTCCCATGCTCCGCACCATGGAGAATACTTTTGCATAAAGGGAGTTATCCCCTTTTCCGTCCACATAAATAAAGCCGCTACCTTGAACCAAAGCATTATAGGCAAGAGAAACCAAACATTCTGTTTTACCACTACCGGTTGAACCGAAAATCAACGCGTGGGTACGCATGTCATCGTTGGCAAACCATAATTCCTCTCCACTTTTACGGTCATTGCCAAAAAATGCAATGCCTCGAGCCGTATTGGGCTTATTGATACCAGGCTTCAAGTCATTGTAATCTTTTACTCGGGAGATAAGGGGTAGTCTAAAAGGAAGTTTTTGTTTACGTGTATAACTGTAAGCAAAGGTTCCACCACCGATTATCAATAACAAGGTTGCTACTTCAGAAATATAGAATGACGCAGCAGCCAGGGAAAAGAGAATAATCGAAACGTTTGTCGGATCACCAAAAAAATCTGCCATTCTCTGCGTTAGGGTTCGCGTGTCCCTAAGGAGGAGGGTAGGATCTAATTCATGACGAGAATCAATACCGCGCATCATGGTTCTAACTCCTGCATTTGACGAGGTGATAATTTAACTTCTTTCACAGCGATTTCCAAAGCTCTAATTGCTTCATCGATCATTGGCACTAAAGAACGTCGCCCCATTTCTTTCTCTGCACGCCAATGGGCAAAGGCACCTGCTACTTCCGCATAAGGTGTTTGTCTACCTACACAATTCAACATATACCACAAGCGTCGATCAACGGGTTTTAGCCATAAAAATTCGGCACTGGGAACAACCCCATCTTGCCGAGCCTTCTCTAGTAATGAAGCAAGTACAGTTAGAGTATAGGCGTGTTTTCCGGTTATTTCCTGGATCTCCTCGGTATTTTTGTATTTTTCGACTATGGGTCTAGCCACTGAGAAATCAGGTTTTCCTTCCACAAAAGTACGATCTAAAACAGATAAAATGTTATTCGCTGCATCACGGTCACGATTTAAACGCGCCATAAACACTCCGGCCAAAGCATAAGCCTGAGGCGAACAATGTTCAAATCCATCCCAATAAGGGCCTAACTGTAAAGTAAAGACACGCTTAGCATCTCCTCGTCTTAGGCCCGCAGTCATTTCCATACCAGGAACAGGATTATCCAACAAGACATCATCTTTTTTTAACAAATGGTGTTTACGAGCAAACTCCATAGGGGTTAGCGCCATAGCCCAGGGCCCCACGTTCACATCCTGACTCACCAAGTCTTCCTTTACTACGGGCATAATTGCCGGCCAGTTGAATTGCTCCTGAGCCCGTAAAGACTTCATATCATGAGCTCTGCGGTATTTCAATTTAAGATTAGATTGGTAAATAACAATGGCCATTACCCCTAAACCCAATACTACGGGATAACGCATAAAATCACCAACAGCGCGCGTGGTATCCACCAGCTGATCCCAGTCGACTGCATTTGGATCAATGGTTTGCATCAGATAGATTAAGCTGGTTAATTGCTCACTATGAATGAACAGGTTAACTAATTTCGCCTGCAAGATATTTATTTGAAAAACAAACATCACAATATATTGATGTCCTGTTCTCCAAACCAGAAAGACAGTAATAAACAATAGCACCGTAATCCATACGGGAGCCATACCGCTATCGGTGTTTTGTTGTTGCTGCTGAGCCATTAATACGCTCTTATATTAGTTTCATTAATTCAAGTATATACTGCTCTGAGGCATTTTTGCGAGAAATTCAAGGGGAAAATGACAGCATTCTTCTCTCTGGCGGTCCCTATCCTCACCTTCTCATACAACGATAGGTACATAAGGCATGCTTCGCCCCGTATTACGCGATGCGAATACGGGATACATTTTACTCGAGCCCCTGGAAAAGGGTAGTAGTAGGACGAGCTTAAGCGGATTCTTTGACTAAACGGCCGCGATCATAATGATACACACCTGACACGTGCACGAAACGGCTAATGTTATCTAGATCTAAGGTTCTATCTTTCAACGTCAGTAAAAAATTACCTAATTTATCGGATAAGGCTTTATCTGGGGGAAGAGCAATGACGGCGCTTTGATTAATAAAAATACCTAAATAAGCTTCATTAATCTTGTTTTCTTTAGTTTTGATTATTGCTTTAACATGCTCTTCAGAGGCATAAATAGGACGCGAAATCATTTGTCTTGGTAAATTAGCAACAATACGCTCCCAAGACTGGATGTTTGAGCCATCAGCCGAATAAAGCGACACAAATACTTCTTGCTGCCCACTTCTGAGCGCCATACGATTTGCTAGTTGTGTTTCAGCTTGTATTTGGGCCTTAGTACGCGTCCCCAGCTGATTCACAAAGTTTTCCCGAATGTCATTTAAATTTTTACCAATGGCGCGTAAGAAATTAGACTCTTCCCAAGGACCATTGTTAATCGCCTCATCTAAGGCTTGAAGAATTGCTTCATTTTGTTGATCTGAGAGTATTTCTTTCATAAACCCCAACACTCTATCTATTGAGAGGCCTAACAGCCTCCCGCATTAAGCTACGAACAATACGTGACTATATTCTAAAAGAAGGAGTTGACACTACATCATCTGCTGCCGCTGTATTTTCTTGCTCCACTGTATTTTCCTGCTCTATGGTGTTCTTATTATTCATCACAGAAGCTACACGGTTATAACAGTTATTTAATAATTCGGCAGCTTTTTGATTAGGCTCAAAATCAGCTCGAACATGCGCAGCCTTTTCTGTCTGTGTTTTTGCAATGTTCAATGGGTTGACTACTATCCGATGAGCATCTTCAGGTGTCATTGGAACCATTGCACTTACAGAATTCAACCCAGTAGCGAAATTCACACCGCTAGTTTGGAAAAGAGTAATTTTATATCTATCTGATGCTGCCATATTACTGCTCCTCAAAAAACTCATACCTATAACCTGAGTCTAACAAAACAAATTATAAAGTGAACACAAATTTCAATTTACTTTCGAATTCTTTACAATTCACTTAAAAATGACGCGCTTAGTCATACATTAACTCATCCAAGGGGGTATAATCTTTACTTGGACCACCTTGAACTAATTCATTTACTACATCCGTCATACACAACAACCGCAAAACATTAGGTGTCACTTCATCAAAAACGACACGCAACCCTAATAAAGCCCCTTCTGACTCATCAAATGTTGCTCCCAAGCCATAACCTAGGCACAAAGAACATAATTGATCTGCTCGCTTGGCAATTGCCGGTAATAGGCCGGTCTCTGCAAACACTTCATCATAACTTACAAATCGGTCATTCAAGTAAAACTTGGCATTCATACTTGCAGCAATGATGCCCATACATTGACTAATAGTTCGTTCCATTTATCACCGCCACCATGGTTGTGCAGACTTAAGATTCCCTGCTAGGAAACCTCTTATCCAACGTAAGAATACCGGCACAGTAAAGCCATAATGTTCGATGATACCAAAAAAAATTGCGGAAATAAGTACAACAACCCCTGTCCAAACTCGAATATGCATTAGAAATATAAATAAAGGAAACGCGGCACGTGCATCCACCAGAAAGAAACGAGCACTGCGCGCAGAATCCCTCCAGTGCGCTGTTTCAGCAAAGCCCCCAGCAGCCATATACTTATACCTCAAAAAATAAATTATCTATGGAAAAAGTATATACCTAAGATGCTTCAAAATGCTAGTTTTTGTGCGACTTGTTTTCTATGGATGCGCTGCGATAAAATAAACAGTAATTTGTTTTCCTAGCATTTATCCATTGGCGTTAATTGTTTAGATGGGCCACCTAAAGCATTCATTAATACATTTTTCATATCAGGCACAGGTCGGGCTGAAAGTGTTAATTTGGGGGTGTCATCGCTTTGCAGTTCAGATTCAACATCTGCTTGTTTGGCGTGGCGAGGCTCAACAACGGTAGATAGGCCTAATCTTCCTAACATTCTGGCATGGCTGCTCATCTAAAACTCCTCTTGCGACACATATAACTTCTAAGATAACACAAATAGCTTAAGAAACTATTAAGGCACCAATTATTCAAAACTCATTACAGTAAGAACCGGGCCGAATCAGCCCCCAGGTTTTATTAAACCCTGTTCGTCTTGTTCTGATTCTATTTCAGAGGAAGAGCGCAATTCTGTCAAGTGCTCTTTGAAGGATTTTTGTTTGTCTTGCAAAGGTTCAGGGTCTGCTGTAACCGAATTGATGATTTCGCTTGTTGCATGATGCGCAATTTTACTGGAGCGGGTATGAAACAAAAAACCAGTGTCCAATGCACGATTAATATCCTTATTTAAAACATGCAAGCCGGTCAACTTCACCAGAGCGGTCAAAAGTACTTTAAGCGCCACACGGATGCCGTCATAATCTCGACTCAATTCCGTTGCATTATCATGAAATTTTTTTTCTGCAGCCGCTACAGTCACGATAAAGTCTATTTTATCAGCCTTTCCAGGGTTTGCATTGGTAAGAAAATTATAACTCTTTTCAAAGAGTATCGTTTTAAATTCGGTTGCTTCTCTATGTACCGCTTGAGACTTATCCGTTGTATAACTGGTGCGAACAATTTCCATTGAGGCATTTCGCTGATACACTTCTTTCCTGGTTGTTGCTTCTATATAAGCACAACAATCATTCGCCTTATTAATAATTCCAATAAGTTGATTTGCTTTAGAGGCATCACTGCTCATAAACCTCATGATTTCTACTTTCTTCTCTGAGCTTAAAGAAGAGTTATTAAGCGCCACAATAGCTCTTGCTCGCTCCGTATCTTTCTTTTCTTGCTCGGCATTATTTTGATTTTTTTGATGAGACCTAATGAATGTGTGCTCCATGCCTAGATCACTCATTATTTGACCAGCCTGCCTTTTCATCATGTCTGAATATGCCGGATCTACAATGATACGACTATTGTCCCCAAAAACTTTTTGCGCGAGTTCTTTAGGGGTAAAAAATAAGGTGGGATTTCGAGCATACTCCCATTCTATCCGATATAAGTGATCTGCTGTGCTTGAACTAAACCCTATTTCTTTCAGCACATTGGTCATATGGTGACTCACAACCGTATTATAAAACCACTGTAGGTGTCCTTGATGCGGCATCATCCAGTTATTAACCTTGGTGCTCTCTGGAAAATTGGCAATCATTTGTTGGAAAAAAGCATTCATAAATACTCCATTTTCCAAATTATGGGATGCGATCAAGGTAGTTGCCGATTTAATATTTTTACATTGGCTTAAATCTTTATATTTCGTGTAGATACCCGTTCCCTCCACAACACTGTCAGAACCACCCGGAACAGGTTGGTTAGCAATTATATGGATAGGTTTTCCCAAATCATCAAGAGATCGTGCAAGCCCCAAAGCACTTACAGCACCTCGGCTAAACCCTTGGGTTACTATCTTATCTATAGGTAGGATGCCCCGCCAGTCCCGGTATTGTTCTGGCTCAATGCGAACGATGGCGCCCCCGAGATTGTCCTCAGCAAAGCCTTGTTCGTTATAAGTAACCTTTGCCATTCCCAAATTTTCAATTAACTTACCTAAATTGAGATTACCCTCTTTATCAAAAGCGTCTTTGATATTGTTAATACCTCGCTCGAGATCGGGAAATAAGACACTGCCCCCTATTTTAGGGTGCTGACAACCGGTTAAGTGTATTCGTATTACGTCCTCATCAAATGCTGAGCGCTCTTCCATTTTCTTCGCGCTCGATTCGCCGATATCACCTGTTCCTGCAAAGCAAAAAATAATTTTTGGCACAGATTCTCTCCTATATCCCCGAAGGAGATGTACTAAAAACAATCTCCTGATGTAAATATAGACCAAAGCCAGCATGCCGTCTAACAGACGGCCATGCGATTAATTATTACTAAAGTATACAAATTGTCTTCAAATAGCTTAGTTCAGCGTCCATTTTAAAAAATTTATCTTATACGCCGAAAATTCTATTGAGTAGTGAGGGCATTTTACGTTATGGTAAAACTACCTAATTACATGATTAGGCTTCATTTAAGGATAAAGGAATACAATTGCTCAGTACATTGCAGCAATTGAGAACTAGAGCAAAAGGAGAATTTGATATGGCTAGGGGCGAAGTTAAATGGTTTAATAATGCCAAAGGATGGGGATTTATTATTCCAGAACAAGGTGGCGATGATATTTTTGTTCACTTTTCATCAATTCATGGCACTGGCTATAAGACATTAGTCCCTGGGCAGGTAGTAACCTATGAAGTGGGACAAGGCGATAAAGGTCTTCATGCAGCAAATGTGTTTGTAGTTACTGAAGCTGCTGAACTAGAACCAGCCTAATCAGCTAATGCGGCATTATAATTGCCTAACTTCGTTTCGCGTCAAAGTCATTTAGCTGCCTTTGATGCCAAACTCATGTTAATTAATAATGCCGCTCCGACTAAATTTGCCTTAATTACTGAATTCGGAGCCATATTCAGGTATGATGCCTCTAATTTTATTAAGATCAATATTGTCTAATGAGACGTGGTTTATTACTTGTTAATCTTGGGACTCCTAAAGCCCCACAGGTCCCTGCTGTTCGTAGCTATTTACGCGCATTTTTAACCGACAAACGTGTTATTGATTTGCCGGCCCTACTTCGTTATATCCTAGTGTATGTCTTTGTACTACCTTTTCGAGCCAAGCGATCTGCCCATGCTTATCAAGCCATTTGGACTGAGTGTGGCTCCCCGCTACTGTGGCATAGTCAGAACCTACTAACCCAAGTTCAAGAAGAATTAGGTGCTAAGTATGGCGTGGTCTTAGGAATGCGTTATGGCGAGCCATCCATTGCAGAACAATTAAACCGGCTCAAACAGTGCGAATCGATTACTATTTTACCTTTATATCCCCAATATTCTTCAGCTGCAAGCGGCTCATCTATTGAAGAAGCCCTAAAGATTATTAGTTCCTGGGATATAATTCCCTCAATAACAGTAATCCGTGATTTTTTCCAACACCCAGCCTATATCAAAGCACAAACAGCCGTGATTAAAGAACAGGTTAAAGAATATGAACATATTCTTTTTAGTTATCATGGAATTCCTGAGCGCCAGATTACTAAAAATAACTGTAAATCAGTCTGTACTGATGCCTGCCCGATAATCTCCGAGCAGAACCAAGGCTGTTATAAAGCCCAATGCCACCAAAGCAGTCGCTTATTAGCCCAAGAACTGCAATTATCAGAGCAGCAATACAGCACCGCATTCCAGTCTCGCTTAGGAAAAACCCCCTGGATAAAACCGTACACCGATGAACGACTCAATCAACTTGCCGCCCAAGGCATAAAAAAATTAGTAATCGTCTGTCCTTCATTTGTTGCGGACTGTCTTGAAACCTTAGAAGAGATCAGCATCAGTGCAAAACAACAATGGCAAATTTTAGGCGGAACCCAATTAATTGTAGTACCTTGTTTAAACGCACATCCTCTATGGGTAAAAGCCATTGTAGAGATAATTTCTGAATAAAAGTTCTGCTTGCAACCAGGCTTTCCTTAAAAATCACTGCGCTTAGCCAATCCTAGCAATCTGCAACACGCTTTGGCTTGAACGAGTACATCCCCTACTCTACATCCAAATTTTCATGTACTATGACAAAAATTGCCCTTTTAAATTTATTTTTTATCCAGGAGGATTAGAGTGAAACGGATATTTATTTTATGGCTTTTTCTGGTTACCCAAGCGGTTGCTGCGGTATTTAGCCCCGAAGAAATTAGCACCTTAAAAACAAATTTTTTGGCAAACATTCATCCTAATGGCGCAATTATCGCATCCCCCTCGCAACAGAACCCCAACTATTATTATGACTGGGTCCGCGATTCAGCTATTGCCATGAACTTAATAGAGCGCTGGTATGAAGCAAATCATTCCGCCGCAAATAAAGAACGCCTATTTCATTATGTTTCATGGACACGGATGATTCAGCATCAAAACGATCCCCTGCCCGGACAAGATATTCTGGGCGAACCTAAATTCTACATTAACGGTTATCCCTTTGACGGCTCCTGGGGTAGGCCCCAAAATGATGGCCCGGCAATAAGAGCGGTCGCATTAATTCGTTTTGCTCAGCAATTATTAAATCAAAATGAACTAGAGTATGTACAAACTTATTTGTATAACAAGGGCATGGAACCACGCGGAATGAGCGTGATTAAGTTAGACCTGGAATACATAGCCCACCACTGGACCGATGAAAACTTTGACCTTTGGGAAGAAGTTTATGGCAATCATTTTTTCACCACCATGGTACAACAAAAAGCATTACTGGATGGTGCCGCACTAGCTCGTCGTATGGATGATGAACGTGCCGCTATTTATTATGAACAGCAAGCGCGATTGATGGATTATCGTTTATACCAACATTTGGATCAAAAAAAACAACTGATTCAAGCAACCCTTCCGCCCCATTTAGGTCCGCAAAAAACTATGGAACTGGATTCTGCCGTAATTTTGGGCGTATTATTCAATCCCCAACGAGGTCTCTTAGCTCCTAATAGCATTTATGTGGAAAAAACCATTAATGCCTTACATAAACAATTTAACCAAATGTTCCCCATCAATGAGAATAATTCAGGGGCTATTTTGTTCGGTCGTTATCCGGGAGATACTTATGATGGATATCAAACCAATAGCCAAGGCAATCCCTGGTTTATTTTAACCGCAACCATGGCTGAATATTATTACACTTTAGCGGATATGTTGCCTGTAAAACAAAGCCAACATGCGCTAATGAAAAAATACATTGAAACCGGCGATACCTATTTAGAGCTTGTCAAAAAATATGCTCCAGACATGAGTTTAGCCGAGCAAGTTAATTTAAACACTGGCGTTCAACAAGGGGCCAAATCACTAACCTGGAGTTACGTCTCCGTGCTGCATGCCATGGAAGCAAGAAATAAAGTGACCAGTAAATTGGAATAAGATCCGTAATATACATAAATCACATCTCGTTAATTCAACCTGGTTGTTAACAACCAGGTTTTTCTTAAACAGCAACCCGCCCCACGGCCCTCCCAGAATACCTCCATCTACGCAGGAAAACTCGATGTTTCAACCGAAGGTTAGTTTTGCTGCTCCCCGTTCACTTATACGAACAAGCCAAAAAAACACCATTACGTGAGTCTAATTGCTTGAATTTATTTTCTTTAATTCTCTAGCCACGCTAATTATCTAGCCACCGCGCCGCAAAAGAGAAAAACTCCACCAATATGGGTATTTGACGACCAATGATTATGGAGCAATAATTATCTATATGGAAGATAAGCACGTTGGTAACTAATATGTCCAACCTTAAAATTGAATATAAATCAACATCAGGGATAGCAATATTTTCTTTTCCTGCCACCCCACTTTTGGGCTCCCCAGTATTGGCCATGGGCTTTCTATTCGAGGCAGCAGAACAACTAAAAGAACTCGAGCGCTCACCACCGAGAAGGGAGTAAAACCATCGATTTTTATCAGGCAAACAGGAGTAATTACAATGGACATTATAGGACTAATAAGCAGTTTAATTGGTGGCGCTATTGGTGGTAATGCAACTGGTGTCGGGTTAAAAAACTTAAGCCTCGGTACAATTGGAAATACAATTGCTGGTTTAGTCGGTGGGGCATTAGGCGGTTATATATTACAAGGAGTGCAGCTACTCAATCATCTAGGCATAGCCGATACCACTCTTGGTACTATTTTAGGTGATGGAGGTACGGGGCTAGTTAGTGGTGGTATTGTAACTGCCATTGTGGGTTTAATTAGAAATATGATGACCAAATAGAGTGCTCATGCATAGGCTGGGCCGAAAAGCCCAGCACTGAAGCGGTCTAAAATGACACTAGCCAGGTGCTAATACGGAAGCATCTTTTGCATGAGGATCTGATATTTCCGCCCCCCCTAACAAACGCAAAGGCCTCCCTTCCATCACATAGCTCTCAATCTGTTCCAAGCTAATATTTTTGGTTTCAGGCATATAAAAATAGCTATAAATAAGACCTAAGAAGCAGATAGTGCCATATAAAGCAAACGTGAACTCAATACCTAGGGCTTTATGCAATAACGGAAAACTAAAAATAACTACTGTATTAAACGTCCAATTACTCATTGCCGAGAAACCCATCCCTACTCCACGCACATGTAGAGGGAAAATTTCAGCCATTGCAATATGCGGTATTGGCCCTACGCTGATTGCAAATGAGAAAATATATACGCTAAGGCAAATCATCGATAAACAAGGAAGCCATGCACCCTGGTTCAATGAAAACAGGCTTAAGGCAAGTAAACTCACCCCTGTTCCTAGAAACCCTAGAAGTAAGAGCTTGCGACGTCCGATTTTATCAACCCAGAGAATAGCTAATAGAGTAACCAGTAAATTGACCAGTCCGATACCAATCGTCGCTAATATTTGCCCTAAAGTGCTGCTTAATCCCAGACTTTTAAAAATTTCTGGGGCAAAATAGATAACGACATTGATCCCACTTAACTGTTGCAAACAAAATAATAGCGTACCTAGCATTAATACTGGTAATAGAGGTTTCTTAAACAGCAAACGCCAGCTCCCCTGTTTGGGCTCATGTGTCAAGGTTACTTCAATATCACGCAACTCTTGTTCAATAAACTGAGCCTTGCGTAAGGTTTTTAAGGCCTTGTTTGCCTCGTCAGGGCGACCAACACTGCATAACCATCGAGGGGATTCTGGCATGAATAAAATCCCTATCCCCAAAACCAAGGCTGGGAATGCGCTTGAAGCAAACATTGCCCGCCAGGCTTGATTCTCCATCAATAAGTAATTAACGGAATAGGAGCAAACAATCCCTATTGTCATTGCCAATTGGTAAATAGCGACTATCGCTCCGCGTTTTTCCAAAGGAGCAGTTTCTGCTAAATATAAAGGGGCCATGACAGAAGCAACGCCAATCGCCAGGCCAAGAATTAATCGCGACAACTCCAATACCGTAATTGAATCGGCAAAACCAGCACCGAGCGCACCACAAAAAAATAAGCAGCCCGAAAAAGACAAGAGAGTGCGACGTCCGAAATGTTTAACAGCTTTCGAAGCCAGAACCATCCCAATCAAGATAGCCCCCAACAAAGCCCCAAAAGGTAACGCTGCCGCCATCACGCCAATATCAGTTGCGGTTAGCGCAAAATGATTTTTGACCAGCTCTAAAGAGCCGGCAATAATTCCTTCATCATAACCAAATAAAAATCCAGCAACAGAGCCAATAACCGCGACCATCCAAGTCATTATTCCTCCTTGAATCTTAATTACTAATGTAATAACCAGGTCTATCCCTGCCTCCCCGTTGGAGGGAGTCGATCAATGCCCTAAGGATGAATGCGAAAGAGGCAGGGGGAAGGGGAACTTAGCTTGATAAGTTAGCCCCAACCTCGCATTCCTTGCCGTGTAGAAAAACATAAGTCAGTGATTAATGACCAATCATTTTTCTTAATTGCTTCCTCCGGAACTATCCACGACCCCCCAACACAAGTCACATTAGGTAGGGCGAGGAAGTCAGAAAAATTGGATTCATTAATCCCTCCGGTTGCACAAAATCGCGCTTGCGGAAAAGGTCCATAGAATGAACGTAACATAGGAATCCCACCCGCAGCAACAGCAGGAAAAAATTTAAAGTGGGTATAACCTAAAGCCAATCCTTCCATAAGCTCAGAAACACTAGTCACTCCAGGAATAAATGGAATATTGCCGTTAAGTCCCGCGCGGAGTAAATCTTGAGTGGAGCCCGGACTAAAGGCAAATTTCGCCCCCACTTCTATAGCTTGGTCTAGCTGTTCAGGGGTCACAATAGTACCGACACCAATTAATGCATCAGGAAACGTCTGTACTAATAAACGTACTGCCTCCAGAGCGATAGGGGTCCTTAAAGTGATTTCCAGGGCATTAACTCCCCCAGCAAATAATGCTGTAGCTAAAGGAATAGCTTGTTCAATCTCTTTAATTTGAATCACAGGAATTACCGGTGAAGAACAAAACACCGTATCTGCTTGCACAACCCAATTAGAAAATGACATCTAGGTCTCCTTTTCGTACCCGTTCAATCTGATGTTGCAAACGCTGCTTCAAGTGTACTGCAGCGCCTAATATTCCGGGCTGTTTTGCAGTAATTACATAAGTAGGAATTTGCGCATTAAAACTACTGAAACGTCCTTTTTCTTCAAACCTAATTCTAAAATCACTCTGATTCAATAATGGAAGCAAACGTGGAGCAATACCTCCAGCGATATAAATACCACCAAAGGCCGCAAAGATTAAAGCCAAATCGCCAGCATAGGCACCTAAAATAGCTAAAAATTGCGCCACGACTGCTTCAGCAACTACTGATTCACCAGCTAAAGCTAAAGCAACTATTTGTGCGGCTGACAATGAGCGTTCATCCTGCTGATGAAATGCCGTCAGTGCACGATATAAGTTTTCTAATCCCTGGCCTGATAATAAGCGCTCGTAAGAAACATGACCATATATTTTATTGAGGTAACACGCAATAAACCATTCTTGCTCGGTTTGGGCTCCCCAACTTACATGACCACCCTCGCCCCCATAAGCAATATAACTCTGATCATGAGGAACTAAATGCGCAACCCCCAATCCAGTGCCTGCACCAAGAACGACACGCGTTTTATTTTTATCCGCAACGCCCTGACCCAGTTGCACTAATTCGGATTCAGACAATGCAGGAAGGCTCATGGCGATGGCATTAAAATCATTTAATACCGTAAGCTCAGATAAAGCCAATTTTTGTTGCAGCTCGTTAATTGAGAATTGCCAATGAGCATTCGTCATGCAAATTTCATCACCCAGCACCGGACAGGCAATCGCAATCGCGACTTGGGTAATGTGTTCTAACTCATGTTTGCGTTGATAGGCTAATAATACAGCTTCAAGGCTACTGTATTCAGCACAAGAGTAAATTTCGACTGCGTCAATAGCTAAGCTATCCAAGCGCACACGGCTAAAACGAGCAAAGGTGCCCCCAATATCCGCTACGATCGCATATAAATTATACTCATCAAACCTCATAAGCCGACTCTCTTCCTTGAAATAGACTGCAAGCTCCCTGTTCTGCCCCGGTAAACTGAGTACGCAAACTACCAAATAATTCACGTCCAGTACCGTAATAAAGTCCATCAGCATTCATTAGCGCCGCCACACGCAAGCTTAGCTCGTCGTCGCTAACAAGCACTTCTAACTGACCTTGCTCGGCATCAATAATAATCATATCTCCCGTTTCAACCCGGGCCAATACACCATTATCTAAAGCCTCAGGCGTCACATGAATTGCCGCAGGAACCTTGCCCGAGGCACCAGACATACGGCCATCAGTAACCAAGGCAACTTGATATCCTTTATCCATCAGCACCCCTAATTTGGGGGTTAGCTGATGGAGCTCGGGCATGCCACAGGCTTTAGGTCCTTGAAAACGCAAGACCACCACACAGTCTTTATTCAATGCACCTTGTTTAAACAGCTGCTCAAACTCTTCTTGGCTGGAACAAATCACCGCGGGCGCTTTAATTTTATCTTTCCCCTGAGCCAGGCCAGACGTTTTAAACACTGCGCGCCCCAGATTCCCACTCAAGACTTGTAAGCCACCTTGAGCTTTAAAGGGGGTAGAACTTGCCGTTAACACCGCCTCATCGTTGGAAACGCTGGGACCATCAATCCAATGCAATTGCCCATTATCCAAGATAGGTTGACGAGTATAACGTTCCAGTCCATGGCCCATTACTGTATCGACATCCGGATGCAATAAGCCGGCATCCAATAAGGTATGGATGAAATAAGCTAACCCACCAGCGCGCTGAAACTGATTCACATCAGCAGAGCCATTAGGATAGATCTTAGTGATTAGGGGGGTTACTGCTGATAATTGAGCAAAATCATCCCAATTAACCCTATAACCTGCCATCGCCGCAATCGCAATTAAATGCATCGTATGATTCGTCGAGCCCCCAGATGCTAATAGAGCAACAATGCCATTCACTATATTTTTGACATCCATTAGCTGGCCAATGGGTAAGTACTCCTCCCCTAAATCAGTCAATGTTAATACTTGTTGTGCCGCCGCTTGCGTTAATGCATCGCGTAATGGCGTTCCGGGATTAATGAACGAGGAACCTGGAAGTTGTATCCCCATCACCTCAATGACCAATTGATTTGAATTTGCTGTACCATAAAAAGTACAGGTTCCTGGGGAATGATATGAAGCAGATTCAGCTTCCAACAAAGCCACTTTATCTACTTTCCCTTCCGCATATAATTGGCGAACCCTCGCTTTTTCTTGATTCGAAATTCCTGATGGCATTGGCCCTGCAGGCACAAAAATAAAGGGTAAATGGCCAAAACTTAAAGCCGCCATTAATAATCCAGGAACAATTTTATCGCAAATTCCTAACATTAAGGCGCCATCAAACATATTATGTGATAAAGCAATTGCCGCAGACATCGCGATCACATCCCTGCTTAATAAACTCAACTCCATCCCAGGCTGGCCTTGGGTAATTCCATCACACATTGCGGGCACACCACCGGCAAATTGAGCAACACCACCTGCGGCCGCAATTGCCTCTTTAATCAAATCGGGATAACTCACATAAGGTTGATGTGCTGAAAGCATCTCGTTATAAGCAGAAACAATGGCGATATTGGCTTTTTTCACGCCACTCAAACTGGCTTTGTCTTTCAGCGCACAGGCGGCAAAACCATGTGCTAAGTTACCACAATGCAACATGGTACGTTGAGGACCACGAATGCGGGCCTTTTCCATCTGCTCAAGGTAAAACGCACGGCCCCGTGCACTGCGTTCACGAATGCGGGCTGTGACTTGCTCAACTACTGGGTGCATTTTAATTCCTCATGGTGCATACATTACCTGTACATCCGCTTGAGGGCTATTTAAAAAAGCGCTAATGGGCATAAGCATGGGGTCAGGCTGAGCCATGGCTTGATGCAATACCGCTAATTTATTTTGTCCCTTCAAATGTAAAAATATAACTCGGCTATCCAATAATCGTCTTTTGGATAGACTAACACGTTGGAGATCACTGGTTTTGGGATTGACAAAAAGTACCGCTGGAGCATTTTCATCAAGTCCTAAGTTTAATTCATCAGCACTGGGAAATAAGGAGGCCGTATGCCCATCATCACCCATGCCTAAAATAACCACATCAAAGGTGGGTAAGGCAGAAATATCTTGCTTCACATGATGTAAGTCAGGATCAGTTTGAGAATACAAACTGACAAAACGAGCAGCCTTTGCCTCGTGCTGTAGCAGCAATTGTCTTAACATGCGCTCATTGCTATTAGTGTCATCAAGGGGTACACAACGCTCATCCGCCAAAGTAATGGTCACCTTAGACCAGGGTAAATCAACTTTGGCTAAGGCCTGAAACAAATCAGCCGGTGTTTTGCCACCCGAAACCACTAAATAAGCCTGCCCTCGCTGAGTTATTGCATCAAGCAAGAGACGTTTTAATTGAGATACTAAATCGCTAACTAATAAATCTGCATCACCGAAACTATGTAACTGCATTTTGCTCCCCCCATACATGAGCTTTGCCATTGTATAAGCGAATCACCTCTAAAGGTCCCCAAGTTCCGGAAGGATAAGTATATAATGGAATAGACTGTCTTTCCCAAGCTTGTTTAATATTATCGATCCATTTCCAAGCTTGTTCCACCTCTTCTCGGCTGACAAATAGGTATTGATTCCCTAACATCACCTCCAATAACAAACGTTCATAGGCATCAGCAATACGTTGGGTGTTAAAATTTAAATCTAACTTACTGTCACGTAACTGCATACTTTCACTAAGCCCAGGAACTTTGTTCATCATCCGCACTTCAACCCCTTCATCAGGCTGTAAACGAATAATCAATCGGTTGGGTGATAATTCTTGTTTTAATTGTTGAAAAATATTGTACGGCTGCTGCTTAAAATAAATTACGACTTCACTTTGTTTTTTAGGTAATCGTTTTCCGGTAAGCAGATAAAATGGCACACCAGACCAGCGCCAGTTATCAATAAATGCCTTAATGGCTACAAAAGTTTCGGTTTTAGAGTTCTTATATGCTCCATCCTCATCCAAATAACCTGGAACCTTTTGCCCTTTGATGGTATTACTAATGTATTGAGCACGTATGGTTTGCTCCTGGACATGCGTCTCATTAATAAAGCGTAAACTTTTTAATACCTTTAGTTTTTCACTGCGAATACAGTCTGCCGAAAGGCTCATAGGCGGCTCCATTGCCACCAAAGCTACGATTTGCAACAAATGATTCTGAAGCATATCGCGCATTTGTCCCGATTTGTCATAATAAGACCAACGCCCTTCCACTCCTACTTCTTCAGCAACGGAGATTTCAACTTTTTCAATCATACTTTGATCCCAGTTTGATGAAAAAATTGCATTAGCAAAACGCAGAACTAAAAGATTTAAAACCGTTTCTTTTCCTAAATAATGATCAATGCGATAGATTTGATCTTCGGCAAAGAAATGAGCGACCTGATCATTGATGACAATTGAAGAGGGTAAATCATGACCAATTGGTTTTTCTAAAACAACTCGCGAGGGTTGATTCGTCAAACCGATGGTAGATAATCCCTGGCAGGTCTGCGCATAGAGTGAGGGTGGAATTGCAAAATAGGAAATAGCTATTCGCTCTGCAGGATGTACGTATTCCGTTAATTTGAAATAATCTTCAGATTTTGCCATATCGAGTTGACAATAAATGAGTCGTTGCGTAAGGCGAGCCCAAGCTTCTTTATCCAAAGCCTCGTGCGTGAATCGTTCGATTTTTCCCTGCATTAGTTGAATGAAATCGGCTAAAACCAAATCCTCACGAGCACAACCAATAATTCGCGTGTCTGGATGCAACAATTGTGCACATTCCAGCTGATATAATGCAGGGAATAATTTACGACAGGATAAGTCGCCTAAGGCACCGAATATTATTAAATCACAAGGATACTTCGCTGCAACATCTTCAATCATAGGTCATCCCACATTGGGCCGAATTCAAGTGAAATCAATACTAAATTGAAAGAGAACACAGATCAACCAAATTCGACCCTTAAGGTACCCCTTACATTGCAAAACTAACGTTTTATGCTATATCAAAATAATGGAACGGGTTTACTTTTCTCTAAATAAAAGAATCAGGAGAACTATATGCTCAACAGACGATTTTCAGAACGACTAAATAAAGAACTCGATAATATTGGCGCACCCGTGTCAGCTCATGAACGTATTGAAGTCCTATCCAAATTAATTAAAATTCCCAAGTTCAAAGCAGAAGCTTTACTTAATGGTTCAACAAATCCGGATGCAGCAATCTTAGATAGCTTAGCTAAAGAGTTCGAAGTAAGTGCCGATTGGCTTGTAGGAAAAGATGAATCATCGCATTAAAGGGCAAAACTATTGCTATACTGTTAGTAAGATTTATTGCAGAGTGCGTAGAATATGGGCATTTTCAATGATAAAAAAACCAGGCTTGTCGAACAGATAGGAAAATATGGCACTGACACTACTGAATCCCCTTTAAGTAAGGAAGGACAAATTGCGCTGTGTGAAGGAGTTGGCAAATATCAAAAAACTCATGCCAGTAAAGTAGCTGAATACCAAAAAGAACATGATATTAAGCCACGAGCAGATGGCCTGCATGAGCCTAATTTTTTTAGGCAGCAGCTAATTGAGTACATAGAAAATCATCAACTGCCTGGATTCACACCGGGTAAGCCTGATACGCGGGGGACCGATCCAGAAAGTGCAACCATTAAAATGGAAGCATTACTGGGTGAGGAAGGAGTGAAGTTGTATAAATTAGCTTTAGAAGAGGAAATGAATAGCAAAGAATTCCGCTTTGCTGTGGCTGAAGCGTCAACAACACATTACGAAGGTCCTAAATGGGCAAAAGAGCGGCCGGTTGTTATTGTTGCCGGCCCTTCCGGCTGTGGAAAATCTCGTGCTGCTGAAGATGCGGTAAAAACAGCTAACCGCTTTTTACCCACCAATGATGAGGATATGAGCGGCAATAACGTAATTAGCGCCGATGGTGGTGTGGTTCGTGAAGTATCACAAATGCGCAAATTATTAGTGCAGGTGGCACTTAAACAAGGGTACACCGGGATTGAGGATTTGCAGAGTAAAAGCAAATCCTTAGAAAAGGTTAAACATCACGTGCAAAAGGCGGCATTCGCCTCCCCCGATGTGGGGGTAGTTATTCCCGAGACGTTCTCAAAATGGCATATTAATCCATTATGTGCCGCAAGAAGCCTGATGAAGCGGGTCGATGCATTGACAAACACAAAGCAAATTTTTGCTCGCGTAGAAGGAGCCGACAAGGATACTTTTGAAGGGACCGTCGCATTTATGGGCTCTCGCAGAGCCTGGAAAACTAAAGATTTTGATCAGCAGTTAGACTTCGATTTAAATATATCAAAAGATGCCATTTGTGAATCCAAAGCCTATTCTGGTGGGTTTAAATTTGATGCCGGAAAATTCGGCTCAAAAGCAGCTGAAAAGTGGTTTAATAAATACAGTAAAGATAAGTTAAGCATGGTGATAACCAATGACTTGATTCTGTTAAAACCCGACCCCAGCAATCCCCAAGGCCCCTGGCTTTCTGCGAGCAAAAATGATGAGGGAACAAGACTCATTTCTAAATCAGTGTATGATAAATGGCTCTCCCTACCCGAGGGAGCACAGAAACCTGCCATGCTCGACTATTATAAGAAACACGATAAACCTATTATTATTACCTCAGCACAAATTGATTTTGCCATCGCTCAAAAACAAGTTGATAAACGCTTGGCAATCACTGAAGCAAAACTGGAAAAAGAATTAAACAAAGAAAATCCAAACCCAGCGCGTATTGGCCAACTTATTCATCGCCAAGCCCTTTTAAAAGAAATAGCGCAATTCGATCCCAGGGATTTAAATAACCATGAAGCAGTCGCAAACTTACGGTCTAAAATCCAAGAAGCAATTGAGGATTTAAAGGCTGCCAAAACCACTTCTGTTCTATCAATCAGTAGGTCAATTAAAGCCTTTGATAAAGTATTAGCGAATGTTGAGAAAGTAGGCCAGGAGCTAGAATCTCATAATCCTGCATCAGAGACAGTACAAGCTAATTGCCATAATAGCCGTTCGCTAAGATGTCGTTTGCAAAGTATGAGGGCAGAGAAAGAACAAGAACCCGAACTCAACCATGATGACAGAAAAAACATCATCGCAGTAAAATAGCTTAGCTGAAAGTAGCCCGTACTCGCCTAGTATGATACGGACTACGTTGTACTACCCATGAAAACGATGGCTCAAACTCATTGGTTTTGCATGTTTTTCAATGTATTCAATAACTTTTCCAGCAATATTAACACCAGTCGCCTTTTCAACACCCTCTAAGCCTGGTGAGGAGTTGATTTCTAAAACTAATGGCCCATGATTAGAGCGAATTAAATCCACCCCTGCAACTTTCAATCCCATGGTTTTCGCAGCACTCACCGCAATAGCACGCTCCTGCGGCGTCAGTTTTACTTTAACAGCATTACCACCTTGGTGCACATTAGCACGAAACTCGCCTTCTTTGGCTTGGCGTTTAATTGCACCCACCACTTTTTCACCAACCACGAAACAACGAATATCCGTACCTCGAGATTCTTCAATAAACTCTTGTACTAAAATATTGGCGTGCATTTCCTTAAATGCATTGATAATACTTACGGCCGATTGATGGCTATCTGCTAAAATCACCCCTTTGCCTTGAGTACCCTCTAATAGCTTAATCACTAAAGGAGCGCCACCCACCATGCGAATTAAGTCTTCCGTATCATCAGGGGACTGTGCAAAACTGGTTAAAGGCATCGGAATGCCTTTACGCGCTAATACTTGTAATGAACGAAATTTATCGCGTGAACGAGAAATAGCAATAGATTCATTAACGGTATACATACCCATGGTTTCTAAATGACGTAAAACAGCGGTACCATAATAAGTCATTGACGCACCAATTCGAGGAATAACTGCATCAAAATGAGGTAAAGGTTCCCCTCCACGGTAATGAACTTTAGGACTGGATGCAGCCACATTCATATAGCAATATAAAGGATTAATAATCTTAATCTCATGGCCAGCAGCTTCCCCTTCTGCCTTTAAGCGCTTATGTGAATACAACTGTGGGTTTGTGGCCAAAATTGCAATTTTCATGAATATGCTGTTCCTCAATTATTTTTATTTTTTATGCTTTATGAATATATCTAAAGCCTAGCCTATAAATTGGAAAATCTCCTCCTACCGCGGGGGTGGAAAAGAACGTCCAAGCAGCTCTTAATTTCCTCCTTGATTTACTGCCATCAAGTTAAGCGGCTATCTCTCACTAGGTTCAAGATGACTTGCTTAGTCTGATGGCATTACTTCCTTGCCAGAATAAAAGCGCTTAACTAACTGGTTGTTTAAGAAACCAATTGTATGTAATCTTTTGCTAATAAATCAGCACGATGTGGGGTGGTAAAAAATGCATTTAATTCCCCTTGAGGATTAAATAACATCAATGCACCACTATGTTGCATGTCATAATTTTTCGGATCTGAGGCATCTTTTTCCATAATTTTGGCATAAGCAATTCCCATCTCACGAGTCATCGCCTTAATCGATGTTTCCTCTCCGCGCGCACCGTAAAAATCAGGATGAAACGAAGAAACATAGCTGCCTAATTTTTCTTGATCATCGCGCTCTGGATCAATTGAAATCATCACCACACGAGGTAAATCTTTCACCCCTTTGTCTTCGAGAATACGGTACATTTTGCCTAACTCAGCTAAGGTTGTAGGACAAATGTAACCACAGTTAGTGAAGCCAAAAAACATCACCGTCCACTTACCTTGCAAGCTAGCGTTATCAAAAGATTGTTGATCTGTGCCCGTCAAACTAAATTGATTCACCGTTCTTGGGTTTTCTAAATAAGTCCCATGAAAATTAGCAACATCAATTTTTTTCTTGAAGTGCATATGCTGTCCGACAAAAATACCGGAAAACAACCCTGCCAACGCCAACAAAATAACCACCGTAAAGGTAATGCCCTTAGCTTTTAAATTCATTCTCATCCCCTACAAATAGTGATCCACTAATAAAAACACGAACAATAGCATTAAATACACAATCGAAAATCGGAAGGTTTGCATCGCCACTGCAGGCTTGTCCGTACGATATAATTTATGCGCCCAAAATAAGAATCGGGCTCCTAGCACTAAAGCACCGGCCAAATAAAACAGGCCACTCATCCCCACGACAAAGGGTAAAACGCTCACTACTAAAAGTAAGATGGTATATAAATAAACGTTTAATTTGGTAAATTGAATGCCATGGGTTACCGGCAACATGGGAATTTCAGCGTTCTGATACTCTTCTCGTCGATAAATTGCCAAAGCCCAAAAATGGGGCGGGGTCCAAGTAAAAATAATCAATACCAATAATAAAGCCTGAGGATCTAACTGATTGGTTACCGCGGTCCATCCCAATAAAGGAGGAGCCGCCCCAGCCAAACCACCAATAACAATATTTTGTGGGGTAGCACGCTTTAAATAACCGGTATAAACACCGGCATAACCAATTAAAGTGATAAAGGTGAGTAACGCAGTTAATTTATTTACAAATACCGTTAAAATAGTCAGCCCTAAACCACCCATAATTAAAGCGAACCAAGCCGCTTGATAAACAGAAACACGCCCATGAGCCACAGGACGTTTTTTAGTTCGCGCCATAATTGAATCAATCCGTCGATCAACTAAATGATTAATTGCAGCCGCACTACCCGCACACAAGCCAATCCCCACCAAAGAATTGAGCAATAAAGCACCACTAACCCAGCCAGGTGCCGCCAGATACATGCCAACAAGCACGGTGAGTAACATCAACATGACCACACGCGGCTTACATAATTCGACGTAATCGCGCCAAGCGGCTGCGGTTTGTATTGTTTGATCTATCTGCATTATTCCTGCCCTTTACGAGTCAAATGAAGTGAGCTAAATACTGTTGCCAATAAAAGCGCTGCAACACCATTATGGGCAACTGCTACAGAAATTGGCAGCAAATACACCACATTCAAAATTCCTAAGGTGAACTGTACAAGCACCAATATAAACATTACAAAGGCAGCCCCCTTTAAATACTTAAAACGAACGTTAAGCATCATTAACAATGCGAGTGTTAATACATAAACGGCGGTGAGAACCGCACCAATACGGTGAATAAATTGAATCGTTACCCGAACTTCATGATCTAATAAACCACCTTGGTAATTCGCGCCAACGGGAGAAAATAAATTAAAGCCTTGAGCAAAATGTAACTCAGGTAGCCAATCCCCATTACACAAAGGGAAACCAACACAGGAAATACCCGCATAATTTGAGCTGACCCAGCCACCAAGTGCAATTTGGAAAAATACGATAATCACTGCCAATCGTAGCCAAGGCCGCCACTGGGGCAAATCCTCTCCTTTTAAGGAGCTAACCTGAAAACGCAAGCGACTCAGACAGGCAACAATCAGCATCCCACCTAAAAGATGCCCCATAACCACAACAGGCAATAATTTTAAGGTAACGGTCCACATCCCCAAAGCTGCCTGGAAAACAACCAGGACCAATAAAGCCGCGGGTAAATGCCAAGGTAAATTGGCCCCTTGTAAACGCTTACGCAGCATTGAAAAACCAATGTAAAAAATTAATAAGCCTAAAGTCCCTGCGGCATAACGGTGAACCATTTCTGTCCACGCTTTTCTTGATTCAATAGGAATCTGTGGAAAGGTCGTTTGCGCTTGTTGTAAACTCGATGCAGCACTAGGTAACACCATGCGCCCATAACATCCCGGCCAATCTGGACAACCTAAACCCGCATCAGTCAAACGTGTGTATGCACCAAGCATCACCACGAGCAACGATAAAAGTACTGCAGCAGTTACTGCAATGCGTAATAATTTATTGTGCATTCAATTAACCATTCTTTTCTGTTGTATTGAGCAATAATTTTAAATCTTTATATACATCATCTGGTTTAACTAATGATGCATAACTAAGAATTAAGTAATTATTAGGATCCGCTAAAAATATCTTGGGTTCAGCGAGTAATGCTTCATGAGCATTCGCCTCAGCAGCAGACAATTGTACCACTTGAAACTGCATGTCTTTAAGTGCTGATTGTTCTTCAGTTGATAAGACAGATGCCTTATCTCCAAGCACCAGAACTTGATCAACCTGATACAACTTACGGCCTAAAGCCAAACGCACTTTTGCCAAAGTTTCTAATTGGTTCTTACAGGCAGAATCGCATCCCATAGGCGCCCAAAAGACAATATGCCATTTTTTTTCACCCTCTAGGGCCTTTAAAACAACCGGGGGAGTCAGCAAGGCACCTTTATTGATGCGAGTGGCGCCTAACCAGCTTGGATGTTGATAAAAAACATAAGCCGCGATACCAGGTGCAGCAAACATGATAATTAATAGTAATACAACATAATATTTATTGGACTGTGTCTTCATTTCTTTTCTTCAGATTCAATGCTACAAATATAATTAAGATAACCGAAGCCATAGCAAACCACTGCAATGCATATGCTATATGTCGCTGCGGAGGCATGGATACCGTTGCCCATTCTCGTACAAATCCGTGTGTATCTTGCTTGTCGAGGCGAATAATAAACGGATAGACTGATTTTTGCAAAAGTTGACTTAACAATTGTTCGTCTAAACGCTCAAGAATTACTACGCTATTCTCTTTTTTTTCATAATCCTGCCCCAAAACCCACTGCCCTTTACTCGGAAAATAAGTTCTTCCTTGTACTTGAATTAAATTCTCAGGCGCAGTAATTTTAGGAAAAATACGCCGGCTCATATCGCCTGGAATCCATCCTCGGTCGATTATCACAACAGAACCATCTGCAAGTTCTAATGGGGATAAAACATGGTAACCAAACTGATGTTGGTGATGCTGATTATCGAGGAGAAATACTTCTGGCAAATAACGCCCCACTATTTTAATCGGAGTGTATTGTAATGGCAACTTTTGTTTTGGGTTCCATTGTACTGGTTTTAGGTTCGCCTGCCTTTTTTCCGCAGCAAGCATTTGCTCTTTTTCATCAGCACGTTGAATTTGCCAAAATCCTAAACGCAGAAATAAGCCCATAACGACTAAGGTTAGCAGCACCATTGTCCAACTTGGGGTGAAACGAAATTTAAAAAAGGGTACACTAGGCATAATTTATTAATTGCTCAATTTTTTTTCAGATTTAACCAGCAGTTCAGGGAGTATAACAAATGATCACTAAAATCATCATCATCTTTACCATGATTATTATCGCGGGCTCACTTGCCAGCGGTCTGCTTTTTTTACTTCGCGACTCAGGAAATAGCAAACGCACGGTAAAAGCCTTAACCATTAGAGTTGCCATCTCATTGAGTTTATTTATTTTTTTGATAATTGCTTTTAAATTAGGCTTAATTAAGCCTCACGGAATTTAAAGTTAAAATTTAAGGACCTAACTATGCGCTTTTTCTTTATCTGTTGTATTTTTTTTGCCAATTACGCCTGTGCAGATACGATTAGAAATTATATGGACATTGCTAACAATATTCCACAAATGGAAATGAAAGCCGATCCGCAAGCCCAGGCTTGGGCGAGATCAGCACGTCATGTGCTAATGATCACCAGCGAAAGCATTCAAGAAACCCTGATTCAAGCAAACGAAACAGCTAAAAGCCAAGGACACCCTGTTTTTTGCCTCCCCCCTAGTGTGCAATTAAGTCCAATCACTTTAAATGAGCTGATTCAGCAAACTTATAATGAAATTTCCAGTCAACAAAGTGATAAGGATTCAATGACTGTATCTCAGGTTGCCTGGTTGGGGATAACCAAGAAATACCCCTGCCAAACAAATGTCGCGAAAGCCGAAATGGATTTAGTTGCTGCCGCCTGGGGTGGACAACAACAAGTACAACAACCAGCACAGCAGCAAGCACCTCAACAACCAATACAACAGCAAGTTCAGGCAAACCAGCTGCAGCAGGCGTTAAATTAGCACGTAGAACAGAACCACCAACATCACGTTCCGAGTGGCTCAATACTTTGTTATTGGGCCCTAGGCCCAACCTACACTCTAAGCACTAAACTCTTCAAAGGCTTCTAATGCTTCCGCAGCATACATCAAAGATGGGCCGCCTCCCATATATACAGCCATACCCAGCGTTTCTAAAAGCTCTTCTCTTGAGGTTTGCAACTTAACTAAAGTTTGAGAATGAAAGCCAATGCAACCTGGGCAATGATTAGCAACCGCTAATGCCATAGCAATCAATTCTTTAGTTTTTTTATCTAATACGCCCTCTTTTGACGTTGCTTGTGCTAAAGCGGAAAACCCTGCCATAACCTCAGGCATTTCTTTACGCATTTTTGCTAACTGAGTGCTGATGTCTTTAGTAACTTGAGAAAATTTTCCTGACATTTATAAAGCTCCTTTTTATAGCCTATGAAAAACAGCACCTAATGTACCGTATTCCTGTCCTGAACAAAAGACTAAGATATCGCTCTATTTAAGGTTTCTTTTGCCAACGTCAAGCGACGCTCCAGCTCACCTAGTTCTGCTTTTAACTGCAAAATGGCGCTAGTATTCTGGCCACGCATCATTTGTTCTAAAGCATTAATCATTGCGTGTTGCTGTTTTTCTAATGTCTGAATGTCGACTTCCAGAGTGTGTATCCATTGTTGCCGAGTACTTAACATTTTGATACCAAATGACGCATTGTCTTCTGGCTTATGTTGATGACTATGGATTTGGCATAAAGCCACCAAGACATTTACTTTTTGTTGGATTCGCATTGCCAGATAAGCAGCACTATTCCCCTCTTGTTTAGCTAAGCTATGAATATCTGTTTTAATTTCGGCAATACATGCCGTTCCAGTTTGACTCTCTGAACGGAATAAACCACGCGGTAGTTTATGACTCGAAAATGAATTACCTAATTCACCAACTTTCCACTCAAGTTCCGGTAGTCTTGCGGTTAGGTTTTTTAAAAGTTGTTTCGTTTCGATTGACATTTTTGAGTGCCTGAATTGGAGATTGGCCTAACTAGCGCCATCCTTTACTAGGCTCGGATGACGCTATTAAACTACATAAATTAAACTGCGGGTTCCAGATCAGGAGTTTTAGCCTGTAGCCAAGAACTGATAAACGGAGGAGAACACATCAACAGTAAACCAAAAATCAAGGTACATTCATAACGCGCCATGCTACCAACATCAATTCCATCAGGAGGAATGAAGCTTACGGCTAAAGTAGCACATACACCAACAATACCGACCCCAGCCACAAATAACATACCAAACAAACCGCCTGGAATTTTAAATGCACGTGGATGCTCAGGCTCAGATAAACGTAATTTAATCGCGGCAACAAACATAATGAAGTACATCAACATATATAACTGTGCCGCTAATGCAGTTAACAACCAATAAGAACCATTAACGCTCGGCATAAATAAGAACAGTCCCGAGAGTAAAGTTACAATTGTTGCTTGAGTGTATAACATCACTACAGGAGCGCCATTTGCATTTGTCTTTTGGAAAGCCCCCGGCAAATTACCATCTTCAGCCGCAACCAATAAACCTGTAGTCGGAGCAATAATCCAATTACTCACCCCACCAAGGCCACCTAACACCAGCATCACCGCAACTATGGGCATCATCCAATGCATGTGATAGCTCGAGAAAAAAGCTTCAAAAGCCTGCATAATTCCGGCCACTAAATTGATGTCATTTTGTGGTAATACAATGGCAATTGCTAAAGAACCGAGAATTAAGGTACTTAAAATAATTCCTACCGAATAAACCAAAACTTTAGGAAAGGCATTTTGTGGATTGTTCACATCATTTGCATGCACTGTTGCAATCTCAATACCGCAAAACGACATAATGATGGCCGTTAAGGATACCCACATGGATCGATCGGATAAATGCGGAACAACGCTCGGAACATCAAATTGTACTTGCAGTGGGTTACCTTGAGCAATCCATGCCACGCCTAAGCCAATAATCAATGACATAGGCAATAATAGGCCTGCCAGTGAACACAGATTACTAAACAGAGCAGAGGAACTCATACCGCGTAAATTAAGTAAGGTTGCGCCCCAAAAACAACAGACGATGACCGACCAGAGAAAATATGGATTGCTGGTTAGTGCGGGATTGATTAAATAACCAATAGTCCCTGCAACAAAAGATAAGATAGTAGGATACCAGATTACATTCTCAATCCACTGTAACCAAATGGCCAAAAAACCCATCTTCTTGCCAAATGCCTGTTTCACCCAGATATAAATCCCACCTTGCTTGGCCCATCCTGAAGCAAGCTCAGCAGAAACCAGCGCCGTCGGAAGTAAGAAAAATAAAGCGCCTAAAATAAAATAAAATATAAGCTGACTGCCAAATAAAGCAGTAGCCGGTAAATTACGGATGCTGTCTACAGAGCCAACCGTAATCATGGTTAAGCTAAAAATAGTTAGTGAGTGTTTTTTATTGCTCATCGCATTCCTTCGTTGCAGTGTTGGGCCTACAGAAGCTCCCATTATATAAGGCAAAGCTTAAGAAACCCTTAATAATAGCGTAATAAATAAACAAAACCCTCTGTTATTAACCTATAAAAAGACGAACAGAGAACAATAAACATTATCGCAGAGCTAAAATAACACGATTTAAATAGAAAATCTCTGCAATTTTGTCGTTCTTTATGAAAGAAACCATTCCAGAAAGAACTATAATAAAGCGTAACCGCAAAGTGATACGCCCTCCCTAGCATAACACTCATTAGGATAACGTAGCCCCCCAGAGCAATTACAAGATGGCACATTCCATACTGGCACAATATAATATCTATGTGCTATAGTGACTATTTTTTTCGGGTACCACCACCATGTTTGACACCTTAACCGAACGCTTGACCCGCACCTTTAAAAATTTACGCGGACAGGGCCGTTTAACAGAAGAGAATGTACAAAGCGCCCTTCGTGAAGTCAGACTCTCACTGATTGAGGCGGATGTTGCCTTACCAGTTATTAAAGAGTTTATTGAACAGGTAAAACAAAAGGCGCTTGGACAAGAAGTTTTAAACGACTTAAACCCAGATCAGGCCTTTGTTAAAATTGTCCATGATGAATTAATTCAAGTCATGGGTGGTGAACGGGTTGAACTCAATTTCAAAACCCAGCCACCGGCAATATTTTTAATGGCTGGATTACAAGGTTCGGGTAAAACCACCAGTACAGCAAAACTTGCGCGTTACCTGAAAGAAACCGAAAATAAAAAAGTAATGGTTGTTAGTGTCGACGTATACCGGCCAGCTGCAATTCAACAGCTCAAAGTATTAGCCGAACAAATTGATGTCGCATTTTTCCCGGCAGAATCCCATGAGCAACCATTATCCATTGCCCAAAAAGCCATCGATAGTGCGAAAAAGCAATATATGGATGTGCTGCTTATTGATACCGCGGGGCGTCTGCACATTGATGCAGAAATGATGGCGGAACTTAAAGGTCTGCATCAAGCGATTAAACCAATTGAAACGCTCTTTGTTGTGGACAGCATGACCGGACAAGATGCCGCAAACACAGCGAAAGCATTTCATGAAGCCTTAGCCTTAACAGGGGTTATTCTTACGAAAACAGATGGTGATGCGCGTGGTGGTGCTGCCCTATCTGTAAAACAAATTACGGGTCAACCCATCAAGTTCATCGGAAGTGGGGAAAAGATCGAAGCATTAGAACCATTCCACCCTGAGCGTGTTGCTTCAAGAATATTGGGAATGGGAGACATTCTTACGCTGATTGAAGAAGTAGAGCGTAAAGCAGACAAACAAGCCAGCGAAAAACTAGCTAAGAAATTAAAGAAAGGCAAAGGCTTTGATTTGGAAGATTTCAAACAACAGCTATTACAAATGAATAATATGGGCGGTATTAGCGGCATGATGAGCAAGCTGCCAGGTGTAAGCCAAATGATGCCGCAACAGGCAATGAAGCAAGTTAGCGACAAAGCAATGGCTCAAACAATTGCCATTATTAACTCGATGACGCCTAAAGAGCGACGTATCCCTAAATTGATCGTCGGTTCACGCAAAAAGCGTATTGCTATGGGTTCAGGAACCCAAATTCAAGATGTTAATAAGCTATTAAAGCAATTTGAGCAAATGCAGAAAATGATGAAAAAGTTTACTAAACCGGGCGGCATGCAAAAAATGATGCGTGGTTTAGGGGGAATGGCTGGATTAAAGGGCATGTTCCCAGATGAGTTCAAGTAATTATTAAAGAATAATGTTAGAAAAATGAGAGCAGTACGATTTTTTTAAGATAATTCGTAAGAATTACTTCACATGCCGAGTTAATTTTCGTACAATACACGGCATTTTTACGTAACCACTCTAAAGTAGAGGAAAATAATGGTCGTTATACGTTTATCACGAGGTGGCGCAAAAAAGCGTCCTTTTTATCATTTAGTTGTTACTGATAGCCGCAAGCGTCGCGATGGTAGCTACATCGAGTCTATTGGTTACTTCAACCCAGTAGCACGTGGACAAGAAGTGCGTATTCACATCGATGCAGAAAAATTAAGCCAATGGCAAAAAGTTGGCGCGCAATTATCTGATCGCGTAAGTGCACTGGTAAAAGAATTTAACAAAAAAGATAAAGCTGCTTAATAACGTGAGTAATCAGGAAAACTGGATAGTCGTTGGTCGTTTTGGGCGGCCTCATGGTATTAAAGGCTTTGTTACGGTTCACTCCTTCACAGAGCCACGGGATAATATCTTGAGGTACGAAGATTGGCATGCGTTTATTAATAACAAATGGCAGCCAATTAAACTGCTTAATGCGGAAGTACAAACTAAGTCCATCATAGCTCAGATTGAAGGTTATCCTGAACGCGAAACTGTAGCTCATCTAACTAATGTAGAGATCGCTGTTCAGCAAGCACAGCTTGAAGAACTGGACTCTGGTGAATATTACTGGCATCAGCTAATTGGCATGAGTGTAGTGAATTCCAAAGGAGACTCTTTTGGTAAAGTCACTGAAATCATCCCGACAGGCTCTAATGATGTCTTGGTAGTGCAAGGCGAAAAAAGGCATTTAATCCCTTATTTACCTAGCCAATTCATCTTGGATGTTAATCTCAACCAACAACTTATTACTGTTGATTGGGACTTGGATTTTTAAGTGGCGCTTCATCTTGGAGTCATCACTTTAATACCCGAAATATTAAATGCTTTACATTATGGCATTACGGGTAGAGCTATAGAGCAAGGCTTGGTTAAAATAGATCACTGGAATCCACGTGATTGGGCTTCACGGCCATATCGGCAAGTGGATGATAAGCCCTACGGTGGTGGACCAGGAATGGTCATGATGTATGAGCCCTTGCAAGCAGCAATTATGCAGGCTCGCAGTCAAATGCCCAGTCACTGCAAAACGATTTACCTTAGCCCGCAAGGAAAGGTGATTCGCCAGCACGACTTAAATCAAGTGGCAAATGACAAGCAACCCTTGCTCTTTATTGCAGGGAGATATGAAGGAATTGATGAGCGCATTCTTCAGCATTATGTCGATGAAGAATGGTCTCTTGGAGATTTTGTTTTAAGTGGTGGTGAATTAGCCGCTACGGTATTCATCGATGCGATTATTCGTTTGATACCTGGCAGTTTAGGACATCTTGGTTCAGCAGAACAAGATTCATTTATGAATGGTTTGTTGGATTGTCCTCACTACACACGACCAGCAACAATTAACGGATTAGATGTTCCTCCTGTATTATTAGGTGGAAATCATAAAGAAATCGAATTGTGGCGCAGAAAACAATCTCTTGGTAAAACCTGGCTTAAGCGACCAGATTTACTGGAAAAAATAGAATTAAATAATACAGACCAGCAATTGCTTGCTGAGTTTAAGTGCGAACACGGTATTTCCTAGCCTCGAATCTAGGAAGACCAATTTGAGGAGTAGTCCATGACTAATATTATTGACCAACTGAATGCTGAGCAAATGCAGGGTAAAGAAATTCCTGAGTTTAGCCCAGGTGATACTGTTCTGGTTCAAGTGAAAGTAATCGAGGGAACCCGTGAGCGTTTACAGGCTTTTGAAGGTGTTGTAATTGCTAAGCGTAATCGTGGTTTGAACTCAGCGTTCACAGTACGTAAAATTTCTCACAACGTTGGTGTTGAGCGTGTATTCCAAACTTACAGCCCAATCGTTGACAGTATTACTGTGAAAAGACGTGGGGATGTACGTCGTGCTAAACTATATTACCTCCGTAATTTAGCTGGCCGTGCTGCACGTATCAAAGAAAAATTAGCAACTAAAAAAGCTGATTAATCGCTCTGCATCTCTTTTCCTGTCGCAGGAAAGAGATGCAAGTATCTCATTTGGCTGCACGCATGCATCCAATGAGGTGGTTGTATGATGAACTTTAATCTGCCAACTAATCTTACTGTCTCTATTTTTCCTACCCCTTGGGGTAAACTGGCCGTTGAATTTGATGAGCATTTTGTTTATCGCTCTTTTTTTACTTTAGATTCAGGCCCATCACACAAGCTTCCATTATCTGATTTAATTCAACATGAATTAGCATCTTATATTGCCAATCCTAATCATCGCTTTCAATTACAACTGAAGCCGCAAGGCAGCGCCTATCTGCAAAAAGTATTAAATGCTTTACTGGTGATTCCTATCGGGCGTACCGTTACTTATGGTGAGCTGGCGTTAACATTACAAAGCAGCCCCAGAGCTGTTGGCCAAGCCTGTAAGCGCAATCCGTTGGCCTTATTTATTCCCTGTCATCGAGTTATAGGCAAACATAGTTTAGGAGGCTACATGGGAAGCCCTGATGCCTTGCATTATAAAGATTCCTTATTGGCCCATGAAATGTCCGTAAAGCGGTAAATTCGCGAATATTTAAGTAAAAAATACCCTATCGCACATTAGCCCACCTGAAGCGATGTTTCTGCTTTATTTTCTACTGATGTCCCGGGAATTATTTTAGTAAAAAAGAAAGCACAATAAGTAAAAAAGGTCTTAGATACCTGCATCAGAAATGTAGGTGGAGCAATGATATCTAAATATTTTTCCTCCCACTTCTTAGGCTGGGCTTTACGCAGCAGTGCCACATAATTATTTATTTCGGATAAGGCTTTATCTCCCATCGCAGTCTGTCCCTTTAAATAAGACACAAAGGCTTCTGCAATTCCTAAGCGTGTGTAACACAAACTGCTTCCCTTTTCCTTATCTTCTTCACAATAAAGCTTATCCTTATACTCGCGCACTGCATGCAATACAAAATTGATATCGTAGATTTTTTTACACGAAATAAGCAATTGTGACTCATTAATAAAAGAGGTACGTTTTAAAAAATCATTCCGAACTAAGTTGGTACTTTCATTAAAAAGCTCAGGACTGCCCCCCCAACTCCGCGTTTTTTCATCCATAAACTTATAAATCTCACGTTCATTTATTCCTACGGGAAAATTCGTGTCCTCTAAATTAAGCTTGTGGAACGCCACGCATGAAAAGAGCGCATTAGTGGTTGTCATTAATTGAAACATGAGCACCCCCGAATGCAACAGCGCTGTTAACTCAGAAATCGCATAGAGAATAGCCATGTGCTCAATATCTTCATCGCGAAAACCATAACTGAGCCATTCAAAAACCAAGCAATCCATGAGCGCATCGCCACCTAAAGGGGCATCGGGCCTCCCGTATTTTTTGGCAACAAAGTTAGGCCACTCCAAAAAGAGAAAAAAATCGCGTTCCCGCAGAGCCATAAGATATTCAGAACTGGATGAAAGCATAACAATCCTTGCATGCAAACAACAATTTTTTTAAGATTATTATCCTATACTTAAAAAAAATAAATATATATATTCCTGAGGGTGTATAATGAGAAAAAACTATTTATCCTTAATCGCGTTATCACTTTTACCGTTCCATTCCGCATTTGCAAACTGTGATTTAACTAAGTTTCGCTGGGAATGTGACCTGCCCGTCCAAGTCGCCCCAAGACCCTATGCTCACTCATTAGTATATTGTAATAACTCGTATGGTTATATTACCAAAGAGCAATATGACATCTTAACTCGCTATCAACGCGCGAATGTGAATATGGTCTTAGACATTGATGGCGAATATATAGACAGTCCTTGTATCCCAAGAGAAAGAGAGTAAAATGGTAAGATAGAGCCTCCACTTCCTGTTGTATGATTATCGAATTAGATGGCATTTCTATTGAAGTCACAAGAAAGCCCATAAAAAATATGACTCTGCGCATTTACCCTCCGGATGGATTAGTGCGAGTAAGCGCCCCACTAAAATATAGTGAACGTTTAATTCGTAAAACGCTGGAAGAAAAAAAAGCGTGGATTCATGAGCATCGTGAACGTATGCGTCATCGTGCGCCCTTAGAAAGTTTGCCCTTACGAACGGGTACAACTATACCTTTTATGGGGAAAAATTACTTATTAATCATTGAAGAGCACCATGGTCCCAATCAGGTGCAACTTCAAGATGAGCTCATCCACTGCTATACACAAGTGGGTAGTTCACCAGCCCAAATCCAAGCGCTAGTTGATGCATGGTACAAGCGTCAAATGCAACTGTTGCTCCCCAGGCTCATTATGCATTGGGAAACCATTGTTGGTGTTAAAACCAAACAATGGGGCATCAAAAAAATGAAAACACGCTGGGGTTCTTGTAATCCGCATGCTGCACGTATTTGGTTAAACCTCACTCTCATTAAAAAGCCCCAAATTTGTTTGGAGTATGTTTTAGTCCACGAATTAGTACATATGCTCGAGCCCAGTCATAACAAACGATTTTATAGCTTCATGAATCAATTTATGCCTCACTGGCGTGAACATCAACATCTGCTTGAAGGACGCTAATGCTACAAAATACCGAGCAGCTTATTGATAATCTGTGCAATCAAGGATTTCATCTCCTCGATGGATTCTTATCTCAAGAACATTATTTTTCACTCCGAACTACGGCGAAAGAATTATATGAGCAAGGTTTATTTCGTAGTGCCAAAATTGGTGTGAATATGAGCTCGCAGCAAAATAATGCCATTCGCACCGATGAAATTTTATGGCTTGAATCAGATAGTGCAAACCCTGCAATACAATTTTTTGTAGCTCAAATTCATCAGCTAGGCCAGATTCTCAATCAAAACCTATTTCTTGGTATACATGAATTTGAAACTCATTTTGCAAGCTACCAACCCGGTACTTTTTACAAAAAGCATATCGATCAATTTGCTGCCCAAAAAACTCGAAAAGTATCCTTTGTTTATTACCTAAATGAAGAGTGGCAAGAGGAGTATGGCGGTCAATTAAAACTTTATGATACCAATGACCAGCTACTTGAAAACGTCAGCCCTCAAGGCAATCGACTCATTTGCTTTAATAGTGAGTTACCTCATGAAGTAGTGACCACCAACCAACCGCGATACAGCATCACTGGCTGGATGAAAACCCGACCCATTAATCATGCAATACATACCTAAGAAGTACGGGCAAAATAACCTTATTCAACCCTACAGTTAGGTAGGTATGTCTAGTCCCCCTGTTCTTTTACATGCTTAAGCCCGCGATTGAACTTCTTGTTTTTCTGCAGCAATCTGTTTGTTAGAATCATTTTGAGAAGCCTTCAACCATCAAACCACCAAAAAGGAAAAATCGGCCCGCGTAATCATCAAAATTATTGTCTATAATGATAATTTATCCTCACATAATTCTATATGCATGCCTTAGACATTAAACAACTATCTAAAACTTATGCCAATGGAGTTCAAGCGCTCAAAGGCATTGATTTAACCATAAAATCAGGTGATTTTTTTGCCCTCCTTGGCGCTAATGGTGCGGGAAAGTCGACTACAATTGGCTTAATAAGCACTTTACTTACGAAAACCTCGGGCACCATTAGTATTTGCGGCTATGACTTGGAAAAAGAAGCAGAAAGAGCCAAAGCCTGTCTTGGCCTAGTACCCCAAGAAATTAATTTGAATATATTCGAAACCTGCCTGCAAGTTTTACTAAGCCAAGCCGGTTACTATGGGATCTCACGAAAAAATGCCTTACCCAAAGCAGAGGAGCTCCTAAAGCAGCTCGGCTTATGGGATAAACGCGATTCGATTGTCCGTCATTTATCTGGAGGCATGAAACGCCGCTTAATGATTGCCAGAGCACTAGTACATCAACCGCGGGTTTTAATTCTTGACGAACCAACTGCGGGTGTTGATATCGAAATCAGACATAGCATGTGGGAGTTTTTGACCCATACCAATAAAGAAGGCACCACCATTATTTTAACCACTCATTACTTAGAAGAGGCTGAGCAGTTATGTAAGAATATTGCCATTATTGATAAGGGGCAAATTATTAAAAACAGTGCCATGAACGCCTTACTGCAAACCTTACGCCATCAAACCTTTGTCTTTAATACGGAGCAGCCCATTCACGCACTTCCCGACTTAAGTCCGTTGCTCGCCACCCTGATTGATTGCCATACCCTGGAAATTCGTGTTGATACCCATGACAGCTTAAATGCAGTATTTACTATTTTATCCAGGCACGGCATCAATATTAGTAGTATGCGGAATAAAACCAATCGCTTGGAAGAACTCTTTTTGGATCTGATAAAAAATGGCCATTGAAAAACAACTTGTTTCATTATACACGCTGGTACGACGTGAAGTGGTGCGAATGTTTCGTATTGCCAGCCAGGTATTTTTGCCTCCCGTAATCACTACCACGCTTTATTTTTTGATCTTTGGTAGTTTGATAGGCCCCCGTATTGGGGAAATTCAGGGCGTAAGTTATCCCATGTTTATTGCCCCTGGCTTAATTATGATGTCGGTAATTGTTAACTCTTATGGTAACGTATCCTCTTCGCTGTATAGCGTGCGTTTCCAAAAAAGTATTGAGGAAATGCTTATTAGCCCGATGCATGATGGCTTTTTACTGCTGGGCTATGTTTTAGGAGGTATGGTACGCGGCTTAATTGTTGCAATTTTAGTTTATCTGATTGCTAGTTTTTTTCTCACGATTCAATTAAGTCATTTACCGATGACCTTGCTGGTTGTCTTACTAGTTTCCGCCGTATTTTCCTTAGCGGGTTTTACGAATGCGATGGTGGCGCGTAATTTTGATGACATTATGATCATTCCTACCTTTATACTTACCCCTCTAACTTATTTAGGAGGTGTGTTTTACAGCACCACAATGTTGCCGGATTTTTGGCAAAAGGTATCTCTTTTAAATCCAATTTTATACATGGTTAATGCGCTTAGACAGGCAATGATTGGTCAAAGTGAAGTGGGTATGGGCTTAGCGATGGGTATCATTTGTATCATGCTGGTTTTATTAGCGACATTGAATCTGTTTTTATTAAAGAAAGGGGTTGGATTGCGCGAGTAAGTGCCCATGGTCGCCCTGATGTCCACCCAGGACGATGCTTCGTTAAAGCTCCATCATGGATTGCTTCACTACCTGCTGAGGGATTTAAATTAAAAATTTCTTATTCGGTCATTGGAGGAACATGATAACGAAGCAACCAGGAGTTCAATATTCTGAGCCTAAGTTGCTTCGCTACTTAGTGATAATGAATTTAAAATACCATAAGAACTGGTAGCCCGTATTAGACGCGGTCGTAATACGGGTTCTGTAAAATGGTGCAATCGAACCGGCTAAGGTAAGCCAGTACTACACGCTAGGGAAATGTCCGCAACCGCAGTCACTGCCTGAATAGAGTCAATGCTACCGGTCGTAATCGTACCAGGAACCTGGTTCGTAGCAACATAAGTTGCAATTAATGCCCCTTCGTCTGAAACATTAGTATCCGCAACTGCCCCTCCAGCCATCGTTTCAATTTTCCCTGGAGCGTTTAAGGGCGAATTAACGATACCATCTGGTGGGAATGGAGCATCGACAATACGATCACAGGTAACACGTACACTTTTCCCCGGTCTTAACAGCTTATCGCGAGCCGAGACCAATCCCTCGAGAACCTGGACATACGTATTTTCAATGGCGCGAGCTCCAGCACATTGCTTGTTTTTACGATTAGCGTTTGCTTTCGCCGAACGAGTTGCATCAACACGAATATGGGTTCCAAGAATAGCCAGAGAAACAATAGGTGTTTTTAAGGTTTCTTTAATTTTCCCACCATTTTGAATTTCTAATTTTCCATGAGCTAACTCGGCATCAATTTGCACGCCAGATTGCTTTGGAGCATACGCGTGAATCTTATATGATGAGCCTGAACCGATATTTACTAAAGCACCATTTGAATACTGAAGATGCACTGCGGCATCTGCCGCTGTAACAATTTCATCACCAGCCTCCAACGCAGAACCACGCGAAAGGGCCCGCGTACTACCACCATGAACAGCCGTCACCTTATTCTGTGTAAACAATACCTTAGCAGCAGACTCAGCGAAAACCTGGGTCGTCATGGATAAAAGCCCGATTAAAATTATTCTCTTCATATTTTTCCCTGTACAATAAACAAAACATTAATTATTTATGTAGATGAACATAAATACCACTCCAATCTTCCGCAGGTGGTTCCACCTGGAATCCTTTAATGCGCTCAAGATACATTTGATACAAATAAATTTCCGGCGATTTGCTTTTCAGAATATCAAATTTCTTTTCTGCAGACGACCAGTTACGCGCATAATAATCATCTAAGGCTGACTGATATTCCGTCAACTCAGCTACAACAGCATCATCAATCTCTGAACGTAGGCCAACTGGTTGATAAATAATCAATCCCGTTTTACGTCCCTTAACTGTGATTTTATCTACCGGCCGCCAAACAAATCGATCATCGGCAGCATGAGTGCCATCGCTTACTAAAATATTTACTTGGTAAAACTTGGTTAAATCTTGTAAGCGCGAAGCCAGGTTTACCGTATCTCCAAGAACCGTATAGGCTCGACGGAATTCCGATCCCATGTCACCCACGTTCATTAAACCAGTCGCCAAGCCCACTCCAATATTTACTGCAGGCAGCCCTGTTGCTACCATTTTTTCATTAATTTTGGGCAAGCTCTTTATCATGGTTAATGAAGCCATAACCGCATGATAAGCATGCTCCTCATCGACCATCGGTGCGCCCCAGAAAGCAACAATCATGTCGCCAACATATTTGTCAATTGTGCCACGGAAACTGAAAATTATTTCCGTAATCGGGGTAAAAAAAGTATTTAATAAACGTTTAACATTCGAAGCCTCCAAGGACTCACTGATGGAAGTAAAATTGCGAATATCACTAAACTGCACCGTCATATTCCGCTCTTGTCCATCCATACTGTATTGTTCTGGAGAATCAATTAATTCTTTAACATATTGCTCAGGAACATATTGACCAAACAGCTGATTAATTTTTCTCTTTTGTCGCCGCTCCATAATAAATAAATAACCATAATTAGCCACTGTCTGCAGCGTAATCAGCACCAGAATGAAGGCTAAGGGTACATACAAACTTTTGGCGACAAAAAGATAAACGGAAATTGCTAAAGTGGCTAAGATACTGATAAAGGCCAGTATTAGCATGCCTGTAACACCAACCAAGGTAAAGACACAAGTGAAAAAAAATCCTAATAATAAGAGGTACATGCGAGCACTAGTGGTATGCCAATTATATTGGGTAACCAACTGTTGCCCCACAATGCCTTGCACCATATTGCCGACCATTTCCACTCCAGGAAATGATTGAGCTACCGGAGACTGATGTAAATCAGCAAGCAAAATCATGGTTGAGCCAATCACTGCAATGGCACCTTGGAGCTCATCGGAATTAAAGTGACCTTGCATAATATCGGTTGCAGAATAATAAGGTAAGGTCCCCGGAAGCCCCCAGAACGGAATAAGAATTTGCCCATAAGAATTCGTTGGGATAAACACAGCCCCAATTTGAATTCCACTTAACTCACCATCAGTAGTAATCAAGTTAGCGTGATCCACCATCAGATAATTCATTGCAATAGCCAAAGATAAGGTGGAATAAAGTTTGTTATCATAGCTCGCGATCATCAATCCATGACGCACTGAGCCATCTGAGTCAGGAAGATTCGCTACCGAGCCTGCTTGGGTAGCCGCCTCAAGAAATAAAGGCAAACAACCGTTATAGCCCGTAAACTGAAAAAGAGGCATATCACCACGATAGATAATCGCATTGTTTGGCAGGGTTAATGGTGAGGGCAAGGCCCCTTTTTTAACGAGTTGATCATTATGAAATAAAAAACCCAAAACAACATTATGCTCTAATAAAGAATGTGCAAGAATTCGATCATTATCAACATGCGGAGCAATTGACTCTAATAACGCAGGGAGTTGCTGTTGATTGGGTGGAAGTTTGGCAACCAGTGGCAATAATTCATTCTTTAAGCCGATAGCATAATTTACCTCGGGTTCAGACATAACCATATCCGTACCAATAGTTACGATCCCCGCTCCCTTTAATTTGTTAATTAATTCGGCCAATTTATTACGTGGCCAAGGCCAGCGCCCTTCCTGTTGTACAGAGCGATCATCGATATCAATAATAACAACTTTGGGATTAGGCAAATGGGGCCGACGATTTAATTGAACAATTTGATCATAAATTCGATCATCTAACTGATCAATAAGGAAACTGACTAAAGGGAGATGAATTATGTCCGCAAGGAAAATAAATGCCGTACAAAAAAGACCAAGAGAAAATTGCGTCAATTTGGATTTCAGCATTTTGGGCAAAAACTGCGAAGCATTCATTGCAAAAATTCGTCCTTTCTATGAAGGTAACCGTTTTATTCCGACGCAGGTAAAGGCTACGTCCGAGAAATCCTCTCATGTTTTACCCAAGCTCCAACGAACCACGGACTAAGCGCGGCACGTCGGAGATTATCGTATTACGTCAAACGACTAAGAATGCCTAAGAAAACTGGTACTCTATAGCGGCTAAGGTTTGGAAACTATGGAATGTACTGCTCGCATTGTAATATTTTTCCTCAACACGCATCGTAACATTCTTATGGGTATAGGAAACGCCCCCACCTAAACGAAAACCATCTTTATTCATGTTTAACTGAGGCAAAGTACCATTCACTGTAATAGCAGAATTCACGATGGGACGGCTATTGGAGAACTGAGCTACTTGAAATAAACCGCCATTAATAAAGGGCATTAATTTAGGGTTAATAAAATAACCAAGCTCTGCATTTTCCATTAACAGGGTTGCTTTATTTCTTAAGGCTTCAATCGGCACCGACGTTTCTAGCGCGGGGAACTTATACGTATAGGGACCTGTATCAATTTGGCTATATAAAACACCGAAATTTGCTCTTAGTAAAAACTTTTGCCAGCTTTTTCTATAAATCCCATTAGCACTCACAAACCAGTTATCACTACCATTACGCGCATAGGCATGCGACTCATCAAGAGTGTCTGGAGCCACGGTCAAGTAACTGTTGATTTTGTTTTGTCCGTAACCAGCAGCTAAATCCAAATAGATTTGTGGCGTAAAGATCTTTAGTACGTGACCAAAAATTGTATCATTTTTTATATTTTGCGAGGTCGTCGTCACCGGACTCGGTGACAACAAAAAAGCAGAGTTTATCGAAGTATCTACACGAAAATAGTACACACCGGCCATTACGCTGGGGCCAAAGGAAAGATGATCCGCTCCGGCTGAATAAAGATTTGAATGCCCATTGTAACGGTTTATATTCTCCGATGAGGATGACTCAAAGTGAAAATCAGTATATCCATAAAGGAATTCCGGAGTTATCTTTTTCAGAAAACCTGTTACATTACTATTGGTTTCAGTAGCCATTTCACTTCGTGTTCTGGACAAAGCATCAGCACAAACTATTTGCCCACTGCCTAATAAAAATAATGACAGAATTACCGCTTGCTTTTTCATCACATCCAAATTCCTTTTCTAGAAGGTATTATCATCATGCCTCATCATAAACAAAAAATAGGGTACTAGACAAGATAAAGCAGGGAAAAAAGCTGGTAAATCAATATGTTTAAAAGATAGGCAATAAATGCCACGATGTAATTGACGTCTGGTTGAACAGAAAAATATACCTAGTTTATCAATCTGATGCACACGGGAAAATCGAAAAAATGAGGATAGTTTCGAGTGTAACCCACGAAGCGCTACACTCTATGATAACCATTTTAAGCGAAAGCGGGACTTTCCTCTTCAGCGGCAATTTTCTGCTCGATAAGAGCATTGATTACACAGACTATCGCTTCAACAGCTGAAAAAACCAGGGGTAAAAGCGTCATACATGCTAGAGTAGGTCCAACAGGGCTTCCGACTAAAGCAGCCGAAGCAGCAACCGAAGCAGACCAATAAGCCAATCCAGAACAATTTTTGAGCATCTCTTGCAAATGAGGATGTTCTTTTAAAAAGGCATTATTTTCTATATAGTGTCTGGTTAGTAAATCAGGTAACCATTTTAAGAGTGCCGCTAAAGCTCCCACCCCAGCGAAAGCCATAAAGCCACCAGCCCCCTGCACCAACCCGGGAGCAAAAAATGAGCCTGTAAATTTACCGAGAGTACCGATAATGCCACCACCTAGAGCGCCACCGAAAGCTTGGTAGCCAGCCTCTATGAGAACATCTTCTGCACGAACAGGTCCTTTTGCATTATCGATTATACTATCTGCCATAAATAAGATCCCAAGATTAATTAAGTCGCCACATTGTACATAAAAAAAACACAGAGCTCAATAAAAAACTCCTCTTTCCTTAAAAAATGTCCTTTTACTTAAGGGATGAATAATAGAGCAAAAGAGCGCATTACACGCTCAGTGTATAGGGCCTAAAGAAGCCCATTTTTAGTTCATTTGAGGTAAATTTGAATGCAAGTAAGAGGTGATGCATGCCGAGAGCGCATTATTTAAAGAGGCTAGTATCCAAGTAATTGTAGGTATTAACATCATGCACGCAACTGTAGGAGCAACAGGGCTGCCTATTAGCACCGCCGAAGCCGTGACGGCAGCACAACTATAAGCCAAATTCAAGCTATTCTCTATAAAGGACTTCAGATTAATATGCTCGGCTAAATAATCATTATCATTCAAGTAATCTTTGGTTAATAGTTGTGGAATCCACTTTAAAAGTGCGGCAAGAGCACCAACACCAGCAAAAGAGAGAAAACCACCCGCATTACTCATCAGTTCTGGACTAAAAAAGGAATAGGCATACTTACTAGCAAAGCCACCTAAGCCACCAAAGACCGCCCCAAGCCCTGCTTCCCCACTGGCTCGACCAAAAATCTCTGAAAACTCTTGGGACTTCAGCGCTTTAAAACCATTATCATCCTCTAAACGAATAATTTTCCCTGGATACTCTGAGCGATTATTAGGCATGTAGAAAGATTCCAAACAAATCAAGTTGTTAAATTGTACTGTTTTCTGTAAAAAATTTCAACACTAATTAATGAAAAATAATCATTTAAATCGAGCTTATTTACGATTAAAACCTAGGGCACGCAGCCGTTGTTCTATTGAAGGATGGGTATCAAAAGCACTGCTTAAGGATTTAATCGACGAGATGTCTGAGGGATCAAAAAGATAGGATGCCTGGCGCACCTGTTCATGAGCTGTATTCCCATATTCTTCTGCATAATAATCAGCATGTTGTTCATGATCAGAACTAATCTTTAATAAAGCTCGAGCCATAGGCTCATTATCTCGCATCAATTCAACACAGCCAGCATCAGCCATATATTCACGAGTACGACTTAAAAATAGCGTTAATAAAACGGTGATAATTGGTAAAACATAGCGCAGAATCATAATCACCATCAGTAATTGATTATTATCGCGTCGATCATTACCATTGCGTCTAAATAAAACCGAATAAAATAAAATATCGATCACAATAAGCAAAATATTACTTAAAACCGCTACGGTTAAAGTCAATTTAATATCACCATGGCGAATATGACTTAATTCATGTGCCATAACGGCTTGTAATTCAGCACGATTTAATTTATCAATTAATCCACGAGTGATGGCCACCATTGCCGACTTTTCACTATAACCGCTGGCAAAGGCATTCATATAATCTGCTTCAATAATAAAAACTTTGGGAACATACTGTAAGCCCGCAGCAACCGTCATTTCCTCTACCACATTATATAATTGCTGCTCTTGTACATTTTGGGCGTTCTCCGGGGTGATCTCTCGATACTCAGTACCTAAAAGCATGATGCGATCGTAAAGCGAATACGTTATTAATAAAGAAACAGCAGCAAAACCAACCATGAGTAAGGTGGCGTAGGGAATCACGCGAAAATACAGTAAGGCATTCATGCTTTGTTGCACGGTAAGACCGGGATACATAGTTTGTAAAACCACAACATCCGCAATCAAACCGACAGCAAAGTAAACACCAACAAATAATCCAATGACCATACGCGTCTTGCGCTGGTTTTTTCTTATTTGCTCGCGCCAGTCGCCTGCACTGCCATGATAGTCAGCAAGACTCATAGTCTATCTCAAAATTTTACAGTGTAGTCTTCTCTAACCTGAACTTGTTCTTCAGGAAGCCCCCAGTAAACAAAATCTTTATTCAATGCAGAGGAGAAATAATTTACCACCATTGATTCAAAGAAAGACTTTTTCTTCGCATTATAACGCTCAATCGCATCGTTATATGCTTGTTTCGCATAGGCTAATTTGTTTTCGGTATTCACAATTTCTTCCTGCAATTGCAGCACGTTTTGATTGGCTTTCAAATCAGGATATTGTTCAAAAACCACATTAAGGCCTGATGCAATTTGCGAAATTCCATTCTCTGCAGCAATCCGCCCCTGTTCATCACCAGCAGCCTTAGCCGCTTGCGCTTGATTACGTAAGGCAACAACATCTTTCAACGTGGTTTGTTCGTAATCCATATATTTTTTAACAGTATCAATCAGGGATTCGAATACCTTAAATCGGCGATCTAATTGAATATCAATTTGCTTTTTGTCGTTATTAATGGTCTCTATGAGCTGGATTAAAACGTTATAAATACCAATAGCCCAGATTACCAGAAGTACAATGATGACTAAAAGCGCAAGAAAGAAAGTACCCATGTTGTTATCCTATAAAAAATATCCTACTTAAGTTATAGCTTGAAAATAGTAAAAATAACAGGGGAATGTGCCAGACATCCCGTATTAAGACGTCGTCTAATACGGGCTTAGTATTATTTGGAGTTCAGAAGTGGTTTCAAAAATTGTCCGGTATACGATTGTGGACTTTTAGCAACTTGTTCTGGAGTTCCAGTGGCTACAATAAGCCCACCTTTACTACCGCCCTCAGGGCCTAGGTCAATAATCCAATCCGCAGTTTTAATTACATCCAGGTTATGCTCAATAATGACAATCGTATTCCCCTGCTCGCGCAAACGGAATAGTACCGAGAGCAGCTGCCGGGTATCATGAAAATGCAAACCTGTAGTTGGTTCGTCTAAGATGTACAAAGTACTCCCTGTACCCCGTTTGGATAATTCACGAGCCAGTTTAATACGTTGCGCCTCTCCTCCAGACAAAGTGGTAGCGCTTTGGCCTAATTTAATATAAGACAAGCCCACATCCACCATGGTTTGACATTTTCTGGCTAAGATAGGGATGGCGGCAAAAAAAGTACAGGCATCTTCAACCGTCATCTCTAACACTTCATGAATATTTTTGCCTTTATACTGAATATCTAGGGTTTCGCGGTTATAACGCTTACCTTCGCAGACATCACAGGCAACATAAATATCCGGTAAAAAGTGCATCTCTACCTTAATAAGCCCATCTCCCTGGCAAGCCTCACAACGCCCGCCACGAACATTAAAGCTAAATCGACCCGGTTGATAACCGCGTGCTCTGGCTTCAGGAGTTCCAGAAAATAAATCGCGGACATGGGTAAACAGACCCGTATAAGTTGCAGGATTTGAACGTGGAGTACGGCCAATTGGGCTTTGATCAATATCGATAACTTTATCGCAGAGATTCAGCCCAGAAATTTCTTTTACCGCCCCTGGAGTAAACAAACTGGCCCGGTTTAACTGGTTCGCCGCTATCGGATACAAAGTATCGTTAATTAAACTGGACTTTCCAGAGCCCGATACCCCTGTGATACAAGTCATCAAGCCTAAAGGAATACTGACACTCACCTGCTTAAGGTTATTGCAACTAACTCCTTTTAAATGAATCATTTTCTCGGGATTTATCGGTAAACGTTCCTTAGGCACAACGATCGCCTGTTTACCTGATAAATATTGTCCGGTCAGGGATGCCGGATTCTGCATCACTTCTTCAGGAGTACCACGGGCAACAATTTCACCGCCATGAACCCCGGCACCTGGGCCAATATCCAAAACAAAATCTGCACTCCGAATGGCATCCTCATCATGCTCAACCACAATAACGGTATTGCCTTGATTACGTAAATGCATCAAAGTTTTTAACAAGCGATCATTATCGCGTTGGTGTAAGCCAATTGACGGCTCGTCTAAAATATACATTACCCCGACCAAGCCAGAACCAATTTGACTCGCGAGACGAATACGTTGCGCCTCTCCACCTGATAAGGTTTCTGCACTGCGAGTTAAGGACAAATAATCCAAGCCTACATTGACTAAAAAGCCTAAGCGCTCCACGATTTCTTTATTAATCTTGGCAGCGATTTCGCCTTTATAACCAGTTAAGCGCAAATTTTTAAAAAACTCATATGACTTTTCTATGGAATAAGCGGATATTTCGGGTAAGTTTTTATCATCAATGAATACGTTACGTGCTTCCTCACGTAAGCGGGTGCCCCTACAAGTCTGACATGGGCGTGAAGATAAATACTTGGCAAGCTCCTCCCTGATCATCCCTGAATCGGACTCCCGATAACGACGTTGCATATTCGGGATAACTCCTTCAAATACATGCCGCTTCAGCATAAAACCACCATTGGGTCGATGGTAATTAAACTCAATTACGTCACGACCGCTACCATATAAAATGATTTCCTGCATCTCTTTAGGAAGATCACAAAAAGCCGTACCCGTGTTAAAACCATAATGCTGCGCTAAGGATTCCAGCATGGAGAAATAATAATTAGTCTTTTTATCCCAACCACGAATAGCACCTTCGGCTAAACTGGCCGTAGCATCATGAATCACCCGATCCGGATCAAAAAACTGATCCACCCCTAAGCCATCGCAAGAGGGACAAGCACCCACCGGATTATTAAATGAGAAAAGACGGGGTTCGAGTTCACTCAAACTGTAACCACATTCAGGGCATGCAAACTTGGAAGAAAAAACTAGATCAGTAAATTGCTCATCCATGGAAGCGACTATGGCAAGCCCTTCAGCCAAGTTCAATGCATTTTCAAACGATTCACTTAAGCGTTGTTCAATTTCGGGTCTTACTTTAAAGCGGTCGATCACTACTTCAATCGTATGTTTAGTACGCAAGCCAAGTTTGGGCGGCGAATCAAGCTCATACAATTCCCCATCAATGCGCGCACGCACATAGCCCTTCGCTTGCAATTGCTGGAACAACTGCACTTGCTCGCCCTTTCGCTCACGGACTATGGGCGCCAAAATCATCACTTTGGAATCGGCAGGTAAGGTCATTACCTGATCCACCATTTGACTGACCGTTTGCGCATGCAAACGCACGTGGTGTGTGGGGCAACGCGGCTCACCGACCCGCGCATACAACAGACGTAAATAATCATAAACTTCGGTAATAGTCCCCACCGTAGAGCGAGGATTATGTGAGGTTGCTTTCTGTTCTATCGAAATGGCTGGAGATAAGCCTTCAATAGAATCAACATCCGGCTTTTCCATCATCGATAAGAATTGTCGAGCATAAGCAGACAAGGATTCGACATAACGTCGCTGCCCTTCGGCATACAACGTATCAAAGGCTAATGAAGACTTACCAGAGCCTGATAAACCAGTAATAACAATTAACTGATCTCGAGGTAAGTCTAAATCAATATTTTTGAGATTATGAGTTCGTGCACCACGAATACTGATAGTTTGCATAAAATTCGTTCGTTTGGTTTAATAATTCTGAAAAGAAAAATGAATTATGAACTTAAATTCGCAGAGCGTATAGACATTTTTAATTCCATAACCAAGATACGGCCAACAGCATATTTTTTGCCTTGAAGTAACTTGGGTATCCATAAAGACTTCTGCTACACTTAATTTAATAACTCGTTAATATAAAAGGATTTTAGTGATGAGGGCTCTTGTACTCGGAATCATTATCATTTTGGCTCCCAATCTTTACGCCAAAGAACCCATACCAGTAACCGCCTGGACCAAAAAAATCTTACTTAATGCCTTAAGTGTAGATCATAAATCTATAGATGAGGAACCCCAGGAATATAAAGCAGGATTTACCATCAATAGCTGGGATGCGCTGAAGGTCTTCCTTGGAGGATATGCAGAAACCATCCGTGAGAAGGAACTATCGGTTCATCCTCTTTTTCTTATCGAGCCTCAGGTAGTAGACTCCGGCGATGTCTCGGGAATGCGATTTTCCCGCGTCAACACGGAAATCCTGTTGCCGGAAATTAATGTAAAGGTTGCCTTTTCACTACTGGTCATTGCCACGACGCAGCCATCAAGCAGTCCTTATATTATCCAAAGCATTAGTATGGTTAAGGAGGAAAAATAATGCGCCCTTCTTTTCGTTTTAAATTATTTTTCTGGTATTTCTGCCATTTTAAAGTTGCCCTGATAGGCTACTTAAAACCACGGTTAATTAAAATAGATGAAGAAGAAATTGTTATTTGTCTTCCACTAAGAAGGCGCAGCCGTAACCATTTAAACTCAATGTATTTTGGCGCCTTATCGGTTGGCGCAGACTTAGCTGGTGGAATCCATGGTTTTTATCATGCGGAACGAGCTCAATGTAAGGTTTCATTAGTTTTTAAATCATTCCAAGCACAATTTTTACGCCGTCCGGAATCAGATGTTTATTTTGTGTGCACTGATGGTGCCCAAGTCAAAGCCATGTTAGAAGAAACCCAAAGAACAAAAGAACGAGTGAACAGGCCCATCAAAATAGGTGCTTATACAGATTACCCTGGATTAACCAATAAAGTGGCTGATTTTACGTTAGAATTATCCGTAAAAGCGATTTTATAAAAAATAAGTTCAAAAAACCTACATTCTTAATAATAATTTAAGTATTATGCATTACACTAGCGCGGGGTTAATAATGCAGGAAATCTGAATGTTTATTATAGAAGAAAAACTACGAATCATTGAATCATTCAAGAGAAACCAGCTGTCTAAAAAAGTAGAACATTATTACGCACAAATTTTTGATGTGCTTAAAAGTGAGTACGTTAGTCCGCAAATACGTCCTTATTTTGCTGCTGAAAAGATCAATGAAACAGGCGTTCCATTTACTGACTTTGAACTTGAGCCTGATAACATTACCCAGATAAAAAAGCTCATTAATGCCCTTTATTATGCTCGTTTATCCTTTATTGATTTAGAAAATATTGATATTAGAGATTTACGCAAAGCCGGCCCCCATGCCGTATTACTGATTAGCAATACCATTGAAACAACTTATGAAGCAGCTTACTTAGCCACACATTTGGATGTGGATTTAAAAGAAATGTTCCGAGAGGAACTTGATTTTATCCTGCCTCATTTAGCCCAAGTACAACAACTTGCGGAAAAAAATGCCCAAGCAACCAAAGATGCGATTCAACCCTACCCTCTTGCGAAAACGGTCGGGGTAGCAACAGGTAAAACCATAGATCAATTACGCCCTTTAGGTGGCGATGTTGATTATAACTTTCTAACTGAATTTAGTAGGTTGTTGCCCAGTTATATTAATCAGCTCACCGAGAAAATAGAATCATACTCGTCACAACTTCGCCAAAATGAGCCCAAGCTCAATCAAAAAAAATTAGATGAAATACAAAATGCTGCACTTCATTTATTAAATGACATCGAAAATTTAAAAGGAAATAAGATCCTTGTTTCGCTTAAATTTTTAAATTACATCCACATCCTTCGTAACCTAATTACCTTGGTAATGAGTACCCTGGAACAGGTTGGGGAGCTAAGTGAATTCTCCCAAGATGTGGTATGCGGAAAATTATCGCAAATAAAATACGAGGTACTTCCTAAACTATTTGGCCTGGTAGATAAAATTGAAGTGAATTGCATGCTCAATCCGGGCACCTTATCTACCCCCCTGATGGCTAATGCCCAAAAATTATATGAGGCTCTTGTTTATCTTCCCCAAAAAGCCATTGATTTTAAAAAAAGAGGGGAAGAGTTACTGCAAATTGAAGATTCCCGGTTTATTGAGTTAAGACTTGAGCTTGCTTATAAGCGTATTGATACCGCAAATAAAACACTCTATAAAACCGAGCAAGCCCAGAATGCAATTAACGCGTTTTTCGATGAGTTAGCAAAAGCAGAGCATCAAAACCTGAGTCTACATCAATTACCTGAACAGGTAAGAAAAGAACTTGTGAGCCATTACAAAATATTTAAACCTTATGTAGAGCGTTTGGATGTCGACCTCAATGATCAAATGAGCGCAGGCCTGCTTGGTCCCCAAGCGTGGTCATCTTATACTACCCGTTCAACCTGGTCTTCTTATATATCAAGACCATGGAGTTTCATAACCAGAGCACTATCCCCAGATCATGTAAGCTTCGTTCTACCTAAAAGAGTAGCCCTATCCGCATTAATTAAGAAAAATGAGGCAACCCAACTATTCCATATCGGGCTCAATCGAGATCTGATTGACTCGGTATATAAAAATGCGCAGTTAGCCTTATATCCTTATAATCAGCCAATGAATGTGTACACCATTGATGAAACAACTCCTCTAGGGATAAAAAAAGATGACGCACCGCTGACCATTGAAAAAACACAGCTTGTAACGCTGAAATCCAATTTAACTAACTTCAATAAACTTATTAAAAAAACGATTAATGATACTCAAACTCATTTGGCCTTAAATCAGCTCGAGAGCAACGACAAAATTCGTCTGAAAAACCTTTATAATAAACTGCGTTCTTATTTACCTTATTTAACAGCGCGTAAAGAAGACTTACACAAATTTGAACAATACCTTGCTGCATTGCTGGCTAATAGAATAGTAGATCCCAAAGACACTCCCACCATTGTCGACACCACCTTCTTACTGGAAAACTGTACCGCATCGCTGGTGCGAATCCAAACATCATGGCCGACTACAGATGACTCATATTATGATTTGCCACACGCTAAATTCCTTGATGAAGAAGCTGCAGCCGCCTTTCTCGAACAAGAAACCAAAAAACTGAAATTCGAAAAAAGTGATAGCACTCAACATACTTTACTAAGAAACCCAGAACAATTAACCGCCGATCAAACCCTTGAACTTTGCGAATGGTATCGTAATAAGCACAATAAGTTTCAAGTGGCACAGCAAGCCTATAACGATTTTATGAGACTGTTGCAAATACACAGCTCGCAGGAAAAAGGTGCTCAAGCCCCAGCAGCCTTAGCCGTATATGAGGCGACGAGAGCCAGCGTCTATAATATTGACGAAACTAATCTACAAAACACTCAGACTAGCGTCATAATAGCAAGGCCGGAGCAATTAACAGCCGAGCAGGCAATTGAAATCTATACTTTATATTGTACTAAATACAATAAGTTTCAAGTAGCTCGACAAGCCTACATCGAGTTTAATGAAATCCTGAAAAAACATAGTCTTCATGACAATATTTATGCTCTAAGTCAATTAGATGGAGCGCTTAAAGAACAATGCCGTAATTTATATGCCGTGTTCCAACCTTATTTTGTAGTGGCTGCATCGCCTCAAAACAGCGAGAGTATGCTTCGTTTAGATCGTATTCTCGTTGATTTATTATCGAATAGACCTGTTGTTGCAATGGACCTCCCCGTCCCCGATTTATTCAAAGATGCGGAACAACATTTTGGTCGAACAGAAAAGACTTGGCGAAAAAAGAAACAACAATTTATTCGTTTGGCACGAGAACAAAGCACGACTGAAGCAGACTTTATCCAACTATTAAAAGCCCATAAGATTTCAGGTGCCGTACAAAAAATTGAAGCCTTAAATGACCAGGTAAAAACGGAATGCCGCAATTTGTATAATGTTTTTCAAGCTTATTTTGTGTGCGCAGCTCCCGAAACCCACAAAGAAAGTGTACAAAATTTTGATAAATTCTTAGCAGACGCACTATCCAAGAAAAAGCTCGACGCGAAAACAATACCAGTCGTTGACCTGTTTGAAGAACTGGATGAATATCTTGAAACTTATTTTGCTAATGTAAGTATGGATTTGCACCAGAAAAACCAACAATACATTCGTTGGGCTCAAGAAAAACTGATTACGGAAAATGAAGCCGCCTCATTCAGCCTAAATCTAAAGCAGGGAGAAAGAGCCTCTCGCCTTCTCAAAGACACTAATATATCTAAAGGCATTACTGAGTTTAGAGGGGCCTTGTATGGCATCCAGGCGCTCTTTAATGAAGCTATGCGCAAACAATTAATTCCCAAAACCCAAGGGGTTCCTTACCCTGAAATGGAAGACCCGCATCAACAACTGGCTGAGAGCATGCAGGTTCGGGCGATAAAAGATATCTATAATTGCCTGTTTCACATCGAAGGAATTGCTCATGCACTAGAAGATTTAAATGATTACGACCTGCATGGACCTTATACCGCGATTGGTGAAGAAAAGATGGCCAAATTATGGAAATGGAATTATGTAAGTACGCTGTTACAAGCTTATGGTCATATCAACGAAATCATTCAGCTCAGTGAGCGATTGGCCAGCGATCCTCATTATAGTTTTATTACCCGCGAATTAGTCAGCAAAGCGCAAAATCTTTATGCGGTTATACAGGGGCATTCTTTTGCATATCAAACAACGCCTGAGCAAATTCCCGTCGATGGAACCGTACAACAAAATTCCGTGTGGTTTGCACTGAATGCGTTTTATATCGGCCCCAACCACATTAGATCGCTAAAAAATAAGAATTATCAATCGACCGAAGAATTGAAGACGCTCTATAGGAATGCAAAACAAGCTACATTGACTATAGAAGCAATGATTCAAAATTCGCATTCTTATTTTAAACTCTTTCTTCAGTCTCCCCAGATGCTGTTGCTTTACAGAGAGTTGATGCAAAAGCTCAATGAATTTACTACTACAGCACATGATGCCGTACTTAATAATGTAGATAAGATTCGACCTGGAATATTTACACCCATGCTGCTCGAAGCGGATCATTGGGAAACCAAACTGGGATTAGCTTCAGGTAGTCTCTCAGAACCATTACGACGTGTTACTAATGAATTTTATAAAGGCTTTTTAGAGGCTCTTGATTTACCCTCTGAACTGCATGTGGCCTTAATTTGCGATAAAAAACCCTTAGAAGAACGTACGAGTGTTCTCAATAAAAGAATTACTAAGGCTCAAAATAATATTGCACGCGTCAAAAAAGAATACGCCGATCTTGAAACCTTATACCAGTATGTTCAAGAGTACAAACGCTACGCTCACCCCGATCTCATCTCAAAGTTACAACCCATTAGCGTACATCCATTCACTTTTGAGGAGTGCATTGAAGGGCTGCAAAAACAATATAAGAAAAACTTACCCGTCTTAGCTCAGTTTCGTGAGACAAAGAAAGTCAATGTCGCCGTTAGCACCTATGAAGACCAGCATCTATTAGATAAAGTATGCAGTGAAACTCTTAATGCCTACGACCCTGAATTTACCGAAATTGAAGGCTGGATCACAGCCAGTTATCATTACGTTCTTGGCTTGGTAGCAACCTATGAGATGAGACTAAAGACTGCTCAAGAACAACTAACACAGCTTAAAGGAATCGACAAAGTCCAGGATAAAGAAAACCAGGATTTTATTCACGAATATACGACAAAAACCTTTAATCAACATTTAAAGAAACTATGTAACCGTCATATTGGTTTGCAATATACCGATCAAGAGTATCGCAAAGAGTTACGTAAAGAATTACTCACGTTTAAAAACACCATCATTGAGCAGGCAAAAACGGTAAAAGATATTAGTTTTAGTATAGAAAAACAGTTGCAAGAAAAAATAGGTGAGTTTGAAAGCAAGCATTATGAGGAGTACGCACAGCTGGATCGCGTGATGGTTGTTTTAGCCCAGATAAAAGGATATTTAAGCGATGCAACAAAAAAGAAAAATGAACAGCATGTGAGTAGCGTACAAAAAACACAATCGAATCTTAAAGATCCGATAACTGAAAAGTCAGAATTAATTAATGAATTATATGAAATAGCGACCAATGCGCAGAATGAGGTAGATGAAACCGCGCTAGAGAATGACTCTGAGCCCTTGGCAACTAGGCAAGAAAATGTAGGGCCTGAGGCAAATGCAAACCACGCACAGAAGAAGGAAGATGAGCCAAGCACTTTATCAATCAAAGAGCGTTTCGAAGAGATAAAAAAACGAGTGAAGCAACCTCGCTTTGAAAGCGTTCTTCTTGCTCCCAACCGGCACATGGATACTCTAAGTTTTGCTTATTTGAAGGCCTGTTTTCTATCTTTGCTGGAAGCCTTAAATATTTATCCTTCGACAAGAAAACGCCTCTACGACAACATGAATGAGGCAGTAAATAAACCACAAAAACTTGATGCCTCGATAATCCTGACCTACGGATTATTCATTCCGCCCCCCCCTCCCCCGGTAACGAAGACATTGGTTGAAGCGGAAGAAACCACACTTATCCCGGTGTTATAGCGCAAGCTAATCCAAGATCCTCGTAATCACGAATTACGGGGGATCTTGCATAATCTATATCCATAATTATCCCAAAGATTCCTCGTTCTCCAAGTGCTCTTCTCTCGCCTTTTCTACATGCTCTTCTGCTAAGAACAGATACATAGAAGGGACCACGAAAAGAGTAAATAAAGTCCCAATAGAAATTCCGGTGGCGATCACTAAACCAATGTTATAACGACTTAGGGCTCCTGCCCCAGTAGCAATAATTAAAGGGATAACCCCCAACACCATTGCAGCGGTGGTCATCAGAATTGGACGCAAACGAATAGCGGCAGCGGTAAGAATCGCATCAAGTTTCTTTTCCCCTTTTTCCTGCATCTCATTGGCAAATTGCACAATTAAAATACCATGCTTACTGATTAAGCCAATCAGGGTTACTAAGCCTACCTCACTGTATATATTCAAAGAAGCACCACCGATACCAAGACTTACGAAAATCATTGCCCCACAAATAGACATAGGCACACTAATTAAGACGATCAGCGGATCACGGAAGCTCTCAAACAAGGCCGATAAAGATAAGAAAATAATGATTAACGCGAAGAAAAAGGTAATCATTAACGAGGAGCCTTCTTTAATATATTGTCGAGACTGAGATGCATAATCAATAGAATAACCTTGCGGTAAAGTCTGATTCGCAAAGCTGGCAAGAGTACTTAAAGCTTTATCCGTAGAAACACCAGGTAATGCAACTGCAGAAATCGTTGCCGAATTAAGTTGCTGAAAATGATTTAATGATTCAGGAACAACTTGACGTTGCAACGTGGCCACCGTAGATAGGGGTATGGCCTCTCCTGTTGACGTTTTAATGTAGTAATTTAATACTTGGTCTGGATTTAAACGAGACTCGCGGGTCACTTGAGGAATAACCTGATAAGAACGCCCCGAAAAATCGAAATAATTAATGTATCCTTCACTGAGTCCAGAGCCAAATAAATTCCCAATATCCTGCATGGTTAAGCCAAACTGAGAGATTCGGTTGCGATCTAAATTGATTCGCGTTTGCAGCTGATCTATTTTGAGATCGACATCGATATAAGCAAACAAGCCAGAGTTGCGTGCCTGTTCCAAAATCGGTTGCATTACTTCATTTAAATTGTCAAAAGATTCTGTAGTGGTAACCACAAATTGAATTGGCAAGCCACTCCCGCCCCCCGGCAATGATGGCAATTGGAACGCTGCAATTTTTGCCCCAGCAATATTGTTCAACTCGTGTTGAATTAAAGGTTGCAGTTGATTTGAGGTACGATTACGCTCATCCCATGGTTTTAAAACCATACCAATAACGGACATGTTTAATCCAGTCTGTCCATCTACCTGAAAGATATGATCCGTTTCTGAATATTTTTTATAAGTTGCATTAACCGCATTAGCGTAGAGCTGGGTTTGAGCTAATGAAGCATTTGCCGCAGTGGTTACCTGCGATATAATAACTCCCTGGTCCTCTTGCGGTGCTAATTCTGATGCTGAGGTCACAAACAAAAAGTAATTACTTGCTAAAATAATTGCAGCAAAAACAAGAACTACAGGCAAATTACGTAAGGTTTTTACTAAAACACGCGAATAGGCTTTTTCTAATTTTGAAAAAAAATTATCCACCCTTGTCATCAAACGCCCTTTCGTTGCCCCCTCTCCTACCTTCAAAAATTTAGAGCACATCATCGGTGATAACGTTAAGGCAACTATCGCAGAAATGGTTACCGCCCCCGCTAAAGTAAAGGCAAACTCGGTAAATAAGGCTCCGGTTAATCCTCCCATAAAACCAATTGGCGCATAAACAGCAATCAGAACGACCGTAATCGCAATAATTGGATTAGCTAATTCACTTGCTCCCAGTAATGCCGCCTTAATTCGAGTTCGTCCCTCTTCAATATGGCGCTGTACGTTCTCTACCACAATAATCGCATCATCCACCACCAGACCAATCCCTAAAACTAAGGCTAATAAGGTCAATAAATTAATGGAATAGCCTAAAGCCAGCATGACCCAAAAAGTGCCGATAATGGATAAAGGGATTGCTACTAAAGGGATAATTACGGAGCGAATAGAACCCAGGAAAATAAAAATAACCGCCGTCACAATCAGGAAGGCTTCCATCAAAGAAACAATAACTTCATGAATTGATGAGTCAACGAACAAGCTCGCATCATAAACAATATTAGCATTTAATCCTTGCGGTAATTGCGCTTGAATGCTGGGAAAAACTTTCCTAATTTCATTAATTACGGTTAACAAATTAGCTGACGGAGCAACAATAATCCCAATATAAACAGCCCTTCGTCCATCAAAACTCACCGCAGAATTATAATTTTGCGCGCCAAGATCGACATCTGCGACATCCTCCAAGCGAATAATGGCCCCATTTTGCGCTTTAATAACCATCTTTCTAAATTGCTCAACATCGTTAAGATTGGTAGAGGCAGTCAGGTTTTGGATAAACATTTGCCCATCGGTACGGCCTACAGCAGAAATAAAATCATTATTAGCTAATGCTGCCCCAATGTCTGCTGCCGAAAGCCCGAAGCCTGCTAATTTCACGGGATCAAGCCAGGCACGGAGCGCAAAGGTTTGGCTTCCCAGAATTTCCGCTTTCTGTACGCCATTAACTGCCTGCAACTTAGGCTGAACCACGCGAATAATGTAATCAGTAACTTTATTAATTGGCAATTCATCACTATAAAAACCAATATACATCGAATCAATGGTTTGTCCGACAGATACTGTAATCACTGGCTGTTGCGAATTTTTCGGTAACTGGTTAAGTACGGCATTTACTTTGGTAGTAATGTCTGATAATGCCTTTAAGGGGTCGTAATTAAGTAATAAATTAACGGTAATCGTACTCGTGCCCGGAGTACTGGTAGAGGTCATATAATCAATACCATTGGCCTGAGCAATTGAGTTTTCTAATGGAGTGGTAATGAATCCCGCAATCACATCCGGATTGGCCCCAGTATAAGTCGTGGTGACAGTCACAATCGCGTTTTCGGTAAAGGGGTATTGCATTACAGGTAATGCCCCCATGGAGCGCAATCCCATTGCCAAAATCATTAAGCTTATTACTGTAGCCAGTACAGGCCGCTTAATAAAAATTTCGGTAAATGCCATAAATACAATCCTTAGCGTCTATTTGTAACCTGAGGGTTAGCCTCATTAGTAGGTTGAATGCTGTTATTCACCGTAATTCGACTGCCATTTTTAAGCTTTAATTGCCCACTGGTTACGACGGTTTCTCCTTCATTAATTCCTTTCAAAACGGCAACCTGATCCCCGCGGGTATCCCCTAAAGTCACAAAAACCTGACGCACCGTAATAACTGGTTGATTTTTATCATCTTTTTTACCACTGTCTTTAACAACATACACGATATCACCGTAGGGATTAAAACTGATTGCCGATTGCGGTAAGGTGATGTAGCTACGCTTGGATTGCACATCTACGGCAGCATGCACAAACATACCTGGCTTTAATAAAAAACGAGAGTTCAGCAACGTTGCTTCGACTTCCACGTTACGAGTATTAACATCGACTTGGGGTTGAATCGTCGTAATTTTTCCTTTAAACGTTTGTTCAGGAAAAGTATCCACATTAACAGAAACCACCTGCCCGATTTCTAAGTCGGCCAAGGCGTGCTGCGGCAAGAAAAAATCAGCATAAATTATGTTTAAGTCTTGCAGTGCGGTGACCGTATCGCCAACATTAAGATATTGACCTGGGTTAACGTTATTAATACCTAAGCGTCCCGAAAATGGGGCGCGCACCGTCTTTTTTTCAACAATGGCGGCTTGCTGTTCTACCTGTGCTTGCAGATTTTTAAGGTTCCACCAATCGCTATCAACTACTTGTTTGCTCACTGCATTAACTTTAAATTGGGCTTTATCCCGCTCATAGGTAATTTTTGCTAACTCAACTTGTGCTTGTAATGAGTGCAGCTGCCCCAATTCAGCATCCGCATTTAATTGCACTAAAAGAGCACCTTTTTCAACTTGGGCACCGGGAGTAAACGAAATCGTTTTTACCATGCCCGCTAACTCAGTGGTAACATTCACCCCGACGCGGGCGCGTAAACTGCCCACCGCTTTCATTGTGGGCTGCCATAAAGACTTTTCTGTTTTCATGGTGGAGACGGTAATTATCGGATTCTGCATGCTGGCAAAATATCGTTTCATCATGAATCCGGTAAATGCTTTCCAGCCAAAGATTAAGCCAAAAAGTATCCCCACGGATACCAACATAATAGTCATTTGCTTTTTCAAGAAAATTCTCTCTTAATTTGTCTCTAAATCTTAAACGCCATTCCCTGGAGCCTTAAGTTAAGGATGCAGCCTCATTTCAGGGGACGCCACCGCCACTTACACACATTCTTTTACACACCAAGGCTTATGCCACCAGCCGCCGCCTAAGGCTTGGAATAAACCCGCCGTATCGTTATAACGTAAAGTTTGCGCCTGAATACGACTCAATAGCGCTTGTTGATACTGCTGTTGTGCATTTAATAAATTAATATAGCTAACCCCACCCAGACGAAATTGCTGGACCGTCAGCTTTAAAGCATCGTGAGCGGCATCCTCTGCACGAATACTTGCTTGTAATGTTCGCGCATCGGTTTCTATGGAGCTTAAGGCATCTGCCACATTTTGAAACGCTTGTAAAACAGTTTGTTGATACTGAGCCTTCGCTTGATCATAAGCCGCAACAGCTGCTCGACGTTGGGCAAATAAAGCGCCCCCACGAAATAAGGGTTGCGCCACCGCAGCACCAATCAACCAGACATTATTTGGCCCGGTAAATAGCTTGGACCAGGAAACATTAAGCCAACCCTCATTGCCACTTAACGAGACCTGTGGGAAAAGATTGGCCGTCGCCACACCGACTTGTGCACAGGCTGAATGCAAGAGCGCCTCCGCAGCGCGCACATCAGGACGTTGGCGCACCAACATCGACGGGATGCTTAAAGGTAATTCAGTAGGGAGCTTTAATCGATTTAAATCAAGTTTGGGTAAAGCCCCCTCAGGAAACTCACCAACCAAGACGGATAAAGAATGTTTCGCTAAAGCCAGGTTTTTTTGTAGTGGCGGTAAGGTCGCTTTCGACTGCTCCAATAAGGTTTGCTGCGTCAATACATTTGCACGTGAAACTGCACCCACCGTAAATTGACTGTTTAAGATATTTAATAAATCTTGTTCGATTTTAATTAAGCGACGGGTTGCATCGATTTGTGCTTGATACGATGCGATATTTACAGCAGTGGTAACAATATTGGCCGCCAAAGTAAGATGAGCGGCAATTTCTTCAAATTGCTGATAGTCGACCTGCGCCCGCAAAGATTCCAACTCTCGTCGTGAACCACCGAATACATCGAGCACATAAGAAACATTAAAAGCTGTACTGTAAATAGAGAAGGTTGAACTTTGACCTGGCGTACCAATTTGTGCGGTTGCATAGCGCTGACGCTGCACCCCGAAAGCGCCATTAATTGCTGGCAGTAACAGATTACCGACTTGAGCTCGCCAATTTTCTCGCGCTTGATGCAACGCGGCGGAGGCTGAAGCCAAAGTAGGGCTATGATCTAAACCGGCCTTAACTAACTGGTTAATTTCAGGAGATTGATATAGCTCCCACCATAACAGAGGAATATCTTTATTTTTAATAAAGGCTTGCGCCTCTCCGCCAGCTCCGCGTGTTTTCACCGTCTTAGCAGGTAATGGCGATTCCGTATATTGCTTGACCGGTGGTAGTGGCGGTGAGCGAAAATTGGGCCCGACCGTACAGCCTGCCTGCAAAACTGAAAGTGTAAATACCCCAATAAACACACCTGGGCAAGATCTAAAACCAAGCACTAGCAACAATCCTTTGCAACCTATAAATTTATGACAGCTAATCTATCATGAATTTATAAGAAAATGCATTGAAAAATCAGAGAATAAAAATAAAAAGTAGCAAAAGTAAATTTCTCCCCTTTTCCGCCTCGAATAATAATTGCATTGCCAATAAAATACCTATATCATAAAAGCCTAATTAATGACCACATTGAGCCAATAAAAGTCCATGGGTCCATGTTAAGCTTAATTAATGAGAATTATTACCGTATTAGACAGTTATCCTCCCGACTTAAATGGAGGAGCTTACTTCACCCATCGCCTCGCATCGCAACTCCAGAATAGAGGTCATGAAGTTTTAGTCATTTGCCCCTCTAAAACAGGAAAGCAAGCGTATCAAGAATATGATGGCGTACGCTTATATGGCGTGCGCTCCTGGCCGCTTTTCCTCTATAAAAACTTTCGCGTTTGCCTGCCTTTTTTTATTAAAAAAGGAATACTTAATGCCATTGAAGAATTTAAACCCGACCTTATTCATATTCAAGGCAAATTTATTCTCGGTGGCATGTGTTATCGCGCTGGCAAGAAAATGGGCTTGCCTATGATGGCGACCAACCATTTTATGCCGGAAAACTTTTTCCACTATACCAAGCTACCCAAGCGTTTCGAACCTTGGTTTAACCGCACATGCTGGCGTATTATTGTGGATATGCTGTCCCAGGTTGATGCAGTAACTACCCCGACGCAAACTGCCGCACTTTTACTGCAAACAGCAAACTTAGACAAAGAGGTGCATGCCATTTCTTGTGGCGTCGATTTACAAAAATTTAAACCAGGCCAGGATGCCCAACAAATTCGCCAACGCTTTGCCATACCGGAAAAACCTATTCTGCTGTACACCGGTCGTTTGGACCAGGAAAAAAATATTCCGATGGTTATGCATGCATTTCAGGCGGCTAGGCAACAGGTTGATGCCCATTTTGTATTAACCGGCCACGGAGCCGAACGCCGTCGTCTAGAACAGCTAGTACAGACGCTAGGACTCACAGAGCATGTAACCTTTACGGGTTATTTAACCGATGATGACTATCCCAAAATACACGGTCTGGCCCAATGTTTCGTAAATGCTTGCCCTGTTGAACTACAAAGTATCGTTGCCTTAGAGGCGATTGCCTCGGGATTACCCTTGCTGGCAGTTAATGCGATGGCATTGCCGGAGTTGGTTACTCCCGGAGTAAATGGTTATCTATTTGCAAAACATGACGTAAACACCCTCACCAACTATTTGATTGAACTGCTTAATGATCCGGAAAAAAGCCGGAAAATGGGCATAGCAAGTAGACAATTAGCAGAACAACACGACATTCAACACACTATACAGCGCTATGAGGCGCTTTATCAGGAGATAGTGCATCAATGAAAACCATATGGTCTAACTATAAGGAGCTCTGCACAGATTCCCATTTTCTGTGGACGACCTTACTCGGCATCACCCTCCTGCTTTTTAGCTTTATTGCCGCCAATCAAGCCGGGCTCTATGCTTCACAAGTAGCAGGTCAACAGGTAGACGATCTAATCCTACAACATTTGCCCATGCGTAATGTTACATTTATTCATGTTTATGCAGCCCTATTTTTTTGGCTCGGCTTTACCAGCTACATCATTCTTCATCCCGAAAAAATCCCTTTTGTCACCAAGTCTGCGGCTCTATTCATTCTCATACGCAGCGCCTTTATCTGCCTCACTCATTTAGGCGCTCCCGCAAATGAATTAGCGATCCCCGGAAATATCGCTTCTTTTTTCCTCTTTGATGGGGATCTCTTTTTTTCAGGCCATGTCGGCGGTCCTTTTTTACTCATGTTACTTTTTTGGGATAACCCAAGAATTCGTTATTTCTGTTTTCTTTCCAGTGTATTTTTTGCCTGTATTGTGCTTATTGGTCATATCCATTACAGCATCGATGTTTTTGCCGCACCGTTTATAACCTATGGCGTTTATGCTCTGTCCTGTACCTTTTTTGCTAAAGACCATCGTCTTTTTACCCAACAAGTGCCTCCAGCCAAGGCTAACTTTTTAAGGAATGAAACCAATGCCTAGTGTAAAAATTACGGGAATGGGCCGCTATTTACCAAGGAATAAGGTTTTATCCAGCGAACTGGATGCGAAACTACAGATAGCGATGGGGAGTGTACAAAAAAAGTCAGGTCTTATTTCCCGGCATTTTGCATCTGCGGATGAAACCACCTCCTATATGGGAGCGCAAGCCGCCCACATTGCCATAGAAAAAGCACAGCGCAACATGAGGGAGGTCGATGCGATTATTAGTGCCTGTGGCGTAGGCGAACAAGCCATTCCCTGTACTGCCGCTTTAATTCAACAACAGCTTGGCCTCGAATCGTCAGGGATTGCTTGCTTTGATATAAACAGTACCTGCCTTAGTTTTATTACCGCCTTAGATATTGCCTCTCATTTACTTACCGGCGGACGCTTTAAACGAATTTTAATTGTTTCCAGCGAAATCGCATCCAAAGGACTTAATTGGCAGGATATGGAAACCTGCACTATTTTTGGTGATGGCGCGGCAGCCTGTGTAGTGGAAAAAAGCGAGGGCAGAGAAGGTATTCTTTCCGCGCATCATGAAACGCATAGTATTGGAGCCAATATCTGTAAAATTGATGCGGGCGGTACCCGCATACCCAACCCGACTGCAGAGCAGTCCCTATTCTATATGGAAGGGAAAAAAGTCTTTAAACTGGCCTCTAAACTCTTAGACAGCTTGATGGACAATCTATTGAACAAAGCTCAGGTTTCTTTGAGCGATATTCACTGGATTATTCCTCATCAAGCAAGCTTACTCGCCATGCAACACATCCAAAAAAGACTAAATATCCCTCAAGAAAAGTATGTTTCTATTTACCCGCATCATGGCAATCAAATTGCGGCCTCAATTCCCACTGCTCTATGCCATCTCATTGACAGTCAGCAATTACAACGTGGACAATTAGTGCTGCTATTAGGGACTGGTGCAGGACTTGCAGCAGGCGGGCTTATTCTGGAGTATTAAAATGGTTTCTGTAGTTACCGGGGCGACAGGGTGTTTGGGACTGAATTTAACGCAACGATTATTGAAACAAGGTGTTGAGGTCATTGCCCTGGGACGCAATGAAGCATTGGGTAAAATCCTAACCCAGGCTGGCGCTCGTTTTATTCAGGTGGACTTACAAGATCAGACCAAACTAAAACAAGTAATTCCCCAGGAAACACAAACCCTATTCCATTGTGCCGCCCTTTCTAGCCCCTGGGGACGTTATGCAGATTTTTATGCGGCTAATGTCTTAGGAACGCAACATGTCATTGAGTGCACCGCAGAAACAACACGTTTAGTTCATGTTTCATCACCAAGCATTTACTTTGATTTTAGCGAACGCCATAACATCAAAGAACAAGAGCCCTTGCCAGAAAAACCCGCGAATCATTATGTTAAAACCAAGTTAATGGCGGAGGCCCTGGTTGATAAGGCCTACAAAGAAAAACAGCGGAATGTTATCACTCTGCGTCCTCGTGCCCTCTTTGGCCCCTATGATCGCGCAATTTTTCCCCGCCTCTTACAAAGCGAACGCAAAGGCGTTTTGCCGATTATTGGTAGCGGACAGAACCTTATTGATATTACTTATGTAGAAAATGTAGTAGAAAGCTTAATTTTAGCGGCTCAAGCAGACGCCCAATTTTGTGGCAACAAATATAATATTACTAATGGTGAACCCCAAACCTTAATTCAGATACTGAAGCAGTTATTTGACGCGCTACAAAAACCATTGAAGCTTAAATTTATCCCGTACACCCTCGCCAAAAACTATGCTGCATGTTTGGAAAAAATCCATCGTTTACCCTTGGTGCACTCCGAACCTCGTTTAACCAAATACAGTGCGGGTGTTTTATCTTTGGGGCAAACTTTAAATATAGATGCCGCGCAAAACGATTTAGGCTACCAGCCTTTATTTAGTATTTCCCAAGGAATAAAGCGTTTCGCGAAGTGGTACCAACATCATGATTGAATATCAATTATTTGAGGCAGGCTATTGTAAGCACTGCGAGCGCATGACACTACAATCTGGACGCATGCAACAATGTGACTATCCTGCCCTTTGTGCTTTAATTAAGCATCCACAACAGGGCTATATTTTATTTGATACGGGTTATAGCGATCGGTTCTTCCAACTTACGCAAAAATTTCCTTTCTCACTGTACCGACGACTGACCCCAGTGGTTTTAAAGAAATCGCTAAAACAGCAATTAGCAGAACAACAGATTCAAGCCAGTGAAATTCGTACGGTTGTTATTTCGCATTTTCATGCTGATCACATTGGTGGGCTAAAAGATTTTCCGAACGCTCAGTTTATCTGTCATCCGGAAGCCATTAGTGGCATAGATGAGAAAAAAGGGATACGCGCGTTACTAAAGGGTTTTTTACCTGATTTGCTTCCCAAAGATTTCTATGAACGCTTAGTGCTGCTAAAACACCAGATTACCCTACCCGCAGAACTCTCCCCGTTTACATCGGGTTTTGATTTGTTTAATGATGGCCAATTAATTGCTATCGCTTTACCCGGACATGCTAAAGGACAAATCGGTTTGTATTTTAAAGCTCATGCAAAACATGGAACCTTTTTAATTGCCGATAGTTGCTGGCATCAGGAAACCTTTAAAAAATTAATTTACCCTAGTAATCTGACGTACTTAATCCATGAGGATAAGCAAGCGTATCAAAACACGATCCTGCAATTGCATCAATTGCACCAACACAATCAAAGCCTGGATATTATTCCAGCACATTGCCAGCATATTCGTGCTCGTATTAAGAAGGTCAGCTCATGATCCTCAGGTTACTTTATTATTATTTCAAAACCCAATACTTAAGCCAGTGTTTTCGTAACCGCGAACAATTGTCAGCCTATCAAGAAAAGCGCTTTAAGAAACTAGTAAAGAACACTTTAAGAAAATCCCCCTATTATCAGCCCTATTTAGACAAGCCATTCACACAATGGCCCATCATCAATAAAAAAATTATGATGCAGCATTTTGATGAAATTAATACGGTAAATATAAGAAAAGAGCATGCCCTGGAAGTTGCTCTAGGTGCGGAAAATTCTCGTGATTTTTCCCCCTTAATTAATGATATTGCAGTTGGTCTTTCCTCGGGAACCTCAGGCAATCGGGGATTGTTTCTTGCTAGTCCTCAAGAACGAGATGCCTGGGCGGGGATATTATTGGCAAAAGCCTTACCACAAGGCTTAAAAAAACAAGAGCGTGTCGCTTTTTTCTTACGCGCCAACAACCAGCTCTATACCACCTTGAATAAAAGTAAAAAAATCCAATTCCATTTTTTTGATTTACTTGAACGTTTTGATGCCCATAAAGAACGCCTTAGCCAATTACAACCCACCATTCTCTCGGCGCCGCCAAGTGTTTTATTAGCTTTAGCCAAACAACGCCTGGCAATAAAACCACAAAAAATCTTTGCGGTGGCCGAAGTTTTAGAGCCTCGAGATGCAGCCATCATCGAGAAAGCCTTTGTCTGCCCAGTATCACAGGTTTATCAATGTACCGAAGGTTTTTTAGCCATCAGTGATAAACACAGTAATCATTTATTAATGAATGAAGAGTTTTTAATTATTGAAAAGGAATGGATAGATGAGCGACGCTTTGTCCCCATCATTACCGATCTCCTACGTACTACCCAACCAATTATTCGCTATCGCCTCGATGATGTATTAATTGAAGAGCCATCCGCTCGTGTATTTACCCAGTTAAGTGCCATTGAAGGGCGCGTTGGAGATATTTGCTATGCCACCAAAGACGGCAAAGTACTACCGATTTTTGCAGATCTGATTCGCCAAAAAATGGCCTCATTTTCTTTTGAGTTTGATGACTACACCATTCAGCAACATGATTTAAATCAATTCACGATTCAAATCACTCCAGAGTTAGTTGAAAAAGAGGCTTTAGTTGCCCATCTCAATGAACTTTTTCACGACTATGACCAGCCTAAGTGGCAATGGCAGCCCTTTGTTAAAAAAGAATTTAGTGCGAAAAATCGAAGGATTCAGACTATGCCTGAGTTACTAAATAAAATTCAAAGTACTCTGTAACTTGTCTATCCCGTGGTGGCTAGTAATACGGTATTCATACATAAGTCAGACGCGCTCCCGGCATTACGTGCCGCACAAGTCACGTGACTTTAGCGGTTCCTAAGCACCCTTCATTGACTCCCCATTCGCTTTGTTTTAGCATCATCCGCAACCAGACCCGTGGAAAGCAACGCATGCTCATCCATAAAAAAATAGATGCACAAGGCAACTACCTGGAGTTTCCAGGGATTACCGTCATTGCCGATGTAGATGATAAAGATAAAGAATTCTGGCAATGCCTCGCTGAATTATTGGAGGAGAGCACAAACTTACGCCATTATTACGCCCCCCTGCCCCCTTCCAGTTACCATATGACTACGAATAACTTATATACTCAAAGTGATGACACGACTAACTGGCCGGCCTTGCTCACGGACGAACGATTCCAGCGTCTCCATAGGAGGTTAATGGCCACTCCCTTTACTCCCACAGCTCAAGTGGCAGCAATTAAAGTCGCTTACGCCTTGCAGTTAAATTTAACCATTCCTCAATCCCAGTATGAGATAATTAGAACGATTGCCCATGAGTTCGGCATCGAAAACAAAATCCCCAAAACATTCCACATTACTTTAGCTTATGCCTACCAGGAGCCCAGTGATTTGCAAGTCCTGGCCACTGAAATTGCACAACTCGCATCATTAAGTCAGCAAAAAGAGCTGACATTGCAGCCACCGAGACTGTGTTTTTTCCATGACATGCAAGAATTTTTTTCTTGGGATGGAAAAAGTAATCCCTTTCAGCCGAACCCTGAGTTGAACGCAAATTCCCGACGCCCGCGGAGAACCGCGGGACATCAAAAATGAGGGTATAACTCAACACTTCGCCGCCATTAAAACCACGGAAATGCCTTAAAATGATTAAAGATGAGATGCTCGTTGAATACCATGGCCAACATTGGTTACGTCTTTACCAAAGCCTCTAACGGTACCACATGCTGTTAGCATCCCTACTGTGGCTAAAAAAACACAAACCATTATTATTTTTTTCGCTCTGTTCATGATTTTCCTCTCTTCTCTGAGTTTGAAAATAGGATATTTCTTTAGTTATTCTAGTCCACATTCTGAAATCCTGCCAAAAAATAATCACTGTGAATTTTATTAGCCCTGCAATAAAGACCGTTATAACAAATGGCGAAAAAGGAAGCCTGAGAAAGGTATATTTTCCATAAAAATATTGATAAATTAAGGAACTTATAAGAAAAGAACAGGGATTTAAATTGCGCTCGCTCTTATTAACAGGTCTTTGCTGTGCATCAGTGCTAAGCGGTTGTAAACTTCATAGCGTGACTGCAAGTCATACGCCGCAAATTAATGCACATGATTTAGCAATACCCCATGTTTATAAGATCCCAAATACGCAGCAAGCCAAAAGTTGTCTTACTCGCTTTAATGACCCTCAACTACATCAGCTGATTGCAGTAGCGCTCACAGATGGACCTGATATGCGAAGTGCCTGGGCGCGAATTGATCGGGCCCGTCAAATTGCGAAAGGGGCCTTCTCCGCACTATGGCCTTCCGCGGATCTCACCAGCTCTATTGCCAAGGATCACTTTTCATTTAACGGAGTAGTCCCCCCCCCATTCACTGAAGTCGTAGCCAACCAAGCTCGTATCGAAAACCTGGCCTTAAATTTCAATTACGAATTGGATTTATGGGGCAAAAACCGAGAAACCTTCGCCAGCAGTGTCAATGAAAGTTTTGCGACCCATATGGACATGGAAGAAACCCGGCTAATTTTAAGTTCGACCATTGCCTCAGTTTATTTTGACCTGCAAAATAATCTGATTCAGCAACAATTAGCAAAAGAAAATGTACGCATTTTAGAAGAACTTGAAGGGATTGTTACCGATAGAGCCAAACAAGGGGTTGAATCAGACATTCCAGTCAAGACCGCCATCTCCAGCACTCAAGCAGCACGACTGTCAGTTGGTGACTATCACCGTGCGGAACTGCAGGCTCGCCACCAATTAGCAGCCCTAATGGGTAAAAACCCTTTTAATACCGCGATAGAAACCAGCAAGTTTACTTATAATAAACATGAATTAGCCTTACCTAAAATAATTCCGGTGAATTTACTTGGACATAGACCCGATATTGTTGCCACACGCGCTCGTGCACAAGCTGCAGCACATTTGATTAAAGTCGCCAAGGCGGCCTTTTTCCCCAATATTAATTTAAGTGGCGTGCTTAGCTTACAGTCATTTTACTTTAGCAAACTATTCCATGTAGCTTTGCAAACAGAAGGGGTTAAAGCAGCCCTCGAACTACCTATTTTTGATGCGGGAGCCCGTAAAGCAAATCTAGGCGTAAAGCGTGCAGAATATGAGCTTGCGGTGAATCAATACAACCAAACCATTTTAAATGCCTTACGTGAAGTGAGCGATCAAATGACCGCGCTACAAACCTTAAATAAACAGGTTAACTCTCAAGAAAAGGCGGTACGTGCGATTCAAACCAATTACCGCTTATTTCGCTCCCGTTATGCCAGTGGTGTCATTGATTACGTACAGCTTCTGGAAATAAAACAATTAGTAGTACAACAAAAATCACTGCTCATTAGCTTACAGACCCGTCAAAAACAAGCTTTTGTAGCCTTATTAGCAGCCCTGGGTGGCGAGGTATCATTATGAGCAAAAAAGAAGAAAATGGTGGAGCAACTCCGGCGACCTTACGCAAACGTAAGGTCGCCATGTTGGCCCTAGGTGGTCTGTTTTTATTTATTGCCATTGTCTGGCTTATCTACTGGTTGATTTGGGGACAATTTGAAGAGTATACAGATGATGCTTATGTGAGCGGTAATCTGGTACAACTCATGGCACAAATACCGGGGACTGTTGTTGAAGTGCATACCGAAAACACACAACTGGTAAAAGAAGGACAAGCAATTATTAAAATGGATCAGGCTGACTACGCCATCGCTTTGCAAAAAGCCAAAGCCGATCTAGGACAAACCGTACGCCAAGTACGCCAATATTTTGAAAATGCCGCTCAAGCGCGACAAAATGTAATCTTGGATAAAGCAAATCTAGTCAAAGCTCAACTGGATGTAAAGCGCCGCAAAGGATTGGTAGGGAATCGCGCCGTATCTCGTGAAGAAATGCAACACTATCAAACAGCCTTAGATGCAGCCCAAGCGAGCTATAATGCCTCCCTTCGCCAATTAGATGCAGCCAATGCCTTAGTTGAAAACACGAACCTCTACAACCATCCCCTGGTGGAAACCGCTAAAGCGAATCTAAAAAATGCGTATTTAAACTTCCAAAGAACAACGGTTGTTGCTCCCGTCAGCGGATTCATTGCGAAACGTGCCATTCATCCTGGGCAACAGATAGCACAAGACACCGCCATGCTGGCGATTGTTCCCCTACATGATACCTGGGTGGATGCCAACTATAAGGAGTCCTCACTGGAGCATATTCGCGTAGGCCAACCCGTTATTCTCTATGCCGATGCCTATCCGGGCATAACCTATCATGGCAAAGTGCTGGGGCTCAATGCCGGAACAGGATCCGCATTTTCCTTGCTTCCACCACAAAATGCCACCGGGAACTGGATTAAAATCGTACAGAGATTGCCGGTACGTATTCAGCTGGATGAAAAAGAAGTTGCCCAAAATCCCTTACAAATAGGACTTTCGATGCGGGTTACGGTCGATACCAGCAACCGCGATGGCAGTAGAATGCCGACGACCAACAAGACGCTGTTTAAATATAAAACGACGGTCTTTGCTGACCAATTAGCCAAAGTAGATACGCTGATTGATGATATATTAAAAGCCAACTCTCCTGACATGTCTTTACCCAAGGCAGATAAGCATGACTGAGCTCCCTCCATTAACCGGCAGTCGACTGGCATTAATGACTTTTTCCTTGTCATTAGCCATTTTTATGAATGTGCTTGATGTATCCATTGCGAATGTGGCGATTCCCACCATTGCAGGTGATCTTGGCGTCAGTCCCGATAATGGTACGTGGGTCATCACCTCTTTTGCTGTAAGTCAAGCCATCATGTTGCCACTTACCGGCTGGTTGGCCCGCCGTTTTGGTGAAGTCCGTCTGTTTCTATTTTCTACGGCCTTATTTACTATTGCTTCAGTACTGTGTGGTTTATCAGTTAATCTGCCCATGCTGATTTTTTTCCGAGTGGTGCAAGGAGCAGTTTCTGGTCCAATGATTCCTTTATCGCAAAGTATCTTATTGGCAAACTATCCCCCCGAAAAAAGAGGCTTGGCTACGGGAATATGGGCGATGACCGCTGTCGTAGGCCCCATCCTTGGCCCCATTCTCGGTGGTTATATTACTGATAATTACACCTGGCCATGGATTTTCTATATTAATGTTCCTGTAGGTATTTTTTCGGTGGTCTTTACCATGATAACCCTATCAGGCAGAGAAACCCCCATCGTCAAGCGGCCAATCGATTTTGTCGGTTTAATCTTATTAATTATTGGTATTGGCTGTTTGCAAGTTTTATTAGATAAAGGCCATGATTTAGATTGGTTTCACTCGAATACAATTATTACCTTAGCCATTATTTCCCTAATCGCGCTAAGCTACTTGGTGATTTGGCTGCTGACGCAATGTGATCCAATTATTGACCTGTATTTATTTAAAAATAGAAACTTTACCATTGGGGTCATTTGCCTGACCTTGGGCTTTCTCGTCTATTTTTCTAATGTCGTTATTTTCCCATTGTGGCTACAAACCCAAATGGGTTACACCCCGACTTGGGCAGGACTTGCTGTGGCTCCCGTGGGAATTGTACCGTTTTTTCTTACTCCCATAGTAGGAAACTACATGGGCCGATTTGATTTACGCTGGGTAACCAGCATCGGCTTCATCGTGTTTGCCTTTACCTCCTATTGGCAATCACTATTCTATACAGACATTGGATTCCTCCAACTTATTGAGCCTCGCCTTTTGCAAGGATTTGGCCTGGCCTTTTTCTTTACACCGCTGGTTGCCATGATTTTAGCGGATCTACCTCCTGAAAAAATGGCAAGCGCTCTAGGCTTGGGTAATTTCTTTAGAATTCTTGGGGGAAGTTTTGGCACCTCAATTAGTGTCACCCTATGGAATGATCGAGAAGCCTTGCATCAAAGCCATCTCGTAGAACACGTAAATGCATTTAGCCCCTTCACCCAACAAGCACTTGACCAATTACATACCTTGGGAATTCAAGGGATAAAAGGGTTTGGTGTACTCTATGAAGTCATCATTAACCAGGCGTTCATGTTAGCAACCAATGATATATTCAGAGCTTCTGCCTGGGTATTTACCTTTTTACTGGTGCTGGTGTGGCTAGCCAAACCAACCTATGTGAAATCTGGGGGTCCAGTTGCTGCAGAATGATTGTTTTTAAAACAATTTTTCTCTATAATCCGTTTCGATTTTAAACAATAAGGTGCTTTAAAATGAAAAAATGGATGGTACTGGCAGCATCAAGCTTGATGGCAATGAATGCTCATGCAAAAGAGTTTTACTGTGGTTATAAAGATTATTTTCGTTTAAGCGATGACACACACCCCGAGATTCATATTGTCAATGGATTTAGCGATCAAGATATTATTCTGCAAATGATAGGACCTCGTAGCTTCCTTATTAGAGATTCTTATCAATGCAAAAGCGGATATGCCCACGTTACTGTTGCCTATGATGCAGAAAACTGGTGCGTACTCGATATCAAAGATGGTCCATATATGAATCACCCTAAAGTGAATGCATCTTGCAATGGTATTCGTTATCTTGAAACTGAATATGATGGCTGGGGTAGTTATTCATATACAATTAAATTAGATTAACAATCTCTTCTTATGCACGTCATCCCGAACACAATTAAGGTGTTTCTGAACGAGGTATCAGGATGACGTAGCGATAGATTCCTACTCTCCTAGCTTACTACTTGACAAAACCTGATCAATTAAATAACATATCAGTCCAAATTTAATCATGAGAAACAACAAATGACTGATTTTTTCCGTAAACACTCAACAACACAACTCATAGGCGAGGTTGGCATTGGCGCGCTGAATACTGCCAAAAAGGGTGTTCTTGGTGGTCTTTTAATTGGCGCTACAGCTCCGACTATTGGCTCTCTTGTTATGACCGCAAGTGCCGCGGCACTTGGTGGAGCCCTTTTAGTTATTCCCGCAATGATAGCCTATAAGGCACTCCTGAATAATGAGTATTTGGATCACTCTTTTCTTAGCTATATGGAACATACAGGATTTAAAGCTGCCTTTGCATTCACAGCGGGTTGTCTGGGAGCGGCTATTTTAGGAACCGCCATTCTCCAAGTAGGATTAGCTTGCCTTACCGCCTCGCTCACATTCTCCCTTATTGGCAAAATGAATAATATGATTATTGATGCAACAACGTCTCCTTCTGATGAGAAGTATTTGTCGTTAAACGTCGCACAATAAACCGCCTCTTATTCGTAGTTGTGTCTGCCTGGTTGCTTGCAACCAGGGATTTTCTCTTATAAGTTTTTAGTCCCTTTACGCTGTGTCACATCAAAAGACCATCCGCCCCCTAAAGCTTTAATCAATTGAACACTGGCTATTTGACGACGGGTACGTATGTTCACTGAAGCAAGCTTCGCCTGCAAGGCCGTATTTTCGGCAACCACTACTTGCAAGAAGGTCACTAAACCACCCTTATAGCGATATTGCTCCTGGACCCAGGCACGTATTGCCGCCCGACTTGCGGCATCTTGGGTTACGTGTTCCTTATCCAGTTGCTTCATGGCAACAAGATTATCTTCAACATCCTGAAATCCGGTTAAAACCGACTTGCGGTAAGCAGCTACGGCCGCAAAATAATCGGCTTTAGCCTTATTCAATAGACTACGTAAGCGCCCCCCATCAAAAACGGTAACTTCGGCAATGGGCTGGATAAGGGTTAATAAACTCAGTGGCCCAATAGACCAAAATACACTGGGCTTGGAAATTAAATTTCCTAATGAGCGGCTTTGAAAACCGCCACTTCCAGTTAAGTTAAATTGAGGGAAAAAGGCAGCACGAGCAACCCCAATACTGGCATTAGCAGACTGCACTCGATGTTCCGCTGCAACAATATCCGGACGACGCTCTAATAAAGTTGAAGGCATATTCGGCGCAATAGCTAAGAACGTGTGTGGTAGCTTCGCTGGCGCTAAAGAGAAATTAGCCGGAATTTCTCCGACTAATACCGCAATGGCATGCTCCAACTGCGCCCGAGTTAAACGCATCTCTTCCGCCATCGTCTTGGCATTTTCAAGTTGCGTTTCCGCCTCATCCACATCAGCAATCGGAGCAGCCCCACCTCTATGGCGTTGCTGAGTTAAATAAAGCGCTTTTTTATACGCGGTGACAGTTTGATCTAAAATCCGTTGCTGTTCGTCACTCCCCCTTAAAGCAAAATAATCGCTGGCAAGCTCCGCATGTAAACTTAAATGAATTGCTGCCACATCCGCAGCGCTAGCCTTCGCGGTCTGCGCGCTGGCGACGATTTGATTACGCACTGCACCCCAAGCATCAAGCTCATAGCTTAGATAGCCCCCGGCTAAAAATTGATTGTAAACTAAGGTTGACGGCGGATTCGCAACCCTGCGGGAATTTTGCTGCCGGTCGCCGTTAAAAAGGCCTTGTAAGGTTGGGAACAGTGCTGCACGGGCAACCTGTGCTAAAGCATAGGCATCCTGATAGTGGGCAAATGCTATTTTTAAATCCTGATTCGCAAACGTTAAGCGCTCTTCTAAATCATTAAGAATGGGATCATTAAAAGCTTGCCACCAAGCATCCGGCTTAACCAGACTCGGTTTGGTCGTTACTTTTTTCCAGGTTCCTGTTTCTTTAAAATGCTCCGGAATGGGCATAAATGGACGCTCATATTTGGGTGCTAGTGAGCAACCCGCTAAAGCAAAAACCATTAAACCAGAAATACTTAATTTTTTCATGAAGCTACCCGCACCGTTTCATCATTGGAAATTGCATCGGGAGGGTTTAAAACAATGCGTTCGCCAGGAGTCACGCCGGTCGCAATTTCTACTTCGGCACCAAAATCACGATTGATGGTTACTGATTTTAGGTGAATCTTATTATTTTTATCGACCGCAGCAACCTGCAATCCTGCCGCTTGGAAGATTAAGGTATTCACGGGTAAACGCACCGTATGGGGCGGCAGCGGAAAGCTAAACCAAACCTCAGTATAACTCCCGGATAACATCAATTCCTCTTTATTTTCCGCCGTAAATTGTGCCAGCAAAGTACGGGTGTTTGGGTCAATAGCTCTGGCCGTCTCCAACAATTTCGCCGTAAACACTTTATGGGGATGTTCTGCGAAATGTAAGCTGACCTGCATGTCTTGCGTCAGGCGGGTTGATAAATTTTGTGGTACCTTGACATAAACGCGCAAAGGATTTGTTTGCGCAATACGAAATAAAGGTTTCGCGGTAGTGCTGCTGCCTTCATTAATCAAATCGCCTATATCGGTAGCACGTGCAGTAATTACTCCATCAAAAGGGGCGATTACCCGTTGAAACCCCACTAATTGATTTAAGCGTGCCAAGTTTTCTTTGGCTGAAATCATTGCCGCTTGCAGTGCCTTTGCACTACTCACTTTCTCATCAGTTTCTTGCTTGGATACCGAATCAGTTTTTAGTAGATTCAACCACCGTTTCGCGGTAGATTGGGCAAGATTATTGTTAGCAATTGCCGTATTTAAATCAGCGGCAGCCTGACGCTGTTGGGCGTCAAGCTCTGGCGTTTCGATGTCAGCAAGCAACTCGCCTGCCTTTACATGACTGCCAATATCAACATACCACTTTCGTACATAGCCATTCGTTCGCGCAAAAATAGGCGCTTCATGCCAGGCCCAAACATTTCCTGGCAAAATAATTTTTTCTGTTCCCTTCGCCGCCGTTGCCTCCAGTACCCGCACCACCGTTATCGCTTCCGCAATCGTGCGGTTACGTAAAACAATGGCGGCATGAATACGAAAGATAATCAGCAACAGCACAATAAGTAAGAAAATAGCAATGCCGATCGCATAATGACGATGCCGTTTGTCTTTAAGATGTAATTGCATTTTTTCAAACATTTTTGTTCCTTTGCTTCGCCTTCAATTTACGCTCGTGAATTACATAAAAAACCGCCGGTACAAAAAAGAGTGTGGCAATGGTTGCAAACGATAAACCACCGATTACCGCCCTTCCTAAGGGTGCATTTTGCTCGCCACCATCTCCCAGCCCCAAAGCCATAGGCAACATACCTATCACCATGGCAGAGGCGGTCATTAAAACCGGACGCAGACGTGCCCTTCCGGCTTCAAGTGCTGCCGTGAACGGATTAGGCGTTGTCGACAGATGATCGCGGGCAAAACTAATGATAAGAATACTGTTGGCGGTGGCCACCCCCATACACATAATGGCCCCAGTCAATGCCGGTACACTTAAGGGGGTATGGGTTAAAAACAGCATCCAGGCAATCCCTGCGAGTGCGGCAGGTAAGGCGGTAATAATGATAAAAGGATCCAGCCAAGATTGGAAATTAATCACAATCAACAGATATACCAGTAAAATAGAAAATGCTAAACCCCAATAAAGGCCAGAAAAAGCATGAGACTGGGTTTCAATTTGCCCACGGATTGCCACCGAGGAACCTTTAGGTAACTCTTTTTTGGTTTCATTCAATACTTTTTGAATATCTTTAGCTATGGCTCCTAGATCACGGTCTTGGATTGAGGCAAAAATATCAATTACGGGTTGCACATTATAATGGGATTCAACCGCAGAGCTCCAGGTACGCTTAACCTGACTCACCGCCCCTAAAATTTGTACTTGGCTTGGCAGCGTTAGAGTACCAATGGGAAGATTCTGCAAAGCCTGTAACGAATTCATCACATATTGTGGTGCTTGGGTAACTACGGGATAGGAAACACCATTGCGGGGATCCAGCCAAAAAGTCGGGGAGGTTTGAAAGCTTCCGGATAAACTAATGAGTAAATCCGCAGCAATATTAGCTTGAGTAAAACCAATTTCTTTAGAAAGACTGCGATCCACATCAACCAATAAAGTCGGATAATTATCTGCCTGCCGAGTCCGCACATCAGCAAGTCCGGGAATCAATTTAAGTTGACGCATTAACAGATGCGCATATTGGGCATTCTCTTTTCTTTTTAAGCCAATAATTTGAATATTAATGGGTGAAGGTAAACCAAAATTGATAATTTGATTCACAATATCTGCCGGTAAAAAGGCAATAGAAACTGAAGGAAACTCATTATTTAAAACCGTTCTTAATTTACGAACATAATCAGGACCAGGTCGATGGCCCTCTTTTAAAGAAATTAAAATATCTGCGTCCTCTGGTCCAATCGTTGCCGAGTTACTGTAAGACAAATTAATACCACTTACTGGCAAGCCGATATTGTCAACAATACTGTCTAGCTCATCCGCGGGGATAATACGACGAATTACCGTATCTACGTTATCAACGATACGTGCGGTATCCTCAACCCGGGTCCCAGTTGGGGCTCGAAGATGCAGCTTAATCTGGCCGGCATCCACATTAGGAAAAAAATCAGAACCTAACCAGGGCCATAGCAAAAATACGGAAATCAAGACAATGGCTAAAAAGCAGGGGATGAAAAACCTTGCGTTTTTTAAAGCCGAAGCGAGCAAATCACAATAGCGCAGACGAAACTCTGCAAATTTATGCTCAAAGGCCTCGTGCATACGCACAAAACGATTGCTGCTTTCCGGCTTATTCACCGACAAATCATGTTTCTTCAATAAATATTTAGCTAAGGTAGCTACTAAGGTGCGTGACAAAAGGTAAGACATCAACATAGCGAAGACTACAGCCTCAGCCAAGGGAACAAACAAATACTGCGCGACGCCCCCCAAAAAAAACATCGGCACAAATACAATGCAAATACATAAAGTAGATACTAACGCAGGAATAGCAATTTGCTTCGCCCCATCCAAAATCGATTGTTCTACTTCTTTGCCCTGCTCCAAATTCCAATTAATATTTTCAATCGCAACGGTTGCATCATCAACTAAGATTCCCACCGCAAGAGCCAACCCGCCAAGGGTCATAATGTTAATGGTTTCACCTAATGCAGAAAGAATGGTAATTGAGGCAATGATTGATAAAGGAATCGAGATCGTAATAATAAAAGTACTACGAATGCTCCCTAAAAAGAGCAAAATCATCAAACCAGTTAGTGCGGCGGCAATTATTCCTTCCGTGATAACCCCTTTGATCGCTGCTGTAACAAAGATGGATTGATCCGCAAATTGCGACAAATTTAAGCCTTCAGGCAAAATTTCTTTAACTTTGGGCAACAAGTCTTTGATTTGCTTGATAATATCTAAAGTAGAGGCATTGCCGGATTTTTGAATGGACATCATCACTGCGCGCTGCCCATCCACCCGGACAATATTCGTCTGGGGTGCAAATCCATCTCGCACATGGGCTACGTCACGAATAAAAAGCACTCGTCCCGGAGTCGATGCCACTGGAAAATCATTCATTTGCTCAACAACAAGGGGACTGCCATTAAGCTTGACAATGTACTCATAAGTACCAATCTTTTGAGTCCCCGCAGGAACAATTAAGTTTTGTGCGCCAATTGCCGCATTAATTTGTTGGGCTGAGATGCCATAGGTTTGCATGGCATTGGGGTCAAGGTCGACTTGAATTTGCCGGGTTTTCCCACCATAAGGAAAAGGAATTGCCGCCCCCTGCACGGTCGCCAACTGCGAGCGTAAAAAATTATTCGCTAAGTCATTCAGGTTTTGCTCAGGAATGGTGGCACTGGATAAAACTAACTGCAATACCGGTACTGTTGATGCTTTATAATTGAGTATTAATGGCGGTAATGAGCCTGGAGGTAAGTTTTTCAATATCGTTTGGGAAATCGCGGTAACCTGGCTTAGAGCCACATCAATATTAACCCCTGAATGGAAAAACAATTTGATGACACTCACACCGAGCAAAGATTCCGATTCAATATGTTCAATGTCATTAACCGTTGTCGTGACTGCACGCTCAAACACACTGGTGATACGGTTTCCCATTTCATCCGGCGGCAAGCCGGTGTAATTCCACACCACACTAACGACAGGAATATTAATATCTGGAAAAATATCGGTAGGAGTGCGCATGATTGTCAATGGACCGATGAGAAGTAGCATCAGCGCTAAAACAATAAAGGTGTAAGGTCGCGACAGTGCAATCCATACAATCCACATAAAAACGGTCCCTGTTACATCGAGTAAATAGCTTAGCAGTATAACAACAAAATATAGGTTAAATAAGGTTTTGTTCGCATTTTGACTTGAAGAATCAAGGCATTACTAACTTAGGTCTATAATTTGTCCACAACGAACAAAACCTCGAAATCCATGGGCGCTTATATCGGGTAAAACCCCATCATTATAATGATAAAGCCACATCTTCGCCCTGATTTCGGGAGCTAAAGTGATTAACTGCTCAAAATGCGCATGCACGCCACTGGGTACCCGCAAGGTTTCACAATCATGAAACACAATGGTGGCGTCTTCATAGTATGGTTTAAATTGGTCGGGAGTAAATTGCGTGTCAGCGGTGATAAAAAATTTCTTTCCTTGATGGGTGATATCCAAACCATAACATGGCATTAAACAACCATTGGAATGTACATGGACGGTTTTAATTAAATTGATGCGTAAACCTTCCCATTCAAAGCATTGCCCATTCGCCACCGGTTGTACCGCAAAAAAATCATTCAATGTTGCATCAACCTCATCCAGTGTTTTTAAGCCACCACTAAGGGAATGGTCCCAAAGCATATCCGCCAAGTATTCATGAACAATCAGCGTCGGCTTTCCTTTGTGCGAAACAAACTTCCGTTGTAGGGCAAACCATTCCATGCCGCCAACATGATCCGCATGCAAGTGGCTAATATAAACTGCATCAATATCTTCGGCCGTATAATTGGCTTTAGTTAATGAAAAACGTATATCGGTTCCGCAATCGATTAACAACTTTTTGCCATTATCAGTAAGAAGCAGCATATTGGATTGATAATTTAAGGGATCGCTACCCAATCCACTTGCGGTGCCTAAAAATAATAATTTCATTAAATAATCCTAATAAATACTGCCTGTCCTAAATGAAAAAATACAAATACTTACTCTTAAAGAATAGCATTTAAAATTAGTTATTAAAAATAACCCGATTCACCCAAAATAGTCTATCTTTTTAAATAAGAACAAGTGTTTACAAAGGTTCCTGTGCATGAAATTAAATTTGAAAAATACCCGACTGATTAACTGCTTTTTTTTCTTTTTGGCAATTACGCTAATTACCCTCATCTATTGTTTATTTGAGCTAAAACGCTACTCTGCTCAGGAAATGTTCACCGAGTTAGACCGCCATAAAGCCAATTCAATCGCTGATGAATTACGCCAAAGCTCGGAAGACTTGACCACCATGGCTCGTCTGTATGTGGCTACTAGCAATAAAAAGTATCGAAACTATTATGATCAAGTTCTAGCAATACGTAATGGCGTGGCCCCCCGCCCACTGAATTATGACAAACCATATTGGGATTTAATCATCACCAACAAAAGCCCGAAAGATTATCAAACACCTAAATCATTGGGGCAAATGATGTTAGAGCATCATTTCACTTTAAAAGAGTTTGCACTGCTGACGAAAGCTGAAAATAAAAGTAATGCATTAACCCAAATAGAATTAAAAGCAATGAATGCCGTGGATGGAAAATTTCAAGACCACTCCGGACATTACACCATCCAAGGAAAACCTGATTCAGAGCTGGCGCAAAAATTGCTATTTAATGATGAGTACATGCTTATCAAAACAGAAGTAATGCAACCTCTCCGAGAGTTTTTTGTAGAAGTCAACTCGCGAGTGCAACGCACCATCCTCAGTATTGAAGCACAAATACAACATACTCTTTCCATTGCCTTGGGGCTTGCATTTCTCTCCACCATCATCATGATATTTTCTATAGTGCAAACCTTAAGGTCTTTATCCAAAGCGAATGAAGAAAATGACTTATTGCTACTCAATATCTTACCCGAGTCCATCGCATCTCGCCTTAAGTTAGGGGAGCAAAACATTGCCGATGAGTATCCTCAAGCAAGTGTCATGTTTGCAGACATCATCAATTTCAGTGAGCTAACCGACCAATTAGGACCTAAAAAAACGGTTACCGTTTTAAATAAATTGTTTGCCGAGCTCGATAGCATTACCGAGAAATACCATGTAGAAAAAGTGAAAACGATCGGGGACAACTATATGGCCGTTGCCGGGGTGCCTGTACAGACCACACAACATGCCATAAATATGGCAAATTATGCTCTGGCCGTTTTAGAGCGCATGCACGCCTTTAACGCAGCTCAGCAAATGAATCTGCAATTTCGCATTGGCATGACTTATGGAACGGTAATTGCTGGTGTAATTGGCCATAAAAAATTTTTATACGATGTCTGGGGTAATGTGGTCAATTTGGCCAGTCGTTTAGAAAAAAGCGCCCTGCCTAATAAAATTCATATCTCGGAAAAAATGGCCTTTATGTTAGAAGAAGAATTCATTGTGGAGCCTTATGATACGATTACGGTTAAAGGTTTTGGACCGATAAAAACTTATTTCTTGCTGGATAAACGACAAGACGTTGTAGGCTAAAAATAAACCATGGAGCGAGCTCTATTCTCCATGACTCCTAGGTGAGCTAATGGCAGGAATTACCACGGTTCGCGCTAGCCGAATTAGGCTTATGTCTCACTCGAACTCGGATTATCCGCGGTCACGCCGCGGTAACTTCGTGAGCATTATTAAGTAAAGCAGTCTCATTAGACAATGGGCTATTGATAAGTGATAAATACCCTTAGTGCCTTAATGACAACGCCGGCAAATCCCATAAATATTTAATTCATGGTCAGTCATCTTAAAATTCGCACGCAGAGCAATCTCTTTTTGTCGTTGCTCGATCAATTCATCAACAAATTCTTCGACAAAACCACATTTCACACAAACTAAATGATCATGGTGCTCTCCCTGGCTTAATTCAAAGACAGAATGCCCTCCTTCAAAATTATGGCGCGTGACCAGACCGGCATTTTCAAATTGGGTGAGTACACGATATACCGTCGCCAGGCCGACGTCTTCACCGGTTTCTAATAAGGCCTTATAAACCCCTTCCGCACTTAAATGATGATTACTAGACTGCTCTAAAATCTGCAATACTTTTAAACGTGGTAAGGTGATTTTCAATCCGGCATTTTTTAATTGTTTACTTTCATCCATCGATGCTCCTGGTTCGACTATTTTCTCTAAAGATCACGAAGTTCTCTATACCTTGCAGGTGTCTTTCAGTAAATGACGTGCTATTATGGCGAAATTTTTCACGGTAGGCAAAAAAATGAGAATAATAGCTTTACTCCTTGGTATTTTATGTACCTTAACTCTAACTCAATGCACCTCTTTTGACTTTGCACGTCGAGTCGCTCAGCAAGGAAACTTATTACCCGAATCCAAGCTAAAACGCTTAAAAGTGGGCATGAGCAAGAATGATGTTGCCATCTTGATGGGGACCAGTTTATTAAGTCCTACATTTAACAATGACCGCTGGGATTATGCCTACACTTGGCGCCGTGGTCATGGGAATATTACGATGAAAACCGTAAGTTTATATTTCTCTCATGGAACCTTAAAACGGATTGAGCGCCTCTAATCACTTTAAGGCGCATAGGTTCGGGCCATGAGCTCGAACCTGCGTTCCGCCAATTTTTTGTTTACTTCTTCCCTCGAGCCTTTTGGCGACGATTCTCTTTAGGGTCTAAAGATAAAGGGCGATAAATTTCAACGCGATCGCCCTCTTTAAGCACCGTCTCCAAAGCCACCTGTTTCGCATAAATCCCTACAGGCATGTCTTTAGTTTCAGGGTGAGAATGATGTATTCCAGATACCTGCAACGCATCGGCAACAGTTGCGCCTTGAGGCAATTCCAATCGCTGATGCACGGCTTGCTGTTCTCTATCAATATAAACGAGCTCAACCTTCACCATAAATTGCCCTTGCTCGTTCACAAAATGAATCAACCATTTTATCTGTTACTTGTTCAAAAACAGGCCCTAATAGCATAGAAAACATGCGCCCAGCAAATTCAAACTCTAAATCAAAAGAAACCTTACAGCCCTCTTCCACCTCGTCAAAACGCCAAAATCCTTCCAAGTGACTAAAGGGGCCATCAACTAAACGAATCTCAATCATCTTATTAATTTGTAAGCGATTACGAGTCGTAAACGATTTACTCATCCCCGCCGCACCAATCACCAGGGTGGCCTGAACTTCGTCCTCATCCCGATGATGCACCACACTTTCTGTGCAGTAGGGGAGAAATTGAGCATAATGTTCTACTTCATTTACTAAACGAAACATTTGTTCGCAGGAATAACCTACCGTTCTTGATTTTTTTACTATTGTCATAAAATACTCCCAGGGGCGTGCTGGCATAACCAAAGGCTTATATCTCTAATTTCATCCATACACACAGAATGCTCCATAGGATACTTGTGATCCGCAACATAGGTATAACCATTATTTAATAGCCAATCTTTACTCATCTCAACCCACTTCGGTAATACTAAAGGATCAAATTGCCCTGACCCCAGAAAAATCGGCGTATGCTTATCCAGCTTTGGCCTATTATGATCGGCTAAAGGCAAGTATGCAGATAGAGCAATAACTCCCCCCAAACGGCCTGGAGTATGCAGTGCCGTATGCAAAGCCATGGCCCCACCTTGGGAAAATCCCGCTAAAAACAGTTGCTCCAAGGCAAAACCTTCACGCACTTGCGCATCCATCACTTCGCGAATTAAGGATTCTGACTGCTCAATACCTTCCTTGTCTTGTCGATCAACTAACTCCATTCCCAGGATGTCATACCACGCAGGCATTACCATGCCGTTGTTGAGCGTCACTGGCCGCACTGGCGCATTAATAAACACATGGCGTAACGCCACATCCCCAGCTACCAATTGATCAGCCAAACCCACCATATCAGAAGCATCAGCACCCAAGCCATGCATCCAAATAACACATGCTTGTGCTGGAGCTTGGGGCTCTTTCATATAAACACGCAAAATGTTCCCCTTCATGCAAAAGGCAAATTATCGCCAATGCCTTAGCACAGTGCAAGTTATCCCAAGGCAATATTTACAGGAGTCGCCTTTTTCGATAAAAATTTATTAGTGCTCAAAGCGTCTTAAATAGAAACAAAATACGCTCAAATTTGTTTATTTTATTAACAGCGCTGTGTTACAATAGCCTACTGTGTTTTAATAGATGCCAAAATGCCTCCAAACGACAAAACAAAACCATTTCTCCTTACTATGTTGGGTACAGATACCACGTTATCTCCCACCACGAAGAAAATCAAAAAAGACCATGTTTTAAAAAAAGGAGAGATCGTTAGTGATTATCCAAAGGGAGAATCACTAAGTTTGGTGAGCATGCAAGTTCAGGTTGCCAATAAAACTGCGATAAATAAAGGCCCAATCCCCTATAAAACAGATGAAGTCACGGTAATTAATGGCCCGACAACGACCGGTACGAACGTTGGCGAAAAGATTGGTTTTGGTGTTGCGGAAATATTATTTGCGGTTGCCCGTGGACAACAGCCTATTAATATCATTGCCCACAGTCGAGGGGCTGTTGAATCCATACTGATTACTCATGAAATCCAAGCCATACAAAATATGATTTCAGCATATAGCTCAATGGATGAAGTCATTGCCGAGCTCCTCCGGCAACAAACTGAACGACGTAAGGCCCAAAAACCGGTTAATAACACTCCCGATATTATCGAACATTTAAAAGCACAATTAAAAGACATTCCCCAAGAGGCGCAAGCAAGCTGGTTTGAGTCGCTGAAACAGAATATACCTAATACCTCGATTAACTTTTTTGGTATTGACCCTGTTCCCGGGGATTGCTTTCCTATCACCTGGTATGACGATCGTTACTTTACCATGCCCGCGATTGCCCAAAACGTACAGATTCTCTATTACGAAAATGAGCATTCTTCCTTAGGATTTACACCTGCATGGGTGCAACCCGAATCACCAGAGCAAAAATTTGTGTGTCATACTATGCCGGGACATCATGGTACAGGCTCCGCTGGAAATAATGGCTCACAGCAAAAAGTGGTCGAGACCGACGCCTCGGTAAAAGCAACGCATGTGCAGAAATTATTAATTTATAAATTATTGGACTTCTTAAGCCAACATGGGACCCTCTTTAACGATCTAAGCCAAGAGCTTTTTCAGAGGCATTCTGCTTTAGGACGAAAATATGCCTTCATGGTTAAGGATGAAAAGCAAGAAGTTAAGGCCGCCGATGCTTTTGCCGCACTAGGGCAAGTCGTCCATCTTAAGCCGGTCGCTGAGCAGAGCGAACTCGAATTAGTTGCAGCGCTCGTTGAACCGCAGGAGCCGGTAAGCCCGTCATCCCCCAAAGATAAAAAAATTGATGCGGCTAAACTGGATTTCCCCGCAATCTATCGTGAACTGTATAACAAAATCACGAAAAACAAAAAAGCATACGAGGCTTTTAATACTACCTGTTATACCATGATGGGAGTAACCCCTCAGCGTCGAATTCTGCGCAAAGGCGACGCCGATAAAACAAGTCATACTTATGGACTTCTTAACGATGCGCTTCCCATGAGAGCGGGCTTTATTAATGATGAACAAGCCAGGCTAATCCAAGAATACTTTTTCAGCCTGTTCCAATTAGAGCATCCCCCTGAGAATCTGGCAGACATTGTTAATGCCGTGAATTCTGTTTTAGAACAAAATATTCGTCCCCTTGCTGAACATGATGTAAAAGAAGAGAGGATCGAGGATCTCCATAGCAGTTATGTTGCCGTATCTGAAAAACGCGCAAACCTGCGCGACCCAGCAACACGTGAAGTAGTGAGCAAAACTTTTCGTAACGTCATTCAATTAGTCAGTACGCAGTATTTAACTATTGATTGGAGTTCCGTAGAGAAAAAAGTAGAAAAACAACAACTTTTTAATGCCATTATTAACTTAATCGAAAAATTTAAAGAATTAGCAGCACTGGAAGACCCCACTGCACAGGACTTTGTTGGTGAACTAAAAAGTCTCGCCGTATCTGGAATTGGGGAAACATTAGAAGATCAATATCAAATATTAAGCAAAAACTATACGCGCATTAATCGGTCTACAGATGTAGGGTTGCAACGCTTTTTCAATGATCTGGGCACTCAATTTGCTGCCCCAAACAGCAGCGCGTCAATAAATGACATGATTACAGAAATCATGAAATCGCCTGCCTACTTAGAATTAGCCGATCATCCACCCATCCTTAAAATCTCCCACCTTTTTGAACAACTGCGCATCAACGGCTATGCAGAATTAATTATCGGAATCGAGGCAAACTTTAAACTACATCGGTCACAATTTGCTTCCGCTGAGTTCGATAGCCAAGAAATCAATATAATTGAAGAACTTGCTAAAAACTTTGTCGAGCAATATACCGAGAGTATGGAAGCTTTTGCAATGCTCCATGAGCAAATGCACGTCTTTATGAATGATTTAAGTGCTTTAAGCAATCTCGTTCCTGAAAAAACCAAAGACTTTGGTGCCTATGTACTTAAACTTCGTGAAAGCTCACAGGCTCTAGTTATAAAGGCAGCGCAAAAATTCTATTGCGGCCATGCCGTGGATGAACTTCCTCCGATTGCGGCAATGGGGTCTTTTGCTGAATTAGCGGAAGATTACGCTATTGAGCACTACGGTATCGCCGATCGCACGAAAGAAAGACAAGTAGCCTTGGAAAATGCGAATAGACAGCTTCATGACACGAAGGAGCAATTACAAAGAGAAAAGCTCGATGTAGAACATCAATTAAATATACAAACCGAGACCAATGCAAACGTAGAAAGACAATTACAGAAAGAGATAAAAGAAAAGCAAGATTTTCAGGACGCTTTAAATAGCGAGGAAGAGGCAAAATGTCTTTTACTCATTAGCCAAAAGTTAAGACCGATGACGGAAGAATACTTGCAGAAACTAAAAAACTCAAGCAGCAATGAAAAAGGCAGCAGAGCAGAAAAAATAGACCATCTGAAGGAATTACTGCAAAGCCTAGATAATAAGGTTAAGGAACCCACGCCCTCTAAGCGAGTCGGTGACTTTTATAATAAATTACATACCGCTACCGACGCGCTTAACCAACATCGCGATAAAGAATGGATACGCTATGTGAAATATACCGTGATTGCGGGAGCTATTTTGGCGACAGCAGTTTTTCCTGGGTTATTGTGCTTGATGGTGTATGCAAAATATACGGGTAACTCACCTTACTTCTGGGCCCCTCAGGGCAATGCTGTTGTTAATGAATTGTTAAAAGTTCGTCCATCGAATAAAGCAAGCCCGACCGAACCGGAAGTAAGCGCAGAGGTACGAGTACCCGTTCTATAGAACAAAAGAACTCTTCTGTAGGGGGCAATGCCTGCATATCAGAAAAGCCGCCCCCTTTTAAAACACAGCCCTCATTTATCAGGCATGTCAAGGCAGCCGCCTCTAAATATAAATAAAAAAATTTACTGCAGAATCAAAAATGTAGTGCTAGACTTTAGTTCGAGTGGGCTGCAGTGTGTTCCACGGATAGCTATTTAGATTGATTGTTTGTATTAATAATAAAAAAAGTATAAAGAAGGATGGTATTAAATATGGAAGCAACTAAACGTACATTTTTACGCACTACTCTTGCTGTTGCATTAACCTCTGGCGTTGTATTTGCTGCAGCTGCTGCGCCTAGTTCAGGACAATTAGTCGTTGTTAACAGCTTAGGTAACGTAAGCACTACCAATACTGGGGCATCTGCTTCTAGCTTTTCTGTAGTAGTATCTGATAGTTCTGGCCCTTGCTCAACCACTGCAAGTGTTGCTTATAACGGCACTGTTACTGTTAAATGGAATGCCTCTGCTACTCACAGTACTACTTCATGTACTGACATCACTAGCGTTGCAGTTACTCCACTTAAGGCAACTGTTGGCTCTGTTTCAACCATTATATATGACAGTGTAACCTCTACAACTGTTCCTGCAGTAACTGCAACTGCGGTTACGTTTACAGCACCCACAACAGCTTATCCAAATATGGCACTAGTTGTTAATGGTAATGGAACTCCAGCGTCAGCTGTAACAGCTAGTGCTACTGCATGGGGCGTTGGTGCTGCCGCAGCTCCAGTATTTGATGCAGGTAACGGTTCATTAACTACTGTAGGTGTTCCTGGTGCTCAAGGTGCTTATGGCTTGAAAGCGGAAAACATCATGAGACGTTATGCTATTCTTCCAATGCAAGCAGCACAATAATAATAATACTAATTAGCTGCGACAACTCAGCTCAGAAAGAGGCTGCATTGCATTCTGAGCTGAGGGGTCAAACAAATAAGATTTACGGGCGATTGCATGAAATATATTAGTTTACTCTTAGTTGCCTTCTTGGCAATATTGACTCTCTCTGGCTGTGGTCAAAAAGGCTCTCTCTATTTACCTCAACCTGAAACAGTAAAAAAAGCAACTCCTAATTCTAAATAAATGATATGAGTATAAAATTTACTAAAATGCATGGACTCGGCAATGACTTCATCGTCATTGATGGTATTAATCAAAAGATTGATCTTAGCCCCGAGCAGATAAGCCTAATCGCACAGCGTAATACCGGCATTGGTTTTGATCAGCTCTTACTCATTGAACCCAGCGATCAAGCAAATGTTGATTTTAAATATCGTATTTTTAATGCTGACGGCCACGAAGTTGGTCAATGCGGTAATGGAGCACGTTGTCTTGCAGCCTTTGCGAAATATTACGGTTTAACACCAAAAAATAGTTTAACGGTTGCCACCTCCACCACCCAAATGCAATTACATATCAATAATGATAATAGCATTAGTGTTGATATGGGAGTTCCACGTCTTGCCCCCAAAGATATCCCTTTAATCGCCGAGCACCAAGCGGAGGCGTACACCATAAACTTAGAGGAAGGAGAGACGGCAATTGTTCATGCGCTGAGCGTGGGCAATCCTCATGCTGTTTTATTAGTTCATGATACCGAAATGGCTCCAGTCCATACGCTAGGTCAGCAAATTAGCCATCATCCTCGCTTTCCTGAGCAAGTAAATGTTGGTTTTATGCAAATTATTAATCCACGCCAAATCAAATTAAGGGTCTATGAACGCGGTTGTGGTGAAACACTTGCTTGTGGCAGTGGTGCTGTGGCCGCAGCAGCAGCTGGCCGTTTATATCATCAACTCGAACCACAAATAACCGTATCCTTACCTGGTGGCGATTTGGTTATTGACTGGCCCGCCTTTGAGAAACCCATCACCCTAACAGGCCCGGCAGCCTTCGTTTATGAGGGAGTACTTCTTTCCCTTGGATAGCAACGACAGAAACTGATGCAAAATATGACCTCCAATCCTAGACTCTAACCATCTACTTCATATATTTTACTCGTTGATCGTGCATTCAAAGCATTGGCAGACAAAGAAAAGAAATACCTGCTGCTGATGCGGCGCATATTTTACATGAGCAATTGGTTGAGGAGAAAAATAAATGCATAGCAGATGGCTATCCTCCTAGCGTATTTGTAGGTAAATGCACTGTATATTACAGGATGCACGGCAAGGTGAATTAGGAAATACTCGCGGTATTTTAGGAAAAATCGCATCCGCCTTACTATTTATTATCAGCTTTGGCCAAGCAAGCGTAAAAAATGATTCCATCAAGAAATTGACGGAAGTAAATAGTTCATTGCGGCAAGTCAGCTTTTTTTCCAACCTCCAAGTGGATACTGATAATTCAAGCACCGCCGTGGCTGATAATCATATAGCCCCCAAAGACTAATCCTCTAAAGCTTACAACGACGGGTAGCATCAGCTCATCGAGAGAATGCAGCTAAAGCTGCACTGTCGTTGTGGGCTGCGAAGATACTCCATTTTGCGCCTCTTTTTTCGCCTCGTCTTTGGTAAAAAAACCATCGTTAAAACTATTTACCATCCACCCCCAGGTAGATTGGGCAGTTTTAACCACGTGTTCCGAATAAACAGCAAGAGCTTCTTTGGTTACCATCATCACCTGGCCCACCTCCGTACCCGCGCTGGTTACCGCCAACATGTGCTCGTTTAGCTGGGGCAATGGTGTATTAAACTCCGCTGCAGTTCGTATCAATTTATCAGGACCATCGTTTATTTGCTTTATTAATAAGGTGGTTTCACTCAAAGGGTGCCGTTGGCATGATAAAGCTAACAGGCGAAAATGATTCTCCATAAATGGACCTTGATTGCATTTTAACCAAGCATATAATCGAAGCTGATTTTCATTGTGGTGCACAACATAATTGAATAAGGCCTGTATCTTGGTGCGAGTTTCAAACTCGTCACTTGGCGAATCAGTAAATTTATAGCGTGTTAAAGCTCGGCCGAGCGCTTCAAATTGTCCCTGAGTTAATATTGCAGGCGGCTCCATTTCCCTTAAGAGCCCTTGGATGTCTTTCTCTATGGGCAACGTTGGTTCATCTACTATGGATGTCTCTATTATCGCGATAGGCCGAGTCATTGATTCGGGCATAACGTACATCGGATTATTGGCGGTAAAAAAACCGGTCCACCCATAAAACCAACATCGTTTTAGGTATTTAATTAAACCAGAAAACAGCCCCTCGCTCTTACAAAGCTGCAGCTCAAATTCAGCTTCAGCACGTGCCTGTTGCACCATTTGCATCATCTCAGGCTCTAGCATGGACAATTCATTTAGTGCCCATGAGCAAAGATGAACAATCATTTGATAGTTGCTTTCCCCCCCCATGAAACCAAAATGGCGTATGGTTGCCCTTGCATCATAGGTAAACAACGCGTGAATAATGCGTTCATTATAAGAAGCTTGCTGTTGTATTACGGCAGAAAATAGGGCGTCTTTCAAGCGAGCATCTAATTGAGCACTATCCAGTAAGAAAATTAACCGCGAAATTATTTGGTTATTCTTAGCATGCCCCAGGGAGTGACCAAGATAATCATTAATTAGGTGCTGAATAGGTTTTATATCACCACGGTAATGGATTAGGAAATATTCGAAAAAGTTAATGCTTTGGTATTGGCCAAGGAACTCGCTTATTGTAGCCTCCATTTCATCATTCTGCAGTTGCGATGGATTCGGGCTATTATCAAGAACGATAGGCTGTACTATTTTTTGGATATTTAGACGTCCATTATGATATAGGGGATAGACACTGCCAGCTAAGGCATTAGCTTTTAAGTAACCACAAAAATAATTACTGGTAAGTTCGCGAGTCTTAACTTGAATGTCTTTAAGCTCAGAAACACTTTCTAAAGCCAATAATAATTCAATTGCTTCGGCAGAAAAGACATGTTTGGCATGCAGCAAACTGCTGGTCAATTGTTTAATAAATGCAGTGTATGCTTCGTAATAATGCCCATTCAGGTACAGTTTCATCGCTAAAATTAAATGCGATTCTTGATTTATCAGCAAGAGCAATTTTTTCGGCAGTGGATGGAACAAAGGCAAGTGCTCGATGATCGCAGAGGTCAATAATACTTGTTTACTGTGCTCTTGGTCTTTTATCGCATCAATAATTTCTGAATAGATAAGCTTCATTAAATGAGCCAATACATAATGTGCATTGGGTAAAAAAGCATAGTGTCGTACCCAATAGAAAATTAATTCACGATGCAAATACTTATACAATAAGGCTTGTACTTGTGCCGTGTTTAATTGATGAAAATGCGGAATGGAGCAAAGTAAACTTACAGCGGCTTCTGGATCTAATTTGTTAATGAGTTCCGTTGAAAGGATCGTTACATCAAGTTGATGAATCCAGGCATTCAGGCGCGATGGCTCGGTACGGGATTCTTTAAATGCAATGCGATTTAATACGGATTCACCCTTTAAATTAATTAAATACTCACTGTGCCCTAAGAGACGCACAATTAACAAGGTCCGCACTTTGGGTTCATGCATGATATCGATTAATTCAATTAGTTCTTGCGGCGTAAATTGATGTTCTTCAAGGGAGGAGATGAATTTGAGTCGCGAACTTGAGTTATTGTTAATTTCAGCTAAATAAGCCTCATTCCCTAAAGCTGCTTTAAACAAGTCTAATTTTCCAGGCATGCAACTCTCCCGTTGGCCTATATCGCGATGTGAGCCTTATAGCAGATTCACATAAATACTCCTTTTTTCAGGATAGCTGTTTGAAAAAAAAACGCAATAGTTAAGCTTAGTTAGCCATGAAGGGTATGAGTTCAGGTTCTAAATACTTTTTGTCTAAGAAGCAGGCTGGTTATTGGCAGCTGCTAATTGATGTTTTTTAAGCTTCCAGCGCTTATGCATCCAATTCCATTGCTCGGGATGAGCGAGAATAATACGCTCTAAAGCTTGATTATAAGCAAGGGTATTATGATAAAGTGATTCGGCGGTAGAACCATAATCCTTCCAGGGAATCGCCTCAAAAAACTCTAAAACATGCTTGCCATTAGGCAGGCGATATCCGGCGGCAGGAATTACGGGAACCCCTGTATAACGCGACAACGTGGCTAAACTGCGATAGGTTCCTGCTTTTTCACCAAAAAACTCTACGGCAATTCCATCGCGGTTAACTAAAGAAGCATGCTGATCTAAAACAAAAATTACCGCATGATTTTGCTCTAAAGCCGCACATACTTTATCAAGCGAATTTTTCTTAGGGATTACATTTAAGCCAGCCTGGTAATACTGCTTAAATAAGCTACGCTCAATAAGCTTAATCGATAAGGTACGGCGGATAAAATGAAACTGACCTTGAAACTCTTTAAAGTTGAGCACCCCACCTATTGGCGCAACTTCCCAGTTACCAAAATGTCCAGTGAGGGTCAGCACTCCCTTTTGTTGAGCAACTACCGACAACATGTGCTCATGACCACGCACTTCAACAAGCTGGCGGAGTTGCTCGTCGCTCATAAAACGTAGTTGTAACGCTTCTTTAAATGATTTAAGCAAATGTGAATAATAAGATTTCACTAAATGGTTTTTTAGCGACAAACTTAAGCGCTCACCATAAACGCGATCGATATTCGCCATGATGACCTGCCGCTTATAAGGAGCAAACCTAAAAATGGCTCGCCCCCAAAAGCTGGTGGGTAATGCGCTAATTTGTTGCTCTAAATCATTCACAGGCTTTAATCACCAAACACGTGTTCATACTGGCAAATCCGCGATTAACTACTAAAGCATGATTCGCCTTACCTAAAGAGCGATGCTCTGCATTAATGGATAATCCCTCACAGCTATTTGCGGTTTGCTGCAAATTAGCAATCCCAGGAATACATTGATTTTCCAAAGCATATGTTGCCATAACCGCATCAATTAGTCCTGACGCACAAATAGTATGCCCCATAGACCATTTAAAGGAGGTGACTGGTGTTTGATGTTCAGCAAAAACGCCTTTTATTGCCTGAGCTTCACTGTCATCTGATTTCACATTACCATTACCATGTGCCACAATCATGCCAATATCTTGGGGATGAATTGCGGTAGAATCTAAAGTACGTTGCATCAGGGCGGCTAATTGCTGGCCGTCATTCTCAATAGAAAATAAGCCAGTTGCTTCTGTAGCTGATAAGCCACCCATCACTTCACCATAACAGCGTGCTGAACGCGCACGTACACTCGCCTCGCTCTCCAAGACGATTGCCGCCGCCCCCTCAGCCATGATGGTACCATCATGTTCGGCATCAAAAGGTTTTAAGTGGCGCTCACTTAAGACTCCTAATTGATTGTAATAGTATAAAGATTGCGGTTCAGTTGCCACGTCATAGGCAACAACCACTGCACGGTCAACCTGTCCGCTAACAATTGCATGATAGGCCTCGATCAATGCTTGAGTTCCGCCTACCGCATGGTTGGTCACATTATGATTAGGACCTTTAAATCCATAAGTAATACCGGTATATGCTAAGACGTTATTCGGGAGAATACGCAATAACCACATAGGGTGCACTTCATCAAATAATTGTTGTGCAAAGGGTTGCATCTCACCTTGCGATTTAGCAAGCAAGGGTAAAAAATCATATTGTTGGAAATACTTATTGCCAGGCGAGCCAACAAAAATCGCGGTTTGCTCATTGAAATCATCAGCGCTTTCTAAGCCATCACGATAAGGAATCATTTGGCTGTGCTCAACCGCCTGAACTGCAGCATTGATACCAATCACATCCTGACGTGAAATAACTTTAATGAGCTTTCTATCCGGTAACATTTTTGCCGGTTGAAAATCTTTAAGCTCCCCGCCAAGACGAGCTGCCCATTGCGATAAATCCCAGTCGCGAATTTCATCAATTCCACTCTTCCCTGTAGAAATAGACTCCCAGGTTGCATCAGCAGTGTTTCCTGAGGCAGTTAAAGCACTACGGCCGGTAATAAATACTCTATTGTTTTGACTCATCGCCCTGCTCCTTCAAATTCAGGATGCTTAAATAACAAGCAGCTATTCGAGCCACCAAAACCAAATGAATCAGATAAAACTACACCTAAAGATTTTTCACGGGGGCCATCAACAACATAATCCAAATTACACTCCGGATCTGGCGTCGTTAAATTTGCAGTTTTGGGAATTTGACCTTGCTCAATGGATTTAACCGATAAGACGGCTTCCAGCGCTCCTGCTGCAGCAATCAAATGTCCGGTTTGTCCTTTGGTTGAGCTCACCGGCAAATGGGTTGCACGCTCACCAAATACCGCTTTAATCGCGTTGGTTTCACTTAAGTCATTCATCTTAGTTGAAGTACCGTGCGCATTGATGTAATCCACATCCGATGCCTGTACTCCCGCATCATTTAATGCACGCTGCATGGCTTGAATCGCGCCATCCCCATTAGGATGCGAATCAGTAATACGATAAGAACTAAGCGAGTTACCTTCGCCGGCCAACTCGGCATAAATACGCGCACCGCGCGCCTTTGCTTTATCCCAGTCTTCAAGAATCAAAAAGGCAGCGCCTTCACCCAAAACAAAACCATTGCGAGTGCCATCAAAAGGACGGCTGGCCGTTTCGGGAGTCTCATTATAGGTAGATAATGCGCCTAATAAACAAAAGCTGGAAAGACCAATGGGGTTTATCATTGAATCAAAACCACCAGCCAGCATAAAATCAGCTTCACCACGACGAATCACTTGCATGGCAAGCCCTAAAGCCTGACCACCCGAAGCACAAGCAGTATGTACCGAAGAGGCATAACCACGCATACCAAATTGTTGAATTAATAGAGATAACCCAGAATTCGTGGTGGTTTTACCAAAGTCTGCCAGTTGATAAAACTCGCGCGACTTTTCTTGTAATTGGCTCCAGTTAACCTCACCATCTTGAGCGCAGACCTTCTGAAAGCGATGCAAATAATCAAACTCCGAAGTCATCATTCCGCTACCGGTGACCACGCCCCATTGCGATGCAGTTTCCTCGGTAGGCAAAATACCCGCATCATCAAATGCCTGGCGTGCAGCTTCTAAAGCATATTGGGTAAAGGACATGGCAAAACGAGAATGCTTGTTGGCTAATGCCGGATTAGGCTGGAAATTCTTTACTTCTGCCGCAATATGTGTGGGAAATGCGCTGGCATCAAATTGTTTAATCTCAGCGATTCCCGATTTCCCAGCCAATAAATTGGACCAGGTAGATTCAACATCAAGACCAATAGGAGACACCGCCCCTAAGCCTGTAATTGCAACTCGTCTGTTTTTCACGTTATTTACCTCGAGGAATAAGCACCACATCCACAACACAAACCCGCTTTCCAGCAACTTCGCTGCGAAAAGCCAAGATTAACTCATTTTCCGTGTGCCGTTTTACGGTTACATAACACTCAATCACATCTCCAGGATGGACAAATTCATTCATTTTTATCTTGCGCAGCTCACTGACGCAATAAGCTTCTGCAAATGCTGCACGCGCAACAAATTCACGAGCTAGATTCAACTTACACTCCAATAACACCGTCATTGGTAAAACAGGATTCTTGGGGAAGTGGTCCGGCAGATAAGGTGCGGCACGAGTGATTCGCTTTATGGCGGTCAAACTAACCCCAGATTCACTGGAGGTGATACGGTCAAAAGTCATTGAAACCGTGCGCGTAGCATCATTATGAGCAATTTGTTGCTCATCTAATAAGGGGACGCTATCTGCGCTAAGTGCAGCCCAATCGCCTGGATTATCAATTTCAGCGTATTGTTGTTTCACTTCTTCCATGCTAATAAAATCAGTCATGGGTAATAAGGGGCCTAAGGCACCTTCAACGCAAAAAACCAGCTCGCTTCCTACTCGGGCAATACTATGATACTGCACCGCGCGATCATCGACTTGGTCGATAAACGACTCGAGTAATAAAGTCTCACCAACATAAGCGGGTCTATGTAACTGGGCACTGGCAACAATACCGGCAACTGGGCGTTGGGAAAAACCATTATGATGCATCACATTCCAAGCAGCCAATTGTCCTAGAGTTTCACCGATTAAAGAAGGGATAAAACAAAGACGCCCCTGCTCATCAGTGGTCAGGAAGGTATCATCACGTGTTATGTGCTTAATCCCCCGGATTAATTCTCCGGGAGATGAGTGCACAATGCGATCAACAAACAAAAATCTCATCGCTGATCACGCAGTAACTTGTTGTTCATTCATTGCAGAAACCACTAATTTACAAAAAGTTTCAACCGTAAATAAAGTTGGGATTTCGTTAACTTTCATGCTTGATTTGAATTGATCCGCAGGAACTTCACTCAAATAATTTTGCAAGGCAATCAGGCCTTGTGCTGTTAACACGCCACCTTTTTCAAATTCATCTTCGGCTAAATCGCCACGCGCATTCTTTTCTAATTGACCACGTGGAATTTTAATTTTGAATTCTTTTTCCAATTGGAAAACTAAATCAAGAAAATCAATTGATTCAGCACCTAAGTCAGCAATTAAGCGACTGTTTTGAGAGACTTCGTCTTCATCAATTACAAGTACATCGGCAACGATTTCTCTAACCTTAGGATAAACGTCAGCTACATTCATATTTTTTCCTCAGAGATTCAGGCTGGTTCACAAAGCCGCAAAGTATATCATAGATTTTTTTAAAGACATAAAATTAACATAAATTGGTTAAAAAAAGACAATAATAACTGGCGTAAGGAGAGACGCTGACGCCATGCGGCATGTCCGCACGACGTCAAGAGAAGAAGAATTAACTATCAGAAGATAATGAAAAAACCACACGCAGTGTTCTTACAAAACTACCCGACTTGGCTATAACCAGCATCCACAAACAAAGTATGCCCATTAATCATATCGGCTTCGGGCAAGCACAACAAATAAACCGCATTAGCAACATCTTGTGGCGTTAATGGTCTATCACTCAGAGCATGCGCTTGATACTCATCTAATAATTGCTCCCGGTTTGGGAAGTGCTTTAATGCATCGGTATCAACTACCCCAGCGGAAACCGTATTCACGGTAACCCCATCAACAGCTAATTCCAGACTTAATGAACGAACCAAAGCTTCTAGAGCGGCTTTAGATGCGCCAATAAAGGCATAATTAGGAATAGCACGATGGGCGCCTAAACTCGATAAAGCAATAACCCGACTACCTCGTGGCATCAAGGCGCGGCCTTCAGAGGCAAGATGATTTAATGCCAATGCATTCGTTTCTAAGCACCAGCGCCAGTGTTTAGTTGACATTTTCAACGCCGGCTTTAAAACGCCACTTGCCGCATTACTCACCAAGAAATTAAGGTGATCAAAATGCTCACGGAATTGGGCAAACATTTCCTTGACTGATTGATGGTCTGCCACATTTGCCTGTAATGCAACGGCTTTCCGACCCATTGCCTGAATCTCTTGGACTAGAGCCTGAGCTTCATCGGAGCTATTGTAGTAAACGACAGCAATATCGCATCCAGCTTGAGCCAACTTTAATGCAGTAGCCTTACCGATACCTCGTGCGCCACCAGTAATTAACCCAACTTTTCCTGCAAAATTTAAACTCATGGAACAACCCTCTGACTAAAATGGTGCATTGTCATTTTTATTCAGCCGGAATGCAATCTTTACTGTATTAAATTTTCAAAGATCTTGTTTCTGGATGTCTAACTTTGTACTATCCCCACACCACATGCCAACCCTAATAATTATTGATGACATACCCCTGGTCTAAAACTGTATTTCCTATCGCCGCCATTTTTTCATTCCGTATGCTGGGTTTATTTTTACTGATCCCTGTATTTAGCATTTATGCTGAAAATTTGCAGGGAGCAACTCCGGCGTTAATTGGTCTTGCGTTAGGAATCTATGGTCTGGGACAAGGGATTTTACAGATGCCTTTTGGCTTTTTTTCAGACAAAATTGGTCGCAAACCAATTATTACTATCGGCCTGATTTTATTTGCCCTCGGTAGCATCCTGGGAGCCATAACCGACTCCATCTATGGCATGATTATCGCTAGAACCATCCAAGGCACCGGAGCAATTGGTAGTGTTTTGATTGCCCTCCTTGCCGATTTAACACCTGATGGACAACGTACCAAAGCGATGGCCGTGATCGGCATGACCATTGGTACCTCCTTTAGTTTAGCCATGGTAATCAGCCCTGCCTTATCGCATCGTTATGGCTTAGCTGGTATTTTTTATCTAACCGCAGGATTAGCCCTATTAGGCTTACTCTTACTGCATTGGGTCATCCCCCAACCCCAAAAAGAACGCTTTCATGCTGACAGTGAAGCTAATCCGGCTTTATTCAAACACGTGGTTCGCAATAAACATCTGCTGCGTCTTGATGTAGGTATTTTCTGCCAGCACTTTATTCTTACCTCCACGTTTTTTGCCATTCCGTTTATCTTAAGAACACAGGTAGAACAAGGACACTTAGCACAACAATGGCATTTTTATTTGCCACTCATGTTAGGGGCCTTCTTATTAATGGTGCCTTTTATCATTATTGCGGAAAAGAAAAAGCTCATGAAACGTATTTTCTTGAGTTCGATTGTAGTCATCACTCTGGCACAACTGCTCTTAGCCTATAGCCATCAAAATTGGTTAAGCCTTTGCCTGCTCATGCTTGCCTTTTTTATTGCTTTTAATATCCTCGAAGCAGCCCTTCCTTCATTAGTCTCGAAGCAGGCCCAACCCAATAGTAAAGGAACGGCCATGGGGATTTATTCAACCAGCCAGTTTTTAGGTATTTTCATTGGGGGTGCGCTTGCAGGTCTTTTATACCAGTGGAATGGCAGTCAGGGTATCTTCATGGTGAATGCCCTATTGGCCGCGCTGTGGTTCGTTATCGCCTATTCGATGCAGCCGAACGTTTATGTAGCAACTTTAATCCTCGCCTGTGACTGGCTTGAGAAAAAAGAAGAAGTGATAAATCAACTACTAAGTGCTCCAGGCATTCTTGAAGTTGTATTTGCCAAGGAAGAACAAGTGCTTTATTTGCGCGTAAATAGAGAACATTATGTTGAAGGCAGCGCGGAGCAAACACTCAGAGCTGCCTCTCGTTAGGAGAGCCATTTATTATGTTTGCCAAGGATGTAATCGCAACACCAGCATCACCTATATTTATTATGCTTTCAGGAGCGCCCTGTGTCGGAAAATCGACTTGGCGTGGGCAAATGGTGCAAGAACTGAATCGCCTGAATATGCCGGTTACGGTTCTTTGTGCAGATGATATAGCGTTTCAAATGGGCGATGAGCTCCAATTATCTTATAGCGATATTTTCGCCCATCATCGCAACGCCTTAGAAGAGCGATTCAAACAAGAATTATTACAAGCCAGGAGGCAATCTGGTGGATATGTCATTCTGGATAGAACCTATTTAAATGCGCTGTGGCGCAAAGAAACACTTGACCTAATCCATTCGAAAAACGTACATATCGTCTCCTTTAGCGTAAATGATGAAAAGGCCTGGCGAGAAAATTTAAAGCATAGAAATGAACAAAATCCGCAAAAAAATATTACGGATAAAATCGTTGAGGAGCTCGTTAATGGAGCAAGCCCTCCACTCAAAGAAGAAGGCTTTGCCTCCATCAAAAAGTGCCTCGCAATTAGTGAGAAAGGCGCACAAGCAACATTTACCCATTCCATCCGTACCTTGCTTAGCTATTGTAAAGCAACCGAAACGCATACCGCTGATTTGCATTGCCATTTAAATGGTAGTTTTAGCTTAGCGTTTATGGAGAGAGTAGCCAGAAAAAACAATTGCTTTAGTGCTTATGAAGAATTAGTCAAAGTGAGAGAGCATTATTTAACACAAACCCAAAACCAACCCGAGGAAGGATATTCAGGAGAGCAAATAGCCTTGGTCTGGAAACAATTTGGTTTAATTCACAAAATAATTCAGACTCTTGATGACATTAGCGAAGGTACCATGGATGTCATTCTAAACTCAGCAGCAAAGTATTTGGAAATACGCACCACGCCAAAGTGCATCGATAATCATTCGGTTACAGAATATATTGATGCGTTTGAACGAGGATTAGTCCAGGCTCAAGCCCTAAATAATAACCAAAAAGCCATGGGCTTATTAAGCTTGGATAGAACCCTGCATACGCTAAATGATGCGGAATTTTTTATACAGCGTATTCTTGCCAGCTCACAACACGTGCTTGCAGGCATCGATATATCCGGCAACCCATTAGCGAAACGGAGTTTAAGCGGACACGATTTAAAAAATGTGGTTTTATTAACGCTAAACAAAGGGATAAACATCGCTGTACATATGGGAGAGTCAGAGACCGACCTTGAGCGCCATGATAGCGATATGGTTCTCGATGCCCTGGAGGAATGGGTAAAACAACAACCCTCTCCGAATAACGCGCTGCATGGACGAGTACGCTTAGGCCATTGTATTTATGTAACGGAGCAACAAAAATTGCGAATTAAGGAACTGAATGTTCCGATCGAGGTTTGCCCCACCTGCCATACGAAGCTTAATTGGCATTATGAATCAACCCCACATCCAGTAAGCTCCATTTATCCAGGAGTTGAAGCGCCCTTGGTAGCCGGAACGGATGATACCCTTCCGTTTGGTGGCACGGCAAAAAGCAACTTTAATGATTTTCTACGCTTCTTTAACAATACCGAGAACTTAAGTCGTAAAGAAATAAAAGCCCATCAATCAACCTTTCGCTTTACTGCCCATTAAGGTCGATGTAATTCCCTCCCCCGAATGTCCCTATTCGGGGAGCAGACACGTGCACCATATGCTGCGAAAATGAAGGCAGTTAGGTTAACGCAGACGCTATGTAACAGGTGCAACTTCCCATGTAAGCATTTCAGCTGGCTCTGATCGTTTCGCCTGCTTTCCAAATAGCCCCATTGAATGCCAAGACGTCTTTTCATGAAGTGTTGTAACATTAGGTTGCAGCGGGGAATTAAATAAGGAATGAGACCAATAGTTCTTTTGACATACCTCACCAATAACCTGCACCACCACTTCCGGAGCCTCCTGTTCGGGCAAGGGCAAACGGATATAGAGCTCACTGAGATTTTCTTTCATATTTGCCAACTGCTGATAACCAAGAACATTCAACCCTAATCCACTTAACTCAGAGAAAAGGCCGATGAGAGCACTAGTTATTGTTTCAACAGCAGGCTGTGTATCAACCGGTATAAACTGAAGCAACGTTAAGCTCACTACCAAAGTACCGAGAATCAGAGCGAGTTCCGGAGCGACTTCATATACTTTCGTAAGAAATAGTGCACTGGCAATCAAGCTTAAAATGCTGATAACCGAGGTAAGAACTAGCAATACTTCGAGCATTGAACCAGATAATAGTAAAACGCCCCCCAAAGCGCCTACCAGCATCCCCGTACTTACTAGCCCCACTCCAATGGGAGCAAGATTAAAATACGCTGAAAGGGGCCTAATAACCTGGTTGATAGGGTTTGCCAAATAAACAAGACCGCGAACCAATACCGGCAGCGCAAACATAAAGAGTGTTAACTCAGGGAACAATACAATTGGCAGAGCCAATGCCGAGATCAATCCTGCCATCTTTAGCAGCAAAGGTACGATACGATATTTATCAGAAGATAACGTGGCTAAATCCCTAGTTATATCTTTAATGCTTGCTTGCAGCCAATGTCCCAGCACCGCGGTCATCGCATCATAAGCGCTGCATACCATGAAACAAAGCCATTTAATTGGAGAGGCGAGCTTACGTGAGGCGAGAATGGAGTCCCACTTTCCCAAGGCAATTGCTTCGCGATAAACAATATCGTTAAGCTCTTCTTCGGCAAAAAATTGAATAATTAATTGATACCAATTTTGCTTGAGGGTATTAAATAAAGATGGCTCATAGACGGTGCGATAAAAAGCCTCTCCTCGTATAGCCTTAATTTCATTACTGTGTTGCTCCAGCCACAGAGCAAACTGTAAAAAGGTTTTATGCGCATCAATAAATTGCTGTTGTTCGTGCTTCGACGACAATGAGTGGACGTAATGAGACATTGAGTCAAAATAGTCGTCTATTTGCTCTTTCATTCGCAAATCAACACAATCCAGAGGAAGCGCATCAGCGAATGGTCTAATCGTTCTTAAAAGATCAAACCCTAGCTGAGTTGGCTTAAGGAGCTCATCGACCGCCTCCATAATCGCTATAAATTTCTTGGTTAACGGGTCATCGCCATTGGTTTTATCAGGATGATATTTAACAACAAGCTTTTTCTTCTGCTGCTTTATGCGTGCAGATAACTCATCATCATTTAATTGTCCTAATTGAGTAGCTATCTGCTCTTCCGAAAACTCTAGTTGGCGCAAAAGCTCAATTTGCTTAGCAGTAAAAGGCATTGACTCACATCCGCAAAAAAGCAACCACTATACACAAATAATGAACAAAAAACAACAAAGACAAGCAATGAACCCCATAATGTTCCAAACAGAACCAATGAAGAGCACAGGACAACCACGTTCAATGCTCGCCTCTTAGTTTTCAGCCCATTGTTTCTGCTGCTAAGAAGACAAATTTGCCGCCGCGATAAATCCATCATGTCCAGCAATTTGTTTGGCTATTATTGCTTTTCGCATTCGAGCTTCAGTCTTTTCGGGCATTGAAACCCTACCCAAAAGCAATCCAGAAACGCCTGAGCGTGATATTTTTATTTCTGGGGCTAATGGAGCTAAAGGATTGGCCTGGGCCACCCGGTCTTGTTGCGGAGCGAGTAACCTATCCCCAGTGCATTTTTTACGCGAATATGCCTCAAAGTCGCTAATGGTGCCAACACTTCTTCTTCTCGTGTGTCTAACATCCTGTTTGTTCTTCAAGAAAACATCAAGCTCAGAGTATAAAACCGCCCGTTCTCTTTGCATGTGTTTACTCACATTCTCTAAATGATTTTGTGCTTCTAAAGCGGTTTGCTCTGCAGCACTATGTAAGGCTACCAACGCTTTTTTCACCTCCCAAGAAAAACCAAAAACCTGCTCATGATCATTAAAATTTCGAAGACGCTGATGAGCTCTAGCGATAGTAGCATGCTGAAACAATACAAATACCGGTGCCGGAACTTGAGTTTTATACCACTCAAGCAAGGAGGAATGGGAGCAGGTACCATTGGTTTGTAAGGTCAGACATTGCAGGTCATCGTGTAACTTACCTTCTCTATAGAGCGCAAGAAACTCTTCATTCATTGAACGCCCGGAATCGGCAGACGAAACAATAGCTGGCTTGACTATTTTCTCAATAAGCTTACGCTCCATAATTTCATTTATGGACAGGGGAGCGGTCACTTTAATGGGCCGTGCCATACTCCCACTAATTGACGTAACAAAAAGGGTTTTCCAACTTTCAATATCCGTCTCTCTTGCGCCGGTATTAATTACTTTAAAGACAAATTGATCCTCGGCAACACAGCGGCACTCAACCACCGTGGCATGTCCACCTTCGGTACTTTTAAAACCGCATGGAATAATCAAAGAAGTTCCAGGTTGCAAGCCCATCATTGTTTTGTGTATTTGATAAGTCATATCCAAAATCAATCCATCGACCACATGAGCTGAGCTGATGTTAAGTCCACTAATTATGGATGCCTTATCCATTTCATTCGCTAACTCTGAACTTTGTCTTACTTTATCTTTAATACCTCCTAATGCCGCGACCGTTTGCTCATCCAGATGGCGGCCTTCTTGTTCCATGAACTCTTCTAAATCATTAGCAAAGTCATGGTAAGCACATGATGATACTTTGCCCTGTAATACAACGTGGTGGTTTAAATTTGTTCTCCCCATTAAATGATGAGAAAGATAAGTTAATTTAAATTGTTCTGGATAAGAATCATATTTATCTGCCAAAAGTTGTTTTACGCTTTGTAATCCAAAGAATCGTGCAAGACGAAATAGCCAATTGGGATAATGGACCTCATCATAATCAACTACAGCCTGTGCATGTGCCTCTTTAATGTGCCTCATTGCTGCCAGGACTGCTTTTTCTGCCGGAGGAAGAACCCCAAAGAAAGCAATGATTTTTTGCCACCATGTTTTCCCATTGGCAAGATAGGCATTGCAAATTTTTAGCGAGGTCAGGAGTTCATCTAAATATTCAAGACGTGCTTGGGCACTATCTTCACGTACTCCCGACTCATGGTAAGCAGAAAATAAAACTAAAGCTTCGTTGGTCAGCTCTTGAATCGTATTTACTTTGTGAATTGGATTGCGGTTGCGCTTATCGCTCTCGATAACAGAATTAACTTTGTTAGCAAATACAGATAACTTTTTTCTAGCCTCAACATGGTAAATCATGCCCGATACATCTCTCGCAGATCAAATTAGATGCCTAATGTATCATTTAAACCTTAATATAAAATTAAACCCCGTTCACTGGAATCCCAACCACCGCTCACCTATCCTGTCGCGGCGGAAGAGGTAATCACTCATTTCAGCCGCGACTATATTATTCCCTAGATTGAGTATTACTGGCGGATTAAACGCACATTCTTATCCGTAAATGCCGTTTTTTCAGTAGAGCGATAGGGATTGATATCCAGTCCCCCGCGGCGAGTATAGCGCCCATAAACAGTGAGAGAGTCCGGTTTACAATGATTCAGAATGTCTACAAAAATACGCTCAATACATTGTTCATGGAATTCATTGTGATTACGAAACGAAATCAGATACTTTAATAAGCCCTCGCGGTTAATTTTTTTTCCTTTATAGGCAATTTGTACGCTTCCCCAATCCGGTTGATTTGTAACCAAGCAATTCGATTTCAAAAGATCAGAGCATAATACTTCTTCAACTATCTCATCAACGACCGTGAGAAAAGCAGGCTCAACCGAGTAAACAGAGCATTCAACATCCAACTCATCAAGAGACTCACCAGTAAATCCTTGTTGCATGTGAAGCTGTTTAGACTGCTCTAAAGGATGGATGGCGATAAAAACCTCTGCCTCGAGACGCTCCTGCAAATCCTTCTGAATGATTTTCTCTAAGGTGGAGATACTATCAAATTTACTATTGTTAAAAGAGTTAAAATAAAGTTTTAAGGACTTGGATTCAATAAGCTTAGGCGTGTTGCAATCATAAATGATTTCTGCCAGCGCAACCACGGGTTTACCTTTGGCATTCAACCAGGACACTTCATAATGATTCCAACAATCAAAACCATAAAAGGGTAGGTCCAGCGGATCCACACCAATCTCTTGACGTTTTCCAGCGCGAGGAATAGGAAATAAGCGCTCAGGATTATAGCTGGGATCATAGTCCGACTTTTTACCTAACTCGGATGCATCAGCCACCGATTGATAATTTTTTAATACTTGATCATTCATCGTATTTCGCTCCAAAATTTCTATAATTTTTGCCGTACTTTTCCAATTGACCGGTTGGCTTATTTCGATTTGACTGGAAATATATCTAATAAGGAAGCGGCCTCATTAATACGTGTTGCTTTCGTTTCCAATTCACGAGCCTGAATTTACATGGAGAGTACCACATCAAAATTTACACTTTCTATAATTTGTTTGATCTTGGTTAAAGATAAGCCCAAGAGTTTCAGTGTCGTAATCTGCTGCAATCGAACTAAATCCTGCTCAGAGTACAACCGATATCCTGAGGATGAACGCTTATCGGGCTTCAATAAACCGATATCATCGTAATAGTGCAAAGACCTAATCGTTAAGGAAGTCATTTGACTGATTTCTTTAATTTGGTAATATTTCATACACTCTCTCCTTGCTGATGATTCTAGTGCATCACGTAAGGTGAGAGTCAATACTTATCTGCCTCGTGCTTTACTTAATATAAAGAGAATTAAACCTATGTCCAACAATCTAACTAATTGGCTGAAATTGATCAGTGAAGTTCAAGCCATTGCCCAAAATGGACTTGCCTACTGTCATAACGAATTTGATAAGGAACGATACACCCGTCTACGTGAAATCGCAGCTGAACTTGCCGTAGAATTCACTGACCATGAACAAGAAGACATTAAGTTACGCTTCTCTTTAGAACATGGATATGCCACTCCCAAACTTGAAATTCGTGCCTTTGTACTCAAAGAAAATAAAATATTGCTCGTGAAAGAGCGCTCTGATGGTTTGTGGACTTTGCCCGGCGGCTGGACGGACATTAATGAGTCTCCTTCCGAGGCTGTAATCAGAGAAACAAAAGAAGAAACGGGTTTTAATGTGGATACTGTACGTTTATTGGCTCTTTGGGATGAGCAAAAACATGATCATCCTCATCACTGGCCACATACCTATAAATGTTTTTTCCATTGTAATTTAATTTCCGGCGAAGCAACAGAAAATATAGAAATTTCCGCGATTGATTTTTTTGATTTACATGATTTACCACCGCTTTCAACTCCCAGGGTCACCAAGAGCCAATTGCTGCGCTTATATGAGCAAGTTACGCATGCAGAACAGACACTATTTGATTAGCAATTCACTATGCACTAGTGATATAAATTAAGGTATACTCACCCCCTAACTTTCGCATACAGGAGATAACAAATGGCTCGCGGAATAAATAAGGTCATCTTGATTGGCAACGTTGGTGTTGACCCGGATGTTCGTTACCTACCAAATGGTAATGCAGTAACTACTCTTTCAATTGCAACCAGTGAATCATGGAAAGATAAGAATACCGGTGAAAAGCAAGATCGTACCGAATGGCACCGTGTCGTTTGCTTTAATCGTCTGGGCGAAATCGCTGGCGAATACGTACGTAAAGGCTCTAAGCTTTATATTGAGGGCAGTTTAAGAACAAGAAAATGGCAAGATCAACAAGGCCAAGATCGCTATACTACAGAAATCGTTGCCAATGACATTCAAATGTTGGACAGCAAAGGTGGCAGTGCGGGTGGTTATGATGATATGCCTCAAACGCAACAATATGCACCAGCCCCACAACCAAGTGCTAACCGACAAGCAGCTCCCCAATCAAATCAAATGCCGCATGATGCATTTGATCAATTTGATGACGATGTCCCATTCTAAATGAATCCGCAAACCTGGTTGCAAGCAACCAGGTTTATCGATCGCATGCCCATATTGTCGCACTGCCTCCAATAGAAATCCCCCATATATTGATAGCGTATACAGGGCATCAGCACCCTCTTATTATGTGAACTTTAGCTATGGCGCTAAGGCCTAACTACTACAAAGCAAATAGCGTAGGCATTCTCAAAACTTATCTGCGGGGGTATTTAGGAAATTCAGGAAGCGATGAATGAAAAAAAGGTTTTAATTTAACAAATAAAAAACCCGCTAAAAGCGGGTATTTTATAAACATCAATAAATGATATTTCAATAATTACTCAGCAACTGGTCTGTCTAACAGCTCAACAATTGCCATTGGTGCATTATCACCATCTCTAAATCCACATTTGATGATGCGAACATAACCACCAGGACGCTTAGCAAAACGAGGACCTAAGTCAGTGAATAATTTACCTACCGCAGATTTTGATCTCAAAGTATCAAAGGCTTGGCGGCGTGTAGCAACAGAATCAACTTTGCTTACAGTAATTAATGGCTCAATATAACGTCGTAAGTCTTTAGCTTTAGGCAAAGTTGTTTTAATTAACTCATGCTCAATTAAAGAATTACACATATTTGAGAACATCGCCTTACGATGACTACTTGTACGGCCAAAATTACGGCCAGAATTACGATGACGCATAACAAAAACTCCTAAACATTACTCGCCAAGACTTGCTGGCGGCCAATTCTCAAGTTTCATACCCAGCGATAATGAACGTGAAGCTAAAACGTCCTTAATTTCAGTTAAAGATTTCTTACCTAGATTAGGAGTCTTTAATAATTCATTCTCAGTACGTTGTACTAAATCGCCAATATAATGAATATTTTCTGCTTTTAAACAATTAGCAGAACGAACAGTTAACTCTAAATCATCTACAGAACGTAATAGAATTGGATCAAAGTCATTGCGTTCTTTATTATCAGAGCGAGACTCTTCAAACTTCATATCAACGAATGCATGAAGTTGTCTCTGAAGGATGCTTGCAGAAATACGAATAGATTCTTCAGCATCAATTGTTCCATTAGTTTCTAATTCAATAGTTAACTTATCTAAGTCAGTGCGGTTTTCAACCCGCGCACTATCAACGTAGTAAGCAACTTTTTTCACAGGCGAGAAACTATTGTCAATTTTAAGTTTACCAACAGATTTTCTTTCCACTTCATCATCAAAATGTCTAATGAAGGAATCAGTACTATGGAATCCAATTCCTCTTTCAACTTTCAATGTCATGTTTAATTTGCCCTTTTCGTTCAAATTAGCAATGACAAGCTCAGGGTTAACAACTTCAACACCATGAGTCAGTTGAATATCACCTGCAGTAACTTGGCAGGGGCCTTGCTTATTAAGAGTTACTATAGCCTCTTCACTTGTTGTTAACTTAATTGCAACCAATTTTAGGTTAAGCAATAAATCAACAACATCTTCCTGAACACCTTCAATAGTGCTGTATTCATGAAGAACACCCTCTATTGACGCTTCAGTGATCGCGCTACCAGGCATAGATGATAGTAATATACGTCTCAAAGCATTGCCGAGGGTATGACCAAAGCCACGCTCCAAAGGCTCTAAAACTATTTTAGCTTTATAAGGCGATTCAGCCTGAACCTTGAGAACATTAGGTGTCAGCATTTCATTGATTTCAGTATACATTCAGCTATTTCTCCGAGCTTACTTAGAGTAAAGTTCTACAACCAGGTTTACGTTGTAGTCTGAAGATAAGTCAGTTAACGTAGGTGCTGTAGAGAAAGTTCCTTTAAACGAAGAAGAATCTACAGTAATCCAATCGCATGGAGCTCTTTGTTCAGACAAAGCTAAAGCCGCTTGAATACGTGCTTGACCTTTTGCCTTTTGGCGAACAGTAATCACATCTCCAGGCTTAACTAAAAATGAAGGTACGTTAACGACTTGATCATTAACCAATATCGCTTTATGCGTAACTAATTGTCTTGCTTCAGCACGTGTGGTTGCAAAACCCATACGATAAACAACGTTATCAAGACGTCTTTCAAGCAGAGTCATCAGGTTTTCGCCTGTAGAACCCTTCAAGCGCGCAGCCATTGTATAGTAACCACGGAATTGCTTTTCAAGAACACCGTACAGTCTTCTAATTTTTTGCTTTTCTCTAAGCTGAATTCCGTAACCACTCAAACGTGGCTTCTTATCACCATGCTGTCCTGGTAATTTTTCAGATTTACATTTGGACTTATGATCACGAACGCCACTTTTTAGTAATAAATCACAACCTTCACGACGTGATAATTTACATTTTGGACCAAGATATCTAGCCATTAAATTACTCCTAAAGTCTTACACACGACGTTTTTTAGGTGGCTTACACCCGTTATGAGGGATACCAGTAACATCGGTTATTTCAACGATTTTAATGTCCTGATCTATAATTTCACGAATCGTAGACTCTCTACCAGGACCAGGGCCACGTACAAATACAGCCACAGATTTTATACCATATTCTTTTGCAGCAGCAGCAGCACGCTCAGTTGCAACTTTTGCAGCATAAGGTGTACTTTTTCTTGAGCCTCTAAAGCCAGAACCACCAGCTGTTGCCCAACTTAATGCATTACCTTGTCGATCAGTAAAGGTAACAATTGTGTTGTTAAAAGACGCGTGGATATGAACGATACCGTCAGATACGACACGCTTTGCCTTTTTACGTACTTTCTGTTGCTTTGACTTAGTTATTGCCATCTTTCTTTCCTACATGAAAAATCAATTAGTAGTGCCTTTTCTGCGACCTTTACGAGTACGAGCATTAGTTTTCGTACGTTGTCCTCGCAAGGGCAAGCCTCTTCTGTGTCTTAACCCGCGATAACATCCAAGATCCATAAGGCGCTTAATGTTCATAGTCACAACACGGCGCAAATCACCTTCTACAGTAATTTTCGCGATTTCAGTTCTCAAAGACTCCAACTGAGCATCTGACAACTGTGAAACTTTAGTTGAAGGTTCGATACCTACTGTGGAACATAATTTTAAGGATGTAGTTTTACCGATACCATATATAGCTGTTAAAGCAATCACAACATGCTTGTGATCAGGTATGTTTACTCCTGCAATACGAGCCATTAACTTCTCCGAACGTTATTTTGTTCTGTCGAAAGGGACAGAAGAATACTATTTTTATAAAAATAAATCAAGCAGATCTTAACCCTGCTTTTGCTTATGTCGTGCATCTTTACAAATTACACGTATAATGCCACTTCTTTTAATAATTTTGCAATTGCGACAAATGCGCTTTACAGATGCTCTTACTTTCATTCCAAACTCCGATAAAAATCATAGTAGACCAGGTAACTTCGTACCTTTAAAATTAGCCTTTTTCATTAAAGAATCATATTGCTGCGTCATCAAATGGGCTTGTATTTGGGCTACAAAATCCATAATAACAACTACGATAATTAGCAACGATGTTCCTCCAAAATAAAAAGGGACATGCCACGTATACATTAAAATCTGAGGCAACAAACATACTAAAACTAAATATATGGCACCGATTAAGGTCAAACGAGTCATCACGGAATCGATGTATTTAGTTGTTTGCTCACCGGGTCTAATTCCTGGGATATAAGCACCAGATTTCTTTAAGTTTTCTGCAGTATCTTTGGGGTTAAAAACAAGAGCTGCATAAAAGAACGCAAAAAACAAAATAGCAATTGCATAAACAATTAAGTACAAAGGCTGGCCAGGTGACAAAGCCATTCCAACATCAGATAACCATCCCAAACCTTTAGTATGGGAAAAGAACTGAGCCAGTGTTGCTGGTAGTAATATGATACTGGATGCAAAAATTGGTGGAATTACACCAGACATATTAATTTTTAAAGGCAAATGGCTAGTTTGAGCCGCGTATACCTTCCTACCTTGCGTCCTTTGTGCATAGTTAACTCTAATTCGTCTTTGAGCACGTTCCATAAACACTACAAAGCCTGTAACGACTACTACAATTACAGCGACAACAATCAGGGTCAGAGCTTGCATCTGTCCTTCTTTTACCTGCTGAAGAACCGAAGCAATTGCTGTTGGCATACTGGAAACAATCCCTGAAAAAATAATCAGAGAAATACCATTACCAACACCCTTCTCTGTTATTTGTTCACCTAACCACATTAAGAACATGGTTCCGGTAACCAAAGTAACTACTGCTGTAAAATAGAATGAAGCATCAGGTTGCAATGCAATTTGCTGTCCTGCTAACCACCGCGCCATACCTAAGGACTGAAATATAGACAGTACCAAAGTTAAATATCGTGTGTACTGGTTTATCTTTCTTCGTCCAGACTCGCCTTCTTTCTTTAATTGTTCCAGTTTTGGAGAAACAACACTAAAAAGTTGGATAATAATGGAAGCAGAAATATAAGGCATAATACCGATAGCAAATACGGTAACACGCGATAAAGCGCCACCAGAAAACATATTAAACAAGCCAAAGATTGTATTTTGTTGTTCATTGAAGAAATTAGCTAAACGAGCAGGATCCAAACCAGGAACTGGAATGTGCGCCCCTAAGCGATATACTAATATTCCAAGAATAACAAACATTAATCTTGATTTTAGTTCAGCCAATCCACCACGAGATTGGCTACCATTATGTTTTTGGTTTTTCATAGTCACTCTTCTATGCTGCCACCTAGACCTTCAATGGCTGAACGAGCGCCTTTAGTGACCCTTAAACCTTTCAGTTTGATGGCTTTAGTTAATTCACCGGATAAAATAACCTTTACATCTTTAATTGAACCGTTAATCAGTCCTTCTTTACGTAAGACATCTAGGTCAATTACGTCAACTGTTAATTTTTCAAGTTCACTTAAACATACTTGGTCAACTGTTCTACCAACACGAGATTTAAAGCCCATTTTTGGCAAGCGTCTTTGAATTGGCATTTGACCGCCTTCAAAGTTAATCTTGTGGAATCCGCCTGCTCTGGCTTTTTGACCTTTGTGACCTTTACCACTAGTTTTACCTAGTCCTGATCCAATACCACGGCCTAGACGTTTTTTAGGACGTCGAGAACCTGGATCTGGTGATAGTGAATTTAAATTCATTACACACTCTCCTCAACAAGCAATAAGTAATCGACCATATTAATAAGGCCACGAATTGCTGGAGTATCATTATGAAATACACATGAGTTTGTTTTACCCAAACCCAATTGCTTTACAATCGAAATATGCTTTGGTTTTCTACCTATGGTACTTTTAACCAAAGTAATTTTAAGTTTCTTTTCCATAATTAGCCCGCCATAACTTCTGGAACAGTTTTACCACGCTTGGCCGCAACATAATCTGGAGTACCGATGTTCATTAAAGCACCGATTGTTGCACGTACGATATTGCTAGGATTGGTAGAACCAATGCTCTTCGCTAATATGTTTTGTACACCAAGAACTTCCAGTACTGCACGCATAGCGCCACCAGCAATAATTCCGGTACCTTCGCTAGCTGGCTTCATGAATACTTTAGAAGCACCATAGCTCCAGGTAATTTCGTGGAAAATAGTTGAGCCAGAAAGTGGGATATAAACCATATTTTTCTTAGCTTGTTCCATTGCTTTTTGAATTGCGATAGGAACTTCACGAGCCTTACCTCGACCAAAGCCTACACGACCTTTACCGTCGCCTACAACAACGAGAACTGCAAAGCCAAATACACGTCCACCTTTAACAACTTTTGCTGTACGGTTTACCGCGACTAGCTTCTCTGTATAACCATCTGATTTTGGTGATTCTTCGAATGCCATAATCGTTCCTTAAAAATCTAACCCAGCTTCGCGAGCACCTTCTGCAAGGGCTTTCACTCGGCCATGATATTTGTAACCAGCACGATCAAATGCAACCTCAGTTACACCCTTTTCACTTGCACGCTTTCCAAGCAACTTACCTACTAAGTTAGCTTGTTCTACCTTGCATTTGCCGGTCAAACTAGCTTTTAATTCTTTATCGACAGTTGAACAAGATGCTAACACTCTATCTCCTAGTTTATCTGCTTGGATAATCTGAGAATAGATATGCACACCGCTTCTATGAACAACTAAACGTGCTCTGCCTGATTTACGAATCAGGGCTTTTGATTTTAAACCACGTCTTGTGCGTGAGTTGTGCTTATTCATGACTTAGACCCTATTTCTTCTTCGCTTCTTTACGAACAATTTGTTCACCAGCATACTTAACACCTTTACCTTTATATGGCTCTGGTGGTCTAAATGCTCTGATTTCAGAAGCAGCCTGTCCTAGAATTTGCTTATCAACACCTTTAAGTACAATAACTGTATTGCTAGGAGTCTCAGCAGAAACACCCTGAGGCAATTCATACTCTACTGGGTGAGAAAAACCTAGAGATAAACTAACAGTCTTATCTTTAGCTTGTGCTCTATAACCTACACCAACTAATTCCAGAGTTATCACAAAACCTTGTGTAACACCGTGAACCATGTTGTTTACTAAGGCTCTAGCAGTACCTGCTTGTGCCCAAGCTTTAGGATCATTTGCTGCTGGAGCAAACTCGAGATGGTTATCTGCATTTTTAGTGATTTTCACTAACTTATTAATTTTTTGTGTCAGTGAACCTTTTGGCCCTTTTACCGTAACTTCACCAGCGTTAATTGTTACTTCAACACCAGCTGGTTGTGCTACAGGGGCTTTTGCTACTCTAGACATATCATTCCCCTCAAGTATTAAGCCACTTCACAAATGACTTCGCCACCAACGCCTTTCAGCTTCGCAGATACATGAGTCATTATGCCTTTAGATGTGGATAATATTGCCACGCCAAATCCAGGAATCGAAGTTAGATCTTTATAAGATTTATAAACTCGTAATCCGGGTCTACTAATTCTTTTAATAAGTTCGATAACTGGCTTACCATGGTAATACTTCAGTTTAACCGTCATTATTTTAAGATTGTTCTCTAGTGCTTCTACAAAGAAATCTTGAATATAACCTTCTTCTTTCAAAACACGAGCAATTTCTTCTTTCAATCGAGAAGAAGTTAACGTTACTTGCTGATGTCTAGCCTGTTGACCATTTCTAATTCTGGTCAGCATATCAGCAACAGGATCATGCATACTCACAATCGTTCTCCAAAAAATTTACCAACTGGACTTTCTGCCGCCTGGTACGTTGCCAATCATTAATTGCTGTCTTAAACAAATTCTGCAAAGACCGAATTTACGATATACCCCATGTGGACGACCACATGATTGACATCTTTTTTTATGGCGAACAGGGTTAGAATTAACAGGTAATTTTGCTAATTTAGCCTGACTGTCCATAATCACCTGAAAATCATCAGATGATTTGATCAGGATTTTCAATTCGTTTCTGCGCTGGCTGTATTTGTTTACAAGCTTGGCACGCTTTAACTCTCGCATAAGCATTGATTTCTTAGCCACAATATCACCCTTCTATTTTTTATCTCTATCTTTCAATGGAAGATTAAACGCTTCTAATAAAGCTTTAGCTTCTTCGTTTGTTTTAGCAGTTGTGGTGAAGCAAAGGTCCAATCCACGAATGCCATCTGTTTTATCGTAATCAATTTCAGGGAATACGATTTGCTCATGTAAACCCATACTGTAGTTACCAGTACCATCAAAAGACTTAGGATTTAGGCCACGAAAATCTCTTACACGAGGTAGAGTAATAGAAACTAAACGATCTAAAAACTCATACATGCGTTGACGACGAAGTGTAACTTTACATCCGATCGGCCAACCTTCTCTGATTTTGAAACCAGCTATAGATTTTCTAGCTTTAGTAACAACAGGCTTTTGTCCAGCAATTAAAGTCATGTCTTCGATTGCGTGGTTCATTATCTTTTTATCGCCAACAGCTTCGCCAACACCCATATTTAAAGTGATTTTAACTAGCTTTGGAACTTCCATAACACTGGAATAATTAAACCGCTTCATCATCATAGGGATGATTTCTTTTTGATAAAAATCATTAAGTCTTGTCATTTCAATCCCCTAATTAAACACGGTCAATTATTTCATTGTCAGATTTAAAGTATCTAACCTTAGAACTGACGCCGTTGCTTTCAATAAACTTAAAGCCAACTTTATCAGCTTTCTTAGTGTTAGGATTATAATGAGCAACATTTGATACATGAAGTGCAGCTTCAGTAGCCACAATTCCACCTTTATGTTCGGGTTTCTGTGGATTTGCTTTAACATGTTTCATAACCATGTTTCCGCCTTCTACAACAACACGTTCTTCTGCAACTCGTAGGACTTTACCTACATGACCTTTACTTTTACCGGCGATTATAATAACTATGTCGCCTGTCTTAATACGTTTCATATCTAATCCTTCTCACAAAACTTCTGCAGCCAGAGATATTATTTTCATAAATCTCTCTCGTAGCTCGCGAGTAACGGGGCCAAATATACGAGTACCAATAGGCTCGTTTTGGTTGTTTAAAAGTACTGCAGCGTTGCCATCAAAACGGATCAACGAACCATCATCTCTGCGAACACCTTGAGCCGTTCTAACAACAACAGCCTTCATTACAGCACCTTTTTTTACTTTACTTCTTGGTATTGCGTCTTTAACACTCACTTTGATTACATCACCAACACGCGCGTAGCGTCTGTGCGATCCACCAAGTACTTTAATACACATTACCTTACGTGCTCCACTGTTATCAGCAACATCGAGCACAGTCTGCATTTGGATCATTTTATTACTCCAGCTCTGATTTAGACCAGAAAAAGGTTGCTGATTATATCAGGCCTTTTAGGGTTTTAAAAGTATATCAACGAAGTTGATTAAGAAATTACTTCAACTAATACCCAGCTTTTTGTTTTAGAGAGTGGTCTTGACTCACGGATCTTCACAATATTACCAATTTTACATACTTGATTTTCATCATGAGCATGTACTTTGGATCTACGCTTCATAATTTTGCCATACTTAGGATGTTTTACTGAACGCTCAATCATCACAACTATAGATTTATCCATTTTGTCGCTAACTACTTTTCCAACCATTGTTCTGGCGTTTGATTCATTAGTAGACATATTACTTACCTGCCTTTTCAGTCAAAATTGTTTTAACTTTGGCTACTGCTTTACGCACCATAGTAATAAGGTGAGTTTTATCCAGTGAACCACTTGCTTTTTTCATTCGTAAATTTAATTGTTCTTTACGTAATGAGAGCAACTCATCATTCAATTCTTCAACTGATAAATTACGTAACTCTTGAACAGTTTTCATTACATCACCTTCCTTTCTTCAAACATAACTTTGAAAGGAAGTTTTGCTTTAGCTAGATCAAAAGCTTCCATCGCAAGCTCTCTAGATACACCTTCCATTTCAAATAGAACCTTACCAGGTTGTATTTGAGCAACCCAATATTCTACGCTACCTTTACCTTTACCTTGACGAACTTCCAATGGCTTTTGTGTAATAGGCTTATCAGGGAATACTCTAATCCAAATTTTACCGCCACGCTTAATATGACGAGTCATCGCACGACGTGCAGCTTCGATTTGACGAGCAGTAAGACGGCCTCTTTCCAGGGCCTTCATACCGAACTCACCAAAACTAATATTGCTACCACGTAAGGCCAAACCTCTGTTACGGCCTTTCATTTGCTTGCGGTGTTTTGTACGCTTTGGTTGTAACATGATTCTTAATCCTCAATCACTAGGCGTTGTCAGTAGATCTTTTCTTTTGTGGCAGAACTTCGCCCTTAAAGATCCAGACTTTTACACCAATAATACCGTAGGTAGTTTTAGACTCTGCTGTACCGTAATCAATATCAGCTCTGAATGTGTGTAATGGAACTCGACCTTCACGATACCATTCACTACGAGCGATTTCAGCACCACCTAATCTTCCACTCACGCAAATCTTAATACCTTTAGCGCCTGCTTTAAGAGCAGAAGTAACAGCACGTTTCATAGCACGACGAAACATAACGCGCTGTTCTAACTGTTGTGCAATGCTTTCTGCAACTAAAGTAGAATCCAGCTCAGGCTTTTTAATTTCTTCAATATTTAAATGTACAGGTACACCTAATTTTCCAGAAATTTCATTACGCAATGTTTCAATACCGCCGCCTTTCTTACCAATGATAACACCAGGGCGTGCAGTTTGAATTGTAACTACCGCATTATTAGCTGGACGCTCGATTAGAATTTTACTTACAGCAGCAGCCATAAGTTTCTTCTTTAATTCAGCACGCAAGTTAATATCCTGAATTAAAAATTCAGCATATCTTTTACCAGCAAACCATTTAGAATTCCAATCTTTAATAATTCCAAGGCGTATGCCTATAGGGTTAACTTTTTGTCCCATTGCTATTCCTCGTCAGACACTTTAATCGTGATATGGCAGGTGCGTTTACAAATTCTGTTTGCACGACCTTTAGCTCTGGGACTAATGCGTTTTAAAGTAGCCGCTTCATCAACGCAGACCATACCTACTTTTAGATCATCAATATCTGCTCCATTATTGTTTTCAGCGTTAGCAATTGCTGATTCCAATAATTTAAGCATTAATTGAGCACCTTTTTTGGGCGTGAACTTGAGGACATCAAGTGCACTTGATACTTTCATATTGCGTATCATATCGGCTACCAATCTGCCCTTCTGAGCGGATAAGGGAGCACCTTTCAACTTAGCTGTAACTTCCATCATATCCTCTTACTTGCCTTTAGCCTTTCTGTCACCAGAGTGGCCTTTGAATGTACGAGTCATGGCAAACTCACCTAATTTATGACCAACCATATTGTCTGTGATAAAAACAGGAATATGTTCTTTCCCGTTATGAACAGCAATTGTTAAATCAATCATTTCAGGAACGATTGTTGAACGGCGAGACCAAGTCTTAATTGGTTTCTTAGAGTTGCTTTTTACTGCAGCCACTACTTTGCTGATCAGATGTTGGTCAATAAATGGACCTTTTCTTATAGAACGAGCCACTTGATATCCTCTCTAATTATTTCTTCTTACGTCGTCTGACAATAAAGCCATCAGTACGCTTATTACTTCTGGTCTTATAACCTTTAGTAGGTACACCCCAAGGAGATACTGGGTGACGTCCACCAGAAGTACGGCCTTCACCACCACCATGTGGATGGTCAACTGGGTTCATCGCAACCCCACGCACTGTTGGACGAATACCTCTCCAACGATTAGCACCTGCTTTACCTAATGAACGTAAGCTATGTTCACTGTTGCTTACTTCACCAATTACTGCACGGCATGATACGTGAATTTTACGCATTTCACCTGAACGCAATCTTAAAGTCGCGTAAATACCTTCTTTAGCAACTAATTGACCGCTAGCACCAGCACTTCTTAACATCTGGGCGCCTTTTCCTGGTTTCATTTCAACACAGTGAATAGTACTACCAACTGGCATGTTTTTCAGGGGCAAGCAGTTACCTACACTGATAGGAGCATCTGCACCACTTACAATAACATCACCAACGTTTAAGTTAGCTGGAGCAATAATATAACGTCTTTCACCGTCTTTATAAACGATTAAAGCAATTAAAGCTGTTCTGTTGGGATCATATTCGATACGCTCAACACGACCTTCAATACCATCTTTATTGCGTTTAAAGTCAATAATACGGTATTGATTACGCTGGCCACCACCGATGTGTCTTACAGTGATTCTACCATTGTTGTTACGTCCGCCAGTTTTCTTTAGCTTCTCAATTAAAGCAGCATGTGGACGTCCTTTATGGATGTTTTTATGAACCACACGCAATTCGCCACGTTTACCGGGCGATGTAGGTTTAGATTTTAATAGTGCCATCTTAATCTGCCTTATTCGGTAGCTGTAAAGTCAATATCTTGATCAGCATGAAGAGTTACAAATGCTTTTTTCCAGTCACTACGCTTACCAGCTGTTTGCTTGAAGCGTTTTGATTTTCCCTTCACGTTGATAACAGATACATTTTTAACTTTTACGTTAAATACATGCTCTACCGCCATTTTAATTTCATTCTTAGTTGCGGTTTTCAATACTTTGAAAGTGAACTGTTTTAGCTTGTCGGCTAAAACAGTTGCTTTTTCAGAAGTATGTGGTTCACGGAGAACCATCAACAATCTTTCAGCATTCATTGTAACTGTTCCTCAATTTGTTTAATTGCGGCTTCTGTAACAACAACTTTCTCAAACTTGAGCAAAGAAACAGGATCTAAAGTCGCAACGTCACAGATATCGAAGTCAATTAAATTTCTTGACCCGAAGTATTCATTCTCACCAACTTCACTCATTACAATTAGAGCGTTGTTAATGTCCAACTGGTTCATTTTTGTAATGAAGTCTTTAGTTTTTTTACTTTCACAATGAAAATCACTAACGACAACTAAGTTCCCAGTACGGCAAAGTTCGGAGATTATACTACGTAATGCGCGTTTGTACATTTTTTTATTAATTTTTTGTGAATAATCGCGCTTTTTGGATGCGAAGGTCACGCCACCGCTTCTCCAAATTGGACTGCGAATCGTACCAGCACGTGCTCGACCGGTACCTTTTTGGTTCCAAGGCTTTTTACCACCGCCTCTAACCTCTGAACGAGTTTTTTGTGCGCTATTACCACTACGAGCATTATTCATGTAGGTTACAACAGCTTGGTGTATTAAACCTTCATTGTATGCGTACTCAAAAACCTCTTGGTTCAGACTTAATTTTGTATTCTTATCTATAGTAGTAATTTCCATCACTCACCTCGTGCTTGCTTTTTAGCTGCAGGCTTAATCTCTACTCGTGAACCAGGAGCACCAGGAATAGCGCCTTTGATTAAGAGAAGATTTCTTTCAGCATCTACGCGCACAAGTTCAAGGCTTTGAACTGTACAACGAACATTACCCATATGGCCTGCCATTTTTTTACCTTTGAACACGCGGCCTGGAGTTTGGTTTTGACCAATAGAACCAGGAACACGATGCGATCTGGAGTTACCATGAGTAGCATCTTGTGTTCTAAAATTCCAGCGCTTAACAGTACCGGCAAAGCCTTTACCTTTAGACGTTCCGGAAACATCTACAAATTGACCTTCTGCGAAAAGATCAGCAACAGACAGTTCTTGACCTGAAGTAAATTGATCTTCAGCGTCGATTCTGAACTCAACTTGCATATCGCCAGCTTCAACTTGAGCTTTAGCAAAATGTCCCGTTTGAGCTTTATTTACTTTACTCGCTTTTTTAGAACCGCCGGTTATTTGAACAGCTGAATAGCCATCAACATCGTTGGTTTTAATTTGCGTAACTCTATTAGGGTGAACTTCAACAACAGAAACAGGTACTGAAACCCCTTCTGGTGTGAATACCCGAGTCATACCGATTTTACGGCCTAATAAACCGATCATCATTGTAACACCTCTTTAATATCCTTCACCCTAACAATTAGTCATCAAGGCTTATCTGAACATCAACCCCAGCAGCCAGATCCAATTTCATCAAAGCATCTACTGTCTTTTCAGTCGGATGAACGATAACGACCAGGCGTTTATGAGTACGTAATTCATATTGATCTCGAGCATCTTTGTTCACATGCGGAGAAATCAATACGGTGAATTTTTCCTTACGAATTGGTAAGGGTATTGGTCCTCGAATTTGAGCACCAGTACGCTTAGCTGTCTCCACGATTTCTCGAGTTGATAAGTCAATCAACCGATGATCAAAGGATTTTAATCTAATTTTTATATTTTGATTGTTACTCATTATAATTACTCGATAATTTTAGCGACAACACCGGCGCCAACTGTACGGCCACCTTCCCGAATTGCGAAACGTAAACCTTCATCCATCGCAATAGGAGCATGTAGGTTAATTACTAATTGTACGTTATCGCCTGGCATTACCATTTCAACACCTTCCGGCAAGTCGCAAGTACCTGTTACGTCG
>NZ_JBGORX010000002.1:0-545140 GCF_044626755.1 Legionella lytica | reverse complement strand
CAGCAAAAGCAGGACCAGCAAAAGCAGGACCAGCAAAAGCAGGACCAGCAAAAGCAGGACCAGCAAAAGCAGGACCAGCAAAAGCAGGATCAGCAAAAGCAGGACCAGCAAAAGCAGGACCAGCAAAAGCAGGACCAGCAAAAGCAGGACCAGCAAAAGCAGGACCAGCAAAAGCAGGATCAGCAAAAGCAGGACCAGCAAGCTAAGAAAGACAGTAAAGCAGATAAAGAGAAACAACAGGCAAAAGAGCAATGGTTGCGCTTAATTCCTGATGATCCGGGCGGCTTACTGCGAGAAAAGTTTTTACGTGACCACTTAAGAAGAGAACGTGGATGGTATCAATGAAAAAATTAATAATAATTAGCTTATTTTATTTAATTCACAACCTAGCTCATGCCGAAATACAAATTCAAGTTGATCCCGCCGAGATCAACCAAGGCGAGCCATTCCGCTTATTATTAACGCAGCCTAGCCTGCAATCTGCCAATGGTATCCCTGACTTAACACCGCTGCGCAAAGATTTTATAATTTTGGGCACCGAACGTAGTGTTAATTACTCGGTGATCAATGGACAAACACAAGCTTCCAGTACTTGGGTTATCACTCTAAAGGCCAGAAAAGTAGGCCCGGTTACCATCCCCGCGATAAGAATGGGAACTGATCACAGCAGCCCATTAACAATTAATGTTTCGGCAGTAGACACCACGATACAAAGCAGCGCTAACGATCAACAACTGCAAGATATCTTTTTAACTACAGAAGTCAATGAAAAGAAACCTTATATCAATCAACAGATTACCTATAAAGTACGCTTATATAATTCCAAACAGCTCTTGGATGCTAGCTATCAAGGACCGAAGGTAGAGAATGCTTTGCTCATTCCTTTAGGCAATGATAAACGCTACCAAACGCAAAAGAATAATGTACCCTACCTGGTTGAAGAACAAAATTACGCTATTTTTCCGCAAAAAAGCGGCCCATTAACCATCTCCTCCCCCTCCTTCACCGCGCTGGTTTATGGTTTTGATCCCCAACGCATTAAAACCACGACCAAAGATATAACCTTGGATGTACAACCGGTTCCCGCACAATTCAGTGGGCAGACCTGGGTTCCTGCGAAACAAATTAAATTGAGTGATGCCTATGAAAATCCAGGGCAAAGCATAGACCAAGGCAGCACCTTAGTACGCACTATTACCTTAGAGGGGATTGGCCTTCCTGCGCAATTGCTACCGAGGCTGCATTTCGCAGACTCGGATGCCTTTAATGTCTACCCCGAAAAAGGTAAAGAACGAAATCAAGTGAATCAAGGTGAAATCGTTAGCCGCTCAGAAATTAAGATCACCTATTTATTTAATAAGAGCGGTAAAGTAATCATCCCGGAATTAAAACTTCCCTGGTTTAATACTGCAACAGGTAAAGAAGAGATTGCGGTTTTAGCACCACGCACCATTGACGTTGTGCCATCAAAAACGACAGCGGCCCATGCCTCAAAGCCAATCCCCGATACAGCAATTGCACCACCAATGCCTCCGGAAGCTTCAACATCATTAGCCGCTCCCGCGGCTAATCATAATTGGGCCTGGATTATCGCCGCCCTATTTGCCCTAGCCTGGTTGCTTACTTTAGGCCTGTGGACTTGGCAAAAGCGCAGCCGCGCTCCAGGAAAAGGAGCCTATAAACGCGCCTTACAGGCACTCCATGATGCCTGTCAGCACAATAACCCACAGCACTGTCGCGATGTCTTATTGAAATGGGCGAATCTACATTGGCCAGATGCATCCATATTAAACCTGGCAGATTTAATGCGCCTCTCAACGGATATGCAATTTAAAAAGCAGGTGCAGCTTTTATCACAAGCCTTATATCAAGAACGTGAGAAAGCAGCATGGCATGGGGATGAACTTTGGCGTAGTGTCAATCATCTCAAGCAGCCTTATGCTACTGCTAAAAATAAGACATCCAGCTTACCGCCGATGAACCCGGCTTAACCTGGATTATATTTATGAATGGTTGGCTGGACCATCCCAGCCGCAACCACCGTTGCTTGCCAAGTGTCGACTAGCGAAGAAATGCCAATATAATTTGCATGAGAAAGAAAAGTATAATAATTGCGGGGATCAAAAAGGTACTGCCGCGATTAATGGGCTTTTCGCCAGCATTAACATTCACACTAAAATTCCCAGGCGTTTTACTGTCATAAAAGGTATCTTTATCAACGACTATAGCCTGTGGAGGTAATTGCTCTGATTCGGTTTTAATTCGTGTGGTTTTCTTCACCGCGGTACCAATGGCTAAAAACTCAATCAAGCCATTACCCAACTGATAAACATAGGTTTTAACACCAACAACATCATCGGCTCCGATAGCCCGTGCCTCATCATTAATAAGGCCTAAAGCATTCTCCCGCGCAGCATAAATCATCCGGGTCAATTCATTAATTTCCCCTCTGAAAATTGACTTCAATGCCGAGGTAATACCACCCACAACACCAAGCGAATAGACGGAGGTTCCCAATATCAGCTTCATGGGAGCATAGCCCATACGTGCCATATTCCACATCTCAATGTTGGTCATATCACTGGTTACCACATCATTGCTGGCATCAGTGAGTAACTGCGGATTATGAGAGGCCGTGCCCAGCATCAGCATTTCACTTACCCCACCAAAGGGTAATACGGTAGTCTTGATTCCTAGTACCGCATTAGCGTGATGCTGTCGTGCATGATCAATGATACGCTTTAAAGCCAAGTGTCTGGTGTTATTAAAAATATCTGAATATTCCTTAATCTCACCACGACCTAAAGTCTTTAACCCGCCGAGTAGTCCACGGCCAATCCCCATAGAATAAGCCACGTTACCAAAAGCAAAACAAATAGGACGATATCCGGCATCAAGTTGTGCATATAATTCTTGGCCATCTGCAGAGGTGGTGAATTTGCTTTTATCCGCATCATTGCGGGCATGAATCACCGAGCCTATAGATAAAAACTCGACATTCGCCCCATGGAAAATAAGTTGACTGGTAACTCCAGTAATTCCCGTTGCTTGATTCCCCTCGGCTTCCTGAAGCATGCGTTGATAGGCGGTTTCCCGTCCTTCTTCAATCAGGGAGGTAATTTGTTGGAGCTCCCCGCCTAACATGGCCTTAAAACCAGAACCAATACTTCCGATAAAACCGAGTGAATGAACGCTGTTACCCACAACGATAGAGCCAGGTGCATAATTTTTAAGATCCAGACAAAATAGTTCATTGCCTGACAAGCCGGTAGTAATTGCCATGATATCAATCCTTGATCATTGTTATTTATTAAGTGTAGCTTGGTATTAATCTTTTGATTTTAAAATTAATTAGCGTCTCACACGTCCTGTATGGACACCACGATCAAGCCTCGGTCATTCATAAAGAGCATTGGGGAGAAGCACTTAGGGCGACGAATGACCTCTTCGCATACCATTAGCCATAAATTAAGGCTGTTCATAAAACTGTCAGGCAGACTGAAGTGTATGGCAGAGCAAAAACAAACTGTCGTACATAACCTACGACTTATAGAAAGTACTGATGTTATACCCTATGAATAGGCGCTGGGGGGAAGGAGTTACCCTTAATCGTACTCCCCTTCCCTCGTTCATTCACAACTAATACAAAAACGGGGTACGTTTTATTGTAAAAAAAGTGTATAATTGCTCATTTTGTTACACAATTAATGACCAGATTATGAATCTTGAAAAATTATATGATGTTATTGTCGTAGGTGGTGGCCATGCTGGCACAGAAGCAGCTCTGGCAGCAGCACGAATGGGAGCACAAACCTTATTACTGACCCATAATATGGATTTATTGGGACAAATGTCTTGTAACCCCGCAATTGGTGGCATTGGTAAAGGGCATTTAGTAAAAGAAATTGATGCGCTCGATGGTGCCATGGCGAAGGCAGCAGACCGAGCCGGTATCCAATTCCGTACATTAAATGCGTCTAAAGGCCCTGCAGTACGTGCTACTCGTGCCCAGGCTGACCGCGTTTTATATCGCCAAGCCATTCGTGAACAATTGCAATTACAACCAAATCTAACATTATTTCAACAAGCAGTTGATGATTTAGTCATTGAGGGTGGACGAATTACTGGTGTAGTAACCCAACTGGGTTACACCTTACGTGCCCGAGCCGTCGTGCTTACCGTTGGTACCTTCCTGGGTGGAAAAATCCACGTAGGGATGAGTCAAGCCTCCGGTGGCCGCGCCGGAGATCCTCCAGCTATTGCGTTGGCCCACAGCTTACGTGAGCTGGATTTACCGGTGGGTCGTTTAAAAACTGGAACCCCTCCACGTATTGATCGACGCTCACTTGATTACAGTCAAATGACAGAGCAACCCGGCGATACTCCACTGCCAGTATTTTCTTATATGGGCAGCGTGAGCGATCACCCACAGCAGGTTTCTTGCCATATTACGCATACCACTGAAGCCACTCATGAAATTATTCGTAACAATTTGCATCAATCGCCAATGTATGCTGGCGTCATTGAAGGTGTTGGCCCCCGTTATTGCCCTTCAATTGAAGATAAGATTGTGCGTTTTGCCGATAAACTATCGCACCAAATTTTCGTTGAGCCAGAAGGTTTAACCACTGAAGAAATTTACCCTAATGGTATTTCCACCAGCCTGCCATTTGATGTGCAAGTGCAATTTGTACGCACCATCAGAGGCTTTGAGAATGCACATATCACCCGCCCAGGTTATGCAATTGAATACGATTATTTTGACCCACGCGGCTTAACCTCCTTTTTGCAAACCAAGCCCATTGCCAATTTATTCTTTGCCGGACAAATTAATGGTACAACAGGCTATGAAGAGGCTGCAGCACAAGGCATCATCGCCGGCATGAATGCGGCCCTGCTCGTACAAGAAAAAGAATTATGGTGCCCACGTCGTGACGAGGCATACATCGGGGTGTTAATTGATGATTTAATTACCTGCGGCACTCAAGAACCCTACCGCATGTTCACTTCGCGTGCAGAATATCGCCTACTTCTACGTGAGGATAATGCCGATTTGCGTTTAACTGCTAAAGGCCGCGAATTAGGAATGGTTAGCGATGCGCGTTGGCAGCATTTTTCAAACAAGCGCGAAGCCATCGAATCAACACAAGCCCTGTTACACAATTCATGGGTGCGTGTAGCCCATAATGACTTATTTAAAGATGTACTGCAAAATCCGATGCAACATGATAATCGCGCTTCTGAATTTATTAAGCGTCCAGAAATCACTTACCAACATTTATTAATGCTGGAAGAGCTTGGCCTACCCCAGCTACCTACAGAAGTCAGTGAGCAAATTGAAATCCAAAATAAGTATGCTGGCTACATTGAAAGACAGCAGCAAGATATTGAAAAAATGCGCAAGCATGAACATACTGCGTTACCTGAAGCCCTTGACTACACAGAGGTAGTGGGATTATCAACCGAAGTTATTCAAAAATTATCGAAGATAAAACCCGCCTCATTAGCACAGGCTGGCCGTATTTCTGGAGTAACTCCAGCAGCCTTATCCCTATTACTCGTTCATTTAAAGAAACAACGGATTGAGGCATGAGCGAAGAATTAGCAATTAAACAATTACTTAAACAAGGGCTGATGCAATTCGGCCTAGAGGCAATTTGCGCACCATTATTAGATTATTTATTCTTACTTAAAAAGTGGAATTTAGCGTATAATTTGACCGCTGTCCGCGATCTAGAATCCATGGTCAACAAACATCTGTTAGATAGTCTGGCTATTGTACCTTGGGTACATGGTGAGCACATCATCGATGTAGGCACAGGCCCTGGCTTACCTGGGATTCCTCTAGCCATTGCACACCCAGACAAAAGTTTTGTTTTACTCGATTCTAATGGGAAGAAAACTCGCTTCCTTAACGAGGTAAAACGCCAGCTTGATTTAAAAAATCTGGAAATTGTACAAATTCGAGTCGAAAACTACCACCCGGCTCAAGGTTTTGATACAGTTATAAGTCGAGCGTTTAGCAGCCTTGCACAAATGATTCACTGGACAAAGCATCTCATAGCCGAAGATGGAATATGGTTGGCGATGAAAGGCCGTTATCCAGATGCCGAACTGCAAGAAATAGAGCAAAACTGCAAAGTAGAACACTATACTGTTGAAGGTGTTGAGGGTGAACGCTGCTGCGTGCTTATCGAAAACACAAAATCAAGGAACTAATATCATGGCGAAAGTCATAGCCATTGCCAATCAAAAAGGTGGTGTAGGCAAAACTACTACTGCCATTAATTTATCTGCCTCCCTGGCTGCGAATCGTCAACAGGTTTTATTGATCGATTTAGATCCACAAGGAAATGCAACCATGGGCAGTGGTGTTGATAAAAACCAATTGGTTCATACCACCAATGACGTCTTGCTGCATGACTGTCTGGCCGAGCAAGCCTGCCTGACAACCGCCTGCGGCTATGATTTGCTCCCTGGTAATGATGATTTAACCGTTGCTGAAGTGAGCCTCATGGAGCGTAATCACCGTGAGACGTTCCTCTATAAAGCCTTACAACCCTTACAAAGCAGTTATGATTATATCCTCATTGACTGCCCTCCTGCCTTGAATACATTAACTATTAATGCCTTCGTTGCAGCCGATTCAGTACTCATCCCTATGCAATGCGAATACTATGCTTTAGAAGGTTTAGCAGCGCTGTTATCGACCATTGAACAAGTTAAAGCCTCAGTGAATCCACGCCTGCATCTCGAGGGAGTACTACGAACCATGTATGATGCGCGTAATCGCCTGTGTTCCGACGTATCCAAACAATTAATAGAACATTTTCCCACCAAGGTCTATCGTACCGTAATCCCTCGCAATGTGCGACTGGCAGAAGCGCCTAGTCATGGCATGCCGGCATTACACTACGACAAAACATCACCTGGAGCTGCAGCCTATATGGTACTTGCTTCGGAGTTGATTAATAAACAGACCGTAACCGGATAATTGGGGTAATTTATGACAGTAAAACGTAGTGGTTTAGGGCGTAATCTCTCTGCCTTACTAAGCCAGCCCAATGGCAGCCTTTTAAATGAAAAACCACCCGCAGATAGCCTTAAGCTGGCGGTAAATTGCTTGCAACCAGGAAAATATCAACCACGCGGAGAAATGGAAGAGGCGGCGTTAACAGAGTTGGCCGAATCCATTAAAAAGCAAGGTCTTTTACAACCGCTGGTCGTACGCGAACTCAGCGATGGTCGTTATGAAATCATTGCCGGTGAGCGACGTTGGCGTGCCAGCCAGCTTGCAGGATTGACTGAAGTTCCTGTCGTTTTAAAGCAAGTTGATGATGAAACTGCAATGGCTATTGCCCTGGTAGAAAACTTACAGCGCGAAGATTTAAATGCTATGGATCAAGCACGTGCAATGCACCGGCTTACCAATGAGTTTTCTCTTACGCATCAACAAGTTGCCGATCTGCTGTCTAAATCACGTACGGCAGTGAGTAATTATTTACGCCTATTAGCTTTATCTACTGCGGTAAAAAAATTACTCGAGCATGGTGACATCGATATGGGCCATGCACGCGCGCTTCTCATGCTCGAAGAAGAGCAGCAAAATCAAGTAGCCCAGCTGATTGTAGCGAAAAATCTCTCTGTTCGTGAAACTGAAAAATTAGTTGAGCGGGTTAAAGCGGGTAAAGCTGCAACAGAGAACACGACAAGTAGTGAGCCCGTGGCCGTTCATTATCAAGAGCAGGTCAATCATTTAGCGCAACAATTAAAAACCACGATAAAATTAAAGCCTGGAAAATCAGGAAAGGGTTCGTTGGTTATTCATTATGATGGTGCCCATGATTTACAAAAAATAATGGAACAACTGCTAGGTTAAAATACAATCGGAAAAAGCACGTCATTCGATAGATGGCGTTGCTTATATAAAATTGGACGAATGCTTGGTGCCCACCTCTGAATATCTTATAGTTTATGTGTGGGATTGTGCTTTATACTTCCACATATGTTTACAGATTACTCACAGGCAACCATAGTTCAGGAATTACCACACAACCATAATATTAAAATGTGGCTTTATTTCCATTGGTTTTGTCAGCCTATGATGCAAAATCCTTAAAAATTGCCCACAGAAAATCCCTACTTAATTTATTTGAACTAGACTATAAAATAAGAGTTGTGATTTTTTCGTTTCGCACAAAATCAGGGAGATTGATGTGTTGATTCAGCCTGTAGAGCCCCTTTTTGTGGTGATAAAAATTGCTCAGGAAGATTATATGGGGCAAATGCTAAGTCTTTCTGATAGTGAATTAGAGCTAAAATGCAGCCATTATTTTGAAAAAGATACCTTGGTAACATTTCAAGGTAAATATTTCCGTGGACACGCAAGTATCCAGGAAATTACCCATGCGAAACTCCATTTTATTTATCATATGAATATTGAAGAGATCCAATTCCAGCCCGGTCTATTAATTAATACACGCTTATAGCGTAATTCCCCCATCTTGCATTCATTAATCCTGTAAAACAGAGTAAAGTTAACCTTTATAGTATTTAATGTGTAGGAACCGTAGTCCATGAATGCATCAGTAACAAACCCATCCAATTTAAGGTGGTTGAAAAGCTTACTGCCCCTAAGTCTCGGGGGTTTTAGTATTGGCATGACTGAGTTTCTAATGATGGGGGTTTTGCCTGATGTCGCAAATTCATTGTCGGTATCTATCCCTACCGCCGGTTACCTTATCGCCATTTATGCCTTGGGCGTAGTTATTGGGGCACCTTTAATGATTGCGCTGGCTAAAAATCATCCGCCGAAAAAATTTTTAGCCCTATTGATGCTTTTATTTGTGGTATTTAACATCTTATTTTCCATGGCGCCAACTTTTAGCTTGCTTTTAATTACGCGCTTTATGGCTGGTTTGCCGCATGGCGCTTTTTTTGGAGTTGGTGCGGTAGTTGCCACCCAATTAGCTAAGCCTGGGAAAGGGGCTAGCGCCGTTGCCATTATGTTTACGGGGTTAACCGTAGCCAATATTATTGGGGTACCCCTCGGCACCTTTATTGGACATCATAGCAGTTGGCGTATCGCCTACTGTATGGTGGCATCATTTGGATTAGTGACTCTATTTTCTGTGCTCAAATGGCTCCCAAACGTAACTCTAGAACAATCCGTTAATTTTCGCCAAAGCTTAACGATCTTTAAAGATATAGAAATATGGCTCATCATTGGTATTTCTGCAATTGGCACCGGGGGGCTGTTTGCCTGGATCAGCTATATTGCGCCATTGATGACCGATGTTAGTTTATTTTCTGCGGAGATGGTTACCTTCATCATGATGCTCGCGGGCAGTGGTATGGCGGTTGGTAATATCTTAGGTGGCCGCCTTGCCGATCGCTCATCGCCTTTGATGGTTACGGGAATGATGCTCTTGTTAATGATACTCTGTCTATTCACTGTTGCCATGGTTGCTGAACATAAGCTAGCAGCCCTAGTTATGACTTTTGTTACAGGTAGCGTCGCCTTTGCTGTAGTTCCTGCGATGCAAATGCTGATGATTCAGGCTGCTCACGGAGCAGAAATGCTGGCCTCATCGATAGTGCAAGCAAGTGCAAACATGGGTAATACTTTAGGTGCTTTTTTAGGTGGATTACCCATTGCGGCCGGTTTTGGCTATACCTCGCCAGAGTATGTTGGTATGGCTTTGGTTTTTGTGGGATTTGTATTGTGTGGATTGATTTGGCTGTTGCGCCTGGAGGCAGAGGGTGTGCCGGGGAAATCCTGATGTATTTGCGAACAGATTTGCTTGCCGCTTAGAGAAAACTGCTTGCTTGCAAGCAGGCGATGCTATTTTTGCAGAGCATCGGTTACACTTTGTGCATCAGTTAGGCAAGGGGGCTCATAAAGCACAATTAGTTTTTATGAGCACCCAGGTACCAAGCGTTTATAACCAATAAACGAAGATAAACAGGAATAGCCAAACCACGTCAACAAAGTGCCAATACCAAGCCACTCCTTCGAATGCAAAGTGTCGTTCTGGCGTAAAGTGGCCGCGCTTGCAACGTACAGTGATGACTATCAGCATGATAGTACCCAAAGTCACATGCAAACCGTGGAAGCCCGTTAGCATAAAGAAGGTAGTTCCATAAATCCCTGAGGCTAAAGTCAGATTCAAGTCTGTATACGCTTCATGATACTCATAAGCCTGGCAGATTAAGAACAAAATACCCAAGGCAATTGTTAAAGACATACCCCATAATAATTGCTTGCGCTTGTTTAATTTTAACGCCCAATGCGCCCAAGTAATCGTCACACCTGAAGTTAAAAGAATCAATGTGTTGATTGCTGCAAGTCCCCATGCCCCCATCGCTTCATGCGCGCCGGCAAATATTTCATTATTCGGGTTGTTTAGCAAGGGCCAGGCGGCGGTGAAATCAGGCCATAACGTATAATTGGTAATGGGATGCATTTCTCCACCGAGTAGTGGAACAATCCACATACGCGCATAAAATAAGGCGCCAAAAAATGCACCGAAGAAACACACTTCCGAGAAAATAAACCAGCACATACCCCAGCGATAGGATTTATCTACCTGCAGGTCGTAAACACCTTTATTATTTTCATAAATAACTTGCCCAAACCAGCCAAACAGCATGCTGACAATGATCGCCAGGCCTAAGGTAAAGATGTATGGTCCATACCAGTCATGATGAAGCCAGGACGCTGCACCCACCAAAAAGGTAGTTAATCCGCATGATCCAACCAAAGGCCAGTGACTGGGCTTGGGGACATAATAAGTACCGTGTGCTCCCATTCTATCTACGTCTCCTGTATCAATAATTTGTTGTAACTTGTATACCTTTCAATACAACACTGCTTAGTTCGTCATTGCAAGTCCTAGTAGAACTAGCCCTAAATGATACTGTGTTTATCCTCAGTCCAGGGTGCTTCACTTCATTCACAATGACGGCCGTTTTTATTTTTATTCCCGTGAATACCTATTTACTCTTTATCGGTCACATCAAATAAAGTATATGACAACGTCACCGTATTTATCTTTTCGGGTAAATCTATATCCAGGTGAAATAACAAAGGCATATTCATTGCCTCATGTCCATTCAAGGTCTGTCTAGCAAAACAAAAACACTCGGTTTTTTTTAAATATTTTGCCGCAATTCCCGGAGTAACACTGGGTATTGCTTGCACGGTCATTGGATGAGCCGTTTTATTTTCCGCATAAAAATCTAATCTGGCAATTTCCCCAGGATGCACTTTTATCTTCCGCGTCTTGGGATAAAAAGCCCAAGGAACGGCACTATTATTCGTTGCAACAAACTCGACTAAAACCTCTCTATCTTTAGAAATTTTAGCTGTTGTTGCATCATAAGCTACTGCTTCTGATTTGATTTTGCCATTGATCCCTAAGGTCTGACAAAGGGTGTTGTAAATAGGCACCAATGCAAAACCAAACGCAAACATGCCTAAAACAATACCTGTTAAAATAATCAGTAACTTACGGTGATTTCGTTCATTACTCATACAGCATTTACTCTAAAAACTATACATGCAACTCAGGCGGAGTTGTAAATGTATGGTAGGGTGGAGGTGAAGGTAAGGTCCACTCTAAGCCTTGTGCTCCTTCCCAAACTTGAGAAGTCGCTAGATCCTTCTGAGTACCTTTCTTTCTTACTGTTGCAATAATGTTGTATAAAAACAGTAACTGTGAAAATCCAAAAATAAAGGCGCCAACAGTTGCCATCATATTAAAGTTGGTAAACTGTAATGCATAGTCAGGGATTCGACGTGGCATGCCCGCTAAACCTAAAAAGTGCATCGGGAAGAATGCCAGGTTAACTGAAATTACTGACAACCAGAAGTGCCATTTACCAATACACTCGTTGTACATATGACCGGTCCACTTCGGCAACCAATAATAAGTTGCAGCAACCAGAGAAAAAATTGCCCCAGGAACAAGTACGTAATGGAAATGCGCCACCACGAAATAGCTGTCCTGATACTGATAATCTGCAGGCACTAATGCCAACATCAAACCAGTAAATCCACCAATGGTAAACAAGAACACAAATGCTAAGGCAAACAACATTGGGGTTTCAAAAGTCATCGCCCCTTTAAACATGGTACTTACCCAGTTGAATACTTTAATACCCGTCGGTACTGCAATTAGCATGGTGGTATACATGAAAAAGAGTTCAGCTCCCAATGGAATACCGGAGGTAAACATATGATGTGCCCAAACGATAAACGACAATACGGCAATACTTACGGTCGCATAAACCATGAAGTGGTAACCGAATAATGGCTTACGACTGAAGGTAGGAATAATTTCCGAAATAACGCCAAATGCCGGTAAGATCAATACATAAACTTCAGGATGTCCAAAGAACCAGAAAACGTGCTGGAACAAAATAGGATCTCCGCCACCGGCTGCCTCAAAGAAGCTCGTACCGAAATGACGATCTGCTAACATCATGGTAACCGCACCTGCTAAGACGGGCATAATTGCAATCAATAAGAATGCGGTGATCAACCAAGTCCATACGAACATTGGCATTTTCATCAGTGTCATGCCAGGAGCACGCAGATTTAAAATGGTTGCAATAATATTAATCGAACCCATAATCGATGATAGACCCATCATATGAATGGAGAAAATCATAAAGTCGGTACTTGGTGGAGCGTATTTAGTAGATAAAGGCGCATACATAGTCCAACCGAAGTTAGGACCACCACCGCTATGAAACATGGTTGAAAACAACAATGCGAAAGCAAAAGGTAAAATCCAGAAGCTCCAGTTATTCAACCGCGGTAAAGCCATATCTGGCGCACCAATCATCATTGGGATTTGCCAGTTCGCCATTCCGGTAAATGCCGGCATCACCACACCAAATAACATGACTAGACCATGTAAGGTCGTCATTTGGTTAAAGAAGTTTGGATCAACAAAGCGATGGCCAGGTTGAAATAGCTCCGCACGAATGATTAATGCCATGCCTCCAGCAACAAAAAAGCTGAATAACGCTAGCCACAGATAAAGAGTACCAATATCTTTATGGTTGGTTGTAAAAAGCCAGCGCTTTATAAATCCCACAACACCTTTACCCTGCTCAGGGCCATGATCATCGTGATGATCATCGTCATGCGCTATCGTATAACTCATTTTAAACCTCCAGCGTTAACTTTATTCACCATGGTTGGTTGTTTATTCGCATTCTGCCGCTCTGCAGCCACATCTGCAGGTTGGATAAGATCGTTTGTATTATTAGCCCAAGCGTTACGCTCGTAGGTTGCAATCGCTGCAACTTCTTCATCACTTAATTGATCTTTATAAGCTTGCATTGCAGAACCAGGTATACCATTTAAGATAATATCAATGTGACGTGAAATAGGATTTCCTACAGCAACTGAACTGCCTTTTAATGCTGGATACATGGGCGGTAAGCCTTTTCCGTCTTCACGGTGGCAAGCAGCACATAGCTGATCGTACTTATGTTTTCCTAAAGTCATGAGCTCGGCACGTTGCATGGTTTTTTGTGCTGTTGGTTGCATCGCTTCACTGGCGTATTTGTCTTGCTTTAAGGTTTGTGCAGCAACCCACTTATCAAAGTCGGCTTGACTTACAGCTTCAACCACGATGGGCATAAATCCATGGTTAATCCCGCAAAGCTCAGCACATTGACCACGATACACCCCGGGCTTTTCAATGGTTGCCCATGCTTCGTACATAAATCCTGGGATGGCATCACGTTTAATACCTAAATCAGGAACCCACCATGAGTGGATTACGTCATTGGAAGTAACTAAGAAACGAATTTTTTTATTTACCGGCACCACTAATGGTTTATCTACTTCTAAAAGATACCATTCGCTTTTATCTTGTTTGTTCTGGATTTGCGATAAAGGAGTCGATAAGGTACTGAAATAACTAATGCCTTGATCTAAATACTCATATTGCCAGCGCCATTGGTAACCCACAATTTTCACAGTGAGTTCTGATTGTCTGGTGTCATCCATACGAATTAAAACGCGAGTAGCAGGTATTGCTAATCCTACGAGAATTAAAAAAGGAATAATCGACCAAATAAGCTCTAGTCGAGGGTTATCATGGAATGAAGCAGCCTTATACCCCTTAGATTTACGGTGATGAATTAAGGAATAGATCATCACCCCAAAGACCACAACCCCGATAATGGCGCAAACAGCCATACACACCATATGCAGGTTGTAAACATCCCGACTAATAGGGGTCACACCCTGGCTCATATTCAACTGCCAATTATTTGCAGCTTCGGCAAAAACTGGCTGACCAACTATCAATGCCCCAAGCATTGCTATTAATCTACAGATAGGTAACCTGTTTAACATCCCAATTCCTCATCTTATCAAGAAGCCAAGCAAGCCTGGCGATTTAATACCTACTTCGGTAAGTTCTTACTGCAATTAAGTTAATGGCGTCAACTGAAAACGTAGTCTGGATGCCAGACTACGTCAGCAGCAAGCCCCTTTCAAGGCTTCACTTCTACCACAATGAATAATTACCTTCAGTTTTAGATTTACTGATCATGTACTTAATGGCTTCGATTACTTCACCACCAGAACATTGTTTACAACCACCATTTTTAGGATGATTTTTCCCATTCATGGTATTTCCAATCAATACGTCCATATTTTTAGCGATCAATGGCTTCCACGCTGCTTTGTCACCAATTTTAGGAGCTCCTCCCTTACCTTCGTTATGGCAAGAAGCACAGTTTTCAGTGTAAATATCCTTACCATTGGCAGGATATTTCGCAGCGCCCCCAGATTTGAGATCCGCTAATTCAGCACGTGTCAATGATTCATTAAGAATGTAATCCACTGCAGAAATAATATCATTGTCTGAACAGGTAACACACGCCCCTTTAACTGGCATGGAGTTATATCCATGAATTGCACGGCGGTACAGGCCAGTTAAGCCACTGAGCTTTAAGCGTGAATACCAGTTTACAGCATCACCAAGGAGTGGGGCGCTCATTTTTCCATCCTGGTGGCAAATCTCACACGAAGTAAAATAGACTTTCTTACCACGTTCCAAGCTAGGAGCTGCATTAGAAGGTGGCACACCTAATGGGTCTTTTGTGTCTACCGTTTTCAGGTAGGTCGCAACGGCCATTAAATCAGCATCCGTCATATACATCATACTGTTATGATTTACTTCGGCCATGGGACCTGCAACCGGACCGGCATTGTTAATTAACTGATTCTTTCTGAATACATCCATCACTTCTTCATGGCTCGCTGACTCTAAACCGAATTTAGTAATATTGGGAGCCCAAAAACCATCAATGAACGCGCCCGTTAAATAATATTTATTCTTAGGAGCCCCAAATGGGTTCAATGGGGTATGACACATGCTACAGTGACCTAGACCATCAACAATATATCGACCTCGGTTCCATTCTGCAGACTGTGTCTTATCATAGACAAACTCACGAGTCTCTGGATAGAAGAACAATAAGTTCCAACCCCATAAGCTAAGACGAGCACCGGGAACGTTAAAAGGAAATGGTAAGGACTTATTCTTTTGATTCACTGCAGGTATGCTCATGAAATAGGCATACAATGCACGCGCATCCTCCTCAGTAACTATAGAGAAGTAGTAGTATGGGAATACGGGGAAGAAATTTTCGCCCTGAGGATTGTGTCCGTCTTTCAAGGCACGAATAAAGTCTGCTTCGGTCCACTTACCGATACCAGTTTCTTTGTCTGGAGTGATGTTAGGGCTATAGAACGTTCCAAAAGGAGTTTCTATCGGCAAGCCACCGGCATAAGCAGGAGTTCCTGCGTGCACATCAGTATGGCAAGAAATACAGTCGCCCATTTTAGAAAGGTATTCCCCTTTCTTAATTAATTCTTGTTGTGCACCTTCAGCTGGAGCAGTAGGTGGATAAGCCGGGTAATAACCATCAATAACCGATAACTTCTGCGAAGTAGTCGCAGTTTCAGCTTGTAATAATTGACCCATCATGCCTAACATTGCCGCAGTTGCAGCAAGAGTTAGCTTTCTTAGTAACAAAGAGCCCACGCTCCCTCCTATTTGTTCTTATTTTGCACGCTTCTCATAAGGAGATAGAATAACCGACGCATTTTATACTCTACAACGACTAAGTTGCAATGTTATAATCGCGATCTTCTTAGTTTATTTAATTTGTTTTACTATGTTTGTTTATCTCAATGGCCTACTTTTGGGCTTATCTCTAATCATTGCCTTGGGTCCACAGAATGTTTTTCTCATCAAGCAAGGGGTTCGTAAAAATCATGCCCTGCTTTCCGCTGTGATTTGTTTTATTTGCGACTTAATTCTAATCTGTGCCAGCATCACCGGCTTACATGAATTGCTGGCAATACGGCCTATGCTGCAAGTTTGGATGATGTTCTTTGGCTGTGCGTTCTTACTATTTTACGCATTAAAAGCACTAAAAAATGCATTTATCGAACAAGTGAAGACCAAGGAACACACGGTACAACCCCATACCAAAAGCCAAATCATTCTCCTTGCATTAGGTTTTAGCTTACTCAATCCCCATGCAATTATCGACTCCCTCGTCATCATTGGCGGTGGCAGCAGTGAATATCCTGACCAACAACTTTATTTCTTAATGGGGGTAATGACCTCCAGTTTTATATGGTTTAGTTCATTGACCTTTACCGCCCGATATTTTTCCGCTGTTTTAGTGCGCGATGCAGTATGGAAAAGAATTGAGTTAATCAGTGGTATGTTGATGATGACTATTGGTGTTAAATTAGGTGCTGACGGGATGAATCTGATCTTGGAGTTATTAGAACGACAGTAAAATAGAAAGGGCCAATCAGTGTGTCGCCAATTGACCCAGTGGAATGACACATAGCAAGTCCAACCTCGCAGAGTGAATATCTCATAAGCACTGATTAGTGTCAACTTATTTACCAAAAACAATGCAACTATTTGCGATACTCCCCAGCGAGCGAGCATTGTTGTTCTGATTTTATTCCGTTACACTCGGTCTTTTCATAGCGATTTTAATCATCATGTTTTATGGCGAGACTATTCAAGAAACCCGACAAATGTTTTATAACAGTTGGGAAAAATATCAACAGAAAAAACCTTTAACCTCTTTAGAAAATGAAATTGTGCAAGTCATATTGGCACATCCTGAGTATCATCAAACCGTTGAAAATCAGAATAAGTTTCAACAACAATCTTATTATCCGGAGCTTGGGGAGACCAATCCCTTTTTGCATATGGGATTGCACTTAGGAATTCGCGAACAAATAGCAACCGATCGTCCAGCTGGAATTAATGCGATTTACCAGCTTTTATTGAAAAAGTATGCTGATCCTTTAGCGGTTGAGCATTTAATGATGGAGCAATTGGCTGAGTGTTTGTGGCGTTCGCAGAAGAATAATTTACCACCTGATGAGCAAAATTATTTAGCGACTTTGTCTGCTTTATAATTAGGGTAAGGGTACTGAGTCGAACCCTGCGTCGTAAATCGCATAAAGTATGCTTGCTCGACTAAACAGCTCTTAGTGGGAATACCAGGAAAAAGCAGGCCTAATCAAAGTCTTTTTAATTCAAGGTCTTACTCACTCCATGCGTTGTTTTCTCCCAATGACTGGGATTAAACAGCAATTGGTATAAAGCCCGATAAGAGGCAACCGACATCATCAGCCAATACAGGGGTGAGGTCAGTGCGCATAAAATAAAGCGTACATTTTTAGGGTCTTTTTTCATCACCGCAAACATATTTAACATGATCATCAATACCGCACCAACAAAGAAGTTAATACGTGCATAAAGCATCGTATTGCCTGGGAATAAAAAAGAAAGGTCACTGAAAAAGCTCAGGATAAAAACAATCCACAACAATATATTGGCCAGGTTGGTTAAAATAGTGCCACCAATAAATAAATGAAAACCAATAAAGCCGCGAATTCCCAACGAACGTAATAATTGTAATGGCCGATGCATGTGCACCAGATAGGTTTGCATGTATCCTTTAATCCAACGTGTCCGTTGTTTGATCCAACTGTAAGCATGGCAAGTTGCCTCTTCATAGGTAGTTGATGGTGCAACCGAGCTATGATATCCCAATCGGGTTAAGCGCACCCCTAAATCCGCGTCTTCAGCCACATTAAAGGGATCCCAGGCATTCACTATGCGTAGAAAATCGGTTCTAAAATGATTACTAGTCCCTCCCAGAGGTATAGGAGTTCCCAAATATTCTAAACCGGGAAGTAATAGGTCAAACCAATAAATATACTCAATAGCAAAAACGGTGGTGAGCCAATTATCATTAGCATTGTAAAAATTTAGGCGGCATTGCACACAGGCCAGCTTATCATTTCCCTTGGCAAAGTCATTTAATACAATTTTGAGTTGGAGCGGATCCGGTCTATCTTCGGCATCATATAAGGTCAAATATTTACCCCGAGCAAATTGCAGCCCATAATTACAAGCCTTCGCTTTAGTTCGTGGCTCTGATGCAGGTACATAAACAAAATTAATGTAGCGTGGTAACTGAAAACTTTTTAATACGGTAATGGTAACCTCATCATCCTGTTCCAATAAAATTTTAATATCCAATTTATGTTTGGGATAATCCAGTTTCTCAATATTACTGCATAAGTTGCGCAAGGTGACCTCATTCTCCTTATATAAGGGAACCAGGATGGTATAAATCGGTAATTCTTCCTCGGCACCAGAGACTACTTTAGGCAACTTCACATGCGACCGAATGCTAGCAGCAATTAAGGATAGGGTAAATTTATAGATAAGAATGCCAACGATAGACACCATAAAAAAGCAATTCAGCGCTAAAAGAAACTGTTTGGGATGCTGCGCCGCCCAAGCTACTAAGGCGATAAGCCCGAAGAACAGGAACAGACGCTGCCAAGTAGAAATGGTACGTTTCGAGCTCAGGTGGTAATTAGCTGAAGCCAATTGCTCAATTGAGGTCGTTAGGTAGGCGTGTTTATAATGTCTTTGTAACACTTCCAATACATCGTATTTGGAGGTCCCTAAAATAGTGGTGTTCGCCCCCCAATGCTCTTTAATTGAGGCAAAATTTTCTTCCGTTAAATCGGAAGTTGCTACGGTATAACATTTATTGACATAGCTTACGGGGATCGCTTCATGTTCTAAATAAAAGTCTTTCTCGGCCTCTGTCAATAAATGGTCATCAATGGGGTATTTTAAAAGTTGTACAAAAAGCAGTTTGAAATGAGCGGAAAGCGAGCGGTAGTAATCTTGCGCTCGCATTGGCGTGGTTGACAACAGAATATCGCCGAGCTTTCCCCCTTTGAGTTTCTGCTCAGCGAGCGCATGCTGCAATTCTGCTTCAGTAATCAGCCCTTGGCTGATGAGGTATTCGCCGAGTTTCACCTACTATCCTTAGAGATAAAGCCATAGTGCCGCAAATGGCCCAATACCCTCACCTACGTTTTGTCCGTACATATCTTGGGTTAACCCCAACTGCAGACCAATCTTTTTCGTTGGCCAATACACAATACTTGGTGCGATGGTAAATAAATTATAGGAACCCTTTTCGGGCGTTGCCAAGCCAATGGTGTTCCAGTTTTGGATGAAGAGCCAAAAGCGATCGTCGAAGAACTTCAAGCCTCCCTCAAAAATGACTTGAGCCTGATCTCCAGGACCATAGCGTTGGAGCACCCCTAACGATGCATCAAAAAACCAATTCATTTTTTTATTTTTTGCAGAACCACCAGTACCGATGAGTAGTGCCTCTCCGGTATTTAGACGACCATTTTGCGGAGGGATATTGAGATGAGCCCCATGCCCTAAAGCATCGACAAGCAACTGGGTGGAAACCACCACTGAATCACCTTTCCAGAGCAAGAAGCGTCCTAACAGCAAATTATCACTGCCGCCTCCTTGTGTTCCATTTGCTTGCGTGTGGCTTTGCAGGCCAGAAAAATAGCCGCCAAAGGTGAATTTATCAGTAACACCATATTCAAAATAATCACTGCCATAGCCTTTTTTATAAATTGGGCTGGAATGCAAATGACCTCCAGTCGTCCAATAGTTGGTACTCTGGTAATATTGTCCGGTAGCAATGTTAAGAAATTCGCCCTTACCACGAACCCAAGCCCCAGCATGAGTGCTTTGATACGTAAATAAGCCCAATAAAAGGCCCATCAATAACCGCTTTTTAACCATCTGCTTTGTTAGTCCCATCAATCCTTCCGCTTGATAGTTAAAGAATACCTTGATTTTTTAAAATAAAATAGCTTATTGATAACACTACTTTTTTAATCTTCAGGCTCACCCTCACCTCTGAAGTGCCACGGCAAGCAATTAAGCACTGCGAATTTATTCTTAGCAACACTGGGTATCTTGCTTAAGATCAGTTAACATGTAGCCATTCTGAATAAACCCATCCTATTTATGAGCGATCAAAAGAAAACGACACATTTCGGCTATACCTCGGTAGGCTGGGATGACAAAGAAAAGAAAGTCGCTGAAGTCTTTCATTCGGTAGCAAAGAACTACGACGTAATGAATGATTTAATGTCCTTAGGCATTCATCATTTATGGAAGCGATACACCATCGAATTAAGCCACGTTCGTCCCGGGCAAGTAGCACTCGATTTAGCCGGTGGGAGCGGGGACCTTACTCGCTTATTATGCAAAAAGGTCGGCGATAACGGCCGTGTCGTTTTGGCAGATATTAACTCCGCCATGCTCAATGTAGGCCGCGATCGCTTACTTGATGAAGGCTTATACAAAAACATTGACTTTGTCCAAGCCAATGCCCAATGCCTGCCTTTTGTGGACAATAATTTCCATTGCATTACTATGGGTTTTGGCTTGCGCAACGTCACTGATAAAGACGAAGCTCTGCGCTCCATGTACCGTGTCTGCAAGCCGGGTGGAAAGGTGATGATTTTAGAGTTTTCTACACCGACGTTTCCGGGCTTAAAGCCTGTTTATGACTGGTATTCATTCACCATATTACCTAAAATAGGCAAACTTTTTGCGCAAGATGAAGACAGTTACCAATATCTTGCTGAATCGATTCGCATGCACCCAAATCAAGAAATGTTGAAAAAAATGATTGAAGAGGCCGGATTTGAAGATTGTACCTATCATAATCTAAGTGGTGGAATCGTGGCCTTACACGTTGCTTATAAGTATTGAGTTGATTATGTTAAAAAAATATTCATTAAAAGCCTTACAAAAAGCAATAAATACAGCGATGTTGTTAGATGAGCAGATGCCCCTCAAGCTGCTGGAATTAAATGGCAAAACGCTGGAAATGATTGTTGCGCCCTTAAATGTCCGTTTTTTTATTCAGTTTAATCAGGGCGCGGTGGAATTATTAGATCATTTTACAGGTGAGGCAGATACGGTAATCCATAGCAGCCCTCTTGGTTTAATTCGCCTGAGTCTCTTACCTGCATCCAAAGCCCGCTCTCTATTTAACGATAAAATTCGCATGTCTGGTAATATAGAGCTGGGGCAACAAGTTAAACAATTATTTGATGAAATGGATATCGATTGGGAAGGTCATTTAGCGCATTTTACCGGCGATGTGGTTGCCCATCAGCTGGGCTCTTTTGTGCGTAAAGGCTTATCCTTTACCAAAAGGATTGATGAATCAATGCGTCAGAATATGTCGGAGTACCTCCAAGAGGAATTACGCATTCTGCCTTCCCAAAATGAATTGGAAGACTTCTATAAGGAAGTCGATGAATTGTCGTTAAGCGTTGAACGCTTACAAGCCCATGTAAATCATTTAATAAGTCGCCATGAAATCGATTAAACAACTCTTTCGTATACTGCACATCAATTACATCTTAGCTAAAAATGGGCTCGATAATGTCGTGGTCTCGCTAAGGCTTTTTGCTCCTTTTCGCTTTATCGTTTATTTAAATCCCTGGAATTGGTTTCGTAAAGAGCATTTAACCCATGGCCAGGCTTTGCGTAAATCACTGGAAGAGCTAGGCCCTATTTTTATTAAATTTGGCCAAGCCTTGTCTACGCGTCCAGACATATTACCGCCGGAAATCGCACTGGAACTGACTAAGCTGCAAGACAGCGTTCCCCCATTTTCCAGTGAAAAGGCCATGCAAATCATTGAACAAGCCTACGGCCAATCACCCTACGAAGTCTTTGCAGAATTTGACCCGGAAGCACTAGCATCAGCCTCCATGGCCCAGGTTCATGCCGCCACCCTAAGCAGCGGCAAAGAGGTCATTGTGAAGGTACTCCGACCCAATATGCGGCGATTGATTGAGAGTGATTTAAGCATAATGCACACCATCGCCAAGTGGGCCGATCGCTATTGGCCGGAAAGCCGGCGCTTAAAACCGCGAGAAATCGTTAAAGAATTTGAACATACCTTGCTGGATGAACTCGATTTATCCCGAGAAGCAGCTAATGCTGCACAATTACGGCGCAACTTTGAAGGTTCACACATTTTGTACATCCCAGAAATTTATTGGGATTATACCCGTAATAATGTCCTGGTTATGGAACGTATTCGCGGCATTCCGGTTTCCGATTTAAATACCCTGAAAGCTCAGGGGGTAAATGTAAAAAAACTCGCCGAACGCGGTGTAGAAATCTTTTTTACCCAAGTGTTCCGTGATTGTTTTTTCCATGCGGACATGCACCCAGGTAATATTTTCGTCTCTTATGAACATCCTAAAGACCCGCAATATATTTGCATCGATTTTGGCATCATGGGCACCCTGAATGATAGCGACAAACGCTATCTGGCGGAAAACTTACTCGCCTTCTTTAATCGTGATTACCGACGTGTTGCCCAATTGCACGTTGAATCAGGATGGGTAGCTCGTGACACCCGGGTTGATGAATTTGAAAGTGCCATTCGTACTGTCTGTGAGCCCATATTTGAGCGTTCGTTAAAGGATATTTCTTTTGCGCAAGTAGTATTACGCCTATTCCAAGTAGCCCGACGCTTCCAAATGGAAGTACAACCGCAATTGGTATTATTGCAAAAAACCTTACTCGCAATTGAAGGTTTGGGGCGCCAGCTTTATCCTGAATTGGATCTATGGACTACAGCCAAACCCTTCTTAGAACAGTGGGTAAAAGATCAGATTGGCCCCAAAGCTTTTTTGCAGCAATTAAAACAAAATTTGCCTTTCTTTGCCGAGCAATTACCGCATATGCCGCGCCTAATTTTTGATGTGCTCGAACTAAAAAAAGAACAACTCCTAGTCAAGAAAGAAATGGCGAGCTCCAAGCAAGAAAAAGAAGCCTCCCCACTGAGCGGAGGCAATATTGCCATAGGGGCAAGCCTGGCCTTTTTCTTAGTTGGTCTGTTGGATTACCTCCATCTGCTTAATCACAAACAACTTCCTGCCATCGCTCTAGGTGGTTTTGTAGTTACAGGATTGTTGGCTCTATTTAACCGTAACATGAGGAATTGACATGGGACTCAGTGGTATTAGCCCCCTTTCTTTATTATTAATTTTAATCATTATTATTGCCCTATTTGGTACCGCCAAATTAAAAACTATCGGCACCGATCTAGGTGAAGCAATTAAGAATTTTCGTAAAGCCTTGAATGATGATTCCAGCAAAGACAATGCCAAAGATGATAATAAATCATGAGTATGGAACTTCTGCTCATTTTTAGTGTGGCTCTAATCGCATTTGGTCCCAAAAAATTACCCATGTTGGCAACTCATTTGGGTTTGCTAATGCGCCAAGTGCAGCAATGGAAAGCCCAGGCCCAAGCTTTTTGGCAGCAACAACTCAATGAGTATCAATTGCTGGAAAATCAGCGCAAAGCTGAAGAAGCAGATAAACAGTATAAAGAATCGAGCGATTAAGCCCTACCAAAATGTGCTACGGCCACATCCCATCCTTGCATTTTATTTACAAAGTAAATAAAAATTGAGCAGATATGAAGTAAAGTATATACTTGCATTAATTAGATTAATGGCAGATACCTATGTTTTCTTTGGACAAAGAGAATCCTATATTCAAATTAGCGATTGAAGGGAACCTTATAGAATTACAAAGCAAAATTAATGCACAACCCCAACTCCTCCATGTCAAAGCCAGTAATGGCAGCAATTTATTGATGTTTGCCGCACAAATGGGACATATTGAAATCGTTCAATGGCTGCAACAACAAGGGATATCATTAGCCGAAAAAGGAATGCTGGGAAACACTGCCCTTTTATTTGCAGCAGGAAGTGGTAGCACTAAAGCGGTTCAATGGCTACTCGAAAATGGAGCATCCCTGGAGGAACAAAATAACGATGGATATAACGCTTTATGGATGGCAGCATACAATGGCCACAGCAACACAGTAAAATATCTGTTAAGTGTCGGCGCAGCTCCCTTGGAACAGCGACAATTATGGTTATACACCACCAAGAATGCTGGGGCGTCAATAATTCGGTTTTTATTTGATCAAGTACGCAATGGTCAAGGAAAAACCCTGTCCTTGGATACACTATCTCAACAGATAGTAACCCCGAGCGGGATAGCCCTCATATTGCCTTATCTTGCTCCCGAACAAATCACCCTGTTTATTCACACTATGCGGGAAAACGCTTCTGAGCTCATAGAAAAAATGACCACCAGCCATTTCCGCAAGATTTGGGATATTATTACTATAGAGCAAAAGAAAGCCATTATTGATGCAATGGGTAAACAAGCTCTGCAAATGTTACCTAGCCTCAAAACGAATCACTTCATGGCCGTAGTCGACCTCCTGACGACAGAACAAAAAAGTGAATTGAGAAATGCCGAATTACACCGTGAGGCGATTATTAGTGAGCTGCGCAACTCAGGGTTGGCGCAGCCAAAGGGCCTGAAAGAAGGGAAGGATGAGGTGGCAAAGACTGGCAAAAGTATTCTCCATTCGGCGACGAATGGTATACTGATCCTTACTTATCAGGAGCAATCAAAAACAAAACAAGGGTCGCTCATGGGTCTGATGATAAAAGAGCCCCTGAATTACGAAACATTCGAAAAAACACTTAACCAGCTACACCGATTGGGAGTTAATCTCTTTAACGCAATCCACAGCGCCAAAACCGCGGCTGAATTTGGAGTAATTTTACGTGATTATACTCCAGAACAAATGACTCAGATTCCGCAGGAAATAAACCGATTAGCTGAGCTAATAAATACGCTAGATGATCTAAGACGTGTCTTACGCAATCTAAATCCTAAACAAATCAATATTTTCTATACCCTCCTGAGAGAACCCATCTCAAAAGTTACTGGTTCAATAGAAAAATATTGCGACCTCCTAGCGCGCCTCGAGACGGAACAAATAGGCGCGCTTATTGAAAGCAGTATCGAGCATTTATCTGCATTGATAAACACTGCCGCTGACTATAATAAAATTTGTGGATACCTTACTAACCAGCAAGAGGCATGGCTGGCTAGTACTCTACAGCACTCTAAGAGCCGCAGTAAGGGTCATGATGTAGATCCTGAACTTTTATTAGTAATGGGCCGCTCTATCGCGCAAGATGGCAGGCAACACTCTCCAGTTGTAAATACGCATAATTTTTTTAGTTTACCTCAGGAGTTATCCTCTCCCGTCACTGATGAGCATTCGCCAACAGATACCACAGGACGGAAAAGGTCAAGCTCTCATTGAGTTGATAAAAGAGTGGAATAACCAATAAGCTCAGGCCTCGCCAAGTATTAAAGGGTGGAACGCCTGAGCAAATAGCTAGCCATCAACAATTAGAAACAATTGGAGCAAACCAAGGTCCTGGCGGTTACTTCATCACAATATCCATTTTTCTTAAATTTAAATCAGCCCATAAACATTCAGCAATAGGTCCATGTGCTGGCTTTTGCAAACGAATAGCTCCCATGACCACCAAGCGCTCGTCAAAATGAGTGCCTTGTAAATAATGCAAGCGACCATCAGCCAGTTCTTGCGTGATTAAATGTAAGGGTAGGCGCCCCCAGCCTAGACCAGCAACGATAATATCCTTCTTAGCCATCACATCCCGCACAGTCCAATGGCGTCCATGCGCAATAACGCCAAAGGAAAAATCAGACTGGGAAGAGTCGCGCAGAATAACTTGCATACACTCAGAAAGCGTATCCAAATCATCTAATTGTTTATGATAACGCTCAATAAACTCCGGTGATGCAACGGCGACCAAGGGTTCAGTGCGCAAAGGAATGACTTCAACCGCTTTGTTCATCATTAAATTTTCGCTAATCACTAAATCAGCTTGGTTTCTCAATAAACGTTCGCAAGCACCACCCAATGATTCGGAAAGAAAGTGAAATTGCGTCCCTGGAAAGCGACCGATCCAGTCTTGTAAAAGTTTTTTAAGACTAGCCAAGGGGAAAAATACATCAATCGCAATGGTAATATCACTTTCTTGTTGTGCCTGCAATTGCTCGGCAAATTGACTGACATTATGCCAATGGCCAATCAGTGAGTTCGCACGCTGATGTAATTTAACCCCTTCCACCGTCAACACCGGGCGGTATTGCGTGCGATCGAAAAGCAGCATCCCCAACTGCTCTTCCAATCTTTTAACCGCCGCCGTAATGGCCGGCTGGCTTTTGAATAAGGCTTGGGCTGCGGCATTAAACCCCCCACGTTCAACCACCGTGACAAAAACACGCAAGGCATCAAAATCAATATCCATCAGATTTATTTATTAAGTTTATCAAAACTTAATATTATCAAATTATAAAGAAGTTCTCTAATCTGATAAGTAACTCACTCAGGGAGAAAATTATGTTCGCTATTGAAGAAACGACGGGGCAGCTGCTCCGTTTAATCATGAACCAACGACGGATTAGTGAAGATGCTGAAAAAACATGTCTCGGAGCGGGATGTGCTCTATGCAGTCAACATCCACGAGTGAAAATTCAACAGGCAATTCGCGATGAGCGCATGCTAACCTTGATTCTTCCAGGATTTCCCGCAAAGTCGGCAAACAGACAAAAAACCTTATCGGCTAAGCCTGATCGAGGCGAAATAATGGGTTTAACACAACTGAATCAGTTATGCCAAAACATGCAAAAAATTCATCAGCCAGGCGTGAAGTTAATTATTTGTTCTGATGGACGGGTATTTAATGATTTGGTATTGGTCCATGATACGGATGTGGATTTATATCAGCAGGGTATTCAAGACATTATCCACACACATCAACTGCATCATTTAACAACCTTTAACTTGGATGAGGTTTATCTCGGTCATCATTATCAAAGCATGCGTGAATTGCTCATGCTGGAGTTTGGCCAAACTTTAGCATGCCTAAAAAAACAAATCCTCGAAGAACCACATTGGCGCTATCAGTTTAATGGGATTCATCGCTTTATTATTGAAGACCAGTTTGTACTCAACCCCCAACACAGCAAGAATAAAGTGCGACAACAAGCTAAAGAAACTGCCTATGAAGTAATGCGTCGTTCCAATGCCTGGTCTGCCTTACTGGCCCAATATTTTTCCCAATCCATACGTCTATCCATTCACCCACAACCCTGTGGTTCTGAAAAAGTGGGGATTCAGTTTATCCCCTCCGGTAATCGCTGGAGCACTCCCTGGCATAATGTTTTGCTCAAAGATACTCAGGGTTGGCAATTAATCAAGCGCCATGAAGCTGAGCGTTTAGGTGCCACCTTAGATGAAGATCACTACGTTTTGGAGGCAAGCTAATGCAACCCTACATCATTCAAACGAAAGAACCACGTTGTCTCACCAGGCTTTCTTTAGAAGCCATTCTCGAGCAAGTAACAGAGCATCAAATTGTACTGTTGCGAGGTTTTCAGTCCTTAGAGCGTGATGCCTTGGTACACTATTGTCAAAGCCAAACACGTTTGCTTTCTTGGGATTTTGGCCCGGTAATGGAAATGAAGGTAGACCCTGCTCCTAAAAACTACCTATTTACTGAAGGAGATGTGCCCCTGCATTGGGATGGTGCCTTTCATCAAGAACCACGTTTCTTATTTTTTAACTGCCTGCAGGCCCCCGAGATGGGTTGTGGAGGCGAAACTGTATTTATTAATACCGAAGCCGCCTGGCAAGCTGCCAGTGCTGCCCAACAAGCAGAATGGTGCCATTACGCCCTAAACTTTCACACCGAAAAACTGGCACATTATGGAGGCTCCATTACGCGCGATCTAATCAATTATCATCCAGACACGCAACGTATTATTTTACGCTTTGCCGAACCCGTGGGTGAAGATTATTTAAACCCAGTAACAGTATGCGTCAACGGTAAAAGTGAAAGCGAATCGCTACACATTCTAAACACTTTAAGTAAGCACCTGCGCCAACCCCAATTTATGTATCAACACCAATGGCAAGCAGGTGATTTTTTAATTGCCGATAATTTTTCTTTATTACATGGACGCAATGCTTTTCAGCATCATAGTCCACGACATTTACGGAGGATTCAAATATTATGACCGCCTATACCCTCATGCAATTAAAACAGAACTCGACTCCAGAACAATTTAGTAATCATATACGCGAAATGGGAAACCTTTTTTGGTGGGCTCCTGGAAATTTCTGGGTTATTAGCTCCTATCAATTGGCAAAACAGGTGTTAATTAGTGAGGACTTTAGCTGTGATCGCAGCCCCTTCTTTATTTCCCGTATGCCGGAAATGAAGCTGTCCTTGATTACTGATTTTTTCAAGGTAGTCAGTAAAATGATGGTCATGAGTGATGCACCCGAACATACCGATAGAAGACGGATTTGCTATCATGGGTTTAGCACCAATTTTCTCCAGCAACTACAACCCTTAATTCAAGCGACTATTGAGCGCTCCCTCACTGAATTTAACGGGGAAAAAACGTTTGATTTTGTCAGCCAACTGGCACAGCAGATCCCATCGGTTACCTTGGCGGAGCTTTTCGCCATCCCAGATGCGAAACGCATGGATTTTTACCATTGGTCGAATAACATGACCCAATTTTTTGGTGGCTCCACCAGTTATCGAAATGCCGATGGCATTAAAGTGAATCAGAGTGCCCAATGCTTACATGATTATTTCGCCCAATTAATTAGCGACAGACGGCACAAGCCGGGGAATGATTTTTTGAGTATCCTGTTAGAGCATCAAGCTCATTTTGGTTTAAATGATGAAGAAATTATTTCCCAAGCCATTATGATGTTAGTTGCCGGGCAAGTCACCACCACCGACCAACTATGCAATAATCTGTTTCTCTTATTAAGTACCCCAGGCTTATGGCGTGAGATACAGCAAAATATGCATGCTCTTGATGCTTATATTGAAGAGTGTAATCGCCTTGATCCAGCAGTAACCTTTATTTTCCGGGTGGCCAAAAACGATACCATGCTTGATGGACAATTGATTGAAAAAGGCAAGGTTATTTTTATTTCCACCCATGCGATTAATCGCGATCCATACTATTTTCATCAGCCTGATACTCTTAGTCTTACGGAGAAAAAAGCGCAGCATTTTAGTTATGGCTATGGTAGCCACTTTTGTTTAGGAGCCAAGTTGGCAAGAATGGAAATGCACCATATTTTTAAAACCCTACTGGAACGTTATCCTAATTTGAGTTTAGATACGGGAAAGTCCGTGTTGAGGAAGCATCATAGTTTATCATTTTCCGGGTTTGAACAGCTTTATTTGCGAGCCTAAAAGTGCCAAAAGAAATGTCTGCAATTTATCTCTGCCTATCCGGTTACACACAGCGGCTAGTGCCAAGGGACCAGGGATTTAGCGCAAATCTCCTGGAGCCCCGGGACATACTAAACGGAGGATACCCGCAATCAGGCTACAGAGGTATAGCTATTTATTTTGGCCTGACTTGATTATCCTCTTCTTGTTCTACGTCTTCCTCGGGGCCATCATCCGGAGTAGGCCCTGGGTTGGAAGTAGGAGTGGGCATTTTAAAGTTTTTTAAGTCATCGCCAGCGATGAAATCCTTTTGCCCTGCCTTAAACTCAGAGCCATCCCCGTTATATAATTTTCCATCGCCATTTGAATAGGCCATTACTTTATTGGTGTCTTTATCCACCATAGTAAAAGGTACCCCTGCCTCTGCCTGCTCTGTACTAAAAGCTGCAACATCGTCAAAGGATTTAAAGTGCAGGGTAAGACTGCCATCCTCTTCGACTTCGGGGGGATGTTTCTTATACCAGTCGTCGTCACCAAATCGATCTTTATAAGCCTTCAATAGTGTATCAATCTGTTCGCTTTGCACCGACATCTGTTTTTTCTTCGCATTTTCTTCGGCATCTAGTTCGACGCCCAGCGTGTGCGCAATGTCAGTCCCTTCCGTTGCTAAAGGAGGAGATAAAAAAACCTCATCCTCCTGTTCAGTCGTTTTTGTCGTATTTTTATTCGAGGTCTCTTTGGGTTCTGGCATAACAGTGCTTCCTTTAAATTACATAGATTAAGATTAATTATAATCCAATTTTTTGCACTGATTGCGAGACTAATAAATTGTTTTACGCGAAGCGTTCAACAGGTTGATGGCAATAAGGGATCTTATGATGCTTGGCATAATAGTCTTGATGATACTCTTCGGCAGGCCAGAATATGTGGACCGGCAATAAACGCGTTGCTACTGGATAGCCACGCTTTTGCAGCATTTGCATTAACAGTTCCGCTTCATCTAATTGCTCTTGATTATAATAAAACACAGCACTCTGGTACTGTTGTCCAATATCAGGACCTTGCCCCGATTTCTGAGTGGGGTCATGAATTTCAAAAAAACGCTTTAATACCTGGTGATAATCCGTTTTCGCCTGATCATAAACAACCCGTACCGCTTCATAATGTCCGGTATTGCCATGACAGATTTGCTCATAACTAGGATCTAGGGTTACCCCTCCAGTATAACCAGACTCAACTTTCAATACCCCGGGAATCAGCTTTAAAAAATGCTCTACGCCCCAGAAGCATCCCCCCGCAACAATCGCTTCTTCACTATCTAAAACGCCGCTGTCGGCAACAAAATCAATTGAAGCAGAATTAACACAATGGCGTACATTGTTGTGGGTAAAGTACTCACCCGTAAATACATGCCCTAAATGTGCATCACAACGCTCACAAAGGATTTCCATGCGCCTGCCATCGCTATCAGGAACTTCCTTCACCGCTTGCACAATATTGGCATCAAAACTAGGCCAACCACAACCGGAGCTGAATTGACTTGAGCCGCGAAAAAGGGCTAAGCCACAGCGTCGGCACAAATAGGTACCTTGAGTAACGACTTGATTGTAAGCTCCAGTGTGCGGATATTCTGTGGCTTTATCACAGATTACCCGCTTCGCTAAAGGAGTTAAACTGGCAGTCTTATCAAGATAGTCACTCATCGTATTTATCGTGGTTGTGCTTGGCAGATTTTATCTGCTAAGTAACCTACGGCTCCGGCATAATATATAGAATTATTATAGTGCAAAATCATCTTATAATTAGGAAAAGCCATAAACGTAGGACCGCCATAAGGCTCAACAATGCTGGCATTTAGGTTTTGATGAGGCAATGGTTTGCCATCTTCAGTAAGCACTCCTAAAGAAGCCCATTCACTTACGGGTTTAATCGTAGTTTTACCTTCCAAAGCGCGATCAAAATTCTTCGGTAACTTCACTTGAATTGCCCACGGCTCCCCGGTTTGCCAGCCATTTTGTTTCATGTAATTTGCAATGGAAGCAAAGACATCCGGTTTACTTTTCCAGATATCACGATGACCATCACCATCATAGTCCACTGCATATCTAACCCAACTGGAAGGTAAAAATTGCGGTTGTCCGGAAGCACCAGCCCACTCCCCTTTAAAGTCAGCTAAACTAACATGGCCTTCGCTGAGAATACGTAGAGCAATGAATAATTCTTTACGGAAAAAGTCTTTACGTTTTGAATCATAGGCTAAGGTCGCCAGGGCTTTAATCACCGGGAAATTACCCATGTAGGTGCCATAACTAGTTTCCATTCCCCAGAAGGAAACAATGAAACAAGGATTAACACCATATTTTTTTGCAATGTCTTCAAGTAAAGCCTGGTTCTTTTTAAATTCTTTGCGTCCGATCACAATGCGGTAATTATCCACGCGGGTGTTGCGATACTTCATAAAAGTCAGACGATGTTCGGGCTGTGACTTTAAAAGCCCTTTAATGGCATGACTGGGTTCATGAATTCCAGCAAAAGCACTGTCAAAAACCTCCGGAGGGATGCCCTGAGCTAAGGCTTCAGTACGTACCTCTGCAACCCATTGATTCCAATTTTGCTGTTGCGCAAAGGCCATTTGTTGCATCAAAATACTTACTATTGCGACTAGCCACCACTTTCTCATAGCCCTTCCCCTTTGATTTTTCTTTTACTAAAAATGTATTCTATAAGATGACGTGATGTATGTACAAGCACACGGATGAGAATAGGGCTGTAGGGGGACCATGGCCGCAACCTACACACCCTCCGCAATTCAATCCTTATAATGCTTCCATAAAGGTAGTTAAATCTGCTTTTTCCTCTTGGGTCAGCTTTAATTGCAACACCAAGTTAAAGAACTCGACGGTATCCGCTAAAGTCAGCAAACGCCCATCATGCAGATAAGGAGGAGAATCTTTTATGCCTCGGAGTGGAAAGGTTTTAATCGGTCCATCACCAACAACCTTCATTCCGTTAACCATTTGGGGCTCATAGAAATTTTCAGTCTGTAAGTTATGCATGGTATTGTCGGTATAATAAGGTGCTGCATGACACGTAGAACATTTCGCTTTACCAAAAAAGAGCTCTTGTCCACGCATCTCCGCCGGTGTTGCTTTAGCCGGATCTAATTTTCCTTCCCAGTTTAATTTAGGTGCCGGAGGAAAATCGAGGATTGACTGGAACTCCGACATAAAATGAACTTGGCTACCGCGCTCTAAAATATTAACTCCTTTCTTAGTTGCAATAACTGGGTCCCCATCGAAATAGGCCGCTCTTTGTTCAAACTCCGTAAAATCTTCCACTGTTTTTAAGGCGCGTTGCGAACCAAATAAACGTTGTATATTTACCCCGCGTAAAGTCGGTGTATCCACGCGATGGCGCACTTCTTGTGGTCGAGCCTCGCCAGTTAAATGTGTGGCTTTATTTGTATGACCATTGGCATGGCAGTCAAAACAAGTAACCCCACGACTTGGTTTTAGCGAGCGGCGGTCTTCGGTTTGGTTAAATTGTTGTTGGGGAAAAGGAGTAACCAAGAGGCGCAAACCTTCGATTTGTTTCGGGTTCAAAATGCCATTAAATAGCTCATAATAGTTTTCGATGGTGACTAATTTCCCCTTCGATACATCCCCTAGCTCTGGATGTGTAGTTAAAAAAATCGGAGCGGGGAATGGGGGTAAAAAGTGATCGGGTATATCAAAATCTAAATCAAAGCGAGTTAAATCGCGATTCTCCTGCTTATTAATTTCATCAATAGCAAATTTAGGAAAAACCATTCCCCCTTCGGCATGGTTCGGATGGGGTAGAGGTAAGAATCCTGCAGGAAATAAGCCTTGTTTTTTAATTTCCTCAGGGCTCATTTGGGCTAATTTTTCCCAGGTCATGCCAGCGGGTAATTTAACGCGCACGCCCTCTTGTACTGCCTTACCATTAGACATTTTTGCCGTTGGCGAGGGTTTATTGCTTAAGTCATAGCGTTGTTTTAATAATTCCTGTTGCTTGTCGTTAATCGCTTGTTTTGCCGCACTCATGCGTTGCAAAATACTTTGAAAGGATTCATGAATAGCGACGGGGGCATAGCTGCTGGGAACATTATTATCAGCGTTAGGAGCCAGTGCATCTGCAGCCGGTTTATCTGCGTAGGAAACGGAAAAAATACTGCATGTTAATAGCGTCAATCCTAAAGATTTTTTTAACATAGCTAAAGTCCATTTTTATGATAAAAAGAGTTTTTTTATCATAGAATAGTTAGTTTAGAAATTCAATGTTGTCAAAAAAATACGGTGTTTGAATTTAGCGTCATTCTCGTCTTCCGTGACTAATTCCCCCAATCTACGTTTCGACACGTTTAGATTAAAGTCCTCATCAGAGCAAACAACCAGACTATTATTCACTACGTAAGGAGACGACAGGCTCTAGCTTTGAAGCGCGGCGTGCGGGGTAGAACCCAAAGAAAATGCCCGTAGCGGCTGAAACCATAAAGCCCGCCAGGGGAGGTAAAATATAAATAGTGAAATTCCAGCGGCTGAAATAAGCGACAATCCAAGTGAAAATTAATCCTAAAATCACCCCCAGAATACCTCCCACTAAAGAAAGCATCACGGACTCGGTTAAAAATAATGCTTGGATGTCGCTATTTCGTGCGCCCACCGCTTTGCGAATACCAATTTCTTTTTTTCGCTCACTTACAGAAACCAACATGACATTCATTACCCCAATGCCTCCCACTAAAAGGGAAATTCCGCCAATCACGCCAAGCAATAAGGTAAAGATATGGCCTTGGCTCTCCATACTGGCAATAATTTGTTTGGCACTGCGTGGAAATACACTCAGCTTCGGGGAAAAAGAACTAATGTATTGCTTGATATCAACAATAATTTGATCAATAGGGCTATCTGCTTTTAACTCCAATACCGCATTATTTATTTTGCTCTCCTTGCTCACCAAGCTCATTCCTGCCAATGGGATAATCACCGCTTGATTGACGTCTTCATTAAAGAAACCATTTTCCTTCCAGCGTTCGGCAATCCCAATGATGGTATAAAGAGAGTGACCTATGCGTATCTGCTTACCAATGGGATCATCAAAACTAATTTGTTTGATTTGCTGGGCTAAGCCGTCACCAATCACACAATAATGCTCAAACGTCTCCACAAAAGACACAAAATGCCCCTGCGCTAGTTTAATTTTTATAATTTTGGCCAAATGCTCATCGGCACCAATCAATGCCCCTTGCATGGTTTTTCCCTGAAAACTGAGGGGCTGAAAAGCCGTACTGTAGGGAGCAATGTCTTTAATATAAGGAATAAGCTCACCAATTCTTTGCCATTGCTCAATAGATAAGGTATCTGCATGGCCCGGCGATTTGCTTGGCTCTTTTTGATAAACAGCAACTGCCAACAGATCCGTTCCCAACGCTTTAAATTGCTCTAACGCTTTTTCGGTCGCTAGTTGGCCACAGCTAATTAAGGCAACCACGGCAGCAGTTCCCACTAAAATACCTAAAACAGCGAGAAAGGAACGTAGCTTTGCCGCCGTTAAATTAACCAAAGCCTGCTGGAAAAGACGCTTTAAGTTCATCGCGAACTCTCCGCGACTACCATTCCATCCGCCAGGGTAATTTGCCGTTGGCATAAGGAGGCAATATGTTCATCATGAGTAATCATAATGATGGTGCGACCTTGGGCGTGTAGGTTTAAAAACAAATTCATCACCTCGGTCCCAGTACGCGAGTCCAGCGCTCCTGTCGGCTCATCAGCTAAAATAACCTGGGGTTCAGTCACTAAGGCACGCGCAATGGCTACCCGCTGTTGCTGCCCCCCAGACAATTGGGTTGGACGATGATGGGCATAGCGTGCCATGCCCACATGCTCTAACGCAGCCAAAACCTTGTCGTTAATTTCTGCATTAGGAGTACCGCGATAAATTAAGGGTAGGGCAACATTTTGCAGGGCATTAAAACGAGGTAATAAATTAAATTGCTGAAAGACAAAACCAATGTGCTGATTACGGACACGTGCCAGTTCATCATCATCTAAGGCCGAAACATTACGCTCATTAAGCAAATAAGTTCCCGCATCTGCCTTATCCAATAAGCCGATGATATTCATTAAGGTTGATTTGCCGGAACCCGATGCACCGACAATGGCTAAAAGATCCCCCTCGTAAACAGTGAGAGAGACTTCTTTTAATACGGTTGAGCTGATGCCTTCAAGATGATAAGTCTTTACAATATTGCTCAGACTCATTAAAGGTTTAGCCGATACAGACTGGCTACTCATAAACCACCATATCCCCTGCCTTTAAGCCCGTTTCGACCACCACCGAATCAACTTGCGCCGCCCCCGTAGTAATCACGCGTTTTTCTAGGGCTCCTGCAGCATTTTGCACCATCACCGTACTTTGCCCTTTTTCTCGTTTAATGGCTGCAATCGGAATAATTAATTGGTTACCGCCATCCACACTCAGATCAATGGCGGCACTCATACCGACTTTAATCCAGCGTTGCTGTTCTTCGCTTAGTGATTTAACTTCTACGACTGCCGTAAAAAAGGGCAACCCATTGCTCGTATTTGAAGCTTGCGCATTGACAGCGACCAACTCCCCCTGGAGTGGATGTTTACCAAAAGCAATACCACTGATGCTGGCTTTCATTCCCGTATGAATCTGGGAAATATCAATTTCTGGCACCTCAATTTCAATACTAATCCCCGTTAAATCACCAATCAGGGCAATTACTTGGCCAGATTTAACCGAAGCGCCTACACTAATGCGCGCCGTTTTATCCTCCCCGGCTTTGGGCGGATAAAGCAACACACCACCTCGTGGGGCTTTCAAGCGGATTATATTATGCTGCGATGCCAAAATAGCTCGCACTTTCTCAAAATCTGCCAGCTTTAAAGTCGACATTTTTTTGGCATTACGCTCATCTACCTTTTCCAGCATTTCGGTAAGCTTACGTCTTGACTGCATCAGCGTAACCCGTACGGTATCCATATTGGACTTTTCACTAAGGTAATTATTTTTAGCCAATAAGCCCGAATCCCATAAATCCTGAGTCCCGACAAATTTCGCTTTAGCAATAGTATAATTGTCTTTGGCTTTCAAATAATCGGTGAGGGTCTCATTAAACTGTTTTTGTAAATCCGTAGAGTTCAAAGTTAAAATAACCTCTCCTTCTTTGACTAATTGTCCATAATGAAAATTCATGCTCTCCACGACCGCCTCCATGGGGCTAGTAACCGTACTTTCATGCAAGGGCTGAATGGTACCGGTAAAATGCAAATTTTTATGCACAGTTTGCGTTTTGACCTCAAAGCGATGGGCACTATCTGTTTTTTGCTGTTCATGGCCACCGCAAGCAGAGAGAAGAATGCTAATCAGGATTAAGGCAGCAAGGTGCCCGCGGTTTAAATAGTTTTTCATCCACCATACCTAAGTTTAATTTTCCAGTGATCCAATGTGGTTCCCAGAATGCGTTGCAATGTCGAAATTTGATTCAGGTAAGCAACTTTGGCCGTAATTAACCCTGTCTGCGCCTGAATCAATTGATTCTGCGTATTGTTTACCTCTAAGGCCGTAGCAATTCCTGCTTGTTGTTTTTTCTTTTCCAAAGCATAAGATTGTTCCGCTAACTTCACTTGCTTTTGCGCTAACTGGTAGCGTTTGGCTAAACTTCGAATGTTATTGATGATATTGGTAATGTTAGTAATCAACGCTCTTCTGGAGGCAAGCAAATTGAGCCGGTCTTTTTCCAGGCGTATTTTGGCATTAATCAACTGGCTACGCCGACTCACATCATTCAGAGGTACGGTTACCGTCAAACGGGCGGCTTCGGTGATATTGTGGCCATTATAAATCCCACGAATGCCATTACTCCTCCCTGTCACATCATTGACCGTACCACTTTGTACATTTGCGCCAAGGTCCACCTGCCAAAGCTGCTGGTTTTTGGCAATTTTATAAGCCCGCTCATCCGCACGTAAGGCCATTTTTTGTGCCAAGTAGAGCGTATTGTGCTGTAAAGCCAGTTCAATAGTTTTCTTCACATCGGGAACTACTATTTCCTCAATAACCACATCGCTGGGTACGGATAAATGAGTTTCCGGATCCAGACCGATGGCCTGCAATAATTCCTGCGTTGCATTTTGAAAATCATTTTCACCCTGCTCAACCATCAAGCTCAAGGACTCAATTTGATAAGACTGTTGGATGTTGGCCGTAGGCTCCAATTGGCCCGCGGCGATTTTCTTTTCATTAATGTCATGCGACTTTTGTGCTTCTTTCAATTGCAAGCGTTGGTTTTCTAAGGTATTACCACTCAAAATTAAAGAGCGGTACGCCATAATCACTTGGGTAATTTGATCGGAAACAGATTGGCGTAGGCTAAGCTTGTTTAACCATTCGGTATCGAGTGCATTTAATAGTGCTACTTCATTCACACTTTTACCAAAACCACGCAGTAAGGGTTGAGTAAGGGAGAAATTTAATACTGGGCTAAAATTATTATCCCCATAGACATTATTATCGATATTAAGGCTGGCTTTAGTACCTAATTTAGTACGTAAACCCAATTCTGGGCTGGCAAGAAAACTCCGTGTGGTATCCGAGCCCACCCCATTAAAACGGCTTTTTTGGATTACTCCCGAAGCACCTAAAGCATATTGCAATTCAAATTCATTATTAGCTAAACGCAATTGATAGCGCTGTACCACTCGATCCAGCTCCGCATTGCGGATGTTGGGGTTATAACGTAACGCCAGCAAAATGGCTTCGCGTAAGCTTAACTTACGCACCGCTTTTTTACGAGCAGCAGGAGAGGTCGGTAGCTCAATCCAATTTTTAAGCATAAATTCAGGCCTGGCAATGGCCTGCTCTAAGCGTTCCTCGGCTTGCTTTAGCTGTTGTTTATCCTCTGTTATGGTTAAGGCACAAACCGGTAGGCTAAGCAATGCACTCAACAAAAATAACAAGAATCGGCTCATTAACTCACTCATTCATTCTTGTTCCAAACTGCAAATCGTTGCTTATCCTGCAAACGTAGGGCAGTTAATTGTCCTCCCCAAAGACATCCAGTGTCTATGGCATAAATTTTAGGATCAGGGCATTGCCCCATGAGTGCCGCCCAATGTCCAAAAACGATATCGACATCCAGCTCTTTACGATGCGGTACTGCATACCAAGGATAAACGTCTGCGGGAGCGGCGGCAAGCGTTCCCTTATAACTCAAATTAAGCCCACCCTGGGCATCACAAAAACGCATGCGGGTAAAATAATTGGTAATCATGCGCCAACGCTCGAAACCAACGAGATCCTCAGACCAAATATCGGGTTTATTGCCATACATATGCGACAGAAAATCTTGATAATGCTGCCCCGCAAGCACCTCTTCCAGCTCTCGCGCCAATTGCCTAGCCTGGGACAAATCCCACACTGGGGCGATGCCTGCATGAACCATCACCAAATTAAACTCGGCTGCATAATATAAAATCGACTGTTTTCTTAGCCAATGCCCTAATTCTTCCCTATCCGCTGCCTGCAAAATGTCCTGAATGGTATCATCATGCCCTTTCCAGGGTTTATCACCAAAGATAGAGCCGAGTAAATGCAAGTCATGATTCCCTAAGGTAATTCGAGGCGCCAAGGGTAAGGATTTTATAAAGCGGAGTACCGCCAATGATTGTGGGCCACGATTGACCAAATCGCCAACAAACCATAAACGATCGACTTTTTCATCAAAATCAATATGTTCTAAGAGTCGTTGTAATGGGTCATAACATCCTTGGATGTCGCCAATGGCATAATCAGGCACCGTTCTTTGCTCCTGGGCTTAATGCATTACCTGTATTTTCAACGACCTGCCATTGACCTGCGGTATTTAGTTTTTGCAAATTAGAAGCTACTGACGTATTTTGCTGCTGAGTCAGTTGGGTATGATATTGCGCCTTGTTCACTAACTCCATCGCAGACATGGTTTCTACTTTACCGGATAAATGCTGCACTTTTACCGAACCGGGTAAGGCAATAGCGTACTTAGAGAATACGATACCACTTTGCATTTGCTGATTTTGCATCTGTTCAAAGCGACTCTGTACACTACCGTCAGCATTAAGACTATGTAAACCTAAAGAAAGAAAGCCGTTTTGTATGGCTTGCCAATTCTTATATTCCGGATGTTCGCGCACAAAGAGTTGGAACATTTCCTGACACATCAGCATGCCACCTGGAACCATAAATAAAGGGGCTTTATTAATCATAATGCGGCCTTCATCTAAAGATTTAATAAACCATTCTAAAAACTCCAGTCCCGCTGCCTGCTCTTTGTCTAATAGCGTCTCTGGCACACCCCCACTAAAAGTTCCAGCGCGTCCATATCGGCCAGCAGGATTGTGCATATTGCTGCGCAGCATAAACTCGGTAAAATAGCGCTGAATAGCAATCGCATCCGCGCGAATCAAAATAGCTCCTAAAGTTCCGGCAGACCGCTCATCTTCATTGAGCAAAGCAAGCCAAACAGCTAAGACTTCGCCATTTGAGGCAATCCAGGAAAACCCGCTAGCCGGCATCAACGCTCGAGCAAGCAATAAATTAATACGGCGACGCAGGTCAACCTCAGATTCTTTTTGAAACTCATAAGAATAAAACTGACCAACGGAGCCCATGCTATCTAAAAGCGGATTCCATTCGCGGAGCAACTGGCCGTTGCTATCAAATAGATTAATGCGATAATCAATAAAGAGTTTACCAATTCCTTGTAAAATCGCGGCAGAATACAAGGCATACTGCCACAACATCTGTTCTTCAGATGCCGTGCCTAATGGCTCTTGCACCATAAATTCTTGAAATAGGCTTAACGCCGCTTCAGTGCGATTTAAAGCATGATCAACCAGGCCGCCTGGTTGAGAGTAATAACTGTTCGTCGTTTCAGGTAAACTTTGGCAATAATGAACTAAATTCTCAATGAGTCGGACACATAAACTCTCATAGCGCGACATTTCAAGATGAGAAAATACCCGTATTTTCTTAAGTAATACTTGTCGTCGTTCCTCAGCCAAAAACTGACTGGCAGCTACAATGCGGGTTAAATCTTTTATAGATTTTCTTTGCATAGACAAAGAATTTTTACGCTCTCGATGAAACAAAGCCATCTCCATAATGATTAATAACTCCATACTTTAAGTTAGGTAACTACCCAGCTAAGCGAGTATTAATCTCCAATATCGTGGTGAATAATTACAAATCTTTTATTCCTTTATTGATTTTACACTAATTGGAAATAAATTTCGCTAGTTGGACATATTCAGCAACAGAAATTTGTTCTGGTCTTTTACTACCATCTATGCCCAAATCACTTAGCTGCTCCGCAGATATGATTCCTTTTAAATTATTATTCAAGGTCTTACGACGCATAGCAAAGGCACTTGCCACCAAACGTTCCAATTGCTCTACCGCAACAGCATCAAATGGAGATTCTTGATGGGGTACTAAACGAACCACCGCTGAGTCAACTTTTGGCTGGGGTTCAAAGGCTTCAGGAGGTACATCAAATAAATACTCTACATCACAATGATACTGTAGCATTACCGATAGACGTCCATAATTTTTAGTACCTGGAATAGCTGCCATACGCTCCACGACCTCTTTTTGCAGCATAAAATGCATGTCTTCAATCGATGCAGCAAAACCTAATAAACGGATTAATAATGGCGTAGAAATGTTATATGGTAAATTCCCGATAACCCGTAATCGCGAACCAAATTGAGAATAATCAACAGTTAAGGCATCGGCGGCAATTAAATGTAAGCGGCCCCCTGCTCCGGAATAATCCAACCAGTGTTTTTGTAAATCCGTATCAATTTCAACAACCGTTAATTCCTTTATCCGACGCAGCAGAGGGATGGTTAAAGCGCCCAAGCCAGGACCAATTTCCAATATATTATCTTCAGGTTGTGGATTGATAGAACCAAGGATGTCTTCAATAACGTGCAGGCTTTGTAGAAAATTTTGGCCAAAACGTTTACGTGGAATGTGCTTCACTGTAGGCACTCAAAAGAAATAAAAAGGGATTATATCCTGCTTATGGGATAGGCGCAAAATTGCGGGGAGCCAGTACAAAGTGATATTCATAATTTAATTAGCTTAGCTCTAGCATAAATCTCAATATGGGGTAAAATTCGGGCACAATGAATAAGGTTAGGATGAGTTATGGCCTATAGAAAAATGTTAAAATCAAAAATTCATCGCGCAACAGTAACTGAAGCGGATTTGGATTATGAAGGCAGTATCACTATTTCTCCAGAATTGCTGGCAGCAGCAAATATACTTCCTTATGAAGCTGTTAGTGTGTGGAATGTTACGGCAGGTACACGCTTTGAAACTTATGCAATTACCGGCGAATCTGGTTCCACGAATATTTGCGTTAATGGTGCGGCGGCACATTTGGTAACTCCTGGGGATTTAATTATTATTGCTACCTTCTCCCAGGTTTTGGAAGAAGATTGTGCGCAGGTGAACCCCACCGTAGTGTTTGTCGATCAATTTAACCGTATTCGCGAAACACGTCCCGAGCAAGCTGGGGTAAAAGCCAAAGCGTTTGCCGAAGTTTAATAATACGTGTAGCCTTGATGCCGTATCGTGTAAACAAGGCTGTGAATGCTTATGTCAACCAACATCCTGCCACATTTACTGGAACTGCGACGCCGCAGCATTTTGATTTTGCTGTGGTTTGCCCTTCTATTTACCGCATTTTTTTTCCTCGCGAATGAATTATTTCAAGTACTAGTAAGTCCTCTCTCGCATACCTTGTCAGCAACAGATGACTTAATTGCAACCCAAATTGCCTCTCCAGTATTTACCCCCTTAAAGCTTGCAGCCGATGCCGCACTGCTGTTGACCGCGCCTTATGCCCTGTTTCATCTCTGGCGTTTTGTTAGTCCAGGTCTATATCAAAAAGAACAGCGTACTCTACGTAGCGCCATGATTTTAAGCCTGCTGCTGTTTCTTGCTGGGGTGGCTTTTTGCTATTACTTAGTGCTACCATTCATGTTTCAATTTTTTATCCATGCCTTGCCTAAAGGAGTACGTTACATGCCCGATATGGCTTATGCTTTGGACTTTATTACCCGCATGCTGTTGCTCTTTGGGCTTTGCTTTCAAGTCCCCTTAGTTTGCCTGACTTTAGTACGTTTGAGCCTTATTGACGTTGATACCTTAAAAAAAATCCGCCCTTACGTCATCGTAGCGGCTTTTATTATTGGCATGTTGCTTACTCCTCCCGATGTTTTTTCGCAAATTATGCTTGCAGTGCCCCTATGCTTCCTCTATGAAGCAGGAATTGTCCTGGCAATTTATTTTGTATAAAGCTCAATGCCCTTACTCTTAGTTATACCCATCCGGTGATTTTGGCCTATAATTTGATCATGAATTGGACAAATTATTGGTGATAAAAATGAGTGATGGAAAACTTAATGAGAAAATTTCACGACTAGCACAGCAGGTTCGTAGTGCCCTTGATTATTATCAGGAGCTCGCCGAAGAGCACCGCCTGCTAAAAATCGTAATGGATAAAGCACCAAAAAAAATCAGCGCCATGAAACGACTCATTGGGATATACGATCAAAAAATAGAGGAAGCCCAAAACAATGACAAACAACTCGAAGAAGTGATTCTCGAGCAAAATAGGCTAAGTATGATCAATCAAACCAATGACTTGGCACGTCATCAAGCTGCCTGTGAAAGACTCTTGCCTGAAGTGGGCAAGAAGCTTATTGACACCAGAAGCAAACACAGTACTTTATCGCAAGAGTTAGCCACGGCAAAAAATATTTTGCAACAAAAACAGGGAGCACCCTCTACTTTATTTGCCATAGACAGAAATCAAGAACATTCATTAAATGAGGATCAAGAATTAGACCAACCTAATCGTCCAACCTAGCCGTTTCAACAGCGAAAGCTGCTTGCTAAAGCCTCACCCCCACCCCACCTATATCACGCGGCTTAGCCGCGTGCTCGAAAAGCTGATGCACCAACTCAGCTCTCTGGATTCCCCAAACCAGTTGTGGACGTCTTGCTGATGAACCCTTGAATAATTCCTTGTGGTGCCCACAAGATAAGTTGCGCTCAAGATAAATTCACTTTGACCGATATCTAATGTAGGGCGCCCAAAAAAAGGACATCAAATGAATAAAACAGCTCGCTTTAATATTGGGGATTTAGTCATTCACAAACACAGTCGTTATCGAGCAATTATTGTTGATGTGGATCCGCTGTTTCAAGCTTCAGGACGTTATAACCCTCAAGCTCCCCAACGCGAATTTACCACGCGTAATCCTTGGTATCGCTTGTTAGTCGATGACAGCAGTCAAATGACTTATGTAGAGGAATGTATGCTCGTGGAAGATACGAGTGAATTACCGATTAATAATCCGAATCTGGCAGCGTATCTGAAAGAACGAGGCGGGCAATATCATAATCTTAATGCCAAGCATTAGGGCTATAAGCTTGATTCCGCACCGAGAAATCCGCCTCGGTGCGAAGTCACCGCCTATTCAACGTAAGGTAAAAATCAGGACTGCGATGAAGCCAATAAGTGCCAAGGCTAAAATGCCCATGGTAAAAAAGCTGTTATTTAAATTTTCTCTACTGAACTGCTCGGGATTACCTTTAATAGAACGGTAAAGAATGAATAAAATCAATCCCCCTCCGATTAGCCCTAAAATTTCATAAAATGTTTGCATGAAACCACTCCTTATTTCGTTTCAAAACTAAATGCATCGGAAAATAAATACTCTGGGGATGCCCCGCGCTCCACCAAAGTATCCCGAATGCTATACACCATATCAAAAGGCCCACTGATGACAATTTGCCAATCCGCTAAATCGTGCGCGTGCCGCGATAGAACCAATGAAACTAATGGATCAGAATTCTCTTCCGAAAGCGCGGAAAAATAGCTAAAGCGATCTACATGAGCTTGCCAACTGCTGATTTTTTCATCCAGATACAAATCATTTTGCATGCGTGCTCCCCAATAAAGCTCAAAGGGCCGTTTATCTCCATTAGATAATAAGTGCTCAATCATCGCCTTTATCGGAGCAAAACCCGTTCCCCCAGCGATAAATAATATGGGGCGCTGTGCATCCAATGCCTCAATACAACAGTCCCCAAACGGTAAATTAATAGTAACACTACCGTGCTCTTTTATATGTGCAAACAGCCGTTGATTGTATGGATTATCTTGGCTGTGGCGAATATGCAATTCATAACGATGCGAGCCTAAAGGCGCATTAGCAATGGAGTAACTAAACGCTTCTGTGCCAAAAATAATTTGTAAATACTGCCCGGCATTATAATCTACGTATTTTTCAGGGGCTAACAGCAACTGCATAATGCTATCTGTCAGCGGCGTAATTTGCTCAACCCGGGCCTTGATGTTGTTTGTACTCATTCACCTAACCCCAGTAACGACCAGTAACCATTAACTTTGTCTAGTATATCTTCATCCATAACAATGGGAACACCCCACTCGCGCTGGGTTTCTCCAGGCCATTTATTGGTCGCATCCATTCCCATTTTAGAACCTAAACCCGAAACCGGTGAGGCAAAATCAAGATAGTCGATGGGAGTATTATCCACCATTACCGTATCCCGTGCGGGATCCATACGCGTAGTCATTGCCCAAATCACATCCTGCCAGCTACGTGCATCCACGTCATCATCACAGACAATAACAAATTTAGTGTACATAAATTGGCGTAGGAAAGACCATACCGCCATCATAATTCGTTTTGCATGCCCAGGATATTGCTTCTTGATGGTCACCACTGCCAAGCGATAAGAGCAGCCTTCGGGCGGTAAATAAAAATCAACAATTTCTGGAAATTGCTTTTGTAATAAAGGAATGAACACCTCATTAAGTGCCACCCCTAAAATTGCCGGCTCATCCGGTGGACGTCCGGTATAAGTACTGTGATAAATAGGCTGCTCACGATGAGTAATGCGTTCGACCGTAAAGACTGGGAAGGATTGTACTTCATTATAATAACCGGTGTGGTCACCATAAGGTCCTTCCGGGGCCTCAACTCCAGCTTCTAAATAACCTTCCAAAACAATCTCAGCACTAGCTGGAACATGTAAATCATTACCAATACAACGGGTCAAACGGGTGCGCTGCCCCCGTAATAATCCTGCAAAGGCATATTCGGATAAAGTATCGGGGATAGGCGTCACCGCGGCTAAAATCGTGGCAGGATCTGCGCCTAAGGTCACCGCTATCGGAAAACGCTCTCCAGGATAAGCTTGCTGCCATGCTTGATAATCTAAGGCACCCCCACGATGCGATAACCAACGCATAATCAATTGGTTTTTATTTAACAATTGCTGCCGATAAATACCCATATTTTCACGGGTTTGATGCGGACCTTTAGTGGTGACTAAACCCCAGGTAATAAGCGGCGCCGCATCACCAGGCCAGCAGGTTTGGATAGGTAGGCGAGTCAAATCCACCTCATCTTTTTCCCATACATGCGTTTGGCATTCAGCACCACTAACTATTTTCGGCGCCATGCTCAGTGCCTGCTTGAGTAAGGGCAATTTATTAAAGGCGTCTTTAAATCCTTTTGGCGGTTCGGGCTCTTTTAAAGCGGCTAATAATTGTCCCACTTCCCTTAAAGCACTAATACTTTCTTCACCCATACCTAAGGCAACTCGTTCTACCGTACCAAAGAGATTGGTTAAAACAGGCATCTGATGATTGGAGGTATTGGTGAAGAGTAAGGCGGGGCCGCCTGCACGTAAAACCCGATCGCTTACCGCGGTCATTTCAAGATAAGGAGAAACTGGATAGTCGATACGTTTTAATAAGTTACGTGATTCAAGTTGGCTAATAAAGTCTCTGAGGTCAGAGTATTTCATGGAAAATCCCTTGAAGCATTAAGAGGCTTTGGAAAAGGCGAATATCGTAATGGTCCACTCGCCCCGCCTTCGTCAGCCGCGAAAGAAATGAGAAGCATGATTTGCTGATGAACGCAGGAGCAAGCAGGGAAAGGGGGAGAGGGTTTGACTACATAAACCCTCAACCAAAGCCCAGCCTACATAAAATGAATTACTCTTGACGTTTCATTGCATCAAAGAATTCAGCATTGGTTTTGTGATTCTTCATGCGCTCAATCAAGAACTCAATTGCATCACATTCATCCATAGACTGGAGAATCTTGCGGAGAATCCAGGTACGTTGTAAGTCTTCTGGGCTTAACAAGAGATCTTCACGCCGAGTACCCGAACGGTTAATGTTGATCGCAGGGAATACACGACGCTCTGAAATATTACGACTCAAGTGGATTTCCATGTTACCGGTACCCTTGAATTCTTCGTAAATTACTTCGTCCATCTTCGAACCAGTATCCACCAGAGCCGTAGCAATAATAGTCAAGCTACCGCCTTCTTCGATGTTACGTGCAGCACCGTATAAACGCTTAGGTCTTTGTAATGCGTTTGCATCCACACCACCCGTTAATACTTTTCCTGAAGAAGGAATCACGGTGTTATAAGCACGAGCCAAACGAGTAATCGAGTCTAATAAAATAACTACGTCACGCTTATGCTCAACCAGGCGCTTGGCTTTCTCAATAACCATTTCCGCAACTTGGACATGGCGATTAGCGGGTTCATCAAAAGTACTGGCAACTACTTCGCCTTTTACCGAGCGTTGCATTTCAGTAACTTCCTCGGGGCGCTCATCAATTAATAAAACGATGAGGTAACATTCGGGATAATTTTTTTCTATCGAACGAGCAATATTTTGTAACATTAAGGTTTTACCGGCTTTCGGCGGAGAAACAATCAATCCACGTTGGCCACGGCCAAAAGGAGCACATAAGTCCACCACACGTGCGGTCAGATCTTCGGTACTACCATTGCCCTGCTCCATCACTAGGCGCTCGGAAGCAAATAAAGGAGTAAGGTTTTCGAAAAGAATTTTTCGCTTAGCGCTGTCAGGTGAATCGTAGTTGATTTCATCAACTTTCAGTAAAGCAAAATAACGTTCGCTGTCTTTAGGTGGACGAATTTTTCCTGAAATTGTATCACCAGAACGCAGACCAAAACGTCTGATTTGGCTGGGCGATACATAAATGTCGTCTGGACCGGCCAAATAAGAACCATCTGCAGAACGCAAGAAACCAAAACCATCAGTCAGGACTTCTAAAACACCATCACCATGGATGTCAGCTCCCTTTAAGGCGTGGGCCTTAAGAATAGCAAAAATAATTTCTTGTTTGCGCATACGGGAAGGATTTTCGACACCTATCTCTTGTGCGATATTAAAGAGATCGGCAATAGGCAATTGCTTAAGTTCGCTAAGATTCATACTTCTCACTTGATTTGTTGTTTAAGATTGGTTTTATCCGAGAAAATTTATAAGTTTATAAGTTTAAGAATGCAGCTAAGGATTCTGCTGCTTATGTAACATGACTCTATTCCAGCATGTCACATAAACAAACAGTATCACAGCTTTAAATTAAGATCCAACATTATTTTATAAAGAATAATGATTATTTAAACGTGACTTTCAACAAAAGCACTTAATTGAGACTTAGATAAATAGCCCATCTTAACCGCTTCCACTTGGCCATTTTTAAATATAATCAGTGTAGGAATGCTCATTACACCGAATTTTGCTGGAGCTTGTGGATTTTCATCAATATTGATTTTTGCAAAAGAAATATCTGCGCCATGAGTTGCAGCCACTTCTTCTAATACAGGTGTTAATGCACGGCATGGACCACACCATTCAGCCCAGAAATCAACTAATACTGGCTTATTTGCATTAATCACATCTTGATCAAAGCTTGCGTCAGTTACCGTTTTAATATGTTCACTCATGTGTAAACCTCAGTTATTTGGAATTCTTTAGGATCAAAACAAACCCTAATTCAACATATTATAGATCACCGCCCACAGCTTGCAACACACTTAATACAGTAATCGCCGCAGTTTCCGTACGCAATATCCTAGGACCTAAAGATAAAGGTTGGAATCCTTGAATACAGGCAGTACTAATTTCATCCTCGCTTAAGCCACCTTCTGGGCCAATCAATAAGCTAATGCTCGTTTGGCTAAGCGTATAATCGCGCCAGGTTTTATCAGTGCCAGGATGTAAAATTAATTTTAATTCGCCTTGCACCTCGTGCAAATACTGCCTAAGACTCAAGGGTTGATGTACGTGCGGCACCGTATTGCGGCCGGATTGTTCACAGGCGGCAATGACTATAGACTGCCACTGGTGTAACTTTTTCGCCATCCGTTCTTTATCTAATTTAACGACACAACGCTCAGTAATAATGGGGGTGATGCTGCTGACGCCGAGCTCTACCGCCTTTTGCATGACCAACTCCATCCGCTCCCCTTTAGAAATAGCTTGCGCTAAATGAATGGGCAACGGTGACTCTTTACTCACTTCGCTTATAGCATCAATTGTAACGAGCACCTGCTTTTTCTTCACTGAATGAATGGTTGCCGCAAACTCGCGATTATCACCGCAAAAAAGGCTTAAAGACTCCCCCGCTTGCATCCGCAAAACCACGCCAACGTGTTGGCTTGCTTCGGGTGATAATTCTAAAAGCTGGCCACATTGATAATCGCCAGGTTGATAAATACGAACTGTTCTCACGCTGATTCACTTCCTCAATACTTGATAATCCCCCTAAGTTAATTTATTTCCGATTTTTTACAAGAGCCACATACGGAATAATTAGACCCTGTGTTAAAATTTTCCTTTTTAATGCGAGGAATCTGAATACTATGAGCACAATACGTATCGAATCAGACAGTATGGGTGAAATTGAAGTCCCAGCGGATAAATATTGGGGTGCACAAACCGAGCGTTCGCTACACCACTTTAATATTGGTAAAGACATCATGCCACGTGAAGTGACTCATGCTTTTGGTATTTTGAAAAAAGCCGCAGCGCTTACCAATTTGGATTTAGGCAAATTAGCTCAAGATAAGGCTGATTTAATTGTAAAAGCCGCAGAGGAAGTGAGCAAAGGCTTATTGGATGCACATTTCCCCCTACATGTTTGGCAGACGGGAAGCGGTACGCAATCGAATATGAATGCCAATGAAGTTATTTCTAACCGTGCGATTGAAATGGCCGGTGGGGTAATGGGCAGCAAAGCGCCTGTTCATCCTAATGATCATGTGAACATGTCTCAGTCGTCTAATGACACATTTCCAACGGCTATGCATATTGCCGCCGCGCTGGCATTGAGCGAAAAATTAATTCCTACGGTTAAAAATCTACGTAATGCATTTGCCGCCAAAATGGATGCCTTTAAAGACATCGTGAAAATAGGCCGAACCCATTTACAAGATGCAGTACCCATCACTTTAGGCCAAGAATTCTCGGGCTATGTGGCACAACTTGATGCCTGCATCAAACGCTTAGAAGAAGTACTTCCGGAATTATATGAACTGGCAGCAGGTGGTACCGCCGTTGGTACTGGTTTGAATACCCATCCGCAGTTTGCCACTAAAGTAGCTGCGCATATCGCACAAATCACCAAACTCCCTTTTGTCAGCGCGGAAAATAAATTCGCCGCTCTAGCCTCACATGAGCCTTTAGTATTTGCCCATGGCGCGATGAAAACTTTAGCTTGTGCATTGATGAAAATAGCGAATGATATTCGTTGGTTAGCTTCTGGGCCTCGTTGCGGAATTGGCGAGCTGATTATTCCTGAAAATGAGCCAGGTTCATCGATTATGCCTGGTAAAGTAAATCCCACGCAATCGGAAGCGATGACGATGGTCTGTGCGCAAGTGTTGGGGAATGACACTGCTATTGGAATTGCCGACAGCCAAGGAAACTTTGAGCTGAACGTGTTTAAGCCGGTGATGATTTTCAACTTCCTGCACTCACTTAATTTATTAAATGATACCTGCCATTCCTTCCAGGAGTTCTGTGCTGAAGGGATTGAGCCCAATCGCCCCATGATTGATTACTACTTACATCATTCTTTGATGCTAGTTACCGCATTGAATCAGCATATTGGCTATGATAAAGCGGCTAAAATTGCAAAAACGGCGCATCAGGATAATTCTTCATTACAAGAAGCCGCGGTGAAATTGGGTTATTTGACCGCGGAGCGTTTTGCTGAGTTGGTGCGACCTGAAAAAATGATTGCTCCTGAGTAATTATTTATGTAGTTCATGGGGAACTCGCGCCCCAAACCCCTCCGTAGCCCGTATTACGATCGCGTCAAGACGGGCTACTTATTTTATCTTCATCTTTTTACAGTAAAAACCCCTTGGAATTGCTTGTCGTTCTATTGCATAGTTTCGACTTAGCAGCATACTGCTAGACCAAGGATACTAATATTAATTTAAATAGGATTTATTGATTATGGGAAAAAGCTTTACCCCTGCGGCAAAAAAGGATGATAAAAACGCGAGAAGCGCTCACAATGAGATTTATCGTGACGAAGGCAAAAAAGCAACTTTTTTTGGCAAGCACACCACTCGTTCTCAGGTGAATAAAGAATTAATTGAAGATTCTTTATTGCGGGAACCATTTGCGGATAATATGTCCTGCAAAAGTTAATTTCGCCCAAGCAAGATGTAACCCGTATGAGTACCCATAATACGAGTTACATCTATGCGGGATGATTTAATCACCACGCCACAAATTAGTCTTCATCAAATCCAAAATACTATCCCCTTGGCCGTTCATAATGGCTTTTAACATATACAAGCTAAAGCCTTTAACTTGGGCCGCCTCAATACTAGGAGGCACGATTAGTTCATTACGATGCACCACCACATCCATTACAACCGGGCCATCATAAGCAAAGGCCGTATGTAAATCATTACTTAAAGTCTGCGCACTTTCCACGCGAATCCCCTTAATGCCTACCGCCTCTGCCATCGCAGCAAAATCAGGATTTACTAAGGACGTGCCATAATCTAACATGCCACCAACATGCATCTCCATTTCAACAAACCCTAAGGCACCATTGTTAAAAATAATGACTTTAATCGGAAGTTTATGTTGGACCAAGGTTAAAATATCCCCCATTAACATGGAGAACCCACCATCACCGCACAGTGCAATCACTTGGCGATTGGGGTAACTGGCTTGCGCACCGATGGCTTGAGAAAGAGCATTCGCCATCGAGCCATGGTTAAATGAGCCAAGTAAACGTCGTTGCCCATTCATCGTTAAATAGCGTGCCGCCCATACCGTTGGCGTGCCAACATCAGCGGTAAAAACTGCATCGTCTTCCGCAATCATACTCACACAATGCGCTAAATATTGGGGATGTAAGGGGGAATCATCCGGCGTAGGTGTGGCCAGCGCATCTAAGCCTTGGCGTGCCTTAAGGTAATGGGCGCGTGCTTTATCTAAATGGCTGCTGTCCTCTTTAATCTCCAGTAAAGGGACTAAAGCTTTTAGCGTGCAGGCAACATCACCAACCGCCCCGACGGCAATATCCACGCGTTTGCCTAATTGCTCACCGTGTAAATCAATTTGAATCACCTGGGCTTTAGTTGGATAAAATTGACGGTAGGGAAAGCTAGTACCTAACAGAAGTAAGGTATCGCATGCCTCCATCGCATGGTAGCCTGAAGAAAAGCCGATAAACCCGGTCATTCCTACATCATAGGGATTATTCGGTTCAATAAACGGTTTGCCGCGCACGGTATGAATTACCGGCGCTTTGAGGGTATGGCATAGAAGCATTAATTCATCATGCGCATCTGCTGCACCAATACCACAAAAAATGCTAATATTTTTAGCCGCATTAAGGCGTTCGGCAATATCTTTTAATATCGGATCAGGAGGAATAACCTTCGGACGCAGATTAGCCATACGCGTTTTACTGGCCTCAAAACGAGCCGGTTGCAAGGCGACGTCACCCGAGATAACTAACACCGCAACATCAGATTTGGCTTTAGCCGCCTGAATGGCCATATTCAGTAAACGAGGCATTTGCTCGGCGGAATTGACAACTTCACAGAAACAACTGCACTCTTTAAATAAAATATTAGGGTGGGTTTCTTGGAAATAATCACCCCCTATCTCCGCACTCGGAATGTGTGCAGCAATTGCTAAGACCGGTACTTTGCTACGATGACAATCATAAAGTCCATTAATTAAATGCAAATTGCCTGGACCACAGCTGCCCGCGCAAACCGTCAATTCACCAGTTAATTGGGCCTCAGCTCCAGCAGCAAAAGCGCCAGCCTCTTCATGACGAACATGCACCCAGTGCATGTCTTGGTATTTTTGCAAAGCATTGGTAATCCCGTTTAACGAGTCACCGACAATTCCATAAATACGTTTGACGCCTTCATTATTTAGGGTGTCCACCAATACTTCAGCTACAGTCGTCATTGCACGCTCCTTGATACAATTTAATTGTTAGTTTAGTACAGAGGAGATATATAAGAAAATGTTAAAATTATTCGTCCGGAGTGTTTTTTGGCAAGATTGCTGACATCCCAAGGACAAACATAGGATGTCAGCGCTTAGAATAGAGCTTATTGAATTACTGGAATTTGTGGTGCTGCTTTACGTACGGGTCCAGGAGTTGCTTTTTGCGTAGGATCTTTAGAAGCATAAGATTTTTGTACTGGTTTTGCTTTAGCGGCATGATGTTGAACCGCTTTTTTATTTTGTTCCATAGGTACATAACGAGTATCTACATGATCATGACGTTGCATATCCCAGCTGCATGCGGTTAAACCGAATGTTAAAGCAGCCCCCAAGAAACCACATTTAATTAAGTTATAGTTTATCATTATTTGCTCCCTGCTTTTTTTATTAACCTATTAAATATAAGTGATAAAAATCAAAAGCACCACCCTAAATTAAGAAGATTTTGTTTTTTCCCATAACCACCCTATAATCGAAACAGATTTATCACTTACCAAAGGACTACCCTCATGATTTATCCAAACATACTCGATACCATTGGCAAAACCCCCACCGTAAAAATCAATCGCCTAGGCCACGAATTAGATTGTGAGCTTTATGCTAAGTGTGAATTCTTTAACCCCGGTGGCTCGGTCAAAGATCGAATTGGTTATGAAATGGTAGTTAATGCGGAAAAAGATGGTTTGATTAAACCAGGTGATACCTTAATTGAACCTACCTCAGGGAATACCGGTATTGGTATTGCCCTGGCGGGTGCGGTTCTAGGATATAAAGTACTCATTACCATGCCTGAGAAAATGAGCCAAGAAAAACAATCCGTACTGGAGCGTTTAGGAGCTACAATCTACCGGACGCCAACTGAAGCTGCTTATAATTCGCCAGAAAGTCACATTTCTCTGGCTAAAAAATTACAGGCACAAATTCCTAATTCCCATATTTTAGATCAATACGCTAACCCCAATAACCCTAATGCTCATTATCGTGGTACCGCTCAAGAAATCATTGATGATTTCGGTATGGACTTGCATATGGTGGTTGCCGGCGTAGGTACTGGCGGTACAATTACTGGCATCGCCAAACGTTTAAAAGAATACAATCCTGCTATTAAAATTATCGGGATTGATCCTGAAGGTTCTATTTTAGGTGGTGGTACTGAAATTAAATCCTACCACGTAGAGGGGATTGGTTATGATTTCTTCCCTGATGTATTAGATAATAAGTTAATTGATCAATACATCAAAACCAATGATGAAAACTCATTTCATACGGCCAGGCAACTTATGCGCGATGAAGGTTTATTAGTGGGCGGCTCTTCTGGTGCGGCAATGTGGGGCGCATTACAAGCAGCCAAAACCTTAAAGAAAGGACAAAAATGCTTGGTGATTTTACCAGACTCTATTCGTAACTACATGTCTAAATTTGCCAATGATGAATGGATGAAAGCGCACGGGTACCTGTAACTTGTATTAACGCAGCTCATAGAGGTGCTCCCCTGTATAAGCTGCGTTAACCCGTAATTTAATGCGCTCTAACGGCAGCCTTGGCAGGGGCATTTTCCAGATGTTCAAATAGCTGATCTTTATCCACTGCACCGGCAATCATCCAACTTGCTAAGGCATTAGTTAACAATTGTACCATGCGTTTTTCTGCGCTTACGGGAGTTGCAGTAATAACAGGATGGGTTTCTTGCTCTAAGCGCGTAATAAAACTTGCGTTATATTCTTGCATGGGAAGGAAACGAATATATAACTCTCTTAACTGCGTTGCAGTAAGTTCGCCGGCAGCCACCATGCTTAAAAAAGCATTACGTTGTTGCTCATAAGCGTGTAATAGTTCACGGTTCTCCGCAGAAATTGCCGTCATAATGTCATTCATTTTCCCTTCTTGCTCATTAGGCATTCCCGTAGGTTTCGTGCTAATCGCTAACTGGCCTACAAAGGTAAAATCAGCTTTGCGTTTTACTTCAGGATAATATTTATTGCCTTGTACTTGCAAACCAAGTGCGGGCTGTTCTTGATCGACAATAGCATCACGTCTTCTTAGTTCATGATCAGGCTCTTGAAAAGAGAGGTTAATCGCAATATTTAAACTATCTTCTAAAGCTTTTAATGCCACCGGAGGTAAGATGGTTTTAATATCCCGTAAATGACTTTTAGCCGTATCTATAGGCAAATTAGCAAAAACATCTCGATAAATCAGATTTAAATGATCTTCATATAATTTATCAATCGTTAATTGGCGTAACACATAAGCCATGCATTCAACTAATTCTGATTTGCGCGAATTACTAAGCAAGCGGGTCATACGCTCTTTGGGCGTAGTCAGATAGGCGTCATTACTCGCATGTTGAGGGAAATGCTGGTAAAAACGACCTAATATTTTTTTCAAAACAGCATCATTAATGGGCGAGTTATTTTGTAAATAATCGATTAATGCCACGGCTACCGCATGAAATTGTTCGCCCCCGACATTAATGTATTCGTATTCTTTGCCCTGGATTTGTGCATTTTCCACAGGAGCCTTAAAGAATCCACTCGTACTGCGTGCTACCATAACGCGCCCCTTAATTATCAATTTAAGTCCATTCTAATGAATCAAAATTAAGGAAATATTAACTGTACATATATCGGCCATTATTTTCAAAATAAACGATTCACTATAAAATAAACCTCAGCACCATAATTCTAGACCATTTGCTCACACTTTACCCAGTTTGACTTTGTTTAATAATAATAACCGAATTCTAAAGAGGAAAATATGGAACAATATCAGGATGATAATTGGATTCGTACCCAAGAACTGTTACAGCACTCTCGGGAATTTATCGCCTATTTTGAATTGGCGGAAGCGAAAATGGATGAATGGCGACAAGAAATTGAACGTCAGGCATTGCGTCTACAGCAACAGCAAGAATCCATAAGCCGATTAACGGACAAATCCTTAGCGCAAATTAATCAGCATCGCGATCAGCTAATCCAGCATCTTAACAAGCAATTAACTCCCTACGCCCCGGAACAATTTCAACGCATTGCGCACGAAAGTTGCGAGCTGGTAAAACAAAGCGCCAATGATGCTGTAGATAAAAGCAATAAGCTGTTGCGTAGTTTTCAACTCCGCTTTAATTTTTTTGCCGTGCTTATTACTATTTTAACGGCATTTATTGTCGTACTTTATCTCAATGGTGAACTTCCGTGGGAAATGCATCATGTAGCCAAAAATGAGCGTCAAGCCGGACGCATGTTATTACAGATATGGCCGAACTTAAGCCAAGAGGAAAAAAATAAAATGCTAACTTATATTAATCACTCCTAACTTAGGCAGCATATTCAAAGGATCTCAGATTGTTCTCCTCCACCGCAATTGCTATTTATTTAACCCTGGCCTTGGCTTTGAGCGGCCGCTATCTGCCTCGCCGCGTCAAGCAAAGACGCATCGCTCAATGGAAAAAATCATTACATATCGATGAGCATGAGCAAATTTTTCAACAATTATACCAGGATGCTCATGGTTTTTTATTATCCCAACAAGCGCGACAAAAAAATGATTCGCTTGATTATGTGTATGGAGAAATTAAATTTCTTCCCTTTCTTGCCCTTTTTTCATTAACTGAACCGGATGAGCACAGCGTATTTTATGACCTCGGCTGTGGAGTAGGCAAAGCAGTGCTCGCCTGCGCGATGGTTTATCCTATATATAAGAGTGTAGGAGTCGAAATTCTGCCGCAACTCTATTTTAATGCCTGCAAGCAAGTAGAACACTTAGCTCAATTGCCAGACTATGCGGAACACGTAAAAAAAATTGAATTTATTTTAGGTGATTTTCTTGAGGTAAATTTGGATGAAGCGACCATTATTTTTATTAATTCAACTTCATTTTTCGGTCCCACCTGGGAAAAAATTTGCGCGCGGCTGGCGCAATTGCCGCAACTAAAAACCGTTATCACAACGAGCAAAACCTTACCAGGAGAGCACTTTAAGCTCGTCCTGCAAACGCAAATTGAAATGAGCTGGGGGGTGGTTTTCGCCTATATACATGCGCGAAAAAAGAGTAAATACTAACTGTCTTGAAAACATTGAATAATTTTTTACCCGATCTATACTTATAGAACAAGGGCATTGTCCGCACCTAAATCTGTAATGGTGACAGACTTTGGAACAAGCGACAATCACGAGGTGGGTATGATTAAATCGGAGCTCATAGAACACATTGCTGCTCGAATGACGCATCTTACAGAGAAACAAGTAGCTGATGGTATTAATAAGATATTAGAATTAATGAGTGATGCACTCGTTAAAAATCAACGGATTGAAATTCGTGGCTTTGGTAGCTTTTCGCTACATTACCGTCCGCCACGTAATGCCCATAATCCGAAAACGGGGGAAAAAGTAGTGACTAAGGCGAAGTACAGCCCCCATTTTAAACCGGGTAAAGAATTACGTGAGCGGGTTGATATGTCGCGTTCACAATATGAATTACCGACCGAGGAAGAATAGGCCACAAAACACGTCATCCCGGATGAAGCGAGGGCTCCTGAATGAAGCATCCGTGCTTGCCCTATGTAGGAGCTCCTTGGACTCAGGATGACGCGCTTTTTCGACTTAGGTGCGCGGTAGTGTTACGCCCGTTTGTCCTTGGTATTTACCACCACGGTCACGGTAGGAAACAGCACAAACTTCGCTCGCCTCCAGAAACAGCATTTGGGCAACGCCTTCATGAGCATAAATTTTTGCCGGCAGGGGCGTGGTATTCGAAAACTCGAGGGTAACATGTCCTTCCCATTCAGGCTCTAGCGGAGTAACGTTCACAATAATGCCGCAACGTGCATAAGTGGATTTACCCAGGCAAATAGTCAGTACATTACGGGGAATACGGAAATACTCGACAGTACGCGCCAAAGCAAAAGAGTTTGGTGGAATAATGCATACATCAGATTCCACATCAACAAAACTATTCTCATCAAATGCTTTTGGGTCGACTATAGACGAGTTGATGTTAGTAAAAATCTTAAACTCTCTTGAACAACGTACATCATATCCATAACTGGATACGCCATAAGAAATAATTCGTCCACCAGCATTTTCACGTACTTGGTTCGACTCGAACGGAGAAATCATTCCCTGTTCAAGCGCCATTTTCTCAATCCATCTATCTGATTTTATCGACACGATGAAACCTCTTAATTTTCTCAAAAAAAGAGTTCTATCATAAAAAACCAAGAAACGAAAGGGGGAGCGACAAACCAAAGAACCGCTGGTGGAACTAATCACTATAAAAAACCATGAAACATCAAAAAACTGCAACAGTAGCATCTTTGCAGTGTGCTTATTATTTTTTCGCCATATTCGCTAAAATATCCCCCAGCTCCATCGGCATGGGAAATACAATCGTGGAATTATTGGTTCCCGCAATCGCTGCTAAAGTTTGTAAATAACGTAGCTGCATTGCCTCTGGTTGTTGAGCTAATACTTGCGATGCTTGCAATAATTTTGCTGAAGCCTGTAACTCCCCTTCTGCATGAATCACTTTAGCACGACGTTCGCGTTCCGCTTCAGCCTGTTTGGCAATTGCCCGAATCATACTTTCATCCAAATCGACATGCTTAATCTCAACATTGGACACCTTGATGCCCCAATTATCCGTTTGCGCATCGAGTATTTTTTGCACGTCACTGTTCAATCGCTCTCGCTCAGAAAGCATCTCATCCAGTTCATGTTGCCCCAAAACCGACCGCAAAGTAGTTTGTGCCAACTGGCTAGTCGCCTCATAATAATTTTCCACCTGAATAATCGCATTTTCAGGAGTGACCACCCGGAAATACAGTACTGCATTGACCCGAACGGACACATTATCCTTGGAAATCACATCCTGGCTTGGCACATCCATCACAATAGTCCGTAAATCCACCCACACCACTTGCTGAATCACGGGAATAATTAGTACCAACCCCGGGCCTTTAACCCGCCAAAAGCGCCCAAGCATAAACACCACACCACGTTCATATTCCCGGAACACCTTAACTGCGGATATGAATAGCAGTACAATGGCGGCTAATAGTACGCCTAAAAAAACGCTCATCTCATTCTCCTTGTATGCCAGTATCTTCCTCAACGTGCAACACTAATCCTGAAGAGCCCACAACAATAACCGGCCTATTTGCCGCAATAAAATGATGTGATGAAGCACTCCAAATTTCGCCACGAATAATCACCTGCCCTTTTCGATTAAGATCCCCTAACGTTTGTCCTTGACAACCAATTAAGACCTCCACACCATGACGTTGCTTTTGTTGGCGAGCTTTAATTACGCTGCCTAACACAATGATGAAAATAACAATATTCACCACAGCCATGCCCCAGATTACCGCCGAAGCAACATGGAAAGTATCCCCGGGGCTATCAATAAGCATGGCTGAACCAATAAGAAAAGCAATGGTTCCGCCAACGCCCAAAGAGCCAAAAGCCGGCAAGAAGGCCTCGGCAATAATAAAACCAATACCCACAATAATCAGTAAAAAGCCAGCATAATTCACCGGCAAAAGCTGCAAGGCATAAAAGGCAATAAGGAGAGCAATCGCTCCAATTACCCCAGGTAGAACAAACCCCGGATTAACTAACTCAAAGAAAATACCGTAGATACCCAACAGCAGCACCAAGTAAGCTACGGTGGGATTGGTAATTAAGGAGAGAAAATAGGTACGCCAATCCGGATTTATTCGTTGAATCTGGGGATTGCTCGTATCAAGCGTTATTTTTTGATTATTTTGGCTGACCACAGTCCCATTAAGCTGAATTAATAAATCCTGTTCGTCTTTGGCAATAAAGTTAATCACCTTTTGTTTTAAGGCTTCTGTTGCGGTGAGGGTTTCTGCATTTAATACCGCTTTTTGCGCAAAAACCGGATCTCGACCACGTAATTGTGCTAAGGCGCGTATAGTTGCTACTGCATCATTCGTTACTTTCTTATCCATAGTGTCCGGATGTTGTGGGCTTCCGGAAAATTCAGCACTAATATTAAGGGGACTGGCGGCACCTAATTGTGTTCCTGGTGTCATGGCAGCTACAGTTGCCGCATAGAGAATATAAGTTCCAGCGCTTGCGGCACGAGCACCTGTAGGACTTACATAAACCACAATGGGAACCTTAGAAGCTAAAAAAGCGTGTACGATGGTCCGCATCGACTCACTAAGACCTCCTGGAGTATCAAGCAGTACCAGAATTAAATCTGCATGCTGTGCCTGGTTTACATCACGCACGATGTAATCGGCCGTGGCCGGACCAACGGGGCCTTTAATGCTTAGTTCTACTATTTTTGTGGCATAAAGCGACGAAGAGTGAATAAAAATGAGGAGAAGTGTGATGATTATTTTTTTAGCTAAACTCAGATAACGCATAGCCATCCTTTATGCGAAGCATTATGTTTAAAGATAGCACAAAGAGGGAGGTGTGATTGTTTTTTAGACACTTTAGCTTGCTAGAGGACTGATATCCTCACATCACCGCGATCCCGCGGTAAGCCGCGGGAGGCAGAGAGACATCGATTAGAAATAAACGCCTATTTGTGCGGAAACAGTGTCTGCAGAGCGTCCTGTTCCTACAGTTGGCGCATTAATAACACCCGCTGGAGCATTACCATTAGCAAAATTATTTTTACCGTAATCCATATCATGTCGGTACTCAAGACTTTCAACAGTATCTTTCCAAATAGAAATGTTGTACACCCCAATGAGACGTTGGTGTGGTAAGTTCAGAGCTAAGGCATCTTTAGTCCATTGATAACCGAGACCAATCGATGAAGGACGATTAAAGCTCTTAAAGGTCACGCCAAACTCGGTTTGCAAGGCTTGCGGTCTCGCTCCACGTGCGTTAAAGCTTAAATCTTCCGCTCTAAAGGGTTGAGTAACTCCTACCCACTCGGCAGTCAAGTTAAAACGGTCAAAACCTAGGTTCCCATAAACATCCACCGCTTGGGTTTTACGAACAATTTCACTTCCATGCAATAAGGAGCCAAATCCCGCAAAGGTTCCAGGATTTGCGGCAGTATTTTGCATACCCGATGAGTCAGCGATTGAACTAATATAGCTCGCACCAATTTCCCCGGTCAGGTCACTAAAAGCAAAAGAATAACCTAGGTTAGCACCACCAACCCCTGATTTCCCTGATTGGGTGTCGCTGCGATAAATATACATTGAAGCAAAAGGTCCGCGATCCGTTTGTGATTTATATCCTAGAATAAAGGGGCGAGTCTTGGTACGTGCTAAATTCATTGTGAGCGGAGCACTAACCATCGCACTCGAGTAACGTCCAAATGGAGCATATAATTGCCCAGCAGTAAAATACAAGGGCGTTTTATCCAAGTTACCAATATTCACGAATCCCAGATTCAAGCTAAATGCCGAATTATTGATACGCGGACCGATTTCCGGAGGACTCTCATCATAAGCAATCGACATGTAGGCTTCGACGTTCTGGTTCAATGCAGCGGCTACCGCTAATTCACTGGAACCTAAAGTTAAATCGGTATTTGTTTCTCCCATGTAGGATGAGTTAACCATACCTATAGGTTCGGCTTTACCACTGATGGCAATAATTGGTCGTTCAGGAATGGGATAACCAATCTTTTTATAAGCATCATATAAACGACGACGTTGCTGCATTAAACGAATATCACGGTTAATACTGGAAATATTTACAATGTAATCCGAACCATCGAATGCAGGTCGCGATCCCAAATAGGGGGAAGTGACTACCGGGGTACCAGCAATGTAGGTCACTACACGATCATCCGCTACCAAAGCAGTAGGGTAAAAGCCGATCGATGCAGGTTTCGCTTCCGGAGCGTGAACCGTAATTGGTGAGGAATGATATTTAATTAGCTTCGCTTTTTTACGTCCTGCATGTTGATGTTTTTCACCTTGCGGAGCAGCAACCGTGGTAGAGCTCGGCGTTGCAGCAGCTCTTTGAGGACGAGCGGGTGCAACAGAGGATTTTGTTTTATGGGTTACCAGTTTTTTTTGTAAAGCAATTAATTGTGATTGCAGTTGTTGTGTTTGCTCTTGTAAACGTTCTATTTCACGTTGCAACTGTTGATCATTTTCCGCATAGAGTGGCGATGAAAAACAGACTAAAGCCAATACAAGTTTTTTAATCTTCATGCGGCTACTCCTGTTTATTATTTTTTACATCCACACAGGGTGGGGGCAGAAAGTATATCTTGTGAATTTAATGATGACTAGAGCTAAATTAAAACTTAATTGAAAAAATAATAGACAGGATAATTTTTAGAAGAGAGAGAAGGTGTATCCCGTATTAGATGAAGCCGTAATACGGGAACAATCAAGCATAGAATCCCGTATTAAATCGAGCTAATACGGGCAAAATGCCGTTGATGACTTATGCATTACCTACATACTTCAGACCAAAGTATGGACCAAAGAGTCCATAGTTCACAGTGCGAACTGGAGCAGTGGGTGATTGGAATTCTTGAGCAGCCAATGCATTGAAGTAGTTAAGTGCTTGATAACCTGCATCAATGTTTAGAGTACCTTCCCAGAAAGCATGTGCATAGTTCAAGCCAAGTTTTGCTTCTAAGCTTGGAACAATCGCTTTATTACGAGCATAAACATCCAAGAGAATAGCGTGAGCATTATCAACTACAAAACCTTCATGATAACGTGAGGTTCCAACCAGGATTGAACCCGTACCATTCGCCGTTACACTTAAGCCATTAAATAAAGCGTAAGAGTAATCAATTCCAGCAACCGGACCAATACCTTTAAAATCAGTATTATTAAATACGGAAACGGTTGACCCAAACAGAACTGGAATCAGTGGAGCGTTTAGGTAGTTAGTCGCGTTAGACTGAATGTTGGCGTATTGCATACCACCAAAGAAACGCATTTGCTTTCTGGCGCTTACATCTACATGCTGACCCAAAACGATATTGGCTTGATCGAAGTGATCGCGACTTTCATAATTTGCAGGAACTTGTACAAACCCGACAGACGGAATCGCTAAAGGAGCAAAAATATTATTGAAATCCGCTTTAGAATCCAGGTGCGTCCAATTGACGGTTATGTCATTACCTGTATTGAAGTAGAAAGAGCCCATTACACGGAAACCCCAACTCCAATCATCCCGTACATCAGCAACTTCGGAACTAACAGTAGCAGTTGTCCCGTTTGGAACGAGCTGCAGACTTTTGTGAGCGCTGTAGATAGGTTGCATGTACAGTGCATCAGCCCCTAATTCCCATTTTCTTGCCTCACAAGGAACAGTAACATTTCCAGGTGTACATACAGGCCCCATAGTACCAGCAGCAGCATAGCCACTTGCAAGCAATCCCAATACAGCAATAGTTGTCTTTTTTAGCATAAAAACTCCGTTTGAAAAAAAACCCATCAACTAATGATGGGCTTCACTAGGCTTATTTACACATTATTTGCTTGTCATTACGTCCAAGAAAATAATCATGCAAATAAACCCTAAGATCTTAATCAATTAAGAAATTAAACATTACCAACATACTTCAAGCCAAAGTACGGGCCTGAAGCACCAAAATCTGATCTTTTAGCAATTAATGCGGGGCTAACCTGTCGGTTTGGGCTAAAATAATTAAACCACATATAACCAGCATCCAAGTTAATATCACCTTGCGCCATTGCGTATGTATAGTTAGCTCCCAATTTCGCTTCTATCTCTGGAACAATCACCGTTGTAGAAAAACGAATGGGACTAACCGTAACTCCGGGAAGAATAGTTCCTGATACAGAATGGAAACCATCATCGTTAAACTTAGCAGTACCAACTAAAACAGCGGCTGCCCCCTTGGCATAAACGCCAAAGCCATTGCCAAACTCATAGGTCATATCAAGACCTGTGCGTGGGCCAAAACCATTAAACACGGAAACAACTTGGAAATTTTCGCTATCAGCAGGAGCCAAAACACCTAATCGGGTAACATCTACATCAGACGTTGGCTTGATGCGTGCAAATTGAAAACCGCCATGGAAACGCATTTTTTTATTCGCGCTAAAGTCAACAAACTGGCCTAGCTCTCCGTTCACTGCGTCCCATTTCACTTTGTCTTTGGCATAAACGTCGGTGGCAAAAAATGGCAGTGGCTCCATGAAGATAGGACGATTGGTTGAATCTAAATGGTACCAGGTTAAGGTGAAATCATTAGCGGTATTAAAGTGGTATGAACCTTCGAGCTGAAAGCCCCAGCTCCATTGCCCAGCTTGATCAAAAAATTCGTTCGAATTGCCGATGCTACGATAATAAGCAAAATCATGGTTTGACGTTGTTTGCAGGTATAGAGCTTGTCCACCGATACCCCAGGCGGTTTTAGTGCAAGGAACTGTAACATTACCCGGGGTACAAACAGGCCCCATGGTGCCAGCGAATACGGCACTGCTGCCAAAGGCAAGCACAGCCATCGCTGTTTGTTTCAAGTTTAACATGCATATCTCCACTTTCTTATTAGGGCCTGTAGCGCAAAGGCCTATTAATTTCCGTTTATTAGCTCATTCTAACTAGAAACTAGATTTCTTAGCAAGGGCATGCTATCGCTCTATAAAAGCACTGCGCCTCGCAAAATTATCCTCGATCAACTTTAGCAAAGTCAACATAATCCCCGAAATATCTTAGCGGATAATCTTTAAATATATGCTCTATATTTTAACCCAAAATAAAGACCTGAAATACTTAAATCAGTTGATCTATTTTCTGAAGTAACTGTTTGATTATTTGCTAGGTTATCCATAATATTTTGATTCCGGAATGGGTTAAAATAATTCACCCACAAATAGCCTAAATCAAAAAGAAAATCCCCTCTTTTTGTCGGATAACTGTAGTTAAGCCCGACACTGGCTTCAAGCTCGGGCACGATCGCTGAATAAGAACCACGCAGCGATGGTAAGGGTTCTGCCAAACCGGTAACACTTGATTTAATGGTCCCGACCAGCAAGGTGGTAGCCGCTTTAGCATACATAGTAAATCCATTACCTAAAATGTAATCCATATCAAAACCGGTACGTGGACCAAAGCCGTTAAATGAAGTATTGTAATGAAGACGTCTTGGGGGCGGTATGCTGTCGGCATCAAATAAATCTAGCAAATCTGCAGGGACAATAAATGCAACCCGTGCATTCATCGTATTTTTCAGCCGCGCAAATTGGAAGCCACCATGAATGCGATAATTAATATCTCGGCCAAGTTTAGCCAATTGCCCTAGCTCACCATTAACGGCATCCCATTGCGTTTTCAATGCTAAGCGCACATTCAGTGGATCAAATTCCCCTAAGGGGTTGAATTTTAAATTGCCACTGGCGCCATCCAAATGATACCAGCTTACGCTCAACTCATTACCGGTGTTAAACAAATAGGATGCCTGTAATTGATAGCCCCATCCCCATTGCCCGCCAAGGCCATTATAAATGTCATTATCTCCACGAGGATAATAGGAAAATTTTTGGTTAAAATTAGTTTGTAAATACAATGCATTAGCCGTTAGACTCCAGCCCATTTGCTGGCAGGGTACGGTTAGCGTTCCGGGAGTACATACAGGTCCCATGTTACCGGCAAAAAGCACTCCACTAGCCAAAGCGAGTACGATAAGGATCAGTCTTTTTAATACAAACACCCTGGTCTCCACGTTTATAATATATATGTATTCTCATTACTGCTTTTTTATAAACAACAAGCAGATAACTATGCATACCTTTTAAGGTCAACAGTATCCCTCATGCCAGAGAAATAAGTCAAGAAAATCAAATTGATAGTCATTTTTACAATGCACTCTTAGAGAGATTAGGATAAAGCGAATAGCACGAAAGAAAGGTGATAAAAGACAGAATAAGTCTACAAATAGGAAGAAGATAATAGTGGGATATCAGGGAGAACCCACCCCGTCAATTGAACGGGGTGGATAATGAAACTAGGCTAGTAATTAAACATTACCAACATATTTCAAACCAACATATGGGCCAGAAGCACCAAAGTCAGAAACATGGCTAGTCAAATCAACAGCAGAAACACGGTTGAACGCGTTGAAGTAGTTGAACCACATGTAACCAGCGTCTAAAGTAACATCACCTTGAGCCATAGAGTAAGTGTAGTTAGCACCTAATTTAGCTTCTAGTTCTGGGATGATTGCAGTTTTTGAACCATGGAATACAACAGCTGCATCAGGAAAATCCTGGAAGCCAGAAGTAAACTTAGTATTACCAACTAATACAGCAGCGGCTGCTTTAGCGTAAATACCAAATCCATTACCAAATACATAGTTCATGTCTAAACCAGTACGTGGACCGAATCCATTGAATTGCGTGCGGAAACCTTCAGCAGCATCAACAGTTAATGGAGCTACAACTGATGCATAAGCTGCGTTGTGCTTACCACGAGCCCATTGGAAACCACCATGGAAACGCATTTTTTTGTTCGCGCTGAAATCAACGAATTGACCTAATTCACCGTTAACAGCATCCCACTGGTGCTTAGTTGCAGCAGCAACAGTGAATGCATCACCGTCTACAGCACCGTTATAAGCAAAGCGATGAGTTCCAGTATCTAAATGATACCAAGTTAAAGTTACATCGTTACCAGTATTGAAGTGGTAAGAACCTTCTAATTGAAAACCCCAGTTCCAACGACTGTGATCGCGGAAGTTGCCGTTTACATCAGGAAGGCCAACGAATTGGTTGTTGTTAGCGATTTGCAAATCAATAGCTTGGCCACTGATGTCCCATGCAGTGCGCTCACAAGGAACAGTTACATTTCCTGGTGTGCAAACTGGGCCCATAGTACCTGCAAATGCTGCTGCACTGCTACCTAAAGCGAGTACCGCTAATGCTGTTTTTTTCAAACTAAACATGCGTAGTCTCCATATAAGTTATTATTAAGTTCCAAATTTTGTTATTAACTTACACAAAGAAGCTATTAACAAAACATGCACGCCGTTTTTTTGGCGTATGCATGAAAAGGAGAGCAGTATCTATATCGAGAGAAAATAAGTCAAGACAATTAGTTAAAAAACTAGAGTTTATAGTTATTTTTTTTAGGCTGCTGTATTTATTCGACCCAAAATGCGGATTAATAATTCATTGTGCGCGGATAATTAATTTGTGATTTTCTAAAAATCACCCCATTCCTTTAATGAGAAATGGGGTGAAAAAGTGGGAGATTAAGCAAAATGTAACATGTACAAATTAAACATTACCTACGTACTTCAAACCAACATAAGGACCAGAAGCTCCGAAGTCCAGAGTTCTTGCAGTAGTAGTAACAGAACTCACATTGCTTAATGCATTGAAGTAGTTGAACCACATGTAACCTGCATCTAATGTAATATCGCCTTGAGCCATTGAGTAAGTGTAGTTAGCACCTAATTTAGCTTCTAACTCAGGAACGATAGAAGTTTTAGAGCCGTGTAATGGATTTACCACTGTACCAAACTCAGAAGCGTATGAGTTAAACTTAGAGCTACCCACTAAGATTGCAGCTGCTGCTTTAGCATAAATACCGAAGCCATAACCTGTGAACACATAGTTCATGTCAAGACCAGTACGTGGGCCAAAACCGTTGTATTGAGTCTCACCATAAGAAGCGGTGTCAATTAAAGTACCTGGAGCACCAAAACCTACTGCGTGATCAGTTTTAACACGAGCCCATTGGAAACCACCATGGAAACGCATTTTTTTGTTCGCGCTGAAATCAACGAATTGACCTAATTCGCCATTAACAGCATCCCACTTACGACCTATGTTGGCGAAACCAGCTACATCAGCTATACCGGCAAAATCAGTAACGAATGCAAAACGGTTTCTGCTGCCATCTAAATGGTACCAAGTTAAAGTAACATCGTTACCTGTGTTAAAATGGTAAGATCCTTCTAATTGGAAGCCCCAATTCCAGCGACTGTGATCGCGGTACTGACCAGTAGCATCACCAATGAAGTAATCATTGTTATTAACGACTTGTAAATCAATGGCTTGGCCACCGATATCCCATGCAGTGCGCTCACATGGTACAGTCACATTTCCTGGAGTGCAGACAGGTCCCATTGTTCCTGCGAATACTGCACTGCTACCTAAAGCGAGTACTGCTGCTGTTGTCTTTTTCAAACTTAACATGCTAAGTCTCCGTTATATTTTTATTTTTATTAATTCTGAGTGTTTACTTGATAACTTACAATTTAAAAGTTACCAGCAGCATGCTTTCGTCGCTTTGGTTCGAAGCATGCAACACCATGAGTATGGCTTCGAAAATTAATAAAGCAAGCAAATTTGCAAAAAAAAATATAATATTTTTCATAAAGATACTTTTTTTAGGCACGGCCGCTATTTTTTAATCAGACTGACAACAACTCTCCTATTCTCAGCACGACCTGCATCTGTATCATTTCTAGCCACCGGCTTTAATGCGCCTAACCAAGTGACCGATAATTGCTCTTCCGGAACCCCTAAAGTAATTAAATAGTTTTGTACAGCCTGCGCACGGTATTGCGAGATTGCATTGTTATAGCCTTTACGACCACTTTCATCGGCATAACCAATAATACGAATCACTTTAATCTGACGATCCGCCGCGGTATAACGGGCAATTCGACGTAACTGATCCTTGTCTTGATCCGACAATTCGCGACTATCCGGAGCAAAATGAAAGACGCTTTCTCTCACCCGATCAAAACCAAAGGGTAATAGATTACTAATACATTGCTGATAGTGTGAATAAGGTGTTTGAAAGCCGCGAGGCGTCAATGCTACCGAAACATCAAAGCCTATATCCGAGCGATATTTAAATGTGGGCTCATAGCCTTGAGATAGATAGGTTAATAATTTTAAAGTTGAATCACGCTTTAGAAAGATTCCATAAGCTCCTGGGTTAATCATTAATGAGCCTACCGCATAGGTGACACCATCTGGCTTCCACATCGGAGCCCGGGCAATAAGCCGCGCTGGCAGTGGGCGAGTCACGGCATCCCATTTGCGTAACACGAAATGTGGCGGCTGAGCGGCGAATTGTTCGAAATACCCGATTCCATAATTTGGTATCGTTAGTGATAAACCACAACGGATTGGATTTCCAGTTACCTTCCAACTTTTTTCTCCTCCCATTGGCAAGGCATAATTGATTGGAGCCATTGCGAACGTTGTACTTACAGCTAGTGTGTAGCTAACTGCAACGCGTTTTACAAACGCATATCTCTTCTTACTGAATTCCATTATTAATAATCCCCATGATTGAATTCATGTTATCCTTAGATATCGACACTGTTTTAAGAATCTTTAATTATGAAATCACTAATTATCAGCCAGCCGGATGACTGGCATGTGCATTTTAGGGATAATGAGGTACTAGAACATACGGTAGCCGCCAGTGCCGCGCATTTCGCCCGTGTTTTAGTCATGCCAAACCTCAAGCCAGCCTTAACGACGTTGCCCGCAATTAGTGCTTATCGAAAGAGGATTCTCGGGGCCTTGCCCAGTGGACATGCCTTCAATCCCTACATGACCTTCTATTTAAACGAGTCGGTTAGCGCTGTGGAGTTAGAACAAGCCGCAAACACTTCCTATGTGTTGGGCGCCAAACTTTATCCTGCCGGGGCTACGACTAACTCAGAAGCAGGAGCCAAATCGCTGCGCGCGCTTTATCCTTTGCTTGAAGTAATGCAAGAGCAAAATTTAGTACTACAAATCCATGGTGAGGTAACCCATAGCGATATTTTTGAGCGTGAAGCCTTGTTCATCGAGGAGTATTTAAAACCTTTAGTCCTTAATTTCCCTAAGTTACGCATCATTTTAGAACATATTTCCACCGAAGCAGCGGTCAATTTTGTCAGCGAAGGCCCAGAAACGATTGCTGCGACCATTACCCCACATCATTTAATGTATAATCGTAACCAACTACTTGCCGGTGGTATTAGACCTCACTACTACTGCCTCCCTATTTTAAAGCATGAACGTGATCAAAAAGCCCTGCAACAGGCAGCCTGTAGCGATAATCCTAAGTTTTTTGCGGGCACGGACAGTGCCCCGCACAGTATTAACCATAAGGAAAATGCCTGTGGCTGCGCCGGAATTTATTCGGCCCCCTTTGCTCTGGCACTTTATGCCCAAGTATTTGATGAGTTAAACCAATTAACGAAACTTAATCATTTTATGAGTCATTATGGCGCTGAATTTTATCAATTACCCATCAATCAGCAGCAGGTTGAATTGATTAAATCACCGCAAGTCTTACCGAAAACAATGCCATTGGGTACAGAACAGGTTGTACCGATTGCTGCAGGTGAAACAATCCAATGGAGTATTCATGTCCCCTCTTGATAATGTATTAAGCAGTACAATGAAAGGCCGCTTTCGCGGCTTCTTACCCGTGGTGGTCGATGTGGAAACGGCGGGGATAAACCCGCAGAAAAATGCCTTGCTGGAAATGTGTGTCGTCTTGCTGACCATGGATAAACAGGGTAATTTACAACGTAGCACCAGTCACTTTGAACATATCCTACCCTTTTCTGGGGCCGAGCTGGATCAGAAATCGCTAGAATTCAACCAAATCGATCCCTTCCAGCCGCTGCGTTTTGCCTTAGATGAAAAAATCGCTTTGGAGCAGCTATTTAAACCTATTTTTAGTGCGATTAAGCAGCAACACTGCCAACGAGCGGTTTTAGTCGGTCATAACGCCTGGTTTGACTTGTTATTCGTTAAAGAGGCAGTCAAACGAACAGGACTCCAATCCCCCTTTCATGCGTTTACGTGCTTTGATACCGCCACTTTAGGTGGATTAATTTATGGACAGACCGTTTTAGCAAAAGCAGCGCAAGCAGCAGGGGTTCCATTTGACCCTAATGAAGCGCATTCGGCAATTTATGATGCAGAAAAAACCGCGGATTTGTTTTGTGAGATGACGAATACCTGGCGCAAGTTGCAACTAAATCATAAAGATAATGGTGAATAGAGAGGGAGCCCGTATTGCGCAAGGTCGTAATATGGGCATCAGTGCCACAAAACCCGTATTACGACTGCGTCAATACGGGCTGCGGCAGGCACCAATTATAGTGAGCCAGAGTGCTCAGCAAGATATTCAGCAACACCTTGTGGAGAAGCAGTCATACCTGCCTGGCCTTTTCTCCAGCCTGCAGGACAAACTTCGCCTTTTTCTTCGAAGAATTGTACCGCATCAATAGTTCTTAAGAGCTCGTCAACATTACGACCGATAGGTAAGTCATTCACCACTTGCGAACGAACCATACCTTTAGTATCGATAATAAACGCTCCACGGAACGCCACACCAGCACCTGGATGCTCAACACCATAAGCTTGGCAAATGCTATGAGTCATATCGGCAGCCATAGTGTAACGAACTGGGCCAATGCCGCCTTTTTCTACCGGAGTACTTCTATAGGCATTATGGGTAAAATGAGAATCGATAGACACGGCAACCACTTCAACATTACGGCTTTTGAATTCATCCATACGGTGGTCTAAAGCAATCAATTCAGAAGGACATACAAAAGTGAAATCTAAAGGATAGAAAAACACTAATCCATATTTGCCTTTGATGTGCTCATGCAAATTAAATTTATCGACAATCTCACCATTGCCCATCACCGCAGCTACGGTAAAATCAGGAGCTTTACGTCCGACTAGTACACTCATTCTATGATCTCCATTTGTGCGCAAGAAGGACCCTTGCGCAGATTATTATTATCGATACACTTCACCAGCTTGAACAAAAGCAAAAATCAGACCGCTTTGGCCAAGATAGTCGAAATATAATAGACGTTATACGGCAATTGCATCGCGTAGCATGGTTTCTAGCTCCCCTTGCTGGAACAATTCAGCAATAATATCAGAGCCACCAATCAATTCACCCTTCACATATAACTGAGGGAACGTTGGCCAATCAGAAACTTGAGGCAACATTTGACGAATGTCAGGATTAGCAAGAATATCTACGTAAGCAAAATCAACACCACAAGCCTCGATGCATTGAACTGCACGCGCAGAAAAACCACATTGAGGCATCTTTGGCGATCCTTTCATGTACAGCAGAATCGTATTTTCTGCGATTTGTTTTTTAATTTTTTCGATTGTATCCACCGCTCGTGTACCTTTAAATAATAAAAACGCTCATTATGGCGAAAAGCTAGCACGGCCGCAACTTATTTCATTATCCCTACCTGGACACTCTAAGTGAAAAGCAAGTACCGTCTTCAACCAATTTACTAGTAATTCATTAATAATAGGCCTGGAATCTTAAGGAAATATTAATTGAATATCATATTTGTCCTGCTACACTTAGGACACTCACAAACAAGGAGAACTTAATGACCTTTACATTACCCAAACTGCCCTATGAAATGGATGCTTTAGCACCCCATATTTCCAAAGAAACTCTTGAATATCATTATGGTAAACACCATCAGGCTTATGTGAATAACTTAAACAAGTTAATTCCTGGAACTGAATTTGAATCCATGTCTCTCGAAGAGATTATTATGAAATCCAAAGGTGGCGTATTCAATAATGCCGCACAAATTTGGAACCATACCTTCTACTGGCATTGTTTAAGTCCCAATGGCGGCGGTGAGCCCACAGGTAAACTTGCTGATGCGATCAACAAGCATTTCGGTTCCTTCAGTGCATTTAAAGAACAATTCACTCAAGCAGCAGCAACTACTTTTGGTTCGGGGTGGGCATGGCTTGCACAAGATAAAGCGGGTGATTTAAAAATTATGAGTACTAGCAATGCCGGTACACCAATGACCGAAGGCTTAACTGCACTATTAACCTGTGATGTATGGGAACATGCGTACTATATTGATTATCGCAATGCACGCCCTGATTACATCAGTGCATTTTGGTCATTAGTGAATTGGGAATTCGCCTCTGATAATATGAAGTAAGTGATGAGATAATTGCCGAGTCACTACCATTTAGATTAGGCGCTCGCAATTGTAGATTGGCTGCGAGCCCAGCATAGAATACGGCACAGGTTGTGTTTGCTGGGCCCTGCGGCAGTCCCGCCTACGATTTTAATGGACTTTAAAACGGCAAAGAGATTATAAAAAGGAAGATAGATAATGGCTTTAATTACTAGTTACAATCCCATGCCCATTACCTTTACTCACGGTGAAGGCGTTTGGCTTTATGACGATCAGGGAAAAACATATCTTGATGGCTTAAGTGGGATAGCCGTTTGTGGGCTAGGGCATGCTCATCCTGATGTGACCAAAACCATACAAGAACAAGCAACAAAACTCTTGCACACCTCGAATACCTTTCATATAAAACAACAAGAATTACTTGCAGAAAAACTAACCTCAATGGCCGGCATGGAACAAGTATTTTTTGCCAACTCAGGGGCTGAAGCCAATGAGGCTGCCATTAAATTAACGCGACTTTACGGCCATAAAAAAGGCATTGAAACCCCTTCAATCATTGTGATGGAACGTGCGTTTCATGGGCGCACAATGGCGACCTTAACCGCCTCAGGCAGTCGTAAAGTACAAGCAGGTTTTGAACCCTTAGTCCCTGGATTTATCCGCGCTCCCTTTAATGATATCGAAGCCATACACACCATTGCGGCGAATCGTGAGGATGTGGTCGCCGTGATGTTAGAACCGATTCAAGGCGAAGGCGGAATCTATGCCGCCGAAGAAAGTTATTTGCGCGCTGTAGCCAAATTATGTGAGCAGCATGATTGGATGCTTATTTTAGATGAAATCCAAACAGGAAATGGACGCACCGGGAAACTGTTTGCCTGCATGCACCATCACATTCAACCCGATATACTTACTACGGCTAAAGGCCTAGGTAATGGCGTGCCAATTGGTGCTTGCCTGATGAGTAAAAAGGCTACGGATTTATTCAAGCCAGGAAATCATGGCTCGACTTTTGGTGGTAATCCATTAGCCTGTGCTACCGCTTTAACCGTATTAGAAGTCATTGAGCGTGATAAAATTTGCGATCTAGTTACCCGCAATAGTGCCCTATTGATGGATAAGCTCATTCAAAACTTAGGTGAGCATCCACATGTTAAGGCAATTCGAGGTAAAGGCTATATGATTGGGGTAGAACTGGATAGACCAGCGATGGACATGCGGACTCTAGGTTTAGCCAATGGCATCATCTTTAATGTCACCGCAGATACGGTCGTACGCTTGTTACCGCCCCTCACCATCACCGAAGAAGAAATTGATGAATTAGTGAAACGATTAACACTGACGATCAATCAATTCACCCAGTAATTCGTTACCTGCTGGGCTGCCACAGAGCTCAGCAAAAGGCTATTTCTGCCAGTCCCCAAGGCGGGCTTTACAATCCACCCCACGGATCAAAAACACTTGAAAACGAAACAAAAACAAACAATATGTTGATTTAAAGACCACAACCATCGTAAAATACGCGTAACCTGAATCAAACACAAGCAAGGGCCTTAATGAGCAACCTATCTCCCGAAAACATAATAACAATATCAGCGTTCATTAGTAGTTATAAATACTTGAATGAAACAGAAAAAAAACTGTTCCCCCCCAAAATTAAAGAGCTGTTTGATGCCAAGATTCAATTTAAATCAACAAAAACGTTGGCTATGATTGCATCAGAAGTTATTCAAGAGTTTCTCCAGACCCCCCCCTCGTTAAAATTTCCCTGCATTAGTAAATTCATCGAAAGCGACCTTTTTCAATGCTGCAAGCTACTCAAAACAAACGAGCTATTTTCTGATGCAAATACAGTGGCCGTTTTAAGCTATCCTAAACCCCAAAAACCTTTTCCTAATGCCGATTATCAGCCCCTTTTAAATTTGCCCAAACTTAAAGAGCTTTTTAGCGCACTCTATACGCTACAACAGCACCAACTGCTCGCAGATGCAGAATGCCTTACTGCCGTAATGCGGCACGAAATGTTCCCCCTGCAAGTCGCTAAGGCATTAACCATTTTAAATAAGGCGGATTTATTAAATGCAAAAACCATGGCGATAACCACACATCCAACCAACCCGGCTGCCGCAGCGAAAATCTTAACCTTGCTCTCTCCGTTAGGTTTATTATCGGGTGAGCATGCGGAAAATAATTTTGAAAAAGTAATGAAACATCCAAGGCCTGCGAGTTTACTCCTGGATATAGAACTACTTGCTGCTGAAGATGCAAACCCACAACAGAAATTTGAAAAAATTATGTGTCCACGTGCCTATACAGCTCCCCTGCTACTTACAGGAGTACTCCAAGGTGATTTAATGTCCATTGAAATAGAAAGCCCTTTCCACACCAAAAAATCCGGGGGAGTGGTTGCCTCGATGATCCCTGGCGCACTCTAATTTGGCGTTATGTGCATCCAGGCTAGATTAGATTTGGCTTGGATTCACCTTAGTTCAGATGAAACACATTCCTTAAACTGGTGACCGAAAATAAAACTAAAAAGATAAAAAATAGTACTAATAAATGCCAGTAATAAGAAAAACAAGGACATCAAATTCGCCTGCTGAATATGGAAAATATCCCGCAGAAAATGGCTTAATGAACTACTGACCAAACACCATAAAAGAATAAATAACAGTAAGGAAATGAGGGTATTAATAAAATTTCTAATGCCATAAAAATGAGATAAGGACTCAGAGTCTACAATACTTAAAGAAAAATATTGTGCCAAGGCATAACAAACCGAACTAAAAAAACTACCCAGCCCAATGAAAAAACAACTCCAAAAATAATGATTCCCCAAAAAGGCAACCATACCCAAGTTAAAGAGCAAACCTAATGCCGCCACGTGAAAAAGAACACGGTAATTAAAACGGCTAAACAGGGAAATGGAAAATAAATTGCCCACCAGCATGCCCACTCCAGCAAAGGAAAGAATCACTCCTATTTGGGAGACGGAAAAATACAAAGAATAAAAAGGAATGATCATAATAGCTACTAAATTAAGCCACATGAAATTTAAGCTATATAAATACAAAATCGATTGCCTGCTTACATTAAGCTGAATTCCTTCGGATTGAAATTGCGACTGCAATGAAACGTTTTTCTGTAAATTCCAATGCACCGAGGACAAGAAAATACGATAAATCAAAAGAACCACAATGGAAGTAATTAATAAACTGGTAAACGATAATTGATGGAAAAAGAAACTACCAATAAGCGGCCCCACAATATATCCCAAAGTATTGGCAAGCCGGGTAGTAGCAATAACAAAGGGTAAGTCAGTATAAGCACAATAAGTGGCGGTTACTTTATCAAAAAATATAGACTCCATTGAGGCTAAAAAAGCAACACAGGCGAGAATAATGAGTAAATGATTCAGTGGCACCTTCCCTGTCAAAATAATAAGCCAAAAAGCGAGGAATAAGAGTACAATAAAATCCAAACATCCTTTTAATGCCGAAAACACATTGGTTTTTTCCAGCAACTTTGGAACGATAAAGAGCAGTACAACAGTAGGTAAATAAATTAAGGCGCCATAGAGCGGAAACTCTTCCAGCGTAATGTATTGCTGTAATAAGGTATTTAAAATAAAAAAATTAAATACCTTAAATAAAACCGTCAATAATCCATGGTTTGCCCAAATTTGGAGAAACTGCTTTTTATTCATTCGCAAATATCCCTAAGATAACTTAAGTAGGGCCTGATGATTATTATCCAACAGCGCCAGCATGGATAGGCCCTCGCGAAGCGGTGCCTCGTTCTCCAGGGAATAACAAGTTAAAACCCAAAAAATCCATTTTGCTGCAGAAATATATATATCTACATCATTAATCGCTAATGGCAATGCATAAGCCTCTCTAAAGCGTTTTGCCTCCTCCATATCTAAATACTGTTTGTCCTCTTTTTTTTGCAGAACCCAACTGGTGACCGTATCGATAAAATCAATTTCGGCGCGCATCAGGCAAAAATTTTCCCAATCAATCAGAAAATGTTCACCTGCATTATTCCAAATAACATTTTTCGGCTTTACATCGGAATGGCAAATAACTAATGAGCTATCTTGTCCTAGGCGCACAATCTCATCAAAGGTTACTCGTGTAGCGACTCCACGTAACAAATTTTTTAAAGGATTATTCAGATAGTGTAGTGCCAACTTCTCAACTAGAGTTAAGCCATGACTCATTACCAGATTTCGCCAACAACTGGCAAAGAAATAAGATTTAAGATTAAAAAAATGCTTATTATAATTAATGACTTCAGTTTGGTGTAAGGTAGAAAGTACTTGGGCAATTTGGATTTTTTGATTGAGCTCGAGATGTGAAGGTTCTTTATTTTCGCCAGGGATAAAATGCATCATGTAAAAGACAAGCTCATTATACTCCTGTACGAATGAATTATTTATTGAAATTAACCGGGGGGACGCTATTTTCTTAGTTATCTCATTGACATAGGTGGTATGCAATGTAAAAAAACTCATCAGCTCGGCTTGGTTTAAATGATAGAGCTCTTCTAACTTCTCTCTATTTATCATTTTTATGGTAGTTATTTTACCACTTTCCTCGCGAGCAAAATACAGCGCTCCTAACATGTTTTGTGATTCTTTCATGAGAACGGGATTTACAAAATGACGTTCTCTTAAAAAATTCCCCAGCATAAATTCAATCGGTTGATGCATCATCATTTCCTTTTTTATTTAAAAGTTAAAGTTATGTCGATTAATGCTAGTTCTTTAGTTTATGAAGCTCCCTCTCTATTAAAACCAACCACCCAGCACTTGCATAATTATAGACCAGACCGAGCAAAAATATTTCTCGCCCCCCTGTATGTTGAATTTAAAAACAAATATTTTTTTTGGGGACGGCAGTGCACCATAAAACTAAAAAACAAACTGGAATTGTATATTTTTTGTGCTAACTTTAAAAAGCACTACCGTTGTCATGAGAGATGAGAAAATGAGTCAAGAAGTACAAAAAACATACACCATCATCGACCTTCTAAAAAGAAATGCTCTCGATACACCTAATAAAGCTGCTTTAACGTTCCTTACTCAGAAAGAAAGCATTTCTTTATCTAACCAGGAATTACTAGAGCAAATGGAGATTTTTGCCACACGCATTCTCAAGCGTGCAGAGCCTGGATCACGCGCAATCATTTTATTAAACCCTGGCATCGATTACCTAGTCTCTTTTTTAGGATGCTTACTGGCAGGGGTTATTGCCGTTCCAGCATATCCTCCTACCAATAGCCGTCATAATATTAGATTATTATCCATTATTCACGATGCGTCGGTGCAAGTGATTATTACTTCTTCAGCAGTAGTTCATCGCCTGGATTTTAATGAGGAGAATAAGACAGAAGTGCTCATTGTCGAGGAAGAAGAAAAGACCCGTCCTTTCTTAACCCAATTTCCTACAATTTCAAGCGAGGACGTAGCCTTTCTTCAATACACCTCAGGTTCTACTGGAAATCCCAAAGGAGTGATGGTAACCCATGCCAATATCATTGCGAATGCGCACTGCATCAATGAAAAGTTAGCGCGGCGGGTAACCACGCTTTGTTCCTGGCTGCCTCCCTTCCATGATATGGGCATGATTGGCTGTACTCTGTTTCCTTTAGCCTATAATGGTCATGTGGTCAGTATGTCACCCACCGACTTTTTGAAAAACCCATTAAAATGGTTAAAAGCAATCAGTGATTTTCATGCCGAATGTACTGCAGCCCCTGACTTTGCTTACGATTTATGCGCCCGGGTAATCACCGCAGAAGAGAAAAAAGAATTGGATTTAAGTTCATGGCTTTTTGCCATTAATGGTTCTGAACCTGTCAATGCCGAGCATTTAAAACAATTCAGTGACGCATTTGCAGTATGTGGTTTTAACGCCAAGTCAGGCCATCCTGCCTATGGTATGGCCGAAACCACTTTGTTAATCTCCACCAAAGAAGTGGACACAGACACCGTGGTCTTGCGCGCTGATAAACAAGCCTTTCAAAATAACATCATCAAAGAAGTTCCAGAGGATGCAGAGCGTGTTCTTTTGGTTAGCTGTGGCACCCCATACAGCAACTACGACTTAAAAATTATTGACCCCTCCAGTTTAGACATTTTACCGATTAATAAAATTGGCGAAATTGTGGTACAAGGTGACTCTGTTACTAAGGGATATTGGAATAAGCCCCAACTGAATCAAGAAATTTTTAACTTAAGATTAAGTTCTTCAGATAAACCCTATTTACGCACCGGAGATTTAGGCTTTTTAAACCCCAACGGTGAACTTTTTATTACTGGACGTCTTAAAGATTTAATTATTATTCGTGGACAAAATCTTTATCCTCAGGATATTGAGCATTGTGTTGAAAAAAGCCATTCCTTATTAATTAAACATGGCGGTGCTGCCTTTGTTATTGAAAAGGAAAAGAGCGAGCCCGAATTAATCCTGGTTCAAGAGGTGCATCGCAGCGCGAAACACTTTGATGAAATTTTTTCCGCGATCTTAGATTGTTGCTCCCAAGAATTACCGGTATTACCTAGCGAGATTGTGTTAATCAAACAATCCTCCTTACCTCGCACCTCAAGTGGCAAAGTACAGCGTAGCGGATGTAAACAAGCATTTCTGACCAAGGAATTAAACGTCTATGCTCAATGGCAACGGAAAATGCATCAGTCAGAACCGCAGGTACCTAGCTTGGCGAATGCCCATGAAAAAAACAGCTTAACCCGATGGATGAAACAATGGTTGGCCAGCAATTTATCGCTGCAATTGGAACAAGTTGATGTGCATAAGAATTTTTCTTACTACGGGATGGATTCCGTAAGCGCCGTTCAATTTACCTCTGCTCTAGGACAGTTGATAAATCAAGAAATTAATCCTAGTTTGTTATGGTCCTTTACCACGATCGACGCATTAGCAAACCATTTGCTTCCCGAAAATCAGGCCCCTGCGCCACAAAAGGAGCAATCGCACCAGCAAAAACGTTTTGAACCCGTGGCGATAATTGGTATGAGCTGTCGCTTTCCTGGCGCCAGTAATAGCCCACAAGCGTTTTGGGAGCTATTACACAATGCGAAAGATGGAATCAGTAAAGTTCCTCTGAGTCGCTGGGATTCGGAACTCTATACAGCGCAACCGGGTGTTGCTGGCACTATAGCCACCTCTAAAGGGGGCTTTATTGATAATATTGACCAGTTTGATGCGTCTTTATTTAATATCAGTCGTCGTGAGGCTGAAGCGATGGATCCACAGCATCGTCTGTTACTGGAATTAACCTGGGAAGCACTTGAGCGTGCGGGTATTGCCCCTTTATCTTTAAATGATACGGAGGCGGCTATTTTTATTGGCATTGCTTCGAATGACTACAGCCAATTAGCTCATGATGCGGCATACCAAAATACTGATGCTTATTATGGTATAGGTAACGCTCATAGTGCCGCAGCTGGCCGCATTGCCTATTTTCTAGGCACCCATGGGGAGTCAGTTGCCGTGGATACCGCATGTTCTTCATCCTTGGTGGCAGTATTCAATGCCTGTCAGGATTTACATGAAAAAGGCTATAGTCTGGCTATCGTAGGCGGGGTAAACTGTATCCTGGACCCGTCTTTAAGTGTGAGTTTCTCTCAAGCAGGAATGTTATCACCTAATGGCAAATGCCAAGTCTTTGATGCCAAGGCGGATGGTTATGTCCGTAGTGAAGGCTGCGGGGTGCTTATCTTAAAACGCCTAACCGATGCGCAACGTGATAAAGACCCTATTTGGGCGGTGATTCAAAGTGCCGCAGTGAATAGCGATGGACACAGTAATGGCATTACGGCGCCAAGCCCTAAAGCCCAGCATGACTTAATTAGTAAAGCCATCCATGCTGCCGGGATTTCTCCGGATGCGATTGATTACATTGAAACTCATGGTACGGGTACACGCTTAGGCGATCCGATTGAATTTAATGCTCTGAAAGAAGTTTTTGCCACCGGAACCCGGCAAAAAGATCTATATATAGGTTCCGTAAAAAGCAACATCGGCCATTTGGAAGCGGCTGCAGGTATGGCAGGTCTCATCAAAACAATTTTGATGTTGCAACATCAGCAAATTCCCGCCAATTTGCATTTTGAAACCGTCAATCCGTTAATTGACTTAGCCTCTATTCCGGCGCAAATACCCACCCGCTTGCAAGCCTGGGAAACTGAACCGCAGAAACAAATACGCTATGCAGGGGTGAGCTCTTTCGGATTTACCGGAACCAACGCCCATATAATCCTTACTGGAGCTCCAACCGCAGAGGCCGAGACTGGGGCCGCCGATACTCCCAAAAGACCGGTGCATGTCCTCACCTTATCCGGACATACTCCAGAAGCATTAGCGGCACAGCAAGCGCGATTAGCCGATTTTGTGCAAGACAACGTGAATATTGAGGTAGGCAATTTATGTCATGACCTGGCTCTTAGCCGCAGTGCGTTAGATTATCGCCTCGCATTTCCCGTACAAACTCATGAAGAATTAATTGAGAAACTACGTACGACTCTGCCCACGAATAAAGTTGCGGAAATAAATAGTGCAAAAACTGCCTTTTTATTTACCGGACAAGGTTCACAATATTCTAGAATGGGCTGGGAGCTTTATAATACTCACCCTTTATTTAAACAGGAAGTCGATCGGTGCAGCGAAATATTGGCGGATTATTTGCCTGAACGACTGACCAAAGTCATGTTTGATCCCCAACAGGCATCTTTATTAAATCAAACGCACTATACGCAACCTGCTTTATTTGTTCTGCAATATGCTTTAGCGCAATTATGGATAAGCTGGGGAATTGTGCCTGCAGCTGCTATCGGCCACAGCGTGGGCGAATATGTCGCCGCGACTGTAGCCGGAGTGATGAGTTTAGCGGATGGTCTAAAACTTATTGCTGCCCGAGCCAGACTCATGCAAGCCCAGCAAGAGGGTGGCATGCTTAGCGTGAACGTGGATGAAACTCAAGCTCAAGCCTTAATGCAAGAGTTTAAAGTACAGGCACCTACCGCAATCTTAAATATTGCGGCCGTAAATAGCACGAGCCAAGTGGTATTTGCGGGTGAAAACGAAGCGATTCGCCAATTACATCAGCAATGTCAGGCACAAGAGATTCGCTCCACTGAGTTGCAAGTATCTCATGCCTTTCACTCTGAGCTGTTGCGCCCCATGATTGCGGAATTTAAGCAAATTGCCGAAACCATTGAGTACCATGCGCCTAAGCTGGTACTAATCTCCAATGTGAGCGGCAAAGAAGTTTCTGTCATCAACGCAGAGTATTGGGCCGAACATGTACTCGCGACCGTACAATTTAGTACAGGTATTAAAGAGTTAATAGCCGAAAACTACCAAACCTTTATCGAGGTGGGACCACAACCGGTTTTATTAACCTTTGCCAGACAACAGGCAAGTTCATCACAGCAGGTTTTATGGCTCGCTTCACTGAGAAGAAATCGCCCCGACTGGCAAATCTTATCCGATGCAGTCGCCCAGCTCTATGAAAATGGACATCACATTAATTGGCAGGCTTATGATGCTCCTTTTGCACTAGCTAACGCGGCAAAACAATTGCCTACTTATGCCTTCCAACATCAATCCTATTGGCTGGCCGGAGGGCATAAGGCTCCCGAAAGTAGCGCCATAAGTCGTGGGTTAAGCCAGGCGCTTTATCAGCAGGAATGGAAAGCATTAGCGACACTGCCACAGCGAAATAAACCACAGACACAGAGTGGAAAATGGTTGATTTTTGCCACTCAAGAGACAGAAAGTGAGAAGATGATCGAGCTCTTATCTAGCTATTTACCCGAGATGGTAGTAGTACATCCTGGGAGCACATTTACGCTGTCGGCAGAGAAAGCCGTACTTAATCCTGGTGAGCCCGAACAGTTTGCAAATCTGTTAAGTAAATACTCAGGAATTCAAGGGATCATCTATTTATGGGGCTTCGTTGGCACGGAGTTTTTCCAAGAACAACAAGTACAGGCGTTAACTTGTGATGATATGAATCAATTAATTAAAAACTCCTGTGCCGGTTTACTGCATTTAGTGCAAACACTCATGCAACATAAACAACAAGCCAGGTTATGGACCGTAACCCGGGGTACCACAACGGCAGCTCCGCACTCCATACCCCTCTTTTCACCCTTAGTGGGAATGGGAAAAACCTTAGTGCTGGAATACCCTGAACTGGATTATCATCATTTTGATGTGGGACAAGAAACCACTACCAAAAATACCGCCATACAATTGCAACAATTGCTTGGGCAACCTCAAGATGAAGCCATTATTGCCTATCAAAACGGTTCATTATATGTACCACGCATTACCCCAGCATTATTGCCTCCAGTCGCCAATAAAAAAGCGTTACTAAAAAATGCCTCTTACCTTATTACTGGTGGACTCGGGGGGATAGGCTCTATTTTATGTAAATGGCTGATTCAGCAAGAGGTAAATTCGATTATTTTACTGGGAAGACGTCCATTAAACGATGAAATAAGTGCGATACTTAATCCATTACGTGTTGATGGGGTCAGCATCCACTACATCCAAGCGGATGTGAGCGATTGCCAGCAACTGCGCCACGCGTTAACACAAATCCCCAATACACTACCAGTGATTAAAGGAATTTTTCATGCCGCCGGCACCTTAAGCGATGGCTTCTGGTCCCAGCTCACCTGGCAAGATTTTGAGCAAGTTTTCGCAGCAAAAGTACAAGGAGCCTGTAATTTGCATCGTCTCAGTGTGGAGCTTATCCCGGAACTAGAACAGTTTGTGATGTTTTCATCAATCAGTTCTTTATTGGGTACACCCGGACAGGCCAACTATGCAGCAGCAAATACTTTTCTCGATAATTTAGCGCATTATCGTGTACAGGCAGGATTGCCCGCACTCAGTATTAACTTTGGCCCTTGGCAGCAAGTGGGCATGACTCGTGATTTAGCACAATCCTGGTCGGCTTATGGCATTCACAACATTAGTGAAGCTTTAGGCTTAGCCGCATTAACGCAGGCGATGGCAGGGGATTTCACCCAATTAGGTTTAATGCCTAATAATATGGCTGAACAACACGCTCTTTTGCCTCGCCCCTATAAGAAATTATTGGCAGAGATCCTTGCTGAAAATCCCGAAGCCCAGGCAACAAAGCAACAAGAACAAAACCTGATTGGACGATTAAAAAGTCAACGACCAGAGCAACGAGCAACTGAATTAACGGAGTTCTTCATGCAGGAAGTTCGCAGTATTCTTCGTTTAAAAGAAAGCGACGCCTTGCCAATGAGTACCACTCTATTATCACTGGGGATGGATTCAATCCTAGGTATGGAGCTAGTACGTCAGCTGCAATCTAAATTAGCGCTGGAAAATTTAAGTATCCAATCCTTGTTGTTTGAGGACCGCTCACTGGAAAATGTAGTGCACTTTTTGAATGAAAAAATAGGTGATGCGGAGGCAGAAGCGGTCACAACTCTGCCTGGCGTAATAGCGCCACACCATTTATTACAGCTCTCGGTACAACAAACCCGCATTTGGAAACATATTCAGGAACAACCCGAAAATCCTATTTATGTAGTGACTAATAAGTTCCAACTTGAGGGGCCAGTGGATGTAGCGATTTTGCAAAAAAGCATGCAACAAGTTATCGAACGACATCCCATGCTGCGTTGCAGTTTTCATATTTCAATGGGAACCCCATTCCAATTTTGTCATGATCAGATTGATTTTAAATTGCAGTATGTCGATCTGCGTGCTTTAACCAAGGAAGAACAAACACAACAACTCAACCAATTATTGCAAGAAATAGATTCTCGCACCTTTGATGTAAGCAAAGCGGCCTTATTGGAAAGTTATTTAATTCAACAAACTGAGGAGCGCTCTATTTGGACCGTGAGTGTGAGCCATTTATTAACCGATGGCGGCAGCAGTCTGATTCTCTTTGAAGACATTCTGCATTTTTATGCTCAAAATCAAAATCGCACCAGCGAAACCTTGCCTGTGGCCACCCCATATGAAGATTTTGTTGCTTGGCAATTAACCAAGGTTGTTGATGGCACTTATGAGAAATACGTTGCATTTTGGCGCAATACCTTGCAGCACTATAATCCTCCTCTATTGCCTACGGATAGACCTATACCGCAGCAAGCTTCCGCGTTTGGGGCAAAAGAATCGATTAGGATTTCTGCAGAATTGCTTCGTAAGCTGCAAAATTTAGCCAAACAAAGTCAAGTGACGCTGCCTAATTTGCTGCTTACCGCCTATGGGTTGGTGTTGGCGCAATTTAGCCAAACCGAGCACGCTTTTGTTACGATGCTTTGTGCCGGACGAGAGACTGAAAAATATCAAACAACAATGGGTAATGTGGCAAATGAGCTACCCATGATTATCCCATCGGCTCCGACAATGAGCTTCATTGATATGGCCAAACAATTACAAAACGATTTAGTTCAGTTTTTTGAGTATCAGTACATGCAACCCGAACAAATTGCAGCACTGAATTTACCAGTCCCTGACGTATCTTTTGACTTCCAACACCTGACCATCAAGCCTGTTGATCCTGGCTTTAAACTGCAGCCACTCACTCAGAATGAGACCCGGATACCACTTTGGGGCACTAGCCCGCGCAAGCTATCATTAAAATTTAACTATGATAGAACCTTACTAACTGGATACCTTAAGTATCGAGTTGACCTATATGACCGTGAAACTATTTATCATCTGACTACGCAGTTTCTGCAGATAATTGAGGAGGTTGTCGAGAAACCTGAAAGTACATGTGGCAATTTAGCTAATTTGTGGAGCTAATTATGAGCAAGTCGTACCTAATAAAGCCCCCTTTATCAATTTTCAAGGAATATGATGTTCGCAGTAAAGTTGGCGAAGACTTAAATGAAAACACTTATTATACCTTAGGGGTGGCGATTGGCAGTGAACTACAAGAAGTTCACCGATTACATACACTCTTACTGTCTCGCGATAGCCGTGCAAGCAGCGAAGCATTTGCAGAATCCTTGATTAAAGGTTTATTAGAAAGTGGTACCCAAGTCATCGATATTGGCTGTTTACCCACACCAATATTGCATTTTGCCATGTTTGATTTGCAATGCCATTCTGGATTAATGGTTACTGCCAGCCATAATCCTGCAGATTATAATGGCTTAAAACTAACCTTGGCCGACCAGAATTATTATGGCGACAGGCTCTATGGTTTATACCAACGGATTATGGATGAACAGTTTATCTTTGATCACGAAGGACGTGGCAAGGTAGTGCAATATCCTGCGGAACAAATAATTAATAAATACATCCGTCTCGTTAAAGAACGTACCGGCCCCATTAAAAAACTACGCGTGGTAGTCGATTGTGGTAATGCGGTGGCAGGACATGTGGCCCCACAGTTATTAACCGCCTTGGGTTGTGAAATGATCCCCTTATATTGCGACGTGCAATCGAGCTTTCCCAACCATCATCCAGACCCCTCTGTAGAAGAAAATTTAACCAGCCTACGGCAAGTCGTGGTGGAACAACACGCAGACCTAGGTGTAGCCTTTGATGGTGACGGCGATCGTTTAGGTATTGTGGATAATCAAGGCTGTATTATTCCTTCAGATTATTTGCTACTGGCTTTTGCTGATGCCTTGCTGAAAAAAGAGCCCAATGCAGGTGTAGTATTTGATATTAAATGCACTCAACATTTAAATGAATACATCCTCGCCCACCAAGGACGTCCAATCATGACGCGCACTGGCATGGCACATATCATGTCGAGTATGTCAGAGCATAAAGCAGCAATCGGGGGTGAGTATTGCGGACATTTCTATTTTAACGATCGCTGGCTAAACTACGATGATGGTATTTATGCTGCTGCACGTACCCTGGAAATGTTAAGTGTCCACTTAGCCGATAGCCATAACTTTTTTGAGCAATTTCCTAAATCATTAAGTACTAGTGAATTAAAAATTGATATTGAAGAACAGCACAAAGAAGAATTCATGAAGCAATTAATTACTCATGCTCCCATGTACATAGGAGGAGAACTGGTGCAGATCGACGGACTGAGGATAAAGCATGACGATGCCTGGGGACTGGTTCGTCCCTCCAATACTGGACCTTATTTAACTCTGCGCTTTGAAGCAAAAACGTATCCTGCCATGCAAAATATTAAAGATTTGTTTGGCAAATTAATTACGGCTATTAACCCATCGTTGGTCTTACCTTTTTAATGAGGCATTATGGATAAACAAGTACTGGCACTTTTTGATTTTGATGGGACCTTAACTAGGGGCCTGCCAAGTAGGCTACTCTTTTTAAACTACTTAGCTGGTTTACCGAAAATGCTAAGTAGCCTGGCATCGAGTATTGCTTACTCAAGCACCAGGCAATCAGGAGCAGAGTGCTTAAGTTGGCATGATTATCTTGATAGCCTTATCTTAAAAGGCCGAGATCGCCAGGAGCTCGATGAGCAAGCCCTGCAGTTTATCGACCAAGTGCTGCTCAAGAAATTACGTAAAGAAGCGATGGAGCGTCTCAAGTTTCATCAGCAGCAAGGACATCGCTGTATTTTAATTAGCGGGGGCTGGGATATTTATCTCGAGCCCTTAGCCAAACAATATCAGTTTCAGCACCTAATTTGTACGGAACTGGAGTTTGATCTACGCAGTAATAAAAGCACCGGCAGGATGCGCAATAAGTATTGTATTGGCCAGCAAAAAGTAGAAGCATTTGTAAAGGAGTATGCGGCACGAGAGAGCTATGAGCTTTATGCCTATGGCGATAGCGTTCATGATAAGGCCTTACTCAATTATGCCGATCATGGTTTTTATCGATGTTTTGAGTAGTACAGAACCCTTAAAATTAAATAAAAAACTAAAGTCATTGCGAATAGGTCAACACGGCCATTAACATCATCTCCCACATAGGGAATTACGGTGAACTAAATTAAATCAATTAATTAATAACCAAGCTCGTACCGCTTCCCTGGTTTCCTCGACCACTGCCAACAATTGTTTATATAATGCTTCCAACAAAGAACTATGCCCTGCTTTATGATAGCGCTCTAAATGTTGGCAAGCTTGTACCAGTTTTTCCGCGCCACAATAGACAAAACCACTCTTAATACGATGCACTAATTTTTGCACCATTTGCCAATCGTTTTGGCGGTGTGCGGACTCAAGTTCAAGTAAATCAGCAGGAGTTTCTTTATCAATAATTGAAGTTAAAATGCTTTTAAGTAGATTAATATCCCCCCCCATATCCTCTAAGGCTCGTTGCACATTAAAAAGCTTATAGCTCTCTAAGTGAAATAAGTACTCCTCTTCGGCTGACAAATGCGAGTATCGCCCTGCCATTTTTAGCTTGGATTTCTTGGTAAGGAGCGCCGGAGCAAGCGTTTCAGCGAAATAAGTCGTTTTTATTCTCGCTAACACGTCGATGGTCATCGGTTTGGTGAATACTTCATTCATTCCAGCCTCTAAACAACTTCTTTTTATCTTGTCTTCTGAATGTGCTGTTAAACCAATGATGGGCATCGACTCTTTATGAAACGCACGTTCAAGTCCACGAATTGTTCGCGTCAACTCAATGCCCGATAAACCCGGTAATCCTAGATCAGTAATAATTAAATCAAAGCGTTGAGTTTGTGCCAGATGTAAGGCACTTTCACCATCCATCACACTCGTGAATTGATAGCCTGCAAGCTTAACTAGATTTTCTAGGGTAAATAAGGCAATTTTATTGTCTTCAACCAACAATAATTTATAAGACTCAGCCGTTACCCTAATTCCCCTACCACTCGCCAGGGTATCGCTCTCAGCTACCTGAGCAGGGCTTAGGTTAAGTTCAGACTCGGCAATGTTCAATAACAGATCAAAATAAAAAGTGGTTCCTTTGCCAAGCTCACTGCTTACCTGAATTTTCCCCCCCAGCAACTCCACATAAGATTGGGCAATATGTAAACCAACTCCATGTCCGGTATAAGTGCCTTTACTGGATGGGGTTCCCCGATAAAAACGATCAAATATTTTATCCTGTAGCTCGGCAGGTATACCAATGCCCGTATCAGCAATATGAAATCGAATCCGCGCCTGCGTTGCTGTTTGTTCGATAAGGTCTAAGGTAATTTCCACTCGCCCGGCCTGGGTGAATTTAATCGCATTGCCCAATAAGTTAAGTAAAATGCGATGAATTTTAGTCGCATCACTACTTAAACATGCGGGAATGCGTTCATCAATACGAGCCACCAAATCCAAGCCTTTAATTAAGGTCGAGGGGCGTTCTAGCTGCTCGATGTTCTGCACTAATTGCCGTAAATCAAAGACTTCCGCATGCACATCTGCCTCATTCTCATTGTCGGCTGACACGACATCTAAAATTCCATTCAGCATGGAAAGCAATTGCGTACCACTTTCACCAAGCCAATGGGCATATTGCTTTTGTGAGGCATCACTTAGATTATCCTCTAAGAGCTTGGCCATGCCGACGACGCCGGTTAAGGGAGTACGAATATCATGGCTCATATTGGCAATAAATTCCGTTTTAACTTTGTTGGCCAATTCTGAAGATACTTGCGCTTTGGTTAAATCGGTTACATCAACCGAAATCCCCGCAAGCCCCATAACCTCTCCGGCCTGATTAAAAATAGGAACCTTACTCACCAAAGTATGAATCACATCCCCTGCATCATTAACCAATTCGCCCGGCTGATTAATTACCGCTTTTCCGGTGGCAAAAATATGTTCGTCAGTGGCACGATACTCTTTCGCTAACTCCCAATCATGAAACACATCAAAATCCGTCTTGCCAATGATGTCTTCAGTCGATTGCAAATTAATGAAATTGGCGGCCATCTGATTGCAGCCAATATACTGCAAATCCCGGTTTTTCCAATAAACATAGCATGGGATTTTATTAATAATCCCATTTAAATAGTTATACACTTCACTAATGTAATAAGGCAGTGCGTATCGTTGCTTAAATTTAAAACCTAAAATCTGCTCACAAGCACTTTCCATTGATTGGAACATACGCTCCTTCTCGGTAACGTCTTTCCCCAGCAGGAAAAGTTTTTCCTCATGATCAACGCGCGCCACAAGGCATTTCCAACTAAGAAAGACCCCATTAATTTCAATCGGGTTTTGATTAATTATTTTGCCATGCTCATCTAATAGCGCGGGAAGTTTTAAAGTAGACCATAACTCAAAAAAAGACTGCTTGGCGCTATTTTGCGTTGGTGTTAAACACAAAATAGTGCCCGCTGCATCATTAAGGTAATCAATATGCAATTGTTGATTGAGGATAATAAAAGATACATTGAGTAAATCATAGGCCTTACCAAAATTTGGTATTTCTTGTCGAGTTATATTCATCTATTTATTCCCAATACTTTCTTATCTACACTCTTGATTTGTCTGGATGAGTTGAGCGAGTTGCCTAATCGTGGGCGCTGTGTACAAATGGTGTAGCGATACCGAAACCACAAAAGTTTTATTTATTTTTTCAATCAAACTTAATGCCTTGAGGGAGTAACCTCCTAACGCAAAAAAATCATCATGAATACCTACTTCCTCGATGCCTAAATTATCCTGCCATAATTGTGCCAATTGCGACTCAAGCTCATTGCTGGACACTGCATAACGAGTGCTCACATTCAAATCATGGCGCGTCATTTTCGGCTGTGGCATTGGCGCTTGCAGGGGGGATTGCAATAACATCATGCTATAGCGTTCCGGTTCATAATTAGAAATGATGACTTGAGGATGAGAACGCGCCATTGCCTGTAAAAATAATTGCTGCCCCTCTAGAGGCGAAATATCATTACCACGCCCCAAATAGTGCACATCATGCGGGCGTTGGGTTTCCACCGTCATTCCTACCTCACGCCAGCTATTCCAATTCAAACACAACATAAACGGAGTAGAAAACAGCCCCGCACCAGCAAAGGCATCCAAACTGGCATTAGCCGCACAATAATCAATTTGCCCTGGTACGCCGGTAATTGCCCCTAGGGAAGAAATTAAAACCACGAAATCCAGCGAGGCCCCGTGCAAGGCACGTGCTAAATTATAAGTACCCAGCAGCTTAGGTGCTAATACAGCATCAGCCTTGGCTTTAGTTTTTAACTGTACCAAGCCACTCCCAGCAATACCCGCCGCATGAATGACGCCATCAATGTGACCTAACTGCTGTTGGTAATAGGCAATGGCATTAGCTAAAGGTCCTTCCTGACTCACATCAGCCTGATGACAAAAAAGCTTTGCGCCCAAATCCTGCAATTGCTGTAAGCGGCTGACTTTGGCATATAAGGGATGCTGGCCATTCTGCAAAATAGCACCCCATGTTGCGGGGGCAATAACTGGACTACGGGATAAAAGAATAAATGTCGGCCGTGCGACGCTTTTGGCAATAGCCGCACATAAACTAAAAGCAACGCCACCCATACCACCCGTAACCAGGTAAATACCCTCATCTTTAAAGCGATTCTTGGTCAGTTTAGTCTTACTTTCAGTATAGGCGAGCTCCCAGCGAAAACCATGGCGGTAGGCAATAATCGGACGATGGCGTTCCCATTCATCCTGCATGCAGCTCCGCACCAGTTCATTCACTAACCGTGGACTCTCAGTGATTAATTCATCAGCCTGCAGATCAAAGACCCGATATCTTAAGGCGGGATGTTCGTGCATAATCACCCGGCAAGCCCCGATTAAACTGGCATTCGCAGGTACCATGGCTTCAGTACCGAGTGCCTGTTGCGTCCCGCGCGTTAGTAACGCACAGTGTAACGGAATTTGCTCACCAACCTGTTGCAAGTAAGCCTGGGTTAAATAAAGCAGGCTATGAAAACTAAGCGCCAATTGCTGCTCGACTTCCTCATGATGCAGCAGGGTATCTGCGTTATTATCACAAGAAGACGCATGCACCACAATCGGACGTTGTAGGCGATTCTTTAAGACTTTAAATAAACGTTCATAATGTTTTTTTTCACTCGCCTTAATACTAAAATGCGATGCGGAATGGGCCACATATTCATTAGAGAAATAAACCACGATCGGAGTTACTCCATGCGCGCGCAGGAAATCGACGAGTTGCGCTGCCAATCCTTGTTGCTCATGAATGATAATCCAACTATGTGCCGCAACCTCATCGGCATGAAGCGCTGTAGACTGTAAATAGGCGGGGTGATGCGACCAAGCCGGAACAAAGATTTGCTCCCTACTTTTCGTCCCCGACATTACATTATCTGGCTCAACCCAATAACGCTGTCGTTGAAATGCATAGGTAGGTAATGGCATACGTTGTCTTTTTTCATGCCCATGAATGCTATCCCAATCAACAGGAATACCCTGCTGCCACAAGGCACCTAAAGTCGCCATCAGCTGTTGGTAATCGCGGGCCTGCGTCGGGGGATGGGCTAAAACCTGCGCCCTAGAAATACCCGCTACCTCGCCTCCTGCTACCTCTCTAAGAAAAGCGCTTAAACTACGTCCTGGTCCTACTTCAAGAAAGAATGAACGCGCATCCGCCAGGACGGTATTTAAACCCGCACAAAAATTTACGGTTTGGCGCATATGACGATACCAATAGTCAGGATTCGTAGCATCTTCGGCAGACAACCAAGTGCCCGTAACATTCGAAATAATCGGTATCGTTGGCGCAGACAAAGAGATATTTGTCAGCATTTCTTTAAATGGTCGTTCCACAGACTCCATAAAACGACTATGAAAGGCATGACTCACCTGCAATTTTTGATAACGCGTACCTACGCTCGACAAATGCTGGGCCAACGCGCTGATTTCAGCGACCGAACCAGAGGCAACGCAATGCTTACTGGCATTATGCAAAGCCAACTCAATAGGAATAAGGTGCTGATAGGTCCTAAATTCTTCTGCGCTGCATTCAATTGCCAGCATATCGCCGCGCTCCGCACTGGCCATTAATAAGCCGCGTTCACAGACGATAATAATGGCATCGGCAAAAGAAAAAACACCGGCCAGACAAGCAGCAGCGTATTCACCAATGCTGTGGCCAATGAGGACATCGGGCTTCACGCCATAACTCATTAATAATTGAGCCAGAGCATATTCAATGATAAATAAAATTGGCTGAGCATACTGAGTTTGGTGGAGACGAACATCGTCTGGAGTGCGAATCAATTCCAACAGATCGCAATTAATGTAATTCTGGGCAAGATTTACCCCCTGCTCGACCAACACCGCAAAGAAAGGAACTTTCTCCATAAGCTCCATCGCCATACGATGATACTGTGCCCCTTGCCCGGGAAACATAAAGACGACATTGGGACAGTGTTCGGGGCATTGCACCATGGGTGTTTGGCTTAAACTGCACATTAATTCATCTATGCTTTTCCCAACCGCAAAGCGACGCCAGGAATAATCTTCGCGTCCTTTTTGCAAGGTATAAGCAACATCAGCCAAGTTAATTCCGGGAGCTTCTACGGTTAAATGATGTGCTAACCTTTCCGTATTTTGCTGGAGGGCTCGTCTATTTTTCGCCGAAAAAATAAAGAGCTGCTCTTTAATAACGACCGGAGAACTGGGTTCTTGGCTATGCTCACTTAAGATCATATGAATATTAGTACCACCGACACCAAAAGAACTAACTCCCGCATAGCGCCGACCTTCCATAGCAGGCCAATCCTGCAGTTGGGTATTGATCACAAAAGGACTGTCTTGTAAAAATAAATCGGGATTGGGCTTATGGAAACCACACAAAGGAGGAATTTGGCGATGATGTAGACATAAAGCGGTCTTAATTAACCCCGCAATTCCGGAGGTTACATCAGTATGGCCAATATTGGCTTTGACCGAACCCAAGAAACAAAATTGTCTATGTTCTGTTTGTTCACGGTAAACCGCGGTTAAAGCCCCTACCTCAACCACATCCCCTAATGCGGTAGCGGTACCATGTGCCTCAAGATAGCCTACCTCATCAGCCTTTATGTGTGCCTGCCCCAAAGCATCACGAATGCATGACATTTGCCCACGGGTACTGGGGGCCGTAAATCCTAACTTATCCGACCCATCGTTATTAACCCCTCGGCCTTTAATTACAGCATAGATGGTATCACCATCAGCAAGAGCATCGGCTAAGCGTTTTAAGATAACGACCCCAACTCCATTGGAAAAAACCGTACCATTCGCAGCAGCAGAAAAAGGACGGCAATGCCCATCTGGAGATACGATACTCCCGGGTTGATAGACATAAGCATCGGTCTGGGGCACCACAATCGATGCCGCTCCCGCCAAAGCAATATCACTGTAACCCAGAATTAAATCCTGGCATGCATGGTCTACCGTAGCTAAACCCGTAGAGCAGGAGGTATTCACATTAATACTACGGCCTTTGAGATTGAGGCGGTAGGAAATTTGTGTGCTGAGCATGCTTGCACTAGTAGCAATGCGCTGTTGTAACAGATCATGTTCCTTAGTAAACCAAGTGTTTTTTAAGAGATTCTCTTGCAAATAAGTACTGTCCGACATGCCCGCAAAAACACTAACCGCTTGCGTCGTTAATTTGTCTGGGGCAATGGCCGCATGTTCGAATGCTTCCCAAGCACACTCCAGCAAAATCCTTTGTTGCGGATCAGCAATCTGTGCATCACTCGGGTTAAAACCAAAAAAGTTGGCGTCAAACTGTTCAATGCCGCGGAGAATTCCGCGTACAGGAACAACGTGCTTTTCAGCTAGGTTGCTGGCTTGGTTTGTTAGTTGCTCTTGCTCAAATCGTTGTAAACTTTCCTTGCCTAAACATAAATTATCCCAATACTGCTGTAGCGAATTAGCTCCGGGAAAACGGCAAGACATACCTACAATGGCCACTTCATTGCTCACCACGTCTTTAATGGTTTTTACCGCGGGGATCTCGATTTGTCCCTCAAGATAACAACTTAATTTATAAATAGTGGGGTGTGAAAAAATATCCGCGACTTGCAGCTCCGATTGTAATTCTTTATTGATCTTGCTGCATGCCTCCGCAATAAGTAAGGAGCTGGCACCTAATTCAAATAAATTTTTATGAACATCAATAACTTTACGGTTTAATAAATGCTGCCAAATTTTTTTGATCGCCTCTTCAATCATGCTGGATGAAGAAGTATCCACATAGAATGACAAATCCGTATGCGGTAGGGTGTCCAACTTGGATTTATCCACCTTTCCGACCAAAGTCAGCGGTAAATCCTCCACCCTAACGTACTTGGCCGGTAACATATAAGGAGGCAACACCGTACTTAAAAAATTGCGAATCTCATCAGCGCTGACCACCGTCTCTCGCGTGGATAAAATAATATAGGCGGTAAGCATTTTGTGAGAACTACCGCCCAGTTCAACTTTAACCGCGGCCAGGCTAATGCCAGGAAAACGCATGAGTTGCGTTTCTATTTCACTCAAATGAATACGAAAACCACCAATTTTAACCTGATCATCAAAACGCTCTAGAAACAGATACTCCCCAGAAGCAAGCTGCCGTACCCGATCACCGGTTTTATATAAGCGCTGGAACGGCTCGTTCTGACAAAAAGGATTGACAATAAATTTTTCAGCATTCTGTTTGGGGGCCTTATGGTAACCGAGCGCTAAATTAATGCCACTGACATACAGTTCGCCCTCAGTCACTGGCTGTTTATTTTCGTCGAGTACGTACAGCCTTACATTATTAATGGGTGTACCAATACTAGAGAGTAAATCATCGGGCAACAGACTGTGTTCATCGATGCGCTGTCGGCAGGCATACGCCGTGGCCTCTGTAGGACCATAACCATTGATCAGGTCAATGGCTAAAGCCTGTTCTTTACGATAGGCTAAAAATTTTTTTAATAAGCCGACATTAACTTGTTCACCACCAAAAACAATGACGCGAATGGCATCCAGGGTCGCCACTGCCGATTTAATCAATTGATGAAAAAAACCAGTAGGCAAACATAAATAGCGCACCTGTTTCTCCGCAATAAACTGTTTAAGCTGCGCCGGCTCGGTGCGAATTGCATAAGGAACAATGGCTAGATTCGCCCCATTAAGTAAAGCACTCCATACCTCAAAGGGGCTGGCATCAAAGGCAAGATTGCTATACTGGGCAATGACCTCTCCAGCATGTAAACGAAAATCATTTTGTGCGCTCACCAGATTAACAACGGCTCGATGCGGAACAATAACTCCTTTAGGCCTCCCCGTAGAACCGGAAGTGTACATCATATATAAGGGCGCATCGGGCGCGATAGGGATAGCCAGGTTTTCTCGCGAAAAACTAATGGATTCTATATTCAAATTTTTGATGAGATGAACACTTGTTTTATCTTCGCCAATTAGCGAGAGGTATTGTTCATTAGTGATAACCATTTTCGGCTGAGCATCGTCTAAGAGTTCGACCAATCGGCCTGAAGGAGCCAGAGCATCTAAGGGTAGATAAGCCGCCCCTAATTTGACTATCGCCAACACGCTGACAATAAAATCGATTCCGGGCTCTAATAAGACGCCCACAAACTCACCGGCCCCCACTTGGTATTTTTTTAGGCAGTTCGCCAACTGATTCGCTTTTTGGTTGAGGGAGTTATAGCTAAGTTTCTTGTCGCGTTCACTAATAGCAAGGTACTGCGGCACCCGCTGTGCCTGTGATTCAAATAGTTCAATTATATTATGTTGGTAAGCGGCCTTAAGGTTTATCATTGAACTAACCCTTTGTATATTAATCTAAAAAACGCAAAAAAACATGCCAATCCTAATGCCGAGAAGTCCAGAATTATCTAGTATAAATGATTTAAAATTCATCAGCCATAAAAACACTTAATATTTTCTTAAGCTTTGTAGGAATAGCAACCATAATGACAAACTTAAGCGCTCTTGCCCTAAGTTAAGACCTCCTTACGAAGGTGCGAGTTTTTTTTAATAAAAATTTAGATAGTATCAACGCATTTCACCTGCGCATCATCATTAGAATAGTTTAAAAGCAGACATCATTCAGCTAATATATGACAAACTTCTCTTAGCTAAAACGATTATGCGCACGATGAGCTTTTTTGATGCCCTTATATCTGAAGTAGACAACGCGCTACGCACGGTATTGCCCCCCCACAAACGAGTCAGTACTCGAAACTCTCCAGCAGTGGAAATCGAAGACACCCCACTAAGCTTGCGAGAAAAAAAACATGTTGCCGGTTTAATGCGGGTTAATCATGCCGGAGAGGTATGTGCCCAGGCCCTTTATCAGGGACAAGCCTTAACTGCGCAATTGACACACATCAAACAACAAATGAGTGATGCTGCCGCCGAAGAAGTGGATCACCTTGCTTGGTGTGAAGAGCGCCTCTATGAATTAGGCTCTAAGCCCAGTATCTTTAACCCAATATGGTACAGTGGCTCCATTGTGCTCGGTGCCTTAGCAGGACTTGCAGGAGACAAGGTCAGTCTGGGTTTTGTTGCCGAAACCGAACGCCAAGTAACCGCTCACTTAAAACATCATTTGCAAAAATTACCGGCGCAAGATAAAAAATCGCAAGCTATACTACAACAAATGCAAACAGATGAAGAACAACACGCAACAATGGCAATAGAATCAGGGGGGATTGAACTTCCTACTCCGATTAAACGAATAATGAGCATGGTATCTAAGTTGATGACGCACAGTAGCTACCATATATAGCAACGCTAAAGACAGGAGTCGTCATTGTATATGGATCATGCCACCCAACTTACACTGTTTGTAATTTTTGTTGCATTTTGCTTTGACTTTATCAATGGTTTTCATGATGCAGCCAATTCAATAGCCACCATTGTGACGACTAAAGTGCTTAGCCCGCGGCAAGCCGTTATATGGGCTGCATTTTTTAACTTTATTGCCTTCTTGGTCTTTAATTTAACGGTAGCCAAAACAATTGGCCAAGAGCTGGTTGATCCCCAGATTATTAATACCCATGTAATTTTGGCCGCCTTGCTTGGGGCTATATTTTGGAATTTAGCCACCTGGTATTATGGCCTCCCCTCAAGCTCATCGCATGCGCTTATAGGTGGTTTGGCCGGAGCCGCCGTTGCTAAAAGTAGTTTTGCTTCATTAAAAATAGCCGGTTTCGCTAAGGTCATTGGCGGTATTTTTATTTCTCCCATGCTAGGTTTAATTGTGGGTCTACTCATTACGTACAGCGTGAAAAAACTATTCCCACGCCGACGTAAAGCCGGCATAAAAAAATGGTTTAGTGGTGCTCAATTGTGTACCTCCGCCTTGCTCAGTTTAACGCATGGTAGTAATGATGCCCAAAAAACCATGGGTATCATCGCCGTTTTGTTATTTTCCAATGCTTGGCTGGAAGGCCCCTTCTATGTTCCTTTGTGGGTAGTCATTTCCTGTCAGGCCGTAATTAGTCTAGGTACCTTGTTTGGTGGCTGGCGTATTGTCCATACTATGGGCACTAAAATTACCCGCCTTAACGCCATGAGGGGCTGTGCTGCAGAAAGTGGTGCAGCGATTACCTTATTTATCGCCACCCATTTTGGGGTACCGGTTTCCACCACCCATACCGTAACCGGAGCCATAACCGGGGTAGGGCTTACTCAAGGCTGTAAAGGTGCTCATTGGGATGTAATCCGGCGAATTTTCTTTTCCTGGTTATTAACCGTTCCTGCGGCAGGATTGTTTGCTGCGGCGTTAATATGGCTGGGGATATAGAATTTTAAGCGGCTAATAATGCCCCGAATTACCGTGGCTTTGACCGCTGTATCCAGCCTCCTACGCGCTGGATAGGAGTATCTGCATAAGCACCCTCAAAATAAGGTATTTTAATTTTCTTGCTTTTTTGCTGATTACGCTATACTTAAAAAAAGCGATTTAATCTGCATAAGTTATTTTATGTTGATTAAACCCAACAGCGCTCATGGATTTTTTTCGTATGAGGCAAGGATCACAAATGTCTAAGCCCCTTAATAAACATAATTTCACTAAAACACCGCAGTTAACATTAAGTGAACAACGAGAAATTGATAAAAAAATAGAGTTTGAAACATCACTCTCTTTTCATAGCATGGTTAAACTTGGTGCATTTGCAAATATAATAGGAGCCTTCCTTTATGTTCTGGCGCTGTATAATTCAGCTGAATCACGATTAAGCATCTATTGGTACGTCACATTAGTCGCCGCCAATTTACTCAATGTCATGTGGGGGCTTCGTTTTGAATACAATCGGATTACGTTGACAGAAATCCGTAAATGCCGCCAAGGATTCTTCTATTTGCTCATCACCATCTGTTTGATCTGGGGTAGTATCGGCATCTTATTTATGAATGGCCCCCAACAACAACTCACAACCATTATCTTTTTATCCGCCGTGTTAATTTGTTTTTCATTCTCAACAGCAATGGATTTGACCATGGGGCTTTCCAGTATTGTCTGCTTACTGGCACCCACTATTCTTTATCATATCGCATTCTCTCCAAGTGTTGCAGACAGTCATCACATCAACATGCCCATTACCGCGGCTTTTTTGATCTTGGGGCTATTCATGATCATCGCCTGCTTTATTGGCAATAAAATCATTCGCCAGGTCGTACGTCTAGGCTATGAAAATGAATTACTGATGGCAAAATTGACCAGCATGAATGCGATTCTGGAACAACGCGTAAAAGAACGTACAGAGGAACTAGAAACTTCATTAAAATTAGTTACCTACCAGGCAACCCATGACTTGTTAACCGAATTGCCAAATGAGCGTTTACTTTATGAGCAAATCCATCTCGCCACTGAAAATGCCATGAACAATCATTATAGTTTTGCAATCGCCTGCTTTTCCCTCAATGGCATGATAAAAATCAATGACAGTATTGGCCATCAAGCAGCTGCGACCATTATTCATCGCATTGCCCAACGTTTTGCACTACTCTTTGGCAAAAATAATCAATATTTCATCTCCTTATTACGCCAAGATGTCTTTGTCATCTTAATTGATGCGATTTCCGATGAACTGGATATCAGCACCAGCGTGCATGATTTTTTTGCGGTAATCAAAGACCCCGTATACGTTGCAAAGCAAGAATTGAAATTAACTGCAAGCATTGGCGTCAGCATCTTTCCACTCAATGGTCGTGATGCCGATACCTTGATCACCAACGCCGAGGCCGCACGGGTTTTAGCCGCGCAAAACGGGGGCAATAGTGTCCGCATTTACAGCACCATGATTAATGCCGATGCCACTCGCCAACTCAACATAGAAAATCAACTCTATCGTGCGATTGAGAAAAATGAATTAACCTTAAACTATCAGCCTTTTATTGATCTGGAGACCGGAGCCATCTGTGGTGCAGAAGCGCTGCTACGTTGGAAAAATCCCATCTTAGGCAAAGTATCCCCAATAGAATTTATCCCCATTGCGGAAATGAATAACATGATCATCCCCATTGGCGAGTGGGTATTGCGCACCGCCTGCCTGCAATTAAAAAAATGGCAAAAGAGCGGTTTTACCAATTTCAAAATGTCGGTGAACTTATCAGCAAGGCAATTAGCGCAACAAAATCTGGTCGAATGCATTGCCGAAATATTAGCCTCCCAAGACGTGGACCCCAAGTATCTGGAATTAGAGCTAACCGAGTCAGAAGCCTTTAAAAATGAAGCCATCCCCATTGTGAATAAATTCCGGGAAATGGGTATCTCCTTAGCTATTGACGACTTTGGCACCGGTTATTCTGAATTTAGTAATCTGAAACTATTTAAAGTAGATCAGATTAAAATTGATAAATCCTTTATTCAGGATATCGATGTCAGCGTCGATAGCCGTAATATTGTGTGTAACACCATCGCCTTAGCCAATAGTATGGAAATTAAATGCCTGGCAGAGGGGGTGGAAACCATGGAACAGGTCAACTTTTTGAAAGAAAACGGCTGCCACATCATGCAAGGATTCTATTTCAGCCACCCCCTGGAAGCTAAAGATTTTTATAAGCTATTGAAAAAATACTCGAACACGTCTCATAAGAAATTGGCGAATAGCTAAATAGTTCTGCTGAGAGCCTGCCCGAGATATCTATTATTCGCCTAGGTGAGAAAGAGCATTCCCATTACCGGATGGCTGCAAGGCTATTGATCAATTTTTACGTGTAACGCTTCTGTAGTACTTTTCCACGCTCTTTTCATAATTTCAGAATTAAAAGAAAAGCCAAAATCCCCCTGACGATTTAAAGCAATGACGCCCATTTCCCCTTTTAAACGCTGATTACGCTCGTGAACCACATGGTCGCAAGCTTGCTGCAATGGCATATTAAATTCCATCATCATCGAAATGGTATGCGCAACCACGCCGCGAATTAAGTATTCCCCCACCCCAGTACCTGAAACCGCGCAGGTCTCATTATTGGCATAACAGCCAGCCCCAATAATGCAGCTATCGCCAATACGTCCCGGAAGGCTATTGCTTACCCCACCAGTTGAAGTGCCCGCCGCAATATTGCCATACATATCTAAAGCAACTGCACCGACAGTACCGGTCAATTTTTTATTACGCCGTTCTTCCTTGCTTTCGCTTAAGAATAAACGTTGAAATGCTTCATATTGATGCGGTGTGATAAAATAAGACTTAGGCTCCAAAGGAAGCTGATAATCCGAAGCTAACTCTAATGCACCATAACCAGAAAGAAATACATGGGACGTTTTTTCCATCACCAACCGCGCAAGACTTATCGGATTTTTAACGCACTCAACCATGGATACTGCCCCAGCCTGTAGCGAACTTCCCTCCATAATGGAGGCATCCATTTCGACTTCACCGTGACAGTTTAAAGCTGCACCACAGCCGGCATTGAATAAGGGATTATCCTCCAGCACTTGCACCGCAACAACGACAGCATCTAATGCACTCCCTCGCTTTTCCAGCACCGCATAGGCTCGTTCTACCGCCAGAGATAAGCCCAGTTCAACCTCGCGCTGATTCTCACGTAAAAAGCCACTGTCTTCGCTTGCCCCACCATGTACTGCGATCGCAATCTTGTTCATAAGCTCCCTCGAACTTTATTCTTTTTCCGCAGGAATCGCCGGATTTTTCAATGCCCGATGACTAATAGAAAATTGGCAACCTTTAACTAAAAGGTGTACCTTGAGATTCTCCACAAAGACAGCCTCCCCTGCATCAACGTCAGTGATATTGGTTTGATTAATATCCCTGCCATCAATGATGACCACCATTCCCGAACCATAACATTCTGCATCAGAGCCATTTTTTATCACCAAGGCCGTATCCTCCCCCAAACCAATACCTAATTGTTCGGGGTTCATAATAATGGCGTGCGCAAGACGACTAAAACGCCCTCGCTTAATAAAATGAGTATCGATGATGCAGGATTGTAAAAAACCAAGTCCGGAACAGGTGGATAAATTACGATAAATTAAGGCTTCCGATAAACCGCCACCCATAATCATAACCGAAGACATAACCATCGCTCCGGCGCTGGTGCCGCCGATAATTACGTCACTGTCGGTATAATAACGCGCTTTAATCATATCAACTATTGGGGTTCCCCCTAAAATGGTCGATAAACGGAACTGATCACCGCCAGTAAAAAAAATGGCTCCAGCTTGCTCAACCCGTTTCAAGTACTCTTTTCCTCGCGCTTCCGCTCTTTTTTTAATTGGGAGAAAATCAATATTACCGTAACCCATATTTTGAAAAACTTGCTCATAGTCTTTTTTTACTTCATTTTGAATTTCCGATCCCGTAGTAATAATTTCGATTTTTTTATTGGATGGAGGCAATAATTCACTCAAAATTTCATAACGTCTAAATTCTTTTCTTTGCTCAGAAACATCAGGTGGAGCATCACCTTTATTTTCTGCCCCACCAATAATAAGCAATTTAGCCTTGGGTATCATCATAAGCCTCACTTTGTACATAAGCGTCTTTTACTTTTTCGCGCATGAGGCCGGTCACACGAAATACATTTTCAACAGCACAAAATATAAAGGTATCCGCACAGTTACCATCCAACACAGTTTCCAAGGCATCGACTTCATCTGAAATAATCTTAATGGTAGGCCTAGCATGTGAACGTTTAATTCCAGTTAATAACAATTCGGTAATTTCATCGTTCGTTCGCCCACGGCCATCGCCATCATGACGAATGATAATTTCATCAAACATGGAGGCAACATGACAGCCAATAACATGAAAATCCTCTGGACGACGGTCCCCTGCCATCCCAATAATGCCTATCTTTTTCTTCCGATAAATACTATCCAGATAATTTTTTAACTCTAAGAATGCTCCTTCATTATGCGCATAGTCCACTAATACATCGCAGTTATTGGGCAAATGGAAGAGGTTCATTCTGCCTGGCAAATTTTCCGGAGTGGGATGAAAATTAAATACGGTATCGCAAATCATTGCTAAAGAAAATTGACAAGCAACCCCGGCAAGCACTGCTGGCAATATATTCTGAATCATGCTCGTAGCCATTCCCTTAAAGCTTAGCGGGATTTCTTTAACTTCGGCTAAAATTTCTCGCTTATGGCCATTACGAATTACGATGTAGCCATTTTTAATATAAGCGGCTAAACCACCGGCATCACAATGCGCTTGAATCGCTGCGTTTTCCGAGAGGGCAAATAAAGCAATCTTACAATCCAACTGCGAACGCAGAGCATAAACCAAGGGGTCATCCGCATTTAAAACCGCAAAACCGCTTTTCTTGGTGCTTAGGGCAACGACGGATTTAACATTAGCTAATTCTTCCAGCGTGCTAATGCCATTGAGCCCCAAGTGATCATTGCCAATATTAGTAATAATACTGACATCACACTCGTCAAAGCCTAAACCAGAGCGCAAAATGCCACCCCGCGCGCATTCTAAAACGGCAAAATCAACACCAGGATCACGCAAGACCGCATCCGCACTTAAGGGACCGCTGCAATCCCCCTGATAAATTAATTTAGTATTTACATAAATCCCTTCGGTTGTCGTCGCCCCCGTAGCATAATTCGCGCGCTGTGCCATATGCTCAATTAAACGCACCACCGTAGTCTTTCCGTTAGTGCCAGTGACCGCAACGATAGGGATAGTTGCCTCCGCAGGTTCAGGATAAAGCATATCCAAAATAGGTTCAGCTACATTTCTTGCTTTGCCATAGGTAGGAGCCAGGTGCATACGTAAACCAGGACCAGCATTAACCTCAATAATAGCGCCGTGATTTTCATTAAGCGGTGTTTGAATGTTGGGAGAAACAATATCAATACCACAAATATCTAAATTGAGGAGTTTTGCCGCACGCTCAGCGAAAAATAAATTTTGCGGATGCACTCTGTCGGTCACATCAGTAGCCGTGCCACCCGCGCTTAAATTTGCTGTTTCCTTTAAGTAAGCAATTTGCCCAGAAGCTAAGACGCTGTGCAAACTTAGATTATGCTGAGCAAGAATTGAAAGCGTACTTTCATCAATCCTAATCTTGGTTAATGACATTTCATGTTCATCACCACGATTAGGATCCATATTCGCCACCTGAATCAATTGTTCAATGGTGGATAGGCCATCACCAACAACGAACGCCGGGGTCCGTTGGGCCACCGCAACAACCTTATGATTGACGACTAAGAAGCGATAATCATTACCAGCAATGTAGCGTTCCACGATAATTTTATCGGAAATCTCCTTCGCCAAAGCAAAACCAAAAACGGCTTTTTCGTAATCATGGATCTTAGTCGTTACTCCTCGACCATGATTGCCATCAAAAGGCTTAATCACTAGCGGATAACCTAATTGCTCAATAGCGCGAGGTAATTCACTCTCTGTTTCAATGGTAAGTCCTGGGGGTACAGGAACAAAATGCTCCTCAAGAATACGTTTGGTGAATTCTTTATCAGCAGCAATATCCACACTGATGGAACTGGTTTTAGAGGTAAGAGCGGTCCATATTTTTTGCTGATTTCGTCCATAACCCAATGTAATCAAGGAAGAATTATTATGACGCTTATAAGGAATTTTTCTTTTCCGCGCCTCATCAATAATGGCTTGCGTACTGGGACCGAATCCTTCGCTTCTTTTTATTTCTTTTAAATGAGCGAGATCCTCTGCAAAGGATGGATATTCTTTTCCCTCAGCTAGAGCACTCACCAAATTCACTGCCGCATAGGCAGCATAAAGGCCCGCTTTTTCCAACTCATAGGAGAATATAACCTCATAAACCCCATGTTTATCGGTTCCATAGGTTCTGCCAAAGCCACAATCCATACCGGCCTCACATTGCATTACCAAAGCAACATGCTCGATAACATGTCCTAGCCAGGTACCTTCTTTCATACGCTCGACAAAGCCACCTTCGTAGCCTAAGGAGCAAAAATCTTTTCTTAAACCTGGCAAATAACTAAGTAATTTATCTTTAAAACCAGGTAAACAATTTGTAGGAAGTTCTTCATATTGTTTTAAATCAAGCGTCATTACGATGAGTTGCTTACGATAGTTTGACCAGTAATTAGGGCCTCTCATTACTTGTATTTTCAAAATATTCATTATCAATTCCTTTGATAAAAAACGCCTTAGATTAGTACGCGCATTGCTGTTTTAGCGTAGGCAAAAAAATTAAAATAATCCAATATTTAATGAAAATTTTTCATGGGCTGTTTTTATTAGCAAAAAATGGGTGCATGTCTTTATTATCGAAATTCTTATCTGAAAAAGCGCATATTATACCTTTTCGCAATCGTAAAAAGATGCGCAAACAACCCCTGAGCCCGATAAGTCTCTATTAAATAATAACAAAAAAAAAATCCTGGATTCAAGGATGACTTTATTTCACAGTATTGATAGCATGACGCTATCAAAAGGGATCGTTTTTGCAAATGGAAATTGTCTATGCACAATATTGTTGCTATGCTCCAAAACCGAGCACAAAAATCTCCTGCCCATAATGCGCTTCTTTATTTAGAAGATGGCGAATATGAAACTCCATGGCTCTCCTACGGCGAGCTAGACCGACGCGCCAGAGCAATTGCCGCCTATTTACAGGCCCAAAATAGGCGCAGCTGCCGGGTGATTCTCTTCTTCCCCAGCGGCATCGAATTTACTATCGGCCTGATGGGCTGTTGGTATGCGGGAGCCATAGCGGTTCCCATTCCCTGTCCTAATAAAGTAGATGACTTGGACAAGCATCTGGCCTTGTTCCATTGCATTGCCGAGGATGCCGAAGCCACCACCGTCTTGACCACCGAAATCTATAGTCAAGCTCTGGAAGCGGTGGTAAACAAAGAAGTCCTTGTCCTAACTAGCGATATCATCAACCTAAACACCAGCAGCAATTATCAAACGCCCCCCCTTACTGACGATAGCATTGCCTATCTCCAATATACTTCCGGCTCCACTTCAGCGCCCAAAGCAGCAATTGTTACCCATGGTAATTTAAAACATAGCTTAAGCCAAACCATCAAAGCCTGGCACTACAATAATAAGAGTGTCACCCTCAATTGGGCCCCCCATACCCATGTCTATGGCTTAGTTTGTGGCCTACTGGTGCCCTTATATCATGGCAGTCCCGCAATTATCATGGCACCCGCTGTCTTTATTCAAAAACCGGTTCTTTGGCTTAAAGCCATCAGCAAATACCGTGCCTCTCATGGTGGCGGGCCTAATTTTGGTTATGATTTATGCGTCCGGGATATTAATGAGGCGGAGCTTGCTGAACTCGATTTAAAACCATGGAAAGTCGCGGTCAATGGCGGGGAAATTGTCCAGCAAAAAACGCTCAGTGCCTTCGCTAGTAAATTCCAAATCTGTGGCTTTGCCTTAACCCAGTTCGCATCGGCCTACGGTATGTCCGAAGTGACCGGAGCGATCGCGACTACCTACGAACAGATCCCCACGACTGGACAACAACAACGCGTAAGTAGTGGTAAATTATTAGCAGGCTTACATGCCATCGCTGTAGATCCTGAAAGTGGATTTCCAGTTGCAGCAGGTGACATAGGCGAAATCTGGTTATCTGGAAAATCGGTAGTCTCTGGCTACTGGCGCCGCCCCGAGGAAAACCATGCCGTATTTAAGGCACAAGTTCCTGGAGACCAACGCCATTATTTTAAAACGGGTGATTTAGGCTTTATTAGCGCCAATGAATTGTATCTGACCGGTAGATTAAAAGAAGTGATGGTGATTTACGGGAAAAAATATTATCCCTTAGACTTTGAAATCACCATCGCCGAAACTCTCAAACAATTTCAGTTGAATGTACCGCAAATCGTCTTTTCCACCGATATTGGCGGGCAAGAAAAAATTATCGTGGTACAGGAATTAGATCCCGATGGTGATCCCGCATTATGGCAAAGCATTCAAGATGCCATCCATCATGGCCTGATGCGCCAGCACGGAGTCGATGTTCATGAGGTTATCTTAACGCCTAAAGGTGCGATACCGCGAACCGGGAGTGGTAAATTACAACGGAAAAAATGCCAGCAAGCCTATGAAGCCCAAACCTTAACGAGACTGCATGGAGATAATCGTCCACAAGCCACTGTTGCGGCGCATGACGACTCCTTAAAAGCACACTTTAGCGCCTTAGTTGCCAAGATATTACAGCTTGAGTTAAGTCAAATCGATTTGTATAAACCTCTAAGCCGTTATGCTTTTGATTCCATTAATATTATCAAGCTAATCTCGCTGCTTAATGAACACTATCAATTAAACCTATCGCCCGCAACCCTTTATGAATACGCTACATTGGCCGCGTTTTATAACGAGGTTTTAGCAAATCAAACAGAAGTAACGAAGCCCTCTACCCCCCCCCCACACTCTGATGCCTGCAGCGACATTGCCATTATTGGCATGAGCGGCAGCTTCCCCAAAGCGGCCGATGTAGATACCTTATGGGAGAACTTATCCCAGGCTAAAGATTGCATCAGCGAGGTTCCGGCCTCACGCTGGGATTGGCGTAATCTCACCGTGCAATGGGGTGGTTTTATGGAAAGCGTGGATCAGTTTGATGCCAGCTTCTTTAACATTTCACCACGTGAAGCCGAATTAATTGACCCACAACAACGACTGTTTTTACAAACGGTATGGAAAACTATTGAAGACGCAGGCTATACCAGCAACGTGATTGCCGCCATAAAAACCGGCTTATTTGTCGGGGTCTTCAATCATGATTACGCGGAATTATTGCAGCAAAATGAAGTCATGGATGCCTATCTGACTACCGGAACCATGAACAGCATGATAGCTAATCGCATCTCTTACTGTTTAAATCTACGCGGCCCCAGTGAAGCGATTGATACAGCCTGCTCCAGTTCCTTAGTCGCAATTCATCAAGCGGTTAATGCCATTTTGCAAGGCGATTGCGAGTTAGCCATTGCCGGCGGGGTTAATACCCTCCTGACCCCAACCTCCTTTATTTCTGCGCATAAGGCAGGCATGCTCAGTGAGGATGGGCGATGCAAAACCTTCGACAAACAAGCGAATGGCTATGTACGTGGCGAAGGCGTAGGTGCTATTTTATTAAAAAAACTCACCACAGCTCTTGAGGATGGTGACCATATTTATGGGGTAATCAAAGGAACCGCCATTAATCACGGCGGCCAGGCCAACAGTTTAACCGCCCCCAACCCCAATGCCCAAGCAGAGGTCATTGTAGCCGCCTGCCAACGTGCGCAAGTTCCGGTTAACACCATCAATTACATCGAAACCCATGGCACCGGAACACCATTAGGCGATCCGATTGAAATCAATGGCTTAAAAAAGGCCTTCCAGCAGCTGGCCAAAGAGCAGAACCTTGCGGAACTCCCCCCTGGCTATTGTGGTTTGGGTTCGGTAAAAACCCATATTGGTCATTTGGAATCGGCTGCTGGAGTCACTGGCGTCATTAAAGTTTTACTGTCCATGCATCACGAAGAGGTGCCTGCGAACCTGCATTTGCAGGAATTAAACCCTTACATTGACATTAAAGACAGCCCTTTTTACCTTCTCGAGCAACCGATGCCCTGGCCGAAAAGACCAGAGCAAAGCCCAAGACGCGCTGGAGTGAGCTCCTTTGGCTTTGGCGGCACCAATGCGCATGTGATTTTGGAAGAAAGTCCATCCCGAAAAAATAGTACGGCAGCCATGCCTGCAGCACCGTATTTGATTACCTTATCGGCCATGACCAGCGTTGCCCTACACCAACGCATGGCCGATTTACTTAACTGGCTACAACGCCAATCTGATTTACCTTGCATGGCCGCATTAAGCTATACCTTAAATGCCGGCAGACAACATTTCGACAAGCGTTTTGCCGTTATTGTGGAGCATGTTGGGGAGCTCACCGAGTTGCTGCAATTTATTCTCTCCGACACCGATGCGACGCATAATTTATCAGTAGCCCCCCACCCAGAAGCCTTAGTCGCGTTACGTGATACCTACCTGCAAGGCAAGTCTATTGATTGGCAACAATTTTATGGCAACTATCAACAACGAATTTCCCTGCCTAGCTACCCCTTTGCGCAGGAAAGCTATTGGCTGGAGCAAAAAAGCAAAACGCGGCCAGGCATACATCCACTCATTGATGAAAATATTTCCACCCTAAATGCGCCGGCATTTAGCAAGCAATTTACCGGTAAAGAGTTTTATCTCAGTGAGCATCAAGTGCATAATGAGTCGGTTTTACCCGGGGTAGTCTGTTTGGAAATGGCGCGTGTTGCCGCCGACCTGCTCTTAGTTAATCAGGGTATAGTGACCAGTTTAAGACAAATTTTCTGGAAAAAACCCATTAAAGCCACCGATCTGGCGCAATCACTGCAAATTCATTTAACTCCAGAAATAGAGGGCATTTCCTTTGCGTTGAGTAATCCACAAAAAACTCAAGAATACGTCAGCGGTCACCTGCACTATCAGGCAGAAAAACCGCGAGCCCCGCTGGCAACTTTTGACCTGCAACAGCTGCTACTTACTTTACCTAAACAACAAAGTACCGAAGAAATTTACAGCTATTTTAAACAATCCGGCTTAGTATACGGCCCTGAGTTCCAAGTAATTCAATCACTCGATTACGATGAGACGCAATTACTCGCTAAACTAGCGCTGCCCAATGCCAAAACAGCCGCATTGGGCTTATACCCCAGCCTCTTCGATGGCATCTTCCACTGCACTCAGGCCTTACTGAAAAATCGCCAGGCCTTATATCTGCCTTTTGCTCTGGAGCAAATGGATATTTATGCCCATTTACCCGAAACCTGTTATGTCTATGCGCAGCGATGCACGGAGACATACGAAGAACAATTCCCTAACTTTGATTTGCAAGTCACGGATCATGATGGGGCTTTATTATTGGCCATTAGCGGCTTTACGCTCTGCGCTCTGGATACGCCACATCCCGCAGCGAGCTTAGGTTATTATCAACCACTCTGGCAGGAAGCTCCATTAAGAGATACGGCAACTACCACCGCGACGTCCCTCCTTATTTTAGGCAGTAATCCCGCCACCATAAAAACCATTCAAGCACAATTTACGCAAACGCAAACCAGCAGCCAACTTATTGAAAATTATCATCTGCCTAATATTAAAGGGCGAAGCGAATCCATTCCTGAATACATTTTATTGGCCCTGGAAGAACATGATGAGGCGAACTTACCCATCGCCATGATGATCCAAAAGCATTTAGCACAGACCTATTACTTGCTGAACTCTTTAATTGCAGCAGTAATCAAATTAAAACCCGAACATCAGGTGCACATTCTATGCATCAGCAAGGAAGGCTCTATTTTTGCCCGCGCCTTAGCCGGGTTAGCCAAAAGCCTGCACCGGGAACAGCCCCTAATTACTTGCCGTATTCTGGAAATGCATGATTTACAGCTGCTTACCCAAGAGCTGGAACAAGAGGCAATGCACGTGCGCTATGATCAACAAAATCGCCGTTATACCAATAGCTATGTGCCACTGCCAGCACCCAGTACGGCAACCGCAACAACAACCCTAAAACAAGCTGGGGTTTATTTAATCACTGGCGGCCTGGGGGGGCTGGGTTATTTAGTGGCGCAACATTTAGCGCTTCACCATCAAGCAAAACTGGTGGTAAGTGGACGCTCGTCTCTGAGCGAAACCCAATTAAAACAAATTGCCGACTTAGAACAACAAGGTGCCGCGGTCCTCTATGTGCAAGCAGATGTCTCACGCTCCGATGAGGCCCAAGCACTGATTCGCCAAACCAAACAACATTTTGGTGTCATCAATGGCATTATTCATGCCGCAGGCATCACTCAGGATGGTTTTATTGGCCATAAAACGATGGAAGCAATCGCCGCCGTTTTAGCACCGAAAGTCCAAGGAGCCTGCTATTTGCATGCGGCAAGCAGCAAAGAGGCGCTAGACTTTTTTGTCGTATTTTCTTCTGTCGCCGCCATCTTTGGTAATGCGGGGCAAAGTGACTATGCCTATGCGAATTGCTTTCTTGATGCATTTGCCCAAGAACGCGAACAACAACGCAGTCAGGGCCATTGTTCTGGACTTACGCTGAGTATCAATTGGCCCTTTTGGGAGGATGGCGGGATGGCCCTCGCCCCCGAATACCGACAAGAGCTAGAACGCAACTTAGGCATCGTCAGCCTGAGCAAGACGCAAGGTTTAACTGCCCTGATGCATGCCTTAGAGCATGCGCAGACCCAATGCATCGTATTACCCGGGTATCAAGGCCAATTAAGACAGGCCCTAGAACGTCATGCCCGCGTAGCCAAAACGACAGCACCATCCACCGCCAATGCGAGCCCTGGGCTGCATGCGCAAACCGAAGGCTGGTTAAAAGCATTAATCGCTGAAAGCGTAAAATTAGCGCCCGCACAATTAGATAAAGAGCAGGCATTTGAGCATTATGGGATTGATTCATTAATGATTATTCAATTGAATCAGCGTTTAGAGCAGGAATTTAGTGGCCTGCCGAAAACTTTATTCTTTGAATACCAAAACTTAGCCACCTTAACCGATTATTTTGTTAAATATCATGCACCGCAATTAGCGCTGCGCTTTAGTACAAGTAGCCCCATACCGCAAGGAAAAACCCCAAGCTCTTCGCTCACCATCCCCACCAAACGCCTGCAACTCCCACGCAACCAAAAAACAGCCAATTCGGTTACCAAAGATGATATTGCCATCATCGGCATTAGCGGCCGTTTTCCGCAAGCACAGAACCTAGCCGAATTTTGGGACAATTTACAAGCCGGCAAGGATTGTATTACGGAAATCCCGAGTGAGCGTTGGGATCTATTGCATTATTTTGCTGCCGAGAAAGACGCGTTAGGTAAAACCTACAGTAAGTGGGGTGGTTTTTTACAGGATGTCGATAAGTTCGACCCCTTATTCTTTAATATTTCCCCACGCGAAGCCGCACTGATGGACCCACAAGAGCGGCTGTTTTTAGAAACGGCATGGCAAACCATTGAAGATGCCGGCTATGCGCGCGAACAATTGGCTGGTGGCAAAGTGGGTGTCTATGTGGGGGTCATGTATGGTGAATATCAATTATTTGCCAGTGAATACCAGGACAGCCAGCACTTTGCGCCAACCAATTCGGTATTCGCCTCCATTGCCAATCGCGTCTCCTATTTCTTTGACTTTCATGGTCCCAGCATCGCCCTAGATACGATGTGCTCCTCATCACTCACCGCCATTCATTTAGCCTGCCAAAGTCTACGGGAAGGCGAGTGCCAGTTAGCGCTGGCTGGCGGAGTCAACCTTTCCTTACATCCCAACAAATATTTATTATTAAGCCACGGCAAATTTTTAGCCAGCGATGGGCATTGCCGCAGCTTTGGTGAAGGTGGTGATGGTTATGTTCCAGGCGAAGCGGTGGGTGCTGTTTTATTAAAACCATTATCCCTGGCTCTACAAGACGGTGATAACATTTATGCAGTAATTAAAGGCAGCCAACTCAATCATGGTGGCAAGACCAATGGCTATACCGTGCCTAATCCCAATGCCCAGGCAGAGTTAATTGCCGCCACCTATCAGAAAGCTAATCTTTCTCCCACTATGGTGAGCTATGTGGAAGCACATGGGACGGGAACCACTTTGGGCGATCCCATTGAAATTGCCGGCTTAAATAAAGTCTTTAAACAAGATGAGTACTCCCAGTACGCTCTTGGCTCAGTAAAAGCAAACATCGGCCACTGCGAAGCCGCTGCGGGTATTGCCGCCATAGCAAAGGTGGTACTGCAATTACATCATCAGCGCCTAGTGCCATCTATTTTGTCGACCAATTTGAATAGTAATATTGACTGGTCGAATACCCCATTTACCGTCCAGCAAAGCCTAAGCGAATGGCCCCGTCCGCCAAACGGAATACGTATCGCCGGGATTAGCTCTTTTGGTGCCGGGGGTGCCAATGCCCATGTGATTCTTGCTGAGGCGCCCCACCAAGCAAAATCAGTCGCTCCAGCAAAATCCCACTATTTGTTGACCCTATCAGCAAAAACTGAAATGGCCTTAAAACAGCGAGCCCACGATCTCAGACACTGGTTAACACAACATCCTACAGCCAATCTGCAACAGATTAGCTATACCTTAAATGCCGGTAGGAGCCATTTTGATTACCGCTGCGCGTTAGTCGCAAGTACCATTGACGAAGCCATCCAATTGTTGCAACAGCTGGATGCACCAACGCTACCAGCGCATCTATTGATGCAGCTGCAAGGGAACGTGAAAACCGAACCGAAAGTAATCAGCCATACCATAATCCCCTTACTGTTGCAGCAATTGGCCTCAGGCCAACAATATCAAGACAACCTAGTAGCCTTAGCTAAATTTTATGTTGACGGCTACACTCTCGATTGGCAGCAGGTGCATGCACAGGAAACGTTGCAAAAAATCGCCTTGCCTACTTATCCCTTTGCCAAGGAACGTTATTGGTATAGCGATACGGAGCAATTAACTGTACAAGAGATAGAGGCGCCGACCAGCCTTTATGCAGAAAGCTTCAATGAGAAAGTGCGCGCCTTTTTAATACGCCAAGTATCACAGCTACTAAACATTGCCCCTCAACGCTTAGTAGTTGAAAAAAGCCTGGGAGACTATGGCATGGATTCAGTGCACTTTATTGAATTAGCCAAACGCATTTCCAAGCACTATAAAGCAGAATTTACCCCTGCTATCTTTTACACCCACAGTAGTATCCTGGAGATTAGCCAATACCTTAGGGCACAATTTCCCGAACCGGTTACGCAAGCGCACGCACAGGTTATCTCCCCCTCGCTCACTAAGACTTATACACCTAAAGTGCCCCCCTTTCAGCCTGAAGCCAACCATGATATTGCCATTATTGGTATCCATGGCATCTTCCCCCAATCTGCCGATTTAACCAGCTTTTGGCAACACCTACTCGCAGGCCACGACCTAATTACGGAAGTGCCACAGGAGCGTTGGGACTGGCGTACTTATTATGGAGATAGCACCCAGCATCCACATAAAAGTAATTCCAAATGGGGGGGATTTATCCAGGATATGGAGCAATTTGATGCCAGCTTCTTTAATCTTTCCGCGCGTGAAGCCAACCTGATGGACCCACAACATCGCCTCTTTTTGGAAAGCGTGTGGAAAAGCATTGAAGACGCAGGCTACAATCCACTAGAACTGGGTACAGCGAAAGTGGGGGTTTTTGCTGGGGTTGAATTTAGCGAGTATCAAACCCTCATTGCCAAACAACAAAAAGAGTTCCACGGTTTTATTGCCACTGGCAACTCCCACAGCATGTTGGCTAATAGAGTTTCCTACTTCTTTAATTTCCAGGGCCCTAGTGAGGCGGTGGATACAGCCTGTTCGAGCTCCCTCGTCGCCATTCACCGTGCCGTGCAAGCAATCCGCTATGGCGAATGCGAGCTCGCCATAGCCGGGGGAGTGAGTTTAATGCTCAATCCCGATACCCTGGTGGTAACCAGCCAGTTAGGAGCACTTTCTGCTGATGGTCGCTGCAAAACCTTTGATAAATCAGCCAATGGTTATGTCAAAGGCGAAGGGGTGGGTAGCATTTTACTCAAACCCTTAGCGCAAGCCCAACAAGAGGGAGATCATATTTATGCGATAATCAAAGCCTCAGCAGTAAATCATGGCGGCAAAGCCCAATCGCTGACCGCGCCCAATGCTAAAGCGCAAAGTGAATTACTGATCAATGCCTACACCCAGGCCAATATTAGCCCGGAAACCATCAGCTATATTGAAACCCACGGTACCGGTACCGCCTTAGGCGATCCGGCAGAGATCGAAGGACTAAAACTGGCATTCGCCAGCCTGTTAGGGCCTCAAGCTAAACCATGCAGCATTGGTCTTGGCTCGGTGAAAACGAACATTGGTCATTTAGAGCCCGCTTCCGGCATCGCCGGTTTGCTGAAATTAATTCTGGCGATGACCCATGAACAATTGCCAGGCCTCTTGCACTTGCAGGAGTTAAATCCCTTTATTAATTTGGCAGATAGCCCTTTCTACATTGCCCAAGAGACTCAACGCTGGACACGCAGTCAAGATGCAACCGGTCAGGAAATACCGCTGCGCGCAGGAATTAGCTCTTTTGGTTTTGGCGGCACGAATGCCCATGTGGTGTTAGAAGAAGGGCGTCCTCATCAGCCCCCTAGAGAATTACAACAAGCGAAACCTTATTACTTGCTAACCCTCTCAGCGAAACAGGCATCCAGCTTGCAACAACAGATCAAAGCCTTAAAACAGTGGCTGGAACAACAGCAAAACCCCGTATCTTTAAGTTCATTAAGTTTTACCCTCAATCAGGGGCGTGCGCATTTCTTGCATCGCTGCGCCTTAGTAGTGGCTTCCGTTGAAGAGTTATTAGCCGCGCTAAACAGCTTAAGCAATGCAGAAATTCCTGAGTTCTGTCTATTAAATGAAGGGCAAACCTACTCCATGCAAGGTCCGGTTTTACATGAAATTTATCAAGCGACCCTCAATGCCTTGCACCCAGTAAACGACGCAAGTCAGTATCGTCATAAGTTATTTATTCTAGCGGACTTATATACGAAACATTACCCCATTGATTGGCCCATTCTCTATGCCCGGGAGCCCAAACAACGTATTGCCTCCTTACCCGCATATTCTTTTGTGAAACAACGCTATTGGTATGATTTGGAATTGCAGCCGACACCAGCGACCACCACCACCCCACCCTTGACGGTGACTAATTCAGCCGCCAGCGATGTGCATAGTTGGGCACTGAACTACTTAAAACACCTATTTGCCGAAAAACTACGTACCACCCCCGAGCTTCTCGATGCCAATGAAACCTATGAAGTTTATGGGGTTGACTCCCTCATTGGTTTGGAAATTACCAACCGCTTGGAAAAAGACTTTGGCAACCTGCCAAAAACGCTGCTGTATGAGCGCAATCGACTTAAAGATTTGGCGACTTATTTACTCAAGAAACACCACGAACGATTACTCGCTTTGGGAGCTAATGCAAGCTTAGCGGTTAATTCAGAAACTCCAGCGGTCCCCATTGTCGCAGAGATAAGAGGCTCGGTCACAAACAGCTCTCGCGACATTGCCATCATTGGCTTAAGCGGCACCTTTCCCATGGCCAGCACCATGGATGAGTTTTGGCAAAATTTAAGTTCCGGACGCGATTGCGTGGGCCAGGTGCCTAGCGAGCGTTGGGACTATAAACAATATCCCCTCGTGATTGGCGGTAAAGAGCACTACCTCCCCCATGGCGGGTTCATCCCCGATGTGGATAAATTTGACCCCTTATTCTTTAATATTTCTCCGCGTGATGCCGGGTTAATGGATCCGCAAGAGCGTTTATTTATGCAGTCGGTATGGTCCACCTTAGAGGATGCCGGTTATACCCGCGAAAAATTAAAGTACAGCACCAATAATGCGGTGGGGGTCTTTGCCGGAGTGACCTATAATTTCTACCCCTTATTTATTGCGGAAGAATGGCAGAAGGGCAATCGGGTTCCTTTAGATATTCAATCTTTTTCGATAGCCAATCGTATTTCCTACTTCCTGGACATCAATGGCCCAAGTTTTGTGGTGGATACGGCGTGTTCCTCATCCCTTGCCGCCATTCATTTAGCCTGTGAAAGCATCGTGCGCGGTGAATGCGCAATGGCCATTGCCGGGGGGGTCAATCTATCCTTACACCCCAGCAAATATCATTTCTTAGGCAGCTTTAATTTTATGTCCGAGCAGGGGCGCTGCACCAGCTTTGCCGAAGGCGGAACCGGCTATGTACCAGCAGAAGGTGTAGGCTCCGTCTTACTTAAACCCTTAGATGCCGCCTTGGCGGACAATGATACGATTTATGGGGTCATTAAAGGCAGTAGCATGAACCATGGTGGCAAAACCAGTGGCTATACGGTACCCAATCCCAATGCCCAGGCTGCGGTGATTCTGCAAGCCCTAAAAACCGCCAATATTAATCCACGTACCATTTCCTACATTGAAGCGCATGGAACCGGCACCTCCCTAGGCGACCCTATAGAGATTCGCGGCTTACAAGAAGCTTTTGAAAGCTATAGCCAAGATACGCAATATTGCGCCATTGGCTCAGTTAAATCGAATATTGGCCACTTGGAATCTGCAGCGGGAATTTCCCAATTAGCAAAAGTCTTACTGCAAATGCGCCATCAACAATTGGCCCCCAGCCTGCATGCCGAGCAATTAAATCCTTTTATCGATTTCCAAAACTCACCTTTCTACGTCCAACGTGAGCTCCAAGAATGGAAACCAGAGAATAATATGGCTCGCCGTGCCGGACTCAGCTCCTTTGGTGCAGGGGGTGCCAATGTGCATATGATTGTTGAAGAATATCAGCCGCCAAACCAGCCAACGCCAACCAGCACCGGCCCTTACCTCTTCGTACTCTCGGCCTTGAATGAAGATCGACTCCGTGCCCGGGTACAGCAAATGCGAGAGTATTTGCAAAATAATCCCCATACGGATGCAGCGATATGGCTACAGAATGCCTGTTACACCTTACAGGTAGGTCGTGAAGCGATGAGCGCACGGCTTGCGATTGTTGCCGCCAACAAAGCCGAGTTACTCGCGACCCTCACTCATTATCCACAAACTGCGACGAATATGTGGGTCAATCTGCAAGCAACTAATAGCCTGCCACCTGCCGAATTGGCGACGCTAATGCAAGAGGCTCGCCAGGCAGAATTAGCCCACCATTGGGTGGCTGGGGTTAAAATCGATTGGCAACAGCTGCATGCCTCAGAGTCTCGACGAATCGTTTCTTTGCCAACCTATCCCTTTACCAAGCGTCGTTGCTGGATCCCCACCGCTGAGATTACGACAGTCGCCCCCAAAAATCACCCTTCCACGACAGCACCCGTAATGGCAACGGCTCCGTCACTGGATACCCACGAGTGGCTCTATGCCACCCATTGGCAAAAAACGCCTCTGGCAGCAAGGCAAAACCCAAGGCTTCCGGTAGGAAAATGGTTGATCTTTAGCGATCAAGAATTAGGTTTGCTCTTGCAAGAAGAACTAGGGGGTAACTCCTGTATTTATTGTTTTGCCGGTGAGCAATACAGCCAACACAACCAACAAGTGTATTACATTAACCCGGAGCAAAAAACCGATTACCTGGGTCTATTTGCGGCTATTCATCAAGAATATGCCCACCAATTACAAGGAGTTATCTATTTAAATAGTCGTGCCACAACCGAGCCAACGCAGGACTTATTCTATTTATTTAAAGCGATGATTCAACATACTTGGGCAGCCCCATTAAGGTTTGTCCTAGTCTCTCAAAGCGCGCAACAGGTAAATGATGCCGACTGTGTCGATATAGGGCAGCATCCACTCTGGTCGATGACCCGCATTTTTGCCGCCGAACAAGCCAATTATCAGGTGCTGCTCTTAGACCTGGATGCCAAAGCCAGCCTGCGCCACAATGCGCAGAACCTGGTTAAGGAACTTGGAGTACTGCAAGCCCAGCAAAACCATATTGCCTACCGCGAACAAGAACGCTACAGCATTCGCTTTAGCCGCGAATCATTGGCCGCAGACTTACCCGCATGGACACCTCCGGTCGCCGCCTTAATTACCGGTGGCTTAGGCGCTCTAGGTTATGAAGTGGCCGAGTATGTGGTAGCACAGGGAACTCGCTTTGTTTTGCTGACTGGAGCCACCGAACTATCGACGCAAACTAGCGAAAAGAATCATTTACTGCAGCAATTGACCGCCAAGGGAATCGAGGTTAAATACGCCGCCGTGGATGTGGCGGATCAAGAGAAAATGCGCCGGCTGATCCAGGAAACCGAAAGAACCTGGCAACAGCAAATCGATGGTGTATTTCATTTAGCAGGAATCACCACGGATAATGTGCCTATAGCCGAAATGAAAGAAAGCTTGTGGCATGAGGTGCTCAAGGTTAAGATGCAGGGCGCTCTCGTTTTGCATGAGTTATTCAGGCAAGCCCCCATATCCAGCTTTGTGTTATTTTCATCGATTGCCGCTGTACCGCATTTTGGTATGGCCGGACTTAGTGCCTATGCCGTAGCCAATGAGTTTCTCAGCGGTCTGGCGCTCTATCGGCGCAGCCAGCACTTACCCGCCTTAAGTATTAACTGGGTCGCCTGGTCCGAAAAGGGCATGAGTCATCGTCATAATCATGATGCCTTTTTAGATGCGGTGGGCATGGCCTCTTTAAATATTAAAGATGGCATCAGCCTTTTGCATACGCTGCTACGCAGCAATCCGGCAGAAGTCACCGTATGTAAGCTGCAGTGGAAAAAGTTTTTCCAAGTGAATCCAAGCGCGAAACAACTGGACTTTTTCGCTGATTTTGCTGCCGAATATGCCCCAAGTCCTCAAGCCGCGGTGGTTTCGAACCTCTTTCCCGAACAAATCGCCTCCTTAGTTCTACAACTATTAGCCCAGGTTTTAGCACTGGAAATAAATGAAATCGATGCCGAAACCCCTTTTGAACAATATGGTATGGATTCCATTACCGGCATTAGTTACACCGAACAATTAGGCACCCATTTCCCGGATGTGGTCTCACCAATGGATTTGTATCGCTACCCCAACCTGCAGCAATTAAGTGAATACATCATGCACAAGGTACAGATTGCTGCCTCCGCAACACCATCCCCGACTTTGGCAGATGCACAAGAAGAGTTAAATCTGGAGCACTTGGATTATGACCAATTGAATGAACTGCTCGAAGCAGAATTAAAAGAGCTGGAGTTAGCTTATGACTGATACGACGACCTTAAAAAATGCCTTGCTCATGATCAAAAAACTGAAAAAGAAACTGCAAGAACAGCAGGAAAAGTTATTTGAGCCAATTGCCATTATTGGCATGAGCTGCCGTCTACCGCAAGCACAAAATCTTCAGGAGTTTTGGGATTTACTCACTCAGGGCAAAAACGTGATTACTCCCATCCCAGAGGAACGTTGGGAATTACTCAAAGAAACCCAGGAAAAAGCACAACATAACCCCACTCTAGCCTATTGGGGTGGTTATTTAAATGATATTGATGCCTTTGACGCCTATTTTTTTGGCATTAGCCCCCGTGAAGCCTTGCGCATGGATCCCCAACAACGCCTGCTTTTGGAAGTCGCCTATGAATCGCTGGAAGATGCCGGCTTAAGCCTGGAGCGCTTAAGTGGCTCCAATACCGGCGTTTTTTCCAGTTTATATGCCAGCCAGTTTAGTCATTTACAACAGCTCGACTCCGACATGGATGCCTTACTCATTCCCACCGGCAGCGCCATAAGCATGGGAGCTAATCGGTTATCCTACATTTTAGATTTACATGGGCCGAGTATGGTATTAGATACGGCCTGCTCTTCCTCCCTGATTGCCATACAATTAGCCTGCCTAAACTTACACGCCAAAGTCTGTGAGCAAGCCGTGGTAAGTGCAGTTAATATTAATCTCTTACCTTCAATTCATGCCGTCTTAGCGAAGGCGACTATGCTCTCCCCTACCGGCCAATGCCACACTTTTGATGCGCAAGCTGATGGCTATGTGCAAGGCGAAGGAGCGGGAGCGATTGTGTTAAAACCCTTGTCTCGCGCCTTACAGGATAAAGATAAAATCTATGCAGTCATTAGCGGCAGTGCCGTGAATCAGGATGGTAAAACCAATGGCCTTACCGCGCCTAACGGCTTACAGCAAGAACAATTACTGCGTGACGCCTATCGCCATGCACACATCGATCCCGCGCATATCTCCTATATCGAATGCCATGGTACTGGCACCTTTCTTGGTGACCCGATTGAGGTGCAAGCTTTAGGCGAGGTCATCGGTAAACAACATACCGAGCAAAAACCATGCTGGATTAGTTCTGTGAAAACCAATGTGGGGCATTTAGAGCCGGCAGCAGGGATTATCAGTATGATCAAAACGGCCCTCATTTTAAAAAATGGGGTCATCCCACCACACCTCAATTTTCAACAGGCAAACCCACACATTCCCCTGGCCAAATACCATTTATCCATTCCGCAAAAAGTGCAACCATTACCACGCTATGGAGAGGTCGCAGTGGCCGGGGTGAGCGGTTTTGGTTTTGGCGGTGCCAATGCCCATATCGTATTGCAGGAGTTGTCGTTAAGTGAGCAATTTGTACCGGCCCCAGAAATCAGCGGTCAGAATGAACTATTTACCCTTTCTGCGAAGGATACCAATGCCTTAAATGATTTAATCAGCCTATGGCAAACCTACTTAAAAAATAATGCCGGTATCCACTTAAGCCAACTGTGCTATAACTTACATGTGCGCCGCAGTCACTATCCACTGCGCCTGGCGATAATTAGTAACTCCATTACCGATTTAACGCAAAAACTTAGCACTATAAATGTAACCCATCAACTAAACATTGAGGGGGTCTTTATTAATCTGCAAGCGAAAAAACAGAGTAATGCAGTAAAAATCAGCGAATTTTCGGATTTAATCAGCTTAGCAACCAGCTATGTGCAGCAGGTAAACATCGATTGGCAAAAATATGAGCAACCGCGTTCTTATGCAGCCCTCGACTTACCGGCATATCCCTGGCAGCATAAAAAATATTGGCCACGCCTAGGTGCGATGGCTAAGCCTAAGTCAGTAGTAAGCTATCCTCTCCGCGGCAAAATGCTCGCCTCGCCGTTATCCACGCAGCAATTTGAATTTATCTTTGATCATCAAGCCCTGCCCGAAATCCAAGACTCATTTTATGTATTACATGCGGGCTATTATGTGGAAATGCTCGCCTATGCCGCCCAGCAACTGGCTCCGCAAGCACCCTTGCACATCCAGGAAATGAGTTTCTCATCCCCCCTCTTAGTACTCGCCGGGAAAACCGTATGGGTGCAGCTGATTATTGAAGCGATTAGCAATCACCAAGCCTTAACCTTTAGTTTTTATAGTAGTGACAGTCAGAAACATTGGATAAAACATGCAATGGGTACTCTGAGTCTACAGCCCCACGCAGCCGTGCCAGCCCTCAGAGATCAAGACTTACCGCATCAATACCACGGCAGTGGAGAATCTTTTTACCAACGCATTATCAACATGGGCATGCCTGCTGGCGACAGCATACGCTGGACAAAACAATTCTGGACCAAAGACCTGAAACTGCTGAGTGAGTTACGTGCCGCCAAAACGAGAGAGCGCAGCGAGCAATTTATGCTGCAGATGCATCCTGGAATTATTGATGCCTGCATTCAAACGCTTTTTTTGCTCTTACCCCCCCAATTAATGAAGCCTTATATTGCATCGCAGATAGGGCAAATCGAAGTGCATCGTCATGCGCTGCCCAAGTATATTTATACCGTTTTAAAAGAGTTACACCCCGAGGGGAAAACCATTATTGGTGATTGGTATTTATTGGATGAGCAGTATCAAGTGCTGATGAAATGCAGCGATTTATGCATGACCCAGCTCAACGATACCATGCACATCGATAAGATGATGCAGATTCAAGCACAATTTCAATGGGATGCATCCTTACCCTATGCAGAAGGTAAAACCCAACTTATCCAGTATTTATGCGAACAATTCGCCATTATTTTTGCCATGCCGATTGCTGATGTCAAGGTACAACTTTCCCTGCATGATTTAGGCATGGATTCATTGATGGCTTTAGCAGTAATTCGCGTTATCGAAGCGAGCTTAGGTCTAAATTACTCCCTACCCTTCATCATGCAAGGCCCCTCCATTCAAGAAATCGCCGAGCAAATAATGTTGGATAAAGGCATCAAAGCGCCAGCAAGACTTCCAGCAAGCAAAAACAATAACCTCTGGGTCATGAGTCACAAAATAAAACCGGAAGCGAAACTACGTCTATTTTGCTTCCCTTATGGAGGCGGGGGCGCGTCGATGTATCGCGAGTGGCAGCAAGAATTTCCTGATTTTATTGAGGTTTGTCCAATCCAGTTACCAGGGCGGGAAAACCGTATGGAAGAGCCTTCTATCACCGATATTGAGACATTGATTCCTTTACTGGCCACCCAGTTACAACCTTATTTTGATTTGCCTTTTGCCTTTTTTGGCCATAGCTTCGGCTCGCTTCTTAGTTTTGAGCTCACCCGCTATTTACGTCGCCAGCAGCTCACTCAACCGGTACATCTTTTTGCATCAGCCTATCCTGACCCGCGCCTGCCCTCTAAAAGCCTGGATAATTTGCTGCATACCTTAAAGCAAATGCAGGTGAATTTATTTGATTTAAATCAGGAGCACTTAGGGCAATTAAACGAACAACAATTAAGTACTTTAGCCACGGTATTTAAACAAAATGGCATCGTTGATTACAGTGATGAACGGATGAATAAAAGTATTATTCAAGTACTACTACCTATTTTTGTCGGCGATATGCGGATAGTAAAGAGCTATACTTATACACCTGAGCCCTCATTGCAGTTAGCCACGACGGTATTTTTCGGGCAGCAGGACACGTGGGTAAGTCCGGAAGATCATCAAGGCTGGAGCACACACTCTCTGTTAGGTTGTGAATTTAAGTCATTTAATAGTGGGCATTTGTTTATTAGAGAAAAAGAAATAAGAACGCAGGTTATCCACCACATTACTGAAGCACTATGTCATTTTAATGAAGAAACCTATGAACTAGGGACTGTTTAGCAGCGCCTATCAAATAATAAGGAAAAATTATGACGGAAATGGCTAAAGTTGTTCGCTTTCATGAAACGGGAAATGCTGAGGTATTGAAAATTGAAGAACACCCTCTTCCTCACCCCGCCCCCGGCGAAGTACGTCTCAAAGTACATGCCATCGGTTTAAATCGCGCCGAAGTGATGTTTCGTCGTGGCCGCTATTTAACCGACCCCCAACTCCCATCGAAAATTGGCTATGAAGCCTCTGGAATTGTGGAGGCCGTAGGTATGGGAGTAGATTCGGAAATGATAGGTAAAAAATTCAGTACGATTCCCTGTTTTAATATGAGCCGATATGGGGTTTATGGTGACGTCGCCATTGTACCAGCGTACGCCCTGGCCGCATATCCTGATGAGCTGTCTTTTGCTGAAGGAACCTCCATTTGGATGCAATATTTAACTGCCTATGGCGCTCTGGTCCATTATGGCAAGCTGAGCAAGGGAGACTATGTTCTCATTACCGCCGCCAGCAGTAGCGTAGGTGTTGCCGCTATTGAAACGGCCAAGGCCCAAGGAGCAATTAGCATCGCCACCACCCGTACTGCCAAGAAAGAATCCGCATTAAAAGAGCTCGGTGCAAACCATGTTATTGTCACCGATAAAGAAGATTTAGCAACGCGTGTACAGGATATTACTCAAGGCAAAGGAGCGCGTATTGTTTTCGACCCCATTGGCGGTCCCGGACTGGAACAACTTGCCGTAGCGGTGGCAAATCAAGGGACCATATTCGAATACGGAGCCTTATCTAATGAGCCCACTCCCTACCCATTATTCAATGCTTTGGCCAAAGGCTTTTCCATTCGTGGCTATACCTTATTTGAGCTAACCAGTACTCCGCACTTACTCGCCCAAGGCGTACATTATGTTTCCGAGCATTTGAAAAATAAGGTTTTTAAGCCGAAAATTGCTCGCACCTTTAAATTAGAACAAATTGTCGAAGCGCATCAATATATGGAATCGAATGAGCAAATTGGCAAAATTGTGATATTGCTTTCTTAATAAACTCACATGGAGCGTAGAATGACAAACACCCGAATCGACTTTTATAAAACATCCCCCGAAGCCCTTAAAGCAATGATGAGTGTGGAAAAATACGTAAATAGTTCCAGCTTAGATAAATTATTACTCGAACTAGTAAAACTACGTGTTTCACAAATCAATGGCTGTACCTTCTGCGTCGACATGCATTGCGCTGATGCACTTAAAGCAGGTGAGTCGCAACGACGCTTAAACACCGTTGCAGTATGGCGGGAAGCCCCCTTTTTTAGTGAGCGCGAACGAGCAGCCCTCGCCTGGGCAGAGGCAGTGACTTTATTATCAACTACGCATGTACCCGATGAGGTGTATCAAGAAATGCGCGCTCATTTTGGTGAACATGAGGCAGTGGATTTGACTATGGCCATCATCGCGATTAATGGGTGGAATCGCTTGGCGGTAAGTTTTCGCAAGCTCCCCCTAGAATAATTTGGTATTTAATCGCCACGACAATCTGATGTTTCTGAAGGCACGATTGATTGCCATTTAATATAAATCTGGTTGCAAGCAACTTACTCGTCTACACATCGTTGCCCAAGCCCTCCTGTTCTATCTCCTAGGCAGGGGGAGATGTGTCTAGGCGAAAGGCAACCAGGTCATACTATTTTCGCCTAAGCCGCTCCACTGTAGCGGGTTATTTTTATGACTACGCCAAAAGAAATTAAGAGAAAATAACTTATTTTGTCGTTAATTTTACATACTATTGGTAATTTTAGAAAACGTTAGTGGCCCTTCTGCAAACGGCTTGTTTCTCATGCAATAGCAAGTCTGCTCCCCTTAGAATGCTCGAGAAACTAAGCAAAGACGGCTATAATTTAGTTTGTACACATAATTTGTGAGCCAGGCAATGGATAAGCAAGAGAGCAAACAAAAAAAACCAAGTTTCCTGTGGAAAATAAGACCCATTAAGTTAAATAAATTTCTATTGAATAGCTTATTTATTATCGCCTTATTAATTTTAATGATGATTAGCGGTAAGTCCTATTGGCAACTTAAATCCTTAACAGAAGCCAATCGCTGGGTTTTTCACACCTACAAAGTAATCGAACAGGTTGACAGTGCTTTATATACTTTAACTGCGATGGAATCCACCCAGAGGGCTTTTCTCATTACCCAAAACAGCAATTTTTTAAAAGACGTCAAGAACTTCAAACCCATCCTGAATGAGCATTTAAATAATCTTAAAGCCCTTACCAATGATAATTCAGACCAACAACAGCGAGTACTGCTATTTAGCAAACTGGCCGAAGAGCGCGTTGCCATGCTCGCACAAATCGCCGAACTGAGAAACAAAGATGAATTTAATACGCCCGCAGGCTTGGCTACATTTTATGAAAATAATGAAGTTTCTGAGCAAGCCAAAAGCTTAGGGGGCGAAATAAAGGCCATAGAACAAGTCTTACTCAAAGCAAGGAATGATGCCTTAATGCACGGAGCTTATGCCAGTGAATTATTCATCATTTTTGGTAGCCTTTTTAGTATGATCCTGTTAATCGTACCCTTCGTGCTGGCAAATTTTGAATTAATTAATCGTAAAATTATTGAACATAAAAACCGTGATGTGCGTAATTATTTAAAACAAATTCTCGAAAGCACCAGCGATGGGATTGCCGCTTTAGATGAGGGTCATCAAGTACAAATTTTTAATGAATTGTATCAAACTCAATTTAAAAAAATATTCGAGTGCTCGCTAACTCAAGGCATGACTTTCGAACAAGCCTTTACCACGGTTCCTGAAAACAAACGCGACCTAACCCTAACCTGGCTTAACTCGCTACATTACGATAAGGAAATTACAGTTCTTGAATTTGAGCATGAAGGAAAAAAGAATATTTTTGAGTTAAGTGCCAGTCCTATTATCAATGAGCGCAATGAAATCCATGGATTAGTCCACAATATTAGCGACATTACCAATCGTGTACGCGAACATATCGAGCTTGAGGAATCTTATAAAAAACTCACTGCCAGCATTAAAGAATTAGAAATAAAAAATGAACAAATTACTCTAATGATTGATATGAGCGATATTATGCTTGCAACGAATTCATTAGAAGAATTAAGCAGTATTATGGGCAAATATGCGCAACAACTACTGACATTCTGCAGCGGCTATCTTTATGTCATGCATCCCTCAAAAAACTACTTAGAAATGGTAGGGCGCTGGGGAACTCCTACCACGCAGGAATCTATTTTTAACCCAGATCAATGCTGGGCAATCCGGCTAGGGCGCCCCCATAAAATTGTTAAATCACATCATGAATTAGTTTGCGACCACTTTCATTTTGAAGAAGACCTCATGCATACCATCATGTGCGTCCCATTAATGGCACAAAACGATATTTATGGTCTACTGTATATGGAAATTGCAAAAGAAGCGTACACCTTGAGCCATGATCAGCAGCTACTGATCACCGCCTTTGCTGAGCTCACCGCCCTGGCCTTGGCCAATGTGCGCCTACGCGATAATCTACGCCATCAATCCATACGCGATCCCTTAACCGGCTTATTTAACCGCCGTTTTCTAGAAGATGGACTCTTCAAACAAAAACTCCGCGCAAAAAGCGAAAAGAGCCCATTTGCCATCTTGATGCTTGACCTCGATCACTTTAAAAAAATTAATGATACTTTTGGCCATGATGCCGGAGACATGGCATTAAAAGAAGTGGGCTCCCTATTAGAACATGCTACACGAACCGGAGATTTAGCTTCCCGCTATGGTGGAGAAGAGTTTGTGCTCATTCTTCATGGTATAGATATAAAAAGTGCTTTAGCACGGGCAGAGCAAATACGGCTTGCAGTAACCAAGATACGCATCAAATACGGGGCTCAACCCATTGGCCCTATCAGTATTTCTATTGGCATCGCTATGTATCCAACCGACAGTGAGGATACAGAAAAGCTAATCGAATTAGCCGATAAAGCCTTATATGCGGCGAAGAAGAAAGGTCGTAATACCGTGGTTGCATTTGCCGGGGTGAAAGAGAAAAGTCATTAAGTGGCACGTGGGCTGGTAATTGCCGCACAGGATCACTAGGTATAAAAAACCTACCGGCAGCTCAGAATGCTTTTAATGGGTATCATTAAAGCCAAACAAACCTTTGATTTGATTGAAGAAGCCTTCCGCTTCTTCTTCAAAGCTTTCTAATTTTTGCATCAGGCCTAACTCTTCTTCATTGAGTTCGACACCAATTTTGCTCAAGGCCTCTTGAGGGCTGGCTTTTAATTCTTCTAAAAAGTTAGGATCATTTTTTATGGCTTCAATTACCGTCATAACCTTAGGACTTTGGCTCATTAAGCTGTTTAAATCCATGATAGTTACTCCTTGTTCTTTAAAATAGCTATAAGATTATAATTAATTATAGTTCAAAAAAAGAACAGGATTTTAATAAGAATCTTTACGCGATACTCCAATTAATCTGACCGCCAATCACCGTGGTTTGGGTATTGGTATGTCCTTTAAGTGCCGTCAATTGAGAAGCATAGTTAATCGGCATTTGCTTAAAGAAGGAATGCCCCACCCCAAAATCAAAACCTATCATTTCCGCCGCTTGGAAATGCGCACCAATTGCTGCAACCGTAGCACTCCCAATTGGATCGGCAACCCCACGGTCTTGGTCATTAGAAGGCGTATTCATAAATTGCAAGCCACCACGCAATAACCACTTATTCGTCGCCTTAAACGTTGCCCCAACAGAGTAATCAAAGCAATTATGGTAATTAAACGGAATGGTCACCGACATGGGTACCCCAAATGGGGTCTGAGTGTGCTTCATAGTGATTTTATTGAAAGTTTTCCAATTGGTGTAAAAGGCGGTAAACATTCCGGTCCAGCGTGCGTTGAAATCATGCTGTAGGCTTAACTGCGCGCGGGCAGGAAGTGCAGCATCAGTTTTTTGCGCCGAAGTGCGAAATAGTGCAGGCCCATTATTTGGAGCATAAACCGTGCTATGTCCGGTAGTATGAATAGAAATCAATGAATTATAACTAAAGCCAATCCGTGTTTGTTCGGTCATATCAAATAATGCGCCAGCATTCCAGCCATAGCCCCAACCGGTTAGATGATTTTTTAAGGTGGAATCGCCCATAAACGACAAGGGCGGACCGTATTTATTATTTAAGGTAAAGGCCAAACGCAGCGCATCAAAACCGGCACCAATCGAAAAACGCTCATTAATTTTAACCGCCATACTGGGCCCCATATCCATGCCCACCACCTGTGAGCGTGTTGCGGCATAGCGGGTAATGACATCAGGAGTGGAACCATAATTAGTTCCTAAGCCAAAGGGGGTAGTAAAATGCATGCCCGCGCTCATACGATTACTCAAGGGAGCAGTGTAATAAAAAGAGGGCATGAAGGCATTAATGCCACTATGAGCGACGCCAGACTGCACAAGCGGTGCCGGAAAGGGGAAGCCAGGTGTACGTGCGGTACCGGTGAAATTAGCCGTGCCGGTAATTCCCAAGGCATTAACAACGACCTGTTGATGTGGCAATCTCACCATTCCTGCTGGGTTAGTGTATGCCGTACTGGCATCATCTGCAGCAGTAGCCCAATCGGCATAAGCCACCCCTAAACCCGCTGAATTAACAAAAGGTAAACTAAAGTCAGAGGCCATAGCCGGGGAAGCACAGCACAATGAAGCAATGGCTAAGGGTAAATGAGATAATTGTCGCACGTTAACATCCTTTTAAACTGTTCTAACTTATTGTATCTAATCTTATTACCAGGGGCAATTGGTCGATTTTATGGATAAATAACAATCTGTTTTGAGCACATAGCCAGATTACAGTGTGACGGCTATGCCTTGTTAGTAATCCGCCGCAGCAACCCCCTTAATACCGTACCGGGGCCAATTTCCTGAAATTGCATATTAGGCTTAGCCTGCAAATATTCTATTGTTTTAGTCCATAATACCGGCTGCGCTATCTGTTGAATTAAATTACTTTTAATTACTGCAGGATGATATGGAGCCGCATCAACATTGGCGATTACCGGAATGCTGGGGGTAGCAAATTCCATATCTTGGATAAACTCTGCAAAGGCTTGTTGAGCACTCAGCATATAAAGCGAATGAAAAGCACCGCTTACGGAAAGCGGGATAAAAGAAACCTTGCTCATTCCGGTAAACAAAGGCTGCGCCCGTTGAATATCTGCCTGCGGACCTGAAATAACCATTTGCTGATAAGAATTATAATTAGCAATCTTCACTCCTGACAGTCCTTGCTCCTCAAGCAAGGAGGTTAATTCTTGGCTTGATAATCCAACTACGGCAGCCATCCCGCCACCATGCATTTGACTCATTAACTCCCCACGCTTTTTAACCAAAGCCAAGCCCGTCGCAAAGTCAAAAACCCCGGCAGCAAATAACGCATTATATTCGCCCAAACTATGCCCAATGACATAATCAGGCTTAGGTTGGCCATCCACTAATGTTTTTAAATAAGAAAAGGCGTTAACCACATAAAGTGCTGGCTGCGTATATTGGGTGTTATTCAGCTGTTGCTGGGCATCCTCCAGGCATAAAGCACGTATGGAATAACCCAGCAAAGCATCTGCTTGCGCCGTGTATTCAGGAAATTGGGCAAATAACTCCTGCCCCATTCCCTGCTTTTGCGAACCCTGTCCAGGAAACATATAAGCCAGCATTAAATCCCCCCATCTTTTAACAGCTGAATAATGCCGGCGATTTCCTCAGACATTGGTCGACAATGTTCTATCGTTGATGAATGTTGGCGAATTACTTGATAGATGGATTGCGCCTTCTTACTGGCCTTTTCAATGCCGCGCAACTCCAAGGCTTGACTGGCAGCAAGCAATAAAATGGCGGTAAGTCGTTCTAAATTAGCCACTGACTCTTGAAAATCTAAGGCAGCATGTGTTCCCAAACTATTCACATCTTGGTTATCCCCTTCAGTAGGTAAGGTATACGCTTGATGCGACTGCGCCAACTTACGATTTTGTACCGCTAAAGCGGCAGATAAAAGCTGCATGGAACGAAAACCATTATGCTTGCTGGGATTAGGCACTAGATTCACTGGTAAGTCATGATTTTTACGCGGATGCACTAAATTGGCCAGTAGAGCATGGATCCACGTTGAGGCTTGAGCAATATTCATTTTCAAAATATCACAGGCATCCGTCACATAGTACCCCATGAAATTGGCGCTATGGTGAATATTTTGTGCGCTCACATCAATAACTGGATTGTCATTGACCGAATTCATTTCATTTTCAATCCAGACAATAGCGCGTTGCAGATTTTCCTGGAATGGGCCAAAGCCTTGGGGGACTGAGCGAATGGAGTAATAGTCTTGCACCGGTTTATGGCTGTAATCGGTAGCCCGTAACTCATCTAAATCGGTTAATAACTGACTGCCTTGCCAAAAATCCACAAAAAATTGATTGATGTCGCATTCACCTACTTGCTGTTTTAATTGGTGCACCATAGGATGATAAGCACTATTAATCACCAATAAGGCTTCTAAAGTCATCGCGATCACCGCGAGCATTTGTTGGAAAAGACGCTGTAAATCATGGACAGCCAAACTAGCAATTGCCGTCATAAATGAAGTGCCATTAATCAAAGCTAACCCATCGCGCATTACCGGCTTATAGGCCTGAAGCCCCGCGAGTTGAATGGCTTGCGGGGCCATCATGATTTTACCCTCATAGCTTACCGCCACTTCTTCCCCAATTAATGCAGCTGCAATCATCGCCAAAGGAATCAAATCGCCACTAGCACCAATAGAACCATAGCAGCGTACCACCGGGGTAATTCCCGCATTAAGAAAATCTAAAAGCGTGTTAATTAATTCAGGGTGAATGCCAGAATAACCTTGAGCCAAACAATGCGCGCGCAGCATCATAGTTGCCCGCACGATCTGGGGAGATACAATGGTTCCTAAACCGCAGGATAAGGAGCGTATAATGTTTTCTTGGCGCTCATTAATCTCACTATGGTAATCCATAGCTTCTGTTTCTTTAATGGCGGTATCAATATAACGAACCTGATCGCCAAAGTTGGTATTGACGCCATAAATAGGTACGCGAGAATCAACATGAACCTTTAAAAATTGATATGCGGCATCAACTGATTGTGCCGCCGCTAATGATAAGGCAATGGAGGTCCCTTGCTGGCTTAAAAGCTGAGACGACGCAATCGTCAATCGACATCCACTGCCAATGGTAATCAACGTCTTATCCGCTTTGTCTCGGTGACTCGCATAAAGCTTATCTTCAATATGCACTGATTGGGACTGTTCCATTTCGGTACCAACTCCTGTCGTCTTTAACCAAATAGGGCTCTAGTTTGTACCCTTTTAAAGGCTTTTTCAATTAAAGATTGGAGGGTCGCTAAACGAAAAACAAAAAAACCTGCAGCCAAGCCCAAAAGGCCGAGAGTTGCAGGCAACACCCTCAAGATGACAGGCTTTTCTTGGCCAAGGCACTGTGCTTATGGCTGTAAATAAAATAAATCACTATGCCAATAGCCATCCAAATAATAAAGCGTAACACAGTAACCCACGGCAGATGAATGATTAAATACAAACAGCTACATATACCCAAAATGGGTACATAGGGCATGCCCGGCGTTTTAAAGGGCCGGGTTAATTCAGGGCGCTGATAACGTAAATACAATACGCCAATACACACGATAATAAAGGCAAATAAGGTGCCAATATTCACTAACTCAGCTAATACATCAATGGGAACAAAGGCGGATAAAGTAGCCATAATACAACCGCAGAGCAAAATAATGCGTGCAGGAGTATGATGATGTTCACTGGTGCTGGCCATTGCTTTCGGTAATAAACCATCACGTGACATCGCCAAAATAACCCGGGTTAACCCATAAAACAGGACCAACATCACCGTAGTCAATCCGGCAATCGCCCCCACGCTGATAAGCCCTGCCGCCACTTTGTAGCCCAGATGCAATAAGGCATGACTAATGGGAGAGGCTACATTTAAAGTGGAATATGGAGCAATCCCTGTAAGCAAGCCTGCCACAATGATGTATAAAACAGTACAAATCACTAAAGAACCGATGATACCGCGCGGCATATCGCGCTGTGGATTAATGGCTTCTTCCGCAGCAGTAGATACCGCATCAAACCCTATATAGGCAAAAAATATTAATGCCGCCCCATCCATTACCCCCGTCCAACCAAAAGGCAGAAAAGGTGACCAATTTTCCACCCGTAGCTCTCTAGTGGCAATGATAATAAATAAGAGAACTACTAATAATTTAACCATGACCATAATATTATTCATGCGCGAACTGGATTTTACCCCGGCAATGAGTAAAGCGGTTAAGCACGCAATGATAAAGACTGGGGGTAAATTTAAAATACCGCCAAAAGCAGGTCCCTGCAAAAGTAAAGGGGAAAGATGAATTTTAATAGCCATGAGAAAGTCATTGGCATAACTGCCCCAGCCCACCGAAACTGCGGAGACCGAAATGGCATATTCCAACAGCAAATCCCAGCCCACCATCCAGGCAATTAACTCGCCAAACCCCGCATAGGCATAACCATATGCACTGCCACAGCCGCCAATCATTGCCGCCAGTTCGGCATAAGACAGGGCGGAAAAAACGCTAGCCGCCCCCGCAAGTACATAGGAAAAAACGATTGCCGGCCCAGCCTTGGTCGCCGCAACCACGCCAGTTAAAATAAAAATCCCGGCGCCAATAATGGCCCCCACTCCAAAAAAGATGAGATCAAAGGTCGTCAAACACCTGTTTAAATGCGATTCACTCTCCAATGAACTACTAATCTCTTTTTTGCGAAACAAGTCCATGATAGTATGCATCCTGTTTTATGACTCTATTGTACATTGCATTAAGAACTATGCTTTTAATTCTAGTTGAAAGCCTGGTGATAGGTTAAAAATTAAATGAGAAAGTTAGTTATCGGCGTATTAATGCTGTTATCCTTAAATGCATTTTCTGCCGAAGAAGCAGAAAGCTGCAGCCATTGGCTCAAATTGTTTAAGCCCGTTTGTCAACGATTTCACCAAATATGGACCGAAGGTAAAACTGATCTTTACATCTCTGGATATGCTTGGCACAACCGCTATACTTATAGCCCTGAACGCATCCGTGAAAAAAAATATAATGAATTGGCATGGGGTGGTGGATTAGGCAAAGGTTTTTTTGATGAACGTGGCAACTGGCACGGTCTTTATGCTTTTGCATTTCTTGACTCGCATAAAAATGTAGAGCCGGCGATTGGCTATGCGCATTTATTTGTCGCCTCACTCAACCAAAACATTAAGGCAGGATTAGGTTATTCAGTACTCATCACCGCTCGTCCAGACATCATGCATAATATTCCATTCCCCGGCGCAGTTCCTTGGGCAGGCTTCTTTATCCATAAAGTATCTCTAAAAGCGGCTTATATTCCCGGCTCTTCAAGCAATGGTAATGTGCTTTACGTAGTAGGAACTTATACTTTTGATTAAAAGCACTTGTTTTTGCTTTTCATGATTATGTGCTATGTTTTTAAGAGTAAAACTACCAGGACACGTAAAAATGAAATCCTTTGTTGAACAAGCCCAGTTTTATGCAACTTATCATCAAAACCTCACTACACGTTATACGCATTTTGCCGGCGTGCCACTGATTGTTGTTTCTTTAATGATTTTATTAGGCTTCATCCAAATCATCATCCCAGGGGTATTCGCCAGCAATCTCGCTTGGTTCGCGACCATTGCCATTTTAGTTTACTATTTTATCTTAAATTGGCAGCTGGCCTTAGCCATTACTCCGATTTTGCTATTTTTATTATGGATAGCACAATGGTTTAGTGCCGATGGCCCAACAACTTTAGGTATTTGGGCATTCATCATTACTTTTGTTGCCGGTTGGGGATTACAGCTTTATGGTCACTACATCGAAGGTAGAAAACCTGCTTTTATGGACAATTTATCCCAACTGTTAATTGCCCCTTTATTTCTGGTTGCCGAACTGTTTTTCATGGCCGGATATATGAAATCATTGCAAGTACAGGTTTATGGTGGGGCTGTGGAAGAGAATAAGTTGTAAGGATTTGTAGCTTGGGCCACGAAGGCCCAAGCCAATGACAGCTCCTAGGCAAACTGCCGCATTCTAATTTTAAAACAGTAATGAATCTTGTGATTACGTTTGAAATCCTGATCAATGGTTTGCGCACTAATATCTTGCACTGCATACTTTTCCCGTAATTGCGGATCTAACTTAAACTGACGAAAATTAGTTGAAAAGTACAAAGTTCCATCCGGATTTAATAAGCGCATCGCCTCATTCACCAAGATTAGGTGATCACGTTGGATATCCAAAGTATCACTCATTCGCTTGGAATTAGAAAAACTGGGCGGATCTAAAAAGATCACGTCAAAACGATCGCGAGTAATTCGCAACCATTCACGACAATCGTATTGGATAAACTGATGGCGCGATAAATCCAAATGGTTTAGACGGAAATTGTCCTCCGCCCAACGCAAATAGGTATTGGATAAATCCACATTCGTCGTCTGTGCCCCAGCAAGAGCGGCCTGCACACTCGCCGTCCCGGTATAACAAAAACAATTAAGAAAACGCATACCGGGTTTTAATTTAGCAAAGCTTAAACGAATCGGGCGATGATCTAAAAATAAACCGGTATCTAAATAGTCATACAAATTGACTCTAAGTTTCGCCAGTCCTTCCGTTACTACCATAGTGTGACGGGTCTGGCTTAGCTTTTGATACTGCTCACTGCCCTTTTGCTGTTTACGCTGTTTGACCACCACCTTATCTGTGGCAACACCCAAGGCTCGGGGCACCACCTGCAACACTTCCAGGCTGCGGCGCTCAGCTTTATGCGCAGGAATGCTTGCCGGAGGAGCATACTCTTGGAGGACCGCATGGTCGTTATAAATATCAATAGCATAAGCATATTCAGGTAGGTCCGCATCATACACACGGTAGCAGGAAATATGATTTTTTTGGGCCCATTTTTGTAAATGCTTATAATTTTTTTCCAAGCGATTAAATAACATTTGTGCGCTTTCAGATAAAGTCGTGCTCAGCGCGCCTTTCAATTCATTCGCGCCGCTCATGTCGAAACAATAGAGCTTGCACTCTAAAGCACCGTTATACAAAGTATATTGCTTATTAGAACGCAAACCGATCGCTTTAGCTAAAATCGGGCTTGAGGTAATTACCGCCGCCTTCCAGCCTTGATAATGCTCATGCAAAGCTTGCCCTAACTGCTGATACACCGGTACTAATTGCGTGGTATCGCCTAAACGCTCACCGTAAGGAGGGTTACAGGCGAGTAAGCCTTTTTCTGCAGGTGCTTTAATGTGCGGCATAGTCGTCATAGTAAATTCGACTAAGGGCGCCACTCCTGCACGCTCGGCATTAGCACGAGCCAGTTCTATGGCTTTATGATCCGCATCCGTCCCTAATAATTTAATCGCTAAGGGCTTAACTTGTTGCAAAGCCTCGGAGCGTAATTTTTCCCATAAAGATTCTTGATGCTGCGCCCAGTATTGCAATGATTGATCCTGACGCAATAAGCCTGGAGCAACATGGGTTGCCATCATCGCCGCCTCGATAACTAAGGTACCTGAACCACAAAAGGGGTCATGTAAGGTATATCCCTGCGCTGCCAATTCAGGCCATTTAGCACGGATTAACAGGGCTGCCGCCACATTTTCTTTAATGGGTGCTTTCCCCGATTGGGTTCGATAACCACGTTGATGCAGGCTATATCCAGTTAAATCCAAGCTCACCGTAATTTCATCATTTTTCAAATAAGCATGAATTAAAATCTGTGGCTTTTCTTTATCAATCGAAGGACGCTCGCCTTTCATACGTCGAAAATGGTCGACGATTCCATCTTTAACGACTTGCCCACCAAACATGGTATTACGGATATGCTCCGAACTGCCATGAAACTCAATAGCCAGCGTCTTGTCTAGGGCAAAAACCGTCTGCCAATGAAAATCCGTACACAATTGATGCAGCGCTTGTTCGGTACCGCCATAGCCACTAAACAGGATGAGTTGCACCCGATTAGCAATACGTGACCATAGGCATAATTGGTAAATAACCGTGAGGCTGGCTTCACCATACACCCCTTGCGGACTAACCCGAGTTACAGCTAAGCCTAAAGCTTTTACTTCTGCCTCCAAGAGATATTCTAATCCACGGGGACAGCTGACGAATAAGGAATAATTCATAGAATGCATGACCTTAAATAGCGAAAAAGAGCTTTGGCAGCGCCGGTATTTTTTTCCTGTTGCTGATCATCAACTGCTTTTTTGATTAATTGCCTTAATTGTTGAACTTCTTCTGGATTATAGGTTTCGATAAATTCGGTTAACGCCGCCTTCCCTTCGTTAATTAAACGATCGCGCCATACTTCCACCTCATGGAATGAAGCGGTAACTGAACTTTCTTCCTCGACGATGCGCTCATAAGCCGCAAGAATTTCTTCATGATCCGCCGCGCGCATCAATTTACCAATCAACTGCGCCTGTCTTCTTTTCGCGCCATGGCTTTTAATGGCCTTCGCATCAACAATCGCTTTATAAAGATTATCTGGAAGAGGTAATAAATCCAGCTTAGCCAAGCTAAGATCGATAAACTTCACGCCTATTTTTTGTAAAAAGTCGGCGTCTCTTTTTTTCTGTGATTTACTGACTGGCTCATCCATAGTATATACTTTTTTTAATAAAATGGGTCTAATTATACTATATACCCAAGCGACTCCAAAATGCTTGTTGCGCTTGGGTAGATATAAAAGGCTATTCCGCAGCCGCGAGTGAAGCAGTAGCGCGAGCATAACGCTTGCCAGGGCGATTACGTAAATAAGTGCGGGTAACTGACTGAAGATTATAAATAAGGATGCATAAGAGCAATAAATGCAACCAGGTAACCGTTAAGTGCATGAATAAAGGAATAGTCACGAAAACTCCCAGACATCCTGCAAGGCTTAATACCAAGGTTTTCTTTAACGGAATTTTATCTTGTTGTAAAAAGACCAGTGTCGTTAGTGGCTGTTGCATGGCTCCAGCGGTGGTCATAATGGGGAAGGCAACCGCAGGAGAAACATTCATCAAAAACAAAACGCCCTGGACCATCACAAATAAACCGACACCGACTGAAGTTAAAGCACCACAAACCATCAAGGCAAAAAAGCCGAGAACTAATTTCCAGGAATAGAGCGCTGTTAATTCGCCACCGATAGGAAGCCAGCGGTACTGATGCGAAATTAATAAAAAGATGATGAGGGAAAAAGCACAGATCATGGCCATACGCACCGCCTGTTTGCTCAAACGACTCATCACAAAACCACCTAATAAACCACCAACACAGGTCCCGGCAACCAAGGTCAACAGTGTGGTCATGTCCACATCAATTAATTGCATGAAAAATAAAGATTCAATCGTTCCAGGAATTACTTGGGCACCATTATTCACCGCGGGCATTTCATCATCACGAAAAGTACCCATTAATTTGGCCAGGGCAATATTCACCGCAAAACTACCTACACCAATGGTATCCGCAATAAAAGCAATGACGCCACTTACCGTAAGCTTCAAATATTGCCCTAAGGAAAGCGGTTCTGCTGGCTGGCGATAAACTTTAACCACCATTACCCCAACACAAATTAAAGTTAGTACTAATATACCCAAGATAATCAAAAAGTTAGTCATTCCATTCCTGATTGAAAAAAGAGAAAAATAAATAAAAAGAGAGCGTTATTATACACTAATATTTGCCTAGCAGACAGCATTTAGTGCAAAAATAAGGCTAGGTGCGTTATAAAATGCCTGGCGTTGGCGCGGTAGTTCTTCCTCCCAGCGTGTCTGCGGGAGCCTGGAGGGCCACGCTAAAATACTACACCCCACAGATAAGCCACGGAGTGTAGAGAGATGAGAGAAAGAGAGGGGTGCACCTAAAGAGCACAAGCGGTGGTTGGAACCCCAACCTGACCAAATACGGTTTTCACCATATTGGTATCGACCGCTAGGTCACGTGCCCCATAAAGTACTCCACAAGCTCCTTGGGTAAAATTAGTGGTGGGTGTCCAATATTTACTGTTGGCAATCACCATCACATGATAGGCTTTTTTAATGCCTACGTTTTTCGCCATTAAATAAAAAGCCTTATTAAACACACCACTGGCCGTATGCACAATAAAACTTTGCTGGTTTTGCGGTCCAGGAATATTCTCCTGAGCAAAACTCACCACATCGTCATAGCTAATCGCGCAATAAGCTCCATTACTTTGTGCCAAATTCTTGTCCATACAATCAGCAGAGCTACCATCTGAAGAGGGATAATCCATGAAGCGCAAGGCCTTACCTAATTCTTCGCGAACAATGGTTTCACCAATTCCCCAGGTGATCACATCCGCGTCCAAATAGACTTTATTATACAATTGTGGCTGTGTTTCCAATAAATAAGCACGAGCAGCCTGACCACCCATATCAGATAAAGACTCATTCAAGGCACCTGATTGGTCATAATACTCGAGATTCGAATGCTGTTCGGTAAATCCATGAGTTACTTCATGGCCGGCTACATCCAAAGACACTAATGGATACATCTCCGCACCATCGCCAAAGGACATGGATTGTCCATCCCAAAAGGCATTATCGTAACTCGCACCAAAATGCACACGCATGACCAATTGACTCGGCGAGCCATCGGGTTTCTGCAAAGCATTTACCCCATACCAATCACGGTACATGTTCACAATAGTATGACCAAAATAATAGGCATCATTGCGAGGTGAAAAAGCACCATTGATGTGCTCTTCTTCGTTATTATTACATTGATAGCTAAACGGGGTAGAAATCATGCCCGCCCAATCCCAGGCAAAATCGAGACTAACTAATTTCACCATAGAGGATTCCATAGTACATACAGCTCCCTCTTGCTGTACTTCTAATGCAGGCAGGCCTTCTTTGCCATACCAATACTCATGAACTTTTTCATTACCACCCGGACCTGTGTCCGCAAAATTCTTAACATTATTCCATTGCTTAAGGAGCTCTCCGCTTTGCGCATCAACTAAAAAAAATGGCCAAGCAGGTTTGCCATTAGTTTCTGTGCTTTTAAAAGAAACCTGATAAACCAGCTTTAAATCCGCCTCGGTCTGCGCACGAATTTGCAACTCAATTTGCTCGGCGTGGATTGGGCTTTGCGAATTAAAATGGAGCCAGGATTTTTTAGCGATGTCGAATGCCTGTTGCTTGCTTAAAGCTGGTTGAGTATTCAGTTGAATGTGCTCTAAAAGCATTCCATTCACTTGAGCATTACTGCTGGTTAAAGCCTTTTGATTGTTGCCGGTACTAATCATCACTTGCGCGCCGACTACCGGAATGCCGTGATATAACTGTTGATAGCGGGTAATAATTTGGGAGTTGTCTTTGCTTTGGTTTACTTCTTGTAAAACAGTATTATTCGAGCTGTCTGGAGTAGCCATATTCATGGCGCGAGCGGCCATTTTTTTTGCCCCTTGCTGCAAAGGCAAATGCTTTAAATTAGTTAACGGGGCATGATATAAATTTACAGTTTCCGTTGCAAAGGCATCGGTAGCACAGCAAACCAATGTGATTCCCAGAAGGTTTTTTAACATAAATCTTCCTTACTAATTACATTTTGAACATAATGCCACAAAAAAGACCCAAACACAATTAAGGATGATGATGTTTAATATTAAATTTATTCCTCTGAGTGCAAGTTTATGTGCCCTCAGCTTGGCCTGCCATGCGGGCGCCGTTGAACGTTATATGCAGCAACAACTGGAAGCAAAGAATAGCGTCAATGCTGTGACAAATGCCCCGCAATACACCTTTCCACAACTTATTGACCATAACAACCCTCAGCAAGGTAGCTTTGCCCAACGTTATTACCTTGATGAACGTTACGCACCAGAAGCTGATGCCCCTGTCTTTTTCTACATTTGTGGTGAAGCCACATGCACCGCCAGCGCACTTAATGGGGCAATCAGGCACTATGCACAAAAATTTCATGCCAAACTCATTGCCTTAGAACATCGTTACTACGGCGCCAGTATTCCGGTGAGCAGCTTATCTGCCAACAACCTCCGCTTTTTAACGACGGAGGCCGCATTAGATGATTTGGCTTATTTTCAACGCCATATCAGCCAGCAAAAAAACTGGACCGGTAAATGGATAGCCTTTGGTGGTTCGTACCCGGGCTCGCTTTCTGCCTACTATCGTTTAAAATTCCCTTATTTAGTGGCGGGTGCTCTAGCCTCTTCGGCGCCCGTGATGGCAAAAGAAGATTTTGTTGAATATGATCAGCATGTTACGGAAGTGGTTGGCCCACACTGTGCCGAACACATGCGCGAGGTAGTGCATGCTGTAGAAGCCCGCATAGATGATGCGAGTCAATTGGCTCCAATGAAAGCACTTTTTGGGGCGAGCGACGTTGATGATCCGCTGGATTTTCTTTACCTAATTGCGGATATCGGTGCCGGCGCGGTGCAATATGGGGAAAAGGATGAATTCTGTGCTAGCCTTTCATCCAGTGCCAATCCATTAATTGGCTATGCAAAAATGGCACATAAACTGTATCAAAGTTCCGGACTTAACGCCGTCGACTTTACCGCACAAGGAGCCATGGATGAAACAGTTAATTCAAATACCCAGGGATTATCGATGCGCCAATGGTATTACCAATCCTGTACGGAATATGGCTACTGGCAAAATGCTCATCCCAATCCGCAATTATCCACCCGTTCGGCCCTAATCAACTTAGATTATCATCACCAGGTATGTAAGCGATTATTTCAGCTGACTCAACCCGCACAAACGTCCAGGCTAAATGCGACCCTATATTATCCATTGATGGATAGTTTAGTGTCTAAAATTTTCTTTACTAATGGCGAGCAAGATCCCTGGTCGACCCTGTCCTTGGCAGAAAAAAATGGCAATGCCGTGAACCCCCATTTAAATTATCAATTAATTCTCGGTGCCGCCCATTGCGATGATTTGCATAGGCCAGCGGAGAATGATTCGCCCTCCTTACAACAAGCACGCCAAACTATGGAGTCCTTGTTAGGTCAATGGCTAGCCAATACTTAGCCCACCGGGTAATACGAGGAGTTGGGCTACATACAACATCTCGTATTACGACTGCGTCTCATATAGGCAACATCCTAAAAGCGGCCTTGGCGAAAATCATCCAATGCTTGCATGACCTCGCCTGGGGTGTTCATGACAAAAGGACCATGACGTGCGATGGGTTCATGTAACTTCGCTGCCGCGATCAGCAAACACCGACTATCTTTTTCAGCAGTTAAAGTGAGCACTTCACCGACGCCCAGCTTCGCTAATCCACCTTGGGGTATCGATTGCTCCCCAATCACAACTGCCCCAGAAATAACTAATAATACCCCCTGATAATCCGCGGAAATATGCTGACGAATGCTACTATCCAGGGGCAGACTAATATCAAAAAATAAAGGAGCCGTTGCAATATCAGTAATTGGTGAGGTGGTTCCTTTATCAGTAGTCCCCGCAAGCACTTTAATTACTGCCCCAGAATCATGATGCTCTAAAGGTAAGTCCGCGCTTTGCAGCTCTTGATAACGAGGCTCACGCATTTTTTCAGCAGCAGGTAAATTTAACCACAGTTGCAGGCCAGTTAAACGCCCATGCTCTGCGGAAGGCATTTCCGAATGTACAATTCCCTTGCCCGCAGTCATCCATTGTACATCTCCAGGACCAATCGTTCCCTTATGCCCCTTATTATCTTCATGAGTAATGCTACCCTCGAGTAAATAGGTTATGGTTTCAAAACCACGATGAGGATGGGGAGGAAACCCTGCCATAAAATCCATAGGATTATTACTGTCAAAATAATCGAGTAAAAGCAAAGGCTCAAATTCATCCGTCCGCTCAATACCGATGTAGCGATGTAACTTAACGCCTGCGCCTTCACGAACCATCATGCCATAAGTTAATCGCTCTACTTTAATATCACGCATGGCGCCACCTCCTAATGAAATCAAAAATCCCGGTTCAAGAGAAAATTGATTTTTATTTGGCTGCCTAATTTAAGCATAGTTCAAAAAAAACGTTTTCCCACCGTGGTATTTTCTAGATGGAGGCAGGGCATACCAAATTCAAGGCCTGCCTTAAACGCTTATCATTAACGAAAAAGGCATCCAAAAAAGTTTGGATGCCTCGTATAGACAGGATAGAAAGAAAGATTATTCTTCGTCATGACAGCTTTTAAATTTCTCTGCCATTTTCTCTTCCATTTTTTTCATCATACCTTGTAATTGCGCTTTTTGCTGATCATTAAGCACTGCATAAATTTGATTTTTAGCAGTAACCTTAGCTTTGATCATATCACCAAGCAGCTTAGTTTTTTTATCAACTAAAGCATTCACCGTAGATTGGTCCATATTTGGTGAAATAACTTGCTCATTGATTTGTTTACTTAAATCGCGCATTTGCTCCCCACTTTGTTGCATGGTGGATTTCATGCCTTCCAAAATAGGTTTAATTTTTTCCTTTTGTGCATCATCTAGCTTTAAAGACCCCAACATTTGCTTCATGCCTTCACCACATGCATTATTTGCAAATGCAGTTGGACAAAGAATTAAAGAAAATGCTAATGCGAGAGTTCCTAAAATTTTCTTGTACATGATTACTTTCCTTAGTTATGTTGAAATCATAGAGAAGTATAGACGCTTATTTGTAAAAAAAAGTACCTGCTTTTAAAAATAGTATTATTTTTTTATAGCGAATTCACTATACTACCTCCATGTTGAAATCCCTGCTACTAAGGTAAATCATGAATTCACTAATAAAAACATTAATCTCTGCTGTCCTATTAATGACGATATCTACAGTAAGTCAAGCCGATGTGCTATTGCGTGATATTCAAGGGCAGGATATTTCTTTTTCCTCCTTAAAAGGAAAATGGGTCCTCATTAATTACTGGGCTGGTTGGTGTAAAACCTGCGTTGAAGAAATCCCCGAACTTAACCGTTTTTACCGCAAGCATGAGCGAGACTCAGTCTTATTTGCCGTAAATTATGATGCGCTGCCACTGGATAAACAACACCGCCTAGTCAGAAAGTTGAACATTCAATACCCCTCTCTACGTTCCGATCCGGCCTTTGCGCTGGGCTTAGGTGATATTACCGGGGTACCAGTTACTTTTGTATTTAATCCCAAAGGAGAGCTAGTGAATACGCTCTATGGTGGTCAAGATGTTAGAGCCTTAGAAGACGCGATGGCGGGTTAAGCTAATCAAATAAAGAGATTTGATAATACGGCTCCTCTTCTAGGGGTTGTTGTTGAAAATGCACCCCTAAACCCAACAAGCGAATGGGTTTAGGATGCTGTAAGCTAATTCGCTGAAATAATTCCAGGTAATATTCCAACGTAGGCTGAGTGCTTTTAATCTCTGCCGATAGAACTTTAAAATCATTGGTTTTAATTTTTATGAATTGATTTTTTATAAATAAATCAGCGGCATATTTTTGAATACGTAAAATTAAATCTTCATATAATTCACGAATAATAGCTATTGCTCGCTCAGATTCAACGACATCATGCAGCAAGGTTTTTTCCACGCTCAAGGATTTACGAACCCGATTCGGCTGCACCGGACGATTATCAATTCCGCGCACTTGATAATACAATTGCTGGCCAAACTTACCAAAATGATCCATTAAAAAGGGCAAGGAATATTGATAGAGATCCTCGCAGGTAAAAATATTTAAGTTGTGTAGTTTTTGTGCCGTTACTTTACCGACCCCAAATAATTTATCAATCGCTAAAGTTTTAACAAAATCATTTACTTGTTCCGGGGTAATCACAAACAAACCATTGGGTTTATGCCAGGCGCTGGCAATTTTGGCTAAAAATTTATTGGGAGCAACGCCTGCAGATGCAGTTAATCCATGTTCTTGAAAAATAGCCTGGCGAATCGCTTGAGCCATCCGGGTAGCACTGTTTTGATAATCCGGAGAATGGGTGACATCAAGAAAGGCTTCATCTAAGGACAAGGGTTCCACTAAATCGGTGAAACGATGAAAAATGGCATTAATCGACTGCGATACCTCCCGATATTTAGGCATATTTACCGGCAACACGATTAAATTAGGGCATAAACGCTGTGCTCTTGCCGTAGGCATGGCCGAACGCACCCCATAGTCCCGGGCAAGGTAATTACAGGTACATAAAACCCCACGTTGATTCGCCAAGCCCCCAACCGCTATGGGTTTATCGCGTAACAAGGGATTATCTCTCATTTCAATAGCCGCATAAAAGCAATCCATATCCACATGAATTATTTTGCGTAGTGTTGACGTTACTGCATCAATTGTTGTGTTCATAATGATTAGATAAATCCACTTGTTTAACACTATGGCCAAAAAGAAGCTATATTTAATACAAATTGCTCGTCTTATATAATTATAAGTTAAGGATAATTTGCATGTGTGAAGAAAGTAAAAACTGTTTATGTCATAAAATTAAAGAGTGTATTATAAAGGATAAAAAGGGAATTTTTTTAAGCTTTTTTACAGTACGAAAAATGAATGAGCTCTATTTATTTTTAAAAGACAGCTATCCACTGACAGACCCTAAATTTAATGATAAAAAATTTGATGAGCATCTGCACACTCTGGTGCGCACCTACATTAAACCGAATAAGGGTGACGATCCTGGTTTAGTAATTAATGTCAATCGCGAAGAAATTAAAAAGAAATTCCGCAGTACCTATCGAAAATATCAAAACCAAGAGCGTGATAAAACCCAAGTGCTAGAACGCCTCATGCACTTAATACATGATATTGAAAAACTAACATATAACAATTTAGAAGATAATCCCGAGTTTATGGCGCAACTACAAAAGGGAGCGAAATTACGTAGGTCAAGTTCTTTGAGATTACCCAGATTTTTAGTACACAAAAAATCGCCGGCCAATGAGGCACAAACTCACGAAGGCCAAGCAGAAAGCTCTAGCTCCAGCGCCCCCACTCCTTAATTTGCTCCCAATGCTCGCGGCTTGTCCGCGAGGCCCCGCAGCTGCTCGCAAAAACCCCATTAGATCTCGGACTCAGATTAAAACTAAAACTGGAAAAGAGGAAACCTATGGTCTATAGTCGATTACGTGCTGTTCAAAATTAGGACAGAAAATAGAATGAAATCTTCTCTCCGATTATTCTTTAAAAAATTCTCTCCGGCCCATGTGCCTTTTATCATGTTGCTATTCATCAGCATTAGTTCCAGTATGCTACCGACGCTATTAGGCGCTATTTTTTTACATCAGAGTGGTTTTTTATCCGATGTAAGTCAAAATACTAAACTTAATATCTACGGTCTGACCCTGGGTGCTTATTTTATCGGTGCCACCGTGGGTGGATTAATCTGTGGGTATTTGGCGGACCGCTATGGCGAGAAAAAAACTCTGTTCTTCTTCTTTCTAGGGGCTATTATCGCAACCAGCCTGGGCATATATAGTCTTATCGCCATTAATTTAAGTCTCTTTATTCTCAGTAAAACCTTAGAAGGCTTTACGCTTGGACGCGTCGCCATCATGTCTTTACTGTCACACATTAAAGAGTCAAAAACAGAAATCTTTAGGAAAACAGAAATCATGAATGCTGGGGGTTTGTTTATTGGGCCAGTCATTTGTGGATTTTTAATTAATTTTACCGACAAGGTCCCTCTTTATTATTTTGCCGCGCCCTTGTTTTTGATCCTGGCCATGAAAATTATGAATTTTCTCTTGGTCGGCCCTTTAGAACCCGTTGCCGATAAATCTCCACCAACAGCTCCCTCCTTCGGAGGGAAAAAAACTTATAGTCATATTGTTTTTAAAGAATTTTTCCTTTATCAGCTCGCATGGTATTTTTATTTTCTTGCCATCGTTCCTTTTGCCATGGTAAGGCTGGGCTTTACTAGTTATCAAATTGGGCTTTTGTTTTCTTCGATGGTCGTTTTTTATATGCTTGCCTTGAACCTTACCAATAAAATACCGAGTACGAAATTTGAGGGTTTAGCACTGAAAAAACTCTCCGTATGCACCATTATTGCTTCATTATTTTATGTCGCTTTTTTTGGCAATAACGTCAGCTTTATTCTAGGAAATGCATGCATTATTTTTGCAGCTTCCGTATTAATGCCTTGGTACTTATCAACCATGTCGAAACTGGCTTCAGAAATGAATCACGGGGTCATTATGGGACTACAATCCAGTATTATTTGCGTCTCTGCCGCGGTGGCGAGTTTCTTTTCGGGTCCCTTATTGAGCTTATCAATAAACCTCCCTTTCTATATTGGGATGTTACTCATGCTGATACTTTACTACTTTTTTTGCTATCAACATACGTCCGAGTTAACAAGACTCCCACAAGATCAATAAAGAATTCTCGAGAATAGAAATATTTTACTTCTTTTTATTAGCTACGGTTTATTATGGTGGATCACTTAAAAATAAGCGTTGTTTTTGTGCCTGCGTGATGCGAATTTTAACCAGCCAATAACCCTCATCACTAATAGACTCTTTTAAAATCGCCCCAAGCTCATAGAGCTGAGCGCGCAATTTAGCTTGTGTGGGTTTTAAAAGAATATCTTCAATCAAGATGGTTCCATGCAACTGGGTACTAATGGCCTCTTTTAATAAATCCAAACCTTGATTCGCTGCGGCAGAGATCCATACCTTACACCATTCCTGGTTGCAATCAATTTTAGGAACCCAATCCTCTTTCAAATCAATTTTATTAAACACATGAATGACAGGGACCTCTAATACCCCCAACTCATCCAAAACTTGCTCCACCGAAGATACGGTGTCGCGCCAGTGCGGATCGGAAATATCAATAACGTGCAGTAATAAATCCGCCTGTTGGGTTTCTTCCAAAGTAGCGCGAAAAGCTTCTACTAAATGGTGGGGTAAATCACGGATAAAACCGACTGTATCCGTCAAAATAACCGAAGAGGAGCCTGGTAAACTTAATTGCCGCATAGTCGGATCGAGGGTCGCAAATAATTGATCGGCGACATAAATACGTTCCCCGGTTAAGGCATTAAATAAGGTGGATTTACCCGCATTAGTATAGCCCACCAAAGAAACCGTGGGCATGGAAGCCTTGCGGCGAGCTTGTCGGTTTTGATCTCGACTGCAACGTACTTTCTCTAGACGTTTATTAATGTATTTTATCCGCTCACGTAATAAGCGTCGGTCCGTTTCCAACTGGGTTTCACCGGGGCCACGCAAGCCAATACCGCCCTTTTGGCGTTCCAAATGGGTCCAACCACGGATTAAGCGGGTAGATAAGTGTTGTAATTGCGCCAACTCAACCTGTAATTTACCTTCAAAGGTACGGGCACGTTGGGCAAAAATATCGAGAATAAGACCACTACGGTCTACCACCCGGCATTCCAGCAAACGCTCTAAATTGCGCTCTTGTGAGGGAGATAATTCATGATTGACCAAGACTAATTCGGCATCCAAGGCTTTTACCAACTGTGCAAGCTCTTCTGCTTTACCTTTACCAATATAATATTTGGCGTCAGGTGTCGCACGCGTGCCTAAAACACAATCCAGTATTTCAGCCTGCGCTGAACATGCCAATTCTTCAAATTCTTGTAATGCCTTTTCAGCATCAACCCCAGGTAGCCCCAATTGCACGAGGATCGCTCGCTCACCACCTTGCGGACGTTCAAACAAAACTTATTCTCCGACAAAAAAGGCCAACTAACCTAAAAAAAGCGAGGAATATTTAGGGCAAACCCAGTGCTTTTTTTAGGATAAATTGAGAGGTCCCAATTTATGTTGTTAAAAATGCCTAGTCTGCCACAGTTCCCTCGCTTCCACCATCCTCGGTAGGAACTTTTACCGCTCGTGATGGTACTACTGTAGATATAGCATGTTTATAAACCATTTGGGTGATGGAGTTCTTTAACATCACGACATACTGATCAAAAGAATCCACAACGCCATGTAATTTAATTCCATTGACTAAGAAAATGGAAACAGGCACCTTTTCTTTACGCAACTCATTTAAAAAGGGGTCTTGTAATAAATGATTTTTAGACATTGCCCACTCCTTGTTGTTATTGTAATTTTAAAAGGCAAAACGTGCATCTAATAACTTATTCGACATTTTCTCAGAAAACTTTAGCTTAAATTCATGACAGCTGTAATTTATTCCGTTACTATAGCTGTACAAATTTAAATCTTGGTTTTTTGGGAGATTTAAATGCTTGATGCACCTGCGATCTAAACCACATAAACCTATGTTTTATAAGTTTAGACATAGTTTTAATTTATCGCCAAAGAACTTTAAAATACTTGGGGTTTTATTAGCCCTGGTTGCAACACCGTAGCGATGTAGGAATCTTTCCAACCATTAACATTAAGGAGATTTAAATGACCTATAGTCGTGTTGAGTTTTTAGAACATAAACAGCCTTATGAACTATTTAATGATGTCGATGCGGGAGACATCTTTGCCGAACATCAAGAGATATTAGATAGCGAACTGTCAGAAGATGAACAGTTAGAGTTTGCCGTTAAGATAGTAAGAGGTTGCCCACAAGATAAGTTACCCGAGTTGAAAAAAGCAGCTCAAACATTAGACTCACCAGTACAAGATAATACCTGTTTTTATTTGGTACTTAATGATGCCTTACAGGTTAAAATACGTCTTCTTAACATCCTGGATAGCAGAAATAGCAGGCCGCATACATTTCTATTAGAAAAACCTACTTATGTCCTACTGCAACGCTTTAATGATTTAGCTTGCGAAGTATTAGAAAAAAATGAAATAGCCATTGCCGAGCGTTTGGCATTATTAACACCAGATGAGCATCGAAGCCAATTAGCCAAAACCATCCATAACATTTTTCCAGAAAGCACCTTGGCTGCGGAAGTCAACGCCGCTTTTGCCTTTAAACGTAATATAAAGCACTTACTCGGTGAGACACCGGAAGTATTTTTTACCGATCGTGAGTTTAGTCGAGATAACTGTCTCAAATATTCCGCCATGCTCGCCCAGCATATAGCCGGACACGAGGAAGAAATTGGTGGTAAATTAGCGAAAACAGACAGTGTCGTACGCTATGAGGTTCGTCATAAATTAGCACTCTTAACTTCATCAGTGTTTAATAAAGCGGATCCAATTCATCTTATTGCTAAGGAAATGAATGCCAATCGTATTTCTATTGGTACGAACAGCAACAGCCTCTACGGCACCCCATTAGCATCGCCATCTGCATCAACCACACCCAGTGTAACCCCCTCCGAAGACAGCCTAAGTAATAGCAACAGCCTATGATTTATTTTTTTAGCCCTATTTTTAAACTTCTTTGCCCTTACATTGTAAGGGCTTCTTATGATCCATAACCCCAGTAGTAGGAGTATTTGCATGACCGATAAGTTAGCAGTAGGACTCGTCCAAGAAAAATGGCACGAGAATCCTAAAGAACACCAAGACAAGCTAGAAGCAGGAATTCAAGCTGCGGCCCAACAAGGCGCCCGCGTCGTTTGCCTCCAAGAACTAACTCTAAGCCCCTATTTTTGTACGCGCTCTGATGTCGATGGCAAGCCTTATATGGAGGACATTCATACTGGCCCTACGACTCAATTTGTCAGCAAAGTAGCTAAAGCCTATAATGTTGCCATTACCTCCTCCTTATTTGAAAAAGCCGGCTATAACACTGCTGTAGCTTATGATAATCAAGGCGAGCTTATTGCCATTACCCGTAAACAACACATTCCCAGCGGTGAAAAATACCACGAAGATTTTTACTTCAAACCCGGGGATTCTGACTATCCAGTGCATGAAATTGCAGAGCACCGCTGGGGCTTACCAACCTGTTATGATCAATGGTTCCCTGAGTTATCGCGTATTTATGGCTTAAAAGGTGCAGAAATATTAACATATCCTACCGCAATTGGTGGCGAGCCCACTGCTCCTGGTTTTGACAGCCAACCCATGTGGCAGAAAGTAATGATCGCTCAAGGAATCATGAGCAATACCTTTGTCATCGCCACCAACCGCATTGGCTGTGAAGATGGTCTCGAGTTTTACGGCAGCAGCTTTATAAGTACCCCGATGGGGGAAATTTTAGCGCAAGCACCACGTAATCAACCTGCGGTACTGGTTGCGGAATTAGATTTTAGCCAACGAGCATTATGGGGACGCCTCTTTCCTTTTGCGCAGCAACGTGAACCTGAAACCTATCAACAACTCATTAAAATTCGTTAATTTTTTTTGGAATTTCAAACCATATGAACAACAATTCATTCACTGAAACAAATTTATATAATATTGAAAACTGGGGTGAGGGATACTTCAGTGTCAATTCCAAAGGGAATATTGAAATAAGCCAAGCTCCTGGGAAAAAAGGGGTGGAGCTCCAAGCCATTGTGGATGCCGCTCGTCGTACCGGACTACATTTGCCTTTATTAATTCGTTGTACCGATATATTGCATGATCGCGTACATCGCATCTATCAAGCCTTTGCAGATGCCATCACCGAAAATAATTATACCGGCTCCTATAAATTGGTTTATCCCATTAAAGTAAACCAAGAGCAAAGTGTAGTCAGAGAATTATTAAAATCCCCCAATAATACTATCGGCTTAGAGGCGGGTTCAAAACCTGAGCTGATGGCAGTAATTGGCATGCTCAGCAATCAATCCAACACCATTGTCTGTAATGGTTATAAAGACAGTAGCTATATTCGCACTGCATTAATCGCACAACAAATGGGACATCAGGTCTTTATTGTTATTGAAAAGAAGTCTGAGCTGGATATCATTTTAAAAGAATCCGCTCGCTTACAAATCAAACCCAGTCTTGGGGTACGTATTCGCCTGGTGAGTAAAAGTGCAGGTAAATGGGAAAATAGCGGAGGCTCAAAATCCAAATTTGGTCTTAATGCCAAACAAGTGCTGGAATTAATTGCCCAATTAAAAGCGAATAATATGTTGGATTGCTTGCAATTAATGCACTGCCATTTAGGCTCACAAATTGCCAATATTCACGATATTCGCCATTGCATGCAAGAAGTAGCACGTTACTACGTCGAACTACGTCAATTAAATGCACCCATTAATACCGTTGATGTGGGTGGTGGACTGAGTGTGGATTATGAAGGAACGCGCTCCAATAAAGGTTGTTCGATGAATTACAACCTCAATGAATATGCAACGCATATTTTACTGGCCATTAAACACCTGTGTCAGGAAGCCAAAATTCCCGAACCTAATATCATTTCCGAATCAGGTAGAGCCTTAACTGCGCATCATGCCGTGGTTATTGCGGACATTTCAGACATAGAAATGGTTAATAAATCGCCGCTATTACCTGGTGTTGAAGAAGAAGAATCCCATGTAATTCGCGATATTTATGATACCTATCAGGCAATAACCAACAGCTCACCAATCGAAATATACAACTATGCAGTACATTCCCTGCACGAAGCCCATTCCCTATTTAAACATGGGGTAATTAGCATGCAGGAGAAGGCAAAGGTTGAATCTTTTTATACCAATATTTGCATGGAACTCAAGGAACGCTTAACAGAGGATAATCCCAGTGAGCAAGCCTTGTTAGTAAAAATCAATGAAGATATGGCGGTAAAAATATTTTGTAATATTTCCTTTTTCCAATCCATTCCCGACGCTTGGGCGATTGGGCAAATATTCCCCATCACACCCATTTCGCAACTGAACGTAGCCCCTGAAATGCACTGTATCTTACAAGATTTAACGTGTGATTCGGATGGTACGATTAAAGAGTATTTAGGTAGCGCCCGGGTAAATTCAACCTTAAAGCTACCACCTTATGACAGCAATAATCCCTATGCACTAGGATTTTTCTTAGTGGGCGCCTACCAAGAAATATTAGGTAACTTGCATAATTTATTTGGGGATACTAATTCATTAGACGTCGAGCTCTTTGATGATGGCAGCTTTGAATTAAATGATTTAGTTAGTGGAGATACGGTTACTAACGTATTGAACTTGGCTCATTTTGATACGAAAAAGTTGAGTCAATCCTACGAAAAACAACTTATCCAAGCAGGCTTATCTCGAGAAAAAACCTTATTTTATTTGAACGAACTAAGAAGTGTTTTTTCTCAGCTAACCTATCTTGATGCAGAGCATACGGAGTAACAAATAATGACACCCAAACAAAGTGGTTTTTTTATGCCCGCTGAGTGGCACCCACACGAGCAATGTTGGATGGCTTGGCCCTGTCACCTAGAAACTTGGTCAAAAATAGGCTTAGATAAGGCACGTAAAGCCTATGCACTGGTAGCCAATTCCATTGCCCAATATGAACCAGTAACCATGCTGGTAAATCCCGGAGATGAGGACTTAGCAAAAGAGTTATGTGGCGATAACATAAGCATTCAAACTTTGCCAATTAATGATTCCTGGACTCGTGATACCGGACCAACTTTTTTATTGAATAAGGAACAAAAATTAGCAGGGGTCAACTGGATTCATAATGCTTGGGGTGGAAACTACGCAGATTGTGCTTTGGATAATGAAATCTCTGCTGCGATCATTAGTAAAACCAAGGCCTTATCTTTTTCTGCTCCTTTGGTGATGGAAGGAGGCTCCTTTCACGTGGATGGCGAAGGCACTGTTTTAACCAGCCGTGAATGCTTGCTTAACCAAAATCGCAATCCCCACCTTAGCCAACAAGAAATCGAACATTATCTGTTTGATTTCCTTGGCGCGAAGCACATCATTTGGTTGAACAAAGGGTTATTAGGTGATGAAACCGATGGTCATATCGATGAAATAGCTTGCTTTATTGCCCCAGGAAAAGCTCTGTGCCTAATCACTCACGATAAAGAAGATCCCAATTATGCGACGCTGCAGGAAAACCTGGCAATTCTTAATGCGGCAACGGATGCGCAGGGGCGCAAATTAGAGGTTTATACCGTCGAACAACCCCCGGCAACATACATGCATGGTGAACGCCTGACTTTATCCTATATCAACTTTTATTTGGCCGATAAGGGTATAGTTATGCCCGCGTTTGGCTATGAAGCTCAGGATAAAGCAGCTTATGAGTTATTCACGAAGCTCTATCCCAATCATCATATAAGCCAAATCGATGCCTTGGATGTGTTTGCTGGCGGTGGCGGTATTCACTGCATCACGCAACAACAGCCTAAATCAGCATAACTTCTGCTGGGCTTTTGCGCCCAGCGTAAACGACAATTAACTCTCCCCGAGGAGACAAGACAATATCCCATGTTCTTTGAGAAATATCTTACATTGCGCTGCTCCAACGGCCCAATGACAATAAACACAGACCGGTTATACTTAAAGCTCAAAGGGATGACATGGATATGTCTGACAGGATGTCAAAACTAAAGGGACAAGTACATGGATTGTACTTCGCTGCATGGAGGCAGCACTCCTCCCCCTTCCTACCGTGCATAAGAACCCAATTGAGCCAAACGCTTGGCAATTACTAACTGAATATTATCGCGAGCTTTAGGCGGAAAATATTGATAGGCGTCAAAAAAATCATGTGCATTAATTGACAGAAACTTACATGGCGTAAGGGTGCTGACACGTGCCGTTCTGGGGATACGTCGCAAGATGGCGATTTCCCCGAAGACATCTCCAGGTCCTAAGGTATTTACCCGTCTGCGCCCTACATTAATATCTTTCACTGAAACCAACATCTGGCCCTCAATAACAATATAAAGCTTATCCCCTATTTCCCCCTGCTCAATGATAATTTCTTCCGCAGCGCAACGGGTAACTATACTTTTATCAGCCAGCATTTTTTGTTCCACAATTCCTATGCCAGAAAAAATATGCGCGTTATAAATAGCCTTAATTACATCAGACTGTCCTGAACCGGCGAAATCCATAAACACCACCCTTAACTTATTAATATGTTTCTGTTTTTCTATTAGTTTAGCCTATTTTTTTAATAGTAGAGATTAATTTATTTAATCAGGAGAAGACCCTAGTTCAACTTTATTTTATTGCATCAAATTATTAAACCCGTGGAATTATTCTTAGTAGTAATGAATAGATTAGTGTTAAGGCTCAGAAATCAACCCTGGCGCAATCCAGAGTTTTTATCACAATGAAAATGATCGTTAGCCATCGCAGAGCTACCTACCTTGCAACCTCTTCGAAAATCCATTCCGATGTTTGCAACAAAGAAATAAGGACTCGTCAAGAAAATGAGGTAATTACAGTAAGGCTCTTGAGTTTAGCTTTGATATTAAAGGAAATTTGAGGCAAATAAATTGGGGTTTGGTAAACGTAGGGCTGCTGTGTTGGATTGTGTACTGAAGAGCCGCTGAAAAAATTAGGCTGTGATTTGAACTATAAGCCCCAAAGAGCCTAAAGCAAATCACAACCTCACATGATACCCGCCTAAATTTCTACACTCAGACAGGATCCCAAGAACTGACGTAGAACCTGGGCCATACAGTTGGCAAAAAAACCACTTTCGCCAACGCTAATCAAATGTATCAACCATCAACTACACATCAATATTTCCTGCCTCCAAGGCATTCATTTCGATAAAGTCTCTTCTTGGCTCCACATTATCACCCATTAAGGTAGTGAATATAGCATCAGTCGCTACCGCATCTTCAATAGTTACTTGCAGCATACGTCGTACATCTGGGTCCATCGTTGTTTCCCACAATTGCCCTGGATTCATCTCACCAAGCCCCTTATAACGCTGAATGGTTTGACCTTTTTTAGCCTCATCCATTAACCAATCTAAAGCTTGTTCGAAACTTTCAACTACGTGCTCTTTCTCACCACGTTTAACAAAGGAGCCCTCTTCCACCAAGCTCGCTAACTTAGCACCTAGGCCAACCATTTCTTTGTAATCTTTAGAATAGAAAAACTCAGCATTCATTGTGATATGATGATCCATACCATGCTGTGTCATCGTAATTCTTGGCACAAATAAATTGCTTTCCGGTAAGGCATAAGCCTCTACTTGATAATGTTCTGTTTTATTATCCAGTTGTTGCAAGCCCAGATGTAACTGTTTACACCAATTTGCTATTTTTTCTTCCTGATTAAAATCTTCATTATGCAAGACAGGGAGGTATGCAACACGTTTGAGAATATCAGTAGGGTATCTGCGTTTGTAGCGTTTAATAATTTTCTCAACACGTCTAAACTGCTGTACTAACTCTTCTAAAGCAACGGCCATAATCGGTGGAGATTCTTTTGAAGGATAAAATGCCGCTGAATCCAAAGCACTTTGTGTTAAGTAATCAAATAAAGCTTCATCATCTTTTACATACTGTTCCTGCTTTCCACGCTTCACTTTATAGAGCGGTGGCTGAGCAATATAAATATAACCACGCTCTAAAAGCTCCGGTGTTTGCCGATAGAAGAACGTTAGTAATAAAGTACGAATATGAGAACCGTCGACGTCCGCATCAGTCATGATGATAATACGGTGATAACGTACTTTATCCGGATCATATTCATCAGGTCCAATACCGCAGCCTAGAGCGGTAATTAAGGTAGCAACCTCTTGAGATGCGAGCATTTTATCAAAACGTGCTTTTTCAACGTTAAGAATCTTACCCTTAAGAGGCAAAATAGCCTGAAACTTTCGGTCACGTCCTTGTTTTGCTGAGCCACCCGCAGAATCTCCTTCCACAAGGTATAATTCAGATAAAGCAGGATCTTTTTCCTGACAGTCTGCCAATTTCCCAGGTAAACCAGCAATATCCAAGGCTCCTTTACGACGCGTCATTTCACGTGCACGACGGGCAGCTTCGCGCGCTCTTGCTGCATCAATAATTTTACCGACGATTGCTTTAGCTATGGCAGGGTTTTCTAAAAGGAAATCATTGAATTTTTCGGAAACGCTGGATTCAACTACTGATTTCACTTCAGAGGAAACCAACTTATCTTTAGTTTGCGAAGAAAACTTAGGATCAGGTACTTTAACCGATAAAACTGCAGTTAAGCCTTCGCGGGCATCATCACCAGTAGGTGAAACTTTAGCTTTTTTGGCATAGCCTTCTGCTTCAATGTAATTGTTTAAGGTACGCGTTAAGCCCGCTCTAAAGCCCGCCATGTGCGTTCCCCCGTCACGTTGCGGGATATTATTGGTAAAGCAATACAGCGTTTCTTGGTACGAATCATTCCACTGCATTGATAATTCAACGGTGATATTTTCTTTTTCAGCCGTCATAGAAAATACAACGGGAGTAATTACCGTTTTATTTTTATTTAAATGTTCTACGAAGGCTTGGATTCCCCCTTCATAATGGAACGTGTCTTGTCTTTGTGAGCGCTCATCAAATAAATGAATGCATACACCGGAATTTAGATAGGATAATTCACGTAAACGCTTCGCTAAAATATCATAGTGGAATTCAATATTAGAAAAAGTTGCCGCACTGGGCTTAAACCATATCTGGGTTCCGGTATTGCTGGCATCACCGGTTACTGTGATCGGCGCATCAGGCACACCATTTCGATAGTGTTGCTCGTGGATTTTGCCATGACGGCGCACGATTAAGTGCAATTCCTCGGATAATGCATTTACTACCGAAACACCCACGCCGTGTAACCCCCCAGAAACCTTATAGGAGTTATCATCAAACTTACCGCCTGCATGCAGAATTGTTAAAATTACTTCAGCTGCGGAACGTCCTTCTTCCTTATGAATATCAACCGGAATTCCACGTCCATCGTCTTTTACTGTAACTGATTCATCTGAATGAATGGTGACAAAAATCTCTTTACAATAACCTGCCAACGCCTCATCAATAGAGTTATCTACTACTTCAAAAACCATATGATGCAAACCGGTACCATCATCGGTGTCACCGATATACATTCCAGGTCTTTTTCTTACTGCATCTAACCCTTTTAGGACTTTAATATTACTTGAATCATAACTGGCATCAACGCTCATTAGGAGGTCCTCTTAAACCCTTATTACACCATTTAAAATTGCCCCTATCATAGCATATTTTGCATGTCTTTTGCATGTCTTTGGCTTATTCCGACGATAAAGTATAGCCTGTATTATTCTTGTTAAAATGTTCCACGTGGAACATTTTAACTTTTGTTGAGCTAGTTAATACAAGCTATATCTATACTTCTTCTTTATTGGGTGTTGGAAAGAAATAAGGTAATTTTAAGCTTGATTTTCATGAGAACACGTTTACACAAAGTATAATTATCTTTATTAAACAACAGGTTATTTATTTCAACCTAAGAAAAAATGAAACCCGGATGCAAAAACCCGGCTAAGAATCTTTAATATGTAAGGAAAGAGCTTACTTAGTGTGTATTTTGTACAGCGTAAACAGACTATCGTATCAGTTAACAACATAGAACTTAACTTATTGTTTCACGTGAAACATCTGCAGACTTCACTACGCCGTGGCTAAGTTGATAACAATATCCTGCTTCTTTAGTACATAAGGAATATAAATACTCGACACTGGCATTAGTGGTAATAACATACTGTCCTCTACGTGAAGCCAAATAGGCTAATAGTTTTTGCTGATGAACTTCATCCAGCTCAGCGGGTAAATCATCCAGTAAATACAAACAATCATGAGCAACTAAATTCGCTTGAGCAAGTTTCAAAGCAATTAAAATGATTTTCTGCTGTCCACGTGACAGAAACTGTTTTGCCTTATTTAGATTGCTTTCAATAATAATATCTGCTTGATGCGCACCGTATTGGGTATACTGTTTATGTTTATCACTCTCAAAATGCTCTTCCAACACCTGCTGTAATTCTTTGCCGCTATTTTTCTTATCCCAACCTTTAGAATAAAATAAGGTACATTGCAGATCGGTTAATTGTGCCAAGACCAAATTAAATTCTTGCTCCCAGAGTATAAAATATTCTTTGCGTAATAAATCCAACTGTGCGGCTAAATCGCTTAATTGTTTATCCCACGGTACAAAATGATCGAAAGGTGCATGCTTTTTTAATAAGGCATTACGATGTTTCAATACCTTCTTATAATCCTTCAACAAACTAAGGTAATTAGGTTTCACGTGAAACAATCCCCAATCCAATACACTACGACGGAGGGCAGGACCTGCGTCAATGATTTGAAAAATATCGGAGTAGAAGATTTGACACGGTAAAGCATAAGCCAGTTGACTGGTACTGGAGCAAAACTGGTTGTTCAATTTGATTTGCGTAGGTTCGGCCGATGACTTTTGAATGCTAATACTTTCCTGCTCGCTGCCACGGGCAAAAACAGTAAAGGATGATTGCTCTTGCTGAATAATCGGGGCAATTTCACGCGAACGAAAAGAGTGGCCACAACTTAAGAGATAGAGTGCTTCAAGAATGGAGGTTTTACCACTGCCATTAGCCCCAGAAATAAAATTGAACCTGGGGTGTAATTGCAGTTTGAGCGAAGAGAGATTACGTAAGTGGTGAATTTTTAACTCAGAAAGGATCATATTTTCATTGGCATAATAATGTATTGATAATGCTCATTTTCTAATGACTCAATTAAAATACTGCTGTCCGTATGTGATAGAGATAAGCGAATTTGGCCATCACCAAAATGAGACAGTACATCCAATAGATAAGTTGCATTTAAACCAATTTTGAGTTCATCTCCCTGGGTTTCAGCAACTAAAGATTCAACCGCCTCTTCTTGTTCATTATTATTCGCAATTAGGGTTAATAAACCCGGTTGCAAATGCAGCATCACTGCTTTAGATTTTTCATGCGCTAAAATAACTATGCGTGATAAAGCCCGCTTTAATATCGCGCAATCGATAGTAATTTGTTTGTCTTGATTACGTGGGATTGCTTTAGCATAAGGTGGAAAACGTGCTTCAATTAATTTTGATAAAAATACAAATCGTTTACTGACTAATTTGAAATGAGATTTACCTGCCGCCAGCAAAACCTGTTCATCATCAATACCATTTAGCAGGCGCAATAATTCCTGAATACCCTTTTTAGGAATCAGCAACTTCTTATCGCTGCTATTTTCACATTGATGTCGACAAATAGCCATGCGATGTCCGTCGGTTGCTACCGCAGAAATAAGATTAGGTTCGAAATCTAAAAACAAACCATTTAAAAACACCCGTACATCTTGCTGTGACATGGCAAAATGAGTTGACTGCAATAATTGCAATAAGACTAACCGAGGGATACTCAGTTCAACTTCGTTGCACTCATCCTCGCTTAAGGGGTAACCATCAGCAGGCAAAGTAGTCAATTTAAAAGAGCTGCGCCCTTGTTTAATAGTTAAAATGCCATTATCAACCCGCAGATTAGGGCTAGCCTGATCATCTAAAGAGCGAATAATATCAATAAATTTTTTAGCGGGAACCGTAATTGAACCTTCCCTTTGCTCCGATTCACAAGGAACTTGTGCAGAAATTTCAATTTCTAAGTCGGTTGCTGTAATGGATAACTGTCCATCCACGAGTTTGAATAAAAAATTAGACAATATAGCTAAAGATTGCTTTTTATCGACAGCGCCAGCAACGGCAAGCAAAGGGGTAAGCAAATCTTCTTTTTTTATCGCAAATTCAAACACCACAAGCTCCTATTTTTAAGAAGATAAGATGCGCATTAAGTTTTTATGATCTTCAGCAAAATCGCTATCATCCTGCACTAGCTCTTTAACCTTCCTACAGGCATGAATTACTGTAGTATGATCACGACCGCCAAAATGATCACCAATTTCCGGTAAACTATGATTGGTTAACTCTTTAGCTAAAGCCATGGCCATTTGTCTTGGTCGGGCAATAGAACGGCTACGGCGTTTTGACAAAATATCAGCCACCTTGACCTTATAATACTCAGCAACGGTTTTTTGAATGTTTTCAATCGTTACTAGCTTATCTTGTAGCGCTAAAAGATCGCGCAATGCCTCATGAACAAACTCGATAGTAATCGGTTTACCGGTGAAATGTGCATTGGCAATAACGCGACGCAAAGCCCCTTCGAGTTCACGAACATTCGAACGAATCCGTTTCGCAATAAAGAAAGCAACCTCATAAGGTAATTCAATATTAGATTGTTCCGCTTTGCTAATCAAAATTGCCACCCGCGTTTCTAGCTCTGGTGGTTCTACGGCAACCGTTAATCCCCAGCCAAAGCGCGATTTTAAGCGCTCCTCCATCCCTTCAATTTCTTTGGGGTAGCGATCGCTGGTTAAAATGATTTGCTGTTGCCCTTCGAGTAAAGCATTAAAAGTATGGAAAAACTCTTCTTGCGAACGATCTTTACCTGCGAAGAATTGAATATCGTCAATAAGCAAGGCATTTAATGAGCGATAAAAGCGTTTAAATTCATTAATTGAATTGGTTTGCAGAGCTTTCACCATGTCTGCCACAAATCGCTCAGAATGCAGATATAGGATTTTAGCATCAGGATTGTTTCTTAGAATTTCATTACCAATTGCATGCATTAAGTGAGTTTTCCCCAAACCCACACCACCATAAATAAACAAGGGGTTATAAGCATCACCAGGACGTTCGGCTACCTGCATGGATGCGGCACGCGCCAATTGGTTCGAGTTACCTTCCACAAAACTTTCAAATAAGAACTTCTTATTTAAATGACTACTTTTATAATCAACAGCCTTTTTGGGAGCACTTTTAGCAACTAAGGTTTCTGTGGAACTAGATACTACTTTATTATCGCCAGCACTAACGGTGGCCGTACCTGAATCTGTGCCCACCGAAGTTTTACTACCAATCTCGATGGAAATAGATTTAATTTCATCGCCACAAAATTGTTTGATCAATTCTTCGATACGCGAAAAAAAATGCTTTTTTACCCAATCAACAACAAAACGGTTAGGTGCTAATAATACCAAACGTTGTTCCTCAGTATGTGCCTGTAAGGGACGTAACCAAGTATTAAATTGCTGGGCAGAATATTCATCCTGCAGCAAACCTAAACATTTTTGCCAAACTGCTGCTGACACAAAACAACTCCTCATCTAATGAAGACGGTAAAAATAAATAAAACCAGAAAATCAAATTAAATAAGGTTCATGGTCTTTAATAAATAAAGAATATCCTACAGCATGCCCCAACCTATTTGTGGCCCTTATACTGCTCCATAAAGATTTTAAGGCATTTACCAACAGAACCTAATTATCCATGAATATAAATACTGCCCCTGAATGTTCCACGGCAACAAGACAATCTAAGCATGAAATTTAAAGTGAAACAACCACAACTTACTCTAAATCGCGAGGCGGTAATTATACTCAGGCTTTAGGATAAAGGCAAAGTTATCCACAAAGAAAAAGCATTTATTGAGCGATAAAAATACAATCTATCAATTCTATCTACTATTCTGTGAATAAAAAATGCATGAAGCAGAAATTCCAGCGAAAAAATAACTTACTTATCTACCATTCAAGAGTAGTACATAATTTGCCCAAACATAATAAATAAGCTATAACTGACTTGATCATGGATAAAAATCATTTGCACTACTTTTGCAGTGTTTAGAGAGATCAAAATGAACCTAAATAATAAAGCGGTATGGATTACCGGTGCCTCTTCAGGAATTGGTGAAGCATTAGCTTATGAACTAGCAAGTTCAGGAGCTAGGCTAATCCTCTCAGCTAGAAATCAAGCAGAGCTAGAACGAGTGAAAAACCTTTGCAACAATCCAGAAAGACATAGCGTCGTCCCGCTCGATCTAGAGCAGCACCATGAGTTAGAAACGCAGGCCCTTCACGTTTGGGATGAATATGGCCCTATTGATTTACTTATTCATAATGGAGGCATATCCCAACGTTATCTGGTAGCCGATTCCGTCTTTGCATTAGATAAAAAAATAATGGACGTGAACTTTTTTGGTGCCATAGCCTTAACCCGACCGATATTAAAAAACATGCTGCAGCGCGGAAGCGGCCACATCGCCATTGTATCCAGCATGCTCGGGCTTTATGGAATTCAGACACGCTCAGCCTATAGCGCGAGCAAACACGCTCTTAGAGGGTATTTTGAGAGCCTGCGTAATGAACTAGCCGATACCCAACTTAAAATAACCTTAATTTACCCAGGCTTTATTAATACCAATATCACCCAAAACTCATTATTAGCCAATGGAACAAGCTTTGGAAAAAAAGATAAAAGCCACGAACACGGAATAAAGCCCGCTGTATGTGCACGAAAAATAGCCCATGCTCTTTACCATGAAAAACCTACCGTAGTCATAGCAGGGCCTAAAGAGCGTTTTGGTGCGATTTTAGCGCGCTATTGTCCACTTCTATTTCGCTATATATCGCCAAAGTTTGAAGTTTAAGCCATTAACCCAGTTTATGGATGAATATTATGATGAGAATTAACGCAATTACTCGCATTCTTAGTTCATGTTTACTGATAGTCTCGCTAAGTACATTTGCCCAAGACGAGAAGCCTTTAGAGCAATTAATAACAAACACCGTCGAACCCTTGATAAACAAACAACAGATTCCAGGTATGGCTATAGCCATTTATTATAATGGCCACGACTATTATTTTAATTATGGGTATGCAGACCGCGAAAAGAAGCGCCCAGTTACCGCCAATACTATTTTTGAACTCGCTTCAATTACTAAAATTTTCGTTACTACATTATTAGCTTATGAGGTTAATGCAGGCAGCCTAAAACTAAGCGACCCAGTTGTTAAATACCTTCCAGCCCTAGCAAATACCACCAATTTACCTATTGATAAAGTGCGAGTAATCAATTTAGCAACCCATACAGCCAGTTTCCCCCGACAAATGGAGCAGTTTGGCGTTAATAAAGGCAACATAAATGCTTTCTTTAATCATTTAAAAACCTGGGAACCCCAAGTACCTATAGGCAGTCAATATAAATATTCTAATGTAAGTTTTGGTTTGTTAGGTAATGTGTTAGTTCATGCAACCAATAAACCATTAGCACGCCAATTGCGTGAACGGATCACCAAACCTTTAGGGATGAACAGTACCTATTTTAATTTACCTCCAGAAAAAATCCCCCTGCAAGCACAAGGTTATCATACTAAATCAAATCCCGCTCCCCATTATGTACCAGCAAACTTTCTCGGTGGTGGTGCATTACGCTCATCGGCAGCCGATTTATTAAAATTTATGAAAGCGAATCTAGGTATACGAGTAGAACAAGCTAGTCCGCAATTATTATCCGCGATGCAATTTGCCCAACAACCCCGCTTTTCGGTAAATCCAAAATTTGCTCTAGGACTGGGCTGGCAGCGAGTTCAATCAAAACGAGGATTATTAATCAGCAAAAACGGCGGCAATCAAGGATTTAGTACCTTTATCGGTTTTTACCCCAACAAAAAACTTGGCGTGGTGGTCTTAACCAATAAAGCTAAAGCAAATGCAGCACAAATTGGCAATCAAATTTTGCATAAATTAATCAATAACGATGATTAAAACGCCATTAATAAGCTATGGATAAATCAGTATACAGGTTAGGGATAAGCGACCTATAAACTTGGGGGCATAAAATAAAGCAGGATCTATATACACTTAGATCACAGGCTTAAACCGAATTTACAAACAAGTTCCAAAATCATTTAAGTGCTTGTATTTAATGAATTTAATAGAGTTATCAACAGACAAGGCGTCCCTATATAATAAACATAAGTATTTTAAATAAAAGAAATATTATTATATTTAGCGCATCAGAAAATACAGCTAAGAAAATATTACTTAATAAAAAAGCACCTGAAACAAACAAAAAAACTTAGCTTTAAAAAAAAATAATATTCACCTATTTTTATTTTCTATTAAGCAAAAAACTAAATTTAAGTTTAAAAAGCTAACTAGTCACATAGCTCACCATCAACTAATGCAATCATAATTACCAAAAAAGTAAATTGGCATAATCCGAACATCGCCTAAAAAAGCTAAAAAATGTGTGCAGCGAGCTACCGAAATCGTATTATTGCTATTTTTTAATGCAAGTTGGATCAATTAAACTATGAATAACTAAGCGCAAATAACGCGTATAAGATGCAAATAAGATCCTGGATAAACAAACTCTTAAAAGAAACAACAAATAGATCACAAGCTTAAACAAGCTTTATGAACATGGTTTTATTCGATCTAACATGTTGAATTAAATATATAAAATAAATTTATCCACAGGAGTGCCTCTCCTATATAACAAAAATAAGTTTTTTAAAAAGAATAAATTATATTTTTATTAACAAGGGGGTATAACTCACTAAAATCGGGTGATTTACCCTCAATAGGCAAAAAATAATCAAGCATCTAAATTGACAGTAGAAAAAAAGTTCTCTATCATTGCCAGCCTCATAAATTTATAAACAGGTTCATCATGAAACGCACCTTTCAACCAAGTAACTTAAAGCGTAAACGCGATCATGGTTTTCGTGAGCGTATGGCTACTCGAGCAGGCAGATTAGTAATTAAACGTCGTCGTGCTAAAGGCCGTAAGCGTTTGTCAGCCTAAGTGTTTGCTTTTAAAAAAACACAACGATTATTAATCAAGAACGATTATGATCGTGTGTTTGAACAAGCAGAAAAAATTGTCACATCCGAATTTATTATTCTCTTTAGAGAAAATAATTTAGGTTATGCCCGACTTGGGCTGGCGCTATCGAAGAAAATGATAGCAAAGGCTCATGATCGAAATCGTATTAAGCGGTTAATAAGAGAAAGCTTTCGGCAAAGGGATTTACCTGCCGTTGATATGATTTTTTTAGCCAGACAAGGTGTCGCAAAGCAAGCTAACTCAAACATAAACACCAGATTGGGCAAATCATGGGAAAAATTGACCTCATGCTTCGGCAGATAATTTGTTTACCAATTAAATTTTATCAGTATTTGATTAGTCCCTTGCTAAAACCCTCGTGTCGCTATTATCCTAGTTGTTCGCAATATGCGGAACGTGCCATTAAACAATGTGGCATAGCCAAAGGTTTGTGGATGGCTTTAAAAAGAGTATTACGCTGCCACCCTTGGGCACAAGGTGGTTATGATCCCGTACTCCCTAACGATGAGAAGCTTTGATGGATATACGACGTATTATTTCATATATGGCGCTAGGGCTAGTTAGTTTATCGCTCTGGAATGCCTGGCAAACAGATTACCCTCCTAAACCAGTAGAAAATACTGCCATTGCGCAAAAAAATGCTGCTGAGCCTTTATTACCTCAAGTTAGTTCTTCAGGAAACGCTGCGCAATCTTCAGCTTTAGCTCCTGCATCGGAGCAAAACAATACTCAGCCAGGAACTTTGGTTGAGGTTAAAACTGATGTGCTGAATGTGGCGATTGATTTACAGCAGGGTGATGTCGTTTCTGGCCAACTATTGGATTATCCTTTAAATGTAGATGAAAAAAATAAACCATTTTCATTGCTACAAAATGAAGGGCATGAGCGTTACGTTGCTAACAGTGGTCTTTTAGTTCCTTCAGCTCAAGGTGTTAAAGCACTTAATTTGGGCTTTACTACGGAACAAACACATTACGAATTAGCTCCTGACCAAAAACAGTTAGTCGTTACGCTAAATGGAAAAGATGAAGACGGCTTAACCGTCAATAAAGAATTAATCTTTACCAAAGGTAGCTATCTTATTGATGTAAATTACAAAATTGTTAATCAGGGTACTGGCGAGTGGAAAGGGTACATGAACACTCAACTAGTCCGTAGCTCCCCTAAAGAAGATAAAGGCAGTATGTTCCAAGTCGGTTCTTACACGGGTGCTTCTTACTCTGAGCCTGGTAAACATCGTTTTCAAAAAGTTAGTTTTGACGATATGAAAAAAACTAACCTCGATGTAGACAGTAAAGGTGGTTGGGTTGCCATGCAACAACACTACTTTTTAACGGCCTGGATTCCCCAGGTAAATAGCGAAAACAAGTTTTATACTCGTGCTGTCAATAATGACTATACGATTGGTTCGGTGAGTCAGCCCATTGTTTTAAAACCACAAGAGCAAAAAACTATTTCTGCGCAATTATATGTAGGCCCAGAAATTACTAGCGTTCTTAAAAGCATCGCTCCATCGCTCGATATGACCGTGGATTACGGAATTCTATGGTTTGTTTCTAGTCTGTTATTTTCACTAATGAAGGCTATTTACAATGTTGTAGGTAATTGGGGTTGGTCTATTGTTCTGGTTACAGTACTGATTAAATTAGCATTTTATCGACTCTCTGCGACTAGCTATAAGTCAATGGCTGGTATGCGAAAGTTACAGCCCAAACTGCAGGCATTACGTGAGCGTTATGGTGATGATAAAGCTAAGATCAGTCAAGCCACGATGGAACTTTACAAGCAAGAAAAAGTAAATCCATTAGGTGGTTGTTTGCCAATTCTTATTCAAATTCCAGTATTTATTGCCTTATATTGGGTTTTATTAGAAAGCGTAGAGTTAAGACAAGCGCCCTTTATTTTTTGGATAAAAGACTTGGCTGCTGCGGATCCTTACCATGTGTTGCCATTGATCATGGGTGCTACTATGCTGATTCAGCAAAAATTGAATCCTGCGCCACCCGATCCAATGCAAGCTAAAGTAATGATGTTTTTACCTATACTCTTTACTGGCTTATTCTGGAACTTCCCATCGGGTTTGGTTTTGTACTGGATTGTCAACAATACCTTGTCAATTCTGCAACAGTGGTACATTACCCGGAAGTATTCCGATGACGTACCCGCGAAAAAGAAAGTAGTGGCTACTGCAAAATAAATGACCACTGATACGATAGTAGCCATAGCTACCCCACCCGGTCGAGGTGGGGTAGGCATCATCCGCTTATCCGGCCCAAAGGCCTATTCCATTGCCATGACCATCAATGGCAACAAAGCATTAACACCACGCTTAGCTACCTTTAGCTCGTTTTATGCGGATAACAATCTGGTTGACCAAGGCTTGATGCTTTACTTTAAAGCGCCACACTCCTTCACCGGAGATGATGTGGTCGAGATTCAGGCACATGGCTCCCCTATGGTTCTGGATATGCTGACTAAAGCCTGTATTAATGCTGGTGCTCGTCTTGCTCGTCCTGGAGAATTTTCCGAGCGGGCTTTTCTTAATGATAAAATTGATTTAACTCAGGCTGAGGCCATCGCTGATTTGATCCAGGCCAGCTCACAAACTGCTGCGCGTATGGCATTGAAATCTTTACAAGGCGAATTCTCCACCAAAATAAATCAGCTTAATGAACAGTTGATTTATCTACGCTTATATGTTGAGGCGGCAATTGATTTTCCAGAGGAAGAAATTGATTTTCTCAATGACGGTAAGGTTTCCGGTTTATTACAAAGCATTTTAGATGAGCTCAATGCCATTCGTGCCCAGGCTAACCAAGGAGTGATGCTACGCGAAGGGTTATCCATGGTTATTGCCGGTAGACCAAACGCAGGTAAATCAACTCTGATCAATTGTTTAGCAGGACGCGATATTGCTATTGTAACCGAGATCGCAGGTACAACCCGTGATGTGATGCGAGAGCATATTTTATTGGATGACATCCCCCTTCACATTATTGATACTGCAGGCTTGCGTGAATCGGATGATGTGGTTGAAAAGGAAGGAATCAAACGAGCTTGGCAAGAGCTAAAACAAGCTGACTGCGTCTTATTGGTTGTGGATATCAATGATCCAGAACATCATCATATTTTGACCGCCGAAATTAAAGCGGCTTTACCTCCGGAAGTACCCATTATTAGCGTATTTAATAAAATTGATACCGTTAATCAGCAACCCCAAGTACAAGAACATAACGTTTATCTTTCAGCTAAATCTGCATTAGGTATTCATGGCTTAAAGCAGGTGATAAAAAATGTAGTTGGTTATCAGCCGACGGAAGGGAAGTTTTTAGCTCGCCGCCGCCATTTACAAGCGTTAGACGATGCGAAAAATTTATTAGCCACAGGCCAGCAACAATTGTTTGAACATCGCGCTGGCGAGTTATTGGCTGAGGATTTACGTCTGGCTCATCAGGTCTTATGTGAAATCACCGGAGAATTCTCTTCGGATGATTTATTAGGACGTATTTTTTCCAGCTTTTGTATCGGTAAATAGCTCTTCTTCTTAATAAAAATTAGCTAATTCAAAGAAATAAAATATACTTATCCTCAAGACTCTTTCAGCTTGCACTTTAGGCCTTAAGCCTTCTCAAGAAGGTAGTACTACTGTTGCAGAGAATATTGCCAGGCAGTTATGCATGCGATAACACTGTTTAGATAATAATACTCGCCTTAGCATCTTTAGTAATATCCTGACAGAGGGTACTGAAGAACTACACGAGCATTCTGCCTAGCCCTCAAATTACGCTTATGCATAAACTATGCAAACTGATGGTACACAAACCAGGCCGGTTGCTCTCTATTTGAACACTATTTGGCAAATAAACAACCAATTAGTAATTATTACATTGTGTGTAAAAAAAACACAAAAAAGGCTTGTCAAAATAAAAGGCTAATGATAACTTAGTAAATCTTTCTGTCTTTTTTTTGCGAGGTTGGGATTATGGGTTCCGCAAATGCAGCTTTTATCAGTGATAAAAATCAATTTTTTAATTTGCTTAGTAAATCGGATTTTGAGCAAGTAGATGTAGCTGCCAAAAAGCGACCATATCGTGCCTTATTGGAAACCCAGATTGATTTGGAAGCAGAATTTACCCAATTATTCGCCGTATTGCAAAAACAGAATGGTGGTGATAGTAAAGAATTTTGGATGTATTGTTATTATTGTGCTTCCCTATTGGAGTCTTTTTATAAAGCGTATTCAAATAAGTCTAAAGAGACTGAGTACAGCAATTTAAAAATACAAATAAGAAAGCGTATTCTGAAAGAGCCAGAGGATGCTCCATCCAAGACGGCTTTTGCTGAAACCCTTGTAAATAATTTTACTGGCAGCCTTATTAATTTAAAAAATTCGCCATCGCATTCGTCACAATTACGTGACTACGTAGCTTACGCTAATGTTTGCCGTTTGTACTGGACCTTTACTCGACTAACTTTGGTGAATGGCTTAAGGTTTGCCAAAGAATTACAATTCCTGGAGCAATTAGATGCTATTCTGGGAACCCATACTGATATTGAACAAATAATTTCTGTATTCCAAGCCCCCAATGGTATTCTTAATTATTTGAGTGTTGGCTTTTTCCTGGCTCGTTTTATGATTGATGCGGGAACCTTAGTGCGCCACGTCTTTTTTCCTACTGATGAAGAGAAAAATGCACCTATGGGTGAGCGTTTTAGATATGAATTGTATAAACGTCACTGGAACTTTGGTAACGACTTAGTATGGGCAACAGTTAACTTTTTAACTAACTTTAATCATATTACCAATATTCCTGGTCCTGTTGCCGGAGGAATTACTGCGGTATTTTTAGGGTTTGATGTGTGTATGACTTTATATCGTTCTTATTTATTTAAACAAGAATATTTAATTAAAAAAGATCAATATGAAGAGGAACTAAGAAATATTCACGATGAAGAAGATCCTCGTAAAGAAATATTAACTAAACAACAGAAAGAATTAGAAATTGACTGGAAGACGAAAGAAGGAAAACTTTATTTTGCCGCTTCTGCTGCCTCTTTATTGATGCTAGGGTTTTCTTCTACGTTAATTTTTAGTCCGCCAGGCATTGTTATTGCCAGCTATTTTGCATGTACGGTTGCTATCGCCATGTATTTATCCACTGGCTGTTACGGAAAATATCAGGAAAAAAGCTTACGTTTAGCGGATGCAGAGCTTTTTAATACGGGCTTAGATCTGGCTCATAAAGAATTTGAAGCGGCTCGTAGTGATTTTCTCTTCACTATGGCGAAAAATGTGATAGTACCTACCGTACTAATTACTACTTTTGCTCTTTATTGGCCGGCTGCAGTGGTTTTAACGGCAGTTTATTTAGGGCACGAGCTATTGCATTCTCATGATCAACATGAACGCAATCAGGAAATACAAGCACTGTCCTTTAGTATATAAGAAAACTGAAATGAATGAATAGCTTGGATGAGGCGCCTCCGTCCAAGTTACCTTTTTAGATAAATTTATCAAGCTTGACTGGGTAAAAATAACCTTGTTTGATCTATTATTGTCCTATATAATAACTCCCGTTCCTGCATATGAGGCGAGACCAACCCTGTAGTTGCCCGGATCATTTTTAATTAAATGAGGTTATTATGAAATTAAAAGCTTTTCTAAAACAGATAAAACAAGACAATTCATCTTTGGAAACGGTGCAGCTTAGCCTGAAACAAAATGGTAACGTAAAAAAATTATTAGCAGCACTCAATAATGAGGCTTATATAGGCTGTAAAAACATTTCAGAATTGGATTTAAATGGTTCAAATCTTGCGAATGAAGATATAGTAACTTTAGTTAAGATTTTGAATAAATATCCAAATATAAAAACACTACGTTTAGATAACTGTAATATCACTGATGATCACACTTCTCTTCACTTAGTAGCATTAGAGCATGTTACCAGTCTTTCATTAAGGAGTAATCTTTTAGGAAAGAGACCCGCGTTTAACGGGAATTTAAAAGCCCTTTATTTAGATGACAACCCGAAGCTTAATGTAAAAGTAGCTTTACTGCGTTTTTCAACCTATGCCAATCAGCTGGAAACACTCTCCTTAAATAACTGTAAAGTTAAAGATGAAGATTTAAGTCTTATAATGAGGGAAGGCTCGCATTTAAAAACGTTAAAACAACTCCATCTACACGGAAATAAATTAAGCGTTATCGGAGTTCTCTGCTTAGAAGGAATGGATTTACTAGAGGTTTTAGATTTAGGAAGAAATAATCAAATAGGGGACTATGGGGTCAGTAAGCTGCAATGTCCTGCTTTGCATGCCTTGAACATTGAGGGCTGTAGTTTGTCGCTTAATGTTTTTGAATCTTTAGAAACACTACCTAAGTTACATACGGTAAATCTTAGTTATAATCCTGCACTTAAATTGTATAATAAAGCAACTGGACCAAGTAGCTTAGAACAAATCAAGAGAGTAAAACTTAATTTTTGTCAGCTCAAAGATGAGAATGTCCCCTCTTTTATTGCCTTATTTCCCCATTTAACCCACTTAGAAATAGCTAATAATCAATTGACACAAGTTGGAGTAGAGGACTTTTTATTAGCCAGCAAATCGTTGAAAGCTATAGATGCAAGTACAAATCCTATTTTTTCTATTCTCAGTGCAAAATCACAAAAAGCAGCTAGAGCCAATAAAACAATTGCTACCGAAAAAGCGAAGCTCGAAGATTTACTTTTATCCGTTTCTCAAGCGACAGAATTAACCCATATTAATTTAAGTAGCACCGGCTTAACGGATGAAATGTTGCTAAAATTTATCCCTATTGAAGGCTCTGCAAGAAAATTACGTTCTATTAATGGTATCGCTTGTACTGGATTAAAAGCGGTATTGGAGGAGCGAAAGCTAGTTGCTCAAGCGGTAGCAATACCAAGTGTTCTGGTGGGCGAGGTTATAGAACTTGAAGCCAAAAAACCTTCCAAGAATGTACAAATTAAGGGATTAAAAGCACGAGTGAAAGACTTAGAAGCACAGCTTGCTCAAGCAAAAGCAACGATTACCGAATTACAAGGAGCTAAGGTATCGGATGTTCCGCATGAGAAAGGGCGAGTCCGTAAACAAGTAGCTCAATTAGAACCTAAGGTGAGTACGCAAAGTATGTTTGCCAGTACTGCTGCAAAGTCTAAAAAGGAAAATCCACCGTCAGAGGCTAGCGATGTTGCGGAATTAACCAGGTCCTAAATAAATATAGCCCGTATTAGACGTAGTCGTAATACGGGTATCCTTTTCTTACTCGTTTAATAATGTGCTTAAAGCACCGCTGTTAATTGGAAACGTAGTTGATGCGTATATAAATTAGGGTTACTCAAGGTTTCTTTAGTCGCTTCAGCCGGACTTAGGCCCAGTTTTGCTTGTCCTAAATCGGCAAATTGATAGCCTATCCCCACACGTAAATGTGTCCACACATCCACATCTATTCCCGCACCAACACCCCAAGCAAAAGAACTTTGGGTATGGTCGCTAAAGGGCGGCATGGCTACTGCTTCCTCAATTAAAGGTTTTTCATAATAAGAGCGGGAGCGATTAAACGCCGCACCTAACTCCCCAGAAAGATAAGGATGAAAACATTCATGATAGTTGGTTAATAGCTTAGCTATGGCCATGACCCGTGAGGATTGAATCTTATAGTGGTAATGAAAATTATTGAATTCGGGTAAAGCAAATTGCCATACATCTCCCTCACGAGAAAGTGGGGTATTCCAATAGCCCGAGACGCCTGCCTGCCATGATAAAAATGGCAACGCACGACCTTCTATCCCTATACCAAAACCCAAATCGGCACTGTTGGTATCAGTAGATGTGTTTGTATAATGATTATTGAATGGTGGAAGCAAACTGAGTGTTTGGGAACGCCCTGTGCGCGTAAAATCAGCTGCGGCAGTAAATACTGCATAAGGATGGTAGGCGTGATTGGGCATTTGTGTAGCCATTGTCCCTGCGAATCCTTGGGCATAACCCGTTAACATCAACAAGCCTAAGACATAAGATTTAACCTGCATGTATACTATCCTTACCCTTCATCAATTAAACAAAAAAACGCCAACACTATATAGACTTAAATAAAAAACTTCTTTATCTGAAGCGATAAAGTATCGGTGATAAGCAACGCATTATAATGATTAATAATCATCATTTATACAATTAAACCTGACCAAAAAGAAAAAAGCATCCCTAATCATTCAGGTTGGCCTAGCCCTAGGATTTGTCATCCTAGGTTCGTTTCAGCGACGAAATACTCCCTTCAAATATGTATTTTCCGTACCAAACTAGTGGGTAAACAAGCGGACACAACGTACTTGGGCTTGATTATTTTTAGTAAAAGGGGACTGCGCTACATAGGTATCGTCTAGGTCGAACTGTTGTCCACAAGCTTGCTGACGCGGATTATTCGAACTAACCGTTGCATACTCTGATGAACTGTAATAACTTGCAGAAAATGCATTCAAGAGATTCAGGCTATTATATTTGATCAGGTTTGATTGTATATTTTGCATAAAAGGTGCCCCGGAAGAACCACAGCCAGTACCCACACCAGATTGGTCATAACCCATTTCACAAATGGCCGGTAAATACCAATCGTTATAATTACTAATGGTAGTCGAGCATAAGCCCGTAGCATAATAGGACGTATTCGTAGGTCCCGCACTGGCGGTATATTTCGGAGAACCTGCATTGTTATAGTTAGTAATTAGCTGGTTATAATAGAGCAGGATATTATAAGTATTACATTGCCCATCCATCTTTCCTTCACAAGCAATAAACGATGCGGTCGCAAACGGGTTGGCATTCATATAATAGGAGGAAAAAAACGAGACAAAGGCAGCTCCGGTAGGGGAGGCTGTGCCTCCAGTCGAGGTATAATCAATACCCGGAATCAAATCCAAACTCACCTGCGCTGGCGCTGAGCCCGCCCCATTAGAAGCCCAAATTTTATTCGAGCCTTGATCACCGGTAGCTGCTACTTTACCGGCAATACTTAACGTATTCGCTACAGTATCATCAATAGAAAAGACATAACCGGACTGATAGGTGCATCCATAACCTAAGACTAAAACCTGGGCACTAATCGCCCCCGCATCAGTTTGCACTTGAATCACATTAGCTGCCGGTGCGGTACGTCCAGCAACATTGGCAGTGCACGCAGACGCGGTATTAGGTGAGGACATGGCTGAGGCAACCGAACCAGGCTTAAGGGTCACACTACAGGAATCACCGGGGTTAAGTACCGTATCAATGGTACAGGTGGTTGTATATAAGGTAGTACCGGTAGGTAGTGCCGGGGAAAAATCGCTGCTGGCAGGGGTTTGGGTAATCGTCACCGGAAATAAGTTGGTATTCGTTAAGGTAAACGCACGATAAATGCCACTGCCTAATCCCGACAAAGCCAAGGTTGAAGGCGACACCAGCATTGCACTTCCTGGTTTTACTGAGCTTGAATAAGAGGGAATGCCATTGCCACTGCTATTTACGGCAAACACGCGGAAGGTATAGGCAGTTCCATTGGTTAAACCAGTCACCGTACAAGACAAATTCCCGCTAGTGGAACAGCCTACCGTTTGATAAGAGGATGAAGTAGGGCTGGCTGTGGTGGGACCATAGGTTACTGTATAACCGGTAATTGCCTGCCCACCGGTATTAAATGGCGGCAGCCAGCGAATGACCACCTGACCATCGCCTGGAATAGCCGTTACTTGGCGAGGCGAAGTAGTTAAGGTAACTTGGCTGATGGAAGCCACACTATATTGATTAAATCCAGCAGAGGTACTCGCGGAATTAGCAGTCGTGCCATTATAGGTCGCTGTTATTGTATTGGTCGCCGCACTAGCAAAAGAGGTACTGCAACTCGCGTAACCTGAAACGACGGTAATGCCGCTGCAGCCACTAATAGCAACACCTCCATTGAAAAAACTAACCGTTCCTACCGTTAAAAAGCCATTTACTGAGGTTACTTGAGCACCCACGGTCACCGAATCACCGACTGCTGCGGGATTTAGTGACGAATACAACTGAGTGGTCGTAGGATCTGGGATCGGTGCTACGGCATTCGAAGCTAATGAAGTAGGTCCGGTGCCCGCACTATTGGTTGCGGTCACCGTAAAGGTATAACTCGTACCATTGCTAAGGCCGGTGATTTTACAGCGAGCAAGGCCGGAGGTATTGCAAGTAAATCCTCCAGGAGACGAGGTTACCTGATAACTGGAAATGCTGGAGCCCCCTGTAGAAGAAGGCGCAGCCCAGCTAACTAAAGCCAAACCATTTCCAGCAACTGCAGTCACCGTGGTTGGTGCCCCTGGAGTGGTGATGACGGAAAAACTTTGTTGCATCTGAGTTGCTGCATGGTAATTGCTATCGCCAGACTGATTGGCATTTATGGTGCAGGTACCTACGCCATTGAACGAAACCACACCGCCGCTAATCGAGCACACGCTACTACTGCCGACATCCACAGTAATTGCTACGGTTAACTCAGAGCTGGCAGTTGCCGTGGGTGTATAAGTAGTTCCTCCAACTAGGGCTAGAGATGGTGCGGTACTGGTATAGCTAATGCTTTGGTTACCTTTACCAACCGTAAAAATTTGTTGTACTTGGGGGGCTGCAGTGTAATTGCTATCGCCGTTTTGATTTGCATTTAAGGTACAGGTACCGGCACCAATAAAGGACACCACGCCTGCATTCATGGAGCAGATCGTACTGCTGGTTGCATCGACGGTGAATGTTACCGCAAGTCCAGAGGTCGCTGTTGCTGTTGGTGTATAGGGAGCACCTGCAACTACAGCGCCACTGGGTTCGGTACTGGTATAGCTAATGCTTTGGCTACCTTGACCGACGGTAAAATTTTGTTGCAGCTGGGGAGCTGCATTGTAATTGCTATCGCCGCCTTGATTTGCATTTAAGGTACAGGTTCCTATACCGATAAAGGATACCACGCCTGCATTTATAGAGCAGACCGCACTGCTGGTTGCATCGACGGTGAATGTTACCGCAAGTCCAGAGGCCGCTGTTGCTGTTGGTGTATAGGGAGTACCTGCAACTACAGCGCCAGTGGGCGCGGGGCTGGTATAGCTAATGCTTTGGTTACCTTTACCAACCGTAAAAATTTGTTGTACTTGGGGGGCTGCAGTGTAATTGCTATCGCCGTTTTGATTTGCATTTAAGGTACAGGTACCGGCACCAATAAAGGACACCACGCCTGCATTCATGGAGCAGATCGTACTGCTGGTTGCATCGACGGTGAATGTTACCGCAAGTCCAGAGGTCGCTGTTGCTGTTGGTGTATAGGGAGCACCTGCAACTACAGCGCCAGTGGGTTCGGGGCTGGTATAGCTAATGCTTTGGCTACCTTGACCGACGGTAAAATTTTGTTGCAGCTGGGGAGCTGCATTGTAATTGCTATCGCCGTTTTGATTCGCATTTAAGGTACAGGTTCCTATACCGATAAAGGATACCACGCCTGCATTTATAGAGCAGACCGCACTGCTGGTTGCATCGACGGTGAATGTTACCGCAAGTCCAGAGGTCGCTGTTGCTGTTGGTGTATAGGGAGCACCTGCAACTACAGCGCCAGTGGGCGCGGGGCTGGTATAGCTAATGCTTTGGCTACCTTGACCGACGGTAAAATTTTGTTGCAGCTGGGGAGCTGCATTGTAATTGCTATCGCCGCCTTGATTTGCATTTAAGGTACAGGTACCGGCACCAATAAAAGACACCACGCCCGCACTCATGGAGCAGACCGTACTGCTGCTGGCATCTACACTTAGCGTCACGGTAAGTCCGGAATTGGCTATTGCTGTTGGCGTATAGGTTGGACCCGCAACCACGGCATTACTGGGAGCTGTACTCGTATAACTAATGGTTTGTGACCCTTTACCTACACTAATGTTTTGTTGGACTTGAGGGGCTGCAATGTAATAATTATTCCCAGTTTGGTTGGCATTTAAAATACAATTACCAACAGCTTGATAGCTAAGCAATCCACCACTTAAGAAACAAATACCGGTGCTGGCGCTATCCACACTAAAACTTACTGCTAATCCAGATGATGTCGCAGCACTTGGCGAATAGGAGCTCCCGTTAACCACCGCATCCGTAGGCGTGCTGGAAATAAAGCTAATAGTTTGCGAGTCTTGTACCCGGATGGTGTTGGAGGCATTGGATGGTATACCATCCCCCATCGAATTTTGCGCGGTTACCACAAAACTATAAGTTGAGCCTTGGGTTAAATTGGTAAATGTACAACTAGTCACTCCAGTAGTAGTGCAGGTTGTGCTTCCTGTGGACGGTAAGGGGGAGGGGGTTACCGTATAACCGCTGATCCCCGTACCTCCATCATGTACCGGAGCCACCCAATTAACCGTCACGGAAATGGTACCAGCGCCATCGCCACTGACAGTGGCGATTACCGAAGTTGGTGCACCGGGAACTGCTGGGATGTGAACCATATTGCTGGGCGCGGATGCAGGGCTTACTCCAATAACATTAGTTGCTTTTACGGTGAAGCTATAGCTAGAACCTGGAATTAGGGTGGAATATGTACAATTTGTTGCCCCAGAGGTAGAGCAGGTGACATTATCCGGAGAAGAGCTTACCGTATAACCAGTAATTGCGGAGTTTCCATCATTAGGCGCGGTCCAATTGATGTCAACCGTACCATTGCTATTGGCTACGGCGGCCACAGCTGTTGGGGCATAGGGTGCTGTTGGGGTTATAACTGGAGGAGATGGTGCGGGTAAACCTTTACCCGAGCTATTGATTGCAGCAACAGAAAAAACATATTTAGTGCCTGGATTAAGCCCATTAATAGTACAATTGCGATGGGCTGCATCAGTGGAACAACTACCGGCAGCAGCCAACAGGCTTGAATTAGCGGTTACCAGGTAACTAACGAGGGGTAACCCTCCATCACTTTTCGGTGGATCCCAAGTTATTCGTGCCGACAATGAACCATCAACAGCAATATTGATTTTGGCTATAATATTCTGCGGTACGCTGGGAGGATTGGTTGGTGGTGGTGTGTTTATTTTTTTTATTTCCAAACCATCTTGTGAGGTAGGGCGAGCACAATAAACGGGATTATTTATGGTGTTACAGACGGTAGGGCCACCATGAACATCGCCACTTAGTCTATCGGCAATAATACTTAATTGGATGTTACAACTTTGGCCGGGAGCCAACTCAAAAGGTGCATGACAACTTCCGCCACTTTGGCTTATTCCTGTCGGTAACTGTGATAATCCATTATTTTTCAAAGGATAAGGCGTATTATTGGTTACTAAATAATTTGCGGTAGCCGTTTCCCCTAAATACAAAACAGCAGGTGCTTTGGTGATCGCTTTAATCAGGAATACGGGTTTCCCGGCATAGGCAGAGAAGTTGATTAGCCCCAATACACCCGAGAAAAATAGGGTTCGCAACCAATAATTATTATTTTTTTTTCTAGTTGGTCGTTTTGACCATAGTTTTGAAATGATAAAGCCAATAAATCGAACCCACTGCCCACCGTGCTGACGCATCCCTTCTTGTTTCATTCCTGCTTATCCTAAATGTGCTACCAAGTTATATTAACTATTTCAACATACAGTATCTCTTTTTTATTTTCAATCAGGTTGCCTGCTAGTGGAAAATTTTGCTTTTTTTCAGAACAAGGCTGGCTAAAATAAGCATGGGCGTCAAAAGGGAAGGCATCTTCGGTTTTAGGGGAGCACATCTAACAATCACCTAGCTCTATCCTTATCCGCCCCGCAAAAATCACAATAGGGTAATAATGAATAGCGAACATGAGAGCAATGGGTACACTGCTCAAATAACTCTTCCCCACAGCCTGGGCAGGTATAACGGTTGATGCCATGTAAATTAGCATTGGTCAGAGGGGGATTAGCGCCTTTTTCTACGGTAACAAATTTGGTAAAGCCTGGTTTTATGGGAAATTGACACATGGGGCATTGCACTTTTTGATATGCTTCTCGGTATTGTTTCTGCAACCAGTCGGGTTTAGGGGCTACTACCATGCGTAATTTGGAAATTAGCGTTTGCGCCGTAATGTAGATTAAAACAAAAACCAGGATGTATTTAAAAATATAGGAAGGAAAATAATAATGCATTACCTCATATATTTTATAGAACACAGCGATTGCCGCAGCCATGATTAAAGGCTTGTACATACTGTTTTTGTAGCGGCGATAGAGGTAGGCGGATAAAAGTAATAAGGGGATTAAAACCAGCAATTGTAAGCCTGCCATCGCCCAATTATGGCGAACCCATAAAGCATTATATTCCTTCTCTGCTTTTTGATTTTGCATGTCTAGTTGGCGGTCTATGTCATTGAGCTGATTTTGTAGCTGTTGCCTTGCCAAATTATCTTTGGTGATGGAACTGTTTAAATTTTGAAATTGGTTTTGATAATTCAAATACAAACCGGTTACTTGCTGTAAATTTTTTTCAGATTCCGGAGAGAAAGTGACTCCCTTTTGAATGCTGGCTTTTTGTAAGTCCAGTAATTGATTCATGGTGTCGCGATAACTATTAATACTTGTTTGTAAGATGTCTTGCTGTTGCTTTTGTTCATCAACCTTAGCTATTAGCTTGCTAAGTTGTTGATTAAATGATTCTTTATTCTTAACCAGGTTGGGGTCTTGATATTTTTTTTGCACTTCTTGTAAAGAGGGACCGGCTTGACTACCGATGTCATCCATTAAAAAACCAAGAAGCCAGTAGATCAATAATCCCAATAAAATAGTGAGGGTGATGACCAGCGCGCGATGTCCTTTAGGTCCTTTTTTCTCTTTTACTAGTCCAGTGTCCATGATTATGTTCGCTTAGCTTATTTTAGGCCTAATAGTCTATCTCTAAATTATAGGCCATGTTTGTATGCTGCTCGATTTTTGCTCATTAAATAAATTTACTGTCTATAATTTAGTTAAAGTGATTATTCGAGTTTGTTATGGCAAAGACCGCATCTACTGCAGCAGTAAGGTTTCTACGGGATGTAACCAAACTTGATTGGTTCGGCTGGGCAGATGAGGAGAATGATGTTGATGCCGTAACCTACCTTGCTACTACTGATGTGGAGAAGATGGCGTCCTTAATTGTGCTACCTGAAAAAATACGTACGCGAATGATTATGGAAATTACTCCTGAGTTTATCAGGCTTTCGGTCCCTAGAGTTAATTCTCCTCCCATGATTGACTATTTGAGAGAATTTATAAAAGTCACCGGGCCTTTGCAGCAAAGACCGATATTTCATGAGCCTCGTCAATTAAATATAGCCACGGTTTCTATGCCTACCGGATCTTATGCACAAAAAGCACCCAGATCAATCCAACAGCAAATTGCGCTATTTGGTCAGCATGTAGATTTATCGAGTCAACTTCTCGCGGAAAAACGGAAAAAGTTTTTTCCTGATGAAATAGCAATTTGTGTCATGCCAGAATTTTATAGTCATTGTGCCTTCGGCGGCAAAACACATTTATTCTTGCCCTATGTTGCACAACAAGAATTATTAGCGGGTTACTGCGGGGTTAGTCAAAAATATCCATCCTTACTTATCATGGTCAATATGACCGCTAATACCGCGAATGCGGTGAATGATGTGGAAGGGGAGTATATTGGTCACAAGCCTAAGACTCAAAAAACAAATATGTTACTGGGTATCAAAAATGGAGTTATTGTTTATGCCAGCTATAAATTGAATAAAGGGCCTGCAGATATTCCTGAAAATGAATTAACTTCCTCTGAAGTGGAACGAAACACATATTGGCAGGGGGCTGTGGATAAGAAACTAATGCCTTTGGCTTATTTCAAACAATTTAAAGGTGTAACTATTGCCGGTAGTGTGTGTATTGATGCGCAAGAAGGAGTTTTAGGTGCCTATTTAAAAAAACAATTTTTCCAAGAGTTTTCCACTGATGAGTTTGGTCCTGCGGTACAAGTTATTTCTTCAAGTTCCATGGCCCTACCTCTTTTTAAAAACCGTCAAGAAATAGAGCCTAATCAAATTGTAACCCCGACAATTAGTCAAGGGGTAATTATTCAAGCAGATGGTCATAATCGCTTAAATCGCTCCGGCGTTTGGTTAGTTGATGGAGAAAATTTTATACGCCAAGAACCTAAGAATGCTACGATTTTATCCGACGGTACTCACATAGAAAGTTATTCTGTTAATGTAAAACTGTTACATAATAAATTGCATGATTTGGTTGGAAAAGATATTGAAGAAGAAAGTGTCAATTTAAAGTTTAATTTATAAAAATAAATGAAGAGCGAGGTATTCAGCGAGCCCGCTGTGTACCAAATAAGAGCTATGCTTTAGTTCCTTACCCATTAGTTTCTGTTTCTGGTGGGGGATAGAATTTCCTAGGGCATTTGTGTACACGCATACCTATGAGGATCTCAATTTTTAGTAAGTGCATTGAGCGCTGAATTGGAGCATTTTGCCAGATGCGGTGATCACACCGCAGCGTTATTACTCCATAGGCTTTAATTCTTTATTTGTAACGCCAAATCATAAAGTTCGTTTTTACTCGCTTTCGTCAATTTGCAGGCAAGAGTAACCGCCTGCTTTAAGGGCAACTCCTCTAATAAAATAGTAAGTAGTTCCTCGTGATTTTCTTGCGCTGCACGTTCTGGCCGTGGTGGAATGACTAACACAAATTCGCCTTTAGTATGCGCGGGATCGGCCAGTAACCAATTTTTCACTTCCTGTACGTTGCCACTGATAAAACGCTCAAATGTTTTTGTTAATTCTTTGGCTAATACCAGAGTGCATTCTTCACCATATACTGCAGCTATATCATTAAGGCAGTCAAGAATACGATGTGTGGATTCATAAAAAATCAGCGTATGCATTGTATGGCTTAGGGATTCAAGTTTGGCTTTACGTGCGTTGTGCTTTGCTGGTAAAAAGCCAGAAAATAAAAAAGAATCACAAGGAACACCTGCGGCACATAGCGCGGTAATTAGGGCACAGGCTCCGGGGATGGGAACAACAGGAATGTCATGTTCACGGGCTAATTTAACTAAAATATAGCCGGGGTCGCTGATTAAGGGTGTTCCGGCATCACTAATTAGGGCTGCTGATTTTCCAGCTAAAAAATGTTCGATAAGCTGTTGGCTTTTTTCATGTTCATTGTGAGCATGTAGTGAATGCACTTGATTTTTTATTCCCAAGGAAGCTAATAGTTGCAGCGAGTGACGGGTGTCTTCTGCCAGAATAAAATCAACGGATTTCAGTACTTGCAATGCCCTAAGAGTAATGTCCTCACGATTTCCAATTGGAGTGGCAACGATATAGAGAGTACCTATTCCTGTTGCTAGTGAGTTTGTCATAGTTTATCCTTTTTATTATCGCTTATTGGGTGTCTTAAACATGTTAAAAATATATAAAATTCGTGTACTTATCTTCCTGACATCTACTTTGTTTCTTTGTCAGTGTACTACGGCTGTAACTTCTTCTGTGCCTGAGGTGCCCACACCCGCACCAGTGCCTGTGGCGGTGAAGAAAAAAGCAGAAAATCCTTATCCGCAATCAACCTCTGGTTATCTTGCGCAAGCGCAAAACCAACAAGGTGAGGAACGACAAAAGTCCTTACTTATGGCTGCTGGGCGTTCGATTTCTGAAGGCCAATGGCAGCAAGGCTCGGCTATTTTAGCACAGACTGCTGATTTAACATCGGAGCTCATGGCGCAAAAAAATATTTTATTAGCCCAAATTGATGTGATGCGGGATAGACCGCAAAAGGCTTTAAGTAAATTAGCCAGCATTGCGCACCAAGATGAGTTACCACGCTATCAGCAAGCGCAATACCATGAATTATTAGCCCAGGCTTATCGAGCTACCGATAAGCCGCTGGAGTCTATTTCCGAGCGCATCCGCTTAGAACCGTTGCTTTTTGATGACAACGGTCAAAAACAAAACCGTCGTAAGCTGTGGCTAACCATTACTCATCTTTCGCAAGCTGAACTCGATAATGCCGCGACTACCGCTAATCAATCGGAAATGCAGGGGTGGCTGCAGTTGGCCCAAATTGCGCGTAAGTATCGTGATAATTCTAAATCCCTGCTCGCTGCCCTCGATCACTGGCAAACACAGTTTAATGGTCACCCTGCGAATAATATTCTGCCTAATCCTTTAGACGCCATTGCCAATAAAATGGTGGAGCAGCCAAAGCAAATAGCACTTTTATTGCCCTTAAGCGGTGCTTTGCAGGGACCAGGAACGGCAATACGTGATGGTTTTATAGCGGCGCAAAAGAATAATCCCGCAGCTGCGGCAATTACGGTTAAAACCTATGATACCAGCAAAGGCGATGTTACTTCCTTGTACCAGTCTGCGATTACTGATGGGGCCAATTATATTGTGGGACCATTAACCAAGGCCCAAGTTGCAGCAGTTGCAGCATTACCCCATCCCGTACCTACTCTTTTATTGAATGATGCCGCAACAAATGTACAAGAGAATTCTTATTCATTGAGTTTGTCTCCCGCCTATGAAGCCCAACAAGTGGCGCTTAGAGCGCGCAGCAAAGGCTATCATCGGGCGTTAATTATTGCGCCAGGAAATGAATGGGGTAATGAAGTAGCCAATGCTTTTAGCAAGCAATGGCAAAAGAAAGGAGGATTGGTTGCAGGCACGCTTTTATATGGCGCTAAAGACGATCTGAATAAAAAGATGAAGGATTTCCTGCATATTAGCAATAGCCAACAGCGGGAAAGACAAATTAAAGAATTATTGGGTTATTCTATTCAATCAGTGGTTAGTCGTCGCCAAGACTTTGATATGATCTTTTTATTGGCTTATCCAACCAAAGCACGACAAATTATGCCTTTGCTAAATTATTACTATGCCGCTGATGTTCCTGTTTATGCCACGGCCAGTGTGTATGGTGGCAACGCCAATCCCTTAAAAGATAAAGATTTGGATGGTATTATCTTTTGTGATATCCCTTGGGTTTTCGGCCATCAAATGAGAGCAAGAAATTGGCCTGAACAATTTAACAGTTACAATAGACTGTATGCTTTGGGTAAGGATAGTTATGCTTTAGCTACCCAATTAAATCATTTAATGTTATTCCCTGCGGATGAATCTCTTTCTGGAGATGGTATTTTATACCTCAAGCCCTCACAACAGGTGGCTCGTGTTTTAGAGTGGGGACAATTTAAGCAGGGTCTGGTGCGTTCTTTAGGCGAGACTGCTTAAATGCTGACCCAAGAAAAAGGACGCCTCGCGGAAGAACAGGCGATAAATTATTTGACTGCACAAGGTCTTAAATTAGTTGGAAAAAATTATCATTGCAAGTTGGGGGAAATTGATTTAATCATGCGCGACCGTGAGCATTTGGTTTTTGTTGAGGTTCGCTCGCGGGTTTCGGCTGCTTTTGGCGGGGGGCTGGCAAGTATTACTTATGCTAAGCGACAAAAAATATTAAAATCAGCAATGCATTATGCGATGGTACATCAATTACAGAATAAATTTGCCCTGCGTTTTGATGTGATTAGCATCGATGGCAAACCAGCATCAATTACTTGGATAAAAGATGCATTTGGTATGGATTATTAGTTTATTCACTAGAGAATAATTATTTAAGGTTAAAATATGGTTCAACTGGAAGAAAGAGTACGACACCTCTTTGGTATACATATCGAAACAAAAATAGCATTAGCAGATGCCTTATCAGACACCATTGCGAAGGCAGGACAACGCTTGGTGAATTGTTTGTTGGGTGATGGAAAAATATTAATTTGTGGCAATGGGGGCTCCAGCGCCAATTGCATGCACTTTGCGAGCGCAATGTTTAATCATTTTGAGGTAGAGCGTCCTTCGTTGCCCGTATTTAATCTAAGTGCCGATGCAACTAGCATCAGTTCTTTTGCGAACGAACATCACTACAGCCAGGTCTTTGCGCGCCAAATCCAAGCTTTAGGGCAAGAGCAAGATGTATTGTTGCTATTAACCACCGCCGGTAATTCAGACAGTATGATCCATGCATTGCAAGCGGCGAATGAACGCGGCATGGATACCATTGCCTTAAGTGGCCGTGATGGTGGAGTACTTGCGAATCATTTAGGCCCCGAAGACATTGAGGTGCGGGTGGCGTCCGATAATGCGGCTCGCATTAGGGAAATGCACTTGTTCATCTTGCATTGTTTTTGTGATTTAATTGATCAGTCTTTATTTGGCCAAGTTTTAGGATAAAAAATGCGTCTAAAATTAAAATCCATTCTCTTTGTTTTAGTTTCCAGTTTACTCACCGGTTGTGTGGCAGCAGTGGTCACCGGTGCTGCTGTAGGCATGGTTTATGACCGACGCGGGGTTATGACTATGGAAGCAGATGCTCGTTTGTTCCATGTGATTCATAAAAACATTGTTACCAATCGTCAATTTAGTGACTCACGTATAGAGGTGACCAGCTTTAATCGCGTAGTGCTTTTAGTTGGGCAAACACCTAGCGCCTCCTTACGTGTTTTAGCCGAAAAAATTGCCCACAATGCACCTGGTGTTGAGCGAGTTTATGATGAAGTAACCGTTGGCTATCCCATACCGTTAACCCAACGTACTAAAGACAGTTGGATTACTGGCCAAGTTAGAAGCAGCATGCTGGCTAGAAAAGGGCTGGAGTCTGGCTCTGTTCGTATCGTGACTGAAAATGGCGTGGTTTACCTCATGGGTGTAGTGACCGATCACCAAGCGGCTTTAGCTGTTGATGTGGCGCGACGCGTTAATGGGGTAAGAAAAGTAGTTAAAATTTTCCAATACATTCGTTAGTTATTTACCATGTTAAAGCAGGGATGTTTGCAAATACTGGTCATTTTTAGCCTTTGGTGCCTGTCTGGCTGCAGCAGTATCTGGACAGGTGCTCAATTGGTATATGACCGTCATGATGTCTATAAAAAGCTGGATGATTATCATTTATACGTTAAAGTAAATAATGCGATAACCGTTGATAAATTGTTTAAAGACAGCCGTTCTCCACTGGATATCGCGGTGTTTAACGGGGATGTTCTCATTGCAGGCCAGGTCCCTACTCAAAGGATGCATGCCGAATTACAACGACGCTTAGATACTGTACAAGGGGCTCGACGTATGTTCAATGAAGTTCGTGTTGATACTAATCCGCCGAACTCTATGGAAGATAATTGGATCACGGCCAAAATTCGTAGTCAAATTTTTGCGGATGCGTCTATTGATCCGAATGCATTTAAGGTGGTTACTTCTAAAGGTATTGTTTACCTGATGGGCGATGTGCGTCCGGATGAGGCGGCGACGGTGATTAATTTTACTCGCCATACCGCTGGTGTACGCCATGTGGTTAAGGTGCTTAAGTACCTTGTGTATCAAAAATAGAATAAAAACGTGCCGCCTGAGTTCGCAAGCGAACCCAGGTAAGGCTGTTTACATTTAATGGAATTGTCCTTTATCGGGTCTTTTTCTCATTTTTTTTAGTTTAAGTTCACGTACCAGTCCCGTTGAGCCAGTAGAGTTTTCTTCATCAACATTATTGTTCTGGTTGCACGGATGGGATCGATAATGTTTGCGGTATGATAGGTGGTGTTTGTTGTGTTTGTGAGGCAGCTCATCACCATAACGAGCGAGCATTTTTTGTTGCAGGCTGGCTGCTGTATGTTGAATCTTATCAGGCATGTTATTTCCTTTGACAGGTTAATAAACATTACTTACTACCCATGCTTGGATAATAAGTTCCACACTGTAAGTATAGACGCTAAAATCGAGTTTTGGTTAAATATTGACCATGTCGAGCGTATTAAAGAGGCTTTAAAGAGATATAATGATTACCGGGATTTGGTTATTATCTATGTATATACTAACTTTTTATGAATAATCGCAGACGATTTTTTAGGGAGAATAAGTCATGCACTACTTGCACACTATGGTTCGAGTGACCAATCTGGAGGAGTCTTTAGATTTTTATTGTAATAAGCTAGGTTTGGTTGAAATAAAACGAACAGAGCATGAGCAAGGGCGATATACTTTAGTTTTTTTAGCAGCTCCTGGCGATGCCGAGCAGGCTAAAAAAACACAAGCCCCTTTGCTGGAGCTTACTTATAATTGGGATCCTCAACCCTATGCGGAAGGACGCAATTTTGGCCATCTAGCCTATTGTGTTGATAATATTTATGATACCTGCCTCCGTTTGGGCCGCGCAGGAGTCGTGATTAATCGACCGCCGCGTGATGGTCACATGGCATTTATCCGCTCTCCCGATAATATTTCCATTGAACTACTGCAAAAGGGCAACCCCTTACCCCTCCAGGAACCATGGGCTTCAGCACAAAATGTAGGGCAATGGTAGAGAGACGCCTAGGATGGACTATAATGTAAGTAAGCTTGATATCTCGTTAAAATAGGTAACTGCCATGAACGACGATGGAAAAATGAAGGAATACAAGAGTTTTGATGAGTTCTATCCTTTTTATCTAAGCCAACATCAAAACTTAATGTGTCAGCGACTGCATTTTGTCGGTACGGCTTTAGCGTGCTTATTTTTTCTTTTCTTTCTCTTTAGCGGGCACCTGACTTGGCTGCTGTTGATGATTTTGGCCGGTTATGGATTCGCATGGATTGGCCATTTGGTTTATGAAAAAAATCAACCGGTCACCTTCACCTACCCCCTTTATGGTTTAATGGGGGACTTCACCATGTTTTGGGAGGTTTTGCGAGGGCAGCGAAAGATATTTTAGGACCTATTTTAATGCTCTTTTTCGCTAATGTAATTTATTCACTTAACAGGCGTTTTGCCCTGTGCCATTAATTTGCCAAGCGACTCTAATTTGTGTAAGGTAGTTTGGATTTTTTTCGGTCGCAAGTCATGTTGCGTTTGTTTTAGGGATAATTTTTCAAGGCGAAAAAATGAGAAAACAAGACCTATTAAAGGGATGTATCGTCGCAACTTTATTTTTAGCGCAAATCTCTTATGCTGATTTTACTTTTTATTCTTCAGCCCCCGATGCCTGTGAGCATCTCACTGGACGTTGGTCAGGAACCGGTACCGCGAGTAATTGGGTCATTGGCGAATGCGTCTATCATGGCGCGGGCGTTATTAGTCCTGTGGATAGTGCGGGTAATTTTACGGTAGAAGTGGTTTCAGACAAAGATTCCGGAAGTTTTATTTGCCCTGCGCATAGTGAAAAACACTTAACCGGAACTTGTGTTAATGGGCTTACCATTATCCATACTGAGTACGGTGATGTTGCGGGTGATTTTGCGCAAAACTCGGGAAAAGCTAAAGGCACTTTATCTGTAGCACCAGGTTTGACTGTCGATGTAGTGATGCAATTTGGCCGGGATAATTAATTATAACCAATTACCAAAATAATAGCCCTGATGCTAAAGGCTGAATCCTGAAGCATTAGGGTAAACATTTTGCAGGCAGCAAAGTATATGCTATCTTCGTTTTGTTTAAATTTTTCATTTTTAAGGATGATTTTTATGCGTTCAGGCATTACTGTTCTGAGCATCGCTGGAGCTTTTTTGTATTCTTCTTTGGCGATTTCAGGTGAATCAGGCATTCGGTCTATGCTCTCGACTTATAGACCGGTGATTTCTTTGACTGGTGGTTATGCCAATATGGATGCGACAGGGAAAGCCTATTTTTTAGGTGATGATGAGACTGTATTTGCTTATGATTCCAAGGCGAATAGCCGCAATGGAGGGGTTATAGGTGGCTTTTTAGGGATGGAGCACTCCTTACCCTGGTATGGTTTATTGGCTCAGCTGGGGCTTGAGTACAACTATTTTACTCCACTCCAAATTCATGGCGAACATACCGTAGGCATGGAGCTGGATTATTCCACCTTGTATCATTATCATTATCAATTTCAAAGCCAGCAATTGCTTGCCTCACTTAAAATTCTCGCGACCAATGATAAAGCCTTGCATCCTTATGTCCAGGTGGGCTTGGGCACCGCCTGGAGTCGAGTAGGACGTTTTAGCGCAACCACTGATGATGTGGGTAGTATTAATTTAACCCCCTCTTTTAATGAACATACGCGCAGTGAATTTAGTTATAACTTGGGAGCTGGCCTCGATTTTGATATGAGCCAAAATGTTCGCATCGGTTTTGGTTATCGTTTTAGTGGTTTAGGAAATGCCTCTTTGACGGGGGGACGAATCAGTATGGGGGATTTCTCGACTTCAGTGCCTTTTGCGGTAGGGGTACATCATGCAGGTGAGCATCAACTGATTGCACAGCTTAGTTACGTGAAATAAAGCAGAGCAAGAACTATACCGGATTATTTTATTTCGATTAAAACAGGATGTTATTCATGGGGAAAAAACAGAATTTAGTTTTACTATTTGCCGCTAGCTTTATAAGTAACACGGCAATTGCCAGCGCTACTTTTAATATTGTTCCTAAACCAGGAACCTCATTACCTACGACAGTGGTGCAGGGGAGTTCTGTTTCTGCCTATTATCTGATTACGAATAATACCAGTGCTACCAGGGCAGGTTATAGCATTAAAGGGCTTCCTGCTGCGGTGGTGGCGCAAAATACCGGCAATGGATATTGCCCTGCGGTGATCTCCTTAGCTCCCAAAGGCAGTTGCGTATTGCAATTGGATATTACCGGGGCTGTTGCCAGTAATTTTGCTCTATGTCGAGGGGTGGCGTGTACTTCTTCAGCGATTCCCTTGAATGTCTCTGTAATTCCGGCCCCTCCACCACCACCACCTCCGGCCCCACCGCCATTTTTTGTTGCTGCAGGGCAATATGATACGGGTTCTGCGGTGGGTGCTTTGATTGTATATAGTTCTATTGCTGGAACCACTTGGGCTTATCCTTTAGCCTCACTTGCCAGCTTCCCTCCAAACACTTATTTATATGGAGCCAGTTGCGTGGGGAGCTTTTGTGTGGTTGGGGGCGAATCATCAGCTCCTTTTTTGGCTACGAGTTCTACTTCCGGGCAGAGTTGGACGGCAGTTAATTTCTCAGCGTTACCTGTAGATTATTCTTCTAGTGGTTATTTTAATGCGGTAGCATGTGCTGACTCTTTTTGTATTGCCGGAGGAGGATATTCCACTGGGAGTATGAACGTGCCCTTTATTGGCACCAGCACAGGACTCAGTGCGAGCTGGTCTTCTACCTATACTAGTGCGCAGATGCCGTCAGATTTAAATTTTGGATATTTTAATAATGTGAGTTGTGGGAATACCGCCTGTATCGCTGTGGGAATCTATTCTTTTGCTTCGGCGAACTATCCATTAATTGTTACAGGAACTAATAAAGGTACGCAATGGGCTAACTCTTTGCCCGGTAACTCTTCATTGCCTGCTGATTTTTTGACCTTAAATAATTTTAATGGTGCTGCGGCCAGCGGCTCTCATTTTGTGGCCTCTGGAAGTTATTTACCAACCTCAGGAGATATAAAACCCTTAGTGATGTCGAGTTCTAATAATGGGGCCACTTGGGGGGCCTCCCTTAGCAGCATTAGTCCCACTCCTCCTGCAGGCTTTCTCTCAGGACAAATAAATGGCGTAAGTTGTAGTGGTAGTGTTTGTGTTGCCGTAGGAACTTTTACCTCCAGCGCTGCTTATCCTTTAGCTGCAACCAGTTCTAATGCTGGCCAAACATGGTCGTATACGATTACTGCCGCAACGCCCCAGCTTCCAGCAGATTTTTTTCCTGGTGATAATAGTTATTTTTCTGGCGTGAGCTGTAGTGGCACTATTTGTATCGCTGTAGGCTCTTATTTAAAGGACTCAGCAAATAGTTTTCCTTTATTGGCGGCAAGCTCCAATGGAGGACAAAGTTGGACTTATAGAGTTAATAGCACTTATCCACTATTAACAGGGGATACGATGGAGAATGGTTATTTTAATACGGCTTCATGCAAAGGAACTTATTGTATGGCTGCAGGTACTTATACGTCGACGTCGGGGACCTCTTATCCTTTAGTGGCGGTGAGCAGTGATGGTGGCGTTACTTGGGTTTATAAAGTAGATGCGGTTTTTCCTGCATTGCCGGCAGATTATTCTTATGGAGGTGTGTTCCATGAGCATGCTAGCGCTGCAGGTAGTGCTGCATTTTTACCTGGCACACTAAAATTATTATTAAATAACCGATAAACTATCTGATAAGTGTGCCCCTGGCTCCGCATTCATCTGGCTCAACATCGAGCCAGATGTCCCGGTTACTCATTAGGCGACACTCGCTGAATATCATAATGCATTAAAAATTTTTCTGCTTCTAAACCATAAGCCCCAGAAACTCCCGGGATGCCCGTAGTTACTATGCCGCCATTACCCATATCAAAAACTGGTGTTGCTGGATTTATCGTAAATCCCCAATGTGTGGCATCAGCTGTTTGCCCACTGGTAGTAATAGGCATGCCATTACCATTAACCACTAAGACTATATTTCCGTAAATCGTGGTTGGCGGCGTAAAAACAATTGGATTGGCACTGGCTTGTGGGGGGTGGGCCGTCGCATCATAGATGACCTGATTGGTATTGCCAATTAACCTTGGCAGTGGGGTAATGTGCACTTGATATATGGCTGCGGTTCCAGCGCCTGTACCCGTACAAAAGGTGGTGCTATGCACCCCTGTAGAGGCCCATCTGACGATGGTCACTCCACCGTAAGCAAGGCTTTTAACGGTGGTACAGGGTTGAGTGCTGTTCGCATGATCATAGACTTTGATCATGATGTTGGACTGGGTTAAGCCAGTATTCCCTGCACCTCCATCACTACCCAGATTATTCACAATGACTAATTGCCCGCTACTTGGAGCTATAGCAAAAATTGTTGTAGAGGTAAGAAATGCGGAAAAAAACATTAATTTTAATAAATTATTTATGTTCATATCGATTCTTGGCTAGAACAGCTCATCCTTATGCGTGGTTGTATGAAAAGGTATAACGCCATAATAACGCATTAGTTTTTCAGCGCTTAGACCATAAGCACTAATCGCGTCGGGAACACCGGTTGCACCTAATTCTCCAGTACTTACATTAAAAACAGGGGCGCTAGGTGTTACTGTAAATCCCCAATTGGTCGAGCTTACGGTTTGACCCACGGTGTTGGGCATGCCACTGCCATTAATCAACAAGGTCATGTTGGTATAAATCGTTGTTGGTGGGATAAAGTCAATGGGGTCGGCTGTTGCCTTAGGGATACTGGTGTCTACTATGGCGTCATAAACAATGGTGATGCGATTATTAATGAGTTTATTGAGCGGGGTAATTACTACCTTAGCAATGGCGGCGGTACCGATACCGGTACCGGCGCAAGAAGAGGGGCTATGAAACCCATTTGCCTGCCATTTAATGGTGGCAACGTTATAATAACCCAGTCGTGGTGCGGTGTAGCATGGAGAGGCCGGAGTATGGGTGTCATATACCTGGACCATAATGTTAGAACGTGAATTAGTATTCGCATCAGTCGTAGTTAAATTATCCAAGCCGTTAATTATCACCAATTGCCCGGAGTTTGGCGGTGCTGCAAATGCAGTTATTCCCCAAATCAATAAGGTCGCAAGCACAGCTATTTTAAGCAAAGTATTTTTTACCGATTCCATGTTAGTCTCATCATCCCTAACTGATTGTTAACAATATCTTTTATGCAACAATTATTACTCTAGCACAGGATTGTTGATTCCGCAGGCTAAGTAGAAATGTATTTAGATGGGCATCCCATAAGGTAATAAGGCCGCTGATAGGCGACCTTCTTTAGCGATTGTTAGGAGCGAGTGCCGCGGGGCCTTTATCGTTGCCGGTATTCTTTTATCCGAAATAGGCGCACCGGGAGCGGCATTGCCAGAAAGAATGGTTTATGCTGAGTCAACAATTAAGTACTCTGCGGCGCTAATGCCGTTACTGATGCTGGTATACTTACATTCCCTGCCTCATCCGTTGAGGTTACTTGCAATGTTTCCCCACTAGTTGCTGGTGGTGAAAGGGCAACCACAAAATCACCATTGACATCGACAATAGCAGTACCTATTGGATTCCCTCCATTGGTAACGGTAATGGTGTTTCCTGCCTCTCCATTTCCACTTAATTCAGTTCCATTGTTGTAAATGACTAAATTTGTGGGGGGGGCGGGTGGCGTAATATCTGGCGCTTGAATGGTTACTGTTGGACTAACATTCCCGACATTATCTGTTAAGAACACACTAAGGAGTTCTCCATTAATTTGTGGGGTAGTGAAGGTGATGGTAAATGTGCCTGCAGCACCTACCACTGCGGACCCTAGTACAACTCCACTTGCATCCGTAACGGTCGCAGTAGTTCCTGCCTCTCCATTTCCACTTAATTCAGTTCCATTGTTGTAAATGACTAAATTTGTGGGGGGGGCGGGTGGCGTAATATCTGGCGCTTGAATGGTTACTGTTGGACTAACATTCCCGACATTATCTGTTAAGAACACACTAAGGAGTTCTCCATTAATTTGTGGGGTAGTGAAGGTGATGGTAAATGTGCCTGCAGCACCTACCACTGCGGACCCTAGTACAACTCCACTTGCATCCGTAACAGTCGCAGTAGTTCCTGCCTCTCCATTTCCACTTAATTCAGTTCCATTGTTGTTAACGAGTAAATTTGTGGGGGCTGCGGGTGCCGTAATATCTGGAGCTTGAACTTCTACTGGCGTGCTACTATCGCCATTACTATTAGTTAAAACAACGGTAAGAATCTCTCCATTAGTTTGTGGCGGAGTTAAGTTGACTGTAAATGAGCCTGCAGCACTTACCACTGCGGACCCTAGCACAACTCCACTTGCATTCGTAACGGTCGCAGTAGTTCCTGCCTCTCCATTTCCACTTAATGTAGTTCCATTGCTGTTAAAGAATAAATCTGTGGGGGGGGCGGGTGGCGTAACATCTGGAGCTTGGACTGTTACAGGTGAGCTACTATTCCCACTACCATTAGTTAAAACAACAGTAAGAATTTCTCCATTAACTTGAGGGGGATTCAAGGGAATGGAGAATCCCCCAGTAGACGGTACTAGTCCTGTTCCTATCACGTTCCCTGAGGGGTCGGTAACGGTGACTGTGGTCCCAGCCTCACCTTGCCCGGTTAATGTAGTTCCATCACTACTTACATTTAAAGCGGTAGGTGGATTGGGTGCACTCTCATTCGGTGCGGTAATGGTCACGGGCGCACTACTATTGGTCCCATTGGATTGCACCACCGTAAGTATTTGCCCATTGTTTTGCGCGGGATTTAGAATGATATTGAACGTGCCATCACTCTGTACCACTCCCGTACCTACCTGCACACCAGCCGCGTCAGTAACAATAATGGTATCGCCTGCTACGCCATTACCGCTTAGGGATGCTCCGCCTGGGGGTATGGTTAACCCGGTTGGTTGGGGAGGAGTAGCAAGATAGGTAAATCCACCACTGCTGGTAATGCTCCCTTGTGGAGTGGTAATCACTACATTTACTGGCCCAGCTGTTGAGGGTAAAGCAGGGGTTAGAATGGTGATTTGAGTGTCATTGATGGACACAATGGTGGCCGCAGCACCCCCAATAGTGACGGAAGCGCCAGCGAAATTAGTTCCAGAAATCACCACCGTTTCTCCTCCGGCATTGGAGCCTTGGTTTGGAGAAATAGTAGTAATGGTTGGGAGCGCGGCACTAATATAAGTATAACCATTAGGAAGTAATGCTTGTTGTCCGTCGGGATTTTGAATCATCAGATTCACCGGATTTGATGCGGTAAAGGGGGCGCTAGATGCTGGTACTGTGGCCTGAATTTGCGTAGGGGATAGTATTTGCACATTCGTTGCTAATTGTGAGCCAAAATATAACAGGAGGCCGGGGATAAAGTTACTGCCGGTTATCGTGACGACATTACCTCCAGCAAAAGGACCATTGCTCGGGTTAATTCCGGTAATTGTTGGCGCTAAGAGTTTAGTAACTTGTTCGGCAATAACCAGTACTTGATTCATTTTGACAGCAGGGGCACTTACCCACTGAGCAATATCGTTGAGATTTTGTTGCCCTAAAAGCTCTTGTTTTTGATAGCGTTTATTATTATCCGCTAAAAAGTTAATTTGTAAGCTGATGCTGTTGTTATCTGGTGTGGCGTTATGCGAGGTAATGTGTTGACCGATCACCGATAATTCCCATGCCAGTTTGGTTTTGTGTGGATTAGGTAACCAGCTCAAACCCGCTTGATAAGTGTTATAAATTTCTCTGGCGGTAGCTTCTCCATTCAATTTGAAATGTTCATTCAGCAGTTGATTAATTTTTACTCCTGCTCCGATACCATTGCGATCTTTATTGCTGGTTGAAGAAAACAGGGGATTATAATGCACTTGATCATAATACAAGTTTCCATTTACAAACGTAGTAGGAGTTAATAATAAATTGACCCCGGCATCAAGGCCCATGCTTCTTGCACCCGCAATATGGCGGTAGTTAATGCATTGCAAACCCGCCCTATAACCTGCGCAATTGTTGCCGTCAGAGGTAAAAATTACCGGATTTAAATCTTTATTATCCGCTTGGGCATAATATCCTCCTGCGTTAACTCCCTGAAACAAAGCCAGATTTAAAAGCTGCTGGAAACGTAGCCCGTAAGCATCTTGGCTTACCCGCGCGCGAATGTCTCCGGAATCAAATTGGAAGGGGAGGCGTTGGCCTAAGCGCTCAGCGGTGAATTTCATTTGCGAGGATGGGGTAAATCCATATCCTAGTGTACCATTGAATCGGTATTGCCCTGCGCCATATTCACCTAAGGCCCCTATGGCCAGTTTTTCTCCCAAAGGTAATACGTAGTGGGCATTAAAAAAAGTACCGGTCAGGTCACTGTAATTGACACCAAAATTTAAAGGGCTATAAAAACCTAATTGTTGATTCGATAATGATAAATTATTTAATTTTCCGGTTTGAGTAGCGTTGAGCAATGGCGTTAATGGGCCTGCTGACATGGTCGGGCTATTCGTCGTGGGTTTACCCTGTTGCGCTGGGAGTGCAGTAAGTAGGGGGGCAGCGATTGCTATTTGTAACACCTGACTGTAAATAAGAATACTGGCAACAATTTGCCGACAGAGACGGGCAAAACTCATCCATCAACTCCTTTGAGATACTCTATAAAGGGTATAAGGTACCAAAAATTTTGCTGCAGTGACATTAAAATTTAGCGGAAAATCAAAAAGTAAAATGAATGAGGGCATGAAGTTTGCATGGATATGGCAATGAGGGTGTCTTGCGGTCGTGCTACTTACTTAACATTTTCCAAATCCCACACCATTCTGGATCGATGGGTTGTTTTTTGAGAATCGTGCAGCGTTCAATATACACACTTGAGGGTTTGTCTTGAGGGTGTAGAACCAAGGCGGCATCAAAACAAGAAATGGCCTTATCCCATTGCCCACTATTATAAAATTCAATGCCATTATTAAAATGGGTAATGACATCGATTTGATGAGGAAATACTTTTTGATCGTAAAAGTTAATCACTTCATAAATCGAAACCGCTTTATTTTTGCCTTTAACAATTACTTTATCAATCGCGCGCATGCGGTAGGTTGATTTTAAGCGCTCATAGGTAAATTCACTAATGAGAATATGGGCACCATAATGTTTGCACAGGCTTTCAATGCGAGAGGCTAAGTTCACCCCATCACCAATCACGGTAAAATCCATGCGTTTATTAGAGCCAATATTACCGGCTACTATTTTATCGGTGTTAATACCAATGCTGTGATCCAGTAGCGGTAAATCGCGCTCCATACGGCGTTGATTTAACTCATCTAAGGCATGCATCATGGCAATAGCGGCACGTAGGGCGCGATCGGGATCGTCATCATGCGGAAAGGGGTTACCAAAGACCGCCATCACGGAGTCGCCAATGAACTTATCTAGCATACCCCCTTCATTTTGAATGCAATCAACCATTACGGAAAAATATTCATTCAACAGCTTCACTGTTTCTTCCGCCCCCAGCGATTCGGACAGCGTAGTAAAATTGCGAATATCGGAAAAGAGCACGGTAGCAATGGTGCTGGTACCCCCTAAAGAATAATCACTGGATTGCAAGAGTTTTTCGGTTAAATCGGGGCTCATATAACGCGACATTGTTGATTTCATGCGCTTTTCAGAACTAATGTCTTCAATCATAATCATGGTACCCAAACGCTCATTATTGGCGTTGATTAAGGGAACAATAGTAATATTGGCGGTAATGTTTACATGCATCAACTCCAGCTCAACATCCATCATGACTTCTTGCCTTACTTGCGATGATTCATGATTGATGGTGGTAATCTTTTCTACCAGGTTATTGGGATCGTCGCCAAATAAGATGGAAATATCTTTTAGCATCAGTGGATTAAGGGAGGTGAGATTTAACAACTTCATCCCTGCGCGATTGCAAGTGACAATTTGATTGTTAGTATTTAGGGTTAATACCGTATTCGTCATACTTTCCAGAATGCTTTCATTGTAATTTTTAATGCTTTGCACTTCATCAAAGAGTTTGGCATTTTCAATAGAAATGGATATTTGTGAGTTAATCGCTAATAGTTGTGATTCATCATCGGAATTAAATTCGCCCCGTCGTTTATTTAAAACCTGAGTAACCCCAATGACCTTACCATTCTTGTTTTTGACCGGTGCAGACAAGATAGAACGAGTAAAAAAGCCAGTTTGTCGGTCAACAGAAGGGTTGAAACGCAAATCGGCATAGGCATGCGGAATATTAATTACCTCACCAATGGTAAAAGTGGAGCCGGCAATCCCTAAATGATTTGGGAAACGTATTTGTTTTTTGGCTAACCCAATGCCTGCTTCGGTAAATAATTCATTCGTTTTTTCATCATTAATGAATAGTGTTGAGCGTTCGGCATCTAAGGCTTTGGTTACCGTGTCGATGATTTTTTCTAACAGTAAGGATAAGTTAATTTCGGAAGAAACATTGGAAATAGTTTCCAAAAAATGTAAGTCTTTTTTATGACATAATTCGATTTGCTCGATGGTCAATTGATTTTGAATTGCCATCGCTGCATGTTCAGTCAGCGTTTGCACAAATTTAACGTCGGAATCGGAAAAATCACCCTCAATTTTGTTGAGCATTTGGGTTACGCCAATGAGTTCATTATTGGCATTTCGTAGCGGCACACAGAGAATACTTCGAGTTTGAAAGCCGGTAATTTTATCAACCTGCTTATTATGACGTTCATCGATATCCACATCGGTTAAGAACACCGCCTCATTATTAGTAAAGGTCCATCCCGCCAGGCCACTATCATTTAGTATTCTAATTTCGAAATGCAAATCACCTTGGGCAATGAAGGAATAAAGCTCATTGGTTTGATGATCATTTAAAAAAATGGTACCGCGTTCACACCCAATGACATCAACCGTCACGTCAATGAGTTTTTTGGTGATTTCTTTCAAATTAGAAGTGGCTGCCAAATCACGATAAATCTGTGATAATAGCATGTAGAATTTCTTTGAATTCATATTCTTGTAACGTACAACATCGTGCATTTTAATTTCTCAAAAAAGTATTTTTCTGATGCTTAAAATGACTCCAGAAACTAAACTCTATTTAGTTTGGTCGTCAATGAAATTTGTTTGTTCTAATATACCTCTTAATTCCCTTATCGTTTGTTGGAGCTGGTAAATCTCATTATTCTTATCTTTTTTTAATTCTTCTATATTTTTTAAATGCCGATGTTTGATATGTTCCAACTCATTCCTTAATTCAACGATTGACGTCTGCAGTTGGATAATAATTTGGTTATAGTCCGAACGCTCTTTCTCAATTCGTCGCTGCATTTCCATATGATTCGTTTCTAATTTCACTCGTAATTGAATGATAATGTCCTTTAATTGCCTGTTTTCATTTTCCTCTGCTAATGCTGCCATACGACTAATTCCCCACAGACTCACCCTTGCCTCTGATCCCGGGCATATGATGAAATAGCACTGATTTAAAGCTTTTCCATTGTGCGAATAGTTAAATTATAGCCCATTTTGGCGAGAGGGGATGGGATTTAGGCCTTCCATCCTACTTTTATGAATAATGCGATGCAGGGGAGGTATCTTGGAGCCCAACCCGTATTACGTTTATTCTGTTTCGAATGCTCAAGTACGTTGATGCATTCTCACAGAATTATCATCCCTCTCCAATTACCGCGGCGGAGCGAGGCATCTATCTCGGAGCATTTGAATAAAAAGAAATATTCAGATACCATTGCCCCGGCAAGTACTCGATAAAGGATTATCATCATGCGTTTAAACGGCAAGGCCCTCTTTTATATCCTAATAATTCAAATTTTAATGTCTGCTCTTTTCTTTCTAGGCTTCCTACTCGACCCTCTCCTCGGTGTATGGATTTTCTTCCTATATTTCGGCGGTTGCGGTTCATTCTTGGTTTATCAATGCATAAATACCAAATGTCGGAGACGTTCAAGGAGAGATAAGGACATGCCAGCGGTTTGCCTGCACTAATTAAAAAAGATGCAGATTATCTCGAAGACACACATTTTGATATTAAATAGTATTAATTTAACATAATTAAGTTAATAAAAAATAACATTTTTTGTTGACCTCGTAGCATCAATTGATTAGGATAAACCCCTGGCTTGGAAGATGCCATGGAAATTACGGAATTAATCATGAAGAATATATACAAGAACCAACTTATGGAATGCACACTATCGCTAGTTAGCCAACATCGCACCTTTTTTCTCATCATCCTGTTTTTTCTCTACTTCATGTGTGACACATGAGCTTTAAATCAAAAATTTATTAATTCACCTCACCGTGATTATTTGGCGTTTATGTGCTCAGTTATTTTGATTTAAAGGATTTAATTGTGAAAAAATTAGTGGTGTTTTGTTTTATGTTATTGTGGAGTGTTTGCTGGGGAACAGATATGTCAATGAGCTCATGCCATGACCATCACCAGCAGGTATCTCTTGCTTTTAAGCAAAACGGTATCCAGAGTATTGAACTTACGGCATATAAGGGAGAGAAGAAAATTATCCCTATGACCATGGTATACAGTTATTTGCATGGCTCTAAATTATGGAGTTTATCTTCCCCTGTTAGTGTTGAAAATCTGGGATCTACCTGCCCCTCTCTTCCATATGATCTAGGTTGTAAGCCCATTCGTAACGCTATTTGTGATATAAATCTAATTCTTGATACCAAAGCATTAAATATTGGACAAAGGTATTCGGCTCACTTTAATTTTGTCACATACCATAAAAAGCATATGGATCCTCATGTTTATGCTATGCAATATGCAGTTACTATTATTCGCCGCCCTCTATCAATGAAGGTCATTGCACCGCAAACAGCCAAGGTGGGGGTAGAATTTGAATATCCGTTAAGAAATGCTGTAAATAATTATCAGGAAAGCGTTGACAGTAAAGCTCCGGTTTCTCTGGTTATGAGTGTTGAGGATATAAAAAAATTAAATAATTTAGGGCTTTCTTTTGATCCTAAAGACTTCTCTTTCAAAGGTACTCCTAATAAGCCGGGGAGTTTTAAATTTCAGGTAGGGGCAGCTAATGGATATAGTGCTACGCAATCTTTAGCCGAAATGATCATTAATGTGCAATATAATAAAGAATATAAACCTAGCTTTAAAGCCAATGCCCCTATTCCTAACGCCACATCTAAGCAAAACTACCAGCTCAATTTAATGACTTTACTCGAAAATACCCCGGGATTTAATACCACCAACCAAGTAAGGTTCAAAATTGATGATAATTCTAAAGTTCCGTCAGGGCTTGCCTTAAGTGCTGCAAATAATTTGCTGCTGGAAGGGGAACCCAATCCTGCATTAGCCGGGGATACGATAGTATTAACTGTTATTGCTACCTCGAATACGGGCGGTGATTCAGACCCCCATAAACTGAGAATATCGGTAGATTATGATAGTAGCAAAAGGCCAAGTATCGAGCCGTTTGTAATGGAGAGACGAGCAGGAGCGCATTTTTATGTTGATTTATCTCAATACCTTAATGATCCGGCGCAAGATCTCTCTCTGGCGATAATAATTGATCAAGTTGAGCCGAATCTTGAAGACACTAATAACGATGCTTTTAAAATAGAGGTCTCTGCGCAAAATCCTAAAATGTTAGAAGGTTATATTCCTGAAAACGCGGTAGGTAAGAAATATTATATTACTTTGCATGCGAATACGCATACCGGAGGAGACTCTGAAAAGCTGCGAATTCCCTTACAGGTAAGTATCAATAAGTCCCTAACACCAAAATTTAGACAGAATAATCCGCAACTACCTTTAGTTCTCCCAGGTCAACCCTTTACCCATGATTTTGCCGCTAATCGTGATGTATGGCCTGAATATGAGGATGTGCCTTATGAAATAAACTTTGCGGAGGGATATACCCCACCGCCATGGCTAAAGTTGGAGGACAATAAGCTTTTTTCAGAGGCCAATGTGCCAATGGCAACGAAAGATATAGAGGTTATCTTAGTTATTAAAAATACTCCCGGGGGCGTTTCCAATCCAATAACGTTGTCTTTAACCGTACCTTGATAAAAATGGATGTATGTTCAAGTTTGCGGTGAGCCCGCCTGCTTGATGTGTATAAAAAAATAATTACTCGTAGGATGTATCATGACACAAACAATTACTGGCAATGGTTTAGGAATTTATGGCTCATCTATTGGTATGGGAGGCCATGCAACCCATGGGAGTGCCTCCTTAGGCCAAGGCGGTGAGTCAGCCTATGTTAATGCTGCTAATGGAAACTTAATCTTACGACATGCCGATGGTTTTCTCGCGGATATAGGTTTTGGCTTTGATTTATTTCAAACCTATAATTCCTTAGGTGAACGGGGTGGCTCCTGGTGTTTTAGCGTGCAATCGCGAATTGAATTGCATGGCGAAGCAAACCATGAGGGCTCATATGTTATTCGAATTGGTGAAGATGGGCATCGGGCTCGTTTTAACTGGAATGCTACACGTCAGCAATATATGCCCGAAGAAGGCGGTACGACTAATTTGCGCTTGAGCGCCAATGGATGGGTTTATAAGGATGGTAGTGCCAAAACAACCTATGAATATGATCGCAATGGCCAGCTAATGCAAATTAGCGATCAGGATAATCATCATCTTAAGTTTAACTATGTTGATGGGCATTTGGGCTCAATTGTAAGCACTAGTGAGCGTCAAAAAATCACCTGGACTTTTAACCGTGGTTTGCTTACCGACATAACAACGACCAGTGATACGCAACAAGTGCACCACATCCATTACGACTATGATGAGCGCCAGCGTTTGCATAAAGTTAGCCGTAATCTAGGCGATGGAAAAACCTACTGGATAACCTATGATTATGTAGCTGACTCCAATCGCATCAGTATGGTAAAGCAATCTGATGGCACCAGCTTAAGCATTGACTATGATGCTCAAGGACGAGTGCAAAAGTTAATTGATGGGGAAGGTCGTTGCACCACCTACACTTATGCATCAGGGCATACAACCTTAAGCAATAGCCTTGGGGAATCTTGGACCTATTTCTATGATGAGCGAGAGCGTTTGATTGCGGTAGAGGGGCCAGAAAATTATCGCATGAGTTACCGCTATGAAGGGAATCAATTAATCAGCATTACCCAAGGTACGCAAGTATGGCACTATCGTTATAATGATGCCGGTGATTGCATCTACATCCAGGAACCTAATGGGCACATAACCCAACGTAGTTTTGATGCAGAACATCATTTGCTTTTAGAAACAAGTTATCCGGCGTTTGATGGCGATCAGCATCCCATTAAGCCGAAAACCACTCGTTATACCTATGATGCTCAAGGGCATTTGCGTTTTATTATTGCTGCGGATGGCACGGTTACCGAGTATCGTTATAACCCGCAAGGGCAATTGACCAGTAGTCGTCGTTATCTCAAAGCGGCGTACAATTTAAGTTCTTTGGCAGAAGATTTTTACCTTAGCCAGGAACAGATGGAGAAATGGAGTACGCAGCAAAATCCACAACAAATTAGTTTAGTGGAGTACAACTATGATTGGCGTGGTCAACTCAGTGAGGAAATTCATTATGCTCATATAACGGCGGAAGGTCTTGGCATTTTGGATGCACAAGCCACCCGCAGCCATACGGTGTATGATGCTGCGGGGCGTTTACGAGAGAAAAGTATTCCTACCGCAAATGGCTGGAGTACTACCTATTATTTATATGATGATTTGGGCCGCTTAACTCAAACTGTAGATAATCAAGGCCACACCCAAAATATTAGCTATGATGATGCACATCAACAAATCATCCAAACTGATGCCAATGGCTTACAAACAATAAAAATCTATGACCGTAGTGGTTTGCTAATTGCAACCCATTGTTTGGATATACACCATGATTTGGGTACCACCTCCTATCAATATGATGAAGCGGGCCGGTTGATTTCTGAAACAGGCGTAGACGGATTAAACATTTTTTATTTTTATGATGCCCAAGGCCGTTTAAATGCCAAGGTCAATAAACAAGGTCAACTGACAAGGTACTCGTATAATGAGGAAGGTTCATTAGTACAAACCCATCAGTATAGCCAACGAATCAATACTAAGGGTTGGTTGCAGCATTGTCCTGCTTTTGTATCCATTATCCCTCTTAGCAATAAAGAAGACAATATTAGTCAAATAGTTTATGATGAATATCAGCGGGTTGCGTATACCATTGATGCGACTGGTGCCGTGATCGGGTATACCTACAATGCTGAAGGAAAAATAACCAGCAAAACCGCCTACGCACAACGCTTAGCGGATTATCAGCCTGAAACCTTGTTGTCTAAAACATCATTGCAGCTCCGCTCCTCTTCTAAGGATCGCAGTATGCATTATTATTACGATCTGAATGGCAATGTTTCTGCTGAGCTTAATGCCGAAGGCTATGTTAGCGAATACCGTTACGACCGCCAGGGCCATGTAATTGAAACCATTCGTTATCACCAACCAATCAAAGCATTAAGCGGAGATTGGCAACTGGATAAGCCTAGTGCCGATAGTAAGGATATTCATACCTACAATTTTTATGATGCACAAGGGCAAAAAATTGCTAGCGTTGATGGTGAACGTTACCTGACCGAATATCGCTATGATGCGAATGGCCAATTAATTGAACGTATTGCTTATGCCACCGCCATTGCATCCGCCTTTGAGCTGAGTAACGAAACTTTAGAAACGGTTCGCCCGCAGCAACAGGGTAACGATCATCATAGTTATTATAGTTATAATGATTTGGGGCAATTGAGTGAAGAGAAATCCCCTAATGGATTAATTACCGCATACACTTATAACGAGGTGGGGCTGCTCATTAGTAAACGCCGTATGGATGCACGGACCCAGGCAATAAGAGAACAACAATATCGTTACGATGCCTTAGGGCGAATTATTCAGGAATTGGATGAATTAGGTTGTGCCAAACTCAAGCAGCAACCAGCATTAACCGATGGGGCTATTGCACAGATTTGGCAGGAGCATAGTATTAATTATACCTATGATAATGCTGGATTATTGTGTTCCAAGACTGATGCCCTGCAACGCACGACCCGCTATTTTTATAATGAATATGGCCAATTGCAATTTAGCCTAAATGCACAAGGGAGTATCGTCGAAACTTGTTATAATGCCTTGAATCAAATTGAGTCCATTTGTAAATACAGCGCACCGTTATCATTAAAAAAATTGGCGACGGTAACGAGCCAAGATATTCAGGCTTATTTAGAACAGGTGAAAGACGCGCATTTTGATGAAACCACCTGGTATGAATATAACTCAATTGGTCAGGTAATCGCTCAACACAAGGGAGCCAAGGGATTAATTACTTCCGAATATAATGCTTTTGGTGAATTGGAACGCAGCCTTGAACGTATTGATGCCACCCATAATAGGAGTACACAATATACTTATGACCGCCGCGGTTTCTTGTCGCAGCGAACAGAGGATCCCGAGGGCTTAAACCGGTCGGTACAAATGCACTACGATGCCTTTGGTTGGATGGATGAATATACTGACGGGCGCAAAAATACCACGCTCTATAAATGGAATAACCGAGGGGAGCAAATTAAGATTGTTAATCCCCAAAATAAATTTAAAAAAATAGGGTACGATGCGTTTGGCCGGGTTATTAGCGAAACAGATAATTTGCAAATAAAGATCAAGGAGTATAACTATGACGATCAAAATAATAAATTAACCTTGAAAGACCTGCAACGAGGCTCAGAAATCATCACCGAATTTAATGTGTTTGGTGATAAGCTCAGTTTGAGCGATGGCAATAAAAATACCACCACCTTTAGTTACGATGAGCGGGGTTTACTCATCCGTGTCGATGCTCCGGAAAATACTGCTAAAGCCTATCATTATGATGCTGCCGGGCAATTGCAGTGGCAAGAGGATTCGGGTGGTCACAAAATTGCATACACCTATGATGCCCAAGGTCATGTCCTTAGCAAAACCATCGATCCGGACGGACTGAATCTGATTAGCGAATATGCCTATGATGCTATTGGTCGCCAAATACAAGTTACTGAACATCAACGAGTAACCCAGTTTACTTATAATGACCAGGGATTATTAGTTAAATCCTGCGTTGACCCTAAAGGATTAAATCTCATCACCGAATACAGTTACGATGCGCAGGGACTGTTATTACGCAAAACGGAGTTGAATAGCAAGGGGCATGACAAAATAACCGCCTACACTTGGGATACTTTAGGTCGCTGTATTGCCACTATTCAAGATCCTGACAATTTGTGTCTTAAAACGCAGTATCAATATGATGAAAATGATAACCTGACTTGCCAAACGGATGCACGCGGCAACAGTACCTATTACGTCTATGATGGGAAGAATCAATGCCGTTACCAAATCAATGCGCGTGGGGGCGTTACCGAACACATTTACAATGCAAATGGTTGTGAGACACAAACCATCACTTATGCAAAACCAATCAAATTGGGGGAAAAGCACTCCGAGTCGAGTTTAAGCCAACTTTTGGTCAAAGATGCTAAAGATCAACATATTTTTCGCGAATGGGATACAGCCGGGCGTTTGGAAAAATTATTTGATGCTTTAGGTTATGCTACCGAATACGCGTATGACACAAATGATAATATTGTCTGCATAACGAAATACCCCGTACCGGTTTCTATCGAAGATTTAAAGGTAGGGGTGGTTGTTCAGTTAGATCGTACAAACGCACGCGATGAACATTTTGCTTACGATGGTTTAAATCAGCTCCGCTTTCAATGTAATGGCAAATATGTGACTGAATCCCAATATGATGCCTATGGTCAGGTTATTGCACGTATTCAATATATCAAGCCGGTCGCTCTCCATGAGGCGAGTGCAATTAATCTGGAATATTTTCAGAAAAATTGCCCGAGTAATAGCGAAAATAAAATAACCCGCTATGTCTATGATCCAGCCGGTCGCATGATCATCGAACTCAGTCCACAAGGCGTTGCCAAATCCTATACCTATAACGAGTTAAACCAAGTCATTTCCTGTACGCGTTATGCGACTTTAATTAGGGGCGATAATGCCACCGGCTTAGCTTTAGGAACACTTGCGCACAGCAATAAAGACCGCAGCAATTATTTTGTCTATGATGCCGCAGGCCGAGAACGTTATCGCATCAGCTCTGAGGGTCAGGTAGTGGAGCGCTGCTATGATGAGGTAGGTAATGTCCTCTCCCAGATTACCCACGCGCAACGAGTCACTACTTTAAAAGACAATACACTAGCCGGCTTAGATAAACTCCTGGCAGAAGACCGCAGCGCACGCAGTAGCACTTATAGCTATGATGCTCTGGGTCGCCTGGAAAAAGAGGTGAATGCCAATAAGCAGGAAACCAGTTATCAATATGACAGTAATGGTAATGTATCGAAAAAAATAGAAGCGAATAAAGCCGAGTGGACTTATTCTTATGATGAGCTAAATCGACTCACCGAAACCCTTTCTCCAAAAGTGGCAGTAATGGCTAAGGTAATGGGTAATCAGTATCAGGTAAGCGTACGCTCCATCAGCACCAAAAAAGAATACGACAGTTTTGGTAATGTGATTAGTGAAACACGTGATACGGAAGGTTCTGCCCAAAAACGTTGCTTTGAATACGACGCGATGAACCGCCTCACCAAAACGATTTATCCTGACGTTAAAGTGAATAATGCCAGCCAGGCGAGGTCTGCAGCACGCCAGGAGATCAGCAAAGATTTAAGTGAGCTGACGACCTACAATGCCTTTGGAGATGTCATTGCTCGTAGTGATCGTGCTGGCCACTGGCAACATTTTGCTTATGATATGCAAGGCCAGCTCATTTATCAGGTAGACACTCGTGGGGCTCTAACTCAATATGATTATGATGCGTTTGGCCGAGTAACCCAAAAAATTCGCTATGCAAAGCCGCTGACTTTGGATGATTACAGTACCGCGGCAATTGTTCAAGCCTGCCTCACCGATAATGCCGATCGTACCGAATCTTATAACTATGATTTGGATGATCGCCTCATTGAAACCAAGCGTGATGCTGTGCTTACCTTTAATCCGCGCGATAAAAAGTACAGTCAAGTGCAACCCAGCACACGTAACGAATACAATGCGTTTGGGGAGCTCGTTAAAACCATCAAGCGGCTTGACTCCAGTCGCGAGGCGGTCACTCTCATGTATTATAACCAGGATGGCCAGCAAACTGCACAAATCGATGCGGAGGGATACCTGACGACCTACCAGCTTAATGCGTTTGGTGAAGTAGAATGTTGTACCGAATTTGCCTCGCGGGCGGGAACTGCCAATGTTAATGAATATTCACGCCCAGCAGCTCATGCCAAAGATCGCACTGTAAGCTTTACTTATGATGCTTTAGGACAACTAACCTCTAAAGTCCTTAAAAATGTAGAATTTTCCCGTTTAGTTAATGGCAAGTTAGAAACGATTCGTCAGGATATTCCCACCTATTACCGCTATGATGCAATGGGGCATTTAGTCGAAACTACCGATGCCAAAAACAATACTGCTTATTGCTATTACGATGCGTTAGGCCAGTTAACGGCGAAAGTAGGTCCCGGTCAACAAACTCGTAGCGCGACGACGTATTACTATGATGCCTTAGGCAATTTGCTGCAAACCCATAAATGGGCCAATGGAGCGAAGTTAACTGAGAATAAGGGCTTTGTAGTAAACGGTTTCTCTGAGGCTGACCAAGTAAGTTCTGCGGAATTTAATACCTTGGGGCAGGTGATTAGTGAAACGAATGCCATGAATCATACCGTAAATTACAGCTATGATGCGGCCGGCAATTTAGTGCGCAGTTTCCAAAACGTGACCCGAGTTGATGGCTCAATACAGGTTCGCGACGTGCGTTATGTGTATGATAGTGCGCATAATTTGCTCGAAACCCGCCGCTACAAAGAAAATAACCAGCTGCATGTCGAGGTGGCGGTTTATAATATTTTTGGTGAAATGACAGATAAAGAGATGGAAAATGCGCTTCATATTCATATTGATTATGATCGTTTAGGTCATGCATGGCGTTCCAATGTACAAGGCTATTACCAAATTTTCCTTTATGATGCCGCAGATGAGGTAACGCAAATTGTCACCTCGGCCAATGGTTTTCATCCGGAAAGCGGGGAGCGCGGAGTTAATTTAGGGGACGCATATTTTAACAATTGCATGGACTTTGATAATGGCAATTTGCACCAACGGTTACAACGGCAAAATGCCACCTACGATGCTCTAGGCCATCTACTTTCGCAAGTCCGGGAGTATACGGTAGAAATCTTCGATAAAGAAGGGCTTCGTAAGGTTGTTGAATCAGGACAAACCCAAACAGTAGACCGCTGGGGAAATATTCTCTCCCATACCAATGCTTTGGGCTACACCACCAATTATGAATACAATTTATTTAATCAAGTCATAAGGCAAGAGCTTCCCGAAGTTTCCTTCATGAATGAACAGGGCGTAAGAAGCCGTATTAAGCCAGTAAATACCTTTGCTTACGATGAGTTAGGACGAGTGATTGCGGCAATTGATGCCAAGAAACATAGAACTACCCGGGCTTATGATGCCGAAGGGCATGTGATTCAGGAAACGGATGCGAAAGGGATTTCAAAAAGCAAAAAGTACAATCTCTTAGGGCAATTGAGCTCCACCGAGAACGAATTACATGGCATCACCGCATACACCTACGATCGCGAAAATCGCCTTACCCAGGTGCGTTCCTATTTCGGTGAAAAGAAACTACATCAGCAAGAATATACCTATGACGAAGCAGGCCAGCTACTCACTCAGAAGAATGGGGCCAATGAACAAATAAAATTTACTTACGATACGCTGGGTAATCAGATAAAAAAAATAGATGCCCGTGGAATGGCCACTGACTATGAATATGATGACTATGGGCACAAAATCAAAGCGGTGGATGCGAACCGCAAGCAACAAACCTGGACATATGATGCCCATGGTCATTTATTATCGCATACTGATTTAGGCAACCGCACTACACGTTATGAATACAACGTCAATGGGCTGCTACTCAAAGAATATTCTACCAGTGGTAAAGAAATTAATCGACAATACCAAGGCGATGGACAATTAATTACTTACGAAGACAAAACCAGCAATGAAACGGTCCGCTACAGCTACGACCTGGAAGGTCAAATGCGCAGCAAACTCTCCAGCCGCTCACAAAATATAAAAGACAGTTGGCTCTATGAAACTGATTTTTACGCCTACGATGAGCTAGGACGTTTAAGCTCGGTACGCCGCCATAATCCGGAGGATTTACCTAATGCCGATAAGTCCTTGCTTTGGGTCGATTACGATTATGATGAAGTAGGTAATATTCGCCATACCGCAGTACAAGCCAAAGCCAGCGGTACGCGCTCAGGTAGCGCAAGTGAAGCTTATTATCTCTACGATGAAAACAATCGCATGACCCTAAATAAAGGCGAACTACACAATGGACAAATTGTTTTTGGTGCCAAAGGCAGTCGCCTGGCTTACGATGACGCCGGTAACATAAGTGATGCAGAAAGTTATGAGAACAAGACGCTAAATAAATATCACTACGTGTATGATCAGGCTAATCAGCTGGTGGAGGTCTCTTTGCAAGGGAAGAGAATTCAAGCCAAAAAGTATGATTTAGCCGGGCGTGTCACTGAAGAGCATGTTTATGACAAATTGGGTAATAAGTCACAAGAGACAATCCTAACCTACCAGGGTGGTTTATTAATCCATCAATCCCTCCGTGACCAAAATAAAAAGGAATTCTCCACGGTAAATTATACGTATGACGCCGCAGAGAATATGACTTCCATGCTCATTACCAATAAAGGCGGTCCTACAAATAAAGGGGGTTCCACAATTGCTCATCAGTACACCTATGAGCTCTGGGATAGTTACCAGCAAAAAACTGATTCAGTGATTATAACCGATTATAACGCCAAAGTTCCTACGTATGGGCGCAGTACGCGTAATTACGACCAAAATGGTTTATTAAATAATGTTGTAGACCCTTATGTAGATAAAAACAACCATGCCTCCAATATTAAGTATTTATACAGTTCCATTGATGGTTTGCGCCTACGCCAAGACGGCGATGGTTCTTCTACTAGTTATTTATCCCTCGCAGGAAAAACCATAGGCTCTCTGCGTGTGGATGCGTCAGGAAAACAAGATCTTGATATTTACGGCGGTTTTACCCCTACCGGAGGACCTACAGCCCGCCATATTAAATTGGACAAAGAGCAAAGAGAAATGATGGCAGAGCTTATGTCCATGCTTGGCGTAACCGAAGATCCATTTAACAAAGCGCCAACGCCAATAGATGCGCCCCAAGATAGCATAGGCGCCTACACCTTAAAATCAGGCGACAGCCTGGAATCAATCGCCCTACAAGTCTATGGGGACAGCAGCTTATGGTATCTAATCGCGGACGCCAACGGCATCAGCGACCGTAGTGCGATTGCAGGACGAGACAGCCAGCTCTACATAGGCCAACGCCTCACTATCCCTCCTGCAGCCACAGGACAACACCACACCCAGGCAACCCATCGCATCCTGGATGCGAATAAAATGCTCGGCAACACCAGTGCCAAGGCCGCCATGCCAACCCCCAAACCGCCGAAGCCCAAACACGGTAGTTTTTTTGGCAAGCTTGTGGTTGCGGTTGTCGTTACCGTAGCCACCGTGTTAACCGCGGGGGCGATCGCTGTTGGCATGGGGGTTGCTGGTTCGATATTTTCAGCAGGATTATCGGCATTAGGTGGAACCATTGCCGGTTCAGCAGGAGCCGCGGGTATTGGTTCGGTGCTTGGCGTTGGGTTTGCAGCAGGTTTCGTTGGCAGCATCGCCGGCCAAACTGCCGCCAACCTTATGGGCATGCAAAGCGGGGTTGATTTTGGCGGAGCCTTGATATCCGGCTTAGCCACCGCAGCTACCGCCGGCGTAGGTTATGGTTTAAAAAATGTAGGTACCTTTAAAAACCTTTCCAATAAGTTGAATAACTACAACTATAAATACTTTAACACCTCCAGCGCCTTTGAAATGATGGAGCAAAATGCCGCAAGCCAGGCATTTAACACCACCATAAGACGCCATCAACACTTCGACTGGACTGAATTAGGAGTGTCCGGCCTCACCGGAGGCCTAATGGGTTCAGAAGCTGGAAAAGAATTCGGCAAAAAACTCGAAACCCTGGATAAGCACACCGGAATGTTAAGCGCAGAGCTACAAACTCTGGCTGGAGCTGGCGCTCAATCACTTACCACAGACTCTCATTTTGATGCATTACAGGTTTTAGGAGACAATTTAGGTAATGCGATTGGAAATGCCGTAGTAGGACGATTTGCATGGTCTGGGCTAGAGGATATGGGTAAAGATATTGCTCAAGAGAACATCAAAGGGCTTATTATTGATGGTCTTTTAGATGATTTTGAGCAATCTAAACAAGATTTTAATAATTATCTCGTGAATCATATGGATGAAGGAGTTAATCCCTCTGCTCCTCGTGATAAGGATACGTATCTTTCTGGTTCTATACTTTCAGGGTATACAGGAGAGGTTATTTACAATAATTCAGAATATTTTGATGGAAATGGGGCCTTGGCACAGGAAAATGTCCCTTTCAGAACGAAAGAGATTTCTTCTAGCCGAGATATTACTACATATCTTTCTGGTTCAGTGCTTTCGGGATATGTGGGAAGTGTTATTTATAATAATTCAGAATATTTTGATGGCAATGGAGTATTCATAAGGGAAAATATAACGTTGGATGATTATGGAAATAACATTTTTTCTAGCCTTGAAAATGTAAGAGAAGCATTAAACGTTAAGTATAAAACAAAAATTATATTTTCAGAATTATCTAGTCATGAAGGTGGTCAGATAAGGCACGGATATTTACCGATGCAGCGAGTTAGAGATAAAAATGGAAGTTCTTTAAAAGTTGTGGGTCAAAGCGGAATTACTTTTGCTACTGGTTGTGATATCGGTCAACATAGTGAAAAGGAGATTAAAAGTTTTCATTTTCCGCCAGAATTAGAAGCGAAATTATTACCTTTCGCGGGTAAAAAAAGAGATGATGCTAGAGAGTTGCTTCCTTTAGCAAAAAAAACTTACTTAACCTCCGAAGAGGCAAATAGATTGGATTTTGCTTTTAAAGGGAAAACAATCCAAGCTACTATGGACAGCTGGAATAGAAAAAAATTACAACATACGCCTTCATTTATGGAGTTAACGGCTGAACAACAAACAGTTTTATTATCTAGAACATACCATCAAGGACCGGCAATGCCAGATACAAAAGTAGCATATAATTTCTATAATTCAGCTCTAAAAAATGATTGGATTAGAGCAGAAGAACATTTAAGAAATTATAATGTTAAAGATCAATATTATATAAATAGGGTTCATAAGGAAGCAGATCTTTTGAAAAAAAATAGATAACAGCATGAATACTTTTCTAAGATAGAACAAATTGTATTAATTACAAACCCATTACAACATTAATTTAATAAGTTAAAGAGATGAGAGTGGAATTATCTAAGCATTAGCTTTTGATAATTGAATTCAGTGTGTGAAGAAAAAATAATTTGAAAGGAAAATAAGTCCTCCTCAAGTGTCTATGTAAAATTTATAATAATTGTTAGTTGTGCTCGATTAGCTATTAGAAAAAATTCTTCTTAAGGTTTTTATTATGTCAATAAAAAGACAAGCTTTTTTTACTATACTGCCAGTGCTAAATTTAATGATGGTCCTGGATTGTTTTGCTACAACATTCCCTAACCCTTTTCAGAATACATGGAGTAGTAATGATGGAACGGTAGCGATTACAGAGTGTCAGGGGATGAAATGCAAAATTAAAATTGATACGATGATTGGAGCATTTACATGTGATCTTGAAGGCGTGCTATTTGTTTTATCTGATAAAAAAGCATTGTTTCAAATAAAAAAAGTAAATAACGCTCAAAACAAATTATTTCCCATAAGGGTTTCTCTATCAAAACAATCACTTACTGTTACGATACCCAAAGGAAGCCATGACGCTGCAAGAGGATACTGTGGGAACAGAGTCGGTTTTGATGGAAAATACTTCGCTCCTAACACGAAACGAATTTACGCAACAAGTTTTAATTGTGATAATGCGAGGACAAAAATAGAGCTGGCTCTTTGCCATTCTGAAGCGTTAGCATATGCAGATCGGGTTTTGTCAAAGCTTTATTTTCAAGTCAAAACAAAAAAATTTGAATATCTTATTACTCAACAAAAAACATGGATAAAAGAACGTAATCTTTGTTCGAAATCGGTTGATTTGAACCAATGTTTGTTAGGCAAATATCGTGAAAGAATTTTAACTCTGCAGCAGAATTTTATCAGTAATCAGGCAACATCTGAAAAAATGAATCCCTCTCTGCCTTATAATTTTGAGTACTTTATTTATTTAGTAAAAAATAACGAAATAGAAGATTATGATATTTTCTCAGATCCACCGTTACAAAGTTACTTAAGCGCCGCATTGGCAAAAGATGTGATTGGCGATATTTTTCAAAATCGATTTTCTGAAATAAATATTAAATCCCATAATGATTCATTAATAATGATTACAGGTGCTGCTCCGGGTCTTTATAAAATTTGTGAGGGGGCTCTTATTTTAACTAAAGAGCATGAAACATGGCTGGCTTATACAACGTTTGATAGTAACTCTAAAAAACAAATAGTTATTATATGTCCGAAAAATATCGATGTAACAACAATACCTACTCCTTTAAAGCAATGGGCAGATAAGCTTTTACCGTATATGGACAATAAGGATATTATATATAAAAAGGTGTTTACCTCTTGAAATGGTAATATTTAGGAACTAATGGGTGTCTTTATGTGGACATCCAAAAATTAAATGATTAAAGAATGAGGATTTCGATATTTTGGGGATTCTTACTTTTTGCGCTTAAGTTAAAAAATACCACGATGATTTTGATTACATTGTTTCTGGGTAAGCCGTAGGCAAAAAGAGAGTCTTGATCTCTAGGATGTAAGATAAGAACACATATAATGGTTATTATGAAAGATGGCATTCTAATGGCGAGAGTCGTCAACAACTTATAAGAGGGGATTAAAATATATAATTCTGCGTATAACTCAAGGAGTGATAAAAGGAAATAAATAACAAATTCAGAGGGTCAAGCCTTGCTTTTTGCGTTTAATTTTAGGAAATTCTCCGCTTAATTAATTGAATGATAATAAATAAATTAGGTTTGGACTTATATGGAAAATAAAAACAAAGTAAGTCCAGTATGATTAGAGCATTAGATAGAGAGTATCCTGGAGTGCAGTATCATATAACTTCGTCTGTCAATAAGCAGGAAAATACTCAGATGCAGATAGAATTTTATTTCTAGAGATTTTTTGCACCTATGCATGAGATGCACTTGGAAATGTTATGCCTATTGCCTTATGAATAATCATTTGCTTGGTGAAACCCTGATGGGAATCTTAGATAAACTCTGAGGGGCAAATGAGCAAAAAACAAGGCCTGACCCTCTGGCCCCTATGTTAATACCGGAAGACTTCCAGATATTAATGGTGATTGAATGATATTTAAAACCATGGGCATAGTACATCGCGGAGAATAAAAACCTGGTCAAAAGGTATTTTTTAAATGGTTGGTTGAGAGGTAAAAGTGATTAAACAAGTAATTTTTATTATATGCATGATGTTTATAAAGAATATTTCTTTTTCTGCATCTATTAATGAAACTTTAGGAAGATGGTGTTGGGATCTAGATAATAAGAAAAAAGCTTTTTTCATTACAATAAAAAAGCATGCTGGTAAGTTTTACGGTGGCTATGATTCCGTTGTGGATTTCGGGGCTAAAATTGATGATAACGATAATGCTTTTAGTTTTACCCAAATTAAAAATAATATGATCAAAATGAAAATTAAATCAGGAATAAATGGTGGGATGGGGTTAGTCCAACTTAATTTTTTAAAAAACAATAAGATAAAATGGACCGTAATACATCAACCGAAAGGAGAGTTTTATGCACCAAGACAAGCGCTCTTGCATAAATGTTAACTAAATAATATTTTATTGGATATCTGTTCTTTTGGGCCTTGGGTTTCACTTCACAGCTACTATGTTGAATAATAAGAGCAAATTAATTGGATTTGGTTTATGGAAATAAGAACAAGTAAGTCCATGCCCTTCTTGAACATGCGAGAGGGAACAGACGTGATGAATAATAAAAAAATCAGAAGTGAATAAACAAAATTAAATTCATTTATTTTTACACTACGACTTACCTGCGAATAGTATAAGCAGACATCTTCACCAGTTTCTGCCAAACTAAATTGCCCAGAACGCAGAAAGCAAGACTTGACCTTTTTGAATTACCCAAAGGCACTTCAATTTGGGTAGGTAGAACAGCCCACAAGTGGGAGCAAATGGGTTAAATTGTCTGGAGGAGGACCAGATATTCATGTGGAACATGGGTTTTAGTTGGTTTACTCAAACCAAATGGATTGGAAATCACTGGAGAAAGAATTAATGTCATTTCCTGAATATAGTAATTTGCTATCAGAAATCAAAAGACTCACTTCTCTGAGCCAACTTGAACGTGAGTCTGAATGGGTTTATGCCGAAAGTAGCCAATTAAAATTTTTGTTAAAAAAATTAAATTCAAGTAAGAATAATTACAATAAATTGAAAGGAATTGAACATTTTGTTTCCGATATAGCAAGCTCTGACACCAAAATTTTAGAGTTGTTAGAGGATTATTTGGAGATAATACATTGCTGATAAAGAAGCATACAGAATCAAGAGAGTTAGAATTAGCCCCTCCTGAGGGTGGGTTCTCATTAAGTCAATAAAGAACATTTGACGCAATATGATAGTTTACAGTCCGCTTATTTGATATGGAAAAAGAGTTAGGAAAAACTGTTTCGAAGGTTGATGTATGGAAACCAGAGTATGGAAACCAGAGGGTCAAGCCTTGCTTTTTGCGTTTAATTTTATCCTAAAGCAGGCTCAGGCCATTGGTCGCAATTCCTTATTGATAAGGTTGAAATAGATAATGCATACATTTTTAGGTTAAACCGATGATTTGTGAATGTGAAAAACTAAACAAAGGCCCCTTTAAAACAGAGAAAACCTATTTGAGCTTTCAAAAAAAGGTTAATCAGTTAATTGACGCTTCTATTTTAAAAAAAATTGGGGAAGTTGATGCTCTATTTCTTACTTATGAGTATGGTTGTTTGGTTTGTGATAAAATATGGGTGCTAAAAGTACCTGATCAAGCATATAGAGGAGGGTGTTTGAAAAGCAGTGAAAAAAATAAATATTTGTAGATATAATATATCCCGGTGATAGTAATGATGCCTCAGCCCATGAAATTCAGAGGGTCAAGCCTTGCTTTTTGCGTTTAATTAGAGAAATTCCCCGCATAATTTATTGAATAATAATAATAATAATAATAATAATAATAATAATAAATAAATTATGTTGGGACTTATATGGAAATAAAAACAAAGTAAGTCCAGCATGAGTCTCATATAGCTGCGCGACGCAATAAGCAGGAAAATATTCAGATGAGGATTGTATTTTTAGGGATTTTTTTGCACCTATGCCTATTGTCTTATGAGTAATCATTATCATTTGCTGTTGAAGCACTGCTGGGAATCTAAGAGAAACCCTCGGTAGTAAATGAGCCAAAAACAAGGCTTGACCCTTTGAGGCACTGTTAGGTAGTAAAACGGCTGCCGTTGAGGAAATAGCACAAGCGCTCCCAAATAAAACAATCCAACGAATCCATATAGAAGCAAATATCGCTCAAACCAGAGCTGGAATTGAAAGTAGTGTAAACTTTCTTGAGGTTGATGGAAGAGCGACAGCAAGGAGCTTCTATGCTTGGACATCAGAGAAAATTAATAGTCATTTAGATGGTATAGATTTCAGTAAAGGAGTACACGTAGAATTAATCCCGAAGGAACTATGTTGCAGCAGCACCAAATGCCCAAAGATCCAATCGGTAATTATTTTACTGTTGGTGACGATAGAGCTAAGCTTGGTATCTCTACCTCCGGTCGAACAACAAGAAGTTATGTTGCTATCTCTGATATAAGTGCACTCAGATCCACTACTGGTGATATCACGGATTGGTCGATGCTTAAGTATAAATGGGAAATACGTTTAAGGGGCGGTGAAACACAGTATTTTACACATAATACTTTTGATTGGAGGATGGTGCCATGAGCCGTATAGAGCAGTTTGAAGATACTATAAAAAGGTTAAAAAATATTGTTGTAAATGAGCTCCCAGGATATGTTGTTGCGGAGCAACTTATACAAGGATTTGAGCATGCAAAGGAGATAGAAGAAGGCATAGTTTGCAACATTGAATTACTGAAAAAATTATGTGATTTTGGTTTACCTTATAGAGACATAGACGCATTTGATGATAAGGTTATTGAGTCAGTGTATAGTTCATTTGAAGAAATGAAAAAATTATTGAAAGAGAGGCTAAGCAAATGAGCCAGTTAATGCTGTATCAACCTAAAGAAAAACCTTCAGATCTTCTTAGAGATCTAAAGATTTTTTTACAAGCCTGCCCGACATAAATCAAGCATATTATTGCAAAGCTAGCCTTGCTGAAAATGGTAAAATAACAGAAAGAACTCTTATTGCGGTTGATGTAGAAGGAAATAAAGATATTTATGCAGCTTTAGAAGAGTTTAATTACCTAAAAAAAGAATATAACGAAGATGTGATTTTTGTTCATATAGAGGAGCAACCTTTTAGTAGATACTTTAGGAATGAGCAGCCATTTTATAAACGAGGAGGAGGAACCTAGAGGGACAACGCTTACTTTTTGCGTTTAATTTTAGACCTTCCCCGCTTAATTAATTGCATGATAATAAATAAATTAGGTGTGGACTTATCTGGAAAATAAAGTAAGTGCAGCATGGTTAGATCATTAGGTATAGAGTATCCTGGAGCGCCGTATCATATAACTTCGCGAGGAATAAGTAGGAAAATACTCAGATGAGGATAGGCTTTTATTTTTAGAGATTTTTTGCACTATGCATGAGAAGCAACTGGAAATGTTATGTCTATTGCTTATGAAGTAATCATTATAATTTGCTTGTTGAAACCCTGATGGGAATAGAGAAAACCCTAGGGACAAATGAACAAAAAACAAGGCTCGACTCTCTGGGGCGATAGCCTTTAGTTTTTGTTTACTCCAACAGTAAGCATCATGAGGTTGATAAATTCGTTTCTAAACACGTATAGGCTTACATTGCATATATGAGAATACTATCGATTTTAAAAACTATCGGTCTCCGTATAAATGACAATATATCTGTGCTCTCTCATTTCTCATCGTGTTTAATTGAGATACAATCATGCGTTTTTTGCAAGGTTTGAGCCGAAATAAGGAATGTTGTTATGAAAATTAAAGTAATCCCGGATATGAGCATCCAAAACATGAGCAATCTTGTTGATGAAATGCTCGAGATATTAAAACATAACCAAGCTGTAGTTGCTGAAATTAGACGGCGAGGAGATAACAGCAAACAGGTTCCCTCTTACCAAGAGTTCCACAATGAATTAGAACGCACTAAAGATCGTTTGATTGAACTTTCTGAATATGAGTTGACCGAAAAAGACAAGCTAAGCCTAGAAATAGCTTGTGCTTATTTTTGCCTCTATTGCTTAGCACATGGTTCTCGTAGTGACGAACTTTATTTATGTAAGTTAATAGATGCTGATACCTGGTTGAATAACCCTTCGAAAGGAAGAGTGGGGAAGTTAGAGGATTGTACTGATCATTCAAGTCTGCTGGCAGCAAAATATGCGTTATCTATAGAAAAGGATTCTGGTTATTATGCAACGCGATTTGAGTGGCTTGCGTCTGGAATTCATCAATATGAAAACTCTTCTAGCATGCGACCATAGCTTGAGAGGCTGTGGGCAGTTCTTGAATTTTGAAATTAAATAATTAGTGATAATTAAACTCAAAGTTCAAGACCCACTTCCAAGCTGTTCGTACTAAAAGGATGATAGCTTATAAAGGCTGCTTTAATAGGACAACTTACTAGAGTTTTCCGCAACTTCCGTGTTGTCTGCTAATTCCGACTTTTCTGAATCTTCCGCGCACGGGGGATAAGGACTGGTGCCTATCCTTGCCGGGATGACTTCGATACCTTGAGAGTGTTTTAATAAATATTTTTCCAACAGCGCCTGATGGTTTTTCTTCAGCTCGTTAAACAATGAATGCTCTTGCGTTGCTTGTATGGCTGCTGCAAATATTTTTATGGTGAATGAGTCTTGGGCGTTTTCGGGGGCTTCTTTCTCGTGGATATCTTTTATGAATTTAATGCGTGCGCCAATTTGTTGCTGTAAATCGGGAAATTGCAATTTTCTCTCATACTCAGAACATAATTTCATTATTTCTTGAGAGCAGTTGATGAGCATTCTAAATAGGCTTTTTTCCGCGCACTGTTCTTCTGCACTTGTATAGAGGCGATTATCAATAGCCGCTTCTAATAAAGAAACCAATTCCATATCGATTTTCTGCTCATCGAGTGTTGATTGGAAGTAGCAGACACAAAATCTTAATTGTGCAAGTGAATCCAAAAGACTTCCAGCGGCCCTATAATTATAATTTAATGATTTTGCTTGGTTTAGGCGGCTCGTAAGTTTTAAAAGATAAAATTGTTCATTTATTCCATCTTTATAGATTGGATAACCTAAAGGGCGGGTAGTAATTTGCAGGATTTGTAAAAAAATCTGAATGTTAAACTCTGTGGGTTGAGTACCTAATTTTTTATCAATCGCAGTTAAAATGAGTGAATCTAACAACATAATGTATCCCAATATTCTTTCTTAACAAAGTTGCTTATGCCGAATTTTGTACAAACACAGAGAGCTCACTATTCACGATTGTTGGTGGGATGTCAATATAAATTACCTTGCTTAATAAAACAGAGAGTGTATCTATTTATTTTATCTGGGGTTCTTTATTAGCCTATATATTTACGCACTTAACTTCGCAATACACTGCATCACATGCATGGCTTGGGCATAATTTAAACGGGGGTTCACTACCAGATTGTTGTAGCATTTTTGACGGTCAATTATAGATTCATCAATAGACGAGGGGTAATTTAAGCACTCTGTAACATCCTGATCGGTTATTTCTAGATGGATAGCATTAAGTTGACTTCCCATTTTTTGATGAATCAAAAAGGAGTTTTTTATCTCCTCAACAATAGCACTAAGCTTCCTAACGGTTATCTGTGGGCTTAATAATTCAGTATTTCCCTGCATGGGATCACCACTCCACAAAACGGTGTGATTTGATCTTTTTACAGCATCAATTAAGTGGGGCAACATGCTATGAATAGATTGAACTCCTAAGCAGGGAATCAGTGTGATACGTCCAGGATTATAATCTGGGTCTAATTTGTTGATGGTCTTTATTAGTCCTTTGATAGAAGTATTGGAACCTATTTTTATTGCTAGAGGATTTGCACATTTTTTCAAATAGTCAACATGTTGAGTATTGTCAATCAATGGAAAATGAGTTGAGCGGTTGTAATATAATCCCGTTTGTTTATCCAGTTGCGTTATGGCTTGTTCAGGAAGGGATGATAATTTTTTGTGGCTCGTGTATATTTTTTTTTCGGCGCTTAGGTCCTTATTCCATAGGCTAATTTCTCGATAAACAGAAGCTGAGCAATTATGGTTCTGTAGCAATTGCGGGTGAGTCGACACGCGGTGTTTTCTATGAGCTTGATTTTCCTTATCACCAAAGTAAGAGGAAATTCGTTCATTTTGCAAAATTTCATTATGAGAATTGTCTCTGTGTTTTGTATAGTGGTCCGATATCTGGCTAACTTGGATAACATTGTTTCCGGTTTTTCGGTGAAAAAATTCAGCTAACTGATGAATAAAATCTAAGTTTGCAAAAGCTGTGTCTTGATCGTACTCGCAAATACTCTCAGAACCATTCCCTAATTGTATTAAAAAATACTCTCCTCTGGTGGCTCTTGCTATTAATTGACGGAGCTTATTAATTTCTTTAATTGAAATTAGTGGTGCTGGAGATTCGATATCTATTCTCTTATTAATAGAATCATAAAATGGGTAGTATCGCGTTTTCTGATTTTTAATTTGCTGGGTCGATTCAATCATATTCATAACTCCCTACCATCATAATAGATATCCAGATATTTCAATATTCAATTTAGCACTCATTTTATTAATGAATCAGTCAGAATAACTTTAGCACCGGAACGATTACATAAAAGTAATGTGATAATACTTGTTTTTACTATAAAGTAAATTTATTTGGATGCTTAAAGTAAAAAATAACAATATATTCTCAAGCAAGTAAAAAAGTGTTACTCTGGCTATATTTATAAAAATGAGCGTAATTTTGGTAGAACAGCTTCTTAATAATCATTCTTTAGATAAAGTTAATGAGAATTTATCTAAGAACCTTTCTTTATTAATGAAAGAGCATAAGGTTTCAGAAAGTGATCTAGCTCGTGCATTAGGCCTACCTTATAATACGATTCATCGGCTTGTAAGTGGACATACAACTGATCCTAGAATTTCCACATTAAAATCAATTGCTGTATATTTTAATGTAAGTTTAGATACGTTACTTAATCCTATTGAACTCGCTACAAGCACCTTAAACATTAATAATAATCCAAAAGCGGTCCCTATTTTATCTTGGGAAAAAATATCAAGTAATGACTTTTTAAATTCAATTGATCGTCAGGACTGGGTTAATTGGTTGCCAATACCTTTGGTTTCTATCGAAAATCTCAGTTTACATGCTTATGCTATAGAAAGCCGGCCGTCTATGTATCCAAGATTTCCTACTGGTACTTTTTTTGTTGTTGATCCCGAATGTAAGCCAATTGATGGAGACTTAATTCTTATTAAAATTAAAAAAGACGGGGCGGTTTCCCTTCGTGAATTAATGATTGACCCTCCAACAATGAAACTATTGCCGATTATCCATAACTCAGATTTACTTAACTTCATTGCAAGTGAACACGAAATCATAGGGGTTGTCGTATTATCAATGCATCATCCAAGAAGAAGTTAAACATGTTTTTGTTATTAAGGAAATTTTTTAATTTTCTAACTATTTTTTTCAAATTATATTTCCCTGAAAAAAACTATCTTTATAAGATTGAAGAAATAAATGAATGTTTGAATCGAGTAGTTATATCATGTCGAGGAAAAGGTGCCACTTTAGTTTCTACAATTGAAGATATTGGATATGATCAATATATTATTACTTCTCTTCCCCCTCACCAAGCCTGCTGGATAGGGTATTATTTTGGGAAAAGTTGGGGTATAAAGAAAAGTCAGAAAAAAACAAATCTTTCTTCACCACACCAGACTAGTCAAAAATCAAATTATAGAATCATTTGCCAAGACCGTATGGGAAATATTATTTATCAGAGCACACAAAATAGGGCTATGTATAAAATGGACCCTATAGAATTAGCAAAAAGTAAAACTATTATCTTATTTAATTCATCTCAAGCATTTTATATTGGTTTTCTTGCTGGTTTGAAAAATACTAAAGACATAAAAAAAATTAATGTTAATAAACCCATTTTAAAATTAGTTAAATAAACAAATTAATAATGCTAACTCAACTATCACAAATAAAGAATTCCAATACATACTGTATAGGCGCATATAAGTATATTACTTTTCTTTCGATGCTTTATTTGGCTTGTGAGCTTGCATCTTTAGTCTTATCTTTTAAGATAATAAAAGTACAATATTTTTTTGGTGCCGCAGCATCTTTAATTTTTCCAATAACATACACTTGGAATGATATAATCACAGAAGTATATGGCTTTAAAATAACAAAAAAAATTATTTGGTTTGTTTTCGTATGTGATTATCTCTTTGTATTTTTAGTGTTCTTTGCTATTCAGGCGCCGTCACCACAATTAAATCAAGAGGAATCGTATAATCTTGTATTAGGTTCACTTTGGCGTTCGTTATCAAGTGAAATGATCGGCGTATTAGCAGGAGCTTTCATTAATTCAGCGATTATTTCAAAATGGAAAACTCTTACTCATGGGAAATTTTTTTGGTTTAGGAGTATTTGCTCATCAGCGATTGGCGAATTAATTATGTTGCTCATTTCGGTTCCATTAGCTTTATATGGAACCTTAAATATTAAAGAGATAACTTCTTTAATTTTATATGCCTATTCATATAAAATTATATTTGCGGTCATTATTTCAGGCCCAGCAAATTACCTTGCAAATATGTTAAAGTCTAAAGAAGAAATTGATATTTATGATTATAATGTAAGCTATAATCCTTTCAAAATTAATTAAATTGCTCTTTACTACAAATAGGGCAATTGTCTAATTTTTCCCATGTTTCCTGAACAGCCATTTCGGAGCTTTTAAAATTAAAAATACATAATTTTCCAAGGGCATTAGGCTCAGAAATTTTAGTTACTATTTTTAAAAATTCACTGGATATAAGGCCTGAAACCATCGAAATCATTGGCATAATAGCTACATTTGGAGAAGGGGCTGAGGAAAAATACTCAGCTTGAACTATATCTTGATAAAGGGCTCGGTCTTTGCTGGCTGATTGCTTCCAACATGCCATGCACCCAGTGATACCTGGTATTATAGAAAAATAAGTAGCCCAAAGACTATCTAGCCCACCACAAATATACGGTATTTTAAATTCCAGACATGCATTGTTAACCCAGTCCAAAATCTTTTCTCGAGGCATATCTGCTGCTGCAATTACAAAATCATATCCTCTAACCATTTCCAGAACATCATCTGTAGACTCAAGTTTTTTATTACAACACTCTATATTTGCGTTAGGTAAAAACTGTAATATTCTCTGTTTTGCCATGTCGCTTTTATAATGCCCTATATCAGTGTTGCTGTATAATATTTGGCGATTTAGATTGGATAAGCTCACTTTATCGTAATCAACGATTCTAAAATTTAGTACCCCAAGAGCTGCTAGATTTAATAATACATTAGAACCAACACCACCTAGTCCCAGAATTACAACTTTAATTTCACTCAATGACTGTTGTTTCTGATGCTTATTTTCCTTTGCTCGGCAATATGAACCTAAAAATTCTACGTTTTTTGACCACCTTTCTTGAGCTTCAATCGTAGCGTTAGGAATATTATAAAAAACATCCTCAATTAAGTATTCATTATCAAGAGCACTTAATAAATCGTCTAAAAATTGGCTTTCATAGGGATATATAGATGACATCCTTTCTTTCAGATCTTGTAGCGAAATGGAGCCATCCATTATAGAACAAACGTTATAGATGAATTTTTTTTCATCATCTAGGTCGATAGATAGCCCAGGAATTTTGAAAAAGGAAACTATGCCCTTTCTCCAACAAAATTCGACAAAAGGCTTTATTCTAGGATATTTATATACTGGAAAAGGCATTTATAACGTAACGCTCTAGTTCTGGTTAATGTTAATAAGGAACTGCACTACCAGCAAGACTTACAGGAACATACTTAATTTCAAATTTCATAACATCTTCCTTAAAAGTTAAATTGTGATTATATCGCTTCAAAATCAATATTCAATGCTAAGAATAAACTCTATCCAAAATACTTAATAAAATTTATTGAGCGATTAAATAAATCTTTTTATAATTCTAGCCTGAGTTGAATAGAGTGGGCGAAATTAGGTGATCAATAAAGTTGTTATTAATGAAAAAAAAGTTAGTAGCATTCCCATAAATGAAAATAATGAACCACTTATCGATCTAAAAGAACAAGAGGAACTTGCTTATGGCCCTCCTCCTGATACCCCTCTAACTATGGATGATTATACAAAGATAAGAAAAACTGTGTATGAAAAGCTCTGCCAAGCTCAAGAGAAATTACCTAACGGTTGGAGGTTCAGAATTTATGAGGGGTTACGTAGTTTAAATGTTCAAAAAATGTTATTTGATTCACTATACAACTCTTTAAAATTAAAAAAAACGACTGTCTCAGAAGAAGAACTTTTTACACAAACCAGTTGGTTAATTGCTCCTGTAAAGTTGTTAAATGGTACAATGAACATACCTCCTCATAGCACTGGTGGTGCAGTGGATTTAGAGGTAATGGATAAGGATGGAAGTTTAGTTAACTTGGGCATGGAAATTAAAGATTGGAATAAAGTAGCACCTAATATCTGTGAAACATTTTCACAAAACATCTCTGAGGACGCCATAAAAAATAGAAGAATACTTCTTGATATTATGTACGAACAAGGATTTGTTAATTATCCCCAAGAGTGGTGGCATTTTTCCTATGGCGACAGATTATGGGCTTACTTAAGAAATAGAAATGAAGCCATCTATGGAGGAATAACTACCTATTAAAATCATCTCACGTATCTTTCTTTCACCAGACATTTCCAGAGAATTACCGAAGAATGGTCATTCACAATGTATTGAGGTATTGTTCTGAATTAACCTCTAGGTTATTTTTTCGATAAAAAAGAATGATTATTCCTTTGCCGAAAAGTTATTTTCTTTTCATAACGTAGCAGCTGTTTGCTTCTTCATGATTAATCTTTCAGTATGATGTGTTTGAAAAGCCTTCTGATGTATTAGAAAACTTAAGGCTTATTAAATAAAATTAAGGTGGGTTATTGACTTTAAGCTCATAACTTAAGGACACCCCTAAGTTAGGTTGGTTTTTTGATGCCAGATATAAGAATTGGAGCGCTTTGAGATAGTGACTGAGAAGCACTCCAATAATGAGAAAATAAAAAGGTTAAAGATTAATAATATTCAGATACTCTCTAAATAAATTTGTGGGGATATGAACTCCGACGCCAGATAGATTAACCACAATCACAATGGTTGCTTTACTATTGGGCTCATGCATCATTAATAATAAATAGCCAAAATAATCCCCGGTATGCCCTCGCCAACCATTAATTGAGCCCATCCCATAGCCATAATTATCATATTCCGGGCATGTTGGATGTGGGCGTGAAGGATCATTATCAGCGCAGGGATCAAAACTAATCGGTAATAGGCTATTAACACGCTGTTGTTGCATTGTGGTTGATAAGAGGCTACCTGTAGCCAGCGATTCTACCCATGTTTTTAAATCTCCCAGGGTGGAAATCATGCCGCCTGCAGCTCCTGAAAAAGATGGGTCTACATAGGTTACTTCTTCCAAATCAGTACCGGCATACCCTTTTGCAAAAGGAACTGGTAGTGCCGGTGTGGTCGGATAGCTGGTTTCACTTAAGCCCAAGGGGCGAATTATTCGCTGGGAAATCTCTTTACCAATGAAATTTCCGGTTAATTGTTCAATAATCATTCCCAAGATAATGGTATTCGTATTGGAATAGTGCCAATCAGCCCCTGGAGCAAAATAAATAGTATTGTTATTCGCAATGCTAACCAGCTCTTGTGGCGACCATTTTCTTAAAAAGTTATCAACTAAGTCTTGCAGAAAGTTAGGGTCTGCACTGTAATTAAAAATTCCACTACGCATATTGCTTAATTGGGCAATGGTTGCGCTGTTATTTTGTATCGCAAAACCTAAACTACTGATCGGCGTATTTAAATTTATTAATCCTTGTTCAATTAATTGCAAAATCACCGTGGTCGTAAACGATTTGGTTAGGCTGGCAATCCGCACATGATCTAATGCACTAATTGGCCTGCCGGTGCTAATATCAGCAACCCCATCTTCAATAATTAATTGGCCTTGTCCTGGTACCCAGATGCCTGCCAATACGCCTGGGATATTATATTGTTGTTGATAACTTCGGGTAATGTTACGCAATAAATATTCGGTTGTTTTATTGATGCAGTTGTTGTTCGTGCAAGGAATAATCGTGATATTCAACTGCTCCGACAAAGATGGACCATAACACTGCAACGGGTCGGGAATATTGGTCGTCCCTTTAGTCTGGCAAAGCACCGGACCGGCGTGAATTCCTGTACCCATTTGTGAGGCATTAAGCTTTAAGTTTAAAAAACAGGATTGACTGGGAGCGAGGTTAAATGGGCTGTGACAAAGAGCCGCTCCCGCTACTTCTTCTACTCCTGGCATTGGTTTTAAAGTTAACCGCCGCATTTTTTTGCTGTTATTTTTTACGGTATATTGCACTGTGAGCATACGGTTTGCTAATAATTGCTGAGGAGCTTTGGTTACGGCTTTTATTTCAAATACGGGTATCGCCGCTTCGCTCTTTAAGGAAAATAAAGTACATAAACCAATCCACAAGCTCATTATAAAAATATTTTTTTTCATCTGAATGCATCACTTTAGAGAATATATAACCTGAAGACTGGGCATGTTTGTGTCAAGGTGCAGGCTAAAAACGACATAAATAACATTGATAGGGATTATATGTCTAGTTTAAAACTATAGTTAGTATCTTCCTTCAATAAACACTTAGAGCCAATAAGGGTAATAAAGATTTTCCTGTTAATGTGAGATTCCTCAAAGGATGTTTTTTCAATTTCTTCAGACTAATCTACTAAGCGTCTTATTTGCGAGCCAATTATAGAGATAGATTTTTTGATCTTTTAAGTGTTCTATGTACTACCCATAACTTAACTCTTAACTTAAGGGGCATCTTGAGGCTGATATTTTTTGAAATCCGTTCTACCATAAGATTAATATTCCTCAAATATTTGTTGTAATTGCTTAACCTCTTTAGTCTTGTTCAATGCAATTGATAGCAGAAGGCTTGCTTTATGAGGAGATAAGCTTTTTGCTACAATGAACCCGTATTTTTCATCATAAGTTTTATCAATACTTGTATAGTTAATCCCATAACGAGAACATCTCACAATAGGGATATTTAATTGCGCCGCTTTTGCCAATGCTTGTGATATATGATTTGGTTGATAGCCTTTTCCAAATCCGGCACTGACTATGCCGGATACTCCAGAGCTTATGGAGGCCTTAATTAAGGAGTCATCCATGCCTAAATGAGCATAAATAATTGAGACTTTCGGTAAATTGGTTAGTCCTAATATGGAAAACTCACTTTGATAGGTATGTTTGTATAGAGGGAGTGATTTCAAAATAAAGTTGCCCCCAATGATATGTCCTATCACTCCTGCACCTTCTTGAGTAAAATTATTATTTAGTCCGGGTGTATTTTTTACAGCATCACGGGCAGTAATTACATAATCATTAAATGTGACCAAAACACCTAATTTTATTGCTTTGTCGGAACTGGCTATGCTGATGGCATTATACAAATTTTTCTTTCCATCAAAAGCAAGACTATTTTGCGGATAATGGGAGCCAGTAAAAACTATTGGTTTTATTGACTTTACTGTTAGGCCAATAAAGTAAGCGATATCCTCTAAGGCATTTGTTCCTGTGGTGATTATGACACCATGAACATCATTTGAATCCAGAAGGGATTGAGTTCTTTGAGCTAATTTAATGAGTCCATCAATAGTCATTTCATGACTGATTCTTTGATCGAACTGCTCTATTATGATTTTAATATGAGGCTTTAGTTTAAACTCTTTAATAAAAGAAGAAACGGAGGCACTTGGGCCTTTATAGAATTCTGATGTAGGATCTTCACTAATGCAGCTAATAGTTCCACCTAATTCAATTATTCCAATAATTTTTTCAGTATTAGTCACTTAATAGAGCCCTGTGTTTTGAATGCATAGTACAAATTTATATGATGTGTTGGCTCTGCTATGAATAACAAATTTATCAAATTGGAGCGCTATGCTTAATAAAGGTGAGCTAAATAGCTTTCAAGGCGGGATTATATATAGGCTTTATATAATTTCAACTAATATCGCTGAGCAGCAGAGCTAATGAACTTCTTATGGCTGAGGTAAACCTTTGCTCGTAGAGATTATTAAAATCCACAAGGGAAAGAATTTCCATTAATTCATCTTATCATAACTTATTGATTTTAATAAGGATAAAACAAGAGCAATCCGATAATACTCTCCGTATTTTAACCCCAAGCGTCTCTGCAAATAAATGCGGAAACTACTATTATTTTAAAGGTTCTTCAGGATTATGAACAGGTTGTGGTTCGTCAGGTTCTAGAGGACGAGGAGGCTCTATTGGCTCTTTCATTTTTTTCTCCTTAGGCATATTCCTAATATTTAATTTAGACGGTTTCTTGGTGCTTGTCTAACGATGGTTGTACACCAATGGCGCATTCATGCGCCATTGGTGTACCGTTGGCTTAAAACCCGCTGGGTAAATTAATTGTTCCCGCGGAAGTTGGTGTAGCCGGTTTTGAGTTAATGTAACAACCCTTGGATTTTTCATTTACTGGGGTTACTGAACCATCACCACCAATGGTTAAGGTGCATAAATTGCCATTACTTCCGGCAACGGTCATTGTTGATGGAGCTGCGATATTTTTGAGTAAACATGCAGGGCTTTTCGTCACTGGATCGGGGCATTGAATCGTATTATTAACTAATACTGGTTTAAAAGGATAACCCAGATAAAGTGTGAAAGAAAACTGTGTTGCCGGAGGCGGAGTATCTCCATTACAAAGTTTCCCTTGGGTAACTCCAGGTTGAATATTTTCTAAAGTACAGGCTAGAGCCCCATTATGGTAGAAATGAATAGTTTTCGCTGTGTTTTCTCCATTATAAGCGGCTACATAGAGCGTATTGCCTGAACCAAAGGCTGCGTAACTAGGGGTATCTGCAGTGATATTGGAATTTAAGTTACCTAAGTTTCTTAAGTTTTGGATCCAATAGTAAATGCTCGGGAATGTTTCCCCTGGATCAGGAGTATTGCCCTGCTGCTCAAAGTATTGCGTATAATACTGAGCTGCCAGGGTGGGATTACCCAAGGCTAAATACTTCAGTAAGGTGCCACAATACGCCGAGTTTTTAGGATCGCCACTACAAGGGTTTTTAGCATCTTGAGTGTAAACTTGATTAACAAAATTGGCATCGAATCCTAAATACAGCGAACCTGCCGAAATAGGTAAGGTGTTGGACGCTAAATTTTGATAATAACAGGGTTGTCCTGCACAAAAATAGGTAGAGCGATCTTGCTTACCACCCCACACATTCCCCACCGTAAGGTAAGTTTGACCGGTAGAGTTATTCGACCAACCTACAGGGAACACGCCTGAGTTAGGATTTTGATTAAAATGATAATGATTAAGTGCTTGCTCTTCAGTGGTATATAAATACAAGCCAGTCTCTAAAATATCTTGAGGCGAGCTATTATCACCTGCAAAACTAAGTCCTTGCGTATTAATACCCCAAAGCACAATTGCCTGAGCTAAATTCATAAATTCAGCACTGTCTTCCTCATTATTATTATCCAAGCTGTAAGGCATGCCTAGGGCTGAGGATAAGCCCGAGTAGGGATCAAAACTGCGAAAATGTGGGAATTGCGTGGCTTCATTGCTGTCTTCGCCATATTTATAGTTGCAAATATCGCGAATCAATAAGTTAACCATGCCTCCATATTGTTGCGCCCAAGTTTTATCAAACTGGGCAATGGTAGCTGCTGAGTCTAATAAATACCCCCAGTGGAAGCCATGATCGGTTAAGGTGGTGGCGGTAAAAAAGCCACTTGGAAAGCCCATCATGGAATGCCAGTCGCTGTTGTAGCTATAAAACCAGCTTCCTTGAGGCCGTGTACAATCACTGGTGCCTCCAGGACAGGCATCCGTATAATTTAAACCGGTTAGAAAACTAGTAACCTGACCTTTGAGTTGCTGGAGCAAGGTATTTCTAATCGTTTGATATTTGGTCGCTGAGGTACTATCTGAACGCATCAACACATCGGCTATTTTAATTAATTGAGCTTCGCGACTTAATAATTTGCCGGTAGCATAAGTATCCGTCCAGGGATTCTTTGAATCCAGATGGGGATCCGGGGGCATAGCAAAAGAGTAACTACCCAGTTTGGTTAAGTCGCTTTGACTTAACTTGTTAGGTAATACCGGCAATATTCCTCTAAAAGGCACTTGAGTCGTAAATGAGGCCATTTGTTCCGTAGTATTGGGAACGGCATATAAGTGCATCGTTCCTTTCAGGGTTTGAATTACCCCCTTGTTACTGGCGCATTCATCGTTTAATAAACAATGAGCTTTATCGGCACTGCTCAGATTCTTAATTTGCCAAGGGTAAAGCATGATTGCAGGCTGTTTTTGTACCGACGCATTGCTATAAAGCGTTTGGGTGGTGAAATTAAAATGCGTTACTACCTGCGCATTCGCTTTATCATATTCATAGCTAATCGCCGTATTATTAATTACGGTGTAGGCATATGCTTGCAATTGGTTCATCAATTGTACGGCTTCTGCATCGGATGCCGCAGGAATGGCCGCCAGGGTAAAATAGCTGTCCGCATCATTAGTATTGATTAAGGTGGCAGGAACAATAGTTCCACTTCCTCCTTGGTTGGTGGGTACAATAACTACGCCAGAGGCAGTTTTCCAGCTGCTCGCTGCCTTATTTGGATTAGAAAAATAGGCATAATAATGATAGCTTCCCTCGGAAGCATTCTTAGTTTTAAATAGACTCGCCCCATTTTGCTGAGCCAGGAGTTTCGCCTCTTGGGAGTTGTTGAATTGCACATAAGAAAGCGCTTGCTTGTTTTTCTTTTCAACAAAGATAAAAGGCGAACCTTCAATAATATTTGCTGTTAATAAGGGGGTATTATTGTTAGCCCATTGTGCTTTAACCATCCAGTCTGAATAATCAGCCACTAAGGGGGCGGTTCCTTTTAAATCTCCGGTGGTCACGGTAAGGTCTAGAGTATTGGTATAGCCGCGATCTATATGGGCGTTATCCACATTCGCTTTTTGTAATGGAATTCCCATAGCGATCCCTTGCTCGCTTAAACTCACGGTAAGCGGATTAGCAATCATCAGTAATGGGGATAAATAATCACTGTCTTGAATTTGTCCTGCTGGTTTATCTACAGCAAGTAAAGGCGTCCACCACATACCTGTAGTTGAGGGTTTATTGGCTAAACCAAATTGACTGCCTCTAAAAAGTTTTTTTAAAGTGGAATAGTTATTGATTAACGGGTACCCCGCATCTTTGGAAACCCGGGAGGGGTAAGTTTGGGCTAATTTAGAAATTTGTTGATTATCATAATATATTCCTTGGCCTAAAGCAGTCTCGGCCTGCGCCACAGTGATCTGCGTAAATAGAGTCAAGGTTATATATGAGCAGTATTTTTTAACGTGATTAAAGAAACACCGATGCTCCGTCATAAGTTATCGCTCCGTCTTTATTTAGTGGAACCTTTAACTTTAGTACGCATAAAAATTATTTCAAGTTATCTCAAAGAAAAAAATGGAAGAATGCGCGCCAGCATTCAGAGAATGAATACTGCGCAATTACTCCTTGGTGGATTTAACTTACTTGGTGGGGGATTGTTTCTAGTTCAATGCTATTGCTCTCTTGTTCACTGGTTGCGGTTTTGCTGCTGCTGAAAAAGGAAAACATTTTACTCCAGAGACTACCACTGGCTCCATTATTTCCTTCGAGAGAGGGTGTTGATTCTTGATAGCGATTGCTTAAATTAAAATGAGTTATTGCATGCTGTTCGGCGAGATAGGGAAATGAATCTTTGGCCGCTTTTGGTGGGAGTTCTTTAGTAGGGACTTTATAATAATGTTCGGCGGCAGTAGCTATCAGGGCCTCTATTTTACTGAGTAGAGAAAGTTCCTCGATTTCAATATAAGCGGTAGGAATCATACTTCTTAAAGTAGCTAAGTCTTCAATTAGCGTTTGCAAGCGCAAATAAAGCTTACTGAACTCCTCTAAGCTATGGTTATATTGTTCCGCATAGTTTTTGCTCAGTTGCTCTAGGGTGTATTGTTCTAAGCCTTTCCCCAGTAGTTGATGATAAATATAGCTTAACTTTGTTGTTGCGGGGGAATTGGGTAATTCTTTGTAGGCAGGGTTATTGGTTATTTCATCAAGCATTGCTTGTGAGGTACTTTCGAGATGATTTAATTGGGTTAAAATTGCGGCGAAGAAATGCTGGAGCCTATGGTCTATTGATTCTTGCAGGCAATTAAATTCCTTTTCTAATTCTTGGGCATGTAAAACTAATGTATTGTTGATGTTGATAAAGCACAAGTTACTCAATGCAGTGCAAAACTGGTGCATACTGAGATGATTTGCCGTGGGTAATGCTGCGAATTTATTAAGAATAGCCAGCAGTGCTTGATAGAGTTCAGCTTTTTCGTGTTTGCGATTGGCATCCCAGTAGTGGGTTAAATATTGTTGGCCCACCAATTGGATTACGACTCCGAAGGTTTTCAATATCTGCTCTTGGGTCAGCTCTGATTGCAAAATGGACGGTTCGTTATTGACGAGGTTGAGAATATTTTTTTCTAAAACCGTTCCCGCGGTATTAAGCATTTCAATGAGATTCGTTTTGTTATGATCAAGACCAAATAATTTAAAAAAATAGGTTTGTATTAGCAGCGCATGTTCTTCGTTGACGTAACCGGTGTAGGCGGTGAAGTAATCATCAAAGAGCGCATAGCGATGACCTTGATGCAGCATCATGCGTTGTGTGTTATGGCCCATGAAGGAATAGTGAGTGGCATTATAGGCTTCATAGCCTGGTTGGTTTTCTTGTATTTTATTATAGAGCCTACGCAAAATAGCGGGGAAATCGAGATTGGCTAAGTTGATGTGTTGTGCCTCGTCTTCAATTTCCATATATTTTTTACCCAAGGCACTGTGTGGAAGGAAGAGTTGCCTGCCATCATTAAAACTCACGCCGTGTTGGCTTAAAAAGTGAATTATTTTAAAAAGCATTAACTTTTGTACGTGGGTGGTTTTGTAGCCTGGGGGAGCCACAATGATATCTTGTTGTGAGCCATTATTGCCGCTGGAGCCGGTACCATGGTGTCCGGGCATGGAGTAAAAAGCAAAATGCTGTTTTTCTGCCGCGGCTAAACTTGGAAATACGGGGGTGAATCCTCGGTCCGAGTGTTCATTACTATAATAGATGAACTCACTGTGCTCGATGAGTGCTGGAAGGACAAAAAATCGCTCGTCATACCAGGTAATCGGAAAGCAATCGCCAGGAACCGGATCGATGGCGAATAAGCTTAAAGACAGATCTCCTAGGTTGCTTTTTAAGCGGTTAAACCAGGATTCTTGTTCTGTCTGAGCGATGAGATTGATTTGTGTTTTTAAGGGTTCGATGATATCTGGGGTGTTGTTAGTGGGGGCGCTCTTTCGTCGTTTGCTTTGTTGTTCACCGAGGCTTTTTAATACTTCGTTAAAGTTGGTGCAGGTGCCTATTGTGGCGCGGATATTCTCTAATTCATGGGCGATTAAAATCGCTTCTATTGCCCCTCGGCTGTGGGCTAATAGATTGACTTTTACTTGTCCGCGACTTACCGCGTTGACTATGGCGGCTAAGCCGTAGGCAATTTTTTCCCCCACATTGGCGCCATCGGTTTTGGGGCCATTCATTACGGTGATTTCATCAGCTTGCAAGGCGTAGGGATTTTTAATATCCGTCTTCGCGCATCGCTTTGCCGCCGGGGCCGTGATTAAAGAAGAAATGAGGCTGAGGGTTTCACCTTTAGGATAATCGCATACCTTAGCTCCTTTACTATAGGGAGCTCGTTTCGCAACTTTCTTTAGCTCAGGGTAATACTCTGTATTGGTACCGAGCAGGGTCAAGGTTAATGGTTGTTTTTCAATTTTACCGTCCATAGTAGTGCCATTTTGCGGTGTTACAGGGCATTATTGTTAGCATTGAACGGCAAAATAAACAAGCCCCTCTGGTGCTAGGTTTCCTGACTTAAGTTGAAAATGGAATGGCTGAGGTCCTCATGAGTTTTTGATTAGTAGCTAATGCGAAATTCAAGGGATGGTTTTCGGCGATGGGTGTTGAGGTGCTATTGAAAAAAGAGGGCTAGTTCTAGAGTTTCACCTTCCTGCTCCTTGACGAGGTTCTCATTTCAGACTATTTCTTTATGTTATGAGAAAATTGATCATGTTTTAATCAAAGGCGCAATAGGCGGCGATTTACATAGAGAGTCCCAAAGGGATAAGAGTAATTTTTTTAGCATGGTTAAGCCATTGGGCGCAAGCACAGTTAAATATGACCTTAAATTCTATTTTATACACCCGAATCGCGCACTGTATTGAATAGATTGTGGTGAATGGATTCTCAAATTTATTACATAGGAAATATCATGAAATATAGCCATCCTAATCAAGCCGATGCCAAAGTTAATTTTAAATCCCGTTACTACAATTTCATTAATGGTGAATGGATTCCTCCGCAACGTGGAAATTATTTTGATAACCTCAGCCCGGTTAATGGGCAAAAATTCTGTGAGATTCCCCGTTCTACCGCTGAGGATATTGAATTAGCTTTGGATGCCGCCCATAAAGCCAAAGCGGATTGGGGGAAAACGCCGGTTGCCCAACGCGCGCTTATCCTAAATCGTATTGCAGACCGTCTTGAAGCTAATTTAGAAATGTTAGCCGTTGCAGAAACTTGGGATAATGGAAAACCGATTCGTGAAACCTTAGCGGCAGATATTCCTTTAGCCATTGACCATTTTCGTTATTTTTCTGGATGCATCCGTGCCCAAGAAGGCAGTCTTTCCCAGATAGATGAGCAAACGGTAGCCTATCATTTTCATGAGCCCTTAGGTGTTGTTGGCCAGATTATTCCCTGGAATTTTCCTATCCTGATGGCGGCGTGGAAATTAGCTCCCGCTTTAGCTGCAGGAAATTGTGTGGTGATGAAGCCTGCCGAGCAAACGCCAGCCAGTATTTTAGTGGTGGCGGAGTTGATTCAAGACTTATTGCCTCCAGGGGTTTTAAATATTGTTAATGGTTTTGGAGTGGAAGCCGGAAAGCCTTTAGCAAGTAATAAGCGCATCGCTAAAATTGCATTTACCGGAGAAACCACGACTGGCCGCCTAATTATGCAATATGCATCAGAAAATTTAATTCCGGTCACTCTCGAACTGGGTGGTAAATCACCGAATTTGTTCTTTGCCGACATCATGAGCGAATCCGATGAATTCTTTCAAAAAACATTGGAAGGATTTAGCATGTTTGCCCTGAATCAGGGGGAGGTGTGTACCTGTCCCTCGAGAGCACTCATTGATAAGAAGATTTATAAAGAGTTTTTACCACACGCCATTGAGCGGGTTAGATTAATTAAACAAGGCCATCCTTTAGATACCGAAACGATGATTGGTGCTCAAGCGTCCAATGATCAAAAAGAAAAAATCTTATCGTACATTGCCTTGGCGAAAGAAGAGGGAGGAGCCATTCTTACTGGTGGCGAAGTTGCTCAGTTATCTTCTGATTTAAATGAGGGTTTTTATGTTCAACCCACAATTATTGAGGGACATAATAAGATGCGTGTGTTCCAAGAAGAAATCTTTGGCCCTGTACTCTGTGTTACTTCTTTTAATGATGAAAGCGATGCCATCGACATTGCCAATGATACTTTATATGGTTTAGGTGCCGGTTTATGGACACGCGATCAGAATAGAGCCTTCAGAGTAGGGCGGGCGATACAAGCAGGACGAGTATGGACTAATTGTTATCATTTATACCCCGCCCATGCGGCATTTGGCGGTTACAAACAGTCGGGTATAGGTCGAGAAAATCATCGAATGATGTTGGATCATTACCAACAAACTAAGAATTTATTGGTTAGTTACGCGACTAAACCTTTAGGATTTTTTTAATCATGAATGCACCTGCTCGGGTAATTGCCACTCCTTTAGCAGAGGAGTGGCTAAACAAATTAACCCAAGAGCATGGAGCATTATTATTGCATCAGTCTGGCGGGTGCTGTGATGGCAGCGCCCCCATGTGCTATTTGCGAAATGAATTTAAAATAGGTGCTAGTGATGTATGTTTGGGAGATATCAAAGGGACTCCAGTTTATATGAGTGCCTCGCAATTTGCTTATTGGCAACACACGCAATTAATTATTGATGTAGTTCCAGGTAGAGGCTCTGGATTTTCACTGGAAGCACCGGAAGGCATTCGCTTTTTAACGCGCTCGCGTGTTTTTAGTGAGGAAGAAATTGCAGCACTTAAAGGATAATTTCTCTTTTATTTGTTTTTGCCCTATCCATGTAATAAAAATACGCCAAAGTTGTTCTTATCCTGCTTCTGAATGTAAGAAACAGGATACTTGTTAATGAGGACTGAGTAATATTAATTCGAATTAACGCCGATCTCGTTCTCTTCGGACCAGCGGTCATTAATAATTATTAGTTCACCCCATCGGTTACGAACAATATATGTATTCTAATCAGCTTGCCCTAGGTTTAACGGATCCTTAGGGTAGACAATCCGGTTTCCAAGGATTCTTCAGATGCCTGAAATGCTTCAGTTAAAGTCCTGATGGTTGCCGCGTCCAATGTTTTCTCATTCACCATGTGCGGATTAAGCAACCTGGAAATTTGGATTTTCTTTCTCTCGGTATTCGGTGCCGCCGAGGGCTGTGCAGTCGTCGACGCATCAAGATTCGCTGGGTAAGTCGATAAAGTAGAAGTCGTATTTTGCGATGCGGGGAAAAATAATGCCGACCTCCCATTGTTATAGAGACTTGGGGTTTGCTCCGATGCGGCGGGGGAGTCGGCATGATGAACATAAGTAGCCTGCTTGGTAGCTGACACTATAGTTTTGGGTTGAGCAGCACGTTTCTTGGGGGATTTATGTATGGGTTGAGGATGACTTAATTCCCGGTTTTTATCCATTTTTAACTGGAATTGATATTTCATCACGGAAGGATCATTCTCCAAATTAGTGGGGGACGGCGTATAGTTAAAAACAAAAAAATTTTTGTTCATTGGATTATCCGTGTTTTTTGTCTGTCTTGGTAAAATATTATTTTGAGGCATAATGTACCTTGTTAATTAATTTTGTTTAAAGGGAGGTCATTATGTGCTGTCATGCATATTATTTCAATGATATTAAAAAGGAATGCTCACTATGTGATGCCAGGCCTTGTATTTTGAATTTAAAACGATGATCATCAGTTGGAAATAAACAATCCCTCCTGTCTAAGGTGGGTTTCTGCTAATGATAAAATGATAAGGATATCACATGCTATTTTTAGGATTGTGCAAGCAAAACGTCTTAAGGCGTACGTTAGTTTCATTATGTAGCCTATTGGTTTTTTTAGTAAATCAAACCTCCGCAGCGGGTAGTGGGCGATTTTTTAATGTTTCTGCTACAGGTACTGCATCTCAGTTGAATATCACTTTATGTCTTAATGGTAAAGGCCCCGTTTCCTGCCAAAACTATGAGGTTTCTGCTTTAGACTTAAGCCTGAGCACAACAATTCCTAATCACCTCTATCCCGCGGCGGGAATACGGGTTAATACGCCAGGTTACTCATTGACCGGATGTGCACCCTACCCTAATGGATATTGTTTATTCTCAGTCAGTAATACGTCGCCAGTAAAAATAGCGCTAACTAATACCTTGAATCAAACCACATTGATATCCAATAATAGCTCATTAGCGCTCACGGTTAAGTGCCCAATAGGAGCAGCGGGCTGTGTTTATGTAAATGAGGCATTAACCGGTCAATCCAGAAAAATAACCATTACTAACAATGGACTAATTACTGCCACCAATGTGTCGGTTACCGCAACGGGGCTTCCCTCAGGTACCAACATCACCTCCTCAACCTGTAGTGGCGTATTAGATCCCTCGGGCTCATGTAGCATAACCGTTACCCCCGGTAATACCGCAAGCTCAGCGTGCACGACCGGTACTGCTCCAACGGAGGGAATCATCACGGTAAAGGGCAGCAATACCAATGCCAGTCAGATTAAAACTGTCGTACTTAGTTATGGCTGTATTTATCAAGGCGGGTTTGTGTATGCACTGAATGATACTACGTCAAGCACCCAAAGTGTTGGGGGCAAAGTGACCGCTCTTAGCGACCAGGTTTCGCCCGGCACTGGCATTCTTTGGAGTGCGGATAGCGCGGGTAATTATGATGATGGGATAAGTATTTGGGGGATTGATGAGACTTCAACTACCAATATCCCAAGCCCCAATACAAGCTCCAGCCCACCGGCGACCTTATATCCTGGGCAATCTAATTGCAACGGCATAAGCGATGGCTCTTGCAACACCAACAACATTTATATTTATTACAGTAATTTTGCTTCGTCTATTCCTTCCTTAGCAAGCTATGCTGCGGGCCGTTGCAAACAAGAAATTAATGGCTATTCAGATTGGTATTTACCGTCTATTTGCGAGATGGGCCCAGACTCCGGCGCTCTGATATGCCCCTCTCCGGCGCTCCAAAACATGGTTGATAATTTGCCCATTCTCATCGATAACTGCACTGGCGCAAAATGCTTGGTGGGAGATCATTGGAGTTCTACGGAACAAGCAGGTAACCCAAGTGACAATGCCTGGTCTGAGTGCTTTGCCTCTGGAGGCAATAGTGAACAATGTATTGATATTAAGAGTGAACTTTTAGGCGTTCGTTGTTCACGAACATTGACTTTTTAGTGGTGCTGGGGCGTTAAGCCCCCTAAGCATTGCGCATGTAGATAATTTCCACTAGTCAGGCTTTTTGCTTGGCAAAGCTCCTGAACGTACTAATTCTTCATGAAAACCTAACGAGTGATAATTGGTAACTCTATCCAGAAAGATTATCCCATCTAAATGGTCGTATTCATGTTGTACTACTCGTGCATGCAGGTCGGAGGCCTCGCGTTCAATTAAATTGCCATTCGCATCATAACCACGATACATGATGTGTTTATGACGAGGAACTTTCCCTCGTAGCTGCCCCACGCTTAAACAACCTTCATAGGCCTCTTCCATCTCATCAGAAAGAGGTTCAAATGAGGGATTAAATAACACAGTGAAGGGAATAGATGGTAAATCAGTACGAACAGGATGCTGTTGCATGCCAAAAACAAGAGCGCGTTTTTGGATGGCAATTTGGGGGGCCGCTAGCCCTAAACCTTGTTGCTCCTCTAGGGTTTTAAACAGAAGGGATTCCAATTCTTTTAATTCTTCAGTACCAAATAGATCTCCTGAAATGGGTTCGGAGATCATTCTAAGTAAAGGGTTTCCTAGTTGGATTACTGCATGTGCATTCATTATCTCGCCTTTAATATCTGGATAGTGTTACAACTATAGCGCGGAGCGAGCAAAATATACTCTATAAAATGCGGATTGTTAATTTGTTTCGTTATTTAAGCGCTTCATTTCCATCAAAATGTTTACATAAAAATCATCTAAATTTAAAATGAGTCTAATTTTGTTTAGATAATTAGCTCTCAATGTATTCAAAACTCACTGCAGTGTCCTCAGAAATTTTTTTTAAAGCGCCAAAGAACGAAGTGAACCAAAAAAAAACCTCAAGAGATCCGAGTATGCTTCAAAAACTACAGGGCTTACTTAATAGTAAGCGGATTTATTTATTATTTGGTCATTATGATGTTGAGGTCTTATTTCAAGAAGAGGGTTTACGCGTTACCAATTTACATTCACATGGTGTCATGCGAACTTGCGCTCTGGTTCATTTTTCTTCACTAATTCCTGATTGGCTCCAAGATACTCATCATAAAATTTATCAAGGAGCATCAATTGGTCAAACCATTAAAGAGGATCACTTTGATTTAACCAAAAAAGATTCTTTTTTAGGTGTTACTGACTTACCCGAATTTGCCAGGCTTAAGATGGACACAGAAGAAAACAAAGCAGCTGTACACATTTATCAACTTATGGTGAGTCATCCTGAAACTGCTGAAACAGTGATGTATTGTACTATTACTGAAGTGCATAGTCCTCAGTATTTAACTTTTGGAGACTTACTCCACTTAAGTTCTGCTCCTCTATCTCCTCCTTGCGTAATTACCGATGAAGTACAACAATGTCTTACTGAATTTAAAGGGCTAGAGCAATTACTTAGCCAGGAATTGAATGTGCTTAGATAAAAATAAAGCTTTGGTTTTGAGTTTGTATGGGCAAAAATTGAGGTCTGGTTCTGCTTGATTACTATGAGCAGGTAAATAGGTTTATGGATTAGAATAACCTATGAGGCAAATAGGTGTATGAGGTTGTTATGAAAGCAGTTTGTGTTTATCTTGGTGCGAACTTTGGCAATAGTAAGTTATTTGAACAGGCAGCTATCCAGCTTGCTCATGAGCTTGTTCGTCGCGATCTGACCTTGATTTATGGTGGCTCACGTTTAGGGATGATGGGGCTTTTGGCCACTACGGTAAAAGAACTAGGAGGTAAGGCCATCGGGGTTATAACTACCCACCTCTTAGACAAAGAAAAGTTCTTGGAAGGACTGGACCAACTGCATATAGTTGACTCCATGCAAGAGCGGAAAAAAATGTTGCAGCAGTTAGCTGATGTTTTTATTGCCATGCCCGGCGGGTTGGGCACTTTAGAAGAGGCGATTGAAACTTGGAATTCCATCAAAATAGGAGAGCTGCATAAAAAAATAGGTTTTTTGAATATTGATAATTACTTTGAAAAACTCTTTTATTTTATAAATGACTGTGAGCGTAATGGATTTATGAACGCGCAGCAAACGACCATACCCATCGTAAACAAAGATCCTTCTTTATTACTTAATCATTTACTATAAATAGTGGATGGGCGTAGAGCGGTTGCTACGCTCATGATGGAACCCCATCATTCTAATTTTCCAGAGTTTACATCTATTTTGACCCGCAATGATCATTTAGTTCTATACTTAAGTTACATGTTTTATTAGGCCCCTCTTCGGTAGGTTAGAAACTAAAAATCATAACATTCTCGCTGACATGTAAAACTATTTAGTGAGTAAGAGACATTTATGGTCAAGAAAACAACAGAGCATTGCATCGAACAACCATGGCAAAAGGATTCCTCAGCATGCGGAGTAAGCCTAATTGTTCATTTTTCAAAAGATGGCTCATTGATCAATAGTCATGATTTAGTCAAAGAAGGCCTCGATGTATTAAGCAGTTTTAACTACCGCTCCGGTTATAACATCGCCACGCAAGAAAGTGATGGTTGTGGAATTAGGTTCTATGGTTTGCCCTCTCTGTTTTTTAATAAATTACTGCAAAATGGCGATTTTTCGATCAAATGCGCGCGTGATTTTTCCTTTGATCTCAAAGATAAATATTATGCTCTGGGACAGTTTTTTCTCCCTCAGGAACCGCAGCAATTTGCTCAGGCATCAGAGCTTATAGAGCTTTGTGCTAAAACGCTGGGGCTTAAAATTATTGGTTGGCGTAATCTAGATAAGGCTATGCATTTAGAGGGTTTATCGGAGCGTGCACGCACCAAAAAGCCGGCTATTTGGCAAATTATTCTCGTGGCCAATACCTCCGTCCCTTCCGAGTTGCGCGAATTTACTCTTATTGAATTGAACCAGGCAATTTACCATCAGGCACGTGTACAGCAAATTCAACTCGATATCGTCAGCTTAAGTAGCGAAAAAATTGTCTATAAAGGAATGATACCCTCCCCCTTATTGGCAGAGGTCTACCAAGATTTGCGCGATCCGGATTTTACTGCCTATGCCTGTGATGTGCATGCACGTTTTGCCACGAATACCAGTCCCCAATGGTCTAATGCCCAACCCTGTCCTAATTTTACCTCACATAATGGGGAATTAAATTCGGCATTTAGTAATGCCAAACAAATGACCTATGAGTTAAACGCAGAACAATTTAAAGGTATTTACCCTAATGAGGCGCTGTCGGACTCAATGCAACTCGATGCCGATCTGGCAAATCAAATCGTAATGAAACAAATTCCTTTAGATGAGGCGGTAACCCGGCTGTTGGCACCGGAGCCAGGCGGCTTTTCTGATGAAATTAATGCCATGTTAAAATATTGGTCTTTGGAACGTACCTCATATAATGGCCCTGCCTTTATCGTTGCCGGTTTTGCCGGAAACTTTATTGCCAAACTGGACAATATGGGCCTGCGACCTTCGCGTTGGGCTTTAGTTGAAGACCCGCAAGGTCGTCAACGTCTTTATGCTGCTTCCGACGATTTTATCAATGTTAAAGACGGGCTTTTGCTTAAAAAAGGACATCTTGAACCGGGTGGTATGTTATTATTGACTGCGGAAGGTAAATTATTACAAACTCAGGAAATCCTGGAGTATATTGCCGCACGTTATCATCAAAATCACCCGGATTACTTTCAGCAACAAGTGCAAAAAATAGTATTCCCTTTACCCGAAAGCAAGCAAACGGTTGCCATAGAGCATTATTTAAAAACCCCGACAGGCTCCGACTTAGAGCGTATTTTGTATGCGGCAGGCTGGGATTATGAGGCCGAAGATCAAGTGGTACGGGTGATGGCAGAAACTGGTGCTGAGCGTACTGCGGCAATGGGGGATGATACTAATATATTATATACTCAGACTTTGCCCCCACATATCTCTTATTTTTTTCATCAATTATTTGCGCAAGTCTCCGCACCACCCTTAGACTCTATTAAAGAGCGCGCACGTTTTTCACTGAATACTTTTCTTGGGGGCAGGGGCGATGCCACGATGTCACCTCAATTCATTGAGCTTTCTTCACCCATTTTAACGGTGGACGAATTGACTCATATTGAACAGCATCCTCAGATTAATTCCCAAGTCATTGATACCAGTTTTGCCGTTTATTTTGGCCAAACTTCATTCAGTATGGAGCAGGCGAATGAACTATTAAAGACCGCTATACTCACTGTATTACAGCAGGTAGAAGAGGCTGTCTATGAGCGTAATATCACGAATTTAATCTTAAGTGACCGTCATGCCAGCTCACTACGTGCCGCGATTCCCGACTTAATTGCAGTGGCGGTGGTAAGAAAGTTCCTTGAGAAAAAACATTTGGATTTTAAAGTTTCAATTACTATTGATTCTTATCAAATCACCGGTCCCCATCAAGCATCTACCTTATTGGCATTGGGTGCTAAAGCCGTCTATCCTCGCGGCGCTTATGCCAAAATACATGCCCTTTTTCCGGACAATCCATATGAGTATGCAGCTAATTACCGAGAGGCCCTGCAAAAATGTTTGCTCAAAACGATGGGAAAAATGGGCATCACCGATGTTAATAATTACATTAATGGCTCATTGGTGGCTGCTTTAGGCCTTGATTTGAGCCCAACGACCGAGGCAAGTGACGTCCTCAGCTTATCCTCTATTTTTGCCAAGATTTATTCGCCGCTAAAAGGGATTGGCCTCGCGCAAATTGCGCATGGGGTTTTAATCCGACATCAACAAGCCAGTAATCCTGAGCAGGATTTTATTCTGTTGCCACGTTCCGGCTATTACATGCCAGAGAAAAATGGCGTAAAACATGGGTTTGGTCCTCCCATAGTGAATGCCTTTACTGCGTGGATGAAAGAGGAAAATTTATCCGCAAGCCTATACCAGATGCATTTAAATCTACAGCAAAAGGGTTATCCTGATTTTATTGCTGAGGTATCGGCCTTTTCTGCAAGCACAGGTTTTCTTGACCCACGCTTTAAAGACCGCGAAGGATTTTATCCTGTTGATTATCTGGAACAATTTAAGCCTTCCGCTGCATTTAAACAATTTACTCAGGCGGTAGTGGATTATCAACATAAAAATCCCACCTCCCTGCGCGATTATTTTAAAATTAAGGCCGAAGAAAAGGGTAAACCGCGCACACAGGAGCTGTCAGTACAAAGCCAACAAGAACTACGTAGTTTGCTGTATGCAGGCAGTATGAGCCAGGGCGCATTAACGGTTGCCGATCCGAAAAAACCACACCAGCTGGGCGCGCATGAAACGCTAACTCGGGGTATGAATGCCGTGGGGGCGAAATCAGCCTCCGGTGAGGGTGGGGAAGCGCCTGAAGATCTGCGTCGCTCATTAACTTCGACTCGTAGTAAACAGTTTGCCTCAGGCCGTTTTGGCGTCAGTGCAATGCAAATACTGAGCGCTGAAGAAATAGAAATTAAAATTGCCCAGGGGGCTAAGCCTGGAGAAGGGGGCGAATTACCGGGAACGAAAGTTTCTATACGTTTCGCCGCACAGCGAGGTGGGCTTCCGCATCTTAGTTTTATCAGCCCACCGCCCCATCATGACATCTACTCCATTGAAGATTTAGAACAGCTTATTTATGACTTGAAGTCGGTAAAAAGTGACCTCAAAGTAGCGGTTAAGTTAGTTGCCTCACAAGGAATTGGGGCGATTGCCATCGGCGTTGCTAAAGCCGGGGCTGATATTATTAATATTGCCGGAAATTCGGGCGGCACCGGAGCTGCGCAACAGTCCAGCATCAAGCATGCGGGCTTTCCCTCAGAGTTAGGGTTGGTCGAAGTGCATAAGGCCTTATGTCAAACCTATCAGCGAGAATTGGTGCAATTACGTGTTAGTGGGGGTTTTAAAACCGCAGATGATGTGCTCATTGCCGCGATTTTAGGAGCAGACCTCTTCGAGCTTGGTTCCACGGCGATGCTGACACTGGGTTGCAAAATGCAGCGTACCTGTAATCTAAGTTGCCAACCCGGGGTCGCAACGGATGGGCATTTATTTAAAGGCGATCAAATCAATACCGAACGTTATTTTGTAAACCTTGCCGCATCCATCCAACAGCGTATATTGGAGCTAGGATTTCACTCGCTGCGGGAACTACGCGATAGAACTGATTTATTAGAGCTTATTTCCCCTACATCCGTCGGTCTTTATGATTTTTCGGTACTGCTGTCTCGAACGAAACGCCCGTCGGATTTAGTGCGGCAGGCATCAATCAACGCGTTAATACAGCAGAAATTGCTGCGTCCCCAAGAGGATGAATTAATAAAACGGATGACGCAGCAGTTGCGACAATCCCATGATGAATTTGTTTGCGAGCCTATCGCGCTTACCACCCAAAATCGCAGCTTCGGGGCGCGAATTATGGGGGTGTTTACCCCCTATTTAAAGGAAAACCCATCGCAAAAAATAAGCATCCATACTACAGGCAATGCGGGGCAAAGTTACGGCTTTCTCAATGCGATCCACTTAAAGCATATTGGTACGGTGCAGGATGGCTGCGGCAAAAGTATGACCGGTGGCGAATTAATTCTTTGTTGCTCGCCCCAAATCAATGCGCACGAAGCCAGTCATAATAGTATTGCCGGTAATGCGATGCTTTATGGCGCCAGTGGCGGCAAAATTTATGTTAATGGTCAGGCGGGGCATCGCTTTGCTATTTTACTGAAAGGAGCCGAAGTGGTGGTCGAAGGAGTAGGCGATTTTGCTTTCGAATACATGACTTCTGGCACGGGAATGATTTTAGGGAAGGCTGGGAAAGGGCTTGGAACCGGCGCTTCCGGAGGCATTATTTTTGTCTATGATCCCGACAATAGCTTAGACGCATCTGCTTCGGTGCGCATGGCGGTGCCCAAAGAGCGCCCCGCCTATAAAAAAGTTATTTTGAACTTACTGAGGGAACATAGCGAAAAGACCCATTCCCTACGTGCCAAACAAATACTAGCCCAATTTAAATTAGCGCATTTTAAGGTTTTGATTCCTATCGAAATGGATAAAATTCAAAGTTGGCGGCAGGTATTGGATGTAATCCAGACTTACTATTTAAGAGACACCGGTTTCACTCAAGGCATGCAGGTTTGGCTCATGGAAAAAATACGCAGTCTTCCTCAAGCAACAATCACCGAAGTTAATGAATTACAAAGCCTGCTGCAGCAAAATATTCATACCGTGTTGAGCCCTGAAGCGAAAGAGTTTTTACGGCAGTTGGCTCCGCCAAAAGCAGAGGTGGAATATTTTATTCCTGTATCGACAATCCAAAGGCCTACGCTTAAGCAATTAAATCCCGTTGGAGTACGTTTAAGCGACATTCATGGAACTTTAGACTATCAGCTATTAAAACCACTACAAGACATCCTGACTTATGTGGGTGAGCTAACCCAAGATGCCCAAGGATGCTCAGGTTGTCGTGCCCAATCCTGTTCTGGAAATGAACAAGTTGAGAGTGGTTGTCCGAGTGGTAAAGGCATTAATACCATTAACGCGCTACTAAAAAGAATAGGTATCGTTAATGAGCAAGGCAGGTTGAGTACGGCACAATGGAATTATTTACGCCAAGCCTTTGCCGTACAAATACAAGAGTCCCCTTTTATTTCTTATACTGGGGCTGCCTGTCCCGCTCCATGCCAGGATGGATGTACTGAAACTATTCCCAATCCAGGGCCGGCAAACAGCAAACGCGGGGGTAAATTAACCGGAGAGGCGGTGCACATCAAAGACATCGAATACGCACTCTATCAGCTGGGGCGGGCTTTAGGATGGTTTGACGGTAAAAAAGTATGGACGAAAGAGGAAATTGCTTTAGTTTTTGGAGGGGAAATTGCCGAGGGATGTCAGGCAAAACAGGAGTATGATCAATTAATGGAAACATTTACGCCTCCCTTTTGTGTTCCCCAGCATGTGAGTAAAAAAAATCGAGAGCTGATTATTATCGGTTCTGGTCCGGCCGCCATGCAAATGGCTTATAAAGCCTTGCTGGATGGGGTGCAGGTGCGTATGTATGAGAAATCCGATAAAGCAGGGGGCTTGCTGGTTGATGGTATTCCCGCACATAAATTTGATAAAGTGTATCTGGCGGAGGATTTTCAATATTTATGCAATATGGGGTTGGAGCTGCATTTAAATAGCGAGGTTTTTTATGAGCCTGGCATGGGTGAGTTTCGTATTAAGGGCAGCGAACAAATTATTGCTAGCAGCCATAATGAGCATCAATTTGTAGCCGCATGTATTGGCGCTGGGCTACCTAAACAGCTAAGCTCTGCTGTCATCGCAGAGCTGCCGCAGACCGAGCATAGTAAATTAGTGCAGGCTGTTGATTTTCTTAAGGAGGCCAATCATATTGCTTCACGCTTAAGTGAAATGCCTACGATTAGTCCAGATGCTAAAGAAGCATTGATTCAAAATCATTTAGGTCCTATGGACCCACGGAATAAAAAAATCGTGGTGATTGGGGGTGGGGATACCGCACAAGATGTGATTCGCTGGTTAGCACGTTATTTCAATCAAGCCCAAAATACCTTGGGAGAGTTAAATATTTTAGTCCGAGGCCCCTTACTTCCCCAGTATCTGCCCAATAGTTATCCCATGCCTTCTGCAACACTTAGTGATGAGAATAGGCTTAAAAAAACCGAAGTAGAATTTGTCCATGGCACGGAGTTATTTTTAGTTGAGCCGGTAAACATTAGCTCCAATCCACACAATGCAACCTTGGCTTTACAAATTAAAGAGTCCAAATTCAAATACGCCGAACATATACAAAATGATCGCCATTTAGCATCACTCTTTGACGCCTTGCCACGTGAATTGAAACCCATAGACCCTGACAGTTGCCAATTAAAAACGATCCAAGATATTGATCTCATTATTTGTGCTTTGGGTTTTGAAGGAGGAGATAACTCTCCTCTCATTGGTTCGGTTGAGCAGCATCATGTTAAAAATTTTTATAAAGCAGGGGATGCCGCAGGTACTAGCATCATTGTTGCTGCTCAAAATAATGCCAATAAAATTTATAGCCTGATTCGCGCAGCCATGAAGCTAGAATCTCCTAATACGCCAAGAACAAAGGGGAATTCTTTACGTATTGATTTGAACGAAGCATGAGGTTTTTATACTCATAAGATTTATTAATCCTGTATTTTTATGTTACAATAAGTGCGTTATTTAACTAGCGAGGTTGAATGTTATGTTAGGAAAATTGGAAAAACAGCAGCAAGCTTCTGATTTAAAAACTGTTCTCTTTGATGATCAAACATTATTGATGGCGATGAAGCAAGCGCAAACCATGGATATACCCGTTATGCAGTATTATCTTATTTTAACCGGTATGGGCGAAATTTATGATGATTTCGGTGAAGATATTTCTTTAGAAAAAATACGCCAGGCAGTAATTAATAAAAGCCGCGCGGTAGCCTGTCAGCTTGATTCGTCTGATGAAACATTAATTAATACTTACCGTCAGAGTGAGTCTGCAGCACGTACTAATCAGGCAGCATTAATAAAAATACAGTCTATTGATTCATTTGATTCCCAAAAGTTTTCGGTAACTTCATGCAGTATTTTTAAAACAGATGCATCAAGCTCTGCTCAATCTTCTGCAAAAACTGCCAGAAATGATGATAATAAACACCGATGCAACTTAATGTAACATGTTTAAATAGATAGCCTCTATGCATTTATTGCAAGGGCTATCTATTTAAGGCATTTAGCATTCCACCCAAATAGTCTAAAAAATGTTCTATAATTATCCAATGCGATGTTTTTACAGGTACTTGAGATGCAAAGTAAAAATGATGATTTAGACGAAGGCATTTGGTCTCAGGAGTCGGTGAATGCCGTGATTGCTGCGAAGGTTGAAAAACGTGCTGCAAAAGGACTCATCTTAAACTGCTATTCTTTAGATGTTGCCCCACGTGATGATGAAGATGAACGCCTGAATGAAGACGCCATGGCTACTTTTGCTGACTCAATTTATCAGCAAGCTCAAGCCCTAAAAGATGGGGAACAAATTCGTTTTCAGGTTGCCGTAAAAGTAAATAAGGCACATTGGACTGCTGTGGATGTAGAAGTAACCAACAGCGGGGTGAAAATGTTGAATGTGGATGCCATGGGCGATGAGTCAGGGATTAAGGCTGCGGAAGCCATGTTTCATCAACTTGCGAATAAATATCCTGATCCAACAAACGCAGAGCAATTTAAATTTACGTGGCTAAGACATGCGGATATGAAAAATGAAAAGGTTCAAGGCATCCAGTACGATAATAATAGTTGCTCACGCTTTACCTTAGATCATTTATTCCATTTATCGAATATGGATTCCTTTGCCTTGCTTGAGGCTCAAGAGAAGTCACTACGAAAATATCCATTTGATGCACAGCTTCGTTCTTTTGATTCCAACAGTATGCCTAAAGAATTTGCTTTTTTATATCGGGACACGCAATCCAAAACTTCATTTAATTCCTTATCTGAGGATGTTAAAGGTCAGGTGATTAACAAAAAAGGACAAACTTTAGAGGAATCGGAGGCGGCACATTCACAAACTGTGGTAATTAAGAATGAATCTAAAGTCAATAATCAAGCCATATTAAACAAAAAAGCCGGATTTACCGCAGATGCTCGTGCTTTGGCAGATAGAGAGGATCACCAAACATTGGTGGAAAGCAGGGATTTATTACATGCTCTTCATACAGATACTTTTTTGCATGAACGTGATTTTTGTAAAACTACAGTCACTCAACGTTTAATTGATGATGCAAAAGAGATGAAATCTGCCAAGCCCATTAAATCATTATCTGACATATATAATTATTTTCGTGACACCATTCGCCTTAACCGTGCGGAAAAAAAATTATCTGCCAATGATGAAGAGCGCGCCCTAGAGCATCTTACAAAATTAAAAAGTGCCTCACAAATCTATAAAGAACAAATTGTCCAAACTCGAGATAATTTTAATAAGCAAAATGAGCGTAACGTCGACAAGGAAGAGCAAGAAACGCCATTAAAATCTATATAGTGGTACTGCTGTAATAAAAATTGAGATTTAATTTTCATGAGGATGCATTTGCCTATGTTATTTCAAATTCCCAAAACTCCCGCCCATAAAAGAGCAGAAAAAATTTTTGGTACCGGTTCATTATGGAATCCACTCAACTGGCCAAAAACTGCGTTTAGTTATTTTTTTGGTTCTTCAATAAGCAAAATAGTGTTACCGGCTCAGGACTTATCTACAGATCAAAATTTTTTACAAGATACTGAGACACTAGAGACATTTTTCATCGAAAAAATTCGTAAAAACGCCCTGCTGCAAATGGATTTTCATACAGTAGACTGTTTTGATGGTGCTTCATTAGAAACAATGGAGTTAACTCATAGTGAGCAAATGGCAAAACCCAAAGCAGAACAGGAATACGTTATTTATCTGTGTGGGAATGGGATGTGCATGCAAGATTTGTATAATGAAATATATGATATGAGTCTTGCAACTCAGCGTAATTTTGTAGCCTTCAACCTCAAAAATGTAGTTAAAAGCCAGGGAAAGGTACGTAGTGAGTTAGATTTAATTAATGATATTATTTCGCAAATAGAACGCTTAAGAGCAGAAGGCGTGGATATTAACAAGATTCGTCTTGTTGGTCATTCATTGGGGGCTGCCTTTGCGACCTTAACCGCTTTTGTTTATTATAAAGAAGGCACACCAATTAGAGTATTTAATGGCCGTTCTTTTGCCAATTATGCCTCCTTAGTTTATCTCTGGGAAAAAAATAATGGCAGTAGTGATTTTAAAGCATGGATGAAGAAAGCGAGCTTGCAACTCGCCAATTTCGAAATTGAGGTGGCAGAATTTTATGATGATATTCCGGCTCAATACACCGACTACATCACGATTAATGAAGGAGTAACTGAGGGATCTGAGCCCAATGTCCCGGATGGTGTTATTCCTTTAGAGATATCCCTGCGTAATAAAATCCAAGATCAAGCGGCAAGCCATTTAGTACGCTCGAGGAACACTCTTTTTGGTGTAGGGCATAACGACCCACTACGTACCCTTGAGGCTGAAGATGGTCTAACCGCAGAGGATCGATGCTGCTCTTTTATTTTAAGGCCATAATCTGCAGAGATTGATAGTGGGGCCCTAGCTACTCGAATCACTCTATTACAAACACTCTTCAGGTCTTAAGCTTAGTACCTCATATCCATCGTTGGTTACCAAAATGGTATGTTCCCATTGCGCGGACAATTTATGATCCTTGGTGACCACCGTCCAGCCATCTCCTAAGGTTTTAATTTCTTTACGACCGAGGTTAAGCATGGGTTCAATCGTGAAGGTCATTCCTGCTTGGAGCTCAAGTCCAGTATTGGCTTTACCATAATGCATCACTTCAGGTTCTTCCCACATAGAGCGACCTATGCCATGTCCACCGTATTCTCGCACTACCGAATACCCGTTTTGCTCCGCATGTTTTTGGATGATGCTACCAATATCACCCAGTCGAGTTCCGGGGCGCACCAGAGTAATGGCTTTATACAGGCATTCTTGGCTTACTTCGACCAGCCTTTTCGCAAAGGGTTTAACTGCTCCCACCAGAAACATTTTACTGGTATCCCCGATGTAGCCATCTTTTTGCACGGTAACGTCGATATTAATAATATCGCCCTCTTTAAGCGATTTATCCGAGGGGATGCCATGGCAAACCACATGATTAATGGAGGTGCAAATGCACGCCGGAAAGCCATAATGATTTAAGGTCGAGGGAATTGCTTGCAAATCTTCAATAATATATTGCCGGCATAGTTGCTCAAGCTTATTCGTGCTTACACCCGCTACAACATAGGGTTCAATCATATGCAGGACGGAGGCGGCTAATTTACCAGCAACTCGCATTTTTTCTATTGCTTCAGCAGTCTTCACTAACATCGTTGATTTCACCTAGGGATGCTTGAGTTATTAACATTTTAAGAATTTCAGGATAGGTAATTGATGGATTTTCTTCTGCCAGTTTTCCTATTCTGATCCAATATTCTGCTTGCGAATTAATCGAACGACTCATTGCTCTTGCCATGAGCTTTGTGGCTTCATGTAATTCAGCGGAAATTTTTACAATACCCATATTTTCTCCAAAAAAATGCATATTATAGTAATTTGATGCAAAATGCTATGTTATGTATTTTTCTTGGTGGCGTTTCTCGAGTGCGATGCGAGAACGATAGCGAGCAGCAACAATTCTAAACTTTAAGCAAAAACTCATAGCGGTATTAGCTTGGTATAATACGAGCTATGCCTGATTCTGGTACTGATTTTTTTATTAGAGCAAACTTATAAGATCCCATTGCTTGCCGCTATTCATTAATGATTCACAGAATGACATTAAAATAAGTGGCCTTTAATTGTACAAATTCACTGTTTTTGTGTAAAATTTGTCCTTTGTAACTTTTAGGACTGATAAATGCCTCGTCACACAACCCCGCCATCATCGTCATCTTCAGATGCGACACAAGATATGACCCCTGGACTTGCTACGCTACCTTCTGAGGTACTGGTGAGAATTAGCCAAGGTCTTTTTTCTTACGAATTAAGGCCTGTTTGTCGACAGTTCGTTCCTCTTGAACAGAATAATGCCACCTTTTCATGGGTTCGCAAACATTTCCCTTCATTCGCTCAAGTCACTTTGTCTGAGGGGCAACAAAGACCTATAACCTTCATACAGGCTAAAATGGAGGAAATTGAGGCATTTTTAAAAAATGAGAATCCTGATTCACTGCTACCATCGCAACTTATGCCTATCTTTCTCGAATTACAGCACTATGAGCTAGAGCCTCTTTATCGCGATTATGCGCGAATGGAGCGCGGTGATGATCCTGATTTATGGAAAAGTGTTGGCGCAATTATGCCAAAACTTGCTCACATCTTTTTATGGATGAAAACAAGGAATAAGGAAAAACTTCAAGAAGTTGCAGGTAAGTTGACTTATCTGAATCTCCTTTGGTTGTTAATCCGTTTAGATCGAAACCATTTATCAATTTTTGACTGGGCACAACTCACAGGAAATCAAGACTTCTTAGATTTACTCTATTTCAATGCTTCAAGACTGATGTATTTTAATGCAGGTTTGGGAGAGTCACGGAATGGTATTTTTGACGCCAGATTCCACACGAATATTTTACAATTAGCCATCCGTTGTAATCAGGACCCCACTCAGTTTTTAAAAGCAGTTTATTCAGTGACTATAAACAGCATGATTCCTCTGTTAAACAGCAGAAGGGAAAATAGTTTGCATTTTGCTGCCTATAACTTGAATCCAGTGTGGTTAGAGCATTTATTAGGCAGAATTCACAAGAATCAGGATTTAGCAGCAAGCTTAGAACAAAAAAATAAGGAAGGTTTGACTCCTTTACAAGTAGCAGCACAAGTTGGTAACTGGCAAGCGGTATCTTTATTTGCCAAATTTGGAGCTAATGCTCGTAATTTAAATCAATTTTTATATGGTCCCAATCTTTATCGGCGAGAAGGAACCACAACTCGATTTCATGTCGCGGTGCAGTGTCTAAGTTTGTCAAACGTTACTAATTTGCTTACCAGCGCCCCTTATTTTGATTGGAATACCCCAGATGAGCATGGTTTAACGCTTTTACACATTGCATGCCATAGAGGGAGTTTAAAGTTAGTAAAACGACTAGTTTTGTTGGGAAAACCTGATTATTTAGCGATTAATAATAGCGGTTGGACACCGCTGCATGATGCGATTGCCGGTAATCACATAGAGATACTTGAATATCTTTTGCCCAAAATAAAAGATCTTGGCCAGATAAAACCAACACGCGAAGGCTGGGGTCTTAGCCATTGGATAATAAAATACGGTAATCTGGAAGTAATTAAGCTCTTCAAAGCACAAATCATTGCTGAATTAAGGGCAAAAGATGTTAATGGAGATGTGCCGCTCGCACTGGCCTTAAAAGATGAACGCTATGATTTGGTACAGGATTTATTGTCTCTTTTACCTTCAAATAAACATGTACCGGTATCTTGTTTGCATCTTGCGGCAATGAGTAAAGATTTAAGTTGCCTTATGCAAATAGTGCCTCGTGTTGTTAACATAGATGCCCCTGATCGCCAGCAAAATTCGGCCTTGCATTTAGCTGCTGCGGCAGGAAATGTAAGAGGGGTATTGTATTTATTAAATGCCAATGCTTCGATTAATGTACGTAACCAAAAGAAGCACTTACCCGATCATTATGCCAAAAAGAGTGGTAATAACATTTTGATTTGTTTGTTTGAATGTCTAAGATATAGAACAGATGTGGAGAGAGGGCATGGAGATAAAAAAGCTGAGGCAGCACGTGCTTTAGAGAGTGTGCTCTTGGGTAAAGCAGACTATGCAGCTCTTGAACCTTATATGAGCTTGTTTTCTTCTAAGGTTAGCCCAACTTTGGCGGGGTTTTATAAAGCCTTTTTACCCATGATTGCTCCTCACACAGAGGAAAATGATGAGTTCCAAATGAGGGCTATAGCGAGCAGCAGTAATTCTAAATTTTAAGCGAAGTGGGTAGCCCGTATTGCTTCTGCGTAATACGGGAGCGGTATTCAGGCATCGTCTCCGTATTATGTGATATATAATACGGACGACGTCAGATTTATTCGTTAATGAACAATAAGGATATTATTAATTTGCACCTAAAAGGGAGTTTACTATGCTAAAGAGTGTTATTGATACAGCTAAGACAAAACAACCCGTTGCGTTCACCGGGATTTTTGCGCACAGTTATTATTGGCTAACATCGACTTCCGGGGATAAATACTATCAAAATCCTTCCTGTCAAAAAAAAGAACAAAACTCCGAAACAGATACGGCAATCTATTTTATTCATGGTACCGCAGATCATTCTTCAGCCTTTGAACGCGTAGCCGAACGTCTGTTACAGGTCGGACTCCCGGAAGAAATATCTTCCTTGAACTTAATTGCATTTGAGCAACGCTATCATGGACGAAGCATTGAGTCTTTTGCGGAAGAGCTAAAAGAAAAAATAAAAGCCAATCAGCATCAACGAGTTATTCTCATGGCTCATTCTCGAGGAGGGTTGGTTGCCTCTTATTTTGCTGAGTTTTTGGCCGCGGCGGTCGGTGTTGAAGTTTCTTGGGTTATTACCGTGGGTACCCCATTCAATGGCTCTTATCTGGCGGTGAAACCCTTGTCCTGGTTTTCCGATTCGGTAAGGGAAATGGAAATTAACAGTGAGTTTTTATTGCAACTTAAAGAGCAGATAATAAAACACGCATTCAGCAATTATCATTTTTTTATTGCCACCGAAGATGCCATTGTTCCCCGAGCCTCTGGATATATTGAAGAGTATGTTGCTGAACATCCCGACTCACTGAGTGCTTTGGACCGCCATGGTCATTTATCGGTGATGTCATCACATCGTTTAGTATCGCAGACAGCAGATTTGCTCCATAATTATTTTCATAAGCTTAAATATGGCATTGAAGTTAGTGTGCATACAACAGGTGAGCTTATTTTAATTGAAAATTATTTTCCTGACGCGGCTGCTTCAAACGCTCTACCAGGAGCTTAACTATAATTAAAAGAAGGGCTCATTAGGGCATTGAAAAGGCAAGAGGAAGTAGCGGTAGCATTAAAGTTTATTTGCTAGCTAAATCATACAAGGATATATTATTGCAACCGATTTATAGAAAGGAATGAATAAATGAAAAAAATACTATCGATGGCTTTTTTACTGCTTTTAAGCACGTGTTTATCCGGTTGTTGGAGCGTGCAAAAAGGGCAGAAGTCAGGAATTATTGTTAAAGTAGCGAAGGAAGGTAAGTTTTGGGGTACCTATGAAGGTGAAATGGTTCTCGGTGGACTTGAAAATGCCAGCGGCGTGAGTGGACGTGCATTTTATTTTACTCTAGGCCAATTTAAATCAGATTTAGTGAAGAAAGCCGATTACGCAATGGAAAATAACAAACATGTTATTGTTACCTATCACTGCGATGCCTACACGCTACCTTGGAGCGGTGAAACCAAATGTTTCGTAAAAAATATAGAGTTTGTAGCTGAAAAAGTCCCTGCCAAGAAATAAATCATAAGCGCACCCTGGTTGCTTGCAACCAGGTTTTCCTTACCATAGCAAACATCCCTTTATGTACCCACATTTCTTTGTCAGTAAAGGAAGTTAATAAAGCCTTAAGTAAAAAGTTATATACTGTACTTAACAAACAATGCTCTAATTGAGTGATTATTGTTGCTTTTTATCTAATCAGTGTTTGCTTTTTCGGGGGATATCATGGGATTTTTTGATAAAGCTAAAAAATTTTTAAAAGAAGGCGTTAACGAACTTGCTAGCGACGTTACAGAGAAACCACAGTTTTATAAATATGTGGAGCAATTGGTTAGTGAAATTACTGCGGTTCAACATAATAAAAAATTAGTTCTTGATCCTGAAACGAATGATGCACTCAGAGCCCTCAAATCATCATTGGTAGCAGCTAAGGATAAATTTGATAAAGAAACACACGCTGTACATGGTTTGACGGGCTCAGGACAAATGTCAGCAATAAAATATAACAAAGCATTCCATGATTTTTGTGAAACGAGTGTTAATGCCATTTATCAGCATCAATCAACAATTATGGCTGCTCCTGGCATATGGAATAAGCTTAAAGCGTGCATCAGTAATGTGCTTGAAGAGTATCTTGGCATTACAAATGCTTTAACAGTAAAAGAGAGTCAGGTTGCCACTTCAGGTGACTTTAAAAACAGATTTAGTAATGTGAAGTTTGAAGGTAAGGAAAAAATGGAAGAAATTGAAGAAAAGCCATTTAGTCCCAATATCTAATAAAGTCGCAGGCTCTTGGAGCCTGCGCTAATTCTGATTAACTCTCATTCATACGGAAATTCTGCTTTTTGCTAACAAGCTGATTCAGGGCAGATTTCCAACATGTCAAAGACATAAGCTCTTTTGGGGATGTAGCCTCGTTGATGCGCATTGCAACCCGAGATTGAGGAACTTGAGTCAGTTTCGACCCAGGGTTACTGCTACTATCCTTCTTAATCTTATCTACCGAATCGTTATTTACGAAGTATTGTTTTAGCTTCTGTTATAAATGCCTGATGTTCTTCGTCTATTTTCTTATAAAGCTCACTTTGCGTTTGTGCATGATCAGCACGTAATTGTTGTAATTGTTTTTGCAACTCGGCTAACTCTTTTTCCGCTATTTCTTCCGCGGTTGATTTCTTTGCAAATAAACTGTTGGGATTTAGCTCTACGGGCTTGGAAAATATACCTTTCTCTGCTTCCCCTAGGCGCTTTAATAAACTCTGATCCTTAGTTTCGGTCGCATACTTTACTGTTGCTTCGTGAAGCATGGGAATGATTACCGCTAAATTGTCTCTTTTGGCTTTGTGATCTTTAGCCGTAGGAGTGTTGGGATCTTTTTTGGCTTTTTCTTCATAAGAGTCGGCGAATTTTTTGTGTGCTTGAATTGCTAAAGAATAAGCTAGTTCATTATCAGAAAATAAGAACGCAGGTTTATTTAACGCTAATGCAATTAAATCAGCTTGTGCGGATTCTACTAGAACTTTACGTGTTGTAGTGTGATCAGTTTTTTGCTCATGATTAAAATTAAGTGCAGGAGAGGCAACAATGCATTCTAGTAATTCTTTAGGTCTTGCGCCAAGGAGTGAGTGCAGGAGGAAGGAGAATTTATTGGTAGGCTGTGTTTCATTAACAAGCGCTGGATTTTCTTTAATTAATTGAATTAGCTTATCGGTATCTTTGGCTGCAAAAGCATTCCAAAATTCGGCGACTTTAGACATTGTTTTCTCCATAAAAATTTTAAAACGTACCATCCTATCAAATTTTGCTCATAAAAAACACTAAAATAAGTACGAATTAATCATAAAAATTACATTCGGTAATGATTGGTACTGGTATTTTCATCACTCATTTGCGGCTGATAGTCTTGTTTTATTTTGTCGCATAGTGTATTAATTTGGTTTAAGCTATCTTCTATTAATGAGTATTTTCCAGCTAAATTCTCAATGGGGCTGATGATTTCTTGAAGTAGCTGGGAATCCAGCTTGGAAATATCATCACATGAAAGCATTTTTTCTAAGTTATTTTGTAAAGTCTGCATAATTTGTGCATCCTCATCTTCAATCTCCACATATCCAATCACCGGTTGTAATTCTTCATTGATGATCTGCTTGAGTTGAGTTAGTTGTTCGTTGTTTGCCATGCCTTCCGAGCGTATTTCTTTATAGGTTGATTTATAATGTGAAAACCCATGGGAAGCAGAAACATCAAGAGGATTATTAATATTTGGCGCTGAAATATCATTCTTACTCTGTTCTGAGAGGTTAGTTTGAGTTTTTACTTTATCCATTCGCGAGCTAGGCACTTTATGGGAATGACCCCGCAGATTTTTTTCTAGATCACTTATCGAGTTGTTAAATGCTTTATATGGTTCAGAATCTGCAGTGCTAGGCTTCACGATCGCATCGATTTCTTTAAGATTACTGACACAGGATGTTAATATACTTTGTTGTACTTTTAATGATTGGGAAGATGCTAAATCATCTTTATATTTTTCTAATTGATTCGATAAAGCTTCAACACTAGCTCTTTCTTGAGAGCTTAACTTTGATTTATCTATTTGTTCAATAAGAGCAATGCTCTTCGAGATTTGTTGTACTGTCTTAGTGGCGTTGTGTTTTATTTCGATTTGCTCTTGCAGCCTAGCCTCTTGGGTTTTAAATAAGCGTTCATTTTTTGCGATCCCTTCTTCCTGCGCTTCAATCTTAACCTGATGTCTGTGGTAACAGGAGCTTATGCCCTTATGATGGCGGTTTTCATGATGCCAATCCTTTAATTGCGCTGAGGTATCTTTCTGCAGTGTGGCCTGAGCATCCATTTTCCGTTGGGACATTTCCCAACTTGGTTTACCATCGGCGTCTCTGGTAGGCATTTTATCTATCTGTTCTTTACGTCTTTGATGTTTCTCTTGGATCGCTTCTAAGCGTGCAAGTTGTTTGGGAGACATGTCGTCAGATTCACGAGCAATTTTCAGCATTTCATCCATTTGTTCTTCACGAAGATTTGCAAGTTCATCATAAAGAACGTTTTGGCCTGCATAATGCGCTTCGCGTAAATGCTGTAACTCTTGTTGCAATTGCTGCAGCATTTCTAGATCATTCATGAGCTGTCGGTGTTTTGTATCTTGATCATGTGAGCGCTGATTTACTTGTTCTTGATTTTTGGATAAACGTTGACGCTCTTGTTCTGCATATAAAAATTGAGTTTGTCTTTGTTTGGCTTCCAGTTCTCGCTCCATTTCGAGAAGAATGTTTAATTTACGAGAGAAACGCTCATCAGGGTTATAAAGACGACTAATTTCCTGAAACTCTTGCATGACTTTAAGAAATACCACCAAGTTAAACTGTTGTAGAATAACGAGTTCATTGTTTATTTGGGCGCCTTGTTCTTGGGTATCCGAATAGTTCATCGCGCCTTTGCTCAGCCGAGCACTTCGAGACATGGATGATAAGATGGCATCGTTTGCCTCAAAGGAGTTTCCTAATGGTCTATTAATTGCGTTGGTTGGTTTCTCTTCTTTCATCACATACATGTCCATAAAATAACTAAAGAGTACTTACTTAGTGATTATAGACCAAAAAATAAACACATGATTTTTTTATAATAGCGCTTCATTCGCCAAATAAATTGGAGTGGTAAACAGATTAAAAAGAAGGAAAGAGATGTTGTGTGGAGCTTACCTAGGGTAATAAGCTTTTGGTAGGGTGTCCAACCGACCATTGAGTATTGTTTCTGTTAGGATTCTAAATCCATTTAAAAATTCAAATCCTGCGCCTCATTATTCATCCCCAGTGCATCGAGACCTTGGGTAGTTCAAATATAGAGGATAAGTTTCGAGGTTGAGGAGGTGCTAATATGTTTTTAACCCTGTGAGCAGCTTATCTTTTTGGAGCCTCATAATTTAATGTTTAAAATTATGAAAGTGCAAAATTTTAAATCATCTTTAAATAAAGCCGTTTTCACTATGCATAGTTCGTGAGTTTTATTATTTTTTTCAATACAATAAGCTCACAGCACTGGAATGCCCTAACTTTATGGAGAGATACTCATGCAGGTAAAAGCAGCGGTAGCGTATGCAGCGGGACAGCCATTGGCAATTGAAATGGTGGAATTAGAAGGACCTAGACTGGGTGAGGTCTTGGTAGAAATTAAAGCAACAGGAGTTTGCCATACTGATGCGTTTACGCTTTCAGGTGATGATCCCGAAGGAATATTCCCTGCCATTTTAGGGCACGAAGGAGCGGGCGTTGTGGTGGAAGTGGGTCCTGGAGTTACATCCCTAAAGCCTGGCGATCATGTTATTCCCTTGTATACACCTGAATGTCGCCAATGCGAATATTGCCTTTCCCAAAAAACCAATCTTTGCCAAGCTATTCGCTCTACTCAAGGGCAGGGTCTGATGCCTGATGGCAGTAGCCGTTTTCGTTTAAATGGTAAACCGGTATTCCATTATATGGGGACGTCCACCTTTGCTAACTACACCGTAGTGCCTGAAATCGCTCTTGCCAAAATTCGCCAAGACGCGCCTTTTGAAAAAGTATGCTACATCGGCTGTGGGGTTACGACGGGTTTAGGCGCGGTAATTTACACTGCAAAAGTGACCCCGGGCTCTAAAGTGGTGGTGTTTGGCCTCGGAGGTATTGGGCTGAATGTGATCCAAGGCGCTCGCATGGTGGGTGCAGAGCAGATTATTGGTGTCGATATCAACCCTGCACGTCAAGTGCTAGCGCAAAAAATGGGCATGACTGATTTTGTTAATCCTAAAGAAGTCGGTGGTGATTTGGTGGCACATTTGGTCGAGTTAACCAAGGGAGGCGCGGATTACAGCTTTGAGTGTGTGGGTAATGTGAACTTGATGCGCCAGGCTTTAGAGTGTTGTCACAAAGGCTGGGGAGTCTCGACGATTATTGGGGTGGCCGGAGCTGGGCAGGAAATCTCTACCCGACCTTTTCAATTAGTAACGGGGCGCGTTTGGAAAGGTTCTGCTTTTGGTGGCGCTCGTGGACGTACCGATGTGCCTAAGATTGTTGATTGGTACATGGATGGTAAAATTAATATTGATGATTTAATTACCCATGTGATGCCCATAACACAAATTAATGAAGCCTTTGATTTAATGCATCAGGGAGAGTCAATTCGTTCGGTTGTTACTTTTTAGGTGGGGCTTCATTGTCGTAGAGTCATGGTCAGTATTAGGAATTCGGGCCATGGGTAATAATTTATCTTTTAAATAATGTAGGGGCTAGACCATGGAACTTATCGAAGAACATTGTTGTTTTGGTGGGGTGCAACGGGTTTACTCTCATCAATCCGTGACGACTCAATGCAGTATGCGGTTTGCTCTTTTTTTACCGCCCCAAGCGCAACAACAGAATGTTCCTGTTCTCTATTGGCTTTCAGGATTAACCTGCACCGAACAAAACTTTATTACCAAGGCAGGAGCGCAACGAATTGCTGCGGAGTTAGGGTTAGCCTTGGTTATTCCTGATACTAGTCCTCGCGGGCTTGCATTACCTGGAGATAGCGACAGCTATGATTTTGGGCTTGGTGCAGGTTTTTACGTGGATGCAACCCAAATGCCCTGGGCAAAACATTATCGGATGGCCTCCTACATTCAAGATGAGTTGCCCACACTTTTAGCTGCGCAAGTACCTTTAGATGCTCAGGCCTGCGGTATTTTTGGCCACTCGATGGGTGGGCATGGTGCCTTAACTTTGGCATTGAAAAATCCTCAGCAATATCGTTCCGTTTCTGCATTTGCTCCAATCTGTGCTCCAAGCCAGTGTGCTTGGGGGCAGAAGGCTTTAACTGGGTATTTGGGGCCCGATAAGTCACGGTGGAATGAATATGATGCGTGTGAGTTGATTCGTTCTCGAGGCTGGCCACATCAAGATATTTTAGTGGATCAGGGAAGTGCGGATGACTTTCTACAGGAACAGTTAAAACCGGAATTACTACAAGAGGCGTGTGCGCAAGCCGGAGTTAAACTGAATTTCCGTTTACAGCAGGGGTATGATCATAGTTATTATTTTATCGCTAGCTTTATGGAGGACCACTTACGTTTTCATGCGAGTCGCTTATGTAAATAGGGCATCTGCCTGCTTGCGTCTAATGCGGACTCCAATGATCATGTTTCCCTAGGTCCCAGTAAGGGCTAGGGAAGCTTGATACCGCGTGAAGCCGCGGCAATTCGAAAATATTATTATACAATACTAAGTTAGCTACATGGAGTTAATTGCAAGCAATCAAGTTAGGCCTAAAATTTTTGATAAAGCCCTACTAATTCAGCAGTATCCAGAACATGGCCGGTTATCATTTGCTGCACTATATCGCGCGTAGCGCCTTCACCTAAGTTGAGCTCTTTATCAACGGCATACAATTTAAAGAGATAACGATGAGCCCCTAGCTGAGGGCAGGGACCACGATAACCTTTGCCCCCCCAGCTGTTTACCCCATTTGCCGAGCCTTCGGGAATGGATGCACCTGCACCTAATTCAGTTATATTCGGCGGAATATTAAAGATGAGCCAATGGGTCCAGGTACCGCTAGGGGCATCAGGATCTTCCACGACCAGTGCAAATGATTGTGTTTTGGCAGGGGCATTGTGCCAGGTTAATGGCGGCGATTGATCAATTCCACTGCAAGTGAACTCTGCAGGAATCATTGAATTTAATTTAAATGCAGAGCTTTCAAGTGTAAATTTATTATCCGCAAAGCTTTTGTAGTTAAACATCCAAATTAACAAGAACAAAATCAGAGAATATTTTTTCATCTGTGTCTACTCCATTTAACTGCATGAATTTAAGTAAAAAATATGAAAAAAAAAACTCATACACCTCAACTCAACTTCTACATTGTAGCACTGAAATTATATTTCGTTGAAATTCATCAGAAAAATGATCATAAACCCTTTGGTTGTAGCCTATAATAAGGGCATGCAGTCCAAAATATGTGCGATAAATTGAACCTTCAGCTCCCTACATTATTGGCAAGACAAGGAATCTATACTCGAGAAGGTTCCGTTTATGCTTATGAGTTACTGTATCGTAATCCTGGATTTGCTAATGCGGATCTAGGTAGTGGTGAATTAGGAGATAAAGCCACCTCTCTAGTCATTACCCAATTATTTGCCAGCATGGATATAGATACTATTATTGGCGACAAATTAGCCTATATTAATTTTACGCATAATCACCTGGTTCAGAAAGTACCGACTTTATTGCCAAAGGAACGCATCGTTATTGAAGTATTAGAATCGGTGATTGTTGATAAACCGCTTATTGATAGTTTGACCTCGCTGCGCAAACAAGGCTATTGCATTGCCTTAGATGATTTTATTCCCAGTGAAAAAAACTCCATCCTTATCGCCTTGGCGGATATTATTAAAATTGATGTCCTCAATCTGAGTAAGCGGCAAATTGCCCAGCAACTACGCCTCTTAAAGCATTTTAAAGGCAAGTTACTAGCAGAAAAGATCGAAAGCCATAGCCAATTTAAAGACTGCGTAGATTTAGGCTTTGATTATTTTCAGGGCTTTTTTCTGAATAAACCCCGTCCTTTAAAAGGGCATCATATTACGGAAAACAAGGCTCATCTGTTGCGTGTCTTAGCGGAACTGAATAATGAAGATATTCCTTTAGAACGGGTTGAAGAATACATTTTACATATTCCTAAATTAAGCTATCGCTTATTACGTTTAGCTAATTCTGCTGCAGCTTACAATGGTCGCAAAATTGATCTGTTAATCGATGCGCTTAAACGTTTAGGTTTGGATCAGGTACGTAATTGGCTACGTCTTTTTTTACTGGCAAATCAGAATGATTTAATGTCTGATTTGGTTGAGCAGACCTTAATTCGCGCCAAAATGTGTGAATGCTTAGCGAAGTTATCTCCCGACCATGTTAATCCGCATCAAGCCTTCACTATGGGGATTTTTTCCTCTTTGGATGCTTTTCTTAATGAACCGATGGCATCGATTTTAAGCAAAATACAATTGAGCGAAGCACTTAACGAAGCCTTACTCTATCAACGCGGACAGCTTGGGGAATTACTCAAAGATACAATTAGCTATGAGAAGGGTGATTTTAGCCAACTAGAGGATAAATCCTATGGTAATAACAATTTAATTAATGCTTACTTTGAAAGCATTGAATATGCTCGCTCCATTATGCGACTCACAAGTCAGTGACAGTTTTTCGCTCTGTATTAAATACAGGCACAATGATATGCTATAAGCACTTGTTTAAATCCTATTTTAAGTTAGCTGCATGGAAACCGAAAAAAAACTCGCCGCAATTTATGTGGTAAAACCAGAATTTCGTAAAGAGCTTAGTAATGAACTTGGCGAAATCACCCAGGTAGTTGCGGATTTAGTTTTTTCTCCCCATAAAAAAGTCGATGTTTGTTTTGCTCAGGATATTTGGTTAGAGCCCCAAATCGTCAGCTTTCAGTCGATTTCTGAAGCAGTAAAAATTCTTCGTCAAGCAGGAAAATACTGGTATCTACATCCTATTGAGAATGTGAGACGCTCCCGTTTGATTGAAGAACAACTACGTCAGTTCGCACCATTAATGCAGAATTTTCCACTGAGCGATGCTATTCCTCCTCTGGGGGTTTTTAGTCTTTTAGATAAAAATACTTTAATTTTCAGTGCCAAACGCTTAAAAAAATGGCCGCAAGGGAATTGTTATTTTATTGAAGATAAAATTAATCCACCTAATCGCGCCTATTTAAAATTATGGGAAGCGTTAACCTTATTAGGCCATTACCCCAAATCAGGGGAGACTGCTCTGGATTTAGGGGCATCACCTGGTGGTTGGACCTATGTAATGCAGTCCTTAGGGGCCCAAGTAACCGCAGTTGATAAGGCACCTTTAGAACCCAAAATTGCAAAATTACCCGGCATTACGTGTTTGCAGCAAAGCGCCTTTGCGATTGAACCTGCAATGCTTCAAGAACGTTTTGATTGGGTTTTATCAGATATTGCCTGCTATCCGGAACGGGCTTATACGCTCATCACGAAGTGGATTGCCTCTGGAAAAGCAAAACAAATGATTTTCACGATTAAATTACAAGGTGAAATCGATTTATCCGTCATTAAACAATTTCAAGCAATTCCCAACTCCTATACCACGAATATGTTTTATAACAAACATGAGGTTACTTTTTTCTATCCATTTTCTCTCAGTCTTTCTGTATGAGTTGTTGTTATAATTACGTGACAGCTGAGAATAGGAATAAATAATGCGGTTGTTTTCTGAGTTAGCAGCGAATAGATGTTTTCTATGCGCATCCTTTTGATTATACGTAATTTTCGTCAAGAGTAGAGCCTCAGAAATGTAAAGCAGCCCTTTATCTTTTCTATAAAATAGTTTTTATTTTGAACAGAATGAGGATATAATGTCGACCTGTCTATAAAGTGGTAAGGAAAGGGTAATTATGCTCTCTTTGATTAAAATTGAGAAAATACACGTACTATTACAACAATATAATAGTGAAAATAGCGACCCATACTCGCCTTTAATCATTCAAGAACTGCAAAAATGGATAGACTCCACCCAAACCCATACCGATAATACGATAATTGACTCACAATTGGGTTCTATCCTCATACACAACTACTTAAAGCCTAGTGATAGCCAGGCAGCATTTGCATTTAAAATAGCATTCCCCTCTATTTTTCAAAAACAAGAATTAAAAAAAATCTTAAAAAGTGTTGCGCTTTCTCAAATAGAGAAAGGCCTTTTTAGCGAATTATACTTACAAAACCTAATCGAAGTGACACATACCTCTCGCATCACAGGAGCGGCAAATTTCTTTGCTCCAGACAACCATCGTGACGTGCAAGGAGTGGTTCTGAAAACTACTCCTTCTCGAGATCTAATAAAGATAATCGCAACTAATAATGCTTTTTATACCCATATTTTAGAAATTTTGTTCGAGCGGCAAGATAAAGCAGCCTTACGCTTTCAAGCCCAAACATTAAGGACTTGGTGTCAGCAGTTAGGCAATGAAGAAAATATTTTAGCTCAATGGCATCATTTCTCAGCGGATACGGAACAATGGGTAAATAGACTAAAAAATTGTTTACGTTGGCCTGAAACAAGCTTGGTATCCAAAGTACATTGCATTCGGGTTCTTCAATGCTTTGGGAATATGTCCCAAGAAATAACCAATGATTTTTGGAATGCGGTGGAAAAAATCCAGACCTTGCCTCTAGTTCAATTGGATGAAAATGAAGATGATGCTATAGGACTGAACTTACTCTTAAAAGACGTATATGAGCGACGAAAAGATGTTTGGGAGGATGCGCTTACCCCCGTTCCTAGTTCTCCAGAATTAGTTTTAGAGCAAATGGAGGCGGATAACGAATTTGAAACATTGGCACAAGAATCCGACTATACTCGTTTAATACTCATCGCAGCCAAGTTGGATGAACAACAATTAAATAGAGCCCTTGTTTTGTGTTTAAACAATGCGTCAATCGAGAGGAATGCTCCAAATACTGCAAGTGATGTTTTTTGTACCCTGGTAATGACACATAAGAGCCATTTTCCCGATGCTCTCATGCAAGGTTTCCTTAAGACGATTAATGCTACTCATTTAAGTACAAAAGAAGGGCGAGTCACTGATCGCTATTCTTTTAATGCATTGATTTTGCTTGCTACGAACAATTCAACATTGTTAAATGCGCTTACCGAGATCATATTTTTGCGAATGAGACATCCGGATCCCCAGGTGCGAGCCAGTGTTTATTGCCTGGATAAACTTGATTTATTCGTATCAGGCTTACCGGAAATAAAAGAAGAGTTAATTACTAATCTAATACAGGTAATGGCAGAGCAACCGCATGTGGGCACCGTGAAAAGCGCGTTAAAATCGGCGGTCAAAAAGCTATCTGTCATGCAATTAGCAAAATATATACAGAGGTATTTCCCAGCTCTATCTAGCGATAATAAAGAGGAAAAAATCAAGGCGATTAATATCATTGCTGAGTTAGCCGCGCCTTTATCACCCTGTCCCGATGACATTATCCTAAAATTGATTGCGCTAAGCAAAAATGTGGATAATGAGGTGTCTTTTGCGGCATTTACTGCATTAAAGTCTTTAAAACCGCACCTCTTACTTCTTAAAAAGGGCATGATTAATGAGATGCTAAAGGCAGGTCATGACGATTATCGATTTACTGCTCTTATTGAATTGGCTCCTTTAATGTCTACGACTGACTTCACGGACGACCTAATTCTCAATTTAATAAATTCAATAGTACATTATGAAGACGATGCTGAATTAAAGTTAAAAGCATTGTCCTTATTGGTTCCCAAATTGAGTGAGTCGCAGTTAGATGCTTATGTGGCGCTTTGTTTGCAAGAGCTGCAAAATATAAAATGGCTAAGCATCGTTCCAGTTTCTATGTTCAACGGTCAATTAGAAGCATTTATAAAAAAACATCAGGAGCTTCTTAAAAACCCCGATGTGGATATCCGTGAGCAGATTTTTGGGCGCTTTCTAATGATTTTTTCTGTAGCTCCGGTACGTCCTTCAGGAAGAGTTCTGGTTGATTGTATTAAGATGTTAGAGAATGAAGATTTTGTTTATGAGGTAGAAGAAGTAATACCCCAAGTGATGCATTTGGTTGCAGATGAATATGTGAACGAGGTTTATGAATTATTCATCGCGCTAATAACTGACAATGTAGGTTCCAGTGACTTGATGAATGCTTCGTTGAACGGGTTAACTAAGTTAGTTCCCCGCCTCAGCCAAGAACAACTTACTCGGATGAAGATACATTTAATTGAGAAATTGGATGAGCGCAATCCTAAGGTATTTGATGTTTTAACGAGAATGGCCAGATATTTTCATGATGAAGAATTAAGCTCATTGATCATCGTGTTGGCAGGGGAGGTAGATGTATCTACGAGCAAATATCTGCGCAACATTGCTCATTTAATAACCAACGATTCGCTCGAGCAGGTTTTAACGTCTCAATTTAGAGATATTGATGATACACATTACAAGCTATGCAGGGAAGCGTGTTTAACTTTATCTGCCATAGCTCCTCATGCCACAAGCGATGGAATAGAACAGATAATATCTTGTTTTATTCAAATTTTAGCGGATGAACCCCATGCATTGCGACACATTTCAGGGGACCACCCTGGTTATGACATCGCGATAAATGGTCTTATTAGACTCGCTGATGAGATAAAGCAAACAGATCTTGAGCAGATTCTAAATTTGCCGGAAATAAATTTCAGTATAATCGCCCTAAAGTATATTTTAAAAGCATACACTGAGTATCCGGCAAATTTGTGCGCACAGCCAAACATATAAAACTGTGCTTTGGCGCAGCAGGTATCAAGGTGCTGCTATACCCTTTGGTACATGAGGGTAGGCTTTGATTTTCAAACCGACACGCAAATATAGGTGAGAGATATTTTACCAATAAAATTGATTAAAACCGCTGGGATCGTTGATCATTTAAGTTGGTTGCTTTATAATCCGCGCGGTGAAACTTAGGTGAATATGTGAACAAACAGCTGAGTAAGCGCGGAATTGTGCGATTATGGTTAGTGCAGTTAGGCATTACATTGGTCTTAGCGACTCTATGTGCATTAGCCTATGGTGCAAATGCAGCAACATCTGCATTGCTCGGTGGTATGGTCTGTCTTATCCCTAACGCGTATTTCGCAAGAAAGTTGTTTAAGTATCACGGTGCGCGATCAGCAAAAAAGATAGTGAATAGTTTTTATAAAGGCGAAGCGATGAAAATATTTTTATCGATCGTACTTTTTACTGCCGTATTTGTGTGGGTGAAGATTACCCCTCTGGCTTTTTTTGCATCGTACATCATGATTCTAATGACGCACTGGTTTGCTCCATTGATTATTGTTAATAAACAGAATAGGCCTGAAAGTGACTGAAATGGTATCTAGCACAAACTACATCAAACATCATCTAACGTACCTGACATACAACGTTAGTGAGATGAAAATGGGACCAGGCGGTGGTTTCTGGACATTAAACCTTGATACATTATTTTTCTCGATTACTATGGGAATTTTTGTATGTGCCCTCATGTATTTCGGCGCACGCAGGGTAACCACTGGTGTTCCTGGGAAGTTACAGAACTTTGCAGAATTAATGCTGCAATTTGCTGATAATCAGGTTAAAGACTGCTTCCACGGCAAAAATAAGTTAATCGGCCCCTTGGCGCTAACTATTTTCCTATGGGTTTTCATGATGAACTTCATGGATATATTCCCAGTGGATGTATTGCCTTTAATGGCGCAGGCAGGTGGTATTCATTACCTGAAAGTTGTTCCTACGAATGACTTAAACTTGACCTTTGCCTTATCAATCACCGTGTTCCTTCTAATCATTTTTTACAGTATTAAAATTAAAGGGCCAAAAACGTTCATTAAAGAGTTAACGTTACAGCCATTTAATCATCCTGGATTTATACCCTTTAACCTGTTGCTGGAATTAGTCGGTTTAATTGCTAAGCCTATTTCTTTAGCACTGCGGTTATTTGGAAATTTATACGCCGGCGAATTAATCTTTATCTTAATTGCCTTGCTAACCTTAAATGCTTCAATGTCATCACCTGTCGGTACTGCGACTCTAGGCTTGGCCCAATTCATATTGGCGCTTGGCTGGTCAATATTCCATATCCTGGTAATTACCTTGCAGGCATTTATTTTCATGGTGTTAACTATTGTTTACCTTAGTTTGGCACACGAAGAACATTAATCGATTTTATTTTCATCATCCATTTAAAGGGGATTAAATATGCAAGCTGCTAGTCTAATAGCACAAGTTCAAAGTATGACCGTTGTTGCGGTTGCTTTATTGATTGGTTTAGGTGCGTTAGGTACCGCTATAGGATTTGGTCTGCTAGGCGGCAAATTCTTAGAGGGTTCTGCTCGTCAACCAGAAATGGTTCCAATGTTACAAGTTAAAATGTTCATCGTTGCAGGTCTTCTTGACGCGGTAACAATGATTGGAGTGGGTATCGCATTGTTCTTCACTTTCGCAAACCCTTTCCTAAACAACCTGGGTTCTTGATAACATATGATTAGGGCGCTGATTAAGCGCCCTGATTGTTGCAGGAGATAATTACGGTGGATATTAACTTAACACTAATAGTTCAAATGCTGGTATTCGCAGCTTTTGTTTTATTTACCATGAAATTAGTTTGGCCTCCATTAGCGAAAGCTTTGGAAGAAAGACAAGATAAAATTGCTGATGGTCTATCTGCTGCTGAGCGTGGCCGTAAAGAACTTGAATTAGCACAACATCGCGTTAAAGACGAGTTAAAGCAAGCTAAAGTTCAATCAGCAGATATCGTTGAAAAAGCAAACAAGCGTGCTGCTCAAATCATTGAAGAAGCAAAAGAAGCGGCCAAGCACGAAGCGCAAATGCAATTTAAGCAAGCGCAAGAGCAATTAACGCAACAAGTAAATCATGCTAAAGAAGAACTGCGTAAGCAAGTTGCTACCTTAGCTGTTACTGGCGCTGAGAAGATTTTAATGCGTGAAGTAGACGCGAAAGCGAATGCTGCACTGTTAGATAACTTGATAGAAGAGATTTAAAATGTCTGATAGCACCACTATTGCCAGACCTTATGCCAAAGCTATTTTTGAATCAGCGTTAGCAGAAAATCAATTAGCCGAGTGGTCAGCTCATTTGACAACGCTTGCCCAGGCTGTGATGTATCCTGAAGCAGCACAGTTTATTGAAAACCCTGCCTCAACTGTTGCTCAACAAATTGAGTTGCTGCAAGGCATAGTCAATGCTGGGTCAAAAAAGAGCGAATCAATAAATAATCTGGTTGCCTTACTGGCTACAAACAAACGTTTAATGCTGTTGCCTGAGATTTGTGCTCACTACGAAGCTCTTCGTGCAGAACAAGAAAAAACTCTGGATGTGGACGTAAGCAGTTTCTCTGACTTATCTACAGCACAAAAAGAGCGATTAATAGAATCTTTAAGTAAACGCTTACAGCGTAAAGTTACATTAAATATCAGTATTGATCCTACCCTGCTTGGTGGGGCTGTTATTCGAGCAGGCGATTTAGTTATCGATGGTTCAGTTCGGGGCAAGCTGAGAAAGCTTCACACCAACTTAGCCGCTTAAATTAGAGGATAATTTCATGTCAGAACAAGTAGCATTAAATCCTTCTGAAATCAGTGAATTAATCAGAAAGAAAATAGAACAGTTCAATGTAGTATCTGAAGCAAACGACGAAGGTACTGTAGTAAGCTTTAAAGACAACGTTGCTACAATTCATGGTCTTAAAGACGTTATGGCTGGGGAAATGATTGAATTCCCAGGCGGAGTTTATGGTCTTGCATTAAACTTAGAGCGCGATGCGGTGGGTGCGGTAATCCTTGGTGATGCTTCATCTTTAGCTGAAGGTCAAAAAGTTAAATGTACGGGTCGTATTCTTGAGGTGCCAGTTGGTAACGCGCTTTTAGGTCGTGTAGTTGATGCTCTAGGTAGCCCAATTGATGGCAAAGGCCCAATTGAAGCAACTGGTATGGCACCAATTGAGAAAGTAGCTCCTGGGGTTATTGCGCGTAAATCAGTAGACCAACCCGTACAAACTGGATTAATCGCGATTGATGCGATGGTACCAGTTGGCCGTGGACAGCGTGAGTTGATCATTGGTGACCGTCAAACGGGTAAAACAGCGATTGCTATTGACGCCATCATTAACCAAAAAGGTACTGGCGTTAAGTGCGTGTACGTAGCTGTGGGCCAGAAAGCTTCTTCAGTTGCGGCAATTGTACGTAAATTAGAAGAGCATGGCGCATTAGAGCACACTATTGTTGTGGTTGCTGGTGCTGCTGACACTGCTGCCTTACAGTTTATTGCTCCTTACGCAGGATGCACCATGGGTGAATACTTCATGGAGCGCGGCGAAGATGCATTAATCGTTTATGATGATTTAACCAAGCAAGCTTGGGCATATCGTCAAATTTCCTTGTTACTACGTAGACCACCAGGTCGTGAAGCGTATCCAGGGGATATTTTCTACTTACACTCACGTCTCTTAGAAAGAGCTGCGCGTATTAACGCGGATGAAGTAGAAAAACTAACTAAAGGCGAAGTAAAAGGTAAGACTGGATCATTAACTGCATTACCAATTATTGAAACGCAAGCGGGTGACGTATCTGCATTCGTACCTACTAACGTAATTTCGATCACGGACGGTCAGATTTTCCTTGATGTTGACTTATTCAACTCAGGTGTTCGACCTGCAATTAACTCCGGTTTGTCGGTGTCGCGTGTGGGTGGGGCTGCACAAACCAAGATTATGAAAAAGCTTGGTGGTGGTACGCGTTTAGCATTAGCTCAGTTCCGTGAGTTAGAGGCCTTCTCTCAGTTCGCATCCGATTTAGACGATGCAACACGTAAGCAGTTAGAGCGCGGTCAACGTATTACTGAACTTATGAAGCAAAAACAATACGCTCCTTATTCTGTAGCAGATATGGGTGTTGCCTTGTTTGTTGTTGAAAAAGGTTACTTAGATGATGTTCCATTAAATGAAATTTCATCATTCTTAGGTTCTTTACATGACTACATGCGTACTTCTCATGCAGCATTGATGCAATCAATCAATGAAGCAGGTGCTTACGATAACGATATTGAAGCACAATTGAAGAAAGCTGTTGAAGACTTTAAACGTACAGCTAGTTGGTAGTCAATTTAAGGCGAGATAAGATATGGCTGGAGCAAAAGAAATCCGTTCTAAGATTTCGAGTATTAATAAAACTCGAAAGATTACTCGTGCAATGGAAATGGTGGCTGCAAGTAAAATGCGCAAAACGCAAGACAGAATGCGCGCATCCAAGCCCTATGCCAACAAAATTTATAGTGTGGTAAAACACATTGCTCGCGCGAACTCTGAATACAATCATCCATTCATGGGGCAGCGCGAGATTAATCGCATAGGTCTTATTGTGGTTACTTCAGATCGCGGTTTATGCGGCGGTTTAAACGCAAATTTATTGCGTGAAACGGTACGTACAATCCGTGATTGGAAATCCAATGGTAAGGAAGTTGATATTGCGGTTATTGGCCGCAAAGGACAAGCGTTCTTCAAGCGTGTTGGTAGCAATGTACTTGGATCAAAAGATCATTTAGGCGATACACCAGGCATTAATGATTTAGTCGGTATCGTAAAAGTCATGTTAGATGCTTTTTACACCGGTAAGATTGATGCATTACATATCGTATACAACGAGTTTGTTAACACCATGACGCAAAAGCCATTGGTGAAACAATTACTACCATTGCCAAAATCAGAAGATGACAGCAAGACAATGGGGCACCACTGGGACTACATTTATGAACCAGATGCTAAAGACTTGTTGGATAATCTTTTAGAACGTTATATCGAATTGCAAGTGTATCAGGCTGTGGTGGAAAACATCGCCTGTGAACAAGCGGCAAAAATGATTGCAATGAAAAGCGCAACCGACAACGCTGGTGATTTGATTAAAGAATTTCAATTGGCTTACAACAAAGCTCGACAAGCTGCAATTACTCAAGAATTGGCAGAAATTGTCGGTGGCGCAGCCGCTTTATAAGAGGGTATATAATGAGCAGCGTAGATACAGTAGCAGTTAAAAATATCGGAACAATCGTGGAAATTATTGGAGCGGTTGTGGACGTTGAATTTCCACGCGATAGTGTTCCTAAAATCAATGACGCATTGAAACAAGTTGATGGTGAGTTGGTTTTCGAAGTACAGCAACAGTTAGGTGATGGTGTTGTGCGTACGATCGCTATGGGAACCACTGACGGTATGAAGCGTGGTGTAAAAGTTGAAAATACTGGCCACCCAATTCAAGTTCCAGTGGGTAAAAAGACACTAGGTCGTATTATGGACGTATTAGGCCGTCCAGTAGATGACGCGGGCCCAATCGGTGCTGATGAGCACTGGGCAATTCACCGTAAAGCGCCAAGCTACGAAGAGCAAGCGGGTAGCCAAGAGCTCTTAGAAACGGGTATTAAAGTTATTGACTTGCTTTGCCCATTTGCTAAAGGTGGTAAAGTTGGTTTGTTCGGTGGTGCCGGTGTAGGTAAAACCGTTAACATGATGGAATTAATCCGTAACATCGCGATTGAGCACAGTGGTTACTCAGTATTTGCTGGTGTGGGCGAGCGTACTCGTGAAGGTAACGATTTCTATCATGAAATGAAAGATTCAAACGTACTGGATAAAGTATCTCTAGTATACGGTCAGATGAATGAGCCACCAGGTAACCGTTTACGTGTTGCTTTAACTGGTTTGACTATGGCGGAAAAATTCCGTGACGAAGGCCGTGACGTATTATTATTCGTAGATAATATTTATCGTTATACCTTGGCAGGGGTTGAAGTATCAGCTCTGTTAGGTCGTATGCCTTCAGCGGTGGGTTACCAGCCTACACTAGCAGAAGAAATGGGTATGCTCCAAGAGCGTATTACTTCTACTAAGACTGGTTCTATTACGTCGATTCAAGCGGTATATGTACCTGCGGATGACTTGACTGACCCATCTCCAGCTACTACGTTTGCGCATTTGGATGCGACAGTTGTATTGTCACGTCAAATCGCAGAATTAGGTATTTACCCTGCGGTGGATCCATTAGACTCGACTTCACGTCAGTTAGATCCATTAGTTGTAGGTCAAGAACACTACGATACAGCGCGTCGTGTACAACAAACCTTACAACGTTATAAAGAATTGAAAGATATTATCGCAATTCTGGGTATGGACGAATTATCAGAAGAAGACAAGCGCGTAGTAACTCGTGCTCGTAAGATTCAACGATTCTTGTCACAGCCATTCTTCGTTGCTGAAGTTTTCACTGGTTCTCCAGGTAAATACGTATCATTAAAAGATACTATTAAAGGCTTCCAAGGCATTCTTGCTGGTGAGTACGATGATTTACCTGAGCAAGCATTCTATATGGTCGGTAGCATTGAGGAAGCAGTTGCTAAAGCGAAAACCTTATGAGGCAAGATGACATGACTATAACAACGCACTTGGATATCGTTAGTGCTGAACAGGAAATATTCTCAGGTTTAGTAGAGATGGTTGTTGCTACTGGAGAATTAGGTGAAGTGGGTATTACTGCAGGTCATGCTCCTTTACTGACTGTCTTGAAACCAGGTGAAGTCAGATTGACTTTGCCTGGCGGTCATCAAGATATCTACTATGTTCAGGGCGGTATGCTTGAAGTACAACCAAACTGTGTCACCGTTCTGGCCGACGTGGTTGAGCGCGCAGATCATCTTGATGAAGCTGCTGCTCTAGCTGCAAAAGCGCAAGCAGAAGCTGATATGGCGAACAAAAGTGGCGAGATGGATTATTCCGTTGCTGCTGCTGAGTTGGCACGTGCTGTTGCTCAAATTCGTGCTATTCAAAAAGTCAGAAAAATAGTTAAGTAATTCTTATGCCGAGTAAAGCCTACGCTTTATCTCGGCTTTTTCTTTGATTCTCCATTTCCCTTTCTTTTGTAATTAATCGCTGGCTTTTATTTCCGATGCATTCCACGATAATGTTTCACTCCTGGATTATGACTTCATCTAACACCGCTACATTTTGTTCATTCTTGTGATAGCATGAGGCTCACCTGCTCTAAAGGGAATTGATATGAAATTACGGGAGCTACGCCAGCATTTAAAAGAATATGCAGACACCTTCTACCTTCGTAAATTTATTGTTGGTGAACATGAGCGCGCTAAACGCCTTAAAACATTTGTGCACCGACTCAAATATCAACCTGATGATTATAATTTAAGCTCCGAGGATGTATTTACGTTACTGAGGGAAGTTCCGGAAATCGCGGAGGTAAATAGTAATTTAGAACTAATGCAAAACATAAAAAAGCAACTTGGCAGTAATCTTTTTTTTGAACTATATGTAGTTTTATCGAAGTTAAAATTAATTAGCGAAAGAAATTTTGTAATTCTCTACGAGCTACCAGCTCACACCCATTTATTTTTGTACCGTGTATTTTGCAGCGATGTAACCAAGCCAAGAGTGGTTTTAAGCCAAGATATTTTAAATACGACGTTAGCAATTACACCACACATAATCTTGGTGGAAGAGATCATTGAGCAAACATTTAGACTTTTATATAACAAAAAACTCCTTAAATCGCTCGCACTTAATTTGTTGCAAACCCGCATCAAAGAAATAAATTCGCTGTATTATATTTTGCAAGAATTACATAAAGCGGGTTGCCTGAATGAGGCGTCTTTAGAACTGCTTGCAAGTGTAAGCTATCTTTATTTAGTAGAGAATTTACTTATACAGCTTAACAAGGCAAAAATCCCTCTGGAGTCTGAATTAATTAAGGCCCTTTGCACCAGCAGTAGTTTATTTTACCTGGAGAAGCTATTAGCAATCTTATTTGCTAATAAAAAGACGCTAGTGGATGGAGCCATCCTGAGACATCTTTTAAAAAAGGATTATGGTTTTTTCATAGAAAAAACAAGTGTATTAGAACTTCTTCAGCAGCATGACTTACTTGATGAGGATACCTTTTATTACGTTTGCAGTAATAATGTTTTTTCCTTGATGCGAATACTCGGGGTTCTCTCGGAGCAATCATTAGTAAAAGAAAATAAAGAGTTAATTAATCGACTTATGAGTGGTGAGCAGGATGGCCCACCCCTTTACAAAGCAATTAATTATTTAAGAAAAGTCCGTTTATTAGATCAGGATTCATTAAATACATGCGTTGAATTCGCGAGAAATAAAAGGGTGGTTTGTGGTTTATTAGATTGGTTGGAGAAAAATAATCTAGGTCTAGATAAAGCACAGTTGCATCGCATTTTTTCTTTATCTATCAGCAACATCAGGCGGCTCACTAATTTATTAGAAGATTTAAGACAGACTAACTTATTGGATATACAGTCTTTTGGTTGTGCTCTGGAACGGGTTGCGGAAAAGTTTCCTGCTATAGAACCTTCCCTTATCAGCAAATGCAGTAGGAAAGATACCGGGGCACCACGTTCAGAATTTCTATTAGATAATGAGTATCGTTTTTTTATCGAGCATGGCAGCCGGGAGCTGGGTGGCTGTGGTTCCGTTAAAAAGGGTTATGATTCTGCTGACGCGAAAGAGCCACGGTACGCTATTAAGAGGCTCATATCTCATAGGCATGTGCAAGAGGAGGCGGCTCGGGAAGTTAAATATCATCGCTTACTAGGTCGCAATGCCACATATTTTGTCAGAGATAATATAACGAGCGTGGTTTCACAATGGCAACCAGGGAAGGGTTTGCATCATTATAGCAAAGCTGAACTATGCAACGTCCCGATAAACGCACGATTACGTTGCCTTAGTTCCGGCTTAAAAGATTTAGATACCTTGCATCAGCATTATCGTAAACATGGTGATGTTAAGTGCCAAAATTTTGTTTTAAATTTGGATCATACTTCCATGAGACTTATTGATTTTGGCACCTCCCATAAGAAGGGATCTTTTAAATTATTTGGTTGGACTAGTGAATATTTGGATCCTAAAATTAACGCGGATCTATTGGGCATGGATCTTTATGCTATGGGTATTGTCACGATGCATTTATTTCCAGAACTTTATCGCGTTTCTTTTGCAAATAAAACCTGTACCTTTTCATTGAATAAATCTGACCTTAGCATTTATGAGCAGTGCATTGTTAGCTTGGTTAATGCAATGATGACCCCGGAGCTGGGGCGCAGATGTACCAGTGAGGATGCTTTAAATTACTGTAATGAAGTCATCAATTATTTTGATACAATTAACACACCGCTGTTAGAAGAGATCGCGGCTAATAATATACATCGCGCTCATGATTCATTTGAGGATATTTTGCGGATGTAGTCTCTGTATGGGCATTCTTTCTTGAGTATTCCATCAGTTCACAGTGAACGGTAAGAGCGCGTAGTCCGATTCTGGCATTTCTCCCGTATTACGCGGTGCTAATAGGCTACGTTCTATTTGGCTTTTTGCCATAAACCTACTAACTTACAATAAGTTAGCAGACTTACGCACGCTTCATACACAAGGTTATCCACAGCTTATTCATAAAAGACTCCTGGTGAAATCAATAAATTATATTTAAAATCAATGGCTTACCATGATATAATCGTTATGCTCGAAAAAAAAGATAAAGTTATTCACACTTTGCAGGCTGCATATATATCTAACAGTCCCTTTCCTCTGGTAAAATAGCTTTTGCAACAGCCTTGAGCCAATGGTTAAATAGCCTTAATAGATGACGATGAAAACAAAATTATGAACGAAGCTACAGAACGAAAAGAACTCACCGAATTTACCGAAAAAGCCTATCTTGATTACTCCATGTACGTCATTCTCGATAGAGCATTACCGCATATTGCTGATGGACTCAAACCAGTACAACGCCGTATTGTTTATGCAATGTCCGAATTAGGCTTAAAAGCTACCGCCAAACATAAGAAATCTGCGCGTACCGTGGGGGATGTATTGGGTAAATTCCATCCGCATGGTGACAGTGCTTGTTATGAGGCGATGGTTTTAATGGCTCAGCCTTTCTCCTATCGTTATCCCTTTGTTGATGGCCAAGGAAACTGGGGTTCACCTGATGATCCCAAATCATTTGCGGCTATGCGTTATACGGAAGCACGTTTGTCTGCTTATGCAGAAGTATTGCTTGCTGAATTACAGCAGGGAACCGTTGATTGGGTGGATAACTTTGATGGTACTTTACAAGAACCTGCGTTACTTCCTGCGCGTTTACCGAACATCCTGTTAAATGGTGCTACCGGGATTGCGGTGGGGATGGCCTCGGATATATTACCGCATAACTTAACGGAAGTGGCGAATGCCTGTGTGCACTTGCTGGATAATCCACAAGCCGATTTGGCCGCTATTAATCAATACGTTAAAGGCCCCGATTTTCCTACGGAAGCGGAAATTATTACCCCACCGGAAATGATTTCAACACTGTATGAAACTGGCAATGGCTCTATTAAAATGCGTGCCATTTACACTTTAGAAAAACAGAACATCGTCATCACCGCATTACCCTATCAAGTATCTGGTGCGAAAGTGATGGAACAAATTGCATTACAAATGCAGCAAAAGAAATTGCCAATGGTTGAAGATCTACGCGATGAGTCAGATCATGAGCATCCAACGCGTCTGGTCATAATTCCCCGTTCCAATCGTGTCGATGTAGATGGATTAATGTCGCATTTATTTGCTACTACCGATTTAGAGCGCAGTTATCGCGTAAACTTTAATATGATCGGTCTTGATGGCAAACCTAAAGTTAAAAATCTATTAACCATTCTCAATGAGTGGTTGGTTTATCGTATTGGCGTGGTAACTCGCCGTTTAGAATATCGCTTGGCAAAAGTTCTCGAACGCATTCACGTGTTAGAAGGTTTGCTCATCGCTTATTTGAATATTGATGAAGTAATCGCCATTATTCGCGAGCATGATAATCCTAAAGCAGGACTGATTGCCCGTTTTAATTTAAGCGAGCGCCAGGCAGAAGCAATTTTAGAAATGAAATTGCGGCATTTGGCGAAATTAGAAGAAATTAAAATACGGGGCGAGTTGGATGATTTATCTGCTGAGCGTGATCACTTACAAAGCATCTTAGCCAGCGAAACTAAGTTAAGAAATTTAGTTAAAGAAGAAATTATTCGTGACCGTGACGAGTTTGGCGATGTACGACGTTCACCCATTATCGTACGCCAAGAATCACAAGCCTTAAAAGAAGAAGACATTCTGCCTAATGAGCCTATCACGGTAGTTCTTTCCAAGAATGGTTGGGTACGCGCTGCGAAAGGCCATGATGTTAACGGCAGCGAACTGAGCTATAAAGCTGGAGATGAGTTTAAGTCACAAGCTTCAGGGCGTTCAAACCAGCAAATCATCTTCTTTGATAGTGAAGGAAAGGTTTATTCCCTACCCGGACACTCCCTGCCTTCCGCCCGTGGTCAAGGTGAACCGCTCACTGGTAAATTAAACCCAGCTGAAGGTGCTTTATTTGAAACGGTGGTTGGTGGTGAAGCCGAACAAAAGGTTTTATTATCAAGCGATGCTGGCTATGGATTTATTGCTACCATTAGCGATCTTTATGTGAAGAACCGTAATGGGAAGGCTTGTATTAAATTGCCCGCAGGCAGTCTTATTTTACCACCGCGCATCGTACCGAATCATGAAGAGCTCTTGGTTGCCTGTGCTACGAGTGTGGGCCGGTTATTGGTATTTCCTCTGAAAGAATTACCCGAGCTATCTCGTGGTAAAGGTAATAAGTTAATTAGCATACCTTCGGCTAAGGCCGCATCACGTGAAGAGTATGTTATTGACGTGCAAATTCTCACTAAGAATGACTCACTCACTGTCCATGCTGGTAAGCGTCATTTCACGCTGAAAGGAGCGGATGTGGAGCATTACTTAGGCGAACGTGGACGTCGAGGCAATCGCTTACCACGTGGTTTGCAGAATGTGACCCAGTTGCAGGTGACTGAGGCCTCATAGGCTCAGGCTGTATTAGCCGAAGCCGTAATACGGGGATGTTGTGGCACTATTCCCCGTATTACCCTGCGCTAATACGGGCTAGCTTGCTAATTGTGACTGGACAAAGGGTCTAAGCCCTCTCCCATCTAAAAATTCACTACCAAATTAGAAATAGTGATGATAAAGTCTTGTATATGCTACATATTCGCCTACCCCCACGGTACTTGGTCTTGATCTTAAAAAATTCACTGCATTAGGATGACGGATCACGTGGAGTAAAGGAAAACAGTTGCAATAGGGAAATACTCGCTCCATGTGGAAGACTTTTATTGTTGTAGTTTGTTTATTACTTTGTTCTTGTATGGTTGGTCCTAATTATAAGGAGCCCAATAAACAAGTGGCGGAGCATTGGGCAAAAAAAGATGCCTCGGTTAAAGAGAAGCCATTTAAAGACAACAAATGGTGGCAGGAATTTCGCGACCCAGTTTTAAGCGCAGTGATTAATCAAGGCTATCACAGCAATTTATCCGTACAAGCAGCGGGCGTTAAGGTATTACAAACCAGAGCACAATTGGCGCAGAGCGTAGGGCAATTATATCCACAACAGCAAGCGATGTTAGGAAATTACACATACAATCGTATTGGTGGTACCTCCTTGCAACAAATTCTACCGCAATCTTTTGATACCGCCTTAATGGGATTTTCCGCCAATTGGGAGATTGATTTTTGGGGGAAATATCGCCGCGCTATTCAAGCCAAGGATGCGGCTTTTTTAAGCTCTTTGGCGGCATATGATAATGCCTTAACTACACTGACCGCTGATGTGGCGACCACCTACATTAAAATCCGTACCTACGAATCGCAAATTAAAATCACGAAAGCCAACATTGTCGTGCAAAGGATGGGTTTAAATATTGCCCGTGCGCGTTTTACGGCCGGACAAGCGAGCTTGGTGGATGTAGAACAGGCGAGGACCGAATTGGCACAAACTGAAGCCAGCCTACCCTCAATCGTGACCAATTTACAGCAACAAAAAGATGCGCTTGCCGTATTGCTAGGAACTATTCCCAATAATATCGATGCGGTGATTCAAAAAAGTAAAGGTATTCCCAATGCGCCACGCTCCATTGCGGTGGGCATTCCTAAAGAAACGATGGCGAGACGTCCTGATGTACAACAAGCGCGTTTAGATGCAATCGGCCAATCGGCAGCGATTGGTGCGGAGAAAGCGAATTTATTCCCTGCGCTGTCATTAAATGGTGCCTTTGCCTTTTCTTCTAATAGTATTGGTCAATCATCCGTGGGCGATTTATTCCATTGGGCGAATCGCAACATTTCCGCAGGTCCTGGCTTTACTTGGCCAATATTAAATTATGGGCAGATTAGCAACGCCGTGCGGGCACAGGATGCCGCATTCCAGCAATCATTATTAAATTATGTCAATGTGGTCTTAAAAGCTCAACAAGAAGTACAAGATAATATTACCGCCTACATCGAGGCCAAAAAAGCGGAGCGTTATTTAGCCAAAGCAAATGTCTCCGCGACCAAGTCCTTACAACTAGCCTTAATTCGTTACAAGGAGGGGGAAACGGATTTTACCCCGGTGCTTAATGCAGAACAGCAACAATTAAGTGTGCAGACCTCACTGGTTAATGCCCGCGGAGCGATTCCCCAGGCCTTAGTAGCGCTTTATCGTGCACTTGGTGGCGGTTGGGATATTCGTGGATGTGATGATGTGGTGTCACCACAAATTAAAACCGAAATGGCGGCGCGAACCAATTGGGGTACTTTGTTGAAACAACAAAACCATCTGCCACCGGTCACGAGAAAACAGAAAATTAAAGAGCTTTATTTGCCAAAATGGTAGCCAGTATGAACTTTAATAAAAATTCAAAATCAGTCAGATATGCAGCGATTGCCGTAGCGGCTTTATTTTTTATCTACTTAGTCGTGCATTTATTTTCTAAGCCTAAAGTTGTGGAAATACCCCCGCCTTCGGTGGTCATCCAAAAGCCCATACGTCAGGAAATGATTGAGTATGTGACCCAAACGGGTTCTACGGTAGCGTTTAACTCCGTGAACCTAGTGGCACGGGTTGCAGGCTATCTGGAAAAAATCGAGTTTGTTGATGGAACTTTTGTCAAAAAAGGACAAGAGTTATTCGTCATTCAACCCCAACCTTATTTGGAGCAATTAAAAGCCGCCCAAGCAACTATCGTTGCCCAAAAGGCTGCTAATGCTTATAACAAAAATGAATATGAACGCCAACAGCGTATGTTCAAGCAAAATGCTACCTCCAAAAATGAAGTGGAAAAATGGTTGGCAAAAACTCAGGAAGTAGGGGCGGAAATTGATAAGTCTACTGCCGAGGCAGTGAATGCAGAAATCACCTACAGTTACACCCACGTCTTAGCTCCCTTTGATGGTCGTATTGGCCGGCATTTGGTGGATGTCGGTAATTTAGTGGGGAATGGGCAGGCAACGAATTTAGCAACGATAGAGCAAATAGATCCCCTCTATGTTTATTTTAACTTGAATGAACTGGATCTGCTTAAATTAAGAGCAGCGGCAAAAGAAATGGGGATTACCCCTAAAGATTTTAACAAGGTTCCGGTGTATGTGAGTTTACAAAGTGATCCCAATACCGAATACCAAGCCACCTTGGACTTCGTAAATACCGGTTTGAATGCGGCTACCGGAACGATGGAATTACGCGCCAAGTTACCCAACAAAGATCACTTATTTCTGCCGGGTCTTTTTGTGCAAGTACGTATTGCCGTGACCAAGCCTGAACAGCAGCTAACTATACCTGATACCGCCATCCTGTATGACCAAATTGGCCCTTATGTATACATTGTTGATAAAGAGGATAAGGTCGTTTTAAAGCGGGTCACTCTGGGTAGTGCCAAACAAGGCGTACGGGGAATTGTTAAGGGAATAGACGCACAAGACAATGTGGTGATTAATGGTGTACAAAATGCGACTCCAGGTAATAAAGTGCAGCCTCAAAAACCAGCAGACTCATCCAGTGAGAGCAAAGCCAAATGATATCCAAATTTTTTATTGAACGGCCTATCTTAGCGAATGTTATTGCACTCTTGCTGGTTCTCTTGGGATTGGTGGCTATTATGGCTTTGCCGGTAACCCAGTATCCGTCGATTGTACCCCCCACGATTCAGGTGACAACTACCTATCCTGGTGCTGACGCTAAAACACTCATTAATACCGTAGGTATCCCAATTGAGCAACAGGTCAATGGGGTAGAAAAAATGCTGTACATGCAATCTACCAGCACCAACAATGGTACCTACACACTGATTGTTACCTTTGCCATTGGTACTGATTTGAACTTTGCCCAAGTTTTGGTGCAAAACCGGGTGCAAGCTGCGATGGCACAGTTGCCTGATGCGGTACAGAAGCAAGGGGTGGTGGTCCAACAAAAGTCGACCGCTATTTTGCAATTTATTACCCTAACCTCGGAACATGGCGAGTACGATGGCCTCTTTTTGAATAACTACGCGACCATTAACATGCAAAATGAACTGGCACGTCTACCAGGTGTAGGGAACGTACTTATTTTTGGTACGGGGAATTATGCTATGCGTATATGGCTGGATCCGAAAAAAATGCTTTCCTATGCCTTAAATCCCAGCGATGTGTTAAATGCGATTAGCCGTCAGAACCAAGAGGTTTCTGCGGGGCAAATTGGCGGACAACCAACTCAAGGGGCGCAGCCTTATCAGTTTACGGTGAATGTGCCGGGGCAGCTTGCTGATCAAGATGAGTTTGCCAACATCATTGTAAAAACCGTAGCCACCCAACCGAATGAAAATGCTAATGGCAGTAGCAGTGCCAAGATTGTGCGTATTCGTGATGTGGGGCGAGTGGAATTAGGGTCTTCAAGCTACAATCAGTTGGCCAAATTGAATAATCAACCCACTGCAGCGATTGGAATTTATCAGTTACCCGGAGCGAATGCCTTACAAGTTGCCGATTCGGTGCGTAACGCGGTTGCGAAGATGGCGAAGAAATTTCCACCAGGGATGAAGTATTCTATTCCTTTCGATACCACCATTTTCGTGCAGGCTTCTGTTAGTGAAGTGTATAAGACTTTATATGAAGCAGGTATTTTAGTACTTATTGTTATTCTCGTGTTTTTACAAAATTTTCGCGCCACATTAGTACCGGCGACCACAGTACCGGTAACCATCATTGGCGCATTTTTTGCTCTGTTGTTACTCAGTTATTCGATTAACTTGCTGACCTTATTTGCCTTGGTTTTAGCGATTGGTATTGTGGTTGACGATGCGATTGTTATTGTGGAGGGGGTAAGCCAGCATATTGAGCATGGTAGTCCGCCTAAAGAATCGGCGATTAAGGCAATGACCGAATTGCTCGGCCCCATTATTGGTATCACTCTGGTTTTGATGGCGGTATTCGTACCCGCAGGCTTTATGCCGGGCTTAACGGGGGCAATGTATGCACAATTTGCCTTAGTGATTGCAGCCACCGCCTTTATCAGCGCCATCAATGCGATGACCTTAAAGCCCACCCAGTGTGCCTTGTGGCTTAAACCGGTGGATCCCAAAAAAGAGAAAAATGCTGCTTTTCGTTTTTTTGATAAAGTGTATAACCCCGTTGAAGAAACCTATATTGGCTTTATGGACCGCTTAGTACATCGTTATAAGCTTGCTTGTTTCTTAGGAATTATCCTGGTTTTACTGGCGATTTTGGGTTTAAGCCGTATTCCAACAGGATTTATTCCGGTTGAAGATCAGGGCTACATGATGATGAACGTGCAGTTACCGGATGGCGCCAGTTTGGGAAGAACGGAAGCCTTACTCCATCGCTTGAGCGCTCAAGTTTCCAAAGTAGGTGGTGTTGCCGATGTGATTAGTATTGATGGAATTTCCTTATTGGATAACAGTTCCAGTTTAGCCAATGCCGGTGTCTTGTATATTATGTTTAAGGATTGGAGTGTGCGTGGTAAGGAGGAAGGTTTATTACCTCTCTATAATAAGTTTAATGAGATTGCCCAGAAAACCTTAGACGCTAAAGTGCTGGTGATGGTACCTCCACCCATCCAAGGGCTGGGTATGTCAGGGGGGTTCCAAATGCAGCTGGAATTGCAGGATGGCTCCTTTGATTACCGCAAATTGCAGGCTGCAACCGATCAATTGATTCGTTATGCTAGCCAGCAACCGGAACTACAACGATTAATGACTTCGTTTCGTGCCTCGGTACCCCAGGTTTCGGCACCCATTAACCGTACTAAGGCCGAATCACTAGGGGTAAAAATAGGGGATGCCTCCGATACCTTACAAACTTATCTGGGTTCTTCCTATGTGAATTTGTTCACTAAGTTTGGACAAGTGTTTCAGGTGTATGTGCAGGCGGATGCTCCTTATCGCATGAGCGTTGAAGATGTACGTAATTATTATGTTAAAAATGAATCAGGAGCCATGGTTCCCTTAGGCACCTTAACCGATATTGGCCCGACCGTGGGGCCGTCCTTAATTTCCTTGTATAACTTATATCCTTCCAGCAATATTTATGGGTCGGCTGCTCCGGGTTACAGTTCGGGACAAGCAATGGCAGCAATGGAGCGCGTGGCGAAGCAGGTATTACCCGCAGGGATTGCTTTTGAATGGACCAGTACGGCCTATCAAGAAAAAACAGCGGGTAACATGAGTTATTACATTTTCCTTCTATCACTTATTTTGATCTACTTAATTCTGGCCGGTCAATATGAGAATTGGGTGACACCGCTGGCTATCTTATTAAGCGTGCCTTTGGCATTGATTGGGACGGTATTAGCCTTATCTGCGCTAGGCTTGTCGAATAATATGTACACCCAGATCGGTATATTACTGTTAATTGCCTTAGCGGCGAAGAATGCGATTTTAATCGTGGAAGTAGCACGTGAACAACGGCTTATTCATAAAAAGTCCATTATGGAAGCGGCTGTGCTTGGGGCCAAGACACGTTTTCGTCCGATTTTGATGACTTCATTTGCCTTTATTCTCGGGGTAATGCCTTTGGTATTTGCTAGCGGGGCTGGGGCTAATGCGCGTCGTTCTATTGGCATCGCGGTATGTAGTGGAATGCTCGCTTCAACCTGTCTTGCGGTAGTATTTGTGCCTGCCTTTTATGTGATGTTGCAAACATGGCAAGAGCGTCGTCAGGAGAAAAAGGCGGCCAAAAGAAGTCCGCAGCCGGTCAATACTACTCTTTAACGCATCACCGGCACCGTAGCCCTATTAGCGCCACCTAATACGGCTACGTTCCTACGCTTATCGGAGGCTACTACCTAGCCCATAAATCAACTTTTTATTCAAATCGGCTTGAATAAATACATTTTTGCGCTAATGTTATTTAGTTTGGTTACAAATTCTGCTAAAATCATAGTATATAAGCAGTCTGGGGATAAAATATGTTGAAAAACCAACAAGTACAACAACGAGGCTACATTGAATTGCTGACGGCACGTGCAAAACAAGAAGCCTTAGCTCGATTGGCTGATCCTAGTAAAGGAGCTTTGCTTTTTGATCCTCAAGGTCGTGTATTGATTAATGTAAGCTTAACTCAGACCGAGTTAGCTGCATTTAATAAGCTTGGGCATACCCCCACTCCAGTAACCACTGTAAGCCTGGATGTTCTTGGTAACTCTTCCCCCGAGTATGATGGCTTAAAAGACGCATATCGCAAGCAGTATGATCTAGCTCATGATGGCTTAACTGACCAAGCAAGGCTCAAAGAGAAACAAGAACAAGCCCTAATGGGAATTCGTGGTAGTATCATTCCGTTGCAACAAGAATATCATTTCCATTTAGCGTTAGCGGCGCGCAGCTATGCTTCTGCAGGTCGTTTTACGGAAGCGCAAATGGAGCAAGCTCATGCCGCCACGATGGTGCGGGTTCAAGATTTAATTACGCACGCTGTAAGGGATGCATTAGAAAAAGCCACCAAAAAAGGTGAGGTTAATGATGTAAAATTAGTACAGGCACTCGATAAAGCGCGTAAGAACATTTCTACTGATGCCCATAGGATTTTAGTCGAAGAAATCACTCGCACTACTGGGGTGATCTTAACCAAAAAAGAAGTCAAAGATCTGCATTTGAAGCATGCAGCTGAGATTACTACGGCAACTCCTAACGATGTGTTACATGTAGACCAGGATATGGGACAAACTACCTTAATCGCCGGCACTCAAGTCACTGCCCATGACCGCGGAGTAGGCGCACAACATCTTGCTGACCGACGCCTGATTACCATGACCCATGATGTGGCAAATCAAGGTTTACCAAGAATTCAGGTTCGTGTTCCTTCCCTGGATGTGAAAGAAAACATTAAGCCTAAGGAAGCGATTACCGACGTTGAGGTAAAGCTGGAGCATATTCGCAAGAAATATGATCTGGGCAGTAATGTGGATGATGGACCTACCGGCATTAAAGCCTTTACTTATAATTTGCATACAGCACTTAATGACAGTTTAGAAGGCGGTAAAAATAAGCAATCTCAAGGTGCTCAATACATATTAACGGGAGCGCATAATTATAATAAGGCCCAATTAGCTCAAGACCCCGCGGTTTTTTGTTTAGTACAAAATATCTCGGTTAACGGTTTTGGCGACAGTTTGGGATATGGTTGGAATGCCTTAAGAAATGAAGCAACCTTAATGACAGAAATGTCGATGATGTACAACTTGGTTGCTAAAGATGATCCGCAAAGGGCTCGGGTAGAAGATGCCTTTAACGCTTATAAAGAATATTTAGGCAGCGAAAATAGAGCGCCTTATTTTTCACAATCTCCACAAGCAAAAGAAGCGAAGCAGGCCATTAAGGATGTAAAGGCCGGGTGGGCAAACGTTGCCGGACGTGGTGCTGTTGATGAGCAATTGAGCACGGCAGAGCACACTGTTGAGTCCGCAAAATTAGCGCTGAAAGCAATGATGGCTAATAACTTACATCAATCTCATGAGCATGCGAAACTGTTTCAAGCGATGAGTATTTTCGTGGAACAGGCATCTATTGCTGGTTGTAAGAGTGGTAATGAGCGAGCTCAAGCCATTAATGGACGGGTTGCGGTTTTAGATAGTGTTGCTGCTCACAAAGATGATCCAATTGTGCAGGCGATTAATGCGGTAGCTCAGGCGAAAACAGCAAAAGAAATTACTGCCGCCACAGCGAATCTCAAGCAAGCGGTGGATGCTAACTACGACAATCATTTACAATCTGGTGCTTCAATCATTAGTGCGGTAGACCAGGGTGCTGCGGCGAAGGTTAATGCGAAAAGAGGCTTTGCAGGGCTTTTCAATCGAAACTACGCAGAGGAATCAACTCTGGATCATTTACAGCAAGCTAAAGCTGGCAAAATGCAGGCTCATAAAAGCCTGACTAAAGAATCCACTGATGCGTGGGAAGGGCCGCAGGCCAAAGGTTATTTTGCCTTTGCCCGTGAAAAATGGGGTGCGGTGTTTGGTACTATTGGGGCGCTACTTGGCTTAGCTGCACCGAGCTATTTCCAGCATAAGAGTGCGGTAAACGAGGAGCATCAAGCTTTTATGGGGCGATTACATGAGGCACAAAATGATTATCAGAAAGCTGAAGATAAAAAGCTGGTGGAAATGGTAAATGCCAGTCATGAAGCACGTATTGAAGCAGTAAATGTGAGTGACGAACCTCTTGTGGTAGTTGAGACTTTGAAAGATGAGCAGGTAATTGTTGCTGAAGGGGAAAAGGAAGTTGTACATGCCTCTGAATCTGTGCAGTGGCGCAAAGATGGAGTACGCGCTACCGATGGAAGTCTAGAACCCACACGCTCCGATTCATTGCAAGAACACTCGGCTAATTTCAGAGAGGCGTTGAATGGAATTAGAAAAATTGGTGATAGAATTAGGAAAGAAGAACAGCAGCAAGAGGTTGTTGGAAATAGACCTGGACATGGACATCATTAATTCGTATAAAGAAAACCTGGTGGCAAGCCACCAGGTTTGGGCTTATGTTTCCCGTGAAACAATGGCTACTCTCCTAACAAATTTTCAATTTGTTCTTTTTGCTCATTAGTTAATGCCGTTAAGGCTAGGGTAGCTTGCCCGGCGGCTTGATATAGTAGGCGTAGCTGTGGATTTTGTAGTGCGTCTAGATGCAAAGCAATGGTATTGACATCACCTCGGACGAGCGGGCCAGTTAGCGCTTCTTTAATTGCACTTACTTGCTGTATGTTATTGATATTACCTTGTACTAAATTAATCAGCATTCGGCGAGCTTGCTCTGCGGGCAAGCCTGCGTTTAAAAGTAATTCTTCACTGTAAGCAGCAAGGGTGACTAAGTAATTCGAGGCAATGCATGCCGCGGCATGATACACGGCTTTATTTTCTGGGAGCATGTTGGTGACATAAGCCCCTAGTTGGTTAAATGATTTTTTTAACCAATCACATACAAGAATATCTCCCTCGAGAACGCAATCAACTTGATGAAAGGCGGCTGCGTCTACATAACCCGTTTTAAAGGCTTTTAAGGGATGAAGGCTGGCAACGGAACATCCTAAACGTTTTAAGGGGGTGAGTAGCGACGAGTTTAAGACGCCACTACTATGGACGACAAAACTTCCTGGTTTTAAATTGGCTGCTTGTACGAGTTCTGCAACTACCAATGGAATAACATCATCATTACAGCATAGCCAAGTGATTTCTGCTTCGGGGAGTTGCGTGAGCTGGGAAACCGCACTACCTGCGCCAATCTCTTTACAGGCACGTTTAGCGCTTTCGAGACTGCGATTGCATATCGTCGGGGCGGAGATAACTTGTGCTGAATGTAAGGCTCGTGCAATGTTTTTACCTAAACGACCGGCACCAATTATGTTACATTTCATAAAATTACAACCTTTTTATACTTTGATGCAAAAAAACGCATTTATAACGCAGTTTTTTCAAAAATCTATCACCCTTTGCTCGCAATATTGGTTATAATAACCACAAATTGTCATTTTGGGAATTGAATCATGCCTTATTTGCTAAGAGGAAATGCACAACAACTGTTCTCAGCTTTTGGTTACCCGCAGTTTGTTGCGCAGGCAGGGAAGCAAGATAATGCGATTATTGACGATTTGTCGACAACTCCTTTTTTAGGTAACGAAACTCAAGCAAATCAGCATCTTAATATTTGGAGCCAGGAAACTGCCGCCAAATATTATGCGCGAGGCGATCAGTCTGCTAAAACGCTTAATATTCTTTTAGGCCATCTTCCATTAAGAAAAGAAAATGAAACTGAGGAAGAATACCACCGTAATTTTTCCTGCCAGCGTTTCGCGTTTATTGATGAGAATAAAGAAAATTGCAGTATGGTGATTATGTATCGGCGTGATGAACCAGGACAATGGATGATCGGTTTTACCCGCAAAGCACATATGAACCCAAGAACGCGGCCGGTTATCCTTCTTTCCAGTCTTGATTTAAATGCACACATTAAAGACCCTAAATTTGAGTTGGCTGCGAGCTCTGAACCAACAGCCAGAAATCAGTTTTTAGCCCAGCTTAATGCGACTGTCCCGCAGGCGTTATTGCAATTGGCATTTAATGCAGACAATGATGAAATTAACCCGCGTTTTGAACGTATTCGTCTTCTATTACGCTTTTTGCAGATCAATGAAAAAAAGGCAACAATTGCAGATCCGGTCGATTTATCCCAAATTAATTTTGCTCAGCTCTTTGCCCAAAACCCGGCATTAGACCTTATCATGAAATATGATGTGCCGGTCTCGATGGCAATGTTACAAGACTGCCTGGCGGATAATAGCCAGTTATGCCATGAGTTGGAACATACAGTCCTTGGTAGCAATGACCATATTAGCTGTAATTTACTAAAAATGACGGCCATTCTCTATGAAGAGGAGTTTATCAATAAAAAAGTTGGCGCTTTAACTAAGAATCGGCTGTTGCTCCAGCCCGAGTTTATCAAAGATTATAGTGGCTTTATGTGGGATAGAGAGCAAATCACTTTGCTACCAATTTTGGCGCAAAGAAAGTACCCTAAAGAACTCATCCAGCAAATTTTGTCCCATGAATTTTATTTTCGGTCAGTGAGCCGCTTAGTACAACTAAAACCGCTAAGGGCGGTAAATCCAGACATTGGGTTTATTCAGAATGTCCCTCAATTTTTCGAGCTACCAGAAAAATTACAGGCTTTAGAATTTATTAATAGCATTGTTGATGCGCATGCCAAAGACCTATGCCTAATACTCTGGGCTACAAATTCCCTAACCCTCGATGGTTATAAGGAAATTGTTGATGTAGCTAATAAATATCCATTAATGGCCTCGACCCTTATCACTTTGGCGCGCAATGGTGGTTATGAGGGATTGCGGCGCTTAGCATTAACACCTGCTCTGCATTTAAAACAATCAATTATCGATCATTTCTTTTTAGCCAGAACGGAATCACCTTATGCTAAAAGTTTAAATGCCATGCCGCTGGAGAAATTAGAAGCAGTAAGTGAGGCATTGCAGGTTTTGCGCAGCTCAGGAATTAGTGATCAAGCAGCTTATCGTATGGTCTTAGGAGCTAATAAGGAAGGAAATACCTTACGTGCACTTTTACCACCGCTTGCTGCAATTAAGGATAGTGAGCAACGGCGGATATTAGTGGATGTTCTTTATGCAGGTGTACAGAATGGAAATGGGATTCCAGTGCAAGGGAATGTGGTTCTTAAGATAAAAAATCAAGACCATCAGGTCGTTGCGACAAAATTACGTGAGCGCTTCATCTGTGTAACTCAATTACAGGATTTAGGGTTTGATCTGGATATGATTGCTTTTGCGGCTCGTGAAAATGATAAAAAGGCAGAATGTTTTCGCAAAATTATTTTATGTATTGAAGATGAGTGTAAGAAAATTTCTTCACGATTGTCTAAGTCTTATTTCTATTTAGAGATGGGCAAAGAGTGGGATAAGGATGAAGGAGAGTATCGAAAAAGTTTATATGGCATCGCTTATAAGGCACTAATGAATGCAGGGGGGGATGCTCAAGCAGCCTTTGAGGAAGCTAAAAAACAAATAAGAGACGTTGAACAAAGGATGTTAGCTACGGTTGATCCTGGCCCCAACCCAGAAACATCAAAGGCACTGCTTTTTCTCTCCGAGGCGCTTATTTTTATCACCAATGCGTTTATTAGTATACTCAGCGCGGGGGTATTCAATTACCTGAAAGGAAATGCCACAGGGAATTATTGGTTTTTCACGCAAACTCGTTCCGGTGAGGCTGTACGTATGTTTAGTAATGATATGATTGGCTCTTTGGATCCTGAAGGAGTAACGTTGGGACCTACTCCTTAACGTATTATCTGCCGCTTATTTTTTCACCTTATAAATTGGTTGGACTATCCTGTTCAACCAAGCTTACCTTGTTGTGAAACTTTGTCCAATATTGTGCTAAATAGTTCCAAAGATTCTTGAACTTCTTCAATATTTCTGCTTAATATGAACTATTCTTTAAGGATTATTGCGATCTAATGGACGAGACATGGTAAGTATTCCAAAAAAAGCACTAAATTTAGGATCAGGACAAAAGCCAGAGGAAGAACTCGCTCTAGGAAAGTTGATTTTAGGTAATCGAATCGGTGATGGCTCTCATAAAGTCTATCATGCTAAATATATTGAAGAGGGAGCGTTAAAAGAGGGGTTTTTCAAGGAGCTAGAGCCAGAAAGAAATTTTCCAGAGTTACTTGGTAAAACAAGCGTTGGCACCTCAACCGTTCTGAAATTATCTCATGAACGAACCGCCGAAGAGCATTTAGTTTATAATGATCAAGGCGAAGTCTTAGGTATTTTCTCCCTGAAGTTGGAAGGTTTTAAGCCCTTTAATATCAAAGGTGAGCCTATTCCTAGTGATAGTGCTGAAAAAGAGCAAGTCATTCCTTCGACCAAAACCTTAATTCTTGAAAATATGATAGAAATCTTGCTGGAGCGTTGGGCTTTTGGCGATGATGATCCGCACCCCCATAATCTGAGTTTAAAGGGGGGGATCGATTATGACATGTTTTGGTATTGGTTTGTTGTTTTTATTAAGGGGGCCCGTACTGGGATTGAATTACCAAAAACGCGAGTAAATTTAACGGTGCGTGATTATGAGCGGTTTCCCTGTTGCCTTGATGCCAAACCATACCACTCACCTACTTATGCTCACCCGGGGCAAGGCAGTATTACCATTCCTGTACCGGAAATGGTGCAAACCACGGTTTTACCCAGTACCCTACCTAAGGTTTATGCGGAACCCGAGCAATTTGCTTGTTTGGCAGCAAGTCCAGAGGCACAAGCACAAAAGGTTGCTGCAGCATTAAAACGCCTTTTAACTTTTCAACCAGAGGTTTTGTGTAAACGCTTGTTTGATGAATTTGAATCCTTAGATGAAAGCGACTATCAGCGCATCATCAAGAAGTATGGAAGTTTAGTCAAATGGGTCGAGCGTTCTGATGAAAAAGAAGACCCTGAAAAGCCCTGCCGCCCAGAGGACAAGCCGATACCAACGACTATGCCCTTCAACTATACTTCTTTAGGCCAAACTCTTCGCACCAAATACGAACAAACTTTTCCCCAATTATGTAATGAAACAACCAATAGAAAATCCTTTGTCTATTTCATGATGAAGATGTTCCAGGAACATTACGATAATTTATATCGAGTTGTCGTTTTCTATATGGGTTGTGAAGATAATGGCTTTGGCGTTCCTCTTTTATCCACTAATGAAGAATTGTTCCGTAAGCCATCTATCTTTAAAAATATCCAAGAGTGGATGGAAAAACAAAACGAATCGATTAACGATCCTACATGTCAGTATAATCTAGAGGAATTGAACCAACGCTACCATCAGGTTTGGCGTGATGCATACGCCTTACGATTAAGAGCCCTATTACGCGATACTCGGAATTTAACTAAATCATTAGCTAAATTAGTTGCCGAAAAAGGTGATGTGGTGATTGTTGAGTCTGCAGATGCTCTAGAAGCTACTGATAGTGAATTAACCGATGTATGGCAATTATTTGGAACTTTAAAGAATATCGCGATTGATGTAAAAAAAGATTCCGAGCATGGCAATGTCTCTTCCAGTAATAGTAATGGAGCTTCATTAAGTAAGGCACTTGATTTGCTAGTTCAATTTACCAATGAGCTGCAAAATATTATCACCCAATATTATGGAAAGAAGGGGGATGTTTTACTCGATGCGGATAATAAGGAGTTTACGCAAAATATCCTCAAGCTTTGTTCAGAATATTCTGACAAAATCAAAGATGCCTTGGCGCATACGACTAGCTATGCCAAAGATAAATTTGGCCCAATTATTAATGAGTTGGAACAATTTGCTTTACAAGCTCGATTTAGTACGCATTTGCACGCAACTGATGAGGAAATGTTAAAACTTCCTCCCAACATTAAAAGAGAGGTACTGCCATTAACTCATGAGCAAGTTATTGAAGAATTTAATGAAAAGTTATTTGCCTGGGTTGATACTCTGTCAGCAGATAAATTTAAGCTCTATATGGGTGAAATCATTGATACAAAATATCGTCAGAGCATTGAAATCACTCGAGTACGAGGAAAGACAGTTAAAGACTATTTAGAGAAAAGTAGCGAAAGTAATCATAATAAATTGGCTTATATTTTAAGCTCCGGAAGGACGGAAGACGGGGCATTAAATACCTGCATTATTCGCGAGCTTACCCCGGTTATGTTGCAAAAAAATTACATTGCCAGTGTCTCAGCGGCGTTGCGAAATGGTAGTTTCGAAACCAATATTAGTATCTTTACTAAAGCTGCGGTTAGTTGTGCAAAACATAGTGGTTCTTTTGTTCATTTACAAAATCAGGCAGGGGTTGCTTTGGTCTATAATACGTTATATGACTGGGTGGAAAAAACTTCCAAGAGTAATAGTGAACGATTTCGCCTCTTGAAAAATGGCTCATTAAATAAATATGAAAAGAATTTATCCACAGTAAATTCGTTCTTTTTTTGGTCCAAGTCATCTCGAAAAGAAGAGATTAATGGTTATTTTCGCCAGTATGATGCGCCTACGGCTTTGGCTATGACCTTTAAGAAGGGGGAGCTTTCCTCAACGGCCAGCTCCCAATTATTTTTGGATATAATCCAACAAATACAGGAAGAGATTACCAATAATCCTAAATTAAAAGAACATCCTGGTTATGCTTTAATTGAGTTGTTTAATGAGACGGAGCATAAAGATTTTTATTTGCAATATTTGCAAGCGAAGCATACTACGCTAAGAATGCCTACAGAAAAAAAATGTTCTACTGTAACTATGTAGCAGCATAAATTGTGGCGGAATACAGTATGGGGTATGATTGTGCTTTTTTAATACGGGTGAGTTATTGCATGTCTTTAGATTTATTCAAAACGGTTCCTCAATATGTTATTCCTAAACATGGGCTCACCACTTTAGCCGGTTGTTTGGCTGAAGTTAAACAGCCCAGAGTTAAAAATTTTATCATTCAACGTTTTATTAAAAAATATAATGTGAACATGAGTGAAGCCTTAATCGAAGATCCAACTGCTTATGCCAATTTTAATGATTTTTTTATTCGGCATTTAAAGCCAGCATGTCGACCATTGGCACCGGCAGATATTCTCTCGCCGGTTGATGGTTGTGTTAGTGAGATTGGCGCGATTCATCAAGGACAACTGATTCAGGCCAAGGGGCGCGAGTACTCCGTAACGGAACTTTTAGCCTGTTCTGCTGCAGAAGCTCAACAATTTGAAAGTGGCTGTTTTGCGACCCTCTATCTATCTCCTAAAGATTATCATCGCATCCATTTGCCATTGGATGCGGAGTTGCTTTCGATGACTTATGTGCCCGGAGCCTTATTTTCGGTACAACCTACAACCGCTCGTGTGGTTCCTAAATTATTTGCGCGTAATGAACGCTTAGTGATCTCTTTTGCAACGGCAGCCGGTCCGATGAAGATGGTTCTGGTCGGCGCAACGATTGTTGGAGCTATTGGTACGAGTTGGCATGGTGATGTTGCACGCAGCAAAGAGATTATTTCGTTTGACTATCGTCAGGATTCGACGGTGACAAAACACCTGAGCAAGGGCAGCGAGATTGGCTATTTTAAACTAGGCTCTACGGTAGTTTTATTATTTGCTGATGGTAATAAAGTCCAATGGAGTAATAATTTAAAAGCAGAAAGTGCAATTCGTTTTGGAGAAGCGATGGGCAGCATTCGTTAGAAAGTTGGCTCTAAAACCTCATCCCGAATGATGATAAATAAAATAATTCTTTTTTTTGATCGTTATAGGCGGTGAGCCCCGCACTGGTTTTTTGTTGCTCATTGGTTTGAGAGAACGAGTTTTTTCGCCCGGCGTAATTTTTTTTGAAGTAGGCTAATGGGTTGAAGGTAATTCTCCCAAAAGTTATTCACGGTGGTCGCACTTTCATAAAAAGCTAATTGAGTGCCGGCAGGAAGAGTATGACGTTGGTATAGCTCTGGGGCTGTTATTGGCCAATACGTTTCCTGTTTCAATACGTTGATAATATTTTGTATTGTACAATTAAAATATTCTTTTTTTGCAATGCGAGAGATGCTTTCTTTTCGTGATTTGTGAATAGAAGAATAGAGCGATGGGGTATACATTCTATCAATCGACCGTATATTAGGGGCATCGGACTGGGATTGTCTTACATATACAGTAGAGATTTTTTTTGCTTGATAAGCCTCAAGATGGTTTAAGGTCAAGAGGCAATCATCAAAATGCAAATGATTATTGCCAAGCCAATCTTTATTCTCTAACACCTCTGGAAATTTTAACTTATGCAGTTTGCCTAATTGAAAGCAGGCTTGCAGATCAATACGTTGATGATGAGGTAAATTTTTAAAGTGGCTCTGTTCCATTTGGTCTAACACGTCGGAAATATAATTAATAAAATCATATAAGTGGACGAAGGCGCGAGTTTTGTTTTTCAGAATTTGCTCCGCGACATCATTGTTGCCGGGAAAATGACCTTCAAGCAGTGATAATAGAGGAACATGGCGTTGGGCTAGACCCGCAAGTCTCTGAGGCCAGGTAAGCGTTAAAATCCCAACTTCAGGTTTATAACGTTCCCATTCAGTAAATTGAGTTAAGCCCTGTTTTATTGCAAAACCAATCATCATGCCAAAAACAAGCTCCTCCATAAATGGACGGGGAGATTCGATGGCGGTTAACGACTTATTTAGGAAATATTTGGGTAATTTTTTTTTATATAGTTGGGCGGGAAAAACCGCAGCACCTTGTATAATAAGAGAACTGTATAAGGTATTGTCCCAATCAAAAGTAATTTTATCAATAGAACTGGTGAGGACGAAGTTTCGGGCAAATTTGAACGTGTCGAGCGCGAAGGCTTCTGCCGGAGAACCTGATGTGTACCGGTTAAGGCAAGCAAAGTTTAGCAAGCCTAATATCTCTTTATCATCCGGTGTATTTAATTGAATTGATGGTGGAGAGGGAGATGCTGATAAATCCGATTCACTTGGTCTTAAGTGGGTACTAATATAATCTTGATAACTCATTTATCTTGCTCCAAGTGATTCATCCAAAATGTACAATTTGGATTATTAATTATAGCACTAATTAAGGACTGTATTTTTTTGTTTAAGCTGATTTTCTTTTTGGATAAAGAACTACTATAATTTTTTCAAGCTTACAAAAATATATTAGATATGAATTGGTTAGCAGAAGAGATAAGAAAATTAATTGGCTTTGCTGGTTGGCTGACTCTCATCATTCTGCCTTTGTTATTAAATTCGTGTAAGAGCACTTCTCAGACTCAACTGACAGGATATGTGGAGGGCCGATATATTTATATCACTGCATTAATATCAGGCACCTTAAAGTCCTATCATGTTACTAAAGGCCGCATGGTGAATAAGGGGGAATTATTATTCACCTTAGAGCGTGAAACTTCAGCCCAAAATTTAACAATCGCGCGCGCAAACGTTCAGGAAGCGCAGGATGAATTAAGTAACGCCAATTCTATTTATAAGATGCAAAAAATTAAAAAAGATCGGGATCTTATTTTATTGGGAAAAGATATTATTTCTAAGGAAGCGTTTGAGGATAGTCTGCTTAATTACCAAAAAGCACTGCAAAACAAAAAAATAGCTCAGTCAAAACTTGCCTCCTTGCAAGCTCAAGAACAAAAAGCACAATGGAATTCGAATCAGCAGGAAGTTACTGCCCCAAAAACTGCACTCGTATTCGATACCTTTTATACGGAGGGGGAAGAAGTGGCTGCAGGTTCAACGGTAGTTTCTTTGCTCGATCCCAAGCAGGTAAAAATTATATTTTTTGCTCCTCAGGCATTCTTGAGAAAAATCAATTTAAATCAAATTGTTACGGTTGGTCATGATGTGGGTGGGGAATCGGCCAAAGCGAAAATAACCTATATTTCCCCTAAGGCTGAATATAATCCACCGGTAATTTACAGCAATGAAGAACGCGAGCGTCTGGTTTTTCGTATTGAGGCAATTTTAGAGCCTGATGCGAAAGCACAGACCATCCATCCGGGGCAACCTATAACCGTTATTTTATAATTGAGTATCGATTATGAACTCTTCGAACCTCATTATCGATGTAAAAAACTTATCTAAAAGTTTTGCACATGTTGCTGCCGTAAAAGATATTAGCTTGCAAGTAAAATATGGAGAAATATTTGGGTTCTTAGGTCCCAATGGTTCAGGGAAAACAACCTTAATACGTATGCTATGTGGTCTTTTAACTCCAGACCTGGGGAGTGGTGAATGCATAGGGCTCGATTTAAAAAAGCAAATGGCGCTGATTAAAAAGCATGTAGGTTATGTGCCCCAGGCATTTAGCTTATATAAACGGTTGACCATTGGGCAGAATATTTTACTGATGGCAGAGCTTTATAGTGTAGTGAATCGCGAGGAACGCGTTAATGATGTCATGTATGAATTGGGATTGTATAAATATCGTAATAAACTTGCAGGTGCTCTTTCGGGAGGATGGAAACAACGTTTGGCTTTAGCTGGGGCGATTATTCATAAACCCTCGCTATTATTCCTTGATGAGCCGACGGCAAATGTTGATCCGGAATCAAGACAAATATTTTGGGATCTCTTGCGTCATTTATCCTCACAAGGGATGACTATTCTACTTAGCACCCATAATATGGCCGAAGTGCAACATTGTAGTCACCTGGCTTACATATTTAATGGTGAGATGATAATGAAGGGCAGTCCTTGGGAAATTCAGCAACAAGCCAACTTGTTTACCTGGGAAGTGCAAGGAAAAGAAACGATTTCCTTAGCTAAAGAATTAGAAGCCTGCCCAGGAGTTGATCAGGTCATTACCTTTTTTGATACATTGCATGTGAGCGGGCAAAACCTAACGGATTTGGAGCAAGCAATTAAACCGTTTAAAAATCTGGGTTATTTAACCTGGAGGCAAATAAATCCTACATTAGAAGATATATTTATTTGGCTCACCCGAAAATATAAATTAGTTCATCAATTGGATGAGTGATAAATATGTCAAATTTAAAGGATATGAAGTTAAGGTTTATTGCGATTCAGAAAAAAGAGTTTATTATCATGCTACGCGATAAACGAACGTATTTTTTCCTTATTTTAATTCCCTTAATTCAGGTTATTCTATTTGGATATATCATTAACAGCAACGCAAAACATCTGACCACCATCGTGGTTACGCATGATACCTCGCCTTTTGTAAACAGTATTATCCATTCTCTTAATAATTCAGAGTATTTTAAGATTCAAGCCATTTATAATACGGATAATGATGCAAAACAGCTTATGGAGTCAGGAAAGGTTCAATTCATTGTTTATATTCCGGAACAATTTACTCATGATTTGATAAGGAACAAGCAACCGCATATGCTTATTGAAGGGGATGGTTCTGACCCCATGCTTATAGGGAATGCTTTTTCTGCATTGAATACCATCGCTTTAGAGGCCTTAAAGAGAGATACTATTGGCCCATTAAGTTATCTTAAGACGAAAGAGCCTGCTTTTGTTATTGATAGGCATGCAAAATATAATTCAGCGGGAAAAGCCCAATACCATACTTTGCCAGGGTTAATTGTTTCTATTATCACTATTTCGCTCACCATGTTGACGGCAATTTCCATAACTACGGAATATGAAGAAGGAACGATGGAGTTGCTATTAGTTACGCCGATCCATCCGCTGGAGGTAATGTTTGGGAAAATAGTACCTAACATCATCTTGGGGTATATCTTATTTTATCTGACTTTGTTTATTGCCAGGTATCTTTTTCATGTCCCTTTTTATGGCAGTATCGTGTTGTTGTCTCTTATCGCGTTACCTTTTTTCGTCGCTAATTTAGGTATAGGGATTGTGACTTCGAGTCTTTCTAAAACGCAATTCCAAGCGGCAAATATCGCCAGTACCTATGCATTACCTGCAATTTTATTTTGCGGATTTATGTTTCCTTTTGCCGCAATGCCGGCGTGGGCACAGTGGATTGGAAATTTATTGCCACCCACCTACTTTTTAAGGATTACTAGTGATGTAATGCTCAAAGGAGCAGATTTTGCGGCAATTTGGCCGAATTTATGGCCTATTCTGGTTTTTACTTGCGTGATTATTTTTGTTGGAGATCGATCTTATCGTCAAACCTTGGATTAGTAGTTGCGCTGTTTGCAATGACCTATATTCTTAGGAGAATTCATGAGGAAAATATAATCGCTCATAAGCCTCTAATGTTTTATCAATATGATGTTTTTGCACTAATTGAAAACTCGCATTACCCATTGCTTGTAGTTCCTCTAGAGGCAATTGCACTATTTTTTTTATTTTTGCTGCTAAATCATGACTATCAAGTGGATTAAATAAATACCCATTTTTGTTGTTATCAATCAGCAAGGGCAAGGCCATAGCCTCTGCTAATAGGACAGGACATGCTGAGGCCATTGCTTCAAGTGTTGCGATGGATTGTAGTTCTACCGCTCCTGGCATACAAAATACCGTAGCATGTTGATAGGCTTCTCGCAGCTCATTTTCGTTAACTGAACCTAAAAAATGGATTTGATTTTGAATTCCAGAGGCCACCGCTTTATCTTCAAGTTTTTTACGCATGAGTCCATGACCGACAATGTTTAAATGCACAATAAGCTCGTTTTGCAGATGTTTAATGGCTTCAAGCAGGAGAGGAATATTCTTATCCGGATCCAACCTGCCAACGAAAAGAATCGTGGGCGTTGCTGGTTTGAGCTGCTGTTCATTGGTTCGATAAAACTTGCTTAAATCGACCCCATTTGAAATAGGGATTACCTCCGCAAGCTCTGCGCGCTCCTCTAAGGGTTTAATAGCGAGGCTAGAGGGAGTTGTGACTTTATCGGCTTTTTTAAATACTCTGCCGATATCACGCCAGGAAATTTGGGCGATTTTATTATTTATCCATTGCGGAAATGGCAAATATGGTGAAAGACATTCAGGTACGAAATGATTTGTTGCGATAAGGCGAGTTGTCCGTGCTACAGCTTCATTGACGACGAGACGGCCGATCAGATAATGACATTGTACGTGTACTACGTCCGGATTAATCGTATCAAATAAATGTCGTATTTCCTTTTTGATTTGCCAAGGAAAGCAGAGCCTAAAGGTTTGATGGTTAGATACTGCATGCGAATGAAGCCGATGTTCAATGATACCATTCACTGCCATAGAATAGCTCGGTCCTTTTTTAGGTGATGGGGCAATTACATGGATTTCATAACCTTTTTTTGCTAATCCCTGAGCAAGACGAGCGCTAAAATGAGCAGAACCATTAATGTCTGGGGGATAGGTATCTGCTGCAATAATAATTTTTTTCTTTGGGTTCATTTTAATTCATTTCTCGTAAAAATTTTTTAGTTGCCTTGGCGACTGTGTAAGGGGCTTCGTAGTGTAAAAGATGCCCATATTGGGGAATTGCAAGCAAACGTGCATTAATAAATAAACTGTGTAAGGTTTCTTGTTTGTTTATAGAGCAAACATTGTCTTGTTCGGCGGCAATGAGCAGGGTAGGCTGGTTAATTTTTTTTGCATATTGAGTAACCGATTCATTCTTTATCACGTTAAAAATTTCTATAAGTGTTCTTTTTGATTTTACTTGAGAAAAATAGGTCAGATGCTGATGATGGATCCATTGTTTTAAATTTTTATTGCTTGTTTTGGTCATAAGAGTGCTCATAAATTGAGTGATTAAACGACTTTGCAATAAAGATAAATCAAAGGGAGCTGGTAAATGGTTGGCGAGCCAATAATATATTAAAACCAACTGGGAACCGAGGTCTCGTTGTTTCAGCAGTGGCTCTGCCAAAGGATTCACTAAGATCAGGTAATCAACGGGAAGTCCTGCTGCTACCGCCGCACTTACTAGGATGGTGCCAAAAGAATGCCCCAATAGAGCGACTTTTCCTTTACAGTTTAAACTTAAAATAAATTCGTTAAGCCATTTATGATAAAAAAAAGTGTTATGTTCAAGATTGATGAGCGGCTCAGATAAGCCGAAACCTGGTAAATCCGGAACCACGATTCGATAATCACCTAGGCGTTTAGCTATGAGTTCCAATCCATGATGCTCTCCTCGGAATCCATGTATCAGAATGATAGTGACGTTAGAGGTCCTGTTACCATATTCCCAATAGTGCGTTATGGAGTTAAAAATAGAAATAGTATTTTGGCGTGCAGCATTTGCTGGACCATTACCCATAGTAATATCATTGAAAACGGTTTATTTAGTAATTATAGTAGGGTTAGGCTATTTTGTTGTTTATTGCAGGGAAACATATGGGAAAAAGGATTGCGGTCTTGAGCTTACTCTTTATTTTTTCAAAGAGTTGGGCTTTGGATTTGATTGGGGCATTTGAGCAAGCGCTTGAAAATGATGCAGTCTACCAGCAAAAAATTATAGACACTCAAATGTCTGGAGATGATATAGCCATTAGCTTATCTAATTTATTACCCAATATTAATTTTGTAACGCAACCCTTGATTAATAACTTAAAATCCAGTGGTGCTATTGTCAGTGACAATCTCCAACCTGCAAATAACGTTATTAGCGCTGCGGATGTTAGATTGTCTGCGACGCAGACCATTTTTAATTTAGCAAATTTTAGAAAATTGGCTGCCGCCAAGTTAGATGCGAAGGTGGTCGCTGCGTCGTTAAATGCAGAGTATCAAAATTTAATCGTCCGTGTGGTTAAAGCATATTTTAATGTGTTGCATTATGAAGACAGTCTAGCCTATTATCAATCAAATAGGAAGTTTTTAAGCGTTCAGCTATCCCAGGTTAAAGAAAAACACGATTTGGGTAAGGCAAGTAGTATTGACCTGGATCAGGTGCAATCGGCATTAAACAATGCAGAAATCCATTGCCAAGAGGCGCAAATAAAATTATTTATTCATCGGCAAAAGCTAGCAGAAATTATTGCAAATGATAATGAGCGGTTGGCGCCTTTAAATAATAACATTTCGTTCACTTCGCCTAAGCCAGAGAATGTCAATAAATGGGTCGAGGCTGCAAAACAGCAAAATTGGAAGGCGGTGTCCAACCGGTTGAAAATACAATCCGCATTGGAAAAAATTAAAGAACAATCCTCACATCGTTTACCCGTAGTCAATGCAGAGGTGTTGTATGAACCGCAAAAATTTCATATAAAAAATGGAAGCTTATTGATGGCAGCAGGGACTAGCGGACAGGTCAATGCAGCGGCTTTTCTTAATGTATCGGTACCCATTTATAGCGGAGGCTTAATCACGGCCACGGTTAAAAAGTATCAGCGTCTTGGTCAGCAGGCAAAGCTTGAATATCTGTTCTCTATTCGAAAGTTAACCTATTCGGTGAAAAAAAATTATGCCATGCTCATGTCTGATTTAAGCCGAATCAAAAAAAATAAAGAAATTGTGGCCTTGGAGGAGAAACAGTTTAGGGCTGTCAAAGAAGAATATAAATTAGGACGAACGAATCTGCTTTCCGTGCTTAATCAAGAAGAAAAGCTCATTCAGGCGCGTATACGTCATAATAAAGACAAATACACCTACATTCAAAACTTAGTGGCGCTTAAACAAGACGCTGGAACTTTATCTCCTGATGATTTGCGCATCATTAATAAATGGTTACTAATGTCCCCTCCTACCTGATAGTACAGCTATTTTTGCTTATGTATCAATACGGCCTATACTTAGAGTAAATGCGAGCACTATCGGTTATTGAATGAATTCTACAATAAGCAAAATAGTACCTGTAATCTTGTCTGGGGGGGAAGGAACCAGATTATGGCCAGTCTCCCGCCTGCATCACCCTAAGCCTTTTATTAAACTCCAGGATGGTTATACCATTTTACAAAGGAATTTTTTAAAAGCGCGAGATATTGGAGGGATACATGAGATTCTTACGGTAACTAATCACGAGTTACTTTTTAAAACTTTAGATAATTATCAAGAGCTTAATAATGATGGTATTGAATTATCATTTATTTTAGAGCCTTATGCCTGCAATACGTGTCCCGCTATTATTTCAGCCGCATTGTTTATTGCTCATAAATACAATGAAGATACATTAATGTTGATATTGCCAGCTGATCATTTAGTAAAAGATCAAGAAGCATTTAACGAAGCAGTACAAAATGCTGCCGATTTAGCTAATCAAGGCAATATAATTACTTTTGGCATTAAACCTTCTGAGCCTCATACTGGTTATGGCTATATTGAAGCGAAGGGATGCGAGGTACTTCGATTTATAGAGAAACCCTCTTATGAAAAAGCAGTAGAATATTTAAGTATGGGCAATTTTTTGTGGAATTCAGGCATGTTTTGTTGTAAAGCAGGCATTTTACTGGAAGAAGCACAAAACCACTGTCCAGAGATTTATGCGGCAGTTAAACATTGTTTCGAGGCTTCCAAGCTAACTTGCTCTCAGGACTATAATAAACTCTCGCTGGATAAGGAAACGTTTAAACATATTGCCAATCAAAGTATTGACTATGCTATTTTAGAAAAATCTACAAATAGGGCTGTCGTCGCATGCGATATAGGTTGGAGCGATTTAGGCTCATGGGATGCTATTGCTAATTTAACCCATGCGGATAAGGAAAATAATCAGGTTGATGCTGAGGCCATCTTAAAGAATGTTTCCAACTGTTATATACGAGGTAATAATCGTCTGATTGCCGGATTAGGATTAAATAATCTCGTTATCATCGATACTGCTGATGCGTTGTTGATTTCAAATAGAGAGCAGGTCCAAGATATTAAGCTTCTTTACCAACAATTAAAAAAAGACAATCATGAGGCGCATAAAAGTCATCGCACCGTTTACCGACCTTGGGGTTCTTACTCTATCCTTGATGAGGGTCCTGGTTTCAAAATTAAGCATATTGAAGTAACCCCTCAGGCATCTCTCAGTTTGCAAAAGCATAATTATCGTAGTGAGCATTGGGTCGTGGTGGAGGGCAAAGCCAAAGCGTGCCTTGATGATAAAATAATATATCTCAACCCTAATGAATCGATGTATGTACCGATAGGTGCAAAACACCAACTGGAAAATCCTTTCGATGAGCGATTAATTTTGATTGAGGTTCAGTGTGGGAGCCATCTTGATGAAGACGATATTGTTCGTTTTAGTGATATGTATGGGCGATGTTAAGGCGAAGGATTGTTATGTCTACCAGTAAAAAAAAATTAATTATTGCCATTATTGCTGAAACCTATCCTCCAGAAATAAATGGGGCTGCGCGTTTTGGGCAAAGATTGGCTGACGGATTAAGTCAAAGAGGACATAAGGTTTACGTGGTTGCACCATCCCCAAGTAAGGGGAACAGCTATGTGACTCGGAATAAAGGAGTTACTGAATATCGTTTAAAATCGCATTCTATAATAACTCATACAACCATTAGACTGTGTTTCCCTTGGCAAATTAAAAAACTAATGGAACAGTTTTTTATCGAAAAACGCCCGGATATTGTGCACATTCAATGCCACTTTTCCTTAGGTCGGCTCGCGGTAAAACTGGCGCAGAAATATAATATACCTGTTGTAGCGACGTTCCATGTGATGCCTGACAATATAGTTCCTTTTCTACCATTACCAAAAGGGGCAATAAAACGTCTTATTGACTATTTATGGCGTGATGCGGAGCAGGTTTTAAGTCAAGTTAATGTCATCACTGCGCCCACCGAATTGGCCATTCAGAGTATTAATAAACATTTAAAACGCCAAGAAATAATCGCGATTTCTAATGGGGTTGACCCTGATTTTTATGAATTGAAGGAGGGTGATTTTATTGAGAAACGGTCGAAATTTATTATTCTTTTTGTCGGGCGGCTTTCTCATGAAAAAAATATAGACGTACTCATTAAAGCTATTGCAAAAATACCTGAGTCGCTGAATGTTTTTTTGGAGATTGTGGGGGAGGGACAAATTTTGGGTAAGCTTCGCCACTTAGTAGAGCAATTAAATAAGTCGCAGCAAATAAAATTTTTAGGCTCTGTTGATGATGAGCGTTTACGTCAAGCTTATATCCGAGCATCTATTTTTTGCATGCCAGGTATTGCCGAATTGCAATCGCTTGCTACTCTGGAAGCCATGTCGGCTTCACTTCCTGTTATTGCCGCGAATGCCTTAGCATTGCCTCATTTAGTGAAAGAAAATAAAAATGGCTATTTATTCAAGCCCGGTGACAGCGATGATTTAGTTAATAAAATCACTCGGATGGCTCAGTTGTCGCCGCAAGCAAGAGAGCAAATGGGCAAAGAAAGCAGAAAGCTGATTTCCGAGCATCATCTGGATACGACCATCTCCCTCTATGAGACGATTTATGCGGAACAAGTAAAAGATGCGTGATATAGAGACCCTAATTTTTAAACTTATTTAAACAGGGGAATCGAATTCCCCTGGTGGATTTCTCGGCAGATGGTTAATCCTTAGCTTAATGCAAACGCAGTACCCAGGTTTTTCTTTATGGCATTTTGATACACGACCGAAGCCACACTCACATCCTGGATGGATAAGCCCACCGATTTAAAGACCGTAAGACGATTTTTATCTTCGGCATTTTTATGCAGCAACCAAGTGCCAAGCTCCACAATTGATTCAGGCTGAAGCTGCTGTTGCGCAATCGCGCTCATGATTTCTCCTGACTCCGCCAATACCGCATCCAGTTGATCAGCAATAACCATTGCCTTTCCTAATACCTCATTATCGATTTCTTTCATGTTCGCCGTGTGGGAGCCAATCGCATTAATGTGTACATACTCTTGCAGATCCTTAAGGTGAATCAATGGCTCGTTACTGCCTGTTGCCGTACAAATAATATCAGCCTCTTGAACTGCTAGGGGTATTGATTCATAAGCCTTAACTTCATAACGGTCGGTAAATTTATCTGCAAATTTCTGTGCTTTTTGCAGGTCACGGGACCAAACAGATACCCGGGTTATATCACGTACGGAAGCTACGGCCTCTAATTGGGTTTCGGCCTGCACACCGGAGCCAACAATTGCGACATGGGATGCATCCTCGCGCGCAAAATATTGGGTCGCTAAACCAGAGACCGCTCCGGTTCGCAGAGCCGTTAAATATCCTGCATCCATTAGCGCTTTAGGTTCTCCTGTTTGCGCATCAAGGAGCATGATAAAACCGGTAATGGAGGGGATATTGCGTAGGGAGTTATTGGGGAAAATGGAAACGACTTTCAAGCCTAAGGCCTTATCGGCGGCAAGATAAGCGGGCATTGTAAGGGTGAGCGCCTGCTCTTCATCGATAGTCATTCCTGTGCGTAAAGGTAATTTAACGTGGTTTTCTGCCAATTGAATAAAAGCGCGCTCCATCGCTTCAACCGCTTGGAGCATATTAATACTTTGCTTTACGTCATTTAGAGAGAGCAATTGCACCGTCATTACACAATCCTTGAGTAGTTAGTATACGCAAAAGTGTATTGTATTATGCGCTTGGTGGCCACTGCTAAGTTGATTAAAGTATGGGATGAGTTCCCTTAGGTGCATCCTCTTCAGGAGCTTTTCTGACAAGATTATACTGACAATAGCACTCTAGAAGCGGGAAGTTTCGTTTATAAGAAACATTATTAACGCGGGCTTAACATGCGCAGGGTTAACGAAAATTTACGGATGGGTTGTTTCATTTTGTTGAATGGTACCGAGAAGAGGACTCGAACCTCCACGGGGTTACCCCCACTAGCACCTGAAGCTAGCGTGTCTACCAATTCCACCACCTCGGCATTCGCGGTTAAGTTACTCATATTTTGAGATACTGTCAATGATTTTTAGGATAAATGTCGCTACTGGGGGGGCGACTACCGATCCCGGATTACGCTATGACTAATCCGGGCTATATTCTATGTTCTATGGCTGGGTATTACTGGGGAGAATAAGGCACACCTGCTTTTAAAACTCGCTCGCGAACTCCTTGCCACATGCCTGTTGCCGGGGGGAGCTCGATGACGATGCATTGTGCGCTGGAGGCATCTGCTTGTCTTAGCTGATAGTATAAGTCAAAGGCGGCTTGCTCTGGGCTCTCTGCCAGTTGATGATAATGCGCTGGGGCAACGTTGCTTGGTTGTTGGCTAGCAATCGCATAAATAGCGTCGCTGCGTTGCTGGCAAAATTGCGCCAAGGATTCGTAGTCGGCGAAATAATATAAGGTTTTATGCGGCTGATAGTGGCTATCTAATTTGCCGGGAACGCGGAGATTATTGTATTGGTTGCTTGATAGGGTTGTTATAACCGTGGCAATGGCTTGTTCATCAATCAGTCCATGGCGCAAAATCTGATAGGTTTCTGGGTTGCTGGCATCGACAATGGTTGATTCTATTCCTACCGTGCAGCGGCCACCATCTAATATCGTTAGTGTTTGTTGTGGAAATGATTCATTTACATGCATGGCGGTTGTTGGGCTTACCTTGCCAAAGGGGTTTGCTGAAGGAGCAACTACTGGAACCTGTAATTTACTTAATAGTTCTTGTGCCAAGGGGTGGGCTGGGCAGCGAATCGCTACGGTGCTTTGTCCTCCAGTAATAATCGGATTTACCTGCTCGGGTTTACATGGTAAGACTAAAGTTAATGGTCCAGGCCAAAAGGCGTTAATAAGTTGTTTGGCATAAGCTGGGATGTGTTCAACGAGCGAGGATATATCCCAATTGGGGGCTACGTGCACGATTAAGGGATGATTTAAGGGGCGGTCTTTCATCGTAAAAACAGCTCTAATGGCGTGCTCGTTATCAATTGGAGCGGCTAACCCATAAACTGTTTCTGTAGGTATGGCAACGGGGTTTCCCGCGCGTAAATCGCGAACAGCGAGATCGACATCAGTGGTAATTAAAGGCATATCCTCGTCTCAGTAATAATCTACCCTCGCGTGTAGATTTAAAAAACCAACCATTTTTACACAATTAGGCCTATTAATGAAATAGTTTTCAGGAAAATTCTCCTTATCAGTCACTCTTTTTGCCTTTTTGCCATGGCCTGCATAGAATGAAGGAACAACAATTTGGGGTCGATCCATGTCGCTTATACTTTTGGAAAAAATGTTCGATGCTTATTTTGCTTTGCTCCCTCGAAAAAAACCAAAAGCGGAGCAGGTCTCAGCGGCCCGTTTAATTGCTCATCGCGGGGCTCATGATAATGCGCATGGTGTGATGGAAAATACGTTGATGGCATTTCGTTTGGCTGCAAAGGCAGGATGCTGGGGAATTGAGTTGGATGTGCATGCAACGGCAGATCAGGTCTTAGTGGTAAATCATGACCCCACTTTAAAGCGCTTATGGGGGCGAGAGTTAACTATTGCCGAGGTATCTTTTGCCGATTTACGAGCACAAGTTCCGCAAATACCAAGCCTGGCAGAAGTGGTTACTGAATTTGGCGGGCGCCTGCATTTATTTATCGAATTAAAAACGCCATTGCATCATGAGGATGCTTTGGTCGCCATTTTGCAAGACCTGACGCCAGTAAATGATTATCACTTGCTTAGTTTAAAGGATGAATGTTTTCAGGGGTTGTCACAAGTTCCCAAGCAGGCTTTATTATTGGTAGCGGTACATAACAACGTGGGGACTTTTTGTGATTTAAGCTTTAGTCAGCATTATGGTGGTGTACTTGGCCATTATGTCTTAATCACTAATAAATGTGTAAGGCGTTTATTGGCGGCACAGCAAGTGGTCGGCGTGGGATTTATTGACTCCAAAAACAGCTTATATCGGGAATTGAACCGCGGTGTTTCTTGGATTTTTACGAATCATATCAATAAGATAAGCCCATTTCTAAAGTAATAAGTTATTTTTTTCGGAGTAAAAATTTTACTATGAGGCATTTTTTTGTCTATATAGAGTAATACCTTCTCATTGACGGCATGAAATAGTTATGATTTGATACAACTGACCGCTTTAGGTTTGGTTTGATTTCTCTTTGTCGCTGGATAATGACTAATCAAGGGACTTTATAGTATGTACAAGGATTTATGCTATGGGATGGATGGGGAGTATTTTCAGCGCTGCAATTAATACGACAGCCAGTGTATTGGATACCGCAGGTTCTGTTGCTTGTAGTATTGGGGGAATGGGCTTGGCCGCAGCCCAGGCAATGGATAAAACCTTCCAAGGATCGTATGCTGGCTCCGCGGTCGGCTGGGGAGGATTAGATGTTACTGGGACTTTTGACCACTTATTCGGTATTAACTTTACCTTGCCATTACAGGTTAGCAAAACGCTGGAGGGCCAGGAATTCTATCAAGCCACTGATTATATTGATCCAGGGATGATCAGCATCGTTAGTGCGGTAGCGCTGGGCTCAGGATTTATTTTAAAAGGTTTAGGTAGCTCACTTAAAAAATTTCAGCAATATCGTGATGATGAGCAGTTTACGCAACAGAATTATGGTTGCAAAATTGAACGGCCTGCGGCTCGAGAGTTTGGACACTCCCAGCTGACTTCTCTAAGTAGTTCACTGTCCATTGCGATGCTTAGCTATAACACGGCAATTTGTTTTGCCTATTACTCGAATATATTGAATTCAGCGTTGCGCCTGACCTATCCCTTCCAAGGAAGCCAGTATGCGAGTGGTCCTTATTATCATGGGCCACAGAAGACTACTACTTATCCTCTCGATGTTACTTTAGACCCCCAACAAGTTGTTGTGGATATACCGTTTGTGGGCAATGTCACCTTGCTGTTAAATATGGCGATCCATGGGGCGGCGAATATTACTGCCGGCGCAGGTGTTTTCTTTAAAGAAAATGGTCCAGCTCCTCTTGCCCCAGCTGTGGCTGTAACGGGCAGTGCCCTCGCAGGTTCGAGTGCGTATTTGTTAAGTAATTTTTTTGCGAAAAAGGAATGCGAGGCACGTGATCGCAGATTAATTCAAGCGGCAAGAAAGACGGTATTTTCTATTCAGGAAGGGGATGAAGAAGAGACCTTACTTACATGGCAAGTGTAAATCATGGTATTGGTAGCGGGCTAATTTATTTTTCCGCTATCAGTTTTTGCTGCCATCCGCCACCTAAGGCTTGAAACAAGGCGACCGTATCTGACAGACGATTAGCCTGCGCCTGAATTAAATTCAATTTTGCTTGCTGGTAATTTTGTTGACTAAGAAGTAAGGCTGCTTGGCTGGTATCTCCTAGGGCTAATTGACGTTGATAAATCCTAAGACTTGTGCGTGCTGCTCGTTCTGCTTTATTGGCGGTATCTAAGGCAATCGCGTCTGTTTGTAAGGCTTTTAAGGTATCTGCCACATTCTGATAGGCATTGATCACTGTCGAACGATACAGGGCGGCTGCTTGTCTATAAGTTGCTTCTGCAGCCCGTTGTTTATGACGCAGTGCTCCGCCATTGAAAATTGGTTGGGTAATAATCCCGGCTAGGGCCCAAAAGCGAGTATCCGGTCGCAGTAAGGTACCGAGGGTAGTTGCTGCCGTGCCTAAGTTTGTGGCATCAATAGTAAAATTGGGCAGGCGATTGGCAATGGCAACCCCAATTAACGCATTGGCCGCATGCATTTGCTCCTCGGCGGCACGAATATCTGGACGATGTTCAATCAGGGTTGAGGGAATGGATATCGGTAGTTGTGTAGGTAAATGTAAGGAGTGCAAATAAACTTTGGGGGTCTGCGGATCATCCGGAAAGCGCCCGGTGAGTGAATTTAATAAATCTCGTTGGATGGCCAGTTGCTTTTGTAAGGGAGCCAGGCTGGCTATCGATGTGGCCAAGGCGGCTTGTTGCAGAGCAACATTGGCAAGAGCGGTATCACCTAAGCTTAATTGTTGTTGGATTATTGCCAGGATCCTTTTTTGTTCGCCAATAATTTTTTCGGTAGTAGTAATTTGCTCCCGTAAGGCGGCTTCTTGGATGGCGGCACTTACTACATTGGCGGTTAAGGTTAAATAAGTGGCTTCTAATTGGAAGCGTTGAAATTCAGCTTGTGCCATTAATGACTCCAGTTGTCGTCGAGTCCCGCCAAAGACGTCAATGGTATAAGAAACAAACACCTGTCCAGTGTAGAGTGAATAGTGATATTGATTGCTGGCTAGTACGCTGGTGAGAATATCGGCCGTTTTTTGGGTAGTGGGGTTAAACGATACGCCCACGGCAGGTAGTAGTGCCCCGCGTCCTGAATAGGCATTTTCTAAAGCCGAACGAAGTGCTTCTTGGGCTGCACTCAGCGTGGGATTAGATTGCAGGCTGGCGGCGACTAACTCATTCAAGGGCTGAGAATTAAATAATCGCCACCATTGTGCGGGTACCTCTTGATTCGTGAGCAAGGTTTGCGCCGTACCAAACGCGGCTTTGCTTGCCAGGGTTTTCGTCACTGGGGCTGGCTTGGTGTAACTTTGGGGTAGTGAGGCCACCGGTCTTTTATAGTTAGGTCCCACCGCGCAACTATTAAGTAAAAGCAACAGCAATCCGATACGTACTAGATGATGCATCATGGTTTTCTTCCCCAAGCACGTGCTTTAGGGCGTTTGTGTTCAAGAAAACGAACTAAGGCGTAATAATACGTCGGTAAAATAAATAGGGTTAACAAGGTCGATACAGCTAAGCCACCTACAATGACCGTAGCCAGGCCCCGCTGTACATCGGTTCCCACCCCAGTAGCTAAGGCTGCTGGCAGCATGCCAAACGAGGCCACAGTTGCGGTCATGAGCACTGGGCGCAGGCGTTCAGCTGCTCCGTCAATTACCGCACGATTCAGTGAGGGATTGAGTTTACGTACTCGGCGGATATTGGCGACCATAATAATGGCATTCTGAATGGAAACGCCGAATAAGGCGATAAAGCCTACCGCGGTGGCAACATTCAGGGTTTCCCCGGTTAAATGCAGAGTAACCAGCCCCCCTAAAGTTGCCATAGGAACCACGCCAAGAATAAGAAAGACTAAATGTAACTTTTGGAATTCGAAGAATAACAGCAAACCCATGAGTACCAGCATGAGTCCAAGAATATAGACCAAACGCTTTTCTGCACGCTCTTGACTTTGAAATTGTCCGGCCCATTCTAAACGGAATTGTTTCTTATCAAACTGTACCTTTTCGTCAATTTTCTGTTTGGCTTCATTGAGGTAGGAGGTGAGATCTCGTCCACGATTATCCATGCGGACGGTGACTTGGCGTTCGCCTTGCTCATGGGCGATATTACTTTCACCCGTGTGATATTCCAAGGTAGCCAGTTCAGACAAGGGGATTTTGGCTCCATTGGCGCTATTTACAAATAAATTACCCAGCGCTTGAATGCTGTTTTTTTCGGCCTTCGGAAAACGTGCGGTTGCACTGTAGTTGCGATTTTCTACATAAATTATGGTGATGGGGGCGCCACCTAATCCGGTTTGAATTAAGTTGGTTATATCTGCAACATTGATTCCATAACGGGCAATCTTTTCGCGATCCGCTTTAATGGTAATTTGCGGAATGGGGGGCTCTTGGAATATAGAAGCAGACGCCGTTCCCTTAATGTTTTTTAATACCTTCACGATCTCATTGCCAATGCGGCGGGATTCATGGAGGTCGGTGCCATAAATTCTTAGGGCTAGTGGGCTATGTGCACCACCGACCAGATCATTGACGTTGTCGACAATCGGTTGACTAATGCCAATGGTAAAGCCTGGCATTTGCGAGAACTCTTGTGCGAGTTTGGAGATAAGTTGTTGTTTCGATTCTCTTCCCGGCCATTCTCCATAAGGTTTTAAACCTACAGGAGCTTCAATATGCGAGGGTGTCCATGGATCGGTTCCATTGTCATTTCTACCTAACTGGGTCACGACAAAAGAAATTTCAGGATGCTTTAGGATGCTTTCTCGCAGCGTGCTGGCCATTTCACTGCCTTTCTCCAGGGATAGTCCAGGCGGCAAATCTGCTTGTAACCACAGTGCTCCCTCATCGAGTTCGGGCAAAAACTCTCGGCCTGCAGTCGCACCAAGCACAAGGATCAAGGCTAAAGTGATGATTCCCAGGGTATAGGCAATACCTGGGCGTTTAATTAAATCCCGCAAGAGGTCGCGATAGCGTACGGTTAACCAGATAAGTGTATGATTATGGCGTATTTTTTGCGGTTTACGTAAGGCCGTGTAGGCTAATCCTGGAATCAGGACAAAGGAGCAGACTAATGCTCCTAAAAGCGCAAAGCTTACGGTATATGCCATCGGCCTAAAGAGTTTGCCTTCGGCATGTTCAAAGGCAAATAGCGGCAAATAGGCGGAAATAATAATGAGGGTGGCGAAGAAAATTGGGCGGGCTACTTGGTTGGTTGCAGCGAGGGTATCGTCTACGGACAGTGGGGCATTAGGCAGTTCTTCGCGGCGGCGTAAAATGGTTTCCATAACTACAATGGCGCCATCAACGATAACCCCAAAGTCAATAGCGCCTAAAGAGAATAGGTTGGTAGGCATTTGCGTTAAATTCATGAAAATGAACACGGATACTAGTGCCGCGGGGATGGCGACTGTCACCACGATGGCACTACGAAAACTCCCAAGAAAGAGCATCAGTACAATGCAGACGATGGCAATACCTTCAATTACCGTATGGGTTATTTTATGAATTGTTAAATGGACCAAATCATCGCGATCAATGTAGGGAGCGATGGATACCCCCATAGGCTTTAGTCGTTCTTGTAAGGAATCCACTTTTTCATGTAAACCTTCCAGAACTTTTCCGGGATTAAGTCCTTTGCGCATAAGAACAATCCCTTCAATCGTATCTGGATTGTGGTTTTTGCCGAGGATTCCTTCACGTTCTTTATGACCAAATTCGACCTGTCCCAAATCACGAATGAAGATGGGAGTGCCCTGATATTGGGTAACCACAACGGCACCGAGTTCGTCTAAGGTGCGAATTTGTCCTATACCACGAATGATGTAGCTTTGCTCCCCGCGTGAAACGCGGCCACCTCCAGCAAAGGCCGAGTTATTGTTGATGGCATTGGTTACATCAGCTAAGGCTAAATTAAAACGCCTTAATTTCATCGGGTCTAAGGTGAGTTGGTATTCTTTGGTCAACCCCCCAAAATTATTGACTTCGGCAATCCCGGAAACCTGTTTGAGTGTAGGTATGACAATCCAACGCTGTATTTCGGATAGTTCCATCAGATTTTTGCTATTCGATTCTAATGTATAGCGGTAGATTTCGCTGCCAGAGCCGGTGAGAGGATCCATGGTGGGTTGAATGCCTGCAGGCAGGCTCAAGGAGCTCAATGCTTCTAATACTCGGGTGCGGGCAAAATATTCACTTGCTTCATCTTTGAAGATCATTGTGATGAGCGATAGGGCAAAGGTACTGCTGGAGCGTATCTCCGATAAATAGGGGACGCTAACCAGTTCCCGCTCAAGAGGAATGGTCACCTGCTGTTCGATTTCTTCGGCGGCTAATCCGGGTAATTGGGTAGCAATGGAAACGCGTACGTCATCAAGTTCAGGATAAGCTTCGATGGTCATTTGGGTGCTGGAAATATAACCATAAATACCTATCAGAATGGCAGCCCCCCAGGCAATGTGGCGGCGTCGAAAGCATAGGGCAATCAGCTTATCAATCATTGATAAGTACCCCTCCAGCGCTGACAATGCGATCCCCAGGTTTTAGCCCTGAGCGAATACGTACATGCTCTTTATCTTCAGGGCCGAGTATTACGGTACGCTGGGTGAAGGTCCAGGGGGCAGTTTCAATAAAAACAGAGGTCGTGTCATTATACATGAGCAGGGCGGATAGCGGCACTATAGGTTGGTTATCCTGCGGTATGGCAGTATTCACCGTGGCAAACATATTGGGTTGTAAACGCTCATCGGGATTAGTCAGGGCAATACGTGATTTATTGCAACGAGTGTCCGGATCGAGAAAATTATTGGTAAACCTAATGCTGCCATCCCAATGTTGCTGCGGATAGGCCGCTACATGTATTTTGACTTTTTGGCCTTGTTTCACCCAAGGGATGAACGGCTCAGGGACACATGCGGTAACCCAGACGGCATGAATATTTGAGAGATTAAAAATAGGCAGGCTTTGATCGGTAATATAGGCACCGCTGCCATAGTTTAGGCTGGTAATCTTACCGTCTATGGGGGCTCGTATTTCCAATAAGTTTTTTTGATTTTGGCCCAGGGCTTCTAAGGTTGCTTGGCTACGTTGCATCTCGGCTTGTGCTTGCAGGTAGCTATTTTTTATTTGCTCCACATCCTTAATGGCATTGGCACCGGCACGGTTGACTTTTTGTGCCCTATTCCAGGCTTCGGAGGCTTGTTTTAAGGCACTTTGCGCTTTAATTTTGTCGGCATAGGCCTGAGCCATAGCGGGGGATTGCATCACGGCCAAAACCTGACCTTTTTTGACCTCATCTCCAAGTTGGGTATTTAAACTAACCAGTTGCCCTGTTAATGGGGGTAAGATGCTTATATTACGTGTTTGTTCTGCCTCAACCACTCCAGCAAGCTTAATAATATGTGGTGCATTAGAGGCTTGGACGGTTTGTACATTTAATTGTGAACGTAGTGGTGAATGCTTCGGAATTTTGATGAGCTCACCTTCGCGAATGAGCATGGGTACATGAGTGGGATGCTTAGGATGGTTATGCAGCATTAAGCTGTAAAACAAGATAAGCACTAATACGAACACCAGAGCGGTGGTGATTTGTACTCTCTGTTGCTGGCGATGGGGTAGTTTTTTATAACGCTCGCGCTGGGTCGAAATCAATGAATGAATGTCCATAAATCCAATCTTTATTATAATTATTGTTTATCGATTGACCCTAATTTTTTGTGGGGAAGAAGGTCCATTTGTCTTTTGTTATCATCAACTAAACTGGAAAATTAAGCAATAGCTCCCGTGGCCTGTGGGGCTGAAAATTATGAGGGGAGAGGGAGCTTTGCTTGGTCAATAATGGGCGCGAATTACCTGGCTTGAGCGGGGTAATTCGAGAGCGCTGAACATTATGAGGTAGGACTCAGCACTTGGCTGCGATAATAAAGCCCGGGATGAGCAAATATCGTAGTTGCGTAAAGGATGCGACTAGCGCTCCAATATAGCGACCACACCCATTCCTCCTGCAGTACAAATACTGATAAGAATCCGCCCTGTTCCTGCTGCAGCCAGTATCTTGGCGGCGGCACCGACAATACGTCCGCCGGTTGCGGCAAAAGGGTGGCCGAGAGCCAAGCTTCCACCTTTTACATTCATCTTTTGCAGGTCAATCCTGCCCAAAGGCTTATCGCGGTGTAGTACCTTTTGGCAATATTCAGCAGATTCCCAAGCTTTTAGAGTGCATAATACTTGACCTGCAAAGGCTTCATGAATTTCATAAAAATCAAAATCTTGTAAGGTTAAGTTATTTCGCTCTAAGAGACGGCTGACGGCAATTGTCGGTGCCATCAATAGCCCCGCACCATGGACGTAATCCACGGCGGCTACTTCGCAATCGACAAAGTAGGCTAGGACCTCTAGCTGATGGGCTTGGGCCCATTCGGGAGAACCCAGTAAGACGGCAGAGGCGCCATCTGTTAACGGAGTAGAATTACCTGCAGTTAAGCTACCATTAGCTGATTTATCAAAGGCAGGCTTTAACTTAGCTAACTTTTCCAGAGTTGTTTCTTTGCGCGTAATGGTATCTCTCGTTAAAGCATCCATGGGGGTAATTAGATCATCGTAGAAGCCTTCATCATAGGCCTTGGCGGCATTTTGATGTGATCGAAAGGCGAGCTCATCTTGGGCTTCGCGGCTAATTTTCCACTCTTTTACCATCAGTTCGCAATGTTCACCCATTGATAAACCGGTACGGGGTTCACGTACGGCGGGCAATAAAGGTTTGAGCATGCTGAGGCGAAATTTCTTCGCAATGCGCAGTTTCTCTTTCCAATCTTTTGCTTGTTGAAATTCGATTAAAAAATGTGTTAGCCGGCGTTGACCAATTAAGGGGATGTCGGAATTAGTATCGGTACCCCCGCCAATGCCACTGCTCATTTGCCCACTAGCAATTTTGAGTGCCACCAAATTGATGGCTTCCAGACCTGTGCCGCAGGCACGTTGGATGGTCAGGCCCGGGGTTTCTGGAGAGAGGTTACTCCCTAGTACTACTTCACGAGACAGGTTCCAGTCAAAAGGGTGATTGATAACGGCACCCGCAATCACATCGCCTAAGCACTCTCCCTCGATCTTGCTCTTTTTGATAAGGCCTGCAACCGCGGCACCTAATAAATCTTGGTTCGATTTACCGGTATAAAGCGTTTGTGATTTAACAAAAGGTGTACGGGAGCTCCCCAGAATTGCTACTTTTTTAGCCATGCTCATGATTTCTCCTCTTATCTTATTTAGCATAGACCAAAAAGGGGGGCTATACTTTGAGTCTTGGACGACTTTTAAGGGCTTCAGACCAGAAGAGGATAGAAAATGAAGCAAATAAGGATTATCTCGATAGCATTCTGTTGTGTTTTTTTTTCCAGTATCAGTTACAGTAATACGAAAATTGCATTTTTAACCTACGATCCTCCCTTCGTTATTTCTCCTCATGAAGGTTTTGATATCGACCTGGCTCATCTATTATGTAAGCAGATACCGCTTGAATGTCAGTTTGTCTTTTTAAAAAATTCACAGCAAATCTATGAGGCACTAAAAAATGGACAAGTGGATTTAGCGCTCTCAGGCATTACTATTTCTGCGGCACGTAAAAAGAATTTCATTTTTAGCTTGCCTTATCTGTTGAGTAAAGGTCAGTTCTTAACATTAAAACAAAGTAATATTAATTCTTTGTCTGCGCTAAAAGGCTCGGCTATAGGCATTATCAAAGATGAATTAAGCGGGGGTGTTTTCTATTCATACATTGCCAATAACTTTCCCGACGCATTCAAGATTAATCAGTATAGTTCCGTAGAAGATATGTTTGCTGCTTTAAGCAATAAAAGTATTGCGGCTGTTTTTTTATACCGTTCGGATGTTAATTATTGGAATCTTAATGGACATAATTCATTTAAGACTCTTGGACCCGTGGTTACGTTGGGCGAAGGTTTTGCGGTCATGGCGACACCGAGAAGCGAGAATTTAATTAGGCAAATTAATAAAGTATTACTGCACATTGAGCAAGACAGTAGTTATCTTAAGCTTTACGAAACCTATTTTTCTAATCAATAGTTCTTGCGTGTCTAGGGTAGGCGACTCTTTCTGGATTCCGCGAGCACGTCGCGGAATGTAGTGTTAGGAACATAGGGGCAAGGTTGTAGCCTGATTCGACATCAAGAAATGCAAAATGCTGCATCTGTTAATGTGTTGCAGCGGGTTGACCTGGTTGGGCTTCTTGAGCATTGTTGGACGTTTCTTGCTGAGGGTTAACCATGCGCTTCGTAAAAAAACCATTTTCTTTCAATGCATTAATGTGCTTTTCTGATATTTTGGAGAGGCGATCCATTTGTTTAGATTGTCTATCGAGAAGTGCTTGGTATGCCTCATTGGTTTGTTGCAATTCATTTGCAGTCTGTGCACGCCTTTGTTCTATTTCTTTAATCCGTTCAGTGAGCGATTGCCCTTCATACAATGCATTGATGCGATGCTCATGTTCCTGATGCTCTTGGCCTGTTTGTTGGGACAGTTCTGCGAGCAATGCTTGTAGCTCATTATTTTGTTGCTGGAATTCTTCTTGTCCCAGTTCATTGCGTTGCAGGCTGTTTACCAGTTGGGCTACCATATCCTGAAGCTGTTGTATGCGCTCTTGGATTAATTTTTTTGGCATTATCTTCCTCTCGGTGGTAAGTGGTGAGAGAACATTATGGAATAGGTGGAGGGTTCTTTGCAATTTGATAACTTGCGATTAAGAAGCCCTGGTTGGAGCAACCAGGGCTGATGAGAACTTAAGAAATTACCAGGGGACTATTGGCGTGTATCTCGAGAGGATTAGTTGCAACTTCTTCTAGGGATTTTTTAATGGCAAAAAAACCTCTTTTCTGCAGTGCATTAACTAATACCTCGGTGGGTATAGTATCTCCGTTTTCTATTTGTTGTTGACGGCGATCTGCAAGCAGGGTCAATCGTTCTATTTGCTGGCGTAGTTCTTGGAGTTGTGATTGATATTCCACATTGTTTTGCTTTAATTTGACTTCGGATACGGCCAGTTTTTGCTCTGTTTCCCCGATACGCTCGGCAATGGAGTTAAATTTCTTTCCTTCCGTATCAAAAAACGAATCCAGACGTCCTTTAAACTCTTCTTGCTGTTTTTCCCCGACAATCACTGTTTCTACGAGATGGTCTACCGTATCTTGCAGGGTCAAGGCGGTCTTTTTCATTTTTTCAAGATCGAGTTCGAACTTGCTTTTCATTAACGCAAACTCGGCTATTTTGCTTTCCAGACGTTGCTGACTAGCCTGATAATCTTCAGTGATTTGCTGCAATTGCTGTTGATTATTGCTTAATAATCTAATTTTTTCTTGCATTTGCTCTTTCAGGAAGGTGATCGCTAATTCTAGGGATTCTTTAGTTTGCGTGAGTGACTCAACTACGGCTTCAGTGGCGAGAATTTTAATATTAAGGAGTGTTAATGCTTCTGTTAGTTTTTCGTTGTTGTTGTGAAGAGTAGTATTTTCCTGGCTAAATTTTTCAACTTGCTCAGCTAATTGCTGGCGTATTTTATCCAATGCGGTAATGGTCATTTCTAAAAGATTTGTCAGTCCTAGAACCCCTTTAGTTAAACTGTCGGTGATGTTTACCGTATGGTTATGGTGATCATCGAGCATAATACCGCCGCCGGCATAAGCAAGTGTGGTTATACCGCAGAGTGCCAGTAAAAAGCCTACATTAGCCACCAAGCCTAAAATTAAAGTGGGGACTGTTACGGTGAGTCCCCCCATAATTTTTTGCCATAGAGGCAGCTCACCCCAGAAATCTGCAGCACGCGAGAGCATGCTGGGGTTTTTTTCCATGCTTTTAATAATAACAACGAGACTTTCTCTTATTTTTTTAAAAATATCTTCATTAATGAGCGTTCCGTCGAGCTTATCTTTTCCCTTGGCCTGTATTCTTTTGATTAAGGCTTCAATTTCGATAAGTTCTGGGTGGTCAATTGCTTCTGGATGGGAAGCTGCTTCACGAGCTACTGCTTGAGCTGTGGCACTCCTCGGAGGCGCTTCTGTTGGTTCTTCATGGATGAGGGCTTCTTGCTCTACATCATGCATTTGGATTACTTCATCTTCTCTAGTAGCCATATTCAGTTCCTTTGACTAAGAATTTCCCTGTAATTCTTATTTTTAACCAAAAAATACGATAAAACAAGTAATTAATTTTCATTTAAATTCAATAAATTATAAGTAACGCGAGCACTAAGTTTAAAAATAAGGCATTTTAGTGCTTACTGATACGATAAGGGCGGCCATTATCAAGATAATACTTTGTTTTTACAATGATTTTCTTGATTAACTGCCAAAAAAATATCAAATTTAGGGATTAAAGACGCTTTTATTTGTATTTTATAATTATTTTATGTCCTAATTTTAGGACAGATGTCTTAAAAAGAGATATACTGATTAGTTGTGTTTATTCTCGCGTTTTTTTAAGAAAGGGTAGTATTTTTTATGGCATTTAGCATTGGTCAACGATGGATAAGTAATACCGAATCACAATTGGGCTTGGGAATTATTACTGATTTAAATAGCAGACAAGTGAGCATTAGCTTTCCTGCTGCGGGTGAGGAGCGCATTTATTCAACTGATAATGCCCCATTAAGTCGCATTATTTTTAAAGAAGGCGAGGAAGTGGTCACCAGTAAACAGCAAAAGATACGCCTGACCCGCATTGAGGAACGTCAGGGGCTGTTTTTTTATAGCGGCATCGATGAGTCCGGGGACGAGATCCACATTAGTGAGGTTTTATTAAATTGCTTTATTGACTTAAATACACCACAACAACGCCTCTTTAGTGGCTTGTTGGATAAGCAAAGTTCCTTTCGTTTAAGAATCGATACCCTAAACCATGCTAGTCGACTACAGCAATCTAAAGTTCGTGGATTATTGGGCTCGCGTACCAGCCATTTGCCTCATCAGGTTTATATTGCTAGTGAAGTGGCACAACGTCATGCACCGCGGGTTTTACTCGCTGATGAAGTGGGCTTGGGTAAAACTATTGAAGCCGGCATGATCTTACACTATCAATTAGTTACTGGGCGGGCTAATCGGGTATTGATTGTAGTACCGCAATCATTAATTCATCAGTGGCTGGTGGAAATGATTCGTCGTTTTAATTTGCATTTCTCAATCATTGATGCCAGTCGTTATCAAGAGTCGTTTGACCCTTATGGCGAAGACGATTACGACTATGAGGATGAGTTGGATGAGGAAGAGGTCAAACCAAATACTGCAAATCCTTTTGAAACCGAAACCTTAGTTTTGTGCAGCCTGGATTTTCTCATGGAGCATGATGAGGCTCGCGAGCAAGCGATTGCAAGCGGCTGGGACTTGTTGGTTATTGATGAAGCGCATCATTTACATTGGTCTGAAACAGAGGTAAGTCCTGAATATGAATGTGTTGAAGCTTTATCTGCGCAAAGCAAGGGACTCTTATTGTTAACTGCAACTCCTGAGCAAGCAGGGATTGCCAGCCATTTTGCGCGTTTGCGTTTGCTGGACCCTTCACGATTTTATGATCTCGCCGCATTTAAGAAAGAAGAAGAGGGATATCAAGAAATTAATCAACTGGTACAGGAGTTATTAGCCTATGATGCCACTACTCCATTAACTAAATTAACGCCAGAGTTAATGCAGCAGTTGGATACTTATCTGGGGGCATGCAAAGGCGAAGACATCCAGGTGGCTATTAAAAATCTTCTCGATCGCCACGGCACCGGCCGGGTACTATTCCGCAACACCCGTGCGGCAATTCAAGGTTTTCCACAGCGCCATGTGCATGCTTATCCTCTGGAGCGGCCCGAAATTTACTCCTCTCTTTCCGGACAATCCGGGGTTACCAATTTATCCCCAGAAAACTTTTTGAATCGAGAGTTGTGGTTAGGACGAGATCCTCGCGTTAGCTGGTTGGCTAGTAAAATCAATGAGCTATTTCCGAAAAAGGTATTGGTGATTTGTGCTAAAGCGAAAACCGCGATTGCTTTGGAACAGCACTTTAAATTAAGTGCCGGCATTCGCAGCACCGCCTTTCATGAAGGCTTGTCAATTATTGAGCGCGATCGTGCGGCGGCCTATTTTGGCGAGGAAGAAGAGGGCGCGCAGGTAATGATCTGCTCGGAAATTGGCAGTGAAGGACGAAATTTTCAATTCGCCCATCATTTGGTTTTATTTGATTTGCCAATAAACCCTGATCTATTAGAACAGCGTATCGGTCGTTTGGACCGTATAGGTCAGCAGCATGATATTGAAATTCATGTGCCTTATCTGATGAATTCAGCTCAAGAAAAACTATTCCGCTGGTATCAGGAAGGAATTGATTTGTTTGCCAAGAGTTGTTCGGTGGGCTTTGCCATTTATGAAGAGTTTGAGGAACGTTTATTGCCTGTTTTAGATCAGGCCATGAATGCTACTGATGATGTTTTGCTCGACCAACTCATTGCGGATACGCGAGTACGTACTGAACAAATCAATCAAGCCCTGCATGACGGACGAGATCGTTTATTGGAGCTCAATTCCTGCAATATTCCCCACGCTCAAGCACTGATTGCTGACATTGACGCGGAAGAGAATTGCCTGGATTTGGAAAACTACATGGCACAAGTATTTCATGAGTACGGTATTGATCATGAATATCATTCTGAAGGCACGGAAGTTTTGCATCCAACCGATCACATGAAAAGTAGCCATTTCCCAGGCTTAAAAGAAGAAGGGGTAACAGTTACTTATGCTCGACCTAAGGCATTGCAACGTGAGGATATGGAGTTCTTGAGTTGGGAACATCCTATGGTTAGTGAAAGCATGGAGATGATTCTTGATTCTGAAATGGGTAATGCGACTTTAGCGACTATTTCGGTTAAAAGTATTGCACCCGGAACGGTATTTTTAGAGTCGTTTTATACGGTCAATTGTGCTTCACCAAAGCATTTGCAATTGGATCGTTTCTTACCCTTAACGCCCATTAGAATCTTTATGGATGTGTCCGGTAAAAACTTGTCTAAAGTATTGGACTACAGCCAATTGAATCAAATGTGCCAATCGGTTAAACGCCATTTAGGTTATCCAATTATTACCCAGATCCACGAAGTGGTTGAAGGGATTTTGGCCCAGACTAAACGGGTGGCTGAAGGGCAATTAGCTGAGATTATTGAGCAGGCAAAAGTAGAGATGCGCAAAAGTGTTTGCTATGAAGTGGAGCGATTGGAAGCGCTACAGGCAATTAATCCCGCAATTCGTCAAGATGAAATTGACTTTTTCAAGCAGCAGCTTAACGACAGTGAGCATTATATCGAGAGCACCGGCTTGCAGCTGCAAGCGCTTCGCGTCGTTATTAATAAGTAGTTGAGATGGCTTAAAAATACGCCATCTCCTACGTTGTTGGGGATGGCGTATTGATTTATTTTGGCTCACCTGTTTATTAGCACCTTGGTATATACTTATTTATTTTGTGGCAATGACCTCGTATATTCATGAGAGGCCGTCGTTAGACTAAAAACTTGGTGGTGATTTCCTAAAGAGAGGAAGGCAAAATGAATCTGACAGAATGGTGGTTAGCATGGGATGCAGATCTGGATGGATTAGCCCCCAAAGTTAGCGATTCACGAACAGAACCCTGGCTTGCTGCCCGGTCGATGATCTCCGAAGGGGCACAGATTGAGGCCAATGTTCTTTGGGGATTACACTTTGCTGCCAAGATTAACGCCGCAGCAGAAAAATTGGGGGCTCCTTTTTATAATGAAGTATTGGGGAAAAGGGCGCATTTACCCAGTATTGGTTGTCCTGACTCTCTATTATTTGCGCTCACGTATTATCATCATTTGCAGCGCTATCAATCGATTGATCAAGGTAGTTCTTTAGTTCTCGCGCAGATTCGTAAAGAACAGCCCGGCGTGCACTATGCGGCCACGACATTAAAAAAACGCCTTGATGAGTATTGTTTGGCTCCGGAGAATATTGCCACAGTCCAAGCACTCTGGCCTGAAATTGGCTTATTGCAAGGTCCTGGTTTATTACCCCAAGTCGAGCAATGGCTTGCTACAGAACCCCTCGTAGACAAACTATTAAAACAACTTGAACAGGCTACAGGAAAAATAGTGGGAGAGTTTGATGCGGAATATGATGACATCAATCTCCTGTTTACTAAAGTAGACGAGTTATTAGAAGGGAAAGTGGCTACATTAAAAGAAATTACGGCCTGTAAAAAGCTTATCGAATTATTGAATGAAGAGACGTTGTTACCTCATGATTTAAGTGAACCCAATAGTTTAAAAAATAATTATCCTGATTTTGCTGAATATTGGCTGACGTTGCATGAACATATTCCTCCAATCAGTAAGAAAAAGGCGCTGGGTATTACCGGGGTGCGTACGGTGATTGAGGTAGCTCGTTTTGCCGCGGGCATGCTGAGTTCGCTAACGCAGACGGTTGTGGGGTATTTTACCCCCCTCTATGTCAATGAACTGGCAAGCAGTGCGGTAAATGTCGTAGATAATTTAACCGCTGCCATAACCCCTACATCAACGCTTGAGCAGCGCAAGCAGTTATTAATTTCGCATGCGGAGCAAATCATTGTGAGGTCGGCGGCTTCATTAAACCGACAGCCAGATGATCCAATTGACGCGAATGATTTTAAACGATTGAGTGCAAACGAAGTAAATGGTTTGGTTGATAAACTGTCTTTAGTCCAACACTTGCTTGCTTTAAAACAATGCTTGGCCATTTATCAAATAGAACATACAACCGGTTTTGCGAAATTTTCATTATCGAGTGTATTAAAACCCATAACTGAATTATTAAGTCATACATTTTTACGCCCTTTAATGTTTGACGCCATATTATTAGTATTGGAAGCTGAACAATTAGAACTACAGGTGAATGGGCTTATTGATACAGCCAAATCCAGCGAAGAGTCGGACACTAAAGTCTTGAAGACCCAATTGGTCAATACCTTGAAGGCAACGGAAACACGGGTTAATTATGTACCGCAAAATAGTAAATTCATTTTCTTTAAACCGGAAAGTGAAAAGGCGTTAAAAAATTTTACGGAAGTAATGAAGCATACGCTCGATAATTCGTTGAGCGTGTAGACGCTGTTGCATGTCTTAGCGACAGTTTGCTCTTGCTGCTGAACCCAGCAGCAAGCCCCGATGTTTATTCTTCAATGGAAGAGGGTATAACTTCCAGGTTTCCAGCACCATTACGTTTTATTTTTAACCACGTGCTATTTTTTATTGGTTGATTGGTTTCGTATTGGCGAAAGAGGCGTATCCAAGCGGGAGTTGGTTCAAATCCATGTGTCAATCCGAGTTGAAAGGCTTGGAAAAATAGACCGTGCCCTACTACCACTACAAAGCCTTGTTGTTGTATTACTTGCGCATGAAACTGGCGTATTCGCGCTAAAAAGCTGGTAAATGATTCCGCATCGTCGCCATCACAGAAGTCAGGATCTGCATTTTGCCAGTAATCGGCTATCCGTGCCTTGCGCTCTTCGGGGGTTAAGGGAAACATTTTGCTTGGAGAAAGGTAGATTAGTTCTTGAATGGGCCAGATATTCAGTGGGGCCGTAGGCCAGCTTTTGCTGATGTAGTCTGCACTTTCTCGTGCTCGGATAAAGGGTGAACAAATAATTAAATCCGGGGTTTTGCTAATGCTTGCTGCCGCGGCCTGTGCTTGTTCCTGGCCTAAAAGAGTTAGTCGTGCCTCCGCGGGATTGGTGCTCCATGTCCCGGCATTAATACTACTTTCACCATGCCGGACTAACCATAAGGTTAAGGATGGCATGGAATTAGAGGGATAAGTTTTCATAAGCGTGCTCCAAAGCGATTACTTTTTTCCGGGTGTTGGTTGGGAAGAAACATACATGATCATTAATCCATTTGGATAGACCATTATAATGTCGATTAATAAATGCATTGTTTTCCGGGGCCTTTAATTGGGCGCGCATTTTTTGCGTAAAGCCATCCAGGCTATTGCTACGCTCCTCAGGGATTTGCGCGAGAAATTCAATGGTTGATTCATACAAAGAAACGGTAAACTTATAGAGTTTTTGGGCTTTGTCTGCACGATCAGGATCGCCCTCTTGCTGCTTGTCCTGTAGTTTTTCCATTTCCTCTAACAGGCTGATGGATTTTAATTCTAAGCTTTTTAAGGAATCATAAATCGCATTATATTTTTGCTGATGCGGATCGTTCTTTCGGCCATCAGAGATGTGCGCTATCTCAGTATATAACTGATTACTTAGCTGGCCCAGTTTGTTTTTCATTTGGATAAGCGTTGGCTGCAGCGGTATGGGCAGTGGTTGTGGCTGTGTTTCAAGAGAGAGACTAACCTCTTCAGTGTCTAATGCTAGCGGTTCTGGCGCAGGCTTTTGGCGATACATCTTTACAAAAAACTCGCCATCGGCAAGTAATTCCTCGGTCGATTCTTCCTGGGTTTTGGGGTATTTATTTTTATAATGCCGGACTTTATCGGCAAGGACTAGTAGTCTTGAGGCGATGTTTTTTAATGCCTTATCCATCTGGTTTTGTAATTCAATTTTATAAGCAATACGCATTACATTTTCATTAGCTACATCAATGTCTACCAGTTTGGTTTGCATGGTATGCAAATCGTGTTGCGCTATGGCATAAAGCTCATTGAAAGTTGCAAAGGTGCGCTCAAAATTTTGCTTATTATTAAAAAAGTTTAAACCGAGTTCCTGAATCTGGGAGGATAAGCTAGTACATTGGCCTTGCAAGGAAATAAGTCCGTGCAGGAGATGACCAAACTGGGCGATAAACTCGGTAGCCGCCAGTAATTCTTCATCGCTGTCGACCACCAAAAATTCTTCTTTCGCTTTGGCTTTGTGTAGCTTGCTGTTGACAAAGCAGGGGGCGTGGACGAAGACTTTATGGATTAAGTTGAAGGCATCATGCAGCTTCTTCCTATCGTCATTATATTGTTGTTTTTGTTGTCTATAATGTGGATTATTCTGTTTTTCTGGTTCAGGGCGAGCAGCTACATCGCGAGCCCAATTAATAAAGGAAAAAAGCTCATCCGGTTGCATAAAGGCTTTACCATGGAGGATAGCTGTCGGCTCTTGCGCTTTTAAGAAGTAGTTAGATAACCCCATGATCCAATTATGAAAAATTGAATTGGGCAAATCAATTTCATGTTTGCTTTTAAAGACAATACCCCATTTTTCAATATCGACATATTGTTTGCGTAGTATGTCTTCTTGTAACTCTCTATGCGTTACGGTTTCAATGAGGGCATCATATTTTTCAGGAATAATGATGCGTACCATCAAGCGAATTAACTGATTATTGGTATCCAGGCAAGCTTTTCTTGTTTCTTCCACCATATCCCTTAAGGACATCGACTCTTTATGTTTCTCTAATTCTTGTACCGCGAATTTTAATGGGGTATACACATCCATTAAGCGACTGAAATGCGAGTCATTCTCCGTATTTTTCATGGATGCATAATTATTAATGAAACTAATCAGTGCGTTAAGATAGGTGATATCATACTCATAACCAGCAAAGCTCAGGCATCTGTTTTGCAGCATATTCATTAAATAAGATAAGACACCAGCAGTGGTGTCCTCTTTGCTCGATAAGTCATGATAATATGCTTTGAGTTTTAAAATAGCATCGAGAGTGTACTGTTCGTAAAGGGCGAGCTGGGTTGGTGCTTCTGGCGGAACAGCGCCAATATCATCGAGTTCATCGGCATTGTAATGTAGTGATTCGATGGTTTTATTATCGGCTTTATATTGAAAAATTTGCGGCAGTGCCGTAATTTGCGCTCCACTTGAGGTACTCAGGCTCGATAGATATTTTTTATGTAATTTATTGATAGCCTCTATTTGGGTTTTATGTTTTTTTTCTTCATAGGCGAGCCAGTCTCGATGAATGATTCCGACAATCTTTTTTCCCGCAAAATAACCTCCTACACCGGCCGCCGCGGCTAAAACCAACAATCCTTCGGTAATTTGCACGCCTGGTTGATTAAGAGCCAATGCACTGATACTTCCTAATACGTCGGTCATAATCTGCTCTCCTTAATCCTGCATCGCAGGTAATGACTAAAATGTTGGCCAATGAATAAATTAATCAACAATAACGCTGTTGCTAGGCTGATGCAAGGCAAGGCTTTGATTTTAAATGGGTCTTAAAGATTCGTTTTGAACCTTATTGTCTTCTATGTTATCATTCGCATCGGATTAACTAAGGAGAATAAAATGGCATATACCAAGCAAGAGCCCCAACAAATTAAACCGTACACTAAAGAAGAAATTAAAAGCCTAAGAAAAGAGATGGTCACTCTTAAGCAAGGGATCCAATTACCGCTCATGGTTCATGGTGTTTTTGCACCAGCAGATATTAAACTAAGTGGACTTGCCGATGACAAGCAACACGCGGTTTTTGCTTTGATAGAAAAATTAAAAACTAGTTTGACTGCTCATGGTGCTGATACCAGTAATCTTGTATTTGAGCCTAAAAACTTACAAGAATTATGTTCGCTCTTCAGCGATGTAGAGACATTAGCCGAGGAGACTAGAAAAAATAAGGATAATCCTGAAGCAAAATCCTCTATCTTCAGCTGTTGCTATTAATTTGCTCTCACGCGAACGCGTTATTTTTTGCTAAAAAGCAGGGCCAATTAAGCCCTGCGCTCCACTCTTGAAACCCATAAAGGAATGTGCTGCTCGGTACATCGCTTATCCTAGGTTAAACTTGCATTATTTCAAAATTATGAGCCATAATCTTTAGCACCTACAGTAGCAAAAGGCTAATTATGAACTCTAAATCAGCTCAAAACGTTATCAATGATTTGTTGTTATTAGCCGGCGTACAACCTAATGGCAAGGAGCCTTGGGACCCGCAAATTCATCATGAAGAATTTTATACCCGCATCCTGAACGAGGGATCCCTAGGACTTGGTGAGTCGTACATGGATGGATGGTGGGATTGTTCTCAATTGGATCAGTTTTTTGACCGCATTCTTGGCGCAGATATTGAAAATAAAGTGAAATTGAATCAGTGGTTATGGCCTAAGCTGTTGTGGTTACGGCTGTTCAATCAGCAATCAAAAAAACGGGCGCTCATGGTTGGCCAAAGGCATTATGATTTGGGGAATGATTTATTCCAGGCCATGCTCGATCAGCGCATGAATTATACCTGTGGCTATTGGCTCAATGCTACGGATTTGGATATGGCGCAGCGCAATAAATTGGAATTAACTTGCCAGAAATTAAAGCTTAAACCAGGAATGCGGGTTTTGGATATCGGCTGTGGTTTTGGCTCTTTTGCCAAATACGCAGCAGAAAATTATGCTGTTTCTGTGGTGGGCATCACCATTTCTAAAGAGCAAAGAGAGTATGCACAAAAAAATTGTGCGGGCCTTCCCGTTGAAATACGTTTTCAGGACTATCGTGACCTCCATGAGCGTTTTGACCGCATTGTTTCCTTGGGGATGTTTGAGCATGTGGGGTATCTGAATTACCGTACTTACATGCAAAAAGCGGCAGATTGTTTGCAGGATGATGGTTTATTTTTATTGCATACTATTGGCAATAATATAACGACCACCTTTTGTGATCCATGGATCAATAAATATATTTTTCCTAATGGTATGCTGCCTTCCATGCGCCAAATTAGCAAAGCGGTAGAAGGCTTGTTTGTAATGGAAAATTGGGCTAATTTCGGCGCCTATTATGATCAAACATTAATGGCTTGGTATGATAATTTTGCGCACCATTGGCCTGGTTTGCAGCCTCAATATGATGAGCGCTTTTACCGCATGTGGCGCTATTATTTATTATCTTGTGCTGGTGGTTTTCGCGCACGCAGCATGCAATTATGGCAAATTGTTTTATCCAAACATGGGGTGCGTGGTGGCTATGAAGCGCCCTTATTTGCTGGGATTATTTAATATGTTGGTCTGGTGGTAAGACAAATGCACTTACTCTATTCTAAACGCCTGTCTATGCTCCTAGCCTGTATTGCGTGACCGAGGAGCTTGGTCTACCTCTGAATTCCGCAAACAAGTCGCGGAAGGAGGCCCTGTAATTTGTTCATGGTACTAGGTGTTTGTGGCTATCGAGACTGTGTAAAAGGTCTGTTAAATTATTGAGCACCATATAGTGAGGTAAGTCTCCCTTACAAAATTTCGTTAAAATACTGATAAAAGATGTTTTAAGAGCTGTTTGTTCTCGCTCAGGACTGGTTCCTGCGCACGGAGGAAAAAATTGGTTATGAATGCTTGCACTAGGGTGCATCGCATTTCTGTAACCTAGCTCCTCAATTAGGGGTAAAACAAATCGCGCAAAATCGGCAGGAGCATAAATATTAAAACTATTTATGATTTGGCTACGCATCTGCGCACTTTCTTCCAATATAGTCAATAATTCTTCAATTTTCTGAAGGATGTATTTAAGCAGCTCTGCATTAAATTTATCATCAGGAATCGTTAGGAATTTGGCAAGCAGGGGCAAAATAGTTCTCGTATCTATTGATAAACGGCGGTGCTCATTGCGTAGTGAGGCTAAGCTGGTCGTCATATTATTGGGGCTGGGATCTAAATTCAACATCGCTTTAAATAATGTTTGATAGGAGCAGGGAAGCGCGGCAAATGAGGCTGAAGTAAATAGGCATTTCTCAAGCTCTTCTTGATAGATATGTTGCACTTCTTCTAGTGTTTTTGGTGTCCGGGTAATGGAGCTCGAGGCTACTGGATCTAGTGCAATACTTGTTTCAGCATTTAAAGGCTTCGCTTCTATTTGGGTGTCTGCTACATAATAACCTACGCCTCGAGGCACAGTGGACGCTGAGACAGCTGGTAGTGTTTGTTGGAAATAACGACGGGTTAATGCTCGGTCAATGAATTCCGTAACTAGGGTTTGATCCCAGAACTCCAATAAAGTTAAGGCTAAAGACCATAAGTCAGCGCGTTGATTTTTCTTTAAATGCTCGCTATCCGAAGCATTCTCTGCAAGCGCGCGATAGGGGGCTAAATAGCGCTGGTCTTTTAAGATAGAAGCATACTTTAGGTTATGTTGTGCATCTAAGTAGCTCACCGCCCCTAGATCTGAAAAAGAGACGAAGCCTGTGCTGGTAAATAAAATATTGGCAGGTTTGATGTCATTAATGGCGACATTTTGAGCATGGATTTTTTCTAAGGCCGCGAGTAGCTTGAGAGCGATGTAATCAAATAATAGTTGTTTCTCGCTGCCTGGTAAAAAACTTGTTTTATTAATGATGCTATTGCCATTTCCTAAATCGGCAAGAGGTAAAAATTGATACAGTTGAATTCCTTCAAGCGTTCTGAGGATGGCCACATCTTCTGTTAAGAGGACTGAATCATGAAGGTTTTGAGCTTTTAACAGGGCATGGACTTTTAATTCGGTCATGGTATCGAATAACACTTTGCCTCGTGACAATGATTGACTCGATATACTTTGGATTAGCTCTTCTTTACTTAATATGGCGCGAACCGCAAAAAACGTTCCCTGTTCATCTTTTGCTAAACGCACCGAGGAAAAAGTGCCCTGACCAAGCAGAGAGACCTGGGCCGTCTCTGTATCCATCAGCGGACCTAAAATTCTTTTTGCCAGTAAAGGATGGGCATTATGTAAGGCAACTTGTTCTTGAGAGGAAAGAGTAGAACGAAGATAAAACTTCTTTTGTTCTCCGCTGTTGCGAACCAGCGTAATAGATAAATCCTGAGGAGAGTAGTGGGATGAGCAAGAAAATATTGGCGGTAAGGAGGGGCTTTCTTGGTCTTCTGAAAATCCTAAATCATCAGACTCTATTGGTGGGGCGGATGAACTTTTTTTTAACGGTCTGGGCTCTAATAAATGCGAGGAGGCTCCCTTAAACATTAGGGGATTGTCCACTAGGAAAGAAAAAGAGGTTCGTCTCTGCACCGTGGGACTGACATTGAACAAAATGGGTGTTTCTAGTTCTGCATTATTAAATTGTGCATCATGTTTTTTTACACCTGGCATTTTCGTACATCCTCAATTTTCTAGCAAAGATAAGCCTGTGCTTTTTTTGCATTAGTACATTCGATTATAATGAGCTTGTATAAATAGTGAAGTAGTCGCGTAAATTATTTCTAAATGGTGATTTTTTGCCAGCGGCGTGGCTAGGTGGGCTTATATAGGCTGCCGGGCGGGTGCTTGCTTCCCGTGATGAGCAGTGTTTTGTACCGGGATTTTCCCCCCCGCTTTAAAAGCACCTGCCGGGTTGGGACCTCAAAGAGTTGCGCAATAAATTTTATTAACGCCTCATTCGCTCGACCTTCTATTGGGGGTGCCTGCAAGCGAATTTTCAAGGCTTCTCCATGGAGGCCTGCAATGTCGCTTTGCTTGGCACCGGGTTGTACGTATACATTAACTGTAATCAGGTTTCCATCTTGTTGGTACCACATAATATAGCTTACTCCCATTTTACGCTGTAGGCATAATCGCGCCAACGGAGTTCCGCCAGGCTGCCTTTCGTTATCGACGTTACTCCGGCTGGAGTTCCTGTATAAATAACATCGCCTGCTTTTAATGGGAAAAATTGACTAATATAAACTAATAAATCCTCTGGACTCATCATCATGTCGCGACCTTTAGCACATTGTCGCAGCGAACCATCAATGCTTAATTGAAAATCCGCTTCCATATAATCAGTAAATTGCTGATAGGGAATCCAGGGGCCAAGGATTGCAGCGTCTTTAAATACTTTTGCGGTAGTCCAGGGATGGCCGTGTTTTTTTAATGCCGTTTGCCGGGTTCTTAAGGTCATATCCAGACCAAGACTAAGAGCGGAAATCGTGTTTTTAGCTTCTTCCTTAGTCAGGCGGTAACCATCATGAGCGATGCGTAGTACGAGCTCGCATTCGGGCTGCACCGCATTATCTTCATTAGGAAACTCAAGTACTAACTGCTCCCCCCAATAGGTGGTTTGTTGTAAAACGCTAGCTGGCTTTAAGAATAAAACGGGTTTTTCGGGCATGGCTTCACCAAGCTCTTTGGCATGCTCAAGGTAATTTTTCCCTACACAAACTATCTTATCAATAGACATATTTCATACCTTTTATTGATTGAACAGGGCCTGCGACCCACTCACAGAGATTAATAATTTTTCCACAAAGTTACTTCAGAAGCATTAAAAAAGATGTTTTATTTATAGAACGGATTGGGTCATTATTTGAGAGCCATAAAAAGTGGTGATAAAATATACATATAGGTTACATTGGAGAGCCTAATGGGCCAATCTAAAAGTATAGAGAATTTATTCACCGTCATTAAGGAATATAATAAAAGCGAGAATAAAACCAAAAAGTTAACCGAAATCAAAGGCAAGGCTAAAAAAGTGTTTGCCGACCATCAAACACTAGATTTAGTTTATGACTCTCTATTTTCTTTTGCTGTGAGCCCCCTGCAAGCAGCTATTGGCTCTCTTGAGGTCTTCAAGTTACTAATAGATGAAGGTGCAAATTCTTTCTTTAGTCCCAAACCAGACCTTGGCTCTCCAATAGATATTTTGGCTAATAAGTATTTCTCTTCTTACTGTAGCGTCGAAGAAAAGGCGACTTTTGAATGGTTAATGACGGCTGAAGATAGCCCTGTATTTACTTGGAACAAATTAGCGAACAACTCTCGTTTATTACATGCTTTTATAATCGCTGATTTGATCCCTGATGAGCTGCAAATGGATGAGTTGCCTATACATAGAGCGATTCAAGCCGGTCGTCTCGATTTAGTTCAAGAGGTGATCACAGCTGCTGGTAGTGTGCAAGCAGCTGGTGATGTCTATCGAATGAGTATTCTTAGCCCAGCAATTCAGACGGTGCTTTTGGGACAAAAAAATGCCATGGAACTCTTTCAGTATTTACTGCAACAAGGAGCAAGCACCCAAAAACCGAATGCAGCAAAATTACCGCCCATCATGTAAGTACTTACTGCGCGGTTTTTCTTCCTTTCTAATGAGCAAGATAAACTTGCATCTATTCTGGTGGAATTGCTACTTCAACATGGCGCCATACTTGAGGTAACCAATCCTCACAATGGTAAGACTCCTTTGATGACCGCCATGAGTATGGGATATTTCTCTTTGTTTACTTTCTTTTTGGCAAAGGCTGATGCAAGTACTTTGAATCATCGGACTATCTCAAAACCGTACTATTTACTGTTTCAATTATTCGATGTGTATGAAAATAGATTAGTTGAACTCGATATTTTTGCCCTGCTGGCGGAGTTGAAAAATAAAGGTTTAGAATTCGATAAAACCATCGATTACAGTGCGCCTTCGGATCCTTTTGGTCATCGCTCCTATGAAAAACAAAGAGAGATATTTGCTTCCAATATGTCCTTACTGCATTTTTATGTAGATAATTTGACGCATAACCGCGATGATTTTTTTCCTTTGCTCGATAAGCATCTTAACGTGATTCAAGCACTAATCGCTCAGGGTGTTGATTTTACTGTAAAGGCTACATTTATTTCGACTAAAGAAGAAGGAATGAATGAAGCTTATGAGGCAAAAAAAGTTAAAATAATTCGAGAACTTACTGCTGCTGAATATCTTCGGCACATAGCGGAGGAAATTATTGGATACGATTCTGATGCTTATTTGATTAAGGCTTACCAGGATGAAAATGAATTTTTACAACATATTGAGCCTCGCAGTCGGACAGGACAAATAAAGCTACACCAGCGATTTCATCAATTTAGAAATCTGGAGCGGGTTTTATCTGGAAAAAAACCTTTAGTTTATTCGGGGTTGCCGGATGTACGTAAAATCGAACAATTGGCTTTAAAGCACCATGATTCACCGGAGGGCCATGCTCCAGACATGGATCCTCAGAGTGTTAACACTGGATTACTGCATGCACGAGACAGAGCAGACCATGATAAATGGGATAAGCTGAAAAAATTGATTGTAGACTATGTTAAAAATGCCGAGTCATTGCCCGATTTTTTAGAGCGCGTAGAAGAGTTTAAAACGCCATTGCAACTTCATTTTGAGGTCAATAAGGATGCCCAGGGTGAGGTGGTCAGTTACGGTTCCTGGCTGTATCGTTGCGTTCATTATTTTGATCCTTATAAATACCCAAATTCGTGGGAAGCATTAAGAGCGTTTGGGAAAAAGACCTATGGGATAGATATTAATACCCAATATGAATAAACGAGGGAAAGCTAGGTCTAATCAGGATTTTTCCGATAATTAAACGCGTCTATTTATGAGATAATTAAGTCTTACAACTGAAAGGAATATGCGAGATGTCTGCTTTTGATCTTAAACTTTACACAGATAAAACTTTTACCAGTCTCAGTTTAGCAGAGACTCGCTTGGAACATATTGAGTTTCAAAATTGCCAATTCAAGCAGTGTAAGTTTTCTGGAGTCATTTTTAGTAAAGTAAAGTTTACTGAGTGTACTTTTGATTCCTGTGATTTGTCACTGTCAAAATTTCCCGGTTGTAAGTTTTCAGAAGTTACCTTTAACGATTCGAAGCTAGTGGGTATTAATTGGACCGAGTTAAGCTGGCCATTGGTGAAGCTTGCCAGCCCTTTGTATTTTTATACCAGCAACATTAGCCACTCTAGCTTTTATGACTTGGAACTTGCCGATTTAATTGTCGAAGAGTGCAAAGCCCATGATGTTGATTTTAGGGAGGCTAATTTAAATCACGCCAGTTTTGTGAATACTGACCTGCAGAATAGTTTATTTATGCATACTCGTTTAAAGCGTGCTAATTTTACTGATGCAATCAATTACGATATAGATATCCAAAATAATACATTAACCGAGGCTCGCTTCTCATTTCCCGAGGTCATCGGATTATTGAATCACCTTGATATTAAAATTAGTGGCTGGCCAGAGGATTTTGAATCGTAAAAATCTAATTGCAGCAGAGCTGGTTTGTCGTGGCCAGAGGTATATAATGGGGGCAAACACATCCAGGAGATGTAACCAATGAAGCCACAGATGAATGTTTTAGTAAAGAAAATCTTTACCACCGCAGACATGCAAATTTGCCATGCCATCAGGCATCAGGTTTTTGTCGAGGGACAGAATGTGCCTCTGCACGAAGAGATTGATGGACTTGATGCTGGCAGTGAGCATTATATTTTGTTTCTTAATCAGCAGCCAGCCGGTACTGCTCGGGTTCGCTATATTGATGATTTTGCTAAAATTGAGCGTGTTGCTATTTTAGATGCTTATCAAGGCCAAGGGCTGGGGCATGTACTGATGAACTTTATAATAGAAACGATTCAACAGAATCCCCAGGTTAAAAAAGCAAAGCTTGGGGCTCAATCCTATGCGATTCCGTTTTATGAGAAATTAGGTTTTGTTGTTAGTAGTGATGAATACCTGGATGCAGGTATCTCTCATAAAGACATGCAACTTAGCTTTAACATTTAATAAGCGTTTTAGTGCGACTCGATGGGTGTCGCAAGGTCAAAGGTTCCCGTGGGCAGGTCAAGCCACGGGATTCGAGAAACGTGACATTTGCGAGCACTGTTTAGCACGAGCCTGCTTGCAATTCGCTTCCTTAAACGGCAACCTATCAGGTTGCCTGTGCTCTACAGTTTGCAGGAATCAACTGCTTGGTTATAGTACTCCGCGCCCTTCACCATTAACCCCGCGGCCACCGTAGTGGTAATTGCCCGTGGAGCAGCTGCTCTAAAGAAAAAACCTACCCGAGCCAAGTTGCTGGCTTTCGTATCTTGATTCAATATATCTTTGGCATGTTCAAGATAACTTTTGTTGGTTCCAGGCGTAGTTAAACCATCCTGCTTACGATAACGCAATTGATTTAAAGGCGAACTAACCAAGCCATAAGCTCCTGCAATTAGCAGCATTGCCATTGATTGGGCGTATTGTTTTTCTACCCCTTGTTTTTGTAGTGATGAGGACAGCATCGGGATCGCCGTCATATAAACAGTAGACCACAGCCCTTCTCGTAGCATCACGCTCATTGCGCCACGAAAAAAGGAGCTGTAGCCTTGATGAATGTGCATTTGCTGGGCTGTCGCTTTTAATGAGGTGCTCTGCGTCAATTGTTTATTTTGCGCCAAAGCTTCGAATGGGGTGCTTATTAGTCCAGAAAGACTGCCAGCGGCAAATGAACTGAATAATTCATACCATTGGGAGGTTTCTCCTGATTTTTTGCTCAACAAGGCTTTAAAAGCAAAGGTAGTGGCATACCCCGGTGCAGCCGATAATGCATAAGCGCCTGAACCAGAAAAGTAATTTCCTCGAGGCATTTTTTCACCTTTATAAACATGGTTGGTCCATTTTAATAAAGGGGTCAGTAGCGCCATTACCCCCGCTCCTAAAACAGGGCCCTTTATCCAAGGTGATTCAGCAAATTTTGTCCATAATGGGGGTGTTTGTTCAGTTTTTTCTTTCATGATCCGATCCTCAAAAATTAAAACGAGTAAATTGTTCATCTGACAGAGCTCTACGCCTGGAAGGGCGCAGATGGAGTTCCTACCAGGCGAACGACTCAAAGAGGATGATCACAAAAAAAAGAGATAATAAAAGGCCAATTACCTGAGAAGGTAAAACAGCGAGGTGATAATGGAACGCTGAATTGGTCATTTAAAATCTTTAACGTATTGATAGTGGTCTTTGAGGCTATCATTCAAACAATTTTGTTGCAAGTGCAAAATCACTTCATTTCTCATTTCCCTTTAGTCGTGCGGGAATGCTCCTACCATGGTTCCTTTTGGGGCAATTATAATAATCTTACCGAATCATGGTTTTTTGCCTCTCAAGGAAAAAATTCAATATAAAATCAACGTGTTAGTCTTGGGCAAATTAATGAAAACTTGAATTTCTTAGAGCTGGCGACATTATCGGACGCACCGTGATTAAATTTTAATTGGCAACGTTTCAGTCTACGTGGCCTAAATTCGTGGTGTGCGTAGACTGAGGTTACCTTAAAAATTATCATTTAATCTTTTTAACAGCAGTTGGATGTGGTGTTTTTCATCGTCCTCAAACCCGCTTAAAGCAAATTGATTTAGTTCATAAGCGCATTGCTCAATAATTGCTTGGCAATTTCGTCCCTTGTCTGTCAATCTAATCGCAATCGCTCGACGGTCTGTTGCGCTCGGAGTTCTTATAATTAAACCATCACGCTCCATACGATCCAGCGTTCTTACGGCAGTAGGTTGCTCGATACCGATGTGTTTGCACATTTCGGACTGGGTTAAGCCATCTTGTTGATAAAGTGCCATTAAAAAATAAGTATAGGCATCCGTAAGGCCATGAGGCTTTAACAACTCATTGGCTCTTTTAATTAACAGACGGCTGGCCTTTTTGATAAGCGTTGATGGATACATTTTTCCTCACATTTACATAGCTTGCTATATATTAGCAAGCTATGTAGAATTAATCCAGTTTTACTAAATAAGAGGTCTGTAATGATTAAGCAATCGATTTTTCAGGTAGATGCATTTACTTCCACCTTATATATGGGAAATCCCGCCGCTGTTTGTCCCTTAGAATCTTGGCTAGATGACAGTCTGATGCAGCTTATTGCTCGAGAAAACAATTTGTCGGAAACCGCCTTTATTGTTCCTGATGGCGAGTATTATCAAATACGCTGGTTTACCCCTAATACCGAAGTTGATTTATGTGGGCATGCCACCTTAGCGAGCGCTTTTGTCTTATTTGAGTACTTAGGATATCAAGGAAAAGAAATTCGCTTTAAAAGCAAAAGTGGTATTTTAAGCGTAAGCAAAGAGGGGAGTTTATTGCAGATGGATTTTCCTGCATTACCTTTTGCGAAAATAGAGCCTAGCGCTGAACTCTTAAAGGCGATAAAAATAGTTCCTGAAGAGGTGTATCGAAGTACTTTTGATACGTTGTGTATTTTTAAGGATGCCGAACTTATTAAAAACGCTCAACCGGACTTGAATGCCTTGGCAAATATAGACTGTCGCGGCATTATTTTTTCTGCTCTTGCAACGGATGCAGATGTTTATTCGCGCTGTTTTTATCCGGGCTGCGACGTGCCTGAAGATCCGGTCACAGGTTCTGCGCATTGTGTGATTGCTCCCTATTGGAGTGCTCGCCTTCATAAGAAAAAGATACATGCCTGCCAAGGAGGTAATCGCCAAGGGGAGCTTTGGTGTGAACTAAATCAGGAACGCGTGATTTTATCGGGATACAGTCAATTGTATTTACAAGGTGAAATTTACATTCCTGCTCGCACTTAAGTTATGGGTAAGCAGCAGCCTTGATGGTATCAAGGCTGCATTTACTTCTGGATGCTTAATCTTGGATATAGCCTTGCTGTAAAAAACTATTTGCAAAACCCTGAGGTGAATTAGTTTTGAAATGGAGTTCATCAAGATAAACCAGCTTAAAATTAGTTTTATCCGCGAGGGAGCCTGCATCCGGGATTTCTGGGTATTGCTTTAACAGAGGAAAAAATAATGATTGGCCAATGACATAACGCTTGTCACGGCTTTTAGGAGACAAGCCCCATACATTCTGATAGGTAATGGCTGTGGCTTTATTATCATTTGTCTTAGCAGTACCCACATAGAGCATTACATGGCCATTAATATAGATAATGGTCATTAGTGGATGGCCCTTGGCTTGTAGCAAATTAATACGCTCATCAACCGTATTTTTTGATAAGTCTAGTGTTGAACTGAGTCGTGCTTGCTGCGCGGAGTTTCTGGGGAGCCAAATAGCAAAGGGGGTAAACATACTTTTAATTTCTTGAGAGCAATCATTAAAGAAGAACGCTCCTCCCCAACCATAGGGCCGGTTTTTTAATTGATTAATGATTTTGACCAGGTTTTTGGGAGTGGCGCTTAAGGGCATTATGCTGGAGGCGTTAGTACTGATAAAGCCTGTCTTTATCATTGCTTGGTTATGGAGATTTTTCACTGGGATTAAAATGGCCGTGTGTTGCTCATCTTGTTCCATCATGGGGAATACTGCGCCGATATATCCGGTGAATTGAAACTGCTGTTGCTCATCAACAATGCTGGCTTCCGTTTGTGTGATGGCAATCAGCTTGCGTTGTGCCGCAGCTTGCCAATCATTAATAAATTCAGGAGAGGCATAGGCAATATCATTCGATTTAACCCAGGAGAAGTAGCCATCAGGGGTTAAAACTAAGGACCAAGCTTTATCCGTCGATACGCTAAAGACATAGAGTGGAGTACCTGCCCAAATTGCGGACTCTTGTAAGTTATCAAAAGGGAATCCTTGGCCAGGTAGACTGGCATGGAAAAAATCGGGGGCGGTATCAGGTAAGGCTCGCGCATACGTATTCGTAATTGAAATAGCTCTATTTTCTTCCTTGAATTCACTGGCGGCTAGGGCCGATAAATCCATGTTGTCTCTGATTTTGCTCCACCAAGTTTGATCGTGTTCTTTGAAATTCTCGGCATAATGCTTGTTTTCATTCGCTTTGTTTTGATTGTTAAAGTCTTCTAAGAGCTCGGATTCAACTTTTTTCATCAGGGGTAGGGCTGACATCACCATTTGCCGGCTCCAAGGTGATAAGCCTTGGGCCTCAGTGGAGTAATAGTGAGCATAAAATTGTCGCAACTGTGCAGTTTGGTATTCAGAGCTTAACAAAGCTTTATTGTAATTTTCTCCATCGGGAGATAAATAGTCATTTGCATTTTGAGAGTAAGCGGTGATGGGAAAGTCATCAATAGGTACTTCCATTGCCCAGCATAAAGTAAAATAGAAAAATAAGAAGGGAACCAACATAAATTTTATTAAATGCCGTCTATTAAATATGCTATAACTCATAACACGCCGCTTCATAATAAATGAATCGCAGCATACCGGTAAATGAGCTATATGTCAATTTATTGATCAGCTTTGGGTGATTAGACAATGAGTTATAAATATCAGAAAGCCTTAATATTGTTCTCTATTTTCATTTCGGCAAACCCGGCAGCAATTGCTGCAAGTAATACCTGTCACATGTTGAGGTCATCGCAACTGTTAAAGAAAGTCCGGCCCCAGCCCTCACAAGTTATCGTGGTTAAATCATTAGGGGGCATTAAGGCCAAGATGATCTTGTGTCAGCGGCACGGCACCTTATGGAAGGCAAAATTTTCCTCTCCCTTTAAAGCCGTTATTGGCAAAAACGGAGTCGCTGTGTCTGGAGAGAAAAAAGAGGGTGATTTAAAAACCCCGGTGGGTTTATATCCTATTGGTGCGGCATTTGGTATACATCCCTTAGCGCTGCAAATGGATTATAAGTACATTACTAAGGATGACAAATTCATCGATGACATTCATCATAAAGCTTATAATTCCTGGGTTTCTGGCTCAACTGATGCGACCAGTTATGAAACGATGTTCACTGAACCTTATACTTATGGTGCAATTATAAACTACAACATGAATCCAATAATTGCAGGGGCCGGGAGCGCCATTTTTATCCATTTATGGCGTTCGCAAAATACACCAACATCTGGATGCATCGCCTTGGATAAAAAACATTTATTAATGATGCTGCATTGGCTTGATAAGAACCAGCACCCCTATGTTCTCGTGCTTTAGTTTTGGTTCATGTGCTGATAGATTCATTTATCAAAATGAATGCTTTGATTCAGCCTATGACTACTTTAAGGTTACGTGGCTTAGTATTCGTGTACGAGAATAAAGTTCAATTCCTCGTAGGTTTCTTGGGTTTCATCGGATCGGGTAGTGCCAGTCATCGAACGAAAGAAACCATGCATCTTCTTAACGGGAGGTTGTTTTTCCGATATAAGTTCTTTGATTTTGTTTTCATTTTCTTTAGGAAATTGTACTAATTGATATAATTCAAAAATGCCTTGGGGAACATTAAAGTTTTTTTCATCGAAGGTTATGGTGGAGCGACTACCTGTCCACCCTAAAGTCCACGGAGTTAAGGTATCAGCACTGAGTAATTTGCGTTCAATGGCTGATTTAATTAATTGGCATTTGACTTGAAACTCGCCGTGTTTCTTTACAAAGGATTTTATGTCTGTGGCGAGTTGTTTTTTATTCAAGCCACTCTCGTCCTCATTTTCTAGTTTACTTGTGGGTTGGCTATAAGAGATGTCTCTGGGCATAAGTAGATCGGTTGCCAGCTCTACATAAGAAGTGCTGGTTTCCGCTCTTCTTAAAGCCTCTCTCCCTATAAGTAGATCGAGGTAAGAATTATTGTGTGCATTCGCAATTTCTTTTAGGGGAATGTGAGTCATAGAGGATAGAAGTTCTGGACTTGAAAAAATTACAGTTGCATAAAGTAATTGTTCCTTACATTTCTCTAAGTGGAGCTCCAGGGTTTGATAGGAGCGAATTCTTTCACGAAGGTAAGGCGGCATCACTTTTAACTCAGGATCAATCTTGAAATACTCTGTTTCAAAAAAATCATTAAGTTGTTTAATTTTGTCGCGATGCCCAGGCAAATACCTAATGAATGATTTTAAGGATGGTGCAAAAGAATCGCTATTTCGATGCGCGAGCATATTCGTATATATTTCATGCTCGGCAAGATTGCTCAATATATCATTTAAAGTGAGTTGTGCTGTGATTAAGGATATTGTTTTGGCGTGAGTATATTGTGGTTTCATTCCTAAACGAGCCAAGCTTTGACTGCCCAAACATCCCTTGATCTGTTCATTCTCGTCAGCAGAGTTTAGAGCTTCTGCAATGAAATCGGCTGTTATGTCATTTACTTGCTTAGTAGCTTCAGGTGAGCACGGGGTTTCATGCTTAGAGACAGTCATTTATTTCTCCCTGGAGACATTTTAGAAACGTGGTTTAATATCGCTCAAATTTTAACAGGATGTTCAATATTTGTAAATAATTAGAGCAGGAGATGAATACATGGAGTTAGCAGGTTATGGGTTACGAAGTGGCAAAAAGTGATAAGAAAAGAAAACACAAAGATAATTTATAGCGATTTTAAAGATTAGATATTTGAAGAAAAGGTACGGGGTAATTTAATGGCTCCCCGGACAAGACTCGAACTTGTGACCTAATGATTAACAGTCATCCGCTCTACCGACTGAGCTACCGGGGAATATGTGCGAATCTTAAAACGATTCTGTGCATTGGTCAAGCATATATTGTAATAAATTTTAGATATTTTTATTTTTGGTTTTTTGTTTTTCAAAAAGAAAAAAAAACGTTCTTTTTCGGGGTGTTTAGCACCTAATATTCTTGAGTTACCGTAACCAGGGCATGTGGTACCAGATAAATCTGGCACCGCGGTTAAGCCATACTTTTATATGCAGTAAGGCTTAAGTAAAAGGCTATTACTTACAGAAACGCTCCAGTCTATCCATAGCATCTTTTAGGATTTCCATGCTGGTTGCAAACGAAAGGCGGATGCAGCCTTCGTTTCCGAATGCAGAACCAGGTACTAAGGCAAGCCCTACTTCGGTTAATAATTTTTCGGAAAATTCTAAGTCATTGGCATAGCCACGTTTGTTGATGACTTCCTGTACGCTTGGGAAGATGTAGAACGTACCATCGGCAGGAATTACTTCCACCCCTGGAATTTTTTGTAAGCGATCGGCTACATAATCATGGCGTTGGCGGAAGGCTTCAACCATCGATAAAACGGTTTCATTGCCCCCATTTAAGGCTGCTACCGCTGCACGCTGTGCAATAGAACAAGGATTTGAGGTGGATTGCGATTGAATGGTTTTCATCGCATTCATTATTGGAAGGGGGCCCGCTGCATAGCCTATGCGCCAGCCAGTCATGGCATAAGCCTTGGATACGCCATTTAATACTACGGTGCGTTCATACAATTCAGGACATGCATTGAGGATATTTACAAAGGATTGGCTCCAAATAATATGTTCGTACATATCATCGGTGGCAATAATAATTTGTGGGTGCTTTTTTAATACTTCCGCTAAAGCCTTTAATTCATCTAAAGTGTAGGCAACTCCAGATGGATTCGATGGGCTGTTTAAGAACAATAAACGGGTTTTGGGAGTAATCGCGGCTTCTAATTGTTGCGCGTTAATTTTGTAACGTTGTGCTGGTGTCGTCGGAATAATTACGGGCACCCCATCCGCCAATAACACCATATCTGGATAAGAAACCCAATAAGGTGCAGGGATGATTACTTCATCACCGGGATTTAATAAAGCCTGGCAAAGGTTATAGCAACTTTGTTTGCCGCCAACAGAAACTAAAATCTGATTTATTTGATAGTCTAAGCCATTGTCTTTTTTGAATTTATTTTTAATGGCTTCTTTTAATTCAGGAATCCCGTCTACGGCAGTATATTTAGTAAACCCTTGGTTAATCGCATTAATCGCGGCTTCCTTAATGTAGGCGGGTGTGTCAAAATCGGGTTCACCAGTGCCTAAGTTAATCACATCATGTCCTTGCGCGCGTAATTGGGTAGCTTTAGCAGCTACTGCCAACGTGGGTGATGGCTTCACTTTTTGCACGCGATTTGCTAATACGATCTCCATTTATTACTCCTATGAGATATACTTATACGTATGAAAGATTTGTTCAAAATTTATGCCAATTATCAGCCGGCAGGGGATCAGCCAACGGCCATTGCCTCGTTAATTGACGGCTTAAAATCCGGTTTGGCCAAGCAAACCCTATTGGGGGTTACTGGCTCGGGTAAAACATTTACCATTGCCCATGTTATTCAGGCTATGCGACGCCCTACCTTAATTATGGCGCCCAATAAAACTTTGGCTGCCCAACTCTATGGCGAATTTAAGGCTTATTTTCCTGATAATGCCGTAGAGTATTTTGTTTCCTACTATGATTATTATCAGCCTGAAGCCTACGTACCTTCGTCAGATACCTTTATCGAAAAAGACTCATCCATTAATGAGCACATCGAACAAATGCGACTTTCCGCCACGAAAGCTCTCATTGAGCGTAAAGATGCCATTATTGTTGCTACGGTGTCTGCAATATATGGTTTGGGCGACCCTGATTCTTATTTGCGTATGGTATTACATCTTTCCCGTGGAGAACAATCTGAACAACGTAAAATTTTAAAACGTCTTGCCGAAATGCAATATACCCGCACCAATATGGCCTTAGAACGGGGGCAATTTAGGGTACATGGCGATGTCATTGATATTTTTCCTGCGGATTCGGAGCGCATTGCCATTCGTGTCGAATTATTTGATGATGAAGTCGAAAATATTGCCCAGTTTGATCCTTTAACAGGGGAGGTAATTCAACGATTGCCGCGGGTTACCATCTTCCCGAAAACCCACTACGTGACTCCACGCGAGCGTATTTTGCAAACGGTGGATTGGGTGAAAGAGGAATTACAAGAGCGCTTGGCAGAATATAATGCGCAAAATAAACTCGTGGAAGCGCAGCGTCTGGAACAACGCACCTGTTTTGATGTCGAAATGATGTTGGAGTTGGGCTATTGCTCCGGAATTGAAAACTATTCGCGTTATTTATCGGCACGTAATGCGGGTGAACCCCCACCAACCTTGTTTGACTACTTGCCTGCAGAAGCTTTGTTGATTATTGATGAGTCCCATGTGACCGTACCGCAAATTGGTGGGATGTATCGCGGGGATCGCTCGCGCAAAGAAACTTTAGTGCAATATGGATTTCGCCTGCCTTCGGCATTGGATAATCGTCCTTTACGTTTTGAAGAATTTGAAGGGCGCTCACCACAAACGATTTATATCTCAGCAACCCCGGGCTCCTATGAAAAAGAGAATTCTGATAATGTGGCTGAACAGGTGGTACGTCCTACTGGATTAATTGATCCTGAAGTTGAAATTCGCCCGGTACGTACTCAGGTCGATGATTTAATGTCTGAGGCACGGCAAGTGATTCAGACCGGTGCGCGGGTGTTAGTGACGACCCTGACCAAGCGTATGGCGGAAGATTTGACCGATTATTTAAATGAACATGGGATCAAAGTTCGCTATTTGCATGCGGATATCGACACGGTAGAGCGTATGGAGATTATTCGTGATTTACGTTTAGGTGTTTTTGATGTGTTGGTGGGGATTAACTTATTGCGCGAAGGTTTGGACATGCCAGAGGTGGCTTTGGTTGCCATCCTTGATGCCGATAAAGAGGGCTTTTTACGTTCAGACCGCTCTTTAATTCAAACCATCGGTCGCGCGGCACGTAATGTGAATGGACGGGCGATTCTGTATGCGGATAAGATTACGGGCTCCATGCAGCGCGCCTTAGATGAGACGAGCCGACGACGTGACAAACAAAAGGAATTTAATGAAGCTAATGGGATTACCCCCAAAGGGATTAATAAATCCGTCACCGATATTATGGAAGGTGCGTACGTGGGTAAACGTAAAGAGGTCGTGGCTGAACCTACGCCAGAGTATTTGCATTGGTCAACCCAAGAGCTGGTAAAACATATTAATACCTTAGAAAAGCAAATGTATGTGCATGCTAAAAATATGGAGTTTGAGGCTGCCGCTAAGGTAAGAGATCAATATCTTTTATTGAAAGAGCAACTGATTAAAGGTGATGTGAGTTAAGAGGCCGGCATTGCCTTAGGTGAGCTAAAGTTTGACACATGGTAAATAAAATGGGAATAATCGCCGTATTATTCCCTTATAATTTAGGTTTGTCATCGTGTTGTATCAGGCCCCAGAACCCAAGAAATTACCGTCGCCACATGAACATCACCCGTTATTTAATTTTTCAGCGGCTGCGAGTTGGTTGGATGCTTTTTTAGGCCGGTTTGCTCTCCCTTCTCAAGAAAAAGATTTTAGTTCTCTATTCATTAATGAACCGGGCCTGTTCGATGATGACGTCTTGCGCCATAAACAACACACCGTAGCTACCTTCGATGAGGCACTCCTCGACACCTTGGAAATAAGGCATTGTGCGCAACAAGAATTAGAGCCTTCACATCAAACGTTCATTATAAACTTTAATTGCAATTTTAAAGCGTACGAGCAATCGCTAGTTGAGATGCAAGAAAATGCGCGTGACCTGCAAACGAATGTCATTGGTTTTAACTACCGCAATGTTGGTCGCAGCCAAGGCCAGGTCAAATTCATGTGCCATTTAATTATCGATGGTATTGCCCAGGTTCAGCGATTATTAGATCAGGGCGTTTCCCCGGAAAACATTACGTTAAATGGTTTATCTATTGGTGGAGGGATCGCCACCTGTGTCGCTTGGTATTTTCATCAGCAGGAAATCAAGCTTAACTTATTTAATGATCGTTCTTTTGCTTCCAGTCTACAACTGGTTTTGAGCCATGTTGAAAATCTTCCTGTTCTTGGTGGAATACTGGGTTTTTTATGCACGCTGGTTATTTGCAACTCCACCTGGTATGCCGAGATTGCGGAACTATTTCAGGATATTCCTGAGCAGTTTCGTGATTACATGTTGGTACGTACTCCTAAAGCTAAACGTACGCCACAAAGCGAAGATGATCTGTCTATACCTCATGAAGGCTCCCTGCATCTGGGCTTAAGAGCGCAGCGCAGAAAAATTAAAGGGGAACTTGATGCCCAAATAACCGTCTGCCAACACGAAGACGTAGTCGATAGTAAGATGTTAAGCGAGTTACAGAATGTAAAGCACGAAGCAAAGGAAAAAGCACGGAATCGTAAAATGGAGGCTTCCGTTGCTCATATTGGTGACGATTATGCCCATACCTTGCCGAAAAAGTATTTGTATAATCGTTGTGGGGTTTCGGCGGATACTTTTTTTAAGAACTTTATACATCGTTCTTATGAGGAACATGGCGTCAAACCGTTCAAGTGCAGGATTGTATGAAGGTAGCCCGATAGGCATGGATTTTGAACCCTGAGGTTCAAGTGGGTGACGATTGAATCGGTTCAGGCTTCCTACTCCAAGGCAGGCTTGCACAACACCGACTGCAGGATGCCCCCCATGCTATTAGCATTGGTTCGAAAATCACTCCCCACCGGGTTAATTTAAGTATAACACTGTTCGCGCGAATAAAGTCAAGCCATCACGGCCTTTACTTAGCAAATAAACAGGAGCACTATAGCTTATCGCTAATTGATGAGGAATTTTTATGGCTGCTACACCCTCCACTATGCTGCCTTTAGGTAGCATAGCACCCGATTTTAATTTAATTGATACGCGCAACAACCAAATGGTGAGCCTCCAGGAAGGCAAATCGGCTATTGCTACCGTAATTATGTTTCTATGTAATCATTGTCCTTATGTAAAACATGTGCAACCCAAACTGGTTGAGTTAGCTAATCTGTATCAGCCTCAAGGGATTAACTTTATCGCGATTAGTTCCAACGATGTGGAAAACTATCCTGATGATAGCCCAGAAAAAATGCAGCTGGAAGCACAACAGGCTCATTACAGCTTTCCTTATTTATACGATGAAAGCCAAGAGGTTGCGAAGGCTTATCATGCCGCGTGCACTCCTGATTTTTATGTGTTTGATAAAGATTTGTTGTGTGTCTATCGCGGTTGTCTGGATGACTCCACGCCTGGAAATAATAAGCCATTAACTGGAGAACACTTGCAAGCGGCCTTGGATTGCATCTTAGCAGGAGAACCGGTCAGTGCAGAGCAAAAGCCAAGTATTGGTTGCAACATCAAGTGGAAAGCATAGAATCTAAAACGTAGCCCGTATTACAGGATCCCAATACGGGACCTATCCCTTTTTGACAGGCATTCTTCTTAAGCATATGATAGAAAGCTTAAAATTGCGGCGAAGCAATAAAACTCAGGATGGGTATGACATGCGGAAGTTGTGGTTCTTAGGGCTGATTTTTCTATCAGTAACGGCTTGCAAAAAAGAAGAGAACTTGTTTAACGGTTATGTTGATGCCGATCTGGTTTACTTATCTGCCGATTTTGGCGGACGGCTTGCTGAGCTTGCCGTACTTCGAGGCCAATTCGTTCCCAAGGACCAATTTCTATTTAAGCTGGAACAAACCAGCGAGCTTTATCGCGTCGAGATGAGTGAGTTAAACAAGCAAGCACTACAAGCGCAACGCGAACAAACCTTAAGTCAAATCCATTATAATGAAGTGAGTTATCGCCGTATCGTCGCTATGCGTAAACAAAATGCTGCCAGCCAAAATGATGTGGATGCGGCGCAAAGGGATTTAACGGTTTCCAAGAAACAATTGGCGGATCTTGATGCCAAAATTAACAGCAGCCAAGTGGATACGGCCGATAATAAATGGCAACTTACCCGCAAAGAAAATTTTGCTACCGACCGTGGCATTATCTTTGATACTTACTATACCCGCGGTGAGTTTGTACAAGCAGGGTATCCAGTCCTTTCTTTGATTACTAAAGATAATATTAAGGCGATTTTTTTTGTTCCTGAGACGCAATTAAACCACTTACGGCTTAACCAAAAAATTAAGATGAAAACGAATGCCAATGACCATTTTGCGACAGGGCACATTTTCTATATTTCCAACATTGCTGAATATACGCCCCCTATTATTTATTCACGTGAAGAGCGCCAGCGTTTAGTCTTTCGTGTCGAGGTAAAAATTGATGCTCCCGACTTAGAGAAAATACACCTTGGGCAGCCAGTTACTTTGGAATTAGCTGATGAGTGAGTTTGCCATTGACGTAACCAATTTAACCAAAGAGTTCGACAAAAAACTGGCAGTAGATCATATCTCTATACAAGTAGAAAAGGGGGCTATATTTGGCTTTCTTGGCTCCAATGGCAGTGGAAAGACGACCACTATCCGCATGATTTGTGGTTTACTATCACCTACGGATGGCTCTGGTTATTGCTTAGGTTATGACATTCGCACCCAAAGTGATGAAATCAAAAAACACACCGGCTACATGCCGCAAAAGTTTAGTTTTTATACCGGTTTGACAGTTTATGAAAATCTACGTTTTGTCGCCGATATTTTCCAAGTAAAAAATGCCAAGCAAGCCATTGAGGAAATGATCGACGATTTGGAGCTGGAGCGTTATCGAAAAGTACAGGCAGGCAACTTATCCGGTGGTTGGAAACAGCGTTTGGCTTTGGCTTGTAGTTTACTGCATAAACCACAGATGCTTTTTTTAGATGAGCCTACGGCCGGGGTCGATCCTAAGGCGCGGAAAGAGTTTTGGGATTACTTGCATAAGATTTCCTCACGTGATGGCACCACGATTTTGGTGACTACTCATTATATGGACGAGGCGGAAAAGTGCACCGATTTGGCTTACATCAATATGGGGAAATTATTGTATGCTGGCCGCACCAAGGACTTGGTTCCAGCATCCCATGTTAAAACCTATGTACCGGAGATAACCCGCGAGGAACAAAGTTCATTAATGGAAAAAATTAATGGCGGCTATCCTGATGTATTGGTTTCCATTGTGAATAATGAGTTACGGATTTCTTCCAGAAATCACCAATCCTTACGCAAGCTAATCGAGGAGCATCCCGAGGTCTCCTTTAAAGAAGTCACGCCCTCTTTTGAAGAGGTTTTTATTGGGTTAATGCGATGAGGTGGATACATGTTCAGGGTATTTCTCTAACGCGTCTAACAGGCTTAATCCGCAAAGAATTTATTTTAATTACTCGTGATCGCGGCACCATTGCCATGCTTGTCATTTTACCTATTATGTTGCTTATTCTTTTTGGCTTTGCCATTGAGTTTGACCCCAAGCATTTACCTACCACTGTTATTAGTTATGATAACACGCCCTTAACGCGCAGTTATGTGAGTGGGCTTGAGGCCTCTGGTTATTTTAAAGTACAAACTAAAGAATCCAGCGAGTTTGAAAAAGACCAGGATTTTGCTAACGGTAACATTAGCTTGGCTTTTACCATTCCGCCTAATTTTACCCGTAAATACATTCGTAACGAAAACCCGCAATTGTTGGTGGAAATTGATGGTTCTGATCCGGGAAGCAGTGCCAGTGCGCTGGGTAATGCGTTGCCCATTCTGAATCAAACACTAAACACCTTCAATAAACAAGGTCTAGGGGCACCTTCACCGATTAAATCGTCACGCAGTGTGAACCTCACCATCCATCGCCTCTATAACGAAGCCAACATTAGTTCTTATAACATTGTTCCCGGGCTTATCGGGGTATTGCTGACCCTGACCATGGTCATGCTGACGTCCACCGCCATTACTTCGGAAAAAGAAGCCGGTACAATGGAAATGCTATTAAGTACCCCTTTAAAACCAACCGAGATTATTCTCGGTAAAGTGATACCTTATATCGTTTTAGGGTATTTGCAATTAACCAGTATTTTAGTTTTTGGCAAGTTGCTCATTGATATTCCGACGGAAGGCAGTGTTTTATTACTTTATATTGCCGCAGCCCCCTTTATTATCGCCAACTTAATGGTAGGAATGATTTTTTCTACTCTGGCGAGCACACCCATGCAAGCGATGCAGCTCAGTGTGTTTTATCAATTACCCTCGATGTTTTTATCGGGCTATATTTTTTCTTTTTATGGCATGCCAGGTTGGGCCCAAGTAATAGGGGCGTGCATGCCGATGACTTATTTTACGCGAATAACTCGGGGCATTTTATTGAAAGGCAATACGATAACCCAGATTGGTCCGAATATTTTACCGATTATTCTGATCGCGGTGGTCTTAGTTTTCTTAACCGGAAAAATATTTAGAACCAAACTTGATTAAAATCCGTGAGTGGATGCCTTTTCGATTAGGCTTAAGTTTTATTGCCAATAACTCGCCCGAATTTCCGCGGCATCCATAAGTTCGGAGTGAAATGCAAACTAAACACGAGATACCTAGCTCAGCTGGGTCTCTATGAGGCAGTACTATTTTAGGACATACCCTAATGAAACAAACGATGATTTTTTGCACGGTAGTGAGTATTTTGCTCACAGGCTGCTGCAAAGACTGCAAAGTCAATGAACAAGTGAGCTATCCAAAAAGTACCCGTAGCGGCATTAAATATGTCCCAGATAAGACGGAGTTAAATCGGGTTGCCTGGTGGAACAAGATGAAGGATCCGCAGTTGACGCAGCTCATTGTGCAGGCATTAAGAAGCAATGACAGTATTAAAGGCTCTTACGCAACCATTGAACAAGCACAAGCCCAACTGAAGGCGGCCCAATATGCCTGGATTCCCACTTTTGATGCCAGTGCCAGCGGTTTTACGGGGGGCACGTGGAATCCTCATATTACACCCAGTAGCCAATTGGCCAATAACCCATTTTTTGCCAATTTCCCCAGACCAAGATTTAGAGGCTATTATGCAGGTTTTGCACCGAGTTATACGGTGAATGCCTTAAGCAATATTAGCAATGTTAACTCGGCGAAGGCCTCTCTTGCGATACAGCAAGCCCAGATGCAGTCAACCAAATTAAGCATCATTAGCCAAATGAGTGGCGCCTATTTGATGCTCTTGAGCCAGCGTGAGCAGTTGGCGGTGGAGCGGGTATTAACTGACGAATTAAAGAAATTGCGACAACTGGAGCAGGTACGTTTCCGCAAAGGTGCCAGTGATTTAGAAACCCTAACCAGTATTGACCAGCAATTAGCACAAGAAGAAACGAGGATTCCCCAGATTGAGGGAGTTATTGCTCAAAGTGAAAATACGATTCAATTGTTATTGAACCAAAATCCGGGGCCGGTGCAAACGCAGCGCAGCTTATTGGCACTTAAGATAAAGCATCTTATCCCCCAACAGCTGCCTTCGTCGGTTTTAAAAAATCGCCCTGACATTATGATTGCCACCAATAATGTCAAAATGTCTTATGCCCAAATTGGAGGGACCTATGCGGAGTTTTTCCCGACGATTAGTTTGACTGGTTTAGTGGGTAAGGCTTCGTTGGATTTAACCAATCTTTTAAAAATAAGTACTAATTTGTGGGTCGCTCAGGCTGTTGCTTCAATGAAAGTTTTTAATCCGAGTGCCTATCAAAACATTAAAGCAGCAAAAGCTGGTTTTAAAACAACGTATTACACTTATTTAGAAACACTACGCGGTGCCTTTGCGGATGTTGATGATGCCCTGACCAATGAGCACAAGAATAGATTGGCTTATTTGCAAACCAAGAAAGGCTATCGGGCCGCCCAAAGATCTTACTCCTTGGCTTTAACTCAATATAAGTCGGGAGCGAAAGATTATCGTACGGTGAGTAATGCCAAAATCAATTTGCAACGCAGTAAGTTGAGTTTAATTCAAGCGAAAGCGCAGCTGCTTGATGGTATCGTGCAGGTTTATACCGCAGTTGCAGGTGGTTATGATGTAGCTTAATTAAAGGAAATCCGGTTGCTGGCAACCGGATTTCCTCTTAAAAATGCCTGGGGTCAGCCGCTTCCCAATCGTTCCTGTAACTTTCGGGAATATCTGCACCCAACAATTGTCCTGGCTCTAAATAATCATAAATCTGTTCAAAACTTTTAACCTCATCAACCCCGGTACGTCTCATAACATGGGAAGGTAGTAAATCACTCGGGTTATCTAAGCCTAATGCCCCCACCATCTCTAAAAAGCTTTTTACCGTATTGTGATGGAAGTTGGCAACGCGCTGTTTTTTTTCATCAACTACCAAACCATACTGCAAACGTTTATTTTGCGTAGTAATCCCGGTGGGACAGGTATTGGCATTACATTGTTTGGTTTGCAGGCATCCCGTAGCGAGCATCATGGCTCTAGCTGCGTTACACATATCCGCACCAAGAGCCAGATTGGTGAGCATGTCAAAGCCATTGGCTACCTTACCACTGCAAATAATCCGAATTTTATCACGAACCCCAATACCTACTAAGGCATTATGAACAAAGACTAAGCCTGCCTCCAAGGGTGTGCCTATAAAGTTCGTATATTCTACTGGAGCTGCTCCAGTACCGCCTTCTGCGCCATCCACGGTAATAAAGTCAGGCATAATTTTCGTTTCTAACATCGCCTTACAAATCGCAAAAAACTCATCTCGGCGGCCTACGCATAATTTAAAGCCTATAGGTTTACCTCCAGAGAGCTCCCGTAATTTTTTAATAAACTCTAATAAGCCAATAGGGGTGCTAAATGCAGTATGAGCAATGGGGGACATGACATCTTTACCCATGGAGACTTTTCTTGCCCGGGCAATTTCTTCCGTAAGCTTTGCGGCCGGCAAAATTCCACCATGAGATGGTTTAGCGCCTTGAGACAGTTTGATTTCAATCATTTTTACTTCATTACGACTTGCTTCGACGGCAAATTCTTGTGGGTCAAATTCTCCCTCTGCCGTGCGACAACCAAAATAGGCGGTACCGATTTGGAAAACCAAGTCACCACCTTGCAGATGATAAGGGCTTAAACCGCCTTCACCAGTGCTTTGGTAAAAGCCGCCGAGCAGAGCACCCTTGTTCATGGCCATAATTGCTTTTCCAGATAAGGCGCCAAAACTCATGCCGGAAATATTAAGTCGCGAAGCACTATAAGGTTGCAGGCAATCTGGACCACCGACTTGAATGCGGGGCTCGACTTCTGAGGAATGTTTAGGTGCTAGGGAATGCAAAGCCCAGGTGTACCCAACACTCAAAATATCGCGTTCTGTTCCAAAGGGAATGGTATCACGGGTGTTTTTCGCCCGTTCATAGATTAAGGAGCGAGTTTCCCGGTTATAGGGAAGCTCACTTTCATCGGTGGCGATAAAGTATTGTTGAATTTCCGGACGGATAAATTCTAAAAAATAGCGCACATGCCCGAGTACGGGGAAGTTACGCAAAATCGTGTGTTTTTTTTGAGTTAGATCATAAATCCATAGAATAATGATGGGAGTGAGAAACACAAAAAACCAGCGTATATCTTTCAACATGCTAAATATCGCTAGGGTGAACAATAACAGGATACCAAAACCGAGATACCATTGGCGTCTCATCGTTAACTCCTTTTAATTTATAGGCGTCCGATCCATGACGGCGTAGTTTTGGCTATGGAGCCATAAGCCTAATCTACACCGCCGACATACCGGCTACTCCGTTTCGGAAACGCGTTCTATGTCGCCATTTACCATTTTATTAATTTTATGTTCTAAAGACGTAATAAATTGAGTGACTTGATGGTGTTGTTGCGCCTGCTCGTTTTTGCACATCACTAATTCATGACTAATATCAAGGGCTGCCAACAACAATGTATGGAAATCATCCAGTTGTTTTGCCTTCTTTTTATTAAGCATGATTTGATTATTAAGCTTTTGAGCAGCGAGCACTAAATTGGCTTCTTCACCCTCTGGGCATTTAATTTCATAGGATTTATTGAGTAACTTAATAGAGCATGATTTTGTTTGGGTCATAATTCGGCCTTTGAATTGCTAGCGGTTTGTAGTAAATAGTAGCAATTTTGCTTGCAAGCAGCAAATACTGAGGTGAACCGCTGCGCCAAATCGGTTATCATGAGGCATTTTTTTATAGATGAGTTAATTATGTCTGCTGAAAATGAGCATTGGACCCTACCTGAGTACGATCATTTTGTTGATGCGATTTCCTTTTTATCATTGCCGGTTTCTGCCAGTTCATTGCATGGAATGATGTGTGGCTATCTTTGCGCCGGACAGGATTTACAAGGCGAGGTCTATTTACGTGCCTTGTTGAATAATAAAAAAGATGAACAAAGCCGCAGTGCTTTGTTGGCCTTATTCTCAGTGTTCTCCATCAGCCAACAACAAATTACCCATTTTGATTTTAATTTTCAAATGATGCTTCCTCATGAGGACGAGTCTTTGTTGCAACGTGCGGCGGCTTTCAGTGAATGGTGTGAAGGTTTCACCCAGGCATTGTCCTTGTGCGGAATTGGCAGCGATCAGTTCAACGAAGATGAGGCTCAAGAAGCCTTACAACATATGCTTGAATTTGCCGAATTGGATTGTGATACTTTGGATGTAGGCGAAGAAGATGAACGTGCATTGATGGAAGTCAGCGAATACGCGCGGATGGCGGTAATTCGTTTGCACGGTGATTTAATGATGAATGAACGAGATCGTGGTGTAACCCATTAATAAGGATGTTGGTATGATTACTCAGCAAGAATATCAGGCAAGAAGAAATAAATTAGCGCAGCAACTACCCGAAGGCAGTGTTGCGATTGTTATCGCCGCACATGAACAGTTACGCAATGGGGATGCGCATTATCGTTTTCGCCAGGACAGTAATTTTTATTATCTCACCGGCTTTAATGAACCGGATGCCATATTAGTGCTGATTGCGGGCCAAGAAGGCCAAAGCATTCTTTTTAACCGACCCCGCAATCCTGGTGCAGAACAATGGACCGGCAGACGCCTGGGGCAACAAGGCGCGGTAGACGAGCTGGGAATGCAACAGGCTTATTCTATAGAGGATGTGGCTCACGAGCTACCGACTTTATTCAGCGGTAAATCCGCTGTTTATTATTCTTTTGCTCGTAATGCGGAGTTAGAGCAATTGGTTATGGATTCCTTATCCGTCCTTAAAGATCAGGTGCGTCGAGGAGTTAAGGCACCTAATTGTCTGTGCGATTTAGAGCCTCTTTTAGGTGAAATGCGCCTAATTAAAAGTGAGGCGGAGCTGGATTTAATGCGCGAAGCGGCCCGTATTTCCGTAGATGCTCACCTGCGTGCAATGCGCCAATGCAAAGAGGTAGGCCATGAATACCAACTCGAAGCCGAATTGATTTATGAGTTTAGCCGCCAGGGTTGTCGTAGTGTGGCCTATGATCCGATTGTCGGCGGGGGGGAAAATGCCTGTGTGTTGCATTACACCGACAATAATCATCCTTTAAATGCGGGGGATTTGGTGTTGATTGATGCTGGGGGCGAATATGAAAATTATGCTGCTGACATTACCCGCACCTTCCCTGTTAGTGGCAGATTTAGTCCAGAGCAAAAAAGTATTTATGAACTCGTCCTTAAATCGCAAAAAGCCGGTATTGCAGCAGTCAAACCAGGAGCTCCTTGGAATGGAGTGCAACAGATCATTATTCGTATTTTAACCGAAGGTTTGTGCGAACTGGGGATTTTGCAGGGTGATGTTGATGAGTTAATTAAGCAGGAAGCCTTCCGACCTTTCTATATGCATAACTCCGGGCATTGGCTTGGCTTAGATGTGCACGATAGTGGTCTTTATAAAATAGAAGGTGAGTGGCGTCCACTGGTGCCTGGCATGGTACTAACGGTGGAGCCTGGCCTATATATTAGCTCGAATACCCCGGGTGTAGATAAGCGTTGGTGGGGTATTGGCATACGTATCGAAGATGATGTGGCAGTAACTGCTACGGGTCATGAAGTTTTGACCGGAGCATTACCTGTTGATGTAGCAGACATTGAGGCATTAATGCGTGACTAGTAAAGAAATAGATATTCTGATTATTGGCGGGGGCTTGACTGGAGCCACGTTAATGTTAGCGTTGCAAGGGTTGGGGCACAGTTGTTTGTTAGTGGATACCCATGCCTTAGAACATAAAATCAATCCTGATTTTGATGCGCGTTCTTTGGCGCTGTCTCCCGCGAGTCAGCGTATTTTAACCATGCTTGGTGTCTGGGAGCATGTGCAGGCGCAGGCAACGCCCATCGAGATGATTCATGTTTCGGATCAAGCGCATTTTGGCGCGTCGCGTTTGCATGGTGAAGTGGATGCGCCTTTAGGTCATGTGGTGGAAATGCAATACATCAATCGTGCCCTACATCAATTGTTGGACCCTCAGCAAATTTTAGCGCCTGCTAAGGTTGAATCTCTGGACCTCAATAACAAGACGGTAACGATTAACACTGGCGCGGGGCAAATCAATGTTGCTGCGCGTTTAATTGTTGCCGCAGACGGTACTCATTCTGCCGTACGGCGTTTCTGTGGTTTGCCTTCACAAACAAAATTGTATGGACAACAAGGCATTGTTGCCAATATTGGTTTGAGCCAGCCGCATGCCGGACGTGCTTATGAACGTTTCACCGTTCATGGCCCCTTGGCGCTATTGCCCATGCAAGAAAATAGAATGTCTTTAGTATGGGCGGTGCCTGCCCAAGAAGCCAGCCAATTGCTGGAATTATCTGATGCTGAATTTTTACACGAGTTGCAACAAACTTTTGGTTACCGCCTGGGTCGCTTTACCAAAACCGGCAAGCGCTCGTCTTTTCCTTTACAGCAAGTGTTGATGCCGCAACAAGTTAAAGAATCCGTAGTTTTTGTGGGAAATGCCGCGCATACCCTACACCCAGTTGCTGGCCAAGGATTTAATCTAGGTCTTCGAGACGTGGCTACTTTGGCGCAATGTATTGCAAAGCATGGCTTAAATACAGAGATGCTGGCGCAATACGTGCAACTACGCGCCCATGATCAACGCATCATTACACGCTTCACCGATGGTCTAATTAATTTATTTACCAGTCGCTTGCCGGGTTTAGGGATTGCACGGGGTTTAGGCTTAGTTGCGCTGGATAATATTCCTAGCTTAAAAGGTCTTTTAGCTCGCTATGCTCGTGGATTTGGTGGCGTGGTTCCCGATTTAGTCTGTGAGATTGCGTTAAACGAACATGAGGCATAAGCCTAGAGGTAAATAAAATGAATTTGCAGTTTAACGTACTAATCATTGGTGGTGGGGTTGTTGGTTTAACTGCCGCCATTGCTATGGCGCAACGGGGTTATCGCATTGCTGTGATTGATGCGGGTTCATTAAGGGTTGATACTAGTAAAACCGACATGCGAGTTTATGCGATTAATCAAGCCTCACAGACCTTGTTACAGCAATTAGGGGCATGGCAGCATTTAGAACCATCTCGTCTGTCGCCCTACAGTCAAATGTACGTTTGGGATGGGGTGAATGGCGCTCATATCGATTTTGATTCACGGTGTGTAGCCAGTTCCCATTTAGGTACCATTATCGAAGAATCAATACTGAAACAGGCTTTACTACAGCAAGTGGCGCAATATCCGGAAATTCATTTATTTCCTGGCTGTTGTGTGGATGCCGTGCAGGAGGAGTCGCATAGCATTAAGGTATCCAGTCAGCAACAGAGCTGGGAAGGACAGTTATTAATGGTTGCCGATGGTGCTAATTCACCGGCACGACACAAACTCAAGGTTGCCTTAACCACTTGGCCTTATCAACAACAGGCTATTGTGGCGACGGTAGCTGTTGAAAAAGCCCATCAACATACGGCATATCAAGTCTTTAATCCCGATGGTCCTTTAGCTTTTTTACCCTTGGCAAATCCTCATGAATGTTCCATTGTTTGGTCCAGCCAATCAGAGCGCGCTAAAAAACTGATGGAATGCAGCGATGAGCAGTTTAATGAAGAGTTAACCAAAGCCTTTGCCAGCAAACTAGGTTCGGCTCATTTAATCAGCAAGCGCCATCAATTCCCCTTGCAAATGCGCCATGTGAAACAGTATACCGGTGCTCGTTGGTTGCTGCTGGGTGATGCTGCGCATACGATACACCCTTTGGCGGGTTTGGGCTTAAATGTCGGGTTGGCGGATATTAAGAGCTGGTTGCAGTGTTTGGATGCAGCACCTGGCAAATTAGTGTCTAAAAAAGCTCTGGGAGCCTATCAACGCGAACGCAAGCATGCGGTTTGGCAAACGATCGCGCTGATGGAAGGATTTAAGCGTTTATTTAGTAATTCATTTACGCCAATGGTTACTTTACGAGGATTGGGCTTGGGTTTTTGTAATACCTTTATGCCGATTAAACGCCTGTTTATTCAACATGCTCGTGGTGTGGATTGAGACGCTTTCTTTGGGTAATCGCTCATCATTTCACCTCAAATTCCACTAAATTGTCAGGCCATAGAGGAAGGTAATTTTCCGCGTCAAATTTTCTATAAGCAATTTTGACGTGTGCCAGATCAAAACATTCTTCTTCTAAAATAGATTTTACTCTTTTTAAGATATCCGCAGGGGTATTGGTATGAATGAAAATGTTAACTTCCCCGTTACCAATATCATGCCCATCAACTTCTGCATCAATGAGCGAGCCCTCTAATTTATCTTCCAGATCTGCTATTAAATCAATATCATTATATGGTTCTTCCAGTAATTGTATTACCAATTGAAACTCCATAATAATCCTCTCTTAGGTAAGATTTTTCTCTGTATTGAAGTTGGCGTATTTCAATTAGGTCCCAACTGGAGGTGTAAATTCACCGCATTTTAAACACAATCTGGCTCGTGGTGTCTTTTTAATGGCATGACACAATGGGCATCGATTGAGAATCAGCTGCTCTTTAAATTCATGGCTAATTCGTTCCGCCTCCGCTCCTCCAAACTCCCAAAAACGCTCCTGAAGTCCCTGTTCTTGAATAAACGTCATGCAATAGGATCTCATATAGTCCCATAAGTCACCGCGTGGTACTACGGGACGGGGGACTTCGACTGGAGCTGTAGAGGGATTCTCATATTCACCATTATCCACAATCTCGATGTGTTCCTGAAATTGCTGTTCTGAGAAGTATCCTAAAGTTAATATATCTCCATCACTATAGCCGAGAGCCATCACTGCATTCGCAATATCTTTGATGCCATCGATTGTTCGGAGAGTTTTTAATGAGGTAAATACAGCAAACATATACCTTAGATCTAGAATGATTTTTAAATCCAACTGCAGTGAAACTAATTCATTCCATAGCTGCATAAATAGTTCGCTGGAGTCCTTGTAATCATAAGCAGCATTAGCCGCCCAATCTACCTCGTTGTAATACAAAGAACCGTGGATACTAAAATAATCTCCCAGACAGAAATAAACGCCTTTGAGTATTTTCGGAAAAACAGCACCTGGTGGCTGGCCTGCAGAATCGGTAAGATTACCTAAGCCGGCACTAATGTATTCACTGAGCCTTTTTTGCAGCTCATCCCAAGGAAGCAAGGCAATAAGTTCTAGAGGGATTTCTTCTTCATACAGAGGCACTATTTCATTGATAAAATCCATAAAACGATCAAGATGCAAGGCTTTTTTGACGGGTTCTTTTTCAAATAACAGCATTATATTTCCTATTAATCGATATTTTCTATGCAGTACTTTCGTTGGCAAATAATACCGATGAAACTATTAACTCGCTGATTTATTAGTTCTCTGATCTCATATATGTCGAAGTCGAGTTATTAATAATCCAAATTTATATCTTTTTTTCCAGCGATCAAATCATCTGCAATTTCATCTAATCGTTTATAGGATAAAGCAAATTCTGGACCATCCTCCATATAGTTTAATGTTATTAATATATGTCGGAACTCCCTATCAATATCCTCAATATGATCTAAATATATCGAGTATACCCAATTTCCAATATCAGCAACATCTTGTTTAGTTCTGACCCATTCTTTCAGTTTTAAGCCAAAATCCGCTCTTGTATACATTATTTTGCTCTTCTTTGATTTTTAAGTTCTGCTCCGATGGGGGAATAATGCTGCGCGTTTAGACATTGTCCATTAATCGTTTTTGGATGCACACGATTAACGTTCCCTTGATGATCATAACGTTATACTTGGTCACATGTGCCGAGCCCTTTGTTGGACCAGGAGTTCTTGCAGGGTATTCTGCTTGAAAATATCTAACGCTACCATTGCTAAAAGTTGTTTATTTCCGCAGAAGTGGTTTAGTTACCTTGTCAGGAACCCTTAGAAAATAATCTCTTGCATTAAATAGCTAATTTTATTATTTTATTTTCACTAAATATAGTAATAATAATGGAGCTATTATGCACGGATTTGCTATGTCCTCTCGCATCGGGACTTCTTTTTTTATTAAGGTTGGTTTATCAATACCCATACTCGCGCTTACCTGCTTACCCACTTACGTTATTGCTGCGAATGTAGGGCCTGGACCAATATCTCCAGTGGTGCAATCATCAGGCGGTACTACGACTGTTGTGGGTAATACATCGATTACTACCAGTTCTAATGCGGTGAGTGTGACAAACGGTACCGTTGAGTTGGGCGGCCCTAATATTCAAATTCAGACTAGTGGTACCGCGTTTGGTTTCAATATTGATGCAAGTTCAAATCTGGCTTATCTCACCAGTCTCGCTGGCTCGGCCATCAGCATTGTTACTACAGGCTCCACTTATTCTTACGGGCTATGGGCAACTAACCCGAATCATCGCGCTACATCCACCATGGTGCGCTTATCTAATGCTTCCATCCGTACTTTTGGTAATGGTTCTAGCGGGGTCATTTTGGCAAATTTTGCTACGGGAATATTGAGTAACCTGCAGATTGAAACTTCAGGTGGTGTAGACCCTGGCAACAATGGGGCGGGGGCTTATGGCATTAATACGCAGCTTGGGGCTCAAGGTTCTTTTGATAATGTCTCCATTCTCACCCATGGTGTCGGTGGCTCCGGGGTGCTGAACTCTAATGTTAGCACCTTTGTTGGTAATAACATCAGCATGAATGTCCAAGCTTATGGAATGAATACGCAAACCGGAGCAACGTCGACGTTAAATAACTCAACAATTATAACCGCTGGCCCCAGCAATGGCATCGGTATTCGTGTCAGTAACATCAATTTTAGCAGTACCGGCTTATACAGTACCTTTGTTGGTGACAATTTAAATGTAGAAACCTTCGGAACTGGAAGCTCCGGTGTGGTAACGCGTGCGGATTCTCATGCCAATATATCCAATTTATCGGTGCTTACTCATGGGGAAAACGCCGCAGGGCTTTATGCTCTTGAAGAGGGTTCCTTGCTCAATGTCTCTATGGCATCAATCAGCACTGAGGGGTTGAATGCGAACGGTGCGATTGCACGAATTGGAGCCATGCTCAGCGTAAATAACGCTAAAATCACTACCCAAGGCGAAGGGGCTAGTGGTGCGTATGTGGAAGCTGCTTCTGAGGATCCCTTCTCTACCGTCGCGCAATTTCATAATTCCACCATTACAACCAACGGTCTTGCAGCTCATGGCTTAGAGATGCTTAATGGGGGAACGATTAATACAATAGATACGGATACCCATGCTCATGGGGCAGCCGCTTTAGGCTTAATCATTAATAGCGCTGCAGGTTATCTTAATAATGTAACTATTAACGGTGGTTCATTGACAAGCGATCAGGCTGCGGGTATTGGGATTATTGGTGGGGAGGCAAACATTAACCTTAATGGCACTACCGTCACTGGGAATACGCACTGGTTAATTGTGGGTGATACAGGGGGGCTGGTGGGGATTTCTCCGGTGGGAGCTCCTCTAGATAATGAGGAGGGTGAGGGCATTACCAATGGGTTAGGTTTGGTGGCTCATAAGGCACCTACAACATCATTTGCCGCAACCCAACACACGCTATTTGCCGATCCTACGATAGCCAATATTACTGTGAATAACTCGATTCTTAATGGGGCGGCATTGACTATGGAGGGAGATACTTCCACGGTACTTTTGGAGAATAGTTCTTTTTGGAATATGACCGGTTCTTCTAATTTAACCAATCTTACTAATGCAAACAGCATTATCCAATTTTCTTTTCCATTTACGGGCTATAAAACCTTAACGGTCACTGATTACGTGGGGCAAAATGGCACTATAGTGTTCAATACCTTTTTGCAAGAAGATAATTCCCCTTCAGACCAGCTCGTGATTGTAAATGGTGGTTCTGCAACGGGTTCAACCGGATTAATTGTACGCAATACAGGGGGCAGGGGGGCGGTTACCACCGAGAATGGTATTTTAGTAGTTGATGCGGTTGATGGCAGCACGGCGGTGGATGCATTTTATTTAGAGCAGCCAGCTGAGGCCGGTCCTTATATGTACAGTCTCTATCGTGGTAGCGTTGATGACACAGGTTTAGAAAATTGGTATCTACGTTCTAAAAAACGTGATGATCCAATCCCGGATTATCGTCCCGAGGTTTCTTTATATAGCTCCATCTATTCAAACTTAATAAATTATAACCGCACCTTGCTCGGTACTTTCCACCAACGTGTGGGGGCAGAAGAGCAAGTACATAATCCACGAGCACAAAATAAAAATACAGCCTACATGAATGGGGGCTGGCTACGTGTTATTAATCGCGGTGGTAACGTGCATGATCGCGGTATTCTGGCTCATGGCCCTAATTTCAATTATCAATTGTATGCCGTGCAAGCAGGGGTTGATGTGTATCATTATGAACAGGATCAAGGACAACGAGACTTTGCTGGATTTTATCTCACCGGGGGCGGTGGCTACAGTAGCGTTCGCCACTATACGCATACGAAAGCTGGAAATGCCAATTTTGATTCCTATGGCTTTGGTTTGTATTGGACTCATATTGGCAGTAATGACTGGTATGTTGATGGTGTATTCCAGGGGAGCTATTTTGAGCCTAACGCCTATTCTCAATATCAGAGGCTCCAGCAGATAAATACGCAAAGTTATGCGGTTTCTTTGGAGGCGGGTTATCCCTTCCATTTGTGGAATAATTGGAGTGTGGCGCCTGAAGGGCAATTGGTTTATCAAAACCTGCCAGGCACTCGTAGTTTTGATGCGGCTTCTTGGGTTCGTTTTGATAGCAGTAATTCGTTCATTACCCGCCTAGGGACACGCTTGGTTTGGGATAAGTTCAGTACGGCGGAAAAAGAAGCTCGTGGTAAAACCACTCTATGGTTAACGCCCAGTTTTTCTTATGAGTCGCAAGGAGTATCCAGAACTCAGTTTAGCTCTGAAGAGGGCTGGGTTCCATTCTCTTCATCTTTGAGAGGAACTTGGTTTTCTGTGGATGTCGGTGCTACCGTTCAAATTAATCCAGTAGTTTCACTTTATGGAACAGTGGTTGGTGAAACTTATCTGAATGGACGTGGGCAGGCTTATGACGTGATGGCAGGATTAAGATTTAACCTGTAAGCCCTTTGGAGATAGGCTGGGCTGCAGTAGAGGCCAGCATCGGAGGTAATATTTAGCCAGCCCAGCTTACGGGTGAAAAACCCTAGGGCGCGTTAATTCTATTCACCACGAGCAAACATTCGGCGACTAAAGGCCACTTTTTCTGCTACAGACTCATTAGGATGTTCTTTTTGATGGGCTTCAATGGTGCGATAGCGTTTGAGCCCCCCTTCGCGATTCGCAATCTGGATGTTTAATCCTGGGCGTGCATTCAGCTCCAGCATTAAGGGTCCCTGGTCTTTATCAAGTACAATATCCACGCCAAGATAACCGAGGCCGGTTAAATCATAGCAGCTGGAAGCAATTTCTAATATTTTATTCCAATAGGGTACTTCGATGCCGACAATCGGGTTTAGGGTGTCTGGGTGATAATCGATGGTGTCATTATGAAATACTCCGCCTAAGGTTTTTCCGGTGGCTAAGTCCACGCCAACGCCTATAGCCCCTTGGTGTAGATTGGCTTTACCTCCAGACAAGCGTGTGGGCAGGCGCACCATCGCCATGGCCGGATAGCCTAGTAAAGAAATAATACGAATATCAGGTATCCCTTCATAACTGACCTCGGCAAAGACAGGATCAACGACCACGCGTTTTTCAATAATTGCATAGTCAGAAGAACCACCCAGACTATAAGCACCAGATAATAAGCAGGATAAATGATAGCTTAGTTCTTGTGCTGTAGTTAGTTTGCCATTGATTTGGCGATAACGTCCGTAGACCTTATCTTTAAATACTAAAATACCATCGCCGCCAGACCCGCGGGCAGGCTTCACTACAAAATCATCGTAGGGTGCAAACAAAGTTTCAATCGACTTAATTTGCTGTTCGGTTTCGATGATTTCATATAAGGGGGGAACGGCAATCCCTGCTTGTAAGGCTAATTTCTTAGTCTTAAGTTTGTCATCAACCAAGGGAAATAATTTTCTTGGATTATAACGTAATACAAAATCAGTATTCCGTTGGTTAATGCTTAATATCCCATGGTTTTTTAAACGGCGAAACAAATTAATCATTTTTCTCTCGCAAGCACTTTAAAGCGCTTTAACTCAAACAATCGATAGCCACGATATTGGCCGAACCATAAAATCAGCGCGAGTAATACTAAAAGTAATTCTGGGAACGCGAAAATTAAATACTGTAACGGTTCATAACTCATTGCCCAATAGGAAATTACTGCGGCAAATAAGCTTCCAGCGCCTGATTTGATGGCTTCAGATGCACCGCGCTCATCCCAGGTGATGCACATGCGCTCAATGGTCATAGTTAAAATAACCATGGGGAAGAGGGCTACGGATAAACCGGCATCTAAACCAAGATTTTGGCTGACCACACTAATAAATATCATCAGCAAAATGACCACGGTAAGAATGGCGGCTAATCGCGGTACCAAGAGTAGCCGCAGCTGATCCAGATAAAAGCGGGCTAAAAGTCCAAACGATACAATGGTGACAAACAAACAGATTCCCCAAATGACATGGGTTTCTCTAAATGCTAAGGCAATTAATACTGGCATGAAAGTACCAAAGGTTTTAATGCCGATAAAATTACGCAGAATTAGAATAATAAAGGCACCAATCGGCACCGTAAGCAAAATTTTATAGATTGCTTGGACGTTTACCGGAAGTTGCAGTAGCGAAAAACGTAAGAGTTGCGAGTCTGACTGCAAACCACGGGACTTAGCAATACTTAGGGCGTTAATTGGGGTAGGCGATACGGTGATGTTAAATAAAGCTTTTTTACCGCCAGTTACTTCATAGACAGGCTCATTACCGTATTGCCAGATGAGAAAGTCTTTAGGCAAGCCGGCTCCACCGGATTTAGGATTAATGTAAATCCAGTTTTTACCATTAAATACCGCTAAAAAGAACTTCAACTCGGCTTTATTTTGCTGTGCTAAATAAATACCTTTTACTGGCATGGCAGAAATTTTCGATTGATTCAAAATTAAGATGGCGGCCTCAACGATTTGTTCATCCGTGAATTCATTCCCGACCAATAGCTTGGCATTTCCATCTTGTTTATTCAGTTCCTTAACGGTACTTTGCGCGAAGGTTTTAATATCTGCAGAGGATTGGCGTACCTGATTGGTAATGGTTTCAACTGCCGATTTTTGGCTTTCATTCAATGGCTGTGACTTGATTGCGGTGGGAGCGCCTATGGGAGATTCATTCGCATCCGTTTGTCGGAATATTGCTCGATAATATAAGGACTGGGCGCCATGAGCACGGCGTATAGACCAAACGGTTTCTCGGTTGTCACCATTGAGGTTGGTGGTTACCCCATAGTTTCGTGAAACAAAATATTCATCGAGAATGGCGAAGTGTGGAGGTAAGTAAGGTATATTAAAACTAGCCTTAATGGGGGTGCTGGGGTCCGCAACAAAGCGCAAGTTGGATTCCACCATCCAACTATTGACGGTTTCTGTATCCGTTAGTGGCACATCCAGTACGAGATGCCGATACAAAAAGATTCCCGTTCCTAAAATAAACAACGTAAGGATAAGACCATAAACGTGACGCGTATTATTTTTCATTATTTCTTACTGCTCTGGGTTTTAACGGTAAAAGTCAAGGCAGGATCTATTGCACCATTAAATGCAATAATAGCATCTCTACCCAATAATAAAGGATAATTGAAACGTTTGCGGTTGGTTAAATTAACTTTAATCGTTTTAACTTGATCTCCAAGTTGTATTGGCAGTAAAACGACGGGGCGTTTAATGGGTTCGTGGGGTAATAAACCGTCATGTTCACCGGCACGCACTTTAATTTTTACGCGCCCCTTATATTCCCCTTCGAAAATGAAGTCCCCTGTTTTGGTTGGTACGGTAAAGCGTAAGTAAGGGACCCCTTTTACGTTTATTTCCGTAATGTTGGTTGCGTTTAATGAGGCGGATTTAGCTCCGGTATCTAATTTTGCGGATAAGACCAGGTCTTTTCCTGGAAATGAAATTTTTTCCACATAACCATAAATATGTACTGCATCTTTTGCCATAAGGGGTCCAGTCATTAGTGACATAAAAATAAAGAGAGCAGATATTGTTCTCATTTAAGCCTCGTTCCTGAGTTGTATATACCTAAAAATTACAAAGGTATAGAAGTTTCAATCGCATGGTGCAATATCGTAGCAGGTTTGCACTCTAAGTCACAGTCTGTAAATGGGTTTCATGAAATATTTTTTGTCCGGAGAAGATTGTGTTATCATTAACGATGGACGTCGATTTTGTATCTTTTTGATTCAGGCTGGATTTATAATTGACATCAAGGTTAATAAAGAATATAATGCTTTTCAATCTTAACTGATGGCCCTTGTGTGTGACGCATGTCTCTTAAGAATGAAGAAGATTCGTCGAAAAAGCATAAAGAATTCGTGTTCTTATTGGCCATTGCCGGTCTTATCGATTCGCAATGTGTTCATCTAGCCCAGCAACTAGAGAAAGATCGCACAATTCATCACGTCTATAATGTCTTTGATTCCCTCAGCTCTTCTTACAGCATGTTCAAATTCTTTTTTGAAGTATGCATTTCCAGCAGTAATGATCCTGATTTAATGCGCCGAGTTTTATGTTCTCCTCAAGGGATGGCCTTATTCATTAGTGAAGCCCTGTTTTTAGTTGGTTTTGCATTTTTCGCCAGTTATTTTGAAAAAGAAAAAAATAAGGACCCTGACAAGCGCGATGAAATGAAATATTTTATTGCCGCCTCTTGGCCCTATTTTCGCGATATGATGAAAGGGATGAAAAATGCGTACAAGGGATGGAAAAGTGTCGTTCAAATTATGGCTATTTTAGGCCTTGCCGACTTAAAATCCTTTATTATTCCTGTCGGATTAGCCTTAGGGCTGCTGGCAACGCTTAATCGTTTCCTCCAGCGTTCGACAGAAGAGCAGCGCAAAAAGAAAATGAACGCAAATAAAGATCTCCTAAAGCGCCTCAATAATAAAAACATGCCTTTCTTAACTAAAGAAGAACATGAGGCTTATTTAAACGACCCCAGCAAGATTCAATATCAAACGTTGATCGAGCGTGGTTTAGATTTGCTTGCACGTGCCTTAGGTGGGCTAATCGACAGCCTTTATTTGTATGCCGGTGTAATCGGCTTGGCGGCTTTAACTCCAGAAGTATTTACGGTTATGGCGGTATTCACCATCATTTTCTCGGTGGCTTGTGTTGCTTCTCGTATTTATGAAGGATATGAGGCACAACGAGAACTCTTAGCAACGCAAACGCGCTGTAAGCTAGCCTTAGTTGCTAAAGAATTAGAAACAACGTATGGAAAGTTAGGGTGTGCTGAGAATGCCGATTCTCAGGATATGAAAAATGACCTATCCCGCTTAATTGCCCAATTTTGTCTATTGCAACAAGAATTAAAAGAACAAACGACTGCAAGCTATGGCACTGTATTTTTCTTAGGTGTTAAAAATGGTTTATTTGCCTATGGCGTATTAACCAGCTTTTTATTTATGGCCACTTCTGTATTTAGTGTGGGGACAGCGCTTTTTCCACCGGCCTTATTAATTGCCATTATTTCATCAGGTATTGCGTCGATTGTCAGTGTTACCGCTTTTTTGCTGTATGCTCACCAACATTATTTGCAGGAGCAAACCCAGAAGCATACGGTTGCGGATGTAGCACTACAACAGCTTGAACAGTTGCAAAATAATATAAGCGCTGATAATTGCACAGTACCCTCTGCGGAAACCTTAAAACAATGGCTTTTTGAGGCGCGTAAACCCGCCGACGTGCAAAAGTCGTTAATCCAAGAATGGCTGGAGGTTTTTCGTTCCTTCTTTTCGGGTATTTCCAAGGGAAATAATTTCGCAACCTTAATTGCTTTAGCGTTTTTACAGACCGATCCTCAAGACCATGAACATGGTCCATCCCCGATGCTCATGTTAACTGTTGCGAGTGCAGCAGTATTTTCAGCGGTGTTATCACTCCGGGCTTTAGCACGTGGCTTAGGTAAAGATAATGCGGCTAAGAAAGAAACCGTTGCCGTAGAGAAAACAGCGGCGGAGGCAATGAAAACCCCGGCTGCAGGGGAATCAGGCGAGAGCACTGAAAAATCTCCGCCTGCATCCCTTAGAAGAAATCTTTCCTTTCATAATGTTTATCGTTTCTTCGTACCAAACGATACCCATTCTTCATCATCTACACCGCGGGAGCAGCATACAATTCAGGGTTTAATGTAGGATCGTTATACATTTTAAATTGATGATAAACTCTAAACGTACGTTTTTTCGCTAAGATTTCCGCAAAAAAAGTATCCAAACAATAAGCCAATTGTTCTAATTGTTGCTGGATCACCGTTAGTTTTTCGTGGCAGTTACGGCGATGTTCTTCATTTACATCCTCACGCTTAGTCTGTAAGGCCATGTGGTATGACTTAAGAGCTAAGATGGATAAGCGATCAATGATCATTCCAGGGGATTCAGAGTTCACAGGGCATTGGGCATGTGCTGCAGGTTGTAACAGGTTAAAAAGCCAAGTATCCATGGCTTCCATACGATTGTTGCGCGCTTGATTGCATTGATCAATTTCACGTTTAGCCTGATGGACAAATTCAGAGCCCATATCATCACGACGGGCACGGTCTTCCGCATGCCAAAGTTGATAATTAAACGCGTGATTTTCTTCAACGAGACGATAAAAGCCATCATGTTGAGAGGATACTCCGGAGGCTTTCCATTGATTAATACATGTGTGATGTAGTTCAGTAATGGCTGATGTCTGAATTTGTTCCGACATATTTTATCCTGCAAATATAAAAAACAGGAAGTGTACCCTAAAAAAAGTAGTGGGATCCATAAAAAGTGGTCGTTTAGTAGCCAAAATATTTTTTGTAAATGGTTTCGTAGGTTCCATCAGACTCCATTTGCAGTAATGCGGCATTGATTTTATTGATCAGCGGGGCATTCTTTTTCAAGGCGACGATGCCATAGCCCATGCCAATATCAATCGGTTTTCCGATAACTTTTAGGCTCTGTACATTATTAATAATGTATTTACCGACGCTGGAGTTGAGGAGTAAGGCATCTACTTGCCCAGAGGTTATTCCCGAAACTAGCCCATTGATCCCATCATATTCAATGACCTGTTCGGGGGCGGTAAATTGGCGTAATATTGTATTCTTCAGGTTATTGGTCTTAAGTATACCGATTTTTTTGCCTCTAATATCATTAATGGAATGGATACTGGTATTGGTGTTTAAAATCATAAATTGGCTTTCACTGGGTAAATAAGGCAAACTGTAAAGATAATCCTCATTGGGGGTTAATACTACGGGAGCGGGTAAGAAGGCGATATCAATCTTAGCTCCGCGCAACGCAGATAATTGTTTGTCTACATCGGTGGCTTTATATTTACACGTATTGCCAGTGCGTTTACACAGTTCATTCATGAGTTCAATGCAAAAACCATAGAACTGCCCGGTATGACCAATTTCTGAGGCAAAGGGAGGAACAAATCTTAAAACCCCGACTTCAACCTGGGCGGCACAGACGAACATATTTCCCAATAAAAGGATTAAAAAGACGATAAGCTTCATGCTAAGCATCCATGATGGATATATTTTAAATTTAGGCCGCTAATATATGAGTGTCAAACTGATGCAGAACATAAATTAATTTGACACTTATTTTTTAGCGAGGCAGCGATCTAAGGCGTTCGCAAAGGCGGTTTTTTCCTTGATGCTTAAAGCCGGTGGTCCGCCAATGTTATGGCCGCTAGCACGTAATTGTTCATTTAGATCACGAATGTTTAAACGCTGCCTAATATTATTGGCAGTATAGAGCTCTCCCCGGGGGTTAAGGGCGAGGGCATTTTTGGCAATTACTTCCGCTGCAAGGGGAATGTCGGCAGTAATTACCAGGTCATGTGCTTGAACATGGGTTACAATATAATTATCAGCTTGATCAAATCCTTTTTCTACTTGTACGGCACGAATGAACGGGGAGTTGGGGTAATTAATAAAAGAATTAGCGACTAAAGTCATTGAGGTTTTAGTGCGATTTGCCGCACGAAATAAAATTTCTTTAATGACTTTGGGGCAAGCATCCGCATCTATCCAGAGGTGCATGTTGATTTGTTCCTTTTTTGGCAGTTAACGCGAGTAGCATTTCGCAAAGAGTACTAGTAAGCAGTACGGGGTAATTATATAATTTTTATTATACCGTGATAAAGCATCTATGGAGAACAACATGAAGGTTATTGCAGTTTTAGGGCTATTGGCGCTGTCTTCATCAGTTAGTGCAGCCGAATCTAAATTACCTGTTGGATGTCAGCCGGTGATGGTGCAGGGAAATACGGTAACCATTCAAGCGGATAAAAAAGCTTTAGTTTTTATTCATAACATCACGGCCATAGATATGTGGGTGACTCATCCAGTGCAAAATCCTGGAGCAAGCGCTGGTTGGACCAGTCGCCTAGAAGGTGGCAAATGGGCGGCACTTTCTTTGGAAAAAGGCCCCTTTGCCTTGACCTGTATTGAATCCCGGCCAGGTCATGAGCAGCAAGTGCCTTGCGAGGGCACCATAGCCGTGTGCAAATGGAACAAAGTGAAGTTTCCTGAAAATGCGCAGGGAACTTTCTGGGCCGCAGAGAATATGTCTTTACCTGCATTAAAGGCTGCAGTAGGTGGTAGGGGTTATGTATTACCTCAAAAAAGGTAAACCATTGCTACTTATACAGATAAGTGGTAGAAGAGAGCAAATTATGATTAAGTTATACTATGACAACAAATATAAAAGTGGTGAACGGTGAGTAAAAAATCAAAAGATCCCTTTCATGAGCGAGAAAGTGAAAAATACGACGACCCCATCCCTAGTCGTGAATTCATTATGGAAGTCCTTAATGAATACGGCAAGCCGATGTCGCGCAGCCATTTATTTGAAAAATTACATTTAGATGAGCGCAAACAAGAGACTATGGGGTTTCGACTCAAGGCGATGTTGCGTGACGGGCAAATTATGCAAGACCGTCGCGGACGTTTTTGTCTTTTGCAAAAAATTAATTTGTCACGCGGAACCGTGCAAGGGCATCCCGATGGTTTTGGTTTTTTCATTCCCGATGATGGTTCGGATGATATGTTTTTATCCGCCAAGGAAATGCGCGCGGTAATGCATGGAGACGTGGTTTTAGCCTATCAAGTCGGAGTCGATCGTCGCGGAAGACCTGATGCTAAAATTCATGAAGTTTTAGAGCATGCTAATGCCTCTGTTGTCGGACGGTTTTTTACTGAACATGGCGTTTCTTTTGTGTTGCCGGACAGCAAACATTTAACGCAAGATATTTCCATTCCGCAAGAATTTGTTAATGGCGCGAAGAATGGACAAATCGTTTTAGTTGAAGTAATAGCCTTCCCCAGCAAGCGCGCGCAAGCTATTGGTAAAATTATTCATGTATTGGGCGAGCATATGGCTCCGGGCATGGAGATCCAAGTGGCTATCCATGCACATGGCATTCCTTTTGAATGGCCTGATGACGTTGGTATTGAAGTGGCGAAAATTCCGCAACAAGTGACAGAAGAGCAAATTAAAGGCCGCACTGATTTACGTTCTTTACCTTTTGTGACCATTGATGGCGAAGATGCAAAAGATTTTGACGATGCTGTTTATTGTTATGCAAAACCCAAGGGTGGTTTTCAGCTTTATGTGGCTATTGCGGATGTGAGTAACTACGTTCAGCCCGATTCGGCCTTAGATAAAGAAGCGGCACGTCGTGGTAACTCAGTGTATTTTCCGGGTAAAGTGGTACCTATGTTACCTGAGGCCTTGTCCAACGGTTTATGTTCATTGAATCCACATGTTGACCGCTTATGTATGGTTGCCGAAATGGCGATTAGCAAAGAGGGTAAGATTGCTCGCTCACGTTTTTATCGGGCGGTGATTCATTCACATGCACGTCTAACTTATACCCAGGTTGGGGATTGGTTGGCTCAAGGAGCGAGTGATGAAAAGCACGCGCCACTATGGTCAATGATTAGCGGGCTCTATGATTTATATAAAGTATTATTAGCCACGCGTAAAACTCGTGGTGCCATAGATTTTGAAACGACTGAAACACGCATTGAGTTTGATGAACATAAAAAAATTAAATGCATTGTGCCGGTGATTCGTAATGATGCGCATAAATTAATTGAAGAATGTATGTTAGCCGCCAATGTGGCTACGGCACGATTCCTGGAGCGTGCGGAAATTCCTACGTTATACCGGGTGCATGCCGCTCCTGAAGAAGACAAAATTACGGCATTACGGCAATTTTTAGGGGAATTGGGATTGCAGTTATCTGGAGGTAAAAAGCCAGGCCCTAAAGACTTCCAACGGACCATGAATGCCATCGTTGATAGACCCGATAGACATTTGATTGAGACAGTGATGCTGCGCTCGCTAAAACAGGCACATTACGTTGAAGCAAATGAAGGGCATTTTGGACTGGCCTATTCAGCGTATACCCATTTTACCTCACCTATCCGTCGTTATCCGGATTTATTAATCCATCGCGCTATCGGGCATCTCTTGGACAATCATCCAGTTCAGGAGTTTGACTATTCGCATGATGACATGAATCGTTTAGGTAAACATTCCTCAATGACTGAACGTCGTGCTGATGAGGCAACGCGCCAAGTGGTTAGCTGGCTCAAATGCGAATACATGCAAGATAAGCTGGGGCAAGTCTTTAATGGACGTATTTCTGCGGTTACCAGTTTTGGCATTTTTGTTGAGCTAGATGAAGTTTTTGTTGAAGGTTTAGTGCATGTGACTGCACTCAAGAATGATTATTATACTTTTGACGCCGTAAAGCATCGACTTATTGGTACTCGAGGCGGCCAAGTATATCGTTTGGGCGATAAAATGACCGTTTTAGTTGCTCGAGTGGATTTAGATGAACGTAAAATCGATTTTGAGCCCGTTGTAGAGGACAGCAAAAGTCATGAGTGAGCAATTTGTTTACGGGGTGCACGCCGTTTCTGCTTTATTAGCGAATCCACATCGAGTTATCCGTAAGCTGTTTATCAGCCAGGAGCGTATGGATAAACGCGTGCAAGATTTATTAGATAAAGCCATACACGCGAAAGTCAGCATTGAAAAGTTAAGCACGCAACAAATGAATCAGCGTTTTGCTGATTTTACCCATCAGGGAATAGTGGCAAGTGCTTCCGCATTGCCAGACTATAATGAGTCACATCTTCTCCCTTTATTAGAAGCGAGCAAAAGCCCTGCCTTGATCCTAATTCTCGATGGCGTTACCGATCCGCATAATCTTGGCGCTTGTTTGCGTAGCGCGGATGCAACCGGCGTTGATTTTGTCGTCATTCCTAAAGACAAAAATGCCAGTATTACTCCGGTAGTGAGTAAGGTTGCCTGTGGCGCTGCTGAATCGGTACCGCTGGTGCGCGTTACTAACTTAGCGCGCAGTATGGAAACCTTGAAGCAGCAGGGGGTTTGGATTTACGGGGCGGCTGGCGAGGCAACGCAAACCCTTTACCAAACAGACTGTACTGGCACCATGGCAATTGTGATGGGGGCAGAGGGTGAAGGCTTACGTCGTTTAACCCGTGAACATTGCGATGGCTTATTTTCTTTACCGATGTTAGGCACTGTTGACAGTTTAAATGTATCTGTAGCGACAGGTGTTTCTTTGTATGAGGTACTCAGACAAAGAAAAGGGAGTGGTATTTAATGAGTGATTTAAAAATTAAAGCAGCGAAAGCGGCTTTAGATTACATTGAAAATGATACAGTAGTTGGCGTAGGCACGGGGTCTACGGTGAATTTTTTTATTAAAGAGCTTGCAAGCATAAAGCATAAAATTGATGCCTGTGTTGCTAGCTCCAAAGCCACGGAAGCGCGATTACGCGCGGAAGGCATTCCGGTGATTGATTTAAATTCCGTGCCGGAGCTGCCCGTATATATTGACGGTGCTGATGAAGTGCTTACCCATGGCGAAATGATTAAAGGGGGTGGCGGGGCGCATACTCGTGAAAAAATCGTTGCTGAAGTAGCCAAAAAATTTATTTGCATTGTGGATGAGTCAAAGCTCGTGAAACAACTAGGTGAATTTCCACTGGCTGTTGAAGTGATTCCCCAGGCACGAAGCATGGTTGCCCGACATTTGGTGCAATTAGGCGGTGATCCAGAATATCGCGATGGTTTTGTTACTGATAATGGCAATATTATCCTCGATGTATTTAATCTCAATTTTGATAATATGCAGGCGTTGGAAGATAAATTAAATACCATCCCTGGCGTGGTTGAGAATGGCTTATTTGCCCATCGTTTAGCTGATGTTATTTTGGTTGCATCGCATGAGGGGATTAAGAAATTAAAAGGATAATGGTGTTAACCCGCGTAGTAGCAATGAGTTTTAAACAAAATTAACTAACTAGGTTTTAGAATCATGGGTAAGTGCAAAGTTTTTGTAAATCGAATCCTCAACATGAAAAAAATCAAATTGATTGGTCTGGACATGGACCATACCTTGATTCGTTACCATTCAGAGAACTTTGAGTCTCTCGTATACCAGTTAGTTAAAGAACAATTAGTGGAACTCAAGCATTATCCAGAAGCCATAAAGAAGTTAAATTTTAATTACCATGATGCCATTCGTGGCTTAGTCGTTGACCGTAAAAACGGTAATATTTTAAAGCTCAGTCGTTATGGGGCAATTAGACAAAGTTTTCATGGAACTAAATTAATCGACTTTTCCGAGCAGCAGAAAATTTACCGCAGTACTTATGTTGATTTAGGCGATCCAAATTATATGGCAATCGACACTTCTTTTTCGATTGCTTTTTGTGTTCTCTATGGGCAATTAGTGGAGCTTAAAGATACCTTAGGTGACGGGATGCCGAACTACCAGGAAATCGCTCAAGATGTGCAAGCATGCGTGGACAAGGTACATTCGGATGGTAGTCTAAAAGCGATTATCAGCAAAAACCTGTCGACTTATGTCATTAAAGATCGTGCTTTAGTGGATGGCTTAAAACACTTCCTTCATCACGGCAAAAGAATATTTATTTTAACGAATTCGGAATATTCCTATACTAAGCTGCTATTAGATTATGCCATCACTCCGTTTCTGAAGAAGGGGGAAAGTTGGACTGATCTATTTGAGTTTGTGATTACCTTAGCTAATAAGCCACGGTTTTTTTATGATAATTTACGCTTTTTAGGGGTTAATCAGGCGAATGGTGCGATGCATAATCTCATCGGTCCTATTGTCCCAGGTGTTTACCAGGGCGGTAATGCTAAGAAGTTTACTGATGATTTACGGGTACGGGGGGATGAGATTCTGTACATCGGTGATCATATCTATGGCGATATTCTTCGTCTGAAAAAAGATTGTAATTGGCGCACCGCTTTGGTTGTCGAAGAATTAGGTGAAGAGATTGACGCCCAAAAACGAGCAATGCCTATTGAGCGGCAAATTAGCGAAATAATGGAAGTAAAAAAGGATTTAGAGTCTCACTACGTGCATCTGCATACGCAAAGTATTGATGAAGGTTCTTCCCAATATCAAAAAGAGTTAAATGACCTTCAGTCGCAAATCAGTCGCCTGGATGCGCAACTGACTAAACTAATCAAAGAGCAACAAGCTTTTTTCAATCCTAAATGGGAGCGAATTTTCCGTGCCGGTGCTGAGGAAAGCTATTTTGCCTATCAGGTAGATCGGTTTGCTTGTATCTATATGGAAAAGTTATCTGACCTATTAGAATGCTCCCCCATAACTTATTTCCGCGCTAATAGAAGATTACTCGCCCACGATCTTGATGCATAAGAGATTTATCGAGACCGTAGTACGAATTAGCGCAGGGTGAGAGGGATCGCAGTTTGATTTTCCTGGTGCACTGCCCCTGTTACGCAGCATTAACAGGGTGTCAGTGTTTACTGTGCAAAATAAATAATGGCGTCATTGCAAAGGAAGAGAAGCAATCTATTCCCGTTCCCGTATTACGCTGCGCTAGTAAACCATGCCGTCATTGCGAATGCAGTGAAGCAATCCAGTTACGCCTCAATGCGCCGCATCCCAATTTTCCCCTATGCCGATAGAAACCAACAAAGGAACCGAGAGTTGCACCGCATGCTCCATCATATGACGAATCTTTTGCGAACAGCCTTCAACGGCCGGCTTTGCAACCTCAAACACCAATTCATCATGGACCTGCATAATCATTCTCGCCGATGAATTTACTTCGGCCCTTTGCCAGTCTGCAATAGCAATCATGGCTTTCTTAATAATATCCGCAGCAGTGCCTTGCATCGGTGCATTAATTGCCATACGTTCAGCCGCTTTCTGGCGCATCATATTACGCGTATTAATTTCGGGTAAATACAGTCGACGCCCGAATAAAGTTTCTACATAACCATTTTCATGCGCCTGCTGACGAGTACGGTTCATATACTCTAAAACTTTGGGGTAGCGATGAAAATAAGTATCAATATAACGCTGCGCATCTTGACGCTCTACACCAATTTGCTTGGCCAAGCCAAACGCAGACATGCCATAAATCAAGCCAAAATTTACTGCTTTAGCACGACGACGATATTCTGAGCTTACCTCCTCACGCGGCACCTGAAAAATTTCTGCAGCAGTTGCCGTATGAATATCCCAGCCATTGGCGAAAGCGGTAAGCAAATTTTCATCCTGGGATAAATGCGCCATGATGCGTAACTCAATTTGCGAATAGTCCGCTGCCAAGATGAGGTGTTCAGGGGGCGCAATAAATGCGGTACGGATCAAGCGCCCTTCTTCATTACGGATGGGTATATTCTGCAAATTAGGCTCGCTTGAGGAAAGACGTCCAGTTGCTGCTACCGCTTGGTTATATGAAGTATGCACTCTGCCCGTTCCCGCGTTAATCTTTTTCGGTAAGGCATCAATGTAGGTAGAAACTAATTTACTTAGCCCGCGATATTCTAAAATAACTGCGGCTAGACGATAGTCAAAAGCTAATTCTTGCAACACGGACTCTGCCGTTGAGGGCTGTCCTGTTGGCGTTTTCGCAATCACCGGGAGCTTTTGTTCATCGAACAAAATCTCTTGTAATTGTTTGGGCGAATTCAAATTAAACGGCCTACCCGCCAGTTGCAAGGCCTCTGCTTCAAGTTCTTGAATGCGTTCTTTGAGTCGTGTGCCGTGGTGTTCTAAAGTTGTCGCGTTAATCAACACGCCACCTAATTCCATATCAGCAAGTACGGTGACGAGCGGCATTTCAATGGTATTGAATACTTTTTGCAAAGACGCTTCCATCATTGGGAATAGTTTACGGTGTAATTGCAGGGTGACATCGGCATCTTCTGCCGCATAAACACCAGCTTTTTCAACTGGAATTTGGTCAAAACGTAATTGCTTGGCTCCTTTACCGGCGATTTCTTCAAAGGTAATGGTTTTATGGCCCAGATATTTTAAGGATAAGGAATCCATGTCATGACGACCCGCGCTGCTATTTAACACATAGGATTCCAACATGGTATCGTAGGCAATACCTTGCAGGTGAATACCGTGATTTTTCAATACCGAGTAATCGTACTTAATATTTTGTCCGATTTTTTTAATTTTGGGATTTTCCAAAATAGGTTTTAACTGGGCTAATACCTCTTCTCGGTTTAATTGTGGACTGCCATCCGTGTGAGTAAAAGGGACGTATGCCGCCTTTTGTGGCTCAATAGCAAACGATACACCGACAATTTCTGCCTTCATAATATCGATATCTGTTGTTTCGGTATCGATGCAAAATTCGTGACATTGTTCCAGCTGTTGCATCCAGGGAGCGAGTTGCTCCTGGGTGGTTATCAGCTCATGAGTTGCGTTAATTGCACTCGTTTCGGTGGCTTGCTCCGGAGGGCTTTCTTTGGACTCTAAGAGTTCTTTAAGCCAGTTTTTGAATTCAAGCTCACGAACAAGAGCAACGAGTGATTCTTGGGTCACTGGTTTTGGTTTTAGCTCATGGATGTTGAGGGGTAAGTCTAAATCGGTTTTAATAGTTACCAGTTTTTTTGATAAGGGCAGTTGCGGAATACTGGCGCGTAAATACTCACCAATTTTTCCGGTGATGCGCTCCGCATTCACCACCAAATTATCCAGGGTCTGATATTCAGTTAGCCACTTCACCGCTGTTTTAGGGCCACATTTGTTAACCCCGGGAATATTATCCGAGGTATCACCCACTAAGGTAAGATAATCGATGATTTGTGCTGGTGTTACTCCAAATTTTTCTTTAACCCCAATAATATCCATTGTGGAATTGCTCATGGTATTAATCAGGCTAATATGTTCGTTAACCAATTGCGCCATGTCTTTATCCCCGGTGGAAATGACTACAGGGATTCCTTGCTCTGTGGCTTGTTGTGCCAAGGTACCAATCACATCATCGGCCTCGACCCCTTCAACAATCAATAGGGGTAAGCCCATTGCTTCTAATAATTGAATTAAGGGTTGGAATTGTGAACTTAACTCGGGGGGCATGGAAGGACGATTGGCTTTATACTCTGGATACCATTCATCACGGAATGTTTTGCCTTTGGCATCAAAGACTACCGCCAACTCTTCTGGCTGATAATCTTTAATTAGTTTTTTAATCATGTTGGCCACCCCATAGACCGCCCCAGTGGGCTGTCCTTTGGAGTTAGTTAACGGGGGGAGCGCATGAAATGCGCGGAAAAAATAGGATGAGCCATCGATGAGAATTAATGGAGCTTTCATTATTTACTCTACCTCTAGCTTGGATAATTGCGCACGGAGGCTGGCAATTTGTTCGGAAAGGGTTTTTATATTTTTACGTATTAAGGGAATGCGATTCACTGCCAGTTCATGCTTTATAGCAATATCTTTGGGGCGTGCTGGATTTCCAAAATAAACCATTCCCGCCTTGAGCTCTTTCTTGGGAGCCACCCCGGAGCGAGCGCCTAAAACAACGCCATCACCAATAGTCACGTGATCGCTAACCCCTACGTTCGCGGCAAAAATCACATGATTTCCGGTGGTGCAACTGCCGGCAATGCCAGTAAAACCACAAAGAATATTGTGCTTACCTAATTTTACGGAATGGGCAACTTGCACTAGATTATCAATCTTTGTTCCTTCACCGATGATGGTAGCACCCATAGTGGCGCGATCAATCGCGGTATTGGCACCGATTTCTACATCATCATGAATGATTACTTTACCCATATGAGGTACTTTTAAGTGTTTACCCTCAACAAAAGTATAGCCAAAGCCATCAGAACCTATAACGGTCGATGCATGAATAATAACTCGGGAGCCGATTTGGCAGTGATCATACACGGTGACATGGGAATGTATGGTGGTATTTGCACCAATAGTAACCCCATGACCTATATGAATGTGGCTTTTGAGGACGCAGTGATCGCCAATAACACTACCTGATTCAATATTAACATAAGGGCCTACATAGACATCTGCTCCCAATTGCACGTCTTCACCAATAACCGCTGTAGGATGGACTCCGGGTTGAATTTTGGGCGCTGGATGAAAATGATGGAGAAGAGCAATAAATGCTTTAAGTGGGTGGGCTACTTGAATCACCGGCTTAACAGCACTTTCCATACCTTGAGCCACTAATATTGCCGCAGCGGGAGATGCTTCTACTATTTTCAGATTGTCAGTACTGTCAGCAAAAGCCAGGGTTCCTGCTGCAATATCATCAATAGGGGATAAGGCAGAAATCCGTAGCGAATCATCGCCGATGACAGCCCCTTGTACTAAACTTGCTATCTCATAAAGCGAAGCATTCATGTTATTGGCCTCTAAAATTTGCAAAATTGGCTGATTATATACTCCTTATGGTGTCTTTTCGAGTCTGTGTTGAAAAAGCCTGAGCGGTCTCAAAACGTTGCCAATTTGCGACCCATACTCTTGGTTGCTTAATAGTCTCTTAAGAATTATTTTGTATAATTTGATTTATTTTTATCTTTTTAGTGAATATCATGAACAGGAAAGCAATATTTCGTCTTTCGAGGGGCTTGTTTGATGCCTTGCATCAGCTAGAGGGAGCGGAGGGGCACACGGTTTCGGTTAAAACGCAAGCTGTTCTTGATAGTTTGGACCAATTGACAACGGCTATTGGCGAGTGTGGGACGAGGACGGAGGTGCAGGAATTGCTGCAGCAATTAAATCCTCTAACCGCTAATACCCAAACATTGATGCAATCCTCTTCCCTGGCGACGATAAAGAAAAATGTAGAACAGATTTTAACGTTCTTAGATATCCATACGCCGGAGATGATTTTTCTTTTAACTGCGCCATTCGATGAAGAGGCTCGTACCGGCGATGGGCAATATGCAAAAACCTTAGTGCAAGGATTCTCACAATATTCGACCACCTCGTGTATTTGGTTGAAACAAAAAGATCAACATTATTCTATTCCTCGTTCTCCAGGGCTCCAACCTATCCCTGCCAACTCGATTCCTACCGTCTTTGTGCTTCAACCCGTAGCCAATAAGCGTACAGTCTTAAGTGGTTACTCCTGTGAAACCCTAGAGCAACTAGATACGGCTATTGAATATATTAAGGGTAAAATTACACTACGAACACCGCAAGTTATACTTGGTCCTGATAAGAAATTGTTGCGTATTGGTTTTATGAGTGGTAATCGAGAAATAATTTTTGGACATAAGGAGGTTGTTGAGCAGCTTGCATTAGTGACTGGGCAACTAGCCGATCTTAAAGATGATAAAAAAATTAAAATTATAAAGCAACTTAATAAGTATAAAGAAGATATTTGCAGGGTTTTATTTGATAAAGAGAATAAAGAAAAGGCGGTTAAATTATTTGAAGACATGGTTCAATACCTGGAGCAACAGGGAAACAAAGGTGTTATCAGTAAAGATGGCTTTGCGAAAAGTGAAAACCCAACGAAATATTTAGCTGATATTATCAAACCATGGGGCTCTCTGAGGGACATCCAAAAAGTTAAGATAAAGAAGTCGGAGATGAAGAATGCTCTGCTTTTACTCACGAGTCTGCAAAAAGAATTTGAAGCATCGCACTATGATAAGCTGGAGCTAATTACGGCCTTAGAGCAACTTTCAGGAATTAGAGAATCGTTTTATGATTTTGTGGCGCAGCGTGTGGGCAAGCGTCACCCACAAAAAATTGACGGCATTGCGGAGTTTTATAAAGTCTTAGAAATTGCTAAAGCGGATAAAGATAGACAAAATATTATTCGCCAATTAGCAGAAACCATGAAAAAGCTTGGTAAAAACAGGAAATTAGGTGTCGATATTCATATTCGTGTCCCGGATACCGGTGCTTTCATTATGCCTGCTGATATTGCTTTTTTCCGCAAGGAAGGGATTAGGGTCAATATTACCGTCCATGAATACAAACAGAATTACACCCGGCGTTTTTTACAAAAAATGGTCCACGATTTGTTGCGCGAAGCCAATTCGGTGCTTTTTTTTAACGAAAAAGATAAAAAAAATGCGGTAAGCGCTACCGAAAGCGGGGATTTGGATAAAGAGCGTAAGGAAAAAGGTGCTTGGCCTATTAGCATGTATAATTTAAAAAATAAGGTAGGATTAACCGTTGCATCGCAAGTCCTTAGTGGCACTTCCTTATTAAAGCCCAAACAAGTGCTCCAAAAAGAACCGAATATTCTGTGTTTTGGTACAATCCGACCTGGGAAAGGGTTTGAAGAAGCCTTGGAAATTGCCAGTTCACTCAAAAAAAGAGCTGAAGGAAGCTTCCTTACGTTTAAGGGGATTGTTATTATCAGCGGTGATCCACAAAATACGAAATTAATGGAGCAACTTTTCGCAGAGCGTTATGGTGCTGAGAATTTAAAACAATATCAGAGCGAACTTAAAGAGCCTTCCGTTAATTATGAAACCATGGATAGTGAGCAAAAACGGAGCTATTGGAAAAATGCAAAAATGGCACTCGAATTAAGGATTAAGGTTCTGAATAACCCTTCTATAGAGATTCATCCCTGGTGCGAGCCAGAAGAACTTGCCCAATTAAAACAGAGAAGTAAATACGTTTGCCGCATGGATGATATGGGGATGCGAAATAATGGTTCGGCGATTATTAGCGTCTTAGATGTAGGAGTTATTTACACTAAATGGGGATGTGTTACTGATTCTGAGTATTATCCCTTAGGTGAAGACAAGGATAAAGGCATCTATGGTGATGCTGTGGATTTAGGTAAAAACAAGTATGGCCTTCACCAAGCAGAGAAAAAATGGGATGAGAAAAAGAAAAGTGAAACAAGTTTCAAACGTGACCCTATGGCACGCCACCCTGTAGATGATATTTTGGCCTCTATTCTAAAAAGAGAAGAAGACCAGCAACAACATGAGGGTGATTTGACTATGTCGGTAAATTACCAGACGGTCGTGATGGCGCAAAAGTTGTTAACCGAGCGATTTACCTTGCAAAATGGGGTCTTAAATTTGCTGCAGGCTTTTGTTTTAGACGAGCCAGAATCATTCTTTCCTCAGCTTGTTGGTGAGGCTATAGCCTCCAGCCCCAAAAATCCCAACCGTTACAAGGGTATTGTTGAGCAGGGAGTGCAAGCAAATCATCATTTATTTTTTAATGGACAACAGGTATGGGGAGCGGCGCAGCTTGCTTTAAATAAAGAAGGTGTTGTTGACAATAATGGTGAAACAGTAGAGAGCGTTCCTGTGACAGGAATAGAATTCAACCTAGCTTAGGATTAGTGTATGACGAGTGTTGCTGTGTGGGCGAGTAAATTAGATTTATTATTACGAAATGTAAACAGTGATGTTAATGAATCAGCTAAGGCTGCTTTAATTAAGTACCTCAATAGTTTTGCTTTACGCGATTTAATGAATATACTTGCTCATAATCAGCATTTGCGCGAAGAGCTAAGACAACCGCGTTATGCCGCTTACTGGGATGAGGAATTATCTAAAGTACCCGTGGCGACCGCGGCTTCTCTTTTCTCATTTAAAAAACAACAGCATGTTTCCTCCTTAGACTTTCTTATGGGGTATCTTCTTGCTAACGAATTAGTTGCGCAGGATAAGCCTCCCGCCTATCAACAATTTTTTGAATTAGCGAAAACCTATCATTCATTGTATGCGCTGCATTTAGGGACTCAGCTACTAATACGCTCGTTGTATCAGGAGGAAAGAATTGCGGCTGAGGATCTGGCTTATTGTGAAGACTTGGTGCGTGATGAGGCAAGGTATTATGGTACACCGGGTTATTTATTGGCCTCTAGTGTTGCATTTCATTTCATGTGTTTGAAAATAAATAGTGCTGTAGGTGAGCGTGATGTGTTGGAGCGGCAAGAGATCCTATACTCCAAGGATAGCCACCTGTATAAAGCTTATTTCTATGTAGTGATGGCGCGACGATTGAAATCGAGGTCGGAAAGTGAACAGCATAATGCTTATTTTGGCGGTTCCTTCGCCGATCATTATCCCTTAGGTGTGAATTCACTAGAGGCAGTAGAACAATGGTTTCAAAAACGCTATGCAGGGAATTTCACCCCCAAGATACAGAACGATTTTGAGTGCAGTGCTGTAGCTGCTATTCACGAGGTGCAAAAATATTTAGAGCAACATTTAACCCGTAGTTTCGGCACTAGTGAACTAAATCCGTATGGAGAAACGCCTGTATTACTAGCCGCCAGGCTGGGTAATTTTGACGAAGTAGTTTCTTTAGTGGAAAAACATGGGGTTGAACAATTAAAAAATGTTGATAAGCAAGGCAATTCCGTATGGCATTTTGCCGTTTTAACCCATAATACTCCTTTAAAAGCTTACCTGAAACAAAAAGTTCCGGAGTTATTATCCATTGCAAATAAATATGGATATATCGCCCCTGACACTATTTTCGCAGCACATCAGTTTTTTAAACCCGCAGCTTCTAACGTTAGTTCTCCCTTGACAGAAGTGAGTCCCCCTAAAGAACTATATTCTGTATGATTACCCGTAAGTAGGGTTTTTTTCCTATAAGCCTGACCACCATTAGGGTGGCTCAGGCTGAATTTAAACTCTTGGTGTTCATTCTAATAAAAATAAAAAAATGAATTCGCATTCTATTTATTCATCGGCTACACTGTTTAATTATTGTTCATTTTTGGTTTGGGGATGCAAATTAAGATATTTCTTTAAATCAGTACGTATAACATTATGATCGTGAAACTATTTGTCATTTTGCAGAGCGATTTTTGCAGATAAGGACATTGGTATAAATCCTTGACGCGATGACAATTTAGCTATGCTGATGGAGCTAAATTATGAGTAAGTCCTATCTAATAAAACCGCCTTTAAGTATTTTTAAAGAGTATGATATTCGCAATCCGATTGGCGAAGATTTGAATGAAAATACTTATTATACTTTAGGCGTTGCTATTGGTAGTGAACTCCAGGATTTATATGGTTTACACACGTTGCTGCTCTGTCGCGACAGTCGGCCTACTAGTAATATGTTTGCGGATGCCTTGATTAAAGGCTTATTATTCACCGGTACCAATGTTATCGATATTGGTTGTTTACCCACACCCGTCTTGTATTTTGCGATGCATGACTTGCAATGCCAATCTGGATTAATGATAACTGCCAGCCATAATCCCACGACCTATAATGGCTTGAAAATCATTTTAGGCAAACAAAATTACCACGGTGAACGCTTACGCTTATTGCATCAACGCATTATGGAGCAACGCTACTTGTTTGATGATACAGGGCGAGGGCGAGTGGTGCAATATCCTGAAGAACAAGTAATTAATAAGTACATTCGTATGGTTAAAGCCAGTTTAAGAGGGGTTAAGCCATTAAAAGTCGTTATGGGGGGGGGTAATGGGGTTGCCTGTCGCCTGGCTCCACAATTATTAACGGCTTTAGGTTGTGAGGTCATTCCTCATTATACTGAAGAACAATCCGCTTCATCTGCTGAGGAAAACTTAAATGGCTTGCGCTTGGCTGTGCAAACTCAGCAAGCTAATTTGGGACTTGCTTTTGATGGGGATGGTGATCGTCTGAGTGTTGTTGATAAAAATGGTTGTGTCATTGCTTCAGATTATTTGCTGTTAGCATTTGCGGATGCATTACTAAAAAAAGTGGTAAAACCAGCAATTGTTTTTGATGTGAAATGTACTGCTCATTTGCAGGATTATTTAGGTGCGCATAACGGTCGTGCCATTATGAGCAAAACCGGTATGGCCCATATTGTAGCAACTATGAGTGCACATCGGGCGGCTATTGGTGGGGAGTTTTGTGGGCATTTTTATTTTAGCGATCGTTGGTTACCCCATGATGATGGGCTTTACGCCGCGGCACGCGTATTGGAAATGCTCAGCGAGCAAAGTAAAGACAGTCATCAGTTTTTTGCACAATTCCCTAAATCATTAAGTACGGACGAATTAAAAATTGGCATTACTGAGGGATTAAAAGTGCAATTTATGCAACAATTAGTGCTCCAGGCTCCCGCATATTTATCAGGGGAATTAGTGCATATTGATGGGTTAAGAGCCAATCTAACTAATGCCTGGGGGCTTATTCGCCCCTCAAATACAGGACCTTATTTAACAGTGCGTTTTGAAGCCAAAACGTATGAGGCGATGCAAGACATTAAATGGATGTTTGGTCGCTTAATCAATGCCACCAATCCCCTATTAGCTCTACCATTTTAGAGGTAAACCCTATTTTTCTCGCCCTTTATATTATTTTTCATGATGTTAAGGACTGGGAGAAAAGGTTGCTGCTGCGTTCTCTTGGAAGTGCGTTGCATAATATTTATGCGCCCAGCGGGGATGCAAAGCATCAACTGGGATATCTTCCACTGCTTTATCTAGAATAAAGGTATAATTTTTTAAGACAAATGCAATTAAAGTTTTAAATACTACATTAACAAAATGGCCACCGGCCGGGCAGGAGCGTGGACCGTAGGAAAAGGGGAAAAAATGTGGGCCACTAAAATGAGGCACTTTATGGTTAAAACGTTCCGGATTAAACTCCTTGGGGTGAGCCCAATAGTCTGCGTCAAAATGTTCCCGTCTTATAGCGCTAAATAAATAACTGCCTTTAGGAACAGGAACGTCACGTTCTACACCATCATTGCCGATGACCTTTTCTAAAAAAGCATTATCCCCCGTTCTGCGCGCAATGACGGAGGTGGGTGAGACAAAACGTAAGGCTTCTGCATACACGGCATCTAAATAAGGTAATCTGTCGAGTGCTTTAAAATCGTTAAAAGTTTTTAGGGTAGTTATTTCGCTAACTAGGCGCTCTTTAATCTGTGGGTTTTCCATTATTTTGGCTAAGGCAATAGTACATAAGGCAGATAAATTACTTTCTACAATCAATGCGGCTCCTCCATGGGTTTCTTGCAGGATTTGTATTTGTTGCAAGGCTGCCAGGCTTAAAAAACTGTTTTCTTCTTGCTCTGGTGAAACCACTTGATCAAAGAGGTACAATTTTTGTTGAATAATGCGGTGAGCTGAGTCGCTGATAAGTTTACTGGATAGTGAGAGTAAATCGGCACTTGCTTGTTCAAAATCGGCTTTACCTGGATTGCTATGGACGATTTTTTCACTCATGGCTTTTAGAATAGGGATGTCTGTGAGCGTCACTGGATTAAGGCCAAAAACCGTGCCGCCAATAATATTGGTGCAGACCAAACTGATTTGAGTTTCTATGTCCACATCCGCTTGCCAGTTGGCACATTGCTCTTGTATCAATTTTAAGGTTTCGCTATGGATGCGATGAGTGACGCTTAAGTGTGATTTTATTTTGCTGCGCTCATGAGTTGCTTCACTACTTGATAAGTTTACAATCGTTTTTTTCTTGATGGCCGCTTCCATCACCTGAAAGGGTTCACGGGCTTGGGGATCTACAGGATTTTCCCCATAGCTGGCGACAATTGGCACAGGGGCCATAATTAAGCTGGCTAATTGATAGTTGGGGGCAAAATAGGGACCCACGACCAACTTGCCTACCCGCTCTGGAGTATTTTTCATTCGCCGATAACATTCATCCAAGATCCAATCCCGGTTAAAGCCATGCCAAATTAATTCAGGTAAATCACCGAAGAGATAGGCGCGGCCAAAATTAACGGTTTGCATTGATGCATCGCTTAATAAGTTTAAGGTCCCATGATACAGCTGGGTTATTGGGGTAGTAATGAAAGAAAAATAACCCATGAGCAACGTTCCTTTTTAATGAGTAGAGGGTTAAATTTTTACAAGATTATTTAATTAAAGTCTATCTTATTCTTAAGTTCAGGCTGTTTGAAGTAGGGGGCAATACACTGAAATGAAGCCATGGTAATGAGTCAGAGCAGTATGGTGCGTAACTTGCGAGCCCACTTGACACTTGGCGAAAGGTGTATTTTAGAGCCTTGCGCCATGTGACTTGGATGATATTTTACCCCTCATCGTTAATAGGCTTTCACCGGAGAAATAAAGCCTTGGGGTTTCATGGCCCACAAGGAGCAATCAAGTTTTTGTAAAATATTTTCTGCGGTATTGCCAATAATGAATCCCGTAATTCCTGTGCGTGCTACTGTGCCCATTACCAATACATCGATCTCTTTTTTAGTAATCCAGGTGGGTATGAGCTCAGTTGGGTCGCCTTTCAAATGATAAATAGTCGGGTTTTCGTGCAACTTGGCCTGTTTTATCAATTTATGTAAGGTTATATAATTGTTATTACCTTCTTGCTGCACCATCTCTTCAATGGCCTCCGCGGACATATCAATCCAGGCACTATTGCGCAAAAATCCTTCTAAAGCGAACTCCCAGCAGGATAGAATGTTGGATTTTCCCGGATAGAAGGTAGCCAAATGCTGGGTCAATTTTAATAGATTACAGGCTAGATCCTGTTCCGAGGTTTCCGCATTGTCTGGAGCTATGGCTACCGCGATTTGCACGGCTTTCGGATGTTTTAATGGGCGGTGCAGGAATAAAGTACAGGGGCATTTACGTAATAAAGCCATATCTAAGGCTTTAAATCCTTTAGCGCCATCATCTTCCGCCGCTTTAATGACTAGATCATGGTTGTGGCGTAAAACATGCTGAATAATTGCAATACTCGGCGTTTTCTCCCAGACCATATCCACGGTGATGGATTTTTTAGGGGGCGCGTGCTTTGCTTGAACTTCGGCAATCGCTTTGTGGGCATTTTCTTTTAAAAAGGTTTCATAGGAACCTCTATATTGTTCGAAGTCAGAAGAGAAGGGAGGGCAGACAATAAGGAACTCTAGGCAGGCTTGATCATGCTCTGCTAGACGTATTGCTTCAGTTAAGGCTTCTGCTTCATTTTTAATACCATTACTCACAAAGAGGATATTACGAAATCGTTTCACAAGATGCTCCTTCCAGGGATAAATAATAAGCCTAGGATTTGTTATTATTATAGTATAAATAATATATCTGCTATTTATTCTATACTCTTACGTAAGGACTTCTTTTTGAGGATACTTCTGTGTTTAAACGGATATTAGTTACTACAGATTTCTCGGCTCATTCGCTTTATGCTATTCAACGCGCGGTTCAATTTGCAAACTCTGTTCAGGCAGAATTGCATTGTGTGCATGTAATCAATCAAGGCTGGATGGATGGACGTGAGGCGGTCGAGCAGGATTGGGTTCACAAAGCAGAGGAAGCTCATGAGCAGGAGGTAAAACAGCTCATCTCTCCTTACCCGATGCAATTTACGCTGCTTGATGGACGTGTTCCCGATGAGATCATGAAGTTTATTCAGGGACATGCCATTGATATGGTCTTTATGGGGGCACATGGTACCTATTATCTAAATGATTTTATTTTAGGGACCAATTCTGAAGCAGTGCTCAAACAATCATCGATTCCAGTTAGTTTGGTACGCCAACCACCGGCTGCAGCCTATGCACGTATTTTGGTGTGTACGGATTTTTCGGATTCCAGTAAAAAAGCGATTGAAGTTGCTTATAAAGCATATCCACAGGCTGAGTTTTTAGTATTGCATATCGCTGACGTGTGGTATGAAAAAATGGTTAAGCCGCATATGCATGATTCGTTGCAAGATAAATTGAATAAATTCTTGGCTGGTTGTACTGTGGATGCAAGTCGTTTTTCCGGAAAGTATATTGGTGGTTATCCCGCTAATGACATTCCACAATTTGCCAAAGATTGGGGGGCTCATTTGGTGGTGCTTGGCACCCGGGGGCATTCGGCATTGCATTATGTGTTGATGGGACGGGTGAGTGATCGATTGGTGCGTGTTAACCCGACGGATATGTTGATTGTGCCTTAATATAAACCATGAGCGGAAACTATTAGATGTAACCTGTTTGCTTGCAATCAGACTACATCTAAAGAGGTTTAACCAAAATACTTGCTTAACACCAACGCTGCATTGGCTCCCCCGAAGGCGAAATGATTCGATAAAGCAATATCAACCATCTGCGGACGGGCGCTATTGGCAACATAATCCAAGTCACAAGCAGGGTCAGGGGTCTCCAGATTGATGGTGGGTAACAAAAGATTATTTTGCAAACTCAGGGTGGTGGCTATGATTTCCATAGCGCCAGCAGCACCGATAGCATGCCCGGTCATCGATTTTTGTGCCGTTATGGGAATATCATAGGCCCGCTGACCAAAAACGGCTTTAATCGTTTCGGTTTCAATGCTGTCATTGAGCGGGGTACCAGTACCGTGCGCATTGATATAATGGATGTCATTTGCTGATAAGCGGGCATCATCTAAAGCTGAAAAAATGGCACGCTGTTGTCCTTGGGTATTGGGGGCGGTCACATGAAAGGCATCGCAGCTTGCACCAAAGCCAACAATTTCTGCATAAATTTTAGCGCCGCGTGCTTTAGCTTGCTGCAATTCTTCAAGAATTAAAATTCCTGCGCCATCAGCAATAACCATTCCATCCCGATTCAGATCAAAGGGGCTGCAGGCTTTCGCAGGTGTTTCATTTTTCGTGGACATCACCCTTAATTTACACCAGGCGGCAAGTATTGATTCCCAGATAAACGATTCGGTTCCGCCGCAAATAGCGGTAGATAATCGACCATCAGTTATTTGTTGATAGGCAGCCCCGATTGCTTCCGCCGAAGAAATACAGGCATTAGAAATCGTCGAATTGGCACCACCAATACCAAATTCAATCGCAATATAATTTGCAATGGAATTAGGCATGGTGCGTAAGACGGAGAGGGCGGGCATTTTTTTCCATCCCTCAAGGTAGATCGCTCGATACACTTCCTCGGCTTCTGATTGACCTCCCATGCTGGTACCAATGTAGGTTCCCGCACTAAATAACTCATTAGCACTTAAGCCTGCCTGCGCAATTGCATGATGCGCGCAATATAATGCATATTGAGCGGCCCGAGGATAGCGTTTGCTTTTATTAAAGTGAGGGAGTGCGTCTAGGTTAAAATCGGCGATTTCTCCACCAACTTGCGTGGGATAGGGAGATGGGTCGAAGCTTTGAATGCGTTTGATTCCACATTGCCCTTGGCTTGCTGCATGCCAGAATGGGTTCAACCCTGTTCCTATGGAAGATGTGATTTCCATTCCGGTTATGACTACCCTCTTTTTCATCCCTAATCCTTTTATAAAGAAGTATTTTTTCACGCTAATACTAAAGGGGGGGAGAAAACTCTGTCAAGAACTTCATTTCTTAATATTACCTTAATGCTTTTAGTGTAGCATTCGGTTTAAAACATAGAACAATACGATCGGTTAGGAATATAGTTATGTCAGCAACTAGTACATTAACTGAATTTTATGGCTCTTTCTTTTCTACTTGCGGGCATATAGCAAGAGGGCCTTATACATTAATTACAGAAGCGTTTATTGGTTCTGAGCCTGTCCCTGAGGATTATATTCTGGGATTGGCGGCATGCATTATCTTTTCCACTATCCTGCCAATTTTACCGCAAATGTTAATGGTTTCTTTTAGCATTGCCTGCTGTTTAGCTATCGGTGCATTAATTAGTATGCCTATTACTTATTCGATTGCGGCTTATGTTGATGCGCAGGAGGACGACGTTTCGTCTTTATACCGATTTTAATTTCTGAGGGAGCCCGCAATTAACTTGCGGCACTCATGGGACTAGAAATTTGTTTTTGTAATTGCTCTGCTTCAATCATCCAATAATCACAAGCGTTTTGCGTTAAAAAGCCTAGGCGGGTATATAAGTTAAGGGCTTTTTGATTATGGGTTTCGACATCAAGATTTAAATCGGGTTTACCTTCACTTAATGCGTAGTTAATGCAGTGAGTAATCAGTGCGGTCCCTAATCCATGACCTTGCTTTTCTGGAAACACGGCAATATCGGAAAGCGTTGCCCCATGTTCCTGCCAACGTAAATGAGCTTTACCAATAAGTTGGTTATGTTCAAAAGCTAAAATAATCTGATAGTTCCGCTCACTCAATATATGCTGAAAACGGGGTTCCAGTTCGGCATGCGTTTTATAAAAACAGGCTTCATCTAACAAACACAATTGGGGAATATCATCTATTGTGGCGGTACGAAAGGTGAGTTGTTTTTTATGATCCAATAAGGGGCTCAAATTGTGCCGCTCCATATAATATTCACTATGACGGTATAAAAAGCCTTGAGTGGGTAGCCAGCGCTCGTTGATATGGGCGGGGCATGAAAAAATTACCTTCGGATAGTTATGCTCTTGAACTATCGGTAAAATATGGCGCAGCAATTGTTTCGCAACGCCTTTACGCCGCGCCTGAGGGTGCACCAATAATGCGATTTCTACCGCATCTTCATAGAAGAAATAGACACTGACAAAACCAAGTAATTGTTCATTTTCGTAGAATAGGGCAATCGTCGGTAGGGTTCGGCGCTGTTTCAATAAATGCATGTATACATTAGGAACGCTGCCGTCGACAGCCTTACTGATGTTTTTTAGCTGTTCCAAATCATGGAGCTGCTTTTCATTCAATTGATTGGTTGTACTAATCATGGCATTTAAATTTATTGGGTTTTTTTAAAGAATAGCATATTGCCCAGATTTTGTAGCCTGTATTGCTGTCGTAGTATCTGTGGGTAATACGTTGATTTGCGGAATGGCCCGTATTACGACTTTGTTTAATACGGGCTATATATTAGGCGAATGCATTAAAAATGCAGGTTTAATACTGCTACGACAATTTCCATTATAATTAATACGATAATGATAATTTCAAGATTATGGCCATGACGGTTATCTAGGTAGCCATTAAACATTTCAAAAATTTCATTCAATGTATCCAGGCGGTGGTTAATAGCATTAACACGGCGTTGAATATGTAAATAACGCTCAAGCATGGCAAAGTGTTGTTCTAAGGTGGGGTGTTGCCAAAAATATTTGGGATGATAAAGGAAATTACTAATTAAATTCATTTCACTTTTTGCCCCGAGAATTTCACCAATAATTTGCTGGATTTGATTGCGACTGATTTCCATTTCCCCGGTATGGGACAAGTTTAGGATCATGGGATTATATTTTTCAATGAGTCCATCAATAATGGTTTCAAAATATTGTAATTTCACTGATTGAGAAAAGCCATAAGAAAGACTTAGTTTCAATTCATCACTATCATCTTCAATCGTCAAACAATCCACATCAAAAAAATCATGCGGTTCTATGGTCGTTTTTTCACCTTCTTGGAAATGAAACTCATCATGTACTGACATTGGAACAGGCTTATCCAGCAATTGTTTAATGGTATTTAAGTAGTCATTAATTTGATAACGCCTAACTCCCCAAGAAACTACGGTTCCATTTTTGAATACGTAGATGGTGTGAGCTTGCTTCGTGTTGGAGGTGAGTTTGACGACGTCACGTGTCTTTAATGAAGAAAATTCCGCAGAGGAATTTTTAAAATAGGCATCAATACGTGATAAATCGATTGATTTGGCGATACAAAAGCTTAGACATTCCATGAGTAGTAACCTACGGTATAAAAAGGTGTTCGCTGATAACACAGCAGAACATGAGTTAACGAGCGTTTTGGATAATTATACAATAATTTGGGTATTGGGCTCAAATTTTGTTACATCAATGAGCAGGCAGTTGGTGAGAAAAGTTGGGCTTCACAGGTTCCACCCAACTTTGCTGTCATATCACTATGACTCGCTATCAGCAGTTTCGCGACTACTATATGCTTTCTTCCGATCGGTAGCACCACTTAACCACTGTGGGCAAACTTCTAAAATCGAAGCAATTTTATCCAGTTGGTCCTTTTCTGGAAGAATATGCCCAAAGATTAGAGAATTTGCCAGATGGCGAGATATCTCAAATACTTTGGATACCGCTTTGATTTTTTCCGATAACTCTTCGGGAAAACCTAAAGTAGCTAATTCGCGATTGAACCGTTGCGAAAATACTTTACTGTTCATTTTCTCACTCCGTGAAAAAAACAATATCCAGCATTACGCAAATCAAATGCTGTCCCACACTGATCTATCAATCCTTGAACCAGCATCAAAGAGTTATAACCCATTTTTTTTTAATAGCAAAGTATTTTTTAAATTGAAATCAATCGCTTATCAGCAAGTTGTCATTATGCTAAGTAGTTGAGCATGTACAAACAAATCCCCTAAATAAGAGGCTGCTTATTTTTTAATCACCAGGGGGTTTTGTAAAAACCAGGTTTAGTTTATAATATGAGCATAATGACTCGTTAATTTTCTTAATATTATGCAGATACTCGCAATTTTAGGTTTCAGTAAGGTAGGCGCTCATGTAAGTGCTCATGAAGCTCATTTTGGTACCATCGCGTATAATGACCAAGGAAAAGCGCGACACGTTATCTTTAAGAAAAATAAACATCCTGGGCGATTTGGAGAACAAGCTTCTGAATTAGAAGCCTGTTTTACCGCGGTCGCTAATGCGGTATCCGCTCCACAACGCTCCTTAGAGCAAGACATTGTACGCTATACCAACGGCAGCATTGCCGGGGTTTGTGCCGAACATGCGGCCCATGCCTTACTGCGTTTACGTGCAGCGAACGAAGATATAGTTTTTTTACAGGCCAATAAGAAATTTTCCTCTAGTGCCGAAGTAAGTGATGCTGAGTTTCACGACTGGATCCAGGCACATAAACCGATTACAACTGAAGTTAGTGATGCGGAGTTCTTGGCTTGGGCTTATGGGACTGATAGTGGTACACCCAGTCTTATGCCGGCGGGTGATATAGAGATTGCCGAGGAATCCAGCTCCTCAAAAGCAGGAAATAAATGGGAAGAGTTTAAAGCCATTCATGATGCTAAGGAGGCCTTAGAAAAGTTTGGTAGCCGTTATTTTCAGCGTTTGCGAGATTATTGGCAAGAGCGTCAGGATATCGCTGTAGCCTCAGTAGGGGAGTTGGATGAAGATGTTGTTTTAGTGTGTTCCCTATATGTGGAGTCCTTGCTGAAAAAGGGCAACCCATTCGATTTGGATAAGGTGCCCGCTAACCTAAGCCAGCATCACGAATTATTGTCGATGATTTATGAGTGGGAATCATTAAAACGAAGATGCGACGAACAGTTTTTAACCAATGTACAGCAAGAGTTTGATGTTTCTAATCACGGTGTTGGCAAAGGGTTTAATTTTCTTGATAAGTTGCCGCAAAACTTTTTTCAAAAATTGTTGGCTGAAAAAAATGCAGGAAACATCACCATTGATATGGATTCTTTAGCGGATGTATTTACCACGGCTTATGGACTTGAAGAGGATGATCTGCACAAGGGAAACATTGGTTACTATGTAACTTTGGAACATGATAAGCCTTGCTTCCACTTCTTTAAAATCGATCATGATCTCTCCTTTAGCGATAAAATGATGTCGACTCGCAGTGCTCGTCTCGCGAACCTTACCTATACCGGAAAAGAATTTCGTATTAATGTGGCTGACTTACAGGGATTCCCTGATTTACGCCATTCAGGAAATCATTATTGGCCAACAAAGAAAGCTTTTTTTGTGGCTGGTGATAAAGCCTACCAAAGTTTGCAAGACCGACTTGCCTATCAATCCTTAAAGCATGATCCTGATTTTGAGTCTGCAAAATGGCAGCGTTTCTTAAAACAGGCGGTTATTCCTACCGAACTTATTGGTAAAGGACTGAAAAAGACTTTAGAGGATGCACCGAATCAGGCGGAAGCAAAAAGCACGCTGGCAATGGTACTACGAGCAACCAGCTCCCGATTTAGTGAGTTGCGAGTGGCTTTAGTGGAAGTGCCTGAATTTAGAAAATTTATTTCGGAAAAGCGGTCTGAGGCGGAACGAATCGTTATCAATGAATTGCGACAATATGCCACGAGCTTAGGTTGCACGGAAGACGAGATTAAAGCGTACACCGATGAGGTTCGCAATTCGTTAAACTCAATCGTCAAGGCGAGTACATTGAGTAATTCTAATACGGCCTTACACACGGCGGTGATTACTCAAGCTTATCGTTGTTTTGAAACAGGTGAATATTTTTCTTCTCATCGAAACAATAAAGACAGCGAAGGTTTCACTGCTTTAGACCGAGCTATTGCTTACTATGAAGAACACACCCATACGCTCAATAAGCAAGACGTTAGGGATGAGCAACATGAATATAACCACCGCATGCGTACTTATTATGCGGATGTAGTGTGTGATTTAGCTCGACATCAGGCAGAGTACACCATCAAAACATCTGCCGAGTTTCAGAAACTGCTTGTCGAAGCAAGACAGGTAAATTCTATGAGTTTGCAACCGTTGGTCCAGTCCTTGACTGAATTCAAGCAGCAGTTAGAGCATATTCGCAGTCAACCAATGAGCACGTTAAAAAATGACAAAATGTGCGCTCTGGAACTATTGCGTAGAGCTCATTTAAGTAACGATGAGTTATTACAGTTAAAAGATGAATTGCAACCCACGGAGCCTGAGGGCGCATTGAAATTTATTAAAGAATTACGCTCGGAGATTTGGATTGTGAAATACATTCGAGGTACTTACGGCTCCACTGCTACTTCAACCGACATGCTTAGTTGCATTGACAGTAAAATAGCGGATCTCGCTCGACGCGAAGAGCAGCAGAGTGGCGTGAGGCCAGTACTTTAATTCATACTAAAAGTTGAGTTTGTAAATAGACTCTATATGATACGCCAACACAGAGGCAAAATTTCATAGGATATAGATGTTTGGTGTTAACTCAATTGCGGGTAAAGCTTTTTTTAAAGGCGCAAAACAGGATGAGCTTTTTGTAACGAGCCGCTTCTTTACTTTGCAAGGGGAAGGTCCATACCGTGGCCATCCCGCCTATTTTATCCGCTTGGCAAAATGTAATTTAGCCTGCTCTTTTTGTGATACCTATTTTGATTCCGGCGAATGGCGAAGTTTTTCCTCTTTATTGACTGAGGCCGATGAAGTCATCAGTGACTTTTTTGCGCGTCGCACTATGCCTACTCCTGCATGGGCACAGGGGCCAGCTAAAAAAGTGGTTTTGGTTATTACTGGCGGTGAACCCTCATTACAAAATAACCTGTCGGCTTTTCTTGAACAAGCACAACCTTATTTTCAATCACTACAAATTGAATCCAACGGCACTTCGGTTTTGCCTAATTTGCCAGAACGTACCACGTTGGTAGTAAGCCCCAAATGTTTAGAGCATGAGGGTAAAGTGGTTCGCTATCTGGAACCTAATGCAAAAATGTTAGCGCGTGCTGATTGTTTGAAGTTTGTGATGTCAGCTCCAGAAGATGAACGCTATCAAGCCTATAGCGTAATCCCCTTATGGGCGCATGCATGGGCTGAAAAAACCAATAAGTCTGTTTTTGTAAGCCCAATGAATATTTATAAAAAAGAACCGCAACGGGTAAAAATGATTCGGGATGAAGGGCGCGATCTGACTATGGTGGAGCGTTCAGAAATTAATGAAGTCATTAGTTTTTGGGAACCTGAGCTTTTAGACTTACAAAAGAATCAACGTAATCATGAATATGCTGCTGAATACTGCATGCAGCATGGTTTTATCTTGAATTTACAGCTGCATTTATTTGCTAGCTTGCCCTAGCAGCATAGTGATTGAGGTTAACCCACGGTCCAACAAAAAAGACTTGTAGCAAAGCTTCTTGTTGGTTATGGGCTAAAGACGGAGGTTGGTGGTTTCTTGCCCAACTTACATCGTTTTTTTAAGCCAATCAGCGAGATGCACTAAAGTTTCATCAATCACTGCAATTGCTTGATGATATAAGCGATCAACGTGTTCACGTGCCCCAGTTTTCCAATAACGCTCTAAGTATTGGCAAGCATGTTTCATTCGCGCGGTGCCCACGTAAACCGCTCCCCCCTTTATCTTATGTGCGATTCGCTCAACCGCATTGTAATTCTTTTTCGCAAATGCATTTTTCAGCTGCTCCACATCTGCAGGGAGTTCTTGGGTTATCATCAGTGCTAATAACTCGACCAGCATACAACTGGTACCACAGTTTTTTAAACCTTGTTCATAATCCAGTAAAGGAAATCGTCCTAATTGAAATAATTCATTACTACGAGCAGGTAAGTCTGCTTGGGTTTTGTTGGTAGAGGATGAACTATAGGTAATTCTCGCCGGTACAAATGTTTTCAAGATGTCGATGGCTTGGGTTCGGGTTAAGGGTTTGGTTAACACTGCATCGATACCGGACTCAATGCAGAGCTGCCTGCTCTCCTCAAGAGCATGTGCGGTAAGCGCCACAATCGGGGTATGATGATCATGATCTTCTTTGCTACGAATTTTTTGCGAAATTTCATAGCCATTCATGCCTTCACCTAGGCCTATATCCATAAAAATTAAATCATAAATCGTACGCTCATAATATTCTAAGGCTTCATAAGTATTGGCGGCGATGTCCACCTGACAAGACAGATTGGTGAGTAATGCGCGTGCGACAGATTGCGCAATGCGATTATCTTCGACAATCAAAACCCGAGTGTTGTGATTTTTGCTCATCTCTGTTGTCGGCTCTAAGTGGGAGGGAACCATAATGTGTTCCTGATCCGCTCCTTGCTCATCATTTAATAAGGATTCTTGCAAAGGAATAATACAGGTAAAAGAGGTACCTTGGTGTAATTCACTGGTGACGTAAATTTCGCCATCCAAATCATCGATGAATTGTTTGATTACATATAAACCTAATCCTGGTCCCGAATAAATTCCTTGATACGATGGGGTTAGGCGTTTGAATTGTAGATAAATATCCTGTTGATTTTCTTGAGACATGCCAATTCCAGAATCATGGACGATAAGCTTCATGACGAAGTTTCGACCTTGCTTTTTGGCTAATTCAACGCGGATAGATACAAAGCCTTTATTGGTAAATTTTAAGGCATTAGCCACCAATTCCAGGATGATTCGATGCGTTCTTATTTTATCGCCAATGACAAAGTGGGGAAGGTTATTATCCCAAATAAGACTAAGTTTTAATTGTTTTTCATGAGCGCGGGCTTTATACAAGGCCTCAATTTGTTGGAATAATTGGTGTAAATCAAATTTTTTCTTCTGTACGGGTACCTCGCCAGTACTCACGCGTACGGTTTCCAAAATTTCGTCCATCAGGCTTAATAGGGCATGGCTTGAGACTACTAAATTATTAGCATACTCTTTGATGCGTGGCTCATTGGTTTCAGCACGTAATAGTTCTGAAAAACCCATGATACCTGATAATGGCGTGCGAATATCATGACGCATATTGGCTAAAAATTCTGCTTTTGCTTTATTGGCTACATCCGCATTTTGTTGCGCTTCTTTTTCCAATAGAGCGACTTTTTGCTGTAATTGCTGAACTTGTTTTTTAAAATTGAGGTCTTGGCTGTCCATATCCTTGTGCCTTGGTTTGAACTAATTTTTTAATTACTCATTAACGCATAGTTAATTAATTCATGCGACTAACTTGCTTCCTGGGCAACTACATTAAAAGAAGATGACGCATAAGACAACCCAAAAGATAAAAAATTTAAGTGGAAAGTGAATACGCTTGCGAAAGGGTTGATCTGTTGAAAATATAGACATTTAGATTGTTTTTGAAAAAAATGGTAATAAATTTGCAAACAAATGGATCATCTTCGCGCAAAATGAGGTATAATGCTGAGCTTAAATTCGAGTCTATTTACATTTAGGAGCAAGAAGCGAATGAAAAAGATTATGTTATTAGTGTTGGGTTTGATTGTATCAAGTGCTGCAGCTGCCGAAGGAGCTGAGCCCACAAAATCGATTAATCATACAATCACTCTTGCAGGACTCCAGCCGGGAGAAGGACGAGTTATTCGCAGCGACATTTTTGAAAACAATAAATTTAAATCAGGCTATTACTTCTGTGCTGGCTCAAACAGCACGGTTTACACTATGGAATATTTCTTTTCGAAAAGCCAAGAGCCCTTCCACGTAGAACATTTAACCCGTTTCTCAATCTGCCAAGACGAAACCTTAGCCAATTGCCAAGAGTTTGCAACAGATAAATACCAAACATTTAGAACGCTTGATGGTTACTTACAAAATGATGTAACCCATTCCACCGTTGATCTTTCTCCATTAAAAGCGGCATATCAATCATGCGAACCCACCCCCGAGATGGACGAGTTAGTAAAAAAATCAATTCACTTAAGTGACCGCCTTTTTGCTCATATAGGTTAAATGCAGTTTCCCAAATTAAAGATACAAGCCTGGTTGCTTGCAACCAGGTTTTCGTTAAACGGAATTGCAAGCATCAAGTCATCTCAAAGCTGAATCGAAAAACCAGCATTAATGTAATGTGTAAATCCACCTAAATAACCATACAACTGTTGTCCTGCACTCAAATTGATAATTGCATTTTCATGCAGGCGAAATAATATCCCTCCATCAAAATTGAAGCCGGCTCTTTGAATCGAGTCGATTTTACTTTGGCCATACACTTCCGCATAAACAGAAGTCCAGTTCGTAGGCGAGTAACTTAAGGAAATGTCAGGATTAATGCTAGTAAAATAACGCCCATGCAGCGATTGGGAGTCACTTAATCCACTAACTCCTAGCATGCCACTGATACTCCATTTAGCATTGAAGCTATAGGTGGCAAGGCCACTTATCACGCCTCCCCAGCCTAAATTACCATAATCATAACTGCCACTGGGAATATTAATATTCCCGATGAGGGCAAAAATCCATTGCTCACTGTAATTAAGGGAATGCTTTAATCCCGCAAAGACGCCGGTAGCTCCAGATGTTGGGGCTATGGTTTGCTGAATGTAATTGGGCAGTAAAACCATAAATTCAGTGCTTGAGGGTAAACCAATACGAATCTCAGTATTGGGAAGATTGTATTGGGTTCCTGCGTTGACGTTTAACTGTTGGGCAATAAAATTAGATTCAATAATGACGTGACGATAAGCGGTTACACAGGCGCTATCAATCACACTCGGTCTATCTGCCACATCCATAAAATCGGCACAATCCGCATAAAGTTGGGGTGCACAGAAAATGTTTATTATTAAAACAAATTTGAACTTATGCATCGGTTTAATACTCTAGTGTAACGGTCCGCATTTAAGGTGTAGTGCATGCGCAGCTATTTAGGTGGTCTTACATTCCAACCTAAACAATCCCAGGTTGCAGATTTTGCCTCATTCGTAAAAATACAAAGAGCCCCTGTTGCAATTTTAATGGGGTAGTGGGTACTAAAGGCAACAAAATCGCCGGTAAGATAGGGCGCAAAACGGGCAATGCCATTACTGGTAATGACTAAACAGGTTTTCCCCTGGTGCTGTTGCCGTAGATATTCGGCAAAATGTTGCCAATTAGTAATGATCTCCACAGGAGAAACATGCCAGCCATTAGGGACAAGGGCCTGAGCCTCCCAGGCTGTAAGTGCCTCTTGGCCTAGGCGTGCTACAACCTGTTCTTCGGGTTGATTTTCATCCGGGCCATAGTCGAGCTCATTAAATATGGACAGATTTTCCATAGGTAGTTGCGTACCCATGGCCTGTTGCGCTTGTTTTGCGGTTTGAATGGTACGTTGTAAGGTCGAGGTAAAAATAACATCAGGAATAAGCTGTTCTTGTTTTAAGTAGCTGCCCAGGGCATATCCTTGGAGTAGGCCGCTTTCGACTAAAGGTAAATCGGTAGTTCCTACTCGCCGAACCGTTTCTCCCGGACCAAAGGTGTTGCCGTGACGTGCAATGAGTAATCGTGTAGTCATCGTTCTAAGTTGCCTCCATCGGTAGTAATTCGCCATGTAGGCTAATTAAGGTTTCTGCACGGGCGATATCTTGGGGACTGTCCACCCCTGACATATTGGCTCGGCCTTTATAGTCTACGGGAATGCAACGAATATTATAGCCGTTTTCCAATATGCGCAGTTGTTCTAAGCCTTCAAGCTGTTCAAACATAGATTCTGGCAGGGTGATGAATTTTTCCAGCATGGCGAAAGAATAACCGTATAAACCGATATGGCGAAAGATAGGACTTTTATCTGTTGATTGACGCAATTCAGCTTCTTTGCGTAAGGCGGGGATAATATTTTTACTGAACCAGAATGCGTTGCCGTTTTGTGCGTTAAACACGGCTGTGGTGCCACTAAATGGGGTTGTTTGTTTATTATGGCGCAACTCATCTAATTGTTGCCACGACAATTGGGTCACGGGAGTGACCACATCACAAGGTGAGGAGGCAAAGGCATCAATTAAGGCGCGTAAGAAATCTGGCGGCGTTAAGGGGGCATCACCTTGCATGTTCAAAATAAAATCTGGTTTGCGAGGCATCTGCTCTACCGCTTCAGCAACGCGATCCGTACCCGTCAGCGCGTTTGCAGAGGTCATTACCACATCCACCTCAAGTGTTTGGCAATGCTCAGCAATACGCTGATCATCGGTGGCGACAATAATTGATACCTGGTCTAAGCCTGTTGCCGCGGCACGGGAAAGTGCTACGACACGTTGTAACATCGTTTGACCCTGAATGAGGGCTAAAGGTTTTCCCGGTAAACGGGTTGAAGCATAGCGTGCAGGAATAATAATAGCCGTATGCATGGGGTAAATTCCCAAAAGCGAAACGTGTGCCAATAATAGCGTAAAGGAGGTTTTATTACTATGAAGGGAGAATCGTCTTATCTAATGGTTCTATTATAAAGTGTAGGTTGGTTCTTCCTTGCCCCAACCTACAGGTTTTTGTTTCTCGAGCTCTCATGGGCGCGGGGGTCTAGGAGAGCATATTTATTTGTCCTGTGTGGCAAAATAATTCAAATCCAACTCTCGTGCTGCTCTCACATCATCCAAACGTTTCACGGGTAAGCTATGTGGAGCATCTTTGAGTAATTGCGGATTATCCATTGCCTCTTGGCGAATGGTTTTCATTATTTGTACAAAGTTATCCAGCTCTTCTTTGCTTTCTGTTTCCGTTGGTTCAATCAACAAACATTCAGGAATCAAGAGCGGAAAATAAGTGGTTGGCGCATGCACGCCATAATCTAACAGGCGTTTTGCCAAATCCATCGCGTTAACTCCATATGCTTTCTTCTCTGGGTTTAAGGTGAGAATGAATTCATGCGATGCACGGCGAGTGGGATAGGCTGCCGTAAAGCCGATTTGGGTGAGTTCTTTTAAGAGGTAATTGGCATTTAAGGTAGCGTATTCAGACACCCGTAATAAACCTTCTTTACCTAAAACACGAATATAAAAATAAGCCCGCAACAAAATACCGGCATTACCCATAAAGCAGGAGAGGCGTCCGATACTCTGTGGATAGTCCTGATGAGTCGCCCACTGATAGCCTGTATCTGTCTTTTTGACCACCGGTAAGGGCATAAACGGCAATAGACGCTTGCCTACCGCAACCGGACCGGAACCTGGGCCACCGCCGCCATGTGGAGTTGCAAAGGTTTTATGCAAATTAAGATGCATCACATCAAAGCCCATATCCCCTGGTCTTACTTTTCCAAGAATAGCATTAAGGTTGGCACCATCATAATAGAGTAGGCCCCCCGCTTGATGTACGAGCGCCGCAATTTCTTTAATTTGACGCATAAACAATCCCAAAGTCGATGGGTTAGTAAGCATAATCCCCGCTGTTTTAGGACCTAATTTGTTTTTTAGCTCTTCCAGATCGATGTCACCATCTGGTGCAGTGGCAATTTCCACGATTTTAAAGCCACACATCACTGCAGAGGCAGGGTTGGTGCCGTGGGCCGCATCGGGAATAAGCATTTCATCGCGTGCGGTATCACCGCGTGATTGATGATACGCCTTGATCATAGCTACCCCGGCAAATTCACCTTGTGAACCAGCCATTGGTGTTAATGAAACGCCAGCCATTCCGGTAATTTCGGCAATGTGCTCTTGCAAGTGATACAGCGGCTCTAAAAAGCCTTGGCTGTCTTGCTCAGGCGCCAAGGGGTGGCGATTAAGAAAATTGGGCATCGATGCTGCTTTATGCACACCACGTGGGTTGTACTTCATTGTACACGAACCCAAAGGATAAAAATTGCTGTCAATGGCAAAGTTTTTATGGGATAAACGTGTAAAATGACGAACTACTTGTAATTCAGAGCAGGCAGGCATTCTTGGAGGATTTTTGCGTTGAAATTCCTCGGGAATAGCATATTTGCTCGGAGCCGTTTTCGGCGCTTGGGCTGCTGCCCTGCGGTTCTCTTGGGATAATTCAAAAATCAACATAATTTGCCTTCCATTTTTTGAATGAGTTCTTTGAGTTCATCTCGATGCATTACTGGGGTGAATTCGATAAATTCGTAGCTCGCGATTTCTGCTAAATAGTAAGGATCTTGTTTAAAGATGGACTCTACATAGGCGCGGTCATTAATTGCTGCGATAATAATGCCACCGGTACGTGGCTTCATCGGGCCAGAAGCCACCAGCAAACCTTGCTTGTAGTAATAGTCTAAAAATTCCCTATGCGCACTAAGGTACTTATCTACCTCCTGGGTAGGTACCAAATAAGTTAATTGAACAACAAACATTTAGGCACCTCGTTGACTCATAATGGTTTGCAATGTGCGGGCATAAAGAGCTAAATCTTCTGCAGTACGCATTTCGGTGGCACAAACTACGAACATATTTTGTAGTTGGGGGTAGTGAGTTTCCAGTGCATAGCCACCAGCAATTCCTGCCGTTGCTAATTGCTCTAAGACGGCTTTAACCGGCTTATTCAGCTTCAGTACCACTTCATGAAAATAAGGAGCACTAAATACCTTTTCAACACCATCGACCTGACTCAGAAGCTCCGCTAATTCATGCGTATTTTGGTAGCAGTTATTAGCAACATCTCGTAAACCATCGGCACCTAAAAGACTCATGTGAATGGTGGCTGCAGTAACCAGCAATCCCTGGTTAGTACAAATATTTGAAGTCGCTTTCGCGCGGCGAATATGTTGTTCCCGTGCCTGCAAGGTTAGGGTAAACCCACGCTTCCCATCTTTATCTACGGTACAACCAATAATGCGGCCAGGCATTTGTCGTACGTGTGCCATCTGGGTACTGAGAAAACCAAAATAGGGGCCACCCGATGCCATCGGTGCGCCTAAAGGTTGACCTTCACCGCAGACGATATCCACTCCATGTGTACCCCACTGGCCTGGCTGTTTAAATAAAGCCAAGGAGATGGGATTAACACAGGCAATGCTAATTACTTTATTTTGATAGGCCCAATCACTTAATTGGTCCACTTTCTCCAGACAGCCAAAGAAATTCGGCTGCGCAATGACTAAAGCGGTAATGTCTTCACCAGCATAATTATCCAGTGTTGCAAGATCAGTAATTCCTTGCTGTTCATCAAAGGGGAGAGTAACCATTTCAATATGTTGTGTACTGAGAATCGTCTTAAGCGTCTCCCGATATAAGGGATGGACGGTTCCCGCAACTAAAACCCGGTTTGACTTACTGTGCTTATTTACCCTTACGGCCATTAAAACAGCTTCAGCAAGAGCAGTTGCACCATCATACATTGACGCATTTGCCACATCCATGCCCGTAAGCTCGCAAATCATGGTTTGGAATTCGTATAATAGCTGCAAGGTGCCTTGGCTGGCTTCCGCTTGATAAGGCGTATAAGCCGTTAAAAATTCACCACGGGATGCAATATCCCACACGGCTGCAGGAATATGATGCTCATAACATCCTGCACCTATGAAGCAGATTCCATTATGGTTTTTATCCGCTAGCGTACGTGCTTCGTTTAACATCTCCATTTCATTGAGGCCTGCGGGCATTTGTTGAAAACCTGCATATTGCAGGGATGCAGGAATTTCATCAAATAAAGCCTGGGTGTCTTGCACGCCAATGGCTTCAAGCATCTGTTGGGTATCTTTAGGTGTGTGGGGAATATAAGGCATAATTAGTGTTCCTCAGCTGTCTCATTTTGATATTCTTCAGCAGATAATAAATTGTCAACCTCGCTGAGGTTGCTAGGTTTCAATTTAACAAGCCAACCCGCATGATAGGGGTCTGTATTAACTATAGCTGGATTTTCTACCACTGCAGTGTTGATTGCAGTAATTACGCCGCTAATAGGGGCATAAAAGTCTGAGGCGGCCTTAACTGACTCCACCACTCCTAATTCATCTCCGGCTTCTACGGCATCACCTACCTCAGGTAGTTCGACAAAAACCATGTCGCCTAATAATTGTTGAGCATGGTCGGTAATTCCGATGATGACTTCATTTTGTTCTTCTTTTAGCCATTCGTGGGTTGAGGTAAATTTTAAATCGTTCATTGCATTCATCCTTAATTTTCTAACGTATATCAAAATCCCCGTTTTTTACCGAGGGGAGGTGGTTTTGCTTATATTGCCTGCCCATATTTTACAAAACGGGGTTTACCTACGGTTGCAGGAATTAATTTGCCTCGTATCTCAACCATGACTTCAGTACCAGTTTCAACGGGTACACGAGCGAGAGCGATTGAATGTCCAAGAGTTGGCGAAAAGCTACCACTAGTAATCACGCCATCCGTTTGACCGTCAATGACAACGCGTTGACCTTGACGCATAATCCCTTTATCCGCCAGGGTTAGTCCGACCATTTTGCGTTTAATACCTAATTGTTTTTGTGATACTAAAGCGCCCATACCGATAAAATTACGATCGGTGGGTTCCCATTTTATGGTCCAAGCTAAGCCTGATTCTAAAGGGGTAGTGGAGGTATCCATATCTTGGCCATACAGCAGCATTCCTGCTTCGAGCCTTAGGGTATCGCGTGCGGCTAATCCACAAGGTTGTATGCCTGCCTGCACTAAATTATCCCATAATTGAGGTACTTGATCTTGGGGCACAACAATCTCTAGACCGTCTTCACCGGTATAGCCGGTGCGTGCAAAAAACCATTGTTCCACATCAACACTTTCAAAAGGGGTAAGGGTAGATACTGCATCAACTTGTGCTGGGTTTAGGATAGAGCAGGCTTTTGCGATGGCATTGGGACCTTGTACGGCGACCATAGCCAGTTCGCGACGTTCTTGTAAGCCGATGGCAAAACCTTCGCTTACTTTGCGAATCCACGCCAAGTCTTCATCTCGTGTTGCAGAGTTAAGCACGATACGGTAATTGTCGGAGGCACGTTGATAGACGATTAGATCGTCAATGATGCCGCCATGTTCATTACACATACAGCTGTAGAGTGCCTTGCCATTATGATCTAGGGCATCGACATCATTTGTTAATAGTTTACGTAGAAAGAGACGGCCACCGGCTCCAAGTACGTCAATTATGGTCATATGGGAGACATCAAAAATCCCTGCGTCTTGACGTACCTGCTGATGTTCATTGAGCTGAGAGCCATAATGCAGCGGCATTTCCCATCCATGAAAATTAACCATTTTAGCGCCATATTTTAAATGGGTGGCATGCAGTGGGGTTTTAGCAGTCATTGCGTGTGTCCTTTTTTCGCGTCTTGATTGAGAAAGATTATACTCAAGATACTTGAAAATGCTACTTTAAAAAGCGCGAAGATTCATTAGATTCGGAATTAATCATAACTCTAGGCTAGAGGATAAGGCTCAGCAAATACAGCGTCTCTGTCTCCTTGCACTGCAACAGTTTAACCTGCATTTATGGCATAGCTAGAGTTTTGTAATACATTATTAGGAGGGGTTATTTAGACTATCTTTATTCGATTAGCGTAAATCCTTATATCTCATTATATACTGTATAAAATACATGACATTTTTAGGACTTCGGATGACTTGGCTTACTGTTTGGCGATGGCTGCTGGATTTAGGGTGGTTAGTGGGTTTGCTGAGTATCTTTATACACTTTTGGCGTGAACGACAGTCTTTGGTAAAGGCAAAAAACTGGTTAAAAGCAAAGGGGCACGTAACCCGCTGCGAGTGGACTCAAGCAGGACATAGTGTTTGGCCAAAAATTGAATATACCTACCAAGTGCATGAGAAAGATTTAGTCGGCGAATACCTGTTTTTAGATACCGCGCATAATACCCCTAACAGCAAGTATGCACGTGGTATTGCGTATAAAGCAGCAGTTGCTTTTAAAGAAGAGGAAGAAATTGATATTTATTACAATCCTAACCATCCTGAACAATCGGCCTTAGATGTCACGGTGCCGAAAAAATTAAATGTGATTTTAATTTTAATCGGCATCTTAATTGGGTTGCAGCTAGGAATTATTGTTTGGCATTGCTTCCATTAGCTGCAGGTGTCGTTTCTTCATCAATGGGGCACTGACAAGGTGGCTTAGCGACTACTGCTTGCAGGTTAGTAATGCTATAGCCTCGTACTCCTTGACCTGATGGCGCCACCCCAAAATTTACCGTAACTTTAAGTGTTTGATGTTGTTGATACTGAGGGTTTTGGTAAACAACTAATAAATTGGTGACCGCTTTCCAGTGGGTTGCATCAATCACGGTAATCACTGGTGGTACTGTAGGTATTGCACTGACATAATAAAGGTTTTTCTGTACCGCTTCAGGTAATTGAGAGGTATTGAGTGCTTTGGTATAAGCAATCCAGGCTTCAGCCGTAAAATATTTGGCTATTTGTTTTTGATCTTGCAAATAATTTTTATAACTGTAGGTGTTGGTGGCGACAACCGCCTCATTGACCCAAACGATTAAAGGCGCTAGATCGGGGCCTGCATAAACTAGCGGTGAACCTAGAGCTACAGCGGCAACCAGTGAGCGTGAGGCGCTCAAAACGTGTTTCCTCATGGATTTTCTCGATCGCGTTAACATTCAATAGCTTCAGTGTAGCTTATTTTTTTTAAATAAAAAAATCCCCGGTGAGTAACCGGGGCAAATTAGGTGTTTGGATAGTTATCCAAACGGTGCTCCGCTTAAGAGGGGGTAAAGCGAAGCTAAGCATTCGGGGGAAATGCTCATATCTTTTGACACCCAGATAATCTAAAAGTTCATTTTTAGTGCAAATTACTTTAAATTGATCGGAGCGGGCTGCGCAGTATCTATAAAGTTCAGGTGAGATCAGGATCAATCTGCATATCGCGTTCAAGTCGTGCGAATGCGCGCTGCTATAAAAAAATAATAAAGAAAGGACTAATTATTAGCGCAAATGTTCTTGGGAAGACAAGGCGTTTACCTATGACTTACCCACCATTTATGCTATCCTCGTGTGTTTTATATCGACAACGTTATTAAGGGGGCATTGTGCGCAATAGTCGGTTCTACTTTGCTAATCCTGATAGAGTTGGTCGATTTATCAATCGTTGGGACTTACTGCTATTAATTTTAATTTTTGCAGTACTGTTCTTTTTTGGTTGGGCGGGATCACAAATGGCAACTCCTTATCAATTAGGAGACCAAATACCCATTTCTCTCGAGCCAGAAAATTTGCCTTTTTATGCGCTGCGTACGGTAATCCGTATGTTTATTGCCTTGTTCTTTTCCATTATTTTTACGTTTACCATAGGATTGCTGGCAGCTAAAAATCGACGTGCCGAACAAATAATTATTCCTGCCATTGATATCTTACAATCAATACCGGTGCTGAGCTTTTTATCAATTACAGTTACGGGATTTATCCATTTATTTCCCAACAGCTTATTAGGCCCTGAATGTGCCTCAATTTTTGCTATTTTCTGCGCTCAGGTGTGGAACATGACTTTTGGTTTTTATCAATCACTGAAAACGCTACCTCATGATTTGCAGGAAGTTTCTGCGATGTTTCGTCTCTCTGCCTGGCAGCGTTTTTGGAAATTAGAAGTTCCTTTTTCCATGTCTGGATTATTATGGAATATGATGATTTCAATGTCCGCGAGCTGGTTTTTCGTGGTCTTATCTGAGGCGATCTCGGTGGCACACCAAAATATCCGTCTGCCGGGAGTGGGTTCTTATATTGCGTTGGCAATACAACAAAAAGATTTGCACGCAGTCGGTTATGCGATTTTAACGATGGTAGTGGTGATTTTTTTATACGACCAAATACTTTTTCGCCCCTTAATCGCCTGGTCTGAAAAGTTTAAATTTGAAGTATCTCCTGATGAAGCCGAATACCGCTCCTGGTTGGTTGACTGGATTCGCGGCAGCCGCCTTATGAAGCAATTTGCGGAGATGATTAATATCTTCACTGACAGCTTTGTCAATGCGCGTTGGTTTCGCATTAGTGAGTCGAAGGATAATAAGGAAGTCGATTTAAAAAAACAAAAACTTCTCGACCGTTTTTGGAATATCAGCGTTTTAGTTTGTGTGATTAGTGGCGGTTGGTTTTTATTAAGATTTATCCTGGCGGAGCTGAAGGTAAGTGACATCCTGCATGTATTCTTGTTGGGGGCGGCCACGGGGACTCGGGTTATTGCGCTGATTATCTTAAGTTCCTTAATTTGGATTCCGGTAGGTGTTTGGATCGGCCTAAGACCTCGCCTGGCGCAACGGATCCAGCCGGTAATTCAATTTGTTGCCGCGTTTCCGGCCAATTTATTCTACCCTTTATTCGTCATTGCTATTGTGGAGTTTAATCTTAACGTACAAATCTGGGTGACGCCCTTAATGATCCTGGGCACCCAATGGTATATTTTATTTAATGTCATTGCGGGTGCCTCATCAATCCCACGAGATCTTTATTTGGCAGCTAATAATTTCGGTTTAAAAGGCTGGCTGTGGTGGAAGCGTTTAGCTTTACCGGGAATCTTCCCCTTCTATATTACAGGAGCAATTACTGCGGCAGGTGGGGCTTGGAACGCCAGTATTGTTGCTGAATGGGTGAGTTGGGGAAATACCACCTTGAAGGCGACGGGCTTAGGAGCTTACATTCAGGCCAGTACGGCAACCGGTAATTTCCCCAAGATTGCTTTAGGTACGGCAATGATGTGTTTGTATGTACTGATGTTTAATCACCTAATTTGGCGCCCATTGTACCGCTTGGCAGAAGAGCGGTTTAATTTTAATTAGGGTCTGTTTACCATTTCGCTAGCTTGAGACGATTATGCCTGAAACTATTATTGCTATAGAAAGCTTACGTAAGTCCTTCAAAAAAGCTTCCGAGCAAGATTTGCTGGTGCTTGAAGATGTTAATTTTAAATTACAAGAAGGCGAAATCGTCGCGTTATTAGGTAAGTCGGGTTCGGGTAAATCGACCTTACTGCGAATCATTGCGGGTCTTATTCCTCCTTCCAGTGGCACGGTAACCTACCGTGGAATGCCGGTTACCAGTCCTGTTGCGGGGATTGCGATGGTATTTCAATCCTTTGCTTTAATGCCTTGGCTTACTGTATTGGAAAATGTGGAATTAGGTCTCGAGGCACAAGGCGTAGGCCGTGAGGAGCGTCGCCATCGTGCAATTGAGGCGATTGATATTATTGGTCTTGATGGTTTTGAATCCGCGTTTCCTAAAGAGCTTTCTGGGGGGATGCGGCAGCGGGTTGGTTTTGCCCGTGCTTTAGTTATTAATCCAGATGTTTTATTGATGGATGAACCCTTTTCGGCATTAGATGTTTTGACGGCGGAAAATTTAAAATCAGACTTATTAGAGTTATGGAAAGAAAAGAAAACCAATACCAATGGGATTTTATTGGTAACTCACAATATTGACGAAGCCGCAACGCTTGCGGATCGTATTGTCATTTTTGGCAATGATCCGGGTTATATTCGCGCGGAGTTACCCGTAACTTTACCGCAACCACGCGATCCGGAATCGCCGGAGTTTCGTGCCTTGGTCGATAAGATTTATACTTTAATGACGACTGGCCCTAAAGAAAAGGCGCAGCGTGCGCAGCGCGAGCGTCAAATTGGTTTGGGGTATCGCCTGCCTGATGTGGAACCGTCGGAATTAACCGGTTTGATTGAGACGATGACTTCCTTTGAAGAACGCATTGATTTGCCTGAGTTAGCCGATGAATTGATGATGAATATTGATGATCTGTTCCCCATCTTAGAAACCTTGGAAATTTTAGGCTTTGCAAAAGTTTCGGCAGGGGATATTCAGCTAAGCGATTTAGGTAAGCAATTCTCCGAAGCGGATTTACAAGAGCGTAAGCAATTATTCGCCCAACGATTATTAGAAAAAGTTCCCTTGGCCCGTTACATAAGCCGCATTTTAGATGAGAAGGTAGGACACCGGGTTTCTGAGGAGCGTTTCTTAAGTAAACTTGAAGATTACTTAAGTGAAAAAGAAGCGGAGCGTGTTTTACGTACCATGATTGATTGGGGACGTTACGCAGAGCTTTTTGCCTATGATTTTAATACGGGAATTTTAAGTTTGGAAAACCCCGGAGATGGTGTATAAGCGGGATGTCCTGCTCTTCGCGAGCTCTGTTGTAAAACAAGCGCCTTGATTGTTCTCAATTTAGAGAGAGAAACTCCTTGAGTTCAATCAATCGAAACCATCAGGTCGTCCTCAAAAGATTTAAATCATACGTAGGTTTAAAAAGATAGATCACCTCTTTACCGAGGAGTTTTTGGGTTAGCAGTTGAGGCTGGCCATGAATAATGGATACGAGTTAACGGAACCGATAAGAGCCCTTCTTCATTTTTACTTAAGGAAACTATGCTATATTTTGGACAACGGTGCTTCATAACACTAAGAAGTTGGCTATAGACAGGGAAAATAAATTTCATCTCATTTTTACTGATTTACCGGAAATTTTAAAGGTTACTCAAATTAAACTGGAAGGATACTAGTTAAATTCTAACGTTTATATGCAGGGGAAATTTCTTGAAAATTGAAAAAAATACATTAGACGATTTATATAACGTTTACCAAAATAGCTTAGCTCTTCCTGTTGAAATAAACATGCCAAAAGCCATGTTTGAACAAGCGTTCCAGTTCATCGAAGATAGACTCAACGACTATTTTGATTGGGATACTCTCAGTAATACCGAAGTTAATGAGGAGCTAGTTGAGCTTTTAAAGCAGTGTCTAGTCGCAGATAAGGCGAGCACCTTAGCTTTTGATCCCCTTGCAGCCAACGCAGCACTTGTTGTCAAGCAGCAATCATTCACTGCAGCAGGGCTGCATCTTGCTCGTGATATAGAAACCACAGGTATTCAAGAAAAATATTTAAAATCTCAATTAAGTTCGCAAGAACCATTAACTGATTTGGATATTAAAAGATTTGTTGCTAATACCGGCATGCGAACTCATATTCAAATTGTAAACCTTAATGCACAAGAAATTGGCTTAATTTTGCATGATGCACGCACCAACCACGCGCATGCTCATGAACCTTATTCAATAACAATGATGGTTAATGCCGGTACTGAAGGCGAGCCGGCTTATTCTCAATGGATTTCGGTTAGTATCACCGTTAATCCACTTAATAATGAAGTGAAATACACAGCTCACAGTGGCGTCAAATTAAGCGAAGTACAAAGAGCTGAGCTCGAAGAAACAATTTCTAATGCAATAAAATTCGAAGCGGTTTCTGCTGTCTCTGATAAGACCTTTAGTGCGTTCCCCCGTGCAGCCAAAGTTTCAGGTACTGTTATAAGTCATGATGCTGGAAAGCTAGGAAGTTATAAAGCATTACAAGAACTTTATAAAGACGAAGTACTCATCGACGCTGTAGCCGATAATGATATTGCGCAGGCCTTTGCCAATGAAGCTGAGCTTAAAGCCGTAAAGCAAGTAGTGTATGAAGTAGAGCTAAAAGCGATTACTATTAGCCCAAGTCAAGCTGAGATTTTACCTCAAAAAATTGTAGGGAATTTTGAGTTTGGTAAGATAAAAGCAGAAGAATTAAAAAAACAATTAGAGTTGTTGAGCTCCTCTATAGCGGGTAGTGAAGGGCAACATCCTTTAGTGGTCGAGCGAATATCAGAAGTTCAATTGTATAATAGCAAGGTGAGTTTTCCAGGAGAAAAGCCCGAGCCTCCTTTAACAAGTGTCGACTATCAACAGTTTCTACTGTTAGTAAATGATAAATTCAAGCGCTCCGAGCTGAATAAAGTTCTTGATGAAATGGTTATCTTTTGCTACGACAGCGCTGCTTTGGAGGGGTTAATTGCCTATAATGAAACAAATCAGCCTGTTCCCTTTCAAACACTTAGTTTAAATATTGACAACTTGGATCTTAGTGATGGTCCGACTTGTGAACGTTTTCTGTTCGATTTAAAAACCATGCTCTTAACTATGTCGGAGAGTAACTTATCCGCCTTGAGGTTCATTGATACTAAAAATCAACTCTCTCATGAAATGGTTACGAACCTAGTGGATTTTATTGCAGTCAGAGCAGTTGCTATTGATATTAATTTGCCTGCTGCTTTCCAATCAACCCTGGCGCAGAAAAAAATAGATGAAGTCGTTTCCGATAATGTTAGACGCAAAAATATCGCTTTTTTAGGTAAAGGGGTAAAGGCCAAAGAAGACTCACCAGAAGTTATCCAGGAAATTAGAACAAGACCCATATTAGAGGGTAAACAAAGTTTATCCATTGACATTGAGTTGCAACAAGAGCAGCAAGTTGAGGTTGCTGTAGACGCTGGCACAGAAAAAGTTGACGGGGTGGGAGAACTTGAACCGGGGGCCGCAGTACTCTACACCATGTATGAATTCCAGGATGCCTTAAGCCGTAGCCAATTAGACGGTAGCGCAAAAAGCTATTTAGTTAATAGTGAAATGATGAGTGTTATTGCATTATGGCTTAATTGGACTGGTGCTTTAACGGCTACAGAGGCAGTGAATCCTGCTACGGGTTTTAAAATCTCAAAAACAGCGTGTGAAGAGTTATTACGGTATAAAGATAAATTTCAATTTGGCTTGGATTTAAAAAATTTACCTGCCGGTTTCCTGTTAAAGAAAGAGGGGCAGGTTAGCTACATTCACTTTGATGAAAACTACAAATTACTTGCAGAATATAATCCATTACAGGTTCAGGCTACGGAATTATCAGGAGAAAAACCATTAACCCATTCTCTGTTGAATAAATGGTTAGATTCTGTTGCGGAACAAGACCCTATTAAAGAGGCTTGGACTCGATTAAATACAGCTGATTATAATAAAGATGCCCACCAAGCATTTAAACGGTTCTTACCGCAGATGCTTTTATTAGATGCCACAGCATTAGAGAGGCTTTTTACCCTTTGTTTTGATCAAAATAACAACTTAGATAGCAAAAAATTCTGCTTTATATTGGAAAATGCAGCCAAATTAAAAGAAGTCTTGGCTGTAAATGCAGGCGATACAAATATCAATAATGCCTTAACTCATTTATTTGCAGGCCAGGAGGCTGAGGCACGTTTATTTATTAATAATTACGCCGAAAATGTGCCTGCGTTTGCGGAGCATTTATTAAGTCACCTGATCGGTGATGATGAGCTTTTACGAGAGAAAATCATTGATTTAACGACTAAGGTCCCCCAGGTAAATTTAAACGCCTTGCTGCAGCTTTATGCGCAGTTTGGCGAAAAAGGAATAGATACATTAATGCAGTTGGTTGATTCAGATGTCGCCTTGTTTAACCAATTAAATGCACAGGTATTTGCCAATACTAAAACTTATGGGCCTTTGCTTCGAGACGATTATAAAGATGCTTTCAATGCTATTCAGGGGTTTACTGAAGAAGAACAAGTTTGGTGGAGTACGTTGCTGCAGCAGCATTGCCAAGCACAAAATGAGGTAAATCTGGTTGATTTAGTGAAGTCATTTAAAGCATTTAAAGAACAATTGAAAAAATTTCCAACACATGACGGTCAACCTTTAACGCTCCCTGCCTTGTGCACCGTGACTGGGGTCAAAAGCTTACCCGTCGCCTTATCCAGAATACTAACTATATTAGAGCATTGCAACCAACAAAATAGGCACGCGCAATGGGGTGAGGTTTCGAAATTGGATTTATCCAGCACTGGAGCGATAAAGCCTGCTTTAGCCCGAGGTGGCAAGCAATGGGCTTTCATTACCCCGAAGATGCAAATTAATGCAGCGCATGAAACAGAAGGTGAGCTGTTTGGAGAATCTGCTAAATATAAAGTGCCTAATAACTGGAAAAATATTGCGCATCGGGATCCCGCTATTCTGCAAGAGAATTTTTTCCGCTATGTGGCTTATCAAGAAAAAAATGGCCAAATGCCGCTGGAGTTTTATCGCTATGTGCAGGAATCTCTGGATAAGAGCGGCCTTTCAGCCGCGGTAAAAGAACACCTATATTCTTTAATCGCTGCCTCCACGACTGAGGCAAGAAATGTTGCCGGCGTTTCTATCGCAGATGCGAAAAAAGATATTGATAATATTATCAACCTAGTGATTTCCACACCTTTACCAGGACTGACCCCTTCGGCCATAAAGGAATCGGCTCGTACTACAATATTAGAGTTATTGACTAATTTAAGAGATATTCCCCCTTTACCTGTTTTGAATCGCCTGCTTTCTCTTATTTCATCGAGTTTAAGTGGCCCAATTGCCCTGGTACAAAATGGCCCCAAGCTAGGACAGGCTAATGCGGATTTAAGACGACAGGTTGAAGTTTACGGTCCCTGCATTTATGACGGGATGAAAGATTATAAGCCCACTGATTATGAAAATCCGAATCTATTTTTTAGTCACATGGCAATGGTGAATAAAGTAGCTGATACTTTAGGCCAGATGAATATCGTTGATGCACAGCTTTTAATGCGGATGATTAGTTCGTTTGGCTTAACCCTCGAAACTCTTGATACGGTTCTTGATACTCATTTTGTTAACGCGGAAAGAGTATATAGGCAGCGACGCAATGAAGCGCTCCAGTTATTACGCAAAGTGTCGGTTAGAGATAATCCGGGACTAAGAGCATTAAACGCGGATGATCTTTTGGCCATCCTCCAAGCAGTAAAGAATAAGCCGCAGCCAGTAGTTGAGGTATTGAATGGGTTGAAGTTAAATGGAGGCCAATCTTTAGCCGCTTATTTCCCTGCTGATTTGTTAGCCAACTATGGTAAAGAGGGTATTCCTGAGGAGGTTACCCTTAAAATCGCTGCACACTTTAATGAAAAGCAACAAACACAAATTAACACGATCTTATTAAGGTTTTCTGCCCCGGGAGACACTCTTCATTATGGTGAACTCGTTGATAAAATAATTGCCATTACCAAGCCTCTTGGCGCAATAGAAAAGAATATTTTTATTGCAAAATTAACAACTTCTCTTGGTTTTTATACGAATAAACAACCATTGAGCCAAGAGGATAATCACTTCATCACTTTACTTGATACCATCATTGCGAATAATTCTTCTGATGAACTGATTAATCTGGTCGCGGCAGAGCGTAATTTATACAGCAATAGTTCAGAGGAGCAGGTAGATACTTTTTTTGTTAAAGCAGCTGGAGATGGACGGGTTATTGGCGGATTATCGCAGAGAGCTCTGTTGCACATACAAACCATCGTACCCGCGGTAAGGGCAATGGATAACCTTGTCATTTCGCAAATTGATTTAACACCACGACTTCATAATGTTCTTCTTAAAACGCCTATTGGCCAATTGACTGCGGCCAGTACAGTGGTGAGTGAGGAGGAACAGTTTTTTGCTCTGCAGGAAGCGCTCTTGGCAAAGATTCTTAATGATCTCAGCAAGGGAAATAAAATCGATTTTGCTGCAGCTGAGTCGTCTACGGATAATTTTATTAACACAGCGAAACTTGATGATTCTACCTCCTTTGAAAAGTTCCGTGACACCGCAAAAGAAACTGGTGAAGTCAAAAAGGTAAATGCAAAAGACTTGTTGGCTATAGCAAAAAACCCCTCCATACATTTGCTCGTGTTGTATTTTACAAGACCCGACTTATTGGAGGGACCTCAACGCCTGCTGTTTGAAACAAGGTACAAAGCTAAAGTAGAAAAACTAGCAGAGCAACATCCTGATATTTTGCTCAATAAGGATTTGCTCCCTGCATTGTTACAAAACCCGGCATTTTTCCGCGCTTTAGCAGAACAGGACGCTCTAAAAGCCGCAGGCTCTCCTGATCTCTTGGAAAGTGATGAAAAACTTGCTTTATTTTTTGACGCTGTGGATAACGATCTGAAAGGGATTGCCGCATTTAAGAAACAAACTCTTAACTTACAGCAGGAGTTATCTGATAAAAAAACGGAATTAAACAAATATCCCAATGTGTTTATGGCTCTTTACAAAAAGATTAATGCGATTGCTATAACAAACCCAAGTAGCAAAAAGCAATTTCTTGAGTTATATGATCGCTATTTGGAACATTACTCCCCAGAGCAACATGGTGAGTTATTAAAATATCTAACTGACTTTGTAAGTACTTTAGAAAAATCGTTTGCAAAAACCACAGATAAAAACATGGTCTTATCGCTCTGCCTGCAATTTAATAGCGATACTGATGAGGAATTACAACCAGAAGGAGTGTTACAGCTTCTTAATACCGTGGATACGCTTCCAGAGGAGCATCGAGCAACAGTTTTAAAAATTGCGGTGGCTTTAATCAATAATGAAAAAGATTACTCCCTTGTTAGTTTTAGTCAGTTATGTCAAGCAGCTAGAGAAAATCCAGAGTTTGCTGATGCTCTTGCTGCTATGTATAAAAAGGCACCATTCGCAACGGTTACCCAAGTAATGACTTGGCACGCAGAAGCACAAAAAAGTGACAATTATGCAGCGACAATAAGTGATTTTTATAACGCATACAATAAAGCGCCTTGTCACCGTGAGCTTTTCTACAAAGGAAAGCCGTTGAATGGTTTTCATGTTGAGAAAGCGCGAGAACAACTGGCCCAATTTGACGGATTCGATGCCAGCAGAATCGACCTGGATGCATTTAAGGCTAAAACGGATGCGATGAGGGATAAAACCTCTGATGAGTTGCTTGCAATCTTAGCTAAATACAATGCGAAAAATCCAGCTTATGATCCGGCATTTGCTGATGATTATGATACCTTAGTTGCGGTTGCTGCAGAATTATTTCATCGTAGTAAAGGGAAAGATGAGATAGGTTCAGATGGCGAGTATGCCCTGGGTAGTTCAATGGAAATTAATACGACCCAATATTTGGCGATCCTTACTTCCTTAAAAACTCCTGGTCATGTGACTAGCCAAATTGGCACGGGCGAAGGTAAATCACGTATCATGATGATTTCCATGGCTTGCCAATATGCCCAAGGTAAAACCGTTGATTTTGTGACGAGTGATGCGCAATTGGCTACTCGTGACTTTGTCGAGTACCAAGCTTATTTTGATATGATTGGTGCAGAGACAAGCATGATCTTTGCTCACACGGATCCGTCACTCTATAAAATTGGTGGTATTAATTTTTCCGACCCCTCTAACCTAAGTTTATTCAGGAATAAAGCACGTAGTTTAGGGCAGGGCGAAAAAGTTCTGGATGCTGATGCTACTAACCGAGCTTTATTGCTTGATGAGGCTGACAAGACCTATTTTGACGTAGCCGATACCCGCTTTAATTTCTCCAAAGAAGGTGATGAAAACATTCGCGGAATGGAATGGGTTTATCCTTTACTCATGGAGTACTTCGCTCAAGAGAAGATTAATTTAACCACTCCTTTAAATGGTAAAACCTCCATTTCTCCAATGGATTTGTATTATCAGAATGTAGACCTGAGCCGTGAAAAATTCCTGTTGTTTGTTAATGGAAAAAAATCAACAACGGATATGATGAGATTAAGAGCCTTATCTAACGCGCAAATTGAACAATGGCAAGTCTCTGCTGTAACGGCGAGTCAATTGCAATATAAAAAAGATTTCGTTATTGAGCCTGATGTATTAATCAGCACGCCTACAGGCCCTAAAATTTCAAGTGAAGCACAATTACTTTTTGCCAATAGAGTTTCCAAGAGTTCAAAGTTTTCATTCGGTGTACATCAGTGTTTGCATGCTGGTTTAAATCTTGCTCGTAATGATCTTGATGCGGTTAAAGATGTCAATCTGCGCACAGCATTAGCCCAATGTGAACAGGCGTTTTATGTTCCCGATGAAAAACAAATTGTTTATTCTTCAACCAGTAAAAATTTGTTGGATGATTACTCTGAAGGTACGCTAAAAGCAGTCACAGGTACCTCTGGTTCGCTCATAGAAAGACAAGAGGCACGTGAGCTGTATGGTTTGGAAAGCGGAAGTTCTGCCGGTAAAATGCATTTTATCGATGTACCAAGAGACAGGGGAATTCATCGTAAAGACCGGGCTATTCGACTAACAGGAAACCAAAGACAACAAATTGATGCATTGGTTGGACAAATTAAAGAGGCACGGGAAAAAAATCAACCGATTCTTATCATTGCCGAAAATGATGAAGAAAGTGCATTTTTATATAAAAAGCTTAGTGACGTATTTAAAAATGATAGTAAGCTTCAGCATATCCATAGTCAATTATCTGCTCGAGATGAGAAGGATCGCACTGACATAGCAGGCCTTCCCGGACAAATTACCGTATCGACGGATATGATTGGACGTGGTACCGATATTTCTCTTAGGGGAGCAGCAAAAACACATGGCCTTAATGTGATGGTTACTTACCTGCCAAGACATCGCGATAAAGGGCAAATTATTGGTCGTAGTGGGCGTTTTGGTGCTGCAGGTGAAACCTCACTTGTTTTGGATAAAGCACGCCTGAAAAAGCAACTGGGTAAAATAACCCTAACCGATGGTTTTTATAAAAACACCGAAGCTTATATTGAGCGTGAACAAGCCTTGATGGATAGAAATAAACAATGCGAACGTCTCATCAAGAATACGGTGGGTGATTTTAGAAAAGGTTTAACAAATTACTTTTTTGAAGACATGCTCAAGCAAGTCGACCAAAAAGATGACAGGAAATTGTTGTCAATTTGGACCGTGTTTTTTGACAAATCGGATAAATCTTGGAATGAGATATGGCCCCACATCCAAAAAGAACTAGGTGCAGATAAGCCTGATGTGACCAAAATAGCAAGTTTGCTGAGTGAATATGAAAGCAACGTGCAAAAGATGTGGAATACACTAAGACGAAATGTACAAGATACGGATGTTACTTGTAACGATGGGCAACGGGCAATTGATAAACTGCCTGAGAAAGTGCCCCATTTAGAGTTGAGCGCAACTACTAAAAAATTATTAACAGGTTTTGACATTAACAAATACAGCATGCATAAATGGGCCGTGTATGACCATTATGATCCTGGTCATGAGGGACGTGCAGTGAAGTATTCTCATTGGTCAATACCTATGATAGCGTCGCTAAAAGGCTACGCCAATCTCCTTCCATTTGTTAATTTTTCTGAAGCAAGAAGGCCTTTTGCCAATTTTCGAGCTTGGCTTGAGGGGCATGGACAATTATTCCCTGAACTGCGCGCCAGCGAAAATAAAGGGAAAATTATCGGTACTGCTTTATTGGGGGTGCTGGGAGCCGCAGCAGGGGGTGCATTAATTGCTAGCGGAGTTTTAGCGCCTTTAGGTTTTGCCTTGTGGGGATTAAGCAGCCTGATTACCAGCATAATTATTGGTGCTGCCGCCGGCTTAGTAGCTGGAGCAGGTGTTGGACTTACGGGAGGGGCGATCATTGATGCGGTCAATGCGCCGGACAAGTCTCTGCCTAATGAACCTGAGGTTCATGAGTCATACTCGCTATTGCAAGAGAAAGGTGTAGCAAATTTCCTTAATCCGAGGGATGCTGAGATTGAAGAAGTTGCAGACTTAAATGCTGAAATACAGGATGAGTTGGTCGGTGTTAACCCTCATCATCAGCAGCAGGAGGAGCCTCCCATCGTGGAAGATGAGGAAGCACAAGGAGAACAACTAAAAAATATATAGTGTGTGCAAAAAAGTCCACGCTATAGGTTTGAATGCAATTAGTTATTAGTGAGGTGCTTAAATGACGAAGGTGAGTATTATTCAATCTGCATTTCTTGAGCAGGAAGTTAATGGTAAAAATTTAATCAGCTACATGGCTGAACAAGAAAATGATAATGCAGTACAAAAACTCATTGCTTTAGGTGGAAAGCTCGAAGATGCAGCTTACGGTTATGCTATGGCCGGTAACAAAGAGCAACTGGCTAAGCTTCTGGAACTATGTCCGATATCTCAGTTGGCTGTATGTATGGGAAAAATGGTTCGCGGTTTTGCCCGGGCTGGCCTTTTTGATGAAATTTATGCGATAAAAGAGTACCGCCAATATAAAAATGATATGTTGATTGGATTAGCTCAGTCAGGAAATCAGGTTAAAGTAACTTCTTTTCTTGATCGCGACATCACTTTGTTTGCTCAAGTAGTTGAGGGTTATGCAAGCTGTAATCAGGGGCAGTTATTAACTAAACTTATCAAAGGAACAAGCTATTACCCCGTGGCAATTTATCATGCGGCTCGTTCTGCCCATACTGACTTGGTCAATGATTTATTAGGACAATGCGGGATTAATTCTGATTACCGATTTAATGGTGCAACCAGTCCATCTTCTAAGGACATCAATGCCTATGCCTTGCTTAATTGGGCTTTGAAGGGCTATGTGACTGGGCGTCATTTTGATGACGCTGTTAAACTATTAGAGCGTGGTGCGAGTGTTACTCAATGTGTTTTAGATTTAAAAGACATGCATGGTAGACCAAGTCATGAATTATATTTTGCTTTTCTTGCTCACGTTAACGCGCCAGCACTAAGAGCAATGGTTTTAAATAAAATGATGAATCAAGCTACCGTCATGGAATCGCTTGAAATGACAGCGGCTAATCAAGAAACTCTTGAAAAAGTCATCACCTGTATGAATGAGTCCGATTTAAACTACGTAGAAGCACGCCATCACGTAGAGAGTGCTTCTGATAGTGCAGTTAAAGGAGAACTCTCATTTTCTTTCTTGGCAGAGATATTAACGGGGGAGCTTCCGGAGAAGGGTTGTACTCCACAGATCAATTATGATTAATTTATTTTTTCACCAGCGCATGCTCTAAGTGACACACATGGTGCCTATTTAAGAGAGATGAAATTAGGAGGCCCTGGTTGTTTCAACCAGGACTTTCTTTATACGTATTAGGCCGATTTCTTCGCCAAATAATTCAATATTTCCATTAAGCGTTCAGGGCTGCCCGCTAATTGCAAGTCGGTCTTATACTTCTGATTGACCACAAATGCAGGTACCGCACTAATTTGGTAAGCACCCATTAATGACATGCCTGTTTGTACTTTCATATCAATACTAGGTGAGTTTTCAAACGCACTCTTGGCAATTTCACGATCAACACCTTGAGCAACAAAGAAATTAATCATCGTTTGCTTCGATTCTAATGGTGTTCTATCTACTTGAATGGCTTTGAATAACGCAGGATTTAATTTATCTGCCAATGCCAGCGTTTTCGCGGTGTAATAAGCTTTGGCATAAAGTTCCCAGCTGGGTTTAAATACAACGGGAACACGCTCAAACTGAACCCCTTTGCCTAAGGTGCTTATCCACTGATGTAGAGGTGCTTCTATTTTATAACACCAAGGGCAGCCATAACTAAAAAATTCCTCAATAATCGGTGCTTTGCTCTTTACGGCTTGGGGATTGGATACCACCACATAATCTTTGCCTTCAACAAAAGTGGCAGCAAAAGCCAGTGTGGGTAAAAGTAAGAAGAAACAAAATAGTTTTTTTAACATGTTTAAATTCCCTAGTGTAAACCTTCAATATAATGTGCTACAGCTTCCATATCTTCACGGCTCATCCTGCTGCTGATGTCTTGCATAATATGATTTAAATCATTCTTGCGTTTACCGTCTTTAAATGCCAGCAATTGCAATAGTGTATAAGCAGCATGTTGGCCAGAAAGTACTGGAAAGCCAGCTTGAGCATTACCCGTACCTTTCGGACCATGGCAAGCAATACAGGCAGTTATCCGTTTTGTAAAGTCGCCTCCTCGATAAAGCTGTTCCCCGCGGTGCAGAAACTCTTTAGGAGTGCTTCCTTGAGCCAAAGGCATTTTAGCATAATATGCTGCTAAGTCATCCATATCCTGGTCACCCATGCCAGCAACTAAGGCACTCATGGTGGGCGCATCCCGTAGTGCCTTATCTCTCATATCTTTGAGCTGCTTGATAAAGTATTTAGGATGTTGCCCCGCTAAATTAGGCCATTCGGGGTTTAGGCTATTGCCTGATTGTCCATGACAGGCGCTACAGACCATCGCCTTATTGGCGATTGTTGGGGTATTTTCTTGCGCATAAATGATGAGTGGGACGCACAGAATAACTGCTAGTGCAAATTTTTTCATGTAATTCTCTGTATTAAGGCTAAGGCACTAATTTTTGTAAAAATTATATAAAAACATAAAACAATGGTACACTGCCTGGGTTTAAATCCCAATGCCGTATATTTTATGTTAGAAAATCCTTATGCTAAAGCAGTATTTTTAAAAAGCGCCGCGCGAGTCACTCATTTGCCTGAGGATACAGGCTATGAGGTTGCTTTTGCCGGGCGCTCCAATGCAGGGAAATCCAGTGCGTTAAATTGTTTGACTGGGATTAGAGGCTTAGCCCGCACCAGTAAAACGCCAGGAAGGACGCAATTAATTAATTTATTCTCTCTTGATGAGGAGCGCCGTTTGGTGGATTTGCCTGGATATGGCTATGCCAAGGTCGCTTTGCAAGTAAAGATGGAATGGCAAAAGCATTTAGCACATTATCTTGATGTCAGAAAAAGTTTAAGAGGTCTGGTGTTATTAATGGATGTGCGCCATCCGTTGAAAGATCTAGACCAAATGATGGTCGATTGGGCATTGAATCGTGAATTACCAGTGCATATCTTATTGACTAAAGCCGATAAATTAAGCCGCAGTGATGTTAAAAATACCCTTTTAAAAGTACGCAAACATTATGAGCTTGCCAGTCATTTAATCAGCGCCCAAGCTTTTTCTTCTTTGAAAAAAGAAGGAGTGGATGAGTTAATTCTTTTGCTCAATCAGTGGTTGGATATACAGTAATTGTCTTCCTTTCGCGGTTTAAGATGAGCGTAGGCTGGGTTGGCTTTATAAGCAACATCAACAATGTTTGTTAACCTGTCTGCACCTGATATGCCGAATCATTGCTAGGTTCCTCATCTTTCTGCATACCCGCTAATTCAGCTTTATATTGGTTAACCTTGGCGCGGGCTTGATCAGCCATAATACTTCCCCCGATACTACCCACCATTTTAACCGTATCATTTATTGTTTTCAGACTTTGCGTTACGGTCACCGTGGCAGTACTTATTAAGCCTTGTTGTAAGGCATTAGCGACCAGACTACCAGTGCCCATTAAGGCGATGCTGGTACCTACTAATGCAGTGGTTGCCAACTCGGTAGGTGTAGGAGCTGCGCCAAAGCGAATAAGATTATAAAGCATGGCGCCTACGGTTTTTAATGCCAAAGGTACGCCAATTGCCATACCAATGCAGGTAGCTACTAGAGCAATAGTGCCCATGATAGGGGCTAATGGGGGGATAAGTGCCAGAGCCGAGGCGGTAACCGCAATAAGCGATGCAGCTAATGAAACTTTAGAACCGTAATATTCATAGTTATTTAAGAATGCTGAAAAATTTCGGGTTGATTTATTTGCATAGGTAAAGTTGAAATCATTCGCTTGCAAATAAAAGTCGCGGGCCTTATGTAGATTATGTAAAAATGTTTTTTTCTCTTCCATACTCAACGGCATTTCTTTCAGCTCTCGCTTGATCTCCGATAAGTACTGGCTAAATTCCTTTCTTCTTGATAAGACCTCAAATCTAGAGGAGGTATGCTGGATGCCTTCATTTTCGACCAATGTCTTTAAGGGACCTAAAAGAGTCTTAAATTTTTGCATATCCGCCTCAGTCATGGCTGAACCAGGTTCTGAGTGGTGAAAGGGTTTTTTCAAGAAATGCATACAAGACGCTTGAGCAAATAATATTTGGCCAAAAAGAATGATACTGTCCAAGTGTTGCTGTCTTTGGTGTTTTTCTTGGGGACTAAGGTCGCTGTGATTAATTTGCGCTCTTAGTTCCTTTACATAATGTTGCTCCTTCGCACTAAACTCAATCTTTGTCGACGGTGTGTCAATGCGCAGTGCTGGAGCCATAAATTCTGGACCAAACAGGATCTCTTGTTTAGCTAGTTCACTCTTAGGAAAAGCCTTACGCAATTGCTCTCTTACTTCCTTGGCGATTGAAGCATAGTCTTCTTGATGCAAGGTCACTTTAAACATAATATGTCTCAAATAAAAGCATGCGGTAATTTAATAATACAGCTTTTGTGAAAATAGATCCAGCGATGTGATTACAATTTGTCCTGAATGCGTCATTGCATTCAGGACAAATGGATTACTTACTGAGTTCTTTTAAGAGGATTTCAATTGCTTGAGGATTGGCTAAAGTTGATAAATCGCCCAATTCTTCAATATACTGCACTTCCTTACAGGCGATTTTTCGTAAGAAACGACGCATTATTTTACCTGAACGTGTTTTGGGCAGTTCCGTGGTAAAATGAATAATATCTGGCTTTGCAATGGCACTGATTTCTTTTTTCACTTGGTCAACTAAATCCATTTCCAAAGTACTGCTGAGAGTGACCTCATCTTTAAGAATGACGTAAGCAAAAATGCCTTGGCCTTTTAGATCGTGGGGGATACCTACGACGGCTGCTTCTGCAACCGAGATATGACTAACCAAGGCACTCTCAATTTCGGCGGTGCCCAAACGATGACCTGACACATTAATAACGTCGTCTACCCGCCCGGTGATCCAATAATCGCCGTCTTCATCACGTTTGGCGCCATCTCCCGTAATGTAATAACCATTATGTAGGTAGGTTTGGCAAAAACGCTGATGATCGCCGGCAATCGTACGGGCCATTGAGGGCCAAGGATATTTCATCGCCAAAAATCCTTCGCCTACACCAGTGATTTCCTCATGTTGTTCATTTAATAAGACTGGAGTTACTCCCGGAATTGGTTTTCTGGCTGAACCCGGTTTGATAGACGGTTCATGAGGGCGGGGGCTTATCATAATTGCCCCGGTTTCGGTTTGCCACCAGGTATCTACAATCGGGCATTTACCTTTCCCTACTTGTTGATGGTACCATTCCCAGGCTTCGGGATTAATGGGTTCTCCGACGGAGCCTAGCAAGCGCAAAGAATTTCTACGGCTTGAATCCAGCCACTGATTACCGGTACGCATGAGCGCACGTATGGCGGTTGGGGCCGTGTAAAATACATTGACCTGGTGTTTATCAATAATTTGCCAATTTCTAGACGCATCAGGCCAAGTGGGAATTCCTTCATAAACCAGGCTGGTTATGCCATTACACAAGGCACCGTAAACCACATAGCTGTGTCCGGTGATCCAACCGATATCCGCAGTACACCAAAATACTTCATCTTCTTTACAATCAAAGATAAGTTTATGAGTGTACGCGGCTTGGACAAGATATCCACCGGTTGTGTGTACGACCCCTTTCGGTTGGCCAGTACTGCCGGAGGTATACAGAATGAATAAAGGATCTTCGGCATTCATAGGTTCGGGCTCACAATGAGCATCAACCTGTTCTCTTAATTCATGCCACCAATGATCATGATGCTTATCAAAGTGAATCTCAGCATTACTATTTTTAATAATCAGACGTTGTAAGGAGAGGCCTTCACAGGCTTCATCAACTTGCTCTTTTAGTCCAACGGGTTTGCCTCCGCGAAAAAAGTTGTCCACGGTGATGAGACATGTGCATTCTGATGCGAGTAATCGTTGTTGTAATGCATGGGCAGAAAAGCCGGCAAATATGACTGTATGTATAGCTCCTATGCGTGTGCAGGCAAGCATTGCAATAACTGCCTCGGAAATCATCGGCAAATAAATTGCGACTTTATCTCCTTTTTTAACCTGGAGTTTTTTGAGTACATTACTCATACGACATACTTCCGCATGCAATTCTGCAAAACTTAGTTTTTTATGGTGAGTCGGATCATCACCTTCCCAGATAATTGCAGTTTGATTGGCTTTATGGGGGAGGTGACGGTCTAGGCAATTAACACTAACATTGAGTTTTCCTCCATCAAACCAACGAACCGTTCCTTGGTTAAAATCACCAGCAAGTACGGTGTCCCATGGGCGGATCCACTCAATCGTTTGCTGGGCAATTTCAGACCAAAATTCAGCCAAAGATTCTTCGGTATGAGTCAGGAGGTGGGGCGATGGTTTCGCTTGCATGTTAAACCTCTTTTCCATGAGCTATTAGTTTAATAATAGCTGAAAAATCGCTATCACCACGTCCTTGATCGATAAATTGCTGATAAAGCGCGGTGGCTTTTTCAGCCAAGGGAGTGTTGGTATTGACTGCCTGAGCGCAGTCTTGACTTAGCAATAGATCTTTAAGCATCATGGCCGAGGCAAACCCTGGCTTATAGTCATTATTGGCGGGTACATTTTCCAGTACTCCTGCAACGGGAGCATATTTAGTCATTGCCCAACATTGGCCAGAAGCATTGTTTACTACTTCAAATAATTTTTGTGGCGATAGATTTAATTGTTCCGCGAGAACAAAGGCTTCAGAAACGGCAATCATGGAGATACCAAGAATCATGTTATTGCAGATTTTTGCAGCCTGTCCACTTCCTGCAGTACCCGTATGGATTATTTTTTGCCCCATGACTGCAAGGATGGGTTGAGCCATCTGAAATGCTTCATTTTCTCCGCCAACCATAAAGGTTAAGGTGCCTGCACTTGCTCCTGCAGTGCCCCCAGATACTGGCGCATCTACCACCTGGAGCTGGTGCGCTTTCCCGAGCTGGTGTATCTCTCGGGAGCAGTTGACATCAATCGTTGAGCAGTCAATAAATAAGGCTCCGTGAGCAATCGTACTGAACAAACCGTCAGTGCCATGACAAACCTGTAACACTTGCTGCCCTGTTTGCAACATGGTAATGACTACTTCTTGTCCACGAGCCACATCACCAAGCTCTTTTGCAATTAAGCCACCGTTTGTAGCAAAATTTTCTACGGCAGATTGTTGTAAATCAAATCCTGTAACCTGATGTCTTGCTTTAACGAGATTCATGGCCATAGGTAAACCCATATGGCCAAGTCCGACAAATCCAATTTTTGCCATCTAACTCTCCGTTCGAATAATCGACCTATGTTTTAATCATGGGTTGGCATAATAAACGCACTTCCTTTTAAGGCATGCGTAGGCCATTTACTGGTCACTGTTTTTAACTTGGTATAGAAATAAATGCTTTCATCGCCATGTAGGCTAATGTCACCAAAGAATGATTGTTTCCAGCCTCCAAAGGGATGGTTTGCTACAGGCACGGGAATGGGGATATTCACACCAACCATTCCAGCTTGCACTCGTTGGCAGTATTCGCGTGCACTGTATCCATCACGGGTGAAAATCGCTGTACCATTACCAAATTGATGTCTATTGACTAAGTCGAGTGCTTGTTCAAAGTCATTAACTCGCACGACAACGAGTACTGGTCCAAAGATTTCATTTTGGTAGACTGACATGTGCTCAGTGACTTTATCAAAAAGGCAGGGGCCAATGAAAAAGCCTTGGGGATGATTAGGTTGTTTATAGGCTCTACCGTCAATAATTAATTGTGCTCCTTCGTTAACACCTTGATCAATTGCGGCCATAACACGCTGGCGGTGCGCATTGCTCACTAAGGGGCCCATATCTGTATCGGCTACATCACCGGCATCGATTTTCATGGATTGGATCTGTGGTGTCATTTTGGCAATGAGGGTATCTGCTACCTGATCACCGACCGCTACGGCAACAGAAATTGCCATGCAACGTTCACCTGCAGAACCATAAGCAGCGCCTACAATTGCAGATGCAGCTTGCTCCATATCCGCATCAGGCATGACCACACAATGGTTTTTAGCACCGCCAAACGTATGAGCACGTTTGCCATGAGCCGTTGCTTTAGTATATATAGACTGAGCTACAGGGGTTGAGGCAACGGCGGTAACGGCAGCAACATCTGGATGAGTAATTAAATAATCCACCGTGTCTTTATTTCCCTGTAAACAGTTGGCAACACCGGCTGGTAAACCTGCTTCACTTAATAATTCTAATAAACGCACGGAAGCAGAAGGATCTTGTTCTGAGGGTTTTAATATAAAGGAGTTACCACAGGCTATTGCGGGGATCATCATCCATACAGGAACCATTACCGGGAAATTAAAAGGTGAAATTCCTACGCAAACCCCAAGAGGCTGTCTGAGTGTATGGCAATCAATACCACCTGCTACTTCTGTAGAATAATCCCCTTTAAGTTGATTAAGCAGTCCGCAATGTAATTCGACGACTTCAATGGCGCGAGCAACAGAACCTTTGGCATCATCAAGGGTTTTGCCGTGCTCTTGAGTTACTAAGCTGGCTAACTCCAGTTGATGCTTTTCCATGAGCTCTCTAAATTTAAACAGAATGCGTGCTCGTTTAATTGCGGGCGTTTGTGCCCAGACAATGCCGGCTTCTTTTGCCGTATTGATGGTTTTATCGCAAAGTGCTTTGGAGGCGAAGTGTAATTGTCCAATGATTTCGCCCAAGGCAGGATTATAAATTGGGTGACTTGTGGTGTTCGTTTCGTTTACAAATTGGCCACCTACATAATGTTGCACTATGTATCCCATTACCAAACTCCTTTTCATGTTTTTTGTAAATTTAAGTTGATCATTGTAATTGTTTCGTGGAAATATTTATACAATAATAGTGATGGCACAGGAGTACTTATTTAAAAAAATATTTAAAAATAAATTACTTCTGAGGGAATCCAGGGACTATAAGTAGTAAGGAAATTATCAATGACAAAAGGAATTTTGCGTTTACCAAAGGGTACGGTAACAGGGCTGGTATCTACTTTACAAGGTCATTTTCCTGGCTATGTCGTGGAAACCTATGATCCTTATAAACCTGATTATCGTTTAAGTTATCAAAAAAAGGTTGAGAGTTATTGCCAAGCTTTTGAATACCTTCTCAAGGCATACCCACGCTCAACGACGGGGCCTCGTTTTCCTGATGAGGTGATTAAAACCCACATTGAGCAGTGTCAGCAGGTCTATATTTTTAATGCGAATACAGCAATGCGCGTATCTGAGCTACAAAAAGAGTTAAAGACCCTCACCACCAGTCTTGTTGATACCATTCGTTTGTTCTGGAATAAGTCTGGAGAGGATGCTACCGAATTATTAAATGAAGCAGAACAATATGTTCTGATGTTACGAGGTCGTCCGGATTTAGTAACCTTAACGCCTATGGGCACGGTGCAAGTGGATAAGGCGTTGCTACCCTATGAACCAGCAACTTTAGAAGAATTTCGTCAAATAAAAACAGAAAACTGTCCTAAAACACCACATTGGTTTCAGGAGCTTTCCGAGCCTGCGTTTCATTTCAGACAAGTATATTTTTGCAATTTACCTTCAAATGTCACTGATTTGGTTGAGGATTTTGATAAGTTCCTGGAGGAATGGGAAAAAATTAAATCAAAAGCCCTTAATCTGACTAATGATTTAGAGCAAATTGCTGGATTGATGTTTCCTTTACCGAAGTGGTTTGAAGACTTACCTATACATCAGCAAAGAATGATTTTTTCCCTTGCTAAGGAGGAAAAATCAGTGATAGAAGAGCGATTGGTGTTGTTCGAGCAAATGCTCGCGGGTGAAGAATATAAGGATACTTTTTCGCAAATTAGGAAACTGCCTCAGTGGTATTGGGTTTTGCCTGAACATCAACAGTATCTTTTAGAGCATGCGCTTAAAAGTAATCAAGACTTGGATAAGGTATTTTCCTTTATCTGCAGTCGCCATCGTTCTTTACCTCTGTTGCCAAATTATGCAGTACATAGCTCACATATTATTGATAAGGATGGCAATTTACAGGATTTGTATACCGCAAAGTATCGAGCAAGTCATGTTGTTCCTCGAGATGGGGTGCAACATTGGCCGCAAGAGGTGATGCAGCTCTACACTGATAGAAATCTAACACGGGCAATGGCGCAAAGCACATCGAAGCAGATCCTTTTATTCCAAACCTTAATTAGCCCTCTTCATTTGCCATTGATTAATATTGAAAAATGGCTGCCTGATGGTGAGTTAAAACATATAGCAGATGCTCAAATAGCACAACATCCCTTTGCTACACAAATAAGAAAAACCAATCATCCATTTAATGCCGCAAAGATGATCCTATATACCGTTGCTACCGACCCTGATATCGAGTTGTTGGTGAGCGATATGGAGATGCGACAAAAAACTATTCCACAATTAAGACCACTTCTTCAGAGCTATAAAGCAGTTTTAAATTCGGGAGTTGGGACAACCAATTTTTGGGATTATAACGGACGAGAATTATTTTTAAGTTCTTTAGAACAAGTAATGTTTCTTGTCTCGAAAGATTATTCTTTTGGCTCATGTGTTAGTGGCAAGGATAGAAAGGCGATCGAATCAATTCATACTGACGCAATGTGCCGATACAAGTATGAGTATGGGGTGTGGCCTGAATATACGGATATAAGTCAAGATCGTATTAATTTTGTTAATATCTTTGTAGATATTTATCTTTCACGTCATCATCATGAACACGCAGGACATAATGCTCCTGGTTCAGAAGGCATTAAAACACCAGACAAGTATTTACCTGCTGATATCGCTGCGGAAATTATTAGACGTTTAAATCATGACAAGGCTTTAGTTTATGATGACCGCCTTGCTACTAATAATGAAATTAGAAAAGTTTCTACAGGGTCACCAATATTACCTAAAGAGCAGCTGAACTGTAATCTGATTGCTGCAGAGTTAGGGGAGGAAAAATGTACCGCGCTTTACGATACCTTATTTTTATTATTCAATGATATGACGTACTTTGTACCTCCTTCTGAAGAGAAGAAAAAGCCGTGGTATTTCTTTGCTGCGGAGCGCAGTGCTCCTGCGGGCATCATTGAAATTAAAAAATTAATGGATGATCCGCTAGCTGGTCCTAATAATATTGTGCGTATGGCAGGAATCATGAAGATTATCTTATCCCGCCCCGTACATGACTCCTCACGTACAGAGACAACAAAGTCGGTTTATGAGTTGCGACAATTGATCGATGCCCCGGCATTAAAGCAAGAGGAACTTGTTAATAAGCTAACCGATGATTGGACCAAGTTATTTGAGAAGAACAAACAGCCGAAAAAAGTGACCGAGTTATCACTATAAGGCGAAAGCAAATCCCGCAGTACTAGTAATAGCCTGGTTGGCTTGCAACCAGGTTTTCTTTAAATGGCAGCTAAGTCAAATAAGATTGGACTGATTCGCGTAATATTTCTCTATAACAGATGCTCTAAACCATAAACTAAACTATTTAAAGTCATAACTTTTTGACAAGCTAAGACAATACCAGGCATAAAACAATTGCGGCTGATGCTGTCATCCGTAATAGACAGTGTTTCCCCTGCATTACCAAAAATAACTTGTTGACGGGCTAAGACTCCAGGTAAACGCAGGGAATGAATATTAATGTCGCAATGCGTACCACCACGAGCCCCAGGAATTAATTCTTTTAAATTTAATTGGTTTTTGGGTGTTTTCCTTGCAGAGGCAATCATTTCTGCTGTTTTTAGAGCGGTACCTGATGGGGCATCCAATTTTTGTTGGTGATGGGTTTCGACAATTTCTACTTCCGAAAAGTATTCTGCCGCTTTTGCTGCAAACAGCATCATTAAAACAGCACTAATGGAAAAATTAGGCGCAATAACACCACCAAAACCTTGTTCTTCACATTTTATAGCAAGCTCGTTTATTTGCTCCGGAAGTAATCCTGAAGTGCCAATGACCGGACGAGCGCCATTATTAATAATGTTCAGACTATTTTGATATACCGTATCTGCTCGCGTTAAATCAACCACAATCTGAGCTTGGGTATCCTGAATTGCTTGCGTTAGATTATCTTGTCGACCAAGTTGAGCAACTAGGGTAAATTCAGGATGAGCGTTGAGCGTTTCACACGCCAATGCCCCCATTTTACCATTGGCTCCATTTACGATAACACGAGTTAACATGGTATTCCTTATTGTTCAATGCGAATTATTGATGAGGTCTGGGAGTTAAGGATTCTTTTTGGGCGTGTCTTTATCCTTTGGGGGATATTGGGTACGCCAAGCCCACACGGTTGCAAAGGGCCACCCTATCAGCGTTGCTTGCATTACCAGAGCAACGAAGGCACCCCCGGGGTTATCATTTATAAGAAACACGGTCCAGGGTAGAAAGGCACAAAAGAAAGCTATAAATAATCGTCTCATAGATATACATAGTAGTCTCAATTTAAATTAATTATAGGCTGAATATGGAATTTTTTTCTACCTAGAGTTTTGCAGTTTCTCTTGCAAACAGATGAACTTACTTAGAGTGCTTGCAAACAACCTTTAAACATTGTACATTGTGCGCTCATTCAGAAGGTGAATGAGCATATTATTTTCGGATAGGGCAACCAATTTCTAAAGGGTACACTGATGAGAAAACAGGAGCTGCACCCGCGCACAGCTGTTATTAATAAAACTCAAAAAAACCAGTCTAAAAAAGCACGCGCTGATGCGTTGTTATGGCTTGCGGCTAATTTCCCTGCTGCGTTTGATAATTCATTACGAATCCGCCCATTAAAAGGTGGGATTATGAATGATATTTTGCTGCATGCGGATAAGGCTGCTGAGGTTGGTATTTCTAAGAGTAAGCTCAGAGAGGCCGTAGTTTTATTTACGCGTCGCCTTGACTACTTGGCATGTTTAAAAGCACGTGAAATGCGCGTTGATTTGCAGGGTAATGAAGTAGCTGAGGTCAGCGCAGAAGAAGCCGAACATGCTGCAGCGAAGATTAAAAAACGAGTTGAAAAAAGCGTTCGTAATGCGCGCAAATTGATGGCAGAAAAAGGTTCGACTCCCTATGGGAGCCAGCAACCGTCAAGCTATCAGCCGAAAACATCTAGCCAACAATTTGCTTCAGATGATTATTTTCCTACGTATCCCGCTCGCTCGTATGCTGCCCAAGCTCCAGCTCAGCCTGCGCGCTCCGCTGTTGTTGTTAAACATAAAACAACACGCCAATATGATCCCGATGCCGTAGCACGTTTGAAAGAGAAGCTAGGCCTATCGCGAAGCCTGGAAGAAAAGAAAGAAGTAGTAGAATAATAGTCGATTTACCGCGGCTTGACCGCGGTATCTATAGCTCCAGGTTTGATCGCTCAGCTAATTTCTTAGTTAAATCCCCTAGCACCCGACTACCGGTGCAAAACATCGCAACTTTTAATTCATATTCAATGGTCTGCATTTGCAAAAGCACTTGTTCTGTAGAGACTAAGGCTGCTTCCAGCATGGGCTTTGCATAACCGACTGTAGAGGCCCCTAAGGCAAATAACTTCGCTGCATTTAAACCATTAGTGACCCCACCTGAGCCCCAAATTTCAAAAGTAGGTTTTAATGCGGCAGCCTGTTGCACCGCTGTTACTGTATCAATGCCCCAGTTTTTAAAGGTGATGGCCGCTTGATGACGTATAGGATCCTGTGTTGCTCGATGTCCCTCAATGCGTCCCCAGTGGGTGCCGCCTAAACCGCCTATGTCGAGTGCTGCTATTCCTATATCAGTTAAGCGTTGCATGGTTTTGGGTGAAAAACCACAGCCTGTTTCTTTGATAATAATAGGCAAAGGGAACTGTTTTACTAATTGTTCTAAGGCTTGCCAGCAGCCTTTATAATCCGTGGTGCCTTCGGGTTGCATGCATTCTTGTAAGGGGTTGCAATGAATGATTAACGCATTTGCTTGTAAGGCATCGGTTAATCGTTGAATATCGGTAAGTGGGGTATTAATTAATTGAGCAATCCCTAAATTGCTATATAACTGTACTTGAGGAAAACTCTGGCGTAAATGCGTCCATTCGAAAGCTGCTTTAGGGTCCATCAGCTCTCGCCGTTGAGAACCAACCCCCATAGCCCAACCGCTTTGCGCACAGGCTTCAACTAAATGGTGGTTGATATGTTCTGCCCGGCGATGGCCGGCCGTCATCGAGCTCACTAGAAATGGTTTGGCGACAACTTGGCCAAATCGGATGCCTGCTATATTTATTTCATTAAAATTAAGATCGGGCAGAGCATCATGCACTAAATGAATGCTATCAAATTTACTTAAGTCAGCAGTTTGGTTTTCATGCATTAGGGAAAGCTTAATGTGATCTTGCTTACGCTGCTCAAATTGTTCGTATTGATTGGCCATGAGTTACTACCTATAAGTTACTGCGGTAATTGATTTAAAAGCTGCTGCATGGATATTGTCGCATTGGCCAGTTCCAGACCTTTATGCCCGTGTTTTCCGCCTAATCTATCCCAAGCTTGCTCTTCATTTTCAGTGGTTAATAAACCAAAAATGACAGGGATATTATACTTTAATGAAACCTTCATACAGCCCTCACTTGCCATGTTACAGACCAGATCATAGTGGCTGGTATCACCGCGAATAACGGAGCCTAAAGTTATGATTGATTGTACTGAATTAGACATCGCTAATCTTTTAGCGATCAAAGGAATTTCAATAGCACCAGGAACTTCATAGACAGTAATGTGTTCTTTTTTAATGCCTCGCTTTTGTAGCTGAGCAATTACGCCATCTTGTAAGTTCTGAGTTATGTGTCGATTAAATACACCTACAATAATGGCAATTGGGAACGATTCCACAATTGATAGGTCTTCTGTCGCTTGTGCTGATTTTTGCATTATTCCTCTCTCCCTCAATGGGAATTTTTGTATTACTAGAGCTGCAATGTACCTTTTTACTTTTATCTTTTCCAGTTATTTGCAGCCGGGGCTTGTTGGTGGGTTATTTTAGAGCAATTGCCTTAGATATCCAAGGCAATTACCGAGGCAAATACGCCAAAGTCTATTTATTATAGCTATTTAATTCAACCCATTGAGCATAGGTATTCATAAAGTTTTGGATGAATTTTTTCGTATCTTCATTAGTGAGTTGCCCTTGCTCATTAAATAGGTTCCCTGCACCACCTATATAGGCTTCCGGTTGTTGTAATATAGGAATATCTAAGAAAACAAAGCATTGGCGTAAGTGATGATTGGCACCAAAACCACCAATTGCTCCAGGAGAAACACTCACGACTGCTCCTGGTTTTTTAGACCACACACTTTTACCGTAAGGACGTGAGCCTACATCAATGGCATTTTTAAGCACACCAGGGATGGAGCGATTATATTCAGGAGTAACAAAGAGCACTCCATCGGATATTTTTATTTGTTCGCGAAAATCTAACCAAGCTTGGGCAGGTTTGTTTTCATCATCAAGATCTTGGTTATACAAAGGTAAATTACCAATTTCCACAATGTGTAAGTTTAATGATGCAGGGGCTACGGCCATGAGTGCATGGGCCATTTTTCGGTTATAGGATTCTTGACGTAAACTTCCAACAACAACGGCAATTTTTTTGCTCATCATACGATTCCTTGTATTGGATTAATGGAGCGGAGTATTCAACCCGTTATTCTAGAGTATACTGATGGGGCTTGCAAAAATAGAGGTAAAAAAAACGCCCCGTTCACACTAAAATGCAATATTTTAAGTGTGAGCGGGGCGCTCGAAATAAGGTTTAAACTACTTCAACGTCTTCAGCTTGTGGTCCTTTTTGACCTTTGCTAGCTTTAAACATTACAGTTGCACCTTCAGCAAGAGTTTTGAACCCACTGCCTTGGATTGCACTGAAATGTACAAAATAATCTGTGCCGCCACTTTCTAAAAATCCGAAACCTTTGGACTCGTTAAACCATTTTACTGTACCGCGTATTTTTTCTGACATGATAATTTCCTAAATTGTTACCAGCCCATTGTAGCATTATTTTATTAATTGTGCTGTTTTTTTATTAAATATTTTTAAATTTTTTCAATTTAAAGTAAAAAAACACACCGGGCAGGTACATAATAGATGATTTTTGCGGAAATATCTAACCTATAATTTAGGTTTAAGTAGTTCTTCACCATCATTTTTTTTGAGTTTCAAGAATAGGGCACCCGATAAAAAGGTCAGAAATCCCAGCATTGCGAAGGTTTGATGGAGTGCTTTAATCGATAATTGCTGGTTAATTGTAAAAATACTAATAATAATAGCCGCCGCCGCAACCCCAAAACTTTGAGCTAATTGTTGGATGGTGCTCATGATACTCGTGGCCGCACTCATATTCTCTTCGCTAACTTCGGCATAAGCTAAAGAATTCATGCCGGTGTATTGCAGGGCAATTAAGAAACCATAAATAAAGGTAAGTAAGCTAATCTCATAGATTGATGATGAGGTATTAATGAGGCACAAAGACCATAAGGCAAGGCTAACCAGCGTAGTATTTAAGATGAGTAATTTCTTATAGCCAAAAAAACGCAGGATGTAGACCGACATCGGTTTTACCAAAAACACTCCTAAGGCAATTGGAGTCAGTAAAAATCCGGATAGTTGTGATGAATAGCCCAAACCAATTTGTAAGAGTAGGGGGAGTAAAAAGGGCGTGCCGCCAAAACTTAAGCGAGCAAACAAATTGCTGCTGACAGCAACAGCAAAGGTACGTAATTGCAGCAGTTCTACTTTAATAATAGGATGCTTTTTATGGCGAGAATGTTTGATGTAGGCCGCCAATAAGATGATGGCCAAAACAAGAACTGCCAGAGTATGGGAGCGCTCAATATCTGATTCGCTGAGCATGGATAAACCAAAGGTGAGTAAGGCAAGGCCGCTGCCAAACAGTACGAAACCTAATTTATCCAAGGGTGGAACTGGTCGACATGGCATAAAAGGGAGACGTTTATGGGAAAGATAAATGGCTAAAATACCTGCGGGAATGTTAACCCAAAAGATCCAGCGCCAAGAGAAATGATAGGAAATGATCCCACCTAATAAAGGACCCAACATCATTCCTAAGGCGGCGACCATCACGACTTGGCTCATTTTGGCAATGAGTTCATGGCGCTCAAAAGTACGTAAAATAATAAGCCGGCCCACGGGCATTGTTAAGGAGCCCCCCAGCCCTTGAATAATGCGCGCACAAATTAATTCGCCAAGGCTGTGGGTAAATCCACACCAGAGAGAACTTAAAGTAAATACACAAACCGCCGTGATGAATACTTTTTTAATACCATATTTATCGGCAATCCAGCCACTAATCGGGATGAAAATGGCCAGACTTAGCAGATAGCTAATCAGAGCTAATTTCAAATCAAGAGGATTTACATGGAGGCTATGCGCCATGACTGGAATCGCTGTGTTAAGAATGGTGGTATCCACAGCTTCCATAAACATGGCAAAAGAAACGATGAGTAAGATAATATTTTTATTCATACAACTCAGTATATCAGGGCATCTGAAATACGCCATCACCTACCATTACGCTACGGGAATTTGGCAACCACCGGATAGGTTGGGCCATGATCCAACACCGAGTTTTTATCGATATTACTTGGAGCGAAGGAGAGAAGTTAAGAACCATTCAACATATTTTTAATCCCATCTAAATGAGATTTAGCCAGATTTTTGGAGCGCTCTTCACAAGGAGCCACTTTTTTACCAAACCACTCAAGATATTCTGCGGGCAACTCCTCTAGAAATCGACTCGGTAGACAATCTTGCATTTCTCCAGCTTTACGTCGTTGATTTGCCAAGGTAAAGCATAAACCTTTTTGTGCGCGAGTGATCCCTACATAGGCCAAACGGCGTTCCTCCTCAATTTGATCATCATCAATACTGACGCGATGTGGGAGTAACTCTTCTTCCATACCTACCAGGTACACAAATGGAAATTCTAATCCTTTGGATGCATGCAGGGTCAATAGCTGTATCGAATCACTATCCTCTCCGTCGGACTGTTCCAAGATATCAATTAAGATTAATTTGTTGATGACATCGGTGAGGTTATGTTCTGGCTTTTTTGCTAATAAACGGCCAACCCATTCTAATAATTCCCAGACATTGTCCATACGTTTTTGTGCTTTAGCCGGGGTGTCGCATTGTTCATAGATATAGGCTTCATAGCCGCTGTCCTCAACCATTTGCCTCAAATGTTCTACAATCACATCCGATGAGGTAATACGTTTTTTAATTTCTTCCATCCAAGATTTAAATTGCACTAAAGCAGCGCGTGGTTTTTCGGCGATATGTTCACTCAGTGCCAAATGATCCATTACCTTATAAAGGCTAAGCCCACGGTTTTGGGCGTAGTTCCCCAGAACATCAAGACTTGCTTCTCCAATTCCGCGTTTAGGCGTATTAATAACTCTTAAGAAGGCTGCGTCATCCGCGTCATTACATAATAATTTTAAATAAGCGAAGATGTCTTTAATTTCTGCCTTAGCAAACCAGGACTGGCCCCCACTAATGCGGTAGGGAACACCATAGTGGCGCAGTACTTTTTCAAATATGCGGGATTGGTGATTACCGCGATACAAAATCGCATAGTCGCCATAATCCGTTCTGGCGCGCATCTTATGGCTAATTAAATCCGCGACTACTTGCTCGGCTTCATCATGTTCATCTTTGCAACGAACGACGCGTAATAACTCGCCCTGCCCCAGATCACTCCACAATCTTTTATCAAAAAGATGCGGATTATTGGCAATGAGCTGATTTGCTGCATTTAATATAATGTTGGTTGAGCGATAGTTTTGCTCTAATTTAATGATTCTTAATTGAGGATAATCTTCCTGCAATTGTTGTAAGTTTTCTGGTTTTGCTCCACGCCAAGCATAGATAGACTGATCGTCATCGCCTACAACCGTAAATTGGGAGCGTAATCCGGTAAGTAGTTTAACGAAAAGATATTGACTGGTATTCGAATCTTGATATTCATCAACTAATAAATGGCGAATTTTATTTTGCCAATATTCGCAAACCTCCGGCTGGTCTTTTAATAAAGTCACCGGAAGACGAATTAAATCATCAAAATCAACCGCATTATAAGATTTTAATGCTTGTTGATAGCGTGGATAGAGTACGGCTGCTTCGGCATACAACAGAGCATCAGAGGGATTGCGCAGAACTTCCTCGGGAGTAAGCAGGTCATTCTTCCAGCGTGAGATACGCTGTTGAACCTGCATGAGGAAATCACGCTCAGTGGCCTTATTGGCGGGCAAAAAGCTGCGCAATATTTGTAAGCAATCTTCACTATCAAAGATGGAAAAGCCTTTCTTTAGGTCACATAAAGCAAGGTTACGCTTTATCATGCTTAACCCTAAAGTATGGAAGGTGGCAATTTTTAATCCCCGCCGACTTGTGGCAGGAAGAACTGCGGCCACCCGAGCACGCATTTCACTAGCCGCTTTGTTGGTAAATGTTACAGCGCATACACTACTGGCCGCATACCCACAGTCATTAATTAAGTAGCCTATCTTTTGCGTGATGACTCGTGTTTTGCCGCTACCTGCTCCTGCAAGAACTAATAAAGGTCCGTCTATATAACGTACGGCTGCCATTTGTTGGCTATTTAGCATCTTTCTGGTTCTCGCTCAAAAAAGAGCGATTATTGCTTCTCTGACAGGATGAATCAATAATTAATTCATGGAGCGCTCTACGTCAAACTCTTCTTCGGTGTCAATTTCAATAAATTGTTGTTGTGCATCCAATGACTTGGGCTCTTCAACCTCTTCGATACCTAAAATGACTTTATCTAAGGTTTTAATAATAGGTATTAGTATGTTTTTATCAATCATGATAAGTCCTCTCTTTTTTTATGTGGGGTTCTTTTAAGCATAGTTCACCGTAGGGATTTCTCCATTAAAAAAGAGTAAAAATAGCGTTAGCTTTTTCACGGCGAAGGTATTTGTAATAGAAGGGGAACACCCCAGCTAATACCTCCTGTTTCACTATAATAGGATAAGGGGAGTACCGAGGTAGCATTTATATAGTTCCCTACGGTCAGGCAATGTAACATCCGGTTATCGCAGGTAAGCTGAAATAATAGAGTTAACGAGTTATTTTCTTCGTAAGGAGAGGTAAGTAGGGTTGCATCGCTCCACTCAATTTCTCCATTAGCACTAAAGTAATTTAAGGGATGTACTATCCCATTATTGAGGGTATAACCCATGGCTATACAGCTCAGAGTTGATGAGTCGCAATGCAGTGCATTTAAGCCGCTGGATGCAGCGGATACCGGGGGGGTGAGTAAGATGGTATTACCCCATGAAACGCCTCCGTCAGTACTCTGGTAGCTGAGAGGGACTTCATGTCCTGATAGGCGGGCAGAGCCTATGGCAATGCAGTGTAAACCGCTATTTGCATCGCAGTTAACTTGTACTAATGTACTTGCTGTAGCTTGAGTGGGAATGGGCAGCAAGGTGGAAGTGCTCCATGAGAGGCCGCGATCCTTGCTGTAATAGCTTATTGGAATAATGAGATTCCCGGTATTGGCATAGCCCACGGCCAGGCATTGTGTTAGCGCACTATCGCAAGCGACCCCAAGTAAAACTCCCGTAAATGCATTTTCAGGTAATATCGGTTGAATGTAGTTCCAATCGGCTCCATGGTTATGGCTATTATAAATCAGGGGTATTTCATTTCCTGGGGTATTCGAATAGCCCACAGCAACACAGTTTTGATTTTTCGTATCACAGAAAATATTAAGGAGGGCATTAAAATGTGTGTTTTCTGGTGTTGCCAGGGTGTGCGGAGCACTCCAAGTAGCGCCTCCATCATCAGTGGTATAGCAAAGGGGGATTCCGGTGTCCAAGGTGAGGGATGCTCCTATCGCCGTACACCTTATACCATCTTTACTGCAGTTAATCCCTAATAAGAACGATTGGGCTCGTGATGAAATTTGGGCAAGTTGATTGGGCGAACTCCAGGAGATTCCCCCATCCGTTGTCGTGTAACTTAATGGCTGTGTTGCAGTTGCGTTTTGGGAGTATCCCACCGCAATACACTTCATTGCGGTATCATCGCAAGATAAGCCTGGAAGCGTTGTAATGCTATTAAAATGAGCAGTCCCAGGAGTGCTTGAAATTCGAAGAGGATTTAATATTTGGGGGGCTCCAAAGCATAAAAGTGGAAATAAATAAATTTGTAACACTCGGAGTAGCGTTCTTTCCATGATCAACTTCCTAAAAATATCCGCACTCAGTAAGTCTTCGGCGATGAACTAAAAGATTTTACTTATTTTATTTGGCGATATCATTAAATTTTGATATTATTTTTTAAGGATTTTTTCCGAAAGGAATATTAAAAAAAGGGATTTTTTTATGGAGAGAAGAATTTTAAATTTCTTAAAAGAAAATAGGAAAAGAATTTTAGTGTTAATTCTTTTAACACCAATATCAATCAATATTTATGCTGCAACGGCAACAACCACATTTCAAGTAACTGCAACCGTGCTGAAAGCGTGTGTTGTGTCAGCCACAACGGTGGCTTTTGGTACGTACAATCCAGTTGGCGGCACTCCCACTACAGCGACGGGAACGATTACTACTACGTGTACGAATACAACAACCTATACCACTGGATTAAGTGCCGGAACCAGCTCTGGCGCCACGGTAACGACGCGAAAAATGACCGGGCAAACCACCTCATCAAATTTGTTGCCCTATGGTTTATATCAAGACAGTGCCCATACGGTTAATTGGGGAAATACTCCTGGCACGGACACTCCTGCAGCAGTTACAGGAAATGGGGCGGCGCAAAATGCTACGGTTTACGGACAAATTGCGGCGGGAACTGCGGCACCCATCGATACCTATTTAGATACGATAACAGTAACGGTTACTTATTAAATTCATCTGCTTTATGGTGTAGTTATGGTTTTGGTTTTAACAAAGTTATCAAAATGGTTTTTAATATTTTTTTTGTTGCTTGTGATAGCTCGGGGAAATGCTTTGGGGGTTTCTCCAACCTTATTAACGATTTCTCCTCAGCAATCTGTTGCGAACTTGATCTTAAATAACGAAAAAGCGGAGCCTGTAACCATCCAACTAGAAATGGTTCGCTGGCAACAAATCAAGGGAAAAGACGTTTACACTGCTACCGAAGCGCTTATTGCAACGCCGCAAATATTTATCTTACCCCCCAATGGGAGTCAGACCGTGCGGTTGGGACAGGAAAATCCTAGCTTTGGCGAACACGAACAAGCATATCGTTTATTCATTCAGGAGGTCGTTCCCAAGCTAAATATTAAGCGTAAAGGCGAGTTAAGAATGGCTTTGCGTATCAGTTTGCCCGTTATTATTAAAGCAGCTACTCCAGTTAGGCAAAAATTAAGCTGGCAAGTTCTTACCCCTCACAGCCCGATGCTCAGACTGAGGGCGGAGAATAAAGGTACTAACGTTTTATTTATCAATTTATTGCAAGCGTATACTCGCGGAAAACAGCCTGCAACGAAGCCAGAAGTTACGTTCGTTTATCTTCTTCCAGGGAGTAAGGCTGAGTGGACGTTACCCGCATTGACCAAGAATAAAGTCACATCCATTAAAGCATTTATTAATGACCAAACCTCGGTTATCAATGTGGATTAGAGTCTTTATCTGCATGCTTGGTTTTTTTATGCTTTCTGAGAACACACATGCGGAAAATAAATCGATGCTACAGCCCCTATTAGTGACTTTGACCCTTAATGGCATTGCCAGTACTAAAATCTATCGATGCTATCAGGATGAAAAAAAGCAAGTCTGGGCTGAGCAAAAAGATCTGAATGCGCTTGGTTTTCCTATTACAACTCAGGCCCCGATACACTATAAAGATAGAGAGTATGTCCTATTAGATTGGTACGAAAATATTGAGTACGCCTTGGATGAGCATGCGCTTATATTAATCATAAAAACTCCTCTTGCCTGGCATAAGAAAATAATTAAAACAAAAATTAAATTAGATAATGTAGGTTTACGTCCACAGCACTCCGGGGCTTTTTTCAATTATGACGCCAATAGTCGTTTCAATGGCTGGACACGCAAAACGGATTTCGCATCGTTTACAGAGGCAGGTTTGTTTACACCTTATGGTGTGGGAACCAGTAGCGTTTTATTAAATGGATACGACTTTTTTCAGTGTAAAAACGGGGTGACACGTTTAGAAACATCGTGGACTATCGATGAGCCCGAACATATTGCCAGTTGGCGTTTTGGTGATTCGATTAGCTCAGGCCTTGTATGGAATGGAGCGGTGCGTTTTGCCGGGGTGCAATATGCTACTAATTTTACTACGCAACCTTCTTTAATCACGTTCCCTCAGCCAGTTATTTCTGGCGAGGCTATTTTACCCTCATCAATCGATGTATTAGTGAATGGAATGGAAAATTACAGGCAATCGGTGGAGCGGGGAACTTATTATTTAGCACAACTTCCAGTAATCACTGGAGCAGGAACTATTCAAGTGATGGCCAAAGATATGTTAGGCCGAGAACAAATCAGCACATTTTCCTATTATGCAGCACCCGTATTATTAAAGCCCGGGCTTGCTGATTATTCATTTGAGGTCGGAAGTATGCGGTCGTGGTATGGCACTCGCAATTACCAATATGGACAGGCATTAGGTGTTGCTACTTATTCTTTAGGGCTAACGGAACACGATACGGCTGGTGTTCATCTTGAGCTATTAAAGGAGCATCAAACGCTAGGATTTTCTAATCATTATTTGTTAGGAACAGTGGGAGTTTTAAGCGTAGGGGTAGCAGGCAGTCATACCGCCAAGACAAAATCTTGGTCTGATGGGCAAATTAAACGTGGGTTAGGTGGCTTAATGAGTGTGGGCTTTCGCAGGCAAACTACTTTTTTAAGTTATGGAGCGCAGGCTACAGTTGCTAATCATGATTATTTTCAGATTGGCACTTTTCGTAATAAAGGATATCCCAATTTTACATTACAATCCTTTGTTGGGTTATCAACAGAACACTGGGGGGCGGTTTCTTTAACTTATACTGCACTGAATAACGCGTTTAATCCGGTCTTGGCAGCTCCCTATGAATATTTGTTGCCTAATTCTCAGGTATTGATGCTTAGTTACAGCAAAAATCTATTTAAGCGCGTTTTTTTCACTGTAAGTGGACTAAGCGATTTACGAGAGCGAAATAGTCAACAAATTTTTGCCACCTTGAGCATTCCTCTGGATGGTGGCAATAAATCGATTAGCCTTAATGAATATAGCCAAAGTGGTCAGCATCAGGAAAACATTCAGCTGATTAAAAACTTACCCCTAGGTAATGGCTATGGTTATCGTTTTACGGCGGCAGATAATAAAAGTAGTCCGGTAATTGGTGAGGCTAATTGGCAAACCAATCAAGGCTTATTGGGGGCGCGTTATATCAATACTAATGGGGGCCAATACGGAGAGGTGAACGCTCGGGGGAGCGTTATCAACTTTGCTCATCGTACTTTCTTTGCTCGCTATGTGGATCAAAGTTTTGCTTTAGTTGATGCATCGGGTTTTCATAATGCTGAGGTTTTGTATCGCAACCAGCCTATTGGTAAAACGAATAAGGCCGGGTATTTATATGTCCCGCAACTATTAGCTTATCAGCCTAATGAAATTAAACTCGATACCAGTAAGTTGCCGCTTACGGCACAAATTAAAGAGGCGAGTCGCACGGTTACGCCTTACCGACGCAGTGGCGTGTTAGTAAAGTTCGATTTATTTTTGGCCCAAAATATATTGTTGACCTTACATCAAAATAATGGTGAGCCCGTACCCGCTGGGGCGGTAGTTTATATGGATGAGGACCCTGCCCCGATACCTGTAGGTTATTATGGCCAAGCCTTTATTAGTAGCCAGGGCGGTACGCGTTTATCTGGCACTGCACGCTGGGAGGAGCAGATGTGTCATTTCTCCATAGATATTCCTGCCTCAGGAAAGGCAGTACAAAAAGAGCGAACATTATGCAATTAAAATTCATCATTTCATTTTTCATCCTGCTCAGTAATGGCATGGTTAATGCCAGCTGTATTGGCATTAACTGCTCATGCTCTACTAGTGCAAGTGCCGTAGCCTTTGGTACATATAATCCTCTTTCCGCCAGTGCTTTGACTGCTACCGGTAATGTTGGCGTGACTTGTTCTGCCTTGGTTGCCGGTCTGAATGTTTCCTATGTTATTTCCTTAAACGCAGGGCAAAATGGCAGCTTTTCTGCAAGAAAGATGGCTCTGGGGGGCTCATTGCTGCAATATAATCTGTATACCAGCTCTACCTATGCCACGGTCTGGGGGGATGGAACTTCAGGAACCAGTACGGTGAGTGATGCTTATTTATTGTCCTTACTTTCGGTAACAAGGAATTATACCGTCTATGGCCGCATGCCTGTTGCTCAGAATGTAACACCAGGAACTACTTATGCCGATACGATTACAGTAACGATAACTTATTAGGTTTACCTATCATGATGAAATTGCTGATTTTGCTGCTAATGCCTTATTTTAAGTATAAAATGTTATTCATTAGGGACTAAACTTAAGATAGAATACCTTCGTATTTATGCACTTGAGTTCATTATGAAAGAATCCGATACCCTGCAACGCTTTATTTTTGAACATGCCAATATTCGCGGCGAAATAGTACACATCGAACAAACCTATCAAACCATTATGGCGCAACGTAATTACCCGCCTATGGTTAAAAATTTGTTGGGTGAGGCTATTGTTTCCTGCTTGTTGCTGGCTTCCAGTATTAAATTTGAGGGCAGTTTGAATTTACAATTCCAGGGGGATAAGCGTTTGTCTTTGCTCTTGGTGCAATGCGACCATGAGCTGAACGTAAGAGCTTTTGCGCGCTTTGAAGGGTCTTTGGAAACTGAGGATTATGCTAAAGCCTTCCTTAGTGGGCAGATGGTGATGACGATTAATCAGGATAATCAGACCAACTCATATCAAAGTATGGTGCCGATACAATCCACGTCAATGAGCGAAAATTTAATGAATTATTTCGCTCAATCAGAACAAATATCTACACGTGTTTGGCTCGCAGTGAATGAAAATGCGGCTGCTGGAATGTTATTGCAATTAATGCCTGGGCAAGACTCGGTGCAACGAGAGCAGTTCTGGGAGTATGCGGTACAACTAGGACAAACCGTTAGTGAAGAAGAATTGTTAACCTTAGATAACCAAACCTTACTTTATCGCTTATATAATGAAACCGAAGTACGCGTTTTTGACAGTCGTCGTACCAAATTCCAATGCCGCTGCAGCCTGGAAAAAATGCGACAGGTTATTAATACCCTCGGCGAGAAAGAGGCACATGAATTATTAGAAGAGCAAGGTAAAATAGATATTCGTTGTGACTTTTGTAATACAGAATACCTCTTCGATGCGATTGATGTCGCCATGTTATTTCATAAATAGGAGCGGCTAGGTGTTGGCTACAAACTCTTATTACCTCGCTATCTAAGCTTGGCTTGCTCTTTTTTATTGACCTCTTGGAATGCCGAATTACCGCGGCTTGACCGCGGTATCCATCAATTCGAAGCCCCTCGCGAGAAGAAGCCATCGCGATTGCTACTGCAATGTTAGTTTCATCGAAGACAACAGATTACAATCCGTTTGGATTAGTTGCACGCATTGCCCGCGCATTGCCTGCAAGATTTGTTGTAGGTTAATAAATTGCTCACTCAGTTCAATGTAAAGCTCGGAGGAGGGTTTTGCCTCCAATTCACTTACACTTAAATAAGCTGCCTGTCCCATTTCGGAAAAATAACTGAGACTGACATGGCGTCGCTTGGCGATTCCAGGAAAAAGACCACAGAAAAGTAAGCTTTTATCGCCGACATCGCGTAGATATTGTGTTTGCATGAGACGTGGTTTATGAACCGACTCTAAAAAGTCAAGCGCAACAACTGATTCAATGAGCTTGGTTCCTTGAGAAAAGCGCATTAATAAAAACACCAAATAACTTTCAGTGTTTTCATTGAGTACCAGCCGAGTTGTCGCTTGAGCCTCATTGACCAAGGCATGCCATTGGCTAATATCAGTAGGATGTAAAATTAATGGTTGCATATAGCCCCCGTTTTTAAGCTCCTCACACTACTAGTCTAGCAAAGCTTTAGTATTTATGTGTATTTTAAGGCAAATCAGTAGTTTTTATTTTATATGTGCTTAAACATAAGCCCGCATATTCCATTGAATTGAGCTTAATTAACGGGCTGGATAGGTTTTAGTTGCCTATTGATGTATAATGTCGAATCTATGAACAAATACATTGTTTTTTCCTTTAAAGGCTATTTATGATTGAACAGATTCGCAATATTGCCATCATTGCACACGTAGACCATGGCAAAACCACCCTTGTTGATAAACTTTTACAACAAACAGGTACTCTTAATGAACGAGCTCCTAAAGTTGAGCGCGTTATGGATTCGAATGCTTTAGAAAAAGAACGAGGCATTACCATTCTAGCTAAAAACACTTGTGTGTACTGGAATGATCACCAAATTAATATTGTGGACACTCCAGGACACGCGGACTTCGGTGGTGAAGTTGAGCGAATTCTGTCGATGGTAGATTGCGTGCTCTTGCTGGTTGATGCGGTAGACGGCCCTATGCCACAAACTCGCTTCGTAACGCAAAAAGCGTTCGCACAAGGATTAAATCCAATCGTGGTGATCAATAAAATTGACCGCCCTGGTGCACGACCTGATTGGGTTATGGACCAAGTATTTGATTTGTTTGATAATCTTGGTGCCACCGATGAGCAGTTAGATTTCCCAGTTGTTTATGCTTCTGCATTAAATGGCTATGCTAAGCTGAATCTAGAAGATGAAGCCACAGACATGAGCGCTTTATTGCAAACGATTATTGATAAGGTTCATGCGCCACAAGTTGATGCTGAAGGCCCATTCCAAATGCAAATCAGTTCTTTGGATTACTCATCTTATGTAGGAACTATTGGTATTGGTCGTATTACTCGCGGTCAAATCAAAGCCAAATCGCCGGTGAAAATCATGGATAAAGACGGCAACATTCGTTCTGGCCGTTTATTACAGCTCTTAGGCTTTAGAGGTTTGGAGCGTGTGGAGATTGACCAGGCAAGCGCTGGTGATATCATAGCGATTACCGGTATCGAAGGCTTGAAGATTTCCGATACAGTTTGCGATCCGGCTATGGTTGAGGGGTTACCCGCACTTTCGGTTGACGAGCCAACCATCAGTATGACCTTCCAGGTAAATGATTCGCCTTTTGTGGGGCAAGACGGTAAATTTGTTACCTCACGTAAAATTCGTGAGCGTTTAGATACTGAGTTATTACACAACGTGGCCTTACGCGTTGAAGATTGCGACGATCCGGATAAGTTCCGTGTTTCTGGTCGTGGTGAATTACATTTATCTATTCTGATTGAAACCATGCGTCGTGAAGGCTATGAGCTGGCAATCTGTAAGCCAGAAGTAATTCTGCATGAAGTTGATGGCGAACAACAAGAGCCCTATGAGCGCTTAACCGTTGATGTGGAAGAGAACCATCAAGGTGCGATCATGGAAAAATTGGGTGAGCGCCGTGGTGAAATGCAAGATATGGTTCCAGATGGCAAAGGGCGAGTGCGTTTAGATTACATCATCCCAACGCGCGGCCTTATTGGCTTTCATAGCGAGTTCTTATCAGCTACTTCCGGTACTGGCTTGATGTATCACGTGTACGATCATTATGGTCCTGCATATAAAGGGCGTATTGGGAAGCGTGTGAATGGTGTATTAATCGCCAACTGCCAAGGGGCTGCACGTGCTTTTGCTTTATTTAACTTACAAGAGCGTGGACGTTTATTTGTTGAGCACCAAACACCTTGTTACGAAGGTATGGTGGTTGGTATTCATGCTCGTGATAATGATCTGGTTGTGAATGTAACTAAAGAAAAGCAATTAACCAACATGCGTGCTTCAGGTACGGATGAAAATATTATTCTAACGCCACCAATCAGATTAACTCTGGAACAAGCATTGGAATTTATTGATGAAGATGAATTGGTGGAAGTAACTCCTAATTCAATTCGTATTCGTAAAAAAGCGCTGAAAGAGCATGAGCGCAAAAAAGCATCTCGAGCAAATAGTGACGAATAAAACTAAATTTAAGCGTGTGATTTTATATGCACGCCAACATCGTGCAAACCCAGGGGTTAACGACAGCTTAAATCGCTTGGTTGAGTTCTTGGAAAGCCAAAAGGTTAGCGTCTACCAAGACGTTGACACTTTGTTGGGTTTTGACGTGCAATTACCGGTCTTAACTAAAAATGAGATGGGTGAAAAAAACGATTTGATCATTGTGATTGGCGGGGATGGTAGCTTGATTTCCGCCGCTCGCATGGCGACGAAAGTAAATACACCGGTTATCGGGATTAACCGCGGTCGCTTAGGCTTTTTGACCGATATTTTACCTCATGATATTGAAAGTCAGCTTAGCGCAGTTTTGGCTGGACAATATAAAGAAGAAAAACGTTTCTTATTGCATACTCGTATCTATGATGACAACGAGACTTATTTTGAAGGTGATGCCGTAAATGACGTGGTGCTTTCTCGTGGTAATGAAACCCATTTAATCGAATTCTCCGTATACGTAAATGAGCAGTTGGTCAGTCATTACCGCTCTGATGGGATGATTTTATCGACACCCACGGGTTCTACGGCCTATGCCTTATCTGCCGGTGGCCCCATTATGCATCCTGAATTGAATGCTATTGTGCTGGTGCCGATGTTTTCACACAGCTTAAGTTCACGTCCCTTGGTCGTTGATGGTGAATCAAAAATTGAATTACACATTAATGAAAGCAATGAGGCGGATTTGTGTGTGAGTTGTGATGGTCATCAGTCACGGATGGTGAAAGCAGGGCAGCGAGTAGCGATTCAAAAAGATGCACATCAATTACGATTGTTGCACCCACTTGATTATCATTACTATGATACATTACGATCCAAGCTTGGTTGGGAATCCACACATCAGGGATAAATCATGCTTACAACTTTGTGCATTGAACAATTTGCCATCGTGCAACACCTGGAATTAGATTTCACGCAGGGAATGACCGCCTTTACCGGGGAAACCGGGGCAGGTAAGTCGATTATGATCGATGCCTTATTGTTGGCATTAGGCGAACGCGCCGATGCATCAGTAATTCGTCCCGGTCAGGATAAATGTGATATCACGGCAGGTTTTTACGTGCATCAAAATTCGGAGCCGGCACAATGGCTTGCCGAGCAAGATATTCCTTGTGATGATGGCGAAGTTTATTTACGTCGGGTAATCTATGCTGAAGGACGTTCAAAATCCTACATTAACGGCCAACCTTTTCCCTTACAAAAAATTAAAGAGCTGAGCGAAAAGCTCGTGCATATTCATGGACAACATCAGACCCAAACCCTGATGCAGCATGCTACCCATCGCCAACAATTAGACCAGTACGCGAAGAGTCATCGCCTGGTTGATGAAGTGGCCCGCCTGTACAAACAGTGTCAAAAGGTTCAGCAAGAAATTGATAGCTTACACGGTTTAGAGCAGCAAGCCGACCGTGTTGAATTACTAAAATTCCAAATTGAAGAGCTTTCCGCATTAAATCTACAAGAGAATGAAATTGCGGCCTTGTACCAAGAGCATCAAATGATGCACCATGCGAAAGAATACTTGCAACACAGCCAACACATTCATGGTTTATTAAATGCTGAAGACGAACCGAATGTGTGTACCAGCTTAAATCATATTTTGCAATTGCTTAGCCAGCTACCGCAAGAGCAGGCGCAAATCAAAAATACCTATGAATTAATTAACGGTGCTTTAATTCAATGTGAAGAAGCCATTGGTGAAATGCAACAATTTGCCGAACGCGTGCATCTTGATCCAGAGCGCTTGCATGAAATAGAAAGCCGCATGAGTATCATTCATCAATTGGCGCGAAAGTATCATGTCGACAGCAGTCAACTGGCAGAGCACGCACAGCGCCTACAAAATGAATTAACCCTCTTACAAGACAGCGAAGGCAAATTAGCCGAGCTCCAACGCCAACACCGCGATTTGGTGGCGGCTTACGAACAAGCAGCAAACCATTTAAGAGGGGCCCGACAAGAGCATGCACCCAAATTGGCCCAGGAAATCACCACCAGTATTCAACAGTTAGGGATGCCTAAGGGATGGGTGGAAATTGACATCATTCCATTAGACAAGATGTATGCGCATGGGATGGATAAAGTCGAATATAAAGTATGTACTAACCCCGGTATGCAGCCTGACGCACTAAGCAAAATTGCCTCCGGTGGTGAACTCTCGCGAATTGGCTTAGCCATTCAAATGATTACCGCCCAACAAGGTTCTACACCAACCTTATTATTTGATGAGGTTGATGTGGGTATTGGCGGTGTTACCGCGGCCTTAGTAGGACAAATGTTGCGTAAATTAGGGGAACGCTTACAGGTATTTTGTGTTACTCATCAACCTCAGGTTGCCGCCTCAGCGCACAACCATTTTATGGTAGAAAAGAGTAGTGATAATACGCAAACCTTCACTCGTATTTCCTTATTGCAACCAGCGGAAAAAATCGATGAAATCGCCCGCATGTTAGGCGGCTTAACCATAACAGAACAAACACGCTCACACGCTCGAGAATTATTGCAGCAGAGCGCGTAACTAAGTTTAGGTTCGTCGTTGTTGGCAAACATGGCCACAGACTACGGACCTGCAAAAAAAGGAACTCAGGAATGCAACTAATACCAATCATTCTTTGTGGCGGAGCAGGTTCACGCCTTTGGCCAGTTTCCCGTGAATTACACCCTAAGCCTTTCATGCGTCTTGCCGATGGACAAAGTTTATTTCAAAAAGCCTTTATTCGCGGTGCTTCTTTACCTAATGTACGGGAGGCGATGATCGTGACCAATAAAGAGTTTTTGTTTAAAATGATTGAGGAAAGCTCCGAGGTTAATGCGAATCATATTAAAACCTCCTACATTATGGAGCCCGTCGGCCGTAACACGGCTGCAGCCATCGCATCTGCAGTACTGAATACTATTAATTTGCATGGTGAGCAGGCGATGATGCTGGTTTTAGCCGCGGATCATTTAATTCTGAATCAAGATGCATTCCAGACTGCAGTGAATGAGGCTTTAGAGTTGGCTGGTAATGATAAGTTGGTCACTTTTGGCATTTCTCCCACGGAGCCTAAAACAGAATATGGATACATTGAAGCGGATGTCAATCGAGTAGTACGCTTCGTAGAAAAGCCCGCCTTAGATAAAGCCCAGGAATATTTAATTTCCGGTCGTTTCCTGTGGAACTCAGGAATGTTCTTATTCTCCGCAGGGGCTATGTTGCATGCTCTTGAGCAGCATTGTCCTGAAATTTTGCAAGCCGTGCGTACTTGTTTTGCTAAGTCACACTTGGTGCATTACCAAAATGTTGTGGGTTTGGAGTTAGATGAGGAAACCTTTGCACAAGTCCCAGATAATTCTATTGACTATGCGGTCATGGAAAAAGCGGAAAATATCGCGGTGATACCCTGTCAAATCGGCTGGAGCGATGTAGGTTCATGGACCTCTATTGACGAATTGATAGAGCCTGATGCGCAAGGGAATCGCTTGGAAGGTGATGGAGATGTGTTTTTGCATGAGGTAACCAATTGCGATATAAGAAGTGATAATCGCTTGGTTGGTGCGGTGGGCCTTGATAACTTATTAATTGTAGATACTCCCGATGCCTTGCTCGTTGCCGAAAAGTCACGGGCTCAGGACGTAAAACATATTTATACCCAATTAAAAGCCTGTGGTCATGAGGCGTATAAATTACATCGCACGGTATATCGTCCTTGGGGTACTTATACCATTTTGGAGCAAAGCGAGCGCTTTAAGATAAAACGTATTGAAGTAAAACCGGGAGCAAGCTTAAGCCTGCAGATGCATCATCATCGCAGTGAGCATTGGATTGTGGTAAGTGGTATGGCTAAAGTCGTGAATGGTGAAGAAGAGTTTTTTGTGCGTGTTAACGAGTCTACTTATATACCCGCCGGTTGCAAACACCGCCTGGAAAACCCAGGAGTACTTGATCTGGTGATGATTGAGGTGCAAAGCGGTGATTATCTGGGTGAGGATGATATTGTACGTTTTCAAGATAACTATGGAAGAGGTTAATTGAGATGAAACTCCCCAGTTTTAAGTCTTATGATATTCGCGGTAAGCTTGGTGTTGATTTGAATGAAGAGCTCGCATACCGCATTGGTTTTGCATACACTCAATTTCTAAACGCCAATTCGGTGGTGGTGGGCAGTGATGTGCGTCATAGTAGTGAACCATTAAAACAGGCTTTAGCGCGTGGCATCATGGATGCTGGAGCCAATGTTATTGATATTGGCATGACCGGTACCGAAGAGGTCTATTTTGCGACTTTTTATTTAGGCGTGGATGGCGGAATCGAAGTGACTGCCAGCCATAACCCTATTGATTACAACGGCATGAAATTAGTGCGTAAGGATGCTGCACCCATTAGCGGCGATACAGGCTTAAAGGCTATTGAAGAGCTGGTGCTAAAAAATGAATTCCAACCTGTGGCGCATAAAGGACAATACAAGCAATTAAATCTCCTGGATGCTTATGTCGGACACCTACTAAGCTACATTAATCCGCAACAATTAAAACCATTAAAATTAGTAGTTGATGCGGGCAATGGCGCAGCAGGACACGTTGTCGATGCCATCGAAGCACGTTTTAAAGCAGCGAATATTCCCGTTAGTTTTATTAAAATTCATCACGAAGCTAATGGTGATTTTCCCCATGGCATTCCTAATCCCTTGCTCCTGGAAAACCGTCAAGCAACGGCAGAGGCGGTAAAGGCTCACCACGCCGATATGGGGATTGCCTGGGATGGTGATTTTGACCGCTGTTTCTTGTTTGATGATGAAGGTGAGTTCATTGAAGGATACTATCTGGTGGGCTTATTAGCCGACGCTTTTCTCAAGAAAGAGCCTGGTGGCAAAATAATTCACGACCCTCGCCTTACCTGGAACACAATTGATATTGCTCAGCGTGCTAATGGCCAGGCAATACAATGCAAAACAGGCCATGCATTTATCAAAGAGCGTATGCGTAGTGAAAACGCAATTTACGGGGGAGAGATGAGTGGACATCATTACTTCCGCGATTTCGCTTACTGTGATAGTGGCATGATTCCTTGGTTATTAGTGATTGAATTAGTGAGTCAGACTGGCAAGTCGTTAAAGAGCCTTATTGATGAATGTGTCCGTGCCTTTCCCTGCAGCGGTGAAATTAATTATGAAGTGGCTGATGCCAAGTTAGTAATGGAGCGTGTAGAAGCTCATTTTTCTGCCTTACAGCCTAAAATTGACCGCACTGATGGCATTAGCCTTGAGTTTGAACAAATGCGACTCAATTTGCGCGCATCCAATACCGAGCCGCTGTTACGATTAAATGTTGAAACTCGCGGAAATTTCCTTCTGGTGAAGGAAATCGTAGACGTAGTTGAAGCACTTATATTGAAATAAATGTTCTCTTGAGCGCTCCTGTTATTATGATTCATTTTATGATAATTTACGCCCCTTATCATGTTTAAAGTAGGATATTCCAAATGCTTAAAGTAATGACCATAGTAGGTACCAGACCTGAATTAATAAAGATGTCACGCGTCATTGCTGAATTTGATAAACATACAAACCATGTTTTAGTGCATACAGGACAGAATTTTGATTATGAACTGAATCAAATCTTTTTTGATGACTTGGAAATCCGGAAACCTGATTATTTTTTAGAGGCAGTAGGTGACACCGCTGCCCAAGCCATTGCGCGCATCATTGAAAAAGCCGATGAAGTATTGGAAAAAGAAAAACCAGATGCGCTGTTGCTTTATGGGGATACCAATTCGTGTTTAGCAGTTCTTTCGGCTAAACGTCGTAAAATCCCGGTATTCCATATGGAAGCAGGTAACCGTTGTTTTGATCAGCGGGTTCCTGAAGAATTAAACCGTAAAGTACTGGATCATTTGAGCGATATTAATTTGGTGTTGTCAGAACATGCACGCCGCTATTTAATTAATGAGGGTATCCCCGCAGAACGAATCATTAAAACCGGTTCTCATATGCAGGAAGTACTTGAGCATTTTATGCCTAAGATTTTACCCTCAAACATATTGGCTCAACTTGATTTACAACCCCAGCAGTATTTTTTAGTCAGCAATCATCGTGAAGAAAATGTAGACGTTCCAGAGAATCTACAGGATTTATTAGATACCTTACAGTCTTTGGCACAAACGTATAATATGCCGGTGGTAGTTTCTACACATCCGCGCACTCGAAAGCGATTAGAGAGTCTCAATGTCGCCGGATTGGATTCACGCATTCGCTTCTTAAAACCTTTTGGTTTTCTCGATTACATTAAACTGCAAATGGAAGCATTTTGTGTTTTGTCTGACAGTGGCACCATCACCGAAGAAGCATCACTGCTCAATCTTCCCGCGGTAACTATTCGCAATACGCATGAGCGTCCAGAAGGGATGGATGATGCGACCTTGGTCATGTGTGGCCTCAAGTCCGCTAGTGTCCTGGATGCGGTCCGTATAGTCACCTCCCAACATAATCAAAGTTCACGTACGTTTAACGTCGTTGCAGATTATGAGGGTGGTAGTGTTTCGAAAAAAATGGTTCGCATTGTAACGAGTTATGTTGATTATATTAATCGAGTAATATGGTCAAAATAGACTAATTTTAACATTCAGTAATTACAAAATTCATAAGGGAACAATATGAAATACATTCTTATTGCACTTTCATCTTTTATCTGGATATCTAACGCTTACGCTTATTTAGATCCAGGTACAGGTAGTTTAATCATTCAGTCTACTATTGCAGCGATTACTGGTGGACTTTTTATATTAAAAACTTATTGGCATAAATTAAAGGCAAAATTGTTTTCCAGGAGTGAAAAAATAAAAGATGATAATGACAGCCAACAAGCCTAATCAATTGCTCCATAAAGTAGAAGGGCATCGTTCCTCTTTCCGGGATCCTTGTGGACAAGTTTATAAGCTGAATGGGGAAATCTATCGCCAAATTACTGAGGCAGGTCATGCCGACTATCAGCATCTTATGGCCTCCGGACTATATAAAGAATTACAAGCGAAAGGTTATTTAATTCCTCACCAGGAAGTTGCTCTTGAATTGGCCTTCAATGAACAAGCTCAAGTAGTTTTAAAGCCGGAAGAAATAAGACTGATATCCTATTGTTATGAATGGTCTTTCTCTCAGTTTAAAGATGCTGCTTTATTGACCTTGGAAATTGCAAAACGAGCGATTGAACATGGAATGATTTTAAAGGATGCCAGTGCTTATAATGTGCAATTCCATCAGGGGAAGCCTATCTTCATTGATACGTCTTCTTTTGCTCTCTATAAGGAAGGAGAACCTTGGGTTGCTTATAACCAGTTTTGTCGACACTTTTTAGCCCCCTTATTATTAATGGCTAAAGTAGATATTCGCATGGGTAAGCTCACTCAGCAATATATTGATGGCATACCCCTTGATCTGGCAAGTAAGTTATTACCTTTCAAAAGCAAGTTTTCATTTTCTATTTTTGCCCACATTCATGCGCATGCCAAGGTTCAGCAAAAATATAGTAATGCGGGCAATGTGAACGCCGCGCGTAGTCAGAAAATTTCTAAAATAAATTTATTGGGCCTGATTGATAATCTTAGCTCTTTAATTAAAAAAATAACCTGGTCGCCAATAAAAACCGAATGGGGTGATTATTACAATCAAACCAACTATTCGGATGCGGCAACCAAGCACAAGGCCGACATCGTTAACGAGTTATTCCTTCTTTCTGGAGCTCGTTCTGCCTGGGACTTAGGTGGTAATAATGGTTATTACAGTCGGGTTATTGCCGGTGCTGGAGCAAAAGTTACTTGCTTTGATATCGATCCGATGGCTGTTGAGACCAACTATCAAAAAATTAAAAAGGATAAGGACCAATCTATTCTGCCGCTGCTGCAGGATTTAACTAATCCCAGTTCAAGCCTCGGTTGGCAACAAAGAGAAAGGGATGGCTTAGTCGAGCGTGGCGGCAAGGTAGATTTAATTATGGCCCTGGCGTTAATTCATCATTTAGCTATTTCCAATAATGTCCCTCTTGAGCTTATTGCGGAGCATTTCTCTCGATTAGGCGATTACTTGCTAATTGAATTCGTACCTAAGGAAGATTCTCAGGTAAAGCGACTGCTAGCCAGCAGGGCGGATATTTTCCCGAATTATCATTTAGAGTCATTCAGGAATATTTTTTCTCATTACTATACCATAGTGGAGGAGCGCGCTATTCAAGATACTTCGCGAACGCTTTTTTTGATGAAAAAAATAGGCTAGGCAAACAACCTCAATTGATCATTTATCAGCCCCTTTTGGGGCACCATCCTTTAGTTAAGTCGTCCATCTCTCGCTATATTCGGGATGGCGTTTTATCTGTAGCCAGTACTTTCTAGTTAGCTATCAGCAACTACTTTACCTTTTAGGAAGTTAGGCATTGAGTATTTTCCTAAATCAAAATCTTTACCACTACGAATATAAATTGTCCGCTGTTGGTCATTAGCAGAGTTTGATGGCGTTTTAAAAACAATATCTTTCAATAATTGATCTAAGGATATTTGTGATAAATCATAAACGGGTGTATCCGTGGGGCTGCGAATTATAAAAAAAGCACTGTAGTTTTTAATAATATTCTCAGGGGTAAAAACATAGTTTAGCCGAATATCGGGCTCTTCAATTCTAGAACCATGGTCTCCGTGAATTATGATGGTACTGTCTGCAGCAGATGGATTTTTTGCTAGCACATCTAAGAACTTATCAACTAAAAAATGGCTACAACTTACTTGCTCGAAATAAGCGCTGATTTTATTCTCAGCTTGGCCCCGATATTGACAATCTTTATTAAACACGTAGGGATCATGGGGTAAAAGGAGATGAATAAAGTAGGCATTATTTTTTTCTACTTTTTTAGCAAGCTCCAACACCTTATCAAAAGCTTGGAACGCGGCAGTTGAGGGGGCTAATATAATTTGTGTTTCTAATTGAGGTAAATTAAGTTTAGTCCAAATGGTAGAATGTTCGATTCGTGTAAAATCAAGATGTAATTTTTTAAATATTTGTTCTAATAATCCTATTGCTCTCTCTTGATTACTAAGCGAGGGGTTCCCGGGTATTGGGGCTGTATGCTTGTAAGTAATGCATTCGGCTAAATTGAAGTTTTCTTTTTTTGTACATAAGTCTAAATAAGAGCTTTGGAGTACATGAATAGAATATCCTTGTTTCGATAACTCTTCAAAGAGAGCATTTTTTGTAAGGGAATGTTTGTCTTTTTTATAATCATGTAAAATAAGAGGCTGCAAATCATCAATGGGTTTAAAATTTAAAAAACTTGCAAATGAGGCTATAGAACGAAAATCGCGACTGTAGGTTTTACCGTAAACTTTAAATCCTAAATTAAGGTATTTATCTCTTAAAGAGTCAGCAAGACGGTTATTTTCTTCGGATATTCCTTCAAGACCTATGTGCTCATCTAAAACAATTTCTATATAAGGTGGTAGATTTGCATTCTTTGCACCTTTTTCCTGCTGGAATTGTTCTACTGTTAGAAGAGGGTGCTTAGGGATGAAAAGACTCCCTAGCCACAGTGTTCCAAAAAAAACAAATAATAGTTTGTCTAAATAGTTGCGGCACAAATACAACAACCCTGCAATGATAAAAGCAGCTGAGGCTGCAAGGTAACGATATTTTAATCCAAAGGGTAGTAAGGGGAAGGTTTTAATCTGACTTATAATGAAGAACATGAGCAGAACCGTGGTTAATAGGATTCTGACGTATTGGTTCGAAAACACCATAACAACGCCAGGAATTAGGCCTAAAGCTATTAAAATTAGGGAGGTCGTTAAGGCTTCAGAACTAAATTGGTCGATGCTATTTTCGGCTAAAAATGCGGTAAGCAAGGCCATAAAAAAAAAGGGAACAAGAAACAGATAGCGCCAGTTTTTTTGAAGGGTACTTAACATTCTAAACTCATCTGATTTATAAGGATTCACTACTAAAGAGGGCTTTAAATCCAAAACATATCTACGTTAGTAGAATGTAACATAAAGCATAAGTCCTGGTTTATAACACAGCCATTAGAATTTTTCTATGCACTTGCTGGTAAAATATTTCTAGCTAATGCCTATTAGGTATTGCATAATTAATTTTCTAATTTTAAATAAAAAATAGATTCTTAATTGGAGGTTTGAGGCAATGACAGTTTTTGCTTCAACCGACTTTTTATGCAAATTTTTTATTGCGGATAATTTATGCTCCATATTGTAGTGCAGGTATTTTTCTTCGTTGTTTTTTTTGTTATTGCGTTTTTATCTATGCTCATCTGGAAGCCATTTTTTAATATCCAAACCACCAATAATAATGAACACTATTTAGAAGGCTTAAGAGGTATCGCTGCCTTGGCAGTAGTTGGCTGCCATCTGAATCAAATCCTTTTAGCTTATTTACACATAGCAGGACCACCTGTCACCGGTAATCGAATTGGTGGTCTTGGGGTGCAAGTGTTTTTTGCCCTAACCGCCTATTTATTTATTAGAAAAGCCCTCCAGGGAACACTGGATTTTCAAAGCTTTTATCAAAAGCGAATTCGTCGCATAGTCCCTCTTTATTTGTTTTTATCTGTCTGTGCGATCTCATTAAGTTTGCGCTTTATGGAAACCCCAATATTAAGCTATGTGGATATCTTGACGCGTTGCATTAACGTGCTCAGTTTCGGTTTTATTGGTAATAATACCGATCTGTATCCTCCCAATTATGAGTTGTTAGTTTTTCAAAAATATAATGCCTTAGAATTAATCGGTGTTGCCTGGTCATTAAGCTATGAGTGGCGGTTTTATCTTATTCTGCCGCTGATCTATTATCTTTCATTGAACTCTACTAAGCGAAAGCTTGCTCTTCTAAGCCTGGTCATTATTTTGGCTTTACGGGATTTCTACAGTTACCCTACCGCAAAAGTTGTTTGGCCTTTTTTTATCGGTGGAGTTATGGCGGCCTTAATAGGACATTATTATCCTAAATTAGCCGAGTTACGCTTTTCCAAGTTTTTTTCTTATTTAATTATTCCTTTACTCATTCTGTCTGTTTTCACTAAGGATGTTTATAATTTAAAACATTTCATTTTAACCAGCATGCTCTTCCTATGCATTGTCTTGGCGAAGCCTAGATTATTAACTTTAAAGCCTTTGGTTGCGTTGGGGAAAATTAGTTACAGTGTTTATTTAATGCAATATTTGGTATTAAGATTAGTTGATAAAACCCTCGGGCCGCATGTGCAGCAAGCCCCTATTTTTATGAAATTTTTAGTCTGTTTCCTTATTATTGCCTTGCTGATTCCTTTTGCCTCGTTTACCTACAAATTTATCGAGCTGCCAGCTATGCAGTCGAGATTTGTACAGCAATTTAGTATTGCTTGGGAGAGATTTACTTCTTGGCTGCAATTATTAAAAAATAACCATCTAAGAGATGCAAATAAATTGGAGTAGGCTATCCAAAAACGGGTAATGCTTTGGTCTAGCTCTTAAGGGGGAGGCATAATACCTTTGGGGCGGCACAAAAATGTTTAAAACCTAAGTTTTTTTCACATCAACATACATTTTATAAAAAATATGATGGCAAGAATCCTTGTTGCTTCTTATAATAGCCTAAAATTAAATCAGTCGTGGATAAACAACAAGTGAAACTCGGTTTCAAATGGCAGGTTGTTGAAAGTCCCACGCTTAGAAAGTTACACGCTTAATGAAAATTCATAATAAATTATTAAAGATATCATTTTTCTCAGGCTTATCAACACTTGTTAAAATTTTAACAGGAATCTTGAGCTTAAAAATAATAGCAATGCATACAGGCCCCGAAGGGGTGGCGATCTTAGGGCAATTTATGGCATTGGCCAATATTTTTGCTACCATCGCCGGTGGAGGCATTGCTTTGGGTGTTATTAAGTACGTCGCTGAATATGCCAAGACCGAAGAACTGCGAAGCTTTTTACCAACGGCAACGCTCTACACCTTGTTTTTCTCTCTGGCCACGATGTTGCTCGGCCTAATATTCAGTCACAAGTTATCTGAATGGATTTTAGGCTCTACGGAATTTGCTTATTTGATGCGCTGGATGGCAGTCGCGCAATTATTTATTGCCATGCATTTACTGCTATGCTCTATTTTAAATGGCTTTGCTCAAATACGATTGCTTATAACGGTTACAATTATCAGCAGTGTACTTAGTTTTCTCATCGTCTGTGGTGTTGCACTGTTGTATCCGTTAAAAAGTATTTTATTTGCGTTTGTAGTTGCTCAAGCCTCGGCTATTGGTATTTCTTTACTGTTTGTTTATGGTAAGGATTGGTTTCGCTTCTTATTTTCTTTTAAAATTGAAAAAAAATACCTCCATAATTTATTGCGTTATTCATTTATGAGTAGCGTAAGCACCTTAACCGTCCCCCTTGCGCAAATCATCGTTCGTAATGACTTAAACTCTCTATTTGGTTGGGATAGCGTCGGTTATTGGCAAGCAGTAATACGTTTATCAGATGCTTATTTATTGTTTGTCACTGCGGCACTAACTACGTATTATTTACCTCGCTTATCTGAGTTACAGGCCCCGATAGCACTAAAGCAAGAGATAAGCAGTACTTTTAGAACCCTTATGCCCCTTATTGCCTTCATGTTTTTGTGCATTTACTTTTTTCGCGGACTTATTATTAATCTGCTTTACAGCAAAACCTTTGCTCCCGCCACGGAGTTGTTTTCTTACCAGCTTCTAGGTGATTTTTTTCGAGTAGCCAGTTGGTTATTTACCTATTTGCTTTTGGCAAAGGCTTGGACGAAAATCTATATTATAACGGAAATTATTTTAAGTGCGGTTTTTGTTGGGCTGAGTTATTCATTTGCGAGGAATTATGGATTAATTGGGGTAACCTATGCGTTTGCTTTAACCTATTTTATCTATTGGCTACTTATGACAGTAGTGGCGGTTTTTTATTTTAAGCAAGAAAGTAAAAATTATAAATTAGTAATCAATTAAGTCTGTTCGCTTGTGCGATTATGCTCAATATGGCGTTTTGGAGGGGGCTAGGTTAAGCGCATAGGCCCAACCTAAATACGTTAGCTGGATGGCTTAGTACAGTTCTGTGGGAGCATTATCCAAGGCATTTTGGATAAAATCTAATTTTAGCAGCATATCTTTTATCTCAGGTACAGTAAGTTGCTGAGTGTTATGAGAGGTATAATCCTCAAAATCGGAAATATGCTCCTCACCCTCCACAAAAAATTTATTATAATTTAGGTCTCTATTGTCCGCTTGAATGCGATAATATCGTCCCATATCTTCTGCTTTAGCCATTTCCTCTCGAGAGATTAGTGACTCATACAGTTTCTCTCCGTGACGAGTGCCAATAACTTTAACCTCACTATCACTTTTAAAGAGTTCAATTAAGGCTTGTGTTAAATCAGCAATGGTTGAGGCAGGGGCTTTTTGCACAAAAATATCGCCTTGATTTGCATGATCAAAAGCATGCAATACCAAATCAACAGAATCTTCTAATGACATTAAAAAGCGGGTCATTTTAGGGTCGGTCATCGTTAAGGCTTTCTTTGCTTTTATTTGATCCACAAACAGAGGAATAACCGAACCTCTTGATGCCATCACATTTCCATAACGGGTTGCACAAATAATAGGGCCATTATTGGTAACAACACGTGACTTGGCGACCACAATTTTTTCTGCCATAGCTTTGGAAATACCCATCGCATTAATTGGGTAAACCGCTTTGTCTGTGCTTAATACCACTATTTTTTGCACTCCGGCAGCAATGCCTGCGGATAAAACATTATCGGTACCTAGAACGTTGGTACGTACTGCTTCCATAGGATAAAACTCACAGGAGGGAACTTGTTTTAAGGCTGCTGCATGAAAAACATAATCTACGCCAATCATCGCTTCAGCGATTGCTGAATAATCCCGTACATCACCAATATAAAACTTTATTTTGTCATTTTTTAGTTCATTACGCATATCTTCTTGCTTTTTTTCATCGCGGCTAAAAATGCGTATCTCACGTATGTTCGATTTTAAAAAACGTTTTAAAACGGCATGCCCGAAGGAGCCAGTTCCACCAGTAATGAGAAGGGTCTTATCGTTGAACATTCTAAATTAACTCCATATCAAATTCTTTGATTCATACATTAAGGTAACCAATTCGGGCCAAGCCGGAGCAACATAACCTGTCGCCTCTTTAAATCGTTCTCCATTTAGAGAGCGATCAATTTTAACTTCTTCATCAGCTACAATATTTATTTCTTTCCTATAGATTTCAGCAATTAATGAAATCAATTCATATTTATTAATTGGATTGGCAACAACATGATAAAGACCAGAAAGCTCGGGTTTAGGAATAACATAGTCACGCATCACCCGTGCTAATTCAAAAGTGGGCAAGCCTGAGAATATAGCATTTACATAGCCTTTAGTGGTATTTTTCTGGGAAAGAAACCATTCAACCAAAGCTGTTTTACTATTGAGCTCATGACCTATTATTGAGGTACGAATGGTAATTGCATGAGGAAACTCGGTAAGTTCGCCAATAAATTTTGATTTACCATATAAGTCTTCTGCATCTGACTTATCCTTTTCAGTATAAAAGCCTTTGTCCCCTGAAAAAACACAATCCGTACTCACGTGAATCAAGCGAGCTTCAGATAGACCGCACAAGTGGGCGAGTCGGTGTGGGAACATGGCATTGATGGGTAAGGCAGATAAAGGGTCTTTCGCGTTTGATAATTGCTTAATCAAGCCAATACAGTTGATAACAACATCCGGTTTAATCTGGGCAAATACTTTACATAACACATCAAAATCAAGTACATCGATATCAGAGATTAAATTAGAATGGTAAGAACTTGGGAAATACTTAAGATTTTCCCTACTCCTTAACGTCCCCCAAACTGTAAAATTATTCTGCTGCTGGTTAAAAGTATGAAACACTGCACTTCCCAGCATACCGGTTACACCTAAAACCAGAATTTTCACATTAGTTTACCTCTTTAATTTTATTATTAAGAATTTCAATAAGTCGATGACTTTGTTTGGTCATTTCAAAATGTTCAAGAAAGTATGCTCTCCCTGCTTGGCCCAATTTTTCACGCTCGGCGGCAGGCATATGATATAATTTTTCTATGTTCTTAGCTAGCGCAGTGGCATCCTCTGCGGAAGAAACTAGTCCGGCTTGGGCATTTTCGACGACTCTCGCGCCCTCTCCATTTAATGCCGCCAAAATAGGACGGCCTGCGGCTAAATAAGCTTGGACTTTACTGGGTATTGTGTAAGAAAAGATTTCATCTTTTTTTAGTGTTACCAACAGAGCTGCTGCCCGAGAATAAATAACCGGCATCATCGATGCGGGGAAGCGGCCAGGAAGGGATATATTTTTAATTTTTCTTTGGGCTATTTGCTGATGCAACCAATCATGCATGCTGCCCTTGCCAATCAACATAATTTTACATTGTGGTAAATGCGCTACCTGCTCGGCGGCATTAAGAATGGTTTCTAGTGCCTGAGCCGTGCCTAAATTCCCTGCAAAAACAAAGCAGACATTGGATTCTAACTCGGACAATAAATCAGCAGGCATATCTTTAGCTGACATAGATAGTGCTTCTGGGCGCTCTAAAAATAAATTAGGATAGTAGATAACCTTTTCCAAGGAGGTGTATTTTTCCATTACTTCCGGGAATTTTTGAGATTGCACTAATAAAGTATCTGAGGCGGCATAAATTTTTTTTACCATGTATCCTATCAGCTTTAATATATGCTTATTTTGAATAAATCCGGTTGCCTGCACGCTTTCAGGCCAAAGATCTTGCACCCATACAGCAAGATGTGCCCGTAAACGCCATTTTAAATAGATAGCAGGAATTACGGAGGTAATTGGAGAGGGCACAAATACAAAAATAGCGTCAAACTTCTTCTTCTTTACAAAGCGGGGGAAATAGAAGAGGCCACTTAATATGAATGAAAGATAATTTAATAATAATTTCTTACCCCCTTTACCTCTTGGTAAAAGCGGAGCTCGGTGAACTGGAATCTCCGAAAAGTACTCTGTGCTACAGCCTGAAGCGGAATATCCTTCAAAAATAGTGCCTTCGGGGTAATTAGGTTTACCAGTAACAACCTCTATTTGATGTCCTTGAGCAGCAAGGCATTGCACTAAATCATTAATAATGAATGTTTCTGGCCAAAAATATTGTGAGACAACTAAAATTTTCACTTTGTTCTTTGATGTGGGTAAATAAATCTCATCTAAACACTTCCGTATTCTCTGATGAAAAAAACTTGTTCATTTGCGGTGATGGTAAAGGATTTTGCTGACGATCACAATATTAAAACATGAGGCTGTTCATTTTATTTGCATTCAATTATTTAAGTGATTAAAAAATAATATTTTTTCAAATTGAATATCTAATTTTATCGATGTAGTGAACTCTGCAATATTATTTATTCTTCGATTTTCAAATATGACTAGTTGTTATAAACTCTAGGCACTACTCATTGGGCATAATGACAGAACAATTAATTAAGCCCCATTCGTTTGAAGGTCAACTTTTAATGTTAAAGGCAAATCGTTTCATTGTGCTTGATAGCTTCAGAGGTTTATGCGCGTTGTCTGTAGTGCTTTTTCACTTACACGTTCCTTATAGTGCTACTGAGCTTGGTTTTTTTAGAAACGCTCATTTATTTGTAGAGTTTTTCTTTGTTTTAAGTGGATTTGTTTTGTTTCATACGTATAGAAACGCGCTAGCTAATTACCATGATTTTAATCCGTTTATCGTCAAAAGAATCTTTCGTCTTTATCCATTACACTTTGTTATGTTTGCGGTCTTTATCCTTTTTGAAGGTGGTAAGTTGCTAGCAGAAATGAAAGGGCTTAACTTCAATGGCAATGCTTTTTCTGGAAGAAATGCATTGAAAGAAATCATTCCCAATCTTTTATTATTACAATCTTGGCTTAATTCCACTGATCCATTGTCATTTAATGGCCCTTCATGGAGCATTAGTGCAGAGCTGTACGTTTATATGCTTTTTGCTGCGATATTAATTTTGAATCGTAAGTTGAGCCTCTCTCTTTTTGCGATTATTTCTGGCTTTGCGTTTTTCGCATTAGCGATGGGTTTAGATGTTCTTAATAACAATATCCTCCGCGTCTTCTCTTGTTTTTTTGCGGGCATACTCGCTTATTATATATACCAAAAAATATTAAACGTCGCTTTACCAAAACCAATGATGACAGTGCTTGAAGGATTAAGTCTTTTCATGATTTTCCTTATTTTAAATGGGAACTTCAAACATCAAGGGGTAATTGCCAGTCTTTGGTTTTGTATTGTCATTCTCATTTTTTCTTTAGAGCAGGGACATTTCTCTTCATTGTTAAAACATTCGTTTTTTATAAGGTTAGGAAAATTATCTTATTCCATTTATATGATTCATTTCGCAATGATCTTTCTTGTAATAAGCTTCGCTATCCTGTTCTCAAAATTAAGTCACTATGATTTTGCTCCTATGTTAAATGAGCCCCAGACTGGTGAACTTATTCGTTATATAACAACTCATTCAATAGTGGGAAACAATGTATTGGTTCTCGCCATCATAGCGATGATTATTGTATTAGCGCATTTTTCTTGGAAATACATTGAGAAACCTGGAATGGCCTTGGGGGAGCGATTTTTGCTTAGGTATAAAAAGGGTGTTACGCGCAGTAAGGCAGCTATTGATCCATCTGTATAAGTCAACATAACGCTCTACTTATGGCATCAACTTAAGAGAAGTGAGGGATTCCTTTTAAGTTAATAGCCTGACAAGAGCTGCTAAATTATTTTTCATGCAGTAAGGTGAATAAGTTGTCCCAGCTGGTTTCATAATTTGGGGAATATGGCTCGATATTGGTATAAGAAAACGATTTTTCTATCGCATCCATCCATTGCTTTGCTGAGTTTCGTGGAGCAAAGAGGGCACCTGGATAACAGGAAATTACCTCTCGAGCATAGTCTTCATCAATAGCAACTAATGGCTTTCCAAACATCGCGGCCTCCACTAAAGGTAAGCCAAAGCTCTCAATATAACTAGGAAAAACTACAGTGCTACATGATTTATAATAGGTTAATACTTGATCATAGCTTAACGTCCCTAAAAAATGGACATTTTTTTGTAGGCCTAATTTTTCAATGAGCTCCGTTAGCTTTTTATTTTCCTCTAAGGCGATGGTTAAATATAATCCAATTGACAGCGCCGCATCTTTTTTCTTGAGTTCGTATAACGCATAAATGAGTTCTTCATGATTCTTAAAGGGCACATTCGTTGCGGGATAGAACAAGGTATATTGGTATGGAAGCGCCAGGGTTGTAATGCTGTTAATATCTCTTCTTAAAATATCAGGTTTTATCACCCAGACATTTTCATCTTTCTGTTTGAAGTAGGCACATAGAGCGCGTTTCATCCATTGCGTTTGCACCACAAACTTTGTTTTGGGGTCTATATGTAAAAAAATAAATAAGGGATAAACGTACTTATAAAACGCAAGACGTCTTTCGCTACGTTTTAAAAAAGACCATTTTTGCGGATGCAAAGATAAACCTTGGTGTAAATAAATAAGTTTAGGTATTGTTTTAGAGCTGGCGAAAGATGTGTTTTGCAGTGAGAGGGAAGCCTTGGCTTTGATCTGGTTTTTCTTTAACCATCGCTTTAATCCCCAACTGTCCCACAAAATCCTTTTGGCAACGGAATTTATTTCCTTTTTAATGAAATAAACATTCTTTTTTTCCCAAGGAATGTTTAAAGAGGAGGGAATAAAAACATAATAAGTCTCCTCATCGCGAACACGAGATAAAAACTGATGCAGAATAGATAAAGCGCCTCCAGAAACAAGTGCGGTAGCATTAACTATTGTAGCTTCCTTGCTTTCGCTATTTTTTTTCATAGGTATCATATTGAATAAGGCGATGATTTTTTTAGAGAAAATTTCGTAATCCAATCATAAAGAGGGCCAATCAAACATATAGATAAAGAAACAAAAATACATTCTAGTAAATTAATAAATCCTAAATAGGGAATATTTAAACCTGAAACGCACCAATAGCCTAATATGAGTCCTTGTTGTGATAACAAGAACTTATTTCTTATTATAAAAAAAACCATTCGTTCGAGACAGCATAATAAGAAACAAATGCTTAGCATCCCCCAAAAGATTAAGGCTGGTGAATTAGCATAATTTAATATGGCAATGAGCCCGGGTAATGATGAAAACATGGTTTTGTGATTATTATGATATTTATTAGGTTTTAAGACTGTTTGCGTAAAGATACCTATGTCACCTACAGAAGGTTTTTTTATGATGCTTTCTTTAAAAAAAACCCAACTGGATTGTGGGTATGCGGTAGTCGCCATTACCGCTTCTAAGCCGACCCATCTGCCTACAAAAAGTTTTGCCAACTGGCTAAACTTTTCTCCATGTATTGATGAGCCTTTTCCGGCAGAAATAGGCCCACCTGTTAACGCGTATCCAGAGGAACGCTCTTCTATAGTAAGAGTGGAATAATGGTTAATGCGAATAATATTAACAAGAACAATTGATAATGCAAAAAGCGTCAAATAAGTAATAATTATGTTTCTATTTTCCCACAAAGCGAGTTTTTTAAAAGAAAAGTTAAACTTGGAGAAGAGGAGCAATATGTATGGAAGAGTCCAAAAAAGATAAGTTGCTCGGCTTAAGATAGATAATGAGGTAAAAAATGCCATGAAACAGATACAATAAAAGCGTTGTTTTCCTTGCCTTGGATTTTGCTCCCATCCTAGAAATATAGCCATAGACAAAGGAATGGCAATAACCATTAACCAAATTAATATTGCATTTAGATGAAATGGCAATATTACTTGGGGGCGTAGGCCTGCAGTAGAAATATGATAAAAGATATTTAGTGTATTTGTTGTGATGCCCACGAATAGCAGAGCATACCAAATGAAGTCGCTATGCTTGTTATACCATTGAGGCACATCCGTATTGATGTTTTTGTGAGATTTTTTCTTAGTACATAGGTAAAATAACAGGTTAGCTGCCAATATTCCACAGGCGGCTAAACTCGATATTAGCAAGACATGATCCCATGCTGCAGGGGTTTCAAATTTATGCGTCCAATAACCTGTCGGCTCGATGAAAAAGACTCCGAAAATAAGATGAGCCATGAACTTCGCCCAAAATCCCAAAAATAACATAAGCTGGGTATAAAAAATAACGTAACTTTGAGAAAAACAAAATGCACAAAATAATACTGCTAACCAAGAGACGTCAAAAATAAAGTAATAAAAAGAAGCCCCCTGATAAAGATTTAATCCCAATAGGGAGAAAAGAAATAAAAATAAGACAGAAGCAATCCCGAATTTAAGACTTAGTATTTTTATTTCCATTTATTACCTCGGGTAAATTTTGATATAAATCTTTTTGACAAAAAAATTTAAGATAGTTCGATAAAAATTTTGTTTAAAAATCTGGCTAGGGTCAAGCTGAACTGTAGTGCTCAAGTATCGCAATGCGGTTTTATAACGGCCTGACTCTAAATGAGTTCGAGCAGAAAACAAATAGGAGCGGCTTAATATCTTATCTTTTAAATTAAGCAGCTTTTTGTCCGTACTTGCCTGCAGTTCTTTTTTCATTACGGTTACAAATTCATCAGCTGTTTCAGAACTCATTTTGCTGGAGGATATTGCTTGAGAGTGCACTCGCGAATAGCCTAATACTTGGGGAATGTATTTAAACTCACCCAATTTTGCTAAACGGAGCTGGTAGGCATAATCAGCCATTAAGCGGTATTTACTCTCCCAACCACCGATTTGGTCGAATGCGGTTTTTAAAAAAAATGAGCCGACCCCAATCCTACATTTTGCATGCATAACAAAATCATAATATTCATACTGGGGTGCTGTATGTTTACGAATAAACTCTGATTTACTATTAATAAAAAAGTTATCAGGATAAGTTAATATAACATCAGAGTTTTCTTGGAAAACTTTTACAGAGGTACTTACGGCATCTTTTGTTAAAACGTCATCCGCACTTAAATACCCAATTATTTTTCCACGACTCATTCCCCACCCTTTATTAAGAGTCTCGGCTTGCCCCATATTGGGATGTGAGTCGTAATAAAACTTACCCTTATATCGTTGCAAAAATTCAAGCGTATTATCCGTGGAGCCATCATCTAAAACAATTAATTCAATATTGGGATAATCCTGAGCCAAGACACTTTCTATTGCTTCTTGCAAATAAGGCATACTGTTGTACGCTGGAATTACAATAGAAACCAGGGGTTGTAAGTCATTAGACATCATCTTCCTTTTATATATCTTTATGCAGAACATGAGGCGTATGCCTTCATAATCTGTGGAATAATACAGGTGATCTAGTTTGTATACAAATGTATAGATAAAAAATTAGTTAAGGCTTTAAAATCGAGCAAACCTACATCATGCTGCGCAATTATCGCGTAGATTACACCGAGCTATTTAGGTTGTCTAGAATAATTTCATCTCGACCAACGAGAAAATATTTAGATATCGAATAATCCGTTGACAACCTAAAATTAATTGCTACGGTCTGGTTGTCGGGCAACCCGGTTTTCATTAGCAACGCTCTATTCTTTACCACTCATCGTGGAGACTGACGGTAAACCGTGTCTAAATACAGTTAATGGCATTCCTTAAGCCGATGGTAAAGCTTCGACATTCTCACAATACTCAGGTACCAAGTGTACTAATAACTTGCGTAATTCTCGCTCATTCATGGTGTGGCATGCCTGTTCAATCGCATCAAAGGTATGTATTAATTGTTGCCAGTCCATAACCCGATGTTTTGCTTGCAGAATTTTTTCATGCATCGTTGGGCGTAATTGTTCTGTTTCATGAAACAACTCTTCATACAGTTTTTCACCTGGACGTAGACCCGTATATTTAATTTGAATGTCACGGTGTGGTTCTTTTCCAGCGAGCCTTATTATTTGTTCTGCGAGATAGTTAATTTTTACCGGTTCTCCCATATCCAGCACAAATACTTCCCCGCCATGGCCATTGACCATTGCTTGCAATATGAGCTGACATGCCTCCGGAATCGTCATAAAATAGCGCGTAATATCAGGATGCGTAACTGTTAACGGCCCGCCTTCTTTTAGTTGCTTTTTGAATAGTGGTACGACACTGCCCGCGGAGCCTAGTACATTCCCAAAGCGAACAGTGATAAATTGAGTTGCGAAATGGCCATTTAGATTTTGACAGTAAATCTCTGCTACACGCTTGGTGGTGCCCATGATATTGGTCGGGTTAACGGCCTTATCAGTAGAAATCAGAATAAATTTATTCACATTAAAATCCACACTGGCCTCGGCGATGGCTTGGGTACCCAGCACGTTATTCATGACTGCGATACGTACTTGCTCTTCCAGCATGGGTACATGTTTATATGCTGCGGCATGAAACACGATTTGGGGTTTAAATTTTTCAAAAAGCTGATTAATTGCATGCTTGTCAAGCACCGAAGTAAGACTAATATGTAGAGGGAGATTGTCAAAGCTTTGGCGTAATTCTTGTTCAATTTGATAGAGATTGAATTCAGAGTTTTCAATAATGATTAATTTCTCGGGATTCAGTTTGGCAATTTGCCGGCATAGCTCAGAGCCGATAGAGCCACCACCACCGGTAACTACTACTCTTTTTCCATAAATAGCAGTAGAAATTTCATTCCATGCTAATTCAATTTGTTCGCGCCCTAACAAGTCTTCTAATTTAATTTGCTCTAGCTCTGTAGGGCTCGAACCTTCAAGGATTCTCATTAGAGACGGTAATATTTTTACTGGGTAAGCAGTTGCAATACATTTTTTATAGATGTCTTGTAAATGTTCCTTGGGTAAAGATGGAATCGCAATTAAGAGTTCATCCGCTGGATAGCTTTGGATAAATTTGGGAGATAATAATAAGTCAGTGGAGCCTATAATGGGGTAGTTTTGCATTAAGGTACCATGCAGCAATGGGTTATCATCGAGTATGGCAACAATTTTGTAGGGATTTAAGCGAGTATCATTTTCTCGCAGGAATAAATTTGCACCAGCCCCCGAACCAATGACAATCAAGCCTGTCCCTACTGTTCGGCTTTTGGAAGCGGATTGTAAATATTGACGATAAAAATAACGGCTTGATAGGATCAGAATTAAGGTTAACTCGGGGTAGAAAATAATTTCAGAGCGTGAAATCAGTGCAAGCCTATTACTGAGAAACTCTAGAAAGAAAAATAAAATCGAGCCCGTTAATACGGTATAAATGCTCCTTTTTACATCTTTGGTGGAGGCATTTTTCCAAATCACTGCATAAACACGAAAATATTTAATTGAAATAGCAAAGGCTACAGTAATGCTTAACCATTGGGTCAGTGAAAATGTATCAAGCTGTCCTGAAATTAATGAATGAACAATAAACCAACTAAATAGCGCCATGGCCAAATCATGTCCCATGACGAACCAGGCCCTTGAATTCCTAATCAAACTTTTCTTCATCTATGTCTCTCTTGATGCCTGAATTTCCACTAAGAGCTATTTATTGTGTGAACAGCCCCAACATCACTTAATTTACGAGGTACTTTATCATATTCTTAATAGTTCTTGCGATTTTTTTAGTGCAGGTAATTCGTATTTTTGCCACTAGACATGGAGTTTAGGCGTGGATATCGATATTGTAAAAACTTAACGCATTGATTTTAATTTCATTACGTGAGGACTTAGTTCGTTTTTTGCCTTTTGGGAAAGAATGTTCACATATCGGACGATTTGTCTATGGTAGACATTCGACGTAGTGAAGACAGGCCAAGTCTGGATACCGCGGTCACGCCGCGGTGATTCGGTTCTCTGCAGCTACGGAGGGTAAACGAGCATGCGTTAATCTGCTTTAGGCTATTTTTGAGGAGGAACACTTTCAATTTATGGCGACTTGATTCAGATATCCTTATTGTTATCATCCTTCCCGAATTACCGTGTCGTGGCCACGGCCCATAAGTACGAAGTGAAAAGCTAGAATACTGTTGCCACCACCATTAAGAACTTTTTAACCAGCCAATGTTACTCGCTGCGATAATTCCTCAACAAAGATTTGCGTAGTCGTTTTCTCATCCTTCTGCGCAAATAAGCGATGTTGATTATATACTGAGTTGGTTTTCGCTGAAGTAAGGAGCCCATCTAAATCCTTACCATCGGTACGACGTATTTCTTGTTGCAAGACTCTAAGCGCTGTTTCTTTTTTCCCAGCCGTATCAGCACCGACCCACACAGCATTTAAATGTTTTTGGATGTGTTTTTCAATCAAGGCAACTGTATGTTCTGCCCGCCAATTTTCAGATAGCTCGAGATTCAGCTCGGGTTGTGGATTTTCTGCTACAACTTCAATGGGTTGTTGCTCTACCTCCCTATTTACAGGGATTAGCCACGCGGCCAGGTCATCCCATTTAGAGACTAAAATATCCAGCGGGATTGCCAGTGTAAACAAGATTTTCGCCGGAATATCGAGCTCATGATTATGTCCGCCTTGTTCGCTGAATCGTTTCTTGAGCATTCTTTGCGTAAAGGCATTAATATCTTCAGCTTCTTCTTGTCTCGTGTTCTTTGTTCGATGCCCACGTCCAATGAAGTAGTGTGCATCTTCAAAGCCTTCACTAATAAAGGCAATTAATGCGGCCCAAATTTGTGGAATTCCTGGCATCCGATCGGCGGTTAAGGCGATACTGACTAAATGACCTATGAATAGCATAATGCGTAATGGGGTAATGGTTAGTGCTTTAAAGATCCGGAATGGATTACATACCTGCAGCCAGTTTTTATTTTCCCACAAACCATTCCAGGCTTCTTTTATGGAGTCATAGAGGCTTGTTGCTGCATCAACCTCTTCCGCATAAATGGATTTATCTAACTCTTCGATTGATTCAGCAGTATTTTGAATATTAAAGCCCAGTGCCGAAAGTCCGGTGATCAACGGGTTTATCCCCCCCATGACAAACTTGGGCATTTTACCCATCCAGTCGAATAATGGGCGGGCATTGGTGGCGATAGTCCACCAGGTTCCAGCCGTACAGAGTGTAAGTGCGATTGCTAAGCCCGCGAGCACTAGGGACATCGATGCCATCAATAGGTTACGTGCAGAAAAGCCTTCTTCTTTAAAATGAGAGTGAACTCGTGTAAACCAATTGGTGATGGTGTCATTACTTATCAGATCAGTAACGGTATTGTACGTCAGCAAACCATAAGCCGCCCCAGCAATCACTGCCATCGGAACAATCATTAATGGCCAGTAAGCAAAAGGGATAACCGCAATCCAGGGAATAGCACTAAATGCTTCCATGATAAGATAGGTACTGCCTAGGCCCATAAATAAAGCAGAAAGGGTGCTAAATGCAGCAACAATTCGGAAATTGCGGCGTCGCTTCTGGAGCTCAGCTTGCGCAGCTTTTACTTGTTCGTTTTGTTTATCTAACCAAGCCTGTAATCCACTTTTATCATCCGCAACAGACAGGTTTTCTGCGCCGGCAAACAATTGCAGTGCAAATTGTTGCTCCATCTCCTTGAGTAATTTCTTAATCTGCTTTTTCGTTGTTTTATTAGGAGCCTTTTTAAGCTTTAACTGCAAGGCGGCATAATTTACAAAAAAAGGGGGACAATCGGGGTGGTTGATGTCTTTGGGAAAGTGCTCCAGCAAAAATTCTCTGGCGAGTTGGTTTTGCAAGTAATTGTATTTAAATAGTTTACCTAAGGCACCTTGAATATTTTGTAAATAAATTTCTGCTTCGTAAGCTACTGAGAGCACGAATGTGGCGATCGCAAACGGCAAAACGGGGATAAGGGCAAACATGCCGCTAAAGCTTAAAAGGCCAAGAATTAAGCTAGCACCGGTGGTGAGCAGGATAAGAGCGAGATTATAGGGGATTTTTTTTGTATTCATTGTTTACCATTTAACCTGTTGGCGATCATGAATAGGACTTTATCGCAAATGAGAATGATTATCAATAGCGTAAAGATTAAAAAAAAGGCATAATAGCGTGTAATTGCTCGAAGAATCAGGCCTCATCAAGGTTTTTGTATAGGCAGCTGTAGATTCAATAGATGAATTTAGGTAAAGTGAAACAGCATGATTTACCTCATGTAGTTTCTTTTGTTTTTGGAACTCAACATTAATTAGGAGAGGATATGCGTTTTAATCAATGGATGGGCTTTATTGTTGCTGGTTCAATGTTGGCAGGTGCTCAGGTTTCTGCTGCTAGTGTTCCTGTACATGAGCAATTGCAAGTTTCTCAATGCCTTGCTGCAAAAATAACTACTGCATATGATGTTTTGGCAGAAAACAACCAGTTTCGAATTATAGATGTTCCCAGTGCAGATGTTGAGTCAATCAGTCATTTGGCCGATAAGGAACATTGTGGTCGTTTTGTCAATGTGAGTCAGCGCGTAGCAGGTAATTCCCTGGCTGCAAAACAGCTTGCCGCTAAAAGCGTTTTAGCAAAGAAAGCGTTACATGCGCCCTTAAAAGAAAAAACAACCTATGAAATTAAGCATCAAGATGAAGTAAACGCGGCCTTGAAAAGCGTGGTTGCAGATAATATTTGGCAAACTTTGGCTCATTTAACTTCATACCATAATCGTTCTGCTACCAAAGACACTGGTGTTGAGGCGGCAAAATGGTTAAAAGCTAAATTTGAAGCAATGGCAACGGAATATGGTCGTACCGATGTGGCAACCTATTTTGTTTCTACAGGCTACTACAAACAACCTTCTTTAGTGACCGTTATTGGTAAAGACATTAAGGCTCCAGGTATTGTTATTGGTGCACATATGGATACTTTAGATGGTCGTATGCCTGGTGCTGGTGATGATGGTAGTGGCTCTTCCAGTATCATGGAAATGGCGCGCGTTCTATTATCATCTAACACGGCTTTTAAACGTCCTGTTTACATTATTTGGTATGCCGCTGAAGAGCGGGGCTTGGTTGGTTCACAACATGTGGTCGAGCATTTCCAAGAGCATGCTATTCCCGTTAAAGCGGCGATCCAATTTGATATGACGGGTTATCGCGTTGATCCTAAAGATCCAACCATGTGGGTATTTACAGATTACACCGATAGAGGTCTAAGCAATTTTGTCGCGAAGCTAATTGATACCTATGTGAAGGTTCCTGTTGATTATTCTCGTTGTGGCTATGGTTGCAGTGACCACGCGTCGTGGACTGAAATCGGCGTTCCTGCCGCATTCCCATGTGAATCAAACTTCGATGATCACAACCCTTATATTCATAGCTCTTCAGATACTATGGCACTTTTGAGCTTAGAACATATGACTAACTTCAGTAAATTAGCAGTAGCTTTTGCGATTGAATTAGCATCTGAGTAATTTTCTTCTGGCCTCTTTGCTTCAGTCAAAGAGGCTCTTAATTGAAATTATAAGTTTCTACCTTTTCTTTGATTATTTTATACGTGTTGGAGTAGAGCATGAGCAAGTTAGCACTTAAGGCTGGATTGTTTTTAGCAGTGCTTTTGGGTTTTTTGGGAAGTGCTAGCTTATTCGCGACCACTCATAGATTAACGCCTCCCTGGGAATTATTGCAACGCCAATTAAGCGCTGCTTTAGAAGCTGACCCTTGTGTGAGCGTGAAGCCATTAACCGGTCAAGGGCTGGACATGGAAATTAGCGTGATGGTTTGTCAGGATAAAAAAGCATTAGCGCTTGCCGCTTTTTTGAGTAAGCGCCATGAGTTTGGTGATTATTTGGCGGTCACTGTGAATGTCTATGCACCGAATTTGCTACCGGTCAATGCAACACTTCCTGATGATTTAGAAGCTACTGCAAAAATGTTAAGCAGGGCTTTAGTGGGTAATAAATATTTTATAAAAACAGGAATGGGGACTGGTCCAATGGCGCAACTTGTAGCCTATGCGATTTTTCAGCCTCTAGTAATTCAGTATTATTCTGATGATATTAGTGATTGGTATTCCAATACGAATGAGGTCGCGGCAAAAGTCTTTAGTGAAGTGTTCAATTTACATCCTTTTGATGAGAGGGCAGTACCCATATTTTCCACTACTGCGCCTATGTCAAAAATGTAGAATAGGCACTCTGATTTTGTGCTGTTTAATGTAACCTGGTTTGAGCAAGCCGATACATTTTTTATTACTCTACAGGCCGCTCTAACAAACTCTTTAATTTCTCATGTTTTGTACTTAACTTCGCAATTAACTTCTCCGGTTGATATTGCTCTAATTGTGCCTCTAATTGGCTGATTCCTAGTTTTTGCTTTTCCAGTTGTTGAGCTAAGGCAGGAGAGGGGCTGGCTTTATATTCTTCAGTAAGTTGCGCACAAAGGGCATGTTGTTCGGTTAAAAAGCTAGTGACTGCCTGGAGTCTGTTGACTCGGTAATCAATATCCTCTTTTAACTTTTGGAGGGTTGACTCAGCATGAGTTACACGCTTCCTGCGTGTAACTTGCTCATTGTGTTGTATTAACTTTTGGGAGGCACGAGTATTCTTTTTGTTATCAAAAAAAATAGCCATTTTTACCTCCCAATTTTTAGTGTACGGTGATAACGTTATTGGTATTTGTTTGTTGTTCTAAGGTTGGGGATACATCGGCTGTGAGTTCATCAGCCTGATGCTCTTCTTGAGTAATAACATACTCTGACTGCTGAATTGTTCTATCAACGATTCTATCAAGAGGCTCATCCTTTGTACCAATTTCTTTTACTAGTTGTATTTGCTCCTCGAATAATGCCTCTATCAAAAGGGATTGTTCATCAACTAGTTCCCTATCAATGTCATTAACTTGGTCGATGACTGGTAATGATGCTTGAGCTGCCTTCGGCATCTTGCCATCAAGTTCCTTGAACTCCTCTTCACTGAAATTGGCATGAAGAACTGCTTGAAGGAGTTGAGTTTGGAACTTATCAACTTGAAGCGCTTCTTCTTCTGGGAGCTGTTCAATTTCCTTTAGAGTGGTAATGTTGGTTAATCGTTCCTGGTAAATTTTTTCTCGCGCAGGCTTCATGCCTGTTAATTCAGATTGATAGCTTGCCAGATTTCTCTCGTTACGACCTACATTCAGTGTAGTCGCTAAGAGAGTGGCAAATGCTAATCCAGCACCAACGGCACCGAAAATTAATTCTGAGCCAACCAACGCAACACCCAACGGAGCAAGTACGCCTGAGAGTACCAAAGCAAAACCAACTAAGGTAGCCAGTGCGGCTATTGCCCCAAAAATACTACCGCTATTTCGGCGAAGAAACGGTTGTTTTCCTGCGGTGTCTAATGATGGTTTATGGAACCAGGTAGAATACCATTTATCTAATTGGTCAATATTTTCTTTGCGTTTTTCGTTTAAGGCTGTTTTAACTATTTTTAGGTCTGGCTCGGAGAGTTGCCATTTTTTTATTTTCTGCTCTTGGGCCATTAACCGCGTAACTATTGCTGTGCTATAAGGATATGATCCGGTGTGAAATTGATCATAGAGCTTCTGTACGTGAGCCAGATTGAGTGCTCCATTCTGAGTAAATAGCGCGCTTGACATTAGTTGTTGGCTGAGCGCCTTGGAGTTCATAAAATCAATGGTCGCTTTTTGAGCGTTATTAGTATCGGTTAATCCATTCTCTTTCTGATCGAGCAGCTCTTCGGACGAAAGCAGTAAAACATCTCTGTCTTTAGGTTCTGCTGTTGTATTACGTATAATGGAGACAGACCATAAATTAGGATCTAATGTAGAATAATCAATAGATATTCCACATGAAATTCCTTCATCATCAAAATAGCATAGGCTAATATTTTTTCTGCTAGCAAAGTATGCAAGGATCTCTGTGCGCTCAGGAAGACCCTCAGCTGCCTTGCGTTCTGTAAAACGAGGGCTTTTTAGAATATAGAGTTGCAGCATCAGCATAAAGATTGCACCGGTTCCATTTCCCTGGTTATATGCTGCGGAAGTAGAAGGACTCATCCAGTGGGCTACATATTCCTCAATGGTTCTGCCATTGGTAGGGAAGAATTGGTCGCGATTCAAGTCCTTGAGCAATTGGGTGGAAAGCTCTGAGCTAAGGGTGGTATATTCTTTAACAAGAGCCTCTTCCGAGGGATACATCGTGTTTGATAGAGGATAGATTGCTTTAAGCATATCTATGAAATTTCCCGTTAACTTTCTAACCTTAGCCATGATCGCACCACGTTGATCTAATTGAATTCTCCTAATATAACATGAAAAGCTTAACTGATTATTAAATAAGCATTGGTTTAGGTGGTTTTATTGGCTGGTGCTGAGCGGATGAAGCTGCGCTCAGCATTCAGTTACAGGAGGAATTTATTTTTCATAACCATCAGGTTTAGATGGATTGACCGGTGGGCAATGATACTCTGCAGAAATTTTATCGTCATGATCAACTGCTTGCAGGATCACCGGGAATTGCCATAAGGTGTAAAGATGTTTTAATACTGCTGGTGTGGTTTCTCCTAAGGGGACACGATTTTGTTGGGTATACCTTAAGGTCAGCGAGCGATCACCTTGTAAGTCAACGGAATAAACTTGGATATCGGGTTCAAAAGTACCTAAATTATATTGTCTAGACAAGGCTTCCCTAATTTTTTGATAGCCGCCATCATCATGGATGGCATTGACGTAGAGCTCAGGGCTTCGGTCATCATCAACAATATGAAACAATTTTAAATCGCGAATTAATTTTGGGGATAAATATTGCGCAATAAAACTTTCATCTTTGTAGTTACGCATGGCGGTATCCAGGCTTTTTAACCAGTCAGTATTAGCCAAATAGGGAAACCAGGCTTTATCTTCTTCCGTGGGATTTTCACAAATACGCTTGATGTCTTGCATCATATGGTATCCCAGGGTATAGGGGTTAATTCCACTATAGTAAGGGCTATTATAAGCGGGTTGCATGATGACATTAGTATGGCTTTGTAAGACCTCCAGCATAAATTCGTCGGTGACCAAGCCCTCATCGTACAGCGCATGCAGCAGGGTGTAATGCCAAAAACAAGCCCAGCCCTCATTCATTACTTTCGTTTGTCCTTGCGGATAAAAATACTGCGCCATCTTACGAACAATGCGCACGATTTCCCGTTGCCAGGGCTCAAGTAAGGGGGCATTTTTTTCGAAGAAGTATAAAATATTTTCTTGTGGCTCACTGGGAAAGCGTCTTTTCGTGCTCTTTTCCACAGCGTGTTTGCTTTGGGGAATGGTTCTCCACAATTCATTGATTTGCGATTGCATGTATATTTCGCGGTTTTGTTGGCGAATTTTTTCTTCTTGAATGGATAATGGTGCCGGATGTTTGTAGCGGTCAACACCATAATTCATTACGGCATGGCAAGCATCCAAGATTGCTTCAACTTCATCAATACCATAGCGCTCCTCACATTCTGCGATGTACTTTTTCGCAAAGACTAAATAGTCAATAATGGCATCAGCAGAGGTCCACATTTTAAAAAGATAATTATTTTTAAAAAAGGAATTATGACCATAGCAGGCATGTGCAATCACTAAGGCTTGCATGGCAATAGTATTTTCTTCCATTAAATAGGAAATACAGGGATTGGAATTAATGACCATTTCATAGGCCAAGCCCATTTGTCCTCGCTTATAACTTTTTTCTACGCCAACGAAGTGTTTGCCGAAAGACCAATGGTTGTACCCTATAGGCATGCCTACGGAAGAATAGGCGTCCATCATTTGTTCTGCAGTAATAACCTCTATTTGATTCGGATAGGTATCCAGGCCAAAATCTTTAGCGATACGTGCAATTTCACGATCATAATCTTGGATTAATTCAAAGGTCCACTCCGCACCAGTGGATATAGGCTTTTTCTTTCTCATGCCGTTTTCCTTTTAAATAATTCATGAAATACTGGATAAATATCTGCAACAGTATCTATGTTTTCCATCGCAAAGTTAGGGTATTGCTCTTTAACTAGCTGATAGACTTCCCATAAGCTTTGATGATGGCGTGGCATAATTTCAATGTATGCAAAATACTGCAATAAAGGCATGATTTTATCTTGTAGCAATTCTTGGCAATAAGGCGAATCAGCATTCCAATTATCTCCATCAGAAGCTTGAGCCACATAAATATTCCATGCCTCTGGGGGATAGCGTACTTCAATAATGTTATTCAGTAACTCCAGGGCACTTGAAACCACCGTACCCCCCGTTTCCCTGGAGTAAAAAAACTCTTCCTCATTGACTTCTTTTGCGGAGGTATGATGGCGGATAAAAACCAATTCGATTTTTTCATAATTTTTGGTGAGGAACATATACAACAAAATGAAAAATCGTTTGGCTATATCTTTCTTTGCCTCATCCATAGAGCCTGATACGTCCATAACGCAGAACATGACGGCCTGCGTGGAAGGAGAGGGAACTCGAAGGCGGTAGTTGTAGCGTAGATCAATCGTGTCAATAAATGGCACGGCCTGTATTTTCTTTTTTAAATATTCAATCTCAAGTTTTAATTCTTTAATAGCCATTGTATCGGGAACGGGTTCATTGAGTAACAGCTCTAATCGTGTTTCCGCCGCTTTTAATTGGCGTTTGTAAGGAGAAGCTAAAGCAATTCGGCGGCTAGTGGCCTGCTTCATGGAGCGCAATACATTGATATTATTAGGAATGCCGCTGGTAGTTACTCCGGCGCGAATGGTTTTAAACGTGCTGATACGTGCTAATTCTTTTTTCACCAAATCAGGTAATTCCAGATCTTCAAAATATAAATCGAGGAATTCTTCACGGGATAGTTCAAAAACAAAATCATCTTCGCCTTCACCACTGTTACTGGCCTCCCCATCGCCACCGCCATCACCACCACCGCCGCCACTGGGCCGTTTAATGCGGTCGCCGCTAATAAAATTATCGTTTCCCGGTAGAACACGTTCTACGTGCCCACCTCGACCTTGATGAAATCGGGGTTCAGAAATGTCTTTTGCAGGAATAGAAATTTGTTCGCCTTGATCAATCTCTGTAATGCTGCGTTTACCGACGGCATCGGAGACGGCTCTTTTTATTTGGTTTTTATAACGACGAAGAAAGCGCTGGCGATTGACCGTGCTTTTCTTCCCCGCATTTTGTCGTCTATCAATCAATTGCGACATGATTTAAACTCCGCGACCTAGGTGCCAATTGTGCTCTCCTCTGCTTCAATGTTCTGCTTGCGCATTGGCTAGTGTCATTGAGCCCCGCATGTTACAGCGGGGTAAAGAGAAGAGGATTATTGAGTCGTTTATTATTGTGATTTACGTACTCGTAAATACCATTCACAAAGCAGGCGAACCTGTTTGCGTGTATAGCCTTTCTCTATCATCCGAGAAATAAACTCCTCATGTTTTTTCTTATCATCTTCAGATGCTTTGGCATTGAAGGAGATAACTGGCAGTAAATCTTCTGTGTTGGTGAACATTTTCTTTTCAATGACGGATCTTAGTTTTTCATAACTATTCCATACGGGATTTTTACCACGGTTATTTGCCCGTGCCCGTAAAACAAAGTTCACTACTTCATTACGGAAATCTTTAGGATTAGATATACCTGCAGGTTTTTCAATTTTTTCTAACTCTAAATTGAGTAAGCTGCGGTCAAAGATTTCGCCAGTATCTGGGTCGCGATAATCTTGGTCCTGTATCCAGAAATCAGCATAAGTAATGTAGCGATCGAAAATGTTTTGTCCGTACTCTGAATAAGACTCTAAGTAGGCGGTTTGAATTTCTTTACCGATAAATTCAACATACTTCGCTGCTAAATATTCTTTAATGAAGGCTAAATAGGTTTCTTGAACTTCTTGAGGGAATTGCTCTTGTTCAATTTGACGTTCCAATACATACATCAAATGTACGGGATTGGCCGCTACTTCACTGTGATCAAAGTTGAATACCTTAGAGAGGATTTTGAACGCAAAGCGGGTAGAAACACCACTCATTCCTTCATCAACTCCGGCAAAATCACGATACTCCTGATAGGATTTTGCTTTAGGATCGGTATCTTTCAAGCTTTCACCATTATAGACGCGCATTTTTGAATAAATGCTGGAGTTTTGGGGTTCTTTCAAACGGGTTAATACGGAGAACTGAGCTAACATGTCCAAGGTACCAGGAGCGCAATGAGCATGGGTCAGGGAGCTGTTATCAATAAGCTTTTGATAAATTCGTGTTTCTTCGGTCACTCGTAAACAATAAGGTACTTTCACAATATTGATACGATCAATAAAGGCTTCATTGTTCTTGTTGTTTCTAAAGGTTTGCCACTCGGATTCGTTCGAGTGCGCTAAAATAATTCCTTCAAAGGGGATGGAGGATAAGCCCTCAGTAGCATTGTAGTTACCTTCCTGAGTTGCAGTAAGTAACGGATGCAGCACTTTAATGGGGGCTTTAAACATTTCCACAAACTCTAAAAGACCGCGGTTGGCTCGGCATAAGCCGCCAGAGAAACTGTATGCATCAGGGTCATCCTGGGAAAATTCTTCTAATTTACGGATATCTACTTTACCTACAAGCGATGAAATATCTTGGTTGTTTTCATCACCAGGTTCAGTTTTTGCCACCGCAATTTGCTTCAAACGCGAAGGTCTGACTTTAACCACCCTGAATTGGCTAATGTCACCATTGAATTCATGCAAGCGTTTTACGGCCCAAGGGGACATCAGGTAGCGTAAATGGCGCGTGGGAATACCAAAGCGTTCTTGTAGTAATGCAGCATCTTCAACGGGGTTAAATAAGGATAAGGGTGATTCAAATACGGGGGAGCCTTTAATCGCATAAAAAGGAATATTTTCCATTAAGTCTTTGAGCTTTTCTGCTATAGATGATTTACCACCGCCCACAGGGCCTAGTAGATAAAGTACCTGTTTGGTTTCTTCCAGGCCTTGAGCTGCATGTTTTAAGAAGCCCACGATTTGCTCGATGGGTTCTTCCATACCATAAAAATCTTTAAATACGGTATATCGCTGGATAATCTTGTTGGAAAAAATACGCGATAACACCGGGTCGTGTCGCGTATCAACCATTTCTGGTTCGCCTATGGCCATTAGTAGGCGTTCCGCTGGATTAGCATATGCTGACGGATCGTTTTTGCACAATTCCAGATATTCATCCAAGCCCATCTCTTCTTCTTTGTTATCCACAAAGCGCTTGGTATAGCCGGCCAAAAAATCTTGAGTGTTCATGAGCTATCCCCTTAACTTATCCCTCAGCAGGATATAACGTGATTTCCGGTATCTCTGCTTCTTTTTATTTATTTTGCAAAGAAACTTCTTACCTCAAGTATAGGCATTAATTTAAGTAGTTTTCCAGATAACCCAATAAACTTAAATGTTTTTTTATGTTCGAAATGTTAACTACATTAATACAGCTGTCGATTTTTGTATTCTCTGGCCTATAATTGACAAATATTTCTGTTGTTACTCAATGCTTTTTTACGATGTACTCATTGATTTATAGAATACTTTAGGTGATTCTTATCCACAATTCGCGTTATAAGGGAAAATGATGACCATTCCAGACAGTACCATTTATTTAAAAAACTATCAGGCACCTTTGTTTGCAGTTGATACGGTAAATTTAAATTTCGATTTATATGATGATCATGCTTTAGTGAGCAGCGAACTTAAATTAAGTCGCCAACACGCGGGGGCCTTGCATTTATATGGTGAAGAGCTTGAATTAGTGAGCTTGCATCTAAATGGCCAGCCATTGGATGCATCTGCTTACCAGCTAACCGAGGATGGGTTAATCATTGAAAACTGTCCTGATGAGCTGACCCTAAAGATTGTTACGCGTATCTACCCACAAAATAATACCCAACTATCTGGACTTTATCGTTCTAATCATCTGTTTTGCACTCAGTGTGAGGCGGAAGGTTTTCGCCGCATTACCTATTTTCTCGACCGCCCTGACGTATTGGCCACTTACACCACCCGTATTTCCGCTGATAAAAAACAGTATCCAATTTTATTATCCAATGGAAACTTAATTGATTCCGGGGAGGAAGATAATGGACGCCATTGGGTGGTATGGCAGGATCCCTTTAAGAAGCCTTCCTATTTATTTGCATTGGTTGCGGGAAATCTCGCCCATATTCGCGATAAGTTTGTTACCTGCACTGGAAGAACTATTGATTTATATATCTATGTTGAGCCAGGTAATGAAGATAAATGCGGGCATGCTATGGAGTCTTTAAAGAATTCCATGCGCTGGGATGAAGAGGTTTATGGTCGCGAATACGATTTAGATATTTTCATGATTGTGGCCGTAAGTGACTTTAATATGGGAGCCATGGAGAATAAGGGCTTAAACATATTTAATTCTAAATACATCCTCGCTCGTCCTGATACCGCAACCGATCAGGATTTCGCTGGTGTTGAGGGCGTAGTCGCCCATGAGTATTTCCATAACTGGACTGGAAATCGTGTTACTTGCCGTGATTGGTTCCAATTAAGTTTGAAAGAAGGATTGACGGTGTTTCGCGATCAAGAGTTTTCGCGCGATATGAATTCACGTGATGTGAACCGAATTACTGATGTGAAGGTTTTACGCAGCAGCCAATTTCCAGAGGATGCCAGCTCTATGGCACATCCGGTACGACCCGAGTCTTATCAGGAAATTAATAATTTTTATACCGCGACCGTTTATAATAAGGGAGCGGAAGTCATCCGCATGCAGCATACTTTATTAGGGAAGGAACGTTATCGCAAAGGTATGGATTTATATTTTGCACGTCATGATGGTCAGGCGGTAACGATTGATGATTTTGTGGCGGCAATGGAAGATGCTAATGCGGTTGATTTAACACAATTCAAACGTTGGTATAGCCAAGCCGGTACGCCAGAGGTAAAGGTAACGAGTCATTATGAGCACGGACAGTTGACGCTTAACATGATACAAACCTGCCCGGCAACTCCAGAATGTAAGGATAAAAAACCATTCCATATCCCTATTCGCATAGCTTTGTTTGATGGCACGGGGCAGTTAATGCCGATAGAGCATGAAATTCTCGAATTAAAAGAGGCTGAGCAAAGGTTTAGCTTTAGCGGATTACGGGAAAAGCCGGTAATTTCCTTATTACGTGAATTTTCTGCACCCATTAAGTTGAAACATGAACTTAGCTGCGAGGAATTAATTTTCTTAGTACGCTATGAAACCGATGGTTATGCCAAATGGGATGCGGCGCAACGTTTAGTGTTGAATTGCATGAGCGAGTGCCTAACCTTACCTGAAGAGAAATGGCAGATATCCGAGGCTTTAATTGCCGCATTAAGACATGTGTTATTGGATGACTCTTTAGATACTGACTTACGCGCTGAATTGCTTACCCCTCCGGGTTTTGAAGAAGTTGCCTCCCTGTTAGACGCAGTAGATGTGAGTAAAGTCGAAGCTGTTCGTGACTATTTCCGCATTCAATTGGGTACGTATTTATATGCGGAAATTCATGCGCTATACCAGCAATTGTGGCTGGCTGAAGACCATAGCATGAATGGTCTCGCTTATGGCCGTAGGAAGTTACGCAATGTCTGTTTATGGTTAATGATGAAAGCGAATGAGCTGGCGGCAATAGAGATGTGTCAGCAACAATTCGCGCATGCCAAAACCATGACCGATCAAATCGCAAGCTTTGCGCTATTGGTCAATTGCGCTAACCCAAAAATGCGTGAACAAGCAGTTAATGATTTTTATCAGCAATGGTCTAAGGACGAACTCGTTTTGGATAAATGGTTTGCCATCCAAGCGGCCAGTGAGCTTCCCAATGCTTTAGAACAGGTACGCAAATTATTAGCACACCCTGATTTTAGCATTAAGAACCCAAATAAAGCTCGCTCTGTAATTGGCGCATTTTGTATGGCAAATCCACGCAATTTCCATGCCCCTGATGGCAGTGGCTACCAATTTTTAGCGGAAATGTTGCTTACTTTAGATAAGCTTAACCCGCAAATTGCCGCACGGATGGCGAGCCCATTCACCCGCTGGCAACGTTACGATAGGCCACGCCAAATGCTCATGCGCCAACAGTTAGAGCAATTAGCCAAACAGTCTTTGTCACGTGATTTGGCAGAAGTAGTATCGAAAAGCCTGGTAGCGGAAATAAAATAAATACACTGTGGTTGCGTGTAACCAGGTTTTCCCGAAACGGTGGCAGAGGATGTAGCCCGTATTAGCACAGCCTAATACGGGACAGCCTTTCACTTAGCACCTACTCTAAATTAAACGATTTTAACTCTTTCACAATCTGTCCCTGGGAATCTGCGATTCCCACTCCAATGGCAAATGCCGTAGCCCGTACCTGCAGCTGATGCTTTTTAGCAAATTGGGGGATCAACTTTTGCAATTCATTATACAATTGCGCACTTTCATATTTATTCAAATGGTCCGCGGTAAACACGGAAAAATGAGGCTTATAATAATTTAAAACGGTAGGGCTACCGTATTGATTAAATAGAATTTGCCGGTCTATGTCTCGAGTTGCCCAAGCAGGGATGGGGGCTTCCTTGTCGCGCAAGTGCGATAAAGCTTCCAACGTTTTGTTGCTTAAGCCTTGTATTTGTGGAACATTGGTCACCGAAAGCATAACATAGCCATTGGTAGAGGGTACTAGCCGAGAGGTAAGCAGAGGTATTTGCTTTTCTTGTTTCGCCAAATTTGCCGTACGTTTAATAATATCAGGGATTTGGGCGTCATTATAATTTGCCATGTATAAGGTGACATGCAACGGGCTTTTTTCAAGATGGGGCGTGATTTGGTACGTGTTAAATACCTGCTCCTGGGCTAGAAATTGGTTAAAATCTTTAATCAAGGTTGCTACATTATTGTCCGGTTTCAATTTAAGATAAACATTAATTGATTGACTGCCTGCGATGGATGTACTGGCAATAAAAGAACAAATTAAGAGGAGGGTGTAGTGTTTCAGCGTTTTGCAGTGATGGGTAATCCTATAGACCATAGCTTATCTCCAGTAATTCATCAGTATTTCGCAAAGCAAGCCGGTATTCAACTTACTTATGCAAAAATTAAAGCAGATGAACAGTCCTTTGAACAGCAGCTAACGGATTTTTTTCACCAGCAAGGACGCGGTGTTAATGTTACTTTACCGTTTAAGCAGCGTGCTTTTGTGATGGCGAAGCAGGTTAGCGAACGCTGTCAACAAGCAGGGGCGGCCAATACTTTATGGATGCATAACAATCAATTGCATGCGGATAACACGGATGGCGTGGGCTTACTCCGTGATTTACACCATCATATTAACTTACTTGGCAAGCGTGTCGCTATTTTGGGGGCAGGGGGGGCGGCTCGTGGGATTATTCATCCCTTATTGCAAAATAAGCTCGCGGAATTAGTTATTGTCAACCGCACCCCAGCTAAGGGCCTGGAACTACAACAATTATTCTCGCAAATCCACGTGCAAAATATCAATGAACTAAGGGGCGCTTTTGATTTAATCATCAATGCAACCTCGGCAAGTTTAGCGGGAGAGCTACCGTCTCTGCCTCCGGAGTGTTTGATTGAAAAACCATTCTGCTATGATTTATCGTATAAAAAACAAGGTGATACTGCTTTTGTGCATTATGCAAAAGAGCAGGGGTGTGACGCGGTAGATGGTTTAGGAATGCTAGTTGAGCAAGCCGCCGAAGCATTTCTTATTTGGCATGGATTTAAACCGGAAACGCAAACCGTGCTAAAACATTTAAGAACATAAAATAAACCTGTTTGCTAGCAAACAGGTTTCCGGCAATTATTCAAAAAAATTAGTAACGGTCTTTGCATTATTAATCGTATCCTGAAAACCTAATTCCAGCAGTTCCCGGGTAAATTCACGCTCAAATAACAGGAAGCTTAAGAGGTCACCGGAATGATTTTTAGCTCCTAACACATTCAGCAAATAACGCAGTAATACAGGCAATGAAGTAAAATGAGCCTGTGCAATCGATGCCACATCTTTACTCGGACGTAAATGCACGGTACTGATTGGTCGCCAAGGGGAATGGCGTTTTTTCCACATGGATAAAAGCATAGCGATTTCATTCATGCGATTCACCATTTCAATATCACGGTCCAGGTTATCCAAAAACAAACCATTCAACATACTACCGAGAATGTGTGCAAAGGGAATGTCAGTATGATTCGGTGTCTCATCCGCATCGGCAAAAGTCGGCAATGCGCGAGTACCTAAAATCATAATTTTATCTACCTCAAAGCGAATCGCCCCCCGTAGTGGTGATACCAGGCCTACACTACCATCACCATAATGAAATCCATCCAAAGGTACAGTTGGAAAGAATAAAGGTAAGGCACTCGAGGCTAATATATGCTCTGCTTTAATTTCTGTCCGCTGACTGCTGTGTCGTGGATAATGCCAATCCGTAAAGTCAGGGCTATTGTGTGCATAAAAAGAAATGGTTTGATTACTTTGATAGCAATTGCTAATGATTTCCAAGGTATTAAGATGCCCATCACTAATGTTTTTCGCAATGCGAGAAAAATCCATTGTTTCCTCAATGAGCTCTTTTAGGGGGCTGGTATCCAGTAAATGTCCTGTTTCGCGTTGTTTTACAATTAACGTACTTACATTACGCATCACAGATTTACTCAGCTCATAATTGCTGGCTTTATAGATTTGCTGGCAATGGATTTCACTCCAAATCATTTCTAATTTGTCCAAGGCTCGGGGGAAGTCATCAGCATTCTCGGCAAGAACAACCGCATTAATGCTGCCCACACTAACCCCACTGACTAGACTAAAAGGCAGTTTTTTAACTTGTAAAATATGGCCAATAGCTTTAAGAACACCCGCCTGATATGCACCACGGGCACCACCACCTGCTAGATAAAGGGCTTTTTTAGCCGTCATATGTTGCTACTGTTAATGATTTATAAGAGAAAATATAGTTGAGATCATGGTTGATTAGCAAGCATCATCAGACTTTCTTAAGCTTTTATTGCTATATTAAAGATGAAGAATGTTATTTTCTAGGTGAGTTATGGGAGCTGAGCAGGAACATAATGCGGTTATTTCAGTCGAGCAAGCAAACGACTTACTCATGCAAATGCAAACACCGATACTTTACGAGGTAAAAAAACCGACCGTATCTGTGCCACTGTTGCAAAGGATTCCCTTTGTCTCACAATTTGTTAAAAATGCCAGCGAATTGGGTGATAAGGCAATTCATGTAGGGGGGACATTCACCAAAATACCTGGCTTAAAAACACCTGAACATCTTGGGCAGGGACTTCATTGGGGGGGAGCTGCTTTAGCGGCGCTGGATTTTCTTCTTATTCCCATGATTTATTTATCATCCTATATTTATGGCGAGAAAGTTCCTTTTACCTTAAATAATAATGCACGTTGGCTGTATTCAGGTGCATTGCTTGCGCTTACTCTAACTTCTATTTTAGTACCAGCAGCAGCAACACCAATAGGTCTGGTGCTTGGTGGGATCAGTATAGGCTTAAGTTCCTTTTTATTAGGGAAAGCTATTTATGAGCGCTATCACTTAGGAAAAGAACGAAAAGCACTGGCTACCGAAATCGTCCATGCTGAAGAAGAAATGGCGCTGATTCAAGAGCAGGCGAAAGTACTTCAGGGGGCTTTGACAAGGGCTACGACTAAGGAAGAACAACAGGCACTTTGCGCGCAGGTCGAGCTCGTGCAAAAGCAATACGGGGAGCAAAAAGAAAAAATAACTGGCTTAAAAGAACGAGAAGCCGTAGTTAATGAAAAAATTAAAAAATTACAATTCATTCATATTTTGGATAAAGGGCTGGGTGTAGGCTTTGCTTCTCTTGCAATGGTGGGTGTGGTTCTTTCTATATTTCTTCCTGCTGTGGGTTTGCCTATGCTCGCGGGAGTTGGTGTGGCGAGTGCTGCCTATCTTTCCGCGCGTATTCTCGGTCCTTTAATACGTGATGCAGGGAGCTGGTTACTGGATAAGTTACGTAATGTCTTCGGGAGAAATGAGGCAGAAAAAACAACCGCGAATGGCTTAGAAAATGTCTTGGAGCATTCGAATACTCATACGGAACAAACAAGCAGTCGCATGCAAGAGCACGAGGGTTTTGCCCAGAGTGAAACCGCTCATGCCGAATTAAATTCAACGGGTGCGATGCTGGAGCATCTTTTAGGCACCAGAGAAGCGGTTATTGCCAGTCTGAACCATGAGCATACAGCAACGAATGAGCTTGATGAAGATATTGTGATTAATGAGGCGCTTATAGACCTGGATGCCCATGCTGGTGAATCCCAGGGTGAAAACGAGCAGGAAGGCGACTCTAATGGTGACAGTGATTCAGAAGATGATGGTAGCGCAAATAGTGATGAAGAAGAAAACCGTTTTGCTTCTTTTTAAGATTGTTTGCAAACTCAGTTTTTAGTTTTGCAATAAGACGCGTTGCAAAAAGCAAAAAATTACTTTAAGTTTAAATATTATCTTCTAGGGAAGGAAGACTCATGCTGAACCTACTTCGTGAACAGCCACGAGCATTTCACATGATTTTTTTATTGGAATTATGGGAGAGGTTTGGCTTTTATACAGTTCAAGGGATTTTAACTCTGTATTTTATGCGTTATTTAGGTTACAGCGAACTGGATTCTTATTATGCCTTTGGGGCATTTTCTGCATTAGTCTATGGTCTGATTGTAATTGGCGGTTATTTAGGAGATTCCATCTTAGGGACTAAACGCACCATTGTACTGGGTCTAGTGGTTTTAGCTGCAGGATATTTTGCTTTGGCAATTACTGATAAAGAGCATGTATTTCTAGCTCTAGGCTTGGTTTGCGTGGGGAATGGTTTATTCAAAGCAAATCCATCTAACTTATTAGCTAAGTGCTATAAGCCCCATGATTCTCGCCTACATGGTGGATTTACCTTGTATTACATGGCCATTAACTTGGGCAGTATGATTGCTTTAGTGATCGGACCAGTAATAGCCAGCCGTTATGGTTATTCTTCTGCCTACCTAATGAGTGCTAGCGGGTTGATATTAGGTTTAGGTAATTATTGGTTGCAGCACAAGTATATTGCCCATATCAATACTCTTGCCGATGAACGCCGGATCTCTTTATTTCATTGGTTGTTGATCTTAATTGGTATTTGTTTGCTCACGGAGTTTTCCGCATATTTATTGCAACATGTTTCTTTAGCAAAAAATTTATTCTGGGCCATCACCTGTTTAGTTTTGCTGTACTATAGCTATTTAGCCTGCAAAGAAAGCAGAGCAGCGATGCTGCGCATGCTCGTAGCGTTAGTGCTGATGCTCGAGGCACTTATTTTCTTTGTTTTATATCAACAAATGCCAACTTCACTTAATTTATTTGCCGTGAATAATGTGAATCCTAATTTTTTGGGAATTACCATCGATGCCCAAAGTTTTCAGGCTTTAAATCCCATTTGGATTATTTTGATGAGTCCTGTTTTGGTCTCTCTTTATTCCCGATTAAATCAAAAGGGGATCCCCTTTTTTACGCCCTATAAATTTGCCCTAGGTATGACCATGTGTGGTTTAAGTTTTTTGGTATTATATTTTGCACGCTATTTTTATACTGAGAATGGTATAGTCTCTTCCTGGTGGCTCATTATTAGTTATTTATTTCAAAGTCTTGGCGAGCTTTTGGTTTCTGCCCTAGGAGTAGCCATGGTTGCCGAGTTAGTTCCTATAAGCATGACCGGTTTTGTCATGGGAATCTGGTTTTTGGCTACTGCTATTTCAGGCTTCATCGGCGCTAGTGTCGCCTCATATACCGCTTTGCCCCAACATATTAAGCCAGGAGTGCAGTCGCTTATGCTTTATACTGACGTTTTTGCATGCATTGGTTTGGTTACTTTGGCAATCGCTTTTTTAATGTGGTTAGTATCACCTTACTTAAGCCGTTTTATGATAACCAAAAAAGACGCAGTTAATGAGAAAATTGATAACGCAGAATATTCCCTAAGCTAATAAAAATGGCACTGAAGTGGTGCATCCAGTGCCATTTTGCAATCTAGCTTGATACAATCGTTTAGCGATGTCGGAAACCACCGCCGCGATGCCAACCGCCCCCACGATGCCAGCCGCCGCTATGCCATGCGCCGCCACGATGCAATCCACGATTGTAACCCCAGCCACCGTGATGTCCCCATCCTCGCCAGGCAGTATTTCTATACCAGGCATTACGATAGCCGCCCCAGCCTCCATAATAGGTATTATTCCAACCAGGGTAATAACCTGTATAGCCTGAATAATAATAATTATTGGGAGTGGTGGTTGTGGTGACATAACAGCCACTTAAGAATAGAGCAGGAACAAACACTAATAATGCGATAATTGTTTTCCTCATGTTCGCCGTCCTTGATCAATGTTCGTCTTTTAATTATATGACATGATTTTTATTTGAGCAAAAAGATGGGAAAATAGATCGCGTTGTGAGAAAAGAAAAATCTAAGAATGGGACACTTTATTCTGAGGTCCCTATGAAATGCGGCCTTGTTTTTCATGACAATTATGGCTCATTCAGGAGTACTGAAAATTAATCTAAAGAACAAAACTAGGATGCAGTAATTTTATTCTTGGTGAGTACAACTACGAGATTAATTTAAGCTATTCTAGGATATGGAGTTAATGACACCTCCTAAGGTGAGTGTTTGGGGATAATGCTTTTATGAAGGCAGCGTAGGAGATTTATGGGAAAGGGAGCTAAATTTCCAACAAGGAATGTTCAAACTATGTACAATTTATTGTTTGTTCGTGTATAATCGACTCGTTACCAAATTAGTGGGGATTAAACATTGGTTGATATTTATGTAGATCTCAGTGCGCATTCACAGGAATTACTCCGTAAATTCCAGTTTGCGTGTGGCTCGAGACAACAGGAACCAATACCAAGCTCCCTTGAGCTGACGGCTTTTTTTTCATGGTTTCAGGATCAATCGATGGGGATTGGTTCGTCAACCCTTGCGCCGCAAGAAATAGAGTTTCTTCTGCTGTCATTGCGTACCGAACTTTTACATGACTTATGTCTGGCGATGAGTGGTGAGGTAAATCTTGCGAATAAGGCGAAGCGTGATTCATCATTATACAATACGATGAAACTGGGCTTGCTCACGATGGCAGGTATGTTAGTTGTTGCCTGTGATGGTTTTGATTGTGTGGTCACGATTATGAGCATTTTTGCTCTACCGGCAGCACTTGTTCTTGCGAGTGGTTTTCTTTTCTCTACCTTATCCATTATTGCTTTTTGTGGTTTTGAGCTGGCTAAGTTGGCTGATAGTTTAGATATTAAACTTACGGATGCTTACAAGCTGTTAGATGTGTACTTACAACAATATAATGAAATAAAGAACATTAGAAAGAAAATAGCAAAATATTCTTTATTAAGACTTCCTGAAAATGAATTGCAGTATTTGGAGCAGATTAGCACTTTGCTGGAGCAGTGTTTTACTCAGCTTAGTACGGTAAGCGATCAATTCGAGCAAGCTGTTCATAATAGCCAGATGCATTCAGTTAAATTAGCTCTATCTACAATTTTTGCGGCATTACGGTTTGGTGGTAGTTTTTGCGCGGCCCAAACTGTTTCTTTAAGTCTTTTCGGCCTGATTATGACCAGCGTCTCACCGGCCTCTTTACCCATATTATTCTGTAGTACTGTGGTTGGTTTGGCGGCTATGAGTTTATTCTGGTTTGTTGAGTTTCCGGGCTTAGAGTCCTTGGTAAGTAGCTGGTTGGGACTTGATGATACAAAAATTGCTACTTTATGTAATCGTGACTTCTTGACACACCAACAAGAAAAATTAGGAAATCTAAAAGAGCATATTCGTGAGGCGGCTGATACAAAACAGCAATTGGCCCTGTTAAAGCACAATGCACGAATAGAAGACGACCAGTCAACTTCAGCAACAGTAAAAGCCAGTACCAATCGTTATTCCTTCATGAGATACCAACCTATTGAACGTGATATGGCTAGTCTTTCGATGGGAACCACACTCGGCACCAACACGGCCATCTCATTATAAGTAAGACATTTTGCAATGACATAATGCAATCTAGGGGAGGGTTCGATACTTCTTTAGGCAAACACAGAGCGCCAACTTAGCGATATAAATTTAAACTAAATACCCAAAATATTCTTCACAAAAGGAATGGTAATTTTGCGTTGTGCTGCCAGAGAGGCATCATCCAAACGATTAAGCAATTGATGCAAATCGTGCATATTACGAGAGCAGCGACTAATTAGAAACTGCCCGACACTTGCCGGTAAGTCAAAGCCTCGACGTGCAGCATGCAGTTTTAAGGTATTAATTTTATCCTCGTCACTGAGTTCCATCAGTTGAATTACTAAGCCCCAACTTAAACGAGAACGTAAGTCGGCTAATTTAATCGGCAGGGTGGTTGGAGACTGATTCCCGGAAATAATTAAGAGACTTTTCTCCATATCTTTGATTCTATTGTACAAATGAAAAAGGGCTTCTTCCCAAGCTGAATCTTCCGCAATGGCATCGATATCATCAATACAAATTAAGGTTTGCTCTTCTAAGCCTTCGATTGCCTGTGGTCCCCATTCTTTAAGCAAATTCAAGGGGAGATAAATTGCCGATTCAGTCGAGTTAACTGCCTGGCAAGAGGCTTGTAATAAATGAGATTTTCCGCTGCCATTACAGCCCCAGAGATAAAGCAAGCGCTCCTCTTTGAGGGTCAACATGCGCTGTAATTGTTGCTGCAATAGCTTATTCTCACCCCAGTTAAAGTCAGAGAGGGTTGCTTCATCATTTAATTTAATCGCTAAGGCTAACTGCTTATTCATTGAGACAATTCTTTTTTAGGCCAGGCTTTTTTGCTCCAGGTCCAAATGTAGTCAACATAAGTGGTGGCCGTAGTGAACGTAGTTAAGCCGATAAGGGTGTTTAAAACATAATTAGGAAATTGAAAATAAGCTAATTCGAATAGGCACGAGGTGACCAAAATTAATTGGAGTGCAGTATTTATTTTACTTAGGAGCGTAGGCTTAAAATCCAGTTTACGGCGAATGAAGTGATACCAGGCGAGAACGCCCATAGAAATCGTCAGGTCACGCAGGAAAACGAGCGAGACCAGCCACCAGGGGAGTACTTCCATTAGGGCTAAAGCAATAAAGCTGGAAGCAATTAGTAATTTATCAGCCAATGGATCAACAAAAGAACCAAAAAAACTTTGCCAATTAAAACGTCTGGCTAGGAGTCCATCTAATCCATCCGTAACTCCGGCAAGAATAAACGTGTAAAAGGAATTAACGTATTCATGGCGATACAAAAACATAAGAAAAGGAACAATTAGTCCTAATCGAAATAAGGTTAATGTATTAGGTAAGTGTTTTAATATCATAGGCCAGACAATAAATTAGTACCCTTACTTTGGGGCTGTTTACAGACCCTAGATTGGTTGCCAAGGAAATATATTGCCTCAAATGATACACCTGAACAATCCGCTGCTGCAAGTTGGCGAGTGGCTTAGATGCTAATATTGTGCATCGTCATGCTTAATAAATGTTCTTTTTGTGTGTTTTTTATGTCTTTTGGGGCGTCGCCTGGTTGCTAGCAACCAGGTTTTCCTTTAACTTTTATTACTTATCTTTATTTTTACGATAAATAATTGCTGTGTTTCCGATTAATTGTACTAACTCAGCACTTAACTGTTTGCATAGCTCATTGGCCATGAGTATGCGGTCTTCTCGCTCCGCCCCATTAATTTTAACTTTAATCAACTCATGAGCAAGCAATGCAACATCAGTTTCTGCGGCTACCGCTTCAGTTAAACCTTTTGCGCCAATAAGAACTACAGGCTTTAAATGATGGGCTTGGGCTTTAAGTGAGCGTCTAAATGATGTGTCCACTGCAAAGGATTCCTTAAAACTAATAATAAAATGGCAAATTATTGCACGTTTTGCTGGGAATAGGTAGTGAAATTAAGTATCATAAGTTAAATTGATATAAAATTATAAACAGTATAGTACTAATTATGAGTCGTACCAAAAGCAGTAAACGCTGGTTGCAAGAGCATTTTGATGATGTCTATGTGAAAAAAGCTCAGGCTGAAGGATACCGTAGTCGTGCGGTCTATAAACTTAAAGAAGTCGATGAAAAAGAGTCTTTGCTTAAATCAGGCATGACAGTGGTTGATTTGGGAGCAGCTCCTGGCGGTTGGACCCAATATGTCTCTGAACGTCTGCAAGGGCGAGGGCGGATTGTTGCTTTAGATATTTTACCCATGGATTCCCTTCCTGATGTAGATGTTATTCATGGTGATTTTCGGGAAGATGATGTTTTGCAACAATTGATGGCTTTAATTCCTGAGCGCAGCGTGGACTTGGTTTTATCCGATATGGCCCCAAATATGAGTGGTACGACGGCGATTGATATTCCACGAGCAATGTATTTAGTGGAATTAGCCTTTGATTTCGCAGATAAAATGTTAAAGCCTGGTGGCTCTATGCTAGTTAAGATATTTCATGGTTCAGGTTTTGATGATTTGGTGAAACAAGCAAAAGCTTCTTTTGATAAAGTGGTCATTCGTAAACCGGCTGCTTCACGAGCACGTTCAAAAGAAACCTATTTGCTGGCAAAGGGATACAATTTATAGTAACTTTATATATTAAGAATTTTGTCCTCTTAAATATAAAGCTTGACGCACTAACGAGGTTAATACTTTGAACGACATGGTTAAGAATTTGTTTTTATGGCTGATTATAGCGATCGTACTGGTCTCGGTTTTCAGTAATTTCGGGCCTCGAAACTCTGCTGCCGAGAAAGTTTCCTACAGCCAATTTCTGAAAGAAGTCGATCAGGGTATGGTCAATACGGTAACCATTGAAGACGATAAGATCATCAAAGGTATTACTAAAAATAATAAACGCTTTGTTACCTACATGCCGATGCAAGATAATGCCTTGCTTGGCGAGCTATTAAAAAGCAAGGTCGACGTTAGCGGACAAGAAAAGCAGCAAGAGAGCTTTTTACTACACTTGTTTGTAAATTGGTTCCCTATGCTTTTATTGATTGGTGTGTGGGTTTTCTTTATGCGCCAAATGCAAGGCGGGGGCGGTCGCGGCGCCATGTCTTTTGGCCGATCACGAGCTCGCTTATTAGGCGAGGATCAAGTTAAAGTAACTTTTGCTGATGTGGCAGGAGTTGATGAAGCTAAAGATGAAGTGAAGGAGTTAGTCGACTTCTTGCGCGATCCAACTAAATTCCAAAATCTTGGTGGACGGATTCCGCGCGGTGTTTTACTTGTTGGTTCTCCGGGTACGGGTAAGACCTTATTGGCGAGAGCGGTTGCTGGCGAAGCAAAAGTACCTTTTTTCACAATTTCAGGTTCCGATTTCGTTGAAATGTTTGTGGGTGTGGGGGCATCTCGTGTTCGCGATATGTTTGAGCAAGCGAAGAAGCATGCACCATGCATTATTTTTATCGATGAAATCGATGCTGTAGGTAGACATCGTGGTGCTGGTCTTGGTGGTGGCCATGATGAGCGTGAACAAACATTGAACCAATTATTGGTAGAAATGGATGGTTTTGAAGGCAGCGAGGGAGTTATTGTTGTTGCGGCAACGAACCGTCCTGATGTTTTAGACCCTGCATTATTACGCCCAGGTCGTTTTGACCGTCAGGTTGTTGTACCTTTACCTGATATTCGTGGTCGTGAGCAAATCTTAAGAGTACACCTACAGAAAGTGCCTGTAGACAGTGGTATTGAAGTAATGGATATTGCCCGCGGTACCCCAGGGTTCTCTGGAGCGGATTTATCAAATCTAGTAAATGAAGCTGCATTATTTGCTGCACGTGCAAACAAACGCAAAGTGAGCATGATTGAATTAGAGAAAGCTAAAGATAAGATCATGATGGGAGCTGAACGCCGCTCGATGGTGATGGATGATAACGAGAAGAAGCTAACGGCATACCATGAAGCAGGGCATGCTATTGTTGGATTATCGGTTCCTGAACATGATCCAGTATACAAAGTGTCTATTATTCCCCGGGGACGTGCACTGGGGGTTACGATGTTCTTGCCAGAGCAAGATCGTTACAGCCATAGTAAACGTCGTCTAGAAAGCCAATTATCCAGTTTGTTTGGTGGTCGAATCGCTGAGGAACTAATTTTTGGACTAGAAAGTGTTACTACTGGTGCATCGAATGACATTATGCGTTCAACTGAAATTGCGCGTAAAATGGTTACTTCTTGGGGATTATCTGCTCTTGGCCCACTTACTTTTGGTGAAGAAGAGGAAGAAGTATTCTTAGGTCGTTCTATGAATAAACATAAAGAAATGTCGGATCGAACTGCGCAACAAATTGATGATGAAGTTCGTGCCATTATTGATAGGAACTATCAACGAGCTAAAGAAATCTTAGTGGCCAATATGGATAAATTACATCTGATGGCACAAAGCTTGATTAAGTATGAAACCATTGATACACAACAAATTCAGGAAATTATGTCTGGCAAAGAGCCTTCCCCTCCAAAAGATTGGGAAAACCCCTCTAAGCCTTTAGATAAAACTGATGTGGTCAATGACGCTCCTGCAAAGTCAGGTGATACTGAGGTAAGCGTAAATCCTGCTGAAGAACACTAGTCGTTTGGAGTGAGAACAACAGGTGAATGCAGAGCAATTTTTAAGCTGGCTTGCAGGTCGCAGCCAGCTTCCTTCCAGATGTTATTCTGAAAAACCATTAATTATGGGAATCTTAAATGTAACCCCTAATTCTTTTTCTGATGGTGGTAAATTTTTATCCCAGGATAATGCCTGTGAGCATGCTTTGCATTTGATTGAGCAAGGGGCGGATTTAATTGATATAGGTGGTGAATCGACTAAGCCTGGTGCGAAGCCAGTATCAGTTGAGGATGAACTGAATAGGGTGATACCCGTTATCGAACAAATTCGTGCTCATTCCGATGTGTGTATTTCAATAGATACACATAAACCGGAAGTAATGGTTGCAGCCGTGAAGGCTGGGGCCAACATAATTAATGATATTAACGCGTTGCGTGCTGAAGGGGCGTTGGAAATAGCTGCAAAGCTAGCGGTTCCAGTGTGTTTGATGCACATGCAGGGAGAGCCCCGCACAATGCAGCAAAATCCTCATTATCCTGATGGGGTGTATGAAACAGTGAGGCGGTTTTTTATTGAACGCATCAATGCGTGTTTGAGTGCAGGCATTGAAAAACAACATTTAATTTTAGATTTTGGTTTTGGTTTTGGCAAACAAACGCAAGATAACTTATATTTAATAAAGATGCTTGATCATTTTGCTGAATTTAAAATGCCACTTCTTTTAGGTGTTTCACGCAAGAGTTCAATAGGAGTCGTGCTCAACAAAGAGGTGGATGATCGTTTAATAGGAAGTATTACCCTGGCTGTGTATGCGACACTTAAGGGCATAGGAATTATAAGAACGCATGATGTTGATGAAACTCATCAGGCGTTGAAAATGATCGATTTAGTGGAACGAGCGCAATAGTCTAACAATAAGGTAGGAAAGGATGAGTCAACGTAAATATTTTGGTACTGATGGTATACGTGGACACGTAGGATTATCAAATATTAATCCTGAATTTGTTTTAAAATTAGGTTGGGCCGTAGGACGTGTACTGGCAAATGGCCATCGGAAAAAGGTCGTTATCGGTAAAGATACGCGAGTGTCTGGTTACATGCTGGAATCCGCATTAGAGGCTGGTTTATCTGCAGCGGGTGTGGATGTGGCCTTATTAGGTCCAATGCCAACACCTGCAATTGCTTATTTAACGCAAACACTTCGTGCTAATGCAGGAATTGTGATTAGTGCGTCCCATAATTTATTCGAAGATAATGGCATTAAATTCTTCTCCGCTGAAGGCGGTAAGATCCCTGATAGTGTGGAGCTTGCCATTGAAGCCGAATTAGACAAAAAAATGGAAACAGTTCCATCAGAACAATTAGGTAAAGCGACGCGCATTAGTGACGCAAGTGGCCGTTACATTGAGTTTTGTAAATCAACTATACCATCGCTGACTCGCTTATCGGGTCTAAAAATCGTGGTTGATTGCGCAAATGGTGCAACTTACCACATTGCCCCTAATGTTTTTTCCGAGCTTGGAGCTAATGTTACGGCAATTGGCAATAAGCCAGATGGTTTTAATATCAATCAGGATTGTGGTTCAACCTCGCCTGCTCATCTGATTCAAAAGGTTCTCAGTACGGGAGCTGATATTGGTATTGGTTTAGATGGTGACGGTGACCGAGTATTATTAGTCGATGCTAAAGGTAATGTGATTGATGGTGACCAAATTCTCTATATCATTGCTAAAGATCGCCACGAACGAGGTGTTTTACATGGTGGCGTAGTGGGTACCATCATGAGTAACTACGGTCTAGAAATGGCGATTACCGAGCTGGGCATTCCTTTTATCCGCTCCAATGTAGGCGATCGCTACGTTCTCGAAGCGCTACGTGAAAATAATTGGAAGATTGGCGGCGAAACATCTGGCCATATCGTTTGTCTTGATAAAACGACAACCGGTGATGGAATTGTTGCTGCCTTACAAGTCTTATCCATTATGGTGAAACAAGGAAAGAGCTTACAAGAATTAACAGGGGGTATTTCCTTGTTGCCACAAAGTCTGGTCAACTTAAAAACTACCCATGCATCATTACTTGCTAATAATTCAGAAGTAATTCGTGTGGTAAAAAGCTTGGAAACAAGCCTGCAAGGAGAAGGACGAGTCTTATTGCGCCCCTCTGGTACCGAGCCTTTATTGCGCGTTATGGTTGAAGGTCAAGACCAGTCTTTAGTAGTTCAACAAGCCCAAAAGCTATGTGATGACATCAGCCAAATCGAAAAAAGCTTACCTCATTAAAATCAAAAAACCTGGTTGTTTGCAACCAGGTTTTTTCTTAAAAGTACAAATACCTTAAGTAAAATACAGCCAGGAACTGTTGTGATAGGCAATTGTGCAATGTGAAGATTTAACCTGCACGGTATCAAACCTAAATAGGAAATTAGCCACTTTTTTCACAAAAAAATGACAATAAGACTACACATCTTTGCCTGGTTTGGGTATAGTCGCGGGGTTGAACGCGTGAGGACAGCACATGAGACATAAGATAGTTGCTGGTAACTGGAAAATGAATGGCCAATTACAGCAAGTGATTCAATTAACGAGTCAGCTCAATGATATGTTAAGCTTTGACGATAAGCTTCATGTAGCAATTATGCCTCCCGCAATTTACATACCGCAAGTTAATGAATTAATTGTGAAGAGTCGCATTAAACTCGGAGCCCAGAATGTATATCCAAAAGATTTTGGTGCATTCACTGGCGAACTGTCCGGCCCCATGTTAAAAGAGTTTAACTGCCATTATGTTTTAGTTGGACATTCAGAAAGAAGACATATTTTTCAAGAAGATGAAAAATTTGTAGCGCAAAAATTCCACCATGTTAAAGAACATGATATGATACCTGTTCTTTGCGTCGGTGAAACGTTGGAAGAGCGTGAAAATGGGCACACAGAACAAGTAATTGCCAGACAAATTCTGGCAGTAAGTGAAAATAACAATAATTGCTTTCAAAACGGTGTTATAGCTTATGAACCTGTTTGGGCTATTGGCACAGGAAAAACTGCATCACCTGATGAAGCACAAGAAGTGCACCAGTTTATCAGGAAGCTGGTTAGCGATATTAATCGTGATGATGCTGAGCGTTTATCTATCCTCTACGGAGGTAGTGTAAACGAAAATAATGCCGCGGCTTTGTTTGCTATGCCCGATGTTGATGGTGGCTTAGTAGGTGGAGCATCGTTAAATGCGAAACAGTTTGTGGAAATTGTGAAATGTATCAATTGATATTAGTTATACATGTGTTAGTAGCTATGGTCTTAATCGGCTTAGTGCTTATTCAACATGGTAAAGGTGCTGATATTGGCGCAGCTTTTGGTTCCGGTGCATCAAATACATTATTTGGTAGTCAGGGAACTGGTAGTTTTTTATTTAAACTGACTGGTGGTTTAGCGTTAACATTTTTTGTCACTAGTCTATTGCTGTCTTACATGGTATCTGTACAATATCATAAAACAGAACCGCTAGCTGCCCCTCAACAAACAACGGTACCTGTGAATTCAATTCCAGTACCTGTTGATAACAGCAAAAGTGATAAGAAAGAATAAAACACTTGGGGTGTTTACCTTTCCTAAATTGGATGGTAGACAAAGCCTAATAATAAGAATTGCCGAAGTGGTGGAATTGGTAGACACGCCGTCTTGAGGGGGCGGTGGCGTAAGCCGTGCCGGTTCGAGTCCGGCCTTCGGCACCATTTAATCGAGCAAGGTGACATAATGCTATCTCAATACTTACCCGTTCTTGTATTCATAATCATCGGATTAGTTCTTGGCCTGGTGATGTTGGGAGCTGGTGCCCTGCTTTCAAAACATAGTCCTGATGCCGCTAAAAATGCACCCTACGAGTGCGGTTTTGGCGCGTTTGAAAACTCTCATTTGCCTTTTGATGTGCGTTTCTATTTAGTAGCAATACTCTTCATTATTTTTGATTTGGAAACTGCATTTTTCTTCCCTTGGGCTTTAGTCTTACGCAAAATTGGATGGTTTGGTTTTTCCGGAATGATGTTATTTCTCGGTTTATTAGTCATTGGCTTTATCTATGAATGGAAGCGTGGCGCGTTAGAGTGGGAATAATTTTAAAAGCGTGACAAATAGTTTAACGATCGTAACTTCTCTGTTGTTGCTTGATTAAAGTAAGTATTTCATCAATAGCTGTTTTCATTTTTGATGAGTACTTACTTAAGTCAAAAGACCATAGAGAGGTTACGAATATTTTTATTAATATTTAACTGCTTAGAGGCTAGCTATGGCGGTTGCAGAATTGCAAAAAAGTGGCTTTGTAACGACTTCGGTCGACAAACTTGTTGGATGGGCTCGTAGTGGTTCTATGTGGCCTATGACTTTTGGTTTGGCATGTTGTGCAGTCGAGATGATGCATGTCGGTGCCGCTCGTTATGATTTGGACCGATTTGGTATTATTTTCCGTCCAAGTCCACGGCAATCAGACGTCATGATTGTTGCAGGTACCTTATGTAATAAGATGGCTCCTGCTTTACGCAAAGTTTATGATCAAATGCCTGAACCGCGTTGGGTTATTTCTATGGGTTCATGTGCCAATGGTGGTGGGTATTACCACTATTCTTATTCAGTTGTTCGTGGCTGTGACCGGATTGTTCCTGTTGATGTGTATGTTCCAGGATGTCCGCCAACCGCTGAAGCACTGCTTTACGGTATTATTCAATTACAGAATAAAATCAGACGTAAAAATATATTAGAAGACTAAGCTCATCAAAGGTGCAAATTAGATGACAAAAAATGATTATTTGGTTGATAGACTAAAAACTGAGTTAGCGAGTCATATCGGCGACGTAAGTATTGCATTTGACGAAGTAACCGTTGAATGTGATGTTGCTAACATAAAAACATTAATGATGGAATTGCGTGATGTTCCTGCTTTTTCATTTGATCAACTTATAGACCTTTGTGCAGTAGACTATCTGCTGTATGGCGAATACGATTGGGAAACTGATTCAGCAACAGAAAAAGGTTTTTCTCGCGGTGTTGAGCGTCAAGATGCCAAAGCTTATGCACTGAATAAACCACGCTTTGCCGTAGTTTATCATTTGCTTTCCACACAAAAAAATCATCGCCTGCGCGTTAAAGTATTCCTTAATGAAAAACATCTAATTATTCCTTCAGTGCATCATCTTTGGAAAGGTGCTAACTGGTTTGAGCGTGAAGCCTACGATTTGTACGGTGTTTTATTTGATGGGCATCCGGATTTAAGACGTATTTTGACCGACTATGGTTTTATTGGACATCCATTCCGTAAAGATTTCCCTCTCAGTGGTGAGGTTGAAATGCGCTACGATGCAAAATTACAAAAAGTTATTTACGCACCTGTTGATATAGTGCCCAGAGTATTGGTGCCTAAGGTTATTCGTAATGATAACCGGTATATAGTTAATGAGAAGGGCGGCGAATAATGATTGAATTAAAGAATTACACGTTAAATTTTGGTCCGCAGCATCCCGCAGCCCATGGGGTTTTGCGCTTGGTTCTTGAGCTGGAAGGTGAGACTATTGTTCGTGCCGATCCGCATATTGGCTTATTGCATCGCGCAACTGAAAAATTAGCGGAAACAAAGCCATACATCCAAAACATTGGTTACATGGACCGTTTAGATTATGTATCGATGATGTGTAATGAACATGCTTATGTTCGTTCCATAGAAAAACTTTTAGATATTGAAGCACCACTAAGAGCACAGTACATTCGTACCATGTTTGACGAAATCACCCGCGTATTAAACCATCTTCTATGGTTGGGCGCGATTGCTCTGGATATTGGTGCAATGACCGTATTCCTTTATTGCTTCAGAGAGCGTGAAGATTTATTTGACTGCTATGAAGCTGTATCTGGTGCACGCATGCATGCTACCTATTACCGACCAGGTGGGGTTGCGCGTGACTTGCCTGATACGATGCCTCAATATAAAGCGTCTAGATGGCACAGCGATCGTGAAGTTGAAAAAATGAATCAAGACCGTAGCGGAACTTTACTGGATTTCATTTGGGCCTTTACAGAGCGCTTCCCTCGTTGTGTTGATGAATATGAAACTTTATTGACTGACAATAGAATTTGGAAACAACGCACAGTAGATATCGGTGTTGTATCTCCCGAACAAGCGTTACAGTGGGGTTTTACCGGCCCAATGCTTCGTGGTTCAGGTGTTGCCTGGGACCTGCGTAAGAAACAAAGCTATGCTGCTTATGACCAAGTCGATTTTGATATACCAGTAGGTAAAACTGGAGATTGTTATGACCGTTATTTGGTTCGTGTTGAAGAGTTAAGACAATCAAATCGAATTATTAGACAATGCGTCGAATGGCTAAAAAAGAATCCAGGACCCGTTCGTCTTGATGATCATAAAATTACACCACCACGACGTGTTGAAATGAAGCACGATATGGAAGCCTTAATTCATCATTTCAAGTTATTTACGGAAGGTTTTTGTTTACCTCGTGGCGAAGTATATAGCGCTGTTGAAGCGCCAAAAGGCGAGTTTGGTATTTATATGGTATCAGATGGCGCTAATAAACCATACCGACTGAAAATTCGAGCTCCCGGATTTGCGCATTTATCTAGTTTTGATGAAATGGTAAGAGGACATATGCTTGCAGATGGCGTGGCTATTTTGGCTAGTCAGGATATCGTGTTTGGTGAAATTGATCGTTAGATCAACATAAATTCAGTTCGATATAAACACATTATATCGAATTTACACTAGCGTAATGTATTAAACATAACCTGGCGCAAGAAAACGGCGACTAGGATTTATTGTTTGTACACATGAGATAAAGGTTTAGATATGTCTGATAATTCAGCAAAAATATTAAATCAATTGATATCGAAAGAGCGCATTCAAGATATTGATCATTGGATAGCAAAATATCCTCAGGATCAAAAGCAATCTGCAGTAATGAGTGCTTTAAGAATTGTTCAAGAAGAGCATAACCATTTAACTCCCGAATTGATGGATGCCGTAGCTAATTATCTTGAAATGCCTGCCATTGCAGTCTACGAAGTGGCAAGTTTCTATACCATGTATGAACATAAACCTGTTGGGAAACATTTACTGAATGTTTGCACCAACATCTCTTGTATGTTACGTGGTTCTGCTGGTGTGGTTGACCACCTGGAAAAGAAATTAGGAATTAAGTTAGGTGAAACTACAGATGATGGACGTTTTACTTTACGCTCTGTTGAATGCTTAGGTGCGTGTGTTAATGCGCCAATGATACAGGTAGATAAAGATTATCACGAGAATCTGACTCCTGAGTCTATAGATAAAGTGTTAGGCCAATACGAATAAAAGATAGAGGTGGTTGCCGTGGTCGAATTAAATCAAGTTTGTTACCGAACAGTTCATTTACCAGAGCCTTGGACTCTATCTGCTTATGAAAGTGTTGGTGGATACAGTGCCTGGAGAAAGATCTTAAAAGAGCAAACTTCTCCCCAATTAATTATTGATGAATTAAAAACCTCTGCATTGCGAGGTCGTGGTGGTGCAGGTTTCCCTACCGGATTAAAGTGGAGTTTTATGAATCGTAATTCTCCCGTACAAAAATATGTTGTATGTAATTCGGATGAAGGTGAACCAGGCACCTGTAAAGACCGAGAAATATTAGCCTTAAATCCGCATCAGCTAATTGAAGGTATGGCGATTGCCGGTTATGTGATGGGTGCAACCGTTGGGTATAACTACATTCGCGGTGAATTCTGGTTACCTTACGAACGCACCGAAGCTGCTTTAAAAGAAGCTTATGCAGCCGGTTTATTAGGTAAAAATATTTTAGGGTCTGGTGTCGATTTTGATTTATATAATCACTTAGGCGCCGGTGCATACATTTGTGGTGAAGAAACAGCCTTACTTAATTCCTTAGAAGGTAAGAAAGGACAACCACGCTTTAAACCACCGTTTCCTGCGAACTATGGTTTATATGGGAAGCCTACCACCATCAATAACACAGAAACCTTTGCTTCGGTTCCAGTAATTCTGGAAAAAGGTGGCGAATGGTTCTTAAAACTTGGCAAGCCTAATAATGGTGGCGCTAAGTGTTTTAGCGTCAGTGGCCATGTAAATAAACCTGGCAACTTTGAAATCCCGTTAGGTACTCCATTTAAAACTTTATTGGAACTTGCTGGCGGCGTACTTCATGATCGCAAAATCAAAGCAGTAATTCCTGGTGGTTCATCCATGCCCGTTTTACCAGGTGATGTAATGATGGGACTTGATATGGATTACGACAGCATCCAAAAAGCAGGTTCTGGACTAGGTTCGGGGGCTGTGATCATTATGGATGAAACTACGTGTATGGTCGACGCTTTATATCGAATTTCAGAGTTTTATATGGATGAGTCTTGTGGTCAGTGTACGCCTTGCCGAGAAGGTACGGGTTGGTTAGTGCGCTTATTACATCGAATCAAAGATGGGCATGGAGAGCCAGGTGATATAGAGAAATTAGTCAATGTTGCAGACAACATCGAAGGACGAACCATTTGCGCATTAGGGGAAGCTGCTGCTTGGCCTGTACAAAGTTTCGTTAAGCACTTTTATCATGAATTTGATTACTTCATTAAGCATAAACGCTCGATCGTCGCAGCATAATTAGAAGGTTTTAACCATGACAACTACTATTGAAATCGACGGTAAAACATTTGAAGCAGAAAACGGTAAAATGATCATCGAAGTTGCTGATGAAGCCGGTATTCATATCCCTCGTTTTTGCTATCATAAAAAACTTTCTGTAGCCGCAAACTGCCGTATGTGCTTAGTTGAAGTGGAAAATGGCAGAAAGCCAGTTCCTGCTTGTGCTACACCAATTACAAATGGCATGAAAGTATTTACCAAGTCAGAACAAGCTCTTTACTCGCAAAAAGCAGTAATGGAATTTTTGCTGATCAACCATCCTTTGGATTGCCCAATATGCGATCAAGGTGGTGAGTGTGAATTGCAAGATGTTTCTATGGGTTTTGGTGCGGATGAATCAACCTATACTGAAAGCAAACGTTCAGTTAACGATGATAATTTAGGTGCCTTGATTGCAACAGAGATGACTCGTTGCATCCACTGTACTCGCTGCGTGCGTTTTGGTGATGAAGTTGCCGGAGTACGTGAGCTAGGTGCTACTGGTCGTGGCGAAAAGATGCAAATCGGAACCTACGTGCAACACAGTATGAAGTCAGAGGTTTCTGGTAATATTATTGATTTATGTCCAGTTGGTGCATTGACCTCGAAACCTTACCGTTTTACGGCAAGAGCTTGGGAAATGTCCCAGTATGATAGCTTGGCACCACACGACTGTTTAGGTTCTAACATATTTGTACATACACGTAGAAACGAATTAATGCGTGTTGTTCCCAAAGAAAACGAATCCATTAACGAAACCTGGTTGTCTGACCGTGATCGTTTCAGCTATTTAGGCTTGAAAAGCGAGCACCGTGCAAGCAAACCACAAATTAAGCGTAATGGCCAATGGGAAGAAGTTGATTGGGAAACTGCCTTAAAGTTTACTGCGGATGGTTTAAGCCGAGTAATTAAACATAATGGTGGTGAACAGGTTGCTGCATTTGCTTCCAGTTCTTCTTCATTAGAAGAGCTTTACTTATTACAAAAATTAATGCGCGAACTCGATGTACATAATTTGGACCATCGTTTACAACAAGTTGATTTTAAAGATCAAGACAATCAAGCTACGACTCCAACAAGCTCTTTAGCTTATGCTGAGATTGAAAATCAACACACAATCGTATTAGTTGGTTCTAACATTGAGCGTGAAGTCCCATTAGCTGGGGTGAGAGTGCGTAAGGCATTCCGTAATGGTGCTAAAGTTTATGCCATTAACTCGGTTGACTATGATTATCATTTTGATGTTCAAGAGCGCTTTATTGTTTCTCCTTTAGAAATGCCAATGCAATTGGCGAAACTGGTTAAAGCACTTGCCGATGATGCAAAAGCATTGCCTGAAGAAGTACAAAAACTTTTAATCGGTTTGAATCCTGATGTGGCTGTAGATGGTGTTGCGAAGGCGCTTAAAGATGAAAAGACATGCTTAATTACTGGTGCGCTTTGTGAGAACCATCCTGAAGCTGCGTTAATCCGTACCATGGTTCATTTAATTGAAAAATTAAGTGGTGCCAAAGTGGTTCGCCTAACTCAAGGTGCAAATACCGCTGGAGCCTGGATGGCTGGTATGGTTCCTCATAGAACCGTTGCAGGTAAAGCTGATTCAAAAGCGGGTTTAGATGTGCAAGCGGCATTGAATGCTAAGTTAAAAGCATATGTGTTAATGGGTGTGGAGCCAGGGTTTGATTTTGCTAATCCTTATGGTGCACGCCAGTCAATGCTCGCGGCTGAGTTTGTCGTCTTAATGTCGGCTTATAACCATGAATCAATGCACGATTATGCTGATGTAATTTTACCAATAGCACCTTATGCTGAAACTTCGGGTACCTACATCAATATTGATAATACCTGGCAAAGTGTGAAAGGGGCATTGCCTCCACACGACCAAGCTCGACCAGCTTGGAAAGTGTTACGTGTATTAGGTAATTTATTCCAGTGCAAAGATTTTGAATATACCTCAACAGAAGATGTTTTATCTGAAATTAAATCAGTTGCTACAATCACTGTCGAGCAAGCCTATACTCCATATTATCCTGAGAGCTTACCCTTGATTAATGAATCTTTGATTCGCGTAGGTGAGTGGCCTCTGTATCGTGTTGATTCAATTGTAAGAAATGCTAAAGAGTTGCAATTATGTGCTGCTGCTGATATCGCATGCATACGTATGAATCCAACGACAGCAGATCGATTGCAATTAGATGAAATTGCTACTGTATCTCAGGGAGATATTGAGATAACATTGCCGCTTAAACGTGATGAGCGAATTGCGGCAGATGTTGTATGGGTAGCAAACGCGATGCCTGAAACAGTTGATTTGGGTCATTCATTTGCTGCAATAACTATTAAGCGCTAGGCAGGTAAGAAAATGCTGCATGAAATTAGCATATTAATTTGGGTTGTTCTGAAGATACTCGTAATTGTAGTTCCATTACTTTTATGCGTTGCATATTTAATTTATGCTGAACGTAAGGTTATTGGCTATATTCAATCACGTATTGGTCCTAACCGAGTTGGGGTGAAAGGCTTACTGCAGCCTATAGCTGACTTGATTAAATTGATCACGAAAGAAATTATTATTCCAACGAGATCAAATAAGTATCTTTTCATTATCGCACCCCTTTTTGCATTGGTACCCGCTCTTGCAGGTTGGGCTGTAGTTCCTTTTCAGGAAGGAGTGGTGCTTGCGAATATTAATGCGGGAGTTTTGTACGTTTTTGCAATGAGCTCGCTTGGTGTCTATGGGGTGCTTATTGCGGGTTGGGCATCTAACTCTAAATATGCGATGTTTGGTGCATTAAGAAGTACCGCGCAAACTGTCTCGTATGAAATTGCCATGGGATTTGCATTAGTCGGTGTTTTATTAGCGGCTAACAGCATGAACCTTACAGAGATTGTTAACTCGCAAAAAGGTGGGATGCTTCATTGGTGGTTTGTACCCTTACTTCCATTATTTTTAGTGTTTTGGATTGCGGGTATTGCCGAAACCAATAGAGCACCTTTTGACCTTGCTGAAGGCGAGTCAGAAATTGTTGCCGGATTCCATGTTGAGTATTCAGGAATAGGATTTGCATTATTCTTCTTATCAGAATACGCAAGCATGATTCTGATTTCGGTTCTGTTGAGTATTTTGTTCTTAGGCGGTTGGATGTCTCCGTTTGAAGGGATCCCTGTTTTAGAAGATATATTCTTCGTTGTACCAGGCTTTGTGTGGTTACTCGCGAAAATCAGCTTTTTCCTCTTTGTTTATTTATGGGTAAGAGCGACTTTTCCACGGTATCGTTATGACCAACTTATGCGTTTAGGTTGGAAAGTACTCATCCCGGTTACCATTGTTTGGATTATAGTAACGGCCGTAATGGTAGTTGCTCAGGTTAAACCTTGGTTTTGATGGTTAAAAGAGAAGCCGATGAAAAAAGTATATCAAAATATTAAGTATTACCTCCGAAGTTTTCTTTTAATAGAGCTATTGGCGGGTTTAAAGCTGACTGCAAGGTATTTTTTCAAGAAAAAAATAACCGTACAGTTTCCTGAGGAACAAACACCAACTTCTCCTCGTTTTAGAGGTTTATTAGCGTTGCGTCGTTACCCTAATGGGGAAGAACGGTGTATCGCATGTAAATTATGTGAAGCGGTATGTCCTGCATTGGCAATCACTATTGAGTCCGAGCCACGTGACGATGGTTCACGTCGTACTACTCGCTATGACATTGATGTGTTCAAGTGCATTAACTGTGGCCTATGTGAAGAGTCTTGTCCTGTGGACTCCATCGTAGTCACTCCGATACAACACTATCATGTGAGCGAGCGTGGCCAGAATATCATGACCAAAGAAAAACTTTTGGCACTGGGTGATTTAATGGAACCGAAACTTGCAGCAGACCGAGCTGCTGATGAAAAGTACCGATAATGGGGTAATCTATGCATGACTTATTAATTCAAGCTGTTTTTTATGTTTTTGCAGCCTTAACCGTGGGTTCTGCATTATTGGCGGTTACTCAAAGTAACCCCGTTCGTTGTGTTCTGTTTCTCGTATTTACTTTTTTTACGAGTTCAGTTCTGTGGATACTGGCACAAGCTGAGTTTTTGGCTTTAATTCTAGTACTGGTTTATGTCGGTGCGGTAATGACCTTATTTTTATTCGTGGTCATGATGCTTAACATTGATGTTGAATCGGTGAAAGGTCAATTAAAGCGCTATCTTCCCTTTGGCTTAATTATCGTTGCATTATTCCTTGCACTGTTAATGAAAGCTATTCCTGAAGGTACACTTAAAAGCAACGTTGAGACTAAGCCCGTAGTTGCGTCTTCTACGCAAGTAGGTGAGACATCTCAGCAAAAACCGGAGCCAATTTTAGTTGAAGCTTCAAATACTGAAGCATTAGGTATGGTTCTTTATACTGATTATTTCCTGGCTTTTGAGCTTGCCGCAGTACTCTTATTAGTTGCTATTGTTTCTGCAATTACCTTAGTACATCGTGGTGCAAGATTCTCGAAGAGACAAGATGTTAAGCAGCAGATTATGACTCGTAGAAGTGATCGAGTTGAATTAGTTACTATGAAGACAGAAAAATAAGTATTGGGGAATACCATATGATACCGGTCAATAATTACCTGATATTAGGTGCGATTTTGTTTGGCTTAGGCCTTGTTGGAATGATGATAAATCGCAAAAATATCATTTTACTCCTTATCTGTGTTGAGCTGATGTTACTTGCAGTGAACACGAATTTTATTGCGTTTTCTCATTATTTTAATGAGATTGGAGGACAGGTTTTTGTCTTTTTCATTTTGACAGTTGCGGCTGCTGAAGCTGCGATTGGTTTGGCCATAGTAATGTTGCTTTATAGAAATCGAGGCAACATCGACGTAGATAAGATGAATCATTTAAAAGGTTAACATTGTGAGTATACAACAACTGTGTTTGATAATTGTTTTAGCTCCTCTTGCAGGCTCGGCCATCGCTGGTTTTTTTCGAAACCAAATAGGACGCGTTGGAGCACACTCAGCTACAATTCTGGGTGTTAGCATTTCTTTAATTGCGTCACTATATATTGCTTGCCAGATTTTCTCGGGTGCGATGCCTTCAGAAAATACCGTCCTTTATCAGTGGGCGACTGGTGGAGCATTAATTCCTTATGAGTTTAATTTAGGATTTTTAATTGATCCGCTAACCGCTGTTATGCTGGTCACCGTAAATTTTGTATCCTTATTAGTACATATATACAGTATTGGTTATATGTCGGATGATGACGGTTATCAACGTTTCTTTAGTTATATTTCACTCTTTACCTTCATGATGTTGATGTTAGTTACATCAAATAACTTCTTACAATTATTCTTTGGTTGGGAAGGTGTTGGGCTGGTTTCTTACTTACTTATCGGTTTCTGGTATCAAAAAGAATCAGCAATCGAAGGAAGTCTTAAGGCATTCCTGGTTAACCGTGTAGGGGACTTTGGCTTCGTTATCGGAATTGCTTTAGTATTCGCTTACACAGGCAGTATTGACTACGCTACGGTATTTCAAAGTGCCAATTATTTAGCAAGTCAAAATATTGAATTATTTGCTGGTCACCCTTGGTCAGTAATGACAGTTACCTGCTTGGCTTTATATGTTGGTGCTATGGGTAAATCAGCCCAGGTACCTTTGCATGTGTGGTTACCTGAGTCAATGGAAGGTCCTACCCCAATTTCTGCATTAATTCATGCGGCGACCATGGTTACCGCTGGGGTATTTATGCTGGCGCGGATTTCACCCTTACTTGAATTATCAACTACTGCCTTGTCTGTGGTCTTGGTGATCGGTGCTACTGGTGCACTCTTTACTGGTATTCTTGCCTTAGTAATGAATGATATTAAGCGTGTAGTTGCTTATTCAACCTTATCACAATTGGGATATATGATGGTTGGTATCGGTGCTTCTGCATACAGTGCGGGGATGTTCCACTTGCTTACACATGCTTGCTTCAAAGCCTTATTATTTCTAGGGGCGGGTTCGGTTATTATTGGCATGCATCATGAGCAAGATATGCGAAAAATGGGTGGCTTGTGGAATAAAATGCCTATCACTTATGTAACTTTTGTTATTGGAACTTTAGCCTTATGCGCTGTTCCTCCTTTTGCTGGTTTCTATTCAAAAGATACGATAATTGAAGCAGCACAACTTTCACAAATACCTGGTAGTAGTTATGCTTATTTCTGTGTTGTTGTTGGTGCAATGGTTACTGCGATTTACAGCTTTAGATCACTCTTTATGACCTTCCATGGGAAGCCACGTATGGATCAACACACTTTAGATCACGTACATGAGTCTCCATGGGTGGTGTGGCTACCTCTAGTTGTTCTAGCGGTTCCCTCTGTAATTTTAGGTTATGTACTGTATATGCCTATGTTATTTGATAAGCCCACTTTATTAGGTTCATCATTATTTGTACTTCCTGAGCATAATGTTATGGCTGAACTTGCTCATGAGATTACTTCTCCTTTCGCAAGTATGATTCATTCAGTTTCATCACTTACTTTCTGGATTACATTAACAGGTATTGCTATTGCCTGGGTTTGCTATATTGCTGTTCCATCTATTCCTGGTTACTTGGCTCGTCATTTGAAATTTATTTATAAGCTTCTGATGAATAAGTATGGATTTGATGCCTTTAATAACCTGGTCTTTGTAAAAGGTACCAAAGGTCTAGGCAATGTTTTCTATAGCATTGGTGATCAAGGGGTTATTGATGGAATGGTAGTTAATGGTAGTAGTCGACTGATTAGATGGTTTTCCAGTAAAGGTCGAACCATACAAAGTGGTTATCTCAATCACTATGCAACAGTTATGGTTCTTGGATTACTCGGATTCTTGTGCTGGTTGATACTAGGCTGAATATAAGGTGAGGGTATGCATTATTTGCTCAATTTGCTAGTTTGGTTGCCAATATTAGGCGGTGTTTTTGTTCTTCTCGTAGGAGAGGATCGTAACCCTAACAATGCACGCTATTTGGCTTTATTCACAGTGGTACTCTGTCTACTGCTTTGTGTGCCTTTAGTTGGCGGCTTTGATACTAAAGCCTTAGGGATGCAATATCTGGAAGAGTTTCCTTGGATGCCTTCTCTTGGTATTAGCTACAGTCTTGGTATTGATGGTTTGTCATTATTATTAATCGTGCTAAGTGTCTTCACTAACTTAGTGGTGATACTTGCTACATGGGAAAGTATTACCAATAGAGTACCTCAGTACTTGGCTGCATTTTTGATCATGCAGGGCTTATTAGTTGGGGTTTTCTCGGCACTGGATTCAATTTTATTCTATATATTCTGGGAAGCTACACTGATTCCCATGTATTTAATCATCGGTATTTGGGGTTCAGAGAATCGAGTGTATGCGGCGATTAAATTCTTCCTGTATACCTTCTTTGGGTCAGTATTGATGCTCGGTAGTTTCTTATACATGGGATATATTGCTGGAACCTTTAATATAGAAGCGTTTTATGCAATTAAATTGAGTATGACTGCGCAAACATTGATCTTTATTGCGTTTTTCCTTGGTTTCGCGATTAAAATCCCTATGTTTCCCGTTCATACTTGGTTACCTGATGCGCATACGGAAGCACCTGCAGGGGGCTCTATTGTTTTAGCAGCAATTCTATTGAAGCTTGGCGCGTACGGATTTATTCGCTTTTCATTACCTATCGTTCCAGATGCCTGTAGCAAATATGCAGGGGTGATGATTGCTTTATCTTTGATTGCAGTAGTGTATATTGCTTTAGTGGCCATAGTGCAAAAAGATATGAAGCGTTTGATTGCCTACTCCTCAATTTCACATATGGGTTTCGTAACTCTAGGCTGTTTTGCGATTTTTAGCATTGCTAAACAAACTGGATTAAGCAATGCCGGACTTATTTTAGAAGGCGCGATTGTGGTAATGATTTCGCATGCCTTTGTTTCTAGCGGAATGTTTGCTGGTGTTGGTTTTATTTATGACCGCATGCATACTCGCCGGCTAACAGACTTTGGCGGTATCGTGAATACCATGCCTATATTTGCGTCCTTCTTCATGCTGTTCTGTATGGCTAATGCCGGTTTACCTGGTACTTCAGGTTTCGTTGGTGAATTTATGGTAATTGTTGGTTCGATGAAAGCTGGATTTTGGATCACTTTCTGGGCTGCAACTACCTTAATGACTGCTGCAGCATACAATTTGTGGATGTATAAGCGCGTTATTTTTGGCAAAGTAGCTAATGATAAAGTTGCGGCATTAAAAGACCTATCAATTTATGAGTTAAGTGCCTATGTGTTATTAGCTCTGATGGTTATTGCTATGGGGGTGTATCCTAAGCCTATGCTCGAATACGTACACCAGACAGTTAGTCATACTCTGGCACTAGCCAGCCAAACAAAATTGTAATACGCAAGGTTAATTAATATGATCGCATTATTTGAAAATATTCATGTCGCGCTACCAGAGATGGTTATATTAGCCACAGCGGGCCTTGCATTGCTTGCTGACTTATTCTTTCGAGATAAAGTTCGTTCTGTAGCGTTTATTATTTCCTGCATTGGCTTAATTGCTGCTGCAGGAGTTAGTTTCCTCTATATAGGGGCCAATAAAGTACTTACCTTAAATTCAATGTTTATTAGTGATGACGTTGCTCATTTAATGAAGTTCTTTATTTACCTTACTGTCTTATTGAGTTTTATCTATTCACGCGACTATATTGATGAACGGCAAATGCCTTCAGGAGATTATTATGTACTAGGGTTATTCTCAACTTTAGGAATGATGATCCTGGTTTCTGCTCACTCGCTTTTATCGATTTATCTTGGTTTAGAATTAATGTCTCTGCCACTTTATGCCATGACTGCAATTCGCCGTACTGATAGTGATGCCTCAGAGGCAGCAATGAAGTATTTTGTCATGGGAGCTATAGCCTCTGCTATGTTGCTCTACGGTATTTCATTGATTTATGGAGCGACAGGTAAGCTTGATTTGTTAGAAGTGGCAAACGCAATTTCTGCGAACTGGCAGCACCAAGAAGCTTTATTAGCCTTTGCTCTGGTTTTTATTTTAGCCGGTGTGTGTTTCAAACTTGCCGCAGTCCCATTCCATATGTGGGCTCCAGATGTTTATCAAGGTGCTCCAACATCAGTAACGCTATTTATTAGTGCTGCACCAAAGGTTGCTGCGTTAGGAATGGCATTCCGATTTTTAACCATTGGTTTTGTGGATATTACTGCACAATGGCAGCAAATTCTGCTGGTGGTTGCATTACTGTCTACAGGCTTGGGAAATCTATTCGCTGTGGTACAAACAAGTTTGAAACGTCTGCTGTCTTATTCAGCAATATCACATATTGGTTATGCTTTATTTGGTATTTTGGCGGCAAGCGCTGCAGGCTACTCAGCTGCACTATATTATATTTTAGTTTATTCAATTACTTCTGCAGCGGCTTTTGGCTTAATCGTTTTAATGTCTAGTCATGGGATGGAAATTGATAATGTTGATGATCTTAAAGGCTTAAATAAAAGAAATCCTTGGTTAGCTTTTATGATGTTGATTACGATGTTCTCAATGGCTGGTGTACCCCCAACAGTTGGTTTCATTACTAAGTTACTGGTATTAAAAGCTTTAGTTGATGTCCATATGACTTGGGTTGCAATCCTCGGCTTACTGTTTGCAGTAGTGGGTGCGTACTATTATATTCGTATAGTTAAGCTAATGTACTTTGATAAGCCAGTGCATAGTGAGCCCCTAATTATCAATAAAGGAAATGCCACAGTATTGTCTTTGAATTGCTTGTCTTTATTGTATCTGGGTATTTTTCCTGGAGCGTTAATTGTTAGCTGTATTAACGCATTTGTTAATTAATTCACAAACATTGTTAAAAGTACTTGCTAAGAGAGCCAATAAGCAGTATACTTCTTTTCAGTTGACGCGGGGTGGAGCAGCATGGTAGCTCGTCGGGCTCATAACCCGAAGGTCGTAGGTTCAAATCCTGCCCCCGCTACCACTTTTTAAGACCCCATTTATGGGGTTTTTTATTACCCTGGAAAAAAGTTTTAAAATCCTCTGTAGCAGTGTTCGCAGTCGATGCAACTGTTTTCTTAGGGATATTTTTAATTCGGGCTATTTTGCGAATCCAGGTTAATCTTTAACAGACTTGGGCGTATGCGCCCTTTTTTTTTGTTTGTTAATATTATGATTCAAGACGAACTCGAACAGCTATTAGCTCCTACTGTAAATGATATGGGTTATGAATTTTGGGGATGTGAATACCTTGCTCAAGGTAAACATTCTCTATTACGTATATACATAGATAAAGCAGAAGGGATTGGAATCGAAGACTGCCAAGATGTGAGCCACCAAGTAAGTGCCTTGCTCGATGTAGAGGATCCTATTCCTGGTAACTATAGTTTAGAAGTATCATCACCCGGTATACCCAGACCTTTGTTTAAGGGTTGGCAGTATCTTCGTTATATGGGGCAACCTGTCCAGGTGAAAACATTTAAACCAGTTAATAAGAAGCGTAAATTGCTAGGTACAATCGTTTCAGTGTCTGACAATTCAGTGGTACTGAATATCGATGGCGAAGAGCATGAATTACTTTTTTCAAATATTGTAAAGGCATATTTGACAGTATAGAGAGGCGAACAATGAGCAAAGAATTGTTATTAGTTGCTGAGGCGTTATCAAACGAAAGAGGCGTAAGTAAAGACGTTATCATCCTTGCCATTCAGGCCGCATTGGAGTCTGCTACTCGAAAAATCTTTGGATTAGAAATCGGCGTTAGAATTAAGCTCGACCCACGTACTGGTGAATATGAAACTTTTAGATACTGGGATGTTGTTGAGCCTGATGATTTAGAGTTTCCCGAGTATCAGATTGCTTTAGCTGACGCGCAAACCCGTAATCCAGAAGTCACTGTGGGTGGACGTATCGAAGAAACAATTCCATCAATCGAGTTTGGCAGAATTGAAGCGCAAGCAGCACGCCAAGTCATTATGCAAAAAGTGAGAGAAGCTGAGCGCGAATTAGTTATAGACCAATTTAGAAGTAAATTAGGGCAATTGGTTTATGGTACGGTTAAAAAAGTAACTCGCGATAATGTAATTATCGATTTAGGTGGTAAGGCAGAAGCATTTCTACCACGTGCTGAAATGTTACCTCATGAAATGTTTCGTCCTAACGACAGAGTCCGTGCTTATTTATATGAAATTTCTCCTCAAGCTCGTGGACCACAATTGTACGTTAGCCGTACACGTAACGAAATGTTAATCGAATTATTCCGCATTGAGGTCCCAGAAATTGGCGAAAATGTTATTGAAGTCAAAGCGGCTGCTCGTGATGTAGGAAATAGAGCTAAAATCGCGGTTAAGACCAATGACGGACGTATTGATCCAATTGGTGCCTGTGTAGGTATGCGCGGTGCGCGTGTACAAGCCGTTTCCAGTGAGTTAGGTGGTGAACGTGTTGATATTATTCTTTGGGATGATAACCCTGCTCAGTTAGTGATTAATGCTATGGCTCCGGCGGATATCTCTTCAATTGTTGTTGATGAAGATACGCATGCTATGGACTTAGCCGTAGAGAAAGATCAATTATCGCAAGCAATTGGTAGAAATGGACAAAACGTACGTTTAGCAAGCCAGTTAACTGGTTGGACTTTAAACGTGATGACTGCTGACGAATTCGAAAATAAGAATTTGGAAGAGTCGAGTAAGATTGTAAAATTATTTACTTCCGCGCTGGAAATCGATGAAGAAATTGCTACATTACTAGTAGCACATGGTTTCTCATCTCTTGAAGAAGTTGCTTATGTACCTAAAGAAGAGCTCTTGGCTATTGAAGAGTTCGACGAAGAAATCGTTGAAGAGCTAAGAAATAGAGCAAATGATAATTTGCTAACTATGGCACTGTCTTCGGGTAAGGGATTAGCTGGTACTCCAGATGAATCTTTATTAAATATGGAAGGTATGTCTGAAGAGCTTGCTAACCGATTAGCAGAGCGAGGAATTACATCTATGGAAGATTTAGCAGAACAATCTGTAGATGAATTATTAGAAATTGAAGGGATGACGGAAGAAAAAGCTGGCGCTTTAATTATGAAAGCCAGAGAACCATGGTTTTTATAAAACCATTTATACCCAAGTATCTTGGGTATATACCTATGCCTTGCACTATTTGGCAAGGCATTAATAAACTAACGTGTTTCAGAACGCAGTTATGTTCATTCGTAATGAATACATCATAGGCTGCTGAAAGGGGATTAAAATATGGCGGATGTGACGGTTAAACAATTAGCTCAAGTCGTTGGTATTCCGGTTGAACGCTTATTGAACCAGTTACAGGAAGCAGGGTTATCTTTTACTGATGATCAACAGACTGTGAATGAGGAACAAAAGCGTATCTTACTTAATCATTTAAAGAGTAGTTCTGTGCGTGATACCAATGTTGCGCCAGAGCGTATTACTTTAAGACGTAAAAGTACGTCTCAAGTTACTGTTGGCCATGATACTCATAGTGGTAAAACAGTTCATGTCGAAGTTCGCAAGAAAAAGGTTTTTGTTAAGCGCAGCACTCTTGTTGATCAACCAGAAACTGAAGAGCCAATTGAAATAGCGGCCACAGATGAATCAGCTCCTAGCGAAACAATTACAGAGACTTCTATTGTTGAATCAATACCTGATGCGGTACACGCAGAGCCCGAAGGTCAAGAAGAAAGCCAGGCACATGCTGCTGTGGTCGAAGAGGTACCAACAGCTGAAGAGGGCGTTGCTGCTGAAGAGCCAGCACCGGTACTTGACGATGCGTCAGAAGCTCCTTCTGAGCTAGAGAAAATTGCGCAAGTTGCCATAAAAGAAGAAATCAAAGGTGATAAACCTGCTAAAAAGAAACATGCTGAACCTACAGCTACGGATTCTGAATCTTCTGATTACAAGAAAGCTAAGAAAAAGCCAAAATATCAAGGCTCTTTCGTGCGTAGTAGCGAAGATGATGATGATTCGCATCGTCGCGGCAGTGGGCGTAGCAAATTTAAAAAACGTAAAGGTTCTGAAAAGTCAGATAAATACCGTGAAGCAGAAGAAACCTTAACCCATGGGTTTGCTTTACCCACTGCACCAGTAGTACGCGAAGTATTAATTCCTGAGACTATTACTGTTGCCGAGCTGGCAAAACGTATGTCAGTTAAAGCGGCTGAAGTAATCAAAAGTATGATGTCTTTGGGGGCTATGGCAACAATTAACCAAGTTATTGACCAAGAAACAGCGGTCATCGTTGTTGAAGAAATGGGGCATAAGGCTCGGGTAATTAATGAAGATGCGATCGAAGTTGGCCTCGGTGAAGCCATCTCTAAAGGTAGCAATACAGAAGGTCGAGCTCCCGTAGTAACGATTATGGGGCACGTTGACCATGGTAAAACCTCGTTACTTGACTACATTCGTCGTACCAAAGTTGCCTCTGGCGAAGCCGGCGGGATTACTCAGCATATTGGTGCGTATCACGTAAGCACTCCAAAAGGTGACATTACTTTCTTAGATACCCCTGGTCACGCGGCATTTACTGCAATGCGTGCACGTGGTGCCCAAGTTACTGATATCGTTATTTTGATTGTTGCCGCTGATGATGGAGTTAAGCCACAAACTATTGAGGCAATCCAGCACGCTAAGGCTGCGAAAGTGCCGGTTATTGTAGCGGTTAATAAAATTGATAAAGCAGGAGCCGATCCAGACCGTGTTATGAATGAATTATCTATTCATGAAATAATTCCAGAGGCTTGGGGTGGCGAAACTATGTTTATCAATATCTCTGCTAAAGCAGGTACTGGTATAGATGAACTCCTCGATGCAATTCTACTGCAATCAGAAGTATTAGAATTAAGTGCCTTGACTGATGGCGCTGCGAAAGGTGTGGTTATTGAGTCTCGTTTAGATAAGGGACGTGGCCCAGTTGCTACCGTACTAGTTCAAAGTGGAACTTTGCATAAAGGTGATATCATTCTCGCAGGCTTCCAGTATGGGCGTGTTCGTGCATTAGTAGGTGATAATGGCGATATGGTTAACAGTGCGGGGCCTTCGATTCCTGTAGAAGTTTTAGGTTTATCAGCAATTCCTCACGCAGGGGATGAGGCTGTGGTGGTTCCTGATGAGAAGAAAGCGCGTGAAGTGGCTTTATTCCGCCAAGGGAAGTTCCGCGATGTGAAATTAGCACGACGCCAAAAGTCTACTTTAGAAGGCATCATGGAAAACATGACTGCTGCTGAGTCTAAAGTGTTAAATATTGTACTTAAGGCGGACGTACAAGGTTCTGTGGAAGCTATTTCTGATGCCTTGGTTAAATTATCGAACGATGAAGTTAAAGTGGCGGTCATTTCGAGTGGTGTAGGTGGAATTACTGAATCGGATGTTCACTTGGCAATCGCTTCAAGTGCCTTATTGATTGGCTTTAACGTACGTGCTGATGCTACAGCGAAGCGTTTAGCGGAACAAGAGTCTATATCTCTCCACTATTACAGTGTTATTTACGACATTGTGGACCAAATTAAAGGTGCGTTAACAGGAATGTTAGCTCCCCAATTCAAAGAAGAGATTATTGGTACTGCTGAAGTGCGCGACGTGTTCAAGTCACCAAAAATTGGTGCTATTGCAGGTTGTATGGTTATTGAAGGCGTAATTAAACGTAATAATCCAATTCGGGTACTCCGCGCGAACGTCGTGATTTACGAAGGAACTTTGGAGTCCTTAAGACGCTTTAAAGACGACGTATTAGAGGTTCGTCAAGGTTTTGAGTGCGGTATTGGTGTTAAGAACTACAATGACGTGAAACCTGGTGACTTAATTGAAGTATATGAAACTGTTGAAATAAAGCGTGATTTATAATTATGGCTCAAAATTTTAAACGTACAGATCGGGTTGCTGAAATGATTCAGCGTAAATTAGCTCAGATCATTCCTTTAGAGGTAAAAGATCCACGCTTAAATGGTATTGTGACTATTTCTGCCGTAAAGGTTGCTGCAGATTTAGCTCACGCTAAAGTTTATTTCACTGTGTTGAATAATGACAAAAAGCTGGTTGAGACTATTCTCAACGCAGCTGCAAGTTATTTGCGTAGTGCTTTGGCGCGTAGTATTACCTTACGGACGGTACCTCAGTTACATTTTGTTTATGATGAATCAATTGAATATGGACAACGCCTAAGTCGTCTAATTGATGAAGTAAACCCTTCTTCCACTGATGATAATGAAGAAAACTGAGTTGACCCCGGTAATCAATGGAATTTTATTACTTAATAAATCAGGAGGGATGACTTCCAATAAGGCCTTGCAAAAAGCTAAGCATTTATTGGGAGCCAAAAAAGCGGGACATACAGGTAGCTTAGATCCCTTAGCTACTGGCATGTTGCCATTATGCTTCGGAGAGGCAACCAAGGTTTGCCAATTTTTGCTTGATGCAGATAAATGTTATGAAACAACGGCAATGCTCGGAATTAAAACGGACACGTCTGATTCAACAGGACGCGTCATTGCATATACCGAGATGTGTCGTGTGTCGCAAGCACAGCTTACAACGGTATTAGCGCAATATAGAGGGCATATAAAACAGACTCCATCTATGTATTCTGCTTTAAAACACCAGGGCAGGCCCTTATACCGTTTCGCGCGAGAAGGTATCGAAGTGGAACGTAAACAGCGTGAGATTTTTATCAGTCATTTGCAGTTGGACGCATTTGATGGAGCACAATTTTCCTTAACTGTTAACTGCAGCAAGGGAACCTATATCCGTAATTTAGTAGAGGATATAGGTGATGCATTAGGGGTTGGTGCCCATGTAACACGGTTGCACCGCCTTTATACATCAGGCCTCAATGAGATGCCGATGTATACATTAGAGGAATTGGAGCAGATGTCTTTAGACGAACGCAAAGCTTGTCTTATTCCTCTCGATAAAGCAGTAGATTATTTAAAGCAGGTAGTACTTTCAGACAATGACATTTTAGCCATCCGGCAAGGTCGGATTGTTAGTAAGCAATTAGATGTAGATGGGGTAAATTGTGTTCGTCTTTATGATGAGCAATCACAATTTATTGGTTTAGGTGAGTTAAATGCTGAAGGTGAGTTGAGAGCGAAGAGATTGTTGGCTTTTTAGTTTGATTGCAAAAATCCATACCTAATTATGGTTTTTTTTGCACAAAATAATTTACAACACTTGTTTCGTTTGGTATGCCTTGGTAGAATGTTCGCCTTTGAATGAATATTGTAGTTCCAGGAGTGTATAATGTCGCTAAACAGCGCGGATAAAGCAGCAATCGTTAATGAATTTAAGCGTGCCGATAAAGATACAGGCTCGCCAGAGGTTCAAGTTTCTTTAATTACAAGTCGTATCAAGTATTTGACTGGACATTTTAAAGAACACAAAAAAGATTTTCATTCTCGTCGTGGGTTACAAGCATTAGTTAACAAACGTCGTAAATTATTGAAGTATCTTAAAAGTAATGATCAAGGTCGTTACCAAACATTGATTCAAAAATTAGAGTTAAGAGATTCTTATTGATTATGGAATTGAAGCACCTGAGTAGAGGTGTGTTTAACCAAAACAGTTAGTAATTAAAGGCGCACACTTCTGCGCCTTTTTTTCGTTATAAACATTAAAGAGGAATAGACCGTGGCTAAAATTAGAAAAGAGATGGCATTTGGTGACCATACCCTAGTTCTTGAAACCGGTGAAATTGCACGACAAGCTGATGGTGCTGTATTAGTAAGCATGAATGGTACTCAAGTATTAGTTACTGCGGTTGGTAAAAAAGAGGGTGGTGAAGGAAATAGTTTTTTTCCTCTTACGGTTAATTATCAAGAAAAATTCTATGCCGTAGGAAAAATTCCTGGGGGCTTTAATAAGCGTGAAGGCAGACCAAGCGACAATGAAACGTTAACTTCACGTCTAATTGACAGACCTATTCGCCCACTATTCCCAGATGCATTTACCAATGAAGTGCAAATAATTGCGACGGTTCTGTCATTAAACCCAGAAGTTTCTTCAGATATTCTTGCCATGATTGGTGCTTCAGCTGCCTTGGCTATTTCTGGTGTGCCTTTTGATGGCCCTATTGGTGCTGCTCGTGTTGGTTATAAAGACGGGGTTTACCTACTTAACCCTAGTCGTAAAGCCCTAGAGGAATCGCAATTAGATTTAGTCGTTGCGGGAACTAAAGATGCTATTTTAATGGTAGAGTCTGAAGCAAAAGAATTGAGCGAAGACGTCATGCGTGGTGCGATTATGTTTGGCCATGAAATGATGAAAGGCGTGATTAAAGCGATTGAAGAGCTTGCTCAAGAGGCTGGAAAGCCGCGTTGGAATTGGACTGCTCCAGAAGTCGATACTAATTTACAGGCTCGAGTTACTGATATCGCGAAAAACGAAGTTGAAGCTGCTTACCTGATTAAAGACAAGCAAGCACGTTATGCACGCTTAGATGAATTAAAAGAACAAACCATCAATGCCCTTGTAGCTGAAAATGAAGAATTAAGCGCCGATGTTATCGGCAATATGTTTGGTGATTTAGAGCGTGCTACAGTACGTAATCGTATTCTTGATGGTGAGCCACGTATTGATGGTCGTGACCAGAAGACTGTACGTCCTATTTCCATTCGTACTAAATTCTTGGATAGAACACATGGCTCCGCGTTATTTACTCGTGGTGAAACCCAGGCAATTGTAGTCGCAACCTTAGGTAATGATCGTGATGCGCAAATGCTTGACGGTATTAATGTCGAGTCTAAAGATCGCTTCATGCTGCACTATAACTTCCCTCCGTACTCTGTTGGTGAAACGGGTATGGTTGGTAGCCCAAAGCGTCGCGAAATTGGCCATGGCCGTTTAGCAAAACGTGCTTTAATGGCAGTTCTTCCTGCTGCAAATGAATTCCCTTATGTTTTACGTGTGGTTTCTGAAATCACTGAGTCTAACGGTTCAAGTTCAATGGCTACTGTTTGTGGAACCAGTTTAGCTCTGATGGACGCAGGGGTTCCTTTAAAAGCGCCAGTTGCTGGTGTCGCAATGGGCTTAATTAAAGATGGTGAGCGTTTTGCTGTATTAACTGATATTTTAGGTGACGAAGACCACTTAGGTGATATGGATTTCAAAGTTGCCGGTACAGAGCAAGGTATTACAGCATTACAAATGGATATCAAAATTACCGGTATCACCAATGACATTATGGAACAAGCACTGGAGCAAGCATTAGCTGGTCGTATCCATATTTTAGGGATAATGAATAATGCCCTAGCAGAACATCGCGAAGAGCTATCTCAACATGCACCACGAATTACAACTATGAAAGTTGCTGAAGATAAAATTCGTACCATTATTGGTAAAGGTGGCGCAACAATCAAAGGGTTAATTGATAGCACTGGTGTTTCTATTGATATCGATGATACTGGTTTAGTGCAATTATTCTCTCCTGACATGGACGCTTTAGAAGAAGCGCAAAAGCAAATTAAAGCGTTAATTGCTGAAATTGAAGTTGGTGCGACCTATCACGGTAAAGTAAGCAAGATCGTTGATTTTGGTGCTTTCATTAACTTATTACCAGGTAAAGATGGCTTATTGCACATTTCTCAAATCTGCGCTGATAGAGCACAGAAGGTAGAGGATGTTCTGCAAGAAGGTCAAGAAATTTCTGTATTTGTTGCTGGAATTGATAAGCAAGGTCGTGTGAAGCTTGAGTGGAAAGACAAGCCACAAGCTCCTGAAGCCACTGCTGCTGCTCCTGCTGCTGCAGAGGAAAATGCTGAAGTTGCTAATCTTGCCGCTGATGAGTCTGAAGAAGAATAATATTTTCTTTACATCAAGTAATTCGAAACCCGTATTGACGAATTCGTAATACGGGTTTTTTTATGGCTCAAAATGAGCTAATTATTTAGATTTTTGGTAAATCACATCGAACCATCATCAATTCCGAGCACATCGAAGCAACCAGGGGCTTTGTACAGCGAACTCCTGGGTGGCTTCGTCACCACGTTCATCGTAATGACGAAATTTAAATAGATGCTGAAGTATATTAAATGAGCCTAACAAGGAGGGGATGTCTCTGATCTTAATTCGTCTTATGAATTAGTCTTAAAAACTCAGCACGACTAGTAGCGCTAGTACGCATGTCTCCAAGCATCACTGAGGTGCTCATCACCGAGTTTTGCTTTTCAACACCGCGCATCATCATGCACAAGTGTTTCGCTTCAACAACAACAGCCACACCACGTGCTCCGGTAATTGACTCAATGCAATGGGCTATTTCTGAGGTAAGGCGCTCTTGAATTTGCAGACGGCGCGCAAAAAAATCAACGACACGCGCAATTTTTGATAGACCAATTACTTTTCCATTGGGAATGTAGCCGACGTGGCACTTGCCTAAAAATGGCAATAGATGATGCTCACACATTGAATACATTTCAACATCTTTAACGATAACCATTTCACTCATTTCTGAGTCAAACAGTGCACCATTGATAATTTCATCAAGATCTTCACGGTAACCTTTAGTTAAATAACGCATCGCATTTGCAGCGCGTTCCGGTGTATCTACCAATCCTTCGCGAGTTATATCCTCTCCTAGTTCCGTTAGTAGCTGCTCATAAAGTTCTTTCATAATAAAAAATTCCTAACCTGGAGGCCAAGTCATGCTACGGCCACCTAGTAAATGTAAATGAATATGGAAAACCGTCTGCCCGCCATGGGGATTAACATTAAAAACTAATCGATAACCTGAATCACTGAATCCCTCAGCTTGAGCAAGTTGTTTTGCTCTTAAAATCATTTTCCCCAATAGGGCTTGGTTTTCATCAGTAGCATCATTAATTGTCGCAATATGCTGCTTCGGTATAATTAACACATGAGTTGGTGCTTGTGGGTGCAGATCACGAAAAGCCATCAGCTCTTCATCTTCATAAACTACTGTAGCAGGAATCGCACCTCCGGCAATTTTGCAAAACAGGCAATCCATAAGCAATCCTAATAATTAATTGAAAATGCTATTATACATTTCTCACATATATTCTGACAGCTTCTCTTTGCCTTTTGATGCGATTTTTCGCATAATAGCCGTCTTTATTTCGATAGAAATTTTGTACTTCTAAGCCATACTCATAGAAATCGATGGCGAGTAACTATATTAATTCCAATAGGGGACATAAATGGGTTTAAAGAAAGTTAGTAGTGGGCGTGATATCCCAAATGAAATTAACGTGATTATTGAAATTCCCATGAACAGTGGACCAGTAAAATATGAGGTTAATAAAGACTCTGGCGTATTATTTGTTGACCGTTTTTTATCAACGCCAATGTTTTATCCTGCTAACTATGGCTATATTCCTAACACCCTATCCGAAGATGGTGACCCAGTAGATGTATTGGTTATTACTCCCGTGCCCTTAATTAACGGTTCTGTTATTCCTTGTCGTGTTGTGGGGGTATTGAAAATGACTGATGAATCCGGTGTTGATGCCAAGTTATTAGCGGTTCCAATTAATAAGCTAACTAAAATTTATGAAGCAGTAGAAACATATAAAGACTTGCCTGAATATTTATTAAATTCAATCAAACACTTTTTTGAACATTATAAAGACTTAGAAGCAGGTAAGTGGGTTAAAGTTGATGGTTGGGAAGGCCCGGAAGCTGCTTTGGCAGAAATTGTTGCCAGTATTGATCGTTTTGCAGGTTAATCCTTATTTGTAGCCTGTGTTAGCGCAGAATATAGGGGAACTGAGCTTGAAGATACTACGGCCCGTATTACAACCATGCGAATACGGGCTACAGGCCTCTTCCACTAGCAAATCATACCTCCTTATCTCGCTTTCTGTGACTCCATATGATACCTTATTTTCTTGCATGCAACGCTTAAAGGATATTTGGTGGCCCTCCATCTTTCTACATTATTTGCCATAGTAGTTTTTTTAATTGTTCTAGCTGCTTTTTTTTCTGCCACAGAAATTGGCATGATGTCTCTAAATCGTTACAAGCTGAAACATTTGGTCAAAAAGAATGACATGCAAGCAATACGGGTTAATAAAATTCTCGCGCGTCCTGATTTGCTGCTGAGCGTGGTTTTAATTGGCAATACCGTAGCTAATATTGTAGCTTCTATGATTGCAACATTAATTGGTCAACGCTTATACGGTGATTTAGGAGTGGCCATTGCAACAGCACTGTTAACTCTAGTCATTATGGTATTTGCGGAAATGATTCCCAAAACCTTCGCCGCTATTTATCCTCAGCAAGTTGCGTTTGCGACCTCTTTACCATTAAAGATAATACAAAAGCTCTTTTCTCCATTAGTGTGGACCTGTAGTTTTATGTCGAACAGCATTTTACGTTTATTTCATGTTTCCATTGATCGAGTGCAAAAAGAAGCATTAACCGGCGAAGAGCTACGTTCGGTAGTGCATGAGGCAGGCGGTTTATTGCCCGTCGAACATAAAAGTATGTTGATAAGTTTGTTGGATTTGGAAACGGCGACTGTTGAAGACATCATGATTCCTAAAGCTGAAATTGTAGGAATTGATTTAGAGCAGCCATGGACTCAATTGTTAGAACAATTAGAAACCGCGCAACACACCCGCCTACCATTATATCGTGACACTATTGATAATCTAGAAGGTATGATTCACGTACGCGATGTTTTAAATTTGGCCTTAGAGGATAAACTAAATTTAAATAGCTTATTGAGTAGCGCTGATACCCCTTATTTTATTCCCGAAGCCACACCACTGAATGTCCAGATTCTTAATTTTAGAAAAATGAAACGACGAAGTTCATTTGTGGTCGATGAATACGGAAACATTTTAGGTCTGGTTACCATGGAGGATATTCTTGAAGAAATAGTGGGGGAGTTTACTACGGACATCGCTGCTTTAAGCCGTGATATTATGCCGCAAAGTGACAATTCAGTAATTATTGATGCCAGTTTAACTCTACGCCATTTAAATCGTTTAATGGGCTGGCAACTGCCAATGATTGGGCCTAAAACATTAAGCGGTCTAATTGTCGAACACCTAGGTTATATTCCGCCAGCTGAATCATGTTTAACTATTGATAACTACCGTATTGAAATTTTAAAGGTTAGTGATAACACCATTAAAAGCGTCAAAATGTTTAAACTGAGCAAGAAACGTAAATAATATGGCTTCGATACTCAGCAATTCTTGCTGTATCGGGGCTTGTCTTCGGTATCCAGGACAGAGTGAAAAGCAGCTCCGACAAACCGAAGTACGATGATGGCATAAGTTTGAGATAGAATGTACCTCCCTTATAAAATCATTATGATTTTTATTGTCCAATATGATATACTTTTTACCATGAAAAAATGGCTGAACTTCTTTCTCATATTTGTCATTTCCCTGACACCGATTATGGTCAGTAGTCAGCTTATATATGCACAGTCAGTTATTGCGGTGAGTAAAACGGAAATTAGCTCTTGTTCACAAAAAGCGCCACTTAATCAGAAAGGTCAGTGTCATGCGGGACAAACTATAGAAGCAAATTTGCTAGGATCATTGCTTTCATTATTAATGGCATTAATTTCTTTTATTTATCTTTTAACATGCTCTACTGGTGCTCCAACCAGTATTTATAAACCCCCGCGTCATTCTCCAGTGTTTATTTAGCTATTTATCAATCGAATTGATGTCAACATTTGGCAAAGTAATCTCTATTGGAGAAATTAATGAATTATTTAAAGATAGTCATCTTGATGTTCACCTTTATGTCTTGGTCGAACCAGCTATTAGCGGGCTCTCATATGCAAATGAGAGAGGAAAGTAATTATTTTCAATTTATGGTACCTAAACATCATACGGTACGCCAGGCTGGGCAAATATTAAATATCTATATACGTTACGCATATAAGCAGGACTTACCTATAACAGAGTATCCTGATTATCGTTTATTACGCTCTATTGCACTAAATTATATGGAGCCCTCGGTCGAATTACCTGAGAATGTATTTTGGGAAATTATTGCTCAGCAGATCGGCAAAGATTTAATGAGGCATTTCCCTCTGGTGGGTATTAGCGTGCAATTAGAAGTTTTAGACAATCAAAATCCAGATGCGTATGAACCTGGGGATCATGGACCAATCTATACGATAGGAAATATTAAGCCATTAGATAGGCATAGTTAATCAAAAGTAAAACAATTTAACCTGGTTGCTTGCAACCAGGTTTTCTTTAAATGGCAAGCCCATTAGATTGTAGTAGGCTATTTATCACCAGGTTCTTTAATAACACCAACCTCGGCAGTAAACATATAACCACCATTACGAATCGTTTTAATTAGGGCTGGCTTTTTAGCATCAATTTCGATTTTTTGTCTTAAACGGCTTATTTGTACATCAATTCGGCGATCGAAGGGATTCAAATCACTATTTTTCGTTGTTTGTAATAACTGTTCGCGATCGAGCACTTGCAAGGGTTGTTGTACAAAAGTAAGCAACAAATCGTACTCTCCTGCACTGAGAAGCAGTTCTTTATTAGTTTCAATATTAAAGACACGACGTGCAGCTGGATCGAGGCGCCAATTATCAAAGGTGAGTAACTCTTTATCCGAGTCCGATTGTTGTTGAATCCGCGACACTCGCCGGCTAATTGCACTAACACGGGCATGTAATTCACGTGGATAAATAGGTTTAATGATAAAATCATCAGCTCCAGCTTCCAGTACTTTAATACAGGCATCTTCATCTGGTTGATCATGAATAACTAATAATGGGACAGGGTAGTTTGTATAAAACTGATGTACCATTGATAGCTGGTTTTTTAAAATAGACCAGTGAATTAAAATAGCAACAGGGACCCCTTGCTCAATAGGAATTGAATGTAAATTCTGCTGTTCTACTATTGCGATATTGAATTGAGCAAAGTAACTTTTAATCTCTTCACTTACAGGGCTCTGATCAATAAACAGCAAATAGCTGGATTTCGGCATTTGTTTGTTTCCTGGCTTTTAATACGGCAATCAATTAGATTTTGGCAAGATTACTGTCGACTTGCAATTATTTTCGATGCTATTGTAAGTATAAGAAAGCGAAATTCAGCAAGGAGGCTGTTTGAGGAGGCTGGGTGGCTCAAAAACTAAATTGGGAAATTACGGATGCGGATCGGACTAAAGCACAGATTAAATATGAGTTAAGCCATTTAAAATGTCGTTTACGTTCGTATCTAAATCATCCCAAGCATTTAACTTGCTATGCAGATAATATTGTTGATTTATGCCGTTCTATTGCAACAAACTATTTAGATTATTTGCGCTTGCTTCAAGAGGATTTGGTTTTTAATCCCGAACAATTATCCACCTACCCTTGCCGCTTAGAGCATTTTGAAGCCATTTTTAATTTGGAGCAGAGATTAGCTCAATCTAATTCTTTGGAAGAAAGGAAGGAATTAATACAGCAAATAGTCGCTCTTTATCAACAGGTGCTATCAATTCCATCTTTGCATTATTTGCAACAGATGGCAGAATACGCCACGCGACTCAAGCGATTATTCGCTAAACGACATTTGGAGCGCTGGCTTGTCGGAATTGCTAACTTTTGGAGCCATCATGAGGCAACAACTCTTGAATTGGCGATGTGGTTTCATGAGTGGAGTAGAGCGGAACAACAAGAGGCTCTGGATTTTTTTGCTCAAGAACAATTTGTTGATTTAGTAAATGCTATTTTTTTCTATAAATTATTTCCTGACAAATTATTCCCCTACAGCGTTCATCCTGAAAAGCTGATTTCTGTCCGTGCTCGTCTGGCTGTTTTACATTATGCAATAGAGCTAATTCAACAGCAGCTTCATACTGCCGCTCTACAAAATGGTTTAATACCAGAGGTTGATTATTTATTGCATGGCAATGAATTACCTCAGGGAATCATGATTGAGGTAAACGATAGTTTTAAATCCATGATCTGGGCTGCGGTGAAACAGTTGCGGATAACCATTTCACCACAGTATCAACAGCAACTCACGGTAGAACTGTTACGTGATTTGGGCAGAGCCTATAAGTTTTGGTTTAATCCTAATCGTTTAATTGATACAGCCATGGTTTTACGCCAAACTCTTTTTCCTGAAATGCATGAGCTCGATGCTTTTCAGTCGGAGATGAGCCTTTTGTTCGCGCAACTCTCGACGACCGAATGCTTGGATCTTTACGGGTATTTAGCGAACAATGACACACGTCATTTACTTCATAATTTTTTTATCGTGTTGGAGGGGGTTTTTTTTGATTGGCTGCCTCAGCTTCGTGAAGAAGAGAGCAGAGTGCTACAGGACGTTTTTGATACGTTATTGGCGGTGATGCAAGCCTTACGCGACGAGTTAAAAAATCGACATGTGCTTACCGAGGCATATCACTATAAATTAGCAAAGCATTACTCGCAAATTGGCCATCGCAATCGTGATGCCGTACTGCGAGTTATTGCAATTTATTCACGTAAAACACCCATAAACCATGATTCGGTAGAGCAATTGTTTCGTTTCGTAGAAGAAGATTAAAAAGCGAATCCTGCTTGCTTGCAATCAGGATTCCTTCAGGCATGGAAAAATACAGACAAGAAAATTAAAAGTCCCGCGATCACTGCTTAGCTTTTATGAGCTTCATGGCAAACGAATATACACTTTTCATGATGAACGCTCCCAGCTTTCGTTGCCTTCCTGATTTAGTTAAGGGGATGCCAATTTTTCGCGAAATTTTTGCTTTAAGAGCAGAAATACCAAGAAGCCGCTTCCATGAAAAGCCACCACGATTCATAAACTTATTCCTCCTATTGATCTTATTATAAATGTCCGTTTTCGGAGCAATCCAGTACCCGTACATAGTTCGAACATAGGGTCGTGTGGATTGCTTCACAGTATGCATGGGTGCGAGATTAAATTTTACTTAACATCATTCTCATGTAATGCAGGATCTGATGAAGGACTATTGAGATGCCAATTATAAACATAACTGTCGATAGTATTTGTATGTTTTAACTGGCTTTGTAATGGTTCTTTGGCAAATTGCAATAAATGGATGATCACATCTTGTTTGGTTCCACCAAAATCTTCTTCATACCAATCGTAGAGTTTTGAAATAATCAGCCTTCCTTCAATAACACTCACTCCTCTTAATGAGTTTACATAAGTAAGTGCTGCCTTATTTAATTGTTCTTCCAAATTGTACCCATGGTAGGCATCTTTATTTAAATTTGGTGCACCAATACTGCCATTGTTCAATGCGTAGTGTGTGCGCTGATCATTCCAAATGGGGCGAATAATACGGTTATTAATATCATCTAGGGAAAGCGTTGTCTTTTTGATCGTAATTAAATTAGCACCCCAAGGGCCTACGCTGAACAGGCCAGGAGAAATATTAATCTCCTGAACTGTCGAGATGGGATAATAATTAGCGATTGTCTGTACGGTAAGTGCATTATAGACATTAATCCAATAAGCTAATTGTTCTGCACGATTGTAATTATCGATATTAATTTGTGCCATATCGCGTAGATAATCTTTTAGCAAATTCATATCGGTCTGCGAGAAATGCTCATAATCAACCAAGTTGATATTTTCGGGACTAGTAATTATTCGACGATTTAAAAAGTCTTGCCACAGTTGGTGAGAAATAATTTCTTTAGATAAGGGATTATTCACCTCCCATTGTGGCCATAAGCTTTTATAAAAAGAAGCATGAGTTAGTCCTGTTACCAGCAATAATATCAGGACAAAAAATTGATTACGTATTATGGTTTTAAACATTAATTAGTGCTCTATTGCGAAGAGCATTTCCAATGGTATTACCATCTAAAAACTCCAATTCACCCCCTGACGGTATGCCATGGGCTAATTGAGTAATATGGACTGGCTGTTCTCGTAAGAGTTGATGAATAAAATGAATAGTGGTTTGTCCTTCCACACTAGGGCTTAAAGCCAGGATTACTTCTTTAATTCCTTCCTCAAGAATCAGATTCTTAAGTTTAGGTAATCCAATATCATCGGGGCCTAATCCATCGAGGGGAGATATTTTACCCATAAGGACAAAATACTTACCTTGGAATGAATTGCTCTGTTCAATTGCTGATACATCAGCTGGGCTTTCTACCACGCAAAGTAAAGAGGAATCCCTATTGGGATTTTGGCACAAGGTGCAAAGACTTTGCTCAGTATAATTCATACAGCGCTGACAATGCTTGATTTGTGACATTGCCTGCTCCAAACAAGAGGCGAGGTGTAAACCTCGCTGTCTTTGATGTTGAAGCAAGTGAAACACCATGCGCTGTGCTGATTTTGGTCCTACTCCGGGAAGGCAACGTAGTGCTTCGACCAGGCGATTTAACATATCCATTATTAGGATTATTCCTTTTCACCGCCCATTAAATCAGTTGGGATATTTAATCCTGCAGTTAATTGGCTGATTTTTTCTTTAGATGCTTTTTCAATTTTACGTACAGCATCGTTAATTGCTGCGGCAACTAAGTCTTCTAGCATTTCTGGATCTTCTTCCAACATGGTTGGTTTGATTTTAACCGCAACGGCATCATGTCGACCATTCATCTGAATTGTAACCATGCCACCACCCGCTTCGCCAGTAACGACTAATTGGCTTAATTGTTGTTGCGCTTCTTGCATACGTTGTTGCATTTTTTGCGCTTCTTTCATCAGGTTACTAAGATTTTGATTCATATCCATTATTAAAGCCTCTGTTGTTTAGGGTTGGGTACAAGTCTCAAGGAACTATAAAACACAGCCTGAGAAGTTAAACCTATTATATTATAAGTCATCTTTTAGTGGCACAATAGAATTTTTGACCAATTCTGCTGAAAAATCTTGTTGTAGCTGTTGGAACATCGGGTCATTTTGCAGCGCAAGTTCCGCATTTTGCTGTTTTTCCTGTGTCGCCTGCTCTTTTTGTTGAGCGGGTGATGATTGCACCGACTGATCACTATTTAGCGTAACTTTTATCGTTGTTTGATAATATTTAGCTAGTGCTGTTTCAACTCGTGCTAGTACGGTTGGGGTAAATAAAGATTGATGCCCACGAGCAACTCGTAAAACCAGATCTCGTCCTTCTCTAGACATTAGCTCCGAATTCTCTATGGCGGTAAGCGCTAAGCCAGTTAGTCTTAGTTGAGGGATAATGGCTGCCCAACTTTGCTGCTCTGGTGCCGCATGGCTTATAGCAGGTTGTTCGGGTATTGGCGTATTATGATTTATTTCCTCAAGGATTTCTGCTGCTACTGCAAGTGGGGTCGCAGAATTCACTGGATTTGGAGCTGTTTCTGGTACTGTCCTTGTCTCTGCTGGCACTGAAGTAAACTCGGGAGCTTGGATTGGGCTTATGGAGGGAATCGGTGCCGATACCTGAGACATCGGTATAGTTTCAGGGGTAGGGGCAATAACTGGCGTTACTTCTGCTATTTGAATTTGTGTTCGTGCAACAGAGTCCACTTTCGGAGCTGGTCTAAATGTTAGCATTCGCAATAAGGTCATATTAAACCCTATGGCCAAGGTCGGAGCTAAATGAATTTCTTCGCGGCCTTTTAAACTAATTTGATAAAATAACTGTACATCTTCAGCAGATAATAAATTACTTAAGTTTTTGATTTCAGCAGAAGGGCTGATTAAGGCATTATGATCACCAATTGCATGATAAACCGCCATTTGGTGTAAGTAATTGAGTAGCTCATCAAGGACATATTGAAAATGTCCTCCTTCATTAGCGATATTTTGGCTAAGGTTTAATATCTTGGCGGCATCTTGATTCGCAAGTGCTTGCAGGAGTTGTAAGGCATAATCCTGTTGGGTATAACCTAAGATCATTTTTACATCGGTTGCGGTTAATTGATTATCACAACTCGTTATGGCTTGATCTAACAAACTGAGGGCATCACGCATACTTCCGCGTGCCGCATGGGCTAAGATATTCAGCGCCTGGGATTCAAAATCTAATTGTTCATCGTGAAGAATCAATTGCAAATGTTGGCTAATTAGCTCTGGCGCCAAATGCTTCAGATTAAATTGCAAGCAACGGGATAAAACGGTAACTGGTAATTTTTGCGGATCCGTCGTAGCTAAAATAAACTTCACATGGGAGGGAGGCTCTTCCAATGTTTTTAGTAAAGCATTAAAGCTATGCTGTGACAGCATATGCACTTCATCAATTAGATAAATTTTAAAGCGGCCAGTGGCAGGTGCATATTGCACGTTATCTAATAACTCGCGCGTATCCTCTACACGTGTTTTGGACGCACCATCAATCTCAATGAGATCAATAAAGCGACCTTGCTCAATGGAAATGCAAGTATTACATTGTAGACAAGGTTCAGAACTGATTCCTGCTTCACAATTCAATGATTTAGCCAATATACGGGCTACACTTGTTTTTCCCACACCACGGGTACCGGTAAAAAGATAGGCATGATGTAGGCGTTGTTGATTCAGCGCATTAATAAGAGCCTTATTAATATGTTCTTGGCCAACAAGTTGTGAGAATGTTCGTGGTCGCCATTTACGGGCAAGTGCTAGATAGCTCATATATGGTTTTATAAGTTGGGTGGCAGCTCTAAGAGCCGCACCTCGGCGCTCGAATCAATTGCTACCGCTGCTCCCTTCCGGGCCTGACGGGGTTCACAATCTATCGCCGCGAAGGGACCAATAGAGCCACCATAGTTGAATAGCGAAGATTATCAAAAAAACGAGGGGATAGCCAGCTTTGTGTAAAAAAAATTATGCTAAAAGTTTCTCTTTCTGAAAATATGAAAAAACCTGGTCTATACTAAAAAGCTCCACGGCAATTATTAAAGATTATGACAATTAACCGTGAGGCCAAATAGACGTAATTCTATGAAGCAAACCCTTTTTACTGCATTAATGAGCGTTTAGCCATGAGATGCATTGTTTTGCCTATTCATTAATATATGTCATACATAAGGCCTAAAAATAGGAATACGCAAAAAATTCAAAAAAAATGAAAAAAGTGTTTGACATGGAAGTCGAAATCAGTAGAATACGCAGCACGCCTCGGGGCAAACGTTCATTAATAAGATAGAAGACAAACTGTGTGGGCACTTTGAAATAACTTGAGTGCTTGTGACTAGATAGAAGAAGTAAAGATACGTTAGTGAGAACTGACGACAGGAATTGAACTGAAGAGTTT